>NZ_CP007055.1 GCF_000517625.1 Halostagnicola larsenii XH-48 | reverse complement strand
GAGACGCCGATCAGTCGGTTGCGACCGGGAGCGTCACGGTGAATACCGACCCCTCACCGGGTTCCGAATCGACGTCGATCCGTCCGCCGTGGCGCTCGATGATTCGCTTGCAGAGTGCGAGTCCGATGCCGCTTCCGGCTTGGTCGTCCCCATCGGAGACCCGTTGAAACACCTGAAAAATGCGGTCCTCGTTCGACGGCTCGATTCCAACGCCGTTGTCTCGAACGTGCAGTTTCCACGTGTCTCCCTCTCGTGTGGCCGAGACATCGATACGCGGCGGGTTCTGTCCCGAATACTCGAGCGCGTTGCTCAAGAGGTTCTGAAGCACCTGTCGCAACTGGTTGCCATCTCCCTCGACGACGGGGAGCGAATCCACAGTAATCTGCGCGTCGGTCTCTTCGATCTGTACCATCAGATCCCGTCGCGCATCCGCGAAGACGTCGTTCAGGTCGACCAGATCGAAGGATTCCCCTCGCGTCTCGACGCGCGAGTACTCGAGCAGTCCGTCGATCATCTCGCGCATCCGTTCGGCACCGTCGACCGCGAACGCGAGGAACTCCTGTGCGTCGTCCTCGAGGTCGTCGCCGTACCGCCTGTCGATCAGGTTCAGGTAACTCGTGACCATCCGAAGCGGTTCCTGCAAGTCGTGGCTCGCGGCGTAGGCGAACTGCTCTAAGCGCTCGTTCGATCGCTCGAGTCGCTGTTGGTACTCCTTGCGTTCGGTGATGTCACGAAAGTACACCGAAACGCCCGTTTCGGAGGGATAGATGTTCCCTTCGATCCAGTTTCCGAGCGGTTCGTAGTAGTGTTGGTAACTCGTCGGTTCGTTGGTCTCCAGTGCCGTCTCGAAACTCTCGCGGACGTTCGGATCGTCGGTCGCCTCGGGGAACATCTCCCAGATCGTGTTACCGAGGAGTTCGTCTTCGGAGTGGGTGAGGAGTTCCTCCGCGCGGTCGTTGACGAGCGTGTACCGAAGGTCGTCGTCGAACGCACAGAACGCGTCGTCGATCCGGCCGAGGATCTCCTCGAGTCTCCCCTCGAGTTCTTTTCGGTCGGTAACGTCCGTCATCGCGCAGATAGCGCCCTTGAAGGTACCATCGTCGTCGAAAAGCGGCATGCAATCGACCGACAGCCAGACGCGGGTCCCCTCGTCGTTCGTGATACCGAGTACCTCCTCGGTAACTGGTTCGCCGGTTCGTTTTGCACGCGTGTAGGGAATTTCGTTCACAGAAACCGCGTTTCCATCCGGACCGGCGAACCCCCACGATTCGTCGTCGACGCACCCCGGAAGATCGCCTGCAGGGCCTCCGAGTACGTCAGTAGCGTACTCGTTAGCAAACACGATACCGCCGTCCGAATCGATCGCCGTGATGCCGACCGGGCACGTCTCGAGGATCCGCTCGTCGGCCAGATCGGTATCGCGCTCCGATGTCGTCTGCCGATCATCGAGCCCCGACGAGAGAAGCTGAGCGACGTTCTCGAGGAAGCGAGCGTCGTGCTCGGTGAAGGCTCGAGGCTCGGTCGCGTACGTACCTAGAACCCCCCACGGATCGTCACTCGAGCCGATACGAACGGTGATCGCACTCACGACGCCGCGGTCGACGTGGCTGGAAGTGACGGAAAACCGATCTTCGGTTCCGAAATCGGGGACGAGAACCGGCTCGTCCGAACGCAGCGTATAGCCAAACAGGCCGTCGGACGCCGTCGAACGCATTGTGGGTTCAATCGGCGCAGGGTCCGCGCCGATACCCGCTCGAGAGCGCAGTTGCTCGCCGTTCGGGTGTAACTCGAGAACGTGACAGTGGTCCGCCTCCAGCGACGCGACGATCTCGTCCGTTGCATCCTCGAGTAATCGATCGGGATCGCCGCTTTCGAGAGCACGAGAGCCAAGCTTCGCGAGGATGTCCTGTTGGTGAACTCTGGTTTCGAGTTCCGTTCCGGTCGCAGATGACGAACCCATTTCGGGCACAGTACTGGCTGGTTACGGTAAAGTCTTGCCGCGAATGGACAGATTAGTTGATTTTTGTGGTATGATCACACGGGTTTACCCATACGCGTTAAGTACCAGAAGTCGGACCTACGTCCGTGCGTGGAGCGAGCCGAAAATCAGCCTGCCGACGCTCCCAGCGAGCGCCACGATAAACTCCGATATCCCTCTATTGTACAAGAAAGCGGGATCGTAACGGACCCCGGTCGTCTGCAAAACTCGCGATTCGGTCGTTAAATGACGCGGTTCTGCAGGTAGTCGAGGTGTTTCGCGTTGTAGACGATTCTGACCTCGTCGGTCTCAGCAGAACCGATACATGTCAGACGGACGTTTTTCTCTTCGACTTCCTCGTCGGAGAGGATCTGTTGCATGTCCATCTCGATTTCGCCTTCCGTGATGATGGCTGCACAGTTTGCACACGCGCCTGCTCGACAGGAGAACGGCCAGTCGTAGCCCTGGGCTTCGGCAGCCTCGAGAATGTACTCGCCTTCGGCGACCTCGAGGGTGCCGTAGTCTTCCTCGTCGAGGCCGGCGTCAGCCGCCGTCTCGAAGAGGTCGTCGTCGTCCATCTCCCATCCCTGGTCGTCTAACACTTCGTAGTTGAGGTATTCTACGGTGGGCATCAGTCGCTGGTTCGAGTCCCGCACTGGTATAGCTTGCTGTTCAGTCCTAAATTGTCTTTCACGCAGGACTGGGAGGTTTCCGGTGAAGAGTACACCGATCGTTTCGTTTTCGCTCCGTGAGTGGGGCAAAATCAAAAAGATCTCCAAAAACGCCGGGTGCGGTCAGAATCCAAAGAGTGGAACGTATCGGAACGTGAGGAACGCCCCGGTCGTGGAGATGATCGGAACGACGTTTTGCATGAGGATTACGCGAGCAGTCGTCGACGGATCGAACAGATCGGACGCTTTCGGGATGTCGCTGACGTTCTCCTCGCCGATCTTGGGGGACGGCTCTCCCTCCTCGTCGGCCGTGAGCGCACCGACCGAAACCGCCGTCTCCTCTCCTCGAGCGGCGTCGGAAAGGCGAGTCGTTCTGGTTGCGCGGCCCCAGCCCAAACCGACGATGGCCATGGTCGCGATGACGACGAAACTCGCGGGAATGCCGATCCAAGAGAGACCGACGACGATCGTCGAACTGATCACGGCGACAACGACCGCCGCGGTCAGGGGCAGGTTCGTGATATCGTTCCCGAGCGTATCGAGGGTTCGGCGAGCGATCGTAAACGCACCGATCGCGACCGCGATAGACCCGATTATGAGGGCGGGATCCTCCGCGAGTTCGCCGCTTCCTACGAGGGGTGCGACGGCGTTTGCGATGTTGCTCGTCCCCGAGCTAAATCCCATGAGACAGCCGATAACGACCACGACAATCGAACCGGTCCACTCCCGTCTCGAGACGCCGGCAACGGTCTTCAGGCGGGGAACGTATCCCGAGGTATCGAGGGTGAGCAGGGCCGACTCCGAGGTGTTCTCTTCGATCGCCACCCACTCGTTGATTCGCGTGTAGAAGTATCGGCCGACGACGCCGCCGATCCAGAAGCCGATGATTGGCGCGACGATCCACCAGATCGCGATCTCTCCGAGGACGGCGACGTTGAGTTCGCCCGTCGCGAGCCCGAGCGCGGCGATCGCGCCGACCGCCGTCATCGAGGTTGAAGCGGGAACGCCGGCGTAGTTCCCGATAAAGAGCGCGCCGCCGATGAAAAAGAGCACGGCGACGTTCGCCTCGAGCGTGAAGATGGCGGTGCTCGTCACCAGTTCGTTTCCGAGCGTATCGACGACTTCCCGTCCGATCGTAAACGCACCGATCGCAAAGAAGACGGACATCAACGCTGCAGCGATCCCCTTCGAGATGATGTTTGCACCGACAGCAGGGCCGAACGCCGGTCCAGTCGTCGCGCCGCCGATATTGTATCCGACGAAGATTGCAACGAGGATTCCGACGAATAACAGTACTTCTGTCACGTCTACAAAATACATCTGGGAGACCTAAAAGGACGCGTATTTTTGTCCGACGCTGACTGGCCTAGAAGAACAACACGGCTGAAGTCTGAGACCCGATCGGACTCGATCCGGACCAACGGGATTATCCCGGCTCGCATCGCGCGTTCGGATATGAGCCAGTTCCCGACGTTCGAAGTGATCCCTGCCGTCGACGTACAGGACGGAGACGTCGTCCAGCTCGTACAGGGCGAGCGCGGTACGGAAAAGCGCTACGGAGATCCGGTCGACGCCGCACGCCGATGGATCGACGCCGGTGCGGAGACGCTCCACCTCGTCGATCTCGACGGAGCCTTCGAAGGGGAGCGAGCGAACGCGACGGCGATCGACGCCGTCGTCGACGCCGTCGACGTTCCGACACAGCTGGGGGGCGGCATTCGAACGGCCGACGACGCGATCGATCTGCTCGAGCGCGGCGTCGACCGGGTCATCCTCGGCACCGCCGCCGTCGAGAATCCGGACATCGTCGCCGAAATCAGCGAGCGCCGGCCGAATTCGGTAGTCGTGAGCCTCGACGCGAAAGACGGCGAAGTCGTCGTCGAGGGCTGGACGGAAGGGGCGGGCGTGACGCCGATCGAAGCCGCAGAACGCTACGAGGACCTCGGAGCCGCCGCGATCCTCTTTACGAACGTCGACGTGGAAGGCCAACTCGAGGGCGTCGCCACTGAACCCGTCCGTGAACTCGTCGAGGCCACCGACGTTCCGGTCGTCGCCAGCGGCGGCGTCGCCACACTGGACGACGTGCGAGCGCTCGAGGAAGCCGGCGCAGCCGCCGTCGTCGTCGGCAGTGCGCTCTACGAGGGCAATTTCTCGCTCGAGGAGGCACAAGCCGCTGTTGACGAGTAAGCGGGCAGTGGCCGAGAACGAGCGTCGAGTCATACGAGACGCGCGCGATCCGGGGAAGGGCAGGCGGTTCACGAATATTGTGCCGCGAGGCCGCGGAGCGGCCGAGCGGGCCGACGACCGACCCACCGGGGAGAGAGGAGTGCTTTTCATCGAAGTTTTGCCGAGGGCGGAGCCGCGCCCTCGGCAAAACTTCGTCTACTAGGACTTCCAGAACGCCGGGGTCAGCAACACGAGCACGGGGATGATCTCAATGCGACCGATCCACATCATGACGATCATGACGGACTTCGAGAACACGGAAAACCCTTCGTAGCTTCCCATGGGACCAGCCATCCCGAACGCGGGGCCGATGTTGAGGAAGATCGAGGCCGCCGCCCCGAGCGCGTCGAACTCCGAGACGGCGGTTGAGGGGTCTCGAGCGGCGTCGACGACGACGACGATCGTCAGGAGAAAGAAGATGACGAGCACGAGCAACACGTACGAGAAGATGTCGGTGATCGTGTCCTCGTCGACGACGCTGTCGCCGAGCCTGACGGGGCGGACCGCCTGCGGGTGAATCGACGTAAACAGGTTGCGGTAGAGGGTCTTGAGAACGACGAGCCAGCGCAGCAACTTGATCGAACAGGTCGTACTTCCCGCCATCCCGCCGAGGAACATACACAGAAAGAGGATGTGCTTCGCGCCGGACGACCAGAGGTCGAAATCCACCGAAGCGTACCCGGTCGTCGTGACCATCGAGACGACGTTGAACACGCCGTGGCGGATCGTCGGCTCGAGGCCCCGATCGAACGACGAGTCGACGGACAGAACCCCGACGACGAGGAGGCTGAACGCGGCCAGAACGCCGACGTAGAAGCGAAACTCCTCGTTTTTCAGCGGCTGGAAATAGTTGCCCTGCACGACGTAGTAGAGCAACACGAAGTTCGTCGCGCCGAGGATCATGAAGGGGACGAACGACCACTGGACGATCGGTGAGAACGCGCCGACGCTTTCGGCCTCCGGCGAGAAGCCGGCCGTTGAGACGCTCGTGAGCGCGTGCGAGACGGCGTTAAAGAGGGTCATCTCCGGTGCCACACCGAGCCGATTGAGTGCGTAAAAGGTCGCCGCGGCGAGGACGGTGAGGCCGACGTACAGCCCCCAGATGAGCCGTGCAGTGTCGGCGATGTGCGGGCGCAGTTTCCGGACGTTTCTGGTCTGCGTTTCGGTCTCCATCAACTGCGCACCACCGACCATCAGGTTCGAGAGCAGACCGATAGCGACGACCAGGATACCCAACCCGCCGAGCCACTGAAGGAGTTGTCGCCAGAGCATGATCGCCCTCGAGTGGGCGTCGAAGTCCTCAAGGACGGTCGCCCCTGTGGTCGTGAGCCCGCTGGTGCTCTCAAAGAGCGCGTTGATCGGGTGTGCGAGCGTGCCAACGCCCGCGACGAAAAACGGTATCGCGCCGATGACGGCGACACAGAGCCACGTCAGTGCGACCATCAGAAACGCCTCGCGCTGGCCCAGATCCCGGTCCACGCTGAGGCGCTCGAGTGACAACCCGACGAGTGCGGTGACGATGACGGCCACCACGAACGGCGTCGGGTCCGAGCCGTCGATCACGGCCAGAACGAGGGGGGCTGAAAGCGGAACGGCGAGCCACTTCAACACCGTTCCGGAGAGACTGCAACTCGAGCGCCAGTCGACGCGAATCCTCATCGAGTCAGACCGTACGTCGGGGAGGAAATAATCGGTTCGGTCGGCGATTCACCAGCGAGCATCGATTTCAGCCCGACAAAGCAGAGCAAGGCGTGGTGGGGAGTGATTGGAGAAGTTGTGGAGAGAGTAGAGGGCAGTGGGGAAAGACTAAGATTGGAGGGCAGCGACCGCCAGACGAATCACGGCGACTCGTTGTAGCCGTGACCGAAATAGAGGGCGAGGACGTTGATCGCGAGGAGCGTAAGAAACGTCATCGTAACTGTCGGATCGCCCAGGCCCTGTGCGAGTAGCGGGACGTGAACGAACGGCAATGCAATCGCGGCCCAGAACGAGAGGAACTGGGCGGGTTGTTTGATCGTTCGGACGAGTCGGTGAAAGGCGTCGGTACCTCGATCCGTCTCAGGGGACGGCTGAGCGATCGATTCGTTGGGGAGCGGGGAAGAGTTTGACATCGTGGAGAGTTCACCTCGGTTATTCATGACTCTCACCGGCAGTAACATATAATAGGGAGAAGGTTGGCGTAATTTCGATCCGTTTTACGCAAGTAGGCCCAGTCATCCGACGTTTCGTTACGCCCTTAGGAATCTTTAGACATTTTATCGGCCATTTTGAGAGAGTTTCATGCATTCGTTCGAAGGATCCGACGGCGGGCGAAGAGTACCGGTCAGGGCCGCGCAGCGAGCGCAATCGCCTTGTACTGCCAGCCCCCTCGTTGGGCCATGAGCGAGCGAACGGCGACCGTCACCCGAGAGACGGCCGAGACGACGATCGAGTGTACACTCGCGGTCGACGGAAGCGGCAGGGCTGACGTCGAGACCGGAATCGGATTCTTCGATCACATGCTAACGGCGCTTGCCAAACACGGCCTGTTCGACCTCGAGGTCGATTGTGACGGCGATCTCGAGATCGACGACCACCACACGGTCGAGGACGTCGCGATCGTTCTCGGGACGGCGCTGTCGGACGCGCTCGGCGACCGAACGGGAATCGTTCGGTACGCCGATCGCCGGGTGCCGCTGGACGAAGCCGTTGGTTCGGCGATCGTCGATGTGAGCAGCCGTCCACGGTTTTACTTCGACGGGTCGTTCTCGCAGGATCAGATCGGCGAGTTCACGAGTGACATGGCCCGACACTTCGGGGAATCGCTGGCGATGAACGCAGGCCTAACGCTTCACCTGGCGGTCGAGGGCGAGAACGGCCACCACGAAGTCGAGGCGCTGTTCAAGGCGCTCGCTCGAGCGCTCGACGACGCGACGCGGTTCGACGAGCGCCGCGAAGGTGCGCCGAGCACCAAGGGGACGCTCTCGGAGTGAGACAGTCGACGACGTGACAGCGGGGACAGCGATTACTCGGGATCGGCCGGAGCTAATTGCTGCGAAGAGACGTTTCGAACGCCGCTGATGATCGACTACGAGCGAGAAACGTGCGCGCCTACGATGGATGGCTCGCGGGTACCGTCTACGGACGGACGAGTTGATCGCCGTCTTCTTGGAATTCACCGTCCTCGAACGCATACTCGATGATCTCCTCGACGGTGTGGGGCTCGAGATCGTAGGCCCCGGCAGCGAGCGTTTCGACGTCGCCGCGGGCCATGGGGAACTCCCGGTTTCGAAGGAGCCGAATAACTTTCCCGTATCCTCGCGGCGGGCTGGTTCCCGAATCGGCGGCGTTCGAGGAACCACCATCGTCGGCGGCGCTCTCGGCATCTCGGTCTTCATCAGTGCTCGAGTCAGTATCGTGTGCCTCATCCGCACTCGAGTCGGTATCGTCCTCGACCGGGGAGTCCGCAGTCGAAGTTCCCGTGGACGACTCCGCATCGGCGGTGCGCTCGAGCGTGATCCCGTGGTCGGTCGCCGCGGTCGGCTCCGAGGAATTCGGTTGATCAGGTTCGGCGGCCGCCTCGGACTCGGTCGAATCAGCATCCGTACCGGCCTCGTTCTCGTCCGGATCCGTTTTGGCCGCGTTCACGTCGATCACGGCCGGTCGACTGGACTCCGCGGAATCTGATTGCGCGTCCTCGTCGACCGTCTCGAGTTCGCTCGAATCGGCGGACGGAGAGTCGGTGGTCGGGGAGTCGGCGGGGGAATGATCTGGCTGGCTCGAATCGGTCGGGCGGTCCGAATCGGTTGCGGTCATCTCGTCGGCCGACTCGACACCGGCGCGGACCAACAGCGGTTTGAGGAGGTCCTCGAGTCGCGTTGAACACTCCTGACAGAGGACGACGCGGCGCTGTTCGTCTTCGGTCGGCTCGAGTTCGGGCGGCAGCAGTTCGAAGGTCCCGGCGGCGTCGGCTCCGCAGAAATCACAGCGGCTGAGTGCGCGCATGGAGAGTCGTTTCGGCTACGGCCTCAAAAACGTCCGTCAGACGCGGGGTCGGCGGGACGAGCGAGACGATTCCGTCGGGGCCACGCCGAGCGACCGCCGGACATTATACCACGGCCCGCATACACTCGCGGACGAATGTTCGACGAGATCATGGAGAAGTTCGAGGGATCGCCGAGCCAGCAGGCGGTTATCCGCCTGCTACTCGAGCGCGGGTTCTCCGTCAACGACGAGGGCCGCGTCGTCTCCGGCGGGATCGAAATTCCGAACACGGGGATTGCCCGGGAGATAGACGTCGACCGGCGGGTCGTCGACTCGACGACCGACGCGATCCTCGAGGATCCGGAACTGCGCCGGATCTTCCAGAACATCTCGCAGGTTCCGAGCCTGATGGACCTCGCACCCGTGCTCGATCTGACCGTCCTCTCGATCGAGGTCGACGACGCGGACGAGAAAGGCATCGTCGCGACGATCACGGGCCTGCTGGCAGATCACGACATCTCGATCCGCCAGACGATCAGCGAGGATCCCGAGTTCACCGACGACCCGCGTCTGTACCTCGTCACCGACGAGGAACTTCCGGGCGATCTCTTTACGGACCTGCGCGAGATCACGTTCGTCCGCAAGATCGAACTCCAGTAACGGAATCGTACGCCTAAACGGAACGCAAGCTCCGATCGACACACCGCACGGTCGACACCATCGCATCCACCAGTGACCGACACCTACCGCACCATCGCCGAACCCGCCACCGCCGAGTTCGTCGTCCAGGGATCGGAGTTTCTCGGCCACGCCCGGCCCGTCGAATCCGTCGACGCGGCGGAGGCGTTCGTCGAGACGGTCGAGCGGGAGTACGCAGATGCGACCCACAACGTGCCCGCCTATCGGGTGCGAGCCGACGCGGACGGGGACTTTCTGCGCGAGTACTCGAGCGACGACGGCGAACCCTCGGGCTCCGCGGGGAAGCCGGCGCTGAACGTCCTCGAGCAAGAAGACGTAGAGAACTGCGCGGTCGTCGTGACGCGGTACTACGGCGGAACGAACCTCGGCGTCGGCGGCCTCGTCCGGGCCTACTCGAGGGCGGTCAAAGACGCCGTCGAGGCGGCGGGCATCGTCGAAGAACGGCCCCACGAACGAATCGCGATCACCGTCGAGTACGACGACTCCGGAACCGTCAGAGGAATCATAGAGAGCGAGGGCTACGAGTTCGGCGCGACCTACGAGGCCGAGGTCTCGTTCGACGTTCGCGTTCCGCTCGCCGAGCGCGAAGCGTTCGAGGACCGGCTTCGGAGTGCGACGAGCGGTCGAGTGGACCTCGAGTGAACATCTGACCAGGATCCGATTCGTGTGCGGCGGCGAGCTACTATCGAATCGAAACTGCTAATTCGTGTGCGGAGGTGACATTCATCATGAGAACGGTTTCCGCCGACGATTACAACGACCTCATGCAGGTCGGGAGTCCCCATATATCGCCCGACAGCGAACGTATCGCCTACGTCGAGAGCGTTCCGACGGACGAAGAGCGCTACGAAGCGACGATTCACGTCGTCTCGCTCGGCGGGGCCGACTCGAGGCAGTTCACTATCGCCGACGGCGTCGACGGCGAACCCCGGTGGAGCCCCGACGGAGAATATCTCGCGTTCGTCAGCACTCGAGGTGCGGACGACGACCGCCCACAGCTGTGGGTCCTCCCCGCAGACGGCGGCGAGGCGAGGCAGGTGACGAGCGTCGGCGGCGGCGTTTCCGGCCTCGAGTGGAGCCCCGACGGGACGAAGATCCTGTTCGCCCAGTCCGTGACGGAGGCCGACCGGGAGGAAGGCCGGGACCTCGCGGTCGAGCCCGACTACGAACCGGAAGCGCCCGATCCGCGCGTGATCGACCGTATGATCTACCGGGCCGGAACGCAGTACCTCGACGGGAAACGGGCGCACGTCTACGTTCTCGACGTGGAACGGGCGCTCGAGAGCGCGGACGACGCGTCCGCAATCGAGCGACTCACGGACGGCGACGCGGACCACGTCGGACCGACGTGGGGAGACAGCAACACGGTCTACTACGCGCGGAAGGCAGTCGAGGGCGACCGCTCGCCGGACGATTCGGTGACGTTCGACCTGCTCGAGTGCGACCTCGAGTCGGGAGCGGTCGAGGCGTTCGCGGAGACGACCGGATGGGTCGACTCGCTGTGGGCGACCGAAGACGGTCGGGTTGCCTATCCCTACGCCCCGGAAGAACGGTTAACGTTGGCCCAGACCCAGATTCGCGTTCACGATCGGGAAACTGGCACGGAGACGACGCCGACGGAATCGCTCGATCGGGATCTCGCACATGACGGTCACGTCGAGTGGGGACCGGATGGCGAGTCGCTGTACTTTACCGCGCCGGACGAGGGCTCTGTCGTTTGTTTTTCGGTCCCCGGCGACGCGAGCGAGCCACCGACGCCGGTCTACGGCGAGGGCGTCACCGTCGAGGACTTCTCGGTCGGCCCGGACGCCATCGCGTTCGTCCAGAGCGAGTGGGACCACCCCGGCGACGTCTTCGCGACGACTCGAGGCGGCAACGAGACGACGCGGCTGACTCGCGCCAACGACGAGTATCTCACCGACCGCGCCGTTTCCCAGCCCGAGGAGGTGTGGATCGACGGCGAGGCGGGAGCGATTCAGGGGTGGGTGCTCACGCCGCCCGAGTTCGACGAGGACGACGTGTACCCGCTCGCCGTCGAGATCCACGGCGGCCCGCACCTCCAGTGGACCACCTCGGGGACGATGTGGTACGAGTTTCAGGCGCTCGCCGCAGCCGGCTACGTCGTCTTCTGGTGTAACCCTCGAGGCTCGACCGGGTACGGCGAGGAGCACATGGCGGCGATCGAACGGAACTGGGGCGACGTAACGCTGACCGACGTCCTCGCCGGCGTCGATGAAGTCTGCGCCCGCGAGTACGTCGACGAGAGCGACGCGTACGTGACCGGCGGCAGCTTCGGCGGCTTCATGGCCGCCTGGACGGTCACGCAGACGGACCGGTTTCGGGCGGCGGTTTCCCAGCGCGGCGTCTACGATCTCACCGGCTTCTACGGCTCGACGGACGCGTTCAAACTCATCGAGGGCGATTTCGGAACGACGCCGTGGGACGACCCCGAACACCTCTGGAAACGCTCGCCCGCCGCCCACGTCGCGGACGTCGAGACGCCGACGCTCGTGATGCACGCCGATAACGACTACCGGACGCCCGCGAACACCGCGGAGCTGTTTTACCTCGGTCTCCAGAAACACGGCGTCGACACCCGCCTCGTGCGGTATCCGCGAGAGGGACACGAACTCTCTCGCAGCGGGGAGCCGGCGCACGTCGTCGACCGCCTCGAGCGCATCGTTCGCTGGTTCGACGGCTACTCGAGCCACCGCGAGGATCCGCCGGCGCTCGAGCGTGAACGAGGGGAGGGTCTACGCGGCGGCAAACGCGGAGACGGGAGCGAGGGTCGTCCCGACGAGAATGCAGAGCCGACGACATAGGTACGATTCGACTGCAACTGCGAGCAGACAGATCGCATGCAGGCCCCGGGATTCGAGGCGAAACGAAAGGGTTCAATCGCGGACGAATAGCGGGCTCGCTCGAGGTGAAACAAGGGTGTCGATCGGCGGGGCGGAGACGACGTACAGACGATTGACGGGGACACCGTTAGGAACCGGCGGAGCCAAGCCGTGTCCATGGACCGAAACGTCGGCGGCGCGGATCGGCTCGTTCGCCTCGTGGGCGGACTCGTCCTGCTCGGCTACGGCTACCGAAATCGGGCGGAGACGATCGGCGCGCTCGCGTTCATCGCCGGGAGCGACATCCTCGCGACCGCGATTATTCAGCGGTGTCCAGTGAACGCCCTCCTCGGGATCGATACCTGCGACGGCGAGTGAGAACGACACCAGAAGTGAGAGCAGCGGCAGAACGACGACGAATCGACAATCAGGTCGTTCGGAACGCGCGGTCGCCCGCGTCGCCCAGGCCGGGGACGATGAAGCCGTCGTCGTCGAGCCGGTCGTCGATCGAGACGGTGAGCAGATCGACCTGCTCGAACTCCTCGTCGACGCGGAGCAAGCCGTCCGGCGCAGAAACTGCAGAGAGAACGATGAGGTGCTCGGGGTCGACGGAGTTCGCGACGACGTGATCCAAGACGGCACACATCGTACTTCCCGTCGCGAGCATCGGATCGGCGACGATGACGGTATCCTCCTCGTGGATCTCGGGGAGTTTCACGTAGTCGATGGTGATCGGGAACGAGCCGTCCTCGTCCTGGCCGGCCGCTTCGTCTCGGCTCGCGCTGATGACGCCCTGTCTCGCGCGCGGGAACGCTTTCAGCAGTCCTTCCACGAAGGGAGTGGCCGCGCGCAAGACGTTGATGATGACGACGTTGTCGAGTCCCTTGACGCGCTCGCCCATCGTCGGCTCGAGGGGCGTTTCGATCTCGGCGTACTCGGTTTCCATGCGACCGTCGATGATCTCGTAGCCACAGATGCGGCCCAGTTTGACCAGGCCCTTCCGGAACCCGACCTGCTCGGTCTCGACGTCCCGGATCCTCGAGAGCGTATCTTTCGCCAGTGCGTGGGTGACGACGTAGGCGTTGTCCCGCTTGTCTATCGGCATAGTAGTACAGCGCTCGGCAGGATAGTTCATGGTATCGATCCGATTCGAGCGGTCGCAGGTATCCCCCCGGCGGAGAAGTTTATACCGCTTCGCGCCATACCACTCGCCCAATCGAATGGAAGAAAGCATCTCGGGTTTCAAAGTCCGCGGTGACTGGGCGACCGTCGTCGAACACGGCGAGCGGGTCACGCGCGCACTGAGAGACGCCGGCGTCCACGACCCCGATCACGACTACGGGGCGCGCTTCGCTCGAGCGTTCGAGGAGTGGGAGGAGTGGCGGCCGAAGGCCCACGAAACGCTCGAAAGAGACGTCAGCGAGAAAACCGCAGATCAGGCGAGCGTCGAAGAAGGAAAGGGAGAAAAGGCCGGAAAAGATCCCGACGAAGACATCAAAACGGCGGGCGAGAAGTTATCGGAATCCTACGAGCAGCTAGAGGAAGACGACGCCGAAGCCGCCGTCGACAACTGGAAAGAGTCGATCGATTACGTCGCGCGAGCCGCGGACTCGGCGAGCCGGAAGGCGCTCCGACGAGTCGAGGACACCGTCTATCAGAACGTGATGACCCAGCTCGCGCCCTACTACTTCGACAACGAACTCATCAGCGCCAACATCCAGCAGTCGGCCCGCGGTGCCGACAACGGCGAATCGTTCGTCTTCGAGATCAACGTCAACGACGACGAGCTCAAAGACGACGTCTCGGATTCGCTCGCGGACTACGAGGACGAGGTCGATCGGTGGCACGTCGTCACGGAGAAAGATACGGAAGCTGCAGAAGCCATCGAGGGCGCGGAACCGCCGCCGGAGCCGGACGACAACTCGAAATCGACGACGAACTGAATCGCGTCGACGCTGTGGCCTCGAGGAAGTTCTGTCGGCGACAGGCCGGCACACACTTGTAGCATCCGCTGGTAATCCCGTATAAATGGTCGATATCGCGACGATTGGGACGTTTCTCGTGGCCGCACTCGCGGCCCTCTTTATGGCCTGGTCGATCGGTGCCGGCTCGAGCGGCTCGACGCCGTTCGCTCCGGCAGTCGGTGCGAACGCAATTTCGGTGATGCGAGCCGGGTTTTTTGTCGGGTTACTCGGCTTCGCCGGCGCGGTGTTACAGGGCGCGAACGTCTCCGAGGCCGTCGGAAACGAACTTATCAAAGGCGTGACGTTGACGCCGATCGCCGCCGTGGTGTCGCTCAGCGTCGCGGCGACGCTGGTTGCGATCGGCGTCTTCGCCGGGTATCCGATCGCGACGGCGTTTACCTCGACGGGGGCGGTGATCGGCGTCGGATTGGCGATGGCGGGCGATCCGGCCTGGGCGAAGTACACGGAGATCGCCACGCTCTGGGTGCTGACGCCGTTTGTTGGCGGCGGAATCGCGTACACGATCGCACGAATGCTGCGCGACGAACCGATCCGCGAGGAGCGGCTGATAATCGGGCTCGCCGCACTTGTCGGCGCGGTGATCGCCAACATCGAGTTCGCCATCCTTGGTCCGGCGGGCGAGGGTCGATCGCTCGCACAGGCGATCGGCGGATGGGTGCCGCTCGGACCGACGCCATCGGTTCTCGTCGTAACCCTTGTGATCGCAGTACTCTGGGGCGTCGTCGTCGGGTTCGATCTCGACAAGGGGACCGAGCGGGGCGAACGACACTTCCTGCTCGTTCTCGGCGGACTCGTCGCGTTCTCGGCGGGCGGCAGTCAGGTCGGCCTCGCGATCGGACCGCTGGTCCCGGTCTCGGGCGATCTCGAGATCCCGTTGATCGCGTTGTTGCTCGGCGGCGGAGTCGGTCTCCTGATCGGGTCGTGGACCGGCGCGCCGCGGATGATCAAAGCGATCTCGCAGGACTACTCCTCGCTCGGGCCGCGTCGATCGATCGCCGCGTTGATCCCCTCGTTCGCGATCGCACAGGTCGCCGTGTTGTTCGGCATTCCCGTCTCGTTCAACGAGATCATCGTGAGTTCGATCATCGGAAGCGGCTACGCCGCATCGACGGCCGGCGGTGGCGTGAGCGCCAGAAAGATGGGGTATACAGTGCTCGCGTGGGTGCTTTCGCTCGCAGGATCGATCCTCGTCTCCTTTACCGGCTACTGGATCATCTCGTCGCTGTTCCTGTGAGCAGACGAGAAACGATACCGAACGGCATTTACACGAATAGCGGCGAACTCCAGTATGGCAGTGGACGATTCCAACCCGGTTCAGTGGCGACGGGACGCCGCGACGTCGCGAACCGTTCGTATTTTGTGGTCACTCGGCGCTGGGACGTTTTTCGCCGCCGCGCTCATCATCGTCTTCTGGCGACTGTACGATCTGGCACGCCAACTCGGTGGCGAATCGATCATCATCGCCGCGTTCGGCGCGTTGATCGTCGCGATTCTCGTGTTCGCGTTCGGGAGCAATACCGAACGGCGACTCGAGCGGGTAACCGAACGACTGCCGATCAGCGCGCCGAGCGGAACGAGTCTCGATCGAGCGCTCGACGCCGCGCTCGGAATGCTCGTGATGGCCGGAGCCATCGTGGTCCTCATGGCGATCGGACGCTACGTCTCAACGAACGAACTCCTGGCGCTGGGGGCTGGTCCGTTTACGCTGCTGGCAGCGCTGACGATTCCGCTCGCGCTCGTCGCACTCGCGCTGTCGTCGTTTCTCCGATCCGTCGGATCGCTCGACTACGAAGAACGGACGATCTACCTCCACGATCCCGATCAGGCGATCGACCTCTCGGTGATCGAGGACGTTTCGATATACCGCGTCGGAAACGCGGCGATACTGAGCCTCGAGTACGCCCAGCCCGACGGACGGTACGTCAAAGGACCGCGGACGATCGCCGTCCCGCCCGAAATCGCCACGGAAGTACAGGAACTCGTCGCTCGGGAAAACTGACGACGGGTCCTGCAGTCCCGGTTTGGACACGTACGGCGTCTCCTGTTGCGTTCGTCAGCTTACTCCTCGATCGCGTCCGCATCCGCACTCTCCTCGTCTGCACCCTCCGCAGGTACCTCGAGTTTCTGCAGTCGGGCTTTCATAATTCGGGTGTTCTCGACGCCCTCGACGGCGATCCGGATCCCTTCGTAGGTGAGTTCCTCGCCCTCCTCGACGAGTCGGCCGGCCCGATTGAAAATGAAGCCGGCGATCGTTTCGAACTCCTCTCCCTCGGGAAGTTCGATCTCGAGGGCTTCGTTGACGTCTTCGATGTTCACCTCGCCGCGGACGAGGACGGTTCGGTCGTCGATTTCCTCGACGGGGAGGTCCTCGCCGCCCTCTAGGATCTCGCCGACGATCTCCTCGATCATGTCCTCCATCGTCACCAGCCCTTCCGTGGTCCCGAACTCGTCGATGACGATCGCCATGTGCATCCGGTTTTCGCGCATCTCCGTCAGCAACTCGTCGACGTTTTTCGATTCGGGGACGTGAAGCGTCGGCTGAATGAGGTCGTCGATCTCGAGATCCTCGACCTGCGTCTCGCCGTAGTTGAGATCCCGAACGAGATCCCGGATGTGGACGACGCCGAGGACGTTGTCGAGGCTGTTCTCGTAGACCGGTACTCGAGCGTGGCCGCTCTGGATACAGGTCTCGATCGCCTCGTCGATGTCGGCGTCTTTCGGCACCGCCGTCATGTCGAGTCGCGGCGTCATCACTTCCTTGACGATCGTGTTGTTGAACCGGAAGATTCGCGTCAGCATCTCGTGTTCGTCTTCCTCGATGACGCCCTCGCGCTCGCCGGATTCGATCATCTCCTGAATCTCGTCACGGGTCACGTACGGCGTCTCGATCGCCCCCGAAGATCCCGTAAGCCGGTTGATCTGGCGGGTGAGGTAATCGAAGAGGACAACGAGCGGGTAGAGCATGTACTCGGTCCCCTTCAGCGGTTTCGCGACCCTGATCGACCACGATTCGGTCTTCTCGACGGCGTAGGACTTGGGAACGGTCTCGCCGAACAGCAGGACGACCGCAGTGATACCGAACGTCGCCATGAGGACGGCCGTCAGCCCGCCAAAGTAAAAGCCGAGCAGCGTGGTCGCGATCGAGGACATCGCGATATTGACGATGTTGTTTCCGACGAGAATCGTGACCAGCAGTCGGTGTGGGTCTTCCTTGAGCGCCTTGACGCGACTCGCGCCCGGAATGCCCTCCTCGACCATCCCCTCGACGCGGTGTTTCGGAAGCGAGAACATCGCGATCTCTGAGGAGGAGAAAAACGCCGACAGCGCGATGAGGACGACGACCGCGAGGGTGCCGAGAATCGTCACCGTCGACTGATCTATCTCGAGTCCGACCGCCGGAACCTCGTATGTTGCGAGCATAATCTCGAGGAACGGAGATAACGCCATTGATTAGGGGGAAATTATCACCCAGCCGACTAACCCTTTATCCTTTTGAAGGAGCTTTCCGGCGACGACACGTTTACCCGCCCGTTCGACCAACGACTACGCATGAGCGCACCGAGTGAGCCAGCGATCACCCTGTATCGACTCCAGGCCTGTCCGTTCTGTGAGCGCGTCGTTGCCCTCCTCGAGGAGTACGACCTCGAGTACGCCTCGCGGTACGTCGAACCGATGCACTCCGATCGCGACGTCGTCAAGCGCGTCGCGGGCGTGCGATCCGTTCCCGTCATCGTCGACGAGGAAACTGGCGTGACGATGGCCGAAAGCGCGAACATCGCCGACTACCTCGAGCACACCTACGGCTCGAACCAGAACGCCAGTGCCGGCGTCGCGGGAGGTGACGACTGAATGCCGGATTTCGACGTCGTCGAACTCGGCCCGACAGACCATCCCGAAGCCGGAGACGACGCGCCCGAGTTTACCCGCCCGCTCGTCAACGACGAGTTCTGGGAGGACCGATCGCTATCCGATCTGACCGGCGAGGACCGCGTGATTCTCGTCTTCACGCCGATGATCGGCTCCTACGCCGCAAAGTACATCTGGGACGAGCTGACCGAACGCGGCTGGCACGAGCGCGACGTCCGCGTCGTCGGCGTCAGCGCCTCGAGTCCCTACGAACACTCGAGCGTGATCGGAGTCAACGAGTACCCCTTCGACCTGTTCGCCGATCCCGCGAACGGCGTCGCCGAGGCCTACGGCATCGCCCACAATCTGGACGGCATGGCGGGCGTCTCGGAGCCGCGTCCCGCGTTCTTCGCGATCGGTACCGACGGCGTCGTCGAGGCGAGTTGGGTCGCCACGGAGTGGCCCGAGTTCCCCGAGTACGACGATCTCGAGGAGACGCTGGGTCTCGCGTGAGGGCCGACCCTGCGCGGACGCCGAGATAGCTGAAACTGTCGGCCGGAGTCGCCGATCGAACGCGGTACGTTTTTGCCCGCGACGGGCGGAGGTCGAACCAACCGTGCCATCATCGTCTCTCGAGCGGGCGGCGACTGCCATCCGAACCGGCGACCTCGCGGTCTATCCGACCGAAACCGTCTACGGCCTCGCCGGCGACGCGCTCGACGCCGACGCCGTCGAGCGAGTGTTCGACGCGAAAGGACGGGATCGATCGAAGCCCGTCTCCATGGCGGTCCCATCGGTTCCCGCGGCGCTCGAGCACGTCCGTGCGACCACCCGCGAACGCGAGTTCATGGCGACCTTTCTGCCCGGCCCCGTCACCGTACTCTGTCGGCATCGAGAGGGCGTACCCGACGTACTCACGGCCGACGGCGACCGCGTCGGCATCCGCGTCCCGGACCACCGACTCGCGCTCGCGCTCTGTGAGCGCGCCGAAACGCCGATCACCGCCACCAGTGCGAACGTCAGCGGCCGAGAGAGCGCCAGACGAGTCGACGAACTGGACCCGGAGATCCGCGAGCGAGCCGCCGTGGTGCTCGACGACGGCGAAACGGAAGGGACCGAAAGCACCGTCGTGAACGTTTCGAGCGGCGAGATTCACCGACGCGGAGCGCTTGCCGACGAGATCGAACGGTGGCTGGCGAACAACTGAGACGGAGATCGGACAGCGCTTATCCCAGCCCGAGCAGCGAGCGCAGCGTTCGTGTCCGGACGCCGCACTCGCCCGCGTACTCGCAGGCGGCGCACTTGTCGTCGTTTCGAATCCGGGCGGGTGGCCCGTCGAGTTCCCGGACGGTTCGAAGCACCTGCCGATACCGGGCCTTGCGTCGGGTCGTCATCTCGAGGCGACGGACGACGCCGTAGGCCGGGTACTCGAGCCAGACCCCTTCGATCGGCGTTTCGTGCTCCCAGGCGAGGGCCTTCGCTGCCGCGACGGCGTGGACCGACTGGGACTCCCAGACGCCGGTATCCGGGGGTTTGCCCGTCGAAACGATCGACGGCTCGAGCGGCTCGGTCAAGACCTTATGGACGATGCCACGAACCTCGCGACCGGTCGCGAGGACGGACTGGGCGCTCGGGTCGCAGATCGCCACCCACCGTCCCGCGCGCTCGAGTCTGGAGCGGGTACGCCGAAGCGTCCGCTGGTAGGACTGCGGATCCGGTTTGATCGGTTCGGCGGCGAGCGCCGACGGATCGGCCTCGAGCAGTTGCTCGTACCGAAAGGCGAGCGAGCGAATACTCGCGACCGCCTCCGGCGGATCGCGCTCGTCGCGGCGACGGTCGTAGTAACACTTTCGCGGACAGTAGGCGGCCGAGCGGAGGTCACTGAAGGCGACGCGGGACACGACCGCGTTGGCCGCCCGATCCGATAAAAAGTCTCGGCGACCGCGGCGTTTCGAGACACGAGTCGTCTCGCCTGCGGATGGGATTGGCGGTTTGAGAGGAGACTACAGCGAAACGTCGGTCTCCATTCCCTCTGTGGCGTCCTCGAGGCCGTCCTCGCGGACGTCGCTTGCGATCCGCTCCGTGAGTTCCGAATCCCCGAGGATGCTGTCGAACTCGTCCCTGTAGCGGTCGTTTGCGGCTCTGGATTCGTCCTGCGCCGCCGCGACGCGGCGGGCGCGGCGGATCTGCGGCTCGCTCGCGTCGAATTCGTCGGCGAGCGCGTCGAGGTCGGCGGCGTCACGCTCGCGAATCGCCGCGAGATCGATGTCGGGCGCGTCGGCCTCGCTCTCGACGAGGTGCAACGACAGTCGCGCGTCGAAGACGTCCTCGCTCGATACCTCGAGTTCCGACGCGAGGTCCTCGTCGGAGACATCGTCGTAAAATCCCTTGGCGACGCGGATTAGCTCCTCGTCCGTCAGGGTCGTCTCGAACGCGTAGCGCTCTCGCATCTGCGCGATGACGTTCTCGAGGCGCTCGTCGATCGTTCGCTCGTCTTTCTCGAGCGAGCCGCGGGTCGCGGTCTGCGATTCCGTGACGGTCTCCTCGCCGTCGGTCACGTTCGTGAAGATGTCGCGGAGTTCTTCGGTTTTTTCGTTCATGGATGGACACTGGCGAGAGGACGCTATATAAGCTTGGTGCCAGATATCGTCATCATAACCGTCAAAAACGGCCCGCCGGAATAAACTCAAAACAAAAATATCATTTTACGGAGAGGGCGTCGGGGTGGGTCGTGATCGGTGAGAAGAGTTAAGTCGAACCCCACGCAGGTGATAGAACATGAAGATTGTCGCACAGGCGGACGCCTCGAGAGAGATGTACCTGGGGCTTCACGGCGTCGAGAAGCTCCTGTTTTACTTTCTCGTCTCGGTCGTCCTCTTCGTCTTCGCCTACGGCGTGTATCGCCGAGTCAGTCGATACACCGACGGCGACGACGAGCCACTCGCGCGGTTGAACGACCTGCCGAATCGGATCGTCAGCGCAGCGAAGATCGTCCTCTCGAACGAGAAGCAGTTCAACAGGGACCTCTACGGCGGGCTGATGCACTCGTTTATCATGTGGGGCTTTCTGACCCTGTTCATCGCGACGAGCATCATCGCCTTCGAAAGCTACGGCACCGACTTGCTGTTCGACTTCCAGTTCTGGGAGGGTGACTTCTACCTGGCCTACCAGTTCATGGTCGACGCGATGGGACTCCTGTTCGTCGTCGGCATCGGCATGGCAATCTACCGCCGGTACTGGGTCCGCAATCACCGCCTCTGGGGTCGTCACACCTCGATCGAGGACGATATTTTCATCTGGACGCTGTTCGGATTGGGTGTGGGTGGCTTCCTCCTCGAAGGATTCCGTATCTACATCACCGGCATGCCCGACCACGAAATCGTCAGTTTCGTCGGCTACGGCCTCGCCATGCTGTTCGGTGCGGTCGGCGTGCCCACGACCGAAGCGGCCACGAACCCCGGCACCTACCAGGCGCTTGGCGTCTTCGGCGCGAACGCCGAAACCCTCCACTGGCTCACCTGGTGGAGCCACTCGCTGCTCGCGCTGGGGTTCATCGCGTGGATTCCCTACGCCAAGCCGTTCCACATGCTCTCGTCGTTCGCGAACGTCATCACGCGCGACGAGAAAGCCGGCGCACGACTCCCCGGCGTTCCGGCGGACCTCGACGCGACCAACGCCGAGGACATCGACGACTTCACCTGGAAGGACATTCTCGACCAAGACGCCTGTACCAAGTGCGGCCGCTGTTCGTCGGTCTGCCCCGCGAAAGCCTCCGACCGCCCGCTCGATCCCCGAAACGTTATCCTCGACTTGAAATCCTATCGCGAAGACCTCGAGGCCGGCGGCGAGGAGAAACCGATCATCGCCGACGGCGGCACCTCGGTGATCAACACCGAGACGATGGAGTCCTGTATGGCCTGTATGGCCTGTATGGACGCCTGCCCCGTCGAGATCGAGCATCTAAGCTCTTTCACCAAGCTCAACCGCCAGATGACCGATCAGGGCGACGTCTCGAGTTCCATGCAGGACGTCTTCCAGAACGTCATGCAGGACGGCAACACGTTCGGTAACAGCCAGCGCAATCGGGCCGACTGGGCCGACGACCTCGAGTTCGATATCACGGACGCCCGCGAAGAACACGTCGACTACCTCTGGTACGTCGGCGACTACCCCAGTTACGACGAGCGCAATAAGCAGGTCGCCCGCTCGCTGGCCACGATTCTGCAGGAGGCAGACGTAAGCTTCGGCATCCTCTTCGAGGACGAAAAGTACGACGGCAACGACATCCGCCGGGTCGGCGAGGAGTTCCTCTACATCGAACTCGCGGGCCACCACGTCGAATCCTTCGAGGACTGCGAGTTCGAGAAAATCGTCTGTACGGATCCCCACTCCTACAACACGTTCAAAAACGAGTACCCGGAGGTCGATTTCGAAGAGTTCGCCGACGATCCGATCATGCCCTTCGAGTACGACGACCACTGGAACGCAGACGGCGACGTCGACGTGCTCCACTGGACCCAGGCCGTCGAGGAGTTGGTCACAGACGGGAACCTCGAGCTTTCCGGAACCGAACTCGAGTATACGGTCACCTACCACGATCCGTGCCACCTCGGGCGGTACAACGACGAGTACGAAGCCCCGCGCGAACTCATCCGCGCGACGGGCTGCGAACTTGAAGAGATGCCCCGCAACCGCTCGAATTCGTTCTGTTGTGGTGGCGGCGGTGGCGGGCTCTGGATGGACTTCGAAGAAGAGCCCAAACCCAGCGAAGAACGCCTTCGCGAAGCGCTCGAGGACACCGACGCCGGCGCAGGCGTCGAAAAGTTCGTCGTTGCCTGTCCGATGTGTATGACGATGTACGAGGACGGGCGCAAAACCGGCGGCTTCGAGGACGATATCGAGGTCGTCGATATCGCCGAACTGATCGTCGAAGCGATCGGCGAGGAAGAGCGGGCGGGTCTCGAAATCACGGCCTAAATCGAAGCGGGATCGGTTCGCTCGGCGAGTCCGTCGAAATCGTCGTCGAAGCTGCAGATGGCATCGATATCGTACGCTTTGATAAGAGCGAGACTATTTGCGTCGGTGAAACTGAGCGATTGATCGTCGTATCGCTGGAACGTCTCGAGCGTTCGATCAAACAGTGCTTCGGTGACGTGAAGCATCTCGAACGTTTTCGGGTACGGTTCGACACCGCGTATTCGGTCCCCCGCCTGCTTCGCGGCGCTAAATTGCCCCGTTCGTTGGCGAACCAGCGTGACCGTTTCGTCGTACACGTACTCGCTCGTGAAGAGCCGGCCGTACTCGCCCGTCGCCGCCTGTGTTACCGCCTCGAGTGCGACATCGTGGCGTGCAGAATCGCGGTCGTGCAGCGCGTAGAAGACTCACGTATCAAAGAAGAGACTCATTCGAGTTCAGTACCGTAGAGCGCATCGTCGATGTCCTCCTCGGAAACCGGATTTCCGGAGGCAACCGTCCCCGCGAGTAACTGCTCGACTTCCGCTTCGGAAAGACCGTCCCATTCGTCGCGGAACGAATCGATGAAGTCGGAGTGAGAATCGTAAGCGGTGTCAACCAGCCGCTTCAACAGTTCCTGTTGGGTTACTTTCCGTCCCGTCTCGAGTTTGATCTCGGCTTGCAGCCGCTCGAGGCGATCTTTCGTTCGTTGGTCCATCTTTACCGAAGTCGCCATAGAGAACGAGAGGAGTAGTAGAGGAGTAAAACTTTCTACGATCGAATATCCGATCCGGGAGCGAATAGCGGTGGAAGGACTGTAACACTGCGGGGGATCAAAAGTGAAATTCGAGGAAGACGAGAGAGACGGTTTCGACGATGGTTATTTAAGCGGATGCATCTCGAGACGTCCTCCCACCAGCATCCTCGAGTCGCACCTCGCGGACGTACTCGAGGAAGTTCTCGAAGACCAGCTTCGCCTGACAGGCCCGCCCGTAGTTCTCGTCCGTGATTTCCTCAAGGACGGACTCGCGGCGTTCGTCGGAGAGATCCTTCCGCTTTACGAGTTCGCGGGCGGTTTTTTGGTCGTACTCGGGGTGGAACTGGACGCCGAAGACCCGGCCCTTGCGAAAGCCGTGGTTCGAGTAGTCGTTTTCGGCCAGCGGGTCGGCACCCGGCGGCAGCTCGGCGACTTCGTCGGAGTGGCTCGTGAAGGCGGTGAACTCGGCGTCGATGCCGTCGAAGAGCCTCGAGGAGCCGGTGTGTTCGATCTCGCTGTAGCCGATCTCGTAGGCACCCATATCCGCGACGGTTCCCCCGAGCACGTCCGCGAGGAGCTGGTGTCCCCAGCAGATCCCGAGGAAGGGAACGCCGGCGTCGATCGCTTCGCCGACCCACTCTTTGACGGGGCCGATCCACTCCTCGTCCCAGTAGACCGACGAGCGCGAGCCGGTGACGACCGCGCCGTCGAACGCGACGGTATCGGGAATTTCGCCGTTACAAACGTCGAACTCCACCAGCGAGGCCTCGAGTTCGCGTCGGAAGTTTCGCGTCGTGTTCGCGTCCTCCTGTGCGGCGTTGAGGACGGCGATGCGGAGCTGACTCATTACCGGGTATAGACGGCTCGTCGCAAAAGTGCCTTGCGCCCGCTAGGGGTTGTCGAGACCGAATCGCGGGAGGGGAGTCTCGAGTATCGTCGAGAATAGCCTCGAGGCGCTGTATAGAACTGCAGGGTGTGGGTTCGGGGAAGGCGTGACGAACCCTGCGTCTCACAAAGTGAACTCTGAGACGAGTTGGCCTCGGTCGAGGCTTGGCGAAGCGTAAGCAGACACCGGTCGGTGAAATCGTCTCGTTCACTACTGACGAGAGGATATTGTACAGTCAGTGTTGAGGAGGGGAGTAGTGTACCGCGCCAGGCGAAGGTTGAAATGCTTAAATTTGGTTTTGAGCCTACGTTCGACCTAATACACGGGAATGTGTACTCGAAAGGTACAATGGTAATCGTCTCCGCGTTCAAAGATGGATACGCCGCCCTCCGAGCGAATCCGATCCTTCTCGTCGCTGGTCTCCTCGTTGGAGCGGGAAGCCAGCTACAGTACGTCAGTAGTCTAACCGACTCACCCCTGCTTTCAGCAGGTGCGTCACTCGCCTATCTGATCGTAGTTCCGTTCGCTCTCGGCGGCTTCATCGCCAGTGCCCAAGCTGCAATCGAAGGGAAAGAGACATCGCTCGGTCAGTTTATCGCTGCAGGACGATCCTATTACGTACGACTGTTGCTTGGGACAGTTCTGTTCGTACTGGTCGTGGGAGTCACCGCGATCGGATTCGGGTTCGTCAGTTTTATCCTCGGTATCGGATCTCTGGCACTCGTTTTGATCCACGAGATGGCCGCTGTCATCGCAGGCGTCGGTTCTATACTCGTCTGGCTGTTGCTCATCCTCGTCGTGATACTGTTCGTGCAGTTTTACGACGCCGCAATCGTTGTCGAAAACGAGAGCGTTATCGACTCGTTCCGGAGAAGCGTTCACCTCGTTCGCTCGAATCTGAAAAGCGTTACTGGATTCTCGCTGGTGTGGCTCGTTCTGTTGAACGTCTTCTTGATCCCCGAGTACCTACTTCAGTTGACGCTGACGGACGCCGGGCCTACAGACGTGTTACCCGTCGATACCGGGATTCCGATATCGATCTTGCTCCCCATTGGGGTCTTCCTTTCCGCCGTCGGCTTCGCGTACTTCTATACGGTGTACACGGCATACTACCTGCGTTTGATCGATACCTCGCCCGCCACTCTAGAAACGATGTGACAGCCACAAACAACTACGTACCAACGGTTCGAAGAACCACTACCCAGAAGAACCTCCACAAGCTGCCTCGCCAGAATTAACAGCACCTATGGCACGACTCTTCCCAACACAGACGGACGCCGCCGTAGAACGAAGCGACAATCCAGCCGTCCTCAGCCTCGACGATGCTGCGACTCGAGACGTGATCGAAGCGCTGTCCTCCGAGACTGCGTACGATATCTTCCGGCTGCTCAACGAGACGCCGGCCACGCCATCACGGATCGCCGATCAGCTCGACCAGAGCGTTCAGAACGTCCACTATCACCTCGAGAACCTCGAATCGGCCGGGGTGATCGAGGTCGCCGATACTTGCTATTCGGAGAAAGGCCGAGAGATGAGTGTTTTCGTCGTCTCAGAAGACCCAACGCTCCTCTTCCTCGGTACCGAGGACGATCGGCCGAGTCTCAAACGTGCGTTCAAATCCTTCGCATCGTTGCTCGGCCCACCATCGATTCTGCTTGCGGCCGGCGAATCCGTCTCACAGCTCGTCACTACCGAATGAGCGAACACACCGAATCAATGATCCAACGCTCTCGGGAAGGGGGGTATTGATGCTGTTCTGGTCAGCCGATCTGGGTACACCATCGTCCGTCTGGATCCTCCTGAGAGGAAATTTTGACTCGGCACCCGCAGACACGAACCGCCAGGCTACGGGCCGTCAACAATGGACTACACGAGTTCGATGACCCGAAGCACTTCTACTGTCGACGACGCAACCACGGGTGACGTGGCACCGACGATTAAAGCGCGAGATGACGTTGATGGTTGTGGCTGTCTCGAATGTCGAAACATCGAGACGGTTACCACCCGCCGGACCGTCCTTGATGCGTTAGTCTGGTCCCTTCGCCTGTTTCGGTCTCATCCGTCGATCGTTGCCTTCGCAGGTATGGGTATCCTCGCTAACCGACTCCTCGAAACGAACAGCATTAATACGCTTCCGACGCCCGCAATCGGCGTGTTCGACGCGATTACGGCGTTTACGTTTCTCTTTTTGATTCGAGCTTACGTCGGAACGATCGTCGCCGGAGCGCTGACTGGCGATACCGTAACGATACGCGATGGACTGCACCGAAGCATTACTCGAATACCCGCATTAATCGGAGTCATCGTTCTGTTCATTTTGTCTGTAATGACGATTCCGTTCCTCGTGTCTCTGCCGTTACTCGTTCTTATCGCCGTTGTCCCGGGCAATCCTGTGGAAATAGTGGGATTTCCCGTTGCTGGGGCGGTTGGTGTAATTGTAGTCACCGTTCCGTTTCTGCTGTTGCTGTTCAAGTTCTGGTTCGCACCCGAGGCCTGTGTCGTCGGCCGGTACGCTCCCGTCGAAGCACTTCGCATTAGTTGGCGCATCACGACGAACTACCGCGGAAAGTTCGTGCTCATCCTCGTCATCGCTATCGGAACCGCGATCAGCTTCTATCTCCCGACATACCTCCCCGATATGGGGACGAAATTGGCGTGGTTACATCCCGTTTTACGTGTGATTTCAGCGAGTTTCGGTGAATTCCTCTCTATCGTGTGGGCGAGCGCCTACGCGCACATTTACGTCCAAGAAGTCGTTTCCTGAATTCAGGTTTGAGAAGTGAGCAGGTCGTAGAGGCTGTCTGGGATAATACTCGCAGATTTGCTCAGCGAGAGCCACGCGGCGGGGTTTGACGGTGCTAAATTAGACAGTGCCGCCGCGAGCGGTCGTTCGAGTTACGCTGTCTCTTCGCGCTGGGACTCGAGAAAGCCCAGCAGCCGGTCGTTCACCGTTCGGGAGCGTTCGATGAACGCGAGATGTCCGGCATCCTCGATCTTCTCGAACTCGCCGCGCGGAAGCCCTCGAGCCAACCGTTCGCCGGCCGCGGGATCGACGAGTTGGTCGTCAGTGCCGTGAAGGACGAGTGCGGGTTGCGTGACCTCGACCAGCCAGTCGGTCGCGTCGAATCCGGAGAGGGCAGCGAGTTGGGCCTCCCAACCCGCTCGAGAAGCGTCGCCGTCAGTTCGCCAGTCGACGATTCCCTCGAGAACGTCGGATTGACGCGCTCGAAACGCCGGCGAGAGCACCGTCTCGAGCGACGAGCGGATCGCCTCGCGGTCGTCGGGCGGGGCGAACAACGGCTCGAGCGAAAACGCAGCTTCCGTGGGAGCGGTCCCGAGCAGTGCGAGCGTTTCGACGCGATTCGTGGTACGCGCGGCCTCGAGCGCGACGGCACCGCCGAGGCCGGCACCGACGACGTGGGCGGATCGAGTACCGGCGTCGGCGAGGACGGCCTCGAGATCCGCCGCGAGCGTTGCGAGATCGTACGGACCGGGTGGTGCGTCAGAACGGCCGGTTCCGCGAAGATCCCAGACGATCGTCTCGAACGGACCGGCTAGCGCCGCGTGCTGCCAGCCCCACGACCAGCCGCCGAGGCCGGCTTCGGGCACGAAGACCACGGTGTCGGCGGTGCCATCGGCGCTGTCGCGGGAGCCGTCACCGTCGAGTTCGTAGTACAGTGAGGTGTCTTCGTTCGACGCAGTAGACATATACGGCTCGAGGAACTGGAGACGGGCACCGGTTTCGGTTTCGGCCGGCACCAAACTGGGCGCTCTCTGTGCGCTACCGCCAGGCCGGAAGCTCCGGCGCGGCGTCGGCCTGCATCGAAATCCACGCACCGTCGGCGGAGATGTCCGCGATGACGTACTCGCTGCTCGATCCTCCCGAATCGATGGAGCCAACGACGGTGTCGTCGGACCCAACCGAATGTGCGTGAGTGTTGGGCATGGGAGAAGTTCACACTCACACACGTATAAACGCATCGAAACTGACTGTCCGATGGAGATGGCTATCGGCGTCGGATTCCGCGCTCGACCCGGGTAAATCCCCATCTGCCGGCGATTCGAAGGCTCGGCGGTATCCGATCAGGGAAACACTGGGTTTATACTCATTTTAGCCGTACAACCGGGACATGAACGTAGCCGACGCGATGACGCCGCGCGCGGAGGTCGTGACCGTCGAACTGCCGGGAACCAGAAGCGACGTGCTCGAGTACCTGCAGGAACAGTCGTTCTCGTCGGTTCCGGTCGTGAAATCGACCGACGAGGGGACCGAGTACCGGGGGCTCGTCTCTCGAGACGTGCTGATCGAACAGCCGGACGAAGATCAGCTCGTCATGCTGCTCGATGACGTGCCGACGACGACGGCGGAGACGTCACTCGAGGATGTCGCACAAACGATGGTCGAGCAGGGCGCGCGTCGCGTCCCCGTCGTCGACGGGGAGTTCGAGGGAATCGTCACGGTGACCGACGTGATCCACGCCATCGCGACGGGCGATCAGGAGACCGACGACGTCGTCGAATCCTACGCGAGCGAGAACGTCAACACGACCTACGAGGGTGCGCCGTTGACCGTCGCAGAGCGCGAGTTGTTCTACGCGAACGTCCCGTACGCGGTCGCACTCGACGACGAGGGATCCATGAGCGGCGTGCTCACCGAAGTCGATATCATCGACGTCGCCCGGATCGTCGAGGGCGAAGAGGAAACGGGGAACAACTTCCCGGATCAGGACGCAGACTACTCCTGGGAGGGAATCAAAGGCGTCGGGAGCCGCTACCTGCCGACTCGAGACATCGAGATTCCGACCGGTCCCGTCCGGGAGTTCATGACCGACGAGGTCGTCACGGTGACGGCCAAGAAGTCAATCCAGGAGACCGCACAGGCGATGATCAGCAACGACGTCGAGCAGATTCCGATGGTGACGGGCGAACAGCTCGCGGGTATCGTCTGCGACGTCGACCTGCTGGAGGCGCTGTATGAGTAACGAGAGTCCCTCCGCTGTCGCCGCCGACGCGCTCGAGCGCACGAGCGAACGGCTCGTCGAACTCGCCAAGCGCCGCGGCTACTTCTTCCAGTCTTCGGGTGCCTACGGCGGCGTCGGCGGCTTCTACACGTTCGGCCCGCAGGGTGCTTCGCTGAAGAGCAACGTCGAGGACGCCTGGCGCGACCGCTTCGCCCTCGAGGAGGGCAACATGGAGATCGACGCGCCGACCATCATGCCCGAGCCGGTCTTCGAAGCGTCGGGCCACCTCGACACCTTCGACGACATGCTCGTCGAGTGTCCCGACTGCGGCGAGAGCCACCGCGCGGATCACGTCGTCGAGGATAACACCGAGTACGAGGACGCAGAAAGCCTCCCGATTCCGGAAGTCGAAGAAGTCATCGCGGAGTACGAACTCGTCTGTCCCGCCTGCGGCGCGGGTCTCGCGGGACAGGCCGTCGAGGCATTCAACCTCATGTTCGCGACGAACATCGGCCCCGGCGGCGCTCAGCCGGGCTACCTTCGACCCGAGACCGCACAGGGCATCTTCGTCGAGTTCCCGCGGCTCAAGGAGTACGCCCGGAACACGCTGCCGTTCGGCGTCACCCAGATCGGCCGGGCCTACCGCAACGAGATCAGTCCGCGGCGGTCGATCATCCGCACCCGCGAGTTCACCCAGGCCGAACTCGAGTACTTCATCGACCCCGAGACGGACGAGCCGGACCTCGAGGCGGTCGAAGACGTCGAGGTGACGCTGTATCCGGCGGGCGAGCAGGCGGCAGACGACGGCGAGGAGATCCGGACGACCATCGGCGAGGCCGTCGAATCGGGGACGATCTCGAGTCCGTGGGTGGGCTACTTCCTCGGCGTCGCCAAGCCGTGGTACGACGCCGTCGGCGTCGACATGGACCGGTTCCGGTTCCGCCAGCACCTCGCGGGCGAGCGCGCCCACTACGCCGCTGACTGCTGGGACGCCGAGGCGTTGATCGACGGCAGTGAGGAATCGCAAGATTCCGAACAACGGGAGTCGACGGAGTCGTCTTCCGGTTACTGGATCGAGATGGCCGGGTTCGCCTACCGCAGCGACTACGACCTCTCGAAACACGCCGAACACTCCGAGGACCGCTTTACCGTCTTCCGGCAGTACGACGAACCGAAAACCGTCGAGCGCGCCACCGTCGATCCTGACATGAGCTACCTGGGTCCGGAGTTCGGCGGCGACGCCCAGACCGTCGTGGACGGACTCGAGACCCTCGCAGAACGCGACCGATCGGCGTTCGAAAGTGAGACCGTCGAAATCGAACTCGAGGGCGAGACCCACGAGATCCCGCTCGAGAAGACCGGCTTCGCCGTCGAGGAGCAGACCGAGGCGGGCGAGCACATCATCCCGCACGTCATCGAACCCTCCTTCGGCGTCGACCGGCTCGTTTACACCGTCCTCCACCACGCCTACCGAGAGGACGAGGTCGCCGGCGAGGAGCGAACCTACCTCGCGCTCGAACCCGAAGTCGCGCCGACGTTCGTGGGTGTGTTCCCGCTGCAAAACGACAACGAGCTCGAAGCGCTGGCCGAAGCGATCGCCGCGGACCTGCGGGAGGCCGGACTGGCAGTCACCTACGATGACTCGGGGAACATCGGCCGGCGGTATCGCAGACAGGACGAGGTCGGCACGCCGTTCTGCGTGACCGTCGACTACGAGACGCTTGAAAACGAGGAAACCACCGTCACGGTCCGCGAACGGGACACGACCGACCAGATGCGACTGCCAGTCGACGACCTGGCCAAGACGCTCTCGGCGCTTCGAACCGGCGAGATCGCGTTCGAAGACCTCGAGGAGTAGACGACTCAGCGACGAGCACGTAGCTGGGAGCGACACACCGGCTCATGCCGACCAGACGAAAGCACTTAGTGAATCGACACGATACCGATCTGCATGCAGGTTCCCAGACCCGACGCTGGTGAGTACGTCACAACGACGCTCACCGTCGTCCTCACTCTCGCCGTCCTCCAGTACGCGGGTATCTTCTTCGACGGATCCGGGGGGATCGATCCGGGATATCTCCTCGGCGTCGGACTCACGCTTCCGGTGTTTATCTTCCTGTTCTCGCTCGCAGCCGCGAACGTCTCGTGGATTCCCAGTTGGGACGAAAAGAATCACACAGGCGGCACAGACGGCAGGTGAGCGGACCGCTTGGGGCGGCCGGCTTGACGCGGGTGACCGAGAGGACTGGCGGGACGGTCGCCGTCAAACTGCACAGAGAGGGGCGCTCGAGAGAATTCTAACCTACGTGAGGAGGAACACTGCGACAAACAACCGACGAACTGAAGGTCACGTGCTTCAAGGATTCAGAGGATGGCCGACGAACTAAAGCGACGGCTGGTCCACGCCAGCGGCTCCGGACTGGTTGCCCTCTACTTACTCGCCACACACTTCGACCTCGGGCTGACGTGGCCCCGGTTTCAGGCACTCCTGATAGTGCTCGCGACCGGCGCGCTCATCCTCGAGTTCCTGCGCCTCCAGGTGGGACTCAACTGGCGGCTCTACGACGTGCTCACTCGAGAGTACGAACAGGACAATCCCGCCGCCTACGCGCTGTACATGATCAGCATGGCCGCGGTCGTCGTCGTCTTCGAACCGGATATCGCCCTTCCGGCAATGTTGATGCTCGCGCTCGGCGACCCGATCAGCGGCGCAGTCTCCGATAACACCCTCCAGCGAATTAAACCACCGAAGGTCCTCGTCACGATGTTTCTCGTCTCGGCGGCAATTGCGGTCCCCTTCATGGGACTCGTTGCCGCGGTGGCCGCCGCGGTGGGCGCGACGCTGGCCGACGGCGTGACCCTCGAGATTCGAACCTACATAATCGACGACAACCTGACGATACCGATCTACGCAGCCTGCCTGGCGTGGGTCGCCCTCGAGTTCGTGCCGCTGTGAGCCACCGTTTTACACCGTTCTACAGATCGGTCGCCCGAAACCGGCGGTGTCCGAGCCACGTTGCGAACACAATCCACCCGAGGAGGACGGCGAGTGCGAACGGCGGTCGCTCGAAGAACGCCGGCTCTTGGGGCGCTCGAATGAAAATACCGCCCTCGAGAGCCGGGAACGTTTCGGCGACCAGATAGGTGTAGGCCGCCATGGGGTTCAACGCGACGACGAAGTCATACCACGCGGGGAACGATTCCGGATACGATAGACCGTGGGTGACGTACACCCCGAGCCGCGGGAACTGCGCCCAGATGTTGAACGCGAAGACGATGAACGTGACGAAGGCCGTGACAGTGGCTCGAGTCGCCGTTCGCGTCACCGTCGAGATCAAGACCGCGATAGCGGTGAAGACTATTCCCAGAAGCACTACCACGAGCGTGGACCCGACGAGGGTGACGGGATCGATGGAGACGCCACGGAAGTAGCCGACCGGGAGGGCGACGACGGTTGCGATCAGTATCGCCGCCGTGATGAGGATACTGCGCCCGATCAGCGTACCGAGTACGACCGTTTTCCGCGAGAAGGGAAGCCCGAGCACGACCGTCAACGCGCCGGAGGTCCGCTTTTCGACGAGCGAGGAACAGAAAAACCCGAGCACGATCAGGGGCGTGAGCATCACGAGTGGGGACGCGAGCACCGCGGACAGATCGACATCCGCGGGGTCGATCGCCGGGTTAGTCGCGGCGTTGTTGGCCACCCAGAACCCCACAAGCGCGTACAGTCCGAGGATTACCTGTGCCTGGCGCTCGCGGACAGTGTCGCGAACGTCTTCGCGAACGTACAGCGTCAGCCGCGAGACGGTGTCGACCGCCATCAGGCAACACCCCGCGTGTAGCTCTCGAAGAGATCGTCGAGCGACGTCTCGCTGGTCGTGACGTTCGTCACGTCGGCCGCCGACTCGTGGAGGGCGGCGATCACGGGCGCTTTCGCGTCGTTTCGACAGGCGACAACGACCGTCGTCCCGTTCGTTCGAACGTCGGCGACGCCGTCGATAGCGCCCACTCGAGCGGGTATCTTCGACGGAACCGTCGACAGTTCGACCGTGACTTCGGCCGACTGACCGACCTCTGATCGCAGGCTCTCGAGGCTGTCGACGGCGACCAGTTGCCCGGCGTCCAAAATGCCGATTCGGTCGCAGACCGCCTCGACTTGCGCTAAAATGTGACTCGAGAAGAAGACGGTCGCGCCGCGTGCGTTCTCCTCGCGGACGATTTTGCGCATGGTTCGTGCCCCGTTGGGATCGAGGCCCGTCGAGGGCTCGTCTAAGATCAGGAGGTCGGGTTCCCCGGCGAGCGCCATCGCGAGCATGAGTCGCTGGGCCATCCCCTTCGAGTACTCCTCGACGGGGTACTCGTCGGGGCCGTGCATGCCGACCCGCTCGAGGAGTTCGTCGGGGTCGTCGTCCGCGTTCTTGGCGTCGATGGCGAACTCGACGTGTTCGCGGCCCGTTCGCTCGCCGATGGGGCCGTAGCCGTCGGGAAGCACGCCGATGCGTTCTCTGGCGGCGACGCTCGCTTCGGAGACGTCGTTGCCGAACACGCGAACCGAGCCGTCGGTCGGTTCGGCGTAATCTACGAGGAGGTCGATCGTCGTCGACTTGCCGGCCCCGTTCGGGCCTAAAAATCCGAATATCTCACCGTCGCGAACGGTGAGATCGAGGTCCTGTACGGCCGTGACCGAGCGGTTTCCGAAGAAACCGTAGCTCGTATACTGCTTGGTCACGCCGCGGAGTTCGATAGCGGCCATACTCGAAAGGAACGGTAATCGCACATAGAATTTTCGATGGATTGTCACTTGAGAGCAATCGCTTCGTCGCGGGCCACAGCGCCACCAACACCGGTACCGAACGGACCGGACTACTTTCACCGCGATACGCAAATTCTTAACCCCGACTACCCCGAATCGGTGGCAATGGCAGCGACGGACGAGGAAATCCCCTCCATCGACCACCCCCTGCTCGAGCCGAACTTTCTCGAGCGCCGACTCTACCAACTGAAACTCGCGGGAACGGCCGCGAACGACCACACGCTGGTCTGTCTCCCGACCGGGCTGGGAAAGACGACGGTGAGCCTGCTCGTGACCGCCCGTCGACTCGAGGAGGTCGGCGGCAAGTCGCTCATGCTCGCGCCGACGAAACCCCTCGTCCAGCAACACGCGGAGTTCTATCGCGAGGCCCTCCAGATCCCCGACGAGGAGATCGTCGTCTTCACGGGCGACGTGAGTCCGGACGATCGGGCCGCACTGTGGAACGAGTCGACCGTTATCATGGCGACGCCGCAGGTCATCGAGAACGACCTCGTCGGCAGTCGCGTCTCGCTTTCGGACGTGACACACATCACCTTCGACGAGTGCCACCGGGCGACCGGCGACTACGCCTACAACTACATCGCAGAGCGGTATCACGCCGACGCGAACCAGCCGCTCGTGACGGGGATGAGCGCCTCGCCGGGCGGCGACGAGGAGGCTATCCTCGAGGTCTGTGAGAACCTCGGACTGCACGAGGTCGAGGTGATGACCGAAGAGGACGCCGACGTTTCGGAGTTCACCCACGACACGGACGTCGAGTGGGAGCGGATCGACCTCCCGGAGGACGTCATCGAGATCCGGGACGCACTGAACGAGGTGATCACGGAGCGCCTCGAGAAGTTGAAGGAACTCGGTATCGCGAAGTCGACCCAGCCCGATCAGTCCCAGAAGGACCTAAACCGGATGCGCGCCGAGTTACAGGAGCTGATCAACAACGACCAGTCCGAGGGGTTCAAAGGGATGTCCGTCCACGCCGAGGTGATGAAGCTCCGGCAGGCGGTGACGCTGGTCGAAACCCAGAGCGTCGAGGCGCTGCGGCGGTACTTCGACCGCCAGCGAAACCAGGCTCGATCCTCGGGTGCCTCGAAGGCGAGCCAGCGACTCGTTTCGGACCCGCGGGTCAAAGAGTCGATGCGAAAGGCCGAGAAGTACGACGAACTCCACCCCAAGTATCGAAAGACGCGGATGCTGCTCGCCGAAACGCTCGGCCTCGAGGGCGGCGAGCGCGTCATCGTCTTCACCGAATCGAGGGATACCGCTGAGGCGCTGACGGACTTTCTCGACGACAGCTTCGACGCCAAGCGGTTCGTTGGACAGGGCGACCGCGAGGGCTCCGATGGGATGACCCAGACCCAACAACAGGACGTGCTGAACGACTTCCGGGCGGGCGAGTTCGAAGTGCTGGTCTCGACCTCCGTCGCCGAGGAGGGACTGGACGTGCCCGAAGTCGACCTCGTGCTCTTTTACGAACCAGTGCCGACGGCGATCCGGTCCATCCAGCGCAAGGGCCGAACGGGCCGCCAGTCCGAGGGTCGCGTCGTCGTCCTGATGGCCGAGGACACGCGCGACGAGGCCTACTTCTGGATCTCGCGCCGTCGGGAGAAAGAGATGGAAAGCGAACTGCGCGAACTGAAGGGGATGGCCGACGACCTGAAAGAGGAACTCGACGACGCCCAGCAGTCACTCGCCGCGTTCGAGAGTGGTGGCGAGGGCACGGGTGAGAGCGGAGACAGCAGTACGAACGAAAGCGAAGTGGAAGTGAACGACGGAAGGCAGAAACCGCCCGACGGAGACATCTCCTCCAGTGGAAGTGAGGGGGTTGCCGATCGGCCGGGGTTACGCGAATTCGACGGCAGCGACGGCGACGATGGCGGCGATCCGACCGACGAAGCCGCGGACGCCGAGGTCGAACCCCGCGAGCCACACGCCGACGGCGACGCGATCGAAATCGTTGCCGACCAGCGCGAGATGGACGCGAACATCGCCCGAGAGCTCTCGAAGCGCGAGGACGTCGAGATCCGCCTCGAAACCCTCGAGGTGGGCGATTACGTGCTCTCGGATCGGGCCGTCGTCGAGCGCAAGTCGGTCGCCGACTTCGTCGACTCGCTGGTCGGGGGCGACCGGTCGGTCTTCGAGCAGGTCGGCGCGATGGCCAGACACTACTCCCGGCCGATCGTGATCGTCGAGGGCGACGGCCTGTACGAACAGCGAGACGTCCACCCGAACGCGGTCAGAGGGGCGCTCTCGAGTCTCGCCGTCGACTTCGGCGCGAGCGTGCTCCGGACCGAAGACGAAACCGACACGAAGGAACTGCTCGGCGTCATCGCCGGGCGCGAACAGGAGACGTCGAACCGCGAAGTCTCGGTCCACGGCGAAAAGCAGAGCAAGACCCTCGCCGAACAACAGGAGTACGTCGTCGGCTCCATCGCGGAAATCGGCCCGGTGACCGCCCGGTCGTTACTCGAGGAATTTGGCACCGTCGAGGCGGTGATGATCGCGAGCGAAGACGAGTTACAGGCGGCGGACGGCGTCGGCTCGGTCACCGCAGCGCGGATCCGCGAGGTCATCGGAAGCGACTACACCGGTTCCGGAAAGTAAGAGTAGAACGGTTCGAGCGGCGTTACTACGGTTTTGAGCGTCTTGCCACTCACCGCAACGCCGACAGCGCCTCGCTCGCCTCGCGAGCGGCCTCGAGACACTCTCTGGCGTACCGCGGGTCGTCCGTTTCGGCGGCTTTTCTCGCGAATCGCTCGAGGGATTCGACCAGCGCGTCGTGTGCAGTCTCGAGGTCGCCCTCGACGGCGACGGGAGCGGGGCGGTCATCGCCGGCGCGGCCTCGAGACGGCCGGTTTTTCGCGGCGAATCGAGACGGGTCGGTCGACCCGTCTCGAGTCTCGGGCGGCTGAGCGGGCGTTCTGTCGGGGCTCGAGGGCTCGGTCGAACCGTCTCGGGGTTGGGCCGGCGATACCTGCTCTGGCCCAGTCGAACCCGTCTGATCGGTGGTCGTATCGGACGCACCGGCGGCTTCGGATGGGGTCACGGGTTCGGATGGGTCCACCGGCTCAGACGCATCCACGGGCGTCGCCGCATCGGTCTCGGTGCCTGAGGCCGGCGCTTGGCCATCGGGAGCGGTCGCCGGTTGCGAACCCTGCGTCGCCGACTCGTCGGCCGCGGACGCCTCCACGCCCTCGGCGCTGCCGTGACAGGACGGACAGAACGTCGTCCCGTTCTGCTGGAAAAGCGGATCGCCGCAGGTGTTACAGTGGGTGTTGGTCATCCGGGCACCCTTGAGCAGGAGGTCGCTCATCCGCTGGGTCGCCTCCCGCTCGCGTTTGTCCTGCTCGTACTTCTCCCGAAGCTTCTCCCGTTCGGCTTCCTTGTCGAAGTCGCTCATACTCGTCTCAAGGGGCTGGAACGTCGAAAAAGCTGCGAAGACGAGAACGCGAGAAACCGCAGCCACATCGGTGCCAGTCCGGGCACCCCGTCAGCAAACGGCCGCCTCGAGGGCTTCGACCGCCGCTTCGGGGGTGTCGACGGCGTCGACGCCCGGAATGTCGTGCGTGTCGATCCCGACGACGGGACGGTCGTACACCCGCGCGAAACCGATCTCCGAGAGCGTCCCCGCGCTACCGGCCAGCGCGATGACGGCGTCCCCGTTCATCGGTACGAGCGCGTTTCGGGCGTGGCCGAGCCCCGTCGCGATGGCCGTGTCGACGTACTCGTTCGCGTCGGCTCGGCGATCCGTCGGGAGGATTCCGATCGTCTCTCCGTCCGCGGATTTCGCGCCGCGACAGACCGCTTCCATCGTGCCACCCAACCCCCCGCAGACGACGGTGTGGCCGTTCGCTGCGAGCGTTTTCCCGACCGTCACCGCGGTTCGCTCCTGTGCTGCCGTAATCGTTCCGCCGCCGACGACGCTCACGCGCATACTCGAGTCTCGACGGCCTGCCGTATGGTCGATTCGGTCTCGCCGGATCACGCGGATCGATCGCCGGGAACAGCGCAGTCCGGTTTCGAACGTGGCCGCTCGAGCGGGCCGTTCGGTCGGTCGGCGAACACCGGTTCGACGATCGGTATATCGTACAAATCGACGGGTTTCGACGGATTTAACGCGAGGGATGGTGCACCATTACGTGGTATGACGAAAGTTAGCGTGGTCGGCGCGGCCGGGACAGTCGGGGCCGCCGCAGGCTACAACATCGCGCTTCGAGACGTTGTTGACGAACTCGTCTTCGTCGACATTCCGGACAAAGAAGACGACACGATCGGACAGGCGGCCGACACGAACCACGGCGTGGCCTACGACTCTAACACGGTCATCCGACAGGGCGGGTACGAGGACACCGAAGGCTCCGACGTGGTCGTCATCACGGCCGGAATCCCGCGCCAGCCGGGGCAGACCCGCATCGACCTCGCGGGCGACAACGCGCCGATTATGGAGGACATCGGCTCCTCGCTTGCGGAATACAACGACGACTTCGTCACGATCACCACGTCGAACCCCGTCGACCTGCTCAACCGGCACCTCTACGAGACCGGCGAGCGCGCACGCGAGCAGGTGATCGGCTTCGGCGGCCGACTCGATTCGGCTCGCTTCCGGTACGTGATCGCCCAGCGCTACGACGTGCCGGTCCAGAACGTCGAAGCCACGATCCTCGGCGAACACGGCGACGCACAGGTGCCCGTCTTCTCGAAGGTCCGGGTCAACGGCCGCGACCTCGAGTTCACCGACGACGAGAAGGAAGAACTCCTCTCCGAACTCCAGGCCTCGGCGATGAACGTCATCGAGAAGAAAGGCGCGACCGAGTGGGGTCCCGCCACCGGCGTCGGCCACATGGTCGAGGCCGTCCTCCGCGATACGGGCGAAGTGCTTCCCGCGAGCGTCAAACTCGAGGGCGAGTTCGGACAGGAGGGAACCGCGTTCGGCGTCCCGGCCAAACTCGGCTCGAACGGCATCGAGGAGATCGTCGAGTGGGATCTCTCGGAGTTCGAGCGCAACGAACTCGGCGAGGCCGCAGAGAAGCTCTCCGAGCAGTACGACAAAATTTCGTAGACGTCTCGCCCCGTCGGAGGGGTTTTTTCGTCAGTTCGATCGCGTTAGTTTTCATCCGGATAGCTCGCGCTCGCCTTCGAGTACCATAGTTCTCGAGGAAGGACGCTTCGCTGGCGCAAATAGCTGCGAATCTCGTATTCAGCGCGTCAAACAGAGAGACCACGAAGGGTCCGTCTATCAGGGAATCAACTGCTCGCCGTCGTCGTCGTAGATCGTAATCGCATCAACGGGACAGGTTCGGGCCGCGAACTTCGCGTCGAGTTCCGCGCCGTCGGGGACTTCGCGGACGAAAATGCCATCTGCTTCTTCCTCGCTTCCCTCGAGGACCGCTTTCCCCGCGGATTTGTCTTTCGAGAACGCGTCCCATTCGGCGACACACTGGTACATTCCGATACACGTGTCCTCGTCGAATTTGACTTTCATGCTCGAGGGTTCGAGAGTCGTCGACATACCGCTTCCGGACCGAATTCGTGGCCGGACGACGAGATGACAACCGTGATACACCTGCCCATCAGATTAAAATGAATGCAATAGAGGATTAGTATTATAATGCCAGAGAAGGAAGGATATTTAGAAGAACAGCATACAGAATCGAGGCTTTCACGACGACGGATCATCGCAGGGGGTGCCGGAATCGTCGGTGCCGGCATACTGGGAGCGGGGATACACACCCAGATCGCTCGCTCGCAAGCGGAAGAACCGCCGAGCGGAACCGATACGGACGTGTACGAAGAGGGGTGTGAAGACGCCGATCACTGGGAGCTCACGCTCGAGGCGGCAAACGAAAGCTGGAGCGCGCGTTCGGATCCCAGCCGATACTGTTCGGTCCCGTGTTCGTTGACCAAAACCGACAGCGTCGCGATCGGCCAGCAGGTCCGGATCGGCGACGGAACCGGCGAGTTCGAAAACGCGGTCTACACCGTCGCGTCGGAACACGAATCCGACACGCTGTGGCTGACCCCGAGCGGTCTCGACCGAATCGAGGCGAGCGAGTCGACGGCGGTGACGGTCGGGTCGCAGGCGGTCCATTCGAGCTACGACACGCGCCAAGGTGGGGAACTGAACAACGAATACGTCGAATACGTCGTCGAAGGTGGAGACGGCGACGGAAGTGCCAGCGACGAAGTCGTCGTAATCGCACCCCACGGCGGCTACATCGAGTACGGAACCGACTTTCAGGCGGAGCGAGTCGTCGAGGAGATCGGTGGAACGGGGTGGATCTGTTCGGGCTTCAACGAGGGTGGCGGCGGGTTCGACCGGTGGCATAGCTACTCCACGGAGATCCATCGGCGGTCGTTCCCCGAACTCGACTCGCTGCTCGAGCGGGAGTTCGAGTGGGGCGTCGCCTTTCACGGCTACTCGAACGGTGAGATTCTGGTCGGCGGCACCGCGGACAATTCGGACAAAGCCATCGTCGTCGACGCGATCGCCGATCTGCTGCCCGAGCAGACGGTGACCGCCGTCGAACGTGACGCAACGGAGTACACGGGGGCGAACCCGGAGAACGTTATCAACGATCTCGCTCCGGCCGGCCAGACGATCCAGATCGAGCAGCCGACCGGCGTCAGGGAGATCGACTGGTCGGTCGTCGCCGACGGCGTGACCGACGCTCTCGAGGAGATCCGCGAGTGAGCGTTCGACCCGTGCGGAGACGATAGTTTAAACCGCGGGACGGCACAAGAGCGAGTAATGAACGTCGAGGAGCTGTCGGGGCTCCCGCCCGGGGCGCTCGAGCACTTTCGAGACGAGGGTATCGAGGATCTGTATCCTCCCCAAGCTGAAGCCGTCGAAGCGGGGATTCTCGAGGGAGAGAGCCTCGTCGCCGCGGTGCCGACCGCCAGCGGGAAGACGATGATCGCCGCCCTCTCGATGCTTTCGGCCGTCCAGCGCGGGGGGAAAGCACTCTATATCGTCCCGCTTCGCGCCCTGGCCAGCGAGAAAAAGGCCGAGTTCGACGCCTACGAGGCGTTCGGCGTGACGACCGGCGTCACGACGGGCAACTACGAGTCGACCGACGAGTGGCTCGCCACGAAGGACCTGATCGTCGCGACCAGCGAGAAGGTCGACTCGCTCGTGCGAAACGGCGCGGACTGGCTCTCGGATCTCACCTGCGTCGTCAGCGACGAAGTCCACCTGATCGACGACCGGAATCGGGGGCCGACGCTCGAGGTGACCCTCGCCAAACTCAGAGAGCTCAATCCCGGCCTCCAGACGGTTGCGCTCTCTGCGACGGTCGGCAACGCCGACGAGATCGCAGACTGGCTCGAGGCCGACCTCGTCGACACCGACTGGCGACCGATCGACCTCCAGATGGGGGTCCACTACGGCAACGCACTGGAGTTTCACGACGGCTCCACGAGGGAGGTCCCCGTCGAGGGGTCGGAGAAACAGGAGGCCGCGCTCGTCCGCGACATCCTCCAGGAAGGCGGTTCCTCGCTCGTGTTCGTCAGTTCGCGCCGCAACGCCGAAGCCGCCGCGCGGCGACTCTCGCAGGTCTCGAGTCGCGAATTGACCGACGAGGAGCGAGCGGAACTTTCGGAACTCGCGGCGGACATTCGGGATGTCAGCGACACCGAGACGAGCAAAGACCTCGCCGAGTGCGTCGAGCGCGGGGCCGCCTTTCACCACGCGGGGCTCGCGAGCGAACACCGAACGATCGTCGAGGACGCCTTTCGGGACCGCCTGCTCAAGATGATCTCCGCGACGCCGACGCTCGCGGCGGGGGTCAACACCCCCGCCCGCCGCGTCATCGTCCGCGACTGGCGGCGGTTCGACCCCACCGCGGGCGGCATGTCGCCGCTCGACGTCCTCGAGGTCCACCAGATGATGGGCCGGGCCGGCCGGCCGGGGCTCGACCCCTACGGCGAAGCCGTCCTGCTGGCAAACAGCCACGACGAACGAGAAGAGCTGTTCGAGCGGTACGTCTGGGGCGATCCCGAACCCGTTCGCTCCAAACTCGCCGCCGAACCCGCGCTCCGCACGCACGTTCTCGCGACTATTGCCTCCGGCTTCGCGCGGACCAGAGAGGGCCTCCTCGAGTTCATGCAGGCGACCCTCTATGCAAGCCAATCGACGGAGGGAAGCCGTCTCGAATCCGTCACCGACGACGTGCTTGAATATCTCGAGTCGAACGACTTCATCGAGCGCGAGGGTGGAACGTCGGCGGCAGGACCCGGAGAAACCGATCAGTCCGCGGAAGCCGCGACCGACGCGTTCGTCTCCGCGGCGGAACTCACGGAGGAATCAGACGACGGGAGTGATGGAAGCCCAGCGACGGACAGCGCCGCGGTCGAACTGACCGCGACGAGTCTGGGACACACCGTTTCGCGGCTCTACCTCGATCCGATGACCGCCGCCGAAATCGTCCACGGCCTCGAGTCGGCCGAGGACCGCCCGACGGCGCTCGGGCTATATCAACTGATCTCGCGGACGCCCGACATGTACGAACTCTACCTCCGTTCCGGCGAGGACGAGACGTTCGGCGAACTCTTCTACAAGCGCGAGACCGAACTGCTCGGCGACGCGCCGAGCGAGTACGAAGACGCCCGGTTCGAGGACTGGCTCGCCTCACTGAAGACGGGCAAACTGCTCGAGGACTGGGCCGACGAACAGGACGAGGACAGGCTCACCGACGAGTACAAGATTGGCCCGGGCGACCTCCGGGGAAAGGTCGACACGGCGGAGTGGCTGCTCGGCGCGGCCGAATCGCTCGCGAACGAAATCGGGAGCGAGTGGACCGTCGCGGTCCGAGAGGCCCGCGCTCGCGTCGAACACGGCGTCAGCGAGGAACTGCTCGAGCTCGTCTCGGTTCGGGGCGTCGGCCGCAAGCGCGCGAGACAGCTCTACGACGTCGGCATCGAAGGCCCCGCCGACCTCCGGACCGCCGACAAGGGGGTCGTCCTCGCCGTCCTCAAAGGCGAGAAGACGGCCGAGAACATCCTCGAGAACGCCGGTCGCGAGGATCCGTCGATGGACGGCGTCGAGCCCCGGACCGATCTCGAGGGCGTCGAGGTGACGACGAGCGGCGGGGGCGGTCGAACGACGGGCGGGGAGAACGACGGAGCGGACGAGCCAGACGACGACCAGGCCAGTCTGGGTGATTTCTGATGGAGGTACTCGAAGGACAGCTTACGGTCGCTGATCTCGACTCCCTGGTCGCCCGACTGGGCGAACTGAGCGAGCGCCACGAGGTGACGATTCAGGCGTTCGACGCGAATTATCTCGCGGGCCGGCGTCACCTCGAGCGGTCGGTCGAACTGGCCGACCGCGCGCTCGAGCGCGGCGAGAACGTCGCTCGCGATCGGGCCGTCGAAATCCTGCTGTACGCCGCCGGCCGCAGACAGATCGATCGCGCGCTCGAGATGGGCGTGAGCGAGGGCGAAAACCGCGTCGCGGTGCTGTTCAATGCCGGCCCGGACGGCGAGCCGAGTGCAGAAGTCCGCGCCAGCGAGGCATTCGCAGACGCCGAGCAGTTCGAGCCCGAGCCGACGCTCGCGACGGCCGCGGAGGGGGGACGTGAGACGCCAGACGAGACACTCGAGACACCGGACGAGGACACGCTCCATGCGTACTTCGATATTACCGACGCCGAGCGCGCGGCGACCGACGCGAGTCTCGAGGACCTGGTCTGCGAGCGGGTCGCGCTGCTCGAGGTCGAAAAGTAGCCGGCGAGCCCGCGCCGTTCTCGGAACACTCGTGAGCCTCGTCGACGCAGTCGCTCAGTCGTCGCTCTCGAGTCGAGCGCGTCTGGATTCGGACAGCGCATCGCAGATGCCACCCTGCCCGGACATGTTGACCTGAGCGAGTCGACCGCGTCGATGGACCAGTTCGAACTCGTCGGGATCGATCGGCGTTCCCTCCGGCGTCCGAAAGAGGATATCGTCCGGGTGCGTCCCGATCCCCGTCTCCGCTGCTTTCTCGAGATAGCGATCGATCGGTTCGAGCGGTGCGGTAGCGGTGAATCCGCGGTTGGAAAGCTCAATCGCGGCGATACCGGTCGATTCGTCGCGCTCTACGTCGCGACGCCGCAGCGTGACGATCCGGGCCGGTTCGAGGCCGACCCCCAGCAGCGCTTCGATAGCATCGTACTGACGGGCGACCCGCGCCTTCTCGTCGAGTTGGGCACGAACGTCCTCGATTCCGCCGTCGGCGTCGGGGAACGCGGCCTCGAAGGAACGGCGCTCGTTGACGCCCCGATTGATCTCGGTCTCGTGAAGGTGTTCCTGCAGGACGATTTCCGCGGTCTCGACGCTCGAGAGCGCTTCGACGGCGTCGCGGGCGTCGGTCGCCATCATCCAGGCGAACGCCGGCGAACACCACGCCGTCGGGAGGGTAAACCGCACCATCACTCTCGATCCGTCGATATCGATCTCGTCGACGTACTCGAGTTCGACGATCGAGCGGTCGAGTTCGGGATCGGTAACCTGTCGGAGGCAATCGCGGACGGCGGCCCGGATCGGGCCGCCCGAGGCGTCGTGCGGAGTGCTCGGGTTCGACGCCATCAGTCTGCCGCTGCGGATTCGCTGCTCGCGTAGTGGTCTGCCAGTTCGAACGTCTCGGTGATCTCGTCGTCCCTGAAGGCTCGTTTTTTGGCCTCGATATCGATGTCGTACAGCTCGGCCGCGTTCTCGCCCATCACCTTCCGTTTCGTCTCGAGGTCCCACTCGACGCCGTACTCGGCGCGGTGCTCGGGCGTGAGTTCGGCTTCGATCACCTCCTCGACGAGCCAGTCGGGGTTCCAGATAGCGTAATCCGAGCCGAAGAGGACCTGGTCCTCGCCGAGCCACCAGAGCAGTTCGGACATGATCTCGGAGAACTTACCGGGTCGGTTCTGGGCGAACGGAGCGGCGACCGCGAGTCCGCCGTAGACGTTCGGCTCCTGGCCTGCGATCCAGCAGAAATCGTCCAGCCGCGGGAGACCGACGTGTTCGACGACGAAGTTGAGGTCGGGGAACGACGACGCCGCGTCGTCGACGTCCTTGACGTCGAACGCGTCGCGGTTGAGCGGCCGGATCGTCGGCCCCTTGTGGGGATGGACGTTCTCGATGCCGAGTTCCGCACACTTCTCGAGGAAGCGAAACGCCTCCTCGCTGTCGAGTCGCCACCCTTTCGAGTCGCCGCGCCACTCCGCGGTGTAGAGTTTGACGCCCTGCAGATCGTACGTTTCGTGGAGTTGCTCGAGGTACTCGAGGCCCTCGTCGCCGTCGCGCGGGTCGAACGAGCCGTTGAGGACGAATCGCTCCGGGTACGCCGTCGCGAGTTCGGCGTTCTGTTCGGTCGTGTTAAAGCCCTCGTCGTAAAAGTCGGTCAAGTAGGTCGGTTGAAAGATGGCCATGTCCGCGGCCGCATTGGCGAACAGATCCTCGAGCATCCGTTCGCTCCCGTACTGGCGATACTCGTCGATATCCCACTGCAGTTCCTCCGGCGTGAACGACGTGTGGTAGTCGTAGAAACACTGGATGAACTGCTCGCCGCCCTCGTGGATGATGTTCTGCTCGCTCGCGTCCCACAGATGGACGTGCGAGTCGATGACGAAGATGTCCTCGCCGTCGTGGTGATACATTGTGGGTTGTTATTCGTTATCAATTGCCATCACTCTTTTTCAGCACTGAGCGTTTATCCCGTTATATGAACGTTCATAGACGGCAGAACGTCGTTTCGCAGGGAACGAACGAAGGGTTTTGACGGAGTGTGTTGAAGACCCACATAGTACCATGCAAGCAGCACGCCTCCACGAGTATACCGAGGAAATGAGCGAGGCGCTCACCGTCGAAGAAATCGACCGACCCGAACTCGAGCGCTCCGACCACGTCCTCGTCGAAGTCGCCGGTGCGGGCTGGTGTCAAACCGACAATCACGTCATCGAGGGGATGTGGACCGAGTACGTTCCCCAGGAGCTACCGATGACGCTCGGCCACGAAAACGCGGGAGTCGTCGCCGAGGTCGGCGAGGAGGTGACGCTGGTCGAGGAGGGCGACCCGGTCATCTGCCACCCCGTTCAGACGTGTGGCATCTGTCGGCCCTGCCGCCTCGGCGAGGACATGTACTGCGAGAACAGCGCGTTCAACGGGCTCACGACCGACGGCGGGTTCGCCGAGTACCTCCAGACCAACGAACGCGCAGTGATCCCGCTGCCGGACAGCGTCGATCCGACCGAAATCGCACCCCACGCCGACGCCGGAATCACGGCCTACCACGCCGCGAAGAAGGCGGTCCGGGAACTGAACCCCGGCGACACAGCCGTCGTCGTCGGGATCGGCGGCCTCGGTCACATCGGCCTGCAGTGTCTCGAGGCGATGAGCGCCGCCGACGTCGTCGCCGTCGACATCAAAGACGAGGCCCTCGAGCTGGCCGAACGCCTCGGTGCGACCCACACCGTGAACTCGAGCGAGGAGGACCTCGCCCAGGTCGTCGACGACCTCACCGACGGCGGCGGCGTTCAGCAAATCCTCGATTTCGTCGGCTCGGACGAGACGGCCGGCTATGGAACGGAAATCGCTGCCGCGGGGGCCGACCAGCACGTCATCGGCTACGGCGGCCACATTCACGAGCCCTGCCAGGCGCTGGTCGACGGGGAACTCTCGCTGAAGGGGACGCTGGTCGGGCGCTACGCCGAACTGCAGGAACTCGTCGCGCTGGTCGACCGCGACCTCGTCGAACTCCACACCAGCCGCTACGACCTCGGGGAGATCAACGACGTCGCCGAAGCGCTCGAACACGGCGAAATCGAGGGACGAGCGGTGATCCTGCCACCGTAAACGTACGCCACCCTCTCGCTCGCGGGGCGAACCGACACCACGTTCTTGACGACGCCGGTCGAAACTGGGTACACGTATGGCCACGCTCGAGGACCCGATCGACATCGGCGATGTGACGGTTCTGAACCGGCTCTACCGCGCCCCGCTGCTCGAGTGTGCGGGAAACGGTCCGGACGCGGTCGACGTGCTCATCGAGGACCTCGAGCCCGCTGCGGCGTCGGGGGTCGGACTGATCTATCAGGGTGCGACCGTCGTTCGCAGCGAGGGCGGCTGTGCCGCGCCGGGGATGACGCGAGTTCACGACCCCGAGTTCGTCTCGCAGTTATCGCGGCTCACCGACCGGATTCACGAGCACGGGAGCCGGATTTTCGTCCAACTCGAGCACGGCGGCCTCCGGAGCATGGAGTCGTGGCACGCCGACTACCGCGCGAAGAACCCGGATCTCGAGCAGCTCGCGGTCTCGAGGCCACCGCGGCAGCTTCGGGCGCTGGATCGATTGGGGTTGCTCTCGTTCGATCCGCACGTGCTGCGGACCGAGGAAGTGTACGAACTGGCCGCGGACTTCGGACGAAGCGCTGCTCGCTGCGTCGAGGCGGGATACGACGGGATCCATCTGGCGGGAGCGAATATGGGTATCGTCCAGCAGTTCCTCTCGCCGTTTTACAACCGCCGCGAGGACGAGTTCGGCGGCAGTCCCGAGGCTCGCCTCGAGTTTCTCGCGCTCGTCCACGACGAAATCCGCGAGCGAGCGGGCGACGTTCCGCTGGTGACGAAAGTTCCGGCGGAGACCGCCGCACCGCCGTGGCCGATCGTCCGTCGGCGGCTCTCGATCGAGGACGGGGTCGAGATCTGTCGCCGCCTCGAGCGAATCGGCTACGACGCCGTGGTTCCCGTCACCGCGTCAGTCGTCTGGGACATGAGTATCGTCCGCGGGGCTTACCCCGACCGCGCGTGGGAGAACGAGGCGATGCACGAAGGATACGACGCGGCGTTCGGCGGCCCCGCTCGCCGCCGGCTGGTGGCCGCGGCGAACTGGGTACAGTCCCTGCAATACGACTTCGAACCGGCCTGGAACGAAGCGTTCTGTCGACGGGTTCGCGAGCAAGTTTCGATTCCGGTCCTCGCGGAGGGCGGCATCCGAGAGCGGGACACGATGGACCGACTGCTCGGCGGGACGACCGGGCAGACAGCCGCGAGTCAAAGCGAGGACTCGAGTCAGCGCGCGAACTCGAGCGGCCGGACGGACTCGAACGAGCGAGACGTGGCGAGCCGGTCCGAGCCGCCAGCGTGCGACATGGTCGGCATGGCCCGGCCGTTCTACGCCGAACCGAAACTGGGTGCGCGACTGCTCGAGCCCGAGTCACCCGACGCTCGCGTGCTGTGTGAAAGCTGCAACAACTGTACGGTGCCCCAGGTGACCGGCGCGCCCGGCATCTGTCGAACGCCGGCCGTTCTCAGCGAACGCGGGGAGCTCGAGCGTGCAGGTGCGTACGATCGAAACTGATCGAACTCGATCAGCTGTCGACGGTGACCGGTTCGGACGTGAACTCCGCTAAGGTGCCCTCGACAGTGTAGTCGGGTGCGTCGACGATCAGTTCGGAGTCCGAGGACAGATCCGGGAACCGAATCTCGGTCTCGTAGGTGCCGTCGGATTCGACCGTCGCGATTTCGTAGCTCCCACCGTCGGCGGTCGAGATATGGACGTACTCACCATCGTAGTCGGGATCCGATTCGCCTTCGATTTCGTAGGTTTCGACGTCGACATCGGTTTCGTTCCGTTCGATCGGGTACTCCGCGTCCTCCCATCCGCCGTAGCCCTCCTCGATGGCGTATACCTCGTCGAATCCATCCGATTTGAATTCGGCTCCGCGCTGGACGGCGAGTGAATTCGGACAGTTACAATAGGTTACGACGTGCGTATCGGTCGACCAGTCGTCGGTCGGATCCTCGCCCTCGCTCTCGATGGCGGGGCTCAGAACAGCGCCGGGAATGTGTCCGGCGTCGTACTGACTCACTCCGCGCGTATCGACGAATCTGGCCTCCTCGTTTTCGTACCACTCGTGGGCCTCTTCGACGGGGACGAGCGGGACTTCCTCCCCATCGAAGGACCCCGTTTCGTACGCCGACCCGTCGCCGCTCTCGTCGTCGCCGCCCGCACCGTCGATTCCGATGTCATCGATGCATCCTGCGACGATTGCGAGCGAACTGCCTCCGGCGGCGGCGAGCAACGACCGTCGATTCATACAGCTCACTACAGGACGAATTCAAATAGCTGTTCCGGTGGATCGTATTCCTGCCGATACCCCCTCGTTTCGACTGGAGAACACACCAGGGGTTGAAGAAACTGCTCGAGTTGAACCGCGAGAAGTAGTCCATCCTGGATTCGAACCAGGGTCTCGGCCCCCAGAAGGCAGAAGGATTGGCCACTACCCTAATGGACTTCGTGCAACCAGTAGTTGGGGAGGACATAGTTTATCGCTTTCGGTTCGTGCTAGGAGAACATCGGGACGGGACTGGGATTGTGTACCATGAGAGGGGGCGAAGTAGCGACCTACTGAACGCTCGATTGTTCTTTTGTCGTCCGGATGATAGTCGCCGAGGCGGGCGTCAGGCCGAGCGACTCGTACTGTACTTTCGACGGCGACTCCTCGAGCCGGCCGGCAGCCCGTTTTAATGTCACAAGACACGCTTCGACGGTTGTCACGGGCGGTCTGGCTGCGCTATTACAGATAAACGATCGGCTGTGCTCTCCTGTGGGCACACGGAGTGCAAGTGCGAACCGATACCCCTTTTCCGCTCTCGAGCACACCCTCGAGTATGTACGTTGGACGCTTCGTCGTCGTCGGACCCGATGTGGGTGCCTACCGCGTTTCATCGCGGTCGTTCCCGAACAGGAAGATCACCACTCGAAAGGATGCGTTGACGGTCGGACCGACCGACGACGCGCCGGAGACCGACAACCCATACGTCGCCTACAACTGTCTCCGCGTCGTCGAGACGCCGGCCGGGGAGGTCGCCGCCTTCGGCAACGGCTCGCACGTCGATCCGATCGCGGAAAAACTCGAGCGAGGGTACCCCGCCCGGGACGCGCTCGCGACGAGCCTGCTCGCGTTAGATTACGAGAAGGACGACTACGACACGCCGCGGATCGCCGCGACCATCGGCACTGACGGCGAGGCGCTGATCGCGACGGTTCGAAAGGACGCCCTCGTCGTCGAGACCGTCGAGGAACCGACGCTGGTGGCGACTTACGAGACAGACGCTCCCGAGTCGTTCGAGTTCGAAGCCGCGAGCGCCGAGGAGGCCGCAAGCGAGGCCTACGACCTCGAGTTCGAACACGCCGTCTGCGCGGCGGGCGTCGCCCGCACCGACGACGGGTTCGAGACGGCGATCGAGAACGGCGAGTAACGCGCGGAGTGTTTCCTGGAGCTAACCGAACCGTGCTGGAGCCGCCGAACCGCAGGAAGCCTCAAACGGCTCGAGCGAGATAGTTGGTCCATGAACGTCGGCCTCATCTCCGACATCCACGGCAACCGAATCGCCCTCAAGGCCGTCCTGGCGGACATGCCGTCGGTCGATGCACTGGTCTGTGCCGGCGACGTGGTCGGCTACAACCCGTGGCCGGCCGAGTGCGTCGAGGCCTTGAGAGAGGGTGCGATGCTCAGTGCCGTGGGAACCCGAGCGGGAGCACCCCGTGATCGTGACGTACCGACGGTGATGGGAAACCACGATGCGGCCGTCGTCGAGGGGACTTCGTTTCGGTTCAACGGGATGGCCCGCGCGGGCGTCGAACACGCTCGATCGGAACTCACCGACGAGCAACGCGACTGGCTCGAGGCTCTGCCCACGGAACGTCTCGAGTTCGACGGCCGACTGAAACTCGTTCACGGCCATCCCGACGATCCCGACCGCTACACCCACCCCGAAGACTTCTCGCCGCGATTGCTCGAGGACGAGGACGTCCTCGTGCTCGGGCACACCCACGTCCAGCACGTCGAGACGTACGCCGAGGGAATCGTCGTGAACCCGGGCAGCGTCGGGCAGCCTCGAGACGGCGATCCGCGGGCGGGCTACGCGGTCGTCGATCTCGATTCGATGACCGTCGACACGCATCGCGTCGAGTACGACGTCGAAAGCGTCCAGGCGGCCGTCGAAGACGCCGGGCTTCCCGACCGCATTGGAACCCGGCTCGCTCGCGGGAAGTGACGTGGGGCGGAATAATGAGCGCGAGCGCGAGAATCGAGATTTCTCGAGCGCGCACCCCGAAGGGGTTTTGACCCGTCCGTTCGTGAGGTGCTGATATGGTATCCGCCAGCCACACCGGCCGTATCGACGGAAATCGACCGCGGGCTGCTGTGGCGCGGTGTTGTCGGACCGACCGGACGAAGCGGCTGCGGCCCGGAACCGGCGGTTCTCGTACCCGACCGAGTGGAGGGGACTACGAGCGTCGATGATCCGGCAAATGCGCGAGGATACGCGAGCGATGTGCGATCGCGACCCCGCGGCGACCGGCTGTCTCGAGGTCGCGCTCTGTTATTCGGGGTTACACGCCGTCTGGGCCCATCGGCTCACCCACCGGCTCTGGAATACGGGATTCGAACTGCTCGCTCGAGTGCTCGCGCAGTTCGTCCGATTCCTGACCGGCGTCGAAATCCACCCCGGCGCGTCGGTCGGACGGCGGCTGACGATCGATCACGGAATGGGCGTCGTCATCGGCGAAACGGCCGATATCGGCGACGACGTACACATGTATCACGGCGTGACGCTGGGCGGTGACACGAACGAACCGGTCAAACGGCACCCGACGCTCGAGGACGGCGTCCAGATCGGGGCGAACGCGACGCTGTTGGGCGACATTACGATCGGGGAGAACGCGGCGGTCGGAGCCGGTTCGGTCGTTACGGGTGACGTAGAAAGCGAGACGACCGTCGTCGGGGTTCCGGCCGAACCCGTCGAGTAACTGCTGTCTCGCGCTGTAGCGCGAGATGCTCTTTTGAACTCTATAAGAATGTCCTCGACGACCGCAATCAGCGGCTGGAGCGGGTCAAATGGCCGAAACCGATTCCCACGATAGAGAACGGAAAACTACTGTTGCTCGTCGTCGACCGTCCCCTCCGATCCCGGCGGCGTCCCTTCGCCCGTGACGCCGTCGTCTTCCTCGAGATCTGCGTCAGTATCGTCAGGGCGACTGCCGTCGGAATCCGTGCCGTCATCGGCTGCCTCCGCCTCCGGATCGGAGGAGTAGGCAAGTTCCAACGTGAGTTTCGCGGTGCAGTCCATCGCGCCCTCGTCGAGTTCGGTCTCCGCCTCGAGCTGATCGAGGTAGCCGTTACAGCGGTTGTGCTCGACGACGTTCATCAGCGTCGCGGCCGAGCCACATTCTGGGCATTCGATGTAGTAGTTCCCGTCGTCGTTCTGGTGCCACGCGTCCGGCTCGAGTTCCATCCGGGCGACGCCCTGCTGATCGCTCATGGAGACTGATAGGACGGTGAGACGGGTAAATGCGAACCCGGCAAACGCAACCAGACGGGCGTAGTCGCGACTGCATGCGGAAGCGAAACCGAGTCGATCTCAGAGCAACGGCTCGAGTAGCTCCCGTCCGGCGGCAAGTAACTCTGCGACTCGGTCCTCGTCGGTGGCTTCGGCGTAAACCCGCAACACCGGCTCGGTCCCGCTCGGTCGGACCAGCAGCCAGGATCCGTCCTCGAGCAGGAGTTTGAACCCGTCTGCGGTGTTGACGTCCTCGACGGGTGTACCCGCGACGGCGTCGGGGATCTCCGCCTCGAGATCCGCCAGCACCTGTTCTTTCCGTTCGTCGGGACACCCGACGCTGGTCTTGTCCTGGACGACCGTCCCGTGGGTCTCGAGCAACCGGTCGACGCGGTCGTCGAGCGGTTCCGCGTCGTGCATCGCCGCCGCCAGCAGCGCCAGCAAAACGCCGTCTTTCTCGCGGACGTGTCCCCGAACCGTGAACCCGCCCGACTCCTCGCCGCCGACGAGGGCGTCGTGGTCGGCCATCGCCTGTGCGACCCACTTGAATCCGACGGGAACCTCGTGGACGGACTCGTCGTGGGCGTCGGCGATGCGGTCGATGAGGTACGTCGTCGAAACGGTTCTGACCGCGGGGCCGTCCGCCGATTCGAGCAGGAAGTCATAGAGCGCGGCGAAAAACAGGTTCTCGTCGAGGTAGCCCCGCTCGGGCGTGACGACCGCGAGCCGGTCGGCGTCGCCGTCGTTCGCGATTCCGAGGTCGACGGTTGACCCGTCAGCGTCGCCGTCGCTCGCTGCCGTCACCAGTTCGATCAGTTCCTCGAGGTTCTCGGGTGCGGGTTCTGGGCCGGTTCCGCCGAAGTCTGGGTCGCGCTCGCAGCGCAGTCGCTCGACGGACGCCCCGGCGCGCTCGAGGAGGGCGTCCGTCGTGTCCCGGCCGCTGCCGTGCATCGCGTCGTAGGCGACGGTGAGATCTGAAACGTCGATCGGCGTGCCGGTCATCCGCTCAACGACGTCCATCGCGGCCTCGGCGTGCGAGTCGACGAAATCGACCTCGCGGGCGGAGCCGTGCTCGGACGCGGGCAGCAGCTCCGGTTCGGCGAGGCGGTCCGCGACGGCATCCATCACCGGCGGGAGTGCGGGCGCGCCGTCGCCGGGAATGAACTTGACGCCGTTGTACTCCGGCGGGTTGTGCGAGGCGGTGACGACCAGCGCGCCGGCGAGGTCGCGGTCGACGATAGCGTGTGCGACGAGCGGCGTCGGTCGGTCGCGCTCGCTGAGCAGCACGTCGAACCCGTTCGCACAGAGCACGCGCGTGAGTTCCTCGGCGAACCCCCGCGAGGTTTCCCGAGCGTCGTAGCCGACAGCGACGGGTGCCTCGAGCCCCTCGTCGCTGAGATACGTCGCGACCGCCTGTCCGACCATCCGCACTCGAGGCGTCGTGAACTCCTCGAGCGTCGCCCGCCAGCCGTCGGTGCCGAACGAAATCGTCTCCATAGCGCGAGTATCACCGGCCGGTGCGAAAAAAGCGACGGCGTCGACCCGGTTCGACGAACCCGAGCGTGACGCGCCAGTGCAACTGTGAAAACGACGGGAGCCCCCGATCCGAACGTCGATGGCGTTTTCCCAACTGAACTGGTACGTCGGGCTATGACAACTGGTCCCTCGGTCCTCGCAGTCTCCGGAAGTCTCCGATCGAAGAGCTACACCAGAACGGCGCTCAGATACGTCCTCCGGGCTGCCGACGAAGCGGGCGCACAGACGCGCCTGCTCGATCTACAGGAGTACGACCTTCCGCTCTACGACCCGGATCTCGAGGGACAAGGCGACGGCAGCGAGGTGAAACGACTCGTCCGCGAGGCGGACGCCATCGCGCTCGGAACGCCGGTGTATCACGGATCGTACTCCGGCGCGCTCAAGAACTTCCACGACTACTGCGGGTTCGACGAGTACGAGGATACGACCGTCGGGCTGCTCGCGACCGCCGGCGGCGGGAGCTACGGTTCCACGCTCGATCACCTCCGAATCACCGTGCGGGGCGTCCACGGCTGGGTCCTTCCACATCAGGTCGGCATCCGGAGCGCATCCGGGAAGTTCGAAGCGGATCCCGACGCGATCGACGGGCGGGCCTTTATCGACGACAGACTCCAGGATCGCGTCGAGAAACTCGGCCGAATGCTCACCGAGTACGCCTTCATCGAACCGGACGTGAGTTCCCCTCGAGCGGCCGACGAAAGTGAGTGACGGCGAGTATATACGTTCGACCGACTTCTCTCTACGAAATGAACGTTCGATCTCGAGACGATCGTCTCACCGGGACATCTGTCGGCGTGAAACTCCTGGCAGGGATCATCGGACTCTGTGCGTTTGCTATCGCCGGTATCGGGGTCGTCGCGGTTGCCGATCCGAGCGCCGGGCAGGGAACGGGGATGGCAGTACCGATCATCGCGTTCCTGGTCGGACTGGGGCTGGGAATGCTCGCGCTGGCCGCCGGACTGTGGCTCGGGGTGTCCTGGGCGTGGACATGGGGATTTATCCTCTACGGCGGAAGCTCGTTTGGTGGCCTGGCTGCGGGGATCAGGACCGCCGACCTTCCGGCGCTCGCCGGTGGAGTCGTCTCCGGGCTCATCGCGGCGTATCTCTACCGCCAGCGCGAACAGTTCGGGATCGAATCGGCCGACGAGTGAGAGCAGTGAGAAGAAAACGGGCCAGTCAGTGGCTCACTCGAGCCCCACCAGCCGTTCTTTTTCGGCTCGGGAATGCTGTTTTATCTCGTACTCGCGCGACATCGCAGTCGACCTCGAGTCGTAGTGCTCGCGGTAGACGACCTCGACGGGCGTTCGCGCCCGCGTATACTTCGCACCACTGCCTGCGTTGTGCTCGGCGACGCGGCGGTCGAGATCCGTCGTATAGCCGGTGTAGAGACTCCCGTCGGCACACTCGAGGACGTACACGACGTGATCGGTCATCGTGTAGCGATTCGTCGACGGTGACAAAAAGCGTCCGGACCGCGAACGGGTAGTTCGAAGACGAACCCGCGTTCGAAAGCTACGTCGGTCGAGCGGCTGGCATCTGGCTCAGACACGCCGTGCCCGCTCTCGAGCAGCTTCTGCGATTCCTGCGTTCGCCGAGCAGTTGGTACACGCGTGGATGTCGCCGTGTTCGTCTGCAAACACGCGGGCGAATCGCTCCGACACGTGCGCGCTGCAGTGATTGCACTGTGGCATGGTAGTCCGGCGTTCGCCGGTAGTTGAAAATACTGGTTGCAATACTAAATAACCTTCCCTCAGCGAAGTATTGAGTTTTGGCTATAGAAGAATATTTTCCCGAATCCGTTACAAGTCCGAGTCGTCGGCTGGATCACTCTCGTTCCCGGAGAAAGCCACCCGATCGACGGCGCGGGCGATGAGCGTCGCCTGTGCGCCGGCAACGAAGCCAGCGTCGATGTTGACGACGGAGAGGACGGTACAGGACTGGAGCATGCCGGCGAGCGCCGCTTCGCCGTCGCCGCCGTGGCCGTAGCCACTCGAGACGGGAATCGCGATGACGGGTGCATCGACGAGACCGGCCACGACCGTCGGGAGGGCCCCCTCCCGACCGGCGGCGACGATCACCACGTCCGCCGCTCGCAACCGGTCGGCCTGATCGAGCACGCGATCGAGCGCCGCGACGCCGACGTCGTCGATCCGATCGACGGACGCCCCCGCGTCTTCGCAGACGACCTGTGCCTCGTCGGCGACCGGGCCGTCGACCGTCCCCGCTGTGACGATCGCGACCGTCGCCTCGAGCGAGGATCGTTCGTATGTCGAGGACCGAACGAGGGCGGACGTACTCCAGCGCTCGATGGTGGCCTCGTCCTCGACATCCTCGAGAGAAGACTCGAGAACCTGAAACTGTTCATCCGAGAGTCGCGTCAGGAGCGCCCGTCCCGTCGTCTCGAGCGCGGTCGCCGCCAGCGAGGCGACCGCGTCGGGTGACTTACCTTCGGCGAGAATCGCCTCCGGAATGCCGCGTCGTTGTCGTCGCGTCGCATCGAATCGGCCGGCGTCGTCAGTGACGTAGCCGGCGAGTTCAGCCTCGGCCTGGGCGGGGGAGAGAGACCCCTCCGCAACGGCTTCGAGAAGTTCGCGCATGGAGTAGCATCGTCGGTGCAACTACTCGAATCCGTCGGCACGACTCGCCAAACGACTCGGAGAGCGCGCGCGAGCGAGGTTGTGGCCCAAAGAGCCGATTTTCGACCCGTCGGAAATTCATCAAACATATATTTTCCGGTGGAATCGACGCTCGGAACCGACGAATTGGCCCCTGCAGACCCGGTATTGGCGGTAGTAACCGGAACAATTATAAGAGGGAAACGGAAACCAGTATTTCGTATGGCAGATCTGATCGTCAAAGCCGCCGTAAAGGAAGCGCTCGATGACAAAAACGTCGCCTCGGACTTCTACGAAGCACTCGACGAGGAAGTCGACGAGCTTCTCGAAGACGCAGCACGACGTGCCGAAGCAAACGACCGGAAGACGGTCCAGCCGCGCGACCTGTAAGGTTCGCTCGCAAACTATTATTTCTTGGCGCAACGCTCGAGAGCGGCGCAACTGGAACATCACGCACTCGAGAGCGGCGTAACCGAGACAGTACGCGCTCGGAAGCGATGAACCGTACAGTACGCACTCGAGAGTGACGTCATCGACGAAATTGGAGTAACGGACAGCAACAGCGTTTACGTCCTCGAACGCCATGTCGTCGTGTCACCGGGCGGCGACCGCTCTCAGCGCTCGCGTCGTTCCTCGAGATACTCCTTCGTCCGCCCGAGGACGACGTAGTCGGTTTCCTGTAGCTCCTCGATCGATGCCGAGCCCGTGACGAACATCGCCGTCCGAAGCTCGAGTGAGAGCGTCTCGATCAGGTCGACTACCGCCTCGGTTCCCTGCCCGGCCGGCGCGAGAAACGGTTTCGCCAGTCCGCCGGCTCGAGCGCCCAGCGCGATCGCTTTCGCGATGTCGAGCCCCGATCGAACGCCGCCGCTCGCGACGACGCAGTCGTGGGATTCGGCGGCCTCGAGGGTGCTCACCGCCGTCGGCACGCCCCAGGCGCGAAACAGTTGGCCAATCCCCTCCTGTCGACTGGCACCGACGGCGGCGGCCCGGTAGGATTCGATGCCGGACCACGTCGTTCCGCCCTTCCCGGCCACGTCGATGGCGTCGACGCCCGCATCGGCGAGCCGGCGGGCGACGTCCCTCGAGATGCCGTTGCCCGTCTCCTTGACGACCACGGGGACGCTCAGTTCGCTCGCGACGCGTTCGATCTCCGCGAGACAGCCGCGGGCGTCGATATCGCCCTCGGGCTGGACGGCTTCCTGCAGGAAGTTGAGGTGGATCGCCATCGCGTCGGCGTCGATCATCTCGACGGCCCGTTCGACGTCGTCGACGTCGTACTCGAGCAACTGCGCCGCGCCGACGTTTCCGTAGAGGACGGCGTCGGGTGCGACCTCGCGGACGACCGTGTAGGACTCGAGTAGGTCCTCGTCGGTAAGCTCGAGGCCGGCGCGCTGGCTGCCGACGCCCATGGCGATTCCCGTCTCCTGGGCCGCTTCGGCCAGCGCCCGGTTGAGTTTCGTCGTGTTAGGGTGACCGCCGGTCATACTCTCGATCACGATCGGTGCGGCCAGTTCGTGCCCGAACAGCGTCGTCGTCGTGTCGATTTCGTCGCGGTGGATCTCGGGAAGCGCGTCGTGGACCAGATCGATATCGGCGAATCCCGTCCCCGACGTCTCGACGTCTTCTTCTTGAATGATGCGAATGTGGTCGTCTTTCCTGTCGGAAGTCTCGGGCATCGGTTCGTCTCTACTACGGGAGTTACGATACGGGATTGAAAAGGTGTCTGTTCGAAGTGGCTTCTGTTGGCCGCGTTCCACAACGCAGCGCCGGGAATCGACCCCGCCGGAGACGTTTTTGTCGACCGACATCGTAGACTGCCTATGAAACGACTACTCGTCGCGTTCGGCCTGCTCGAGACGGCCTTTCCGGACCGAATCGTCGCCTCGGCGGAACGACTCGCCTTCGACAATCCCGGCGAGGGAACGCTCCGGCCGTGGACGCTTCCGATGGCTCGACTCGAGGGACTGGTCTTCTGCTGGCTCGTCCTCACCGGAAGGGCGAACGCGCCCGCTGTCGCCCGAACGCTCGGGGTTATCGGCGTACCGGCCTTTCTCGCTCCGCGCCGGTTCGTCACGCTCGCGCTGGGAACGGCCTACGAGAACCCGGCGAATCTCGAGTTGAAATCGTGGGTCGTCCCCGCGACGCGGTTGCTCGGGGTGTGTTACGTCGCCGTCGCGCTGTTCTCGCAGCGAGCGCGAACCGCAGAGACGACGGACGACAGTCGGTGACCGTCTCCGATTCATTTTGATCGTGACGGATAACAGGAATAATTATCCAAGCCCTTCATGGCCGTCGTATGGATACATCCCCGTTGATGGCCGTTCTGGTTGGTGCAGTCGTCAGCACCGCGACGTATCAGATGTTTGCACCTGGCTGGTACATCCTTCTCGTGATCGGCTGTCTGTACGCGGCGACGGCGTATTTTCACTTCGGAACCGATGCCTCGCTACGCAGCCACACGATTTCGTTCGAAGACAGGAAAACGGCAGTGGCCCACGGAGTCGGCATGTTCGGACTGGCCATGAGTTCGGTGGCGTTCGGGCACTACTATACCACCGCCGACGTCGATCCGGTATTCCTGCTCTGGTTCATCGGTGTGATCGCCTTTCTGCTCCTCGCCGCAGACGCGGCACTGAAGAATCCCTCGAGCCGTCGTCCCTAATCCAGTTCGAACCTCGCCGTCACTCGATGCGTGCTACTGTCTGGCGACCTGCAGCTAGGTTCTGTCAACATCGGCTGTAGGTCCGAACTATCGTCAGAACGGGTCTTTTTCGCCGGAACTTTCGAGTCGAAACGAGGGGGTTCGAAGAACGTTCGAGGCGAAACGAAGGGGTTCGACCGGGTGACTCGAGCACATTCGGTCGACGAGTGCTCAAGCGACGGATCACCAACGCGACAGCCACAGGGGGTGGGATCGGTTGGTCGTCGGCCCGGTGCTGGTGACGACTAACACGGGATCGCCACAGCGCGGATAGGCCGGACACCGAATCGTCGCCGGGAAGCGGTTCAGTTTCATCGTTCGTGGCGGCTCGGAGCCCTCTATTCGATCGCCTCACCGCTTGAATCAATAATTTTATCTCGAGATAGACTTATTGCGATAGAACGAGAAGAGCGGATATGGACGAAGACGCTCCTGGAATTGACGCCTGGAAAGCCCAAACGAGCGCGTTCGATAGGGTCCGATCGGTCACGGAAACCGTCTCCGAGCCCCGACCGGCGTCGTACATCGCAAACGAAGCCTACGTCGCCGAAAATACCGCGAGAGACCACCTCGAGCGGCTCGCAGAGATGAACGTCCTCCTAAAGACCGAACGCGACGGTACGACGTTTTACTCGCCGGATCCGCTTCACACGCGGATGCAACTACTTCGGGATCTGCTCGATTCGCACGACCGCGACGAACTCATCCAGTTGAAGGCCGATCTGCAAACGGAAATCGAAACGTGGCGCGAGGAGTACGCGGTCGATTCGCCGGACGAACTCCGCGGATGTGCCGCCGAAACGGACGAATCCGAGGAAACGCGAGCCGTCCTACAGACCGCAGGCGACTGGGAACTCGTCCGATATCGTCTCGAGGCTGTCGAGGACGCCATCGAACACTACGCGACGTACACTCGATATTCCCGAGCGTTCGCCTAATATGGCCGGCAACGGCCGTGCGTACGATTCAGCGCAAGCGTCACATCGTGCGCTTCGGGGAATCCAGCGCGAACTCGAGCGCCACCCGGCGGTTACCGCGGTTCGAGGATTTCCGTCCGGGGAGTACACCAGCGTCGTCGCAGACATCGCGGTAGATCGGATCGAACTCGACGTGAACGAGGCCACGCTGACCGTTCGCTGGTTCGCAGGCGAGAGCAACACCGACCGCCCAGCGTTTTCGTTTCACTACAGCGACGCCACCGGAGACTTCGGGTGGCACCACCATCCACAAGAGCACGTCGATGGATGGGGTCACTTTCAAGAACGGGCTGACCCCGAACGGACGTATACATACGAATCCTACGAGTTCTCGTCAACGAATCCGACTCGAGTTGTCTGGGAAGTTATGGCACAGGTCACGTCGAAGCTCGAGAGTGAGTGAACGGTGACCGCCGACTCGAGAATTGCAAAACACCGCAACCTGCGAGACGAACAGTGACGACGACCTCAGTACTCTCTAACCTCGACGCCCGACTCGGTTCCGACGTAGGCCGCGTCGGTCCGTCCGACGAACAGTCCGTGTTCGACGACGCCGGGGATCGAGGCGAGTCGGCTCGCGAGGCGTTCGGGGTCCTCGAGCGGCCCGAACGAGCAATCGAGGACGAGGTTGCCGTTGTCGGTCACAACTGGGCCATCCTTGCACTCGGCCGCCCGAAGGGTCGAATCCCCGCCCAGTTCGCAGATTGCGTCGGCGACGACCGTGTGGGCGTCGGGTATCACCTCGAGCGGGACCGGACCTTCGAGTCGGTCGACGAGCTTCGAGGGGTCGGCGACGACGACGAACCGATCGGCCGCGGCGTCGACGAGTTTTTCTCGCGTGTGGGCCGCGCCGCCGCCTTTGATCAGGTCACCGTCGCCCGCGTCGGATCTGTCGAGGACCTGCTCGGTGCCGTCGCCGGTGTCGACCACCTGATCGGCACCGTCGATGGCGAGGTCGACGCTCGAGACGGCATCGAGCGACGTGAGCGGAATGCCGACCTCGAGCGCGAGCTGTCGGGACTGGAACGACGTTGGAATGCCTCGAACCTCGAGTCCGTTCTCGACCGCCTCGCCGATCGCCCTGATCGCGTGTGCCGTCGTCGAGCCGGTTCCGAGCCCGACGACGAACCCGTCTTCGACCTCCTCGGCGGCGCGTTCGCCCGCCCGGCGTTTCGCCTCGTCTGTGCCGCCAGTGCGCTTCATGTCTCGAGCACTGTGCGGGGGCGCAAAAAACGTTGCACCTCTGGGCGAGCCAGCGCGGGCGAAAACCGGGCGCGAACCCGTCGAACACCCGCGAAGGTTTTTCGCCGGCGGTGTGGACGGGACCACCATGTCGAATACGGGGACGATGCCGGAGACCGAAATCGCGGTCTCGCTCGAGGGCGTCCGCAAAACCTACCAGTTGGGCGAGCCCGTCCACGCGCTCGATGGCGTCTCACTGGAGATCCCTCGAGGCTCCTACACCGCGATAATGGGCCCGAGCGGGTCGGGCAAATCGACGCTGATGAACCTCGTCGGCTGTCTCGATACGCCGACGGAGGGGTCGGTCGTCGTCGACGGCCGAGACGTGAGCGCGCTCTCGGGACGTGAACGGACCCGCCTGCGCGGCACGGAAGTCGGCTTCGTCTTCCAGACGTTCAACCTCATGCCCCGGCTGAACGCCCTCGAGAACGTCGCGCTTCCGCAGCTGTTTCAGGGGAGTTCTCGGAGCGAGCGTCGCGACCGGGCGCGCGAACTCTTAGAGCGCGTCGGACTGGGAGACCGCATCGATCACCTCCCGAACGAGTTATCGGGCGGCCAGCGCCAGCGGGTCGCGCTCGCTCGAGCGCTGGTGAACGACCCGTCGATCGTGCTCGCCGACGAACCCTCGGGGAACCTCGATACGGAGACCGAATCGCAGGTGCTCGACCTCTTCGCGGAGTTCCACGGCGGCGGGACGACGATGATCGTCGTGACTCACGAGCGCCACGTCGCCGAGCGCGCCGAGCGGATCGTCCACCTGCTCGACGGCGGGATCGAACGGATCGAGGACCTCGAGGAGGGCGACGAGAAATGAAGCCCCTCGAGAGCCTGCGCCTCTCCTGGCGCTCGATCGCGGGCCACAAGCTTCGGTCGGGGTTGACGATGCTGGGGGTCGTGATCGGCATCGCGGCGGTGATCGCGTTCGTCACGCTCGGCGCGAGCCTGCAGGCGGGGGTCATCGGCGACATCAGCCCGGACGACCAGCGGAACCTCTACGGCTGGGCGGCCGATCCCGACGTCGAGGCCGGCCCGGGTGCCGGCTCGCAGCCGGTCTTTACCCAGAGCGACCTCGAGGCGGTCAGCGAACTCGAGGACGTCGAGGCGGCCTACGGCTACGCGCCGTTGCCGACCCAGACGGTCTCCGACGGGAACGAAACGGTGCCACAGGGCGACGGCGTCGTCGCGTCTGGGCCGTCGTACGTTCAAGCGGACAGCCTCGAGGAGGGCGAACGGTTCGAGATGGGAGAAACCCAGGCGGTGCTCAACCCAGCGGCGGCGGGTCAGTTCGAAGACGATCTCGAGGTCGGCGATACCCTCACGATCACTCTGCTGGGCGGGCAGGAGGTCGAAACCGAGGTTGTCGGGATCACCGACACCTCCGAAGGCCTGAGCCCGTTCGAGGGCTTCGAGAGCTCGCCGCGGATCTACGTTCCGACGGATCCGTACTACACGGACCAGATGGCGGGAATGGCCGCTGGAGCCAGTGGGGGAATCAGCCAGACAGACGGTGGTGACCAGCAGGCTAACGAAAGTGGTCAAGACGACGGGACGGGGGCGAGCGAGGATGGGCAGTCGGACAACGCAAGCGACAGCGAACAGCCAGACAACGCGAGTGAGGGTGGGCAGCCGGACAACGCGAGCGACAGCGAGCAATCGACCAACGAAGCTGCCGCCGAGCAACCGACCGCTGCAACTGACGACGATCAGCCAACCGAGGTGAGCCTCCAGAGCGATGGCGGTCAACAGGAAGACGGATGGCAAGCGAGCGCTGCCGACCTGCAAGGCCGCACGCTCTCGATGCAGGACGGTTCCGATGGCGGGTCGAGCGCCGAGAACGTCCGATTTACCGCCATTGTGGTCGAGGCGGAGTCGAACGACGACGCGGCCATCGAGGCCGCTCGAGACGCCGCGACGAACTATCTCGAGAGCGACGAGTCCGACGCGAGCGAGTTCCTCGGAGACGATCTGGCCATCTCGCTCGAGACCAGTACCGAACTCCTCCAACAGGTACAGGACATCCTCAACTTGCTCCAGAGCTTCATCGTCGGCATCGCGGCGATCTCGTTGCTCGTCGGCTCGATCGGAATCGCGAACATCATGCTGGTGTCGGTCACCGAACGAACGCGCGAGATCGGCATCATGAAAGCCGTTGGGGCGCAGAATCGCGACGTTCTCGGACTCTTCCTGATGGAGGCCGTGATCCTCGGGCTGATCGGCGCGGTGATCGGAACCGCACTCGGGTTCGCGACGGGCTATCTCGGCGCGTGGTACATCGGACTCCCGCTAGTCTATCCGCTCGAGTACGTCGCACTCGCCATCATCGTCGGCGTCCTCGTCGGCATCGTCTCCGGGTTGTACCCCGCCTGGCGAGCCGCGCGAACGGACCCGATCGACGCGCTGCGTTACGAGTAGCGCGGTCGGCGATCGGTTGTTCAGTTATCGACGGAATCGTCGGCGTCTCGAGCGTCCCTGTCTCTCTCGTCGTCGCGCTCATCGGCAGGACTGTCTCGAGTGCCCGCCCGAAAGCCGCCGAAATCGTCGTTGACCGGCGGCCGGTCCCGATCCCAGTAGGAGCCCGGTTCGCGGTCGTCGACCCGACCGTCGTCGGCGCGGCCGGACCGATCGGCCTCGGACGAGCGCTCACCCGTTGTGGACGGAGAGGTGGAGTACGCCGTCTCCCGCGGACGGGGCGATTCTCGGCCCATCCCGATCGTTTCCCGCGAAGCGGCGTGTTTGTCGGGGTACTCTCGAGCCACGTACGCGCCGAGCAGTCCGCCGAGGACCGAGAGCCCGACGATGGAGACGAAAATCGTCCCGATGATCAATCCGAGGACCACCAGCCCGAACAGGGCACCGACGGCAGGGACGCCGACGAACCCGACGCCGAATCCGAAGAAGGCGAGGACGAGCATCGCCATGACGGCCATCGGCAAGAACATGATCAGCCCGGCTAGTGCGCCGGCAACGGCTCCGTCGCGACCGTCCGGCCCCTCGAGGAAGCCGGCCACCGCGCCACCGATAGCGGGCGATATCGGAAGAAAGGAAAAGACGACGCCGACGACCGCGCCGATGACCGCGTTCACGAGTGTTCGTCCGGAAACCATACTCGAATTCCTAGTCGTCTGGCGCGGCAAAAAAGGCGTGGGGCGACAGGCGTCGAAGGCTGATCGGGCTGCAAAGACGGGAAGCGCCCAGAATCCCCCGGTACTGCCATTCTGACCGCAAAACGATCGATCACGACGCTTAAGACCACCCAGTGTAACAACCCAGTAATGCACCGACGATCGTTCGTGCGCGCGGCTGGGATGGGGGCCGCTACTGTGGGATTAGCCGGGTGTCTAACCCGCGAAAACGACGGGGATGGAGACGGAAACGGCGACGGGCCGCTCGAGATCGCGACCTACACGTCCTTCGTCGAGGGAAACTTCGAAGACGTGACGTCGCCGGCCGAGTGGCTCAAAGAGGCGTTCGAGGAGAAGTATCCCGACGCCGAGATCAAGTGGACGGTCCCCGAAAACGGGATCAATCGCTACGTTCGGAATGCTCAACAGGGCACCGAAATCGGGCCGGACATCTATCTGGGACTCAACGTCGATGATCTGGTCCGCATCGACGGAGCATACGACGGGGAACTGTTCGCCTCGGTCGATCGAGAGCAACTCGAGAATATCGACCGTGTTCGAGACGACATCGACTTCGGCGACCCGGACGATCGGGTGGTACCCTACGACACGGGATACATTAGCCTCGTCTACGACGAGAGCGCCGTCGAGACGCCCGAAACGCTCGAGGGGCTGCTCGACAGCGAGTACGAAAACGAGTTCGTCGTCCAGAACGCCCAGGATTCCGATCCGGGACGGGCCTTTCTGCTCTGGACGATCGACGAGTACGGCGAGGACGGCTACCTCGAGTACTGGAAGGGCCTCCAGGAAAACGACACCTTGATCGGCGATAGCTGGACGGACACGTACTACGGTCCCTACGACAACGAGGAACGGTCGGTCATCGTCTCCTACTCGACCGATCAGGTCTTTTACGCGGGCGGCGACCTCACGCGCCATCAGGTCGCGTTTCTCGACGGCAAGGGGTACGAAAATCACGAGGGGATGGCCGTCTTCGCCGACAGCGAAAACGCCGACCTCGCACACGACTTCATGGACTTCGTGCTCACGAGCGAGGCTCAGGCGGCGATCGCAGAGAAAAACGTCCAGTTCCCGGCGGTCGCGGACGAACACGTCGATCTAGACGAGGACTTCTACGACCACGCCCTCGAACCCGAGGAATCGGTCACGTTCACCTACGACGAACTCGAGGGGAACCTCACCGACTGGATCGACGAGTGGGGACAGGCAATCGCTCAGTAACGCATCGTGACACGAAGCGACGACGCCGACGGCGATCGAGACTGGTTCGGACGCTACTCGATCCGCCGGTATCTCCCAGACAGCGAATTGTTCCGGGATAGTGAGTTTCTCCGAGGAAGTACGTTTCTCCGGACCAACGAGAGCGGTAGCTGGCTCGAGCGCCACGCCCTGCATCTAACGGCGCTGGTGACCGCGGGCGTGCTCGTCGTCATGTTGTATTTTCCGATCGGCATCGTCTTCGCGAACGCGGCGTTCATCGACGGAGTACCGACGCTCGAGCCCGTTCGTGCGGTCCTCAGCGATCCGTTCTACGTCGGATCGCTGGCAGGGGTGTTCGAGAACCCGCTCGCAATCGGGAGCCACCTCGGCGCGCTCGCGGGCTGGATCGGCGCGGTTTCTATCTCGCTGACGGTCGTGACGCCGATTCCGGGACTCGACGTTCCACTGCCCTGGCTGTCGATTCAGACGCCGGGTGTTCGGGGAGGGCTCTTCGGATTTACCGCCTATCAGGCGGTGCTCTCGACGATCGCGAGTCTCGCGCTCGGGCTGCCGGCGGCGTCCGTGCTCGCGAACTACGAGTTTCGCGGCCGGCGGACGATTCGGTCGCTGACGATCCTCCCGTTCGTCCTCCCCGGGATTCTGGTCGCGGTCGGATTCTACGCCATGTTCGGGCAGGCGGGGACGCTCAACTCCTTGCTCGGGCTGGCCGGCCTCGGCCCGGTTTCGTTCATGCAGTTCAGTCCGCTCGCGATCGTTATCCTGGCCCACGCGTTCTACAACGCGCCGCTGATCGCCAGGATCACTGTCGCCGCCTGGGAGTCCGTCGACACGCGAACCGTCGAAACCGCACGCAGCCTGGGTGCGAGTCGACGCCGCGCGTTTCTCGACGTCGTCGTCCCGCAGTTGCTTCCCGCGATATTGACCGGCGCGCTGCTGACGTTCATCTTCACGTTCATGACCTTCCCCATCGTCCTCGCGCTGGGCGGGCTCGAGCTGGCGACAGTCGAAGTCTGGATCTACGACCGTATGCGGCAACTGGACTACGCCGAGGCCGCGGCGCTGGCACTGCTCGAGACGGTCCTCTCGCTCTCGCTCACCTACGTATACCTCCGATACGAGTCCGCCCAGTCCGGACTCGCCCGAGCCGACGCGACGACCGCTCGAGAGCGACTCTTTCCCGACGTTCGAACCGCGCTGTCGCCGCGGCGACTCGCAATTATCTGTTACGGGTTCCTCGCGCTCGTCGTCTTCGTCGGCCCGATGGCGAGTCTCGTCGTCGGGAGCGTCACCGACGCCGGCGGATTCACGCTCGGACACTTTTCGTTCCTGCTCGAGCGACAGCTAGACGGGGCGGCCTTCCAGACGCGGCCGTATCCGGCGATTCGAAACTCGCTGCTGTTCGGCGTCGGGACGCTCTTCCTCGCCGTTCCGATGGGCGTCGTCGTGAGCGTGCTCACCGCTCGAGCCGGGCGGACCGGAACGGTTATCGAAACCCTCGCGATGGTGCCACTCGCTGTCAGCGGCGTCGTCGTCGGAATCGGGCTCTTGCAGGGGCTCGTCTTCGGAATCTCGCTGCCCTACGGCTGGCGGTTGGAAGTGACCGGCGCGGTCGCCATCGTCGTCGCACACGCCGTCGCAGCCTATCCGTTCGTGACGCGGAACGTCTCGCCGCTGCTGTCGAATCTCGATCCGGCGATGGTCGAGTCCGCCCGCGCACTCGGTGCCTCCCGAGCCCGCGCCCTCCTCGATATCGAACTGCCGCTGATCGCGAGCGGGATCGTCGCCGGCGCGGCGTTCGCCTTCGCCATCTCGATCGGCGAGTTCTCTTCGACGGTGATTTTGGCCGGGGGAACCGACGCCTACACCATGCCAGTCGCACTCGAGCGGTACCTGGGGCGGCGATCCGGCCCCGCAATCGCCATGGGGACGATCCTACTCTTGGTCACCGCCTCGAGTTTCGTCGTCATCGACCGCGTCGGTGGGAGGTTCGAAGGGTGACCGAACTCCGCCTCGAGTCCGTCTCCAAACGGTACGGCTCGAGCGACGACGCGACGGCGGCGCTCGAGGACATCGATCTTCGCGTTCGAGACGGCGAGTTCTTCACGCTCGTCGGGCCCTCGGGCTGCGGAAAGACGACGACGCTCCGGACGATCGCGGGCTTCGAGGAGCCGACGGCGGGAACGGTCGCCTTCGACGGCGAGCCCGCGACCGGGACCGAGCCGGAAAACCGCGACGTCGGCGTCGTCTTCCAGAGTTACGCGCTCTTTCCGCACATGACCGTCGCCGAAAACGTCGGCTACGGCCTCCGGTTTCTGGAGTCGGACGGCGGCCCCTCGAGCGACCAGCGCATCGCGGAGCTGCTCGAACTGGTCGATCTCGAGGGGATGGGCGAGAGGGAACCGGAACAGCTCTCGGGCGGCCAGCAACAACGCGTCGCGCTCGCGCGCGCCCTCGCCCCCGAACCCAGCGTCCTCCTGCTCGACGAGCCGATGAGCGCGCTCGACGCCCGGCTTCGGGAGTCGCTTCGACGACAGCTCAAACGGATTCAGGAACGACTCGAGATCACGACCGTCTACGTGACACACGACCAGGAAGAGGCCCTGGCCATCTCCGACCGCGTCGCCGTGATGAACGACGGCGCGGTCGAGCAGGTCGGTCCGCCGGAGACGATCTATCGACGGCCGGCGAGTCGGTTCGTCGCCGAGTTCATCGGCGACAACAACGTCTTCGAGGCCAGCGTGCTCGAGTCGAATGCGGACGAGACGCGCGTGGCGATTGGCGACCGAACGTTTCGGCTGCCGCTGCTCGAGCGAGAGGACGGTCGGTCGACGCTCGGCGAGTCGAGACGACGCGGATCGAACGGGTCAGACGACCGCGTGACGATCTGTATTCGGCCGGAACACCTCTCGCGAACGGCATCGACCAACCGATTTCCGGTGACCGTCGAAACCAGCGAATTCCTCGGCCCGGTCGTCCGCGTTCACGGCCGATGGAACGGAACCCCGGTCGTCTTGGCGCTCGAGGAGGTCCCCGATGGCGATCTGACCGTCGGGTTCGCTCCCGAGGACGCCCGGTTCGTCGAAGCGCCGCCGTAGCGGACGCCAGTGCGAACATATTCGGTTCAGTTCTTCGAGGCTGAGAACCGAACCCATTACTAAAGAGAGTGACTGATTCAGTAGTTTCCACATCGGTTCGAAATCCGATCGCGTCTCCGGTCGCGCGTTGGATTCCACGTAGTGGCTCCGATATTCGGGGCCATTGCGTGATACGTAATCGGGCGCGACACCTGTGACGGCCGCCTCCAAAATCGATCTTCACGGACCGCTGATCGAGTAGGCCTCTTTGAAACCGTTTGGTGCTGGCACACCGACGGTCACAGAACGCGACCGACGAGCCCAGAACGCAGCCGAGGGGCCCGGACCTCGGCAAATAAAACCGGGATTCGGCAGACAAACCCAAAATTCGGCAGACTCGAGCACATGAACGAATACACGCCAATCATCGCAATCGCGAACACCGCGACGCTCCTGATGGGCGGCGCCGTGGCGGCGCTGGCCTTTCGCGCGTACAGACGCACCGGCGCACCGGCGCTTCGAGCCGTCACGATCGGCTTTTGTTGTATCATCGTCGGCTCGATCCTCGGCGGCCTCGTCCACTCGCTCGAGGGAAACGTCGCGCTCGGCGTCGCCGTCCAGAACTCGTTCACCGCGTTCGGGTTTGCTATCTTGCTCTACTCGCTGTACGCGGAGATGACCGACTCGGCGTCCGGTTCGACGACGATAATCCGTTGAGTGCGCCGCCGCCTGCAGGCGGTGGATCCCGGCCGCAATCTGGGTATACGGTCGTCAACGTGACGTTCTTCGATGTGCGATAGTATCCGTTGCATAATTATTTGACACGTGGGTGTGATATCTTCGGTAATGCGTCCTCCACACGTACTCTTCGTCCTCGCTGCAGTCTTCGTACTCGTAGTCGCGTTCGTCCCGGCAGGTTCGGCAGCGCCGCCGCCGGAAGGCGTCTGCGGAGTCTGTGGAGACGACTTCGAGTGGACGGCCGATGAAAACGGTGTCAACGCCAGCGTCGATGAGAGCAGCCTGGGTATCCGAGTCACTGCCGACGGGGACAGCCAGTGGCGAGCCACCGCCACCCTGAACCGAACCGCTGCAACCCAGTTCGAGGAGAACCAGACTGCCCTCGAGCGCACCGTCACTCAGACCTATTCCCGGTCTAGAATACTCGAAGGCGAACCCGAAAACCTCTCGGCGACGCTCGAGGACCGCACCCTCACGGTCACGTTCGCCGTCGACGACGCCACCCACCAGTACCCCGGCGGCGTGATCGTGTTCGACGAGTTCACCCAGTCCCCGCCGACGACTGACGTGTACGTCAACGCGGACACGCTCACGATCACGGGACCATCTGGAACGACGGTTACGCACGCGCCGCCCGGGGGGACGAGCACCGAGAATCAAGCGACCTGGACGTCCGATACCGATCAGCAATACGACGGCCCCGAACTCGGTCGCGATGCGACCGTCGCGTTCGCCCCCGACGACGGTCTCGTCTCGAAGGCGGCCACGAGCGGCGCGCTCGAGGCCCACTCGTTCGGACTGATCGAGTCGGACCTGCGCGAGTTCGCAGCGCTTCCGACGGGACTCCTCGGTCTCGTCGCGGCCGGATTGCTTCTGGCCGGCAACCGGCTTCCACGAACGTTTTCTCGAGGGCGAACGATCACGCGATGGCTCGGCGTCGGTGCCGGCCTCTACGCTGCGTTCGCCGTCCTCGCGGCTGTCACCGCTGGCGATTTCTGGATTATATTCGCAATCATCGGTATCGCCCTCGCGCCGCAGACGTTCCTGACGGCCGTCGCTGCGATACTCACGGACTTCGTGAACGTGAACACCGACAGGAACGTCTCGAGAATCGCGGCCGTCGCGGCCCTCGCGTGGACGGGTGCACTTGTCGTCGGTGCGCCACTGAGCGCGAACCTCGTGTTCTTCGCCGGCCCGCTGATTTTTCTTCCGTTCGGCGTGCTCGCCGGCGCGAAACATCCCGCCCGCTTCCTGTTCCCGTTCATCGCCGCGCTGGGGCCAATAGTGGCTGGATTGGCGCTCGTCCCGCAGATCGGGATCGTGCTCGTCACCCCGACGATGTTCGCGGGAATACTCCTCGGAACGGCACTGCTCGGCGTTCCGCTGTTCGCTATCGGACGTCGATTTGGGAGAAACGCCACGACCGCAACCGAACGGACGGACACTCCGGCCGGCACGGCGAGCTAATTCGACGACGTTCTCGAGCTTCGATTTGGTCGAATGCGGTGAGAAATCACCGGCTCGAGTTGCATCTCGAGGCACTTACGGCTCGAGGAACCTACGATTCAAGTCGCGACCGAAACCGCTCGAGACCGAGTTCGAGCATGTCGGGGCTCACCGGCTGGAACTCCTCGTCGGCGGCGAGATACGAACGGACCGAATCCCAGCTGTCGCGGGCGTAGCGTTCGTCGAGCAGGACGCGAACCCCGACGTCCTCGGGGCTTCGAACCACTCGACCGACCGCCTGTCGGGCCTTCCGCACGGCTGGTACGGTCAACGCGTACTCGAACCCGTCGCCGAACTCGTCGTCGTAAGCGCGACGAACGGCCTTCGTCCGGGGGCTCGAGGTGTTGACGATGGGGACGCCACAGACGACGGCCGCCGACAATCGGTCACCGCGGTAGTCGACGCCCTCGGTGAGCGTTCCGCGCAGACTCGTCACCAGCACCTTCCCCTCACCCGCGAAGAACTCGTCTTTCAGCGACTGCGTGGTGTCGTCGCTGCTCGAGGCGTCGAGCAGGACGGGTTTTTCGATTCGGGCCTCGAGTTCGCCCGCCGCCCACTCGGCCTCGGCGTAACTCGGCATCCCGACGAGCACGTTCCCCGGCAGTTCGGCGACCCGCTCGAGCGCGTCGACGTAACTTTCGCGCGTCGGAGTTTCCTCGCCGGTCCGGCCCCTGTTCTCGTAGGTGAACTTCGGTGCGGCGACCGCGAAGCTCTCACGGTTTTCCGCCGGAAAGTGCAGGCCGTACTGGCGTGTGGTCACCGGGCGGTCCTCCTCGCGTTCGAGGTACTCGAGGCCCGTCACCTCCGTGAACGCGTCCATGGGCTCGAGCGTCGCGCTCATGAGAACGCCGCCGCCGAACTTCGAGAGTTGGGAACCGATCGCGTCGCTCGGAACGCAGTTGTGTAGCGCGATTCGAGCCGTGTAGGCCCGCCGCCAGGAATCCTGGGGCTCCATCTCGTTCCACGTCCGCTCGAGTTCGATCTCTCTGAAGTAGTCGGTGTGACCGCGACGGTACCACTCGCCGAAGAGACGGCCGGCGGCGGGCATCGAACGAGTTCGCTCCTCGTCCTCCGCGCTGTTCAAAATTCGTTCGACGACCGCACCGACCGCCTCCGCGCGAACCCACACCGAGTCGCTGTAACCCGCTCGAGACGCCCACTCGCTCAGTTCGTCCTCGGCCGGTTTGGCGGGGTCTCGAAGCGGGATTTCGTCGTCCTCGAGCTGGGTTAGATCCGCCTTCCAGTTTCCGTACTCGGCGTCGAGACGGGCTTCCACCCGGCGGTCGAGTTCGCCCCGCAGATCCTGAACGAACTCGAGGGTCCGCTCGAGCTCATCGTACGAAACGTCGCTATCGGCGAGTTCGCCGCGAACGAGATCGGCGTCCGCCGTCTTGGACCCGCCCTCAGTCTGTCTCCCCTGCCGTTCCTGCCGAACCGGCTGGATCACGCGCGAGAGTTCCGTCTCCGCATCTCGAAGCGTCCGGTCGGCGACCCCGTCGCTCACGAGATTGCGAACGCGGGGTTCGAGCATGTGCGCTTCGTCGCAGACGACGAACGTGGAGTCATCGAGCAGCGCGCCGGTAAACGACGACGTCGTCGTGGGATCGAACGCGTGGTAGTAATTCCCAATGACGACCTCGACGTGGCCGAGCACGGCGCCCATCACCGAGTGCGGACAGGTTCCACGGCTGGCAGAGAGTCCGACTAGGTCCTCGGGCGTTACGAGTCCCGTTTCGGTGAAATCGAAGGGGACCGCCTCAGCGGCGTCGCCGTCGCTGCCCTCGTCGGGGAGATCCTCGAGGTACTGCGCGTAGAACGGGCAGTACTCGACTTCGCTCCCGGCTGGCCCGCCGTCGTCGTACTCGGGCAGGTCCGGCGGGTACGGCGTCGCTTCGCCGGCGGTCTCGAGGAAGTTCGCCGACCCGCCGCGGGACCCGCTGTCGGCGAGCCCGATCTGTTGACTTCGTGCGCGCGAGGCGAGATTCCCAGCCGTCGTGGACCCGCCCTCGCCGGTTAATGCTCGCGTCCGGTCCCGAAGCGATTCGCATCGGTCGTAGACGTTACTGTCGTCGATTCCCGCCTTCCCCTCGCGGTTGTACGGGCAGACGTCTGCCTTTCCGACGAGGGTGAGCCCGGAAACCGGGTTCCAGTCGGTCGGGAGGTTCTCGTTGATCGTCTCGAGGTCTTCTTCGAACTGGTGGAGTTGCTGTTTGACGCTCGTGAGGACGAACACGCGCTCGAAGTCGCTGTCGGGATCGCGAACCAGCTCGATCCCCGCGGTGAGCGCGATCATCGTCTTGCCGGTGCCACAGGCCCCCTCGATTACGGTATAGCCGCCATCTCGAGCGGTTTCGATGGCCGACTCGATACCGTCGACCTGCTCGTCGTAGGGAGTGGGGTGGCCGAACACCGAGCGCCAGTTCCTCATGCTGTCCGTATTCATCGTCGGTCGTCCATATCGTTGACGGACCTCGATAGGGGCGGCTTCCGGGATAAACACTAGCCTCGGTAAATGTCGTCGGCTGGGTGGACGAACGCTGGCTCAGACTCGCTCGTTCGTGTCGAACGAGTCTACAGAAATTCCGACAGTGAGCGCAAGTGAACCGAGAAATCGGAGGGTGATACTGCCAGCGTGGGGCTTACACGTCTCGGTCACCTAGGGATGGTATGAGAGTCCCAAAACAACTTCGAGATGTCGACCGACACGGAGCCACCGTTCGGACCTACGACTACGACGACAGCGCGGTTATCGCGGTCGATTTCGGCGTTGGGGCAGGCGACATCACGGTCGACGTGGTCGACGGCACGGCGATCGTCGTCACCGGCGACGAGCAGTTCGAGTTCGAACTGCCGGCCGACGCGAGCGACGTCTCGGTGAAAAACGGCATCCTCACGATCACCGAGTAACGACCGGTTCGTCGGTTTCGACCGACGATAGCGGCGACAGCGATGATTAGAAAGATCTCGTGGGTCGTCGCCGAATCATAACCCACTCGAGTCAGTAGCCCCTACCTATCCTATGAGCGATTCGTTCGATGTCGACACGTGGCGTGTGAAACTCGAGGAAAAGCGCGCCGAGAAAGACGAGTTCTTCGCCGACCATCCCCAGTCGCCGATCCCGCCCGAAGAACGCGAGGATTTCTCGGGCCTCGAATATTTCGAGCCGAATGCCGAGTATCGCGTACACGCAAGTGCGACCGTCCACGACGACCCAGAGCCCGTCACGATGGATACGACGACGGGGCGAGAGGTTCGATATCTTCGGGTCGTCACGCTCTCGTTCAACCTCGAGCGCGACGATCCGGATCTGGCGGACGGTACCTACGAACTAGCGGCCTACCAGATGGAACGACCCGAAGAAGAGCCGCTTTTTATCCCGTTCCGGGACAAGACGACGGGACAGCAGACCTACGGCGGCGGTCGGTATATGGAACTCGCGCCCGATCAGGACCTCGAGGACGGCGACGAACTCGTTCTGGATCTGAATCTCGCATACACGCCGTTTTGTGCCTACAGCGAGACGTTCGACTGTCCGCTCCCGCCCGAGGAGAACTGGCTCGAGGTGACGATTCCAGCGGGCGAGCGATTCGAACAGTAGCCGTCTCTCGAAGGAGTTTCGACCGGAAACGAGAGGGGGAGCGATCTTCGACGCTCGAGAACTCTCCGGCATTGTTTGTGGCTCGAGAACTCGCATACAATGCACCAGAACTCGCATACAATGCACCAGAACTCGCATACAATGCGGATTCGTCGCGAAACGAGGACCATTTCGGGTCGAACGGATGTGGAACGAAACAACAACAACGATACGTACCTCGCCGATACGGGGTGATAACAACGCGCTCGAGTGGAAATCGAGGGGTTCGATGCGGTTTACGAGATTCGGTGCGATCAGGTCGCGACGCCGACCGTGAGCAGGGTGCCGTACTCCCGATACCGTTCGACCATCGCCTCGCGATTCTCCCAGTCGTCGATCGGGAACTCGGCTTCGTTCGGGATCGTGATTTCGCGGTCCGGAATGTTGTCCTGGGCCGCAACCGAAAGGCCCGCGTTTCGGAACGCCTCTCGGTACTGCTCGCGAGACCAGCGGGTCATCTCGACGGTGATGAACTCCTGCCACTCGTGTGAGTGGACGTTTTCCTCGTAATAGTTCACGGCGCAGTAGAACGTGCCACCCGGCGCGAGCACGCGGGCGATTTCCTCGAGGGTTTCGTGGGGATCTGCCGCGTAATAGAACGCTTCCATCGACCAAACGTGATCGATCGAGTTCGTCTCGAACGGCAGCGAACCGAAATCGCCGACGACGAACGCGACTCGAGGGTCGTCCGTGTACTCCGTGGCGTTAGACGCCATCTCGGGCGATCCATCGAGTCCGTAAACGCGACCTGCGTCGTTGGTGTCTCGAATCGCACGGCCGGCGTACCCGCTTCCACAGCCGAGGTCGAGGACGATATCGCCGGACTCGACTGGCATCCTCGCGAGCGCGTGCTTTGCAGTGTGCCAGTGTCGCTCCTCCATCCCTCTGTCGCGGCCATCGGTCGCCCACTCGTCGAACTCCTCGCGAACGCTCATGTGACGACAGTACGGAGCGAAAGACAAAACGCGTTCGCATCACCCGACCTGCCAGTTGGTACGGCGACACCCTGTATCGACGTGCCGTTCCAGAACGCCGTGAGGAATCGACCGACAGATTCTTTAGGCTGCCCTAAAAATAGAAGGGTAGAGAGGTTTCGGTTGGAGGAGATCCCTGGGCATCGGATCGAGACCAGCCAATAGCTGTCCCACCTCTCGTCCTTTTCCCATAGCACTCGAGCGCCTGCAGTGAAATCGACCGCCTCGAGCACCGGCAAGCCAGTCAAATGATAGCGGTACACAGAGATCGGCAGTAATGCCATACAAGGACCGATACGGACCACTCGCTACGTCGCCGTGTTTCGATACATCCGCACGCTTAAGTCGATCCCGAAAGTTGATACCCTCAATATGGAGTATACCCTCGAGATCGATGATACGCCGTCGACGGTACCGGGCGGAACTGGAATACTACTTCTCCATCCGAGCACGGGTGAAACAGACCGAATCGATACGGAGTTTTTCAAAACGGACACCGATAAATTTCTCGTCGTCTCCACCCGAACCACTGCCCGCGAAGCGAGACAAAAACTTGAGTACTACGACGTCGACGAAGAGTCGGCGGAGATCCTCGACACGCTGAGCATCGAACGAGGGCACTCCCGTCGCTCGAGCGATACCGTCCACTACGTCAGCGCACCGGACGATATCGACGCGATCTTAGAGCACATCGACGGGTTTCTCGACGCACACGAGGGGAAACTTCGCGTCAGCATCGATTCGGTAACGGAGCTGGCCTACTACGCCGACGACGAAGCAGCGCTCGAGGCCGTCGAAGCGATCCTCGAGTTGCTCGAGGAGTACGATGCGATCGGACTCTTTCATCTCTCCGAAGAGGTCCACGACGACGAAATCGTCGACGCGTTTCGCGACCGCTTCGATGGCGTGATCGACCTCGACGAGGACGGAACCGTCGCCGCGGAATTCTAATTCGACCGAACGTATCGAATCGATCGTCCGAATCCACTTCTGACGTGCGAAAGACCGTTAAATCCATTTCGAGCGTGCAAAAGGTCGTTCTCGTATTTCACACCTCCTCTGGCCTGAGAAAGCTCCTCCAGCCTGAGAAAGAGCGATTGTGCCGGCTACGGCTCGTCTTCGAGTGCGTCGAACGTTTTTCGAACCCACTGAATCGCGTACTCGGGGCCGTGATCTCGGTAGGCCTGCGTATCGAGCGCGCCGAACGGTGCCGGCAACTCGATCGCGTGTTTGATCGCCGCACACGCGAGCTCAGTCGCATCGGCAAAATCCGTTTCACCGCGTGCGACCGCCCGCGGGAGTTCGGAAACTCGTTGCTCGAGACTCGAGCCCGCGTCCTGCCACGCTCGAGCGAGTTCGGGATGGTCCTCGTGCCAGTGTGCGAACGCTTCTCGAGTCTGCAGGCCCGTCCAGGCGTCGAACAGCGCCGCTGCGATCTGGTAGGTCGAATTCGGGTCGAGCGGTGTCGCGGCTGACAGATCGGTGTACTGCGCTTCGAAGAATCCGAGGAAGTGCTCTGGAACGTCGAGTGAAAGTTCGACGAACGCTTCCGCGATCAAAAAGTCGATAAACTCGTCCGGAGACCCCTCGACTCGAGGTTTGACGATAACGACCGGCGGATCAGTCTGTCGGGTCCAGGCGATGCTTCCATCACCCGGCATGCCGATCGTAAAGTCAGTTCCTGCGTATCGGTGCAGCAGTTCCGGAGCATCGTCGGGGAGCCACGAGTCGGGATACGTCGCCGGCTCGAGCGAATCGACGACGAGTCCGAGATCTTCGGCCTGTGCCGGCGGAAGCGTTTCGAAGTCCTGATCGCAGTCCAAAACGAGAGCCGTTGGTTCGTACTCCGCGCGAGCGTCCGTTACCGGGCTCGAGAGGCTACGATCCTCGAACATCAGACGAAGACTGACTGGAAGACGAGCAGGATCGACAGTAACGCCGATGCGGCGACCGTGGTGAGAACGATCTTGGTTGCGGTACTCATACCAAAATCGTCTCGGTCACGTTGCTTAAATCCATCTTTCTCCAGTGAATTCGGTGGAACCGTTCGATGACTGGTTCGACCATGAAGGACAACAAACGTCGAGTGGAACGCTCGTTGGAGGACTTTTGATCGAGTTGTGAATACAAGGTGCGGATGAGCGTTTTATATCAACAGACCACGATGTTGTCTCGACAGACCCCCTCTATTTCGACTGGAACCACAGCCTAAAGGAGTTAGATGCGGAAATGCAACCCCAATAGACGGAAATCGATCGATGGGCTGTTGGAGTTGAAACAGAGGGCAGAGTTACTCCCCGTCGCCATCCCGCCAGGAGTCAGGAACGTCGATGACGTATCGGCCGTCCTCCTGCAGCGAGATAATGTACTCCTCGCGGTTGTACAGTTCCATCAGATTCAACTCGTACTGACCCGGTTTGAGGATTTTGATGCTCTCGAACTGTTCGTTGAGCTCAGCACGAAGCTCCTCGAGCGACGGTTGTTCTCCGGTCGGTTCGCTTACGACTCGGCCGTGATCCGGCGCGGTGGCGTCCTCGATCGGCTCCGAAGAATCCGGGAGTTCGTCGGTCTGGACGACATCGCTTCTGGCGCTTGCCTGGGCCGTATCCTCGCTCTCGATGGGTTCCGTTTCGCTCTCAATGGGTTCCGTTTCGGTCTGTTCGGCCTGTTCGGATTGTGCCGGCTCCGTTGTTGTCGGCTCCGCTGTTGTCGACTCATCTGAGCGGGGCCGATTCTCATCCGTGTCACCGCTCGAATCCTGCGGGTCCTGCGACTTAGAAGACGAGTCGGATGCAGACGAGTCGGATGCGGAAGTGGCGTCGGTGACACCACTGGGTACAGACGCGTCCGCAGACGAAGAAGTGGCGGTCGATGGATCCTTCGACGGCGCAGTAGATCGGTCCTCAGGCGGTCGAGCGGAGTCGGGCCACTCTGGAAACTCCCCGCTCGAGGACGGAACATCGTCGCTTTCGCTCGCTGTCGTCCAGTCGGAAACCGTGTTCCGAGCGGTCTCATCCGTTTTTGTGTTCTGGATGGGTTCGTCGGTTGCGTTCTGGGTGGACTCGTCAGTTGCGTTCTGGGTGGGCTCGTCGGCCGTTGGTTTCTGTGAGGTGTCGCCAGATTCTGTTTTCGAACTGGCCTCAACGTCGACCGCTTGCTGTCCCGAAACGTTGGTTTCAGCGCTCTCTCCACCATGTTGATCAGAGCTGCGAGCCTCACCGCTCGAAGAATCCGATCCAGTCGAGACGAAATCACGAACCGATTCAGCCGCTCGAGCAGCGACGCTGTCGGCCGACTCGCCGGTCGGTCGCTCGGGCGGGGTCCTCGAGTTGTCCGGCGAATTAGTGGGAGAATTCGCATCGGCCGCCGAGGAGGGCGCAAACTGGAACTTGTTGCCGCCGCAGTCGGGACAACCAGAGAGCATCTCCTTCGAACCGTCGGGGAACGTTCGGCCGCAGTTCGTACACTGATGGGGCATTAGTTACGGCTGACGAGCGCGCTGATGAGCGTTTCGTCCTTGTGGAGTGTTTCGATCTGGTTGGCCGGACCGATAACGGTGAGTTTGTTTGCCGACTCGTTGTTACCCATAATCCGGCCGAGAATCGAGGAATTTCCCGTACTCGATTTCGGGTAGGTTTCGATCTCGATCCCGTTGAACTCGTCGGGACTAATTTCGGCCATCGTTACCTCGATGAGGCGACTCTCCTCGTCGGGCGAAAGGCCTTCCTCGAGGATGACGATATTGCCGTCGTGGACGCCGTCGAGGATCATCCGGATCTTCTCCATGCTGGCCATCCCTTCCATTCGTTCGCCGCTGATGAGATCGATCTGGACACCGTCGGGGCTCTCCGGTCCGTCTCCGTCGTCCGCGTTCGTTGCTTTGGGCATCTCAGATCACCCGAAGTACTCCGCGATGTTTTCGTACACTTCGTCCATGTTGTCACCTTCTTTGGCCGACAGCGGGACGGTCTTATGCTGTGGGAACGCATCCTCGATGCGCTTGACACTCGAGTCGTCCAGATCGATCTTGTTCGCGAAGATGAGCACTGGGAGGTCTCGCGATTCGATGATCCCGATCAGCATCGTATTGACCTGTGTGATCGGGTCTTCGGCGCTATCGAGAACGTAGATGACGCCATCGACGTCCTCACGAAGCCAGTGCATTGCCTCTGCGACACCTTCGGTCGCCTCTCGAGAGCGCCGAATCGCGTCGTCTTCTTCCATCTCCCCGGTAAACTCTTCGTAGTCGACCTTGGTCGTCACACCGGGGGTGTCGACGATATCGATCGTCACGGATTTGCCGTTGCGCTCGATTTCGACTCCTTCTTTTCTTCGCGCGCGACGCGTTTCGTGTGGAATGTGACTCTCCGTTCCGATTGCGTCACCTGTCCAGTCTCGAGCAATGCGATTCGCTAACGTCGTCTTCCCGGCGTTCGGCGGCCCGTAGATTCCAATCCGCTTTGGCTCCTGTTCGGAAAACAGCCGATCCGTAGCGCGAGAGATACTATCTTTAAGTCCTTTTAACAGTCCCATCCTAGGGGGCCTCCAGCACCATATGGGTGCATCTGCGCGTACTACGGAACTGAACTCACTTAAGCCTACGTCAGACGTATTGAATATCCAACAACAAGGAGAGTAACGATCTGCGATACTGTTGGATGCGGGACCGGAAAACAGACGAAAGGAGAGTGTCCGGATAAGTCCACACGAAGGAGAATTTCTTGATCGACATCCTAACGTGCTAACTCGAGCACACAGTCGGAATAAATCCACTCGAAACAGATGGAGTAGACCCCCCGAAACAGTCGGAATAGACCCACTCGAAAGAGAGGTGCGTGAAATCGAGAACGGAGACGAATATCTCTCGCTCGAGAGTCGATATGGTTCCAGACCCGTGAAAACGAGAAGGACTGTGGTTGACTGGGAAGGTCACGAGTACTCGGGTAGCGAGGTAATTGTATGAGTACTAGAACCATACTAGTATTTCCGGCTGATCCCCCACCCCTTTGTTTCGACTGGAGATGGAGAAGTGGTGGGGGTGCCAAAGTGGGGAAAATCGGGTAGGATGAGAAAGAACGTCGCTCTAAAAGACGAAAAGAACGGGTAGACCGCTTCGTGACGGGATAGAGCGGAGATTCAGAGTTCTAGTAACTGAGTTGCTATAGACGCGCCGTTCTAGTAACGACTAGGATAACTTAATCTAACTCTAGTAATCTATTGGTTTTGCTAGTTCTACGGATACTGTTTCGAAGCAATCAATATGAATCTTCCCATAATAAAACACTCTCGCAACCCTACCCCCTCTCGTAACCTTCTCCACCTGAAACGAAGGGGTGGGGGGTTCCACGACAACTTCCATGGTATCAACTCCGCAACTAGATCAGCTATACAGTCCACTACATCTCGAATACAGCCTACCACAGCCCGCATACAGCCCACCACAACCCATATACAGTTCACTACAGCCCGATTACTGTCTATGTATCATCTCCGACAGCAATCATATCGCACTTCCACCGCGAAAATCAACAATCGTTCGCATCAATTGGAGACACCCCGCCAATGCTCGGCTATTAGTAGTATGTTCAACTGCAACCAATATCGAAGAAAGTCGTCGAACCTGCCGCTCGCGTAAAACTATCGTCCTCCCGGTTCTCTACCCCCGATTCTCGTGGAATACTTCTGATGGAACGGCGTCCTGAACGAAGTTCGATCACTCTCTCGAGAACCGTGCGGTACCCGTGGTTCAGCAGCATGCTCGAAACTTTCTACGGCACTATAGCCAACACCACCAAAAGCAACATCACGCACGTACGGAACATCACGCACGACACAAGTATACTATTCCTCTTGGATACGAATCTGCCCCTTCTGGATACTATCCGTCCTGAATAGGAAGTGTCCTTCTGAGTACGTTGGCCGTTCTCGAAATAACTGCGAAACGACAATTCTTGGAATCAGAAGGGAAGAATTTAATAGCTAGGTGTTCCTCTGGTTCGTTTGCATCAACTGGACTCCGATCGCGAACTCGTACGCTTGAATGGCTTCTTTCAGGCCCGTACGGGCCACAATAGCTCGCGCTCGAGTCACGTTCCACTCGAAATGACGGGGTGTACGCACGACGAATGTCTGACGACGAATTAGATATGACGGATTCGGACCGAAACGTCGAACTCGGAGGCCCTGACGGGTTCTCTACCGAGTTGAAAGGATCCAATCTCGGCGACGACGAGCCGAACCAGGGTCTGTTCGACGATCTGTTGAGCGGTGAGCCAATCTTCGAGAACAAGGAGGTTCTCAGACCATCGTACACGCCACATGAACTCCCCCACCGGAGCGACCAGATCAACAAGATGGCGACGATCCTCGTCGCCGCGTTGCGTGGGGAAACCCCCTCGAACATCCTGATCTACGGCAAGACGGGAACGGGAAAGACCGCGAGCGCAAAATTCGTGAGCAAGGAACTCGAAAGCACGTCGTCGAAATACAGCGTTCCCTGCGACGTCGAGTACATCAACTGCGAAGTGACCGATACGCAGTATCGGGTGCTCGCACAACTCGCGAACAAGTTCATCGAAGAGAACGAAGACCGGATCGAAACGCGCATCGCCGAACTCCGATCGCTCATCGAGTCGGTCGAGGAATTCGACCGCGGCCACGATTCGGACACGGGACGTGGACAATCATCCGAGGATATTTCGAGTACGCAACACCAAGCGGGACTCGCCTCGAGCGCTGACCCAGGGGCGAATACGGGAACGGAGAGCAATCGGTCGACGACGGACGCGAATCCAACCGATTCGAACGCATCGGATGAGACCGCTCCAAGCCCCTCGTCGGCAGATTCGGCGATGGATCACGACGACGTCGCTGGATCGAGTAACGTGACGACCGAGCAAACTAGCATATCGGCGGCGGATGGCCCGAACTTCGATACCGACGACTCTTCGGGCGGCGACTCCGACAAGTCAGATGACTCGGTGAACGCTGGGGCTCACCAGAGCGATGAAGCGACTTCTTCGCGCGCACGGTCGAATTCCAGTTCAAATCCCAACTCGACTTCAAGTCCTGATTCGACTTCATCCCCCGATTCGACTTCATCTCTCGATCCAGCTATGACCGCTGCTGACCGCGACTCGGATGAGTCGGATATCGACCTTTCGTCGGACGATTCTCCAGTCGAAACTGAGGGGTTCGAATCCGGTGACGGGGAGCCGTCGACCGGTATCGTCGAGCACCCCCTCGAGTCGACACCGTTCGACTCGCTCGAGGACGTCGAGGATCGGATCGCGAAACTCGAAGAAGACAAGGAGTCCTTCGAGGAGGTTCCGATGACCGGGTGGCCGACCGATCGGGTCTACAGCGTCTTTTTCGATGCGGTCGATTACTCAGAACGGGTCGTCGTCATCATGCTCGACGAGATCGACAAACTCGTCGAGAAAAGCGGCGACGATACGCTCTATAACCTTTCGCGGATGAACTCCGAACTCGAGAACTCTCGCGTCTCGATCATCGGTATTTCGAACGACCTGAAGTTCACTGACTTTCTCGATCCGCGCGTCAAGTCGAGTCTGGGCGAAGAAGAGATCGTCTTCCCGCCCTACGACGCGAACCAGCTGCGCGATATCCTCCAGCACCGCTCGGAGGTCGCGTTCAAAGGCGGTGCGCTCTCGGGTGACGTGATCCCGTTGTGTGCGGCCTTTGCCGCCCAGGAACACGGCGACGCGCGTCGCGCGCTTGATCTCCTTCGAACGGCGGGCGAACTCGCCGAGCGGTCCCAATCGGAAACCATCGTCGAGGAACACGTCCGACAGGCCCAGGACAAGATCGAACTCGATCGGGTCGTCGAAGTCGTTCGAACGTTACCTACCCAGAGCAAACTCGTCCTTTTCTCGATCATCTCGCTCGAGAAACACGGCGTCAAAAGCATCAACACGGGCGAAGTGTTCAACATTTACAAGCGCCTCTGCGAGGAGATCGACGCCGACGTGCTCACCCAGCGGCGCGTGACGGACCTCATCAGCGAACTCGACATGCTCGGGATCGTAAACGCGGTCGTCGTCTCGAAGGGACGGTACGGCCGGACCAAGGAGATCAGCCTCTCCGTTCCACTCGAGGAGACGGAGGCCGTCTTACTGAGCGACTCGAGACTGAGCGATATCGACGATATCCAGCCGTTCGTGCAGGCGCGGTTCGAAAACTAGTTTCTGTGTAGTCTACTCGAGGTCGCCGTTTCCGTCCGATAAAGTCGTCGTAATTCAGTTTCGATCAGACCAGTGTTTTCCCGCAACGGTAACGGCTCCGGCGACGCTGCTGGCTCCAATCGAAACGCCGGCGACCGCCTGTGGCGCGACCGTCCCGCTGATCGCTCCGAACAGGTACTTATCGAACAGCAGGCGGATGTTTCCGAGCCACGGAATCCGGAACGACGCCTTTCCGGTGATCCATTCGGGTTTGACGATAGCATTAGACCTCGCACCGGCCCCGGCTTCCTGATCGTAGCCGCCGTTATCATCCCCTTTCGTGATGAATCCATCGTGGTCTGCCGGACATGACTCAACCTCACTACAGGTCGTGTCCTCGCCGATGATCGCCGGATCCGCCTGTTCGACCCAGTTATCTCCCTTTTCGACCCAGAAGTGGGCTCTGTGTATCACTGGTGTAGCTGTTTCGCTCCCACCCGGCTGAAACACGACGACGTCACCGGCCTTTCCGAACTTGTCGTAGCCGCTTTCCTGGCCGCTCTCGAGCGTGACGACGCCGGTTCCGTCGACCGGGTTATCTCCGACGAACCGATCCTCACCGACGACGAAGATCAGATCCCCTTCCTGCATATTGGGGTGCATACTTCCGCTCTCGACGGCGACCAGCGGCGGCCAGATTCCGCTGATGGCGAACAACACAAGTCCAATTGCTGCAACGATCGCGACACTTGTCAGGACATCCCGGACCATCATGACGGTTCCATCCTCCGTCTTCAAGAACCACCGGAGGAGTCCGTCGTCCTCGATCGTCACCCGGTCTGTCGAGTCGCTTCGAGCGTCGTTGGTCTCCCTTCGAGCGTCGTTGGACTGCGCTCGAGCGCGATCGGATCGTGTGCGAGGCGTTTCGCCCGCTCCTTGCGAGGTTTCAGCGACGCCTCGAGAGCTGTCGGACCCGCTTCGAGAACTCGAGGTCCGACTCGAGTCCGTCCGGTCGTCCGGATCGTCGAATCCGTCGGCAGTCGCTCGAGAAGATTCCGGGTCGGCTATTTCGGATTCGTCCCCGTGATTGCCGGGTTCATCGGTGCCGTTCTCGAGTTCGTCAGTGCCGGTCTCGGATTCGTCGGTGCGATCCTCGAGTTCATCGCTGTCAGGCTCGGATTTGTCGGCACCGTACCCGGGCTCCTCGGTACCGTTTTTGGGTTCGTTCCCGTTGTTCTCCGGTTCGCGATAGTCGTCTGACTCGGACGACGAACCGGTTCGGTCTCGGTCGTCGTAGCCGTCGTTGCCGTCGCCATCGCCCATTGAATTTCATTTTGCGAGGACCGTGTATCAACTTTCCCCTCCGCGTCATTCGCGGGGAGCCGATCCGTCATCCTTTTCTCGCCACTCGCGAATGCGAATCGTGTGCCACTCGAGGGTCCGGCCCGGATCGTCAGCGAATTGACCACCCGCGGGTACAACGCAGAGCGCGAGGCCGTGACCCTCATCGCCGCCGCGGAGCGACCACAGCCGACCCTCGAGCAGGTCGTCGAGCAGCTACCCGAGAGAACGCTGGTCGTGCGCACGGAGCACGTTCGAGCGGTTCTCGAGGAGTCGACGCCGGCCTCGAGCGAATCATCGCCAGTATCGAGCGAATCGCCCCCATCCAATCCTTCGAGGGACGGAGACGATTCCACAGACCGGCCGCAGAACAACCCCTCCGTTTCGACTGGAGACCCCTCCCAACCGTCACCCACACCGAGGACCGATCCTCCAGTTGAAACGGAGGGGTCTGTCGACCACATCGAGCGGTCGAGCGACATCTCGAGACGCTCGCTCGAGATCGCGAACGATATGACCGGTGAGAGTACTGGAACGGGCGAGTACAAGGACTTCGTCGCCGTCTTTCGCGACCGACTCGAGCGGTTGGGGTCGAAACTTCGCGGTCGGTTCAACCATCGTCCGGCCTCCGCCATCCAGAGCATGCCGGGCGGGAGCGAGGCGGCGATGGTCGGACTCGTCAACGACATTCGCTCGACCGCGAGCGGGCACTGGCTGATCGAACTCGAGGACGCGACCGGGACGTTCCCGTGGCTGGTGATGAAAGACAGGGAGTACGCCGACCTCGTCGAGGAGTTGCTCTGCGACGAGGTGCTGGCGATGGAGGGGACGCTGGCGGACGATTCGGGCATCGCGTTCGTCGACTCGATGTCGTTTCCGGACGTGCCGCGGACGTACGAACCGTCCACCGCGGACCGCCACGTTCAGGCCGCGCTCATCAGCGACGTCCACGTGGGCAGCCAGGAGTTCATGGCGGACGCCTGGAACCGATTTGCGGACTGGCTGCACACCGAAGAGGCCCAGCACGTCGAGTACCTGTTGCTCGCCGGCGACATGGTCGAGGGCGTCGGCGTCTATCCGGATCAGGACGAGGAACTCGACATCGTCGACATCTACGACCAGTACGAGGCGTTCAACGAGTGTCTCAAACGGGTACCCGGCGATTTAGATATCGTGATGATTCCGGGAAACCACGACGCGGTCCGACTCGCAGAGCCCCAGCCGGGATTCGACGAGCGCCTCCGAAACATCATGTCCGCCCACGATCCGCGGATCGTGAGCAATCCCTCGACGGTTACCCTCGAGGGAGTCTCGGTCCTGATGTATCACGGCGTCAGCCTCGACGAAGTGATCGCTGAACTGCCCGAGGAGAAGGCGAACTACGACGAACCGCACAAAGCGATGTACCACCTCCTCAAAAAGCGCCACGTCGCCCCGCAGTTCGGCGGTCACACGAGGCTCGCTCCCGAGAAGGAAGATTACCTGATTATCGAAGACGTCCCCGACATTTTTCACACCGGCCACGTCCACAAACTCGGCTTCGGCAAGTACCACAACGTACTCGCGATCAACTCCGGATGCTGGCAGGCCCAGACGGATTTCCAGAAGAGCGTCAACATCGACCCCGACGCCGGCTACGCGCCGATCGTCGATCTCGACACGCTCGACGTAACCGTCCAGAAGTTCAGCTAAGACGCCGACACTCTCTCTTGTGTTCGGGTCGAACGTGCTCGAGTCGAAACCGAGCCCTAATCTATCACGGCTCGAGTCGAATCAGGGCTCGAGCTGAAACTTCTCCGTGCGCGCGTTTTCGAACCGGGGGCCCGACCCGCAGTTTCGAAAGCCGAGTTGGTCGGCGGCGGCTTTGACGCCGTCGGCCTCCGGCGGGACGAGGAGTTCGACGGTCATCGATTCACCCTCCGCGAACCGAACGGGCTCGGCCAGCAGTTCGACGCAGGCGTCGTCCGTGCCGCCGATCTGGGTGACGTGGACCGTGTCGTCTTTCGCGTCAAAACTCACGAACCCGAGCAGGTCCTCGGGATTCGATTCGTCGTACTGCGTGTCGCTGGCCTGAACGTCCGCGTTTGGATCGTGGGTGCTGTCTTCAGCGACGCGGACCGTCCGATCGTGCACGAGATTCCGCATCACGTCAGTTGGCGAGTCAGCGATGGACGCAAGCGCATCGGCATCGGCCTCGAGTGCGTCGCGTATGTTCATTATTGTGTGGTAATGGCTTGCACTACTATAAATCCCGCCCGGCGGCGCGTCGGTATTCGACACCGCCGTGAGAGTGATTGGACCCTCGCCATCACTGTAGGCGCGGTTGGACCGACCCGTCTGACCCCTCGTACCGAATCGTTCGCGTCGATCCGGTCGCGGGTAAAAACGCGACCGATGGGACACAGTTATTTGCTCGCTCTTGTAATGAACTGGCACATGAGCAATACCACGGCCACTCACGTCGATTGTGGGGTGTCTCTATGCGCGTCGTAGCTAAATTCGGGGGAACGAGTCTCGGAACGGGCGACCGAATCAACCGGGCCGCAGATTCCGTCGCTGCGGCAGTCGAAGACGGCCACGAAATCGCCGTCGTCGCGAGCGCGATGGGATCGACCACCGACGATTTGCTCGAGGATATTACGTTCGAAACCGGCGACGAGGACAGAGCCCAGATCGTCAGCATGGGCGAGCGAACCTCCGTCAGGATGCTTAAAGCGGCGCTTTCGGCCCGCGACATCGAAGCGCGATTCCTCGAGCCGGGCAGCGAGGATTGGCCGATTATCACCGACGAGCACGGCGAGGTCGACGTCGAGGAGACCCAACGGCGCGCCTTCGAGGTCGCCGAGACCCTCGAGGACGTCGTGCCGGTCATCACCGGATTCCTCGCGGAGGGAACGAACGGCTCGATCACCACGCTCGGTCGGGGCGGCAGCGACACGACGGCCGTCATGCTCGGCAAGTACATGGACGCGGACGAGGTCGTCATCGTCACCGACGTCGAGGGCGTCATGACCGGCGATCCGCGGGTCGTCGAAGGGGCCAGAAACGTCGGCGAAATCTCCGTCGACGAACTTCGAAACCTGTCGTTCCGGGGCGCAGAGGTCGTCGCGCCCTCTGCGCTTTCGTACAAGGACAACACCCTCGACGTTCGGGTCGTCCATTACCAGCACGGCGACCTTCTCAGCGGCGGGACGAGCATCGAAGGCGAGTTTCAGAACCTCGTCGATCTTCGGGAGCGACCGATCGCCTGTCTCACCGTCGCGGGTCGGGCGATTCGAAACCAGCCCGGTGTCTTCCAGCACCTTTCCCAAGCGCTCGGCGAGAGCGACGTCAACATCGAAGCCGTCGCAAGCGGCGTTGACACGGTGACGTTTTACATCGACGAAGAGGAATCCGAGCGAGCCGAAAACATCCTCCATCGCGAGGTCATCGCCCGCGACGAGTTCTCGAGCGTCACCGTCGACTCGCCGATGGCGGTCGTCCGCGTGACCGGCGGCGAACTGCCGAACCAGCCAGGGATCATCAGCGACATCGTCAACCCGCTCTCGGACGCCCGGATCAACCTCCAGGACATTATCACGAGCGCGACCAGCGTCGCGCTCGTCGTCGACTGGGACGACCGCGAGGAAACTTTAGAAATAACGCAAGACCTGTTCTAGGTCTCGAGAGCGGTTCCGATCGCCTCGTTTTTATTCGCCTCGCATTCTCCTGGCTTGCATAGTCTGGCTCAAGTGATTTTCACGGATGGCACATTGTTCGAGCCATGTTAGAACTCGCACTCACGTTCTTCGTCATCGCAGTAATCGCGGGCTTCTTCGGCCTGAGCGGGATCGCGGGGATCACGATGACGATCGCGAAGTGGCTCGTGCTCATCTTTCTGGTGCTCGCGGTCGTTTCGTTGCTTCTCTAACCGTCAGTTGCGCGGCGGACGTGGAAATCGTCACTCAGCGTCGATCAGAAGCGAATAGAGCAGACAACCGAGTCCGCCGACTTCGCTGAGACGGCTCGCCATCGGAAGGTAGTACGACCTGACCCGAGGCTCGAGCGTCGTTAATTGCGCTACCGAATCGACGACGATCGAAAACGCGAACGGAACGATCGTCAGCAGGCACAATCCCAGCGCCAGAAATAGCATTCGACGGCTCTCGTGGTGGCGATAGCCGCGATAGGCCTGAAACACGATGAACAGCGCCAACCCGATCGCGACGAGCGTCACCGAAAGTAACGTCAGGTAGTCGAACGAGAGGTTCGTCGCCGCTGGAGTCAGTGTCATATCAAAGTCCCTCCCACATACTTGTGAACCGGTCTGAGAGGCTCTCCGTCGGTTTCGATTCGATCGTGACGGTGAAGCCGTCCTCGTCTAAGTCGACCGTGAGGTTGTCGAGTCGGGCTTCGTACACGCTGTAGTGGTTCCCGTCCGCTTCGACGACGGTCTGCTCTGCGAGGAGTCCACACTCGATGAGCCGTTCAGCCCGCCGGTAGATCGTCGACAACGAGGCGTCGCACGCCTCGCTGAGTTCGTGTGCCGACCGCGAGCCATTGACCGTCTCGACGAGGATTTCGCGCGCGTACTCGTCGTCGAGCTGGGCGAATATCTCGTGGGATCGATCGGATCCACGCTCGTCGTTGTCGTCTCGATTTGATTCGCTCACGTGTCGTGGCTCTGCGATGGTCCGGCGTCTCGAGTTCCGAACGCGTGTTTGAAATTCGTCTCGCCCCGTCCGGTAAGGTCCCGTCACGACTATCACGTACGATTCTCGATGTATGTTTTGCGTTCTGTGTCACACGCCGTTCGGCTCCGTTCGTTTCGGCGGCTCCCTTCCTCGAGTACGTCGTTTCCCGTCTTCGGTCCGTCGTTAGCGAACGCGGGGGAACACCATCGCGATCCCGTACTGCACGCAGACGGTTGCAACAAACGCGACGACCCCCGCAGCGGTACTCGACAGCACGGACTGGGCCACCGCAAAGACCCCGATAAAGAGCCCCGACGTTACGAGGCCCGCCGCGATCGTCCAGACGACCGCGTACGTCGGCGAATACTCGACCGGCCAGTACTCGCCGTACGCGTACGGGATAAAGATGCCGAGCGTACAGATCAACAGGAATCGATTGCCGACGCTTTCCCCGACCGGAGCGAGGAAAAACGCGACGAGTGCGATGGCGACCGCGGCGATGCTGACCGACAGATCTGCCGTCAGGTCGTCGGTGAGCCGTTCGGGAAGCGATCGAGATTCGTTCATCGACCAGTGATTGATCGTAGGTACCTATAGTACATCACTAGCGTTCGCCGAGTCAGCGAATCACGGGGGTATAGTCCCGATTCGTCCTTACTAACCCGTCTTTGGACGCTTCGAGATCTCGCGGTCCGAGACGCCGAGGCAGTTTACTCCTCTGCGAGCAGATCCTCCGTCGCGTACTCCTCGCGTAGCACCTTCTTGTTGAACTTCCCGGTCGCGGTCTTCGGTACCTCGTCGATGAAGACCACGGTGTCGGGCGTCCACCAGTCGGGGTAGCTCTCGCCGACGAAAGACTCGAGTTCGCTCTCGAACTCGTCTTCCTCGAGGTCCGCACCGTCGGCGGGAACCACGAACGCGGCGGGTCGTTCCTGCCAGCGTTCGTGGGGGACGCCGATGACGGTCGCCTCGCTGACGGCGTCGTGGGCCATGATCGCGTTCTCGAGTTCGACCGAGGAGATCCACTCGCCGCCGCTTTTGATCACGTCCTTGGCGCGGTCGACGATCTGGATGTAGCCCTCGTCGTCGACGGTGACGATGTCGCCGGTTTTGAGCCACGAGCCCTCGAAATCCGCCTCGTTCGCGTCGGGGCGTTTGAAGTACGAGTCGGTCACCCACGGGCCCCGAACGTACAGTTCGCCGAACTCCTCGCCGTTCCACTCGATTTCCTCGCCGTCGTCGTCGACCACTTTGAACTCGAGGCCGGGGACGACCAGTCCCTGTTTGCCGCGTTTCTCGTACTGCTGGTCGGCCGAGAGGTCGCCGAGTCCTTCCTTGATGTGTGCGACGGTCCCGACGGGCGACATCTCGGTCATTCCCCAGGCGTGGACGACGTCGACGCCGAGGTCGTCGTACCGCTCGATCAGGCTTTTGGGGGCCGCGCTGCCGCCGATGACGATGCGCTCTAACGAGGAGAGGTCCGCGTCGTTCTCTTCGAGATACTCGAGGACGCCGAGCCAGACCGTCGGCACGCCGGCGGTGAGGGTGACGCCTTCCTCCTCGATGAGCGAAACGAGGTCGGCGGGGGAGGGCGAGGGGCCGGGATAGACGTGCTTCGCGCCGGCGGCGGTGGCCGTAAACGGCAGTCCCCAGGCGTTGACGTGGAACATCGGGACGACGGGCATCACAACGTCGGCGTCGCGAACGCCGAGTCCTTGCGGGGTGAGCGTGGACATCGTGTGCGACCACAGCATCCGCTGGGTGTACTCGACGCCTTTGGGCTTGCCGGTGGTTCCGGAGGTGTAGCACATCCCCGCCGGCGTTTCCTCGTCGAGTTCGGGCCAGTCGTACTCGGTCGGCTGTCCACCGATAAAGGACTCGTAGTCGGTGACGGGACCGAGACTCGTTTCGGGGACCTCCGTTCCGATGACGACGTACTGCTCGACGCTCGAGAACGCCGCCTCGTCGTAGGCCGCTTCGAGGGGCTCGAGCAGCGAGGGATCGACGAAAAGCACCGCGTCCGCGGCGTTCTCGACGATGTACTGAATGTGCTCGGGCGGAAGCAGCGGATTGATCGTGTGCAGTTGTCCCCCGATGTTGGGCGCCCCGAAGTAGATTTCGGCGTGTCTGCTGTGATTCCAGCAGAACGTGCCGACCCGCTCGCCCCCGTCGCCGACTCCGAGATCAGAGAGCGCGTTCGCTAACTGCCGGGTTCGATCGGCGTACTCGCTGTACGTGTGTCGTTCGATCCCCTCGTGGGTCCGCGAGACGACCTCTCGGTCAGGATACAGTCGTTCGGCACGCCACAGAAACGGTCTCAACGTCTGGTCGTACCCAGCCATGTCTCTGGATTCTGTCCTATTCCTCATAATAGTATGTGTTGGTATCACACTGTCAGCCTACCGAAATTGGCGACGGCTCAGTCGAACGCGTTTCAGTCCATTACTGCGCGAAGCCGTCGACTGGGTGCCGGGTCGGCCCCTCGATGGCCACTTTATATCAGATAGAGTAAACAATCTCGAGGCCGTCGGCCATTTCATGGTTGCTTACAAGTCAAAAGCCGTAGAACGGATCCGGTTACCCGGCAGGGACGAGCGCGAACGCGCGCTCGAGGAAGCCGGCTACAACGTCTTCGCGCTCGCGGCCGACGACGTCTACATCGATCTTCTCACCGATAGCGGAACGGGAGCGATGAGCGACGAGCAGTGGGCCGCGTTGCACCGCGGCGACGAGTCCTATGCCGGGTCGCCGAGTTTCGAACGGCTCGAGTCGGCCGTCGCGGACGTGATGGGGTTCCCGTACGTGATCCCGGCCCATCAGGGCCGAGGCGCGGAGAACGTGCTCTACGGGTCCATTCTCTCCGAGGGCGACGTCGTCCCGAACAACACCCACTTCGATACGACTCGAGCGCACGTCGCGAATCAGGGTGCGGAAGCCGTCGACTGCCCGATTGAAGGCGCACACGACCTGAGCGCCGCCGAGTCGTTCAAGGGGAACTTCTCCGTCGAGCGCGCCCGCGAGGCCGTCTCGGAGGTCGGCGCGGAGAACGTGCCGCTGGTCATCTCGACGATCACCAACAACTCGACGGCGGGCCAACCGGTCAGCATCGAGAACACGCGCCGGGTTCGCGCCTTCGCCGATGAGATCGACGCCACGTTCGTCATCGACGCCTGTCGATTTGCCGAGAACGCCTTCTTCGTCCGCGAACGCGAGGACGAGTACGCCGAGATGTCCGTCGCCGACATCGCTCGAGAACAACTCGAGTACGCCGACGCCGTCGTGATGAGCGGGAAGAAAGACGGCCTCGCGAACACGGGCGGGTTCGTCGCGACTCGAGACGAAGCCCTCTTCGAGCGCTGTAAGAGCCGAGCCATCCTCTACGAAGGGTTCCCGACCTACGGCGGCATGGCCGGCCGGGACATAGAGGCGATGGCCGTCGGGCTTCGCGAGGCGGTCACCGACGCCTACATCGAGGACCGAATCGAGCAGGTTCGAACGCTCGGATCGATGCTCGAGGAAGCCGACATCCCAACCTACACGCCCGTCGGCGGCCACGCCGTCTATCTCGACGCCGGGTCGTTTTACCCTCATCTCGACTCGAGCGAGTTCCCCGGACAGGTCCTCGTCTGCGAACTCTACCGCGAAGGCGGGGTTCGCGGGGTCGAACTCGGCAGCTTCGCGTTCCCCGATTCGGACCGGCCGGAACTCGTCCGCCTCGCGATTCCGCGTCGAACCTACCATCAGGAACACTTCGAACACGTTCTCGAGACGGTCAAAAGAGCCTACGAAAACCGCGATACAGTCGACGGGCTCCGACTCGCGACCGAGCCCGAGATTCCGGAACTGCGCCACTTCACCGCCGAACTCGAGCCCGTCTCGAGGTGAAGACGCTTCTGCGGAGCGTGTTCTTGCAGTCTGTCGGTGAGCGCTTTTTCAGCCTCCAGGCACAGTTAGCGCTTTTGTAGGACACGTCGCGCACGGTCGCCGAGCGTCGGTCTCGGCTCCGCTTTCGTCCTGCTGGTGAGCCGTCGTTTCGCTCGCGTTCGTAGACCGCTCTGTGACCCCGTCGAGCCGGCGGCGTCGACGATCCAGTTCGGAAGCTGTTCCTCGAGTTCCGCGCGCTTTTGTGCCCGCATCGTGCTGTACCGTCGCAGGGCGAGACCGACGCCGATGAATAGCCCGGCGTCGAGCAGTTCTCGGCGAAACCGTGCGGAGTCATCTCGAACGGCGAGGGCTTTCATCAGCGAGATGACGCCGATCCCGAGGTACAGCAGCGAATTCCGTCCGGGATCACCGCGGAGGAGCCGTTGTAGATTCATGCGCACCGACGTACCACGGTCTCGTTCATAAAACCAACCCGCGCGCTCAGAGCTAACCGACCCGCGCTCTCAGAGATGACTGATCCGCACTTTCAGGGATGACTGACCCATGCTTTAAGCGATAACCGACTCGTCCTCTCCGAAGACAGCGCCCCGTCCTCTCAGCGCGGTCCGGCCAGCGAGCCCCGATACCGCTCGTCGTCGATTGCCTCGATCGAAAACTCGAGCGACTCGTAAAACGGCCGAACGCCGGCGTCGAAGTGTGCGGTCAACCGGCCCTCGCGCTCGAGTGCGCGTTCGATTAGCGCACGTCCGATCCCCCGTCCTCGATGTCGCCGTCGAACGCCGATCGCGCTGACGTGGGCTCCCTCTGCAGCGGATTCGGGCGGCTCCCCAACGTCCGCGAGCGGCTCGAGGACGATGGCTCCGAGTATCCGCTCGTCGGTATCTGTCGACTCCTCACGTCCAATCTGTGCTGCGTCGTCGCTCTCAGTTCGTGTGCTCCCACCGCCCTGTGCCGATCTGCCGTGGTCGGCGCGAGTCGCCGGCCACCGATCCCCCGCGACGAAGACGTCGTTCGCGTCGATTCGACTCTCGACGTCGCCGGGCTCTAACATCGCCGCGTCGAGAATCCGCCGGACCTCGAGGGCGTCGTCCTGGGTTGCAATGCGCGTGTACATCGGTTCTGGTGGCTACCGTACGGCCGCTGACTCTCGACCCTCGGCGTACCTATTCGTTTTGCCGCTCTTCCAGCACGCGCTCTTCGGGCGTCGGCCGCCCCGGATAGATTCCGTAGCTCGCGAACGCATAAAGTACCGTTACCACGACCGCACAGAGGATCCCGGCCCCGGCGACGGCCTCGAGCGCGGCGCTTGCGAACGGTCCGGAGAGCGCCTCGCCGAGAGCGGCGGCTTCCTCGCTGTTCGGGGATGTCGTCAGACCGTAGGGAAGAAACGCCACGAACGCGACCGTCCACAACCGACCCGTAGCGAGGCGCAGCGACTCGAGCGGGCGGTCGCCGACGGCGGTGGCGACGCCGAAGAGTCCGACAGCCGTCACCGCGAGCGCGAGAATCGTTCGGAGCGAGGGCGCAAATCCGTCGTTAATCGCGACGCCGAGGGCGACGAACCCGGCCGAAACTGCGAGGAAGAGTGTCGATCGAGCGGGGATTGTGGGACGCATTCTGCACGCCAGTATCGGCCGACCGTACAAATGTCTCGCGGACTTCGAAACGGTCGGTTTCAGTGAATAAACGGCTCGCTGACCTCCCTGAGCGGACAACAAAGGACGTATTACTGGCGCGGACGAGACGAACGTGAGAACGATGCGGCAGGATACACACCGACCGGTCGAAGACTCGCCGTCTGCAGAAGACTCGCAATTGGCCGACGGTTCGTCGGGGACCGAGAACTCGCAACTGGCCGAACGCACTCCAAACGCCCTGCGGGCACGTCACGTACTACGTCGATGACACGGACCTCTCGAGTAAAGCGACTCTGGAAGCGCCTCGTCGCGGACGGGCCCGACCAGTATCAGGCGTACGTTGCGTTCCCCCCGAGACCGGGTCGGGAGTCGATCGGCGACGTTCACGAGCGAATCGCCGAACTCGAGCGCGTCTTCGACGGCCGCCTCGACGTCTACGCACGATCACGCGGCGTCGCGGTCGCCACGGACCGCGTTCCGGCCGAGCGATTCGACGCCGACGCGTTCGAATCGATCCTCGAGCGGATCGAGCGCGTCTACGCTGGGACGCATCGACTCGCCCGCGTCGAGAAGCGACGACCGATCGACGGGAAACTCGTCACGTCCTACGTCGTCGTGCCGGTCAAGCCGCTCTTTCCCCTCGAGGGAGACGACGAGCACGCCGAAAAAATAGCACCGCCGGCCGAGTGACGCTTTCCAGCCCGTACGCAGCGGATTTTCGAGGCCGTGAGCGGCGCGACTAGTCGTCTTCTGCGCCCGGTCCGGCGCTCGGTTCGGAGCCCGTATCGTGGTCGCTACTGCGCGGACTCTCGGATCGGCTCTCTTCGGACGGCGCGACCGTACTCGTCCGTCCCATCCAGCCGTCGATGTTTTCGGAGACGTAGTCTTTGCCGCCCCATCCGAACGCGACGCCGGCACCGATGGCCACCGCGGCCGCCAGTCCCCACGCGAGCGCTCTGGCGAAGACGTAGAGGATGTCGACGTCGATCCCCATCGTATCGAGGCCGATGACGATCGCCGTGAAGTAGAGGAACATCCGGGCGCCGTTCGCGAACCAGCTCGCGTAGGACGTCTGCGTCGCGGCCCGGGTCCGTTCGATGACGTCGCCGACGAAGTCCGCCACGACGAACCCGAGGACGATGACGAGCAGGCCGGCGATGAACGCCGGCAGGTACGACACCGCCGTCGAGATCCACTCCGAGAGCGTCGGAATCGCCAGCGCGTTCGCCGCCGCGAGAATCGCGAGCGCGTAGACGAACCACTTCGCCAACGAACCGAACGCGCTCGAGACGGCCTGTTCAGTCCCGCCGAGGATGCGTCCGAGCGGCGTTTCGAGGACCATTCGATCGAGTTCGATGCCGTCGGCGATGCGGCCTACGACGCCCGCCGCGAAGCGACCGATGACCCAGCCGATGAGGAGGATGATCACCGCACCGACCAGCCGGGGAACGAATGTTATCAGTTCTGCTACCGGGTCCTGCAGCCAGTTGGGAAGCTGTACCGCCTGTGCGGGTAGGGATTGTACCATGCCTGTCATCGTAGGCTCGAACCGGCCTTTGTAATTGTGTAGATATTTTTGAGTCTGCAAAAAAGCCTGTTGCTGACGTGGCCGACACGATCGGTGAACTATTTGCTACGGGGAGTAACACGGACGGCTGATCATCACAGGTCGAGAGTGCATTTCATCGACATCCACAACGGCCTGTAGACGGCCGCCCACCGAAATCGAGAGACGGGGGCCGATAAAAGACGATTGACTCTCGTCCGATTCACCGGCTTACCGACCAGTAATATGTCCCGACAATCAATACTAGCGACCAACGCGGAGACACCTCAGTTCTCGAGCAATGCTCGAGCGTGGACACGAGACGGAATTCGAGCCGGCAGTGAACGGACTGTCCGGATTCTCGAGACATGCGAGCCGTCGAGTACCGACTCGAGCGACCGCTGGAATCGAGAAGCGTTCACAGATGGAAACCGACCGCCGGTTCGGTCGAACCGACAAACCACTTCTGGGCTTTCCCGCCCTATCCCGTCGGGAGACACTCTATAGTGGCCCGAACCGAAGGATGAGTAGTTCGGTCGGTAGCTCGTGAGATCGACCGGCTGGCGCTCATTTACCGGCCGCGCGGGTGAATTTGGTAATACGGGATTACCCGCCCTTGATCAATCGAAGTACCGTGATGTGCTCCGTGTCGACTGGCTGGTCCTCTGGAACGGGACGGCCATCGACGAGAACGGACACCTCGTGGGGGCTCAGATCGACTTCGGCAAGCAGATCGGCGTAGGTCGGCTTGCTGTCCACCGCTCCGTCCGAGTTAGTAGGGACGTCCTCGAGGGCGAACTCGTGGGTCCCTTCGCCTTTGACGTCCACGGTGACGCGCATACGCCCCGTTGTCGCCGTCCGGACTTGAGGGCGTCGTTGGCCGCTGGGCCGAGCGCTCGAGCCCGGTCAGTCGTCGCTAGTCAATCGGCGGTGATCAGTTGTCGCTAGTCAGTCAGCGGTCGATCCGTCGGTTCCCGTCGGTGTCGTGGATTCGCGGCTCCGTCGTCGGCCGCTGAAGAGCGTCATCGCGAGCGCGCCGAGACCGAGCAGGAAGATCAGGACGTTCACAGCGGGGCCGACGATCGGGATCTGTGCGAGCGCCGCACCGCCGACTAACCCCACGACGAGCGCGAGCCAGCGATTGCCGATCCCCACGAGCGACAGGAGCCAGGCCGCCACGGCGAACCGCCCGTAGACGATCCCGATCCAGACGAACAGCGCGAAGACGAACCCGCCGACGATCGAGAGCGGAATCCCAACGACCGTGATCGCCAGAGCGATCAGCGCGATGGGTACGACGATGAGGACCGCCAGCCCGACCAGCCCCGCCCGGACCGGAACGGACGCGACCCGGTCGGCGACACCGGCTGAAAAGCGCGGGAAGAGCAAGAGCAACGCCGCTCCCAAGAGCAGGTTCAGCGCCAGCGTATACAGCGCGAACAGCCACGTCACGATCGGCTCGAGCCCCTGTACGGGACCGACGCCGACCGACGAGGTTTGGGTGGTCTCCCCCTCGACGACACCCGTCTCGCCCTGCAGGTCGCCACTGTACTCGAGGTCGCCCGAGATGACGCCCGTCTCGCCGAGTTCGATCGTGTCTGCGCCGATCGTCGCGTCGCCGTCGATCGTGCCGTCGACGAAGACGGCACCGCCGCCCGCCTGGAACTCGCCGCCAACGGATCCCGCCTCGGTGAGGCGAACGTTGCCCGCGGCTGCGCTCACGTCGCCGTTGACGGCTCCGGCGACCTCGAGATTGCCCGAGACGACCGAAACGTCCCCCTCGACCTCTCCATTGATGTAGACGTTCCCGGCGACCGCGTTCACGTCGCCGGTGACGGTGCCGTCGACGATGACGTTCCCCGCGAACGCCTCGACGCTGTCGACGGTTTCTCCCTCGTCGACGGTGACTGTGCCGTCGACGCCGTCGGGCCCCTCGATCGACTGGGCCGCGACGAGCCCCGGCCCGATTCCGACGACGAGTACGAGGACCAACACGAGCACGGCGACTCGAGCCAGGCCGCCAGTCGATGAGCGTTTCGACGCGCTCGATTCCGACATTGCTGCGGTGGACGATGACATATTGCCGATACGCCGCGCTGGACGATAAAATAGTGTCTGTGATGACATTTTCGGAGAGGGTCAGTACGGGCGACTCGAGGCCGTTTCGAACCGGCCGCTCGGGCGATCCAATTTGCTCGCGGTTCGGTCGTTTTATCTTCGGCCCGCCCTTCTCGACGTGTATGAGCGAGGCCGACGCCGAGACCGCGGAGTCGACGCCGGGACGGACCGAAGTCTGGATCGAGAAGTATCGTCCCGAAACCCTCGACGACATCAAGGGCCACGAAGACATCATCCCGCGGCTCTCCCAGTACGTCGAGCAGGACGACCTGCCGCACCTCATGCTGGGGGGTCCGGCCGGTACCGGGAAAACTACGGCTTCACAGGCTGTAGCCCGCGAAATCTATGGAAACGACTGGCGCGATAACTTCCTCGAGTTGAACGCCTCCGACCAGCGCGGGATCGACGTCGTCCGCGACCGGATCAAGAACTTCGCGCGCTCGAGTTTCGGCGGCTACGACTACCGGATCATCTTTCTGGACGAAGCCGACGCGCTGACTTCGGACGCCCAGTCCGCGCTCCGCCGGACGATGGAGCAGTTCTCGCACAACACTCGCTTTATCCTCTCGTGTAACTACTCGAGTCAGATCATCGACCCCATCCAGTCCCGGTGTGCGGTGTTTCGCTTCACCGAACTCTCCGAATCGGCGATCGAGGAACAGGTGCGCGAAATCGCCGAAAACGAGGACATCGAGGTGACCGACGGCGGCGTCGACGCGCTGGTCTACGCCGCCGCGGGCGACATGCGAAAGGCGATCAACGGCCTGCAGGCCGCGGCGGTGATGGGCGAAACGGTCGACGAGGACGGCGTCTTCGCGATCACGGCCACCGCCCGTCCCGAGGAGGTCGAGGCGATGGTCGCACAGGCCATCGACGGCGACTTCACCGCCGCCCGCTCGACCCTCGAGACGCTGCTGATGGACCGCGGGCTCGCGGGCGGCGACGTGATCGATCAGCTTCACCGCTCGGCCTGGGAGTTCGACCTCTCGGAGGAGGCGACCGTGCGACTGCTCGAGCGACTCGGCGAGGTCGACTACCGGATCACGGAGGGCGCGAACGAACGACTGCAACTCGAGGCGATGCTGGCGGCGCTGGCGCTCGAAAACGAGGCGTGAGCGGACCGGATCAGGGGTCGGTATGTGTTCGAACCAGTTCGAACCCTTCGGCTGATTTTTATTTCTATCCAACAAATAGACCCGTATGGCTGGGACATTCAGACACCAGTGGACGACGGGGTACGGTGACTCGGGCGCGACTCCGTCTCGAGCGCGAGCGGAGATGCCGGTCGAGCGACCGGCGAGAACGGGATTGCAGGCGGTGGTGATCGACGGATGAGTCTCCGCGACCGGCTCGGAACCGGGTTTCGACTCGCTGGCGGCAGCGCAGCGGTCCTTCGGGCGAACCCGCGGTTGACGGTCTATCCGATCGTTGGGGGCGTCGCAACCGTCGCGTATCTCGCCACCGTCTTCGGCGGGTTCGTCGCACTCGGCGGATCGGAGTCGCTCGCCCTCGTGATCGCGCTGCTGGTTGGTGCCTACGCCGGGTCGATGTTCCTCGTCTCCGTTAGCATCGCCGCGCTCGTCTGGGCGAGCAGGGAAACGTTCGCCGGACAGACGCCGTCGGCGACCGACGCGTTCCGCGCCGCCTGCTCCCATCTCCGGGCGCTTTTGGTCTGGTCGATCCTGAGCGCGTTCGTCGGTCTCGCGCTGCAGGCGCTTGAGGAATCGAGCGATATCGTCGGCGTCATCCTCTCGGCGCTGCTTAGCACCGGGTGGCTCGCGCTGACGTACTTCGTCATCCCGGTGGTCGTCCTCGAGGACGCCGGGCCGACCACGATGATACAGGAGAGCGGCCAGATCATCCGTGACACGTGGGGCGAAACGCTCGGCTCCGAGTTCGGCGTCGGGTTCGTCACCGCCCTGTTGTTCGTTCCGGGGCTGGTAGTCGGCGTCGCGTTGTACGTCGTCGTCCCCGGTGACGCCGCGCTGCTCGTCGCCGTTCTCGGCGGCGGACTGCTCGTCGGTCTCGGCATGCTCGCCGGGTACACGCTCGGAGCGATCGCGAAAACGGCGCTGTACGTCTTCGCCCGATCGGGAACGATGCCCGGGGAGTTCGACGAGTCCACGCTCGTCGAAGACGCGGATCCCTCGTGACCGAACGACGCCGGCGATGGACTCCCGCGATCCGCTACAGCCAGTCGAAAAGAGGTTCTAACGGCGATAGCACCCCCCGAATCGCGAGTACGACGGCCCCGACCCCGAGCACCGAGGCGTACTCCCTGAACGCCGACTCGAGCGCTCGCTGGTCGTCCGAGGTGCCGAAAAACAGCATGGTCGGTTCCGTTGCCGGGCCGTAGACGGCCATCTCGCGCCCCTTTTCGGAGTAAACCGTCTCGTGCTGTTCGATGAGGTTCGCGTCGAGCAGGTTCTCTATGTGGTAGCCGGCCGTCTGGACCGATACCTCGAGTTCGGCCGCGAGTTCCGCCGCGGCCATCGGTTCTCGATTCAGCGCGCGAAACGCAGACTGCGCGGTCTCCGATTGGAGGGCCCCGAGGATCTCGTTCGCGTGATCGTCGTCGAGACAGACGACTTGTGGCGTCTCGCTTCGCTCGACCGTCGCGTCGGAATCTCTCGAAAACAGTCGTCCCATGGTCGTGTTCATGTTTCCGTCTGCGTCTCACACTAAAACGACACTGGTAACGGAGACGCAGTTCGAAGTTACCGTCTGCACTCAGACTACGGCCGGGGCCGACGATTCGTCCCGGTTTCCGACGCTCGTTTCGAAACAGCCGACGATCCTCGAGCGCCGGACGGAATGATAACACAACTGATTCGTACTCACTCACTCGAGGTACCGTCTTTTCGAAACACCCGTTTGTCGCCTACTGACGGACGTTTCGACGCGGTAGGTGGCTTTCCTCGCGTCGGTACAACCGACTCAGACTCCTGAAACAACGTGTTTGTCTTGCGATTATTTCTCGGATACCCGTTGCGGAACTGTTTTAGGCTTTCCAGAGCCAATCACACGTAGAATGAGCGAACTGGAGGAAGAATACCGCCTCGAGTACTTCGAGGAGGAGGGCTTCGAGCGAAAGACGTGCTCGGAGTGTGGCGCGCACTTCTGGACGCGCGATCACGAGCGGGAGACCTGCGGCGAACCCCCGTGTGCCGAGTACGACTTCATCGGGAGCCCCGGCTTCGAACAGGAGTACAGCCTCGAGGAGATGCGGGAGGCCTTTCTCTCCTTTTTCGAGGACCACGACCACGAGCGCATCGACCCCTATCCCGTCGCGGCGAACCGCTGGCGCGATGACGTGTTGTTGACCCAGGCGTCGATCTACGACTTCCAGCCGCTGATCACGAGCGGCCAGACGCCGCCGCCGGCGAACCCGCTGACGATCTCCCAGCCCTGCATCCGGATGCAGGACATCGACAACGTCGGGAAGACGGGTCGCCACACGATGGCCTTCGAGATGATGGCCCACCACGCGTTCAACGCGCGCGAGGATATCGACGACCCCGAGCAGTACGCCTACCAGGGGGAGGTCTACTGGAAGGACCAGACGGTCCAGTACTGCGACGAACTGCTCGAGTCGATGGGTGCGGACATCACCGAGGTCACCTACATCGAGGATCCCTGGGTCGGCGGCGGCAACGCTGGCCCCGCCATCGAGGTCATCTACCGCGGCCTCGAGCTGGCGACGCTGGTCTTCATGTGCATGGAGCAAGACCCCGACGGCGAGTACGAACTCAAAGACGGGAACCGCTACTCCTACATGGACACCTACGTCGTCGACACGGGCTACGGCCTCGAGCGCTGGACCTGGATGAGCCAGGGCACGCCGACGGTCTATCAGGCGATCTACCCCGAGATGATCGACTTCCTCACCGAGAACGCGGGCCTCGAGCACACCGAGCGCGAAGAGGAGATCATCGCCCGCGCGTCGCGGCTCTCGGGCCAACTCGACATCGACGACGTCGACGACGTCGAGGCGGCGCGAGACGACATCGCCGACGCGCTCGACATTCCGACCGATGAGCTTCGCGACCTCTTGGAACCGCTCGAGTCGATCTACGCCATCGCGGATCACTGCCGGACGCTCGCGTACATGCTCGGTGACGGAATTGTCCCCTCGAACGTCGGCACCGGTTATCTCACGCGAATGGTGCTTCGGCGCACGAAGCGGCTCTGTGACACCGTCGGCGTCGACGCGCCGCTCGACGAACTCGTCGACATGCAGGCCGAGCGACTCGAGTACGAGAACCGCGACACCGTCCGCGACATCGTCCGGACGGAAGTCGAGAAGTACCGCGAGACGCTCGACCGCGGCGGTCGACGGGTCGAAACCCTCGCCGAGGAGTACGCCAAGAAAGGCGAGCCGATCCCGACCGACGAACTGATCGAACTCTACGACTCCCACGGCATCCAGCCCGACATGGTCGAGGAAATCGCTGCGGAGGCCGGTGCTGAAGTCGACGTTCCGGACGACTTCTACAGCCTCGTCGCCGACCGACATGATACGACGGATGCCGAACTCGAGGGTGCAGACGACGAGGACGATCGGTTCTCGGACCTCCCGGAGACGGAGAAACTCTACTACGACGACCAGCAACGGACCCAGTTCGAAGCCGTCATCCTCGATGTCTTCGAGCGCGAGGACGGCTACGATATCGTCCTCGATCAGACGATGTTCTACCCGGAAGGCGGCGGACAGCCGGCCGATACGGGAACCATTTCGACCGACAATACGACCGTCGAGATTCGAGACGTGCAGGTCGAAGACGGCGTCATTTTCCACCGGGCCGACGAGCGAGTGGGGAAAGGCGAGTTCGTCAACGGCCAGATTAACGGCCCCCGTCGCCGACAGCTCATGCGCCAGCACACGGCGACCCACATCGTCGTCCACGCCGCCAGACAGGTACTCGGCGAGCACATTCGACAGGCCGGCGCCCAGAAGGGCGTCGAATCCTCCCGAATCGACGTTCGCCACTACGATCGAATCTCCCGCGAGGAGGTCAAACTGATCGAACACCTCGCCAACGAGATGGTGATGGACAACATCGCGGTCACCCAGGAGTGGCCCCACCGAAACGAGGCAGAAGCCGAACACGGCTTCGACCTCTATCAGGGCGGCATTCCGCCAGGAACGAACATCCGCCTGATCCAGGTCGGCGAGGACATCCAGGCCTGCGGGGGGACCCACGTCGCCCGAACCGGTGACATCGGCGCGATCAAAGTGCTCAACACCGAACGCGTACAGGACGGCGTCGAACGACTCGTCTTCGCCGCCGGCGAGGCGGCGATCGGTTCGACGCAGGCCACAGAGGACGCACTCTACGAGGCAGCGGAGACGCTCGACGTAACGCCCCAGAACGTCCCCGAGACTGCAGCGCGGTTCTTCGAGGAGTGGAAAGCGCGCGGCAAACAGATCGAGGACCTCAAAGAACAACTGGCCGCGGCCCGTGCGGGCGGCGGTGGCGGCGGCGAGGAGGTCGAGGTCGGCGACGCGACGGCCGTCGTCCAGCGCATCGACGCGGACATGGACGAACTTCGGGCCACGGCGAACGCGCTCGTCGAGGACGGTGCGGTCGCCGTCTTAGGCTCGGGACAGAGCGGCGCCCAGTTCGTCGTCGCCGTCCCCGACGACGTCGCGGTCAACGCCGGCGAGGTCGTCAGCGAACTGGCGAGCAAGGTCGGCGGCGGCGGCGGCGGCCCGCCGGACTTCGCGCAGGGCGGCGGCCCTAACGAAGCGGATCTCGACGACGCCCTCGAGGACGCGCCCGACGTATTGCGCCACGTGCTGAACGCCTGAGATTCGACTGCTTTTGTACCGCGTTTACCCGGACAGCTCGAGTGCGTCCGTCGCCGCGTCCCGAACCGTCTCAGCGTGTGTCTCGGGCGCGTAGACGCCGAGTCGCCACTGGGCGCGCTGGGCGGCCTGCAGTCCCTGCACCAGCGGCGACTGTTCGTGGAGTCGGCGAACGTCGCCGTTGACGACGACCCGTGCGTTGATTTCGGGCATGCTCGGTCGCCCGGGACAGTCGATGATGACCGCGCCGGGTTCGAGGCCGAGCGATCGCTCGAGGTCGGCCTCGAGGTCCCTGCACGCTGCGTGGCCGGCCTCGAGCACCCATTCGGGGACCCCTTCGAGTTCCGCCCAGACGGCGCGTTTGTACAGGCGACGCTCGGCGAGTCGGGCGGCGAGCGGCTCGGTCCGATCGCACTCTCGGAGCGCGGCAAGCAGTTGGGCGTCGGTCATCCGGGCGAACGTCGCCGCGTCGAGGTCGGTTTCGTCGAGCAGTCGTTCGCTGGCTCGCTCGAGCATCGAGCCGGCGATCCGGGAGACGTGGTGGCGGTAGACGGTCGCGTTCATCAGCGCGCGGGCGACGAGCAGGCTCTCGGCGGTGGCGACGTTGCCCGCCGCGAGCGCGAGGTCGCCGTCGACGAACTGCAGCACGCGGACGAGTCGACCGGGATCGACGGTGCCGTAGGGGACGCCCGTGTGGTGGGCGTCGCGAACGAGGTAATCAGTCCGGTCGACGTCGAGGTCGCTCGAGACGAGTTGGCCGAGTTTCCCTTCGCCGGCGATCAGGTCGGCGACCGCTCCCGGCTCGAGGCCGTGGGACTCGAGGACGGTCGCGAGTTCGCCGTCGGCCAGCAGGTGGTCGACGTCGTCGTGGTGGCGGCCGAGGCGGCGCTCGATGATCCGCTCGGTCTGGTGGCCGTAGGGTCCGTGGCCGACGTCGTGCAGTAGCGCCGCCGCGCGGACGGATTCGGCGCGAGCGTCGCTGATCTCGAGATGCTCGAGTGCCTGCTTCGCGAGGTGATAGACGCCGAGGCTGTGCTCGAAGCGGGTGTGACTCGCGGAGGGGTAGACGAGCCGGACCGTCGAGAGCTGTTTGACGTGTCGGAGTCGCTGCACCGCCGCCGTATCGAGAAGTTCGCGGGCGACCCCGTCGACCTCGATGTAGTCGTGGACGGCGTCTTTGATCGCGTTCATACCTCTCCTTTCCGCGGGTGCGGCAAAATCGATCCGATGTCGCGTTCCTCGTATGATAGGTTACCCGGCGGTCGTCGGTGAACGATACCCGGTACTTTACCCGCGTGGGCGACAATCACACAGTAGATGGAAACGGAGTACGGACTGGTAGACAGCGAGGCCGTCGAGACCCCCGGGGACGAGTGGGAGGAAATCGATGTCTCGGACACCGAAGCCGACCGGATCGCGCGAAAGCGCGACCGGGAGTTCGAGCAGTTCGAAGAGCGGATCAAAGACGCCGATCAGTTCAAGGTCGAGCAGTCGGTGTTCGACGACGCGACGTTCGCGGCGCTTTATAAACTCGTCCAGGACGGTCACGTCGAGGCGTTCGGCGGCCCGCTCTCGACCGGCAAGGAGGCGAACGTCTACCACGCGCTGGGGGGCGACCGCGAGGTCGCCGTGAAGATCTACCGGATCAACTCCTCGAACTTCCGCCAGATGCGCGACTATCTCGAGGGCGATCCGCGCTTCGAGGGACTCGGCGGCAAGAAAAAAGACGTCGTCCTCGCATGGGTGAAAAAGGAGTACGCGAACTTACAGCGGGCCCAGGCGGCGGGGGTGAACGTCCCCGATCCGATCGCGACCGAGCGAAACGTCCTCGTGATGGAGTACATCGGCGACGAGGACGGACGCGCCAAGCGCCTGGGCGAAGTCTCGATCGAAAACCCCGAGACCGCCTACAAGGTGGTCCGCGAGTACATGCGCCGACTCTATGCGGCCGGCCTGATCCACGGCGACTTGAGCGAGTACAACATCGTCTTCGACGAGGGCCAACTCGTCGTTATCGACCTCGGACAGGCAGTTACCGTCCACCACCCGAACAGCCGAACGTTCCTCGAGCGCGATTGTTACAACGTCGCGAACTTCTTCTCGCGGGAAGGGTTCGAGGTCACCGGCGACGACCTTCTCGAGTTCGTGACCGATCCGGATCCCGATCCCTCGGGGAACTCGTAGGGATCGACTTGCGGAGTGGCGATCGACTCGAAACTATACTTTGGCGGATTCACTCTCCGTCCGATCGCTCACCTCGCCAGCGTTCGTACACGTAGCCGACGACGCTCGAGAGTCCGAAACATCCCACGAGAAACGGCATCCAGTAGGTCCAAAACTCATATCGCGGAGCGATGGCGTTACCGACCGCCGATCCGATCACGAACACGAGATACCCCGGCAGGGCGAGCGGCGACATCCACGACGAGCGGAGCCATCCGAGCGCGAACGGCACCACAAACAACGCGTACGTCAATAGCGTTACAGGGCTGGTCAGAACCTGTCGAAGCGATGGGTGCGGGCTCATCGGCTTTCCTCCGTTTCGATCAGGCCGTGTAACTCGAGGACTTTCGCGGCCCCGAACCGGGTGTGGCGGACCATCGCCTCGTCGTCGAGAACGAACGAGGTCGACTCGAGCAGGTATCCCGTCGAGCCGAGTTCGCGGGTAGCCGCCTGAAAGAGCAACGGGCCGTTGATGTCGCTCACGCTGGCTCGAAACCGGTGAAGCGGCATGTACCAGGAGATCATCGCGTCGTTGAGCGCGTTCGCGACCGCCGGGCCGCGAGCGCCGGGCGAGTAGAAAACGACCTGTCCGACGTACTGGTGGACGCCGTAGATGCCGAGCGACCGGTGGAGGTCGAGGACGATATCGGGGTCGTAGCGCTCGAGGGCGTCCCAGACCCCCCGGGCGAGTTCGGTCTGTGGCTCGTCCCCCGGCGGAAATTGCCGGTTTAGGTCGCCGCCGGTCCCTTCCCGTTCTTCGTTTTCGATCGCGACGCGGTTCGTTTCGGGGACGACGACGAGGGTTCCCGCGTCCGGATGCCAGTCGGTCATCTCGTGAGCGACGGCGATCCCGTTTTGCTCGTCGCCGTGGACGCCTCCGAAGACCATCGCCGTGGGCCCGTCTGCGGGCGCGTCGATCTCGTACAGCGGCGTCTCGTGGTCCGTCCCCTCGAGGAGCCGTTCCGAGCGACGAGCGATCTCGCCCGTTCCGTGGGTCCGCCGTGTCGCCGCGACCGGGCCACCGCCGGGAGACGGTCTCGAGAGGGCACCGGCGACGATTCCGCCGACGGTGACACAGCCTGCGGCGAGCGCGTGTCGTCGCTTCATCGTTTGAGGTCCCCACGTTCCTCCTAATCCCTCTTTCTATCGATCGAAAGAGTTTGAAATAATTGACAGGACCGGCGGTCCGAAACGCTCTTTGTCGCTCCGTCGAAACTACCGATCATGAGAGCCGCTCTCGACTGGCGTTGGCACGAGCCCTCGAGAGCGGACAGTCCTGTCGGTTCGGACGACGCGGCCTAACCCGTCGTTCGGACTCCACTCGCTCCCTGCGCTCTTCTGTTTTTGCCACGTCTCGAGTCCACAGCATCCACGCCGCGAACATTCCGACACGAATGACGAACTCAACCGACCCGACCGACGACCGTACCGATTCACGACCGACCGAGACTCCCGGACGGGCTGACTCGCGAGAAGTCGAGGGCGATGAATCCGCTGGCTCACCCTCGAGTGCCGACGACGGCTTTACCGTGACGCCCTACGCCGTCGAGGGCGAGATCGACTACGAAAAACTCACAGAGCGCTTCGGGGCCGATCCGCTGACCGACGAGCAGATCGCTCGGTTTCCGGACCATCCGCTGGTTCGACGCCGGACGTTCTACGCCGGCCGAGACGTCGACCGGTACCTCCAGGCCGCCGAATCGGGCGCGCCACACTCGATCGTCACGGGACGAGGGCCCTCGGGGGCGATGCACCTCGGGCACGTCCTTCCGCTGTATCTCGCGAAGCGCTTCCAGCAGGAGACGGGGGCGACGGTCTACGTTCCGCTTTCGGACGACGAGAAGTTCCTCGCGAAAAATCAATCCTTCGCGGAAATCGGCGAGCACACTCGAGAGAACCTTAGAGATGTCCTCGCGGTTGGATTCGATCCCGACCGGACGAGAATCGTCGTCGACACTGCCGACGCCGACGTGATCTACCCGATTGCGGTCCGACTCGCGAAGCATCTCACGCCGGCGACCGTCGAGGCGGTCTACGGCGAGCAAGAAACCGTCGGCCTGCAGTTCTACCCGGCAGTGCAGGCGACGCACCTCCTGTTGCCCCAGCTCGTCGACGGACGCCAGCCGACGCTCGTGCCGATCGCCGTCGATCAGGATCCCCACGTCCGCGTCTGTCGGGACGTGGCTGCAAAGGAAGCGCTCCCGGTCGACAAACCCGGTGCGCTACTCGGCCGATTTCTCCCGAGTCTCGAGGGCCCGGGGAAGATGAGTTCCTCCGGCGACGCGCCCTCGATCGAGCTCACCGACGACCCCGACGCGGTCACCGAGACGATCCGGACGCACGCCTACACCGGCGGTCAGCCGACGCTCGAGCAACACCGCGAGCGCGGCGGCGATCCGGCTGTCGACGTTCCGTTCCAGTACCTGCGATTCTTCTTCGAACCCGACGACGACGAACTCGATCGACTCGCCCGCCGGTATCGTGCCGGCGACCTGCTAAGCGGCGAGCTAAAGGAGGTTGCGATCGACAGCATTTCCGACTTCCTGGCCAGCCACCAGCACCGGCGCTCGGAACTGGGGTCGCTTGCGGACGAACTCGAGCCCTACCGGCTCTCGGCGGCAGAGCGGGCGCGGGCGCTCGAGTCGGCCGGTGTTCCGCGACTCGAGTGAGTCTACGCCGTTTGGGTGGCTGCCTCGCCCCGAACCGATTTGTGCCTCGCCGTCCCCTGATGGGGTATGCGCGTTGGGATCATCGCGGACACGCACGATAACGTTCCGGCGATCGAACGAGCGACGGAGATTTTCGACGACGAAGGCGTCGAGATAGTGGTCCACTGCGGCGACTTCGTCGCCCCGCTCGTCCCGCCGTACTTCTCGGAGTTCGAACTCCACGGCGTCCTCGGGAACAACGACGGCGACGCCGCCAATTTGCAGTCGGCGTTCGACTCGTTAGGCGGCGAGAGCGAACTCCACGGCCGGTTCGCGTCCCTCGAGTTCGACGGGCTCTCGGTGGCGGTCCTCCACGGCGAATCGCTCGAGGAGGTTCGCGCCGTCGCCGAGGGCGAGCGCTACGACTACGTCTGTTACGGCCACCACCACGCTCGAGAACACTCGGAGGAAGGCCGAACGACGGTCCTCAATCCCGGCGCGCACTTTCCGCCGACGCCCGACGAGGACCGGACGGTGGCGATTCTGGACACGCGCTCGGAGTCAGTTCGGTTCCGGTCAATGCTCGAGTAGCGCGTCGAACCGGGCGAAACGGAATCGGCGCGCGCATCGGGTTGCCCGGTATAGCTACGAGACGCGCTCGAGCACCGTCTCCCGAAGCTCACGGGGCGTCTCGACGATCGCGTCCGCCGGCGAGAGGTCGAGTCCCGTGTGGGCGTCGATCCGGTAGGCGACGGTGTACGTTCCAGCTCGAGACGCCGACTGAACGCCGTTTTCGGAGTCCTCGACGGCGACGCAGTCGCCGGGCTCGCGGTTGATTTTCGTCGCCGCCTGCTCGAAGATGTATGGATGGGGTTTGCCCGGTCCCTCGATATCCTCGCCGCTGACGATCTCGTCGAACCGGCCCTCGAGATCGAAGCGATCGAAGACGATTTCGATCCAGTCGTGGGGCGAGGAGGTGACCAGCGCGACCGTCGCGTCCCGGTCGTGCAGTTCATCGAGGTGGTCGTGAAACCCCGGCAGGAGCGAGACGTGCTCGCTGTAGATCTCGCGGGCCGTCTCGGCGAAGACCTCGACGAAGCGCTCCCGGGAGATCGCCGTCTCGTAGTTCGACTCGAGATACTCGTAGGTTTCCCGGTAGTTCATCCCCGATATCTCGGCGACGGGGACGGTCTCGTCGGGAACGGTCATCGGCAGAATGTGCTCGCGTTCGCGCTCGACCCAGTAGTCCTCAGAATCGATGATCACGCCGTCCATATCGAAGAGTACAGCAGTCATTTGGAGTCGACTCGAGGTTCGCCCGCCGAACGGATAGCCGTTTCCCGTTTCTCGCCTTCGCTTTCGATACCGCTGCTGTCAGCCACTCTGTCAGTGATACCAACCTATTTCTATCAGTGAAATTATTTTATTCATGAAACGTCGTCGCGCAATTCGACGGGGTACGATAACCACTCAGTGACCGGTTCGAACCACTGCCGACGGGTGGGCGTAGCGATGACGCGACGGGTCGGTTGCGAAGCCTCGAATCGTTCGACTATCGATGTACCGTCCCCTGACGCTCGTGCTCTAACACCTCCGCCGCCGAATCGGCGACGTCCGCGTCGAACTCCCGCTCGAGCAGCCACAGCGCCAGATCGATCCCCGAGGTGACCCCGCCGGCCGTGAGGATATCGCCGTCGTCGACGACCCGCTGATCGACGGTCTCGGTGTACTCGGCGAGGTCCTCGAGTGCGGTGTGATGGGTCGTCGCGGGTCGTCCCTCGAGTATGCCAGCGTCGGCGAGGATCATCGCGCCGGTACAGACCGAGGCGACCGTCGCGCTGCGGGCGTGTGCGTCGGCGACGGCCGCCGGAAGCCGCGTTTCGCTGATTGCTCGTCGGACGCCGCCGTCCTCGCTGGCCCACCCGCCGCCGGGGACGACGAGCAGGTCCGGGTCGCCGAGCGTGCCGTCGGGTTCGACACGCATGCCGTGGCTCGCTCGAACCAGGTCCGTCGGCTCGAGCGTGACGAAACTCGTCTCGAGGGGTGCGCCCGCCTCTCGGCCGTAATCGAACACCTCGTAGGGACCGACAGCGTCCAGTTCGTCGAAGCCCTCGAAGAGGAGGATTTCGGCAGTGATTGGAGTCATGCGTTCCCTTCGGGGGGACCGGCCGTCAGCGTTGCTGTTCGAGCCGCGGCGCGATTCGTTCACCGCCGCTGTCCGGTCGGATTCTGTCGTCCGGTTGCATTCTGCCCGGTTTCGTTCTGCTATCCGGTTGCCTCCGCAGTACCCTATCGCTGAGCGACCCTCGAGGCATACCTATAACCGCTTTCGTGGAGAATAATCGTGATGGATATGCCATGGTGGCAGTTAGCAAATTACAAACCATGTACACCGACATGGTCACGGCCCGGTACTACGAGGAGCGCCTTCAGGAGGAGTATCTGGAGGGGAAACAGCCGGCGTTCGACATTTCGGCCGGTCCCATTCCCGGGGAGTTACACCTCGCGGCGGGCCACGAGGCCTCTGCCGCGGGCGTCTGTCAGCACCTCCGGGACGACGACACGGTCACGGCACCCCACCGGCCCCACCACATCGCCATCGCCAAAGGGGTCGACATGAACCGGATGACCGCGGAGATTTTCGGCCGGGAGACGGGACTCAGCAAGGGAAAAGGCGGGCACATGCACCTGTTCGATCCCGAGGTCAACTTCGCCTGTAGCGGCATCATCGCGCAGGGCTGTCCGCCCGCCGTGGGGGCCGGACTCGCCGCGAAAAAACGCAACGAAGACAGCGTTGCAGTGGCGTTCCTTGGCGAGGGCGCGGTGAGTCAGGGCGGCTTTCTCGAGTCGCTGAACTTCGCCGCGGTCCAGGATCTTCCCGTCGTCTTCGTCATCGAGGACAACGACTGGGCGATCAGCATGCCCAAGAATCGCGTGACGGATCTCGAGGACGCCTCCCAACGCGCGGGCGGGTTCGACATGCCCGGTATGCGCGTCGACTCCGACGATGCGACCGCCGTCTACGACGCCGCCAAGGAGGCGGTCGGACGCGCTCGAGACGGCAACGGACCGACGCTACTCGAAGTGCAGGTCCACCGGCGGATGGGCCACTTCATGGGCGACCCGGAGAGTTATCGACCGGAGGACGATTCCGCGGCCGCAAAGCAGCGCGACTCGATCGAACGCCTCGCCTCGGAGCTTCGCGCGGCGGGCGTCGAGGACGAGGCTCTCGAGGAGCTTCGAGAGAACGCACACGATCGGGTCGACGACGCCATCGGGTGGGCCAAAGAACAGCCGGAACCCGATCCCGAAGACGCCTACGGCGACGTGTTCGTCGGCCCGGAATCCGGCGTGACGACGACCGAGCCGACGCACGAGCTTGCCGGCGAGACTCGAACGGGGGGTGAAGACTGATGGCACAACAGGAATCGGCACAGACGATCGACCGAGAACTGACGATGAGCCGGGCGATGGTCGAGGCAATCGCCGACGAGATGCGCGCCGACGAGGAGGTGTTCTACATGGGCGAGGACGTGGCCGACTACGGCGGCATCTTCGACAGCACGCAGGGTCTGCTCTCCGAATTCGGCCACGACCGTATCATGGACGTACCAATCAGCGAGACGGCCTACATCGGTGCCGCGGTCGGGGCCGCTCAGGCGGGGATGCGCCCGATCGCGGAGCTCATGTTCGCCGATTTCTTCGGCGTCGGAATGGATCAGATCTACAACCAGATGGCCAAGAACACCTACATGAGCGGGGGCAGCGTCAACGTTCCGATGGTGCTGACGACGGCCGTCGGCGGGACGTACAACGACGCCGCCCAGCACTCTCAAACGCTCTACGGCACCTTCGCGCACCTGCCGGGGATGAAAGTCGTCGTCCCCTCGACGGCCTACGACGCGAAGGGGCTGATGCACAACGCGATCCGCGACGACGACCCGGTCGTCTACATGTTCCACAAGCGACTCATGGGAATCGGCTGGATGCCGGCCCCCGACGGGCCAAAGACGCCCGTTCCAGAAGAGGAGTACACGATCCCCTTCGGGAGCGCCGACGTCAAACGGGAGGGCGAGGACGTCACCGTCGTCACCCTCGGCCTGCACGTCCATCGAGCGCTCGAGGCCGCCGAATCTCTCGCGGAGGATGGCATCGACGCCGAAATCGTCGACCTCCGGACGCTCGTTCCCCTCGATACGGAGGCGGTCCTCGAGTCGGTCGAAAAGACCGGTCGACTGGTCGTCGTCGACGAGGATTACCGCTCCTACGGCGTCACGAGCGAGATCGTCGCACGCGTCGCGGAGGAGGACCTGGCGTCGCTCGAGGCCGTCGAACGCCTCGCGGTGCCCGACGTACCGCTTCCGTACTCGAGGCCGCTCGAGAACGAGGTGATTCCGGCGGTGTCTGATATCGAAGACGCCGTGAAATCGGTCGATTCCTGACCATGTCTGGAACCGATCGCCTCGAGATCAACATGGCGGACGTCTGGCCCGAAGACGCGGACGAGGACGAGGGCGTCGTCACCAACTGGTTCACCGGCGAGGGGAGCCAGGTCGAGGAAGGCGACACGCTCTGTGAGATACAGGTCGAAAAGGTCAGCGTCGACGTGCCGGCACCCGTTACGGGGACGGTCCACGAAATCGTCTGCGACGAGGACGACGAGTTCGAGCGCGGTGACACGCTCGCGGTGCTCGAGGCGTCGTGAGCGTCGCGTTACGAAACTCACTATGTTACCTCCTACCGAAAACGGCGACTCGAGCGACACCGAACGCACGAAAAACGAATTGTCAGGCACAGAGCGAACCGTCCTCGAGGAACGCAAACTCACCGGGATGCGCCGGACGATCGCGAATCGCCTGCAAGAAAGTTCACAGAACGCAGCTCACGTGACGGCGACCCGCGAGGTCGACGCCGAAGAACTCTCGAGGGCCGCGACGCTCGCGAGCGAGAGATTCGACGTCGATGTCTCGGTGCTCGACGTCGTTCTGTGCGCGCTGTCGGAAACGCTCGCGGCACACCCCGGATTTAACGCGACGCTCGAGGACGGCGTCCACCGCCTGTACGAAACCCAGAACGTCGCCATTGCGGTCGATATCGACGCCGGGTTAGTGACGCCGGTGTTGACTGATCTCGAGTCGAAATCGCTCCAGGAAATCGCGCTCGAGCGCCGCGAACTCACCGAGTCGGTGCAGGCCGGCGACTACTCGATGTCCGATCTTCAGGGCGGGACGTTCACGGTCACGAACCTCGGCGTGCTTGGCGTCGACTCGTTCACGCCGATCATCAACCCGCCCGAGGTCGCGATCATCGGCGTCAACCGCATCCGCGAATGCGCCCGGCCGGACGAGGACGGCGGCGTGGAATTCCGCAAGCAGATCACGTTCGACCTGAGTTTCGACCACCGGGTCGTCGACGGTGCGGACGCGGCGCGATTCCTCGAGACGCTGTCTGCGAACCTCGAGGATGCGAAAGCGCTCGTTTAGATAATTCTTATACACAGCAATTCATATTGATCGTATATGGCTGAGCATGAAAACAGCCGACCCAACTGGGTCGCGGGAACTATTCAGTTAGTCATTGGGATTTGTTTAATCGGGTATGGTATTGCCCAATGGACAGATGTTCTAACGTATAGTTTTCCGGGGCCAGTGTATCTTTTTGTTGGCCTTCTTATGATTGGATGGGGCCTATACCAAAATTTGTAATCCACTCTCAGTACGTTATCAGCGCCCACTAGATTCGGAGCAGTCGCGACGTAGTCGACCCCGAGTACGCTATTCTCACTGGCCTGAACGCATATTACAGCCGGCGACGGGACAATAACGTCTCAGCCGGAAAACCCACGAGAGTTTATATACGATCCCGCGGCCAGACCGTCCATGATCGACGACGCAATCCGCGTGCTCGCGGGCGATTGTACCGTAATCACCGACGGAACGGCTCGAGAGGAGTACCGCGGTCGCGTGACGACGCTCGTCAAGCCTGACAACACCGTTCTCGTCCACGATATCGACGGCTACCAGCCGGTCGCGTGGTTGACCCGGGCCGACAGCGTCTCGAGCGACCGTTCGGACGGCTTCACGCTCGTGGCGAAAAAGGACACCCAGACGCTTCGGATCGCGGCCCACGAACAGGACGGCTTCGCCCATTACCCCGCCTCTGCGGCCGGTACGCCGGTTGGTGACTGTCCCGACTGCGGCGGTGCACTCGTGCGCTCGAGCGGCGTCGACTGTGTGAACTGTGGAACCCGCTACGGCGTGCCGTCCGACGCGACGATCCGCGAGGACAGTTGTGACTGCGGCCTCCCCAAAATGCGCGTCGAACGCGGACTGGCGTTCAACGTCTGTCTCGATCGCCAGTGCGAGTCGCTCGACGACGCGGTCACGGAGGCGTTCGACCGCGAGTGGGACTGCCCCGAATCCGGGTGTGAAGGCGACCTGCGAATCCTGAGACGCGGCGGCCTGCTCGCCGGCTGCGAGCACTACCCCGACTGCGACACCGGTTTTCGTGTGCCATCGGGGGTCGTCGACGGCGAGTGCCGATGCGGCCTCCCGACGTTCAGCACTCCCAGCGGCACGCGCTGTCTCGACGCGACCTGCGAGGGAGTGCTCGAGCAGCCGCCCAAAGCCACTAGCGGCGACTAAACCGGGATTCGCGGCGGCTTTCGATGTAGATGACCGGAATCCCGGCCCGATCCACAGTCCCTTTGTGCCGGGCGGCACAACCGCGACCATGACACTCGAGGGTCGGTTCGACGAGGATGCGGGCGTCGTCAGGGTCGGCGCGGACGCGCGCCAGCGCTATCACGACGCACGGGGCTACGGCTATCCGCTCGAGGGCAACGAAATCGCGCTCGCGCCCGTCGAAGCGGCACACTTGCTCTATCGCGGCGATCTCGAGGCGGTCGTCGACGACGGGGACCGACTCGCGTTCCGGGACCTGCTCGCCCGCGAGCCCGGCACCGATTTCGGGGTTCGATTCCTCGTGTACGCCGACCTGCGCTCGAGGGGTTTCTATCTCTCGCCCGCTGCGGAGCCGTGGGTGACCGATCCGCCTGATGGCGATTTTGCGGTGTTTCCCCGCGGCAAGGGACCCGGCGACGGCGAGGTTGCCTACGCGCTGCGAGTGATCGGCGAGCGAACCGACATTCCGGCCGCGGCCCTCGAGGAGAGCGTCCTCGCCGTCGTCGACGAGGAGAGTGAGATCACGTACTTCGACGTGAACCCGAGGGAGCCGACCGGAAGCTCCGCGACGATCGATTCGGTCCGGGGAGTCGACGCCGACCTGCTCGCCGATCGGGTCGTCGTCTGGGAGCCGCCGGCGGATCTCTACGAGACAGCCTTCTACGGCCAACCGCTCGAGGGCCGGGAATACGACCGGCCGACGCTGCAGTGTTCCCTGCTCGAGGCGGCTCACCTCGCGGAGCGGGGGGTCCTCGACCTCGAGTCGTCGGTCGTTCGCGAGCGGGGGCGGGCGGTCGAAGGCGAGCGATTCGATCGGCGACTTCGGGTGTACGAAACGTTGCGCGGGCGCGGCGTCGTTCCGAAGACGGGCTACAAGTTCGGGGCTGACTTTCGGACCTACGCCGACGTCGATTCGGTCGATAATCTGGGCCACTCCGAGTTGCTGATCCGGGTGCTCTCCGGGGATCACGTCTTCGAACCGCGAGACCTCGCGCTTGACGTTCGGCTCGCCCACGGCGTTCGGAAGACGATGGTGTTCGCGCTCGTGGACGGCGAGTCGGTCGAGTGGTGGTCGCTCGAGCGACTTACACCGTAGAACGTGCTGTAACGGAACCATCTACTGTGCAGTAGTGAGAGTGACCCACTCAGGAACGCTATCACGCTGGCAACACTGATTTCCACACCCTCCCCAGCCGACTCATTCGCTCGCCTGACTCGCTCACTCGTCCCTCGCACGGCTTTCGATCGCGGTTCAAACGAACCGCGATCGAGCGCGCGCCACGGCCGGGCGGCTCGTCGATCACGCCGAATCCGCCCCGAAGCCGAAGCCTTTTGCGCGCTGGCGCGCCAACACGGTGATAATGACCGGAGACGAGCCACTCGAGGAGCCCGAGGAACTGAGAACGGACGGCGGTGAGCGGTCCTCGTCGGACCTCCGCTCCGACGGTGGAGCCGCAGGTGCTGATGACGTTGCGCTGGATCCGTGGGGTTCCTCGAGCGTCTCCGACTACCGGAATCTCTTCGAGGAGTTCGGCATCGAGGAGTTCGACGAAATTCTCCCGGAGGTGCCGAACCCGCACTATCTGTTGCGCCGGGGGGTCATCTTCGGCCACCGGGATTACCGGCCCGTCGCCGAGGCGATGCGCAACGACGAGCCGTTTGCTGCCCTCTCCGGGTTCATGCCGACGGGGGATCCCCACATCGGCCACAAACTCGTTTTCGACGAGATCATCTGGCACCAACAGCAGGGAGCCGACGCGTACGGCCTCATCGCAGATCTCGAGGCTCACGCCGCCCGCGGGCTGACCTGGGACGAGATCGACGAGCACAGCCGGAACTATCTGCTCTCCTTGCTCGCGCTCGGATTCGATCCCGAGGAGGGCGACCTGTATCGTCAGTCGACCAACCGCGAGGTGCAGGATCTGGCGTTCGAACTCGGCGCGGAGGCGAACTTCTCGGAGTTCGAGGCGATCTACGGCTTCGACGGCGAAACCGACGTCTCGCACATGCAAAGCGTCGTGACCCAGATGGCCGACATCCTCTACCCGCAACTCGAGGAGCCGAAGCCGACCGTGATCCCCGTCGGCCCCGATCAGGACCCCCACGTCAGGCTGGCTCGAGACCTCGCCGAGCGGATGCGATTCTTCAAGGTCTCGAAGGCCTACGCGAGTTTCGAACTCGACGACGACGAACGCGAACTCGTCGCGGCGTACTACGAGCGGCTCGATCCGGCGGATTTCGACGACGACGCGCTTCGCTGCGTGCACGTTGCCGACGAACTCGAACGGACGCCGCTCGAGGAACTCGACGTGTCGCCCGACACCCTGGGTTCGGTCGTCTCGAAGCTTTCCGAGGCTGGCAAGGAGCCGGTTCGCCCGCGAACGCGTTTTTTCGATCGGCGGGCGACCGACGACGCCTTCGAGGCGCTCATCGACGCGATCGACGGCGAAAAGCGCGTCTACGAGAGCCACATCGACGCCTTCGACCTCGACCTCGAGGATGCCGAGTCGCTCGCGAAGGCGGTCGAAGTCGAGAACGGCGGCTACGGATTCGTGCCGCCGTCGTCGATCTACCACCGGTTCATGACCGGTCTGACCGGCGGCAAGATGTCCTCGTCGATCGAAGCCTCCCACATCTCCTTGCTCGACGACCCACAGGAGGGCTACGACAAGGTCAAGTCGGCGACGACCGGCGGTCGCGAGACGGCCGAAAAACAGCGCGAACTCGGCGGACGAGCGGACGAGTGTCCGGTCTACGAGCTGTACGCCTACCTGCTCGCGGGCGACGACGACGAGTTCGCGAAGGAGGTCTACGACGAGTGCGTCGACGGCGACCGGCTCTGTGGCGGCTGCAAGGAACAGGCCGCCGAACTGATGCGAGACTTTCTCGCGAATCACCAGGAAAAGCGCGAGGAGGTCGAGGACTTGCTCGAGCAAGCGGATATCGAACTCGAATCGCCCCGACGCGGGTAGGGACTCGCGTCGCCGCGACACGGGTTGGTACGACCGGCCGATACCCGCTCGCTCTCGAGGAGTGCGACCGCCCCGCAAGATTTTTGCTCGAACCCGCTCATCTGCCGGGTATGGCAACCGAATCCCACGTTCGTGCCGGTGTCGTTCGACAGGTACAGCAGCCGTCTTCGGGATTCGGCTTCGCTTTTTTCCGGTGAGCGTCGGTGGACGTCCGGGTGGCTCCGCCGAGCCGCTCGGGTCGAAACCGGCCGTACCGAGTCGGAACCGCTAACTGACCGACCCACAGCCATTGAAGTAAGCGAATGAAACTCCCACACGCACAGGCCGCGGTCGTCGAGACCGCGAGCGCAGACGAGGCACAGTCCGTCGACGCCCTCGCTGCGGCGACCGACCTCCCTCCGGAGACCGTGACCGGCGCGGTCTTCGAACTCGAGGAGGAGGGGCTGGTCGCCGTCGAGGAACGGGTCGACGAAACGGTATCGATCACCGAGGAGGGCCGCGAGTACGTCGAGGAGGGCCTTCCCGAGGTTCGACTCTACGAGGCCGCACTCGAGGCCGGTGCCGACGCCGACCCCGTCTCGATGGGACAGGTCATCGGCGCGTCCGGGCTCGAGGGCCAGGCGGTCGACATCGCGCTGTCGAACTACGCCCGGAAGGGGTACGGCTCGATCGACAGCGGCGAGATCACCGCCGATCCCGACGCCGATCCCGGGACGGATTCGGAGGCGAACGCGCTCGGAGAACTCGCGGACGTAACGGGAAGCGACGGTGAGGAATCGCCCGTCGACTCCCTCGAGACGGACGCGGAAACGATCGACACTCTCGAGCGTCGGGACTTACTCGAGCGCAGCGAGACGACCGTTCGCTCCGCGACGTTGACCGAACTCGGCGTCACGGAACTGATGGCGGGGATCGAGACTGCAGAGACCGTCGGACAGGTCACGCCCGAACTGCTCACCAGCGGCGACTGGGAAGACGCGGCGTTCGCCGAGTACAACGTCGAAGCCGACGCGGAGCCGGCTCAAAGCGGCAAGACACACATCCTGCGTCAGACTGCGGATCGCGTAAAAGACGTTCTCGTCGGCATGGGCTTTCAGGAGATGGAAGGCCCCCACGTCGACGCGGACTTCTGGATCAACGACTGTCTGTTCATGCCCCAGGACCACCCCGCGCGGACCCACTGGGATCGGTTCGCCTTAGCGCAGCCGACCCACATCGACGACCTGCCCGCGGATCTGGTCGACCGCGTCGAGCGCGCCCACCGCGAGGGCGTCGGAGCGGACGGGGAGGGCTATCACTCGCCGTGGGACGAGGACTTCGCGCGTGCGCTCGCGCTTCGCGGACACACGACCTCGCTTTCGGCGCGATACCTCTCCGGCGAGGAGATCGGCGACCTCGAGCCGCCCCAGCGATTCTTCAGCGTCGAGAAGGTCTACCGCAACGATACGCTCGATCCGACGCACCTGCTCGAGTTCTTCCAGATCGAGGGCTGGGTGATGGCCGAAGACCTCTCCGTTCGCGACCTGATGGGTACCTTCGAGGAGTTCTACGCCCAGTTCGGGATCACGGATATCGAGTTCAAGCCACACTATAACCCGTACACGGAGCCGAGCTTCGAACTGTTCGGGACGCATCCGACGACGGGCGAGCTCGTCGAGATCGGTAATTCGGGCATCTTCCGCGAAGAAATGCTCGAGCCCCTCGGCGTCGACTGTGACGTAATGGCGTGGGGGCTGGCCTTGGAGCGTCTGCTGATGTTGATGTACGGCTTCGAGGACATCCGCGACATCCACGGCACGCTGTGTGATCTGGAACTGCTGCGAGAGACGGAGGTGACTTACTGATGCCCACGGTCGAAATCGATCCCGACGAACTGCGCGAGTTAACCAGCGCCGACGAAAAGAGCGACGACGACCTGATCGAGGACCTGTTCGGACTCGGTCTGGAGTTCGAGGGCCGAACCGAGGACGACGAGTTCGAACTCGAATTCGCGCCCGACCGGCTCGACCGCCTCTCCGTCGAAGGCGTCGCCCGATCGCTTCGCTACCAGTACGGCGACGATCGGGGCGTCTACGTGCCGAACACGAACTCGCCCGAGTGGACGATCACCGTCGACGATGCGGTGCCAGACGAGCGACCGTACGTCACGGGCGCGGTCGTCCGCGGCGTGAATCTAGACGAGGACGCGTTGGATTCGCTCATCCAGTTGCAAGAAAAGCTCCACGCGACGATGGGCCGCAAGCGCGCGAAAGGGGCGATCGGTATCCACGATCTCACCATGCTCAAGGGGAGTTCGGCCGGGGACGCCGACTCGAGCGTACGCTACACCGGCATTGCTTCCGACGGCGACCGGTTCGTTCCGCTGGATTCGGACCAGGAAATGACGCCCGCGGACGTGCTCTCCGAGCACCCCACCGGCGAAACCTACGCCGACCTCGTTCGTGATACCGAGCGCTATCCGGCGATTTACGACGAACTCGGACTGTTTTCGTTCCCGCCGGTGATCAACGGTCGGCGCACCGAGGTTTCGACGGACTCGCGGGACCTGTTCGTCGAACTGACCGGCACCGATCAGTGGACGATCGACAAGATGTGCGCGATCATCTGCTACGCGCTGAGCGCCCGCGGCGGCACCATCGAGGAGGTGACCGTCGCGTATCCAGAGCGCGAACTCGTTCGACCCGATCTCTCTCTCGAGACCAAGACCGTCGCCCACGACCGCATCGAGACGATTCTCGGTATCGACCTCGATCCCGAGGAAGTCATCGATCTGGCCGAGCGGGCGGGACTCGAGGCCGAGACGGAGGAAAACGAAGCTGATGACCTCACGTACGAGATGACGATTCCGCCCTACCGCGTCGACGTGCTCCATCCGATGGATCTCATCGACGACCTCGGGCGGGCCTACGGCTTCAACGAGCTCGAGCCGCGATACCCCGACGTGGGGACCGTCGGCGGTCGACACGAACGCAGTCGCCTCGAGGACGCGACTCGTCGGAGTCTCGTCGGGCTCGGATTCGAGGACCTGCTCAACTTCCACATGATCAACGAGGCGGAGAACTTCGATCGGCTGTCGATCCCGACTCTCGACGACGACGGTGCGGACGAGGCCGTCTACGGAGTCGGCGAGCCCGCTACGATCAAAGAACCCTACAGCGAGGACTACACCATGCTCCGGACCTGGGTGCTGCCCTCGCTGGTGATGGTCCTTGAGCGAAACACCCACCGCTCGTATCCCCAGGACCTCGCGGAGATCGGCTTCGCGGCCGAGATCGACGAATCGGAAAACACGGGCGTCGCCGAACGTCGAAGCGTCGGTGCCGTGCTCGCTCGCCACGATGCGGCCTACGAGGACGCGAAAGGACGACTCCAGACGCTCGTCCGGGACTTCGGTGGCGACCTCGAGACGCCCCCGACCGAACACCCGTCGTTCATCGACGGACGAACCGCCGCGGTCGTCATCGACGGCGAGGAAGTCGGCGTGATCGGCGAACTTCACCCAAAGGTGCTCGTCGAACACGACCTCGAGGTTCCAGTTGCGGCGTTCGAGTTCGATCTCGAGGCGCTGAACTGAGTATCGTTTCTGTCGAGTGAGTGCGGTAAGTCTACGATATTCTACCGCGAGCGAACGAAGGCTCGGAAGTCGCAGCCCGCGAACGAAGTGAGCCGGAACGTCTTCCGTTGCTTTTCATCAAAGCTAAGCGGGAGCTTCGCTCCCGCGAGGTCGTCGGCGCTTCGCGCCGACTGCTCGAGGGACCTCTGGTCCCTCGCCGTCCGAGAGAGTGAAACTCTCTCGAGATTTTGCCGAGCGAACAGCGCCGCTCGCCGTCGGTGTGAGCGCAGCGAAAAAGGTCGGTCTTAGAAATTGTGTTCGACTTCCTCCTCGTCGGCTTTCTGGATGATGATCTTTCCGTCTCGAACGCGGACGAAGACCTCGTCGCCGATGTCCATGCCCGCCACCTCGAGTTCGTCCTCGTGGAGATTGAGGTGGACGTTGTGATAGTTCCCGTTATCGTCTTTCGCGCCGCTTGGACTCAGCTTCTTTTTCCGGACCATCGCGGGGTTCTAGCACGAACTTCACCGCAGGATCTACTTAAGTGTTTTCTACGCAATATCGATGTGCCATGTTACCTACGTCGTACGTATGTGAATATATGCGGCGAATTTCACGCCGGGAGACAATTGGTGAGAGGTGCTGGTGTGTCGAATACACTTAAAGATACTGGCGCAGTCGGTCGGTTTTGGGGGATATCTTTATGTCGGATCGTGTGCTGAATTGACATGGAGGGAAAAACCATGGTACGTGAAGATGGTAAGCGGAACTTTGCACTGCGCACGTCTAACGGAGATGAGGAGAGCGTCTTCTCCGGGAACACACCTCGGCAGGCCGCACTCAAAGCGGCACGGCGACTCGAGGCCGGCTCGAGCGAGGATGCCGCCGAGCGAGTTACACTTCGGCTTCGAGAGAAGGGGACGGACAAAGTCCATATCTACGACGGCTGGGCCTGGGAGGAAACCGCGCCGGACGACAAGCCGGACTGGATGCCGGGCGAGATCACGGAAGCGAACGTGGCAAAGCAGGGAATCGAACACCTCGACGAATAATCGGCCGCCGGTGATTCTCGAGAAGGTGTGTCTCGAGTGTCAACGCTCCTCTCGCAGTCGCGTTTGATCGATAGTCGCGATCTATTCTCGGCAGTTTGGTTCTATATGGGCGAACTAGTGATCACTTGTCCAGTTCTGAAACACCATAATACGACCTAGTGCTATGGCTATCTCGTAGTACTGTTATATTTGTCTAATAAATACGTTTATAGGTTCTTGACTGACCATACTTATATGGAATATGGGTACGTATGTCCACCAATATTGGGATGAAAAAGATGATTGTTCATTAGGTCCTCTGCTCGCCGGGCGAGCTTTCTCGTGGAACACGCCAGCTCGGCAGTCCGGGGAGAGACGGACCGGTCTCGACGGTCGTCAGCTGTCTCACCAGCCGAGCAAACCGGGTGAGGTTCGCGCATGATCGACCCGAAGTGGAAGAACTTGCTCCTCGCGACGGCGATGTTCAATCTCGGGTTCGTCATTTGGTTCTCGTTCGCCCCGTTTACGGGTGAAATCGCCGACGAATTCGGGCTGTCGGTGGCCCAACTCGGCGTGGTCTCGAGCGCTGCCGTCATCGCCGTTCCGCTGGGTCGGATCGTCATCGGTCCACTTACCGATAAACTCGGAGCACCGGTGACGGCCGGTTTCACGATGTTGACCGTGGGCGTGTTCTCGATCATCAGCGCGTACGCGACGACCTACGAGGTGTTTACCGCGTCGCGGATCGTCGCCTCGCTGGCCGGCATCACCTTCGTCATCGGAATCCAACACGTCGCCGAGTGGTTCGAAGAGGAGAACCTCGGACTGGCGGAGGGAATCTTCGCCGGTATCGGCAACGCCGGGGCAGGGTTGGGCGCGTACTTCACTCTTCCGCGGATCTTCGGTGAGGGATACGTCGGTCCGCTGTTCGCGTCGAACTGGCGGGCCGCGTTCTTCTACACCGGCGTGCTCGCGATCGTCGTCGGCGTCCTCTACTTCGCGTTCGGCGATGCGGCCAAAAGCGCGGAGAAACGGGCTTCGACCAAGGCGGGGGTGAGCTTCCAACAGTGGCTCTACATCGCGACCCGCCACGGCGCGGTCGTCCTCTCGGTCGCGTATCTGATGACCTTCGGCCTCGAGGTGGCGATGAACGGCTGGCTGGGGACGTACTACCGCGAGGGCTTCGGGCAGGGCGACATCGTGATCGCGGCGACGTTCGCGGCGACGTTCTCGGTTGCGGCGGGACTGCTCCGTCCGATCGGTGGTTACGTGAGCGACGTCTTAGCCCGCACGGAGACGGAGATCCTCCCGTGGTTCACGGGTCGCTACCGCGAGCAGTGGACGTTCGCGACGATGACGTTCGTCGTGCTTGCACTGTTCGGCATGACGGCTGCCGGCTTGAGCGGGAACATCTACCTCGCCGTCATCGCGGGCTTTCTCGTCGGCGTAGGCTGTGCGTTTTCCGAAGGAGCGATCTTCGCGCAGGTTCCCGCGATGTTTCCGGACAACTCCGGAACCGTTGCCGGGATCGTCGGCGGTATCGGGACGGTCGGCGGCACCGTTTACCCGCTTATCTTCGCCGCTCCGTTTTTGAACCTTCATCTGGGGTACGCCGTCGTCGCACTCACCATGATCCCGATTCTGCTGCTAACCTCGTGGGTCTTTCAGCCGGACGTCGCCGAACGTGCGACCGAAGACGGCTGGCTGGTCCACGACGGCCCGCCGACTGACGGCACGTCGCCTTCGAGCGGCGACTAGGGATTCGGCGTCGTAATCGTCGAACGGGTCGATTTCGACTCGTTCTCGAGCAGGCAAAACGCCGGCCTCGATCGCAGTTCTGGGAGCGGACTTCCCGATGGGCTTTTCCTTTCGACCCATAAACTACGAGTCATGACCGTAGTCACGCTCGGTCCGGAAGGAACCTACTCTCACCGAGCAGCGAAAGCGATCGGCGACGACATCGACTTCCGTCAGTCGGTGACGGCGATCGTCGACGCTGTCGCGAGCGGCGAGTACGACCGGGGAATTATCCCCATCGAGAACAGCATCGAAGGCAGCGTTACGGAGAGCCTCGACGCCATCGCCGAGTACGAAATCGCGATCGTCAGCGAAATCGTTACCCCAATCAACCACGCCCTGCTCGCCCAGGGTGAGGACTTCGAGACGATCGCCAGTCACTCCCAGGCGCTCGCCCAGTGTCGGTCCTACCTCGAGACTACGTACCCGGACGCGACCCTCGAGGCCGTCGCCAGTACGGCCCAGAGCGTCGAATACGCCCGCGAGGACCCGTCGATGGCCGGCATCGCCCACCCGGATAACGCCGGCGACGGTATCGAGGTGATCGCCGACGACATCCAAGAACAATCCTCGAACGCGACGCGGTTTTTCGCGGTCGCGCCGGCGGCAGACCGGTCACCGGGCGGCGGTAAAACCTCCATCGTCGCCTATCCGGACGTCGATTATCCGGGTCTGCTCCTCGAACTCCTCGAGCCCTTCGCCGATCGGAACATCAACCTCACCCGACTCGAGTCGCGACCGAGCGGCGAGCGGCTGGGCGATTACGTCTTCCACATCGACATCGAGGCGGGGCTGTACGAATCGCGGACGGAGGAAGCGCTCGCGGAACTCGAGGAACTCGCGGAGAACGGCTGGGTCCGACGGTTGGGATCGTACGATACCCAACACGTCGTCGAGTAAGATTCTGGCGACGCCGACCGGTTCGAAGGTGCCGGGTTCGAGCGGGAGTTTCTCGACCACAAACTGTTTTTCGCCGTCGCCCTGAGAGGGCATACGATGGTACTCGAGACAGGCGACGAGGCGCCCGAGGTCACCGCACCGAATCAGGACGGCGAGACGGTCTCTCCCGCGTTCGACGACCCGACTGTCGTCTACTTCTATCCGCGCGACGACACGCCCGGTTGCACCATCGAGGCCACTCAGTTCCAGCGCGAGCACGACGCCTATCAGGACGCCGGCGTCGACGTCTACGGCGTCTCGACCGACGGCGTCGATTCTCACCGCGAATTCTGCGAGGCGGAAGGCCTCGAGTTCGATCTGCTGGCCGATCCGGAGGGAGACCTGGCGGATCGCTTCGGCGTCGATCACAGCGGCGGTGCAGCCGCACGGACCACGTTCTTCCTCGCCGACGGCGAGGTGAAGTCCGTCTACGAAAACGTCGATCCGGACGGTCACGCCCGCGACGTGCTGGGAGACGCACTCGAGGACGGCTCCGTTACGCTTTCCGAGTAGCGCCACGCCGCCGGATGCCTTCTGGCTCTCCCCTTCGCGGCGGCCGTCCGTCGGCAATCTACGGGCAGAGTTTATTCACCTCGAGTGCGTACTCGAAGTATGCGACAAAACCCGTTCGACGACCTCGAGGAACTGCTCAATCGAATCAGCAAACAGGTCGAAGAGGGGATGATGACCGGCGGCGGGCTCCAGGTCCCCGGATCGGTCGCCGTCGACGTCGCCGACGAGGGCGAGGAGTTCGTCGTCACGGCGGATCTGCCGGGCTACGAAACCGACGACATCGAGCTGACGCTGTCGGACGGTGCGCTCCGTCTTGAGGCGACCCGCGAGGACGAGACGGCGTTCGAAGAGGGCGAGTACGTTCGTCGCGAGCGGACGAGCAAATCGGCGAACCGCCGTATCCGGCTGCCGGAGCCGGTCGACGAGGAGGCCGTCTCGGCGACCTTTACGAACGGCGTCCTGACGGTGACGCTTCCGAAAGAGCGCGGTGACGACGAGTCGAAACGGATCGATATCGAGTAGGTGGATCTCGGCCGGATCCGGCGATTGTCGACCGCATCGATTAGCGGTGACGAACCGCGACAGACCAAAACCGGCCACGAACGGGACGAGCAGAGACGAACGAAGACGGCACTTGGAACGAAGACGGCACTTGGATGGAAAGGTATAGGGCCGCGTCACGAACACACCTAATCAAGAGATGACCGAAGAGGGATACGACCACGTGGCGGTCGAACGGCGCTGGCAGGAAGCGTGGGACGAGGGCAACGCATACCGGACGCCCGACGATGTCGAGGATCCGACGTACGTGCTGGGGATGTACCCGTATCCGTCCGGCAAGCTCCACATGGGCCACGTCCGGAACTACACGATCACGGACGCCTACGCCCGGTACCGACGGATGAACGGCGACGACGTGCTCCACCCGATGGGCTGGGACGCGTTCGGGCTACCGGCGGAGAACGCGGCCAAAGAACGCGATACGAACCCTCGAGATTGGACCCTCGACTGCATCGAGACGATGCGCGAGCAGATGACCTCGATGGGCTTTGGCTACGACTGGGAGCGCGAACTCGCGACCTGTGATCCGGAGTACTACCGGTGGAACCAGTGGCTCTTCTCTCGGTTTCACGAGGAAGGGCTGGTCGAACGACGCGACGCCGAGGTCAACTGGTGTCCCGAGTGCGAGACCGTCCTCGCCGACGAACAGGTCGAAGGCGAGGCCGAACTCTGCTGGCGCTGTGACACGCCGGTCGTCCAGCGCGAACTCGAGCAGTGGTTCCTGAAGATCACCGAGTACGCCGACGAACTGCTCGAGGCGATCGACGACTTAGAGGGGTGGCCCAACTCGGTCCGCCAGATGCAACGCAACTGGATCGGTCGCCAGTTCGGTACCGAACTCGAGTTCGCAATAGAAGGTCACGGCTCCGTCGAGGCTTTCACCACCCGCGTCGACACCATCCACGGCGCGACTTTCTTCGCGCTCGCGCCGGACCACCCGATCAGCGAGGAGCTGGCGGAAGAAGACGCCGACGTGCGCCACTTCGTCGAGGAGGAGGCCGATCCCGAGGGCGACGAACCCAACGGCGTCGAGACGGGACTGACCGCGACCAATCCCGTGACCGGCGACGAGATTCCTGTCTACGTCGCCGACTTCGTCCTCTCGGACGTGGGAACGGGCGCGCTGATGGCCGTGCCAGGCCACGACGAGCGCGACCACGAATTCGCCGAGAAGATGGGCGAGGAGATCGTGCCCGTCATCGCCCCCGAACCCGACGACTGGGACGGCGAGACGGTTCCCGACGCGCCGGACGTCAGCGAGGCGGCCTTCACCGACGACGGCGTCCTCGTCAACTCCGGAGAGTACTCCGGCCTCGAGAGCGCGGTCGCCCGCGAGCGGCTCACTGCGGACATCGACAGTGCGGAAGCGGCGACCCAGTACCAGCTTCGCGACTGGGGGATTTCCCGCCAGCGCTACTGGGGGACGCCGATCCCGGTCGTCCAGTGTGACGACTGTGGCCCCGTGATGGTTCCCGACGAAGACCTGCCGGTCGAACTGCCCGAGTTCATCAACACCACCGGAAACCCGCTCGACGCCGCCGAGGAGTGGAAGGAAACGACCTGTCCGAACTGTGGTAGCGAGGCCACTCGAGAGACGGACACGATGGACACCTTCGTCGACTCCTCGTGGTACTTCCTGCGGTACGTCTCGCCCGACCTCGAGGACGCGCCGTTCGACCTCGAGCGGGCCAACGACTGGATGCCGGTCGACCAGTACGTCGGCGGTATCGAACACGCCGTGATGCACCTGCTTTACTCGCGATTCTTCACGAAGGTGCTCGCGGACCACGAGGGCTTAGAGCACCGCGAGCCCTTCGAGAACCTGCTGGCCCAGGGAATGGTCCAGCTCGAGGGCGAGAAGATGTCCAAGTCCGTCGGCAACGTCGTCTCGCCCCAGCGGATCGTCGAGGAGTACGGCGCGGACACCGCGCGGCTGTTCATGATGCAGGCCGCCCAGCCCGAGCGGGACTTCGACTGGAGCGAGGAGGGCGTGCGTTCGACGTACGCCTTCCTGACCCGCCTGAAGGAGCTGGTCGAGGAGTACGCCGAGAGTCCACCCGACGGCGACGACGACGCCGTCGCGAGCTACGTCGAAAGCGAGATCGACGCGGCGATCGCGATCTCGAGCGCGGAGTACGACGACCTGACCTTCAACGCCGCGGTTCGCGAGAGCCAGGCGCTCGTTCGCACGCTTCGCCAGTACGCCGAGTACACCGAGCCACACGCCGCGACCTACGAGCGCGGCCTGTCGGCGGTCGTCCGACTGCTCGCGCCGGTCGCGCCCCACATCGCCGAGGAACTGTACGACGCGCTCGGAAACGACGAGTTCGTCGCCGACGCCCCGTGGCCGAGCGCGACGGTCGATCGCGATCACGTCGAGAAGCGCCGCAACCTGGTCGAGAACACTCGCGAGGACATCCGCCAAATCATCGACGTGGCCGGCATCGAGGACCCGAAATCGATCGACGTCGTCGTCGCGCCCGAGTGGAAGTACGACGCCCTCGAGATCGCCATCGAGAGCGACGCCGATAACCTGATCGGCGAACTGATGCAAAACTCCGAGATCCGCGAACGGGGCGACGCGGCCGCCAGCTACGGACAGGACTTACAGGCCGAGCGAGAGGCGCTGACCCGCCCGCTCGAGGTCGACGCCGAATACGACGCCCTCGAGTCGGCCGTCTGGCTGATCGAACGCGAGTTCGACGTGCCGGTTCGGGTCGTCCGCGCGACCGACGCCGACGACGACGTGCTTCGAAACGCCGAGCCCGGTCGTCCGGCGATCGAAATCGAAGACTGACTCGGCGGAATTGGGGATTGCAGAGTCGCTCGAGTCGTTCACGCCGATCGTCAAGTGGGGCAGTTCGTTGGCGGTTTCGTTTGGACGCTGGCAGTCTCGAGTCCGAAAGCCACGCGTGCATTACTGACCAGGTTACGCGTCGTGTTCAGATCACTTCATTCCATGTCACCACGAATGAACTGAGCCACTGATAAACAATTCTTATGCACGCCGAGTCGATTCCCTGAGACAGGATGGTACGTGAGAGTTGGGCGAGTCGCGCTGGATTTATCCTGGCCGCGGTCGGAAGCGCGGTCGGACTGGGGAACATCTGGCGATTTCCCTGGATGACCGCGGAGAACGGCGGGAGCGCCTTTTTACTGTTGTATCTGCTCATCGTCCTCGTCGTCGGGGTACCGGGATTGCTGGCCGCGTTCGTGATCGGTCGACAGTCGAATCGGAACCCAGTGGGGGCGTTCAAATCGCTCGCCGGATCGCGTTTCTGGGCGGCGTTGGGCGTGCTCTGTGTCGTCACCTCGATCATGCTGATGTCGTTCTACAGCGTCGTCGGCGGGTGGATCCTTCGGTACTTCCTCGAGAGCGCGACGGGTGCCTATTTCACGGATCCCGAAACCCACTTCGCAGCGATCAGCTACGGTGCCGAAGCGTTCGGCTACCAACTCGCCGTCCTCGCGGCCACGTCTCTGATCGTCGCCGCGGGGATCAGACGCGGCATCGAGGCGACGACGAAGGTGATGATACCCGGCGTCGTGGTGTTGCTCGTCGGACTCGCGATCTGGGCGGCCCAACAACCCGGCGCCGCACAGGGATACGAGTTCTACCTCGAATTCGACGGTACCTACCTCGCGGAGAACTTCCTATCGGTACTGGGAGCGGCCGCCGGTCAGGCGCTTTTCACCCTCTCGATTGGCAGCGGGACGATGATCACCTACGCCTCCTACATCGACGACGACCGCTCGCTGCCCCTCGACGCCTCGGCTATCGCCGTGTTCAATCTCGGTATCGGCATCCTGGGCGGATTCGTGGTGTTCCCGTTGCTGTTTTCGTTTGCGCCAGGACCGACTGAGGGCGGCCCCGGCGCCCTGTTTGTCGGGATCGCCGGCGCGTTCGCGAGCCTGCCCGGCGGGCGACTTCTCGGCGCGGTCTTCTTTCTCGTCGTTCTTCTCGCAGCCCTGACGAGTCTGATAAGTATGCTCGAGATTCCGGTCTCGTTGCTGGTCGACGAGTTCGATATCGAGCGGTCGGGGGCGACCTGGGGGCTATTCGCGCTGATCGCACTCACCGGCGGCGTGAACGCGTTTAGCCCCGCGGTGTTTACGCTGTTCGCGAACCACCTCGTCGATCTACTCTTGGTGCTCGGACTGACCGGGTTCATGGTGTACACGGCCTGGGTCCTCGGTCCGGCCGCGGTCGAGGAGTACCTCGAAGGTGCGGGACAGCTCTCACGCCCACTGGTGGTCCCGTGGCGATACGCGATCGGGACTCTCTTCCCGGCGTTTCTTCTCTTTACGTTCTACGCCGATGTCGCGGCCCTCATCGGGCTCCCAGCGGGAACGGGATTATTGTTGGTCGTGACGCTGCTGACGGTGATGGCGCTCGTCGTAGTGGCCCGTCGTTCCGTCTCCGAAAACCGACCGCAACCGAGCGAGAGCACGGACTGACTGAGACAAGTCGCTCAGTGCCCCTTTTGCTCTGCGTACGGTCGCTCCGCGACCGCACTCGGCAAAACGTTGATGAAAAGCACTTCGTCACCCCCTCAGCCGCGCCTACGGCGCGGCTTCGAGGGTTCCTTGGCCCGCTCGCTCACTGGACCGCCTGTACCTATCGTGAGTTTCGAGATTACGTTTAACGAAATAATGGCGCTTCTATCGACTGATACGTGTTGCTCGCCGGGCTGTCCCAGACCGCCGAGCCGTGAGCATCGCCTGATGAGTTGTCGACCTCGATTTTGTATCGCTCAAAGACAGTCGATTGACCTCGAGAACCGGGATTTCGTACTCACCTCGAGCGGTTTTCGATGTCACTCGAGACCGATGCGTTTGTTAACTCTGATCTGAAAGAATAATTCACAGACTACCAATGTCGGCTACTCAAACAGGCGCGACAACCGGCGATCGTAATTCGTTCGTGTACGTCGTCGCGGGCCTGGCGGCCCTCAACGGCTTACTGTTCGGATTCGACACCGGCGTCATCTCCGGCGCAATGCTCTACATCCGAGACACGTTCGACCTGACGATGATCATGGGGTACGCGATCGACCCCTCCCTCGTCGAAGGCGTGGTCGTCAGCGGCGCGATGGTCGGCGCGATTTTCGGGGCCGCACTCGGCGGTCGACTCGCCGATCGGCTCGGCCGTCGTCGGCTGATCCTCGTCGGCGCGGTCGTCTTCTTCGTCGGCTCGCTCATCATGGCGGTCGCCCCGAACGTCGAGGTGCTCATCCTCGGCCGGATCGTCGACGGGATCGGCGTCGGCTTCGCCTCCGTCGTCGGCCCGCTGTACATCTCCGAAATCTCGCCGCCGAAGATCCGCGGCTCGCTGGTCTCGCTCAACCAGTTGACGATCACGAGCGGCATCCTCATCGCGTATCTGGTGAACTACGCCTTCGCCAACGGCGGCGAGTGGCGCTGGATGCTCGGTATCGGCATGCTTCCCGCAGCCATCCTCTTCCTCGGCATGCTCTATATGCCCGCGAGCCCGCGGTGGCTCTACGAACAGGGTCGCGAATCGGATGCGCGCGAAGTACTCTCGCGGACGCGCTCCGAAGGGCGAGTCGGCGAGGAACTCGAGGAGATTAAAAAGACGATCCAGACCGAATCCGGAACGCTCCGGGACCTGCTCAAGGCGTGGGTTCGACCGATGTTGATCGTCGGCGTCGGGCTGGCGGCGTTCCAGCAGATCACCGGGATCAACACGGTGATGTACTACGCGCCGACGATCCTCGAGTCGACCGGCTTCGCAGATACCGCGTCGATCCTCGCCACCGTCGGAATCGGCGCGATCAACGTCGTCATGACCGTCGTCGCGGTCCTGTTGATCGACCGGACCGGCCGTCGGCCGCTGTTGCTGACCGGTCTGGCGGGGATGACCGTAATGCTCGCGGTGCTCGGAGCCGTGTTCTACCTGCCCGGTCTCTCCGGCGTCGTCGGCTGGGTCGCGACGGGCAGTCTGATGCTCTACGTCGCCTTCTTCGCGATCGGCCTCGGACCGGTGTTTTGGCTGATGATCTCCGAAATCTACCCGATGGAGGTCCGCGGGACCGCGATGGGCGTGGTCACGGTCGTCAACTGGGCCGGTAACCTGATCGTCTCGCTGACCTTCCTCCGGCTCGTCGACGTCTTCGGCCAGTCCGGAACGTTCTGGCTTTACGGCGCGTTCTCGGCGCTCGCGCTCGTGTTCTGTTACCAGCTCGTCCCCGAGACGAAGGGTCGGTCGCTCGAGGAGATCGAAGCGGACCTGCGCGAGACGGCCGTCGGAACCGCCGCGTCCGACGATCGCTCGAGCGCGACCGACGCCGACGACTGATCCCCGTCTGCCGATCAGGCGTCGATCATGCTGAACTCGTACCCGTCCTCGTCTTCGAGCGCGTTCTCGTAGACGACGTGGGCAGCCGCAACGTCCTGAATCGCGAGGCCGGTGGAGTCGAAAACGGTCACGCCGGTCTCATCGGTTCGCCCCGATACCGCGCCGGTGACTATTTCGCCGATTTCGGCGTGGATGTCCGCGTCCGTCAGGACGCCCGCGGCGTAGGGCACGTTGATCTCTCCGGAGTGGGTACACTGCTCGTGGTCGTCGATGACGACCGTCGCCGACTGCAGAAGATCGTCCGTGAGTTCGTGTTTGCCCGCGGCGTCGGCCCCGATCGCGTTGATATGGGTGTGTTCGCCGACATCGTCGATGCTGACGATCGGGTCCTCGACTGGCGTCACCGTCGAGAGCACGTCGCAGTGGCCCGCTTCGGAAATCGACCCGCTCCGGATGTCGAACCCGTCTTCGAACGTTTCGATGAATCGTTCGAGACGCGCCTCGTCGAGGTCCGACACGACGACTTCCTCGATCGGCCGGACGGCCGCGATCGCCTCGAGTTGCGTGTACGACTGCACACCCGCCCCGACGATGCCCAGACTCGAGGCGTCCTCGCGCGCGAGATAGTCCGTCGCGACGGCCGCGGCCGCGCCGGTCCGTTTCATCGTCAGTTCGGCCCCGTCCATGATCGCCAGCGGGAACGCGGTCTCGGGGTCGGAGTAGATCATCGTCCCGAGGACGGTCGGCAGGTCGTGATCCCGCGGGTTGTCCGGGTGGACGTTGACCCACTTGAGGCCGGCGGCGTCCCACTCGTCGGTCTCGAGATAGGCCGGCATCGACCGGAAGTCGCCGTTGTACTGCGGGAGATCGATGTAGGATTTGGCGGGCATCTGTGCGTCGCCGCGCTCGTAGGCTACGAAGGCGTCTTCGACCGCTCGAACGACATCGGTCATCCGCGCGTTCTCGTCGACGGCTTCGCTGTCGAGAAGTAGCGTGTGCATACGTGCAACTATTGCCGGCTGGTATTTAGTTTGTGCCGGAAGATCTTCGTCTACGTTCGTTTTCCCGGCTGGGATGGCGATTTATCCGGCGTATTACCCAATGCGGACCGAATCATTCTAAATCCATATTATCGGAGATAAGAATATGTCCATCGAGCACAAACCAATGGATATGGCGACTAGTAATGCCCTCGAGCGAACCGGCACGCGGTGGAATCCCGTCGTCCTTCGGCTGGCGCTGGGAATCGTCTTCGTCGTCTCCGGACTCGGAAAAGTACTCGGTATCGGCCCGAAAGCCAGCGGAATCGCCGGATTCACCGACACCCTCGCAGGACTCGGCCTTCCCTTCCCGACGCTGTTCGCGTGGATCGTCGGACTCGTCGAACTGGCAGGCGGTGTCTTGCTCCTGGCTGGACTGTTCACCAGATACGCAGCGGGGCTCCTCGCCGTGATCATGGCCGTCGCGACCGTCCTCGTCCACCTTCCCTATGGGTTCGTCGCCGGCGACGGCGGCATCGAGTACACGCTCGTCCTGACGCTCGTCTCGCTATCGCTCGTTCTGAGCGGGCCGGGCGCGTGCTCGCTCGAGCGATACCTCTTCGACGAGGAACTGTTCGTTCCGGCGGACTCGAGCCGTCGGCAACAGACCGGCTGAGTGTCGTCAGGCGTTGTGACTAAAGATCAGAGAGAATACGAGTCGAGTCAACGAAAGAAGTGTTCGCTGTTGGTTGTGGGCCGCGCTTGGTACGCTTTGTCAATAATGCGGATGTAAGCTTCCCTTCCGCTTCACCGTGAGGGTCGCAGGCCCGAACAGGCCAACGACCGATGTGGAGAGTGCGGCGCTACGCGCCGCCTCGAAACGGAGGGAGGAGCGCTTTTATACTAAATTTTGCCGAGGGATGGCTTCACCATCCCGTAGAGCAAAATTTAGCTTTACTCGCGGGTCACTGCGCTCCCCGCTCGCTTGCAGCGATTCTCGCTCACTGCGTTCGCTCCGAATCGCTCCTACATCATGCCGCCCATGCCACCGCCCATGCCGCCCATGCCGCCGCCCATTCCGCCTGGGCCGCCTGGGCCGCCGGCCGGCATCTCGTCGTCATCGTCGTCGTCCGGCGAACCGCCTTTGAGTTCGCCAGCGGCGATGACGTCGTCGATGCGAAGCAGCATGACCGCGGCTTCGGTCGCGGATTCGATCGCCTGCGTCTTCACGCGAAGCGGCTCGTAGACGCCCTCGGCGTCCATGTCGATGGTGTCGCCGGTGTAGGCGTCGAGGCCGGCGGCCGTGTCGCCGCCGTCGTGTGCGCTGCGCAGTTCGACGAGCGAGTCGATGGGGTCGAGTCCGGCGTTCTCGGCCAGCGTGCGTGGCACGACCTCGAGGGCGTCCGCGAAGGCTTCGATGGCCAGTTGCTCGCGACCGCCGACGGAATCGGCGTGGTCGCGGAGCGCGAGCGAGAGCTCGGTTTCGGGTGCGCCGCCGCCTGCGACAACCTTCCCGTCCTCGACTGTCGTTCGCACGACGCCCAGCGAGTCCTCGATCGCTCGGTCGACTTCGTCGATGACGTGTTCGGTGCCGCCGCGGAGGATCAGGGTGACGGCCTTCGCGTCGTCGACGTCCTCGACGAAGATGCGCTGGTCGCCGGCGATGTCCTTCTGTGCGACGCTGCCGGCGAAGCCGAGGTCGTCCTCGGTCAGGTCGTCGACGGTCGTCACGGGCGTCGCGCCGGTCGCGCGGGCCAGCTGGCTCTGGTCGCTGGATTTGACGCGACGGACCGCGATGATGCCCTCCTGTGCGAGGTAGTGCTGGGCCATGTCGTCGATGCCGCCGTCGACGAAGACGACGTCCGCGCCGACGTCTGCGAGCTGCGTGGCCATCTCCTCGAGCTGTGCTTCTTCTTGCTCCATGAACTCCTGGAGCTGATCCGGATCGGTGACGTTGACTTCGGCGTCGATTTCGGTCTCTTTGACCTCGAGTGCGCCGTCGACGATCGCGACGTTGGCGTCTTCCGCGAAGTACGGCATGTTGTCGGAGACGCGCTCCTTGTCGACGATGACGCCCTCGACGAGTTCGGAGTTCTCGATCGAACCGCCGATGACCTTCTCGACTTTGATGTTGTCCGTGTCGATGCCGTCATCGTCGGCGACCGTCTGGACGGCCTGCACGACGAGCGCCGAGAGCAGGTCTCGAGCGTTCTCTGCGCCCTTTCCTGTCATCGCTGTCGAGGCGATCTGCTCGAGTACCTCTGTATCGTCCTCGTCGACATCGATGGCGATGTCCTCGAGGGCTTCGGTCGCTTTCTCGGCGGCCTGACGATACCCCTGTGCGAGCGTCGTCGCGTGGATGTCCTGGTCGAGGAGCTCCTCGGCGCGTTTGAGGAGTTCGCCAGAGACGACGACGGCGGAGGTGGTGCCGTCGCCGACTTCGTCTTCTTGCGTCTGGGCGACCTCGACGATCATGTTGGCCGCCGGGTGATCGATGTCCATCTCCGAGAGGATGGTGACGCCGTCGTTGGTGACGACGACCGAGCCCGTCGAGTCGACGAGCATCTTGTCCATCCCTTTCGGTCCGAGCGTCGTGCGGACCGATTCCGCGACGGCTTTCCCGGCCGTGATGTTCATCGACTGTGCGTCTTTTCCGGAGGTACGCTGGCTGTCCTCCGAAAGTACGATTAGCGGCTGGTTGCCCATCTGCTGTTGTGCCATAGTCAAACGAAGGATTGTTTGCTATTCTATATAGGTCTTTCCCTATCACTCAAATCCATACCTTCGATGACGGTTGTGTCGGGTGTTTTCGTGGTTGGGACTGGCTGGGTATTTATAATCGATACAGCAATGCGGATGAACGACTGGTTCGAGCCGTCTGGCCATCCGCTCGTGAGAACGCCCTCTCGAATCGGTTGTTCGCGCTGTTCGATGGAAAACCAGTCGAGTCGGGTGTACGGATCCGCCGACGTTCAGTATCGACGCTCGAGCCTGCTCACGACTTGCCGCCGGGATACTCGTGGTACTGCATTCCCTGGTGTTTCATCTCGTTGTGTCGTTCCTCGAGGAACGAGTAGACCGCGCCGTGTGGCGCGCCGTCTAGCAGCATCTCTGCTGCGGTTCGGACGGCGTCGACTTCCGGCGGGGAGCCGATGACGCCCAGCGTCGAACCGTAGATGACGACCGACGCGCCCGAGAGTTCTTCCATAAGCTCTCGAGTGCGGCCGTTTTCGCCGATCAGTCGCCCCTTCTTGCGTTTCAGGTCGTTTTTGTTGCGCGAGGCGGCGTCGATGTCGACGACGTCGAACAGCATCATGTCGTCGTCGAGCAATCGAAGCGCATCCTCCGGCGGGAACCCGCGACCGATCGCGCGAACGATTTCGGGACCTTTGAGCCCCTTGACTGGATCGCCGACGGTATCGACGGCGACCGAACCGTTTTCGGAATCGATATCCAGCCGAACCTCGGCCGCCGCTTCGATCTCTCGCATCGTCTCGCCGCCTTCTCCGATGAGAACGCCGATACGGTCCTGCGGAATCTTCACGTGCTGCATACCCGTTACTACTGGACGAAACAGCAAAAGGGCTTGGACCGCGCTCGCAGGTCGTTCCCAGTGACTCGGCGGCCTCTCGAACTCGCTTGTCAAGAGCCGACGCCGACAACGGGCGCTCGTTGCCTAGACGACGTCGACCGTCCTCGATTCTCGCTGGGGAACGAGCGGCAGTTCGGGGAACGCGACGCTGACCGTAAACTCGAGTTCGTCCGCGTTGGCACCGAAGACGCCGACGGGGACGGTCTCCTCGCCTCGGAGGTACGTGCTCGTCTTCGTCATCTCGACGCCGTTCACCGTGACGCGGATGCCAGCCTGCGCGGGTTCGCCGACGTTTCGAACCGTCACCTCGCAGGCGTCGTTCTCGCCGGTGGCGATCTCGTCGGGGAACCGACCCCACTCGAGTTCGACGGCGGGAAGCGACTGTGCGCCCTCGTAGACCCGCTCGGCGACGCCCTCCGAGAGGCCCGCCGAAACGAGTCCGTCGATTCCCGCCTCGACGATGTCGCCTGGCGTCGAGTGGCCCTCCTTCGCGAGTTTGCTCGCGCGGCCGGGACCGACCCCGTCGATGGCCGTGAGCCCGACCGCGTCGTCGGCGACGCCGTTTTCGATTCGGGCTTCGACCCGCCGGGCGAGGTTCGCCTCGTGCGGCCCCGAAAACCGCTCGAGAAACGCCTGCAGCGCCGAGAGGAGGCGGGTCGCGTTCCGGCGGATGACCCACGCGTCGCTCCGGAGCTCGCTCGGCGTCGATCCGCTCGCAGCGCCCCGGAGAATCGCGAGCACCTTCCGCTGGCCCGCCTCTAAGTCGTCGGTCTTCTGGCCGACCAACACGGCGTTGATCGCGTCGCGTTCGGACTGGCGCGCCGAGACCGAATCGAACTCGACCGCGCCGGCGACGGTCTCGAGTACGTCCGCGGTCTCGATCGACTCTCGCTCGGTCAGCGAGGCGAACCTGGCAGCCGTCTCGAGTCGCAGGTAGTACTTCGAGGCGAGCACGCCCCGCGGCGTCGCCTCGATCGAGAGGTCCTCGCCCGTCTCGACGAACCCGCGTTCGACCAGGCGCTCGAGACAGTCCCGAACCCGCTGTCGGAGGTTCGGGAAGTCGTACTCCTCGGGGCGTGACTGCCCGCGGACGTAGTAAAACGTCGTCTCGAGCCAGTCCATCACGTCCTCGAGATCCGTGATCGTCCCCATCGCGATCTCGGCGTTGAGGTGGGTTTCTAAGCTCTCGGCGAGTCGGGACTCGATCTCCTTGCCGTCTTTGAGCAACTGTCTGTACTTGTCAGCCTCCGTGGCGTCGCAGACGACCCAGCCGTACCCGACGTCGTCGTAGCCGGGCCGTCCCGCTCGTCCGAGCATCTGGAGGACGTCGAGCGGGCTCATGTCGACCTCGCCCTCGAGCGGGTCGTGGAGTTTCGTGTCCCGAATAATGACACAGCGGGCGGGCAGGTTCACGCCCCAGGCCAGCGTCGAGGTCGAAAAGAGCAGTTCGACGATGCCCTCCTTGAACCACTCCTCGACGAGGTCCCGATCGTTCTTCGAGAGCCCCGCGTGGTGGAACGCGACCCCGTCGAGGACGGAGTTTCGAAGCGTGTCGTTCTCGAGTTCCTGTGCGTCAGTGTGAAAGTCGTAGTCCCCGCGGGCTCCCATCGGCACGTCGCGTTCGGCGATCTCGTCTCTGGCTTTCTCCGCGGCGCGAACCGTATCCTGTCTCGAGGAGACGAACACCAGCGCTTGCCCGTCTTCGCGCAGGTGCGGTTCGGCGAGGTCGAGCGCCCGGTACAGTCGTCGGTACTTGTCCGCGAACGCGTTCTCGCCGTGCGTGTAGGTTTTCACGCCCGCGTTGAGATCGACGGGGCGGTACTCCTCGTCGAACTCGAAGGTCGTCTCGGCGCTCGCGTCGAGCCACGCCGCGACGTCTTCGACGTTCGGCATCGTCGCAGAAAGCGCGACGATTCGCGGTTCACAGAGCCGTCGCAATCGCGAAATCGTCACCTCGAGGACCGATCCTCGCCGGTCGGCGTCGAGCAGGTGTACCTCGTCGATCACGCAGACGTCGATGTCCGTGACGAAGTCGTAGCGTCTCGAGTCGTGTTTTCGGGTCGCCGAATCGAGCTTTTCGGGAGTCATCACGAGGATGTCCGCGCGCCGTGCGCGCCGCGGGTTCAGATCGCGTTCGCCAGTGACGACGTACACGGAGTACCCGAGCTCCTCGAAGCGGTCCCAGTCGTCTTCTTTCTCGTTCGTCAGCGCCCGCATCGGGGCGATAAACAGCGCCGTGCCGCCGTCGGCGAGCGATTTGCAGATCGCCAGTTCCGCGAGCGCGGTCTTCCCTGACGCGGTCGGCGCGCTCGCAACGACGTTCTCCTCGCGCTCGAGCAGGGCGGGCAGGGCCTCGCGTTGCATTCGGTTGAACTCCTCGAACGCGAACGCGTCGGCGAACTCCGGCAGCACCTCGGCGACCTCCATCACCCGAAAACGGGAAGTGGTCGGTGAAAGGCGTTTCCTTCGCGTTCCGCGCGAGGGTACATCGACCGATCCGCCTCCTCACTGGGTGTCGTATTTCTTCGCTTTCGTCTGGACTGTTTGGCAGCGAGAACGGCCGACTCAGGGCTGTTGCTGTTTGGTCTCTTCTCGCTCGGAAACGTCCTCGAGTTGATCGCTCAGCAGGCTACTGGCCTGTTCCGGTCTGGGGACGCGCTCGAAGGTGAGCTCCGGATCGCCCGACCCGGCGGTGTAGACCGTTAGATTCCCGTATCCCAGCACCCGGCCAACCGCGTCCTGCTCGAGACTGATGTTCTGGATGCGCTCGAGTCGAAACTGGGTGACGTCCCTCGAGACGACGCCGTGTTTCTTGTAGAGTTCGGCGGTGGTGATGACGTACCGGGTGTTCGTCCAGCCCAGGTATCGAACGAGAACGAGCGAGATGCCGACGATGGCGAGCACGAAGCCGACCGCAAGAAACACGGCCGTCTCGGTCGTCGTACTCCAGCCGACGATGACGATTCCGACGAGCGTGACGATGATGCCGACCGGAAGCCCGGTTCCCATCGCGATCGGATGCGGGCGACTCTCCCAGACGATGTCGTGCTCGTCGCTCAGGTGAAACCAGTCCGGCGTGGAGCCGAAGGCCATTGGACCCTCGCTATTCCGTTCGGCACCGTAAAGCTGTCGCGAGAATGGAGTGGTTACTGCGGGTTGCCGGGGGGACCGGTCGCCGACAGCGGTGACAACGTCCTTTTGCCCGTTCGGACCGAACGAGCGAGCATGACTACGGTCGAGGCCAAACTCGAGGCCGCCCGCGCCGACCTCGCGAGCCGCGACGGCGTCCTGGTCGCTTTCTCCGGCGGCGTGGACTCGAGCGTCGTGGCCGCCATCGCACACGACGCGCTGGGCGAGGACGCCGTCGCCTGTACGGCAAAGAGCGAGACGCTTCCGGAGGCCGAACTCGAGGACGCGAGGCGGGTCGCAGCGGAGATCGGCATCCGCCACGAGATCGTCTCCTTCTCCGAACTCGAGAGCGACGACTTCGTCGAAAACGACGGCGACCGGTGCTATCACTGTCGAACGATGCGCCTCGGCGAGATGCTCGAGACGGCACAGCGACTCGGTATCGGAACCGTTTGTGACGGAACCAACGCCGACGACCCCGGTGCGGGACACCGACCGGGGCTGCAGGCGGTCGAGGAACTCGACGTCGTCTCGCCGCTTTTGGCCCACGATATCACGAAAGCCGAGGTCCGCGAGATCGCCGAGCGCTACGACCTCTCGGTCGCGGACAAACCGTCGATGGCCTGTCTCTCCTCTCGGATCCCGACCGGACTCTCCGTGACCGAGGAGCGACTCACCCGCGTCGAGCAAGCCGAGTCCCTCCTCCGCGACTGGGGATTCGAACAGTTTCGCGTGCGCGACCACGACGGCCTCGCGCGCATCGAGGTCGCACCCGACGAACTCGAGGTCGCCCTCGACCCGGCCTTCGTCGAAGCCGCGCGCGACGCGTTCTCGGATATCGGCTTCGAGCACGTCACTCTCGATCTCCACGGCTACCGGACCGGTAGCGTAAGTCCCGAAGCCGACGGCACAGATACCAGCGCCACAGATGCCGGCGGCACGGCGGCCGACGGAGCGGATGTCGATGACGGCGTCTCGAGTGTCGAGAACTAACGAACCCAGGCGATGTCATCGCCGACCACCGGTGCCGCCCGTCGCGACCTGCGGGGGAGTCGACCAGGTCGTCGGGCGGATGAACGATTCCGCGACGGGCGGCACGTACGATGCGCGTATTCTCCGACTTCACCGATATTTGGCACACGTTCGTCCAAAATATAAACTTGTTCAGCCAGCAAAACCACTCATTGGTTCGATTATTCCACTAACGTCCGGGAATATTGCGTAATACGATACGAACGTATCCCTTCACTGAGTAGGAGAACACGATGGAGATCGAGGTTCCCCCAGACTGGAACGAAGAAGAACACAGGAGCTACACACCCGCGGATAGCGATCGGGAAATGCAGTATCGGACGTATCTCCACGAATCGGGCGATCTTCGGCTCAAAGTCGCACCTGCGTCGCTGGACGGCGAAGACCATCCCGGCTACACGCTCACGACGACCAGCTATCCGGGACTCGAGTTCGCAGAAACCGCCACCGTCAGAACCGTTCTCACCTTCGAACGCTGCGGAAAAATCGCCCGACGCTTCATGGAACTCTTTTCGGCGAGTTACGACGGACCGGGCTCGCTCGAGGACGCCCTCGAGTACGCCCACGACCGGACGTGTGAACATCGGTAGTGTAGGCCTTCTCCGTTCGTCCGCGCCGTTATCTCTGAACGGCCGTCGAGAGCCGTCTGTCGGCGGACGCGACCGTCATTGGGGTAGAAACATACCGCAGAAACGCATCACTATTTCCGTCTAGTCGAACAGTTCCGGGGCCACGTCGATCGATACGTGCTGGTGGCACGCCCGCCGCGGATCCTCACCGTCGACGTGCTCCGTCGCCGACTCGTCAGAGCGGCTCTCGGCGTGTCGTGGTCGGGCCGCCTCCGCGGCTTCGATTGCCATCTCTGGGGGTCGGTACGCTCGAGCCATCTCAGTCGTCCGACGGCGCGGCGGAGCTCTCGCTTCCCGAGTCAGCAACGTCTTTTGCGAACGGGTACCACGCCTGTTTACCGTCGTCCATGTACGGGGCTTCGAAGTCCGATTCGGCGGGTTCGCAGAACTCGACGAGCGCTTCGGTGCCGGTCGCTTCGACCCACTGGCGGAACGTCTGTCCCTCCTCGCGGTGGGCCGCGAAGGCCTCGAGCAGCCGTTTGATCGCCATCGGTGCCTCGTCGGCCGGCACGCGCTGTTGGATCCACTCGACGAACGAGGGGTTTTCGCCGACGCCGCCGCCGACGCCGATGTCGAACGCTTCGACCATTTCGCCGTTCTTTCGGGCGCGCATGCCCTGCAGGCCGATGTCCGCCGTCATCGCCTGCCCGCAGTCGGCCGTACAGCCCGAGTAATGCATGCGAATCTGTTCGACGTCGTCGGGGAGTTCGACGTTGGCGTTGAGCCAGCGCAGCATCTTGGCCATCCGCGCTTTCGTCTCGGTCAGCGCGATCGAACAGAACTCGGTGCCGGTACAGGCCATCGCGCCGCGGTCGAAGACGCTCGGCTCCGGCGGGTACGTCGCGAGCAGCGGTTCCTCGAGGAGGTCCTCGAGTTTCTCGTCGGGAACGTCCGTGATGATGCAGTTCTGCCGGCGGGTGAGTCGAATTTCGCCGGAGCCGTACTCGTCGGCCAGGTCGGCGATGGCGATCGCGTCTTCCGCGGGGAGCCGTCCGACGGGGACGGTCAGTCCGACGTAGTTCTTCCCGTCGATTTGATCGCCGACGCCGACGTAGTCGCGGGGCCCGTCTCCGGACGGTCGACCGGCGTTGTACGTGTACTCTTCGCGGAAGTCCTCGCCGGCGGTTTTCAGTTCGAAGTCGACGTACTCCTCCTGGAGCGTCTCGCGGATCTTCTCCTCGCCCCAGTCCTCGACGAAAAAGCGCGCGCGGTTCTTCGCCCGCGTCGTCCGGTTGCCGTAGTCGTGGTAGAGTTCGACGAAGCCGCGGCCGACCTCGTAGGCGTTCTCCGGCGTGACGAAGATGTCGAGGGGCGTCGCCGCACGGGGTTGGCGACCGCCGAGGCCGCCGCCGACGCGGACGTTGAACCCCTTGACGACCTCGCCATCGATCTCCTTGCGAGCCGCCTCGAAGCCGATGTCGTTGAGCGAATCCTGCGCGCTGCCGTCTTTCGACCCCGTCGCACTGATGTTGAACTTCCGGGGCATGTTCGACAGCGCGTCGTCTCCGCGACACTTTTCCTGAAACTCCTCGAGCAGCGCCAGCGAGTCGACGTACTCGTCGATCTTGCCGGCGAGCGCGCCGCCGGAGATGTTTCGCATCGTGTCGCCGCCGGCGGATCGACTCGAGACGCCCGCCGACTCGAGGTGTTCCCAGACGTCGGGAACCTCCTCTAGGTCGAGCCAGTGAAGTTGGACCGACTGTCGGGTCGTCAGGTCGAGAAAGCCGTTTCCGAACTCCGGGTTTTCGACGGGGCCGGTCGCGTAGTCGCGGGCGACCTCGCCGATCGCGCGGAGCTGACCTGGCTCGAGGACGCCGCTCGCATTCGTCAGGCGCATCATGAAGTACGATTCCTGACCGTCGCGCTGATGGAACAGCCCCCAGAACTTGAACCGGGTGAACCACTTATCGCGCTCGTCTTCCGGAATCGACTCGAAGCCTTCGTCGGCGAACTCGAGGATGTGCTCGCGGACTTCGTCTCCGTAGCACTCCTCCTTGTACTCCTCTTTTTTATGAACCATCGCAGTTCACCCCGAGTCGGATTGGACGGTCGTCTTCTAAATCGTCAGATTTCAATTGGATCATTGCTCAATGTACGGATGTTAGTCATGCTGGTGAACAATATAATGGTAACCGTTTACAAATGGCCATATATGGGCGTATTCTCGGACGACTACCCGATGTACAATGACATATTGTGTGTATTAGGACGATGATCGAAATTATCGGCCGTGGCAGTCGCTGTCTTTTCATCGCTTTCGCGCCGAATCTTGATCGATTGCGGCCGTCGTCGATGCGCGAGCACGACGTATCGCGCTCGACGGACGGGTCTCGAGCGCCGACCGCCGGAACGGTTCGGTACCGTTTTCCCGCCGGTTGTACTCTGTTCAGCCATGACACCGTACCCGCCGATCAGCGAGCAGCTAGACGATCTCGAGGCGGCTCGAGAAGAGGGTCGCCGAAAGATGGACTGGGCCGCCCAGCACATGCCGATCATGTCGGCCGTCGGCGACGAGTTCGACGCCGACCAGCCTTTCGAGGGCGAGCGGATCGCGATGGCAATGCACGTCGAGGCCAAGACGGCGATCCTGGTCGAAACGCTCGCCGACGGCGGCGCCGAGGTCGCGGTCACGGGCTGTAATCCCCTCTCGACCCACGACGACGTTTCCGCGGCGCTCGACACCCACGAGAACATCACGAGCTACGCGAAACGCGGCGTCGACGACGAGGAGTACTACGAGGCGATCGAAGCCGTCATCGACCTCGAGCCGACCGTCACCGTCGACGACGGGATGGACCTCGTGGCCGCGATCCACGAGGACTACCCCGAACTGATCGATAGCATCGCCGGCGGTTGCGAGGAAACCACCACCGGCGTCCACCGCCTGCGCGCGATGGACGAAGACGGCGCGCTCGAGTACCCGGTCTTTGCGGTCAACGACACGCCGATGAAACGGCTGTTCGACAACGTTCACGGCACCGGCGAATCCTCGCTGGCCTCCATCGCCATGACCACGAACCTCTCGTGGGCCGGCAAGAACGTCGTCATCGCGGGCTACGGCTACTGCGGCAAGGGCGTCGCGAAGAAGGCCGCCGGCCAGAACGCGAACGTCATCGTCACCGAAGTCGAACCGCGCCGAGCGCTCGAGGCTCACATGGAAGGCTACGAGGTCATGCCGATGGCCGAGGCCGCCGAGGTCGGCGACGTGTTCCTGACGACGACGGGCAACCGCGACGTGGTCGTCCGTGAGCACTTCGAATCGATGAAAGACGGCGTCCTGCTGGCGAACGCGGGTCACTTCGACATCGAGATCGACCTCGACGCGCTCGACGACCTCGCGGTCGACCGCTACGAGGCCCGCGACGGCGTCGAAGCCTACGAGATGGACGACGGACGCCGATTGAACGTGATCGCGGAAGGTCGGCTGGTCAACCTCGCGGCTCCCGTCTCGCTCGGCCATCCCGTCGAAGTAATGGACCAGAGCTTCGGTGTGCAGGCCGTCTGCGTGCGGGAGATGCTCGAGAACGCCGACGAATACGACGCCGGCGTCCACGACGTCCCCGACGAACTGGACAAAGAGATCGCCGAAATCAAACTCGAGGCCGAAGGCGTCGATTTCGACTCCCTGACCGACACCCAGCGCGAGTACATGGGTTCGTGGGACCACGGGACGTAACGGCCACTTCGCGGATTCGTCGTGCGCGTCTTTGAGCGCGCCATCTATTTTTCTCCCTTCTCGAGATCGTCCCAACGTACAACTTCCCGCCCGATAGGAAGTCTCTGCACGGTATATGCGGATCCGAAGCCAACGACTATCTGTGAGAGGTGACCGATAATGGCAGATACTACGGCAAACCGGTTGGAAAGCACGCTCGGTGGGGTTCGACTCGAGGGACGTCCACACCAACTCAGCGCGTGGGCGATCGTCGGCCTTCGACTCGTCATGGGTTGGGTTATGCTGTCGGCAGGGTGGGGAAAGTTCACGGGCGGCTTTAGCGCCTACGGGTACCTGTCGAACGTCGATCCGGCGAGCCCGGCAAGCGGAATCTTCGGCGCGATGGCCGAGAACGCATCGATGATGGCCGCGGTGGATGTCATCGTCCCCGCGACCCAGATCATGATCGGACTAGCCCTGCTCGCCGGCCTCTTCGTCCGACTGGCCGCGTTCGGAGCGGCGACCCAGATGGTGCTTTTCTATCTGGGTAGCTGGGACGTCGCCGGCGGCCTGGTCAACGACCAGTTCGTCTACGCCGCGGTCTTCCTCGCGTTGGGTGCGTTCGCGGCCGGGCGGGTCCTCGGCGTCGATCGCTACCTCGAGGAGCACTCGCTCGTCGAGCGCGTCCCGACCCTGCGCTACCTCCTCGGGTAGTCCGGATATTCGCACAACCGGGATGTCGTACGGCTCTGCGTTTCCGACCGGGTGTATTCACTCATCGACGCCCTTGAGAACACCCGGACCCACCGCTCCTTGCGGACGGTCGTTCGATTCGCGACCAACTATCACGACTCAATCTCGAAACGCAATCTTTTTCCGAAAATTCAACTACGAACGTGCACTAGTATGCACTATCTGAACATAATCAAAACATATATCTTCGATCACTCCAAGATATGGGTAGGGAACGATCCACAATGTCCAACGTTTCACGTCACGATGTCTCGGACGGCGATGCGCTCGAGTCGGCGTCGGAGTCGGTTGCTGCACTCGAACACGTCACGGCAGAGTACGAGGACGGTCCGAACGCCTGTACGATGTACCCTCGAAACTGCACCGACCACGAGATCGCCACCCACTGGATCACCGCCGAGACGGGTTCGTACGTCGATCTCTCGGACATGCGCTAACGCGGCCTGCACAACCGCTCTTCTGCAAAAGGAACGCCCAAGGGGCTCGTCGATGTACGGCCTTTCATGCCCACCCCCACTCGTTCCGAGAGTCCGACGCGTTCGGTTCTCGTCGGATTCGGTCTCTCCGTGTTCGCCTTCGTCGTCGTCAACGCCCTCGTGGCGCCGCTCGCGTTCCTCGAACCCGCGCTGGGGGACCCGAACCAGCAGGCCGATCGGGGACCGACGATCGTCATGCTCCTGCTCAACTTCGGCGGATTCTTCCTCGCTGGCGGGATCTACCTCGCCGTCACCGGGCGCGGGTGGTCGTTCGTCGATCTTCGAATTCCAACCGTCCGCGACTGGGGGTGGGCCATCGCGGCGACGCTCGGGAGCATTCTGTTTATCATCGTGTTCGGCTTTCTCATTCAGTTCCTCGAGTTGCCCCAGGCCCCGAACGAGGTCGTCAACATCATCGGCGACGATCAGGTCTTACTGCTCGCGATGTTCGCGATCGTGGTCTTCGCGAACGCGCCGGCCGAGGAGTTCTTCTTCCGAAACATCGTGCAAAAGCGGCTCTACGAATCGTTCAGTCGGAACGGCGCGGTCCTCGCGGCGAGTGCGATCTTCGCGCTCGTCCACATCCCGTCGTATCTCATCGGCGGGCCGCTCTATGGAACCCTCGTCTCGCTGTTTGCGGTCTTCTGTGGGTCGCTGATCTTCGGCTACGCGTACGCCAGAACGGACAACATCCTCGTCCCGACGGCCGCACACGCCGGCTTCAACCTCTTTCAGTTCGGACTCCTCTACCTCCAGCTCGAGTACGCCGACTCCGGAGAATTGCCGTCGCTGCTCCTCGAAGCCGCCGTCGCGTTCGTGGTACTATAACAGCCGATCGGGTTGATCGCTGGGTCGCCTCGTTTAAGAGGGGCCGCACGTGAGTGAGTGATATGTCCCAGGCGAAAGGCGATCGCCGCGAGCGCGAACTCGTCAATCTCCTCGACGAGGCGGGCTTTGCGGTGATGCGCGCCCCGGCGAGCGGCTCGGCGACGGAGCGGGAACTGCCGGACGTACTCGCCGGCGACGGCGAAACCTTCTACGCGATCGAAGCCAAGTCGAGTTCAGGCGACCCGATCTATCTCACCGGCGAGGAGGTCGAGGCGCTCACGTACTTCGCACAGAATTTCGGCGCGAAACCCCGTATCGGCGTCAGGTTCGACCGCGAGGACTGGTACTTTTTCCATCCCGGCGACCTCCACGTCACCGACGGCGGCAACTACCGCGTCAAAAGCGAGACGGCCATCGCCGAGGGCACCGACTTCTCGGAGTTCGTCGGCGAATCCGAGAAGGTCACCCTCGAGGACATCGACGAGGACGGCGTCGACACCGGCCCCGACCCCGAAATCGTCCGGGTGCTCAACGCGGTCGAACAGGGCGTGATGGACGTCGAGGAAGCCGCGACGTTGCTCGAGTAGAGTAGTCGTCCGCGTCGGTCCTGGTACTCGTCTCCACGTCAGTCGTCCGCCGGCACCGACTCCGACAGCGCTTCCGGGTCGACCGATGCGAAGCGGACGACGGGGTCGAAGTGTTCGAGGGGCAGTCGATCACCCTCGATGATCCCTCGCGCCTCGCTGTCTGCGAGTTCGTTCGCGACGAACCGCCTCGCGACGAGCGCCGTTCGTCCGTCCCCGCCCTCGAGAGCGGTCTGGGCCTGCTCGAGGAGGAGTGCGGCGGTAAAGACGTCGAAGACGTAGTGGGCGAGCCGTTTTGCCGACAACTGCGCGTCGTCGGTCTCAGCGTCGGCGAGCGTCGCCAGTGCGCCTGCAAGGTCGTGGTACTCCGATTCGACGACCCCTGCGGAGTCCTCGAGTGCGGAGTGGGTCACCGTCTCGAGTCGGTCCTGTACGGCCTCGAAGAACGGCTCGTGGGCGGCCTCGCGATCGAGCGCTCGGAGCACGTCCAGTGAGAGGATGTTCTCGGTCCCCTCCCAGATCGGCAGAACCTGTGCGTCCCGGAGCAATCGATTGGTGACGAAGTCGTCGACGTAGCCGTTGCCGCCGTGGATTTCCATCGCGTAGGAGGCGGTGTCGACCGCCATCCGCGCGGTTCGGGCCTTCGCGATGGGAATCAGCAGTCGCATCAGTCGGTACGTTTCCTCGGCGTTCTCGTCCCGTCGACGCTTGTTCTCGCCCCGTCGACGCGTATTCTCGAGTTTCTCGCGGTTCTCTCGCTCGAGACGTTCGCGTTCGGAGAACAGCCGCGCAACCTCGAACGTGAACGCCGTCGCGGCCTCGTGGTCGACGGTCATGTCGACCAGATCGGCCCGCATCAGCGGATGCCGATCGATCGTCTCGCCGAAAGCCTCCCGATTCGCCGCGTAGATCCGACTCTCGAGGAGCGCGCGGCCCATGATCCCACACGACGCCGCGGCGTTGGAGAGCCGCTCGACGTTGAGCATCTCGGTCATCTGTTTGAACCCGTTTCCCTCCTCGCCGACGAGGATCGCCTTCGCGCCCGTGAACTCGACCTCGCCCGTCGGAACGGAGACGGTCCCGAGTTTGTCCTTCAATCGGCGGTAGTACTGATCGTTGAGCTTCGCGGACGGGATTCCCTTCCGACCGCTCGCGTTCGCGGCGAGCTCTCGCCGCTCGCGTTTGGTCATCGCCCCTCCTTCCGGATCGGCGTGGGGGACGAGAAACAGGGAAAGCCCGTCGGTTCCCGCCGGCGCGCCCTCGGCGCGAGCGAGCGCGAGGGTCCCTTCGGCGTCGACGTTCGAACAGAACCACTTCTCGCCCTCGAGTCGCCAGTATCCAGACTCCTCGTCGTAGGCGGCGCGGGTTTCGTTGGCCCCGACGTCGCTCCCGCCCTGTTTTTCGGTAAGGAACATCGCGCCTTCGATCAGGTCGTCGGAGTCGCGACTCGTGAGGGCCCCGTAGTAGGGCGCTATTTCCTCGCCGCCGAACCGCTCGAGAACGAGCGCCGCGCCCGTCGTCATCGCGACGGGGCAGTCGAAACCGGGGTCGGCGTAACTGAGCAGGTACTGCATCGCGAGGTTGTGACTGAACGGCATCGGTTCCTCGCGGTCGGGCGGAGCGTGAAACGAGTCGGCGACGATGCCCGCCTCGTAGGCTAGCTCCTCGTTTTCGTGTTGCTCAGCGGGGTATCGGACGTAGTTTTGAACCTCGCCGTGTTTGTCGTAGGGCTCGAGTACCGGCCCGTTGTCGTCGATGTAATCCGCGTTGTCTGCGATGGTGTGTCCGACCGTTCGACCGAACGACGCGAGCCGCGGTTCGGCCCACGCGAACTCCTCGTTGGTGTAGATCCGCTCGAGTTCGCGCTGGAGGGTGCGGTCGAGGGCCCAGTAGTTGACGCCTCGGCCCTCGTCGAACTGGCCGAAATCGATCCTCGAACTCATAGTGTGAGTATAGTTGACGAACCGCAATAAAATGGCAGCGTCTCGAGTGGACTTGCCCGCCGTCTCGAGCGGATCCATTCGCAGATCAGTTCCGATCGTCGGTCCGCACGCGTTCGAGGCGCGTTCGCGGGAACACGTAGACCTTCAGCGACGCCGGAACGACGCCGTTCCGTGCCACCGTTGCGTGGGGGTAGACGGTTCCGACGACCGGGACGTCGGGGTCGTAGTTCTCGTTCGTGCCGTACTCGGCGACGGTGGTACTCGCGTCCGGAATCTGGACGGCGTCCGCTCTCCGATCCGAAACGTCGACGACCGTCAGTCGGTCGCCCGTCTCGCGGTCGCGAACCGTTGCGCCGGGATAGATCCGGTGGCGTTCGCAGTAGAACGGGCCGTCTACGTCTTCGTCGACGAAGACCGATTCGCCGCAGTCGGTACACTCGACGGCGATCCGGCCGAGCGGCGGGACCCGTCCTGCCGTAATCTCGATCGCGACGCGGCGAACGTGCTTACAGCGGACGTTCCGGAAGACGTGGTCCGGACAGGTACACCGCCCCGCCTCGAGGTCGACGAGGTAGGTGTGTTCGCTCTCGGATTCGACCTCGTAGAGGCCGTCGCCGAGTGCGAGCACGGACATCGCCTCCGTGCGCGCGCGAAGCGATCGCTCCTCGAGTCGTCTATCGGTCGGTACTGGAAGGCTGGTTTTCGGTGACGCGGTTGTTATCATGTGCGTCGAGGGCTGCAGTCGGTCGGCTGGCTATTCGACGCTTATACGTGCTCGGGGATAATAACGGCCGCGCCTGCACACCCAGCCCTCGATTATCGACCGAATCGACCGGTCGTTCGATGCCATCGCGTTCGCCCGCGTCTTTCCGACCGCCGCCTGAATTCGTCCGGTACGCCCCCTCGAGTTCGCGCGGCCTCGAGCGCCGCACTCCGCCTCGAGGAGGCGTCTCGCGGACGATGCCTTCGATACGTTTTTCACCGGCCCGTCGAAAGCATCGACCAATGCTCGAGCGTGACAGCCTTATCGAAACCGGCGCGGCCATCCTCTCGGTCCTTCTTATGGTTTCGACGATGGTGTACATCGGGACGACGTACTCCGGATCCAACGGCGAACTGTCCGCCGACGGCGGTCAGATGCTGGTCGCGGCCATCGTCGGGTTCGTGATCTTTCTCACTGGCGTCGGCGTCGTGCTGGCCTACACGTTGAACGATCCAGAGGATGGACTCGAAAACGACGTTGACACGCAGGGATCGGCGTAAGCGAGTCTCGTTTTCTCCCGTGGTCACGATATTGATTTCCGATCAGGCGTCGCCTTCGGCCGTCGTCTCCCGCCAGTCCTCGAGTTCGTCGTCGTCGGCGTCGTCGATCCGGTTCTCGTAGTAGGCCATCGGGTGTGGAATCTGCTCGCAGAGGTCGTCTTTGTTCACGCAGTCACCGTACGATTGCATCGTCGCACACGAAGGCGGGGAGTACTCCGTCGGCGACGTGTCGCCGCGGATGTGGTCCGTCTGGTACCGCGTCATCTCCTCGCCGAACGAGGAGTTTACCCGGTAGAGGTCGACGATATCGTCGGTTTCCATCCCGATGCTCGCCAGAAACGCCGTGATCGCAAACCGGGAGTGATGGGGTAGGTGTTCGCCCTTCTGGATCTGATCGAGCAGCGCCTTCATACACGGCGGGAAGAGGTCCGGAACGACCGTGTCGATCTCTCGAGTCAGGTCCAGTTCGGCGAGTACGTCGCGGATCTCTTCGGCTTCGTCCTCGAGTTCGGTCGCGATCGTGTCTGGAACGTCGAACGGAAGCCCGTCTTCGATCCGTTCGCGCACGGCTTCGCGCAGGAGCGTCAGTAGCTCCCTCTCGTCGACCGGCACCTCGCCGTTGTCGAGGGGTTGGTTGACCAGTCGCCACTCGTCCTCCCAGAGGTCGCCCGCGAGGGGTAGGTACGTCCCGACGTCCACTCGATACCCACCATCGCCAACCGCTCGGATCGACTCCTCGAGGTCGAACTCCGAGAGAAGGTCAGCGAGGTCGAGTCCCGCCGTCTCGACGCTTTTCAACTCCGTCGTGTCCTCGAGGTCGTCCGTGAACCGGTCGAAGGCCGTTTCGGCTTCGGCGCGGGCGTACTTGCGGACGAGTATCGACTCGTTACCGAGCGAAACGAGCACTCGAGCGACGGGATAAGAAAGCAGTTCCACGCGCGGTTCCCGGTGAGCCTCGCCCGTTGTCCCCTTCTCAAGCGAGGCGACGACGCGCTCGCGGGCGCGTTCGACGACCGCCCCGTCTTGCTCGACGACGGTGGCCAGATCGACGGCCTCCGTGGCGACCGAGTCGCGGGCTGCCTCGAGGAAGGGGTATCGGGCGTGCAGTCGCTGCATCGATACAACGATATTACTGGGAGGGGTTAAACGCGCTGGTTGTCGGCGCTCGCTCGCCCCTGAGTTCGATCGATCCAGTAAGATCTGCCGTTTCGTCGCCCCATCGATGCTCGATTTCAAGGCCGTCCGCCACGTCGGTTGTCGTATGCCACGGGTCACTCGAGACGGGGTGTCGATCTACTACGAGCGAGACGAGCGTGCAGACGGGACGAGCGGCGATCCGGTCGTCTTCGTCCAGGGGCTCGGCTACGGGCGGTGGATGTGGCGCTGGCAACGGGAAGCCCTCGCCGGCGAGTTCGACGTGATCGCGCCAGACAACCGAGGAACCGGCCGATCGGACGCCGGCCTCCCGCCGGGCGTTTCGAAACTCCCGCGTCGACTGCGCGCTCCCCTCCTCGCAACCCTCGCCAGCTATTCCATCGAGGGGTTGGCCGCGGACCTCGAGGCCGTCCTCGAGGACGCCGGCATCTTCGACGCCCACCTCGTCGGCGCGAGCATGGGCGGGATGATCGCCCAGCAGTACGCCCTCGAGTACTCGCGGGCGGCCTCGCTCACGCTGTGTTGTACGAGCCACGGCGGGCCGGACGCAGTTCCGATCCCCGAGGAAACCCGAGAGCAGGTCTTTTCAACGCCAAAGGGCGCAACCGAACGGGAACGACTCCGCCACCGGATGCGCCCGGCGTTCACCGAGCGCTTTACCAATCGAAACCCGCATCTCATGGACCGGATCATCGAGTGGCGACTCGAGCAGGACGCCGACGGACCCGCTCGCGAGGCCCAGGCCGGTGCGGTACTCGACTTCGACGTCGCGGATCGACTCGATCGCATCCGGGTGCCGACGCTCGTCCTGCACGGCACTGCCGATCGAGTGATCCCCGTCGAAAACGCCCGCCTGCTCGAGAAGAAAATTCCGGACGCGACTCTCGAGACCATCGAGGGTGGCTCACACTGCGTTTTCATCGAATCGAGCGACGAGGTGAACGATCACCTTCGAACGTTCCTCCGCGAACGAGTGGAGGCCAGTCGGCCGGTGTAGAAGTGCAGTGCGATCAGCCGATGTCGGAACGACCTAACTCGTCTCGAGTCGAATCCGACCGTCGAACTCGACGCACACTTCGTATCCCTCGTAGGGGAACACGATTTGGTAGGCGCTCGAGTCTCCGCCGTTGCGCTCTCGAACGTGTTCGTACAGCGAGTCGAGCGCTTCGGGGTCGATGACGTCGTATAGCGGCGGTAACGATGCCGCGTCCGTTCCCGAGAGGGTCGCTATCGCGGAGATGATGGCTTCGCTCGGCTGTCGTCCGTCGACAGTGACGACGTGACTCGACGGAGAGCCTGCAGAATCGTCGGGAGAGACCATACCCGTTCTAGTGGCTTCTCGGTGGTAACTCCTCCCCTTTTCGTCGTCGCTGCGTACATACCACTTTTCCGAAAGCTCAGTCGAGAGCGGGGGTCGCTTGGCAACAGTTAGGGACGGGAGTCGCTTGGCAAAACGGCTGTTTCCCAGCAACCGCGCTTTCGGAAAAGCCCCGCTCGAGGAGCGTCGTAGAAAAACCGAGTCCTCAGTCGCTCTGGATCCGCGGCGCGAGCATGTACGTGACCTGCCCGTTTCCGTCGCCGTAGCCGAAGAACATCTTGATCGGGAACTCTTCGCCGAGTGCGAGCGTCACTTCGGTATCTGCGGGAATCGCCTTGTTCATGTCCTTCAAATAATCGAGCGAGAACAGCGAGCGTGCCGGACCGACCTGCAGGTCGATCAGGTCGTCTCGAGTCAACTCGAGATGGACGTCGTCGGTGTCTCCCTCCGCGTTAACGTAGAAGAACTCCTCGCTTTCGTCGACGCCGAGTGCGATGTGGTCCGAGACCATATCGGCGGCTTTGACCGATCGGTTGAGGTCTTTGCCCTCGAGGACGACTTCGGCCGGCAGGTCGAGATCCGGAATGTCCGGCTCCTGTCGGATCGAGTCGGGATCGATGAGCGCGAGCGTGTACTCGAGCCCGTCGATCTGGATGTGAAGCTTGCGCGTCTCTTCGTCGAGTTCAAACTGGATGAGCTGGCCGGATTCGGCCATGCCGGCGATGTCCTCGAGCCGCGAGAGGTCGACGCCGATCAGTCCGCCGTCGGCTTCGTAGGATTCGAACGCGGCTGCATCGAGCGAGAGGTCGACCATCCCGACGTTGGCGGGATCGACGGCCCGAATCTCGAGGCCTTCTTCCTCGAGGTGAATCTTGCACTCGTCGACCAGCACGCTGATCGAATCGAGCGTGCTGGTGAGCGTTTCCGCGCTCACGATGGCCTTGAACATATGTGACGGGCTACGAACGGTCTGCATAAAAAGCCACCTTTTGCGGTCGATCGGAGCCGCTGGTGGTGGCTGCCGATCGGCGTCGCCTCCGGTCGGCGCTCATCGGCGTTCGGATCGCTCACCCGAGTGGCAACAGCGGGGACGACAGGTGCGTCACGCCTATCAGCGTCGACGCCTTCGGTGGGAGTACACATCCGACGCGTTCCGCTCGCGTGGCCGATCGAACCGACGGCCGCGGGAAACCGGATCCGTCTCTGGTGAGCTATCCATGACTGGCAAAGACCACTACTACAACAAATCAAAGCAGGAGGGCTATCGATCTCGAGCGGCCTACAAGCTCAAACAGCTCGCAGACCTCGAGAACGTCATCCACGGGGGAGACACGGTCGTCGACCTCGGGGCCGCGCCGGGCGGCTGGCTGCAGGTCGCGGCCGAACGCGTCGGCCCGCAGGGAACCGTCATCGGCGTCGACCTCCAGCGAATCAAACCGCTCGAGGATCACGACACCGTCGAGACGGTTCGCGGGGACATGACCGAGGATCGAACGCGCGAGCGAGTTACCGATACGGCAGGCGGCGACGTCGATGTCGTCGTTTCGGACATGGCACCGAACATGACCGGCGAGTACCACCTCGATCAGGCGCGATCCCTTCACCTCGCTCGGCAGGCGTTCGAGACGTCGCTGGAACTGCTCGAGACCGGCGGCGACTTCATCGTGAAGGTGTTCGAAGGGCCCGACGTCGACGCGTTCCGATCAGATGTCGAAGACGAATTCCAGTACGTCCGCGCGACGAGCCCGAAAGCGTCCCGCGATGCGTCGTCGGAAATCTATCTTATCGGCAAGGGGCGGCTCACCGCGCCGATCCAGACGGGCGACGAACTCGAGGTCGACATCGTCGATGTCGGCACAGAGGGGGACGGGATCGCCTCGGTCGACGGCTATCGGCTGTTCGTTCCGGACACCGAAGAAGGCGAGACGGTGACGGTCCGGGTCGACGATGTCAAACCGAACTTCGGCTTCGCAAAGCGGCTAGATCGCGACTGAGCGTCATCGTGACATCGAATCGCCGCCGCTCGAAATCTCTCGTTTCCGCTCGTCTCTCACTCGTCGGGCTCGAGTCGGTCGTGTCGATCGTCGATTTCGTCGAGAATATCGAGGTTTTTGCGGATCGACGAGCGGATGGCGTCGCTTCGATTGACGAATTTGCCGTCGTCACCGACGTGTGCATCGAGGTCGTCGAGTAGTTCCTGCGGGATTTCGACGCTGATTTTGGGCATGGCTGTGGGTTCGAAGAGGTGTTCCTTAACAGTTGATAGCTACTCTCTTGCGTTCGAAACTTCGGCTCGAGCGCCTGACTGCTCCTTCGATGCCGTTCACTCGGGAACTGCCGCGGCGTCGGAGTCGGTTTGCCCGCCGCCGCCACCGCCGAACAGTCGCCCGCCGCCGGTGAGAACGTACAACACGCCGAGTCCGAGGACGTAGGTGAGCGCGATCGGCGTCGCGAGCGCGAGCATCGTCAGGATGCCTTTCGGACTCGCGACAGCCGCGATCACGAAGATGCCGACGACGACCGACCGCCACCGCTCGAGCATCGTCCGGTAGTTGACGATGCCGCCGACGTGGAACATCGCCATCGTGACGATGATGTTAAAGAGGAAGCCGACGCCGAGCGTCGCGTAGATCACGAGCCAGGAGAAGCTGTTGATCCGGTAGGTGACTTCCATGCCGTTGTTGACGGCGTCGGTGATGAGATAGGAGATCACCGCGGGCGCGATCCAGTAGAACCCGAGGAAGAGCCCGACGACGAACCCGACCAGCAAGAGCCCGCTCCAGACGAGTATCACGCGGGAGTTCCCGCTGACGAGTCCGCGTTCCTTGGCGGCCGGCCAGGCCCAGTAAAGCACCAGCGGGAGGACCGCGAGGAACGCCAGAATCGTGCTGATCTTGATCATGAAGATCAGCACCTCGACGGGGTCGAGCGCGATGACGAAGCCGGCTTCGCGGAGCAACTGTGTCGTCGATTCGGCGCCCGCTACCTGGGCGTCGTTTGCCGCTGCGACTTCCTGTAGGACGTCGTCGGGAACGCGGTCGACGAACTGTGCGAGGATCACCGTGAACCCGCCCTGATACAGCGCGAAGAACGACCCACCCAGAACGAGCATGAACAGCCCGACGATGTAAATCGCCTTCGAGGTGAGGCTGTTGAAGATAAACGCGAGGTCGTAGGCGTAGCCGCCGATATCCTCCTCGGTCGTCTCGTCCTCGGTGAACGGATCCAGCATCCCCGCCGCCGTACTCGAGACGAGTCCGCCGTCGTCTTCAGGCTCCCCGCCTTCGCCGGCCGTGTCCGCGCTCGCCCCGGCGTCTGCTCCCTCGTCGGTCGTATCGCCGTCTGCGTTCTGCTGGGCCTGCAACGAGTCGAATCGGCTCAGAACCGTTTCGGCTTTCGCCTTGTTGTCGTCGTACATCGCCTGGCGGGAGATCTCGAGCGCTTGCTCTTCGTTCATCGCGAGGAAGACCTGCGCAGGCACGTTCTCGATGTCCCCGGTCTCGAGGGTCTGGAAGTCGATCTCGTCGGGGTCGGTCGCGTTTCGAAGGTCTCCCTCTCGCGGATACACGGGGGATCGCAAGACGGCGATCATGTAGCCCACGAGAATCACGACGCCGACGCCGAGGGCGACCAGCAAGCCGACCGCGACGTCGCCGAGTGTCCCGTACTCGATCGCGATCGACTCGAGAACGGTGGTACCACCGGGTTCGAGTCCCGACGGAAGCAGCGGAAAGACCGATTCCTCGAGGCGGTCGAAGCCGTCTTGGTTCACGAAGGCGGCAGTCAGCGCGCCAGTGCCGAGCAAAACGCCCGTAAACTGGAGCACTCGTCGTTTCATGAACCCGGTTCCGGTATCGAGTTCGGCGGCGCCGCGCCGGCGGATGTTGGCGACGATCTTCGCGAGGCCGAGGCTGAAGGCGTACAGTCCACACAGCGGGAGCGCCCACATGACCTGCGTGATCGGATCCGGCGGCGAGAAAACCGCACCGAAGACGGTGATGGCGACGATGGCATGACGCCACTTGTTTCGGAACGTTTCGTAGGAGACGATCTCGGTATACGAAAGGACGCCCATCATGAGCGGCAACTGGGCCGCGAGTCCGAACGAGATCGTCAGCAGCGCCATAAACTGCGTGAATTCCGTGATCCCCCAGCTCGGATCGACGCCCGCGACGAAGGCGACCTTCGCGAGGAACTCGAACGTAAACGGGAAGAACACTACGAACGCGTAGGCCAGTCCCAGCCAGAACAACATGAACGAGATCAGCGCTAACCCTGCCATGTACCACCGCGAGACGGGAACGACCGACCGGAGCCCGCGCTTTCGAAGCGCGTCTCGAGAGTAATACAGAACCGCCGGAATCGCGACGATGACGCCGATTATCATCCCGATTTTCGCCTGCAGGAGGATCACTTCGAACGGCGTTCGGGTGATGATGTTCGTCGCCTCGGAGAGGTTCGCGTTCATCTCCGCTCGAGCCGTGGCCTCGAGGAAATCCCAGATGAAGACTCGAAGCGCGTAGAAGGCCCCGACGAAGCCGAGGAGAAAGACGATAAACACATGCTGGAGGTTGTCCTGTGCACTGGAGAGGACGGCACCGATCGTCTCCCTACCGGTGTTGATGGCTCGGGCGGTGTCTTCGCTGACCGCAGAACTCATTGCTGTCAGTGGCTAACTTGCATCCAGTTATCAACCTTTCGAGTACAGAAGTTTACAGCGACAGCCAAACGCGTGTTATTCCTCTCGTCGTTCTCGAGTGCAACCCGGTTCGCTGTCAGCGCATGCTCGTAAGAAAAAGGCCTATAACCAGTGGCGGATCTATGTCACCATAGATGCCGGACGACTCGGCTGGCGATGAGGACGCTGCGTCCACGAGTGGCTCCGCTGAGCCACTGCCAACCGCAACGGAGGAGAAACCCGAGGCGAAGACCGACGGCGAGGGATACGTCGGTGACAATTCAGAACACAAGGAGGAGTATCCCGATCCCGACGACGATATCGGCGGTATCTCGACCCCGCCGGACGACGAGGAGATGCCGCTTGCGGATCACATCGAGGAGATGGTGCTTCGGCTCGCAGTGGTCTTTCTGTTCGGCGCTGCGGGGACCGCGATCGGGATCCTCTGGGCGTCGGAGGGGATCTCGTTCATCTGGTCCGATGTCGTTCCGCAGGCAACAGAGCGACCACCGCACCTGTACAGTCCGCTCGAGTTGTGGCTGACCCGGATCAAACTCTCCGCGCTGTTGGGGATCATGATCGCGCTGCCGATGTTGATCTATCAGTGTTACCTGTTCATGCGACCGGGGCTGTATCCGAACGAGCGCAAGTACTACCTGGCCGCCGTTCCGACCAGCGTCGTTCTCGGCGGGCTTGGCATGATCTTCTCGTACATCGTCGTCCTGCCGATCCTCTTCTCGTACTTTACGTTCTATTCGGAGGGCAGCGCCGAGATCGCCTACGCACTCGGCGAGACGTTCAACTTGGTCATCACGTTGACCGGCTTTCTCGCCATCGTCTTCCAGATTCCGCTGTTTATCATGCTCGCGATCATGCTGGGCGTGACGACCAGACGGTGGCTCGCACAGAAGCGACTCTACTTCTGGACGGCCTTCGCGGGGCTTTCCTTTATGTTCACGATGGATCCGACCTTCATGGCTCCGATCTTCGTGGCCATCACGATGATCCTCCTGTTCGAGGGAACGCTCCTCATCGTGAAGTGGACCGGCCGCGAGTAGCCGAAATACGCACCCGCTATTGTCATCTCGTTTCGAGCCCGTTCGTGATTCCTCGAGTCACCTTCTGCCCATCTCTCTACTGACTGTCCGGCGACTGCATTGGCTGGATTCCCGTTATTTCGCCGCTCACAACCGGAGCATATGTCCTTATATTCTCCTTATCCGTTCTCACATTGATCAGATCCTCACGAGGTCCGTAGAAAATTTGTATTTCTAAACGATTATGGTTTAGTACCTGGAAACTATCTCTAATTCTGTGAAATTGTGAAATGGTTCTGGACGAATCTCCAGGGTTATGGTCTGTCTGTAAACCCACTGGAACTCGCTCATCGAACGCAGGGTGGTGTCGTTCGTGACTGAGCACGTCCCTACCACGTGTATGCGATGTGCAGTCGGCTGTGGTCACGTACAACGAGCCGTCGAAACCGGTTACGGGTTAGACGTCGTTCGCGGCGACGCCGCACACCCGGTCAATCAGGGACTCGCCTGTCAACGGGGCGTCAGCGAGACGGCCGACCCCGACGGCGAGTGGCTCACGCGCCCGCTCGTCCGACGAGACGGCGAACTCGTTCCGACGACCTGGGAGACCGCCCTCGAGCGCGCCGCCGAAGGACTCGGAACGGCCCACGCCGGCGGTTCGAATCACGTTGCAGTGCTGGGAAGCGGCCAGCAGACGAACGAGGCGGCCTACGCACTCGGCAAACTCGCCCGCGGCGGCTTGGGCACGCGCTACTACGATGCGAACACGACCCTCTGTATGGCGAGTGCGGTTACCGCCTACTACGACGCCTTCGGGAGCGACGCGCCGCCGCCGACCTACGACGACGTTCCCGAGGCCGAAACCCACCTGGTCTGGGGGGCGAACCCGGCGGCCGCACATCCGGTGTTGTTCCGCTGGATCCGCCAGTCCGCGGCCGAGGACGGCTGCGAACTGCTCGTCGTCGATCCGATCGAGAGCGAAACGGCCGAGGTCGCAGACGCCCACGTCGCACCCGACCCCGGCGGGGACCTCGAGCTGGCTCGAGCCGTCCTCGCGCGCCTCGTCGAGACGGATCGAATCGACGAGCCCTTTATCGCCGACGCGACGACGGGGTTCAAAGACCTTCGAGCGCAACTGCCCGACGCCGAACCGGCAGCGAACGCGGCGGGCGTCCCCCTCGAGACCGTCGACCGACTCGCGGACGCACTCGAGCGCGATACCCTGCTGTACTGGGGGATGGGCGTCAACCAGAGCGTCGACGGGACGCAGACCGCGGCCGCCCTGATCGACCTCTGTCTGTCGACCGGTAACCTCGGGCCCGGAACGGGGCCGTTCTCGTTGACGGGGCAGGCGAACTCGATGGGGACCCGCGTCTGTTCCTCGAAAGGGACCTGGCCCGGTCACCGGGACTTCGGCGATCCGGCTCACCGAGCCGAAGTCGCCGACGAGTGGGGCGTGTCGGTCGAAACCCTGCCCGACGATCCGGGCCCCGGCCCCGTCGGTATCCTCGAGGCCGTCGAGGACGAGGTCGAGGCCGTCTACGCCGTCGCGACCAATCCCGCCGTCGGAATGCCGGATACAACGCGGGTTCGCCGACGGCTCGAGGACACGTTCCTCGTCGTGCAGGACGCCTTCCACAGCGAGACGGTCGAGTTCGCGGACGTCGTGCTCCCGGCCACGACGTGGGGCGAATCCGAGGGAACGGCGATGAACATGGAACGAACCGTTTCGCGGGTACGTGCGGCGACGGACACGCCGTCGGGCGTCAAGACCGACCTCGAATTGATCGCCGAACTGGCGACGCGTCTCGCGCCGGGACTGTTCGAGCGATCCCCGGAGCCGGCGTCGATCTTCGACGAGTTCGCCGAACTCACCGCGGGGACGCTCGCGGACTGTTCGGGAATCAGCTACGACCGGCTCGAGGAGGAGCGAGCGGTTCGCTGGCCGGCACCGACGCGCGAGGACGCCGGCGGGTACCGGTACTACGATGGGCCGACGACCGAACAGGGCGAGACGTCCGAAACGGAGCGCCTCGAGGGACCCGCGAGCGACCGGTGGTCGTTTCCGACGTCGAGCGGACGCGCTCGGTTCTCGGCCGGGGAGGGCGTCGGGCTTCCGGAGCCCCCCGACGAGAGCTATCCGCTGACGCTGACCACCGCGCGCCGGCCGGGCGCGTACAACACCGGGGTTCGAACCCGCGACGACGAACCGCCGACGGCGCGGGTCAGCGCCGGGACCGCCGCCGCGCTGGCGGCCGAACTCGAGGGGCCGGACGACGAACGGTACGGTCGCATCACCTCCCGGCGAGCGTCGATACTCGCCCGGGTCGAGGTCGACGAGGCGATTCCGGACGGCGTCGTCTGGCTTCCGATCCATCACCCGGACGTGAACGATCTCACGATTCCGGCCGTCGATCCCCGGTCGAAGGAGCCGAATTTTAAACAGTGTGCCGTGCGTCTCGAGGCCCCGACCGACGCCGCTGCGATCTCACTCGAGGAAGTCACGGCCTAGCACAGCTGTGAGACGTACTGGTTTTCGGCCGAAAGAGTAACTCTTTCCTTCGATCAAGAACGTCGCCTCCCTGTCGGGGAGACGTTTGGACGCAAGTCCTCGACCGATGGATGCTGCCGGCGACGGAGGACGGTGCCTCTGACACGCTGTGCCCGGTCAATCTGGGCGATCTCCGTCGGCCGGTCAGGTGGTGTGTCGAGCAGGTCCCTACGAGTGCCCTGCATTGATCCACACCCACTTGAACAATTCAGCGAATTTAAATAAACCTTCGTGTCGGTTCGATACCATTGCAGCCAGTTCAAACGGTCCGAAAAGCGTTCCGAGCGTTTATCGACCGATTTCAGGCGTTCGTTTCCCGTATGACCTGCGTGTTCGTCGTTTCGACGATAGCCCGCGGCTGGACTTACTCCTCGAGACGATCCGAGAGTGCGGCTGCTCGTTCTCTCGCGCGCTCTATAACCCGCGGTTCGTCGATCGTCAGTACCTCGCGGTCGGACATGAGGACCGCCCCGTCACAGATCGTGTGTCGCACGTCGCCCGCTTGGGCAGCATACGCCAGGTGGCTCACGAGGTCGTGTGCCGGCACGAGGTGGGGCTTCTCGAGGTCGATCACCGCGAAATCGGCCGGAGCACCGGGTTCGATACGCCCCGACTCGAGACCCAGCGCGTCGGCGCTCCCCGCCGTGAGCATCTCGACGACGGAGCCGGCGGCGACGGCGCTCGCGTCCGAGGCCGCGAGTTTGCCGAGCATCGCCGCGTCTCGGGCTTCGTCGAGCATCGAGAGGTCGTTGTTCGAGGCCGCACCGTCCGTGCCGAGGCCGACGGTGACGCCCGCGTCGAGCAGGCGCTGCACCGGTGCCATGCCGCTGGCCAGTTTCATGTTCGAGGCGGGACAGTGGATCACGCTCGTTCCGGCCTCGGCGAGCAGTTCGATCTCCCGGTCATCGACGTGGACACCGTGTGCGACGAAGTCTTCGGACTCGAGCAAGCCGTGTTCGGCGGCGTACTCGAGGGGCCGCACCCCGTGTTCGTCGACGATCGGCGCGACTTCGTCTTCGGTCTCGTTCGCGTGGTAGTGAACTGGAACGCCCGCGTCGCGCGCTTTCGGCACGAACTCCTCGAGGTACGTCGAGTCGACGGTCGTCAGCGAGTGCGGGGCGAACACCGTCGAGATTCGGCCGTCTGCGGCACCGTCGAACTCTTCGGCAACGGCGAGACTTTCGGCGGCGTCCTCGCGTGCCGCCGCGTCGTCCTTGCCGACGGTGACGATTCCGTGTCCGAGCACGGCTCGAACGCCAGATTTCTCGACCGCAGCGACGATTTCGGGGACCTCGAAGTACATGTCCGCAAAGGCCGTCGTCCCGCCCTTGATCATCTCGAGAATGCCCAGTTCCGCGCCGGCGCGAATGTCTTCCGGGGTCATCGCTCCCTCCGCGGGCCAGATGTCCTCCCGGAGCCACGCCTCGAGCGGTTTGTCGTCCGCGTACCCGCGAAGGAGCGCCATCGCGACGTGCGTGTGACCGTTGACGAACCCGGGCGTCACGAGCGAGTCCGTGGCGTCGAGCGTTTCGTCGGCCGTCCCGCCGAGGTCGGATCCGATCTCGAGGATCGTTCCCGCGTCCTGATCGACCAGTACGTCGGCGCGTTCGACTGTGGTATCGGGACGCAGTACCTCCCCGCCGGTGATCTCGAGCGTCGTCATTGTCCCGCCTTTCTCGTCCGGGAGTGTGAGGCTGTCGATAATTCAGAGCGTCGGCGGCGTCACCGGTGGCGTTCGAACGCCGGGTAGCCGATCTTCCAGTCGGCGGGTTTAACAGTCGTTTACCCGAACAGGATACCATGAACGGTCCCGAACGTGACGATGCCGACGACGGCCGTCAGAACCCCTCCGCAAGCGCGAATCCGTCGACGGGTGCCGCTCGAGGGCCGGGCGCGAAAGCGCCGGTGGCCGACGCGAGTCCGAACGCGGTCAGAAACTGGAGCGCGTTGCTGTCGTTTCTCGCGCTCGCCTCGTTTCTGTCGGCCGGAACGGCGTTGTTCGTCTCCGAAACTCCCCGCGCCGCGGCGGGAGCGACGATGCTCGGGCTCGGACTGGTCGGGACCGCGGTCGTCTCACGCACGATGGCCCCGAACCTCCTCTACCGGCTCTCTGCCGCGTGGGCCGAACACCGCCGGTACGTCTGGTTCTCGGGCGGCCTCTTCGCGCTCGGGATCGCTGCCGGTATCGCACTCGCCGCCGCCGGAGTCGACCTGACCCAGCTGTTCCTCGAGCTCATCATGGAGGAACTCGAGGGCGCGGAGGTCGATCCGGACGGCCTCGGGGGCGGTGGCGGCGTCGCGCTCGAGACCTCGGCGACCTTTTTCATCCTCAACAACACGCCGCCGTTTCTCGCGTCGATCCTCGGCGCGCTGACTCTCGGCTTGTTCACGTTCTTCGTCATGACGCTCAACGGGCTGATCGTCGGGAACATCGCCGTCGCTATCGGCGGGGAAGTCGGCTACGGCCTGGTCGTCGCACTGCTCGTCCCCCACGGTATCTTCGAACTGACTGCGCTGTTCGTCGGTGCGGGCGTCGGCTTCAGGTTCGTTTACCGGGCAGGAGAACGCGTTCTCGGCAAGCGACCGGCGCTGTTCACGAAACCGTACCTCGCCCGGACGGCGCTGTTGGTCGTCTTCGCCTGGCTCATGCTCGTCGTCGCGGCGTTCGTCGAAGCCTACCTGACGATTCCGGTCGCGGAATTCCTCTTCCCGACGCAGACGGCGTGAGACCCGCTTCCAATTGCGAACGGGTGTCCGACGAGCATCCGGAAGCTCGTCGCGCTCGCTCTCACCGCCTGAAAGGAAAGACAATTCCCGCAGGGCCGCTACTATTCGCCTAATGCGTATCGCCGTTCCCAACAAGGGCCGCCTGCACGAGCCGACGATCGATCTCTTAGAGCGGGCGGGACTGCATATCGAAAACGGTGCCGATCGCAAACTCTACGCCGAGACGGTCGATCCGGACGTGACGATCCTGTTCGCCCGTGCGGCCGACATTCCCGAGTACGTCGCCGACGGCGCGGCCGACCTCGGTATCACCGGCCTCGATCAGGCTCGCGAAGCCCAGACTGACCGCATCGAGGAGCTACTCGACCTCGAGTTCGGTCGCTGTCGCCTCGTGCTCGCGTCGCCCGAAGACGGAGATATCGACGCCGTCGCGGATCTGGCGGGCAAGACTGTCGCCACCGAATTCCCGAACGTTACCCGCGAGTTCTTCGACGACGCCGGCATCGAACCCGACATCGTCGAGGTCACCGGGGCGACGGAACTCACGCCGCACGTCGAGATGGCCGACGCCATCGTCGACATCACGTCCACTGGGACGACCCTCAGAATGAATAACCTCGGCGTCATCGCCGAAGTCCTCTCGAGTTCGGTCTATCTGTTCGCTCGAGACGACGTCGCCGACGATCCGAAGGTCCAAGAGATTCAGACGGCGCTCTCGTCGGTCCTCTCTGCGGACGGCAAGCGGTACCTGATGATGAACGTCCCGCGGGACGAACTCGAGGACGTTCGCGATGTCATCCCCGGACTCGGCGGCCCGACCGTGATGGACGTCGCCAACGGCGAGGGCGAGAAAGTCGCGGTCCACGCCGTCGTCGACGAACGGGACGTCTTCGAGACGATCACCGAGGTCAAAAACGCCGGCGCGAGCGACATTCTGGTGACGGAAATCGAACGTCTCGTCGAATAGCGTTAGCTCGCACTCGCCGCTTTTCCGACGATCGTTACCCCACCGCCGGTAGCGACAGAGCCGGCGTTGTCGCCGCCCCCGTTGTCGTCATCGTCGGCTTCGTCATCGGACCGCCGCGATCGGACGGTAACCTCGTCGACGATTTCGTCGTCGACCAGCACGGCGACGGTCCCCGCCCGCGGTGGTGCGAACTCGAGGTCGAACACCTCCTTGCTTCCGCTCGAGAGTATCCCAGATATACGCTCGTCCCCGCCGAGGAGTCGGTCTTCGTGCTCGAGTCGAACCCGATAGTCGTAGGTCCCCGACCGTTTGCCGTCGTTCGAGACGATGAACTCGAGGCGTTCCATTCGACCGCTGTTCGTATCGAAGTGTTCGTTCTCGACGCCGAACAGTCCCGTCTCGACCTCGGCGGCCGCGGTATCTGTAAGCGCCAGAGTACCGATCGTCACCGCACCGATTCCCCCTGCACCGGTCATGAACGTCCGCCATCTCATTACAAATTTCCGGATAATCATGATATCATTAGTCATAAACAAGTTGATCTACCGACAGAATCCGTAGTATACGCCTACGGCGAGTATACCGATGCTACTCGGCGTACCGAGCCGCCCGGTCGGATCCAGTATCCGGCCGAGGCAGGCAGAAAGCGTCAGGGGGACGATCCTACGAATCGCCGCCGATCGGTCCGCGACCGACGTACGGTTCGAGGGTCAACAGGTGTGCTGCAGGGGAGACGCGACCGGTTCCGGGTTCGTACTCGACGATACCGTACTCCTCGAGCGTCGGGAGGTGCGTCTGCGAGAGCGAGTCGTGGACTCGCTGACAGCGCTCGAGGAAGGTCGTCTCGAAGGTCGGGTCGTTCTCCGATTCGGAAAGCGCCCGCACGAGCTGGTGGACGGTAACGGACTCGCCGGCCGCGAGGACGTACCGGATGATCGCACGACGCCGACGACTGCTCAGGACGCTTTGGAGGGTATCGAGGGTGAGACTCTCGAGTCCTGGCTCCGCCGTGGAGGGCGACACTCGATCCGTGGTCGGGTGTGGAATCTTCATCGGCACCTGATGCTCCTCTTCTGGGACCTGTTAAACGGAGTCGGTCGTTCGTCGGCTTTGGACGATTCGCCGTTAGTTTAGACCATTTGAGACCGTTTTCGACCCGGTAAACGATTCTAACTCGACGAAACCAACAGGTCTTTCTACATATCTCTCTCGAGGATTCCACACGTACTCTCGAGGCGTTTAAGCATGTATTAGTCCACGAGAGCGCGGGCAACGGCGTCTCTACGATGTCGTCATGGACACTGCCGTGATCGAACAAATCTCGTTGCTATCGATATCAGTGACCGTTCTCGCGATCGCGTTACACCGCTCGAGGGCTCGAACTCGGTGTAACGGTCGGTGAACGAACCCACTCGTCAAGAGCCGAAAACTCCTCCTCGAGAACTGAGACGTAGGTTTTGCGAATCGAACGGTAAAACTGGATTACTCGAGCAGGCCGAGGTCCTCGAGCCGGGAGACGATTTTGTCGACCGCGTGTTCGGCGTCGACCGGCTGCTTGCCGCCGGTAATGACGAGTTTTCCGGAGCCAAAGAGCAGGGCGACGACGTCCGGATCGTCGAGTCGATAGACGAGTCCCGGGAACTGCTCGGGTTCGTACTCGATGTTCTCGAGGCCGAGGCCGATCGCGATCGCGTTCAGGTTCAGATTCCGGCCGAGGTCGGCCGAGGTGACGATGTTCTGGACGACGATTTCCGGATCCTCGTTCACCTGAATCTGGAGTTCACGAAGCTTGTCGAAGACGATACGGAGACTTTCGTGAACGTCGTCGGTGCTTTTCGCGCCGGTGCAGACGATCTTCCCCGACCGGAAAATCAACGCGGCGGACTTGGGATTCTGGGTTCGGTAGACGAGACCGGGGAACTGCTCGGGATCGTAGTCGGCCCCCTCGAGGTCCATCGCGACGCTCTGGAGGTCGAGTTCTTGCCCGATGCCGGTCGACGCCACCACGTTTTCGATATTGATGGTGTCCTTCGGATCCGTCATAAGTCGCTTAAAAAGACGTATTTAAGCTTTATAAAGGTTGGTGCCCGCACCCCGTCTCTCCGGTTTGTGTTCCAGCTGTCAGTTTCCGTTATATCGGGTCTCGTGCTGTCTCGATGGGGACACTCGCCCGATTCGCTCGTTTCGCTCGCTGGGCGAGTCGTCGAAAGCGGTAGGCTCATACTCGACCCGAAGCGACGAACGGTCGTGTACTTCCTCGAGTTGGGCGGAGAGGACGACCGGTTCGCAGCGCGGGAAGCGGCGAGCGCGGCGGCCGATGTCAGCCGAATCGCCCCGGGAATTGCCGTCGCACGCGGTCTCGCCCCGGAGCGGGTCCGCGGGCTTGCGTACACCCACCGGGCGAGTGAACTCCTCGGTCGAACCGACGCCACGCTCGAGAGCGCTCGCGCGTTGCTCGAGACGGCGACGCTCGAGCGCGAGGGCTCGGTCGCCGTCCGGGCGACCGATATCCGGGGTTCGAGCGGCGTCTCCACCACGGAAGTCGAGCGAACCCTCGGCGGCGTGCTGGTCGACCGCGGTTTTTCGGTCGACCTCGAGGAACCGGATCACGTCCTCCGGGCGGCGTTTTCGGTGGGCGAACTCGAAAGTGGTGACGACCTCGAGCCGATACTGGCCGGGGAGACGCGAGGAGACTCGAGTACGACGCCACAGAGTGAACGCGTCTCGGTCTGTGCGCTCGGCTGGCTCACCGCCGAAAGCGTCCGCGATTTCGGGTCGCGTGCGCCGACGGACAAACCGTTCTTCCAGCCCGGCAGCATGGATCCGCTGCTCGCTCGAGCCGTCGCGAACGTCGCCGGGGCCCGCGAGGGTCGACAGATTCTGGACCCGATGTGCGGAACCGGCGGCGTCCTCGTCGAAGCGGGGCTCGTCGGCGCTGACGTCGTCGGGACCGACGCCCAGGAGAAGATGGCTCGCGGCGCGTGTACGAACCTTGAGCACTTTCTGGACGACCCGACCGAGTCGCCGACCGGTACACCTCGCGGGTCGTGGCACGTGGGTCGCGGCGACGCGACCAGACTGCCGCTGGCCGACGATTCGGTCGACGGCGTCGTCTTCGACGCTCCCTACGGCCGCCAGTCGAAAATCGAGACGCACCGACTCGAGGACCTCGTCTCGGGCGCGCTCGCCGAAGCCCGCCGGGTCGCCCCCCGCGCCGTCGTCGTCGCCGACCGCTCGTGGCTCAGCGAGGCCAGAGCGGCGGGCTGGGAACTCGAGGCGGCCTTCGAGCGGCGGGTGCACCGGTCGCTGACGCGGTACGTGTTGGTACTCGAATAAACCGAACGATACCGATTAGACTGATCTGATTGAACTAATCACCGGGGCTTATGGTGATCGATACACTCTCCTAGCGTACGGTGGATTTCGTGAGCAAAACGAACCCAAACCCCGATATAAACGAGGAGGACGAGTACGGTACGGCTCAACTCAACCATCGCGGTCGGCTTACGATCCCCAAAGCGCTCCGTGATGATCTCAACCTCGAGGACGGGACGGAGTTTCACGTGATTCGTGACGGTGGAGAGATTCGGCTTGTTCGTTCCCTTCCCGACCTCGAAACGTTGACACGGGGCGACGAGTGGGGAGACGAGGCGTTCCGTGATGCAGGTGATGCAACGTTCGGTGGGACGTGAGATGACAGCGCGCGTCGTCCCCGATCTGAATGCCTTGGCGATTCAGCTGATCGACGACCATCCTGGCCACTCCTACGTCGCCGACGAACTCGTCCCTGCACTCACGGGGGCGGATACGCTCGTCGTCTTTGGGTATCTCCCGCTACGTATCCAGTGGCTTCTCGAGGATTTCGGATTCGAGACGGTCGAGGCTCGAAATGCAGTCTCGTCACTCCTTCAATATCCCATGGAATTCGTCGACGTCGACGACGATCTCGTGCTGTCGGCATACGATATCAGCGCGGAGAAAAACCACGACGTATACGATTCGTTCTATGTGGCACTCGCGCGCGCCGCCGATGCAGATGCGATCGTAACAACCGACAGGGACTTCGAGCACCTATGTACCGACGAGTCGTTCGAATACAGAAACCCGGTTCCGGACGAGGTTCTCGAGCGGTTCGTCGATGCGAACGCGTGATCGTCTCCGTATTCGTCAGCTTTCAGTTTCGTCGCGTGTCTCTCGAGTGCGCAACCCAGTTCGAAAGCACTCACTCGCTCGCGGACAGTGCCCGCTCGCGAAGTTGCTCGCCCTTCTCGCTCTCGACGGTGAGGTCCGGCACCGGTATCGGCGTACCGTCCTCGTCGATCGCGACGAAGGTGAACGTCGATTCGGTCGTGAGTTCCGTTTCGCCCGACCGTGGCTCCTCGCGCCACGCCCGCAGCGCGACGTTGACGCTCGTCTCCCCCGCATCGTAGACGTACGCCTCGATGAGCGCGGTTTCGCCGAGCGGCACCGGCCGGAGGAAATCGAGTTCGTCGACGCGAGCGGTGACGCAGGATTCGCCGGCGAACCTGATCGCCGACATGCCGCCGACCTCGTCGAGCCACTTCATGAGGTTCCCGCCGTGGAGGGTCCCGTTGTTGTTCGCGTGGTTCGGCTGGACGGGAAATCGGTTTTCGATGTACGTCTCGAGTAGCGCGGTCATGACTCAGCGTTCTCGCGGGAGGTAGATAATCGTGCGTGGTCCTGCCGGGAACCGGTGGCGTTAGGTACCCGTCATCTCATCTCATCTCGGGCCGATCTCAGCTCCTCGCCGGTCCGTTCTCGAGTCGCTGGCGCGTCGTTACCCCGACCACGAGCGCGCTACAGGCGAGCAAGAGCGCGAAGACAGTCCGCTGGATCGCGTCGGACTCGAGGTCGACTACCGATGCGGCCGCGAGGACGAAGAGCGCTCCGCAGATCAACGTGAAGACGCCGAACCAGAGCGGACCGACGATTGCGGGGCCGACGGTTCGAAGCAGGAGTTCTGCGAGCACAACGGTAATCACGAGCCCGAGGGTGAACGCGATCGTCGAATCGACGGAATTCCCGAGGAGTCCGCTGAGCTCGAGGGCGGTATCGACCATCGGCGAGAGCGGGAAGATCGCCCACGCTCGAGTCGTGTAGGAAATGCCGGTCGAGTTCGACGCGCCGGTTGCGTCCGAGCGGTCATCGCGTGCGGACTCGGCTGGGTTCTCAGCCATTCCGACCTAACTCCGCGAGTACGTGCGAGACGTGGATTCGGTCGCTCGAGCCCTCCTGCATTTCGAACTCCGTATCCGCGACGAGCCGGTGCATCCGGGCGAGTTCGTCGCCGTGGTATCGTTTTCGCGCGACCGAGAGGATCTCCTCGAGGACTTCGCCGCCGTCGAGTCCCTCGTCTACCAGCAGGTCGTCGAGCGTCTTTCTCGCGTCGGTGAACTCGCCTGCCTCTGCGTCGTCGACCATCGACTCGATCTCGTCGGCGAGGCCGACTTCGCCGATGGTCTCGTAGGCCCCGGTCATCGTGAGTTCGCCCTCGTCTTCGACGGTCGTCTGGGCGGCCAGGATCGCCTTTCGGAGGTTGCCGTTCGCGTAGCCGGCGACGAACTCGAGGCCGTCGGCGTCGTACTCAACCCCTTCGGCCTCGACGATGCGCTCGAGGATGGCGACGGTCTCCTCGCTCGAGGGCGCTCGAAACGAGACGGGGAAACACCGCGATCGGATCGGCGGAATGAGCTTCGTCGGCTGGCGCGTCGCGACGATAAACTGCGTCGTCCGGTGGTGTTTCTCCATGATCCGACGCAAGGCCTGCTGGAAGTCCTCGCGAATGTCCTCTGCGTTGTCGAGGAGAATCGTCTTGTACGCACCCGATACGGGCGCGTAGCTCGCGGATTCTTTGAGCACGTGGTTGATCATGTCCCGCTTTGACATCGACGACCGTCCGACCAGAAAGCCCGCGAACCGGGGATCGTTCTTGATCTCGGTCTTCGTTCGGCCGAAGAAGTCGGCGACGTTGATCTCGATCAGGTCGTTGTCCACGTCATCGCCGTAGACCTCGCGAGCCAGCGCGCGCGCCGCCGCCGTCTTGCCGCTTCCTGGTGGCCCCTGCAGGATCAGGTTAATCGGCTCGTCGACCGCCCGCTCGAGGTATCTGCGGGCGTCGTCCTGGGGCAGCTCCTCGAGAGTCGGGGCGTACGTCTCGGTCCACAGCGGCGCATCCATCGCCGGTCGATACGGACGGGACGGGTAAGAATCGGTCGGTTACTCCTCCAGTTCGGCGACGGTGAACTCGCTCTCGACGGGCGTTCCGCCCTCGCGTTCGACCCGTGTTGCCCCGTCGAAATCGCTCGGATCGCCCTCGTAGAGGACCACTCTCAGTTGCTCGTCCTCGCCGACGGACTCCTCGAGTTCGATGGAAATGTTCTCGTGGTCGCCGGGCGGGAGCTCTTCGCTCGTTCCCAGCGGCGCGCTCTGGTCGTCGCCATCGGTCTGTTCGACCGCCAGGAATCCCGTCGCTGGGACGGTTGCGTTCGCCGTGACGTTCGTTTCGTTTCCGCCGGCGGGTTCGACGGCCGCCGTTCCGTCGAACTTGAGGTCGATCATCTCCACTGCACCGTCGCCTTCGGTATAGATGCCGATCGTCTGCTCGCCGGGATCCGTTCCGTTCGTGTCGACGTCGAACGTCACTTCTCGAGTCTCGTCGGGCTCGAGTTCGAGCACCCGCCGCTCGAGGACGGCCCCGTCGATCCGGAGGTCGACTTGCTGTTGGTCGAGGTCCTGGGTCGGGTTTCGGATTTCGCCGGTCACGGAAATGGTTTCGTTGGTCGTCCCCGACGACGGGGCGTCGATCGATTCGACGGTGAACGAGTCGCCGACGGCGTCGTCTCGATCGGCCATCGTCACCGATGCGGTGTCGCTGACCGGAAACCCGTCTTCGATGTACGGTTGGTCTTCCTCGCCGTCGGTTTCGTTGTAGGCGTAGGTCTCGTTGTTAGTGGTATCCTGGTGGGCGGTCGCGGTCAACTGGCCGAGCATCTCGCGATCGTCGGCGTCGGTCTGGTTGACGGTGACGTTTTCGTGGCTTCCAGACCCGAGGTAGTCGGAGACGCCGAGGATGTTTCCGTTGCTATCGCTGACGACGACGAACCCGCCTTCCGAGACCGAAACCGACGAAACCGTCACGTTGGTTCCGTCGCTCTGTTGATCATCGAACTCGATCGACGCGTCCGGGTCCTCGTCGACGCCGAAGATAGCCGGTGCCTGTCCGATGACGACGCCCGCCGCGAGAACGACGGCGAGCGCGATCAAGATTGCGGCGACTCGTTTGATCGTACCGAACTCAGGTCTCGAACTCATATACCAACTGGATACGGATACTTCGAGCCCCGTGGACGTAAAACGTCGAGTTCGTTCGGCGTAGTCATTGCCCCCTTCGTAGTGGAGGTGCCTCGTAGGGCCGTCATATGTTCTCCGGCGGATACAACCGACGCGATTTACCCGCCTCTACTTTCGGTGTCGTGTACACTCGCCTATCTTTTTTCGGTCAATCCGCCCCTGAACGACGCTCGAGGCACCGATCACTCGTGAAAACGTTCACCAATTATAGACTATCTTTTACCCGTCATACTCTTAACATGCTACTTATATTTCTATATCAATAAGTAATTTACTAGTTAGTATAGATTTTCTAGAAGTAAAATACAACGCTAGATAAACTTTATTTATTGCTTTGATGTTTAGACTCGTATGGGTGCTTCAGCGACGAACGCCATTGGTGCTCCGGGAACAGACCATGAAAATCGGTCCATACGAGGTGCTCATACGCTGTCCTCGTCGGATCGGTCACTCGAGGTCACCGAGTGCGCTCGAGTACGCTGGTGGAGGGCGATACGTCGATGATCGTCGCTTCGCTGTTGATGATAGTCGGACTGTTGATCGGAATCGCAGTCGTTCAGACGTACGGACTTCGACTTTCCGGCGTCCTCGTGGTTCCGATGTTCGCAGTGTACGCCCTCTACGACGTCCTCGCACTCCCCGCATTCGTCATCGGCGTGCTCGCCGCCTACGCCGGATTGGCGGTGTTGCAACGACGAACGCTGTTGTTCGGGCGACAGCTGCTGCTGGCGAGCATGATACTCAGTATGATCGTCCCGCTGGCCGTCTTCGGCAGTCTCGTCGCGCTCGGCGTTTCCGGCATCACGCTTTCGACGGCGACGTTCGCCGGGAGTATCCTCCCCGGCGTCGCGGCATACAACTATCACCAGCTGGACTCGGATCGACGCCTCGAGGACATCGCGGCGAGCGTCGGTGTGCTCGTCGGATTGATCGGCCTCGGCGGTGCGCTCGTCAATCTCACGATGGCGCCCCGAATCGGCCGGCTCACGCCCCCCGTGTTGTTCGGTCCGAACTCGGACATCGCCGCCGCTCGGAACGCCGCGATCAGCGATATGGGCGGCTTCCTCGAAATCTCTCTGCCGGTCGTCCTTCTCGTCATCGCGCTCGGGATGGTCGTCTCGGAAGGGGCGTACATGCGGTGGGGAATCAGGCTCAACGGAATCATCGCGCTTCCGTTGCTCGCCCTGTTCGCCCTCCGATCGGCTGCCGTGCTCCCGTTGTACGTTCTCGGTGTCGCCGTCGTTTACGGCCTGCTGACTCTGTTCCACCGGTCGACGCTGCTGTACGGACGGGTGCTGCTCGGGACGGGCCTCGTTATCGCTATCGCGGGATCGATCCCGATCGCGATCGTCTTCCCGGTCACGACCGGGTTACACCTGTTCTTTACGGCTATCCTGATCGGAATCGGCGCGTACAACCTACACCGGATGCCACCGGAGCACAGACCGACATCGATCTCGCTGTCTGCAGGCGCGTTCGCCCTCTTTCTCGGCGGTCTCCGACTGATCGTGACGCCGGAGCCGGGCGGTGTGCTCACGACGAACCTCTCGGCGCTTCCACAGATCGCGCTGCTCGTCGGTGCGCTCGTCGTCGGCGCGGCGTCTGCGCTCCGTCTCGAGCGACTTCGTCCCTCGAGTTCGGACGCCGACCGACAGCGCGCCGGGACACACAGCAGCCACACCTGACGAACTCCCACTATCGATACGATACACTATCAATGTCTTACGATACCGCTTCAACGGTCGTTCCCGAGCCGCTCACGCGGCTCGCTCGACGCATCGCTGGGCCGCTCACCCGCGGCACCGAACACCGACGCCGACTCGAGGAAATCGGCGTCAAAATCGTCGTTTCCGGAACCCGCGGCAAATCGGGAACGACCGAACGGATCTACGACGTCCTTCGATCCCGGGGCTACGACGCCTACGCGAAGGTCACCGGCAATCACCCCCTCTCGCTGTACGACGGCGAGGAAAACCCGATCGACCGCGGCGAGCGCGTTACGCTCTACGAAAACGTCCACGAGCTTCGAAAGTACTTCCCCGTCGATGCGCTGGTCCTCGAGAACCAGGGGATCACCGACTACACGACGCGGATGATGAACGAGCGGTTCGGCGACCCCGACGTGCTCGTTCTCACGAACGTTCGCCAGGACCACCGCGATACGCTCGGCGGCACTCGCGCGGACATCGCGAGAGCGTTCGCCCGCGCGACCCCCGCCGGAACGCACGTCGTCAACGGCGAACAGGATCCGCGTCTCCGGGAGTACATCGAGCGCGAACTCGAGGCCGTGGATGCGACCGTTTCCCACGTCGACGTCCCCGAACGCCATCAGAACATCCCCGCTGCGGAGTGTATCTACGCGCTCGATCACGTCCTCGAGGCCATCGACGAGGAACCGCTGTCAGATCGACAGCGCGAGTCGATGCTCGATGAGTTTCGCGTCGAGTGGACCCACGCGCTCGGCGGCCGGGTGTACAACGCGGCCGACGTCAACGACGTCGAGAGCACCGAGATGGTTCGCCAGGCGCTCGTCGACGACGACGAACGGATCCAGCCGTTCGTCTACCTCCGCCGAGACCGCCGGGCTCGAACGGCCTCGTTCCACGACTATCTCGAGGGGCTCTTCGACGACGGCGCGATCGAACAGGCGCGGGTCGCAGGCGGTCACGCGGAGCTCTTCGCCGACAAAGCGTCGTTCCCCGTAATCTGCCACGATCCGGAAACCGAGTCGGCGCTATCGGTTCTCGAGGAGATGATAGCGGACGGGTGGCCGGTGCTCGTAATGGGCAATACCGTCGCCGAGTTTATGCGCGACATCGACGACGAAATCGAGCGCCACTCGGAGCCACCGGAATCGATCGACACGTCCGAGTCGGATCTCGAACTGGAACTGCCTCCGCAACCCGTCGATTCCCAACTCCCGGTTCAGTCGGTCGACTCTCAATCGTCCGGCGACGCCGACGGCGCACTGTCTCGGCTTTCCCACGTACAGAGGTGATCATGTAGAGACGACCACCCACGCCGGCGGGTCTCACTCGGCTCGCCGGCACTCGATCGAAGACGCTTCGCTCGCCGACTACCGCTCGGGAGGCGGTACGCTCCCACTGAGACGATGACACCATGACAAACGATTCAGACACCAACGGACGCATCGACCGACTCAATCCGTCGCGACGGTCGCTCCTGACCGCTATGGTCGGAACCCCGGCGGTACTCGGCCTCGCCGTCGGATCCTACGAGGCGGCCTCGAGGGTCGTCAGCGACGAGGACCTCGAGACGGCCCTGGTCTGTTCGCTCGCCGACGGACAGGCCGACTTCGTGGACAATCGAACGTCGATCTCGGCCGATCCCCGACTGCTCTCGGCTCACGACCTCTCGGCCGGTCAGCAAGTTCGACTGTCCCGACCGGACGACTCGAGCGAGTTTGCGGTCTATACGATCGCGGAAGAACGCCCCGAAGCGCCGACGGACATCGTTCGCATGTCCGACAGCGCCCGCTGTCGGCTCGACCTCGGATCGACGGAGCTGCAGGCGACCACCGACGAGACGAGCTGTCCCGGTCCCGCCGGTGACTGCTCGGTGAGCGACGAGGAGTTCGACGCCGAAATCTCGACGACGATACCGAACCCCAGCCTCTCCGAATCGGAGGCCAGAGAGCAGGGCGAACTGATCGAGCGCTTAGACGAAAACGGCACCGACCACATCTTCATCGCACCCCACGGCGGTGCCGTCCAGCCAAAAACCGACGATCAGGCCGAACACGCCGCGGATCTGGCCGACGCAACGTGCTGGCGGACGAAGGGCTGGGGGCCAGATGCGGGCGCGTTCCAGCGGTGGTACGTCCCGTCGATGGCGCTCTCGCCCGAATCGTATCCCGAACTCGAGACGATCGCAGACGACGACTTCGACGTCGCGGTCGACTTCGGCGGCGTCTGTGACAACGGGATCGTCGTGGCCGGAAACGCGACGCTGTCGCTGCTCGAGGACGTCCGCGATTCGATCAACGATGCGCTGCCGTCCTGTGCGGAGCAGGCGACGCTGCCGGACGACGACGGCCTGACGGGAGACGGGCTGCTCGTCGACGACCTCGGCGAGGAGAGCGTCTTCCTCTCACAGAGTTACGCGACCCGCCGAGCCTACTGGAAGGAAATCGCGACAGGAACGGCCGCAGCGCTCTCCGCTGACGTCGAAGTCACGGAGAGCGGCTCGTGCCAGTGATAACCGGTTGGAGGGCCGATCGCTGGTACTGATCGGGGATAACGGGCGGAAGTTGATGTGATGGTCGAGGAGCGAATCAGAACGATTCATTCGCCGAGGGTCGGCCCCGGACCGAGGAGTCGACCCTGCAAACCGTCTCGAGGCCGCACGATCGCGACGATAGGTCGACGGAACGCGGTCGTATTCGGTGATTCGATAGAACGCGATCGGCTGCGGTGATCTCTCGGAACGCGGTCGAAATCGGGGGTCCGGCGGGAGCGTCGATCCGAAGCCGGTTTAGTCGCCGCGGTCCGAACCGTAGCTAATGCCATTGTGCGTGACGTTTCTCGGAACCAGCGGGGCGATTCCAACCGCTCGACGGAACCCCACCAGCCTCTTCGTCGCGCGCGAAGGAGACGAACTGTTGTTCGACGCCGGTGAGGGGACGCAGCGACAGATGATGCGGTTTCGAACGGGGTTTTCGATCTCCCATCTCTTCGTGACGCACCTCCACGGCGACCACGTGCTGGGCATCCCGGGACTCCTCCAGACGATGGCGTTCAACGACCGGACGGACCCGCTTGCCATCCACACGCCGCGGGGCACTCGATCGGAAATCTCGTCGCTCGTCAACGCGCTCGGTAACCGACCGTCGTTTCCGGTCCGGATCAACGAGGTCGGCGGCGGCGATGTCGCCCACCGCGCCGACGAGTACGAAGTTCGGGTTTTCGAGACCGACCACGACACGCGCTCGGTCGGCTACGCGCTGGTCGAGGACGACCGCAAGGGCCGATTCGACCGCGAACGCGCCGAAGAACTCGGCGTCCCGGTCGGCCCGAAGTTCTCGAGACTCCACGGAGGTGAGGCCGTCGAACTCGAGGACGGCACCGTCGTCGAACCGGAACAGGTCGTCGGCGAGCCCCGCCCCGGCCGCTCGCTCGTGTACACGGGTGATACCCGCCCGACGCAAGCGACGCTCGAGGCGGTCGATCAGCCGGACCTGCTGATCCACGACGCGACGTTCGCCGACGACCGAACCGAACGGGCGACGGACACGGCACACTCGACGGCGCGGCAGGCGGCCGAAATCGCCCGCAGAGCCGGGGCGGATCGGCTGGCGCTCATGCACATCTCCTCGCGGTACGCCGGCAACGTCGAGGACCACCTCGAGCAGGCTCGAGACGTCTTCGACTGCGAGGTCTTGCTGCCGGAAGACGGCGACCAAATCGAGATTCCGTATCAGGACGTCTGAGCGTTCGTTTCGGCCGTTTGAACCGACACGATTCGGTGTGTCGGTGGGGTGATGTCACAGTTTTCGCCGGATGTCCTTCAGTACGAGCAGTATCTGGTAGGATATCACCACCAGCGCGACTAAAAGTCCCGTCTGCAGCAGTTGGTTGAGTGGCACCCCATATACCTCGTGACCGATCACGGCGAGGAGTAGCGCCGCAAGTACCGCGTATCCGAGTACGGAGTCGCGCGAGGACTGCTCCGACGACATTCTATTGCCACAAAAAACGACGCGGTGTGTAAATACATTGTGAATACCGCGGATCGAAGCACTGCGGCGATTCCGCGCCGGATTTATACCGTTCTCGCCCCTATAGTCGTCCGTGAGCACCCGAACGAGTGCGTTGAACGCAGTCGTCTTCGGCGTCGACATTCAGAGCGGGGATGTCCGCGGTGACTCGCCTTCCTACGCGCTGGTCCAGTACGACGGCGAGGACCTCACTCGAGACGTCGTTACCCACCGCAAACTCAGGCGATTGATCGACGACGTCGAGCCAGCTATCGTCGCGACGGACAACATGTACGAACTGGCGGCGGACAAAGACCAGTTGATCCACTTTCTGGGGTCGCTGCCCGCCGATACACGGCTCGTGCAGGTGACGGGGGCCGAACAGCCCGAACCGCTCTCCCGCGTCGCCAAACGCCACGGAATCCCCTACGGCAAGGACCCGATGAAAGAGGCCGAAGCCGCCGCCAAACTCGCCGCCCACAACGTCGGCCACGAAGTCTCGGCGTTCACCGATACGACGACGGTGAAAGTCTCGAGAGGCCGCTCGACCGGAAAGGGCGGCTGGAGCGAGGATCGCTACACCCGGCGGATCCACGGCTCGGTCAAGCGCCGCGCCCGCGAGGTCGAATCCGAACTCGAGGACGAGAACCTCGAGTACGAAAGCGATATCCGAGAGTCCTACGGCGGCTACGCCAACGCCGTGTTCACGGTGCAGGCGCGTCCGAGCGACATTCCCGTCTCGAACGAGCGCTCGGGCGACGTCCGTATCGAAATCGAGCGCGAACGCCGCGACGGGATCGAGTTCCAGCCGCTCGTCAAACGCCGCGATCACGTCGTCGTCGGCATCGATCCGGGAACGACCACCGCGGTCGCCATCGCCAGCCTCGAGGGCGAGATCCTCGACGTCTGGAGTTCGCGAACCAGCGACGCCGCGGACGTGATCGAGTGGATCGTCGAGCGCGGGCGACCGGTCATCGTCGCGGCGGACGTGACCCCGATACCCGAAACCGTCGAGAAGTTCCGCCGGAGCTTCGACGCCGCGGCGTGGACGCCGACCAGCGACCTCCCGATCGACGAAAAGCAACACCGCACGCGCGAGCATCCCTACGACGACGATCACCAGCGCGACGCGATGGCCGCGGCGCTGTACGCGGTCGACGACCACGAGGATCAGTTCGAGCGAATCGCAGACAAACTCCCGCCGGGGATCGATCGGGGCGAGGTGACGGCGCGCGTCGTCGCCGGCGAGGAGAGCGTCGAGGCCGTCCTGCGGGACCTCACCGACGAGGCTGAGGACGAAGAGGAGACGACCGAGCACGAACCGCGGGAACTCACCGAGGAGGAAAAGCGAATCAAATCGCTCGACCGGCAGGTCGAACGCCTCCAGTCACACGTCGAGCGCCTCGAGGACCGCCTCGAGACCAAAGACGAGCGAATCGAGGACCTCGAGGCCGAACTCACCGTCTCCCGGCGCGAGGAACGCCGTCAGATCCGCAAGGAGTCGGAGGTGAGCCGCCTCGAGGCGAAAATCGAGCGCCTCGAGCGCGAACGCGACGAGGCCCGCGAGAACGTCGCCGACTTGGAGGACAAAGTCGAGCGGATGAAAGCCCTCTGGAAGCTCGATCACTCGAACTTCAGCGACGTGTCGGCGAAAAAGGAAGGATTGGTGCCGGTGAAGGTGATCGAGCAGTTCACCAAGGGCGCGATCCGCGAGGCCGACGACCAGTACGGCATCGCGGCCGGAGACGTCGTCTACGTCCGGGATGCAAGCGGTGCCGGCAAGTCGACCGCGGAACTGCTCGCCTCGTTCGAACCGCGAGTCGTCCTCAAGGACGGCGGGCTCTCGGATGCGGCCGACCGGATCCTCTTCGAGGCCGAACTCCCCGTCGGCCCGGCGGGCGACGTCGCCATGCAGGAGGTCGACGAACTCGCCGTCGCTCGAGAGGAGGACGTCGAGGCCGTGATCGACGACTGGCACGAGCGCGCTCGAGACCGCAGACGCGACCAGAAGGCGTCGATGGTCGACCAGCTCATCAGCGAGCATCGCGCGGGAGACAACGAAGCCTGAGTGCGGCTGGTTCAGTCCTGGGTCTCGAGCGGCGAGAGAACCTGCGGCACATCCGCGGGTTCGACTTCCTCGCCTAAGTCCTCGAACTTGTCGACGGGACCGTTGACGAACAGCGCGTGGGCGACGAAGCCGATGGCGACGATGCCGAGCCCCGCGATCGCGACTTCGAACGCGATCGGCGTCGCGATTCCGATGAGGACCCCGGCGGCGAGGCTCGCGGCGATACAGAGCAACACCAGGTCGTAATAGTGCAACGTGTATCCCATAGGAATCCATACGGCTGGTAGCACGTTAACGTTATCCAGTTATCGGGCCGCCGGACGGTGCGAAACGCCTGTCTGTACCGTCTTACATCATGCCGAAGGCCCCGAGCATCCCCGAGACCAGTGCCTTGACGGTCAGAGCTAGTCCGACGAGCACGATCGCTATACCGGCAGCGACGATGTAATTCCCGTAGGCAATGACTGCGATTCCGACGAGAACGATGACGAGCCCCGCGATACCGAGCGGGCCGAGTTTATCGAGCATACGCGTCAGTCGATTGCCGCCCAAAATAAACGGCGTGGTTTGGGGTGTCGGCAGTCATCGGATCGCCGCCGACCGCGATCCGACGCCGTCGTTGGACCGGAGTCGGCACGGTTTCGTTGATAGAGTTTAAAACCCTCCAACGCCAACCACGACGTATGAGCGAGGACGAGAGCAGCCGCAAAAACCTCCGAATGCCCGAAGACGACGAGGTTTTCGCGACGGTCACGAACATGCTGGGGGCGAACCGAGTCACAGTCCGCTGTGCCGACGGGGAAGAACGCACCGCACGCATTCCGGGCAAGATGCAAAAGCGCATCTGGATCCGCGAGGACGACGTGGTCCTCGTCGAGCCGTGGGACTGGCAGGACGAAAAGGCCGACATCACCTGGCGCTACGAGAAGTCCGACGCCGACCAGCTCCGTCGCGAAGGCCACATCGCATAGCGATTCCATCAGACACGGGCGTACACTCCGTAGGCGGCCAATTGCCCGATCGGAAGTAATGCGACGAGACTCCATTTTACCAGCGGCCGGCTATCCCGTCAAATCGCTAGTTTCGCCCGCTGTGACGACGCTGTCTACAGCAGCCCACACGCCCGCCGCCGGGCGGGACTGAAAGGGGCTTTCGCGGGTCGGCGAACCCGGACGACGCAAGCACTGCAGGGAGCGCAGCGACCGAAGCGCGCAGCGAGGCCCGGGAGTCGAGCGCGAAAGGGGCTTTCGACCGTTTAAGGCCTGTGTACCATCATCTGGGAGGGATTTTGTTAGGTCAGTAAGTATGGGAACTCACGTATCGGTCAATATGGCTATTACCGTAACTCTAGTTTTTCTCATACCGGCCTCCTGTGTACGCCTACCCGATTCTCCGAAGGAACTCTGCTTAGCTAAAATAAAGATGATACCTTGATTAGCATTCTTACGTGTCGAAAGAGTAGACGCCGTTATGAGACGACGGGAACTTATTGCAGCACTCGGCGTGACCCTCCCAACCGCCGGATGTTTGTCGGCAAACGAAGCCGACGTGCCGATCACGAACGCGACGGATAAGTCGGACACGGAAGCGTTCGACGGTACGTTCAGCGTTGGTGATACAACCGATACAGTCGGCCCTCATGAGCTGACCGTCGAAAACGAAAGTGAACGTTCGCGGACAATCTCCCTTCGTATAACTGACACCAAAACTGATGAAACGCTCTTGGAGCGGTCGTACTCCATCGGCGGCGGCGGTTCTATCAACGGTGAACTACGAGGGCCAGCCGAGTACAGGGTAGCGGTTACCTCGTCTGAAACTGGAACAGAACACGTTAGAAAGATTGAGTATTTCGACACCTGTAACGACTACTGGACGACCGTAACAATCTCTTCTGATGGAACGATCACGGGTAAATCTATTCAGACGCAGGTAGCGTGTGACGTTTGAGTACCACCTAATCTCGAGCACCCTGCAACTGATCCAAAGTAAAATCATAGCCCCTCGAGCACGGCAACTCCCAGCCAAACCACCTTCTTTCCCCTCCCCAGAACCCCTTCTTCCATCCCGTACCAGTAGGTATATTATACTTCAGACTAACTGTCACGATGGAAGCTGCGCGCGCCGAATTGGCCGCGGGCATACGCGTGAAATGCCCCGGGTGCTAGAGACACCCGAAGCGTGTGGCTTCCAAGCGAACACTTGGTGCCATGCTTTACTTACTCCCACCGAGACAAAAAACTCTCGAACGACAGCGCAGTATCACGTTTGACCACCTCGAGAACTCGAGCGACCGCCTCTCTCGGCGGAATCGCGCTTCGGAGGCGTACTGGAGGCGATTCGTATGACTTCGAGTCCCGACGAAACGGACTCGAAAACCGCTGGCACGGACTCGAGAAACACCAATATCACGGATACCTCGAGCACCCACGATTCCGGCGGCCACTCGAGCGCCGACCGATCCTCCCCGACCGTCTGTTATCGGTGCGACGAGTCGATCCCCGCCGACCGCGTGCTCCGCGTTTCGACCCGCCCGTGTCCGGCACTCGAGGATCGGTACGCCGCGGTCGCTCGAGCGTGCTGTCCCGACTGTGCGGCCGGGATCGGGCTGTTGGCGTTGAGTGGTGAAATCGCTTGAGGGGGTTCACCGCTCGAGTCTGACTAGGGTCCGTCCTACAGACTCGGGGGAGTTGATTTCGTCCGAGTCGACTCGTCGGATTGGCGGTCGAACACCTCGAGAATCGTCTCTGGGTCGCCCACTCGCGGAAGCCGCAGGTCGCGGTCGATGTCGGGATACTCGACGACCACGGTTGCCGTCTCGAGCCGGCCGTCGATCCAGTCGCATTCGATGCTGACAGTGCGTTGGTCTCCTGGCTCGATGTGCCACACCGGTTGTCGAAACAGTCGGTCGTAGCCGACGATCGCGTCGTCATCGATCCGGTATTCGACGCCCGCGTAGCGAAGCCAGTAATCCAGGTGGATCAATAGGGCGGTCACGGCGATAGCGATGAACCCGAATCCAGCCACGATCGACCAGGCACCGTCGAACGCGAATAGAAGCCCACCGGCGGCGATACACACGCCAACGAACCAAATCTTCGGATACCGTTTGGCGTGTACTACGGTTGCGAGCAGCCGACCGCCGACGGGTGGACGGACTCGTTTTCCTGCGTCCGGCAAGGAATCGTCGATCAGATTCGGCGTCGACGGAGTGTGCCCGTGCGTCGTTGGAGTGTTCCCCGGCGTCGCTGGAGTGTCCCCGCTGTCGAAGTGTTCGCCTATCGATTCCTCGAGCGCAACCAGCCGATCGCGGTAGACGTCCGCGAGGTCGAACCCGGATTTGAGCAGGATGATCCCGATCAGCAGTGGCACCCCGACGATCGTCGGGTCCACAGCGGCGATCGACTCGTCACCGGCCACCGAGGGGTCTGCCATCGCGGCAAGAACTGCTGTACAGAGTCCGACGAGGAACAACACCCCGATACGCCAAAATACGCCGTGTACCGCCGTCTGGGCGCTGTGCTCGCGATACTCCTGTCGATAGAAGTACTCGAGTGCCGTCCGGGCCCCCTCGGTGAGGAAGATGACGATGGTCACGAGGGCCACCGTCTCGATTGCGCTCGACTCGAGCACGTGGCCACCGACGAGTCCAACGGTCACGGTTCCCGCGACGAACCAGATAAGCGAGAGTATCGGGACCGCCAGGGCGAAGATGGGGAGCGTCGAGAGCCGTATCTCGAGGCCGGTACGCGGGATCGGAACTGCAACGGGCCTGTCTACGAGCGCCCCGAGGAGATACATCTCCGGGTCGAATTCGGACGGACGACCGGCAAAGAGCGCTCGAATCAGCGCCCAGAAACACATGACACCGAGTTCGAACCAGTAGACGGTGACGAGCGTTGCTGCGCTCCACTTGAGCACGAGGACCCCGACGAGCGGCAGGAGATTCGAGACGATGACCGCGAGCAACTCGGGCGTCGCGTCGATCGCACGCAGTCGCTCGAGCGCAGCCATTTGCCTCGTGTTTGATCGATCATACGTAAGTCGTTACGTTTCCCACTACCGAATAGGCCCGGATACCCTGGACCTGTTTCAAACTACGCTCGAGACTTCCCTACAGATCGGCGACATCCTCGATCGCGTCGGTCAGTTCCTTGATGCTCTCGAGATCGTGTTCGCCCATGTGGCCGATGCGGAACGTCTTCTCGCCGAGCGCGGAGCCGTAGCCGTTCGAGAAGACCATGTCGTACTCCTCGCTGACGGCGTCGATGGTCGCGGCGACATCGATCCCCTGCGTGTTCTCGATACAGCTCACGGTCTGGGATTCGTAGCCTTCCTCGGGGAACATCGCGAAGTGCTCGCGGGCCCATTCGCGGGTGTATTCGGCCATCTCCCGGTGGCGCTGGTCGCGCGCGTCGTGGCCTTCGGAGAGCATGTGTTTCATCTGTTTTCGGTAGGCGAGCATGATCGGGATCGCGGGCGTGGAGTGGGTCTGGCCCTTCCGGTCGTAGTAGTCGAGGGTACGCTGGAAGCCGCCGTACCACGAGGCCGACTCGGACTCGAGTTCGCGTTCGTAGGCCTCGTCGCTGACGACGCAGACGCCCAGTCCCGGCGGCATGGCGAAGGCCTTCTGGACAGAGGTGAAGATCACGTCGATGTTGTGCTCGTCGATGTCGATGTAGTCCCCGCCGAGCGACGAGACCGCGTCGACGACGAAGTAGGTGTCCGGGTACTCGGCGACGACGTCGCCGATCTCTTCGATCGGGTTCCGCACGCCGGTCGAACTCTCGTTTTTCACGCAGGTGACGACGTCGTAGTCGGTGTCACTCTCTTCGAGGTATTCGCGGACATCCTCGGGTTTGACGGCCTGGCCCCACTCGTACTCAAGGGTGTCGACGGTTTTGCCGAGGCGTTCGGCGACGTTGGCCTGGCGCTCGCTGAAGCTGCCGCAGGTCGTGACGAGGACGTTCTCGTCGACGAGGTTCAGGATCGAACTCTCCATGAACTCGGTTCCCGACCCGGTCAGAATGATGACGTCGTTGTCGGTGCCGAGAAATTCCTTCGTGTCCTCGACGATGGTCGTGTAGAGGTCGGTCATGCGGTCCATGCGGTGGCCGAACATCGGCTCGCACATGGCCTCGATGACGTCCTCGCGTACTTCAGTTGGGCCCGGAATATACAGCGTCTTGTCGGGGTAGTCGTCTTGATACTCGCTTTTTTTGGTCACGCAAACCACCTGATAACAGCTACTGAGTCGTGCGTCGGTATGGTACTTTTGATGGCGCACCGCTCTCGAATCGTCCGCCGTGAGTTTACTCGAGGACGAGTGAACAGGGCCGAATCAGCAGGGTTGAGGACGGAATACGGATCTTCGATCCACGCGTCGATCCGGTCGCGAGGAGCGGTTAGTCCGCTCCCGGAGACGAACGGGACGGCGACGCGGATCGACCCTCGTTTCCGCGGTTTGCGGATCGGACGTACGGGTTTTTCTGGACGACGAATCCGTCGGCGGGTACCGGGCGACGTGTGCCGTCTTCGACCACCGGCCGAACCAGCTTCCAGAGGCTGTCGATCTTACAGAGAGTAAAGCCGAAGACGATCAGCGCGAAGCCGGCGACCGTCGCGACCGTGATGGATTCGCCGAGCAAGAGCCACCCGAACACGGCGGCGATCACGGGGGAGGTGTAGTTGACGAGGCTGAGTTCCGTCGCGCCGACCCGCTCGAGCAGGATGAAGTACGCGAGAAAGCCGCCGGCCGTCGAGACGACGCCGAGGTACGCGAGTGCGGCCACAACGTCGCTCGTGAACGTCGCTGCGAGGACGCTTTCGCCGGGGTGGAGGGCGCTGAGGCCGTGTAACATGAGCCCGCCGACGCCCATCGCCCACGTTTGCAGCGGGATGATCGAGAGCGTCGATCTCGTTCGCTCGAGGACGACGGACCCGACGGCGATCGAGAGGGCCGAGCCGAACAGGAGGCCGACGCCGAGGGCCTGCCCGCCCACCGAGCCGCCGGAGATGGCGATGACGACGACACCCAGCAGTCCCAGTACCAGCCCAACTGCGGCGGGCGGACGGATTCGTTCTCGCGGGAGCACTGCGAGGGCGATCGGCGGCGTGACGATCGGGGTCAGGCTCAACACGATCGCGGCGACGGCGCTCGAGACGTACAACTGGCCGACGAACAACAGTCCGTAGTGGGCGCCCACGAGGAGGACGCCACCGGTAGCTATCGATATCACGTCCGCTCGCGTTTGCGGTCGCCACTCGAGACCGAGTACGGCGGTGAGGATGACGAACAACGCGGTTGCGACGTCGAGTCGGAAGGCGGCAAACAGGATCGGCGGTAGCGATCCGAGACCGATTTCGATCGCACTGAACGCGGTTCCCCAGGCGAGTGCAAGCGCGGCGAAGAGGAGAATATTTCTCTGTGAATTCATTTTATTATGGGAGGTGACTCGAGCACTTGTATGTTGTTATTCTTGTGATGTGGGCCTTCTACCGGCTAAATTCCACAACATATGCTACCATTGAACGTGGCTAAAATTGCGTGTGGTACTAACTCGTATGACATGCTCGCCCAGTACGCAATTGTCGGACTGGTCCCGTTGACGATCCGCTTACCAAAGCGTGTCTCGACGGCGGATAGGTGAGAGAAACGTAACTACTGACACCATCTGTCATCAGACGAGAGATAGAAGCGAATTCGATGATACCCGTCTCAGTAAGTGGCGTACTGACTTCTGAAAAACGGCAGTAGCGAGTCAGTTATTCGACGACGATGTCGCCTTCCATGCTGGCGTGTGGGTTACAGCGATAGACCGACGCGTCACTGGTGGCTTCGAAAGTGAGCCACTGGTCGTCGGGCTCCTCGTCTGTGACCTGCTCGGTTGCGAGTTCCTCGCCATCCTGCTCAAGAGGATCACCGCTGTCGTTTCGAACTTCGATGTTGTGTTCCTTGCCGTCTCCTGTGTTCCAGCCGATTTCGTACTCTTCGCCTTCCTGCAGGATCAGCGTCGGGTTTTCCTCTTCACTGATACTGTCCGGTGAAACACCGATCCACGCGCTCGTGGCGGCTTCTAATTCGATCTGGCCAGGATCGACTTCGATACCGTCGTCGCTGCTGCCGTCATCGCTGCTGCCGTCGTCGCCACCGCCACCGCTACTACATCCTGCGACGAGCGCGGTTGCCGCAGCAGTGCCTGTGACCTTCAGTGCGGTTCGCCGTGAGACCGTTCGCTTTCGTGCCATCGTGACATTCTTGGTACTGCGTACATAAAAAGGGATTCCCTCTGTCGCCGTACAGTCATGTGTTCACATACCACTGTTTTTGCGATACCCTCTCGAGAATCGGCGGAAGAGGGGCTGATTAGCCGGTGTGGTTTTATGCCTCGTCTTCACGAACATGTTTGTGTCCGTCTACTGATAGTCTGAGGAACACCGGAACGGTGACGATCGCGATCGCGATCTCGAGGCCGCCGACGACGAGGAAGGCGAGGTCGTAGCCGTAGGTGTCGGCGACGGTGCCGCCGATGAGAAACCCGCCCAGGAAGCCGAGGCTGCCGGCGAGGTTGAACCCGCCCATCGCGACCCCGCGTTCGCCGTCCGCCGCGAGGTCGGTGACCAGTGCCATCGTCGCCGGCGAGACGAGCGCGCCGAGGACTCCGACAAGCACCATCGCGAGGGCCGCGAGTGCCACCGTCGGGGCCACGTTGACGCTCAGAATACCAACACCGTAACAGAGCGAACCAGCGACGATCGGGATCGTTCGGCCGATTCGATCCGAGAGCGCTCCCATCGGGTACTGCAAGAGCGCGAAGGGTGCGAAAAAGCACGCCAGCAGGAGGCCGGTTTGGGCCGGCCCCACCCCGAACGCGTCCTGGAAATAGAGCGTCCCGACGAGGGCGAAAAACCCGGCCGTGAGCCGATCGATGAACCCGAACGCGTACGGAATCGAGAGCGTCGGTCGCTGTCGAATACCGTCGAGGAGGTCTCGAGCCGCCCGTCGACCGGTGGGCGCGCGGTCGGGAACGAGGGTGACGAGTCCGCCCACGCAGACGAGCAATATTCCGGCGGCGACCAGTGGCGCGAGCGGATCGACCGTCGTGAGTTGGCCGCCGATCGGTGCGCCCAGAGCGGCCCCGAGGCCGATCGCGATCCCCGCCGCGCCCATGTTCTTTCCGTGGCCGCCCTCGAGATCCATCAGCATCGTCATCGTCAGCGAGAACGCGCCGATCGTCATCGCTCCCTGCAACACGCGTAGCAAGAGGACGCCTTCGAAGGGAATCGAACCGAGCATCGGTGCGGCCGCGAGCGCAAGATAGCCGACGGCTCCCGCGAGCGCGCCGGTGACGATGAAGGGCGTTCGTCGGCCCGTCATATCGCTGGCGGCTCCCCAGACGCCGACGAAGACGACGTAGGCCGCGAATTCGGCCACGAGGAACCACATGCTCGCGTCGAGTTCGGTCGTTGCGAACGGCGACGACCCCCCGCCCGCGTCCGCTCCAAGCGCTTCGACGAGCGTCGAGACGCCCGGATACAGCAGTAGCTGGGAGAACAACACGGCGAACACGACGGTCGCCAGGACCACTCGATCGCGACGACTCGAGGACACGAGCGACCGTTAGGACTACGCCCCTAAGAAATCGTTCGTCCCGGCATGCCTGTCAGATGAGTGTGTATACCACGCAGTATTTGCGGTTTTTGCCGTTACTGAGACGCATAAGTCCGTGGAGAAGTATGCATGCAAAACATGAGCGACGACACGAGCGATGGGACCGACGATCCCGAACGGTGTCGATTCGGAACGCGAAGCGTCCACGCCGGACAATCTCCCGATCCCGAGACGGGCGCGATGGCCCCGCCACTGTATCAGACGACCTCCTACGTTTTCGATGACGCCGACAGCGCCGCGGATCTCTACGCCCTCGAGAGCGAGGGCCACATCTACTCGCGGATCACGAACCCCACTGTCCAGACCTTAGAGCGCCGGCTGGCGTCCCTCGAGGGCGCGCCGGGGGCGGTGGCGACCGCGAGCGGGATGGCCGCGCTCGATTCGGCGGTGCTCGTGCTGGCCGAGGCGGGTGACAACGTCGTCCTCTCGACGGATACCTACGGCGGGACGACCGCGTACTTCGCGAAGACGGCGTCCCGGCGAGACATCGAGACGCGTCTGGTCCCGACGCTCGAGGCCGAGGCCTACGAGGAAGCGATCGACGAGGACACGGCGTTCGTCCACGTCGAGACGATCGGCAACCCCTCGCTCGTGACGCCCGATTTCGACCGTCTCTCGACCATCGCTCACGATCACGGCGTGCCGCTGGTCGTCGACAACACGTTCGCGACGCCGCACCTCTGTCGTCCGTTAGAACACGGCGCGGATGTCGTCTGGGAGTCGACGACGAAGTGGCTCCACGGCTCAGGGACGACCGTCGGGGGCATCCTCGTCGACGGCGGTGAGTTCCCGTGGGGTGAGCACGGCTACGACGAGATTTCGGGGCAGAACCACGCCTATCACGACGTCGACTTCTCGCGGGACTTTCCGGATGCGCCGCTCGCCGCCGCGGTTCGGTTCCGTTCGACGCGCAGTCTGGGCAACCAGCAGTCGCCCTTCGACGCCTGGCAGACCCTCCAGGGGCTCGAGTCCCTGCCCTTGCGGATGGACAAACACTGCGAAAACGCGACCATCGTCGCCGAGTACCTGGCCGACCACGACGACGTGGCCTGGGTCACGTATCCGGGCCTCGAGAGTCACCCGACCCACGATAACGCCTCGAAGTACCTCTCCGATTTCGGCGGCATGATCGCCTTCGGCCTCGAGGGCGGATTCGAGGCCGGCAAACGCTTCTGCGAGGAGGTCGAGGTCGCCCAGTTCCTCGCGAACATCGGCGACGCGAAGACGCTCGTCATCCACCCCGCGAGCACGACCCACGGGCAACTCTCGCCCGAGGAACAGCGAGACGCGGGCGTGACGCCCGATCTGGTCCGACTCTCGGTCGGCATCGAGGATCCCGCGGATATCCTCGCGGATATCGACGCGGCAATCGAGACGGCGACCGCCCAGTCGCGTGCGGGGACGACGGAACGGCCCCCGGAGGAGCGACCATGACGACCAAAGCGACGGTCGACCTCGGCGAGTTCACCTTCGAAAGCGGCGAGTCGATCCCCTCGCTCGAGGTCGCCTACGAGACCTACGGGGAGTTTACGGGGGACAACGCCGTCCTCGTCTGTCACGCGCTGACCGGCAGCGCACACGTCGCCCGCCGACCCGATGCGGGCGGCGAAACGGCCGGACAGGCCCGCGCCTGGTGGGGCGACGTCGTCGGCCCCGGCAAGGCCATCGACACCACCGAGTACTACGTCGTCTGTGCGAACGCGCCGGGGTCGTGTTACGGCACGACCGGCCCCTCGAGTACGAACCCCGAGACCGGCGAACCCTACGGGACGGACTTTCCGCCCGTGACGATCGGCGACTGGACTCGCTCTCAGCGGCGACTCCTCGACGAACTCGGCGTCGGCCGCCTCCACGCGGTCGTCGGCGGCAGCGTCGGCGGCATGAACGTTCTCGACTGGCTCCGTCGATACCCCGACGACGTCGACTACGCCGCCTCGGTCGCGGCCGCCGCCCGACTCGACGCCCAGTGTCTCGCCCTCGATACCGTCGCGCGGCGAGCGATTACGTCGGATCCGAACTGGAACGGGGGCCACTACTACGACGCCTCCGCGACCGACGAGAGCGAAAGCTCGTCGGACTCGTCCGACGGCGGTTCCGAGCCGACGGACGGGCTGGCTCGAGCGCGTCAGATCGGCCACATCATGTACCTCTCGAAGGCCTCGATGGCCCGCAAGTTCGGGCGTCGCTCGGCCGGTCGGGAGGCGACTCGAGAGAAGCCAACGGATCCGGCGGGGGCCTTTTTCCCGTACCGGGAGGTCGAGTCGTACCTCGATTATCAGGCCGAGAAGTTCACGGAGCGCTACGACGCCAACAGCTACCTCTACCTGACCCGCGCGATGGACGACTTCGACCTCGCGGCGGGCTACGAGTCCGACGCCGACGCGCTGGCCGCCTTCGAGGGCGAACTGCTCATCCTCTCGTTTACCGGGGACTGGCACTTCACCGTCGAACAGGCCGAAGTCCTCGCCGACGCCTGTCGGGACGCGGGCGTCGACGTCTCACACCACGTCATCGAATCCGACCACGGCCACGATGCGTTCCTCGTCGAACCGGAGAAGGTCGGCCCGCCGCTATCGGCGCTGCTATCGGCGGGGCTCGACGGACGGGCGATCACGGATACTGCCGAGGAGGAGGACGAACCGGAGGCGTTCGCGCCGGTCCACACGAGTCTCTTTTCGGAGTGATTCGGTTCGATTCAGTCTATTCTGAGCCGCCGATTCGGCCCGCAGTATCCCAGTTACCACCAGATATCCCTCGCCATACCGAAACACACATTCCGTTTGACTGAAAGGATAGTGGCAATGGACAGACAGCTCGAGTACGACAAGGGCCCAGCGTACGACACGGGTCCCGCGGTGGACGAACAGGAGGATGGGACGGATTCGGACGACGCCTCGAGAAGCGACGATGATCCAGGGCGCGGCGAATCTGGACTCGTCGAATCGGCAGGCCGCTCGAGTCGCGTCGGACTCGGGTTCGGCGTCGGGTCGTTCGTCGCCGTCTACGCCGTGCTTTATCACCTAATCGGGACAATGTTCGCCACCGGACTGTTCACAGCAGGTGAGCAGGAACCGAGCCGATGGGTGATCACCGGGATATCCATGCTGGTGAGCCACGGTGCAACGATGTTAAACGGTGAAGAGCCGGTACAGACCGGTTACAGTATTTATACCAGCCTCTCATCTCACCTAACCGCGCTCGTTCCGGTTGTCGTGCTTTCGATCGCCGGCTATCTCCTCGTTCGCACGCTGTGGGAGGCGAGTCTCGAGGAGACGGTCAGAAATAGCGCGATCGCTGGAATGGTCTGTACCGCCAGTTACGTGGTACTTTCGGTCGTTCTAGCGACGATTTCGATCTGGGATCTCGAGGGAGAGAGCGGGGGGACCGCCAGCGGAGCGGCGGGGACCGGGGAGGCCGAAGCGATCACGGTCGCCGTCGACTCGTCGCTGGTTCTGACGACGGCCGGCACCGTACTCACGTTTACGCTGCTCGGGGGCGCGGTCGCGGTGTTCATCTCTCACTACGTAAAACCGGCTGAACCGGGCTGCAACCGAGCGGCGGAGTCGGCCCAGTCCGAATCGGACGAGGTATCGTCGTAACTCGTCCGTCGAGAATCGATTTTGTCCTACGTCCGGTCGAGCACGCCTTCTGCGAGCAGCGTATCGCGAACTTCGGCCATCGAGGTGACGACGACCTCGCAGGCCGGTTCGACGGCCGGTTTCGGATCGAATCCGATCGGGAGACCGGCGACCTCGAGCATCGGCAGGTCGTTGGCACCGTCGCCGACGGCGACCGTCTCGGACATGGAGACGCCGACATCGCCGGCGAGGCTCTCGAGTGCCGTATCTTTCGTGCCCTCGATGAGCGTCCCTTCGACGTCCCCGGTCAACTCGCCGTCTTCGATCGGGAGTTCGTTCGAGACGATGTAATCGACGCTGACGCCCTCTTTCTCGAGCGCCGCCGCGACGCCGCGTTTGAACCCACCGGTGAGGATGGCGGTGGTAACACCGGCGTCGTTGAGCGCCCGAATCAGGGCTGCCGATCCCTCGCGGAGTTCGACCTCGTCGAAGGCGGCCCGGGCCTCGGCTTCGGGAAGGCCCTCGAGCAGGGCAGCACGCTCGCGCAGGCTCTTCGCGTAGCCGATTTCGTCGTTCATCGCGCGTTCGGTGATCGCTGCCATCTCGTCAGCGGCCCCGCAGCGGTCACCGAGCAGGACGGTCATTTCCGAATCGGAGAGCGTTCCGTCGAAGTCGAAAGCGACGATGGTCATCGACCGATGGTTTTCAGGCCGGGAATAAACCAGTTCAGGTTTCGGATCGCCGATCAACGGCTGTCTTCGGCCCCGATCGAGTCGCCACTGTCGTCGAAATCCACACGACGGCGAAGTGGCGCGAGGGTTGGCACGGGCGACAGACCTTTGTGTTACTATGACATGGTACCGGACGCATCGCTATGAAACCGTGCCACAACTGTCAGGCGGTCATCGACGAGTATCTCTTGGACAAACAACTCGAACCCCTGCGCGAGCTCACAGTCGACGACTTCAACCTCTGTCACGACTGTGTAACTGTCGTTTCCGATGCGTGCGTGACGTGTGGCGGCGCGGTCTATGTCCCCCGAAACGAGAGTACGACGCCCGACTACTGCCCGGCGTGTCGGGCCGATGCGATCGATCAGACGGGACACGATCCCGGTTGGACCCTCGAGACGCCATCTGTCTAAGCGGTAGGTTCCGTTCGGTGCACGGAGCCAGTTTGTGGCTCCGATTTTGCGGACCGTCAGCACGATACGAGCGCCCGCTCAATCTCCGACAGCCGATACTCCATCAGCGGTCGATGCCGTCTCGGCGCGAGAGACAGCGACTTTAACGAGTCGGTGTCTACCCTCGAGTAATGGCTGGTGCAGACGAATCTTTGGACGAGAACCCCTATCTTCGGGATCCGCCGACGGAGTTCACTCCCCCCGAGGAACTCTCGGAGGCGGACGCGGCCGAACAGGTCGAGCAGTTGCGCGCCGCAATCCGCGAACACGACCGTCGCTACTACGTCGAGGGCGATCCGATCATCGCCGATCGGACGTACGACGCGCTCTTTAACAGGCTGTGGGAACTCGAGGACGCCTTCTCGCTCTCACACCCCGACAGCCCGACGCGGGCCGTCGGCGGGGAGCCGATCGACGCGTTCGAAACCGCCGAACACGTCGCGCCGATGCTCTCGATCGACCAGAGCGGCGAGGTCGAGGACGTACGCGAGTTCGACCGAAGGGTTCGCGGCGAACTCGGCGACGCCGACGGTCTCGACGAGATCAACTACGTCTGTGAGCCCAAGTTCGACGGCGTCTCGATGGAGTTCGTCTACGAAGCGGGGAGCCTGGTCCGGGCGGTCACCCGCGGCGACGGCCGCGAAGGCGACGACGTGACCCGCAACGCGCGCACGATCGGCTCGGTACCGCAGAAACTCCACGGCGATCCGCCCGACTTCCTCGCCGTCCGAGGTGAGGTCTACATGCCAAAGGACGCGTTTCAGGCCCACAACCGCGAGCGGATCGAACGCGGCGAGGAGCCCTTCGCCAACCCGCGCAACGCGACGGCGGGGACCATCCGCCAGCTCGATCCTGCCGTGGTCGCGGACCGACCGCTCGAGGTCTTTTACTTCGACGTGCTCGCGGCGAGCGACCTCGAGGACACCCACCGGGACGAACTCGACCGGTTCCCCGAACTGGGCTTGCGGACGAACGACCGCGTCGAGACCGTCGCGTCGATCGAGGGAGCGATCGATTACCGCGACCGGATGCTCGAGGGCCGCGACGACCTCCCCTACGAGATCGACGGCGTCGTGATCAAGGTCGACGACCGCGAGGCCCGCGAGCGACTGGGCCAGACGGCTCGCCACGACCGGTGGGCCTTCGCCTACAAGTTCCCCGCCCGTGCGGAGGTGACCCCGGTCGCCGACATCGCCGTGCAGGTCGGCCGCACGGGGCGGGTGACGCCGGTCGCGCTCCTCGAGCCGGTCGACGTCGGCGGCGTCACCGTCTCTCGAGCGAGTCTGCACAATCCCGACGAAATCGCCGAAAAGAACGTCAACGTCGGCGACACCGTCCGCGTCCAGCGAGCGGGCGACGTGATCCCCTACGTCGAGGAGGTCGTCGAGAAGGGGAGCGAGGGTCACTACGAACTCCCCGAGCGCTGTCCGATCTGCGACAGCCCGATCGAACGTGACGGCCCGATGGCGTTCTGTACGGGCGGGCTGGCCTGCAACGCCCAGCTTCGGCGATCGATCGAGTACTACGCGAGCGACGCCGGCCTCGATCTGGAGGGTCTCGGCGAGAAGAGCGTCCGCCAGCTGGTCGAGGCGGGTCTCATCGATTCCATCGCCTCGCTCTACGAACTCGAGCGCGAGGAACTGACCGCCCTCGAGGGCTGGGGCGAGACGAGCGCCGAGAACCTGCTCTCGGAACTCGATGATGCTCGCGAGCCGCCGCTTGCTGACTTCCTCTCGGCGCTCGGCATCCCTCACGTCGGCCCGGCGACCGCCCGCGAACTCGCTCGAGAGTTCGGCTCCTTCGAGGCGTTTCGGGAGGCTGTCGAGACGGATCCGAGTCGACTCGAGGGCGTCGACGACGTGGGCGAGACCGTCGCCGAAACGATCCACGAGTTCTTCGCGAGCGAGGCCAACGCCGAGGCGGTCGACGCCGTGCTCGAGCACGTCTCACCACAGCAAGCGGGCGCCGGAACCGACTCCGGAACCGAACTCGAGGGGTTGACGTTCGTCTTCACCGGGTCGCTCGAGGGGGTCACTCGCGGCGAGGCACAGGAGACCGTCGAGGCCCACGGAGCGAACGCGACCGGAAGCGTCTCGGGGAACACCGATTATCTCGTTATCGGCGAGAATCCGGGTTCGACAAAGCTCGAGGACGCCGAGGACAACGACGTGGAGATTCTCGAGGAAGCGGCGTTTCGGGACTTTCTCGAGTCACGGGATCTCTCCTTGCCACCTGCGAACTGACTTGCGGACCGCATGTCGATGCTATCTAGCAGCGTGATACCTCGTACCGGCGTGTCATGCTCGCTTTGCAGTATGCGGCACCCGGTTTTCTCCTTCGTAGCTGCACGACTCGAAACGCACCGACAACCCCGCGAAGCGTTCGGTGACCGTCACGCTATTGTCCGATCGCCCCCATGATCGCATATGGGCACTGGTAACATCGATCAGGAATTGGTCGACGAACTCGAGAGCGTCTGTCGAACCGCTGTCGGCGACGAACTCCGGAGCATTACCTACTTCACCGAAGACGAGGTCGAACAGCTGTACCTCCGCTCCGACCTCGAGCGAACGGCCGACCTCGTCGGCTTCGCCGAACACGAGGCGCTCGGCTTCCGGTCGCAGTCGGCCTACCGGAACACCCAGCTCGGGGAGTACGAGGCGACGATTCGAATGTTCGAAAACGGCTATCTCACGCGCGTCATCAGCGGCGACATCGGCGTCTGGGTGACGACCGACCCGCTCTCGATGGAGCGGTTCGAAGAGCTCTCGACGGCGCTCCGATCGGTTCTCGAGGAGCACAGTGCGCTCGAGTCGTAAAACGAAAGAAATCGGCTGTTACAGGTCGACCCGGTCGAACCGCCAGAGTGCGATGGCAGTCGGGATGACGATCCAGCAAAGCAGGATGATAAAGGAGACCCAGTCCTCGAGGTAGAACGGCAATCCGTCCGGGAACATATAACCCGGATACGTGACGCCGTCGATGGCCGGGCTCACGATCGAGAGCGCGTTATTGAAGGCGTTGCCCGGATCGAGTGACTCGATGAACAATACAAAGTCGGGCACTCGCTCACTCGTAAACTCCGTAGTCGTCCCATCTGGCATCTCAGCCGTCCGCGTGTACGTGACCCCACTGATTATGTCTCGGCTCACCAGCATCCCGAATCCGAGGCGGATGAAGTTCCAGGCGCCGTAAAACAACATGAAGACGCCGAAGATCGCACCACCAGCGAGCGTCGTCGATTTGGTTAGCGAGGAGAGTGAGACGGCGATACCGGTGTAGGCAAGCCCGTAGAGGATCGCCATTCCGAGCAGTCCGACGTACTGGGCGATATCGAAACCGCCCATCAACGCGGCGACGACGACGGCCGCGAGGCCGAACCCGATGATCATCGACAGCGACAGCACGGCCGAGCGGCCGATCAGTTTGCCGAGCACCACGTCCTTTCGCGAGTGTGGGAGCGAGAGCAACACTTTGATGGTGCCGCTCTCTCGTTCGCCGGCGATCGCCTTCCAGCCCAATACCAGTGCGATCAGGGGGATAATGACCCGCGTCACCTGACTAACGATCGAAATGAGCCCACCCGTCGTCAATTCCTGCGTCGACCCGGACCCGGTACTGAAATACGCCAACCCGCCTGTGATACCGACCAGCAACAGGAAGAAGAGGAAACTCAGTCCCCAGAACACCCACGAGCGAACCGCATCCTGGAAGTCCTTCTTCGCGACGGCGCGGACGCTCTCGAGGTTGATCGAACTCGTCGCCGACCCCGACCTCGAGCTGCTCGCGGTTTCGGTGCTCATTGGGCGCGCACCTCCCGTCCGGTCGTGTACGATTGGAAGACATCCTCGAGCGACGCCTCCTTGGTCTGGAAGTCCCGAACCTCGAGTCCCTGCTGTTCGATCTCGTTCAGCACGGTCGTTTTCGACCCGTTACACTCGACGATGAGCGATGGACCGCTCTCATCCGTTCTGACGGCGGTGACTTCCGGCATCGCGCGGATGTTGTTGACCGCACCGTTGTCGATCCGGTCGACGGTGATTCGAAGCGTCGTTCCGGTGCTGACCGAATCCCGCAGTCCTTTGACGGTATCGACGGCGACCATCTGTCCGTCCTTGAGGATGCCGACGCGGTCACAGACCGCTTCGACCTGCTCCATGATGTGACTCGAGAAGAAGATCGTCGCGCCGCGATCTGCTTCCTCGAGTACGATTTCGCGCATTTCCCGGGCCCCGTTGGGGTCGAGGCCAGTCGAGGGCTCGTCGAGAATCAGGAGGTCGGGTTCGCCGACGAGCGCCATCGCGAGCATGAGTCGCTGGGACATCCCCTTCGAGTAGCCGCCGGCCTTTTTGTCGGCGGCGTCGGGGATGCCGACCCGTTCGAGGAGTTCGTCCGGATCATCGTCGGCGTTTTTCGAGTTGAGGGCGAACTCGAGGTGCTGGCGACCGGTGAGCCGGTCGTAGGTCTCGAACCCTTCGGGGAGGACGCCGGTCCGCTTGCGGATGTCACGGCTCCGTGCCTGTGCATCCATCCCGAGGACGCTCACCTCGCCGGCGGTCGGCCGGATGAAGTCGAGGAGGACGTTAATCGTCGTGGACTTTCCGGCACCGTTTGGACCCAGAAAGCCGAACACTTCGCCTTCGCCGACCTCGAAGGAGAGGTCCTCGAGCGCGAGCGTGCGACCGTAGGATTTTGTCAGGGCAGTGGCTTCTATAGCGGCCATAGGTCGCTTCACTCACTGGGGACCGATAAGCTTTTTCCACAGTAGGTACGGGGGTGAGAAACCGTGACTAGGCCTCGAGCGGCGTTTCGGGATCGCGCGTAAACCCGTTAGATTTCCTCGTCCGGTTCGTGCGCGTTCGCCGTTCGCTCGACTTCAGAAGCGTAGCGCTCTCGAGTCTCCTCGTCGGTGACTGCCTCGAGTTCGTCCGGATCGACGTCGGCCGCCGCGGTCACCGCCGATCCTTGCTGAAGGGACATCGCCGATCGTTCCCGCTGGTGGTACTTCGAACCGTCGGGCGTCGCGTAGACGATCGTCACGAGGTTTCGGTCGTCGAACGTCCGCTCGACCAGCCAGCATCGTACCGTCGAGTCACTCATGGGCCGTTCTTGTGGGTCGATCACCGAGAAAGTATCGCGTCGAGATTTTCACGCCCGTCTTCTGCGCTCGCTCGAGTCGGCGTGGGAATCGCTGTGACGGTAGGCTGAAAGTCGTCGAACGCATAGGGCCGCCGATGAACGCCGAGACGGTTCGCGAGCGGGCGCGGTCGCTGCCGCGAGAGCCCGGCGTCTACCAGTTCCGCGCGGACGAAGTCACCGTCTACGTCGGGAAGGCCGTTGACCTCCGAGACCGCGTACACTCGTATGCCGATCCACGAAGCGCCCGGATCCGGCGGATGGTCGACCGCGCCGACGACATCGAAATCGCCGTCACGGACACGGAGACCCAGGCGCTGTTGCTCGAGGCGAACCTGATCAAACGCCACCAGCCCCGCTACAACGTCCGGCTGAAAGACGACAAGTCCTACCCGATGGTTCAGTTGACGGACCACGCAGCCCCGCGGATCGAGATCACGCGAGACCCCAACGAGTCCGCGACCGTTTTCGGGCCGTACACGGACAAAGGTCGGGTCGAAACCGTCGTCAAAGCGCTGCGGGAAACCTACGGCGTCCGGGGCTGTTCGGACCACAAGTACTCGGGTCGAGACAGGCCGTGTCTCGACTACGAGATGGGACTCTGTACCGCCCCCTGCACCCGCGAAATCGGCCTCGAGAGCTACGGCGAGGACGTCACTGTAGTCGAACGTTTTCTCGAGGGCGAAACCGGAATTCTTGCGGATCCGCTCCGGCGGGAGATGGAGGACGCGGCGCAGGACAAGAATTTCGAACGCGCGGCCAACGTTCGGGATCGACTCGAGTCCGTCGAAGCGTTCCACGGCGAGGGCGGCGAAGCCGTCCAGTCGGTCGGCCACGAACGGGCCGTCGACGTGCTGGGCGTCGCGATCGAAGGCGAGGACGCGACGGTCGCGCGGCTTCGCGCCGAAGACGGGAAGCTAATCGAGCGGGACCGCCACCGCGTCGAAGCGCCGGCCCCCGACCGCGAGACGGAGCGCGTCTCGTCCGTTCTCGCGGCGTTTCTCGTCCAGTACTACGCCGAGCGGGACCTGCCGGACGCCCTGTTGCTCCCCGAACGCCACGGCGACGAGGAGGTCGCGGGCTGGCTCGAGACAGAGGGCGTCGACGTCCGCGTCCCAGGTGCCGGACGGGAGGCGAAACTCGTCGACCTCGCGCTGAAAAACGCCCGGCGGAACGTCGGCGGTCGCGACGAGTGCGGCATGCTCGCCGACGCGCTCGGCCTCGAGTCGGCCGCTCGCCTCGAGGGGTTCGACGTGAGCCACGCCCAGGGGAAATCGGCGGTCGGTAGCAACGTCACGTTCGTGGACGGTAACGCCGAAAAGGCCGATTACCGCCGAAAGAAGCTCACCGATCAGAACGACGACTATGACAACATGCGGGCGCTGCTCGAGTGGCGCGCCCGCCGCGCCGTCGAGGGTCGGGACGACCGCCCCGACCCCGACCTGCTGGTGATCGACGGCGGGGCGGGTCAGCTCGAGGCGGCTCGAGACGCGCTCGCCGAGGTTGGCTGGGACGTGCCGGCGATCGCGCTGGCGAAGGCCGAAGAGCTGGTAATCACGCCCGATCGGGAGTACTCCTGGCCGTCTGACGCCCCGCACCTGCACCTCCTCCAGCGCGTTCGCGACGAGTCCCACCGCTTTGCGGTGCAGTACCACCAGACGATCCGCGACGAGGTGAAGACGGTGTTAGACGACGTGCCGGGCGTCGGCCCGGAGACGCGAAAGCAGCTTTTGGGGCGATTCGGCAGCGTCGAAAACGTCCGCGAGGCGTCGCTCGAGGACCTTCGAAGCGTCGCCGGCGTCGGCGAGAAGACGGCCGAGACGATCAAAACAAGGTTGTAAATCGGGCAATCCGGACCGGTCGGGTCGTCTCGGTTTCCGGACCCCTTGGGTTGCAAGGACAGGGCTATAGCCGATGGCGAACAATGGTATCGTGTGTCAAACGACGATTCGCTCGACGACTTGCTCGACGAACTCGACAGTCAGGGAGACCTCGAGACCTCCCAGCAGGTGCTCTCGATCCGGATGGAGACTCGGCGGTACGGAAAGCCGGTGACGATCATCGAAGGGTTCGACCTGCCGGACTCGGAGATACAGTCGGTCGCGTCCGACCTCAAGAGCGCGATGGGAACGGGAGGAACGGTCGACGAGGGCCGGATCGAACTCCAGGGCGACCACCAAGATCGAGTTCCGGAGTTGCTTCGCGACCGCGGATTCGAAATCCGGAAGTAGGTCGTCTGCTCGTTCATCGGCGCAGCGTTTCGACCACCATTCGACTCGAAAATCGAGAACACCTTTAGCGCTCTCGGTCTACTCTGTGAGTATGCACGTTCGACTCGCGACGGCGGACGACCTCGAGTCGATCAGGGCGGTCGCCCGGGAGACGTGGCACGACACCTACGACGAACTCGACGCGGAGACGATCGACTGGGCCATCGACGAGTGGTACGGCGAGGGTGCGATTCCGCTCGAGGCGCCCGGAACCATCGTTCTGGTCGTCGAGGTCGAGGACGCAGCCACCGGCGAGTCGGACGACCACGAAGCGGCGGATCAACTCGTCGGCTTCGCGCAGGCCGTCGTCCACGGCGAGACGGCTGACGTGCTTCGACTGTACGTCCACCCCGACTATCAGGGACAAGGGATCGGCACGAGGCTCCACGAGCGGCTCAGAATTCAACTCGAGGCCTACGACGTCGATCGAATCCAGTTGATCGACTTCGCCTTCAACGACGGGGGACGGGGCTTCTACGAGTCGCTCGGATTCGAACGAACCGGTGAGGGCGAGGTCGAAATCGACGGCGAGTTCTATCCTGAAGTGGTCTACACGCTCGAGTTGTAGCGGCCTCGAGCGTGCTTTTGCTCGCTACCCGCGGCGCGTTTTCTCGCCTGCCGTCGGATTGATAGCGTCTATCAGCTGGTTAGCGTCTACCAACCATCTGCCGGTAATCCGGGGCCAATGCCCTGATACCGGGCGTGGGCGGACAAACCGCGTCGAGCCAGTTGCGTCGATACCTGCAACGCAGTGGTGTCACCAGCAACTATTTACCTGATGGTGGCAAATCTATTTTTAGAGATGTCTAATCATTGGGCCAGCCAGAGCCAATTCTCAGGTGAGGGCCCGTGAACGAACTAATTGAGGTCTTTCTGGCGTCGCTTCGGGACGGGTACGTTCAGGTGAGCGCGTTCGTCGCGGTGACGATCCTCGCCTTCGGCCTGCTCCAGTACTGGACCGACGGGGCCGTCATCGGCGCGATCGAGGGCAACGAGCGACTGCAAGTGCTGTTCGGCGGCCTGCTGGGACTGACTCCCGGCTGCGGCGGTGCGATCATCGTCATGCCGCTTTACGTCCGCGGAACGGTTAGCTTCGGGACCGTCGTCGCAACCCTGGGCGCGACCGCCGGCGACTCGGCGTTCGTGATCCTCGCGCTCGCCCCCGAGGCCGCACTCTACGCCTACGCCATCGCCTTCGTCGCCTCGGTCGCGACCGGCTACCTCGTCGATACCGTCGGCCTGGGCGTCACTCGAGTCGACAACGCGGTCGCACAGCTTTCGCCCGCGATGGCCGACGGCGGCACCGTGGTCAACAAGGGCGTCGGTCCCAACCCCGCTCACGACTACGGCGGCCCGGCCCCCACTCACGCCCACGAGTCGGGTCCCGATCGGCAGTCTCGAGTGCTCACGCCGCTCTCTCACCTCGCGCACGTCCTGTGGTGGACCGCCGCCTTGGCGGGGCTCGCCCTCGGAACGCTCTACCTGCTTCGGGGCGGTCCCGAGGTTCCGCTCGCGCTCGGACTCGGATTCGACGGCCTGTTCACGGTCGTCGGCATCGCCGGCGCGGTGCTGTCGCTGTACCTCTACGGCGTCGGCCGCCACTACGTCGGCGAAGGGGAGGTCGCACGGGCTCGAGACTCCTTCGGCTCGATCTACGATACGCTCACCCACGCGGCGATGGAGACGAGTTTCGTCACCGTCTGGGTGCTCGTCGCCTTTCTCGTCTACGAATACGCCGTCCTCTTGACCGGGATGAACGTCGCGACCATCGCGGCGGCTGCGGGCGTTCTCGCACCGATCGGTGGCGCGGTGGTCGGGTTGATCCCCGGCTGTGGCCCGCAGATCCTGCTGGCGAGCGTCTACGCCGAAGGTGGACTGCCGTTCTCCGCGCTCTCCGCCAACGCCATCGCCCAGGACGGCGACGCGCTGTTTCCCCTGCTTGCCGTCGACGCCAGAGCCGCCATCGTCGCCACGATCTACAACTTCCTGCCCGCCGTGGTCGTCGGCGTCGCCCTCCACTTCCTGTGGGGTCCCGTCTTCGGCATGGCCGAGTTCGGATTCGGCGTGCTCTAGCGGTCGACGTTCTAGGGTGTGAAAAGCGTAGCAAAATTGGACTACGTGGACGAGAACACAAATTCGAAAACAAGCGTTACAGGCAGTGAACGCGACCGCTCGTCCGCGCTCAGAATTCCTCGGCCGGCGGCGCGATGCCCTCCTCGTCGCTCTCGAGTTCGAACTCCTCGCGCACCTCTCGAATCCGGTCTCGAATATCCGCCGCCAGTTCGAACTCGAGGTTCCCCGCGGCTTCTTCCATCCGATCCTCGAGTTCCTGTACGTACCGTGCCGCTTCGTCGTCGTCCGCGAGGTCGCGTCCGGATACCTCGCTGGTGTCGGTCTTGCTTCCGGGCAGGTTGGTCTCGCCGACTTCCTTCTCGATCGTGGTCGGCTCGTGGCCGTGTTCCTCGTTGTACCGCTGTTGAATCCGGCGGCGGCGCTGGGTCTCTTCGATCGCGTCGGCCATCGCGCTCGAGGGGTCGTCGGCGTAGAGGACGACCTCGCCGTTGACGTTTCGCGCGGCCCGACCCATCGTCTGGACGAGCGTCGTCTCGCTTCGCAAGAACCCTTCCTGGTCGGCGTCGAGGATCGCGACGAGGCTCACCTCGGGGATGTCCAGTCCCTCCCGCAGGAGGTTGATGCCGACGAGGACGTCGATCTCCCCCAATCGGAGCGAACGGATGATCTCGTGGCGCTCTAAGGTGTCGGTCTCGTCGTGCATGTACGCGACGTTCACGCCGGCTTCCTCGAGGTATTCGGTCAGGTCCTCGGCCATCCGCTTGGTGAGCGTCGTCACGAGGGTGCGCTCGTCGCGCTCGATGCGCTGGTCGATGCGATCCATCAGGTCGTCTACCTGCCCGCTGGCGGACGAGACCTCCACCTCGGGGTCGACGAGGTGGGTTGGTCGAACGATCTGCTCGACGATCTGGTCGCTCTCTTCGCGCTCGTAGTCGCTCGGGGTCGCAGAGACGTACAGCGTCCGGTCGGTCTTTTCCTCGAACTCCTCGAAGGTGAGCGGTCGGTTGTCGTAGGCCGTCGGCAGTCGAAATCCGTTCTCGACCAGCGAGTCCTTGCGGGACTTATCGCCGGCGAACTGGCCCCGAATCTGTGGGATGGTCTGGTGGGATTCGTCGACGACGGTCAGGAAGTCCTCGGGGAAGTAATCGAGCAGCGTGTAGGGCGCCTCGCCCGACTCGCGATCCGAGAGGTACAGCGAGTAGTTCTCGATGCCCGAACAGTAGCCGGTCTCTTGCATCATCTCGAGGTCGAAGGTCGTTCGCTCCTCGATTCGCTGGGCGGCGACGAGGTCGCCCTGTCGCTCGAAGTAACTGATCCGCGACTCTAAGTCGTCCCGGATCTCGTCCATCGCGTTCTCGAGTTTCGTCTCCGGGATCGAGTAGTGCTCCGCGGGGTGGACGAGCACGGCCTGCTGTTCGCCCTTGGCTTCGCCCTCGAGCGGGTCGACCTTGATCATGCGGTCGATCTCGTCGCCCCAGAGTTCGACCCGGACCGCGTAGCGGCCGTACATCGGGTAGATTTCGACGGTGTCGCCGCGCACGCGGAAGGTCCCCTGCGTGAAGTCGACGTCGTTGCGCTCGTAGTTCAGGTCCACGAGCCGCTTTAAGAGTTCGTCGCGGCCGACCTCCTCGCCGACCTCGAGTCGCAGGGACATGTCGACGTAGTTTCGCGGGTCACCGAGGCCGTAGATCGCGGAGACGGATGCGACGACGATCACGTCCTCGCGGGTCAAAAGCGAGCGCGTCGCGGAGTGGCGAAGCCGGTCGATCTCGTCGTTGATCGAGGCGTCCTTGTCGATGTAGGTATCGCTCTGTTCGACGTAGGCCTCGGGCTGGTAGTAGTCGTAGTAGGAGACGAAGTACTCGACGGCGTTGTTCGGAAACAGGTTCCGGAACTCCTCGTAGAGCTGGGCCGCCAGCGTCTTGTTGTGGGCGATGACCAGCGTCGGCTGCTGGATCTCCTCTATCGTCCACGAGACGGTATTGGTCTTTCCCGACCCCGTCACGCCCAGCAGGGTCTGCTTGTCCGCCCCCGATCGGAACCCCTCGGCTAACTCCTCGATCGCCGTGGGTTGGTCGCCGGCGGGGTCGAAGGGCGCGTCGACCTCGAACGGCTCGGCGGCGTCTGGACGATCCGGCTGCAGTGGGCCTCGAGTGTCGCTCACGATGACTCGAGTAGGGTCTCGAGGCACTTGACCGACACGCTTGGAGGTCGGTCAGAGGCAATGCTCGAGGGCGTTGGCCCTGGATCTCTGGGAGGATTTCGGGCGGTCGTTATCGTGTATCGCCTGGCACCCAGAGGTTTCTACGATGAAAATCTGAGGAACGAAGTGAAAGAATAGACGCTGTCGTTCCGTTTCCTCGGAAGCCGATGGCCTCCTCTCTGGAGAGTAGCCTCACGAATCAGTTTCCGTTTTATCAGGTATCTCTTCGGGTGTGAGCCACCGGATGAGGCGGTCAGAATTCTCCGGTCGTCCTCCCTGGAAGACTGCCCATTCCATGGTGAATTTCCCAAACACGGTGATTACGATAACCTAGGTTTTACTCACCGTCGCTATCCCGAAGTCGTGTAGAAGCGGTAGTACAATCACTATTAACGAGATGGTCGTTACTGCGGTCAGAAGGAACCAAAACACTACGATCCGTGTCGGAATCTCAGCTAGCACTGGTGCCGAGACGCGTTCGTACCGTCGTTGGCTACTAAACTGTTTATAAGCGATAAGCAATCGGAATCCGAACAGCAACGCAATCATGCCAAGTGCTTCAGGGGTGAACGACCGTTGAATTGCTATGAAAGATTGCTCTATCGAATCAGTAGGAACTCCTCCAGTATCGTAATAAAATCCGGGATCGGATTCGACGAGAAATAAGTCCCCAGATATAAACCAGAAAGCGAGTCCGAACACGAAAATACCGAATGCGTATTTCAGATTTCGATACCAAATTGGGGGGAGCCATCTAACTGGCTGGATTGATCCAGAACGGCCAGACACGAACGGTATTGAAATTGTAACTAATTCAACCATTCGTTCTTCTGGTCGTGGCTTTTTCTGCGCAAAGGGAACTAATGCAGTATACAGAACTACGAACAGTCCAATATCGATCCAGTACACGAAGAGAGCTTCGGGTAGGCTCCACTCGTAGACCTCGAGTCCGACAAATGGGAGCAGATTTGCGAGGAAGAGTAGGGCAAGTGTCGTTCGAACACGCGATTTCTCTTCGGCCGCCATCGTACTACGATTAAATGTATTCTGGGATATAAGTGGAGGATTTTGTGGCCACCTGCACGCTTTCCATATCGCAGTGGATTTTCATGAAGTCGTTTACGTCTCTGATGACGCCATGAACCGCGAACGCATTGGATCCGTCTCTTTCGAGGTGGCTTCAAACCGAAGACACGTTGGATTCTTGCTCTTTCCACGCGGCAAAGAGTCCGCGAAACAGATATCCGACAAACCCGAGTAACAGCAAAATTGCACTAATCAGCCTGATTAGATAGGGGAACGATACGAGCGTTCCTTCTTCGAGTCCGATCAGCACGTGGAACCCAAACCAGCAAGTGAACGCCGGAACAAAGTATCGTCTACTACGGCCGGTGTCGGTTATTTTTGGAGCGATCAGGAGAACGCAAATCCCGACTAAGGGGATGAGAATCTCGATCACGTTCAGTGGTCCACCGAACCACTCAAGCATCGTGAGATACTACATGTTACGAGAACTTAATATCTCTCGTTCAACGGACGACTGCCCAGTCTGTGGAAAGAAGATCTTCTGAGTCGACGACTTACGATTCGAGTGCTCCCAACTACTCGAGCAGGTCGCCCTTAACCTGATACCTCAGAGATAGGCGGTGTGGTGGGTCGGGACGAGTTGGACGACGGCTTGGTAGTCGGTCAGAACTGGTGCTCAAGATCGTGTTCGCTGGATGTCCGTGGAAATTTTGTTCAGTAACTACAGATACACTAACTACTCAGGAGTTACACTCTGCCCCCTCAACCTCATTAACGCTCGAGAGTGATACCATCGATTCCAGGGATCCTTCAGATATTAGAATATCCGCAAATACACATTCTCCCTTACTATTGCTGGGTACAGTACTGGATGTGAGTTGTGCGATAGAAACTTCATCCGAACCCGAGACAGTGTAGTACAGCTCATATTCTGCTGGCTCGGAGGACCAATCTGGATCTATCCACAGATGATCATCTGAGTCGACTTCTACCATGTCATGATAAACACGTGATTCGTCTCTCTCTAACACTAAGTCAACTGTCTGGGTCTCTTCTAGCCTGTTTGCGACCCGAAGACTTCCGAGTTGGATTCCCGAATCAGATCTAAATTCACCCACACAACCTCCTATAAGTGTGATTCCAAGTCCAGCAAGAATATGACGACGAGGTGTGTCCATAGTTGTTAATTATTGAATATCTGCCATATATAGTTTGGTATGTGAATTGGCTGTACTTACCCGATTTTCACTCACAAATAACGAAATCGAGTTGCGATTTTCTGTATCGACGATGGCCTGCGATTCGAGCGCTCTCAGCTACTCGAGCAAGTCACCCCGAACCCGACATCCACAAGGATAGGCGGTGTGGTGGGTTGGAACGAGTTGAACGACGGCGCTGACCGGGAGCCCACAGTGAGGGCACTCGGGCCGTTCCGACGGCGGCTCGTCGGTCACCCAGACACCTTGCTTCGTCACGACGAGCGACACGCCGCGCACCTCGAGGCGGACCTCGACCGTACCGCCTCCGGAGTCGAGTAGCCGGGCGAGTGCTTCGGGGTCGAACTCCCTGCCGAGCTGGTAGGACTCTCGAGGTATGCCCTGTTTCTCGAGAGTACGAACGATATCCACGACGAGACTGTCCGTCGACGCGGTCATCGCTCGTGTTCACCTCTGATAGCGTAACCGGTAGCTAGCTGTAATCGACTTCGATTCGTCTGTCGGACGGGATGTTTAAGCCCGCGGAGAAGTAATCCAATCATGGCAACCGATCCATATCCGGGTTGGAAGCCACGTCTCGGGTGTCTTCAGCACCCGGGGCATTTCAATACAAAACGCCCCCGTCTCGCGGAGTGTGTGGCTTCCATTTGATCCAACGCCCTGTAGTGTCATATAACTACTGTTTCAGACCGGGAATAATGTGCACTCTCGAGAAAAATGTCGTACCCAACTTGTACAATAGGATTGCTGGAGTGCTCGAGAACACTACTGATGCTGGCAACTAGGATTTCCACGTCCTCCCCAACCGATTCGCTCACTCGTAACCTCGTTCGCTCATCCCTCGCGCAGTTTCACTCGCGGATCGCTATCGCGACCCGCTTCTGAGCGCGCGCCACCGCACGTGAATTGTCCGAGATGGAGCAATCCCGCCGTACTCTGTTCTGGACGATTCAGGCAACCATTTCGAGACCACTCGAGCGAACTGAAGTAGATCTGTCGAGGGTCACGTTAGTCGTTTTTCGCCCGTCGGAGACCCACGAGTGCCGCGAGCAACAGCGATCCGAGCGCGACTATCGGGCCGAATCCGCTCGCGCCCAGCACGCCCTCGCCGACCTCGAGAGTCCCCGTATTAGTAATGGTCGGCGTCGGACTCGAGGGTGTCGCCGCGGAGCTGTTCGCGAACGTGAGCTCACTCTCGCCGTCATCCGCGTCCTCGTCGGCCTGGAACGTGATCGTCGCGACGGGTGCGCTGTTGGCAACCCCATTGCCGGGCGACTCGAGTGCGGTTTCGACCGAGACGGTGCCCACGTCCTCGTCGACCGCGCTCGAGCGATTGATTTCCGAGTCGATCGACGCGTCGCCGTCCTCGAACCACGAGCCGTGTTCGACGTCGACGACCGAGAACCGATCCGCGTCGTAGTCGACGGTGAACCCCGTCTCGCTGATTCCGTCGCCGGCGGGGGTTCGGTTGGCCGAGAGGACGACGTCGACCGCGACGGTTTCGCCGGCGGCCACGCTGGCGTCGTCCGGTTCGAAGCTGTAGACGCCGGGGCTGTGTCCGGCGCTGACCGGCGCGACGACGAGGCCGGCGGCAAGCAGCAAAGTTGCGAGTACCACTGTGACTCGAGTCCGTGTCTCCGTCATTGTTCGACCGATTCCGGCACCGTCAGTTCGACCGGGGGCATGTCGAAAAACGCCGTGTCGTACCCCTGGTGGCGCGCGACCTGCGGGAACGAGTCGATCTCGATCGTCACCGTGTCGCCGGGTTCGACGCCCGCGAGTGCGGCCCCGTAGTGGATGCCGTACTCGCCGTCGATCGTCTGCTCGAGCGCGACGGAATCTGCGGATTCGACGCCCGAAACCGCGGCCGTCATGGACATGTCCGCCAGCGGCACCCGGTTGTAGGGCGTTCTGGGGGATACGAGGAGGTACCGTTCGTCCCCCTCGACGAACCGCGATCCGGACTCTACGAGTCTCGCCACAAAGGCGGCGTCGCCGCTCGTGGCCTCGCCCTCGCCGTCGTGCGGCTCGAGGCCGGTTCCAGGATACTCCTCGGCGGGCGGCAACGCCGAGAACGGGACGTGTCCACCGTCCTCGTCCGCGTCTGTCTGGCCGTCGCCGCTGTGCTCGTGGCCGCTCTCGTTGCCGTCGGGTTCGTGCTCGCCGTCGTCATCACCGCTGTCGGTACTGCCTCCGTCGTCTCCGCCGCTGCCGTGGCTCATCGGCTCGAGCGCGCCGGGTTCGCCCCACTCCTCGCGCTCGAGATACTCGACCCGGGCGGGAATTTCGTTGCGGAACTCCGCATCGTACTCGAACTCGAAGGAGGCGGTCTCCGTCTCTGCGAACTTTCCCTCGAGATCGCCGGTCGTCCGCACGTCGAGCGGCGGGATCGTCAGCTCGGCGGTGTAGGTGCCGTCGTCGGCGAGCGGGACGTTGTCGCCGAAGTGAAAGCCCATCTGCTGGGAGATCATCGTCCAGGGCGTCCGGGGCGAGCCGACCTGCTCGCCGTCTTTCTCGACGCGAAGCTGTGCCCCGCTGTCGACGGGGAGAACGACGCCGGTTTCGGTGTCCCAGACGACGATCATGAGGTGGACGCCGTTGCCGTCGTCGGGTTCCTCGCGCTCGATTTCGTCGCCGCTGATGATCCAGAACGGGTGGACGTACGAGAGCATCGGCGCGAGCGTGTACTCGCCGGCCTCGACCGGCTCGAGCATCTCCATCGCTTCCCGGTGTGTCGGGAGGTAGACCGCGTCCGGTTTGTCCTGAATCTCGTAAAACTGAGGCATCACGGGATCTTCGCTCGGGTCGGCGTCGTCTTCGACCTCGAGCGTACACCCCGCCGCGGCGACGGCGCCCGCCGCCGCGGCCGTCTGCAAGAGAAAGCGCCGTCGATCGATTCGCCGGTCCATAATGTGTGTCAGCCGGTGGTCGCTTGTAACCGTTCGCTTTGGTGTCGACGGTCGCTGTAATGGCGATGGTCGTTTCGCTGACGGTTCGCTTTGACGGCGATCAGTCGGGATTCGCCGTCGGTAGCGACCGACGCGACCGGGGCGGGAGGAGATAGTTTCCCCGCCGGTCGACGAAGATGTAGCCGAGAATGCCGTTGTTCTGGATGATCCCGACGTCGAGATCCGCTCCGGTCATCGCATCGCGCACCGCCCGAAAGTCACTCATCCCTCGCTGGAGGGACAGAAAATGGAGCCCTGGGGAATCGCCGTCGACCGTGTTGAAATCCCGTCGGAGGATGATCGGCTCGCCGTCCTCGCGCGCTCGCGCCGCCTTCTGGGCGTGGCCTACGACGCCCGGATTCTGCGCGTCGTCTTCGGTGCTGGCGATCCGTTCGTCGGTGAGCCCGTTCGAGGTCTCGAGCGCTTCGCCGACGACGCCGACCGCGTCCTCGTCGTGACCCGGACTGAACGTCTTCATCACGCGTTGTGCGTGGTTTTCCTGCTCGAACCAGACGTCGAGTTGGATGTCGAGCGACGAGAGCTGCTGGGTCGCCCCGCGGGCGAAGGGTCCGTCCTGAATTGTGACCCGGTCTTCGGTCGCCTGACTCTCTTGAAACCCCGATCGAAAGCCCATGAAAAACGGAGCCTCCTCCGGCACCGAGTCCGGAACGCCGTCGACGTCGGTGTGCTCGGCCGGCAACCCTGCGCCCACGAACCCGGTTCGGCGACGCTCCTCGAGTCGGTCGAACACGCCAGTCAGGTCCGTGTCGACGGGTTCGTCGTTCACCGTCTCGAGGTCGCCGAAGAGCGCTTCCTCGGCGCGGAGCACGACTTCGGGGTGATCGCTCGCGAGGTGGATCAGTCCGTCGAACTCGTCGAACGCGGGGTCCTCCCGGTCCGTCAGCGGCTCCGGTTCCGGGAGGTCGACGCTGGCTGGACGTTCCTCGTCGAACCGGGAAAAATACGACGGCGTGTACCCGATCGTGAACAACAGCCCGTCGTTGCTCCACTCGTAGGCCCGCTCGAGCGTTCGGAGACTCTCCTCGACCGTCTCCGTTGCCTCCGCCCACGACTCGCCGTCGCTTCTATCGGCGGACGACTCGCTATCGCTTCTATTGGCGGGATTGACCGCGAGCGAAAGCGCCACCAGCGCGTGGTGTTCGGGCGGTCGAACGTTCCCGTCGTCGTCGGTCTCAAGAAACTCGTTCCAGGCGTGTTGGCGCACCGGGAGCGAGTCGGGGTCGTCGGTTCCCGACGGTACGTCGACCTCCCCGCGCTCGTCGAGGCAGGCGCTGATGGCGCTGGCACCGCCGACCGCGACGGCCGCTCGGAGGTAGTCCCGCCGGGAGAGTCCGCGTCGCTCGGGAACCGTCACTATCGGAACGTTGGCCTCGAGAAATATATATGTGTATTTCGGGGGTTCGCCGGTGGGAGACGAATCCGTGGCGGCGTCGCCGTTTCGAGGTTCAATTCTCGCCCGCGTACGCCACCCACAGCGTTTTGACCGGCGTCGTTGTGGGTGCCAGCGTATGGTCGCTTCCGAACTGCAGACCGCCCGAACAGAACTCGATGACGCCGTCGACACTGCCGGGGACGATATCCGCGATGACCTTCGCGAGACGGCGGCCGAATTCAGCAAACTCGAGACGGAGACGGAAACCGTCGATCACGCGGTTCTCGACGACCACCTCAACACGCTCCGTCAACTGCGCGAACGCGCCGGCGGCGAGACCGAGGCGGCCGTCGACCGGGCGCTAGAGCACGCCGAGAGCTACCGCGAGGACCTCGAGCAGGCCTGAGTGGCCCGCGAGTGCTCTCGGGTCTCCCCCGGAGATCCCGTCGCTCACCCCGCGTCAATCGCCTCTATGTCTTCGAGTAACTCATCGTATCCGAACGCCTCAAGGCGTTCCAGGAGTCGCTCGCGTTCAGTTTCGTCGACGTGCTCTAGGAGCGTGGTGACGACGGCGACCGCAACCGTCTCCGCGTCGCCGGTGTCGACCCTCGTGGCGCGTTTTTCGATCCGCTGATTGAACTCCTCGCCCGAGAGCCGCTCGTCGTCGCTGCCCTCGGTGAGTTCGTCGCCGATCCCTTCGGGCAGTTCTCCGTGAAGCCGCTGTGCGTCGTCGGTCTCGAGTTGCTCGCCGAGCGTTCGGACGACGGCTCGAGTGGCGTCGACCGCGTCCTCTCGGTCCGCGAGTTCGGCCCGCTGTTCGACGGTCTGATAAAACTCGTCTCGCTCCATACGCGGGGTAGCGCCAGCTGATCGGTGGCTGTTCGGCTGGCAAATGCATGTCTGGCGGCCGTTCGAGCCGAGTCCGCGTTTCCGTGATGTTACTCCGTTACTCGAGCCGATCCAACACCGCCTCTTTCTCGTAGGCGAGCGTCAGCGACCGCGATCGTCCGCGGCCGTCGATTTCGGCGTAATCGGCCTCGATCAGGCCGAGCTGGTCGAGTTTGTTGACGATTTCGGAGTAGCGCGTGTAGCCCAGATCGGTCTCCTCGCGGAAGGCGTCGTAGACGGCCCCCGCCTGTTCGCCGTCGTTTGTGGCGATAACCTCGATCAGGGCGCGTTCCGTGTCGCTGAGTCCCGAGAGGCTCTGGGAGAGGCTCACGTACTTGGACTTCTCGTAGGCGTTTTCGACGTCTTCGCGCTCGACGACGCGGCTGGCGCGCATCTCGGCGGTGAGTCCCGCCCGCCGAAGGAGGTCGATGCCGACCCGGAGGTCGCCGCTTTCTGCGGTCAGTTCGGCGACGTACTCGAGCGTCTCTCGCGAGATGACCCCGTCGTTGAACCCTCGCCTGACGCGTTCGTCGAGGATGTCGACGATTTCGGGCTGGTCGTACACCGGGAAGTAGACGTCTTCGGGGCGGAAGACGCTCTGGACCCGCGAATCCAGTTCGTCGATCACCTCGAGGGTCGGGTCGGAGGAGACCACGACGACGCCGATTTTCGCACCGGGGTACTCCTCGTGGGCCCGAAGCAGCGAATAGAGCGTGTCGGAGGCCTCGTTCTCGTAAAAGAGGTAGTTCACGTCGTCGAGCGCGACCACTAACACGCGGTCTTGCTCGACGAGCTTCTCGGCGATCTGGCCGAACAGCTTCTTGAAGGAGATGCCCGACGAGGGCGGCTCGTAGTCGAACGTTCCCTCGAACAGCCGCGAGAACACCGAGTAGCGCGTCGAGTTGACCTGACAGTTGACCCGAATCGTTCGAATGTCGCCGGTCTGTGCGCCGACTTCGTCGAACAGTTTCTGAATCGCGGTGGTCTTGCCAGTTCCCGGCGGCCCGCGAACCATCACGTTCAGCGGGCGCGACCCTCGAACCGCGGGTCGCAAGGCGTAGGTCAGACTCTGGGTCTGACTCTCGCGGTGTTTGAACGTCTCAGGGACGTAGTCGATCTCGAAGACGTGCTCGTTCCGGAACACGGATTCGTCCCACGACAACATCCCCTCGTCGGGGTCCCCATCCATTAGTTCCACCACGCTCTCGGAGCTACTTAGTTGTTTTCGGCGTACGCGCTTCCGTTTCCGATTCTCCCGCGTTTCAGGCCGTCTCGATGGACTCGATCCATCGGTTGAGATCCGCCGGGGCGAACCTGGAACTGTGGGCCACTCGAGCGTGGGCTCGAGCCAGCGTTTTCGCTTCTCCGTCGCTGTCGGCCCGAACCAAGAACGAACAGCGCTCCCGCGGGCATTCGAATTGGTATGCCATACCAACGAATTGGTCCGAGCGGAGATAGTCGTTGTACTTGCACAGTAGTGGGCTCGAGGGTGCCATAGAACGTCTCGGTCAGCGGTTTTAACGTTCGAACAGGACCAGCCCGACGATACCCGACGTGATCGCCATGAGCGCCCCACCTGTCAGGAACAGTATCGTGTAGGAACTCGCCGAGAGCAAGACTCCGAACGCGACCGGCGACACCGCAATCGCCCCCGTTTTGCCGACCTCGAGGACGCTAACGATGCGACCGCGGACGGCCGCAGGGGCGCTCATCGTGACGATATCGTTCGCGACCGGGTCGAAGAAGCCGTCCCCGACGCTCGTCAGCCCGAGGATGACGATGACGGCCCAGGGCTCGGTCGTCAGGAGGAGCGCCCAGGTTCCGACGCCGAAACAGAGCAGGCTCGAGACCAGAATCGTCGGCCGGCTGACGCGGGTAGCGAGCCGTCCCGCGTAGGGTGCCGCAACGAACCGCCCTAACCCGAGCACGGCGACGGCCACGCCGCCGATAAACTCGCTGGTTCCTAACACGGTGACCGCGTACAGCGGCATGAACGTAAACAGCGCGTAGCGCACGAAAAACAGGGCGACGACGGCGCAGATGATGGTTCGGGCCTCGCTCGTGAGCGCGTCTTCGACCTCGCGTATCATCCCCGAAACCCGGGTGATCCAGGCCGAAGCTCGGGCGATCCAGGCGCTGGTATTTCCACCCGTGTTCGCATCGTCGGGCTCTCTCACCTGTTCGTGATTCGGGGTGGAACCGGGGTTTGCTAATTCGCTGCGTTCCGACGCGGGGTTCGAAACCGCGGATCGGTTCGCCCCCGGCGTGGGATTCGGACCGGCGTTCGACTCGAGCGCGGACGATTGTCCGTCCTCGAACGCGGACGAGCGTTCATCCGTCGGTGCGGCATCGGGCTCCGGGAGCCACCAGTAACACAGGACGAACGCGGCGAACGAAATCCCGTAGAGCCAGAAGGGAAGCCGCCAGGAGATATCGACGAGCACGCCGGCGACGAGCGGCGAAACGATCCCGCCGAATCCGGTGGTGCTCGTGAGATACCCCTGGGCCGTGGTCGCGACGGCCCCGTCGTAGAGGTCGCCGATCAGCGTGATCGCCATCGGCAGCAGACCCGGGAAGGCACATCCCTGTACCGCCCGGAGGAGCAATACGAATCCGAACGTATCGACGAACCCGATCAGCGTGCCCGCCACGCCGTAGACGAGTAATGATCCCAGAAACACCCGCCGGCGTCCCCAGACGTCCGTCACGACGCCGACGGTCGGAATCGCGACGACCGCGGTCAGGAAAAAGGCGGTCATCACCATCCCGACTCGAGCCTCCGTCAGGTCGAACGTCGACGCCATCCCCGGCAAGGCCGGCGAGACGAGCGTGCTCGAGAGTACGCCGACTCCGGCGAGGCCGAGAATAGCGTAGAGCTTCGGATCGGATCTCAGTGCGCTCGTCTCTGCCATCGCGTTACCTCGAGCGCTCTCGTCTCCGGGCCCTTTTTGTCATCTGTTGGCAAACTCTCACGGCCGTACGTAACGATACCTCGTGTAAATAGTTACCGCTCACCGAGGTATCGGTACCGAGGCGTGTAGTGCGTCCCTGAGGGAGCGTTCGACGGCGCTCACGAGAACTTCTCGAGCAGTCGGTCGTAGAAGACGGCGTCGCTCTCGTCGGCTAACTTCTCGACGATTAGTTCCGGCGTCGAGCGCGCGAGGTGGTCTTTGATTGGCGAGCGGTTGACCTCGAGTTCGCCGTCGACGAGTCCCACGGCTTCGATGCCGTCGACGGACACGTCGTAGATCGCCATCTCGCGGATTTCTCCCGCGAGGTGTGAGACGAACACCGCCGTCGCCCCGTTTTCCGATAACGCCTCGAGGATGCCCGCGATGATCTTCGCCGACGCGCCGGGTTCGGTGATGCTCTCGAGTTCGTCGACCAGCACCAGCGACCCCGCCCCGCCGTCGGCCAGATCGGCGAACTGCCTGACCGTCGACTCGAACGCGCCCGCGTCGAGCGTCCCCTGGGTCTTGGCGTGGTAGTGAAGCGACTCGAAGCGCTCGAGTCGAACCCGATCAGCCGGCACCGGCAGCCCCATGTGCGCCAGCACGACGACACCGGCGACCAGATCGAGCGTCGACGTCTTCCCGCCGCTGTTGACACCCGACAGGAGCGCGACGCCAGAGACGCCGTAGTCGACCGGTTCGATCGCCTCGAGCGGTTCCGAAAGCAACGGCGATCGGCCGCCATCGATCTCGAATCCGCGACCGCCGGCCGATCCGTTCGCGTTCGCTAAATCCGCCGATCCTGCTGACCCGCCGACGAACTCCGGCATCGTACACTCGAAATCGCGCGCAAAGCGAGCGATGGCGAGTTCGACATCGAGTTCGAGGGCGTTCCGAACGAGGTTCTCCGCTGTCGCACGTTGATCAGCCAGGTCAGCCGCCAGGTCGCGCTTCAGTCGCGTCTCGCGGCGTTCTCTGGTCGCCGTGAGCTCCTCTCGAAGTCGAGTGACGGTATCTTCGTCGCGTTCGACCGGAAACGTCGGTTCGTCTCCGAACGTCCGGCGTGCGAGTTCGGCTTCGCCGGCGTCGAGATCGAGCGCGTCGATCAGGTGCTCGCGGGCGGCTTCGACGGCCCGTGCGTACTCGTCGGCGAGTTCTCGAGAGAGCAACGAGTCGACGCCCGCACCCTGTTCGACCAGCGAGAGCAGATCCGACCCTTCGATCGTGACGTCCTGTTCGCGGATCGCTTGGCGAAGGTGATCGTTCGCGACGGATTCGGCCGCTCCGACCGCCGCCTCGAGGTCGTCGACCGCCGTCGCGAGTCGGTCCAGTTCGTCGTCGCCGGCGACGGTCCCGTCGTCGTTCACCCGGGCGAGTCCGGCTTCGAGCGCCGCGAGGTCGCAATCGGTCTCGAGATCCGCGCTGCGGTGGACGGCGATGGCAGCCTGCAAGCTGTCGCGATTGTGAGCGAAAAAGGCGATCGAGCGTTCGGGAACGATCTCCGCAGGGTTCTCGAGGGCGTCGGGCCGGACCTGTACGTCGCCGTCGACGGTGACGCCGGCGAACGCCTCGTCGATGGCGATCACCGTCGAGTAGCCCCGGGCGAGTTCGGCTAACCCCTGTGCGTCTTCGACGACCTCGACCGAGAGTTCCGGAATCGATTCGCGGGCGGCCGTATACCGCTCGGCGTCGGTCGTCGCGAGACATCGTCCGCGAACCTGGACGTCGCCGGTATCCGCGAGCGGTTCGACCCCCTCGAGGGCCTCGAGGACCGCCGGATCGGGGTCGCGCTCGATCGCCTCGCGCGCGAAGGTCTGTACCTCCTCGATCCGCGACCGACACGGGCTCGGGTAGATCGTCTCGAGACGCTGGGCTCCGTACTCCGTCACGGTGCGTTCTTTACACAGCGAGAGCACCTCGCGGTAGATCTCGCGTGCGCGCTCGGTCGCGAGGAAGCCACCGGGGTCGTCGTGTTCGCGACGGATCGCCCCGCGCGCGATCCGGGCGGCTCGTCCCTGCGTAATTCCCGGTGCCTTCGCGAGCGCCGCCACGTCGCCCGATTTCAGCGCCCGCTCGGGATCCTCGAGCGTTGCAAGCGACCGAGCCGTCTTCTCGCCGACGCCCGGAATCGTCTCGAGTTCCATCGACCGGCGTATCCCATCGAAGCGAGAAAAAACTCCCGCCCGGCCGATCGTCGGAAAGGGCGTCGTCGCTTCGGCCGCCGGGCTCTCCGTTCTGCGCTATCGGCGCTCGAGACGGCGGTACCGGCCGAAATCTCCGGATGTATCCCCCGAGAACGCGCCTTTCATTACTCGCTGGACCCGATCTGTCAGTGTGGATCTATCGATCGTCGACCTCGCGCCGATACCCGAGGACGGATCAGCAACGGACGCGTTCGAGAACACCGTCGAGCGAGCGCAAAACGCGGAGGATCTCGGTTACTCGCGGGTCTGGGTGGCCGAGCACCACGATTTCACCGACTCGCTGGCGAGTACGACACCCGAGGTGCTCATCCCGCACGTCGCCGCCAAGACCGACGAGATCCGGGTTGGCTCCGGAACGGTCCTGCTCAACCACTACAGCCCGTACAAGGTCGCGGAGACGTTCAGCGTGCTCGACGCGCTCGCTCCCGGTCGCATCGACCTCGGACTCGGTCGGGCGACCGGCAATCCGGTCAGCGACCGCGCGCTCCAGACCGACCGGAGCCAACACCGGGCGGGCTCCAACGAGGATCACCGGGAGAAGATAAACGAGGTCGCGGCTCACCTCTACGACGGGTTCCCGGACGATCACTCGTTCAGTCAGCTCGAGCTCGCCCGCGCACGCGAGACCGTTCCCGACATCTGGGTCCTCGGCTCGAGTCCCTCGAGCGCCGCCATCGCCGGCCAGCTCGGGCTCCGGTACTGCTTCGCGGCGTTCATCAGACCCGGCCCCGCGGTTCGGGCGCTCAAGGTCTACCGGGAGAACTTCGAACCGTCTTCGTTCGGTGCCGGTCCCGAGGAACCCCACGGGATGGTCGCGGCGAACGTCACCTGCGCCGAGACGGACGAGGAGGCGGCCCGGCTTCGCGCGACGACCGAGGCGACCCACCAGCGACTCCGACAGGGGACTATCGATCGCCCCCCGATCCGCTCGACGGAGGCCGCGATCGACGAACTCGGACACGTCCCGGAGCCGACCCCGACGACGATCGAACCCGGCGAGTGGCCCCGCCAGCTTTCGGGCAGTCCGTCGACCGTCCGAACGTTACTCGAACAGCTGACCGACCAGACGGGCGTCGACGAAGTCGTCATCCAGCAGCAACTCGCCACCCACGACGACGTGCTCCGATCGCACGAACTGCTCGCCGAGGCGGCGGGCCTTTCGGCGCGCTAATCGATCTTGAGCGGGTTTCGTTTTCGCCGGCCGTTCGAGTCCGCCGGTGGGATGGTGGCTGTGTATGCACCCCAAACGAACTTCGTCGTTCGGACGGTACGACGCCCATGGTTCGTCTCCCGCGATCCGGACGGAACGAGAGAGACGCGACAGCTCAGCGCCCGACGGACGGTCAACAGGGCAGTTCTTCGGCGAGTGGAGGTCTCGGTCGGAAACTCGTCCTCGCGCTCGGAATCGGCGCGCTCGTCTACCTGTTCGTTCGCCGCCGAGACCGCGACGATTCGACCCTCAAGCAACGAGTGACGGACACGCTCGAGTCGGACGAATTCGGCGATGACGGGCTCGAGGACGCACAAACGATCGAGATCGGTGAGTCGCCTTCCGAGACGGATCGGACCGGCGGGACCGATCTCGCTGTCGACGCCGACTCCGTTTCGAGGACGGAGCGCTCGGACGCCGAAATCGACGAGCGCGTCGAGCCGGATGTACAAGGAGAGCCGGCTGAGCCGGGCGAAATGTCGATAGACGAGGGCGTCGCGGCGGAAGTCACCGACGACGAATCCGACGAATCGAACGGGCGCGAGGCTGCCGACGAATCGAGGACGAAGCCGGACGAGGCGGCTGAAACTGACGGGACGAGTGACGCGGAGCAGGAAGCTGCAACTGACGACGCGACCGATACAAACGAGAAAGAGTAACCCGTCGAGACGGATGGATAGCTTCAGCCGAACTGTTTCAGCCGTGGTCGCGCGCCGGCCTGGGTGGGTTATTGAAGCGGGCGATTCGCCTCCGGGCTTGCACGTTCCGGGTCTGTCGTTATCCTGCCTGCTCGGAAAGAATGCGCATGGCACTCACACGACTGCTCGGCTCGAGAGCAACCCGGTCGCTGACGGTCCTCTCGGTCTTAGTCGAGGCGAAGCGATCGTTCGACCGCGGAAAGCGAATCCGCGGCGTACTCTTGCTCGTCGTCGCGGTCTTCGCCTGGAAGTGGGCCCTCATCGGGATGGCTGCACAGGGCGTCGTCAAACTCCTTCGCCGGGGGCGTCCGTCGGGAGCGACCCCGAACTGACCCGCGCGGCGTGACCCGAAGCGGACGAGACTTCAAAGCGGCGTTAGGCGTCGTCTCGATTCTCAGTTGCCGTCGTCGTATTCGTACTCCGTCGTCGGATCTTCGACGCCCTCGGTTCGCGAACCGACCCACGCGCCGAGCGCGAGTCCGTAGACGAGGTGTCCGGCGTGAAACAGCGCGAGTTCGTCGCTCTCGAGGCGGATATCCAGAAGCTCCCTGAGCATGATCTGGGAGCCGAACGCCGAGAGCACCATCCCGTAGATCGCCCCCCAGACCAGTCCCCGCTGTTCGGGTTCGATCGACCGTTCGGCGTCCTGAAGCGCGAAGAGACCGCCGAATACCGCGCCCGCACTCACGCCGTAGACGAGGTGCAAAACGAGCCCGGCAATCGGATGATCGTCCGGATCTCCGCCGGTTACGTACTGGCTCCAGAAGTTCGCCGACGGGGGCAGCGAGCGAAGAATGGGGAGCCGAAACGCCGTCATGATACAGGTCGCAACGAACCCAGCCTGCAGTCCGTTGGCGGAGGCGGCCGCCGCGTGTTGTGCCCGCGAGCGCGCGCCGGACTCCTCCGTTTCGGTGCTTGCCTGTCGCCTGCGTAATCGCTCGAGTACAACCATGGGAGTTCGAAACAGTCGTACACCCCATGGAAACTTAACGTCGGTGCCGGCGGGACTGTCTTTGCCGAGATATCTCGAGGGCACTGCCAGAAATTACACGAAACTCGCACTATTGTACGAATATGGGGCGGAATTAGGGAAAATCTCTCACTGAGGTGTCGTCCTTCTCGGATCTGCCTCGTTTCTATCTTTTTCTGCAGAAATATATAACACAAGCATTATACGTGTCGTGGCACACCATTTAGTCGTAATGGCGCAAGGCACTGTTGATTTCTTCAACGACACAGGCGGCTACGGTTTCATCGAGACAGAAGATGCGGACGACGACGTGTTCTTCCACATGGAAGACGTTGGCGGCCCGGACCTCGAAGAAGGTACAGAGATCGAATTCGACATCGAACAGGCACCGAAAGGTCCCCGCGCAACCAACGTCACCCGTTTGTAATACGGTCCGCGTTCAGTAGCCGGATTTTTCACTTTCTTCACGTACTCGAGAGCGACCGCTCTCGCGGTACGCTCACTTCGTCCTCGAGTCAGTGAGCCTCGAGAACAGCTGCTGCCCGTCGTCAGGGCTTCGAGAGCCACTCGCGGTGAAACTGCGTGCTCGAGCGGATATCCCGGACGTTCGTGACAAGATCGTGAGTGGACACCACTACGATTTTCACGACGGGTCACCAGTATCGGGGTATGAGTCGTTCGCGAAAGCCCGACTGGCTGAAAACGCGACCGCCGTCGGGTCGGGAGTTCGCCGATATCCGCGAGACGCTTCGGGAGCAAAACCTCCACACCGTCTGTGAGGAAGCTAACTGCCCGAATCTCGGCGAGTGCTGGTCCGGCCGCTCGAGCGGCCCGTCGGCCGATGCGAACGACCGGGGCGGCGGGACGGCGACGTTCATGCTGCTCGGTGATCGGTGCTCTCGAGGCTGTAACTTCTGTGACGTCGAAACTGGCGGGATGGAACCGCTCGATCCCGACGAACCCGAAAACGTCGCGAGCGCCGTCGCCGAAATCGGCCTCGATTACGTCGTCCTCACGAGCGTCGACCGGGACGACCTACCGGATCAGGGCGCGGGGCAGTTCGCAGAGACTATTCGCGAGATCAAACGCCGCCACCCCGGCATCCTCGTCGAAGTCCTCATCCCGGATTTCCAGGGCGAAAAACGGCTCCTCGAGAAGATCATCGACGCTGAGCCGGACGTCATCGCGCACAACGTCGAAACCGTCGAACGGCTCCAGTTCCCGGTCCGAGATCGGCGTGCGAGTTACGAACAGAGCCTCGGCGTGCTCGAGTACGTCGACCGGAACGCGGACATCTACACCAAGACCTCGATCATGCTCGGCCACGGCGAGTACGACCACGAGGTCTACCAGACGCTGGCGGATCTGCGCGAGCGCGGAGTCGATATCGTCACGCTGGGACAGTACCTCCAGCCCTCGAGGTCACACCTCGACGTGAAGCGCTACGACCACCCCGACAAGTACGAGACGTGGCGACGCGTCGCCGAGGACGAACTGGGCTATCTCTACTGCGCCAGCGGGCCGATGGTTCGCTCCTCGTACAAGGCTGGAGAGTTGTTCGTGGACGCGGTGTTGCGCGAGGGCAAGAGTATCGAACGCGCACGCGAACAGGCTCGCCAGACGCGCGCGAAGTAGCGGGCCAACAGACGCGGGTGAGAAACGCGCTCGAGAGACCAGTGCAAACGTTGGTACTCGCTGCGTGGTTCTCGTTGTGTTCTCCTGCTGTGCGGGTATTGTTCCCGAGAGTTGTTCGTCCGTCCAAAACGACGGCCGTTGTGCAGGATCTGTTACGCGGCCTCCTCCCGCTCGTCGGAAAATAAGACATTCGTCCGTCCAACACTCGGGTCGCTGAACACATCTGTACAGCAGTGGCAATTTTACACCCAAGAGTAAAGTTTATACGAAAATTCTTTATCTCGAGCGATCCTTGCTACGGGTATGCTACGGAGGTTCTTTCCATGAGTACGTTACAGCGCGATCCTCGAGAGAAGGTGCAGGTGCTCGACGATACCGGCCAACTCCTCGAGGGCGCGTCGGTGCCCGACATCTCGGCCGAGGAGATGGTCGAAATGTACGAGCAGATGCGACTGGTTCGTCACTTCGATCAGCGCGCGGTCAGTCTCCAGCGTCAGGGACGTATGGGGACGTATCCGCCGCTGTCCGGACAGGAGGGCGCACAGATCGGAAGCGCCCACGCGCTCGAGGACGACGACTGGGTGTTTCCGAGCTACCGCGAGCACGGGACGGCGCTCGTCCGCGGTACGTCCCTGAAGCGGACGATGCTGTACTGGATGGGTCACGAACGCGGAAACCGGATCTCCGAGGATTCGAACACGTTCACGGTCGCGGTTCCGATCGCGACCCAGATCCCCCACGCGACGGGTGCCGCGTGGGCGTCGAAACTCAAGGGCGAGCAGAAGGCTTTCCTCTGTTACTTCGGCGACGGAGCGACGAGCGAGGGCGACTTCCACGAGGGGCTGAACTTCGCGGGCGTCTTCGACACCCCGACGGTCTTTTTCTGTAACAACAACCAGTGGGCGATCTCGGTTCCGCGAGCGCGCCAGACCGCGAGCGCGACCCTCGCCCAGAAGGCCACCGCGTACGGCTTCGACGGCGTTCAGGTCGACGGGATGGATCCGCTGGCGGTGTACAAAGTAACCCGCGACGCCGTCGAGAAGGCGAAGGATCCGGGACAGGGCGAACTTCGACCGACGCTGATCGAGGCCGTCCAGTACCGGTTCGGCGCGCACACGACGGCCGACGATCCGTCGGTCTACCGCGACGACGACGAAGTCGAGCGCTGGAAACAGAAGGACCCGATTCCGCGCCTCGAGTCGTTCCTGCGTTCGGAAGGGATTCTCGACGACGAGCGCGTCGACGCGATCGATTCGCGCGTCGAGAGCGAGGTCGCAGATGCCATCGAGGCCGCCGAGAACGTTCGACGCCCCGACCCCGAGGAAATATTCGCCCACGTGTACGAGGGGATGCCCAAACGATTACAGGAACAGCTCGAGTGGTTCGAAACGATTCGCGAGCGCCACGGTGACGACGCGCTCTTAGAGGACTAACGATGTCAGCACAATCCACAACGGAGGCCGAGAATCTCACGCTCGTACAGGCGGTCAGGGACGGACTCTACACGGAGATGGAACGCGACGAAGACGTGCTCGTCATGGGCGAGGACGTCGGCCGAAACGGCGGCGTGTTCCGCGCGACCGAAGGGCTCTACGACGAGTTCGGCGAGAACCGGGTCATCGACACGCCGCTCGCCGAGTCCGGTATCATCGGGACGGCCATCGGGATGGCGGCCTACGGGATGCGCCCCGTCCCCGAGATGCAGTTCATGGGCTTTATCTACCCCGCGTTCGACCAGATCGTCAGTCACGCCGCGCGCCTTCGCACGCGCTCGCGCGGGCGATACACGTGTCCGATGGTCGTTCGCGCACCCTACGGCGGCGGCATTCGCGCCCCCGAACACCACTCCGAGTCGACCGAAGCGATGTTCGTCCACCAGCCCGGGCTCAAGGTCGTCATCCCGTCGACGCCCTACGACACGAAGGGGCTCCTCACGAGCGCGATCCGCGACCCTGACCCGGTCATCTTCCTCGAGCCGAAGCTCATCTACCGGGCGTTCCGCGAGGAGGTCCCCACAGAATCATACGAGGTGCCACTCGGCGAGGCCGCGGTTCGCCGCGAGGGTACCGATATCTCCGTTTTCACGTGGGGCGCGATGACCAGGCCGACTCTCGAGGCGGCCGAGAACCTCGCGGGCGAGATCGACGTCGAGGTCGTCGACCTGCGGACGATGTCTCCACTGGATACCGACACTATCGTCGACTCGTTCAAGAAGACGGGCAGGGCCGCCGTCGTTCACGAAGCACCGAAGACGGGCGGCCTCGGCGCTGAAATCGCCGCGACGATCCAGGAGGAAGCGCTGCTCTACCAGGAGGCACCGGTCGAACGCATCAGCGGCTTCGACACCCCGTTCCCGCTGTACGCGCTCGAGGACTACTACCTGCCCGAACCGGCGCGCATCGAGTCGGGCATCCGAAACGCGGTGGATTTCTGAGATGGTTCGCGAGTTCAAACTCCCCGACGTCGGCGAGGGGGTCGCCGAAGGCGAACTCGTCTCGTGGCTGGTCGAAGAAGGCGATTCGGTCTCGGAGGACCAGCCCGTCGCCGAGGTCGAGACGGACAAAGCGCTCGTCGAAGTGCCCTCGCCCGTCGACGGCTCCGTCAGGGAACTGCGCGCCGAAGCGGGCGAAATCGTCCCCGTCGGCGACGTGATCATCACGTTCGACGTCGAGGGCGAGGAACCGGCGGACGGGGCGGACGTCGAAACGGGCGACGACCGGGCCGATTCGACGTCGACTCCCGAATCCGAAACCGAATCGGCGACCCACACTGACGCCGAAGATGGACCTGCCGGTGATCCGGGTGCGACGGGAGGCGACATCGAGGAGATCGCCACGCCCGAAGGACGAGTGTTCGCGCCCCCGCGAGTGCGACGCATAGCGCGCGAAGAAGGCGTCGACCTCGAGTCCATTCAGGGGAGCGGTCCAGGCGGGCGGATCACCGACGGGGACGTTCGAGCGGCCGCCGACGAACGATCGGATTCCGACACTCCGGACGAGCGTTCGACAGCGTCACCCGACGAATCGGCCTCGAGCGCCGATTCCGGGAGCGAATCCACCGCTTCGGACTCGAGTGGAGCCATGGAACCGGCCGATAGGGCGACTCAGCCGCGGGAAAAGCTCGAGTCAGCTGATCGGGATCGAACGCTCGCGGCACCCGCGACGCGGCGGCTCGCCGAGGAAGAAGGGATCGACATCGATACCGTTCCCACGGACGAGACGCGGGACGGCAAGCCGTTCGTGACTCCGGAGGCGGTAACGGAGTACGCGACGATGCAGCGAGAGGCCCAGGAAGCCGACGCGGCCGCCGTCTCTTCGAGCGCCGGCGGGTTCGAGGGTGAACGCGAGCGCCGAGAGCCGTTCAAAGGCGTCCGAAAAGCCATCGCCGACGCGATGGTCGAATCGAAGTACAGCGCGCCGCACGTCACCCACCACGACGAGGTCGATGTCACCGACCTCGTCGAACTCCGGGAGCGACTCAAACCCCGCGCCGCGGAGGAAGGGATCAAACTGACGTACATGCCCTTTATCACGAAAGCCGTCGTCGCCGCTCTCGAGGAGTTCCCCGAGATGAACGCGGTGATCGACGAGGACAACGAGGAAATCGTCTACCGGAACTACTACAACATCGGCGTCGCCACGGCGACCGACGTCGGTTTGATGGTCCCCGTCGTCGAAGATGCGGACGGGAAAGGGCTGCTACAGATCGCCTCCGAGACGAACGAACTCGTCCAGAAGGCTCGAGAGCGGTCGATCTCTCCCGAGGAACTGCGGGGATCGACGTTCACGATCACGAACGTCGGCGGCATCGGCGGCGAGTACGCGACGCCGATCCTCAACTATCCCGAGTCGGGGATCCTCGCGATCGGCGAGATCAAGCGCAAGCCTCGCGTCGTCACCGACGAAGACGGCACCGAATCGATCGAACCGCGCTCGATCATGACCCTGTCGCTGTCGTTCGATCACCGTCTGATCGACGGCGCGGTCGGCGCGCGGTTTACGAACGCGCTGATGGAGTACCTCGAGGACCCCGAACTGCTCTTGTTGCAGTAGGGGCTCGCGGATTTCCGACTGCTACTGTTGAAGTAGCGGGCGGGCGAACGGACTCACGAGCGAACACGGAGACTCACTACAATGGTCGTTGGAGATGTCACAACTGGCACGGACGTACTGGTAATCGGCGCTGGACCCGCGGGCTACGTGGCCGCGATCCGTGCCGGACAACTGGACCTCGACGTGACGCTCGTCGAGCGGGACGCCTACGGCGGGACCTGTCTGAACCACGGCTGTATCCCCTCGAAGGCGCTTATTTCGGCGACGAACGTCGCCCACGAGGCGAGCCACGCCGAAGAGATGGGCATCCACGCCAATCCCGCGATCGACCTCTCGGGAATGATGAACTGGAAGGACGGCGTCGTCGACCAGCTCACAGGCGGGGTCGAAAAACTCTGCAAGGCGAACCAGGTCAACTTACTCGAGGGAACCGCCCGGTTCGACGGCGAGAACACGGTCCGGGTCTCTCACGACGGTGAAGGTCAGGGCAGCGAGACCCTCGAGTTCGAGGACGCGATCATCGCAACCGGATCGCGCCCCATCGAGATCCCCGGCTTCGAGTACGGCGACGAACCCGTCCTCGACTCGCGGCAGGCGCTCGCGCTCGAGTCAGTCCCCGAGTCGCTGGTCATCGTCGGCGCGGGCTACATCGGGATGGAACTGGCCGGCGTCTTCGCGAAACTCGGCACCGACGTGACGGTCCTCGAGATGCTCGAGGACGCCCTGCCGGGCTACGACGATGACCTCTCGCGTCCCGTTCGCAAGCGCGCGGAATCACTCGGCGTCGACTTCGAGTTCGGCTACACCGCCGCCGAGTGGCACGACATAGAGGACGGCGACGGAATCCGCGTCGTCGCCGACCCCGTCGCGGAACCGGCGACCGACGGCGGCGAGTTAGAAACCGCCGACGCGGAGTCGCTCGAACTCGACGCCGAGAAGGTGCTCGTCGCAGTCGGCCGCAAACCGGTCTCGGATACGCTCGACCTCGAGGCTGCCGGTATCGAGACCGACGAACGAGGGTTCATCCCGACGGACGATCGCGCTCGGACGAACCGAGAGCACGTCTTTGCCGTCGGCGACGTCGCCGGGGAACCCATGCTCGCTCACAAGGGATCGATGGAGGGGCAAGTCGCCGCCGAAGTGATCGCCGGCGAACCCTCGGCGATCGACTATCAGGCGATGCCCGCCGCCGTGTTCACCGAACCCGAGATCGGAACCGTCGGACTGACCGAGGACGAAGCGTCCGAACAGGGATTCGAGCCTCTCGTCGGCGAATTCCCGCTTCGTGCGAGCGGTCGAGCCCTGACGATGAACGAATCCGACGGCTTCGTTCGCATCGTCGCCGACGAGGAGGCCGGATTCATCCTCGGCGCACAGATCGTCGCTCCCGAGGCCTCCGAACTGATCGCAGAACTCGGCCTCGCGATCGAACTCGGCGCGACGCTCGAGGACATCGCTCGAACGGTACATACCCATCCGACGCTCTCAGAATCCGTGATGGAGGCCGCCGAAAACGCGCTCGGCCAAGCGATCCACACGCTCAACCGGTAGATCCATAACGGTCTCTTCTCGTCCACCTTCCGTTTTTCTCGGTGCTATCGGATTATCGAGCCGAGCGTACGGTGGCGACTGCGATCGTCTCCGAACAGGCGATGGAACTCGAGGGGTTACGAACTCACCACAAAAACGGATACGAGGGGCGATTCTCGTCTTCGTGTCGGCTACTGGACGTACAGCGAGTACGCGATGATCGAGAACCCGAGCAACACCAGGAGGCTCTCGACGAGGATTCCGAGCGTCAGGTCCACGTTAAACACTTCGTGGACCATCCCCGCGAGGACGAACCCAAGCGTTACGATCGCGAACCCGGACGTGAGATATCCGAGTGCAGGTTGACGCGTTCTCCGATACGCCTTGAACGCGAAGTACGTGATTATGCTCCCAACAACGAGTAATAACGTTTTAACGACCATCAACGCCATCGCGGCGGTGGTCGGTTCGATAAGTTCCGTGCTCATGTTTCCTTTCGCACCTCCGACCACAGTTCTGCGAGCCGCTCGTCTGCCGTCCGGGCCGGCCGTTCGATCCGGACTGCAAGCGAACGGTCGTCCTCGAGAACGAGGGTAATCTCCTCGAACGCGACCGAGTACTTGCTCGCGTGGTGGCCATCGCGTCGAATCTCGGTCGACTCCTCGAGCAACGTTGCATCGGTGAGTAACTCGAGTTTCCGGTACAGCGTCGATTGTGGAATCTCACACCGATTCGTGAGCTCGGACGCCGTCAGCGGTTCCTCGAGACTCCGGATAATCTCCCGACAGTCGGGGTCGTCGAGCGCAGCGCAGATCTCTTCGGCCGAGGGCATCGACTCCGAAGCGGTCGGGTCCCGGACCATTCGCTTTTCCCTAGCCACCCCCACGGTTTATTCGCATCGATGCTGATCCCCATTTACGTCTTCTGGCCGCTCACGCGCGAACATATTCGCTTTCGCTTCGCCGAGAACCATACACGATGCGTCCATCTTCGTGGTATGCACGACATGCGAAAGAAAGAGTTCTTGCGTGCAGACTCGAATACCAACTCGCGCGGGTATCATCCGGTCAGACCGTGTCTGCAAGGACGGAATGAGCGACCGACCTCCGCCCGCGCGATATCGTTGTATCTCTTTCTCGAGCGGATGCTCCGTTTCGGCATCGGTCCTATTTATTACTGTCAGCGGAGTAATCGATGGGTGGAAAACCGTGGCATGGTAGCGGGTTGCGGGGCGGGGTTGGTTCGACGGTCTTTTATGTGGATGTCTCTTCGGATTGAATGCAATCGACGTGACGCGGGATGTCGCGTCCCCTCTGGCTGTGTTCCAGCACGGAGGGTAGTTCGTTCACGTGCGTACCTGTTCTCGACCGGGATGGTCTTGGTCGGGGTGAAGACGATGGCCTTATATGGGGCGATGGTCTTCGATTGGGTACGTGGATACCGGCGCCGGGATGTGGTTTTCGGCGTGGGTGTAATCCGACGGCCTTATTAGGATAGGTCGGTTCGGATGTGAACGTAGCGAACACGTGGCCGGTGGGCTGATATGGTCGGCTTGCCGGGTTGGACGGTCATGGTCCGAAGGGGTTTTGTACCCTTGAGGGCGTATGATTGAGTCCGAAGGAAATGAGGATCCTACCCCTGCGGTCCGCCGTTAAGATGGGATCTGATGTTAGCTTTGACAGTTCGGTGACGCTCGATCGGTCGGCGATGAGGTCGTCGAACTGTGGACCACGCAATGTGTGAGTGTGTTTTAACATTCACCGCCAAACCCCCCTGTTTTACAGGGGATTTAGCATTCCGGTTGATCCTGCCGGAGGTCATTGCTATTGGAGTCCGATTTAGCCATGCTAGTTGTACGAGTTGAGACTCGTAGCAGATAGCTCAGTAACACGTGGCCAAACTACCCTATCGAGCACGATACTCTCGGGAAACTGAGGCTAATAGTGCATACGACTTGGTGCCTGGAGTGGCGCGAGTCAGAAATGCTCAGGCGCGATAGGATGTGGCTGCGGCCGATTAGGTAGACGGTGGGGTAACGGCCCACCGTGCCAATAATCGGTACGGGTTGTGAGAGCAAGAGCCCGGAGACGGTATCTGAGACAAGATACCGGGCCCTACGGGGCGCAGCAGGCGCGAAACCTTTACACTGCACGCGAGTGCGATAAGGGGACTCCAAGTGCGAGGGCATATAGTCCTCGCTTTTTCCGACCGTAGGATGGTCGGCGAATAAGTGCTGGGCAAGACCGGTGCCAGCCGCCGCGGTAATACCGGCAGCACGAGTGATGACCGCTATTATTGGGCCTAAAGCGTCCGTAGCTGGCCACGCAAGTCCATCGGGAAATCTCTCCGCTCAACGGAGAGGCGTCCGGTGGAAACTGTGTGGCTTGGGACCGGAAGATCCAGAGGGTACGTCTGGGGTAGGAGTGAAATCCCGTAATCCGAGACGGACCACCGGTGGCGAAAGCGCTCTGGAAAGACGGATCCGACGGTGAGGGACGAAAGCTCGGGTCACGAACCGGATTAGATACCCGGGTAGTCCGAGCTGTAAACGATGTCTGCTAGGTGTGACACAGGCTACGAGCCTGTGTTGTGCCGTAGGGAAGCCGTGAAGCAGACCGCCTGGGAAGTACGTCTGCAAGGATGAAACTTAAAGGAATTGGCGGGGGAGCACTACAACCGGAGGAGCCTGCGGTTTAATTGGACTCAACGCCGGACATCTCACCAGCATCGACAGTGTGCAGTGAAAGTCAGTGTGATGAGCTTACTGGAGCCACTGAGAGGAGGTGCATGGCCGCCGTCAGCTCGTACCGTGAGGCGTCCTGTTAAGTCAGGCAACGAGCGAGACCCGCACCCTTAATTGCCAGCAACACCCTTGAGGTGGTTGGGTACATTAAGAGGACTGCCAGTGCCAAACTGGAGGAAGGAACGGGCAACGGTAGGTCAGTATGCCCCGAATGTGCTGGGCTACACGCGGGCTACAATGGTCGAGACAGTGGGATGCTACGCCGAGAGGCGACGCTAATCTCCGAAACTCGATCGTAGTTCGGATTGCGGGCTGAAACTCGCCCGCATGAAGCTGGATTCGGTAGTAATCGCGCCTCAGAAGGGCGCGGTGAATACGTCCCTGCTCCTTGCACACACCGCCCGTCAAAGCACCCGAGTGAGGTCCGGATGAGGCCGGCATTCGCCGGTCGAATCTGGGCTTCGCAAGGGGGCTTAAGTCGTAACAAGGTAGCCGTAGGGGAATCTGCGGCTGGATCACCTCCACAGACCGGGACCGGGGCGACGCCCCGGCCCACAGCAGTAGTCGTGCGTCCACAGTTCGGACCAGCGTTCGGCCGAGCGAGCACCTTAGAACTGTCAAAGCTAACACTCCGTTTGATCCCCGATCGCGTCGTTGACGAGATCGGGGTGGGCCCATAGCTCAGTGGTAGAGTGCCTCCTTTGCAAGGAGGATGCCCAGGGTTCGAATCCCTGTGGGTCCATGACTCGGGTTAGGTCGAAGCGAATCGTGCCCCTTAAGTGGGAGACGGCGCTTTGATCTAATCCGAAGCACAAACCGATGCACCACCCCGCGCAAGCGTGGGTGGGAAGGGTTAATGCAGGCCCGCTGTCTACGGGCGTGCAGATGAGACCGTGTGTACGTGTAGTCCAGGCGTCCACTGGACCCGTTCCCGGGTCACTACTGATCCGAAAGAACGTGGCTACTGTGCCAGCTGGTGGATCGCTCGGCTCAAGAGCTGAAGAAGGACGTGCCAAGCTGCGATAAGCCTGCGGGACCCGCACGGAGGGGAAGAACGCAGGATTTCCGAATGGGAATCCCCACCGCAATTGCTTCGCGCAATGGGGAACGTCGAGAATTGAAACATCTTAGTATCGACAGGAAAAGAAAGCAACTCGCGATGTCGTTAGTAACGGCGAGTGAACCCGACACAGTCCAAACCGAAGCCTTCACGGGCAATGTGGTGTTCGGACTGACAATCAGCATCAGACCATCTACAAGAAATCTCCTGGAACGGAGTACGAAACAGGGTGACAGTCCCGTACTGTAGATCAGTATGATGTGCGTCAGCTCCAGAGTAGCGGGGATTGGATATTCCTCGTGAATGTTGCGGGCATTGACCGCAAAGACTCAATACTCCTTGAGACCGATAGCGAACAAGTAGCGTGAGCGAACGCTGAAAAGCACCCCAAGAAGGGAGGTGTAATAGGGCGTGAAATCAGTTGGCGATAGAACGACAGGGCACGAAAGGTCCGACACATAATGAATCAGGTGCGAACCTGTAGTAAGCTGTGTTGGAAGCCGGTGTTCTGTCGTACGTTTTGAAAAACGAACCAGAGAGTGTGTCTGTTCGACGAGTCTAACCTGCTTATCAGGGAAGGCATAGGGAAACCGATATGACCGCAGTGCTTTGCACCAGGGTCACCGTGTTCAAGCGCGGGGAGTCGACCGGACACGACCCGAAACCGGACGATCTACGCATGAGCAGGGCGAAGCGTGCCGAAAGGCACGTGGAGGCCCGTTAGAGTTGGTGTCCTACAATACCCTCTCGTGACTTATGTGTAGGGGTGAAAGGCCCATCGAGTTCGGAAACAGCTGGTTCCAACCGAAACATGTCGAAGCATGACCTTCACCGAGGTAGTTCGTGGGGTAGAGCGACGGATTGGGAGACCGGCCTCCGAGAGGAGTTCGCCTCCCTGTCCAACTCCGAACCTACGAACGCTGTTGACGTGAGGAGACCGGTGCGCGGGGTAAGCCTGTGTACCGTAAGGGAGACAACCCAGAGCTGGGTTAAGGTCCCCAAGTGTGGACTAAGTGCGATCGAAAGTGGTGCCGAGCCCTAGACAGCCGGGAGGTGAGCTTAGAAGCAGCTACCCTCTAAGAAAAGCGTAACAGCTTACCGGCCGAGGTTCGGCGCGCTGAAAATGATCGGGGCTCAAGTCCACCACCGAGACCGAGCGACACACCTTACAGGTGTGATTCCGTAGGTTGGCATACTGTTCGGGTGGAAGCATGGGAGAGATCTCGTGTGGACCGTGCAGTAACGAAAATTCTGGTCATAGTAGCAGCGTTAGTCGGGTGAGAACCCCGACGGCCGAACGAGTAAGGGTTCCTCAGCAATGCTGATCAGCTGAGGGTTAGCCGGTCCTAAGTCTCACCGCAGTTCGAATGAGACAAAAGGGAAATAGGTTAATATTCCTATGCCAGTGTGAATTAAAAGTCGACGCTTTGGAGCCGCCCAGGCCGGGCATTCGCCCGGTGTAACCATCGAACTTCGTGGAAGCCGTAATGGCACGAAGCGGAAGAATGGTGGGATGCCGCAAGCTGGGTCAATCTGGAGCCCGTGAAAAGACGATCACACTGTCCGTACCGAGATCCGACACAGGTACTCGTGGCGGCGAAAGCCAAGGTCTGTCGGGATCAACCGACGTTAGGGAATTCGGCAAGTTAGTCCCGTACGTTCGCAATAAGGGATGCCTGCCTCGGAGAGAGGCAGGTCGCAGTGACTCGGGCGCTCCGACTGTCTAGTAACAACATAGGTGACCGCAAATCCGCAAGGACTCGTACGGTCACTGAATCCTGCCCAGTGCGGGTATCTGAACACTCAGTACAATGAGACGAAGGACCCGTTAACGGCGGGGGTAACTATGACCCTCTTAAGGTAGCGTAGTACCTTGCCGCTTTAGTAGCGGCTTGCATGAATGGATCAACGAGAGCGCCACTGTCCCAACGTTGGGCCCGGTGAACTGTACATTCCAGTGCGGAGTCTGGAGACCCCCAAGGGGAAGCGAAGACCCTATAGAGCTTTACTGCAGGCTGTCGCTGAGACGTGGTCGCCATTGTGCAGCATAGGTAGGAGCCGTTACACAGGTACCCGCGCTAGCGGGCCACCGAGGCATCATTGAAATACTACCCGATGGTGACTGCGACTCTCACTCCTGGCGGAGGACACCGGTAGCCGGGCAGTTTGACTGGGGCGGTACGCGCTTGAAAAGATATCGAGCGCGCCCCAAGGTTTCCTCACTCGGGTCGGAGACCCGAGTAAGAGTGCAAGAGCATAAGGAAGCCTGACAGTGTCGAGCACAACAATCGACGCTGACGCGAAAGCGTGGTCTAGCGAACCAATTAGCCTGCTTAATGCGGGCAATTGCTGACAGAAAAGCTACCTTAGGGATAACAGAGTCGTCACCCGCAAGAGCACATATCGACCGGGTGGCTTGCTACCTCGATGTCGGTTCCCTCCATCCTGCCCGTGCAGAAGCGGGCAAGGGTGAGGTTGTTCGCCTATTAAAGGAGGTCGTGAGCTGGGTTTAGACCGTCGTGAGACAGGTCGGCTGCTATCTATTGGGGGTGTTACGGTATCTGACGAGAACGTTCGTATAGTACGAGAGGAACTACGAATGGGTGCCACTGGTGTACCAGTTGTTCGAGAGAGCACGTGCTGGGCAGCCACGCACCACGGGGTAAGAGCTGAACGCATCTAAGCTCGAAACCCACTTGAAAAAGAGATACCATCTGAGATCACTCGTAGAAGACGAGTTCGATAGACTCGGGGTGTACGCACCAAGGCAACGAGGTGTTGAGCCCGCGAGCACTAACCGATCGAGCCACCATTCATACGCATTTGGATCATGTACGGACCCGGAAACGGGTCCAGGCGTGAACTGGACTACACGTACACACGGTTCGGCACCGCAACCGAGACTGGCGTCACACGCTCACGCGAGCGTGTGTGGACGGTTCGATTCCGTTAATCGGCATTAAGGCGGCCATAGCGGCGGGGTTCCTCCCGTACCCATCCCGAACACGGAAGATAAGCCCGCCTGCGTTTCGGTCAGTACTGGAGTGGGAGACCCTCTGGGAAATCCGATTCGCCGCCCCTTTTCATACCTTATACCCCTCATCCAGCGCCCGCTGGGTGGGGGGTTTTCGTCTTTCTTATGGGTTTGTGAGTGGGGTGTAGTGTGGTCGCCGACCGTAACCGTTATGCGCGCAACTCGTCTACGCTTATCTGCGCCAAGGTGGCAGAGTCCGGCCGAACGCAGCGGCCTGCAGAGCCGCCCACCGCCGGTTCAAATCCGGCCCTTGGCTTACGTCAACCCCTTCACAACCTACCTAGGTTGAAGGCATTCAGGTGAATTATACACCTGAGACTACACGTTTTCATAACTTCAGAGAGTGTTCTGAATCATACACGCGATAGTGACAGCTAACGTGGTGTGCTGTCGCTTGAAAGTCGATCGTATTCCGATTCGGCTCTATCGGAACTGTTCAGTACAGTGTGAGCAGTTGAACCTCGAGAACGAGACACCCGACATCGTATGCGCGACCAGCCCTGCAACAACTGGATGTCGAGACCGATCGTCTACAGCGATGTGGCGCGGACCATCCTAACGCTGCTTACATAATACTCCTTGAATAGGTCAGTGTACCCCTGCTTAGCGCATCGAAACGATGCAGGTGTTGCTCGCTGGTGGAGTGCAGTCGGTAAAAACGTATTATACGTTCTTTCTCCTAAATCAGACATCGGTAAAAACATATTACCCGATGTTGCGCCACTCCAGATTGCTGAATAGGTAGGAATGTTGTTAAACAGTGTCGAACGGTGGAAACGTAGACCTTTCGAGCGAGCAGTGGACGAAGCACAACCAAACGAAGCCGTTTGTTCTACAGGTGAGACGACGGCATGCGACGAGAACAGTCACAACACCGCGACATGTGTGGCTGCGAGCTCGTTGGGTTCTCGAGGTATTCGCTGACGGGGAGATCACCCGATGGCTGCGGTTGGTCTCCGAGATGGCCATGGGTCGTTTTTCTCTGGGGTGTGTGACTTCCCTGCGTTCGAATCATGTTACGCTTTGCTCCTTGTGTAGTACTCGGAGAAAGCGGGTCGGGCGGATTTGAACATACGGTCGGACGTGCTCGTGGTTCGAGAGAGTTCCACTCTCTCGTCATCAAGCGAACGCTTCGCGTTTGCGGACATTGCGAATTCTGACGGAATATCCATCCCGCTTAGCTTCGATTCGCTCAGTCACGGACGACGCTTCGCGTCTTCCGAACGACTTCGCTGCGCGCGACCTCCCTACATTCAAATCGAGTTGGGTCCAGTACCTGTCGCTCGCAGGTTTGCTCGTGGCGAGAATACGGGCCGGGCGCGATTTGAACACGCGACCGTCTGGTTAAAAGCCAGACGCTCTGCCAAACTGAGCTACCGGCCCCGTGTTTGGTAGTATCGGCGAGCAGTGGTTAAACGTTTCTTTCTCCGACGGAGGGAATCGCCCAGAGTCAATCTAACTGCTCTTCGAGTGCGTCCGCGACGATCTCGCCAGCGCGTCTGCCTTCGAGGGATGCCTGTTGGCGTAGATCGCGGTAGATAACCGGCGGGAGTGTCAACTCGAGGGTTCCTAACTGGACGTCGTACTCCGCGAGCGCCTGGTTGATGGGTGTGCCATCGTTGATCGTACTCGCCACGCTTCGGACCTGTCGAACGGTGAGGTCGCCGTCGAGTGTGGCCCAGGCAAGGAGGAGGCGAGATTCGCCGGAAACGCGTGCGATGTGTTTGGCCGCGGTCGGTGCGATCTGGCCGAGCGCGACTTGCCGTCGTACTGATCGGGGAAGGTCGTGTACGCGGGCCCACTTTCGAATGAACGAAACGGTCGCGGCTTCGGGTTCGTCCTCGTCGGGTTGCTGTATCTCTTCGAGCCCATCACGAGCGCGCTCTGCAGCGGCTTTGTACGAGCCTTCACCACGGACGAGTGCGGCACATGCAGCGGCTCCGCGAAGCATATAGAGGTGATCGCCCGTCGTGTTTCCGGCTGCGAACTGTCTGACCGTTTCGGCAGCCTCGGCCAGACTATCTGGGTCGTCAGGGTCGAATTGGACGGCTTTTTCGGCGCGGTTGCCGGCGACAGATTCGTCGCCTCGAATGACAGGTGCTCCAACGGGCGATTTGCGGTCCGTTGGAACGGACCGGTCAGTGTCTTCGTATGGTTGATCGCCACGCCGATTATCGCTCATGACAACATGATAGGAGACAGATCGTCAAAAAGTTCCTGTTCCGCCGTCTCTCTCACTCGTCGCGCTTTTCAGCGAGGTGCTCCCAGATTTCTGTACAGCCAGCACCGACCTCGACATCGTCGAGATGGCTATCGTCGCGGTCGTCGTCTTCTGTCGGCTCCGTCGCGCATTCGGTCTTAGTCATGGTACCCCTCCGTTCGGCGAAATTCCGTCGCGAGGTCGGCCGAAACGTGCTGTCGTCTGCCGAGTTTGGTTCGCGAATTGTAGCTCATGTCCACCCATATGAGCGACACGCCCATAAGTTCGACTTCGGGTGCAAGCGATACCCGTACTCGCTCGTGGCGGAAAGGATAGCCGCTATCTCGGTTTCTATCTTTCCCACCAAAGCGACTCGAGTCCTGCGATTTTGACTGGAGCGACCGTCACCAAATTTTCGCGGCGTGCTCGAGGCTCGTTCGAAGCCGCGGCGGCTAAGTGGATTCGTGGTCATACGCGACCTATGGCGAACCGTTTGCTGTCGGTCACTGCACACACCACGTTGGATTACGTCGACGCGATCGCAACTGGGTACGAGTTCGAGTTCGAGTCGGTAGCCGTCGTAAACGCGACCGCTGATCGCGAGGATCCCGACGACGTTCAGTTGCAGGTCGAACTGGATAATCGAGCGGAGGAATACTTTCCAGCACATACGGTCGAACTGCAGTTAGGTCCCGAGCAGGCTCGAGAACTGGCGGGAGAACTCGAGGAATATGCACAGCGCGTCGAGGATGGATCTGCCGATAACTAGAGGGACCAGGTTGAATTGGCGGTGATCGCTCGCTAACCGCACTGGTGTTGATTGAAACGAACGTATTCGAAGGGATTCCGGCGGTGCTGGAAGCGTCGGTCGCTCGACGGTTCGTTTTTATGGTTCGATGTGATACTCACGTCCATGACGGCCCCTGTTCCAGAGGGGGGAGACAGCCTCTCGATCCGACAGGCTCAACGGGCGGACTTGCTCGCGGTCGTTCGGATCGAGAACGCGTCGTTTTCCCAACCGTGGCCCCACAATGCGTTCGAGACGTTTCTCGGCGAACCGGGATTTCTGGTCGCCATCGATAATCGATCTATCGTGGGGTACGTCGTGTCCGACGTGACGCCGAACTACGGCCGTAATCTGGGACACGTCAAGGATATCGCCGTTCACCCGGACTATCGGGAAGCGGGTATCGGCTCGGCGTTGCTCACGCGAGCGCTGTCGGTACTCAGCGCGTACGACGCGGACTCGATAAAACTCGAGGTGCGCCCGTCAAACAACGATGCGAGGCGGCTGTACCGCTCGTTCGGATTCGATCCGCTGCGGCGCGTTCCGGACTACTACGACAACGACGAGGATGCTATCGTGATGATCTACGACCTCGAGTGACGGCGGGCGACCCGTTTGTGCTCGCCTGAGACCTGGTGTAGCCGTCGCGGATCGACTGACTGCTCTGGTCGTTCTGGTATCGTCGAGACGTGGCGATTTTACCGCTGGCTGGCGTACGGACGGCTATGGGATACGCCTGTCCAGTCTGTTCGACGGAGGAAGCCGACGGCGTTCACCTCGCGAATCACTTTGCGGTGACTGCGTCGCTCGGGCGGGAAAATCACCTCGAGTGGCTCGAGCGTCACGCACCCGATTGGAACGAACGCAGCCCGGAGCAACTCGCCGAGATCGTCACCGAACACGCACGAGAAGTCGAGACACCCGAGTTCGAACAGGGGACCGGTCGGTCGCCGTCGCTCGAGGCTGAACTGGCCGCCCAATCGCGTGGGCCCGGCCGTGGGTCGATGACTCAGGATCCGAGCCCGGAGGCTCAGGGTGCACTCGAGGAGGCTCGTGAACTGACACAACAGCTGTACGAATCCACGGAGTCAACCGATGGCGAGGCGATGGATGAGACAACGACAGACGAGACCGAGGCGACGGGAAAATCGGCCGAGGAGTCGTCTACGGAATCGGACAACGAAACCCTGTAACCGTCTGCGTTCATCTGTCTCCCTATGCATACGACGGGTTCGTTTTCCCCCGACTCGATCGCTGCGGCGCGCGAACACTACGAGAACGTCGGGCCTGCGGCACAGACTGTCGTCCGCGAGGTCGCCAGAGCAATGGAGTTCGACCGGGAGGAGTATCGCGAACGGGTTTCGAGCGAGGTCGTCGAGACGGCTCGAGACGCTCTCTTCGCGAGCATGCTCTCGGTTCACGTCGGCACGCGCGCGGAGTACGCGGAGTGGCTCGAGGACTACGAGGGCGAGGTGACGGAGACGGGCCACGAGTCCGTCGACTACGTCGCCTGGCACGCCGGGCCCGACGGCGAAGGCGTCGCTGCAACCTTCCAGAACGAAGAGGACGCGGCGGTTTCGACGCTTCGCCGACAGGCGTTCGGCCGTCTGTATCGCGATCTGTTGTAGGGTCGCCAGCAACCGTCTTGTGTTGATCGCCTCTCAGAGACGCGTCGGAAACGGCACCTATTACCGACTCGAGTGCCCACTCGGGTTCGATGAGCGACCCAGACGAGTCGCGCCACCCGAGCGTCCCAGCGAAGTGGGACGTCATAGAGCGCGAGACCGAGTACGAGACGGGCTGGTACGACGGCGGGTACGATCTGGTCGAACAGCCCGACGGGAGCGAGAAACGCTACTACTGGGCGGAGTTGCCGCCGGCTGTCGTCATCGTCGCGAAGGTCGACGGGACCGCGGTCGGATCGAGCGGGTCCGACACCGAAGGCGACCGCCTGCTGTTCGTCGAACAGTACCGACCGGCGATCCGCGAACGCCACCTCGAGTTGCCCGCGGGAATCGTCGAAGACGGCGAATCCTACACGGAAGCCGCGACGCGAGAACTCGAGGAGGAGACGGGATTCGTGCCCTCGACGACCGTGCTCTTACAGGAGTACGCCGTCGCGACGGGCGTGTTGAACCACGATCGGGCCGTCGTCTACGCAGACGGCCTCGTTCCCGGCGAGCGGGCACTCGATACCAACGAGTTCCTCGAGGTGACGTCGCTTCCAGTCGACGCGGCGCTCGAGCGCGCTCGTGAGCAACCGGCAAACGACTCGACGATCAGCGCGCTGTTGTTGGCTCGAGAGGACGGACTGCTGTAGGTGTGCTGTCGCTTCGTTTCGTTCGACCCGTGATCTTATTCGGTCCGAGTGATAACACCTGATCGATGGACGGCGAAATCTCCACTGATGCGGTACAGGAACTCGTCGAGGCCGATGCCGACGTCCGGATCGTCGACATCCGCGACGAGCGAAGTTTCGAACACAGCCACATTCCCGGCAGTGAAAACGTCCCGTTCCACGAACTTTCGAGTCGAATCGAGGAGTTTGAGGACGCCGAACGCGTCGTGACGGTCTGCCCGCACGGGAAAGCGAGCGTCCAGGCCGCAAACCTCATCGGCTCCTACGAGGGGAGCGCCGACGCGACGGTCGAGAGCATGAAAGGCGGTCTCGAGGAGTACGGTCTGAAGTATGGGCTCGTTTCGGAGTCGTCCTCGAGCGAGGACTCGACTGCGAGCACCGAATCGCCGTTTTGACGCGGACGAACGCGGCTGTCTAATCGCCGTCTCCGCGGTGGTACGTCCGCTGGTGAGTACGGTCGCTGTCGGCGTCGGATTCCTCGGAGAAAATGGATCGGTAGCGAAGCGATACGGGCTCGCCGCGCGTTGGGAGTCGTATCAGATCATCCTATGCGACGTTGAAGCCGCGATCCCGAAGGAAATCTTCGATCCGCCCGGAGTGATTTCCTTGTAGTTCAATCTGGCTGTCTTCGACTGTACCGCCACAGGCGAATTTCGATTTGAGATCCGACGACAGACTGTCGAGGTCGACGTCTTTCGGGTCGAATCCTTGGATGATCGTTACCTCCTTACCGTATCTGCGCTCGTCAATGCGGATGGTGAGTTGCTGCTGACCTTTGGCGACGTCCTCGCAGACGCAAAGCTCTTCAGGCAGCCCGCACGTCGAGCAGACTTCCGACATTACGTTCATTCGTACGAAAGCGGCATATTAAACACTATCGGGACCTTCCCTCCCTCGTGTGGTTCTTTTTCAGTGATCGGCCCCCGTCTTGTCCGAATCGCCGATCACAGGCACCCGTTCGCGCGCCAGTTCGTCGACGAGTTCGATCGCCTCGTCGGCCCGTTCACGGCTGATCTCTCCACTGTAGGTCGCCAACTCGTAGGCCTGGCCAACCCGCTGCACTCGTGGATCCAACTCGTTCGTCGAAGCGAGCGCAGCGAGGTATTCACGCGTCGATTCGCTGTCTCGTCGCGGCCGGTACGCTCGCTCGAGGAGAATCTCGAGTCGTCGATACGCGCGCACGGCATCGTCGGTCGGCGTTTCTCGGGAGCCGTGCCAGTAGAGGTGGGCCGTCCGACTCACGTGTGAGCCGACGCCGCTCCGGTGGGCGCCCGCGACCAGCGCGACCAGCGCTGAGAGGCCGATTACGACGTTTTCGAACGAGAGCGAGGAGAGGATTCCTCCTTCGTCTTCTGGTCCGGTAGTAGTGTCCACTCCGTCGACATTTTCGGGGCCCGGGGCGCTTTGATTCCCGTTCGACTCGTTCCCCTCGTTGGATTCGTTGGCCTCCGACTCGTTTTCGTTCGGGTCTTCGGACTCGTTCTCTGTGTTTGGATCCGTATCTTCGCCCGCTTGCTCGTCTTCGATCGGCACGTCTTCGCTCTGGTCGGTGTCGATCCCGCTTTGGCCCTGTTCGCGTGCGTCTTGCAGGGCGTCGTTGTTGGCTCCCTGCCGGTCGCTCGGCGGCGTCGGATCGAACTCGACCCAACCGTGACCGGGGAAGTAGACCTCGACCCAGGCGTGGGAGTCGAGCCCTCGGACGACCCATTCGTTGTCGTCGACCTGCTGGCCCGTCGCGTAGCCGGCCACGTATCTGGCGGGTACGTCTTCCGCTCGGAGCATCTGTGTCATCGCCGTCGCGAAGTAGACGCAGTAGCCCTCGTCCATCTCGAGGAGGAAGTTCTCTGCGACGTTTCCCGACGGTTTCTCGACGTCGAGCGAGTAGCCCTTGCTGGATCGGAGGTGCGATTCGATCGCGCTCGCCTTCTCGTAGGGGGAGTCTGCATCCTCGACGATCGCCGCCGTTTCCGCCTCGAACTCGTCGGACGTGCCTTCGGGCAGCTGACGGTATTCGCTGTCGCGGATCTCGCTCGGGTAGTTCGTCCCGGCCGCCCGAAGTTCGTTCGGCCCGGGGTCGACGACCGCACTCTCGACCGTGTACGAGTCCTGCGCGAGCAGCGTTTCGGCGGGATGGAGCTGGCCGTGATCCGAGACCTCGGCGACGGAAATACTGCTACTTTCGACCGTCAACGGCTGGGCCGCCGTCGGCATCGTCTGTATCGCCGTCTCGAGGTCGATCTCCTGTTCGACCGTCTCGTACTCGCCCGGCGGTGATTCGAGGCGGCCGTCGTACGTGGACATCTCCCCGGTTCGAACCCACCCGTCTCCGGTGAAGCGATCGTAGACGCCGGTTCGCCAGTAGGCCGGCTCCTCTGCGGTCGCCGTGAACCTGACCTCGGGAGAGAGATCGACCGGCCCGCCGATCTCCGACTGGCTCGGCGAGGCGTCGATCGTTCCCTCGAGGGTGGTTGGCCCGCCGCTATCGCGAAAGATCGGGCCGCTGTTCTGTCCGCCCGGGACGACCGTGACCGACAACGAGAGGGCGATCATGAGCGCGAAGGCGATGGCGAGGACGTCCGCCTGGGCGATCGACCCGTCGCGTCGAGCGAGCTCGCCGAACGCGACGGCCGTTATCCCGCCGAGCGTTCCGAACAGGGTAACGGCGATCCCTGCGTTCCCGGTTAGCACCAGAAACAGCAGGGCGAATCCGCCGGGAACGACGCTCAAGACGTACCGCTTTCGCATCGCGAGGTACCACGAGAGAAAGACCGGGCCGGGCGCGAATCCGAACGCCCAGGTTCCGGCCTCGACCATCCTGAGTATCGACAGGCCCGTCGCGAGGGTGAGCGCGTCCGAGAGAAGCGAGTCCCACGCCCCGATCGCGATCCCGAGGTTGATGCCGGCTGCACTCAGGTAGTACGCGAACCCACAGACCGCAGCGACCAGTGTCGCGATCACGGCGGTTCGCGGGCGGATCGTGTACGCGAGCGCGGTTGCGGCGACCATCGAGGCGGCGATGATGGCAAGCAGCGTCCCCGAACCGCCGACGACCGAGGTGATATCCTGGTGGAGGACTCGAAGGTACGAGGCCGTCAGCATGCCGATGCCGCCGAGCGCGAGGATCCGGAACGTCTTCGGTCCGACCGCGCCGTCGAGGTCGACCGACGCGACTCGGCGCTTCGATTGCGAACTCATGAACGCACCCCCGTCGGCTCGGCGCTCTCTGCGGCCCATCGACCGCTCTCCGCGCTCGAGTTCGTTCCGGAAGAGCCCCCGCGAAGTCGATCGAACGGAATCTCGTGGCCGTCGACGAGAACGACGGTTCCGTTCGCGTCGCTGTGGACGAGCACGTCGGCGGTGGCTTTCGCTCGCTCGTCGAGTTCGCCGGCTTCGACGACGGCGAGCGATCGTAGAATCGCCCGGTGGTGCTCCCGTCCGGTCGCGGGCGGTCTGTGGACCTCGGGCAGTTCCACCCCGACTGAGACGCCGAACTCGAGGAGGTACGTCGCGACGCTGGCGACCGCGGTGGCCATCGCATCCTCGCGTCCGGGGATACACTCGGCCGCGATCGAGGCCGAACCACGTTCCTCGTCGGCGACGAACTCCTTGACGACCAGTTCGTCGTCGGGTCGTTTCGCCGCCGATTTCCAGTGGACGTCCCGCAGCGAGTCGCCCCGAACGTACTCCCGGAGGTGGTCGAACTCCTCGCGGCTATTGAGGCCGGCGGCGTCTGCGAGCAACTGCAACTCGCGTTTGGACCCGCCGGTGAGATCGTAGATGCGGGGAAAGACCAGTACCGATGTCGTCTGTTCGTCCTCGAACCGCCGTTTCACCAGCCCCAGCAGGTCAGTGACGACGATCGAGAGCGGCCCAACCTCGTGTTCGCCTCGAGATTCGAGCCGAACGTCGTACCGAAATCGACACTTCGCGGCTATCGTCGTCTCCGCGGCGTTTCCGGTTTCTTCGGCGGTGAGACCGTCCGTGTCGACGGTATCGTGGATGGTGGCAGAGATGGGGGTATCCGGTTCGATCCCGATCTCGACGGTCCGTTGCTCGCCGATGAAACCGGCCTCGACCGGCGTTCGCGTAATCGCAGGTTCGTCGGTGCGAGAGGCCGTCGCGACCGCTGTGAGGCTCACGACGAGTAGCGGGAAGATGATCGCGGTCAGCGATCGAGTCCCGTACTGCCACGCCATGACGAACGAGAAGGCGAGCACTGCGACGACACCGACACCGCGACGCGTCGGTCTCATTCGACGGGGACGGTCTCGAGTGCGTTTTCGACGACGGTCGTGCCGTCTCGGTCTCGGTCCCTGGTTTTGATCCGATGGCTCAGGACGACCGGTGCGACGTGTTTGATGTCGTCCGGAACGACGTATCCTCGTCCTTGACTGACCGCGTGAGCCTGTGCCGCTCGAGTCAGCGAGATCGTGCCACGGGGGCTGACGCCGATGCGGGCGTGCTCGCGCGTGTAGCCTGCCAGCCGCGTCGCGTACTCTCGTGTGGGTTTCTCGAGGGTCGCGTTTGCCGCCGTCTCGCGGGCCCGAACGATCGTTTCGAGGTCCGTGACGGACTCGAGCGATTCGATCGGGTGGTTGCCGACGGTTCGACCGAGCAGCTCCGATTCCTCCTCGGGGTCGGGGTAGCCCAGGTGGAGTTTTTTCATGAACCGGTCGACCTCCGCGAATGGCAGTTCGTAGGTTCGATCGGGCTCGATGGCGTTCTGAGTCGCGATGACGGTAAACGGGTTCGGAAGCCGGCGCGTCGTTCCGTCGACGGTGACCTGTCGTTCCTCCATGGCCTCGAGCAGCGCCGACTGCGTTTTGGGCGGTGCACGATTGATCTCGTCGCCGAGGACGATGTTGGCGAAGACGGGGCCGGGGCGAAATTCGAACTCGCGCCGTTTCTGATTGAAGACGTTCACACCCGTCACGTCGGCGGGGAGCAAGTCGGGGGTGAACTGGACGCGACTGAACTCACAGTCGATGGAGGTCGAAATCGAACGGGCGAGCATCGTCTTCCCGACGCCGGGAACGTCCTCGAGGAGGACGTGACCGCGGCCGAGAATCGCCGTGATAACGTGGGAAATTACCTCGTCGTGACCGACGATTACGCGGCTTACGTTCTCGTGAATCTCCGTACAGAGGGTGGCGACGGTATCGACCGGGAGGGGACTCGGGGACTGCTGGTCGCGTTCGGTTCGAGCGGTCGGGTTGGTTTTGGTCATGAATGTGCGGGAGTAGGCGGGGAGCCTCGATCAGATAGTTGTTGGCTCTCTGTCGTTCTCCACTATATGTTTTGTGACGAGCAGGTTGTCGACGGAACGGTATGGTTCGTCGCCTGCAACTGTGTTGCGTTAGCCTTTAAATCCACCCCGGTTCGGATATAGTTGATCCTCGAGAAGGTGTCCACTACTCGACAAAATTAGAGCCGATCTCGCTGCGCTATCGCCTGCTGGCAGTCTCGCCGCTGGGCAATTCGTGAGTACTCGAAAAACGATACCCCTTCTTCGGGCGCTTACAGTCGCTCGACGTTGGTCGCGCGCGGGCCCTTGTCTGCTTGTTCGATATCGAACTCGACTTCCTGTCCCTCCTCTAGGTCAGGGCCGCCGACGTCTTCCATGTGGAAGAATACGTCTTCGTCCGCGTCTTCGGTTTCGATAAAGCCGTAACCGCCTGTGTCGTTGAAGAATTCGACCGTGCCTTTCGCCATTGCAGGCATCTAGAGCAACGACTGCAGCATAAATGTTCGGGACGATTATGCGGCGTTTGCCGGCTTTTGCCGACCCGATTGTTAGTCGTGATCGCTCACCAGTCCTTACAGGCCGGACAGACGAATGCTCCGTCCTCGAGCCAGGCTCGATCGACCGTTTCCGAACACGCGTCACAGGTGTAGGTTCCCCAGACGTACGTCGAGGTCGCCGGCTCGATGTCGGTGTTCGTCCCGCCCGGTTCTACGGGGTCCGTTCCGGTTGCATCCGCAGACGCGTCCGTCTCCGAGGCTCCCTCGTCCGCGTTTGCGTCCGCAGCGTCGTCATCCGCGGCGAACGCCGAAAGCGTCGCGTCCTCTGTCACGGCTGGCGATACGACCGGGCGTGGCTTAACGGCTCCGGCGTCGGGTCCCGCGTGATCGGTTTCGAGCATGGATCACCCGACGCGACGGTACCGAGAACGGTGTCTCCGACGCGACCGACACACCCATAGCGAATCTCCTCACTCGAGTCCCTCGCTTCGGACCGGCACGGACAAGTACCATCGGTGACAACCCGCACGTATGGAAACCGCCGTGCCGCTGAACGTCATCGTGGACAACATCGTCGAGATGAACGACCTCTTTACCGACGTCGCGATGGGCGACGGGGCCGCACCGTTGCTGGTCGCGATGGGCGGGCTCATCGTCATCGCCAGCCTCGGCATCTTCGGCGCGCTGACGCTCGGTGCCGTTGGAAATCTCTTCACTGCGAACTAGAACGCGACTCGCCGCGGACCGCTCGATTTCGACTCGTAACCGCTTCGTGACTGACCAGTTTGTCTTAGTCCCCACACGCCGACCGAAGCGCCTCGCTCGCGCGCTCGATCGCGTCCTCGAGGTCCGGGCCGAGCGGCGACCCGACGACGATGCCGTCGACGTGCTCGAGGGCCGCCTCGAAGCGCGCGGCGACCGTCTCGGTCGTCCCCGCGATACAGAACACGTCGATCATCTCGGCGGTAACTCGGTCGAAGGCGTCGGGCAGGTCCCCGCGTTCTAACGCTTCGCTGACCGCGGCCGCAGCGTCGGGGTCGATGTCGTGGCGCTCGAGCACGGGATCGGCCGCGCCGCCGACGATGAACGCGACGGGCGGACGGGCGGCTTCTCTGGCCGTCTCCTCGTCGCCGGCGACGCTCGTGCTGGCGAACGCGAGCGATTCGAACGACCCGCGCTCGTCGGGGCGGTCTGCGAGTCCCTGTTCGATCTGCTCGCCCGCCCACTCGAGGTCCGCGGGGTGGGAAGCGTTGATCAGGACGCCGTCGGCGTGTTTCGCGCTCATCCGAAGCATGTGCGGTCCCTGCGCGCCGACGTAGACGGGTATCCGTTCGGACGGTGGCTCGAGATTGAGCGACGCGTCGTTCGCGGTGAACGTTCCCTCGTGGGTGACCGTCTCGCCGGCCCAGAGGTCTCGAGCCACGTCGAACGTCTCGAGGACGCGCCGCAGCGGGCGGTCGCGATCGATTCCCAGGTTCGAAAGCGAGGAGCGGTCGCCCGCCCCGACGCCGAAGACGGCGCGGCCGTCGCTGACCTCGTCGACGGTCGCCACCTGCGCCGCGAGCCTGACGGGGTGGGTCTCGTAGGGGTTGACGACGCCCGGCCCGATCCGGATTTCGTCGGTCGATTCCGCAATTTTCGAGCAGGTGACGAACGGGTCGCGGTTGAAGTAATGGCTGCTGACGAACGCGGTATCGAATCCCTCGGCTTCGGCTTGGGCCGCCAGCGAGGCGATCCGATTCGGCGGGTGTTCGGGGGTGAGTTCGATCCCCCGGATAGGTGCATCCGTCATCCCTCGAACCTCCACTCGCGGAGTGCCTGCCGGATCAGGTCGTCCTCGACCGATCGGAACAGTTCGTCGCTCCCGCCGTGGTCGCCGAAGTCCCAGTCGCGGACGACCACGGCGGGGGTGCCGCCGTCGCCTTCGCCGGTTACGAGGTTCGCCGCCGCGGCGAGCTCGTCTATCACCGACTGGACGGTGACGCCGAGTTCGTGGCCGTCGCGGTCCTCCTCGCCGCGCCAGTCCCGGCTGGCGGGCATCCCCGCCCACCCGAGCGCGACGCCGCGCTGGCCGTGTCGGAACGGCCGCCCGCAGGTGTCCGTCACGACGACCGCGACGTCTTCGATGCCGCGTTCCTCGAGGCCGGCGCGAATCCGCTCGGCGCTCTTTGTCGGTCGCTTGGGCAGAAGCAGAATGTCGTTGTCCGGCACGTTCGAGCGGTCGATACCCGCGTTCACGCAGATGTGACCGAACCGGGTTTCGGTCAGCAGAAACGGCGCGTCGATCAGCAGTTCGGTGCTTTCGGAGAGCACCGCCTGGGCGAACCGCGGGTCCTTTTCGTCGCCGGTAATCCCTTCGAGCCGGTCGGCGATTTCGGCCGCACGGCCGCTGACGGGAAACTCCTCGAGGTCGACGGCCCGGTCCTCCGCTTTCGAGACGATCGTACTCGCGACGGTGAGCACGTCGCCGGCCTCGAGCGTGGCCCGATCCGCGACGAGTTCGGCGATGTCGTCGCCGGGGCGGATTTCGGGCAGATCCGCCACTGCGTGTAGTTCCATACCGGAAACAGGGTTAGCCGCGCCAAAAACGCACCGTCATCGGAGAATCCGTCGTACCGGTGTTTGCTACCATCTAGTGGACTGGCTCGGACCTGTGGTGGTGTACTCCCTCGAATCCATGTCAATGAAAAGGTGGATACAGGTTGGCCGATAACTCGGAAGTAGTGACCACGCGTGGATGACTCAGAGCCGGATACGTTCGCCGTCATGGAACAGATGCCGACTCGGGAGGTTCTCGATTCCTTAATCGAGAGCGGACTCCACGAAATCAGACGCGAGAAATCCGGTCTGTTGCTTTCGGGGTTCTCTGCGGGGCTCGATATCGGATTCGGTCCCTTGTTGATGGCGGTCGTCCTCACGCTTTCGCAGGGCTCTTACGGCGATCTCACGACCGAATTGCTGCTGGCGAGCGTCTACTCTGTCGGTTTTCTCTTCGTCATCCTGGGTCGCTCGGAACTGTTTACCGAACACACGACGCTGGCCGTTATTCCGGTTCTCGATAGACAGGCGTCGATCGGGCAGTTAGCGCGTCTCTGGGGGCTTGTGTACATCGGTAACATTGTCGGAGGGCTCCTGTTCACGCTGCTTGCCGTCGTCCTGATGCCGGGTCTCGGCGTCGTCTCGCCGGAGTCGTTCGAACTGATCGCGCACAAACTCGTCTCCCACGAGTTACACTGGCTGTTCGTGGCCGGAATCTTCGCGGGCTGGCTGATGGGACTGCTGGCGTGGTTGATTACTGCTGCACAGGGAACGTTGAGCCGAGTAGCCATCATCTGGATCGTCACCGCGACGATCGGACTTCTTCACCTCCCACACTCCATCGCGGGCAACGTCGAGGTGCTGTTCGGCGTGTTCATCTCCGCGTCGATCACACCGCTGGATTACCTCGCGTTTCTCTCCCTTGCGACGATCGGCAACGCGTGTGGCGGCGCGATATTCGTCGCCGTTCTCAAGTACGGCCACGTCGTTCGCGGGGCGAAGTAACTGCGAACTCCCGCGTCCGCGACGCCCGTCGCTTGTTTCGCGGTCGTGCCGAAACGCCTTCCCTCGAGGCGGCCGTCTGACCACCCATGACGGACTCGAGCCCGGAACACGAGGAACGCGACGCGAGTCACGTCGTCACCGCGTTCCTCCGGAATCGAGGCGAGGTGTTGTTGTTGTGTCGCAGCGACGCGGTTGGTACCTACGCGGGCCAGTGGGGTGGCGTCTCCGGGTTCGCGGAGGGGGACCCCGACCGGCAGGTTCGCGTCGAAATCGCGGAGGAGACGGGACTCGAGGATCGCGTCTCGCTGGTCCGTTCGGGCCGGGAACTGCGGGTGACCGACGAGCAACTCGAGCGCGAGTGGGTCGTCCACCCGTACCTGTTCGAGTGCGAGTCGCGCGCGGTCGAACTGAGCGAGGAACACGACGCCTTCGAGTGGGTTTCGCCGACGGTTGCCATCGATCTCGAGGACGGATCGGTGCCGACCTCGTCGGCGTCGACGTTTCCCGACGACGTCCCCGGAATCGACGGCCGGGAAACGGTCCCGGACCTCTGGGACGCCTACGAGCGCGTCGCCCCGTCGATACGGTCGGTCGCGGCGGACGACGAACACGGCGCTGCCTTCCTGTCGATTCGGGCCCTCGAGGTGCTTCGCGACCGGGCGGGCGTGCTGCTCGACGAGCGCGACGACGACGGCGTCGATCCCGACGCGGAGTGGGACGAACTCGCGGGACTCGCCGAGCGACTGCTCGAGGCTCGGCCCTCGATGGCCGTCCTGCGAAACCGGGTGAACAGAGCGATGGAGAACGCATCGACGGCGGACGACGTCGAGGGTTCGGCCGGGACCGCTCCCGACGTTCCCGGCGCTCCCGCGCTCCTCGAGTCGGCGCTGGCCGGGATCGATCGGGCGGTCGACGCCGACCGCGCGGCAGCCGCGACCGCCGGTGAATACTTCGATAGCGACGAGCGGGTGTTGACCCTCTCGCGTTCGGGGACGGTTCGTTCGGCGCTCGAGGCGTGGTCCCCCGCTCGGGTGTTCGTCGCCGAGTCCAGGCCGGCCCGCGAGGGAGTCGCCGTCGCGGAGGAACTCGCGGGCGGGATGCCGGTTGCGTTGTTCACTGATGCGGCCGCGGCCTCGGTGCTCTCCCGCGAGGCGGTCGACCGCGTCGTCGTCGGTGCCGACACGATCCGTCCGGACGGTGCCGTCGTTAACAAGACCGGCACGCGGTCGGTCGCGCTTGCGGCGGCTCGCGAGGGGATTCCCGTCTCCGTGGTCGCCGCCACGGACAAAGTCTCAACTCGCCCCGAAATCAACCTCGAGTCGGGTTCGAGAACGGCCGTCTACGACGGCGAGGCGTCGATCGACGTGTTGAATCCGACGTTTGACGTGACGCCGGCCGACTGCGTGGACGAGTACGTCACCGAACGCGGCCCGCTCGAGCGCGCGGACATCGACTCGATCGCCAAAGAGTTGCGGGAACTGGTGGCGTGGCTCGAGGCCTGAACCACCTCGAGATCGTTTCGAGGCGTTCGCGCGAAACGACAGACCGAAACCCCTCGAGGTCGACGTTCGGGTGGCGGCCGTGACGAAGAGTTACCCCCTCCGAGCCCCTTGTGACGAGGACTTTCACCGAGCCGCCGTCGTTTCCTGACGGATCTCGTTCGCTCGAACCGACGCGCCCTGCGAGACGGTGGTCCGATCCGCTCGCGGGAGGACCCCGTTCGTCGGAGAAACCTTGAACACGAAGCCATCTGTATCCCCGACCATGCACATCGATCTCGAACGACTCGGCGTCCACGAGTCGGTCGGTACCGTCTTTCCAGCCCGCGTACTCGTCGAGTATCTCGAGGACCTCCCGCTCGAGGTCGGCGCTATCGGCGACGACGAAATTGCCGACTGTGACGCCGTCGTCACACTCGAGTACGACGACGCCATGCTCGAGTGCGCGTGGATCCACTCGATTCAGGCGGGCGTCGACCGGTTCCCCTTCGAGACGCTCGAGGCCGAGGACGTGATTTTGACCAACAGCACGGGCATTCACGGCCAGTCCGTCGGCGAGACGGTCGCGGGTTACCTGCTCGCGTTCGCCCGCCGGCTCCACGACGCCGCCGCGAATCAGGAAGACCACCGCTGGGATCCCCCGGCGTGGGACGAGGCGTTCACGATTTCGGGAACGACGGCCTGCGTCGTCGGCACCGGGACGCTCGGCACCGGCGTCGCCGACGTGCTGGGCTCGCTCGGGGTCCACGTCAGCGGCGTCCGCCGATCGACGGAGCCGTTACCGGCATTCGACGAGATGTACGCAAATGACGACTTGCTCGAGGCGATTTCCGATGTCGACTTCGTGATCGCCACCGTCCCGCTGACCGACGAAACGCACCACCTCTTCGACGCCGAGGCGTTCGCCGCCATGCGCGAGAACGCGTACTTCGTCAATGTCGCGCGCGGCAGCGTCGTCGACGAACCCGCGCTGGTCGACGCGCTCGAGGCCGGCGATATCGCCGGTGCGGCACTGGACGTCTTCGAAACCGAACCGCTCCCCGAGGAGTCGCCGCTCTGGGATCTCGACGAGGTCATCGTCTCGCCACACTGTGCTGGGTTCACGCGGGACTACGGCCCCAACATCGGCGAAATAGTCACCGAGAACGTGGCTCGACTCGAGCGCGACGACGACCTGAAAAATAGGGTCGTCTGAGCAACTGACTACTCGGATTCGGTGGCCGGGCGCATGGCTCGAGTACTACGAGAGCCGTGTAACACTACGGAAGAGCAAGCTCTTCCGAGCATCGCGAACGCGATGCGTTCGCTCAACGGGGAAGGGCAGGCTGTGTCCGACACTCACCGCGAGCGAGGCCGCAGGCCGAGCGAGCGGGCCGACGACTGACTCGGAGTGAGTAACGCGAACGGAGAGGAAGGAGGAGTGTCTTCGTGAGCAGAGCGAACGAAGGCTCGGAAGTCGCAGCCCGCGAACGAAGTGAGCCGGACCGTCTTCCGGTGCTTTTCATCGAAGCTAAGCGGGAGCTTCGCTCCCGCGAGGTCCGAGAGAGTTTCACTCTCTCGAGATTTTGCCGAGGGACACCGCGTCCACGCCAGTAAGTCTGGCGTGGACGCGGTAGACCGCAGCGCAAAAGTTCGTTAGAAAAACTTGAACAGGTCGTCGCGCTCCTGTTCGTGGAGGTGGGTGCGGACGGCCTCGTACATCGGCTCGAGTTGCTCGCGCTTTGCGCTGATCGGCGCGATGGTCTCTTGCCACTGCTTCCACGGCGGATAGAGCCCGAGCCGTTCGGCGAGTTCGTCGAGGCGTTCGTCGCGGTCGTCGACCTTGTCCATCTTGTTGACGGCGACGACGGTCGGAATTCCTATGTCCTGCAGGAAGTGGTACATCTCGACGTCGTAGGGGATCGAATCCGGCCCGGTGTGGCGGTCGATGATGTCGACGACGCTCTTGCCGTCGACGACCAGCACCGCGACGAGGACGTTGTCGGCGTACTCCTCGAGATAGCGGACGATGTCGGTCTTGATCTGCTCGCGGTGGTCTTCCTCGACGCCGCTCATGAACCCAAATCCGGGGAGATCCGTGAGGACGAAATCTTCGGCCGTCCAGTCGTAGTGGTTCGGCGAGCGGGTGACGCCCGGCTTGCCGCCGGTGTCGAACGAGTGGCCGGTTAGCTCCCGCATGAGCGTGGACTTCCCGACGTTAGAGCGCCCGACGAGGACGACTTCGGCGTCGCGGTTCGGGCGGTTTTCGAACATACCTGCCATACGAGGGCGGCGAGTAATAAGGACCGCGACGCCGACGCGGCCGCTCGAGATCCGGACCCGGCCCCCGCCGATCCGAGCAGTGGAACTCCAACTGGGTTCCAAACACTGGGCCCCCGGTCGGGCTTCGAGCACTGGAATTATCACAGCGGGATGCGAGTTACGGAGTGTGCGGCTCGTACAGCTGACGATCCCGGCAGGGAAACGACGGACGCTCCTCGAGGCGCTCGACGAGCAGGGCGTCGATTACGTCGTCACCGAGGAGACGAGCGACCGCGATTACACGGCGGTCGCGTACTTCCCGCTCCCCGCGTCGGCGGTCGAACCCGTCCTCGATTCGATACAGGAACAGGGTGTCGACGAGGACGCCTACACCGTCGTCGTCGACGCTGAGACCGTCATCTCTCGCCGATTCGAGGCCCTTCGCGAGGAGTACGAAAACGGGGATGTCGAATCGGAGCGGATCTCGAGACAGGAACTCCAGGCCGAAGCGGAGTCGCTGACGCCGTCGTTCGACATCTACGCGACGATGACGGTTGTGAGCGCGATCGTGGCGACGTCAGGACTGTTGCTCGATTCGGCGGCGGTGGTCGTCGGTTCGATGGTGATCGCACCGCTGATCGGTCCGGCGCTGGGTGCCAGCGTCGGGTCCGTCCTCGACGAGGAAGACCTCTTTCTCAAGAGTATCAAGTACCAACTGGTCGGCGTCTTCCTCGCCATCCTCGCCGCTGCGGTATTCGCGCTGACCGTTCGGGTGACGAACGTCGTCCCGCCCGGGCTCGATATTTCGGCCGTCGACGAAATCTCCGAACGCCTCGCCCCGGATTTGCTCTCTCTGGCGGTCGCACTGGGCGCGGGCGTCGCCGGTATCGTCTCCATTTCGACCGGGATCTCGGTGGCACTCGTCGGCGTGATGATCGCGGCGGCGCTTATTCCGCCGGCCGCGACGGTCGGCATCGCCCTCGCGTGGGGCCAGCCTTCGGCGGCGATCGGATCGACGGTACTGGTGCTCGTCAACGTCCTGTCGGTGAACCTCGCGGGGTTGCTCACGCTCTGGTACGCGGGCTATCGCCCGGAGAACCTGTTCGAACTCGGCCCGACGCAGGAACGGGTCCGCCGTCGCGTGGTCGGATTAGTCGTCATCGTCCTCCTGTTCGGCGTGTTTCTGGGCGGGATTACCTACGCCTCGTACTCGGCGGCGACCTTCGAGGAGAACACTCGCGAGGACATCGAAACCCTTCTCGAGCAACCGGAGTACGACGGCTATCAGCTGCTCGAACTCGAGGTCGTGATGGACGAGGATTACCCGTTCTTGAGCCCCGAACGGGTGATCGTGACGATCGGCGGCCCACCCGGCGAAACGGATCCGGAGTTAGCCGACGAACTCCACGAGCGGGTCAATCGATACGGCGACGACTCGATCGATGTCGAAGTCCGGTACGTGGAGGTCGCACATCGGTGAGCCGGGTCCCCGTCGCCTGCTGTTTGGGTCGACTGTCGATTCTGACCCGCTCTCGGCGTACACAGGGTAGTACCTTTTTGCCCTCCGTGGTGGCCCCCTAGTCGTGCGTCTCGTTCACGTCACCGTCTCAGATACGCGCCAGGACGCGGTCCGAGCGGCGCTCGAGGAGAGGCAGTTCACGTTCACCGTCGTCCCGACCGCCGATGACGGCGTCATGTTCGAAATCCCCGTTCCGAGTAACGCGGTCGGGGACGTTCTCGACGAACTCGAGGCGGCCGAGGTCGATCTCGAACAGTACACCGTCGTTGCCAGCGCCGAGGCGGCGATGACGACGACTTCGGAGACGCTCGAGCGGGAGTACGCAGGACGGTACAAACCGATGACGGCGATCGAGCTTCGGACGAAAGCTCGCGACCTGAGCAGGGATACCGCCTCTTACGCGGCGTTGATGGTTTTGAGTGCGCTCATCGCAACGGCGGGGTTGTTGATCGGTTCGCCTGCGATCGTCGTCGGTTCGATGGTGATCGCGCCGATCATCGGGCCGGCGTTGACCGCCAGCGTCGGGACCGTGACCGGCGACCGAAAGATGATCGCCGATAGTCTCTGGATGCAACTCTACGGGCTCGTGCTGGCTATCGCCGCCGCAGCGGCGCTCGCAGCGGCGTTTCGCTTCGGCGGCTTCGTCCCGGCCGAACTCGAGCTCCCGGCACTCGAGCTGTTCGGCGTCCGACTCGCGCCGAACATGCTCTCGCTGGTCGTCGCCGTCGCGGCGGGGCTATCCGCAGGGATCGGGCTGACGACGAAGGGGCCGACCTCGATAATCGGCGTCATGATCGCAGCCGCGTTGATCCCGACAGCCGCGGCGACGGGGGTTTCGATTGCCTGGATCGAACTCGAACTCGCAATCGGAACGGCAATCTTGTTGTGCGTGACTATGGTCGTGATCAATCTCGCGGTACTCACCGTGTTGGTCCTCCTCGGCTACGTCTCTCGAGAGCGCGCATCACCGGAGGGTGACCTTGATCGATCCCTCGTCGCGACGGGACTACTCGCACTGGTCGTCGTCGCGCTCACGCTCTCGGTCGGGTTCGCGACCGTCCAACAGGTCGGCGTCGACAGGGAGGTCGCAGCGTCGGTCGAGGAGACCCTCGAGGACCCCGCCTACGGAAATCTCACCGCGGTGTCCGTACAGACGCAGTACTCAGACATGTCGCCGTACACCGGTCCGCGGAGCGTGACTGTCGTGGTGAGCCAGGCGGGTGCTGCGGATACCTCGACGTTCGCTACTGACGTCGCGGAAACCATCGAAGAAAACACGGGGGAGGATATCGACGTTCGCGTCGAACCGATCGAGTACGAATCGGCGTCCGTCCGTGAGCGCTGACAGCGCGCAGGAAGCGGTACCGTCTTCAGCCGTCGAAGGAAAGAGTGTGGTGACGGATCAGCCGTCGAAGGGTAACTCCGGCTCGTAACTGATAGCCTCGATCGCCGCCTCGAGGACCGTCTCGACGTTCTCGCCGGTTTCGACGCTCATGTAGTACTCCGCTTCGACGTCCCGCGATCGGTCCGCTTTGTTGCCGATCGTGAGGACGGGCACGTTCTCGAACTGGTCCTCGATGGCGTCGCGCAACTCGAGTTGGGACTCGATCGGGTAGCCACACTCGCCGCTGGGGTCGAGCAGGACGAGGACGCAGTCGGCGAGGTGCTCTAAGGCGCTGACGGCCTGCGATTCGATCTCGTTTCGCTCCTGTGGGGGACGGTCGAGCAGCCCCGGCGTGTCGACGATCTGGTAGCGGATGTGATCCCGTTCGAAGTGTCCGAGTCCAATTCCGGTCGTCGTGAACGGATACGAATCCGTCTCGCCGCGGGCGTTGGTCACGTCGTTGACGAGCGAAGATTTGCCGACGTTCGGGTAGCCGGCGACCACGATCGTCGGTTCGTCGGCGTTGATCTCGGGGAGGTCTCGAAGCTCGTTGCGCGCGTCGTTGATCAGCCGGAGGTGTTCGTCGACCTGTTCGACGATATCGGCGAGTCGCGCGAACGCCTGCTGGCGGTGCTTTCGTGCGGTGTCGATGTCGGTTTTACGGAGTCGCGACTGGTACTCCTCGTGAATCTCGCGGGTCTTTCGGCCGGCCCAACTGACCTGCGAGAGGCTCTGTCGTAGCGCGTCGACCCCGGTCGTCGGTTCGTCGTCTCCCGACCCATCGGAGTGGGCGATGGAGACGTCCAGAATCGCGTCGGCGAGTTCGTAATAAAACGGGTCGACGTCGTACTCGAAATCCGGCCACGCGGTCACGACGTTCTCCAGGTTGTCCGACATAATGTTCGCCGCCGTCTGGAGCATCGACTGCTGGGCCTCGAGGCCGCTCTTGGCGTTGCCCGAGCGGGCCGCCCGCGAAAACGCCTTGTCGATCAGCTCTTCCGACGTCGGCGTCGTCGGAAGGTCTTCGAAAATCATAGTCACCAGTACAGCCTCGACACTAAAAGGGCGTTCGTTGTCGGTTCGTCCGTGATAGTTCTCTCCCTCGCGACACCGTTCACGCTCGTCTCGAGACTGAGACGCCTGCCATATTCTTATTCTGCTGGGTCGCTTATGACCCGTATGGCTAACTGGCGTGCCGTTTTCATCGGCTTCGTGACCACGATTGTCCTCTCGATCGTTGGACTGGCAATTCCCGGGATCGGTCAACTCGTCGCCGGCCTGGGAGGCGGGTTCGTTGCCGGATTCATCGCCGGCGGCGGCCTGCTTCGGGGCGCTTGGCACGGCCTCCTCGCGGGCGCGCTCGGCGGTATCATCGGCGCATTCCTCCTGGGTGTCGTCGTCAGTCTGACCGGTCTCGCGCTCGGCCCCATCGGCGGCCTGCTCGGCGTAGGCGTCTTCGCCTTCGCGACAGCTATCGCCCTGATCATGGCACTCGAGAGCGCGCTCGCCGGCGCTATCGGCGGCGTACTCTCCGGCTGAGCCGGCGTCTGCCGGTGGATCGATCGTGCGTCGAGTTCGTCTCCTCGAGGCGATCCTCCACGCGGCGGAAAAATGAATGTGCGTCTGTTTCGCTCGCTCGTGGTAGTTGCGATCGGCTTGCCGTTGCTCGATTCAGGCAGAGGCCATCTCCCGACAGCTCTCGGCGCACTTCGGTAGAACTTCCGCACAGGCCTGACAGTGCTCGTGGTCGTGCTGTTCGCACTCCTCGGCACACTCCTCGCAGGCGTCCGCACAGATCGATGCCAACTCGCCGTGGTAGCCCGAGTCTCGAGCCATGAACCGCGCGTGCAACGTCGCCAGGTCGGCAACGTCCCGACAGAGCCGGATACAGCGGGCCATCCCTTCGCCCTCGTCCGCGCAGGCGTCCGCACACCATTCACAGACCTGCGCGGCTTCGAGGCAGTTGTCAATACACTCTTGCATCTGGTCGTCCGCGTGCTCGAGTTGTTCGAGTGCCATCGCGTGGACGTACGCGAGCGTCGCGTATCAAACTGGCACGGGCGATTGCAAGCGGCAGGGAAAATGCAAACGTCGGGGACGAACCGAGCGGGGCTGTTCGTCCGTTTCCAGGCTATCGGCTGGGCTCTCAGCCGCTGTTCTCGGTCACTACTTGGCTCGCTCTCCCGGAACGCGGTCTCTGTGGACGACTCCGCGTTTCGCAGCGTTTTCGCTCGCCGCTTCACACCGTGACACCAGCGTCCGTACGCGCTCGATCCGCTCCGTGCAGTCGAACTCGTCGGTTTCGTGCTCGGCTCTCGCACGGCAGTAGCGCATGTACAGCGCGACTCTCCAGTCCGACTCGAGCGGCCACCAGACGGCAGACGGATCGCCGTCAATCTGCCCTTCCCAGGTCTCGACGAGTTCGTGGACGAACGCCGCGACGTCCTCCTCCGTTTGCTGTATCTGCAACTCGCCGTCTAGCTCTCGAGAGAGAAACGTCGACTGTTCGACCACGGTGGTCGTTGCTGTTTCCTTCTCGAGCAGTTCTCGAAACGCCGTCACCTCTTCTTGCGAGACCGCCACGGCACACGCGATGCAGTAGGTATCCGTCGGAAAATGTTCGTATTCCGGAACGGGGAGCTGCGCCGTCGTCTCGGCCTGGCTCCGGTCGCCTCCAAACAATCCCATAACTATCCCATTGGACCATCTGGAATGAGTTTTGTGGTGGTTCCCACGAGTAAAGTGTAATGAATATTTGCCCTGCATTAGTTAGATATTCCGGGAACGTCGTACCGCCGTCGCCGAGCGTGATCGATATCCGCTATTGGATGCGCTCACCGTGATGTTCTGGTTGTTCGACTCCCGTGCGGGTAGACACGTTCGTGTTTCTCGTCCGGTTGTGCTTCGAACACCAACCCGTCTCGTGAGTCGACGTCCGTTCGGAAACGAGTCTTCAGCCTACCGCCGTGATTCGAGTTCGTCCTCGAGGTCCGCGAGGTCCATGTCTTTCATCGAGAGCAAGACAAGCAGGTGATAGACGATATCGGCGGCCTCGTAGGCGATTTCGTCGTGGTCGTCGTCTTTGGCGGCCAGCACCAGTTCCGTCGATTCTTCGCCCAGTTTCTCCAATACGGCGTTTTCCCCTTTCTCGTGGGTAAACAGCGACGCGGTGTAGGAGCCTTCGGGTAGCGTTTCCTTGCGGTCTTCGATGACGGCGAACAACTCCTCGAGTGTCTCGTCCATTTATAATTCACCGGGAACGTCACGGATGTCTTCGAGTTCGGCGAACTTCTCGCTGTCGTCTCGGCCGTCCTCGAAGACGGCTTCCGTGACCTCGATCGGCACGTTGGTTCGGGCAGCGAGCGCGAGCGAATCGCTCGGCCGGGCGTCGATCACGGTCTCGCCGCGGGGCGTGTCGACGTGAATGTCCGCGATATAGGTCCCGCCCTGTCCGTCCGCGCGCTCTTCGATTTCGTTGACGACGACCCGGTCGACTCGCCCGCCGAGTTCCTCCATCACGTCGAGCAGGAGGTCGTGGGTCAACGGCCGGCCGATGTCCTCGGCCTCGAGCCCGCGAGCGATGCTCGTCGCCTCGTTGAAGCCGATAAAGATCGGGACGATGTCCTCTTCGCCTTCGACGGCGAGGATCAAGACCGGCACCGGTCCCTGCTGGGTTCCCGCGACGCGGACGGCGTCGATGGACGCGTTCATATCACAACTCACGAAGGCGAGCGGCAAAAGTCTGTACGCCTGCGACCGACGCCTTTCGAGGAGCCACGCGGCGGGTTGTCCGCTGGGCTACTCGAGCGCCGTCACCGACGCGCCGTCGTTCTCGAAAAACGCCAACTCGTGAATTCGGTCGTCGGTCGTCAACTCGGGGTGAAAGGAGGTGCCGACGACGGGGCCGTCCCGCACCGCAACCGGGTTCCCGTCCCACGAGGCGAGCACGCGGGCGTCGCCCACGTCGTCGATAACTGGCGCGCGGATAAACACGGCGGGAAACGGCTCGTCGTCTGGGAGTCCCGTTACCTCGAGGGGCGCTTCGAAGCTGTCTTTCTGTCGTCCGAAGGCGTTTCGCTCGACGGTCACGTCGATCAGATCGAGCGTCTCGACGCGCTCGTCGCCGGCGTCGCTCGAGGCGACGATGAGTCCGGCACAGGTCGCAAACAGCGGTTTCTCGTCGTCGACGTGGTCGCGAATCTCTGCCGCGATTCCCTCAGAGTGGACGAGCCTCGAGATGGTCGTCGACTCGCCGCCGGGCATCGCGAGCAGGTCGCAGTCGGGGACGATACCCGACTCGCGGACCTCTAGAACCTCGACGGATTCGCCGCGGGCCGTACTCGCTCGTCTGATGGCGTCTGCGTGTTCGGAAACGTCGCCCTGAACGGCGACGACGCCTGCAACCAGTGACATGGCTGTGGTAACGTGAGCAACGTCAAAAACTTCGCGTCACGAATCGCAACTGGGTGAGGTTGCCAGTGGCGGGACTGGCGGCAATTTGTAGCTCCGATCCCGGTTTCGGCGTCTGCAGTGCGTCGGATTCGGGCTGATCACCAGTGCATCGTTTCGACAGACCGAACCTGTGGGTGATCAAGCGGGTGTACCGACCTCGATACCCAAAACAAACTGCGTTAGGAAACGAACGTCAGCAACTGGACGAGCACGCCGAGCATGACGCCGGTTGCGATGACGGTCTTGGGGTCGATACGAATCGCGTTCGAGTCTTCGGAGTCGAAATACCGGATGAGTCCGGCACTGGACATCAGCCCGCCAGTGTTCTGTCCTTTATCCATACGTTCTCTTTCACTCGCCGGGCACTAAATCTTTCGACCGGCCGGATCGGCCCGTGATCGTCCGCGTCCTCGGTCACGGCAAACCCTCACTGGTGGGAAACCCTTATGCGCGCTGCGCGGGAAAACCCAATGAACGGTATGACTGTCACACTTAAAGACTTCCACGCAGACTGGTGTGGCCCATGCAAGACCCAGGACCCGATCCTCGAGGATCTCGAAGAAGACTGGGAGGGCCGATTCGAAGTCGAGAAAGTAAACGTCGACGAACAGCAAGATGTCGCAAACGAGTATCAGGTGCGGTCGCTGCCGACGCTCGTCATCGAAAACGACGACGAAATCGTCGAGCGCTTCGTCGGTGTTACCCAGCGAGAGGACATCGAAGACGCCCTCGAATCCGCCGGCGCCTAATCCGTCGACACGCCCCGGTCTGCGTTTTTCTGACCGGCGTGAGACAATCGAAAAGGCTCTCGAGTCGTACGAATCCACAGCCGAAAATTGCGAGCCGACGGGTGGGGCTCCCGACTCGAGGCTACTGGACGGTTTAGTCACGCTGAGACAGCACCGTCGGTTTCGTTCCCCTCCTCCGCCGTCACGTTCCCGTTAGCACCGTTCGTTTCGTCGCTTCCGGTGGCGGTTTTCTCACGGTCGTCGACCGCTTTCTCGCCCGTCTCCGTGTCATTCGATTCCGAAACACGCGGGATCGACTACTGGAACTTGACCCCGACGTCGTGTAACTCCTCGTTGTGGCGAGCGATGTTGATGACCAGCGGCGTGATGCTCTCGACTTCGGCCGCGTTCGCGAGCGGCCCGGCGTCAAGAACGCGGAGCCCGTCTATTTCGCTCGCCAACGACGTGACCGTCTCCTTGGCGGCCCCCTCGCCGACGACGAGCGTATCGAGGTCGATCTCACGATCCAGATTCGAGAGTTTACCCGCCGCGAGGTTGTGAAATGCGCCGACGACCGGCACTTCGTCGGGTGCGCGACTGGCCACGAGTTCGGTGACGCTGCCGGCCGACGGCGGGTGATAGTGCATCCCGTCCTCGTCGCCTTTCATGCCGACAGCGGGGGTGACGAGGATCGTGTCCTCGTCGAGTTTCTCCGCGACGGCGTCGACGGTGTCGCCGGCGTAATAGGGAGGTACCGAGAGAACGGCGACGTCCGCCCGATCGGCCGCCATCTCGTTCGTAAAGCCCTTGATCGACGCCTCGACGTCGCGCTCCTCGAGAATTGCCTCGTACCCCTCGACTGCGTTTCGGGCCTTTTCGGGGTCTCGAGAGCCGATCAGAATCTCGTGGTCGGTGTCGTGTGCAAAACGTAACGCGAGCCCTTCGCCGATATCGCCGGTTCCGCCGAGTAGTGCGATTCGCATACCTGCCTCTCGGAGAGGCACTCGAATAAAAGGGTGGGAGGTCGGCCGAACTCGCCGGAAGCGTGGTCGGTTCGGTGGCCGATCATTTTTCTCGACAAACATTTGTCACTGGAGATATACGTCCCTCCATGGAGCTTTCCGTATCGGCGCGAACCCGTCGCGCGATCTTGTTTGCCTGCTTGGCCTTTCTCATCCTCCAGAGCGCGGGTGATCTTCTGGAACACGGCTCGAGCGCGTGGGTCTGGGTTTCGGGGTACGCTCTCGGTTCGTTCCTCCTCGTTGGCCCGGTCATCTGGATCGCTCGCGATCGAATTCCGGCTTCCCGTCGACAAACCCTCCTGTACCCTGTTCTCGGGGCGGTCTGTCTCTGTTTCTTCCTCGCTCTCGGGGTCGAACTCGCGCTGGGCGGCGTGTTCTTTTTCTTCGACGCGGGGATCGCCGGCAGTATCGCCGGATTTGCGCTCGCGTATCTCCTCGAGCGGACGGTCGTTCCCGAACGCCTTCGGGCACCGGAACACAGGCGGTCGTAGGCGTTCGAACACAGACGGTCGTAGCCGCTCCGAACGCAGACGATTGCCGGGGGTTAGGGTGCGTCGTCTTCGTCCGGATTCATCGCCGCGCCGAAGTCACCGCCGTCGTAGGCGTCCCGATTTCGCAACTCGCGCACCCGTTGTTCGAGTCGGTTCTCGAGCGTCCGTCGGTGGTCCTGATCGACGCCGGGATCGCCTGCGAGCTCCTCGAGATCGCGGCGGGCGCGCTCGAGCAGATCGACCGCGGCTCCGGTCTCGAGGGTCGCGGCTCGCTCGAGGTCGGATTCGACGTCGGCGAGGGTCCGGTCTGTCATAGGTCGAGTCTCGACGGCGAGTCGTTTCAACGTTTGCGCGCATTCGCTGCCCGTAGAGCGGTGGCGAAACCGCTATCCGTCGAACGTTCGGGAACAGATACAACAGGTCCCCCTGCGTTCGTTCGCCCAATGGCCGACCCCGCCGTCATCGCCCACCGCGGATTCGCCGGCGTCGTTCCCGAAAATACCGTCGCCGCGGCACGCAACGTAGCCGAGCACACCGACGCGTCGCTGCTCGAGATGGACGTTCAACCTGCAGCCTGTGGTACCCCCGTGGTAATCCACGACGAACGACTCGAGGGAACCCGCGACGGGCGGCCGCTGACGGACGCCGAGGGCCTCGTCTGGGAGACCGACCTCGAGACGATTCGGAACGCGAGCGTCCTCGGAACCGCCGAACCCGTGCCGACGCTCGCGGAGCTTCTCGAGGCGATTCCGGAGACGATGGCAGTCAACGTCGAACTGAAAAACCCTGGTACGGCGGCGATTCGCTTCGGCGAATCGCTCCCCGAAGACGACCGCGGGGAGCGAAAAGCGATCTGGAAGCCGTTCGTCCAACGCGTCGTCGCCGACTGCGACGCTTTCGCCGGCGAACTCCTCTTTTCGTCGTTCTGTGAGGGCGCGCTCGCGGCCGTTCGCGATATCGCGCCGGCTTACGCCGCCGCTCCGCTGATATGGGACGACCTCGAGGCCGGCCTCGAAATCGCTCGTCGGTACGACTGCGAGGCGATCCACCCGCCGCGAAACGCCATCGCGGGAACGGGACTGGCGGAAACGGAGTACGCCGGACTCTCGAGCGGTGACGAGCCGGCTATCGATCTTCTCGAGGCCGCACACGACGACGGCCGGGCGGTGAACGTCTGGACCGCCGAGACGTGGACCCAGTTCGACCAGCTCGCCGAGGCGGGCGTCGACGGGATCATCGCCGACTATCCCGGACTGGGGACGGTCTCGAGCCAGTGATCTGGATTTCGAGCCGATAATTGGATCTCGAGGCCCCGTCGCTCGAGGTTCGAGCCGCTGATCAGGGTTTCGTCCGCGTGACGCCGACCCACCACGCGCCGACCTGAACGGCCAGTGCGATAGCCGCCGCCACGTAGTCGCCGGCCAGCCAGGTCGCCTCGAACAGCACGACGGCGGCGAGGGGGACCAGTGCGAGCCCGACGGCGAAGACGAAGGTGCGGATGAAGTCGTCCACCTCGAGTCCCAGCCGATCGAGACCGCCGTAGAACGCGAGCCAGCCCGACGCAATCGTCGAGACGAGGACGAATCCGGCGTTGAGAGCGCCGCTGAACGGACCGGCGAAGCCGGCCGCGCTCGCGAGCGATCCGACCGCGAACTGGAGCGGGAGAAACGCAAGCGGCACGAAGAACACGGCCAACCAGACGAACGTCCAGGTGCCGGTCGGGTCCGCGCCGAGTCGGTCGTACCCGCCTTCGACGAGCCACACCGTCCCGCCGAGGGCCACCGCGAACGCGACCGGCCAGAAGAGCCCGCCGGGGAGCGGCGGGGCTCCAATCAGTACGTCGGCTCCTCCATCGAGGAAGACGGCTCCAACGAACACCAGCCAGAGGAGGCCGACGAGCGTGCCGAGCGTGCGGGAGAAATCGGCGAGGACGCTCCCGACGTTCGCTCGAACTGAATTCGTCATTACGACACTGTTGTACTGTATGTCAAATAATTATTCTGCTCGGTGAACGAATCGATACGGATTGGCCACTCATCGGTCCGGATCGGACGGTGGCCCGGAATCTCGGGTCGGCAGGTCGTCCGTCGCCGGCCCCTCGAGAAGCGTCCCGTCCGGGTCGAACCGCGAGCCGTGACACGGGCAGTCCCAGCTACATTCGGCGTCGTTCCAGTCGACGACGCAGTAGGTGTGGGGACAGACCGCGGAGACGGCGTGGAGGTCGCCGTCGGCGTCGCGCGCGATCGCGGTCGGCTTCGGCCCGTCGCGGACGACTCGGCCCTCGCCGCGTGCGATCGACTCGAGGCTGGGCCCGAACAGCGTTCGCAGCCAGTCGGTCGCGAACTGGCTCGCGGCGTCCGCGTTCTCCGTGATCGCGTCGGCCGCCGAGGGTTTGGGCGTGAACCGTAGCGGATCGAACAGGTCGGCTTCGGGCGGGCGCTCGCTGTCGACCAGCTTCGCGAGCAGTCGTCCCGCGGCGACGCCGTTTGTCATCCCCCAGCCGCGAAACCCGGTCGCGACGAAGACGTTCTCGGCGGCGACGCCGGCGCGACCGACGAACGGCACGCGATCCGCGGTCACGTAGTCCTGTGTTGACCACCGGTAGTCGATCGATTCGACGGCGAATCGCTCGCGCGCCCAGCGCTCGAGGCGTCGGTACCGATCCGCGGTCGACCCGCCCTGTCCGGTCTTGTGGTTCTCGCCGCCGACCAGCACGAGCGGTCCATCTCCCTCGCGGTCGTGGTGCGTCCGCACCGAACGGTAGGGCTCTCCGGGTCGGTAGTACATTGCCGCCGGCGGTTCGCCCCGAATCCGCAAGCCCAGCACGTAGGACCGCTTCGGGTGCATTCTGGTGAAATAGCCCGCCCGATCGAGGATCGGATAGCCGGTCGCGAGGACGACGCGACCGGCCGTGACTGTCGCGCCCCGCTCCGTTCGGAGTCGACACGGACTCCCCGGCTCGACACCGGTCACCCGAGTGCGTTCGTAGACCCCCGTTTCGCCGTTCGAACCCGCGCTCTCGTCGGCGTCGTCCCCGTCATCGTGTGTCGATTCGACGTCCGACTCGTGGATTTCCTCGGCGAGCGCGAGCAGGTATCGCCGCGGGTGAAACCACGCCTGGTCGTCGAACCGCAGCGCCGCTGACGCCCGCTCGAACGGCGGAACCGACCGCACTTCGGTCGCCTCGAGCCCGGCCATCGCGGCCGCGTCTGCCTCCCGTTCGATCGCGTCCGGTTCGTCGCCGTAGAGGTACGACGGCCGGCGCTCGAACCCGCAATCGATCTCGAGGCCGTCGATCCTGTCCTCGACGATATCGATCGCTCGCTCGTTTACCGTTGCGTACTGCCGAGCGGCCCCGCGCCCGAACTCCCGGCGGAGGTGGTCGTAGATCAACCCGTGCTGGCTCGTCAGCTTCGCCGTCGACTTCCCGGTGACGCCCGCTCCAACCCGGTCGCGCTCGAGGACGACGACCGATTTCCCGCGTTCTCGAAGCTCCATCGCCGTCGAGAGGCCGGCGATTCCCGCGCCGACGACGGCCACGTCGACCGATCGGTTCGACTCGAGCGGTGCGTATTCGCCCTCGAGCGTGCTCGCGAGCCAGGGCGAGGTCGGCTCGCCGGGGAGGTCGTCGTTGGGCCGCCTGAAGGTGCCGGACATATGGTCCGGCGGTACCACGGCAGGCGGCAAAAACGGACGGGGGTGTCACGACGGAAATCGGTGTTCGGATCCTCGGATACCGGTTCGTATGGATATTTATCAATTTGGCATTACTGTTGTCACATGCCAGTAAATGCGGGATGGGGGGAACTGCTAGTCGGCGCGTATCACAAGCGATTGAACGGTTGTGAGGTTGTCAGCTATAATAACCGGTCAGCGGAACCCGGTAACCAGATGGAAGCTGATGTCGTTGCTATAGACAACGATCAGGAGACTAGTGAGCAAAACGTCTACGTCTGCGAAGTAGTCACCCACATGAGCGGAGACCTGTATTCAGGGTCTCCGGATGACGGCTGGTGGACCGAATATTCCAATACCAAAGCGTACCAGTATTCGCTACAAAAACTCGAGAAGAAATTCCACGAGGATCACAAGTACGTTACTGACACCTTCCCGGAGGCCGAGGAGTATTCGTACCAACTCTGGGCTCCCGTCGTGTCTGGGTGGCAAAAAGGGGGTGCCCTCATCAGCGGCCTCGAAGCACTTGCAGAGAAATTTGAAGACGAAACAGGTGAAGAACTCGAACTCGTGATCAATCAAGACTACACCACGAGGATCCACGAACTACAGGACGAGGCGAAAGGAGACATTAGCGATTACGGAGCACCGGCGTTTCGATTTCTTCAAATCCTCCAGAATTTGAAATAGCGATCGATTTCTCCGTCGAGGGGACTGACGAGTTATTCGAGCGTGTTGCGCGTTGACTTCGCATTCAGCACACTGATTTGACAAAACTGGTGACCTTAAAATACCGCTTTGCCTGCTTTCACGTAGCAATCGGCTATCGGCCTCCGAATAGAAAGCTGCGACCCGAGCATGGATATACGCTACTCCTCGAGCGCGTCGGGCAACTCGTTTACCGACTCGAGGACGAGCGATGCGCCCTCGGATTCGTACTTTCGACGCCCGTCGTCGCCGGTCAACCCGCCGGTGAGAACGCCGATCCCGTGGTAGGTTCGATCCGGATCCGCCTCGCTCGCGTTGACGGCCGTCCGCACGTCGTCGAGCGTGTCGCCGACGAAGACGACGGTCTCGGCCTCGAACTTCGCCGCGAGGGTGGTCAGCGCGCGGGGGTGCGGTTTTCCCTCCTCCCAGTCGTCCATCGTGAATCGATCGTCGGGACCGATCTCGAGGCCGACCCGCTCGAGGGCGATTTCGGCTTCGGCCTCCGGTCGCCCGGTCACGACGCCCACGTCGTAGTCGTCGGTCAGTCGCTCTCGGGTCTCCGCCTCGAGCAACACCGGCTCGTCGTGGATGAATCCGCGCGTCTCGCTATCGGGTTCGCCGCCCTCGAGCCCGCGGTAGAGGTCGCTTCCGAGGTAGAGTTGCTGAAAGACGTCCCGAAGCTGGTCGCGGTCCCAGCGATCGGTCACGCGCTGGGTCGCAGTCGCGCCGATCTCCTCGCGGACGACCGTCGTCGCGGCCTCGAGGCCCCCGCCGTTTTCGGCGATGTCGTCGGTGAACTCGTCGATCGAACCGCGATAGCCTTCCTCGGTCGCCAGCACGTACAGCGCCGCGGCGTACGTGAGTTCCCAGTCGTTGTTGAACCCGCCGGCGTCCTTGAACTGCTGAATGTCCGCCTTCCGAATGGTTCGGTCGTAGACCCGCTCGACGGACTCGATTATCGCCCGCCGGTAGGAGTTTTCGACGTCGACGAGCACGCCGTCGATATCGAGGACGACCGCGTCGGCGTCGATGGCGGCGCTCGCGGCCACACGTTCGCCTTCGCCCGCGGTCGCGCCTCCGTTGGCTTCGCCAGTGGTATCGCCGCTGTTATCTTCGCTTGTGGTCACACGGTCGTCCTCACCGGCGGCCATACTGTCGTCTCCACTCGCGGGCCCACCGCCGTCGTCTTCGTCCGTGCTCTCGTCTGCAGTCATACTTCGGGACACGGGCTCGAGGTGATAAAACGCGCCGAATTTGTCCGGCGACACGCTCGGCTTCGTCGGCTCCGTTCGCCACCGTCGGCTCGCGTCGAACCAGCAGATGGAAGTCGGCGTCTCCGCAACAGTCTTCCAATGAGCGGGGGACAGGGGAGTGTCGTCGATACCGTCGCCGGGGGACTCGAGCGCCTCGGCATCATCTCCGCCGAGCGGTTCCGTCCGACGATGGAACTCGCGTTGCCCCGGATCGGAACCGGCTTCGCGATCATGTCCAAGCAGACGGCAGACCTAGCGATGGTCGGAATCGCCGTCGGCACGACGGGGACCGCCGGGCTCGCGTTCGCGCTGGCCTACTGGGAGGTCGTTACCATGCTCGGACTGGGCCTCGCCGGAGGGACCGTTACTCTCGTCTCCCAGAATTACGGCGGCGAGCAGACCGATCGCGCCTCGGTCGTGGTCAAACAGAGCGTTTTGGTTGCCATCGCGTTCGCGTTGCCGCTCATGGCCATCTTCACCCTCTTTACGGAGCCGTTGATCGACCTCCTCGGTTCCAATCCGGATTCGATCCGTCACGGGAGCGTCTATCTTACCTTCGTCACGCCGGCAGTTCTCTTCGAGATGCTCAATCTCATCGCCAGCCGAACGTACACCGGGATCGGCGACACGTTCACGGAGATGATGGCCCGCGGCGGCGGCGCGGTTCTCAACGTTGTCCTCAGCGCGCTCTTTATCTTCGGGTTCGATACAGGCGTCGCCGGCGCGGCGATCGGAACCACGCTCTCGACGGGATTCGTCACCGTCGTGCTCGCGTGGGGGATGTTCGGACGGAACTACGGGGCGCTGGGGATGGAACCGAGTCCCGTCCCCCTGACCCGGACGGGGCCGCTGTTCGACGCGAGTATCGTCCGCCAACTGATGGAGGTCTCGCTGCCGGAGATCGGCCGCCGACTCGCACAGGGGGTCGTCGTCTTCCCGCTTTTGTGGATCACCGCGGCGTTCGGCCCGGTCGTCGTCACCGCCTACGAGGTCGGCAGACGCGTCCGCGGCCTGATCAACAGCATCAACTGGGGGATGTCCCTGGCCTCGAGTTCGCTTGTCGGCCAGCACCTCGGCGCGAACGACGAGGACGAGGCCGAGGCCTACGGCGAGGCGATCATCCGGCTGTCGACGCTGCTCTACGTCGGCGCGGCCGCGATCGTCCTGGTGTTCGCCGATCCGATCGCCAGCGTGTTCGTGACCAGTCCCGAGGAGGTCGGTCAGGCCAGCACCTTCGTCGCGATCGGCGCGATCAGTGCGATCGGATTCGGGATCGACGGCGGTGCGGCCGGGGCGCTGTTAGGCGCCGGCGCGACTCGCTGGCCGTTCGTCTCCTCGCTGATCGGGAGGTACGCCTGCGCGCTCCCCGCCGCGGCGCTGGGGCTGGTGACGCCGCTCGGAATCTCGGCGCTCTATCTCGCGTTCTTACTCGAGACGTTCGTGCCGGGCGGGATCAACTACTGGCTCTTTCGGACGGGCCACTGGAAGGCCGTGAGCCGGCGGTATCGTCCCGACTCGGCAACCGATGCGGACTGACGGGCGCATCAATTAGAATCCGAGCGCCAGCGCGAACTGCACTGCGAGGACCAACAGTCCGAGCGCGTAGAGCGTATCGAGGAAAAACCACGAGAGCAGGTTCGCGACGTAGATGGCGATCACGAACGGGATTCCCAGAAGTACGGCCGGCGAGCGCCGCCACTCAGATTGCGAACGCTTCCACAGCGTCCTCGCGTCGCCCGTACTCGGAAACGCCTGCGAGCCGATGGCGAAGCCGAGCCAGCCCAACACGACCACGGCTGCGACGATTTCCTCGCCCGGTAGCGCCGTCTCGAGACCGACGCCGCCCTCGAGGACGCCGCTCGAGCGGACGACGATGGCGAGCGCGACGAACAGACAGAACGCGAGCACCGTGTTGAGTAGGAAGGGGGCAATGCTGACGACGAACGACTGTCGGTAGCGATCGGGTTCGCGGTGTTGGACGTAGCCTGCGGGCGTTCCGAGCCGAAAGTACGCGACGTCGACGACGGGAACCCCCATCAAGTCGCAGGCTTTCTTGTGGGCGAACTCGTGGACGACGACGCCAGGAATCGTGAGCAGACTGAAGAAAAAGCCGATGAACGCGAGCATACTTCAGAACGTGAATACGTCGTGCTAAGTGTTCTGGATCGGCGTTATGAATCTCTCGTTCGGTTCAGTTCGCGACGAACAGCGTTCCGCCCGGAATCGTCTTCCGCTCGACCGGTACGGCCGGCTGGTCGCCCCCGAGCGTCGTGAACACGAAGGTTGCGTCGACCGCTCGAGCGACCGCGAGCGTCGGCCGGTGGAGTTCCGGCGGCAGGTTCTGTGCGACGAGCGCGTCAGCCTTCTCGTAGACGCTGGCGTCCGGCTCGACGATGTCGTCGCGAACGAACGTCACGGCGTCGGGAACGGTCCGCTCGTGGACGTCGGTTGCGACGACGGAAATCCCCGATTTCGCCAGCGCGCTCGCCAGATCGGTTCGGCGGCCGATCCCCACCTCGACCACCCGGTCCGCGTCCGAGAGGTAATCGCGGATTGCCTCTGTATTCCGACGAGAGTGTGCCATGGCGGGACGTTTATGGCACCTGCGGCCATAGTCGTTTTCATGCTCGTCGATATCGTTCCGGTGGGGTCGGTCTCCGCTGAGGTCAAGCGGGCGGCCTCTACAGCGTTGCGCTCTGTCTACGACTGCGAGGTATCGATCACCGATTCGCAGTCGATTCCGAGCGGCGCCTACGATGACGGCCGAAACCAGTACTCTGCGGAGGCGTTTATCCAACTTGCAGAACGGGCCGGCCGGGGCGAAAAGAATATCGCCATCACGCCGCACGATCTGTTCTACCGACGCCGAAACTACGTCTTCGGACTCGCGTACCTCGACGGCAGCGGCAGCGTCGTCTCGACCTATCGCCTGCAGACGTCCTCGGACGGCGGCTTCTCGAACAAGAGCGCCGCCGATATCTTCCAGGACCGCGTCCGAAAGGAAATCGTCCACGAGATCGGTCACACCTACGGGCTCGAACACTGCGACAACAACCGCTGCGTGATGAACTTCTCCCCGACGGTTCGAGAGGTCGACATCAAAGAGGAGAACCTCTGTGGGAGCTGTCAACGGCTGATCAGCTAGGGCTCGTACCGCCGCCGATCCGCCGCTCGCGCACCGCATTGTTCGAGCACCTAGCTTTTCTTTACTGGCACACGTCATTCGAATCAATGCCCACCACCGCCCCCTTCGAAACGCTCACCGACGAGTACGACGAGTGGTTCGACTCGAACTCCGACGCCTATCGGGCTGAACTGGCCGCCCTCGAGCGCCTGTTCCCCGAGAATATCGCTTCTACAGACGACGAAGACGACATTATCGTCCCCGCCGCGCTCGAGGTCGGCGTCGGCACCGGGCGCTTTGCCGGCCCGCTCGAGATTCCGGTCGGGATCGATCCCGCGGCGAACCCGCTTTCCGAAGCGCGAAAACGGGGCGTCGCACCAGTCCGAGGCGTCGCCGAACACCTCCCCGTGCGTAACGACGCGCTCGATCGGGTGCTGTTCGTCACCGTCTGGTGTTTCCTCGACGATATCGAGCGGGCGCTCGCGGAAACCCGCCGCGTGCTCGCCGCCGACGGGGACCTCGTCGTCGCGTTTCTCGACCGCTCGAGCCCGCTCGGACAGGACTATCAGGAAACCAAAGACGAGAGTCCGTTCTACGCGGACGCGCGGTTCGTCACCGGCGAGGAGGTCTGCGATTCGCTCGAGGACGCCGGATTCGTCGTTCGTGAGCGGCTTCAGACGGTGTTCGAGAAGTCGGACGACGACAAACTCGAGGACGGGTCGACGGCGACCGACCGCGTTCGATCAGAACACGGCGACGGGTTGTTCGGCGTCGTTCGCGCCACGCTCGAATAGTTCAGTCAGGCCGACCGGCTCCGCGTATCATCGACGGGAACAACGATTTAGGCGCCAGTCTCGTACGGCCGCCCAAGACCAGTGCCGTGATACTCGCCACCTTCTTGCGGAACGGGACGGCCGATCCGGCCCCGAGTAGCGGACGTTTCGGGGGTGAGCGACGGTGACCGACGACGAGCGCGAGATCGAAATCGACGTCGAAACCAACGACGACCGTTCGGCCGACGAGTCGCCGGACGACGGGATTTCGTCCGAGGGTGAGTTCGAGACCGCCCCGTGGAGCACCGACCCGAATCCGCTCGAGGACCGCGACGGTGTCCAGCCGCGCGACCTCGAGGACGAACTCGGGCGCATCGACGTCATGTCGACGCCGGAGGGCTACGTTGAGGGACGCGTTACCGACCTCGAGACGGTCGACGAGACGACGGTACGTCTCGAGGTCGCGCTTCCCCACGGCCGGACGACTTCGTTCGCGCTCGAGAAGCCGATTCCGTGGTCTGACGAATTTCTGCTGGCTCGGATCGTCGAAGACGTCGGCTACGACGCCGCCTCCGTCGGCCACCTCGTCGGCGAATCGGTGTTCGTCACGCGAGCGGACCTCGAGAACGACGCCGACGAGTGGGACGGGCTCCGGGCGACCGCCGCTCGAGCCGCGGGCCGGACGGTGAACTCGCTGCTCGAGGCCTCGCTGGGCGGGCGCTTCGAGCGGACGGAAACGGGACCGACGTGGCGGCTCGTCGACCCGCTGGAACGCCCCGACCCGATCGAGGACGACGGGTTCGACGCCCTGAGCGTCTCAATCGCTCTGGGTCTCGTTCTCGCCGGCGTCCTCGCGGCCGTCGCCGGAGCGGTGTTCGGTGCGACGGGAGGAATTGCCGTCTCGAGCGCGATGATCGCGTATGCGTTGCCGGGCGTTATTCTCGCGCTGGTCGGGGTTCTCGTCGCGTACTCGCTGGATGGTAACGGAGAATAAGCCGCGGTTCGCTCGAGTCGCGTCGCGATCAGACCGAGTAGTAGTACTCGCCTTCGCGTTTCTGCTCGCGATCTAACTGCGAATCCGGTTTGTTGATCCGCGGTCGCGAGGTCCGCTCGTCCCGACGGAACGTGATCTCGAGGTTCTCGAGGAAGTCGTTCATCCCCTCGCGCATCGGCTGTGGCGTCCCGGCGCGACCCTCGATGGCGGGTTCGCCGTCGAAGACCATCAGGCGGTCGGCGAGCAGGTCGATCACATAGGTGTCGTGGTCGATCACGAGCACGGTGGCGTCGTGCATCTCGGCGTGGCGTCGGATCGCGCTCGTCGCCTGCACCCGCTGTTCGACGTCTAGGTGTGCCGATGGCTCGTCGAGTAAGTACAGATCCGCGGAGTCGGAGAGACAGGCCGCGATGGCCACGCGCTGGCGTTCGCCACCCGAGAGGTCCGAGAGGTTCTGTTCCATGATCCGCTCGAGTTGCAGCGGCTGGGCGATTTCGGTGTTCCAATGTGAGGAGCCGAACTGGTCGGTGATCGACGAGAGGAACACGTCGACGCGCATGTGCTGGTCGATTGTGACGTACTGGGGCTTGTAGGAGATGTCGAGATCCAGATCGGTTTCGCCCGTCGTCGGCTCGAGGTCGCCGGTGAGCAACTGGGCGAACGTCGACTTCCCGATGCCGTTCGGGCCGACGATGCCAAGCACTTCGCCTTCCATGATCTCGCCGCCCTCGACCGCGAGTTCGAACTCGCCGTCGCCGTAGGACTTCGTCATGTCCAGATACTCGACGAGGGTGTCGCGGTGGGTCGCGTTCCGCGGCGCGTGTTCTTCGAACTCGATCTGGCTCGGCCGAATCCGCATGTTCTCGTTCTCGAGGTAGCCCGAGAGGTACTCGTTGATCCCGTTGCGGACGGATTTGGGCGTCGTGATGACACCGTAGGCCCCGGGTTCACCGTAGGCGACGTGGAGGGTGTCACAGAGCAGGTCCAAAATCGCGAGGTCGTGTTCGACGACCAGGACGGATTTGCCCTCCTCTTCGGCGAGTTCGCGGGTGAGCCGCGCGGCGGTCACTCGCTGGCCGATGTCGAGATAAGGCGTCACCTCGTCGAGGAAATAGAAGTCGGTGTCGCGAGCGAGCGTCGCCGCGATGGCCACGCGCTGGAGCTCGCCGCCCGAGAGGTCGTCGATGGACTGGTCCATCACCGGGCCGATGGAGAGCCGTTCGACGAGCGAGTCGAGCGCGCCGCGTTCGTCGGTTCGCTCGAGCAGTTCCCGCGTGTTGCCGTCGAACTGCTGGGGGATCTGATCGACGTACTGGGGCTTTCTCGAGACGGTCACGTTGCCGTCGCGGACGTCCGCGATGTAGTCCTGAAGTTCGGTGCCGCGGTAGGCGTCGAGCACTTCCTCCCAGCCGGGCGATTCGTCGTACCGGCCGAGATTGGGCTCGAGTTCGCCCGCGAGGATCCGGACGGCGGTCGTTTTCCCGATTCCGTTCGGGCCGAGGATTCCGGTTACCTGTCCCTCCTGTGGGGCGGGAAGCCCGTAGAGCGAAAAGGCGTTCTCGCCGTAGCGGTGGACCGGATCGTCCTCGAGTTCCTGGGGGAGGTTGATGATCTCGATGGCGTCGAAGGGACACTTTTCGACGCAGATCCCGCAGGTCTCTCCCAGACAGATCTCTTCGGAGATGCGAATCTGCTCGGGCTGGCCCTGATCGGCTTCCTCGCCGCGAAGGGTGATACACTCCTTGCCCGTTCGATTCGGCGGACAGTAGTTCTTACACTCGTAGTTACACCGATCCGGCTGGCATCGGTCGAGGTCTACGACGGCGATGCTATCGTCTGCCATCGTTAGATCGTTGCCCCCGTCGTGAGCAAGATTCCCCACGTCACGAACCACAGCGAGAAGGTCATGAACGCGATGAACAGGTAGTGTTTGACCCCGAACTCGTCGTCGTTATAGATTCCAGATAGCTTGATGATCGGGAACTGAATAACGATCGCGCCGAGGACGATCAACAGCGCCTCCTGATTTTGCGCGCCGACCTCGCCGGTCCCGTAAATCGAGAGACAGACGAACGCGGCTGCGACCCCGAGCAGCGCTGACAGCGCCGTCACGCTGACAGAGCGTATGTGCTCGTATCGGTCGCTAATCGATTCCGTCGACATGTGTCGCACTCTGTCGCCGTCGGTGAAAAGCCGTTCGCATTGGCTGGAACGGGCGCTATGACCTCGAGTGGTGCCTGCTGTTTCGGACCCTATTTGTCTCCAAACGTACTACCTGTCGTTTGTGGTGAGCGTGGCCACGTGAACGAGCACTCGCGCTGTCTCCCTCGCTCGATTTCGACCCGTTACAATTCGTTCGCACGGCCGAAAGCTCTTTCTGCAGCGTCCTGACTGACCGGTCAATTAGGTCGAATTCTCGCTCGTAACTATCCACAGCGGTATTTTTCCTGCCAAACGCATCGAATACTTACGCTCGACTAACTGGAGTAAGGCTCAACTTTTATGCTTCTGGGAGTTTTCGATTCGTAGTATGGAAGAGACCGACGGAGAGGAAATCGAAGATCTGCCGCCGAGCGCCAAACTCGTCTTCAAGGTGCTCGAGTACGATGGTCCGTTGACCCAGAAACAGATCGTTCAGGAGTCGATGCTCTCTGCCCGGACGGTCCGCTACGCCCTCGAGCGACTCGAGGACATCGGAATCGTCGACGAGGACATCTACTTCGCCGATGCGCGCCAGAGTCTCTATCGGATCGAGGAACCGGTCGCGGCCGACGGCAACGGCGTCGATGAAGCTCCCGCGGAGAAAGACGCCTGCTGTGCCGAATAATCGCGTTCGGTCGTAATCGGCGGAACGGCAGGATTATTTTCCGGCGGTGGGGTTTTCGAGTATGGACAAGGAGCGACTTCCGCAGTGGGGTTGGCTGTTACTCGGGTTGTTCGCGATGGCGCTGCTTTCGCAGGTGCTCAACGTGCTCGTCCTCGGACCGGCCGGACTGCCGCCGGAGTACTTCGTCGTGACGCTCATCGTCGGGATGTCGCTGGTCGTCATCTACGTCAGCGTCTGGTACGAGGACGACCGCGCTGACTACTGGGACCAGTCGGGAGCCAGTTACTTCGGCGATGTGTTTTTCGTCGTGCTGGCTACGATTATCGCCGCCGCGTTCGCCATCGCGGTGACGCTCGAGGCCGGACTGGGCCAGTTGTTCCGCGAATTGATCGGGATGATCGCAGGTTTCGCCACCGCGTGGGGAATGTTCTACTGGCGAAACACCGGGCTGTACCGGACTGACGACGACTCGAGGTAGTCGGACCGCGAGCACGTTCGCGTTATACCCGATTTCTATCGCCGATACCGGGCGTCGGGGGAACGGTCCGCTTGTGTTCGGACGAGTCGTACATTGCCAGCACCGCCCGTGCGGTCTCCCGGTCGATCCCCATTTCATCGGCGGCGGCCTCGAGCGACTGACCTCGGTCGACGACCCGCTCGAGAAGCGGATCGATGACGGCGTAGGGGGCCCCGAGTTCGTCCGCGTCGGTCTGACCGACGTAAAATCCCGCCGTCGGCTCTTTGTCGATGATTCGATCGGGGACGTCGAGATAGTCCGCCAGCGCCCGAACTTCGGTCTTGTAGAGGTCGCCGATCGGATAACAGTCGGCGGCCCCGTCGCCGTACTTCGTGAAGTACCCTAACATCGACTCGGAGCGGTTTGCCGTCCCCAGGACGATCCGCGACTGGCGATTGGCCGCGTAGTACAGCGCGACCATCCGCATTCGGGCCGCGACGTTCCCGAGCGCGTGATTTCGCTGGTTCGGCCGGGACATCGACTCCGTGTCCGGCTCGAGCGCCGGCGAGATCGTCTCGTCGAAGGCGTCGATCAGCGACCGGAGGTGGATCTCTCGAAACTCGATCCCGAGGGTCTCGGCGACCGCTCGAGCGTCGGTCATCCCGGCCTGTTCGGTCTTGTGGTAGGGTAATCCGAGCGCGAGGACGTTCTCGCTCCCGACCGCGTCGGTGGCCAGCGTCGCGGTCAGCGTGGAGTCGACGCCACCGCTCATTGCGACGACGACGCCGTCGGCGTTCGCGTCGGTAACCAGCGATTCGACGTACGACGTTACCCGTTCGCGTACCGCGGCCAAATTATCTCGGTCTGTCAGGAACGGCCCCCCTTCCGACGCGACGTCGGCGTCGTCAGTGGTCACGCAGTTCACCGCTGCAGCGCAGCACGTAGCCCGTCATTTGATGACTGATTCGAGATGCTACTCGTATAAAGGAGTGTACCTTAAACAACTAGTAGCGAGAAAGGGGGTACGGCCCTCACTCGGTTCGCTCGAGTCGCTGCGCTCGCTCGAGCACCTTTTTGGTATTCAACAGACAGGTTTATTTTCCGGACGGTCCCAGTATCTGCTACGATACTAACCGCCCTCCCATGTCCTCCCGACTCGCCGCCTCGGTCGCCCTCGAATCGGACCGCGAGCTACGCTTGCGGACGGCGCTGGCGCTATTTTTCATCGTCGTCCTCCCGTTCGCGTTCGTCTACACGTTCGTCTTTCTCCTGAATACCGTCGGCATCGCGTTGCTCGAGTGGGCCAACGAACGCCCGTACACCGGCGAGTTCTACGTCGACCCGCTCCTGTTGGTCGTCGTTATTCTCGGCGGACTCGTCATCCAGTATCTGTACGGGCCCAGCGCTGTGCTCGGCTCGGTCGGCGCGAACCGGGTCGACGCGGAATCGTATCCGACGGTACACGCGATGGTCACCCGCCTCGCGGCCCAGGCGGACGTTCCGAAACCGGACGTTGCGGTGATCGACAGCGAGGTTCCGAACGCCTTCGCGGTCGCCGGGGGTAACACCGAAGCCGTCGTCGTCACGACCGGACTGCTCGAACTCCTTTCGGAGGACGAACTCGAGGCGACGCTGGCCCACGAACTCGCACACCTCGCGAATCACGACGCGAGGGTGATGACGACGGCGTGGCTCTTGCCGACGATCACCTACTACCTCGCGATCATCGCGTTCACCATCCTGTACTGGTTCGTCCGGATACTCGGATCCGGCGGCGGGTCGTCGGGCGGGGACCGCGACGGGCGTGCGCTTCTCGTCGCTATCGTCGTCATCGTCGTCACGACGGTCCTCACGCTCGCCGTTTCGGCGATGTTCTGGTTCGCGAGCGTGTTGCTCTATCGGCTCCTCTCGCGGTATCGCGAGCACGCTGCCGATCGGGCCGCGGCGACGATCACCGGCTCTCCGGCCGCCCTCGCGAGCGCGCTCGAGAAGATCGACGGGGCGATGCCCGAGGTGCCGGACGAGGACCTTCGCGCCCTCGACGGCGGCGTCGAAGCGCTCTATCTCGCCCCGCTCGAGTCCCGCGCGTTCAGTTCGGCGGAGCTGATCAGCACCGACATCTTTCCGGATACGCACCCGCCGACGGCCGAGCGCCTCGAGCACCTCCGAGACCTAGAGCGCGAGGGGGTGGGTGCGTGACTGGCGACCGGCCGCGGCGGTCGCGCCGACAGGTGCTGGGCGCGCTCGCGACCGGGGCGTCGGCCCTCGTCGCCGGCTGTGGCTACCAGCCCGGCGGCGGGGAGTTCGTCTGGGAGGAGTCACTCCCCACCAGCATCGGTCCGGGCGCGAACTCGGGGGATTCCCTGTGGCGGTCCGATCGACGCCTGCTGTATCGAATTCGCAATCGGAGCGGGCAGGGGATCGATGTCGGCGGCGCCGGATTCGTCGAACTCGACGACGCCGAGGTAGCGGCCTACGACTCGAGCGGGTCGATGGTCTGGGAGGGTGTGACCGACAGTCAGTATACCGGTCTCCCTGCCGTCGCGGACGGGCGGGTCGTCTGCGCGCTCGAGAACGAAACCGTGGTCGCGCTCGAGCCCGCCCCTTCCGAGGCGGACGACGGCGCGGAGAGCGTCACGAGCCAGAGCAGCGACGATCCGGACACCGTCTGGACGACCGAGTGGGACGGCCCCGCGCTCAGGTTCCGGGCCTCATCGTCCCTCGCCGTCGGCCTTCACGAAGCGGGCGTGGTCGCGTTCGCGCCGGCCGATGGCGAGGAACTGTTCTCGATCGACCTCGAGGACGCCCCCATCAACGACATCGACGCCGTAGCGGTTAGTGCCGATCACGTCTGGATCGCCGGCGGGAGCGATCCCACACTGCTGAGCTATGACTCGGAGGGGACCCGAACGGTCTCGCGCTCGCTCCCGTCGACGCCCCACTGGCTCGAGACCTCGGTATCGGTCGCGGTGCTCGGCATCGAAACCGAAAGTGGCGAGGACGAACTGTGGCTCATCGAGACCGACGACACCCGGCGCGGCAGGCTTTCGCTCGATCACGCGGGGGGCGCCCCCCTCATCGTCGAGGATCGTGCGTACCGCGTCGCCGACGGAACGATTCGGGCGGTCGACTGCTCGAGCGGCGAACACCGCTGGACGCTCGAGGGGTACGAGATTCAGGGAGATCTCGCGGCCGACACCGAGCGGCTCTACGCTCGCGGGATGACTCCGGAGATGGACGACTGTGGCCTGTTCGCCATCGACCGCGACGGGACGGTGTCCTGGACCGCTTCGGTGCCCACCGAACCCGGGTGCTCCGGCGACCTGTTCTCGCTCGAGGATCGGCTGGTCGTCCTCGCCGATGACAGCATGTACGGGTTCCGCAAAACGTCCGGCCGGCGGTTGACGGTTCTGTGAGTGGGTATTCGTCCGCTCGAGTGTGCAGTAGATGCTTCTCGAGAACTTCCATGGTTCGAAGCAGTTTCTCGTCTCGAAATACTCATACGCTCGAATCTGAAAAAACGATTACGACGTGTGGTTATCGAGAGCGCTCGTTCGTCGTCTCTATTCTGTCTTTACAAACTTCGCTGTTCCATCCTGATTGACGGTGATTCGATACGTTTTGTAGCTAAATTCGATCCTCATCTGTGCTTCAGGTGCAGGTGGATCGGAAAAGAGGTTTTTGAGGACGCCATCTATACAATTGTACATCGGTGGCAGTTCGCTTTGATCGGTCCCCTCGAGATTGGCCACAATTTCTACGATCTGTACGGTTGGTGTCTCGCCTTCTGTATCCAACTCTCGACGAATGACTTCGGCATCAGTTTGGTCTGCCATCGTGTCACTTGTTAATGTGAACTCCCGGTATAGGTCTTGGTCTATATAAATTGAATATTAAAACCTTCTATCCAGATACTTGTGACGAATTAATGACTTGCTACTGTAGATGAAAACATCACTTGTATCTCTTGCAGTATTAATGAACTATTCTACACGCATACTCGTGCGATCAACTGGTGTTTCATGGAAATCCCGTTTTTCTCGTCTGTTCTCCCATTTCCTACTGTACTGCTCTCTGTCCACGGTCGAAAACGCTGTTAACCAGTCGGCAGAATCTTAGTCCCGACCGATTTCCACGGCATAAAGGCCGCTCGTTCGCTCTGCTCACTCGCGGAAGAACTACTTAGGAGGGAACGACCGTAATCGGGTCTTTCTGGTCGATTGCCTGCTCTAACTCGTCCGCAATCGCGCTCCCTCGAGAGACCTGTATCTCGCACACGTACCTTTTTTCTCGTCGGGTTCCCCTTCGGGGTCACCCTCCTCCAAAAAATCTACGCTAAAAAAGCCGCTCACTCACTCCGTTCGCTCGCGGGGAGCTACTTAGGAGGGAACAACCGTGATCGGGTCTTTCTGGTCGATCGCCTGCTCTAACTCGTCCGCAATCGCGCTCCCTCGAGAGACCTGTATCTCGCCGCCGCGGCTCACCGTCGCCGTGAACAGGTACTCGCCGTTTGCCTGCACCTCGACGGTCTCGCTCTGGTGGCCGTCGACCGGGACGACGATGTGTCTCGAGGTGATCTCGGGCTGGACGATCTGCCCGGCGGATTGGCCGCCGCCCGATCCGCTGTTCCCGCCCGCGTGGCCGTTCCCACCGGCATGCTGGGTTCCGCCACTCGCACCGCCCGCCCCGGAGTGGGGGTTCTCGTCGTGGGTCCGAACGTCGATGTCGATGCCGAGTCGGTTCTCGACGTCGTTGATCCGGCCGCCGCCTTTCCCGATGACGCTCGAGATGTCGTCGTCGGTGACGTAGACGACCGCGCGGTCCTGGCCCTTGAGCTGGACGTCGACGTAGCCGTGGGCGATCGAGCGAATCTCCCGTTCGATCTCCTGTTTGGCGATGCGGTCGACGCCGGATTCCGAACCCGGCCCGCCGTCCTCGTCCCCGTCGAGCGGGACGGTGACGACCTGCCGGTTGAAGGTGTAGATTTCGTACTCCGGAACGCCGGTTTCGAACTCCGTGACCTGGATCACCGGTCGGGCGAGGTCCTCCTCGGTGAGTCCCGCGGGGACCTTGACTTCCGTCCGGACGTCGTAGACCTTCGCGACTTCCCCGGCCTCGATGTAGACGACCGTGTCGACGACCTGCGGGATCATTCCGAGTTCGACCCGGCCGATGAGCCGCTGGAGGGCGTCGATCGGCCGCGTGGCGTGGACGACGCCGAGCATGCCGACGCCGGCGAGTCGCATGTCCGCGAACACCTCGAAGTCGTTGGTCTTGCGCACCTCGTCGTAGATGGTGTAGTCGGGCCGAACCATCAACAGGGCGTCGGCGGTCTTTTCCATCTGACCGCCCAGTTCCGTGTACTGGGTGATCTCGGGACCGACCTGCAGGTCCCGCGGCTTCTCCATCGTCTTCACCGAGTAGTCGTTGTCCGAGATGTATCGGGCGACCGCCTGCGCGAACGTGGACTTCCCCGCCCCCGGCGCGCCGGAGATGAGGACGCCGCGCTGGCGCTCGAGCAGTCGATCCTTCAACTCGTCGGCGTGCTCGTAGTCTTCGATGTCGGTCTGTGCGATCGGGCGAACCGCGGTGATCTCGATGCCGTCCGAAAAGGGCGGTCGGGCGATGGCGATCCGGAAGTCCCGAAACTGGACGATCTGCATGCCCGGTTCCTTCAGTTCGATGAATCCGTCGCTCGACTCCTTGGCTCCGTCGACGACCTCGCGGGCGTACTCGTCCATCGTCGCCTCGTCGAGCGGTTCGTCGGCGATTTCCTCGTAGCGCATCTCGCCGAGCGCGCCGCGTTTGGCCATCGGCACCGTATCCGTCTTGAGGTGGACGCTCATCGTCTCCTCGTCGAAGTAGTCCTCGACGGTGAGGGTGCCGACTTCTCGGACCTCCGGCGAGACGTACTCGACCTCGAGGCCTTTCGCCCGCGCGACCTCGGCCTGTACGATGTCGCTCGTGATGAACGTGGCCTCGAGATCCTCAGCCAGATCCCGGATCAGGGCGTCGATTTCCCCTTCGGATGCGTGGCCGCGTTCCATGGCGCTTGGCCGTTCGCCGACGTACTCCACGTTGACGACGCCGTCATCGGCGAGATCGGCCAGCCGTTTGAGTTCCGAGAGGCCGTCCCAGCCGCTATCGTAGCCGTCGTTTGCCTGCGCCTCGAGTTCCGCGACGACGGCTTCGGGTATCGAAACCGTCGCTCCCTCGAACTGCCCGTCTTCGATCGTCTTCGAGACGCGGCCGTCGATGACCACGCTCGTGTCCGGCACGACATTCATGTGTCAATCTACGGTAGCCGACGCCAATAAGGGTGTTCAACGAGCGGGATGGTGGTTGGTGGGCTCGAGCGGTGTTTCGGGACCGTTTCAGTCGCTGGTAGCGGGTGTCCCGTCTCGAACTGCGAAATGTCGTTTCGTTGTTCTTCGACCACACTCGCTCGTGTCGATTTTAGCCTTCGTCGCAGGGTGTCATAGAAGAGTTCTCACACCGCTCTAGGGCGTCCGACGAATGATCAGTACAGCAGACCCCTACGGCCCCAGCTTTCTGCTCCATCCCGTTTGAGAGGCCCAAGTGGTAACCGTTTGAGTCTCGTAGTCACTTCTGGATGAAACCATCAACAGTGGTCCTCGCGTTTGGTGCAATTTTGTTCGTACTTCCAGTTCCCGGTACGTTTATTGCCGGTGCACTGGTGCTTCTCGCAGGAGCACTCGCACGGTGGCTTGGTTCATAGCACGAATGATTGTTCAAGCTCAGTGAGCCGGAGAGTTCCAGTGGCTCGCAACGAGCGCGCGCCATGGGCTGTCTCTCGCACGCGATTCTGAAAACTAATCTTTTCTGACAGAATAGCGGCGGTCAGTACGCAACCCTACTGAGTAGGTATGTCGCTTTGAATTGCTCGAAACCAACTCCTCGAGAAGGGTTCTATGACACCCTCTTCGTCGCCCTCGAGTGCAACAGTTCGCAGAACGTTTCTCGACGGTGCGACGGATCGTCCTGTACCGCCCACTAGTCCCGTTAACGCTGCGAATCCCGCAATATCAACGCCCCGATCGCCAGGGTTCGCTTCGCGACCGTCGCGATCCGAAGCACGTACGCGGTCAACATCAGGAACGGTATCAGCGTGAACGTATACGCAATGGCGACGACCCAGAGGAGGTTTTCCGCCCCGAGCGTGGTCCCGCCAATCGTCAAGATATCGACGAACGTGAGCATCATCCCCGAGACGAGCAGCGCCGGAATCGCGGCGTAGAGGATCAGCCGCGAGAGGTCGATGAGTTCCCACTGGAAATACAGCGTTTTGATGTGCTCTCGAGCGGGGCCGAACATGACGAGCGACGTGCGCAGCTCGTCGAACGCATCCCGGTGTTCGTCTTCAAGGACATCTTCGTACTCGTCTTCGATCCGCTCGATCTGGAAGATCTTCCAGGCGTAGTTGTAGTCCATCGAGGCGTAGACGACGTCGAAGGTGCCGAACGTCGCGCCGTCGAGTTTCTCTTGGACGGTTTCGGAGTTGCCGATGATGCTGTCGACCAGTTCGTCGACTTCTTGCTCGAGGTCCTCGTTCTCCGTCGATTTGATGCGCTCCCTGACGTCTTCGGCCCGCGTCTGTGTCGCGCCGACGATCTCTCGGAGAAACGTCGACGGGTCAGCCGGTGCGGGTTTTCCGACGATCTCTTTGATGTAATCTCGGTAATCCATCGTCTCGCTCATGCGAGTCCGTTGCTCGCCGAGCGGGCCGTTTTCCTGCGAGACGATCAGCTGACTGATGGTGACGACCAGGGTGACGCCGGTGATGAGCGCGCTGATCATCGAGGAAAACATCGACTCAATGACGCCCCGCCGCTGCAGCAAGTTCGTAAGCGGGGGATCGAAAACCCCGCCGAGCATGAAGAGGACGAAGAACGTCGCGGCAAGAACTGCGGTGACGAGCAGTCGGTTCGCGCCGACGAGCAACCAGAGTTTGAGCCGGCTTTCGTCGGCCCGCTCGCGCATCGTGTCTTGCGTACTGACCTTGTCGTTGCTCATTGATCCGTTCCCGAACGTCGTCCGTCATCATCGTCGGTTCGCTTCGGCCGCTTGAACACGAGGTACTTCGTGCCGCCGCCGCTGTAATCGATCGTCTCGACGAATTCCCAGCCCTCGTCTCCGCGCTCGTTGAGAACGTCCACCGGATCGGTGGCCTCCTCTTTCGTGGCCTCTCGAGGCGGCCGAACCGTCTCGTACTCCCACGTCGTCTCCTCGTCGGAGGTCATTGGGTTCTCTACTACGAAATCACGGAAAACGATTGGGCCTGTATTCGTCGCTTCGTGGGTTCCTGTTCGAACTAGCCGTGACGGGATCGGATTTCGGGTACGAACGACAACGCCGCTCGAGAGGGAGACGACTACTAGCCTCTCTCGTTTCGAGAGATCCTCGAGTATGTATCTTTCCCTCCCATCGTCAGATCTCCATACCAGTATTCACTACCACGCTCTTATATTTATTAAAATTATAAAGAATAATATAGATTCAAATGAACGAACCTCGTATGCAAAATAGACCAAGCATGGTGAACCGACGTCGATTCGTCGCCGGGACGGGAGCGGCACTCGTCGGCGGAACGGCCGCATCTTCGACGACTGGCGCGACGACGGGCCCCCACCGGACTCGAAGCGATGAGGACAATCGCGCGAGCCGAACCGATCGCGCGACGGTCATCGCTCATCGCGGGTACGCCGACACGTATCCCGAAAACACCGTCGCGGCGTTCGAACTCGCTACGCAGGGCGGAACCGACGATGCGGCCAACCGACGGCGGGCGGATTGGATCGAACTCGACGTGTTGCCCACCGAAGACGGTGAACTCGCTGTCTTTCACGATACGGAACTGAGCGGACTGACCGATACAACGGGCGTGATCTACGAGACGCCCGCGGAGACGGTATTCTCGGCGGAGGTCCTCGAGAGCGGCCAGACGGTTCCGACACTGTCCGAAGCGCTAGACGCGATCCCGACCGAAACCGGCGTCAATATCGATATCAAGGAAGGGTCTTCGGACGTTCAGTTCGGCCGAGTCGACGACCCGGCGGCCGAACGGGAGCAATGGGAGTGGCTCGAGAAGGTGGTCGACGTTGCGACCGACTACGAGAACGAACTCCTGTTCACGACGTTCTGGGAAGGTGCCCTCGCAACCGTGACTGAGATCGCCCCCGAGATCCCGGTGGGATACCTCCTCTCCGAATCGATCGAAAAGGGGCTTGCGGTGACCGACGAGTACGACACTGCTGCGATCAACCCTCCGATGGACATGCTCTACGGGACGCCGTTTTTCGACGACGATGCGTACGAGTCGATCGATCTCGTGGCCGAGGCCCACGACAGGGACTTGCCGGTCAACGTCTGGACGGTCAACACGTGGTACGAGGCCGACCAACTCCTCGAAGCGGGCGTTGACGGCTTGATCCTCGACCACGCCGAGATTCTCCGCTGGAGTGCACTCGAGCGGTACTGACGAATCGTCGGGGCCACGCCGCTGACGGACGGCGGTGACGTTTGCGAGCCGTCGATGCGCTCTCTCCTCGGTGTCGGTTTCGGTGGAACGAACACGTTCGAGCCCGTACCGCCCGCTATGTCTGTCGTCGATCTGACCCGGACGCTGGTCTCGATCCCGAGCCACGAGGACGAGACCGCGGCGGGCGACGCGCTCGAGGAGTGGCTGCGGACCGAAACCGACGCGACGGTCGCGCGAGACGAAGTCGGCAACGTCATCGCTCGACGACGCCCGAGCGACGCCGCCGGCGCTGTGGAGGCCGGAGCGGCCGACCCGCGGACGCTCGCGTTCGTCGGTCATCACGACGTCGTCCCGCCGGACGAGTCCCAGATCGACGACGGCGAGTATCTCGTCGAGGAGCGCGACGGCAGGCTCTACGGCCGCGGAACGGCCGATATGAAAGGGACGCTCGCGGCGGCCGCGATCGCGTTTCGGGACGCCGACCTCGAGTCGCCCTCGATCGGCGATTTCGGTTCGAGTGCCGACTCCGGTTCGAACGCGGATTCCGGTTCGAGCGCTGACTCCAGTTCGAGTACCCATTCCGGTTCAAACGCCGATTCCGACACCCGGCCCGGCGAACTCGTCTTCGCGAGTTTCGTCGGCGAGGAGGTCGGCGGCACGGGCGCTCGCCACGCGATCGAAAACGGCTTCGTACCCGACCACGCCGTCGTCGGCGAGGGTTCGACGAACTACTCCGGACCCGACGTGACGGACGTCGCCGTCGCCCACAAGGGTCGACGCGCCAGCACGGTCACGGCTCGGGGCACCGCCGCCCACGCGAGCGAACCCGAAGCCGGCGAGAACGCGATCTACCGCGCCGCCGACGCCGTCGATGCGATTCGCGGTCTCGAGGTGCCGTCTCTCGAGGTGGCCGGCGACCGACTCGCGGGGAGCCTCGTCGTCACCGAGATCGAGGGCGGCTCCGCGTGGAACGTCGTCCCGGAGGCGTGTACGATCACGGTCGACGAGCGAACAGTCCCGGGCGAACGGGCGTCTCTCGAGTCGGTGACCGAACTCGAGGGTATCGAGTGGACGGTCGACCAGGACCTGCCTCCGATGGAGTGTACGGATCGCGCGTTCGCGGATGCGGTCTGCGAGGCCGCCGCCGACGTCCAGCAGGGAGCTCCCGAACTCGTCACGAAACCCCACGCGACGGACGCCGGGTGGCTCTCGCAGGCCGGGACGGAGTGTGTGATCTACGGCGCGTCCGAACCCGGCGAGGCGCACACGAAAACCGAGAGCGTCTCGATTCCGGTCCTCGAGCGCTGTCTCGAGACGTATCGGCGGCTCGCAGAGCGCTGGGTGTGAGCACGACGGCGGCCCCGTTTGATTCGGAACTGACCTGAAACGGGGTATCACCGGCCGCCCTCCGTGCGTGTGGTGGTGGGTGGTTTAAGCTCCCGTCCGTGGTGGTGACTCGCATGGTGGACAACGTTCTGGTCCCGGTGGACGATTCGCCACAGGCGAGTGCCGCGCTTGAGTACGCACTCGAGGAGTTTCCCGAGGCGTCGATCACGGCGTTACACGTGATCGAACTCCCAGAGGGCTACTGGATGGCGTTCGTCAACTCCGAAGACGATTTCCCGGGATACGAAAAAGCACATAGCCGTGCGAACGCCCTCTTAGAGGACGCCGTCGAGCAGGTGTCCGATACCGATCGCGACATCGAGACCGCGGTCAAAACGGGAAAACCGGCCCGGGAGATCGTCGAGCACGCGGTCGAAAACGGCTTCGACCAGATCGTGATCGGCAGCCACGGCCGCAAACGGGCCGGCCGACTCCTGTTCGGCAGCGTCTCCGAATCCGTCGTCCGAACCGCGCCGATGACGGTCGTGGTCGTCCACGACGCCTGAAGGGTCCGACACGCCCGAGTATCACTCTCCGGTGGACTTACGATCCTCGAGAGTGTCAACTCGATCAATGGATGCCAGTGGAGCCGACCGCGAGCGACTCGACGACTCGACGAGTTCGGCGACCTCGAGGGGGTGGCTCTGGCGCGTCGCGATGGCCATGCAAAACGGGGCGTTGGTCTTGCTTCCCGTCGGATTCATCGGCCTGACGCTGACCGACGCGTGGCTCGCTCCCGAGGAATCGCCGTACTCGTTTCTCTTCGCCGGCGGTATCCTCTGTGCGATCGGCTCGATCTATCTCGCGATTTATCAGCACGATATCGACGAGTAACGACGAATCGTGCCGGTTCGCCCGATTCCACCGGAACCCGGACGTTGATGGGTGAGTCGCTCATACTGTGTCCCAATGACAACAGATCAGACACAGACGGCGATCAATACGACCGAGGCCTATGACCGCCTCGAGGAACGCGTCGAGCGGATTTCGAATATCGGTAACGCCGCGGGCGTCCTGCAGTGGGATCAGGAAGTCATCATGCCCGAAGCGGGGACGCCGGCGCGGGCGAAACAGCTCTCAACGCTGTCCTCGCTCAGTCACGAACTGCTAACCGACGAGGAGACGGGCGACCTCCTCGAGGAACTCGAAGCCGCGAGCGACGACCTCACGAGCGACCAGCGGGCGGTCGTCCGCGAGGTTCGCCGAACGTACGACCGGGCGACGAGCGTTCCCCAGGACCTCGTCGAGGAGATTTCGGAGACGACCTCGAACGCGCACCCGACGTGGACGCAGGCCCGGAAGGAGGACGACTTCGAGCAGTTCGCGCCGACGCTCGAGAAACTCGTCGACCTCAAACGCGAGTACGCCGCGCACATCGACCCCGACGCGGACCCCTACGAGGTGCTGTTCGCCGAATACGAGCCCTATCTGGACCTCGAGACCGCAGAGGAAATCCTCGAGCGGTTGCGCGATAACCTCGTCCCGCTGATCGAGGCGATCGACGAAAGCGACGCGGATCTCGCGACCGACGCCTTCGCCGGCCAGTTCGACGACGACGATCAGGAGGCGCTGGCCCGCGACGCCCTCGACGCGCTCGGCTACGACTGGAATCGCGGCCGTCTCGATACGGCTCCGCATCCGTTTTCGTCGGGAACGCAGTTCGACGCCCGCGTGACGACTCGCTTCGACGAGGAGGACCTGCTCGGTTCGATCACGTCGGTCATCCACGAGTTCGGCCACGCGAACTACACCATCGGACTCCCCGACGAGGAGTACGCCACGCCGCTCGGCGAAGCCCGCGACCTCACCGTCCACGAATCCCAGTCGCGGCTCTGGGAGAACCACGTCGGGCGCTCCCGGCCGTTCTGGGACCGCTTCCTGACGACCGCCAGAGAGCGGTTCCCCGAACTCGAGGACGTCTCCCCGCGAGAGGCCTACGAGGCCGCGAATCAGGTGTACGACGACAACCTGATCCGCGTCGAAGCGGATGAGCTGACCTACCACCTCCACATCGTGATCCGCTTCGAAATCGAGCGGGACCTGATCTCGGGCGACCTCGCCGTCGAGGACGTTCCCGAGGTCTGGAACGACAAGTACGAGGAGTACCTCGGCGTGCGCCCCGATACCGACGCCGAGGGTTGTCTGCAGGACATCCACTGGAGTCACGGCTCCTTTGGCTACTTCCCGACGTATTCGCTGGGCTCGGTTCTCGCAGCGCAACTGTATGCGGCCGCCGAGGACGAACTCGGCGATCTCGACGAGCGTACTCGAGCGGGCGAGTTCGACGACCTCAACGGCTGGCTCCGCGAGAACGTCCACCAGCACGGGAAACGCTACACCACGCCCGACCTGATCGAGTCGGCGACCGGCGAACCGTTCACGGCCGAGTACTTCCTCGAGTACGTCGACTCGAAGTACGGCGACCTGTACGACCTCGAGTAGACCGCCCGCGGAGTCGTCGCCGTCGAGCAATCGCCGGGCGTACCCACCCCGATAAAACGGGGTTGGCAGTGCCGGGTATAGACTCTCGAGTAGGTGCCCCTAGGATCCGCTCGTGAAAGTTTCAATTCCGGGCCTCAAGGGGGTCTACTACGATACGAGCGCTGAAAGTACGGCCGCGACAGTCGCGCTAACCGCCGCCGGGCGGCGAGCGCCGAAACCGCACGGGTACGCCGTCCAGTTGCTGCCGTACCTGTGGTCGTTCGATGTCGACCTCCAGGAGGTTCCGAACGATCACCCGATCCAGTACCTCCATCCGGAGGGCGCACAGAGTCTCGGCGAACTCGCGAACGACGGCGTCGGTCGCGCCGCCGGCACCGACTTCGAGACGGTCCTGCGCTTTGCGTGGGCGATCAACGAGCAAACCGAATCGGCCGCCAAGAGCGTCCTCGGCCGCGGCGAGCCGTCGGATGAGGGGGTCGTCATCGAAATCGAGGACGGAACCGTCGACGTCGACGGCGACGAACTCGAGACCGACGAGTTCGACATCGAAGAGGACTCTCCCGAGCGGTAAGCGAGCGGGCAGGAGCTCGCCGACTCGAACCCCCGAGCCAGCCTCGAGTGATCTCGTTTTTAGGCCTGCAGTCCGACTAGCCAGCTATGCGAATCGTCACGACCCTGCCGTCAGCGACCGAGATCGTGACCGCGCTCGGTCTCGAGCCGGTGGGGGTCTCCCACGAATGCGATTATCCGCCGTTGGTTCGATCGCTGCCGGCGGTGACGGCCTCGAGCGTCGACGCCACCGCCGCGAGTTCCGAGATCGACCGGCAGGTCCTCGAGTCGGTCGCCGAGGGCGACGGCGTCTACGACGTCGACCTCGAGACGCTCGGGGCGCTCGATCCCGATCTGATCGTCACGCAGGGGATCTGCGACGTCTGTGCGGTCGACGAGGTCGTTATCGAGAACGCGGTCGAACGCATCGATGCCGAGCCGGAAATTCTGACGACCGACCCCCACACCGTCGGCGACGTGTTGGGCGACATCGAGCGCATCGGCGAGGTGACTGGGCAGGCCGAACGAGCCCGCGAAGTGATCGACGACCTCGAGAACCGAATCGACGCGGTTCGATCCCGAACGAGCGACGAACGCCACGATTCGAGGCGGCACCGAGACGACGCGGTTGACTCGAGCGATCGGCCCCGCGTCGCCGTGTTCGACTGGACCGATCCCGTTATGGTTGCGGGCCACTGGACGGCGGAACTCCTCGAGTGGGCCGGCGGCGACTACGGACTGGCCGCCCCCGGCGAGCGTTCGAGACCCCGCGAGTGGAGCGAAATCCGCGCGTACGATCCCGAAGTCCTCGTTGTCGCCCCGTGTGGATTCGACCTCGCGCAGACGGCCGCGAACCTCGAGGATCTGACGGCGCTCGAGGGGTGGGCGGAGCTTTCGGCCGTTCGGAACGACCGCGTCTGGGCGATGGACGGCAACCACTACCTCAACCGACCCGGCCCGCGGCTGGTCGACACGCTCGAGGCGCTCGCGCCGATCGTTTCGCCGGATCGGTTCGAGCGCGCACCCGATGAGTCGGTTGCGCTCCCGCTCGAGCGCCTTGGAGGTGCGCGAGCGTGAGCCTGCTGCCGAACGACCGCGTCGACGCGTTCGAGACGTGATCGAACCGTGATCGAACTTCCGACCGCCGTCCGAGACGAGATCGAAGCGGCCGCTCGAGCCGGCGCGCCGGCGGAAATCTGCGGCGTTCTGGGCGGTTCGTTCGGCGTCGACCACAGCCGTGTTCGCTCGTACTACCCAGCCGAAAACGTCGCCGAGCGGCCGCGGACGCGATACCGGATCGATCCGGAGGCGCAACTCGAGGTTTTCGATCGACTCGACGAGCGAGGCGACGACATCGTCGGCTTCGTTCACTCTCATCCTCGAGGGCCGTCCGAGCCGAGTGACACGGACGCGGCGTTGGCGACCTGGCCCGATCGGTCGTACGTCATCGTCTCGCTCGAGGACGTGTCCGGAGCTATCGGGGGTCGTTCGTCGGATGGAGACGGTTCCGGTTCGTCGAGTACTGACGGCGCATCGGCCGGGAGCGAGCGGACAGCGCAAACCGGTTCCTGGCGTTGGCGCGATGGAGTCGGCGTCGAACGCGCAGCGCCCGAGACGGATCGTCAGCGTGGCGATGGAGACGGGTATTTCGAGCCCGAACGGGTCCGTCTCGAGTAACGGCAAAAATTCGTCCGTCGTGGCCCAGCCCGCTCACAGTTCGGCGATCGTAATCCCGTTGGGCTGGAGGACGACCCCCACGTCGGTGGCGTTGGCCTGGAACACCTCCGAGTGTGAGGCGACGTCGTCGACGCCGACGCCGACTTCGAACTGGCCGTCGCCCGGAAGCGACGGGAACTTTCGTTGTTCTCCGTCCGCGAGCTGGAGGTCCTCCTGGAACACGACCCCGTTCTCGTCTTTGACCTGCAACCGGACCGTCGAATCCCTCGGCAGGCCGTTCTCGACGATGACGCTTCCGCCCCCTCCAACGACCCCCTGCACGGCGTTTTGCACGCGCGATTTCGCCGCGAGCACCTGCGCCTGGAGCGCTTCGGGATCGTCACGGTACTTGAGTGCGACGACACCGATCGCGAGGAGCGCGAGCAGTGCCAGCAGCGCCAGCGGCAGGGCGAACGAGGAGACCCGATCGAGAATCGACTGGCCGGAGACGTCGATCTGTGCGCTTCCCTCGGCTGATTCGGCTGCGCCTGCGCTCTCGTTGTTGGCCGTCATGCCGTACTCGTACTCGCCGTTTTCCGCCGGCGGCTCGATCGCAGTTTCGACCGTTTTCGACTCCCCGGCGGCAAGCGAGACGGTCTCCTCGCCGACGAGTTCGCCATCCAGAGTAAACTGGACGGACTGGCTATCGGGTAGCTCGCCCGCGTTCGTCACGTTCCCGCTCATGTTCAGCCCCGAATTCGCGTTGTCGGCTCCCTCGAGACCGACGTCTTCGATCGTAAACGTCGGCCGGGTCGCCGTCGCCGTCGCCGGCTCGCTCGAGCCGTTCGTCTCCGCCGTGAGTTCGAGGTCCGATGGCGCGTCCTCGGTCGGCTCGAAGGCGAACTCCGATTCGACCGATTCGGACGGGTTCACCGAAACCGTCTGCGTCTCGCTGCCGTCGCCGTCGACGCCGTCGGGAGCGTCGACCGACACCGTGAGTTCGACGACCTCCGGCGTGTCGCCGTCGTTCTCAACGGTGACGACCGCATCTAGCGTCTCTTCTGAACTGAACGACTCGTCGACATCGGCGAATGCCGTCGTCAGGTTTCGCTCGAACTCGAGCGTATCGCTCCGACCCGGCGTTTCGACCGAGACGTTCGTCAGCGGTACGGACTCGTCGGTGAGATACGTCGAGAACGTCTCTTCGGTGGCCGAACCATCCTCGACGGTGACGTTCCGCTCCTCTTCGATCGATCCGTCGATGCGGAAGGTTGTGGGCACGACGGTTTCGCCGCCCGGAACATCCCCGTCGTAGTCGATGGCTGCGACGACCTCGAATTCCGCCGAGAGGTTCGCGATCGGCTCGTTGGTGATGGTCGCCGTCATACTCTCGTTGTGCTCATCCCCCGAGACGACGGTGACCGTCTCCGCCGCCGTATTCGAATCCTCCGGCACTGCGACCTCCACGTCGACCGTCGAGGCGTTGCTCTCGTCCGTCTCGTAACTGAACTCCTCGGTGATGCTCGCGCCCTCCGCGAGTGTGATCGCCCGCGAGTCAACCTCAGTTCCGTCGACCGAGAACGTCAGAGTTCGGTCGTCGAGATCCAGTGCTCCCCGTCGCTCGAGGTCGGCTTCGACGGTGAGGGTTTCTCCCTCGACCGGATCGTTGGTCTCGACGTTCGTGATCGCGATTTCCGATTTCGTGATATCGATCGGTTCCGTGAACTGCTGAGAACTGATGCCGAGACGGAGTTCGTCTATCTGATGGTCTCCTGCCACGAGGGTGTGCTCGAACGTTAGGGAGTCGGTGTCGCCGCCGGCTATCTCCTCGTAGTCTACGTCTCCGATCTGTATACTGTCGTAGCTTCCGTTGGTGTCGACTCCCTCGAGTTTGATTTCATCTTCTATGCTGCCGTATCCAACGTTGGTCACGTCGACGGTGGTCGAGAGTTGTTCCCCTTCAGAAACGTTGGTGCTGTCGCCAAACTCGACTACAGGTATCGCCTCGTCGTAGTGTTCGTATTCAAGCGTCGTTCCGCCAGCTTCGGCGACGGGGCCATCTTCACCTGCGCGGACGGTTCCGTTGCCGTCAACTGTCAGCGCCTGTCCAGTATCGCCGGTGACGATCTCTCCCGCTGAATTTTCTGTGACGCCACTCTCGCCAACTGTCACGTGGTCTCCATCTAGTACTTTGACACTCCCGTCACTACTGACGACAGGATCGCCACCAACCGAGAGCGATGGGTTTTCGGGCGTTTCTTCAGCGGTTGCATGTTCGCCCCTAACGACGCTTCCGTCGAACGTTACGAGGACGCGGTCGTTGTATCTCGGGTCGGTAAACGGTTCCTCCACGAGGGCCACTTGGCTTTGTGTTTCGTTTCCGTCCGCGAGCGGTTCGACGGATTCGAGCCCACCGAAACCATCAGTCTGCCCAATTGCAGCGGTACCCGTACCGACTGCGAGCCCGAGCAGCGCGAACCCGAACGCGAGTGCGATCAGTATTGCGAGCGTGTACCGCGTTCCTCGAGCGAACACGTTCCGAGTCGATTGCGTTCGTGTTCGAACGCGTACGTAAAAAGCGACGTATCTATCGGAACTGACTAGCGAGTGCGGGAGCGGATTCGTTCTCATCCAAACGACACCAATCGTATGTTTCACTCTGTTTGGATGGGGTGTTGAAATACTCTCTGGGCGATTATTATCTTCGATCTGACGTGTATTGTTCAGACGGCCAACGCGCTTTTTACGTAGTTGGTGCAACGCTGACGTATAGATGTCACGGGAAGTCGACTCTCCCAGCAAGGACGATGACGATGGCGAGTTGGACGCTGGTTCCGGGTCGTCGCGGTCGATTCGGACGAACGACACGACTCGAGCGACGCGCACACTCAGCCGCCGAAGCGCCCTTGCGGGCGTCGGAACGCTTTCGCTGGGAGCGGTTGCCGGCTGTCTCGGGTCAATTCCGGGTCTCGAGGGGTCTGCAGGACAGCAGCTCGTCGAACCGGAAGACCCAGGCGAGAATCCCGACGCGACGCCGGGCGAGTTCTATCACTTGATCGAAGAACACGATATCGTCGTCGACGAACTCTATCACGATCCGGACGAAAACCGTCTCGATCTGTTCTACGACTCGAGCGCCGGGACGATCGCCGAATCCAACGAAGAGATCGTCGTTATCTACCAGGCGTATCAGGAACTGATCGACCACGGCTCCTCGCTCGAGAACCTCTACACCGAAATCGTCGAACCGTTCGACGAACAGGCGACGGGCTGGGGCGTCAAGACCGAGTGGGTCACCCAGTACCTCGACGACGAGATCGACGAAAATCAGCTGTGGGGGACGATCATGCAGTCGAAAGCCTACGAGGACGGCGACGAACCCGGCGGCGAGGCTTCGAACGAAAGCGACCCATCCGCGGATGACGGATCCGACACGGATGGAAACGAAACGTCCGGCGAGGCAGGCGAGACGGATGATACTGAATCCGACGAGGGCGGATCCGACAACGAGGATGTGTCCGACGACGAGACCGAATCATCCGAAGGAAGCGACTCCACGGCTGACGGGGAGTCGAGCGACAACGAGAGCGATGGGGAATAACACGGTCCGGCGACTTCGGCCCACGAGGCGGTTCGTCGGACGTCACGCCAACCTGGGCGTGTCAAATGTCAAAGACAAGATTAAGTACAGGTGGGGGAGATAACTGCCCATGTATCGGCCGGTGGGACATTCCCCTCGAGGAAGGTGATAACGCAACAATGACGCTATTCGAACTCGAGCGGAACGCGGATTTCGAGAAACTCGTCGGGCTCCTCGAGACGAGCTCGAACCCGAACGTACGGAGCCGAACGGCCGAGATAATCGGCAGTCTCGAACCCCAGGAAGCCGACAGCAAATTTCCGAGAGACGAGATCATCGATGCGCTGGTGGTCGCGGCGAACGAAGACGAGAGCGAGGACGTTCGAGCGAGCGCGATCGACGCGCTCGACCAGTACGGCCAGGCGGCGCTGGAACAGCTCATCGGCGAGATCATCGGCCAGGAACTCGAGGAGGTCGCAGAGTGGAAGAAGGCACAGGCGCTCGCACAGAGTTTGGGCGCCGACCGTCCCGAACTGCGAATGGCCGCCGCGACGGGGCTCGGAAAAATCGGCGAGGACAACGTCGTGGGGCCGCTGGTCAACCAGCTCGTCGATCCCGATCCTCGAGTGCGAAAACGCGTCGCCCGGGCATGCGGTCGCATTGGTACCGCAGAGAGCGTTCCGGGCCTTTCGAAGATCCTCCACGAGGATCAGTACGACGTGCGCGTCGAAGCGGCTTACGCGCTCGCGGACATCGGAACCGACAACGCGATCCGGGAACTCTCGAGCGTCACCGACGCCGATGACGAGACGCTCAGACGGATCGCCGTCGACGCGCTCGGCCGACTCGGCAGCGTCGAGGCGGTCGAACTGCTCGCGGCGGCGTTGCGCGACGACTCCGATACGGTTCGCCGGACGGCGATGTTCTCTCTGGTCCAGTTGCTCTCGGAAGCGCCCGCGGACGCGAGCCACCAGGTTCGCGAAAAGATCGTCGGCGAGCTAGAGCAAGCCAACGCCAGCGAGTCCGTCCAGCCGCTGGTCGACATCTTAGCCCAGAGTACCGAGACCGCCCAGCGCCGGAACGCGGCCTGGTTGCTCGGTCGGGTCGCCGACGTCGACCATCGGAATCAGGCCCAGGACGCGCTGATCGACACCCTGGGCGACGACGATCCGATGACCTCGAAGTTCGCTGCGACGAGCCTCTCGATGCTCGACGGCAATGGGTTAGAAAAGCGACTGCTCGATCTCATCGAGAACGAGTACGCCGACGTGGAAACCCGCGTGCGAGCCCTGTTCGTCCTCGGGAAGATCGGCGGGGATTCGTCGCGAGACCGGCTGTCGGGATTCGTCGACCGGGTAGAGAACGATCGACTACGCAAGCGCGGCTTTTCGGCGCTTTCGAAACTCGGCGGCGTCGGTGCGCCAACTGGTGACTTCGCATGAGCAAATCCGAGACGAAACTCGCGGACGTGACGGGCCAATTTACGCAGGTAGTCAAAGACGGGCGAAAGCTCTCCGACACCGACTGGTCGAACGGCCGAATCGTCCTCTCGAACAAGCGGCTGGTGATCGCGAGCAACAGCGGGAAGCAGACGATTCCGCTCGCACAGATCCAGTCTATCCGCGGCCGGTACGACGTCAACCGAACGATCGCGAAAGTATCGGACTACATCAGCGTCAACGCCGGCCAGAATGTGTACCTGGTCTCGATGGGCGAGGTCGAGGAGTTCGAACTCCAGATCCAGAAGGCGATTCTCGACGGCGAGATCGTCCTGGTGAAACACCCGGCGGTAAAAGGCGGGGTGATTCAGGACTCGTCCTGGAAGAAAGCCCGCGTCAAAATCAACGAGGGCGTCGCGAACTTCGCCGTCGAGAACGGCAACTTCGTCCAGATCGAAGTCGACGACGTCGGGACCGTCGAGAACGACGAGCGAGCGGTTCGCGGGCAGGAACGACCGGTCGTCGAAGCCGAACACACCGAAGAGGGTACCAGCGTCCAGACCTACCTTTCGGGCGGCGCACAAAACTGCGCGATGTTGAAATCCGTGCTCGACCGCGGAGCCGAGAAAAACGCCTCGCAGATCGACCTCTCGAGCCAGGAACAGGAGGTGCTGATGGCGATCTACTCCGGCGTATCGCCGTTCGAAGTGCCGGAGTTTCTGGACATCGACATCGACGACGTCGAGGAGATGTACGAACGCATGATCGAACTCGACGTGTTAGAGGAGGTCCGGGTTCGCAGAGAGGTCGCGTTGAAACCGCGCGGCCGAAATATCGCCAGCGAATCGATGAACAGCAAGTAGCGCTCGCGGGTACCGTCACGCCCCCTCTTCGTCCGTTTCTTTCCACTCTCCGGGTTCCTCGCCGTGGATCTCTCCTTTCGCTTCGCGCGAGCCCGGCCACTTCGCGAGCACGACGAGCGCGAGGAAAAACAGGGCGAGTATCCCGGCCACGACGGTCCCGGGAATGCCCGGCAACTCCGCGGCCTCCGTCCACCGCGCCTCCGGGGTGAACAGCGTGACTTTCGCGACCCACGAGACGCCCAGCACCGCGAACAACAGGGCGTAAATCCGACGCACACGCCGGGAGAGCGCCTCGAGCAAGCTAACTTTGAACGTGGGGTAGCGGAGATCCTCGCCCAGCTCTTCGCGCCACCTGGCGTGTTCGACGCCCTGCGGATCGAGGGCGTTCGCGAAGACGTTCTCCTGGAAGAAGCGCACTCGAGACCGGTAGAGGTCGTAAAACCGGTACCGACGAACCTCGAACGAGAGAAAGACGGCCAGGATGACCATGCCGACCAACAGCAGGTACGCCGGCATGTCCGGGCTCGAGAAGACGACCGAGAGCAGGGCCGCGAGGACTGTGATCGCCCAGTTGGTCGTCTGATCGATCCGGTCCTGAGCGGTCGTCGTCTGGGTGATCTCACCCCTGTAGTAGTGGGGGAGCGCGTCGAGGAGCGACTCGGCGTCGCCCGCTATCTCGGCGGCGATCTCCTCGTCCTCGCGCTCGAGGGGTTCGTCGGTCGAGTGGTCGTCGGGCATGTGCGTACGTACGAAATCGACGGCCAAAATCCCGTAGCGGACCTGTAGTCAGTGCGTATTGTCTTCGTTTCGTGATTCTCCTCTAGAGTGGCCCCTCGAGAGCCGGTTCCCGCTGCTGTTCGGGATTGCGGGTAGGTGCTCTCTACACTGGCTGCTTGTCACTCTGTGCTCGATCGGACGAACCGGACGTGTAGATGGGTTGATCGCGGTCTTCTCACAGAGCGGATGATACCGTCTCGTTAGGTATTTTCGCTGAAAATCGGGGGTGTGTCCAATCGCCGGATTTCGTTCGAGTGCGATTCAAACACTGCCTCGAACAGTCTCCGACTCGAGTTCGTCTTCGCCCCTCCGATACCCGTATGGATCCTCAAAATGTGTTTTCGGTGCCACATTTTGAAACCGCCAAAGGGTGATCATCCGGCGAGTCCGGATAACGGCGATTTCGATCTTCGAGGCGGTTTCGCCGCGACCCCCATCGAATCGCCACCATAGGCATCGCTCGAGTCGACCTTTCGCGCGTCGAAACGGGGAACGGAAAAACCGGTCGGGGAGCAGCAGTCCGGACGCGGCTACTCGAGTAGGTTCGGACTCACGCGACACCCGCATGGACTGGCGGTGTGGTCGGTGGGGCCGGTGGAGGTCACGCGAGTGACGGGGCGGCCACAGCGGGGACACTGCGGGAACGGGGATTCCTCGGGGTCCAGGTCGGTTTCGTTCGCCCAGTCGTCGCTCGCGTGCTCAGCGCTCGAGCGGTCGTCGCTCGAGTCGGCGGCGTTCGTGCGGTCGGCGTCGCGTTCGGACTCGCTCACGCGTCGATCACCCGCGGACCGTCGGGGGTAACCACCAGCGGCACGTCCCGAACCGAGCACCGAACTTCGGTGTCCGGCCCGCCGGACTCGAGGACGCGTTCGACGGCCTCGGGGTCGATTTCGTCGCCCAGCCGGTAGGCGTCCGGCGGCAGGCCGTGGCGTTCGAGAACCGCGACGATGTCGAGGAGGAGAGGTCTCCTCGAGTCGGTCACCGTCGCCCACCTCCGATGGCCGCCGCCCACGGTCGCAATCGCTCGAGGGCAGCGGTATTGGTCGTTCGATTCGACTGTCGGACGGGATGTTTAAGCCCGCGGAGAATAGATCCGAACATGGTTGACAAACCCTCTCGGGTTTGGAAGCCACGTCTCGGGTGCTCTGACCACCCGGGGCATTTCAAATACAAAACGCCCCCGTGCGCGGAGTCCATGACTTCCATTTGGGCGATTGTACTGTAGTGTCATATAGCTACTGTTTCGGAGTGAAAATAACGTCCGACGAGACTAACTTTCAGCCGGCGCTCCTCGTGTGGACTGGCGATGGATGACTTAATTTAATCTACGCGCGCACGCGAAGCCCGCTCGAGTTTCCGTTCGGGTCCGCTCGAGGCACGTCGTCCGACCGTCCGTTTCGGGTGGAACCACCGTCGGCGCTGATGGTTGGAGATCGGGCTCACGTCTTGTGGTTTGGGACCCCTTCTCGAGTCGAAGCGAACGGGTTCGAATCCGGGGTCGATTCGACTGAATTCCGGCTCGAAATAGGGGTGAAATGCCGATTCTATATATTTCTCCCCATGACTTTCACTCACTGATGAGTACTTGGGATTGGTTGTGGAGGGGAGGCTCGAGTGCTGGTCTCTTTCGTCTCTCGGTTCGATACGCAACACTCGAAATATTGTGATCGAATTCTCGACGCTTACCGACCGCGTCCAGGGTTGGAACCGCCGTTGAAGAACAGTTTCACGTCCTGGTCTTCGTCGACAGGAATGTGGACCGACACTGCGTCTGCCTCAGCATCGTAGGCGAACGATTCAGGGACGTCCGCGACGTCGTCGGCGTCGACCTCCTCATACTTCGTCGGGCCGGCCTGAACTTTCCGCGGGGCCGCCGAGAGGTCGAGGGTCAGCAGGTACGACGAGAGCTCCGAATCGTCGTAGTTCTGCACCTCGAGTTCACGTTCAAAGGTGACGACACCGCCGTTGTTCTCCGAGACGGAGAAGTGCGTGACATTGTACTCTCCATCTTCGAAGGCTCGAGTCTCGCCGTCGTCCTCGTAGAAGGTGTAGGTGGCCTCCCCGTCGAGGTAAGTGCGAAGTTCAAGCGTCGTCAGCGGTTTCTCACCGGTGTACTGCTGGACATCACGCATCGGAACGATCGAGTCCTTCCGCACGAAGATCGGCAGGTGATCGATCGGCGCATCGACGGTGATCGTTTGGTCGCCGTCGTAGACCTCGTTGGTCCAGAAGTCGACCCAGGTCTCGCTTTCGGGCAGGTACACCTCGCGCGAAGTCGCGCCTTGCTCGACGACCGGCGCGATCATCATGTTATCACCGAACATGAATTGATCGGTGATATCCCGGGTGTCCGGATCGTCCTGGAAGTGATAGACCAGCGGCTGCTGGATCGGCTTGCCGGTTTCGGCGGACTCTTCGAATTCGTTATAGAGGTACGGCATCAGTCGGTAGCGCAGTTCGATGTACTTCTTGCTGATCTCGAGGGCCTCCTCGCCGAACGTCCAGGGATGCTGGTTGCGCACGTCGACCTCTTGATCGGACTTTCGGTGCGTGTCGGTGTGGTTCCGGAAGTACGGGATGAACGCGCCCAGTTCCATCCAGCGCTTGAACAGCTCCGGCGTGGGTCGGTTGGCGAAGCCGCCGACATCGTGGCCGCAAAACGCCATTCCCGACAGTCCGAGATTCAGTTGCATCGGGATTGACATCCGCAGGTGCATCCACTCGCTGACGTTGTCGCCGGTCCAGATCGCCGCGAATCGCTGCCCGCCCGCGTACAGGTTCCGATTGAGCAAGAACGGCCGTTGGTCGGGCTTGTAGAGATCGTACGCCTTGCGGGATGCACGGGCGTAGTCGAATCCGTACATGTTGTGGTACTCCTCGTGGAGCATCGTCTCTGTGCCCGCGCCGTGGATGTTGTCCGCCGGCATCGTCCAGTCGTACTTCTCGTTCTTTTGGAACACCGCGGGTTCGCCCATGTCGTTTTTGATCCCGTCAAAGCCGGCGTCGAAGAATACGTCGTGCTGTTCGGCCCACCACTCGCGAACCTCGGATCGCGAGAAGTCCGGCCACACCGCGTCCGTGGGATCGTCGGCGACGTCCTGGGCCGGCCAGACCGGTCCGTAGAACGTATCGCCGCTGGCGTTCTTGGTCCAGTACCCGTTCAAGGTTCCCTCGAGGTAGGGACCGTAGAGTTCGTCCTCGCCGTCGCCATCAACGTCGGCCGTTTTGTCGACTGCGACGCCGGGATCGTTGACCACGACTGTCTTGAGCTCGGGCACCTCTCCGTTGAGCGTATTAAGTGCCTCTCGGTGGGTCCCTTGAATGGTGAAGACGCGATAGTCGTCCATGTACCCGATGTCGAAGTGCATCGCGTCCAGCGGGATTTCCTCCTCGCGATACCGCTGGGGTACCTCGGCAAGCTCCGCTGGACTATACTCCCACTTGCTCTGATGATACGCGATAGCCCACTTGGGCGGGAGGGGAATCGTCCCCGTGAGGTCCGTGTATCGCTCGAGAACGTCACTGATCTCGGGGCCGTACGCGAAGTAGTAGGTTAGCTGGCCGCCATCAGCCAGGAAGTAGTAGTAGTCTTCTTCCGCCCGAGAATCGTAGCTCTCTCCGGAGGCGTTCGGGTCGTCGGCCATGTGGAAGACCGAGTGCGATGGATTGTCGAAGAAGAGGCCGTACGCACCTGTATCCTTTAACCCGACGAAGAAGGGAACCGACGTGTAGACGTAGTCGCTGGTGTTTCCGTAGCCGTACTGATCGGTGTTCCAATTCTCGATTTTCTTGCCGCGCTGGTCGAGAGTGAGTTCCGGCTGTTCGCCGAAGCCGTAGAAGGACTCGTCCGCGTCGGCTTTCTTGTATGCGTAGGGTTTGTCCCCTTCGTACCCCGCCGTTCCGTTGTCGAGGTAGTCTTCGTTGACGACGTTTCCCTTCTCGTCGAGAAACTTCACGCCGAAGAGGTCTTTCTGGACCTCGACAGTGATGGTTTCCGTATCAATTACGATGGTATTCTCGGTCTCGTCGACGCTAAAGGTCGGCGTCTCCCACTCTTCACGGCCGTTGGCAATCCCGCGGGACTCGTATACCTCTTCGTCTTCCTCGAGGATCGAAACGCGGGCGAGGTCGTCGTCGAACAAGCTGATATACCCGTCGTATTCGCCAAGGTCGAATCTGACTCCCTCTTCGAAGACCTCATACCCGTGAACTGATAATTCCATGAGTTTCTCCTCGTCCAGTTCAGGTTCGTAGTGGATCTTCGCATCATAGTGATACGCCTGAGCGGGGACGGACGCAAAGGCAGTTCCCGCAAGGAGTGCAGCGGTCGATTTCAGTACGGATCGCCGGTCAATACCGTGACGGCCGTTTTCAAACATGCGATGAAGAATTACTTCGCATCTGTAATAATATTTCTGCAACCCGTTCATACAGTAAATAAATAATGTACATTTTTCTTTATATTCTCTCTATTATTTTACCCATTTAGATTTATACATTCTCTTGGATCTCGAGCGGAAGCGAGCGAGGCTATGGGATCTACTCGGTGTGCTCGTCCCACCCAAATTAGGGATAGACCAACGGAGACTCGAACGGACGGGTCGTCCTCCCGCAGGAGATTCGAGAGCGCCTCAAGAGTACGCCCGGGACTCGAGAGTATCCTGGGTCGAGGTATCGATTCACGAGGCGGGTGAAACGGTCGTCATCGAACCTGCAGACACCCCCGAACAGATCATCGAACGCACGGCTGTCTCACTGCGGAAACTGCTTCCGAACTCGGGGAAACGACCCCGATTGACGAAGCCGTCGACCCGATTGCGCAGCGCCACCGCGCTGTCGTTCGAAGCGGCACGGTAACCCCAACCGAGGAGCGATGTACCGTTCGATCTCGAGGTGACTCGAGCCGTCGGCTCCCCAATCTGCGCGCGAGCCGCAAAAGACGGGTTCGACCGGCGGTGCTCAGGAGTGAGTTTCGTTCGATCCCTGCTTGAGATAGCTCACGTCGCGCTCGAGTTCGTACCCTCGCGGGACCCCAATTCCGTCGAGACAGTCGTCGCAGATCGGTTTCGCGTACGTTCGGTTGTGGCGCTTTCCGAGCACGTTGACCTCTTCTAAGTCGGTGACTTCGTCACAGCGGCTACACTCGACTTTCTCCCCGTCGATAATGTCCATACTCGTGAAATCTTGGTCGGCGGGCTTAAGTGTCTCGCCCAAATCCTATGATGGATATTTTAGAATTTGGCGGTCGGCAAGTAGTATTATATACCAAGAACCGCCGACGGCGAGTAGATTTAAGGCGTACAGGGGTCGGCAAGTAGAGTTATATAGTGTCAGATCTGGCGAATAGACTTAATACAGATTGGTTGGAACTCGAGAATACGTTCCGGCAGTCGCCAACAGATGTGCGGGTAGCACTGTGGTGGTGTGCTCCGGGCGAACATACACAGACAATGTTTGAGCAAATTACAGACGAAGAAGAACGCGGTCAGGTGGGAATCGGTACCCTCATCGTCTTTATCGCGATGGTTCTTGTCGCAGCGATTGCGGCAGGTGTTCTCATTAACACTGCAGGTCTTCTCCAGTCCCAGGCAGAAGCAACGGGTCAAGAAAGTACGAATCAGGTTTCGAACGTCGTCTCGATCGATTCGTCGACTGGTGTCGTCTCGACACTCGTTGATGAGTCGAACACACAGACGGAAGATTTCACTTTCTCTGGAACAGATCCAGTTACAGATGGTGATACTATTGACGTGACCGTCACGACGATTGATGGTGATACTACGACCTACTCCGAGACGATTGGTGCAGATGGCTCTGAATATGGTGACCTTGAAACGGCAATGACAGGTGTCACGTTGACCAATGCGAGTACCGTCGAAGTAGACCTGACTACTGACCAACTGTCCGGCGAAACAACTGACACGATCGAAGTGGACCACTCCAACGGAGCAGATACAGGTGTGGAAATCGCTCTTAGCGACTATGAGGGTGACCTCCAACTCTCGAGCGATCAGGAAGCCGAAATCGCCTCTAACGAATACGGCGTTAAAGAGGTTCAGTTGATGGTCTCGCTTGGTCCCGGTGCTGACGCAGTCGACCTTTCGTCGACCACGTACGAATACGTGGGTAAGGACACCACCCGTGGTACCCTCGATGACTTCGATATCACCAGCACTGACGACGATGTCAGCGATTCGGATGCAGCAATCCTCGAGTCTGGCGACACGTCCGAAATCATCATGGATGTCGATAACGGTCACTTCGAAAGCGACGAGACGATCGAAGCCGGTGACGACGCGACGTTCACGATCACGACCGCAGACGGTGCCCAGACCAATGAGATCCTGATGGCTCCGTCCACGCTGACCGAGTCCGAATCGGTCTCCCTGTAGAATCGGATCGCACTCATGTCTTAGCGGTTATTTTTTCGAGTGATCGTTCCTTCGAGGACATGCTGAACAGCGTAGTTGGTGACGACTTCTAACTAGTCTTCATAAAGCGAGTTGTAATGAGTTGAGAGATGGTTCAATTTTTCTCGAGAGTGTTTCACTATCGTATCTAAATACAATTTCAAATGACAGTAGCTGCTTGACATCAATTATTATGGTAGGTGAGTCTGACCGGGAGCGGTTGCGCCGGACAGATTTAATATGTTCGAAGGATCACTGTCGAAAGCGGCCTCCGTCGCTCGATTTTGCCTGTATTTGTATTAGTCTTGCGGCCGAAGTGTGGTCGGCCAGTATACTTATCCGCACCTCTCAATCGGCAAGAATATTTATTAGATAATACTTTGAAAGCCGAGACACGTCCGGCATATCACAGAAACATCGTTTCTGGTGGGTGCTCGGCGCGTAATAAAACACACATGTTCGAACAAATCACAGACGAAGAAGAACGCGGTCAGGTGGGTATCGGTACACTCATCGTGTTCATCGCGATGGTGCTCGTCGCAGCAATTGCGGCGGGTGTGCTGATCAACACTGCGGGACTGCTGCAGTCCCAGGCAGAGGCAACGGGGCAGGAAAGTACGAATCAGGTGTCGAACGTCGTCTCAATCGACTCGTCAACTGGTGATGTCTCCCAGATATTTACGACGACAGAAGAAGATATCATCTTAGATACGGGTTCAACTGATCTTTCGTCAGGAGATACCGTTGATGTGACGATTTCTGACGGGAGCGGTGACGAAATTGACAGCTATACGGCTATCGATGTCGATAACTTTGGCTCTGCTATCACCGATGTTCCATTGACTGAAGAAAGTACCATCGATGTCACGCTTAATTCTTACAGTGGCACTACTTTCACGTCAGGTGATTCTGCTAGTATCTCTGTGGATCCTAATGGTGGAAGCGGTGTCACCGTTACCATCGAAGACAATAGCGGTTTCTCGCTCTCGAGCGGTCAAGAGTCTGATGGAGAAATCTCCACGAACGAATACGGCGTCACTGAAGTGCAGCTGATGGTTTCGCTCGGCCCCGGTGCTGATGCGGTCGACCTCAGCTCGGCAACGTACGAATTCGTTGGTACGGAAACGACGCGCGGTACTCTAGACGACTTCGACATTACCAGCACTGACGACGATATCAGTGACTCGGAAGCTGCGATCCTCGAGTCGGGCGATACGTCTGAGATCACGATGGATCTCACTAACGGTCACTTCAACACGGATGAGACGATCGAAGCCGGTGGCGACGCAACGTTCACGATCACGACCGCAGACGGTGCCCAGACCAATGAGATCCTGATGGCTCCGTCCACGCTGACCGAGTCCGAATCGGTCTCCCTGTAGAATCGATTCACAACAGTTCTAACGGTTATTTTTTGAGAAGCCTGCTTCGAGAGCGTATGCTAAACAGGTGATGACTCAAGGTCTACAATCAGACTTCTGGTGAACTCCATTAGTGATAGTCCAAGGAACGCTTAGATCGATCTCATGAGTACTGTATCTCAGCGATGAAACGATTTGGTTTGACAATTGTTTCTTAGCATCAATCAATATAGTCGATGAATCTGATCAAGTATGATTGCCTAACTAGATCTAGTCTGCTCGAAGGATCACTAGCGAAACCGGTCTTCGTCGGCTGATTCTTATCGTTCACTTATTACGTTTCTGGCCATATCGCGGTTGGCCGATACACTTATCCGCACCTCTCAATCGGCAAGAATATTTATTAGATAATACTTTGAAAGCCGAGACACGTCCGGCATATCACAGAAACATCGTTTCTGGTGGGTGCTCGGCGCGTAATAAAACACACATGTTCGAACAAATCACAGACGAAGAAGAGCGCGGTCAGGTGGGTATCGGTACACTCATCGTGTTCATCGCGATGGTGCTCGTCGCAGCGATCGCGGCGGGTGTGCTGATCAACACTGCGGGACTGCTGCAGTCCCAGGCAGAGGCAACGGGGCAGGAAAGTACGAATCAGGTGTCGAACGTCGTCTCCATTGACTCATCGACTGGTAATGTAGAGCAGATCTACGATGACAGTCTGACGGCTTCTGAGACAATCACGTTCAACGACAACGCTGGTCTTAGTACTGATACTGAATTCACACTTACTGCAACTGATGCAGATGGCAATGAACTCGCAACTGCCAGTGTAGATGGCACAACAGACCTCGACGGTCAAACTCTCTCGGGTGACGTAACCGAGCAAACGACCGTTGAAATCACAGTCGGTGCTTCTGGCAGTTCAGATTTGACGGCCGGTGATACGTTCATCATCGATGTTGATCCGAACGACGGAAATGGCGTCGATATCAATGTCGATGAAAGCGACGGCGAACTTGAACTCTCGAGTCCCCAGGAAGCTGGTTCCAGTGAATACGGTGTCACTGAAGTGCAGCTGATGGTTTCGCTTGGTCCCGGTGCTGACGCAGTCGACCTTTCGTCATCAACGTACGAATTCGTTGGCACGGAAACCACGCGCGGTACCCTCGATGACTTCGATATCACCAGCACTGACGACGATGTCGACGATTCGGAGGCTGCAATCCTCGAGTCGGGCGACACGTCTGAAGTTACGATGGATCTCACCAACGGTCACTTCGACACGGATGAGACGATCGAAGCCGGTGGCGACGCGACGTTCACCATTACGACCGCAGACGGTGCCCAGACCAACGAAATCCTGATGGCTCCGTCCACGCTGACCGAATCCGAATCGGTCTCCCTGTAGATTCATATCCACTTCGGATTTCATTCTTTAATGTACGAGACGGCCTCCGACGGAGATAGACGCGCACAAGTAGGCATTGGGACGCTGATCCTGTTCGTAGCGATGGTACTCGTCGCTGCGCTCACGGCGGGCGTCCTGATGGGCACTGCTGGCGTCCTCCAGTCGCAGGCCGAAGCGACCGGCACGGAAAGTATCGCACAGGTTTCGAACACCCTCGAGATCTACACCACGGTAGGCACCGTGGACGCGGACGGTAATATTGATTCGATCGAAATGACTGTGAGTCTCGGGCCCGGCTCGAATCCGATCGACCTCGAGAATATCGTCATCGATTATTTAGGGTCGGGTGGGCACGCCTACGTCAGCGACACTCCCGTCGCCGTCGACGGCAGCGATAGGGCGGTGCTCGAGAACGGTCAGGACCGCGGGACGATCACCCTCGATATCGAGTCCGAAGCAGGAGTCCTCGAGCCGGGCGACGACGCGGTAGTCAAGATCGTCACCAACGACGGCGCACAGATCACCGACGAACTGACCGTTCCGAGCGTGCTCGACGCCGAAGAAGACGAGAAGATCCGCCTCTAATCGCGAGTCGGACCCTCGAGTCGCGTTCTCATTTGTTCGTCTTTCGTCCCCGCACAGCCCGCGGTCCCGTATTCGCATCTCGAGGCTCCGCTCCGCCGAATGCGGGCGAACTCCTGTGCCGTGCTACCGCACAATGGCCAGAGCGTTTTTGCATATGCGTTGTTTCTCGAGAAAGTAATGGGGTTTAGTACGAGCGGTGCAGTTGCGATCATGCTCATCGGCTTTCTCCTAGCGGCTGGAGTTCTGTTCCCCACGGTGTTTACGGCCGGCAGCGACGCTGGAAGCGCCTTTTCCGACCAGGCCGACCACACTCGAGACCAGCTAAACACCGATATCGAATTCCACGAGGTTGCCACGACGACCAACGCCGACGACGAACTCGACTCGATCACCGTCACGATCGACAACGACGGGACGACCGCACTCGACGTGGTGAAGACCGATCTCTTGCTCAACGGCGAATACGTCGATATGAACGAGTACGAGACCGCCGTCGCTGACGTCGACGGAGACGAGGAGATCACGGACGCGGATCGAACCGATTCGAATATCTGGCATCCCGGCGCTCGACTCGAGATCCGGATCGATGCGGACACGCTGTCCGATGGCACCTCGGTATCGGACCTGTTCGACGGCGACGAGCTAGAGCGGGTCAAACTGGTGACCGAACACGGCATCACCGACGCAACGGAGGAGATTCAATAGATGGCAAGCGTTTCGGCGACCCACATTATTCTGTTTATCGCGAGTATCGTCGTTGCGGCGGGCATCGCGGGGACGCTCGTTCTCGAGGTCGACAACTTGAGCGGGGCGATCGAGACCCAGGGCGCTGCGACCGCGACGGAGATCGGTACCGAAGTCGACATCGTCAGCGACGCCGGCCAACCCGACGCGATCTACGACCCGGCGGCTGGCGACGAGAACATCACGGTCTACGTCAAGAACATCGGCGGCGAGCACCTCGAGGTCCACCACTCGGCTATCGACGTGTTACTCGACGGCCAGTACGTCTCGCACGACTACTTCGAACTCGAACACCGGTACGGCGAGAGCAGTTCCTGGCAGACGGGTGACGTGGTCGAACTCAGGATCGACGTCGCGGCGGCCGACGACATCGACGTTTCGGGCGATACGACCGTGACGGTGATCGCGAACGACAACGAGGACAGCATCGACTTTCACGTCGATGACGGCGGATCGAACTAGATGATACACGCATGGTACTGAACTTCGGCGGTCTCGGCGGTGGCGACGACGAATCGGACGCACAAAGCGGCGGCGACGACCTGATGGGTGGTGCCGACGAGGGGTTGATGGGCGACGACGCGATGTTCGCCGAGGACGATGACGACGACTCGGAGATGGAGATCACCTATCAGCTCGACGAAATCGAGAAGGAGGTCGAATCCCTCGAGAACAAAGTCGAGACCGTCCGCGGCGAGAACGAAAAGATCAGCGACTCCATCTCGACGGTCGAGCGCAACGTCGACAAACTCGTCGACCTCTACGAAATCGTCACCGAGGGCGTCAACCCATTCGCCGCGGATCAGGAGATCGGGAACGCTTTCGACACCGAGGGCGGCGGCATTTTCGGCGGCGACGATGACGACGACCTCAGTGAGGCGATCGACGACGAAATCGTCGACGCCGAGGTCGACGAATTCTTAGACGACGACATCGCCGACGACGAGACGGGCGACGATTTCGGCGACGAGTTCGACGACGACGCCTCGCTCGAGGACGACGAGTTCGCCGGAGAGGACGCTGCAGATGACGACGCGCTTGGCGACGATTCGATCGACGACGAGGGGACGGTTCCGCTCGAACTCGATGACGACGATACCGATGACGATGACGACGGCGATGACGGTCTGGGAGCCGACGGACCGGCCCAGCCGGCCGTCGATGCGATCGACCTCGGCGAGAACGGGCAGGTCGGCGACCCGCCGTATCTCGCCGCCCAGCCCTCGAGAAACGACGCCGAGTTGGTGACCATCGAGTGGCTCGACTTTCTCGTCGAGACGGTCGGAATCTCCGGGGCGGCCCAGACGCTCGCCTACTACGAGTCGATCGACTGGATCTCGGCACCGGTCGAGACCTACCTCCAGTCGATGCTCAACGGCTTCGGCGACGACTCGAAGCCGGCGACCGAACTGGCGGCGGACCCCGAACCGCGATCGGTCCTCGAGACCGACGAGCACAAACGAAGCTTGCAGTACATCGCCTGGATCGCGACGCCGGAGCAGGCACCCGACCTGCTCGCCGAGTCGGATCGACGGGAGGCGATATCGGTTCCGGGTCAGTAGCGGACCGGCCGGAAATTTTGTATAGGCACCCCGACACGTACAGAACGCGAATCGGGAGGGGGCTTCGGTCTCCCCGGCGACGGACGCCGAACGATCGAACGCGGCGGACTTCGACGCGGTTGAGAGACTATGGGAATCGCAGACAACACGGCGGCGGCAGCTAATCTCAGCGGCTCTATCATCCGCTCGTACGAGGAGATGGAACTCCCGGCGAAGTACTACGTCTCGGGGGTGTTGCTCCCCGCCTTCGTGGTTTTCATCGCGACGATCGTCGTCGCCGCCGTGGCGAACGTCCTTCTGGTCGTCCGACTGTTGTTGCCGGTGCTCGGACTGTTGATCTTCGCGACGGCGATCGGGTATCCGCGTCTCGCGGTCGACAGTCGCCGCATCGAGATGGAAAGACGGTTTCACCTGCTGGTGATCCACATGACCGTCCTGTCGACGACGAACATCGACCGGATGGAGGTCTTTCGCCAGCTCGCCATCGAGGACCAGTACGGGGAGCTGGCAGACGAGATCCAGCGGATCGTCGATCTGGTCGACGTCTGGCACCTGAGCCTCGGCGACGCGTGTCGACGCCGCGCGAAGGAAGTCCCCAGCGAGTCGGTGACCGACCTCTTCGAGCGGTTGGCCTACACGTTAGAGGCCGGCCAGGAACTGGATAAGTTCCTGCTCGAGGAACAGGAGGTGCTGATCGAGAAGTACTCGACGGTGTACAGACAGTCGCTGAACAACCTCGACGTCATCAAGGATCTGTACCTGTCGATGATCATCTCGATGACGTTCGCGCTCGTGTTCGCGATCGTCCTCCCGCTGCTGTCGGGGACGAACCCGACCATGACGGTGAGCCTCGTCATCGTGCTGTTCATCTTCGTGCAGATCGGCTTCTTCTTCGTGATCCAGGCGGTCGTCCCGAGCGACCCGATCTGGTACCTAGAGGAGGGCTACCGTACGAAGACGAAACAGCGGATGCTCGCCTCGACGGTCGTCGGCTTCTCGTTGAGTCTGCTGTTCGTCTTCGTGATGATGTTGATCTTTTTCGAGATGATCCCGCCGCTGTTTCCGGTGCACTCGATCCCGCTTTTGTTGTACATGCCGATCGCGACGTTACCGATGTTGGTCCCCGGCATGGTGTTCTGGTACGAGGAGAAAAGGACCTTCAAGCGGGATCAGGAGTTCCCCAACTTCATCCGCGCGCTCGGGACGACCGAGAGCGCGAAACAGGCCACGACGAGCGAGGTGCTAGAGAGCCTCCGCTCGAAGAATTTCGGACCGCTCACCGAGGACATCGACAACCTCTATCGCCGGCTGAACATGCGCCTGAGCACCGAGAAATCCTGGCGGTACTTCACCGGCGAGGCGAACTCGTTTCTGATCCAGAAGTTCAGTAACATGTACCTGATCGGCCGAGAGATGGGCGGCGGTCCGAAGCGACTCGGGGGGCTCATCAGCACCAACATGAACGCGATCCTCAATCTCCGAGAACAGCGCAAACAGAAGGTAACGACGCTGATCGGGGTCATTTACGGGATCTCGGTCGCCGCGACGTTCGCGCAGTTCATCGGGCTGGAACTGGCGGTGATGCTGTCGGGGTTCGACATCGATACCGGCGGCGAGATCGCCGCGGGGTCGCTGATTCACACCGGCCAGTACGACGTGCCCGTCCTTCGATACCTGATGGTCCTCGTGTTGATCTTCAACGCGTTCATCTCGTCGCTCGTACTCCGCGTCGCCGACGGCGGCCACTTCGGCAACTCGTATCTGCACTTCACGGCGTTGCTCTGGATCGGCGGGGCCACCGGCGCGCTCACGCAGCGGTTGGTCAATGTGCTGATCTCGGTCGACCTGTGAGCGGCCGGAAGAGCAATAATACTCACATCGAAAGAACTGATACGAATGACTCGACCTCCACGCAACTTCGGAACGGACTCGCGCGCGGTCGAATCGATCCACAGCGGACTGTTGCTCTTCGGCTACGCACTCGTGCTGGCGATGTTTATGGCTGCGGTCATCCTGATCAACGGAGCGTGAATCCGCCAGCGGATGGAGCAACTGTCCTCGAACCACGACCCCGCGAGTCTCTCACCGCCATGTTGTCCCAGTTCGTCGGACAACGCAACCCGTGGCTTTTCCTCTCGACCGGTACAATTACTTCCGATCCGATACGTTTCCCAACCATGAACTCGAGGTTCGCCCTCGCTCTGGTCGGGTTCGGACTGTTCGTCCTGTGGGCTATCGCCGTCCTCGCCTTCGTCCTCGGCCGATACACGCCTGTTCCGCTTCTTTCCGGAGTGCACCACATCGTCGCGGCTGGGGCTGTCGTCTTGACGTTCCTCGGTGCGATATCGCTCGTCCGGACTGGCTATCACCGAATCGTCGACTGAGCGCAACTGGCCTGCCTCGAGAAATAACGGATTTGGACCCCGACTCGGCCGGCTACTCGAGTCGCTCGAGCAGGTCGCCGATCGTGTTCGACTCGGTGAGGCCGTGTTTGCCGATCTCGTTTCTGAGTCGGGTCTCGGTCAGCGGTGCGCCGAACTCGGATCTGGCGAGCAACAGCGAGATCGCGCGGGTCGTCGGCGTGTTCTGTGAGACGCTCTGGGCGTACCAGAGCACGAGGTTGTCGAACGTTCCGACGACGTCGTCGGAGGCGGTCCGGTGGCGGATCGTGTTCCCGTCGAACTGGGAGATGAGATCGATCGCGTACCGGGACTCGAGTCGGTCGAGTTCGTCTGCGAGGACGCTTCGCGCGGCCTCGGGGCTCTGTATCTGCCCGCCTGTACCCGCCCGATCTGCGGGCTCATTTCGACCGCCGCGCGAACGGGACGGTCTCCCGGACTGTGACTGGGTCGCCAGCGACTCCTGTTGGGCGACGTTCGGCGGGCTCTTGTTCGGCGAGACGACGTATCGACCGTCCGAAATCTCCGCGACGTAGGGACTTTCGGAGATGTCGAGGTCGTCGGGCGAGAGAACGCCACCGGCGTCTGCTGGCGTCTGTTGTTCTTCGGGGAGTACGGGCGGAACGTCCGCGTTTTCTTTTGGATTGTCGGGATTACCGTTTGTCATGACCCAGCCCTCTACACGGTGGTTCGACCCCAGGGAGAAAGAAAGCTTCGCCCGCTCTGAGAGTCTGAATTACCGGACAATCGGATTGATCGAGGTGACTAATCGATAGGGCTGATCGAGGTGACTGTTTGACGTGACTGATCTATGGGGTTGATCGAGGTGATCGTCATACGCAGGGATCACGAACTGCAAAACCAGGATGAATCCTCCGGTTATGGTGTGAATTAAACATCGTGCCCGTTACGATTGCATTGGTAAAAATCCGACGTAAGGGGTCTGTAGTGTGTGATTAGGGCATTCTGGAAGAACGAATGTCGTCGGCCACAATACCTTAATACATACGTTCATATTTACTTACCATATGGGTACTCTCGTCGTTGAGCAAAACGGAGATGACGGTTTCTCCTTCGAAGACGAACCAGTTCTCTGGGGCGACGAGGGACAAAGACCCGTTTGAGGAATGAATTGGTCATGCTATCTATAATCGGTGATATGTTCGGAGGTGGGAACGACGACGGTTCCGGAGGCGACGATGGCCTGATTGGTGACGACAGCCTCTCGGGCAGCTCGAGCAACGGGCTCTCCGGCGGCTCGAGCGACGGCGGATTGATGCCCAATGCGGATTCGAGCGGTGGCCTGGGCGATGGCGGTGGCATGGGTGGTGGCGATGATCTACTCGGCGGCGGCGACGACGGCATGATGGGTGGTGGCGACGGCATGATGGGCGGCGATGAGATGATGGGTGGCGGCGACGATATGATGGGCGGCGACATGTCCTTCGACGACATGGACGACGACGGCGGCGGTGGCGGGGATGATGCCTCGAGCGAAATCGAGGCTCGAGTCGAGGAGATGGAAAACGACGTCGGGTCGCTCTCCTCGACGGTCAACACCGTTCAGAGCGAAAACGAGAAGATCAGCGAATCGCTCGAGGACATCGAGGAGAACATCCGGAAACTACTGGAAGTCTACGAGATGGTGACACAGGGGGTAAACCCCTTCGTCGAAGGTGATTCGCTGAGCGATTCGTTCGATGACGGAAGCGGGGGCGCACAGGGGACCGGCGATTTCGGTGGCAACAGCCTGTTCGACGGCGACGACGAAGATGAAGCGCCAGTCGACGAGGATATCTCGGCGGCCGACGCGGAGGACTTCCTCGACGAGGATGTGATCGCCGACGACGACTTCGGTGACAACTTCGACGACGAGTTCGACGACGCAGACGACACAGACGACGGGTTTGGAGACGAGAGCGGCACGGACGACGCCGTCGGCGGCGACGAGAACCTTTCCTTCGACGAACTCAAAGACGAATACGAGTCGGGGTCGGCGGAGTGGGACGAGGATGGCGGCCAGGCGGACGATTCGATCGCCGCCCCCGCGGGCGCGGACGGTGACGAAGGTGCTGATTCGACCACCGCGGCTGACGTTTTCGAAACGGACGACTCGACGCCCGACCAGTCTCGGTCCACTGACTCGGCGTCCGCTGACAGCATCGAAAACGCCTGGAACGACGGCGGCAGGCCGTACCTCGAGTCGCTCCCATCGGAGTACGACACGGAGTTCCTCGTCATGGAGTGGCTGGATTACCTCGTCGAGGAGGTCGGACTCGAGGGCGCAGCGGAGACGGTCCGGTTTTACGGCTCGATCCACTGGGTCGACGATCCCGTCGAAGAGTACTTGCAGACGATGCTCAACGGCTTCGGCGGCGGCCCCGACCTCGAGGATCCACAGCCGAACTCCTCGCTCGGTATCGACCACCGACGGAGCTTGTGGTGGATCAGTCAGGTCGCATCGCCGAAGAAAAAACAGCTCACGTTCGGCGAGTGGGTTCTCGAGGAAGGCATTCCGGCAGACCGGCTGGAGACCGAACTGGACGTCGAGGAGATCGAGAAACGAATAGCGGACGCGGAAGTCGACGACGATGCCGAGGCCGAATCCCCGGTCGTCGAAGCGGAATCGACGGACTCGATCGAGGCGGACGACACCGGAACGGAACTGACGTTCGTGAGTTACATTGGCGTCGGGAACGACGACGGCTCGAGCGCTCCGGCCTCGAACGGCTGGATCGTCGACGCCGAACCCGAGAGACACCCGGTCGACGTATCGTCGACCGAGCAGTCGGCTTCAGTCGACGACGCAGAACCGTCCATCGACCTTGCGGAACGTCCAGCAACCGAGTCATCCGAGGGAGCTGAGTCCATCGACGAGGCTGTCGTCGCTGACGACGGCGTTCCCGCCGACGACACTGTGGCCGCCGCCGGCACTGTAACCGCCGACGATACTGTGGCCGACGATACTGTGGCCGACGGTGACACCGCCGATGCTGAGATCGTGACTGGTGACGACGTTGCGGCCGTCGCTGGGACTGCCGCGACCGACGAGGCTGAGTCAGGGGACGATGTGCAGACAGCGGCCGTCGGCGAGGCTGAGACACTGGCCGCCAGCGAGCCCGCACCCGGTGAGACGGCTCCGGATCACTCGAGTGCGGCCGATCGGACCGAAACGGACTCCCGGTCGACGACGCAGGCCCTCGAGTGGCAGGAAGGCGACTCGACTGTTGCCGACTCCGATGGCGTCGACGACGGGGAATCGACGGACGATGCGTCGATTGTCGCCGATCCCGTCGAACCCGAACCAGCGGAGACCGACGCAGAACCGACTCCAGAAGAGTTCGACTGGGACGTAACTGATTCGGCGAACGCGGATACGTCGACGGGCGAGACCGAACCGGCCCAACAGGACGCCGAGTGGACGCAGGCCGATACCGGACCGGGCTCGGATGAGGCTGCTGCGTTCGATGCGTCAGAAGACGACGCAGAAGACGTCTCGGAACCAAATGCAGACGCGGTTGAGGATGAGACGGACGCCCCGAAAGACGATGCAGACGTGCCAGAAGATGATGCGGATACACCGGAAGACGACGAAATGGACTGGCTCGACGATTCGGACGACGGAGACGACGACCCCGACGAGCTGTGGGATAGTTCGGCGTCCGACTCGGCGGGAGAGAACGCGATCTGGGACCAGGCAGGCAACTCCGGCGGACAGGACGACGGCTTCTGGGCCCCCTCGGACGGGTCGGGCAACGCGCCTGAGGCGTCCGACTCGGAGGGCGAACCACGCGCTGGAAACACGTCCGATGCCACGCCACAGGGCGTTGACACCGACGGTGGCCAGACGATGTGGGACGAGTCGGCGGAGTCATCAACCACTGCCGACGCTTCCTGGGAGACACACCGAGACGTGATGGGCGAGGAACGCGACGGCGTCGTCGACGAGGAAACGACGGAGGCTGCAGACGAATGAGCCAACTCAATAATATCTTCTCTATCGGACTCGATGACCGTGACCGACTGAACAAGGAACTCGGCGGCGGTATTCCAACCGGGAGTATCGTCCTCATGGAAGGCGACTACGGCGCCGGAAAGAGCGCGATCTCCCAGCGTTTTGCCTACGGGCTGTGTGAAACCGGCAAGTCGGTTTCGTTCCTCTCGACCGAACTCGAGGTACAGGGCTTTGTCAAGCAGATGCACTCGCTGAACTACAACGTCGAGGAACACCTCCTGTTCGAGAACATGCTGTTTTTACACGGCGACTTAGACAGCGGCAGCGTGCTGACGGCAAGCGACGACGAACAGAACCGACAGGATCTGCTGACGGATCTGATGGACGAAGAGACGATCTGGACGGCGGACGTCGTGATCATCGATACGTTCGACGCGATCTTGCGAAACGATCCGAAATTCGAGGCGCTGGTCAGGCAAAACGAGGAACGTCAGGCCGCACTCGAGATCATCTCGTTCCTTCGAGACATCATCTCACAGGGGAAAGTCGTCGTGTTGACGGTCGACCCCTCGACCGTCGGCGAGGAGGCGATCGGCCCGTTCCGGTCTATCGCCGACGTGTTCATCGAGTTAGAGATGATCGAGGTCGGGAACGATATCCGCCGACAGTTGTTCATCAAGCGGTTTGCGGGGATGGGCGAACAGGTCGGTGACCGAATCGGTTACTCGGTCCGATCCGGTACGGGAATCGTGATCGAGAACCGGAGTGTCGCCTAGGCTAGCAATGACAGAGCTGGGAACACCAAAGCCGTCGGACGAGCTCCGTGAACTTGCCGCCCGCCGCCCGCACCTCCGAAATCATCTCAAGAAGTTTCGACAGATCACCGGCGAGTTTCCGATTCTGATCGACGAGCCCTCTGCCGAGTACGAGACCAACCACCCGAACGTCCTGTACCCCGTCGGCGGCCCGATATTCAGCCACATCTACGGCGACGTCGGGGCGAAGATGCAGTATTTTGCCGTCGAGCCGACGCTCTCCGAAGAAGAGCAGAAAGTCTTCCAGACGGTCAAAGACTCGCTGTTGCGCCGGAGTACGAGCAAGTCCGCCCCCGAGAACGACGCCGAGTACGACGATCAGATCGAGGAGTTGCTACAGGAATCGACCCACATCAAAGGGGACGAACTAACCAATATCATCGATCGGTTAAAAGTCAAGTTTCATCCCGGAATTCAGGAGGTCCCACAGGAGACCTACGAGAACATCCGATACCGGTTGAACCGCGACATCGTCGGCCTCGGCCCGCTCGAGCCGGTCATGCGCGACCCGGCCAACGAGGACATTCACGTGATCGGCCCCAACGAGTGTTACGTCGATCACGGCACCTACGGCATGGTCGAGACGACCGTCGATTTCGGCACCCGTGAGGAGTTCGATAGCTGGCTGAGCAACATGGGCGAACGGATCGGGAACCCGATGACTGACGCGGAGCCGATCATCGACTCGACGCTCCCGGACGGCTCGCGTCTGAACGTGATTTACAGCGACGACGTGAGCGTGAAGGGGCCGAGCCTCACCATTCGTCAGGGCGACGAGGTGCCGCTTTCGGTCACCCAGATTACGAACTGGGGGACGCTCTCGCCCGAACTCGCGGCGTACCTGTGGCTGTGTCTCGAGAACGAGCGGACGGTGTTCGTCGTCGGCGAGACGGCGTCGGGGAAGACGACGACGCTGAACTCCATCATGTCGTTCATTCCGCGTGACTCGAAGATCTACACCGCGGAGGACACGGCCGAGGTGTTGCCGCCCCACGACACCTGGCAGCAGCTGCTGACTCGAGAGAGTCGCAGCGAAGACAGCGCCGATGTCGACATGTTCAACCTCGTCGAGGCGGCGCTGCGTTCTCGTCCCGAATACATCGTCGTGGGTGAGGTCCGTGGTGAGGAGGGGCGGATGGCCTTCCAGGCGGCCCAGACCGGCCACCCCGTCATGCTGACCTTCCACGCGAGCGATATCGTCTCGATGATCCAGCGGTTTACCGGGGACCCGATCAACGTCCCCGAGACGTTCATGGACAACGCCGATGTGGCGCTGTTCCAGAACCGGGTGAAACAGGGCGACGACGTCCTGCGGCGGGTCACGAGCGTACAGGAGATCGAGGGCTACTCCGACCAGATGGACGGCGTCGTGACCCGACAGGTGTTCTACTGGGACCCCGTCGAGGACGAAATCGTCTTCCAGGGAATGAACAACTCCTACGTGCTCGAAGAACAGATCGCGACGCTGCTCGGATACGCCGATACGCGGGACATCTACGACGACCTGCAGTTCCGCTCGGATATCTTAGAGCGAATGATTCAGGAGAACATTTTGGAGTACCACGAGGTCAACTCGACGATCGACCAGTTCCAGCGCGATGGCGTCGAGGGACTCCCGTTCCACATCACACGGCCGGACTGAGGCTTTTCGTCGAGGGACTCGGTTTGCTCACGGCGAGAAGAATTAACTATCTGTAGGATTATCTAGACCGTTAACACGTATCGATCGTACCGAGATAGGTATGCGTATTCGTGGGAGGAAACAAATCTATCATGAACTATGATATATCATGGGGCGGCCGAATTCGGCAACAGTACAGTACGAAACTCGCGGTGATATTCGGTGCCATCATCGCCACGACGGTCGTTGCCGGGCTGATCTTTCGCCTGCACATCGTTTCGGGACCGGCAGATCTCGTCGTCGAACGCTCGATAGCATCCCTGGCGGGACTGATGATGGTGACGTTCATCAATCTCGGCGTCGCGTGGATCATCGTCGGCGGAAACGTCGGACTCGAGTTGCGACAGCTAGCCGCCGGCGCCGAACGGATCGGCGACGGTGAATTCGACGTGAATATGGAAACGGACCGAACAGACGAAATCGGGACCCTGTATACGTCTCTCGAGGAGATGCGCGACTCGCTCGAGACGACACTCGAGGAAGTGACTGAGAAAGAACGACTGGCACGGGAAGCCAAGGAGGACGCCAGAGAACGCTCGGACGAACTCGAGATCCAACAGGAGAAGGTCCGCGAGGCACAACAGCAGGCCGAACGTCGCAATCAGGAACTGATCGACGAAGCACAGCGCTTCTCCGAAGTGATGGGGGCGTGTGCCGACGGCGACCTGACCAACCGACTGGAACCGCAGATCGAGAACGAAGCGACCGAAGCGATCGCAGACTCCTTTAACGACATGCTCGAGGAGATCACGACCGTTCTCGAGAACGTCCAGACGATGAGTTCGACCGTCGACGAGATGGCGCTCGACCTCGAGGCCTCGAGCGAGCAGATCCGAGACGCAAGCGGCGATGTCTCTGAATCGATGCTGGAAATCTCTGAGGGGGCGACGACTCAGAGTCAGCAACTCGACGTCGCGAGTTCGAGAGTGAGCGAACTCTCCGCGGGGAGCGAAGAGGTCGCGGCCGCCACGAGCGATATCGCAAGCACCTCCGAAGACGTCACCGCGAGCGCGAACGAAGGCCAGGAACACGCCGCGGAGGTCGAAGCCAACATCGACCGGTTGGTCGAGATGACCGACTCGGTCGTCGAGACCGTCGAGGCGCTTACCCGCGAGGCCGGACAGATCGGGGAAATCACGGAACTCATCGAAGACGTCGCCGACCAGACGAACCTGCTCGCGTTGAACGCAAACATCGAGGCCTCGAGCGCCGGCCAGAGCGGCGCACGCTTTTCGGTCGTCGCCAACGAGATCAAGCAGTTGGCCGAGGAGACGATGGACGGCGTCGACGACATCGACGAGCGCCTGAGCGCGATGCGAGAACAGGCATCGGTGACCGCGGAGGAAGTCCACTCGGTCGACGACGAGTTGTCCCAGACCTCGCGGCTGGTTCAGGAGTTGAACGAACAGTTGGCCGCGGTCAACGAGGGAATCGAGCAGGTCGATAGCCGAATTCAGGAGATCGATTCGACGGCTGACGATCAGGCCGAGGCCGCACAGGAACTCTCGTCGGTACTCACGGACGTGACGAACGTCTCGGCCGAGACGAGCAACCAGTCAGAAAAGGTCGCCGCGGCGTCCGAAGAGACGACGGCGACAATCGAGCAGGTCTCGAGTTCCGCGGATTCGCTCGGAGATCAGGCAGAACGGTTGGCGTCGATACTGAGCGAGTTCGATGTCGGAACCGGAACTCGCTCGAACACCGAACGGATCGCCGTAGAGGCCGACGGTGGCTGGGTGGACGATCCGGCGGGAGCGCCTGATCGACGAGAGACGAACGATACCGATCGAACCGAGGAGGTGACACGGACCAATGATCAGTGAGCTCGTCCTCTACCGGTGGTTCGGCCTGGCTTTAGTGGTCGGTTCGCTCGTCATCGCTGGGGCCTCGCAGAAGCTCCCAAAAGACGTTCGAAAGTACGGATACCTTCCAGCGATCGCCGCGGCGGGAATGGGCGTTTCCTACGTGCTCATGTCGCTCGAGTTCCTGATGATCGAAGTCGAACCGGGCGTCGAAACGTCGGGTGCTCGTTTCATTGGCTATACGATCCTGTGGCTGGCGTTCGCGTACGTGTTACAGCGGTCGTCCGGCGTTAGTTACCGGTCGATTGGGATACTGGTCGCCGCCCTGTTGTGGGCGAACTGGAGCACGCTCGGCGGCTGGATGGCCGGCGGAATACTTCGGCTTGCGATTATGGTCTCGATGGTGTGCATGATCGGTGTGACGATCTATCTCCTGACGAGCCCGTTCAGACGATCGGCCGACCGGAAACACCCCGAACGGCGGCTGCTGTACGTAAAGATCATGTATCTCACCATCCTCACGTGGGTCGCGATGTTGCTCTCGGGGATACTGGCCGAGTACAACCTCGGCGTCACCGACACGTTCGTCGGAGCGAGCATCGCGATTTACGCCGATACCGTGTTGATCCTCGGGTTCACCGTGATCCTCTTCGGCGGTCGCGAAGCGCTCGCACGGATCGGCGCTGTTTCCGACGGCTCGGAAACCGGCAGTCAGCCGACAGCGGGCGCTCGAGAGACGGTCCGTTCGTAACGACCTCGTACCCGTTCGAGCACAACGGCGATCGTTCAGACCTCCCGGGACGTATATAACTGCGAGTACCTCTGAGGATAGTAGTTCGTCTCAGCTGTTCTCCCGATCGCCCTCGGAATTCTCGCGGAACGACGGCCAATTTTATTAAGTAAGCTGAGTGTGTCGAACCGCTTATGGACGTACTAATTACGGACGATTCCGGATTCATGCGGGATCTGCTCCGGGAAATTCTCGAGGAGGAGCACAACATCGTCGGGGAGGCCGAAAACGGCGTCGAAGCCGTCGAGTTGTATCAGCAGGAACAGCCGGATATCGCCTTCATGGACATCGTCATGCCGATCAAAGACGGGATCGAAGCGACCGACGAGATCACGGATCTCGACCCGGACGCGACCGTCGTCATGTGTACGAGCGTCGAGCAGGCAGAACAGATGAAAGACTCGATCAAAGCGGGCGCGGACGGCTACATCACGAAGCCGTTCCAGAAAGAGAGCGTACTCGAGGAAGTCAACAGCATCACGGCCGGGTAATATTCCATGGAAATCGATATTCGAGCCCTGGAGACGTACAACAAACTCGCTCACGACGGCGCACAGTCGGCCGTTAAATCACTTTCACAGCTGACGGGAATCAGCACGCGCGTCGAAGTGACGGATGTCTCGTTGATGTCCCCGGCCGATCTGCAGTACGAGTTCATCGGTAACGAGTACGCGGGCGTCAGCATCGACCTGTCGGGCGAAATCCGCGGGGAGACAGTCCTCGCGTTCGACGAGCAGGCCCGCACTGCGGTGACGGACGTGCTCGTCCCGGCCGACGACCCCGAGATGAAAAAGAGCAGCATCAAAGAGGTCGGCAACATCATGACCAGCGGGTTCATCGATGGCTGGGCCAACCACCTCAACACCAAGATCAAGAGTTCGCCTCCGAGCTACATCGAGGGGACCGGAACGGAAGTCCTGCCACGATCCGCGACGGAGGGCGACAGCCACCTGCTGGTCTTTCGCAGTCGCGTCGAAGCCTCCCGCGGCGGCGTCAACGAACCCGTCGACTTCCGGATCCTGCTCGTTCCGGACCAGGCTTCCCTCGAGACCGCCCTCGAGCCCCAGGCCGACACCAGCATCTCCTTCGAGAAACTCGAGGTGTTCAACGAGATGACCAAGGAGGGGGCGGAGAAATCGGCCTCGAACATCACTTCGATGACGGGCATCGAGACGAGCGTCAACATTAGCCGGCTGAGTCTCGTCCCGCTCGAGGACATTCCGGCGGAGGTCGGCACCAAACGCTACGTCGGGACCGTCATGGAGTTTACGGGCAAACTCAGCGGCTATCTGATCATCCTCTTCGATCAGCCCTCCGGACGGGCGGTCGTCGACTCGCTCGTACCGATGGAGACCGAAGGCGAGTGGGGCGAGATGGAACAGGGTGCCCTTCAGGAACTGGGCAACATCATGACCAGCGGGTTCATCGACGGCTGGGCGAACGTGTTGAACGCGGAGATCAAACACTCGCCGCCGAAGTTCGTCGCGGATATCGGCTCGTCGATCATGAGCCCGATCATCGCCCAGATCGCCCAGACCGACGACCACGCGTTCTTGCTCGACTCGAGCATCGAAACGGACAGCGATCGGGTGTTCACCTGCCAGATGCTCGCCCTGCCGCGCCGGGACGAACTCGAGGAGGCCTTAGACGAGATTCTCATCGAGAACTCCGGTAACACGGAAGTCGATCCGAACGACCTGTTCTGACGCCGTCGACTCCTGTTTTCCCGTCGATTCGTCTGACGCCGCCGGCCCCTGTTCTACGTCGACCCGTTCTGACGCCGTCGACATCAGTTTGAAACGTCGTTGGTGGGTCCGCTGGGGAGAAAAAGCGATTTCTGAGGATGTCCCCGACGCGCCGTCCGCACTCGAGACCGCTCTCGAACTCGAGCGGCCGATCTCGCGCCTGAAGCCGCTTTCAGGCGTTGACGTCTTCGATCCGCTGGCTGACGACGATGCGCCCCTGGGGCGTCAGCGAGAGTCCGTCGCCGTTCTCGACGACCAGTTGTTTGTTCCGAACCGAGTTCAGGACGTTCGTCACGTAGGCCGGGTCGCCGTCGAGCATATTCGTGAAATCGATGTCGCCGCCCGTGGCGTGAACGCCGACGAGCACTCGTTTTTCGGGATTGGTTAGTTCGATCTCCTCGACCTCCTCGCGGACCTCGTCGTACTCGAGCCTGAAGTATCGCGCGAGCAGATTCACGTACTGGCTCTTGGCCGGCGCGATCTGCGTGGTCTGTGTCAGCCCCGACTCCTGGTCGGTGTGTTTGACGACCAGCGTCACCCGGTCGTCGCTGTCGCCGATCTTGTTCGTTCGGCCGATGTTCATCACCGTCGCCACGTCGATACCGAAGCCGCTGGATTTCGTCTTCACCTCGACCTGTCTGTCCTTGACGCGGAGTTTCCCCACGACGACGCTCGTGTCTTTGATTCGCCCGCCGACCCGCGCCGGGTGTTTCACGGCGACTTTCTGGCCGTTGAGCAGACAGCGAAAGAGAATCGCGACGAATTTCTCGACCTTCTCGTCGGAGCTTTCGATGACCGCGCTCTGGGTTCCGTCGTCGGTTCGATAGCCGATCGTCGCGGTGTCTCCGAAGAAGCGCTTGACGTGCTGGGGGACCGTCCCGACGTTCACGTCGATGACTTTCGACAACGGGACCGTTTCTTTCGTCTGCCCCGTTGCGAGCACGACCCGCTTTTCGGTCATGATGATCCGCCCCTCGAGGGGTTTGCCCGCGTTCTCACCACCGTTGCTCAAGATGAAGCGACCGGTGATATCCGCGACGACATCCTCGTCCATGGCAATTGCTACTGACTGGATTCTCTTAACTTTTCGGACATGCTCGAGGCCGGGTACGCGCTCGCCCGCTGGCGATCAATGACGGTCTTTTTGCCGCTCGAGACCGGTTGTCGAGCCATGAGTGATCCACGCGCGGAGTTTCTGGCGGGCGAGCGCCCCGACGACGTCGCCTTGTTTCTGGCCGATTCCTACGTCGAGGACGACCGCCTCGAGCAGTTCGGCGAGCCGGTCGAGGGCGGCGTCCTGATCGTCGTCGACGGCGAGAGCGGCCGAAACGCGTTCAAGGCCGCGACGGGGACGGACGCGATGGCCTTCGCCAAATCGGCGATGGCGACCGAGAGTCAGATCGACGACGACCTGACCGATGGCGTCTGCCCCGAGGAGGGCGACTCCGATGGCGGAGGCGACGCGGACGAGTCCACAGACCACGGCGTCCAGTTCGTGTTCGCGTTCGCCGAGGAGCAAAACGAGGACGTCGGCGGGCTGTACGCCGAGGGAGACGTCGTCCACGCGTACGCGAAGTGCGACTGTGGGACGGCGTACTCGGATCGCTGGACCGCGGAACCGTAACGAGCGAGTCGGCATTTTTGAATCACCTTGAGGGGGCAGCTTTTTGCGTCCCAGTATGGTTTGATCGCCTATGAGTTCCGTCGAAACGCCGCACGAAACGGGCCGTGGATTCGGCATCTCGAGTCGCGAAGCTCGCGTGATCGGCGGGGCGAGCGTGCTGATGGCGATCAACGTCGCCCTGATGGCCGCAGTGGCCGAGACGCCGCTTGCGGCGATCAACGAGACGCTGTTTCAGGCACCGATCATCGGGGTGATCGTCTACGGCGTGGCGATCACGGGCGGGGAACTGATCGCCGAACGGGGGGTCGAGGGCGGTAGCTTCGGCATCGCCTTCGTCGGCATGGTGATCCTGCAGTTCGCGTTCGGCGTGTTCGGCGCGGGCGTCCTTTCGTTCGTTCCGGCCGAGAGTCGACTCACGGTTCTCGGCGTGACGGCGGTCATCGTCGCGATTTTGACCGCGCTCGTCGCGGGGTACGTCTACGCGCGCTCGAAATCGTTCGACCACTGGGGATCGTACGCCACCTACTCGTTTATCGGCGGGGTGATCGCCGTCGCCGTCGGGACCTTCTTCGAGCCGGTCTTGCTGGTCGGTTTCGTCCTGATCTTCCTCGGATTCGTCCTGCGACTCGGCTGGGAGATCTGGCGTCTCCGGGACCGTCGCGACATGTCCGTCGGGGTCCAGACTATCGGCGTCTACGTCGCCGTCGCCGGCGTCTTCGTCCACGTCCTACAGCTCGTGATCCGTTTTTTCGCTCGAGAGTAGGGAGTCGTCTTCCGCTTGGTCCCGCCAGTTGGTCCCGGTCGCGTCAGTCGGCTGTTTCGCTCGCTTCTTGCGTTTCCTCGTCGACGACGGCACCGAACGCGTCTAGAATGACCTGTTTGGCGACCGATCCTCGAGTCGTCCAGTGGTTGGCGTAGTCGAGCATGTCGTCGTAGATGTCGGGTTTGCAGCCCGCGGCTTTCGGGTGGCCGCCGCCGTTTACCTTTCCGGCGACCTCGTGACAGCGGTCGAATTCGTCGGTCCCGCGGATCGACGCCGAGCCGGCGGGTTTGACGATGATGGAGGCGTCGGCACCCTGTTCCCGCATGGCTTCGGCAACTTCGTTCTGCGAGCACCGGCCGTAGGTGATGCCGACGGTGTAGCCGCCGACCTCCCGAAGTTCCGAGCGGGAGACGGCCCGCTCGATCAGGGCCTCTTTCTCGACTCTGCGTTCGGCGATGTACGCCTCGACCCACTCGGGGAAGTCAGCGCCGTACTCGCGGACGACCTCGACGTACTCGGCGGGGTCGGTCCAGTAGGCGTAATCCGCGAGGTCATCGCTGCGGGGGTCCTCGCGGAGCCAGAGGTCGTGATCGCGGGTGACCGCGGCCAGTTCCGCGAACCTGTCGTCGAACTCGTACTCGAGCGAGCGGTAGACGACGTCCGCGGTACACTCCTCGTCGGAGTCGCCGACGACGAGGGAAACGCCGGCGTCCCGAACCGACTGGGCGACGCCGTCGTCCCACTGGTGGTGGTCGTACCACTCGACGCTGCTCGCGGTTTCGACGGCCGCCTCGAGTTCGTCCGCGACGTACTCGTAGCGATCCGGACACAGGTCACAGACGTAGAGGTCGATTCCCTCGACGCCGTGGTCGGCGACCTGCTGGAGGGAATCCTCGAGATTGTGCGGGCTTCCCGGAACGAGCGCGACGTTGTGGGGGGTCGGATCCGGCTCCTCGAGAAGGTCGTCCTCCGCGTCGGAACCCGCCTCGCTGTCGTCTGCTGACTCGTCCTCATCGCTTCCCTCGCCGCGCTCATCGGGCGTTGGAATATTCTGCACGTCGCCGTACATTTCGCGCAACAGCGCGACGCAGGCCAGACCGTCGGCGTCGGGATCGGCGACGACGGCGACGTCCGCGCCCTCGAGCGCTGATTTGGCTTCCTGTTCCTCGAGGTCCTCCTCGAGGTCGTCGGGCATGAAAAACCCCGTCCCCGGCAGGACGGACTTTCGGGCAAGGGATAACTCGCCGCTCTCGATGAGATCTTCGTACATACCGTCAGTTGAGAGACGCTATCGGAAGAACCCGCCGGTATCGCCGCTCGAGCGCCGCGAATGATGAACGCTCCTCCCGGAAGTAACGAGGGATGGTTTCGATACTCATATTCCGTTACTAATACGGGCGTCTGGTAACCGATTGTGGTTTCTGGTTGCCCGTACCTATTTCAGGGTGGCGTTCTTCGTGGTATCCATGTCGATACAACGACGAACGTTTATCACTGCAGTGGGGGGCGGCCTTGCCGCCGGACTGGCGGGCTGTCTTGGAAACGAAGAAACTGATGGCAGCGCGGAAATTAACGGGACGACACTTACGGTGTCGACGACGACGAGCACCTACGATACCGGCTTGCTCGACGAAATCAACCTCCCGTTCGAGGAGCGATACGGCGTCACTATCGATACCGTTTCGCAGGGGACGGGCGCGGCCCTCGAGACAGCCGAACGCGGCGATTCCGACGTCGTGATGGTCCACGCCCGCTCGCTCGAGGACGAGTTCCTCGAGGACGGCTACGGCGTGAACCGCCGAGATCTCATGTTCAACGATTTCGTCGTCGTCGGGAGCGCCGACGACCCCGCCGGTATTGCGGGCAGCGAGGACGTAACCGGCGCGTTCGATGCGATCGCCGATTCGGGAACGACGTTCGTCTCCCGCGGGGATAACTCCGGTACACACACCAAAGAGTTGAACATCTGGGAGCAAGCGTCGAGCGAGCCCGGCGGCGACTGGTATCAGGAAATTGGGGACGGTATGGGCGATGTGTTGTTAAACGCCGACCAACAGGGCGGGTACACGCTTTCCGATCGGGGAACGTATCTCTCGATGCAAGACGAACTCGACCTCGAAATTCACGTGCAGGGCCCCATCGAGGGCGGGCCGGAACTCCTCGAGAACCCGTACGGAATCGTCGCCGTCAACCCAGCTGTCCACGACAACGTCGAGTACGATCTGGCGATGGCCTACATCGGCTACGTTACGGGGCCCGAGGGCCAGAAACTCATCGAGAACTTCACGGCCAACGGCGAACAGTTGTTCTTCCCGCAAGCGCTCTCCGAGGATCCGGACTTCCAGCAGTACGTTCCCGAGGGGTGGAGCGCAAGCGATGGGGAGTAACGGCGCGGTCCGTCGAGATTCATCGCGTCTGATCGACCCGAACCGGATACGAACGCCACGACGGTGGCACAATCAGCCCCGAGGGAAGTGAATACGCGTGCTCGTAGAGACGCGATCACCTCCCTGCCGAACGAACCCTTGCCGAACGAACTCCGCAGTTCGACCGAGCCCCGAACGAGCAGTTAAACTGACTCGAGTCCGATCTGACGTAACTTATATAGGTTACATCTTGACGAAGTCGACATCTCTACTGGTTTCGAAAACCGTAACGTCTATACGCTCTCCCGGCACCGTGATTTCCATGGAGATACCACGCCGCTCGCTTCTCGTCGGGGTCGGGATTTCGGCGGCGTCGGCGGGCTGTCTGGGTCGGGATCGATCGGCGTCGGACGGCCCATCCGGGAAACTCACCGTCGCAGTCACCACGAGTACGTACGATTCGGGACTGGTCGACGAACTCCACTCGGCGTTCGAGTCGGCCTACGGCGTGACCGTCCGGGCGGTTTCGGGTGGGACGGGCGAAACGATCGCCGCCGGCGAACGCGGTGACGTCGACGCCGTCATGGCCCACGCTCGCTCGCTCGAGGACGAGTTCATCCGAACCGGGGACGGAATCAACCGCCGCGATTTCGCGGTGGGAGATTTCGTTATCGCCGGTCCCGCGGACGATCCGGCGGCGATCGCTTCCGTCGACGATGCGGCGACGGCGTTCGAACGGATTGCGTCGACCGAGTCGTCGTTTTTGTCTCGAGGGGATCGCTCCGGCACGCATATCAAAGAACGCGAGATCTGGGACGACGCCGGGATCGACCCGAACGGAGAGTGGTACCGCCAGACGGGCCAGGGGATGGGCGAGACGCTCGTCCAGGCGGACCAGCGCGACTCGTACCTGCTCACCGTCCGCGGCAATTTCATCGATACGCGCGAGCAACTCGATCTCGAGCGCTTCGTCGACGGGCCGGTCACCGACGGCGACCCGGCGCTCGAGAACCCCTACGGTATCATCGCGGTCAATCCCGCGAGCGAACCCAGCGCGGCGTACGAACTGGCGATGTACTACATCGGATTTCTGACCGGGAAACGGGGACAGGAGATCGTCGCGGAGTATACCGTCGACGGCGAACAGCTCTTCTATCCGAACGCGCTCGCAGAAGAGCCGAATTTCGAGCAGTACTCCCCGCGAAGTTCGAACGATTCGACCGAGACCGCACTCGAGGAGGTATCGTGATCGTCGGCGCGTTCGACCCGCTCGTCGCCGAGTTCCCCTTCGAGTGGCTCTACATCAGAAGCATCATCGAGGTCTCGTTGTACGTGAGCCTCACCGCGGTAGCTATTAGCACGCTCGTGAGCGTTCCGATCGCGTTGCTCGTCGGATTTCGGGACTTCCGCGGGAAACATCTCCTGACGTCGATCATCACGACCGGCATGGGCTTTCCGAGCGTCGTCGTCGGCCTCGTCGTGCTCTTTACGGTCTCGAACGAGGGCCCGCTCGGCCCGCTCGAGCTCGTCTTCACGACGGAGGCGATGATCCTCTCCCAGATCGTCCTCGCGATCCCGGTCATCACGGGCGTGAGTCTGGCTGCGGTCTCGAGCGTCGAACAGCGAGTCAGAGACGCCGCGTTCGCGATGGGCGGTACGCGCGTCGACGTCGCTCTCGTGACGATCAAGGAAGCTCGCTACGGGCTCGCGACCGCCGTTCTCGCGGGTTTCGGCCGGGCGATCAGCGAGGTCGGCGGCGTTCTCATGGTCGGCGGGAACATCGCGAGCGCGGACGGCGAATCGGTGACCAGAACGCTGACGACGGCGATCCAGCTCGAGGCCAGACAGGGCCGCTTCGAGACGGCGATGATCCTCGGTGCGATCCTCGTCGCGCTCGTCTTGCTCGTGAACGCGGTCGTCGTTCGACTCGGCGGCGACGAAGGGGGGTACCGATGACGCTGCAAACCGTCGGCGTCGAGCACGGCTACGGCGACGAGACGATCCTCGAGAACGTCTCGCTCGCAGTTCCGCCGGGGGAGGTCGTCGCTATCATCGGTCCTTCAGGCGTCGGCAAGACCACGCTCTTGCGGCTGCTCGCCCTGTTCGAACCGCCGCGAGACGGCTCGCTCGAGTACGGCGGCACCGACGTGTGGCGGGCGTCCGCTCAGCGCCGCCTCGAATGCCGACGCCGCATCGGCATGGTGTTTCAGGAGGCGAGCCTCTTCGACGCGAGCGTTCGACGAAACGCCGAGTACGGCCTTCACGTTCGCCGGTCGTGGGCCGATCGACTCCGCCGCGAGGTCGCGGACCTCGTCGGCCTGCGAAACGGGACGAGCGACGCGATGGAAGCGCTCGAAACCGTCGGGCTCGAGGATAAACTCGAGCAGCACGCGGGCTCGCTCTCGGGCGGGGAGGCCCAGCGGGTGGCGTTCGCCCGGGCGCTGGCGTACGACCCCGACTTCCTCCTGCTCGACGAACCGACCTCGGATCTGGACCCGCGAAACACCGCGGTGATCGAGAACGCGGTCCGCGAGGCTGGCGACCGCGGCATCGGCGTCGCCATCGCGACCCACGATATGAATCAGGCTCGGCGAATCGCCGATCAGGTCGCGGTGATCCTCGGCGACGGCATTATCGAAGTCGGCGAGACGGATCGAATCTTCGAAGATCCCGAGGACGACCGCACGCAGCAATTTATCGATGGGGAACTGATCTACTGATGAGACGGGACGAGGTACTGATGAGACGGGACGAGGTGTACACACAATGACGCTCGAGAAGGGGTACAAGACCGAACTGTCCGTCGACGGCGTCACGATCGATCAGCGGGATATCGAGATGCTCGAGGCGATCGATCAACACGGCTCGATGCACGCCGCGGCAGACGCCCTCGGGCGATCGTACGCCCGCCTCCAGCAGCGGATCGTCGAACTCGAGGGGGCGCTCGGCGACCTCACGGAGCGTCGCCGTGGAGGCAAAGACGGCGGCGGTACGGAGCTCACGTCGACGGCGCTCGAGGTCCGCCGGCAGTTCGAACGCCACCGGACGGAACTCGACGGCGTCGCTCGCGCGACCGAGTCGGTGTTCGCGGGAACGGTTCGCGAGCGGACGGGAACGCTCGGGACCGTCGACACGGCGGTCGGCCCCGTGGTGGCGCTCGTTCCGGCGGGCGCGACGACCGTCCAGGTCGGCGTTCGTTCGGATGCGGTCGTCCTTTCGGATCCCGAGGAGTCGTCGACGGGCGGAGAAACGAGTTTTCGCAACCGGTTCACCGGCACGGTCTCGTCGGTCGACTCGAACGCGGGGGTCGCGAAGGTCACGCTCGAACTCGAGCGGGCCTGCGAACCGACGGCCGGCTCCGAGTCGATCGCTGATATCGAACTCGAGACGCTCATCACGGAGGAGAGCGTCGACTCGCTGGAAATCGTGGTCGGAAAGACGCTGTGCGCCTCGTTCAAAGCGACCGCAGCGCGGGCGATTCCGATGGCGTCCGCTCCGTCTGCGGATGATCACTCGGAGTAACGGGTTCGACCCCAACCGCGTTTTCAGGCGCTGACTGCGTCTTCTCCAGTCGACCCGCCGTCGGACGGATCGAGCTGTCGAACGGTCAGGACGGGAACGGGGGAGGTTCGGACGACGCGCTCGGCGACGCTGCCCAGCAGCAGGCGGTTCTCGCCGTGGCGACCGCGCGTTCCGGTCACGACGAGGTCGGCGTCGATCTCGCGCGCGTACGAACAGACCTCCCGAGCGGGACGGCCCTCTCGAATAGCGGTCGTGAGATCGAGCGACGCCCGTTCTTCGACGGTCGCGAGCGCGGCGTCGGCGTGCGTCTCGAGGGCCGTCTCGAGTTCCTCGCGGAGCTGTTCGGGCGAGGCGTCGACTTCGCCCGCGTCGATGATCGACAGGGCGTGAACCGTCGCATCGAAGCGGTTCGCGAGGTCGAGTCCGACGTCGACGGCACGTTTTACGCTCTCGGAGCCGTCAGTTGCGACGACGACCGTTTCGAACATACGGGGACGTTACGCCCGCTCCGATATAAACGTACAGCAGCGCACCAGCGGACCGTGAGGTCGATCGGGTGCGAAACAGGAGGTGGCTTTTTGAAGACCGGGTACACACTCACGAGCATGGACGCCAGCGATCCCGTCACCGTCGATACCGTTCTGGCACCGGTCGACGGCAGTGTCGAGTCAGCTACCGCCTCCGAGTACGCCGTCGCCGTCGCCGATCGCTACGACGCGTCCGTCCACACGCTGTACATTCTCGGACGCGGCGTCGTCCGCGGGATGGACGCCGGAACCGTCGACGAATCCGACATCGCCGAGAGCACGCAGGACTTCCTCGCGGACATCGCCCAGCTCGCCGACGACGCCGACGTCGCGTACTCGCGGTCGGTGACCCACGGCTTTTCACAGACACAGAAGACGCGCCACCCCGGGAGCGCCGTCCTCGACGCGGCCGATGCGATCGGCGCGGACTTCATCGTTCTCCCGCGAGAGTCGGTCACCGATTCGGACGCGGATATCCTCGAGAGGGCCGCCGAATACGTGCTCGCATACGCGAGCCAACCAGTGCTGTCGGTTTGATCCGTTTTAGCCTTTCTACCGCGAAAATAGAATCGTCGCCCTCGACTGCGTTGCAGTCACTCGAGTCGGATCGTCATCTCCTGTTCGAAGCTCTCGCTTCCCGTTTGGTCGAACCCGACCCGCTCGTAGAGTGCGATCGCGGGGCCGTTCCACCGTTCGACGGTAAGCCAGACGCGTTCGATGCCGAGGTCGTTTGCGTGCCCGAGGAGGTGCTCTAGCAACTGGGTTCCGATCCCCGCCCGCTGGTAGTCTTGTAGGACGAAAATCGCGAGTTCCCACTCGATATCGCTGGCCGCTTCGATCGCCTCCGGGTCGTCCGAATCCGGAACGAGCGTGGCGTGTCCGACGGCGTCGCCGTCGTGGCGGGCGATGACGTTGATGCCGATGTCGACGATCGACTCGAGCCAGTTGCGAATCCGCCCTTCGCCCGTCGGCGGGATCCCCTGTGCGCGGTCGACCGGGTCGAACGCGTCGTACATCTCGACTAAGTTCTCGAGCAGCTCGTCGTCGACTTCGGTCGGTGCCTCGAGGTCGATCGTTCGCCCATCGCCGTCCTCGAAGGAACCGGGCGGCCTCGGAAACGGTCCGGATGGTTCGTCCGAGTACTCTCGCGTTTGCACCATCGTTATCGCACCAGTTTGACTGTCGTCGGTGCGTTCAACAGCACGAACTCGGCGATCGGGCCGAGTCTGATCTTCCCCATCGGGCTGACGGTGCCGCCGCCGATGACCAGTTGATCGAACTCGCCCTGCTCCGTGAAGTTTACGAGCGCGCTTCCCGGGTCGCCCTCGAGCGTCTCGACCGGCGCGTCGACGCCGGCCTCAGAGAGCAACGTTTCAGCCTGCTCGCGCATCTCCGTTTGGGATCGCTTCGATTCGGGTTTGTCGACGATGACGACGGTGAGGTCGTCACCGACGGTTGCCGTTCGATCGATCGTTTGCCGGAGCGTCTTGATCGATTCGTCGCTCCCGGCGAGACCCAGTAGTACCTTCATACCTCGTCTGCGTTCTGACGGACGAAAATTATTGTGCCCACTCCCGGGTTCTGACGCCCGGTTCGTGTGAGAACGTCAAAATTTGCGTGGGACTCGCAGGGTCGAAGTGCACGATCTGTGCGTGACGACGGCGTTAAGGCCGTGTGGCCAATAGCATCACGGAATGAGTGATGCGGCGCTCGATGTCGTCGAGTTCTTGCTCACGACGAGCGTATATTCAGACGACAGATCGCTAGACGAGAACGACTTGCAACCCAGCGTTCGGCAAGTGTTCTGGACCAGTGGTACAGGGGACGCCGACGAACAGGGTGGCGCTCGCCAGGGCGGAATTACCCGACCGCTGTCGGCGACCAATCAGACGATTCGGGAGGCGACAGGCGTCGAGGCTCCGTGGAACGCCGTCGGCGACCTCATGTTCACCGACCGAGACGAGTTCTCCGGAACCGTCTCGCTCACCCAGCGGGACATGGCCGAGGACTGGTTCGCGGATCGGGCGAGCGACGAGCGGGTACTCGAGAACCCGACCCTCGCAAAGCACTTCGAGGACCACGAGGACCTCGACGTCGACCACGAGGAAGCCAGAGAGCGAAATCGGCCGATCCAGGCCGACCGCGTCTGGATCGACGGGCTGCTCGAGGAGTACTTCGACGAGGAAGAGGACGACGACATGCTCGACCTGGTCGAGATCCGCGCGCCCGAAGAGGTCGACATCACGCTCGACGATCTGGTGTTGACCGAGAGTCAGGAGGACGAAATCGACAAGATCGCGAAGGCGATCGAACACCGCGATTACCTCGCGAACATCGGGCTCCGAGAGATCGGAAAGCTCCTGTTCGTCGGGCCGCCGGGGACCGGGAAAACCTCGACCGCGCAGGCGCTGGCTCGAGACATGGACCTGCCGTTCGTCGAGGTCAAACTCTCGATGATCACGAGTCAGTACTTGGGCGAGACGGCCAAGAACGTCGACAAGACCTTCGAGGTCGCAAAGCGGCTCTCGCCGTGTATCCTCTTTATCGACGAGTTCGATTCCGTCGCGAAGACTCGACGAAGCGACGAGCACGCGGCGCTCAAACGCGCGGTCAACACGCTCTTGAAGAGCATTGACAACATCTCCCTGATTCAAGACGACGTGTTGCTCATCGGGGCGACCAACCACCCCGACCAACTCGACGCCGCGGCGTGGCGACGCTTCGACGAAATCGTCAACTTCCCGAAACCCGACTCTCGAATGCGCTCGGACATTTTGCAGGTGATCACGAGCACGATGGACATCGAGGAGTTCGATCCCGGAGTCATCGCCGAGGCGACCGAAGGGCTCACCGGGAGCGATCTTCGAATGGTGCTCCGAGAGGCCGTCCTCGAGGCCCTGACCGAAAACCGTCGGGAACTCACCCAGGGAGACCTCCTCAACGCCGTCGAGGAGTTCGAAGAGCGCGACAACCTGAAGAATATGGACATGATCGACGGCGACCACGACGCGCTGGTCGCGGGCGGCGACATCGGCGGCGGCGACAGCAGTGGCGGCGAGGACGACCACGACCACGCTCACACACACGACCACAGCCACGACTGAGGCGGTCCCGTTCGTTCCCGCGACTGATGCTGTCCCGCTCGTTCGTTGGTCTAATCAGGATTGTTGACTCGACGCCCTGCTTTCTCGAGCGGTTCTCCCCGCGAGTGCTGACGCCACGCTTTTCGTCCCCCCGTTCGATTCTGCACGTATGGCCACCGATCGGAACGTCTACGGAACCGAACTCGAGCCCTGTAGCGCCGATCCGGAGACGGGATTTCTCCGCGACGGCTGCTGTCGGCGCGTCGAGGGCGACCGCGGCCGACACGAACTCTGTGCCGTGATGACCGAGGAGTTTCTCACCTTTAGCGCGACACAGGGCAACGACCTGACGACCCCCAAACCCCAGTTCGAGTTCCCCGGCCTCGAGCCGGGCGATCGCTGGTGTCTCTGTCTCGGCCGGTGGCTCGAGGCCGAAGAAGCCGGTTGTGCCCCGCCGGTGGTTCTCGAGGCGACCAACGAAGCGGTGCTTCGCGACGTCGATCCGGATCTGTTGCGCGAGCACGAGTACGAACGGGCGCGCGTCAGCGACGCGTGGCGGACCGACGATGGACGAACAGATACGGGCGAGAGCCGCGGCTCGGTCGACGGCGAGACGTGACGATGCGGGTCACGTTACTCGGGACCGGCGACACGACGGGAACCCCGACCGTCGGCTGTGACTGTGACACCTGCGAGGCCGCTCGAGCGCGCGGCGTCGAACGCACCCGGTTTTCGGTCCACCTCGAGAACGAGCGAACGGACGAATCGCTGTTGATCGATTTCAGCCCCGACTTTCGCTACCAGTTTCTGCGCGAGGACGTTCCGCTGCCCGACGCCGCGGTCGTCACGCACATTCACTTCGACCACCTCGACGGCCTGGGCAACGTCTTTCGGGTTATCGACGAACTCGACGTCTACGCGGCGGACGAAACCGACCCGGAGACCGGCAAGAGCGTCGCCGAAACGGTCGAAAGCGATTACCACTACCTCGATCCGGTGACGGTCCACCCGACGACGCCGCTCGAGCCGGTTCGCATCTGCGGGTTAGACGTGACGCTCGCCCCCGTGACTCATCCGCCGCTGGTCTGTTACGGCCTGGCGATCGAGGATCCCGAAACGGGGGCGAAGCTGTCGATTTCGGGCGATACGAGCTACGACGTTCCCGAGGAGTCTCGAGCGGTCCTCGACGATCCGGACCTCCTGCTTGCCGACGCGATCGTGCCTGCCCACCTCTGTGAGTTCCACCCGATCGGCGGCCACCACGAGAACGACGAGGGTGTCCCCCGAACGTTCGGAACGAAGCACATGACCCGAGAGGGCGCGCTCGAACTCGCCGCCGAACTGAACGCCGATCGGACGCGGCTGGTCCACCTCGCTCACTACTACCCGGCCGAGGAAGCGTTCGAAGAGCCGCTGGCGATCGACGGCGAGCAGTATGACCTCTGATTCGGTGGTTACAACCCGCGGTGGGTCGCTTCGCCGCGAACCGTCCACGTGAATACATCGCCTATCTCGACCAGCTGACGGTCGCTTCGAAGCTCGAGCAGGCCTTGCATCGCCGCCGAGTCCGAGATGGACCCCTCGAGCGAGAGCGTGACGGCGTCGTCGTGCTCGGCGGTGATCGTCCCCTCGCCCGCCGGCCAGTGTTGTTCGTAGCCAGCCGCCCAGCCGCTCTCGAGTTCGGTCGAAAACCCCATCTCACACTGGCCGCTGTCGGGGGTGATCGGTCGTTCCGGAAGCACCGACCGAACCTCGATAGCCGGATCGACGGCGAGTTCGTGCTCGAGCCGTCGGAGGCGCAACCGCTCGAAGCGGCCGCTGTCGACGTGACACTGCGAGTACAGTCGAACGCCGTAGAGATACGAGCCATCGACGCGATCCGACGCCTTCTCGAGGCTGATGGAGTTCTGGACGTCGACGCCGCTCGAGTCGGCCCCGTCTCCCCAGATTCGGTACAGTTCGTTCCACGCGTCGATCATCGAGAGATTGGCGATGTGGCTCCCCGAACGCAGTCGATCCGGATTCGGCTCACACTGCTGGAAGGCTCCATCGGGCCGATCGGGTTCGTGTGCTTCGGGGGCGGGATCTGGCGGATTCTCGTCGATGTCGAACTCCTCGTCGACGGTCAGGGTCCGCTCGAGTTCGGCGTCCTCGCGCTCGCGAGCGAGCGCCCGGTAGCCGGAGACGGTGCCGACGCCACCGAGACCAACGAGACCGGCGGTAGCCAGCACGGTTCGTCGTCGGAGACGCGGGGAATCGTCGGTGTCGGAGGGCATACCCGATACGTGAATTTGAACTAACTAATAGTCTAGTATGCTCGCTGAGTCCGCCGTCGTCTCAGATCAGTTCGAAGACCAGTGCAACGACACCGACGACGACCGCCGGCAGGAACGTTTTCTCGAGAGCGACGTCGTGCGTTCCGGCGGTTCCCTTCGAGAGAATGTAGATACTCCACCCGACCACGACGATACTCGTCAGCAACGTCGGGAACGTGAGCGCTCCTTCGAGAGATTGAACTTCAGCCGTGGCCTGCTGTATATTTTCCAGGTCCAGTTCGAGACTGGCGATCGTGTTTCGCGCGAGGAGATATCGGACGGGAAGCTCGAGGAGATTGGGCGCGTAGGCCCATCCGGCGACCGCGACGGCGTCTTCGAACGAGCCGTCGGTGTCGCTTCCACCGCAGGAATAGTGCATGAACGCGGCGATGACGAGCAGTGAGATGGCGACCATCACGAGGTTCAATACCGCTGCCGTGCTCAGGAGTTCGTTCATATAGTCCGTGGCACCGCTGGGGACGTTTTCCATCTGTGCGAGTAACTGATCCATAATGAGCCATATCAGCACAGTCGTCGCGACGGCGTACAGTACGACGATTGCCAAACCAAAACGAAGTGAATTAGACCGTTTCTGAAAGTACTCGCGTGGATGAACGAGCGGGGATTTTGGAGGCATCGAATCGTCATTCCGACCGGTAATATAAATATATTGTCATGATCTCTGATCGAAGACGCCACCCGCATGCATCCTCGAGCCCGTGAGAACGTCCCTGATCGAATCGACTCGCTTCCTCGAGCTATCCGAACTGATCCAATCCGGACTGGCGTCGCCGTCGCCCGCTCGGGTCGCGCCGCCACGGCGTTCGCCGGTCGCGTTCCGTCTCGAGGTCGATTTCGGGTTCCGCCCCCGGCTTGTAGCCCGGACACGCGGGTCCACACTCCGATTCGGCGTCGACGACTCGGCCCTTCCACTGACAGAACGGCAGCGGCGTCGTCGCCCCCGATCCGGAGTCGCCGGGCCGTCCATCGCCTACGGCGTCCGACGTTTCGCCACCGCCGTCGTTCGTCGGTTCGCAGGCCTCACAGTCGGGAAACCGGAACGTTCGCCACCCCTTGCCGAACGCTCGTTCGGCGATCCGTCTGCGCGTCCGGGCCTTTCGCTCCGGCGGGACGATCGCGATATCGGTGTGGCCCGGCTGATACTCGAGCGGCTCGACGCCCGGTTCGTCCACGGCAAGCGGCGTCGGCTCCCGGATCACTTCGATCTCGAGGGCCCCGGCTGTGCTCCCTTCGCTCCTCTCTCCCCTCGAGACGCGCCAGACGCCGATCTCCTCGGGGATTCGATTGAGGTGCGCCCGCGTGACGTAGCTCTCGGTCGCGAGGACGGCCTCGTCGACCAGCCCGAGGCTCGCGTCGGTTCGAAGCTGGGCCTCGAGGTCGCCGGGCGTTCCCAGATCCGGCTTGTTCTCGATGCCGACGATCCGTCCGTACCAGTCGGGGTAGCGAGCGACCTGCCGGACGTACCGGCGACCGTTTCGCAGGTCGGCCTCGAAGAAGTCGATCTCGAGGGCGCGCTCGACGGCGCTTTTGGCGCGCTCGGGATGGCAGTCGTCGGGGAACGCCCGTTTCCAGTAGCGGGCCGTTCCGGGGCCGACGTCGGCTTCGATGGCGGCGTCGGGGATCGTCTCGCTGGTCAGCGCCAGCCGATCCTCGAACGCCGGTCCCGGCTCGACGCAGACGATATCGAGGATGCGCCCGCCCGGTTTCGCGACGGCACCGCCGAGCTGGCGCGCGACGATGTCGGTGTCGGCAGTTTCGGGACGGCCGACCGACTCGAGGTGGGCGCACAACTCGAGTTCGAACGCAAACTCGGACACGATTGCTGAGAGGGGGACGAACGCAAAAAGCGGTCTGATCTCTCGAACCGTGATCTCCCTTCCGGATCGTCGCTCACCTCCCGAACCGTGTGACCTACCAGCCGGGACGACCGACTGCTACTCGAGTACGTTTCCGGCGGGGGATTCGGGCCGAGAACAGTAGGTTTATCAAGCGCACACGGGAAGGCATATTCAAGATTACTCATCGTCTTATGGCAGGAAACCAACAACCGGAGGTGAACATTGGGCTCGTCGGCCACGTCGACCACGGCAAGACGACGCTTGTACAGGCGCTCAGTGGGTCGTGGACGGACCAGCACTCTGAGGAGATGAAACGCGGTATCTCCATCAGGCTCGGCTACGCGGACGCGACGTTCCGGCAGTGTCCCGGCGTCGACGAACCCGAATGCTACACCGTCGAAGAGGAGTGTCCGGACGGCTCCGAAAGCGAACCGCTCCGGACCGTCTCGTTCGTCGATGCGCCGGGTCACGAAACCCTAATGGCGACGATGCTCTCGGGCGCGTCGCTGATGGACGGTGCTGTCCTCGTCGTCAGCGCCAACGAACCCGTCCCGCAGCCACAGACCGAAGAACACCTGATGGCGCTGGATCTCATCGGCATCGACAACATCGTCATCGCCCAGAACAAAGTCGACCTCGTCGACGGCGAGACGGCACGATCGAACTACGAACAGATTCAGGAGTTCGTCGAGGGGACCGTCGCCGAAGACGCCCCCGTCGTCCCCGTCAGCGCGGGACAGGACGTGAACATGGATCTGCTCATCGGCGCTATCGAGGAGGAGATCCCGACGCCCGACCCCGATCCGGATGCCGACGCGCGGCTCCACGTCGCGCGTAGCTTCGACATCAACAAACCGGGAACGACGTTCGGAGACCTTGCCGGCGGCGTCCTCGGCGGCAGTCTGGTCGCCGGCGAACTCGAGATCGAGGACGACCTCGAGGTCAAACCCGGCCGCGAGGTCGAAGAAGGCGGTCAGAGCGAGTACGTCCCGATCGAGACGACGATCCGTTCGCTCCAGGCCGGCGGCGAAAACGTCGACACCGTCACGCCCGGCGGCTTACTCGGCGTCGGAACGGGTCTCGACCCATCGCTGACGAAAGGCGACGCGCTGGCTGGTCAGATGGCCGGTCCGCCCGGTTCGCTGCCGCCGACGTGGGAGCAGTTCACGATGGACGTCGACCTGCTCGAGCGGGTCGTCGGGGTCGACGGCGGCGAAACCGTCGACGAGATCAGTACGGGCGAACCCCTGATGATGACCGTCGGCACGTCGACGACCGTCGGCGCGGTCACCAGCGCGCGCGAGGGCGAGTGCGAGGTCAAACTCAAACGGCCCGTCTGTGCCGATCCGGGCGCGAAAATCGCGATCAACCGCCGGATCGGCGCGCGCTGGCGACTGATCGGTCTCGGCACGTTGACGGAGTAAGTTCCGATGGCTTCGCGGATCGCTCTCGATACGAGTGCGCTGATGATGCCGGTCGAACTCGACGTGCGACTGTTCGACGAACTCGAGCGACTCTTAGGGGAGTTCGAACCGACGACGCCCCAACCCGTCGTCGAAGAACTCCGCCGCCTTTCGGAGAAAGGCGGGACGGAGGGCACCGCGGCAACCGTCGGCCACGATCTGGCGACCGAACGCTGTCTCGTGGTCGACACGGACGAATCGTACGCAGACGACGCGTTGGTCGAACTCGCCCGCGAGGGCGCGGTCGACTACGTCGTCACGAACGACCGCCCGCTACGCGACCGGGTGCTCGAAGCGAGAAGACCGGTAATTGCATTACGCGGGAGAAACAAGTTGGCAGTAACTCAACCATAGATGTACAAACGGGCTAGATTAACTGACACCGTAGAAGTACCGCCAGCAGAGCTTGGCGACGTTTCGCCACAGCTCGTCAAGCGACTGCTCCAGGACAAGCTTGAAGGACGAATGGACGAGGAAGTCGGAAGCGTCGTCTCCGTCACCAAGGTGCACGATATCGGCGAGGGAACGGTCCTTCCGAACGAACCCGGCGTCTACTACGAAGCCGAGTTCGACGCGATCACGTTCGATCCGCAGATGCAGGAAGTCGTCGACGGCACCGTCGTCGAGGTCGTCGAGTTCGGCGCCTTCATCGGCATCGGCCCCGTCGACGGGCTGCTTCACGTCTCGCAGATCAGCGACGAATACCTCGCGTTCGACGCCGAGAATCAGCAACTCGCGTCGAACGAATCCAACCGCACGCTCGGCGTCGACGACGCCGTCCGTGCGCGTATCGTCACCAAGAGCATCGACGAACGCAACCCGCGAGACTCGAAGATCGGTCTGACCGCGAAACAGCCCGGCCTCGGCAAACACGGCTGGCTGCAGGAAGACCGAGAGCAACGCGAAGAAGCTGCAGCGGGTGAATAACGATGGCATCGAATCGTCTCGTCTGTCGCGAGTGCCACCGGGTCAACGACGCCGACGCCGAAACCTGCGAGAGCTGTGCCTCGTCGTCGCTGACCGAGGACTGGGCCGGCTACGTCGTCATCGCCCATCCACAGGAGAGCCAGATCGCAACGGAGATGCAGGTCACCGAACCCGGCGCGTACGCGCTCAAAGTTCGGTGATCCGTTCGTCCCGTGACTCCTGCCGACCCGGACCGCGGCGACGACGCAGAGCCCGGTCGAACTGCCGACGATAGCGGTACCGAAACCGACTCCGTTCCTCCGAGCGCAGCCGACTCGAGCACCGATGCCCAGTCTTCGCTCTCGCTTCCCGTCGAGGCTCGAGGCGACCTCAAAGATCCCTTTGGTCCCATCGAGACCGACGCGGATGTCCTGCTGGCGTCAGTTTCCGGACCGCTGATCGCGATCGGCGATGTCGTCACGTATCACCTTCTACAGGCAGGTCGCCAGCCGGACGTCTCGATGGTCGACGGTCGAACCAAACGCAGCGCGGTCGACGAGGAGATCGAACGCACTGTCACCCAGGGCGTCAGCCTCGAGATCGAGAACCCGCCGGGGACGATCACCGAAGACCTTGTCGACGCGCTCGTGACCGGCTTCTCCGCCGACGAGCCAACCACGATACTCGTCGACGGCGAGGAGGATCTCGCCGCGTTACCCGCAATCGTCGCCGCGCCGGATGGCGCGAGCATCGTCTACGGCCAGCCCGACGAGGGGATGGTCCACGTCCGCGTCGACGACGAGATTCGGAACCGGGTCCGAACGCTGCTCGAGCGCTTCGAGGGCGAGGGTGAAGCCATCTGGGACTTGCTCGCGGACGCCTGAGGTCGCGGCGCGCTCGAGCGTACGGATTCGAACGAGCGCACAGATTCTCTTTGAGACGCCGATTCGGACGAGCCGAGAGACTCGAGAAACTATTTACTCGGGGAGGTGAAGGGTCCGTGTATGTACGATTTCGTCGTCGTCGGCGTCGGCCCGCCGGGGGCGAGATTCGCCCGTCGGGCGGCCGAGAACGGCTACGACGTGCTCGCCCTCGAGAAGGGGTCGATCGGCGAGCCACTGGCCTGTTCGGGACACGTCAGTACCGATATCTGGGAGTTTGCCGGCGCGGGTGCCCGCGAGGAACTGTTGCAAAACGAGGTTCGCGGTGCTAGGTTCCACGTCAACGGACCGGGAAGCGACGCCTACCCCTTCTACAAGGACGAGGTCGTTTCGAACGTGATCGACCGCGTCGGACTGGACCGCCACCTCGCGGAACTCGCGCGGGAGGCGGGCGCGGACGTTCGAGACGAGCACACCGTCACCGCCGTTCGCGAATCGACCGGTTCCGTCGAAGTCGACGCGTCGGGACCCGACGGCACCGAGACGTTCGAGGCGAAGATGGTCGCCGGCTGTGACGGTCCGCGTTCGAGGGTTCGAGACGCGCTTTCGTTGCCGGAACCGGACGAATTGCTCCACGGCGTCCTCGCGTTTTCGGACGAGGCGGATCGCGAGGACTTCGTCGACGTGCATCTCACCGCGCCGCGATTTTTCGCGTGGCGGATTCCCCGCGGCGACGCCGGCGTGGAGTACGGCCTCGCCGCACCGCCGGGGGTACAGGTCAACAAACACTTCGAGGAACTCGTCGACGGCTACGAAGTCGACGTTTCACACCGGTGTTCGGGGGCGATTCCGATCGGCCCGCCGGACCGGGTTACGTCGCGTCGGGGCTTCCTGCTCGGGGACGCCGCTGCCCAGACGAAACCGTTCACCGGCGGCGGCATCCTCTATAGCATGACCTGTGCCGATCACGCCGCCCGCGAGATCGATCCCGATCGCCCGACGACGCTCGCGGCCTACGAACACACCTGGCGCGAGGACCTCGAGCGCGAACAGCGACTCGGCCACCTCATCCGGCGAGCCTATTCGCTGCCCGAACCCGTTCAGCGAATCGGCCTCGGCGCGCTTTCGGGCGAAATCGGCGTCCACATGGACCGGCCGACCTCCGCGTTTTCGCTCGAGCACGTTCAGGCGATGGTCTCGAGTCTGCGTCGATAATTCGATTTACCGGTCCGTCGAAAATCATCCGCTCGGAACGTCGCTCACGTTCCCCTCGAGTTAGCCGTTCGGTTCGTCGGCTGCACCGACCAGTCCACAGACGATGTTCTGCGGCTCGAGGATTTCCTCGCCCGACACCGCGTTCGGGTCCAGTAGTAAAATCGTGTCCTCTGGCATTCCTTCTTCGACGAGAACGTCGTGACCGAGACTGCCCTCGAGATCCTCGGCGTCGTCGATATCACTCTGGTCGGTCTCGAACAGGAGTTCGGCGTTGAGCGATGAAAGAACGAGCACGAGATCCCCAGTATCGGTGGTTTCGACCGCGTACACCTCGAGCAGCGACTCGATTCCCTCGTAGCTCACCTGCTCGAGGGATCTGATCGTGACTCGTTCCGTGTCGGACCCCGCGGCGTCTTCCGACTGGGTTCGAACACGTGCGGATAGTTCCTCGAAGTCCGTACTCGAGTCCATACCGAACCGTCGCCGCGTGGGACCAAGTCGCTGTGCCCGGCTAGTACAGGCGTGCATTTCTCTCCTCAAAGTTCGGTCTCGAGCGGTGGTGCCGACGACAAAAGCTTTGGCGGTAGGTTTCGAACTGGTGTCAACGAAGGTGTATGAAGGATATTTTGCAGACTGCGGCTGTACTGGTGGGATCGCTGATCCTATTCGTCCCGCTGACTGCTGTGACGGTCCTCGTCGCGGTAAGTTCGCTGTGGATCGTCGTAACTGGTGATGCGTTCCCAAACGGACCGGTCTCTGCGACCGCTCTGTTTGTCGCCTTGCTTCTCGGCTACGGCACCGCGATGGAGATCTGTCGCGTCCGGTTACACGGATTCGGCCAACTCCACCGCGGGACTCGAACCCGACGGCTCGCTCGACATGGGATGTTGGGCGTCGTCGCGTTCGCTGCAGTCGTCGCTCTCGGTCGGATCCTGCTCAACGCGATATCGTTCGGCCTTGCGAACAACGAACCGGCAATTATCGGCCTCGCTGTCGCAGGACTGTTAGCGCTCTCGTGGGTCGGTGTCCGCTCTCTCACCGCGTTTCGCGCGGGAACCCGGCGGTTCCGGAACGGCACGTCGGGGTAAGAAGCCCTCGAGTTCGGTCGATTCCCACGCAGCTACGATCCGATTGGGATCTCCCCTGCAACGCCCTGCGGCCTACTCGTAGTCGGGCAATCGTGCCGACTGATCCGACCCCTCGACGAACGGGAGCGGTTCCCGCGTTGCGGGCACCTCCTCGCCGTCGACGCGAACCGTCACCTCCTCGGCCTCGAGGCCGTACTCCACCGTCGCGAGCGCGATCGGGTGCTCGAGCATCGGGCTCACGTCGGCGCGGGTGATCTCGCCGACGGCGTCGTCGCCGTCGAACACGGCCGCGCCGCTCGCGGGAACTGGTTGGTTGCTCTCGTCGTTCTCGCCGGCGTCACCATCTTCGCCCCCCTCGTCTCCGTCCTCGGATCGAGCTTCGAGCGAAAGCCCGATGAGGCGTTTGCTCGGCCTTCCCCGGTTCTCGACCCTCGAGACGACCTCCTGGCCGACGAAACAGCCCTTCTCGTAGTCGACGGCGTGATCGAGTCCGAGGACGTTCGGAATCCGTCCCTCGAGTTCGGTCTCGAAGAGGGGTGAGCCTGCCTCGAGCGAGAGCGTGTCCCAGGTTCGGTAGCCGAAGGGCGCGGCGTTCAGTCCCTGATTCAGGAGGGTGTCGTAGACGGCCGCCGCGTCGTCGGCGCTGCAGATCACCTCGTAGCTCTCCTCACCGGTGAGCGCGTCCGTCCGAATCACGGTCACGCCCTCGTCGCCCATCGACCCGCGGACGAACGCGTAGCGCTCGTCGGGCGTCGACGATCGGTTCAACACGCTTGCGACCTTCTCGGTCGCCTTCGGACCGTGAACCCCGAAGGTACCGTACTCGTCGGTCGCGACGCGAATCTCGACGTCTTGGATGAACACCTTCTCGGACCACTCCGATGCCAGTTCCTCGGCGTGGGCGGGCGGGGTGAACAGGAGCAGTCGCTCGCCCGCATTGTAGACGTAGAGTTCGACCTCGATACCGCCCTGTGCATCGAGGACGAGCGCGTAACAGCCCTCGCCGTCCTCGCTCGGCACGCGATTCGTGACGACGTTGTCGACGTACTCGAGGCGGTCCGCTCCCTCGATCACGATGACGCCGTAGGCTGATTCGATCAACCCGACCGCGTTTCGAACGGCTCTGTGTGCCCGCTCCGGCCGTCCGTAGTGTTCGACGACGGTTCGTCCGCCCCGGTCGCCGAACGTCGCCCCGTGGTCCTCGTGTCGCGACTCGATAACGGTCATAGGAAAAGAGACGGGCCAGACGATATCAGGCGTTTCGATCTCTCAAGTCCACTGGCGGATTCTCGAGAGCGATAATCGACTGCTCGAGTCCGGTGCTCGGTTCGATTGGGTGTCGGTGCCTAGAACGGAAGCCGCTCGCGGATCCACTCTCCGAGTGACGACTCTTCTTGCTCATCCTCGTCCGAAACGTCGGGAACGACTCGATCGTCCGGCTTGATAACCGCTCTCCCGCCAGTTCGGTCGACGTCGATCAACCCGTCGTCCTTGAGCGTCGCCAGCGCGTCCTCGAGTTCGTCGATTTCGACGGAGACGGCCGCGCGAAGCTCGAAGACGGTCATGCCGTCCTCGAGGTTGTTGACGAGTTCGTCGAGTACCGCCACCTGCGTTCGCTCTCGATTCCGGTACTCCGACTTCGCTTTCATCCAGTATCGTATTTGTCGACCCGGGATTTGACGTTTGCCGTTCTCCGAGATCGTTGTGAGTGTATTTTCGACTGTGTTCTGGGTCCTCGAGATGATCGTCCCCCTCTCTGACTCGGTGAGTCGTCTAGCCGTCAACGAGTATACTACTTGCAGTACGTTTTTTATGCCGTAACTAGATACGATTGGATAATGGTACTGCGATGTTCGCTGCTCGGTCATAACTACGGTGAGCCCGAAGTCGATCGCGAGCGCGAAGAACGGGGCAGCGAAGTCGTCCTCACTGTCACGGAGTTCGAAGCGTGTCAACGCTGCGGTGAGCGAAACGTCATCAGCGAGAACACGGAGGTGACGAGCATCGGTCCCGGTGGGGCATCTACTCGCGCTCCTGACGGGGCTGACTCGTCGGCGGATCAGGCCGGTTCCGCTCCCGGTAGCTCGAGCACAGACCGAGATGCCGGATCGAATCCCGGGCCGACCGCAGTCGGTTCTGCCGACGGTCGAGCCGAGCCGACAGCTGCAGGGCCCACAACTTCGGCGGCGTCTTCGGGGGAAGAGACCGAAGCGGCTGCAGCGAGCGACGACGAGGAACTCGAGGTTCCAACGGACGAAAACGGCGACCCGATCGTCGACGACGGGGAGATCCTCGAGGACGACGGAACCGACGCGAACGCTGGTGACCGACGCCACGGCGAGTGGCCCGACTCCGAAGACGTCGGCCCTCCCGTCGAAACGTCCGACGAACCGACCGCCTGGCCCGACGACGAGCAGGACAGTGGAGAGGCCGACGATGCCGACGGGTTCGAGGACCGATCGGCGGCGGTCGAGGACCAGCCCGAAGACGACGCAGTGATCCTCGAGAGCGGTTCGGATTCCAGTTCGGATTCGGGTTCTACGACCACCGAAACCGGAAAACAGTTCGATTACAGCGTCGATTCGACCGGCGGATCGGATACGAACTCCGAGGAAACGCCCGAGGCTGTTACCGGTGTGAACACCGTACGGCCCGACTCCGAACGCGAGTCGGCTCCCGCGGAATCGACCCGCCCCGAAACCGGGATCGCCAGCGCTCAAAGCGCGCCGGCTCCGGGTGAGGGGTCGCCGACGGACGGCTCGAGTACGGAGTTTTACTGTCCGCAGTGTAGTTTCGTCGCGCCGGGAGACAGCGGTTCGCTCCGCACCGGCGATATCTGTCCGGAGTGCAAAAAGGGCTACCTCGGCGAGCGAAGCGCCTAAAACGGCGACGTCTGCGGGTCTTCTCGAGATATAGGCAGAGTCGAGTTGGTATGTTGGGGAACGGCCGTGTTGGTCGAAGATCATATACTGACACGCGAATAACCGCCCCGTATGCACCCGTCTCGATTCGTGACACTCTGTTTTATCTATAGCGGAGCAATGTTGCTGGTAACCCAGACGATGATCTATCGTCCGGATCTCCGTATCGCCGTGGTCGGGAACGCTGTGACGGCTCTCTGTCTTCTGTTCGTGGGAGTGTATAGACTGTATTCGGAGCAGGAAGAAAAACGGCCCGCGGAGTATGGTTTGTTCGCCTACGGAATGGCCTTCTCCTCGCTTCTGGTCACGACACTCTTTCTGGTCGGGCTCTCTATGCTCTGACGGTAGCGAACGCGGCACCCGTTTCGGCCTCGAGAGCGGTTACCGGCCTCAGTCCCATCACGCGGCGACATCTCTGGAGTCGATATCGTTCGGCGACCGCCCTCGAGTCGCCGAATCTGCGGCTTCAGCAGCCGGGTAGTATGAAAAGAGGTAAACACGCAGCCGTATATCTCCAATCCATGAAGGAGTACAAGATGCGACGTGGTGAACACCTCGAGGATCGGATTCCGGACATGGAAGCCACGGTCGAGGAGTACTTCGGACCAATCACCGGCACCGAGGAGTACAAAGGAAGCGATCTCTACGTCATCGGGGAACCGGACAACCCGGTCTTCGAACGGATCGTCGTCGGTACGGTCGAGTACTCCGGCAAGAAGGACAAACTCGGCGTCGATTTCGTCGAACGCGACCCCACCGAACTCGGCCCCGACGAACTCGAGGCCGCCGGCGACGCCGTCTCGGCGAAAAACGAGTTCCTCCTCGAGGCGACCGCTCGAGACGCCAAGTCCCGACGCGATTCGTTGAAACGCTCCGTCGAGGACGATCCGGACCACGACCTGTAGATTCGTGTTTTCGTTCCGTTTCGATTGATCCACTCTCGAGAGCTATCGGTCTCGAGTTCCTGTCCGTCTCGTCCTCGCTATCGGCGTTTCCCCTTCGAAATAGCTAACACACCGCCAGCGTAAGCCACGACAATGGAACTACAGGCGTTCGTCTTCGCGACGGCGATCGCACACGCCGGGTTCGCCGCGTTCGTCGTCGCTCACGCGTACTGGACTGATCAGGAGTCCGGCTACTGGCCGTATCTCACGCTCGCGTTCGGGCTCGCGGGGCTGGCCGGCTACTTCTTTTACGACGAACCGCGATAGCGGTTTTTAGCCCGCAAGGGGTAAAATCAGTGAGCGGATATTCTATCTCAGATATCGCTACGAATGATAATTATATCATAGAACAAGATGTCAGCGTATGACCAGCAATGCTGACTGTCGACGGAAATTTCTGTGTAAGAGCGGAGCCGCACTTGCCGTCGGACTGGCCGGCTGTGCGAGCCGTATTCGGAACACGAGCGACGACGCCGCTAAACTCGTCCCTCGCTATGATCCGGACGACGAACATCAACTGATTCGAGTCGCCGTGTCGGTGGAGACCGTCGTCGCGAGTACGATCCCGGAACCGGAGTCGTCGCCCGACGGTCCGGGATCGGCGTACGTCTTCGAGCGGTCGAGCGAAACGTGGGGTCAGGAGGCAGAACTCTCCCTTCCCGAGGACGCGCCGGAAGACGAGTTCGGGGATCCGATAGCGATAGACGGCGATACCGTGCTCATCGGATCGTGGTACGAGGACACGTCGGAAGAAGGGCTCTCCGGAACGGCGTACGTCTTCGATCGGTCGGGCGACGGAGGGTGGAACCAACGGGCACGACTCGTTCCCGATGTCGACGACTCGGAAGGGAATCCGTCTAGACACGTACACGCAATCGCTATCGACGGTGACACTGCGATCCTGGGGTGTCCAGCCACTTCCGCCGACAGCGGCGAGTGGCAGGGATCGGCATTCGCGTACCGGCGGACGGACGAGGGTTGGCATCAACAGGCCGAACTCGTCCCCGACGACAGCGACGGCGGGAACGAGTACGGCCACTCGGTGGCACTGGCCGGCGATGTCGCGTTGATCGGCGCGCCGACGAGCGATACGGCGGCCGGTGCGAACGCAGGGGCGGTGTTCGCGTTCGAGCGGTCGAACGGCGAGTGGGTTCAACGGGGGAGACTCGTCGCGAACGACGATGGCGCCGGCGACAAGTTTGGCTCCGCCGTCGCACTCTCGGAGCGGACTGCTCTCGTCGCCGGTAATGACGATACCGATACCGCGGGATCGGTGTCCGTCTTCGAGCGAAACGGGAACGCGGGCTGGAGCCAGCGGACGACGCTCCTCACCGGCGGCGAATCCAGCTGCATCGGAACAGTCTCCCTGGAGGGAGAGACGGCACTCGTCGGCGACGCCTGCCAGAATTCGACCGCCGTCTTCGTCCGGACGGACGACGGCTGGGACCGGCGGGAGACGCTCGTCGCCCCTAACGGTGCGGGGGAGACCTTCGGAAACGCCGTCTCGTTGTCCGACGATACCGCCGTCGTGGCAGACTGGCGGCAATCCGTCGAGGGTGGTTACGGCGCGGCATACGTGTTCTCATTGTAGCGATCGGTCGGTCCCGAACTGGACGGTTCGATCAAGTCCATATTCTGAGCGCGCACCGCCGTCTCGAAAACGGATTCGAACGAAAAACGACGGCGTCGGATCGAGCAATCAGGCCAGGAAGACGTGTCTTGGTCGGTCCGCCAGAACGTCGCGCCCGAATTCGACGGTCTCGGAGAACGCGTCGCTCCGGAAGAACGCCATCGCGTCCTCGCGGGAGTCCCAGCGACTGGCGATGAACATGTCGAGTTCGTTCTCGCGGTTGACCAGCAGATCCGTCTTGCGGTGACCGTCCATGTCCGCGAGCACGCCGGCCACGTCGCCGAAGGTGTCGACGAAATCCCCGTGGTGCTCGTCCTTGACGGTGTAGAACATCCCCATCGTTCCCCAGGAATCCGACTCGTCGTCGCCGGCCTGTCGGACGATTTCGGGTAGGTCGGAGAGGAACCCGGCCGCGGTACTCGCCGCTCGTTCGGTCTCCCAGAGGCTCACGACCGCCGTCTCGGCGTCGTCGCTCGAGCCCTCGTAGACTGCCGTCTTCACGTGCGTGTCGTAGTGATCGAAGTTACTCCGCAGACCCTCGACCTCCTCGAAGAGTTCGTCGGAATCGGCTTCCGAGTAGAGGACGACCGCGTGGACGTCCTCGCCGTGTGGCTGGCCCGCGTAGACGCCGACGTCCTCGAGTTCATCGCGGATGCTCGCATCGTCTTCGTCGCCGTGACCGGACCCGCCACCGTGGTGGCCGCCTGCGCTCGAGTCGCCGTGTCCGTCCGAACTGTCGTGGTGCCCGCCCGAACCGCCGTGGTGTCCGTCGTCACCGCCGTGGTGATGACCGCCCTCTCTCGCGTTTCCATGTCCGCCGTGGTGGCCGTGACCCGAACTCGCGGCCTCCTGCGGGACGAACTCGCCGGCGAGGTACGCGCCGAGGTTTTCGGGTGCGAACCGTCGCCCGAAGAGGAATCGGCCGAACTCGCCGAAGCGCGAACTCGAGGGGTCAAAGCGCATCTCGTAGAGCAGTTCCTTGATGTCGGTCGGGTCGTCGCCGAAGAGCGTGACGCCCCACTCGAAGTCGTCAAGACCGATGCTGCCGGAGATGATCTGCGTGACCCGTCCGGCGTACTGCTTGCCGATTTCTCCGTGGCCGGACATGTACTCGGCCCGTTCCTCGAAGGAGAGGTCGTACCAGTTCCACTCGTCGTCGCGGCGCTTGTCCATCGGGTAGAAGTTCGCGTACTCGTAGTCCGGAATCTCGGGTTTGAGCCGCGATTCGATGTATCGAGCGATCCCGGTGTCTTCGACCTCGCTGTCTTCCTCGAAGTACTCCTCGGACATGTACCCCGAGACCTCCGTCACCGAGACGTAGGAGTCGACCTGCTCGGTGAACTCCGCGAGCGCGGTGTGTTCGAACCGTCGCTCGAGCACGTCGAGATCGGCCGGCGACGGGCGTAGATGCAAGAACATGAGGTCGGCCTTGTGGCCGAGGATTCCGTACGTCGCCGAGTCGCCCTCCCCGGCGTCCTCGAGTCGTTCGCACGCCGAGAGGTACTCGATCCCTTCCTCGATCGCCTGCTGGCGGCGACGTTCGGGGGCGTCTCGCCAGGCGTCCCAGTCGATCGACCGGAAGTCGTGAAAGACGTACCAACCCTCGTCGGTCTGTGGCGGTCTGCGTCGTTCCATGATACGGGGTTAGGACGGGATCGCTAAGAAGGACAGGGTTTTTGTCGGCGTCGGGGCGACGCCGGGCGACGATTGCGGTGACCGAAACCATTTACGGCCGTCGAGTCAACTCGGAGTTATATGCGGAAAAGTGGGCCGCCGAAGGGACTCATCGCCTATCTCGTCCTCGAACTCCTCGAGGAAAAGCCCCGGTACGGCTACGAGATTCTCAAAGAGATTCGCGACATCAGCGGCGGTCACTGGGAGCCCTCCTACGGCTCCGTCTACCCCATCCTCTACAAATTCGAGGAGAAGGGCTGGGCCGAGCGAATCGAGCGCGAGGACGAACCCGACCGGAAGTACTTCGAACTCACCGACGCCGGCCTCGAGGAACTCGAAGAGCGGCGCGCGAGCGGCTCCGAAAAGGCTCGAGACTTCGCCGACGTCATCCTCGGGTTCTTCCACGTCTACGCGGCCTTTTCGACGGACGACCGCTTCGAGATCCCGGACCTCGAGGGCGAGTGGCGCTTCGACGAGGAATTCAGCGCCTGGGTCGTCGAACAGGTCGTCCGTCACCACGAGCACTACTTTGATTCCGAGTTCGAACGCATCGAGGACACGCCCGAGGAGTTCTACGAGCGCCACGGCGTCGACCACGACGACGGGTAATTGGGGTACGTATGCGGATCAGTCGTTCGTGTGGGTTTGCTCGAGTTTCTGTGGTCAATACAGGATAAGGCGCCTCCCCAACCGACTCGTTCGCTCGCAGGCTCACGGTGGTTCAAGAGACCGACGACCTCCCGAACGTACTATTGAACGCTTCTTAAGCGAGCATGCCCGGCGCGAACAGCATCGTGAGGAAACTCACCAGCATGGTCACGCCGACGACCGTCGTGACCGCACGAATCATGCCTCGAGTCGCCTCGAACGGTAACCGGGAGGCGATCGCTTCCGTGCTCGTCCGGAGGATGTGGCCCCCGTCGAGCGGGAACGCGGGGACGCAGTTGAAAAAGCCGAGCTGGACGTTGATCCACCCGGTCCAGAAAAGCAGGTTCGCGGCGACGAACACCGGGCCGTCGCCGAACGCCGCAAGCGCTCCCTGGGCCTCGTAGAAGTTCTGGACGCCGCCGGTGAAGCCGGCGAAGTTGAACGACATCAGCGGTGTGATTCCGATGATCGGCAGGAGCAACACGAGGGTGGCCTTCCCGAGGAACGAGTCGACTACCCCGCCGAACCTATTGTCCTGATCGCCGCCGAGAATCGCGAGATAGTCGCCTGCGGGGTAGTACTGCACGCCGAGGTCACTCATCGAGATCCCCGAGGCTTCCTCGAGCGTGCTCTGTGCCCCGATCAGTCCGTACTCGAACTCCGGATGTTCGTCGAGCGTCACGTCGTACTCGACGCGTTCATCCCCGACGTAGCCCGAAACGGCAACTTCCTGGTCCGGTTCGGTCTCCTCGAGGAAGGTGCTGAGGTCGGCCGTCGACTGGATGCGTTCACCGTCGAGTGCGGTGATCGTGAGCGGTTCGTCCGTCGGCGCACCCGCCTCCTCGAGCGGTGCGTCCGCTGCTACTTGGATCGTTGCACCGATCGGTACGTCCTCGAGGTCGACGGTCTCGCCGCCGTTACCGCGTTCGACAGTGAGCGTTGCGGTTTCAGCGTCGCCGACGGCGTCGTAGAACCCGGCCTCCGTGCCGACAGCTTCGCCGTTGACCTCGAGGATCGTATCGCCGACGCCGACATCGGCGGGTCCACCCTCGATCGCAGCGGTTACAAGTAACGAGCGTTCTACGGTCTTCGTTTCCTCGCCGTTGAGTTCGACCTCGATTTCCTCGCTGTCGGTCTCCGCGAGAAGATCCTCAAGATCGCCGTTGGATTCGACCGCCGTGCCATCGATGGCGGTGATCCGGTCGTTCGCGCCGATATCGGCGTTCGCTGCGGGAGAGTCGGGTGCCGAGCCGGCGATCGTCGCGCCGGGCGCGACGGCGATCGAGCCGGCGACCGGGCCGAACAACAGCGCGAACGCGATGATCGTGATCGCGAAGTTGTTCGTCACGCCGGCGGCGAACATGCGCGTTTGCCCGCCGCGACTCGCGTTTCTGGAACTCTCCTGTTCGGGTTCGACGAACGCGCCGATCGGTAACAGCGCGAGCATCGCGACGCCCATCGATTCGATTTCGATGTCTTCGACGCGACAAAGCAGCCCGTGTCCGCCCTCGTGGACGACCAGCCCGACGAGCAATCCGAACACGATGCCGGGCGTCGCAGAGAGCGGGAGGAAGTCGTTGACGCCGGGAATCACCAGCACGTTCCGCGGCGTCTGTATGCTCGAGGGTTCGGGCGACGTGATCGCGCCGAAGGCCGCGAACAACAGGAAGACGAACATGCTTCCCATCACGACGATGGCGATGCCAACGCCGAAGTTGGCCCAGGCCCGCCAGAATCGCTTCGGGCCGGCGAGCCAGTCGAGAAACGCCCGTCCACGTTTCGTGTGAATCGTCAGAATTGGCCCCTGCGTTTCGACGTACGACGGTAACAGTCCCCGTTTTTGTATCGCGATGATCCCGAGCCAGTACGCCGCGATACCGACGAGGATCCACGACACGATTCCGCCCGACGTGATCGGCTCGAGAAACGCGGGCGACGCGGCTTCGAGGGGACCGTACTCCATTATCACTCTATCGGGGTGGCGTTCTCAAATGGCTTTTGTCTGTGATCGCCCACCGGTCGGTGAGCGAACAGGCGCTTGTGGGGTCGGCTGTCTCTACTCTATCGCTCGCGTCGCAGGCGGGCGACGACGAACTCCCGATCCACTTTCGCGAGGAACGGACCGAGTTTCGGCCCCTGGTCCTCGTCGAAAAAGAGCCGGTAGCCCGCTCCGAAAAAGGAGCCCATGTCGACGTCGTGGCGCTTTGCGGTCTCGTAGATCTCCTCTTGAATCTCGTCGGGGCCGTGGCCCTCCTCGATGAAGTCCGCGAGCTCCGCGAGCGCGGTTTCGATCGTCTCGTCGAAGTCGTGGTCCGGAATCGCTCCGCGCTTGAGTTCGTAGTCGAACTCGTTTTCGGTACGTCGCGCCCAGTTGCGGGCCTGCTCGACGCGAGCGAGCGCGTCCTCGATGGCCTGTTCCGATGCACCCTCGGGAATGTGTCCTTCCCGCCGGGCGATCTCTTCGCGAAGTTCCGGATCGTCGGTCATGCCGAGCACCGCGGCGAAGGTGTACGGAAGCCGGATCCGGTCCTCGTTCGGTTCGTCCACGACCAGCGGGTAGACCCGCTCTGCGAACGCCGTTTCGTCCTCGTCCGCCTCGACCTCGCCGTAGTATACGGACTCGAACCGATCGAACTCGTCGACCAGCAGGTCGAGTCGTTCGACGCTGAAGTCTCGAGCCTTGCTCGGATCCTTCGCGAAGAAGTATCGGAGCACTTCCGGTTCGATCAGATCGAGCACGTCGGAAACAAGAATCACGTTCCCCGCCGAGGAGGAGAACGGCTCGCCGTCGAGCGTGAACCACTCGTAGACCATCGGAACGGGCGGTTCGATGCCGAGAACGTTCTCGGCGACGTCGACTCCGCTCGGCCACGAGCCTTCGGCATGGTCCTTTCCGAACGGCTCGAAATCGACGCCCAGAGCCTGCCACTGGGCCGGCCACTCGAAGCGCCACGGCAGCTTCCCCTCGCGAAGCGTTGCGGTTCCCTCGTGGCCACAGCCCTCGATCGTCTGGTCGCCGGCGTCCATGTCCGTACAGCGGTACTCGACGGTTCCGGCCTCGAGGTCGATGGCAGTTACCGTCTCCGTGATCTTGCCACACTCCTCACAGATCGGGTTGAACGGAACGTACTCGCCGTTTTCCTCGACTTTGTCCTGGTACGCAGAGAGCACCTCGCGGGCGGTGTCGCGGTTTTCGAGGACGTGTCGGGTAACTTCCTCGAGATCGCCGTTTTCGTAGAGTTCGGTGGTCGAGACGAACTCGATCGGCACGTCGACGGCCGCCGCGCTGTCTCTGATGATCTGGGAAAAGTGGTCGCCGTAGGAGTCACAGCACCCGAAGGGGTCGGGGATGTCGGTGTAGGGCGAGCCGAGGTTTCGACCGAGCGCGCCGGCGTTTACCTCGCCCAAATCGACGAGGTTCCCCTCGAGGTCACAGAGCGTCCGCGGCAGCCCTCGAAGCGGGTCGCGGTCGTCGCCGGTGAACACCTGCTCGACCTCGTGGCCGCGTTCCCGGAGGACTTCGGCGACGAAGTAGCCGCGCATGATCTCGTTGACGTTGCCGAGGTGGGGCACTCCGGAGGGCGAGATGCCGCCTTTGATAACGATCGGCTCCTCGGGATCCCGAGCTTCGACGCTGTCTGCAACGTCGTCGGCCCAGAACGCGTGGTGCGTTTCGTTCCCGTCCTCGCGCTGGAGGGTGTAGGGACTGTCCGGTTCGGTCGTTTCGTCGGCGTCGTTCGATTTAGTCGATTCCCCGGTATCGTGCTGTTCGATCGGTTCTGCGGCATCGTCCGGCGCGTTCGATCCGGGACTCATTGCTCGTCGCTCGCCCAGTAGGTCGGCTCCTCGCCCGCCCGCTCCGGAATGACGTCGGTGCCCTCGTGTTCGCCGCGTCGAACGGCCCGTGCGATTCGCTCCGGATCGGTGCCGTCGAGGACGATCGTTCGCATTCCCGACCGCTCGATGATCTTCGCCGCCAGCAGGTCGACCGGCGCGGACGCTCCCGCGTTCATCTCGAGGCCGGCGATCACGTCGACGAGTTCGTTCGCGGTGAGTTTCTCGTACTTCGTCGCTCCGTCGGTTTCGTTCGGATCGTCGCTGTAGACGCCCGAAACGCTGGTCGCGTAGATCAACAGGTCCGCGTCGACGTATTCCGCGAGGGCCGCGCCGACAGCGTCGGTCGTTTGGGCGGGTGCGACGCCGCCCATGACGCAGATATTTCCTCGGTGTAACGCCTCGCTCGCCTCCTCGTAATTGTGTGCGGGCGCGGTGACTGATTCTTCGCTAAGCGCGGCGATAAGCAACCGCGCGTTCAACCGGGTGACGTCGATCCCGAGCTGATCGAGTTCGATCTCGTTCGCGTCGAGTTCGCGAGCAGCGCCGATGTAGTCCCGAGCGACGCCGCCGCCGCCGACGACTGCGCCGACGTGACACCCTTCCGAGACGAGCGTTTCGACGACGTCGGCGTGTTCTGCGACTCGAGCCGAACCTGGGTCGGGCACGAGAACGCTGCCACCGATAGAAACGACCACTTTCATACTACAGCGGTGTAGCGTAGTGGCGGGCTTAAGGATTATCAAGCCCGGCTCCGAGAGCGTGGGAGTCTCTTACATCCTCTCGAGCGTTCCGTTGCCCGAAGCATGTCGACCGCGACGGAAAACGGGCCAGTGTGCCGGGCGAGGGCGACAGCTACAAAGACGAACGCACCTTATCCGTCGCGTATGCACGTACTTGGTATCCTCGAGCGCGACTCGAGCGACGGAACGCTCGAGACGGTCGTCGACCGCGTCGTCGATCGGCTCTCGCGAGCGGGGCAGGTCGGCGTGATTCGATACGATGCGACGATCGCCGACGGCACGCACGAGGCGTTGACGCCCGGCGGCGCCGTAACCTACGACCTCGGGGCGGACGGCGACTGGACCGCCACGGGAACCGGCCTCTCCGTCGGCGATGCGCTCGATACGCTGGTTCGCGACTGTGAGTACGCTGTCGTCGTCGGCGTCCCAGCGCTCCGACACCCCTCGATCGTCGTCGGCGAGGGGGACGAACCGTCTGACGGCGGCCCCGTGCTCGCGTCGATCACCTCGTCCGCCGAACTCGAGGCGATCGACCTCGTTGACGCGCTCGAGGACCACGAACCGTACGAAACCCTCGAATCGCTCGTGGCGGAGGTCAAGCGCTCGCCGAAGGCCGATCGAGCCGGCGCGATCGCGACGTTCACCGGCCGGGTGCGCGCGATGGACGACCCGGACGACGACCGGACGGAGTACCTCGAGTTCGAGAAGTACGAAGGCGTTGCAGAGCAGCGGATGGCCGCGCTTCGGGAGGATCTCGAGTCTCGAGACGGCGTTTACGAAGTCGTCATGTACCACCGAACCGGCATCGTCGAGGACGGCGAGGATATCGTGTTCGTGGTTGTCCTCGCCGGCCACCGCGAGGAGGCGTTTCGAACGGTCGAAGACGGCATCAATCGATTGAAGGACGAGGTCCCGCTGTTCAAAAAAGAGGTCACGGTCGAGGACGAATTCTGGGTGCATGACCGGACTGATTAAATTACATTCTGCAATTGGGAGCATATATTAACGCAAATAATATATGGCAATGGATATGTAAGGTATATGTCCATAGGGTTGGAGATAATATGTTAGGGGCGGTTATAAAATTTCTAACCCGATATAAAATCGTCTCAGTGGCGGTTGTGAAGGGGCATAAAATGTCTATTTACCCCGTTTGGCCTAAACATATCCGAAAATCTGCTAACCGACCTCCCTTTATAACATGCTTCCCCGACAAGGCATATTCGTCGATGAGCACTACAGCCCAATCCTCCACGGAAAGCAAGGAACGTCGCCTGAAAAATTACCTGCGCAATCGCGCAAAAGACGGCGAACTGTACTTCAAAGGAAAGTTCATCGCTGATGATGTCGGTATGTCCCCCAAAGAGATCGGCGCGCTAATGGTCAAACTCTCGGAATCTGCGACTGATCTCGAGGTCGAGAAGTGGTCCTACACGAGCGCGACCACCTGGCGCGTCGCACCCGCGTAACTCCGATATAACACACACCCCCTCTCACACGTTGTTCACCCCTGTTCGTGTCGGCGGCCGCGACGGCGCCCGACATATCCTGCCTCGATTTTGTTCCGATCTCACCCAGCCGATAATCAGTGCCTGTCGTCCGGCAGTCCATTTATACGAACCGAGGGTGAACCACCGGTGATGGACGGCCCGGATTCGTCCGCCGTCGGACGACACTGGTATTCCTCTGTGAACAACGATGTCGACCCGCCCGATGACGGTCCCTCCCTCGAGCGGATCGAGTCGACGTTCGTCGTTTCCGAAACGCGACGGGAGGACGAGACACTTCTGTACGTCGGGACGCCGCTGGTTTCGCCCGAATCGATGATGCGCGAACTGTGGTCGGTCTTTCGAGAATCCGGTTACGAGGCACGGTTGACGGTTCGCGACGGACGGTACGTCATCGTCGCCGAACCGACCCGCCTCGGCGTTCGTGGAATTCCCTGGACGAACATCCTCCTGTTCGTTGCGACGGTCGTCTCGACGCTGTTTGCCGGCTCGATGTGGTACTATACCGATCCGTTTTCGAACCCGGCGGAGATCTGGCAAGCCTGGCCGTTTACCGCGGCTATCCTCGGCGTCCTCGGCGTTCACGAGATGGGACACTATCTGATGAGCCGGTACCACAGAGTCAGCGCCTCGCTCCCCTATTTCATCCCCATTCCGACGCTCATCGGGACGATGGGTGCGGTCATCAAGATGAAAGGTCGAATGCCGGACCGCAAGGCGCTGTTCGATATCGGCGCTGCAGGGCCGCTGGCGGGACTCGTCGCGACGGTCGGCGTGATCAGTGTCGGTCTGCACCTGCCGCCTGTTGCCGTCCCCGACCAGCTCCTCACCGACCCGAACACGGTCGAACTCCGGCTCGGCTACCCGCCGTTGCTCGAGTTTCTCGCGTCGGCGTTCGACCAGCCACTGTACCGGAACGATCCCGCGAGGGACGTGAATCCGGTCGTTATCGGCGGCTGGGTCGGGCTGTTCGTCACGTTCTTGAATCTCATCCCGGTCGGGCAACTCGACGGCGGACACATTCTACGCTCGATGGCGGGATCCTTCCAGCGAACGATCGCAGCCATCGTCCCCGGCGCGCTGTTCGCGCTCGCGGGCTACCTCTACTACGTCGGCGACCACAGCCTCAACACTGTCCTCATCTGGTGTTTCTGGGGAGTGATCACCATCTTCGTCGCGACCGCCGGACCCGCCCGTCCCGTCCACGACGAACCGCTCGATCCCAAACGCTTCGCGCTCGGAGTGGCGACGTTCGGGATCGGACTCCTCTGTTTCACGCCGGTTCCGGTCACGGTCGTCGGCTGATCGTTCGGTTCCAGAAAATCGTATCAGGCCCTCTTCTGAGCCTAGCCGTGCGTGTACCCACGATCCGGAAGCGGCTCTCCGTCCATGGTGATACCGTCGTCGACGACGGTTCCGATCGGCGTGAGAGCCACCGTCGTCGCGGCCTCGGCCGACTCGAGCGCCGCTTCGGGAATCGTCACGACGAGTTCGAAGTCCTCGCCGAACGTGATCGCCCGCTCGAGCGCCGCCTCGTCCGTCTCGGCCGTGTCGAAGACGGCGTCGTCGATCGGAATCGCCGAGGAATCGACGGCGAATCCGCACTCCGACGCCTCGGCGAGCTGGTAGAGTGAGCGGGCGAGCCCGTCGCTTGAGTCCATCATCGCGGTCGCGTGGGGCGCGAGCGTCCGTCCGGCGTCGACCCGCGGCTCGAATCGAAACAGTTCGTTCGCGCGCTCGAGGTCCGCCTCTCGATCGCTCGTGTCCGTTTGAGCGCTACCTGACTGGCGTTCGCTCGAGTCTGCGCGTTCGAATAGCTCGAGCGCGGCCGCGCTGCGTCCGAGCGTCCCGGTGACGCAGATGAGGTCACCGGGCTCGGCACCGCTCCGGCGGACGGGCGCATCCGTCGTCCCGAACGCCGTCGTCGCTACCGTAAACTCCTCGTGGCCGTCGAGGTCGCCGCCGACGTACTCCGCACCGACGAGGTCGCAGACGTCGCTCGCACCGCGAACGAACGCCAGTAGCTCCGACTCGTCGAATTCGGGCGCGGCGTAGGCCGCGACGGCGGCGGTCGCCCGCCCGCCCATCGCGGCGACGTCAGAGAGCGACGCGCCGACGGCTCGCCAGCCAGCGGTGTATCGGGTCGTTCCCGGCGGGAAGTCGGTCGTCTCGTGGAGCATGTCCGTCGTCACGACGAGGTCGGAGACGACGGCGGCGTCGTCTCCGACCGGCCCGAGTTCGTCCTCGAGCACTGCCAGCGCGGCGCGTTCGTCCATGCCCTCCCTTTCGACTCGAGTGCGAAAAACCGTCCGGCGTGAGCCGTCGCTCGTGGTGTGCCACGACGGCTCACGATCACCGACGACGGCCACAACGATGGTCTTAAATGCCGCGGAAGGGAACCAAACGCCAATGGCTACGATGTACGACGTTCCGGCGGACGCGCTGATTCAGGCGCTCGCCGAGGACCTCGAGGACCGACTCGACGAACCCGACTGGGCACAATTCACGAAAACCGGCGCGAGCCGCGACCTGCCGCCCGAACAGGACGACTTCTGGGCAGTCCGCGCTGCCAGTCTGCTCCGCAAGGTCGCCGATACCGGCCCGGTCGGTGTCGAACGTCTCTCGACCGAGTACGGTGGCGCGAAGGGCGGTTCGAACCGCTATCAGGTGTCCGCCGACAAGCGAACGGACGGCTCGCGAAACGTGATCCGAACCATCCTCCAGCAACTCGAGGACGAAGACCTCGTCGAGACCGCGGAGGGTCAGGGACGCCGAATCACCGCCGACGGGCGGAGTTTCCTCGACGAAACCGCCGGTGAGGTCCTCGAGGACCTCGACCGTCCGGAACTCGAGCGTTACGCGTAGACGTCGCTGCTTCGTGAGGCCCTGTTGACGAGTGCGAAACGGGAGACGCGAACGTATCGACCGATTCGTTTTCGAACCGATTCCCCCGGAGAGCGGTTGCGCTGATCGGGCCGGTCCGTAATCATTTTCCCCACTGCGGGAATACACGAGTGTATGAGTGGCACGCCTTCAGAGGACGATATCGAAGAACTGCGAAAGCAGAAGATGGAGGAGCTACAGAATCGTGCGGAAAACCAGGGCGACGACCAGGCACAGGAGGCCGCAAAACAGCAGGCCGACGCGCAAAAACAGGCCCTGCTCCGCCAGCACCTGACCGACGAGGCCCGACAGCGGCTCAACACCGTCAAGATGAGCAAAGAGCAGTTCGGCGAACAGGTCGAACGACAGGTCGTCGCACTCGCCCAGAGCGGGCGCATTCAGGGCAAGATCGACGACGACAAGATGAAGCAACTGCTCAAGGAACTAAAGCCCGAGAAGAAAAGCTTCGACATCAAGCGGCGCTGATGCGGCTCGGAGTCCTCTACAGCGGCGGCAAAGACTCGACGCTCGCTGCCGTCCTCCTCGAGCGGTTTTACGATGTCACGCTATTGACGGCGCATTTCGGCATCACCGACGACTGGAAACACGCTCGAGCGACCGCTCGGGCGACGGACTTTCCGTTCGAGCGCCTCCAGCTCGATCCGGGCGTCGCCGAGGAGGCCGTCGACCGAATCCGCGAGGACGGCTTTCCACGCAACGGCATTCAGCTCGTCCACCAGCACGCCTTAGAGCGGGCGGCCGAGGAAGGGTACGACGCGGTCGCCGACGGCACGCGCCGGGACGACCGAGTCCCGACGGTATCGCGTGCGCAGGCCCAGAGCCTCGAGGATCGCCACGGGATCGACTACATCGCACCCCTCTCGGGGTTCGGCCGGACAGCCGTCGACCGGATCGTCGAGGACACGTTCGACGTGACTGTCGGCCCGAGCGAGGAGATCACGCGGGCGGATTACGAGGCCGAACTCAGGGCGCTTCTCGTCGAAGCGGACGGCGAGGCGGCGATCGACGAGTGTTTTCCCGATCACGAGCAGACGCACGTGACCGATCTTCGGTGACGGAGCGTGTTCCGAACCGGTACGGTGCGACCCGTCCGCGAACGAAAGGTTAGAAGTTCGCGCTGCTCGAACGGGTGGTCATGTACGACCGGATCAAGGGTTTTCGTGACGTCTATCCCGACGAGATGGCTGCCAGACGGCGGACCATCGACACCATCGAGGAGACGGCCCGCCAGTACGGCTTTCGCGAGATCGAAACGCCGGCGCTCGAGCGGGCGGCGATGTGGACGGACAAAAGCGGCGACGACATCGTCGACGAACTGTACGCCTTCGAGGATCAGGGCGGTCGCCACGTCACGCTCACGCCGGAGCTGACGCCGACCGTTGCGCGGATGGTCGTCGCCAAGCAACAGGAGCTCTCGAAGCCGATCAAGTGGTTCTCGACGCGGCCGTTCTGGCGCTACGAGCAGGTCCAGCAGGGCCGCCAGCGCGAGTTCTACCAGACGAACGTCGACATCTTCGGCTCGAGCGAACCCGAAGCCGACGCCGAGATTCTGGCGTGGGCCGCGGACGCGATGACGGGTCTCGGGCTCGAGTCGGCCGACTTCGACTTTCGCATCTCCCACCGCGACATCCTCGGGGGCGTCCTCGAGACCTACGACGCCGATATCGACACGGAGGCGGCGATCCGCGCCGTTGACAAGTCCGACAAAATTTCCCAGGCCGAGTATCACGACCTGCTCGTCGGCGCCGGGCTCACGGTCGAGCAGGCCGAGGTGTTCGATGATCTGATCGCGGCGGGCGATCTCGAGGCAATCGAGGAGTTCGCCGGCACCGAGCGCGTCACCGAGGCGGTCGAAAACCTCCAGAACGTACTCGAGGCCGCGGAGGACTTCGGCGTCCGGGAGTACTGTACGATCTCGCTCGAGACCGCTCGCGGGCTCGATTACTACACGGGGATCGTCTTCGAGTGCTTCGATTCCGCTGGCGAGGTCTCGCGGTCGATCTTCGGTGGCGGTCGCTACGACGACCTCATCGAGCAGTTCGGCGGCCAGCCGACGCCCGCGGTGGGCGTCGCGCCGGGGCACGCGACCCTGTCGCTGCTCTTACAGCGGGCGGACGTCTGGCCCGAGGAGGCGGTGCGGACGGACTACTACGTCCTGCAGGTCGGCGACACGCGATCGGAAGCCGCGCGGATCACCCGCGCGCTCCGCGAGCGCGGCCACGTCGTCGAAACCGACATCGCCGGCCGTTCCTTTGGCGCACAGCTCAACTACGCAGACTCGATCAACGCCGAGACGACCGTGATCGTCGGCGAGCAGGATCTGGCGAACGACGAGGTGACGATCAAGGATATGGACTCGGGCGATCAGGTGCAGGCCCCGGTCGACGAGTTCCCCGGCGACGCGGAGCGGCCGACCGCCGAGGACTTTTCCTAACGACGAATCTGTCGACTCGGACGAGTGGGAGGTTTTTGAATTGAATCACGCTGGTCAGATTCGGGCACATGAGAGTTTCGATATCCACTCTTTCTCACTGGTGTAACCGTTAACTAGCCGCCCGGTGTAGCCGTCCCGATGGCAGACACACCGTCCAACGTCTTGCTCGTCCTCACCGACCAGGAGCGCTACGACTGCAGCGCACCCGACGGGCCTCCGGTCGAGACCCCGACGATGGACCGACTCTCGAGCGAGGGGATGCGCTTCGAGCGGGCGTTCACGCCGATCAGCATCTGCTCGAGCGCTCGCGCGTCGCTGCTGACCGGACTGTTTCCCCACGGCCACGGCATGCTCAACAACTGCCACGAAGCCGATGCGATCCAGCAGGATCTCCCGCCGGAACTCCCGACGTTTTCGGAACTGCTCGCGGATTCGGGCTACGAGCTAACGTACACCGGAAAGTGGCACGTCGGCCGCGAGCAGACCCCCGAGGACTTCGGGTTCTCGTATCTCGGTGGCAGCGATAAGCACCACGACGACATCGACGAAGCGTTTCGCGAGTACCGCGACGAGCGCGGCGTTCCCGTCGGCGACGTCGAATTCGAGGAGGCAGTCTACACCGGCGACGCTCCGCGCGACGGAAGCGACGGGACTTTCGTCGCCGCGAAGACGCCGGTCGATGTCGAGGAGACGCGAGCCTGGTTTCTCGCGGAGCGGACGATCGACGCGATCGAAGCCCATGCAAAAGCCGATAGCGATCGCCCCTTCTTTCACCGCGCCGATTTCTACGGTCCGCACCACCCCTACGTCGTTCCCGAACCTTACGCCTCGATGTACGATCCCGAGGCGATCGAACCGCCGGAGAGCTACGCCGAAACGTACGACGGGAAACCTCGGGTACAGAAACAGTACCTCGAGTATCGCGGCGTCGCCGACTTCGACTGGGATCTTTGGGCCGAGGCCGTCGCCAAGTATTGGGGATTCGTCACTATGATCGACGACCAACTCGAGCGGATTCTCGCGGCGCTCGAGCGGACGGGCCTCGCCGAGGAGACGGTGGTCGTTCACGCCTCGGATCACGGCGATTTCGCGGGCTCGCACCGGCAGTTCAACAAGGGCCCGCTGATGTACGACGATACCTACCACGTTCCGCTGCAGGTCCGCTGGCCGGGCGTGGTCGAGGCTGGCTCGGTCTGTCGGGAACCGGTCATGCTCCACGACCTGGCGGCGACGTTCCTCGAGATCGGCGACGTTCCGGTTCCCGACTCGTTTCACGCGCGGAGTCTCGTTCCGTTCCTCGAGAGCGACGCCAAGCGCGGACGTGAGCGAGACCGCCCCGCGGAGTGGCCGGACTCGGTGTTCGCCCAGTACCACGGCGACGAGTTCGGCCTCTATACGCAGCGGATGGTTCGCACGGACCGATACAAGTTCGTCTACAACGGTCCCGACGTGAACGAACTGTACGACCTCGAGGCGGACCCGGCGGAACTGCAGAACCTGATCGAGCACCCGGCGTACGAGGAGGTCCGGGGAGAGATGAGCGAGCGATTGGTCGAGTGGATGGAAGCAACCGACGATCCGAATCGAACGTGGGTTCCCAAGACGCTCGAGTAGTCTCCGCTGTCGGTCGTCGACCGGTGCTGGGCGGTATCCGCACTCAGTGTGCCAACAACAGTAGTTTCGCTTCGGTTCGGGCGAGACAGAACGGCCGCTCGGGCGGCGCGTCGAACGACGCTGTCGCGTTCTCGGTGACGAATAACCGAGTGAATGCCCGTCCGCACGAGGGACAGCCAAGTTCCGCCCGGTTCTCGAGCGTTCGCGTGTCTCCGTCGTCGTGGAGGAGTTTCAGTTTCGTTCGGTAGTCGTGAATGCTAAAGCCCGCGCTGATATCGATCCGTTCCATGTCGTTCATCGTGTACGTCCCGGCGAACCCATTTCAGTGTCACTGCCAGTGGGGCTCCTAGCGACAAACAGATAGGATATTGATATTTGTGTCGTGATACCCCGCTACGCTTGAGTGATTATCCCCGCTCCGTCGCCTCTTTCACTCACAAAAATCTAAGAAAACCGTAACTTCCAACTGCCGGTACGTATAAGGCCGCTGATTCCATGTATCGATATATCTCGGACCGCGTGCTATGAGTACATCAGATACTATTCAGCCGATTCTCGAGTTCGTCGAGGAGGAACTCTCCTTCGCGACGAGTTACTACAACGAACGCTACCTCGACCGACGCGTCTCGTCGCGGATGCGCCGAACTGACTCCGGATCGTACGCGGAGTACTATTCGGTGTTGAAACGCGACGAAGCCGAACAGGAGGAACTCCTCGACGCGCTGAGCATCAACGTCACCGGGTTCTTTCGGAACCCGAGCGTCTGGGAGGGGATTCAGACCCTCCTCCGGAAACTGACCGACGAAAAATCGTCGGTCCGCATCTGGAGTGCGGCGTGTGCGGACGGTCGCGAGCCCTACTCGCTGTCGATGCTCGCACACAGCGATCGCGAAATCGACGAATCTCGAATCAGCATCCTCGCGACCGATATCAGCGAAGACGCACTCGAGACGGCTCGTGGCGGTGTCTATCAGGATTTACAAACTGACGACATCTCGAGCCAACTGGACTTTCTCGGGCGACCGACCCAGTACATCACGAGACGGGACGACTCCGTCGAGGTCGCGGAGACGGTCCGCGAACCAGTCGAGTTCGAACGTCACGACCTGATCAACGGTCGATCGAAATCCGGCTTCGATATGGTCGTCTGTCGAAACATTCTCATCTACATCAACGACGAGCACAAGACGCCGATTTTCGAAACGATCCGGGACTCGCTCGTCGAGGACGGCTACATGGTCATCGGCAAATCCGAAACGATCCCGATCGGCATGCGCCAAGAGTTCGAGTCGGTGAACGCGGGCGATAAGACCTACCAGTATCCCGGCGGCGAGTAACGACTACCCGCACCGAGTAGCGTTCGACGATCCGTTCGGCAGCTCGATCGCTCAGAGCGTTTCCGTCCCGATCCCGTCGGCCGCTCCCGTCAGCGAAAGCCCCGTAATCTCGTCTTCTGGGTCTTTCGTGAACGTGTGCTGGCCGGTGATGTGGGCTGATCCCCGTACCTCCGGCGTCGTGACGGTGATCCCGTCGCGTCGCTCGGCCTCGAGCAACTGCCCCGTAAACCGGGTTCCGATGATGCTCTCGTAGGTGTAGGGTTCGTCGACCGCGAGCGCGCCGTTCCGGTGCAAGAGCGTCATTTTCGCACAGGTCCCCGTGCCACAGGGGGAGCGGTCGACCTGCCCGTCGCCGAAGACGACGACATTTCGATCTACGTTCGCCCCTTCCTCGTAGAATTCGACGAGCGAGACCGGATGGCACTCGCCCGTGAACGGGTGGTCGACCGTGAGGCGGTCGTTGATCGCTCGGCGGATCTCGAGGCCGTCCTCGACGAACGCTTCGACGTTGTCCGGTTCGATCGCTCGTCCGAGCGTTCCGGCATCGACGAGCGCGAAGGCGTTTCCGGCGAAGACGATATCGACCGGAACGGATCGCGTCTCATCTCTGCCCTCGAGCGAAACCGTCAGCGCGTCGGCGACGAACGACTCGACGTTTCTGATCGCGACGGACTCGACACGTCCGGTTTCGTCGACCGTCGGATGCGTGCGGACGAGTCCGGCCGGCGTCTCGACGGTGATCGTCTCTCGGGCCTCGAGTTGGTTCGTCTCGAGCAGCGCCGTCACCGCGCCGATGGTTCCGTGGCCGCACATCTCGAGGTAGCCGCCGGTGTCCATGAAAAACAGTCCGAGATCGGCGTCGTTCGCGGCGGGTTCGACCGGCACCGCGCCGAACATGTCGTCGTGCCCCCGCGGCTCACAGAGGACGAGTTCCCGGAGCCAGTCCTGGTTCTGCGCGAAGGTGCGGCACTTAGCTGCGACGGAATCGCCGGAGAGCTTCGATCGATCCAGTCCGCTCGTGATGATCCGCGTCGGCTCGCCTGCGGTGTGCGTATCCAGCGTTTCGATCAGTGTTTCGGTGTGCATTGTGTAGCGTGCTGTGGTCTCGTAGGTCGTTCGACTAGTCTCCTCACGGCCGTCGACGAAACCCGCGACTGGATGGTTACAGCCGCTCGAGTGAGTCGATTTCTCGCTCGCTCCAGTCGTAGAAGCGGTTATCGACCGTCTCGAGGGTGTCGACGCACTCGTTGTACTGCTCTCGGGCTTTCGGAGCGAGCGGGTCTTCGGGATTGTGTTCGATCCACTCGTGCAGTTCCGCGAGGGCTTTCGGCGAGTAGGTGTCGATCCGATCCTGGTCCTCGAGCAGTTCGACCTTGCGGCGCTCCTGTCGGAGCGTTCGGACGAGCGCCCAGCCGGCGACGCCCCAGAACGCGAACAGGGTGAACGCGAGCATGCCGATCACGGGGGGAGTCAACGCCATCAGTCGTCACCTCCGGGAACCTCGGCGGTTTCTTCCTCGACTGCCGATCGGTCGGCGACGGACATGATTCCGTAGCCGATGAGCGGGAACAGAACGATGACGAGCATGCCGCCGATCATCTCCGGCGATCCGAACTCGTCGACGGCGTAGTAGCTCATGATGAAGAGCATGACCGCAGGGATGACGTACTTGATCACGGGGTCCCACCACGAGCTAATGTGGATCCCGGCGTTTCTGTTGACCGCGAGGACGCGCAGTCGCTTCGGTCCCATCACCCAGCCGATGACGAGGATGATCGAGAGCGTCGCCAGCGGGAGCCCCCAACTGCCGAACAGGAAGTCGGCGAAGCCGAGGAATTCGGTCGAGTACGCACTCGGGAGTCCGAGGAGCCAGATCGCCCCACAGACTCCGAGAACGGTCTGCGTTCGGTTGAATCGCGTTTCCTCCGAGACCGTCGTGACGCTGACTTCGGTGATGAGCAGCCCCGAAGTAAACGTCGCGATGAAAAACCCGAGGAAAAACAGGATGGCGACGAGCGCTCCGAAGGGGATTTCGGGGAACACCTGCACGAGCGAGACGAACGCGAGTCCCGCGCCTGCGTCTGGTTCGACGCCGACCGAGAAGACGACCGGGAAAATCGCGAGCGCGGCGAGGATCCCGACGCTCGACTCGCCGATCGCGGTGAAGACGCCGCCCCCGAGGGGCACGTCGTCGTACTCGCGGAGGTAACTACCCACGGTCAGGGCGATCCCCCAGCCCAGCCCCGTCGAGAATAGCGCCTGTCCGAGCGCCTCGATCCAGGTGCTGCTGTAGGTGAGATACGCCCAGTCGATGCTGAAGGCAAAGGCGAGCCCGTCGGCCGCCCCATCGAGGGTCAGCCCGTAGGCGGTCATGACCGCGAGCGACGCGACGAGCGCCGGGACGGCCACGACGACGATGCGTTCGACACCGCGACGGATGCCCAGCATGAGGATACCCGCAACGCTCGCCATCACGAGCGTGTGAAGCCCGATCATGAGCGCCGGATTGGCGAAGAAGGCGTTCATGAACGGCTCGGCTTCGAACCCGCTCGAGGTGAACGTAAACAGCAACGAGTGTACCGCGTAGTACAGCGTCCACCCGATCAGCGGCGCGTAGTAGGACATCAACGCGATGTTGACCAGCAGGACGACGACGCCCAATCCGACCATCCCGCCGGGGCCGAGCACGTCGCGAAACGCTCCGATGACGCCCTTGTTCGTGTATCGACCCAGTGCGACCTCCGCCATCAGTCCGGGAACGGCGAGTAAAAACAGCAGTACCAGAAACGCCAGGACGAACGCCCCGCCGCCGTTGTCCCCCATCACGTAGGGAAAGCGCCAGATGTTTCCGGCCCCGACCATGCCGCCGACCATGGCCATCAGGAACCCGAATCGAGTCCCCCACTCCTCTCGAGCAGTTTTCGCTTCGTTCGCTGCCATGTTTGACACTAGCTAGCGGGACACTCGCATACTGGTTATAGCCACTGTTCCCATGGTCGGGGTGGATCTTAGAGCACAGATGCAGCCGACGCGGGTGTTGCGTCCGATCGACCGCTCGAGATCAACCGCCGTGGCCCGGATAATCCCGCTCGAACCGGTCTTCGATCTCGCCCTCGTCGAAGCGGACGATCACCGGGCGTCCGTGCGGACAGGCGTAGGGATTCTCGCAGGCGTCGAGCGCCTCGAGCAACTCGAGGACGGACCCCTCCGTCAGCGACGTGTTGCCCGTAATAGAGGGGTAACACGCCAGATCGCCGAGAAAGTCGTCTGCCAGCGCATCGACCGTCTCGGAGCCGGCCTCGCGGTCGCCCGAAACGAACGACGCCAGCACGTCTCGCAGTCGACTCGGCTCGAGAGTTTTCTCGAGCACCGCGGGGACGGTCGTCACGGCCACCGTCCGGTCGTCGGTCCGGTCGGCGTAGAAGCCGAGCCGCGAGAGCGCCTCGCGGTAGTGTTCGAACGCCTCGGCTTCGGCCGCCGTGAGCTCGAGTTCGACCGGCGAGGCGAGCGCCTGCGCCGTCGAATCGTCGGCGAAGGCCTCCTGAAGCCGTTCGTAGTTTACGCGCTCGTCCGCGGCGTGTTGGTCGATCAACGCGAGGCCGTCGGCGGTTTCACAGACGAGGTAGGTATCCCGTAGCTGCCCGAGAACCCGAAGGTTGGGCAGGGAGTCGAACGCCGTCTCCTCGCCGGTCGCGACATCGCCGGCGAGCGTTCGCTGTTCGGTGTCGCCCGAGAACTTACGAGCGGGCTCGAGGTCGGCTCCGTGCCCGGTATCCGACCCGGTGTGGTCCGCTGTGGATGCGGTTTCGGAGCCTGACGCGCCCCGTTCGGAACGCTCGGCTGTCTGGCCGCTGGTTAGCGAGTCATCCTCCGTTCGCGTCCCACCTGTTTGCGGCGCGTCGTCCTCGGTTCTTGAGGACCCCTTCGCTCGACTCGTCGGCGCTGGGTGGTCGGCGTCGCGCGCCGTCGTCGACGGTTCGTCGGCAGCCGCTTCCGCGTTCGCCGGCGACTCCGGCGTCGTTTCCGCGTTCGTCGTCGGCTCCGACCCCGTTTCCGACCGCACCGCCGGTTCCGAGTCCGCGTTCGATGCTCGAGCCGCCTCGCCACCGCTCGCTTCGCCCGCGCGCTCCCCGGCAGCGTCAGCCTCGAGCGATCGATCCGATTCGGCTCCGGCGGAGCCCCCGCGCCCGTCGATGCTATCCAGCCCGTCGATCCCGTCCGGCTCGATTCGGGTTTCGCGCGGCGCGGAACGGCCCCGCGGCGCGCTCGAGCGGAGCAAACCGTGCTCGAGCAGCGCCGATTCGACGGCTGCGTCGACCGCCCGACGAACGGCGTCGTCATCGTCGAAGCGGACTTCGCGCTTGCGCGGGTGGACGTTCACGTCGACGGCCTCGCCCGGAACCTCGAGAAAGAGTACGACGAAGGGGTAGCGGTCGCTGCCGAGTTGCGTTCCGTAGGCACCCATGATCCCCTGCCGGATCGCGTCGGAGGTGACCGCCCGGCCGTTGACGTACGTCGCGAGGTAGTCCCGGCTCGAACGGTTCGTCTCGGGGTGGGAGACGAGCCCCGTCACGGACTCGAGCGGGCCGACGGGGAGTTCGCCGCCGTCGGCCTCGACGGGAATCATCGCCTTCGCGACCTCGCGGCCGTACACCGAGAGGATCGCCTCCTGCAGGTCGCCCTGGCCCGTCGTCGCGAACACCTCGCGGCTGTCGTGGGTCAGCGAGATGGCGACGTCGGGATTGGCCAGCGCGTAGCGGGTGACGACGCGGTTGACGTGGGCGAACTCCGTCGCCGTCGTCTTCAGGAACTTCCGGCGGGCGGGCGTGTTGTAGAACAGATCCGCCACCTCGACGGTGGTCCCCTCGGGACAGCCCGCCGGCTCGACGGCGGTGACCTCGCCGCCTTCGTAGACGAGTTTCGTGCCAGCCCCAGCCGCTTCGTCCTGACCGGCTCCGTCGCCATCGGCTCGAGGCCGCGTCTCGACGGTCAGGCGCGACACCGACCCGATCGTGTGCAACGCTTCGCCGCGGAACCCGAGCGTCGCGACGCCGGACTCTAAGTCCTCGAGTCCCTCGATCTTGCTAGTCGTGTGCTGGCGGACCGCCGCCCGGACCGCCGATTCGGTCATCCCGCGGCCGTCGTCGGCGACCCGAATCAGCTCCGTGCCGCCGTCCTCGACGGCGATGTCGACCCTCGAGGCGTCGGCGTCGAGGCTGTTCTCGAGCAGTTCCTTGACGGCGCTGGCGGGTCGCTCGACGACCTCGCCCGCGGCGATGCGCGCGACGGTGTCCTCGTCGAGTTCGCGGATTTCGTGATCGGTGCGATCGATCTCGCGACCGTCGGGAGCCGTCCCGCGGTCGTCAGTATCGTTCTGCTCACTCATCTTCGAGCCTCCGTTGCCACTCCTGTACCTTCGTGAGCAGTTCGATCGGCGACGTTTCGTTCACGTCGACATCCTCGAGATCCGCGAGCACGTCCGCTTTCTCGGGCTCGAGTGCGGCTTCGCGGTCGGCGTCCGTCTCGCTACTCGCCGCCGTCTCGAGACTGGCCTGGGTGGCCGATTTCGACGCGGCCTCGCCGCCGTCGGTCGTCGCCGACCGTTCCATCGTGCCACTCGAGAGGTCGAAGACGGCCTGAACCGGCTCCGAGGAGCCGTCGCCTTTCGCCTCGATGGCCTTCTCCTCGCGCAGGCGTCCGAGCACATCCCGCGCTCGGTCGACGACGGGGCCGGGAACCCCGGCGAGGTCGGCGACGTGAATCCCGTAGGAGCGATCCGTCGGGCCGTCTCGAACCGTCCGGAGAAAGGTTACGTCGCCGTCGCGTTCGTCGGCAGCGATGTGGACGTTCGCGACCCGCGGCAGGTGTTCTGCGAGTCCCGTCAGTTCGTGATAGTGGGTCGCAAAGAGGGTCTTGGCTCGAACTTCGTTGTGGAGATACTCGGTCGCCGACCACGCGATCGAGATGCCGTCGTAGGTCGCGGTACCCCGGCCCACCTCGTCCAAAATCACCAGCGACTCCTCGGTCGCGGTGTGGAGGATGTTCGAGAGTTCGCTCATCTCGACCATGAACGTCGAGCGCCCCTGGGCCAACTCGTCGAGCGCCCCGACCCGGGTGAAGATGCCGTCGACGAGCCCGATTTCGGCCTCTCGAGCGGGCACGAAGCTGCCGACCTGCGCGAGCAGAACGATGCAGGCGACCTGGCGCATGTACGTCGATTTCCCGGACATGTTCGGACCGGTGACGACCAGAAAGCCCCGGTCGTCGGTCATCCGCACGTCGTTGGGCACGAACTCGGTCGTCTGCTCGACGACGGGATGGCGGCCCTGATCGATCTCGAGGTCGCCGTCTCGACGCAGTTCGGGCCGCACCCAGCCGTTGGCCGCCGCGTGGGTCGCCAGACTCGAGAGCGCGTCGACCGTCGCGAGCGCTCGCCCGACGTCCTGCAACAGCGCCGCCTCCGCGGCGACGTCCTCGCGAAGCGACTCGAAGAGTTCGTACTCGAGGTCGCCCCGTCGCTCTTCGAGTCGCAAGATTTCCCGTTCTTTGTCCTCGAGTTCGGGCGTCGTAAACCGCTTCGAGTTTTTCAGCGTCTTGATCTGCTCGTAGTGGTCCGGCACCTCGTCGGCGACCGACCGGCCCACCTGAATGTAGTAGCCGTCGGTCTTGTTCCGGTCGACGGTGACGTGGCTCAGTCCGTATTCGCGCTTCTCTCGGTCGGCGAGGTTCTCGAGCCATCGTCGGACCGCCTCGTGGCGGTCGATCACCTCGTCGAGTTCCTCGCGGTAGCCCCGCTGGAGCAAGCCGCCCTGGGTCACCGTCGAGGGCGGTTCCTCGGCGATCGCTTCCTCCAGCATCTCCCAGAGGTCGGCGACCGCCGTTCGGTCCGGCCGATCCACGATCGCCGAGAGCGGCGACTCGCCTAACTCCGCGTCCGAATCGATTACGTCGGCGATCTGCGGCAGCACCTCGAGCGTCTCTCGAACCGCGACCAGGTCCTGCGCATCGGCGCTTCCGTGGGTCGCTTTCGAGGCCAGTCGCTCGAGATCGTAGGCCGCCCCGAGCACCTCGCGGAGTTCGTCGCGAGCCAGCGCGGCCGAAGCGAGGGCGGCGACGCTTTGCTGGCGCTCCTCGAGGACCGACTGCGATCTTCGAGGTCGCTGCAGCCACTCTTTGAGAAGCCGCCCGCCCGCGCTCGTCTCGGTGTGGTCGATGGTCGCGAACAGCGACCCCTCGCGGTCGCCCTGCATCGTCTCGGTTAGCTCGAGGTTGCGCTGGGTCGTGCCGTCGAGGGTCACGTGATCGTCGCTGCGGTGGGTCGTGATCCGGGTCATCGACGCGAGCACGCCGGCTCCGGTCTCCTCGACGTACGAGAGGATCGACCCCGCCGCCGAAATCGCGGGTCGGGGAACGTCGAGGCCCTCGAGCGGTTCGCGTCCGAACTGCTCGCGAACGACGTGCTCGGCGCGTTTGGGCGCGAACGATTCGGCCTCGTGGAGGGTCAACGTCGCGTCGGTCCGATCGCGAATCCGCTGAACGAGTTCGTCGTCGTTGCGAACCGCAGGACCCGGCAACACCTCGACGGGATCGAATCGATACAGTTCCGTCAACGTCTCCGCGCTGTCCTCGCCGCTCGCGACGAGGAATCGTCCGGTCGTCACGTCGGCGAACGCCAGGCCGTAGGACGCGTCGTCACCGACGTCGGCAGTCGGTGACGCGCCTGCCGACCCGCCTGCAGCGCCGTCCTCGACGACGGCCGCGAGATACTGCGCGTCGGCGTCGGTCGTCTCGAGGAGCGTGCCGGGGGTCACGACGCGAACGATTTCGCGCGCGTGCCCCTCGTCGGTTTCGTACTGGTCGGCGACGGCGACGCGGTAGCCGCGCTCAACGAGGGCCTTGAGGTAGGGCGTGAGGTCGTCGAGCGGAACGCCCGCCATCGGATACGACGACCCGTGGGAGGACTTCTGTGAGAGCTTGAGGTCGAGTTCCTCGGCCACGAGTTCGGCGTCCTCGTCGAAGAACTCGTAGAAGTCGCCACACTGCATCGCCAGCACCTCGGCGTCGGTGGTCTCCTTGAGCGAGAGAAACTCGCCGACGATACCCGTCGCCTCTGTCATACACGAGGACTATCCTTCCATCGCAAAAGACCTGCGGGTTCCGCGGCGAAAGTGGTCACCGGTTTCACAGTGGCGTCTCCGTCTCGACCCGCTCAAAACAGCACGCCGCCAAGTGGAACCGCCTCGTCGGGTTCGACGAGCACGGGGAATCCGTCTTCGTCGGGAACGCCGACGGTCAGCGCCTCGGATTTGAAGCCGGCGATTCGGACGCTGCCGAGGTTCGTCGCACAGAGGACTTGCCGACCCACCAGTTCGTCGGGTTCGTAGTGGTGATCGAGCTGTCCGGCCGACTGAATCTCGCCGTCCTCGCCGAGGTCGATCCAGAGTTTCGTCATCTTCGGTTTGTTCGCTTCCGGGAACGATTCGGCCTCGAGTATCTCGCCGACCTGAATCTCGACGTCGAATGGACTCTCTACCATACGTGATCGGACGGGCGCAGCGACAAAAACGGCGGTGGAACGTCTCGTAACCCTCAGCGGGGCGTCTCGGCGATCTCAACGGAACGTCTCGTAGAGCTCGAGCACCCGATCCGCTAGCGTCTCGGTCTCCGACGCGACGAGATACGTCATCGCCTCCTTACCGACCGCGCCGCGGTCGACGACGGCGATCGGGTGGCTATCGTCGCCGTCAAAGAGCGTTTCGACGACCGCTGGCTCCATCCACTCCTCGGTGTCAGTCTCGGCGTCGGACTCGCGGGGCAGTTCCGTCGTCCTCCACTCGAGATCCTCGAGTGCCGCTTCGACGTCCGCGTTGAATCGGAGGTTACACGCAAAGCGCAGATTCGGACAAACTTCCCGCGCGTCGAGGACGAACCGCGCGACGTTTTGGGAGGCCCCGAACCGAACCGCGCCGTTGGGGCTGATCCCGGCGAGCGTGCGGGTGATGCGCCCTTCGACGGCCGCGATCTCCTCGATGGCGTCCGCGTACGGCGTCGCGCCGACGACGTTCGTTCCGACTTCGGGAACCAGCGGGGAGATGTCTGCCTCGACGATCCGATTGACAGCGGTTCGGATCGATTCCGTGGTCGCCTCCATAGCCGCCCGATTTCGCTGTTCGACGCCGTGATTGACCGCACCGGGACCCTGGCCAACGTCGTAGTGGTATCGAACCGCGCGGGTGAGAAGGTCGGTCGCGCCGGCGACCGCGTCCTCGAGCGACTCGCTACGGGCGAGTCGGGCGGCGATCGCCGCGGCGAGCGTACAGCCCGATCCGTGAGTCGCGTCGGTGTCGACGCGCGTGTGCTCGAACGTCGTGGTCCCCGAACCGGTGACGAGCACGTCGCTGATCGTCTCGCCTGGGACGTGCCCGCCCTTGACCAGCGCGGCCTCTGCCCCCAACTCGAGGAGCGCGTCGCCGGCCTCGACCGCGCTCCGCTGGTCTTCGACCGCGATGTCGGTTAGGACCTCGGCTTCGTCCGCGTTCGGCGTGACGACTCGCGACTCGCCGATGAGGTCCTCGTAGGCCCGTTCGGCTTCCGGCTCGAGCAGCCGATCCCCGGACGTGGCGACCATCACGGGATCGACGACGAGCGGAAACTCGAAGCGCTCGGCTTCGGTTGCGACTGTGCGGACGATTTCGGTCGTCGCGAGCATCCCCGTCTTGGCTGCAGCGATGTCGAAATCGTCGGTCACCGCAGACAGCTGGGCCTCGACTTCCTCAAGCGCGAGCGGGTAGGAACGTTCGACGCCGCGACTGTGCTGGGCCGTGACCGCGGTGATGGCGCTGGTCCCGTAGACGTCGTGGGCGGCCATCGTCGCCAAGTCGGCCTGGATGCCGGCACCGCCGCCGGAGTCGCTTCCGGCGATCGTCAGGGCGATCGGTGGTGTCTCTGGTGCTGGCGTGCGCATACCGAAGCTATTTCGCCGAAATATAAATCGGTAGTGGGGCGGCGTCGCGTTCCCTACTGGACCGAAAATCTCACTCGTCCGCTAACTCGGCGTACGCGGCCCACGAGGGGTCGACGTGGGGATGCCCGAGCCGCGTTCCGTCGACGAAGACGGAGCCGCCATCGCCGGCAGATCCGTTGCCATTGTCCGATCCGCCCCCGCCGTCCGATCCGCTCCCGTCGACTACCCGTCCGATCTCGGCGACGACGGTGTCTCGCTCCTCGAGTGCGCCGCGAACGGCGTCGACGCCGGCCGGGTCGACGGCGATCACGAGCGAGCCGCAGCTCGTCGCGTGCCACGGATCGATCTCGAGGGCGTCACAGACTTCCGCCACGCCGGGCCGAATCGGAACGGCCGCGCCGTCGATTTCGAATCGAACGTCCCGATCGGCGCTCGCCCGCCGTGCGCCGTCGGCCATCTCGTTGAGCGCGCCCGCGAGGCCGCCTTCGGTGACGTCGTGCATCGCGCTCACGGGTCCGGCCGCCGCGGCTGTGAGCGCGTCCCGAACGCAGTGGACGTCCTCGAGCCGTTCCCGTGCATCCTCGAGGACGCCCACAGACAGGTCCAGTTGGTCGCCGAACAGCGTACTCAGCAGGCCGACCGACTCGACGCCGGGGCCGGTCGTCAGGAGCAACCTGTCGCCGGCTCGAGCGCCGTCCGGGCGGACGATGTCGTCGTGGTCGCCGACGCCCATGGCGGTCGCCGCGCCCACCCACGGGTACGAGGGGTCCGAGTAGCGGGCGGTGTGACCGGTGACGACGGAAACGCCGAGGTCCTCGCACTCGGCGTGGATCGTCTCCCAGACGGCCGCGAACTCCTCGTCGTCCATCGACTCGGGGAGCGTAAAACAAATCGAGAGGTGCGAGGGCGGGATGCCGCTGACCGCGACATCCGCGAGCACCAGATCGAGCGCGAATCGCGCGGCGCGCTCGAAGCCGAGCGCCGGGAGGATCGACAGCGGGTCGGTCGCGGTGACCAGCGCCCGCCCGTCAATGTCGAGGACGCCGAAGTCGACGCCGTGCTGGGGACCGATCGAAACGTCGTCTCGCCGCGCGCCGAGGTTCGGGGCGACGCGGCGCTCGAAAAACGTGCGGTCGATTTTACCAAGCTCGCTCACGCGGTGGTGTTTCCGTCGCGCCCCCTTATCGGTACTGATCGGCTGGCAGCGCCGCTGTTAACGATGGTTACAGAAGTGATGTTGGCTAGTCGTTGAGACGAGAGGCTGTCAGAGAAAGATTCACGGGGGATTGATCTACTCTGAGCTCCGCTATCCGTTCGAGCGTTTAGTCGGGCTACAGTCGAACCGCCAAATGCTCGTTCCTCGATGAATAAGAACTATTCATAGATCATCGACAGATTGATACTAGTCGCTCTGAATTCGTTTTTCATGCCCTCTGAGACGATTCTACTGCTCCGTTCGATTCGCCGCTGGATATTGCTAAGTACGGTCCTACTTGGAATCGGAGTAGTCATCCTCACAGGTTTAATGCAGGAGAATCTTCGAATTGTTTCGAGTTGGGCTGGTGGGGCAATTGCACTTGCTGCTGCTGGACAGTTTGTGCGGACATATATTCCTGATCTAGCGAACAACCGTCCATCGGCAGAGTGAGTAGGTGAGTTCCCCGGAAAGGAATAATGAACAGCAAGAGGATTTCAACAGAGCCTGAATAGCCTATACTGAACGGCAACTACAGATGCGAACTTACCGATGGACATTCTACCAGTTCCAATATCTGTTTGCGCTACCGTGCAAGACAGGGCGCATATATATCGTACAGTCAGATGAGAGACGTGCAGGCTATAATGATCTTCGGATATCTGCCGGATCACCCGACGTGACTGAACACGTGATCCTCCTCGAGATTACGTATAGGCGATCAGTCCCTCCTCCGTCGGAACGAGCAGAGTATTGTTGGCAACGACAGGAGGATAGATCCTCTCGTCGGTCGGGAACGTTACTCGATCGAGTTCTTCCCCGGTAGCGATGTCGAGCCGGAGGAGTGCGTCAGGGATATCCTCGCTCTCCTCGCGGCGAGCGTACCGGATCGCCAGGACATCATCACCCACCACTACCGGCCGTGAATACCCATGGAACTCGACCGGGGTTGGCTCCGGTCCGACATCCCACAGTAGTTCGCCGGTTTCGAAATCTCTGGCCTGTAATCGGCGAGGATACTCACTATACACCTCCAGCATATACACGACAGCCTCCGGCGTGACGGCGCCAATCTCGAATCCGGGACGGGCATACTGACTCCCGTCGTCACTCTCCCCGCCTTCGACGAAGTGTTCGCTCCGGACGCTCCACTCGGTCGATCCGTCAACGAGCGACAACGCCTTCAGTTCACCCGGAAAGCGCCTCGATATTACCAGCCCATCGACGATCGCGGCCGTGTCACCGCCGGCATCCGAACGCCACTGTCGGTCACCGGTGGCGGGGTCAAGGGCGAGAACGCCGTAATCGCGCGTCGGCAGAACGATCCGTCCGTCTGTGACGGCGATATCACCGGGTCGACCGTCATGGACTGCACGCCAGCATTCGGAACCGGTACGGGCGTCGGACGCGGTGATAACGAAGTCGCCGTCGCGTCGCTTGGCGGCGAGCAACCGGCCGGCGGCGAGCGTCTGCGAGACGTGTGAGGAGAACGAATCGGTCCACATCGCCGTACCATCGCCGAGCGATCGAGCGGCGAGCTGGACGGGCGAGTCGGGAACCTCTGCCTCGACGAACGCCGTTCCGCTTGCGGCACAAACATGTCCATAGCGGGCGTCGTCCACCGCCCGACGCCAGCGCACTCGACCGTCTGCGAGCGAGATGGCGAGTAGGACACTTCGCGGATCGGCCTCCATGAGAGCGACTACGACACCATTGGAAACGACGAGCGGCATCAGCTCGTACAGGTCGCCGATCGGCCACTCCCGTTCCCACGCCTTGTTGAGTGGCCAGTTCGGGCCCGCGCGTGTGGGAGCATGACCAGTATTCGCTCGGTCGTGTCGGGGAAACGCCCAGTCCGTCGGGCTCGTGACGAGTGGAGACGGGGCACAGTCGCGGCCGGCAAGCCAGTCGGGGACGCTGTCCGCAGAGCGGACGCCCGCAACATACCCACTGACCCCGGTCGCGACAGCGCCGAAGGCGGCGAGTGCCCGACGCCGGGAGATAGAGGACAAGTCGGTCATACGACAACTTCGAAAGACCTCGATAAAAACCCCATTGAATTGATGGATCTACTTGATGATCGCCCGTGCAGTTGCGCCCTTGACCGCGCGTTGTTGATACTCCCTGGCTGTTGACGCTGTTTCTATTAATTGATGTATAGCTCAGACTCCATTACGATACATCGCTCACCTGTACTGAACGGCAACTACGTGTGCTTATTGATCGCCCATCGCCATCCTTTTTGGCTGACTTTTTGAGGGACTACTTTATGGGACGGGAATTTGACAAGCTTGTCCGGGACGAGATTCCAGCGGTTATCAAGCAGAACGGAGAAGAGCCTGTAACCAGCAGAGTTACCGGCGAAGACTACTCTGAACGATTAGTGGAAAAGTTGGAGGAAGAGGTGGTTGAGTACCGAGAATCACGTTGTTTGGAGGAGTTAGCGGATATATTGGAGGTCGTCCACGCGATTCGGAAAAGAAAAGGTGTGAGTGTCGACGAGCTAAATGAGAAGCGAGCACAAAAAGCAGAACAGCGAGGCCGTTTCGATGAAGGGATTGTCCTCGAACGGGTCGAAAAATGACTATCCTGTACTTATCGGTGCAATAGACCCACTTGGAAAGGTGCGAGAACTGTTGTATGCACCCCCTCGAGACAACGGGGATGGTTGCAGTGATGTCATTTGTTGTCATGGGTAGTACTAGTTCGGTTTAATAGTTGTCACGCTCGCGCGACTGTCTTCTCTCACTGAATGAACTGCGGGACAACGGTTTAGAAGCAATCCGTTGAGCCTTCACAGAACGTGACACATTCAATCCGAACAGGCGCGATCCTCGCCGTCGTACTGGTCGTGGCGCTCGCTGGCTGCTCCGGCGCGATGCCCGGCGGCGACGGGCCCGACGAGGAAGAGGTCGAACAAACCGATATTCTCGAGGAAATCGAGGCCGTCGATACGTATCAGTACGAGATGACCCAGACGATCGAAACGGAACAGGGCGAAGAGACTGTCGTCTCGGAGGGGCGGATAAACGAGTCCGCGAACCGATCGCACGTGAGTTCGACCACCGACACCGAACTCATCTCGGAGAACGAGACGATACAAGTCGAAGAGTACATCGTCGAAAACACCCTGTACGCGTCGATCGACGGCGACTGGTTCCGGATGGACCTCGAGGGCGACGTCTGGGAGGAAAGCGCCCAGCTCGCGGCCCAGACCGACTTCATCGAATCCGGAACGCTGACCGAAAACGGAACCGAGACCGTAAACGGCGTCGAAACGACCGTCGTGTCGGTCGAAGCGACCGACGAACTCAAAGCGGAACTCCAGAACTCGCCGAACTTTCAGGCGACCGGTGCGACCGTCGACGACGTCTCCTACGAACTCTACGTCGACGAGGAGACGAACTACATCCACAAGATCGACACCGAGTTGACGACGACCACCGGTAACCAGACGACCACCTCGTCGACCGAGATGACGATCACCGATCACAACGAATCCGTCGACATCGAACTGCCGGCGGACGCCGAGGACGCGGAGGAAGGAGCGCCACCAGCGCTATAGCCGTACTTCGAACGAACGCATCGTAACCAGTACTGGTTATATATCTCTGTAGAATAACGCTAACGGGTTTCTGACAACAGTAAAGCCACCGTGTCGCTAGTGGCAATTGATGGCTCATTCGTCGCAGTCGTCTGCTCGAGCGTCGCTCGAATTTTCGACGGCGGAGCTGACGGGTGCGCTAGGGGATTCGGTTACAGTTCTGCCGCTGCTCGTCGCGCTCGCGGCGATGACGTCGATCTCGTTGCCGCACGTGCTCGTCGGATTCGGCGCATTCCAGATCGTCTGGGGGCTGTACTACGGGATGCCGTTGTCCGTCGAGCCGATGAAAGCACTCGTCGGGCTAGCGATCGTCGGTACGCTCTCGTACCCGGAACTCGCCGCCGCGGGGGTGCTCGCCGGCGTCACCTTGCTCGTCGTCGGTCGACTCGGACTGGTCGGCCGACTCCAGACGGTCGTCGGCGAACCAGTCGTCCGCGGCGTCCAGTTCGCCGTCGCCCTGCTCTTGCTCGAGGCGGCGCTCGATCTCTCCGTCGAGAGCTTACCCGTCGCGGCGGCCGGTCTGGCGGTCGTCGCCGCGCTCACCCTCTTTGGGTACCACAAGCAGAGCGTCCTGGTCGTGCTCGGACTCGGCGGTTTCGCCGCCGTCGCGTCCGCGGGTGTTCCGACCCCGCAGCTACCCGAAGCCGCGTTCTTCCCGGCGGGCGCCCCCTCGTTCAGCGCCGCGGCGCTCGAGGGAACCGTCGCCCAGCTCGGGATGACGGTCGGAAACGCGGCCATCGCGACCGCGTTGCTCTGTGAGGACCTCTACGACCGAGACGTCTCCGCGGACGACCTCTCCCAGAGCATGGGCGTGACCTGCCTCGCGGCGATTCCGTTCGGCGGCGTCCCGATGTGTCACGGTAGCGGCGGCCTCGCCGGCAAGTACGCCTTCGGAGCCCGAACCGGCGGCGCGAACGTGTTGCTCGGTGTGGGGTATCTCGCGCTGGCGCTCGTCGCAGCCGGTGCCGTTCTCGCCGCCTTCCCGTTGGCGTTGCTCGGCGTTTTACTGGTTGTCATCGCGCTCGAACTGGGGCGTGCAGCGTTCGATCCCGTCGACACCCACCAGTCACTCGCGGTCGTCGTCGGCGTCGGTGCCGTCGGACTGCTCGTCAACGTCGGCGTCGCGTTCGTCCTCGGAACGGTCGTCTTTCTGGTGCTCGAGAATCGAAAACGTGACGCGACGAACGCGACGGCCGGACGAGCGTGAGAAATCGCCGCCGGACAAAGCGCATCCCTTTTTCGCTCCGTCCCCAACCCGCATCCATGACGACGAACTGGGCGGACCTCTTCGACCGGGCCGAGACGGTCAATATCGACCTCGAGACGATCCGGGAAACCCTCGAGGCCCAGCGCCGCGACGCCGGGCCGGATGACTCCGAAACTCAATCTGCGGGAGACGAGGTGCGTCAAGATGGCTGAGCAGCCGAACCCGGCCCGCGTCGTCGCCGACGCGGACGTCCTCGCGGCGGATTTACTCGTCGGCGGCGACGCACGCGAGGCGATCGATCACGTCCGACGCCACTCCTGGGTCGAACTCGTCGCGACCGACGAACTGCTCGAGGAGACCGAACGGCTCGTGGCGGCCCTGGCCGACGCGGATCTGGCGGCCACCCACCGCGAGCGGCTCGAGGCCGAACGCGTCCGAGTCGAACAGCCACCGGAGGACCACCCCGCGCTCGCGTCGGCCTATCAGGGCGACGCCGCACACCTTTTGAGCTACGACGAACGACTCGGCTCGGCGAAGGCCGGGTTGACGCTCCAGCCTCGAGTCTCGCTCAGTATCCGACCGCCGGACGCGTTCGCGGCCCTCTTCGATCCCGAAAGCCTGTACAGAACGGTCGAGGATCACGACGACGAGTATCCGGGCCCGGATCGCGATCCGCGAAACGGTGGGCCGTTCGAGTAGTCGTGTTTCCGGCCAGCAGTTATCGGATCCTCCCGCCGACGTGGCGGTACCTGACGACGAGGTACCCGACGGCCGTCACCCAGAGTGCAACGATGAACCCGTACATGCCGGGTGCAGACGGCTTTGGGATCTGCTGATACGCTGCTATCAGGTAAACGAGCACGTAGCCGGCGATCGGGAGGCCGACGTACATCCACATATTCGGGATCCACGTGATTCCGTCCGGTCGAGGTTCAGTAGCGTCGATGAACAGCGCGACGAACGCGACGACCGACAGCGGTACCAGTACCAGCAAGAAGAGTGCCGACAGCAGGAACCAACCGTCGCTCCGTCCCTCGCTAACGATCAAAACGACTGCCGCGGGCGGGGCCAGAAGCACGTACGCCGCGAGCGGGATCCACCAGCGCGAGTCCCGAACGTCGCGCGCTCGAGTCTCCCCCGGTGGAACGATCCGATGCTCTCGCTCGAGTCGATTGACCGCTCGAGCGGTGATCGTCGCAATCGCCGCCGCTATCATTGTGGTCAGCCCGACGCCGAGAATGAGGGCAGGCGGCGTGAGGACGGCGGCGAACACGGTCATCTCCCGCGATCCGGCCCACATCGTGGTAGCCGAGTTCGCAAGATAGAGGAGTACCGTTCCGATCGAGCCCGCGAGCCCGGTCCATACGCCGGCGCGGCGACTCTCCGTTTCGCGGTCACTGTAGCGGTAGCCGACGACTACCGCGGCCACCAGTAACGGCAGTCCCGAGACGGATCCGCCGAGAACGACTCCGTCGTCCGGAACGGGTTCCCAGGACAGAAGCAGGGTGAACGGAATCGTCGCGAGTCCGGCGAGTATCGCGAACCGAAGCGAGTCGTCCGTCAGGCCGTCGCGGACGGGTTGGAGTGAGGGAAGGACGGATCGAAGCGGAGCCATGATGCAATTGGTTTTCATTGACACGTCCTCTTGAAGGTACTGTTCGTACCGGCCGGGTATCGACCCGCAACCAGGAGAGAATAGCTTCGTCAGTGGCCCGCCAACCTATCGTTCGTCGGCGTACCACTCGGCGAACGTCGCCAGCGCCCGGCCGCGGTGGGAGATGGCGTTTTTCTCCTCGGTGCTCATCTCGGCCATCGTCTGTCCGTTGTACTCGAAGATCGGATCGTAGCCGAACCCGCCCTCGCCTCGAGGCGCGACCAGCGTTCCGGCCACGGAGCCCTCGAACGTCTCGGTGCCGTTCTCGTCGCAGTAGGCCAGCACGGTCCGAAATCGTGCGCGGCGGTCGTCCTCCCCGCGGGCCAGTCGCCAGAGGCGCTCGACGCCGACGGTGTCCTCGACGTAGGCGGAGTAGGGTCCGGGAAAGCCTCCGAGTGCGTCGACGAACAGGCCCGCGTCGTCGACCAACACCGGTTCGTCGGCCCCCAGTTCCTCGTAGGCCTCGAGCGCGCCGTAGGCGGCGATGTCCTTGAGCGCGTTGCTCTGGACCTCCGTGTAGTCGTAATCGACCTGTTCGACGGGTTCGATCCCCTCGAGGTAGGTGGTCGCCTCGCGAACTTTCCCCTCGTTTCCGGTGACGAACTGGATGGGCATACGAGAGGGCGCGTTCGGGAGGGCTAAAGCGTCGTCGGTGTCTCCTGATTCGGATCGCTCGTTTCAGTATCGGTTCGTGAGATCTATCAGCGAGCGCCCTGCTCGCACGGGCCACAACGAGTACCGCGCCTCGCCCTCCCCAGCCGACTCGTTCGCTCGCAGTCTCGCGACGCTCCGCGTCGCGCTCGCTCACTCGCCCCTCGCGCGGCCTCGAGTCGCGGCTCACTGTCCGTTCGCCCCGACACAGCGCGCGCCGGGAAACAGATCGAGTCGGAGCCATGATCTCGTATCGGGACGCCGATCTCAGTCACGATTCCGTATCTCGGGGGCTCAGTCGCCAGCCCAGATCGTCACAGTCGCTCGGAAATGACGGTGGCTGTGCGAAGAAAATCGGCGGGGTCGACCTGCGCGGAGGCGATCAGTCGTCGTTGTCGTCGTCGACGATCACTTCGACCGGTTCGTCCGCCGCGTCGTCCTCCCGGTCGTCGGTCTCGGAGTCGCTCGTTTCCTGTTGATAGAGCAGCGCACCCGCGACGAGGACGACGACCCACGACCGCCAGTTGGCGAGATTCAGGGTGTAGCCGACGCCGAAGGGCTTCTCGACGAGCATTCCTTCGCCCGGCTTCCAGTACGAAGAGAGCATCCGGCTGACACTTGGACGTTCGAAGTTGTACGGTACCCCGAGAATCTCTCCGGAGGTCGGTTTGTCTGCCATGGGCGGACGTACGACCTCGCCTGATAAGAATATTGTGTGACTGTCTCGCCGTTCGAAGAATCGTCTCCAGCGCCAGCGATATCGTCGCCGATCGTCTCACTTGGATCGAGGCCGATCCTTTCTGTCGGATCGTCATTGGCGGCTACGACTCCGAGACGTACCGCCCGCGTCCTTCGACGTCCTCGAGTCGCTCGAGAACACGTTCTTCGCCCTCGCTTCGGTACCCCTCTCGGAGCGCCGCTCGGAGCGGTTCGGGCTCGTTCGCCGTCCCGACGAGGCTCTGGTCGAAGACATGGACGTCCATCGCGTAGTCCTCGACGTGGTCCGTGTGGTAGCCGAGGCCGAAGTCGATCAGGAACGTTCGATCCGGGGCGACGCGGACGTTTCGCGTCGTCGGGTCGCCGTGGACGAATCCCGCCCGGTGCAGTTTCGCGAGGTGGCGACCGACGGCGCGAACCCGCTCGAGCGAGAGCGACTCGCGGAGGTCCGATTCGCCGACGTACTCGAACTCGAGAGTGGCCTCCCGCGCGTCGATTTCGGTCAGTACCGGCGTCGGGACGCCCTCGCGTCGCGCCAGGTTCGTCAACCGCGCCTCGATTCGCGTGCGCTCGCGGCGCAGTCGCTCGTCGAGTTCCGGGTGGCGATAGGACTTCGACCGTCGGTTCTTCGTGACCCGGCCGAGCGGTCCGCGGTCCGGCTCGAGGGCGACGAGCGCCTCGGCACCGCGAACGTCGCCGCCAGCGTCCTCGTTTCCGCTCTCGAGGCGTCGTTCGGACTCGTCGGCGCGCTCGCGGTTCCTCCCGTCACCGCTCGCATTCTCGAGGTCCTCGCTTCGCTCGGACCCACGCCACGTGACCGGCACCTGATCGGGTCGGAAATCCGGGTTGACCCGCGAATCCTCGATCTCGAGCGTATCACCGGCCTCGTACATCTTCGCCCCGAGGACGGCGATCATCCCGGCGTTGTCCCGCAGGAATCGCGGGTCGGGGGCGTGAAACTCGGCCCCGCGCTGGTCGCACATCTCCGCGAGCATCTCGCGCAGGCGCGCGTTCTGTCCGACGCCGCCGCCGAGGACGAGTTCGTCGCTGCCGGTCAGCGAGAGCGCGCGCTCGGCGACTTCGGTGAGCATCGCGAAGATGTTCTCCTGGAGGGAGTAGCAGATGTCCTCGACTGCGACCCCTTTGTCGTACTGCTGTTTCGCCGCGCTCATGATCCCCGAAAAGGAGAAATCCATTCCCTTGACGACGTAGGGAAGGTCGACGTACTCGCCGTCTTCTGCCGCGGCTTCGACTTTCGGCCCGCCGGGGTGGCTCCAGCCGACGTGGCGGGTGAACTTGTCGATGGCGTTGCCGACGCCCGTGTCCATCGTCTCCCCGAGCACGCGATACCGGCCGTTCCGGTAGGAAAGCAGGTGAGCATTCGCGCCGCTTGCGTTCAAACAGACCGGCGAGTCGAATCCGGAAGTGTGACGGCCGATCTCGAGGTGGGCGACCATGTGGTTGACGCCGACCAGCGGCACCTCGAGCGCCTGGCTCAGCGCTCGGGCCGCCGTTCCGACGATGCGAAGGCAGGGACCGAGACCGGGTCCGCGCGAGAAGGCGACGGCGTCAACAGGCGCAGCCTGTTGGTCCGACGAGCATCGCTCGTCGACGTCGATCGGCGGCCCGCTTGCCGCGTCCGCGTTCGAGTCTCCGCTTGCTCTTGCCTCCCGTTCGTCCGCCGCCTCCTGCAGGTCTCGAGCGTGCTCGAGAGCCGTTTCGACGACGCGCGGGATCGCCTCGTGCATGTGCTCGGCGGCCTCTCGAGGGTGGATGCCGCCGCTGTCGGGTTCGTAGGCGTCGCTCTCGATGAAGACGGCCTCGGAAGAACTCGCCCCGTCGGCGTCAGCGTCGGAATCGTAGACGGCCGCACTGGCCGCCCAGGCGGTGCCCTCGATTCCGAGGACTCGCATTCGTTACTCCCACTCGGTGTAGCCGCACTTGCCGCAGTGCTGGCGGTCACCGTGGTCGGCGAGATAGGTGTCGCCACAGCGCGGGCAGTTCTCGCGGTCGGCCGAGCCGTCGTCGTTGTAGATCTCGTGTCGGGCCATCTATGCTTCCTCCGCTTCTGCTTCGGCGGCTTCCTCGGTCTCGGCGTCAGCGGCGTCTTCGCTTTCGGCGTCGCCGTCTGCGACGATCTTGTTGCGCTCGAGCATGTGGTCCTGTTCGACGTCTCGAGCGAAATCCGCGGTTTCGTAGACCTTCGCTTGCCCGACGGTCTTTCGCATCCCGAACTTGGTGTCGAGTTTGCGGATAACGACCTCGCCGGCTTCCTTGTTCAGTTTCGCTGCCAGACTGTCACGGACCTGCAGGCGAGACGGCGTGGCCTCGTCGTGGGTCAACTCGAACGTGACGTCCGTTCGGTGCAACATGGGGTTCTCCGATTCGGAGATGATGTCGACGTCCATGATATCACTCAGTTGCTCTAGTATCCCCCTGTAGCGCCTAAAAGGATTTCGAAGCGGGGGACGGGCGGAGTGACACCGTTTCCGCTCCCGACCCGGCCGTTGACGATTCGGCGCTCTGCTGAGTGGAGGACGGCCGAGCTTACACGACGACCAGTCCGCGCGGCGCCTGCGTCCCGAGTTCGTCCGACCACTCGAGGTCGATCCGTTCCCACGAGTCGCCGAAATCTCGGCTCGAGAACAGTCCTCGGTTGTTCATCCCGTAGACGAGACTGGGTTCGCCGGTCGTCGCGAGGACCGCCCGAACGACGCCCTCGCCCGTCGGGAGTCCGCATCCGTCGAGTCGCTCCCATTCCGTCTCGCCCCGTTTTCGATACAGGTGCGCGTCGGCCCGGTGGGCGGTGTGCGCCGTCGACGCCCCGCTCGCACTCGAGACGAGCACCGATTCGGGGTCGGCTGGATCGACAGCCAGTCCCCAGCAGTAGCGGTGCTCGAGACCCGCCTGTGGCTGGGTCCACGACCGGCCGCCGTCGTCGCTCTCGGCGTAGCCGTCGCCCGCTGCGGTGTAGATGCGCCCCTCTGTTTCGGCGTGGATCGCCAGCGTGTGGTTGTCCCGCCTCGAGTCCTCTGGCCGTTCGTGCCACGTCTCGCCGCCGTCCGTGCTGTAGACGAACGCGCCCGCTTCGATCCCCACGTAGAGGCGGTCGGGATCGAACGGGTCGACCTCGAGCCAGCGGACGTGGTGGGTGCTCGGCCGCGGCGGGAAGAACCACTGCGGCTCGGATGGGAGGTCGTCGACGCCCTCGAGTTCGGTCCAGCTATCGCCGCCGTCCGTCGATCGGTAGACACGGCTCGGCTCGGTCCCGGCGTAGATCACGTCCGGGTCGTGGGGGCTGATCGAAAGCGACATGACGGCCTCGTGGCCCGCTGTTTCCCGCCCGTTCTCGGGTTCGTTGCCGTCGTGTCTGACGAATCCCGTCTCGAGGCGGTCGAACGACTCGCCGCCATCGGTGCTGCGAAAGAGGCCGTTCTCGAAAGTTCCGACGAAGACGCGGTCGGGTTCGGCGGCCGACGCGGCAACGCACTCGAGGTCGTATCCCTCGAGTCGGTCGGTGCGTTGCCACCCGTCGTTCGCGCGCTCGCCGGTTCCGCTCCCGTCGTCGCCTTCGTTCCCGTCGCTAGCCTGCTCACAGACGAGCAATCGGTCCCGCATCGCCGCGTACGCTCGAGTCATGTGCGTGGCTACGGCGGCGAGCGTGAGAAGTGTTCTCCCGTCGTCTTCCGAGTGGTTCTTCCGATACTTCGATTCGTCGACTGACAATTCGGTGAATCTATCCCCGTTCGAGGAAAACGGACGCCGAACTCAGTCGTCGTCCGTCGGTGCCGTTACCGGTTCGACGCGCTCGCCCCGAGGCCCCTCGAGGTCGACATCGGGCAACAGGTCGCGCAGATACTGGCCCGTGTACGAGGATTCGAGTCGGGCGACCTCTTCTGGCGTTCCCGTCGCGACGACCTGGCCGCCGTTCTCGCCGCCTTCGGGGCCGAGGTCGATGACGTGGTCGGCGTTTTTCACGAGGTCGAGTTCGTGCTCGATGACGGCGATGGTGTTGCCGTTGTCGGTCAGCCGGTGGAGCACGTCGATCAGCTTTCGCTCGTCCGCCGAGTGCAGGCCAGTTGTCGGCTCGTCGAGTAAGTACAGCGTCTCGCCCGAATCCTTCTTGCCCAGCTCCTCGGCGAGTTTAATCCGCTGGGCCTCGCCGCCCGAGAGCGTCGTCGAGGGCTGGCCGAGTTTCATGTAGTCGAGTCCGACATCCTTCAGGAGCTCGAGTCGGCGACGGATCTGGCTCGAGGACTCGAAGAAGTCGTAGGCCTCTTCGACGGACATCTCGAGCACGTCCGAAATCGTCTTGCCCTTGTAGGTGACGTCGAGCGTGGCGTCGTTGTATCGGTCGCCGCCGCACTCCTCGCAGGGCACGTAGACGTCGGAGAGGAAGTTCATCTCGATCTTGACGGTTCCCTGGCCGCCGCACTCCTCGCAGCGTCCGCCTTTGACGTTGAAGGAGAACCGGCCCTTCTCGTAGCCGCGCTGTTTCGAGAGCTTGGTCTCGGCGAACAGCTCGCGGACGTAATCGAAGACGTTCGTGTACGTCGCGGGGTTCGATCGAGGCGTCCTCCCGATCGGCGACTGGTCGATCAGCCGCACGGTTTCGACCTCTTCGAGGCCCTCGATCGAGTCGTGCTCGCCCGGGATAACGCTCGTGTTGTCGTTCATCTGTCGGGAAAGCGCCTTGTAGAGCACGTCGTGCATGAGCGTGGACTTCCCGGAGCCCGAAACACCCGTGATCGCGGTGAAACACCCGAGCGGAATGTCCACGTCGAGGTCGTTCAGGTTGTGCTGTCGCGCGCCGAGGATCGTCAGCGCGCCGTCCGGATCGCGTCGCTGCTCGGGAACCGGGATCGCTCTGCGCCCGGAGAGGTAATCGCCGGTGATCGACTCCTCGCAGTCTTTGAGTTCGTCGACGGTGCCGTTGACGACGACCTCGCCGCCGCGTTTGCCCGGACCGGGGCCCATGTCGATGACGTTGTCCGCCCGTCGCATCGTCTCCTCGTCGTGCTCGACGACGAGCAGGGTGTTGCCGAGGTCCCGGAGTTCTTCTAGGGTGTCGAGAAGCCGGTCGTTGTCCCGCTGGTGGAGGCCGATCGAGGGCTCGTCTAAGACGTAGAGCACGCCGACGAGGCCGGAGCCGATCTGGGTCGCCAGCCGAATGCGCTGGCTCTCACCGCCCGAGAGCGTCGAGGCCTCCCGATCGAGCGTGAGGTACTCGAGGCCGACCTCGCACATGAATCCGAGTCGCGCGCGGATCTCCTTCAAAATCTCCTCGGCGATGACCTTCTCGCGCTCGGTGAGGTCGGCTTCCATCGACTCGAAGTGGCCGAGCGCGTCGCCGATGCTGGCGGCGTTGATGTCGGTGATCGCCGTGTCGTCGACCAGCACCGCTCGCGACGCCGGCTTGAGTCGCGTTCCGTCGCAGGCCGGACACTCCGTGGCGCTCATGTAGTCCTCGATGTGCTCGCGGGTCGAATCGGAGTCGGTCTCTATGTACCGACGCTCCAAGTTCGGGATAACGCCCTCGAAGCGCTTTTGCTTGCGCCGCGTGCCGTTTTTCGTCCGGCGCTTGAACAGTACCTGCTCGGTAGTTCCGTAGAGAAACGCCTGCTGGATATCCTCGGCTAACTCTTCGAACGGCGTCGACAGCGAGACGTCGAAGTGCTCGGCAACCGCGTCGAGTCTGGTCTGGTAGTACGACCGGTTGTAGCTCCAGGGCTCGAAGACGTGTTTTAGGGCCTTGGACTCCTCTTGTACGACGAGGCTCTCGTCGATCTCTTTCGTCTCGCCGAGTCCCTCACACTCCGGACAGGCGCCGTGGGGCGAGTTAAACGAAAAGCTCCGCGTCTCGATTTCGGGAACGTCGATCCCGCAGTGGGTACACGCGAGGTCCTTCGAGAACTCGACGACGAGGCGGTCATCATCGTCGGTTTCCTCGCCCAGCGCGCCGGTCGAACGCGATTCGGAGCCGATGTCGATGTCTTCGGGCGGATCGGGGAGGATGACCTTCATGACGCCGTCGGCCTCCTCGAGGGCCGTCTCGACGCTGTCGATGATCCGCGGCCGGTTTTCGGTCGACACCGAGATCCGGTCGACGATCACGTCCACCGTGTGATCGAAGTTCTCGTCGAGGTCCGGACGATCGAGGCTCAGGTCGTGTTCCTCGCCGTCGACTTCGACCCGTGCGTACCCCTCGGAGACCAGTTCGTCGAACAGGTCCTCGAAGGCCCCCTTCTGGTCGCGCACGACGGGTGCCGCGAGCTTGACTTTCGTTCCCTCGGGAAGCTCGAGGATTCGCTCGACCATGTTCTGGGCGCTTTGCTCGCCGACTTCGCGGCCGCACTCCGGACAGTGCGGGGTTCCGACGCGGGCGTACAGCAGTCGGAGGTAGTCGTGCAGTTCCGTCACCGTCCCGACCGTCGAGCGCGGGTTGTTCGCCGCGTTTTTCTGGTCGATCGAGATCGCCGGCGAGAGGCCCTCGACGGTCTCGACCTGCGGTTTGTCCATCTGCCCGAGGAAGTTGCGGGCGTACGCCGAGAGACTCTCGATGTATCGGCGCTGGCCCTCGGCGTAGACGGTTTCGAACGCCAGCGAGGATTTTCCCGACCCCGAGAGGCCGGTGACGACGGTGAACGACTCGCGGGGAATCGAGACGTCGAGGTCCTTGAGGTTGTGTTCCTCTGCACCCCGCACCTCGATGTACTCTTTGCTCATCTAGAGGGTGGCAACCGCCCCAGAAATGAAGGGCTGTCGGTTGCGATATCGCCCGGGGTGAAAGTGAACGACGAGTCGAAACGGCGCGTCTCACCGGGACCTCGAGCGCGTTGCACGACGGTTCTTTCCCGACGACTGGTCAACGTAGGCCTATTAGAAGGTCGTCGGTTCCAGCAGCTCCTCGAGAATAACCCCCTCGCAAACCGCCGGTACCCGCGGCCGGATCGCGGTCGTACTGGTATCGATCGTGTGTCCGGTTTCGAGGTAGTGCTCGAGCGCTTGCTTCGATCGTTCGTGCTGGGTGTATCCGTCCGTCTCGCGGATGGCCCAGTCGCAGTTATGACAGTATTTCATCGTTCTTGTGACAGGGCAGTATCGCGCTCATCGTGGCTCGGGCTGTGCTCTTTGATGGTGATTGCTATGTCCTCGGCGTTCTCCACGATCACTGTGTGTCCGCGGTAGGTGAACGTGACCCGTCCAGCCCGCCCGGAACCGGAAATCGGTGGTTCGAACAGCGAGTTCAGCGCATCCGGATCGATGGCGGTGTACAGCGGTGGTGACAAGTCGATCGGATCGACCCCTTCGTGGGCCGCAATACGCTTGACGATTCGAACGGATACCGAATCCTGTGGGCCGCGGTTCTGGGGAGGGTAACATTCCATTACCGGTGTAACGCCGCACCGTCGTATAAGACCTCTGAACAGTTTCATCTCGGTACACCAGCAGAGAAGATCAATTCTGGTCAGTGACCACTGAGAAAACCTCCGCTGATACCGGCTGCCTCGTCTCACTCTCCGCCTGATTCTTCTATCAATTCCATCCCGAAATGATTGAACGGTTGTGAGTACTCTTCGCGGAGTATCTCCGACATCTCTATCTCGAGTCCGAGCTCGTCTAGCTCCTCCGCAACCGTCTCGATGCTTTTGGCGTCGAGACAGACGATTTCGACGTGAAGGTTCCGCTGTCCGGTGAGTAGCTCTCTGACGTTGACGACCCCGTCGATCTTGGTCGCCTGTGGGGCGATCTCCTTGCGTTCACCGATCGGGGCCGTACAGACGAAGAGGATGTGATGTGGAACGCCCGCCGCTTCGTAGTTGATCTTCGGTTGATAGTCCTGCAAGATCCCCGCTTCTTTGAGCTGTCGGATTCGGTTTCCGACGGTGCTGGACGACACGTCGATCTTCTCGGCGATATCTTCGTGACTGAGGTTCGTCCGCATCTCCTGTTGCAGGAGATAGAGGATCGATCGATCTGTGTCATCGAGATTCATACCCCCTGATTCAGGTTTCATCATGTTGAACGTTGGTTGACTTCTCACGCGTCGTTCGACGACGAGCCGTGCTCGCTCTATTGCTGTCCGTTCTCTCCCTGGAGACCGATTTCGACAGCAGTTGCTCGCGAACGCTCGAGTTCGAATCGACGAACGCGGTGTCGTCTTCGGCGCTCGAGTCCATTTCCGGCGGGTTCCCCGCGGCATCGACGACCCGTTCGTCGATGTCGGTGGCAGTGGCGGTGTGTGAGTTGCTCACAACGCAAGTACCGAAACCACTCGGATAAGCCTAGACCCGTCGTATTCCAGCACTGTTTCAGTTTCCGCACTATTTCGGTTCCACGTCCGTTTCGTGCTGGACGCCGGCTCAGTTTCGAGCGGTCGCTGATTACACAGTTCGACGGTGTCTAGCGGGGTCGCCGGTCACGCAGCCGACGGTTGGCCTAGCGGGGCCGCCGATCTCACAGTTGTCGGTGGCCGGCCTTACCCCTGGTCGGCCGGTTCTGATCCGGGAACGATCGTCATCGGCGTCGTCGTCTGCCGGGAGAGTCGCTCGCTCGTACCGCCGAGTAGCGCCTCTGCGATCCCGCTCGCACCTCCTTGGCCGACGACGAGCAGATCCGCGTCGATCTCCGCGGCGTACTCGAGAATCGCGTCGCTCGGTTCCCCCCGAAGCACGTCGACGCGAACCTCGAGGTCATCGATGTCGTCGGAGGCCTCGCGCGTCTCCTCGACCAGCCGAGTCGCCGCCTCGTTGAGTTCGTCGACTTCCTCGACGCCGAAGGACATCGGCGAGGACGGTTCGACGACTGTGAGCGCGAAGACGACCGCGTCGACGGACGTTGCGAGGTCGACCGCGTGTTCTAAGGCGAATGCGGCGTGTTCACTGTCGTCGATCGCGACGAGAATCCGGTCGTACATGGTGATCGGCGGTTGTGGGTGTCTCTTTTCGCGGATCGACATAAACGATACCCCTCGTTATTGGCCGACCTGCTCGTTCCAAGGTGTCCTCCACGTTTCGGGGCAACCTACACGTTCCAGGCCGGCCTGCACGATCCAGAGCGAACCCGGTAGATCCGAAACGATTCGCCGCCCGCTCGAAACCGCCGGTTCTCGCAGGCAACGAACAAAAGCGGGTCGCGCCCGTGGATCCGAAAAATGAGCGCCGAACAACGAGTGGGACCGCGTGACTCACCCGTCCCGGACAAGGTACACTCTTTAGCGTTCGGGATAGTCGGGGTAACATGAACGACGAGTACGATGTGGTGATCGCCGGTGCAGGCCCCGCTGGGGCCCAGTGTGCGCGCGATCTCGCAGCGCGGGGCTACGACACCGTCGTCCTCGAGACTGAGGACGAAGCCGAGTTCCCGCGCCAGTCAAACAAATCGACCGCGGGCACCTTCCCGTCGATGATGTCCGCGTTCGGGATTCCCGACGACGTCGTGATGAACTACACCGAGAACGTCGTCCTCGAGTCGCCGAACGACTACTACGTCCGACAGCAACCGGGGGCCGTCCTCGAGTTCGCCGACTTCAAACGGTATCTGGTCGCGGACGGGCGAGACGACGGCGCGGAGTACGTCTTCGACGCCCACGTCACTGAACCGATCACCGAAAACGGGGAACCGATCGGCGTCCGGTACAACGGCTCCGAGGAGGTCTACGCCGATATCGTGATCGACGCGACGGGTCCGAGCGCCCCCCTCGCGAAGAAACTCGGCGTCAGTAACTTAGAGCGGTCGAACCACGCCATCGGTATCGAGTACGAACTCGAGGGTATCGAGATCGATCGACAGGGTTACGCGGATCTGACCGACGCGATGATGCTCCGACTCGATCACGACCTCGCACCCGGCGGCTACTCGTGGATCTTCCACACGGGCGCGGACACGGCGAAAGTCGGCATCTGTTACATCCAAAACGACAGTCATCAGAACTACGCGCGCGACGATTTCAGCGTCGACGACTATCTCCAGCACTGGCTCGACACCGATCCGCGGTTCGCGAACGCCTCCCGTATCGAAGGCAAGCAACACCGCGGGTCGGCACACATCCAGATGCCGGGTAAGCTGTACACGGATCGGTTCATGGCCATCGGCGACACCGTCCCGTCGGTCGACCCGCTCTGGGGCGAGGGAATCAACAAGTGCATGCGCTCGGGTCGAGCCGCCGCGACCACGGTCGACGCCTGTCTCAAACACGGCGAGATCGAGCCAACGGCGGAGAACCTCGAGGTCTACGAGACCCTCTGGCACCGGGACGTCGCCCCCAACGCAGATTCGCGGCTGTTGATGACGGAGCTGCTGTATCTCGCCTCGAACGACCGCTACGATCAGCTGATGGCCTCCCTCTCAGAACTGGGCGAAGACACGTTGTCGAAGGCAAACAAGGGGAGCAAACGCGCGATCCTTCAGCTGCTGTCGCCAAGCGATCTCCCGCTGTTGGCCAAGTTCGCCCGCCAGCGACTGGGCCGTTAGTCGCGAACGGCGACCGATAGTCGATTTTGTGCTCGCCAGCGACGGTGGAACCGGCTCGAGGAACTATTCGAACGGTGTCGATTCGGGCTCGCCCCAGTCCACGTCGTTCTGAACGAACATCTCGAGCACTGCGATCGAGAGCGCGAAGGGGACGATTCCGAACGCGATCATCTCGAGCGTTCCGGGATTGGTGACGGCGAACGCGTGACCGGCCCACCCGCCGGCGAACAACTGTTGGACGGTCTGGAAGGCGACGTGAAAGCCGATACACGCCCAGACGTCGCCGGTGATGGCTCGGATCATCCCGAGCACGGCTGCCATAGCGAGGAAGATCACGACGCGTTCGACCGTGGGCGCGGCTCCGATGGTGACCGCCCAGAGGGTGAACAGGACCGTCTGACCGGCCACTGCCAATCGCTGTGAATACGCGGCGGCGAGGTTGTGATAGAGGTATCCGCGAAACACCAACTCCTCGGGAAACGCTTCGTAGAGGAACACGAGTGCCATCAGGCTGGTGACGAGCAGCAGTAGCTCGCTGAGAGACGTCTCGAGGGTTATTTCGACCCGTCCGAGCGCCACGACCGCCGTCAACCCGGCGGCTGCGGGGAGTAAGTAACACGCCGATCCAATCAGGAACGACTGCCAACCGGAACGAAGTGGGGCGAGCCCTAACCCGGCCCACGGGCGTCGATCGAGAACGCGGCGAGCCAGTACGACTACCGGGAGGGTCAGTACGGTGGCGAGGACGCCCGAGACGACGTGTCCGTCGCGATCGTAGCCCGTCCCGAAAGCCGCTCGGCTCACGTACTGGATAACGAGCCAGATTATCGTTACGGCGACGAACACGGCCGCAATTCGCCAGAACAGCGAGATGCGGTGGCCCGTATCCTGCGGTCGATCTCCGTTGGACCCCTCCGTTCGGACGCGACGTGAATCAGCCATCTGTGAGGTTTAGCTCAACACCGCTCGATTGAATCGGTAGTAGCCGATCCCGAGCGGGACGATAATCCACGCCGCGACGAACACCCAGGCGAACCAGGTCTCGAGGTAAAACGGAACGTCGCCGGCGATTCGATCGGCCGTCGAAACCGTTTCGACGCCGGCGATGTCGACGACCGCGCTCGCAATCGCGCCCAGGGGCTCCCAGACGCCGAACCGTTCGAGGAGAAGGTACCACGCGGGAAGGTCGGTGGTTCCCGGGAGCTCGCGCTCGAGGATCCAGTAGATCCCCATCGGAACGGTCCACCAGATCCAATCGAAAACGACGTAGATTCCGAGGACTCCGGCGACGGCCTTCGCACGCGTGCTAACGGCTGCGGAGACGCCGACCGCGACCGAGACGTACACCAGTCCTATGAGGATCGAAAACGCGAAGAGTCCGACGTAGTCTGCGACGCCGAAGCCGTCGTAGAGGGCGCCGATCACGACTGCGCCGACGAGAAAGCCGATCGCCGTCGGGACGGCGACGACGGCGCTTCGTCCCAGAACCTTCCCGAAGACGACGTCTCGGCGGGTGTTCGGAAGTCCGAGAAGGAATCGAATGGTTCCGGACTCGCGTTCTTTGACGATCGCCTGATAGCCGACGACGAGTCCGATAATCGAGATCATCAGGGTCATCCACGTGAACATGAAGCTCATCGCCTCGTCGAACCCGGGAGCCGGTCCCTCGCCGGGGATGTAGAGGAGGTGCGGTATCGCCGAGATCCCCGCGACGGTTAGAATCATGAGGACGGACAACGCCCAGAGCATCATCGATCGAATCGCGTCCTCGAAGTCCTTGCGGGCGACGTGGATCCAGCTCATGCGCTGCTTTCCTCCTCGGTGACGACGGCCTGCTCACGCGGCGCGCTATCGGCCGGAGAGTGGGTATCGTTCGTAAACGCCGCGAACAGATCCTCGAGCGACGGCTCCTCGCTCGTGATATCCGTCACGACGGCCCCGGTTTCTTCGACGGTGTTAATGACCGGTGCCTTCCGCCTCGAGTCGGTCAGCGCGGCGGAAATCGCCGTTCCGTCGACGGACACATCCGAGACGCCCTCCAGCGACTCGAGCGCAGAAACGACTCCACTCTCGACGGCGTCGACCGTAACTTTTAGTCGCGAGTCGGCCGCGAACTGGTCTTTGAGCGCATCGATGGTGTCTTCGGCGACGAGGCGTCCGTCGCGCATAATCCCCACGCGATCGCAGATCGCCTCGACCTGTTCCATGATGTGACTCGAGAAGAAGACGGTCGTTCCGCGTTCGTTCTCCGACCGGATGATCTCGCGCATCTCCCGGGCGCCGTTGGGATCGAGTCCGGAGGACGGCTCGTCGAGGACGAGCAGATCGGGGTCGCCGACGAGCGCCATCGCGAGCGCAACGCGTTGTTTCATCCCGGTGGAGAAGCCGCCGGCTTTTCGGTCGGCCGCATCGGCGAGTCCGACGCGCTCGAGAAGGACGTCGGGATCGTCGTTCGCCCCTTTCGTGTCGACCGCGAACTGGACGTGTTTTCGAGCGGTTAGGCGCTCGTACATGCCGAAATCTTCGGGAAGCACGCCGATTGATTGCCGGACGGCGAGCGATTCGTCCTCGATGTCGTGACCGAGTACCGTCCCGGTTCCCGACGACGGCGGCGTGAACCCGAGAAGCATATTAATGGTCGTTGACTTCCCGGCACCGTTCGGCCCGAGGAAGCCGTAAATTTCCCCTTCGGGGACCTTCAGATCCAGGGACTTGACCGCCGTTATGTTCCCGAACTCTCGAGTGAGTGATTTTGTGTGGATTGCCCGCATACCCCATCGATAGTTTTCCGACCGGCAAATAGGTTGCTACTTCTCCCTCCAATCCTTTCGAATACCTGAATTTCCCGCCTGCAATCACCTCGAATCCGCCGTTTACGGCTCGAGGTGTTCCCCTTGTTCGAGATGTATCCACCTCGTTCCACGGATCGGGCACCGATTGGCCTGGTTGAATCCGCCACTCGTATTTCGAAACGTGATCGGCAGAAACGACGAGCGGTTCGGTCACTCTGTTGAGGAGTTCAGCAACACTCGAGAAATCACGATGTCGTCGATCGTCTCTCGCATTTCCGCGGGTGCCTCGTCTTGACCCAAATTGATCTTTCTGATGTGTGTGCCGGTGATCAGGTCGTCGATAATTCTCGCCATCCGTACGGGATCGACATCGGTAAAGACGCCTTGGTCGATGCCGTCCCGTATGATCTCGCTCAAGTGATCGATATATTCGTCTGATATCTGGTTGATGAGTTCCCGGTGATCCGAGTTGTGGTGGGCCTGGGACTGAATATCGTAGATTATGGTCATAAATCTCCAAAATTCGTCGTCGTCATCCATGTTCGACCCGAGCAGTATGTTATCGATATCCTCGTTCAATTTCGACACCGGATCGCTGTCGGGCGATTCGAGCGGCCGTTCGTCGAACTCGAGGAGGTACAACAGGAGTTCCGTTATCAGTTCGTCTTTTCCGTCGAAGTAGTGGTTAATGAGCTGCCGACTTTTACTGAACTCCGCGTCGATATCTCGAACCCCGAGATCAGCGTATCCCTTTTTGTACAGCGCAGCGACCGTCGCTTCGATCAGTTCTTCGTACGTGTCGTCCGGAATCGATGGAGCGTGTGAGGACGTCATTTCTTGGTCGGTACTACCGGGGAGTAACTGCTGAATCGACTTGAACGGTTCACATGATAGTTCACCTTCCGAAACTGGTGGAGTCGACGGACGAGCCCGCCGAGCGAAACAGGGTACTCGGTCGTCACGTCCTTGTCCACCACGAGCGAGCGTGTCGGGTTTCTCCGTCGACCCTGTCAGGACCCATCCAACTCTCGAGCGCTCACACGTCCTCGGGCAGCCACCCGCCGTCGACTTCGACGTTTTCGCCGCTCACGTACTCGTTTTCGGGATCGAGGAAGAAATACAGCGGGCGGATCAGATCCTCGAAGTCCGCTGGCCGCCCCCGCGGCAACTCCTCGGGGAACTCCGCCGAGTTCTCGACGACGTACGGCGAGATGGCGTTGACGGTGATTCCGTCGTTCTGCGTATCCGCGGCAAGCATTCTGGTGAACTGGAGGACGCCGGTCTTGGCCACGAAGTACGGGAAGTTCTTGGGGTTGACCATCGCCCGATCGCTCGAGGCGTAGCCGACGTTGACGATCCGACCGAATCCCGCCTCGCGCATGCCGGGGAGGACGCGCTTCGAACAGAGGGCGGTGCCGTTGAGGTTCGTCTCGAGCACTCGATTCCACGTCTCGAGGTCGATCGATTCCCAGTGTGACGGCGCGAAGTCGCCGACGTTGTTCACGAGCACGTCGACGGTTCCGAGTTCGGATTCGACCGCCGAGACGAGGCCGTCGACCGACTCGGGATCGGTAACGTCGCCCTGCACCGTCGTCGATTCGGACGCGCCGCGCTCGCGGGCGGCGGCTGCGACCTCGCGGGCCTCGTCGGCGCTGGTGTGGTAGTGAACGGCCGTTTTGGCACCGCATTCGGCCGTCGCCAACAGGAGTTCTCTCCCGACGCCTCGGCCGCTGCCGGTGACGAGGACCACGCGGTCCGTGAGATCTGGTCCGTCCATACGCTCCGTCCGGAGGCCTCGAGGTTAGTTGTATTGCACGGTAGTTCCGGCTGAGCGCCGACGCCCCTCGAGCGTTTCAGTACTCGATCGTCAGTTAACGTTTAAGCGGATGGGGTGAGTGATCGGTAATATGTCGCTCGATACGATTCTACTGGCCGTCGGACCGACCGATTCTGACCGAATCGACGAACTCGCACAGGCAGTTGTCGACGTCGCCGCTCCAGCGGACGCGACCGTCGTGCTCGCGCACGTCTTCACCCAAGATGAGTACGACGAAGTCTGTGACCGCCTCGACTTCGATCAGGCGCGCGACGACTTCGACGCGGACGACGTTGCGAACCACCACGCGACGATCCGGGAACTCGAGAACGTTCTGAACGAACACGACGTGTCCTACGACATTCGCGGCGCTGTCGGCGATCACGGCGAGACGATCGTCGGGCTCGCGGAGACGACCGCCGCCGACCGGGTCGTCGTCGGCGGACGGAAACGGTCGCCAGCCGGGAAGGCGGTGTTCGGCTCGACCGCACAGGACATCTTGCTCTCGTCGCCAGCGCCCGTCACGTTCGTCCGCAACGACTGACTGATCATCCGTAAGACTGACCGCGCGCGACGGACGAACTCGGTTGCAGCTACCAGCTCGCTTCGGCGCGGTGATCTGGATTCGCTGTGCCGGTGTGGCACGTGTTAACTCCAATTCGAGTAAACTGGCAACTTAAGTAACGCCGCGGTTGTCCTTAGGATAGGAATGGTCTACTACGCGGGCGTCGATCTCGGCGCGACGAACGTGCGCGCGGTCGTCGCTACGGATGACGGGACGATCATCGGTCGGAGCCAGAACGGGACGCCGCGGGGCCCGACCGGGATCGATGTCACCGAAGGGATCCTGACGACGGTCCGAACGGCGTGTGACGAAGCGGGGATCGATCCGGAACAGGTCGTCGCCGCGGGGATCGGCTCGATCGGGCCGTTCGACCTCGCGGAGGGGGCCGTCATCGACCCAGCGAACCTTCCGGATACCATCGATCGCATTCCGCTGACGGGCCCGATCTCGAAACTCCTCGAGACCGACGAGGTACACCTCCACAACGACACTGCCGCTGGGGTCATCGGCGAGCGCTTCCACGCGGATCGCAACCCCGACGACATGGTCTACATCACGATCTCATCGGGGATCGGGGCCGGCGTCTGTTGTGACGGCGAAATACTGCAGGGGTGGGACGGCAACGTCGGCGAGATCGGCCACTGCGTCGTCGACCCGCGAGAGCGACTCACCTGCGGGTGCGGTCGCGATGGGCACTGGGAAGCCTACTGTTCAGGGAACGCGATCCCGCAGTTCACGCGGCTGCTCGCCGAGGACGACCCGACGATTTCGACCGACCTCCCGCTCGAGGATCCCGATTTTTCCGCGAAAGACGTCTTCGATCTGGCCGGCGAGGACGAACTGGCCGATTACACAATCGAGCAAATGGCCCACTGGAACGCACTCGGCGTGACGAACATCATCCATTCGTTCGCGCCCCTGCTGGTCTCCTTCGGCGGCGCGGTCGCGTTGCACAACGAGGAACTGGTCGTCGACCCGATCCGCGAGCGGGTCTCGGAGATGGTGATGACGAACGTGCCCGAGATTCGGGTCACAGACCACGGCGACGACGTGGTCGTCGAAGGAGCGATCGCGAGCGCGCTCACGGGTGGCACCGGCGACCGGCGACGGCTCGAGAGGTAGTCTGGCGATCGGTGCCGACTCGAGAACTAACCCGCGAACACGATCACCAAAGCCGCGGGCGGCGAGACGCTGCATTATTGGTCGCCGCGGTCGCAGATACCATCATGCGACGACGAGCCGTTCTTCGGGCGACCGGAGGCGTGTGCCTCTCGCTGGGTGTCGCCGGCTGTTTGTTTGATTCCGACGCCGAGGACCCCACAGGTTCTTACGAGCCGCTGGACCGCGTCTCGCTCGAGGGGGCCGCGGAGGCCGTGGTCGGCGACGACGGTGAGACCACCTACGTGGCCGGCGTCGACGGCTTCGCCACCGTCGACGTGACCGACCCCGAGGATCTGACGGTGCTGACCGAACGGAAGAACCTACTCGAGGACGAAAACGCGGGCGACGCCGCTGGGGAACGGTTTCTCGACATCCTCGACGTGAAAGTTAGCGCCGACCGACTGGTCGTCGCGGGACCGGCAAACCGCGGATTCGACGGGGTGTTTCACGGATTCTTGGTGTACGACGTGAGCGATCCCGCAGAGCCCGTCCTCGCGGCCGATCCGTACGAAACCGACTACCACATCCACAACTGTTTCGTCGACGGCGATATTCTCTACGTGGCCGCGAACAAGGTTACGAGTGATACCGGCACGAGTACGGGCAATACCGGCACGGGTACGGGCGATACCGGCGCGGCCGACACAGGCGGCGGTTCGACCGCATCCGCGCCGCACAATCCGCTCGTCGTCTTCGATATTTCGGGCGGCGAAATCGAGGAACTCGCCCGGTGGTCGCTTCTCGAGTACGAACCCGACTGGGCGGACGTCGACTGGTTGCTGCGATACCTCCACGACATTACCGTCACCGATGGTCTCGCGGCACTCTCCTACTGGAACGCTGGTACCTACCTGCTCGACGTGAGCGATCCGACCGATCCGCAGGTTCTCACGAGCCTCCTCGAGACCGACCTCGAGACCCAGCGCGGGTACGATACGGACTTCGAGATCCGGGACGCACAGTTCGGCCTCCCGGGGAACGACCATTTCGCCGCGGTCGACGACACCGGCGACATTCTCGCGATCGGCCGCGAGAGCTGGGAAACCGACCTCGAGTCGGCGACCGGTCCGGGCGGCATCGACCTCTACGATTTCACCGACCCGGCTAATCCGATCCGCCGGTCGACGATCGAGGCCCCGGAGGGGTACGACGAAACCTACGGCGGCGAGCCCTGGACGACCTCCCACAACTTCGAACTGCGGGACGGCCGCCTCTACTCGTCGTGGTACGGGGGCGGCGTGAAAATCCACGACCTCTCGGACCTCGCGTCGCCGGCGGAACTCGCCTGGTGGCGCGAGCCGACGACGGCTTCGTTCTGGACGGCGCGCGTGATAACGCCCGGTGAGACGTTCGCCGCGAGCAGCACGGCCTACACGACGGCCGACAATCCGGAAAACGCGTTGTACACGTTCCCGATCGAATCCAGCAAACAGGCCGACCCGCCGTCGCTGACCGATCCGAGCCTCTTCAGGTGAGCCGACGCGTCGCTTTTCGAAACCTTCACGATCGTTCGGACGCAGCGGAACGTATTCTTTCCTCGAGACAGTAGTTGCGCCAATGAGTGACTCCCAGGCCGAACAGCCGCTCCGCGAGCGCGTCGAACGGTGGCTCGCACGCGAGATGCCGATCATCCAGATGCACGGCGGTACCAGCGCGGTTCGAACCGCGGATCCCGACACCGGCGAGGTCGTCATCGAACTCGGCGGGGGCTGTAGCGGCTGCTCGGTGAGCGACATCACGACGGGCAACATCGAGGCAGAACTCCTCACATGGGACGAAATCGAGGACATCACCGTTCGCGTCCCCGACGCTCGAGACCAACTCGGCGGCCCCGATCAGGCCGAATCGATCATGGGTATCGACCGGACCGAAGGCGGCCGGGGCGACTGGGGATCGTCGAACCCCGGAAAAGATCACCTGTAGCCGCCCGTGTTCGGCTTATCTGGACCGTCCGTGTCCGACTCGCCTCAACCATCCGTGTCCGGCTCCTCTGTAGCCGCCTGCACTCGACGTTCGACCTCGTGTGGTAGCCGTTGACGAGGCCGGACAGTTTTGGGAACGACTATACGTTTTTACCCGCCCATTACTCAGATAGTGACTATGACGACGTGTAGACGCCTACGGGGAGGTGTCGACGATGGGTGATTCGCCCACCCCCGACGACACGGGATCTCGATCCAGTACAGTAGACGGAACACAGCCTGCCGATCCGAGCTCCGACGGCGGACTTCGCGCCTACACCGTCCGCCTCGAACTCGTCGACGAGCCGGGTGAGTTACTCCGCGCGCTCGCGCCGATCTCCGAAAACGGCGGCAATCTCCTGAGCATTCACCACGAGCGCGGGAACATCACCCCGCGCGGACACATCCCCGTCGAAGTCGACCTCGAGTGTCCGCCGGACCGGTTCGCCGATGTCGTCGAATCCCTCCGCGAGGGCGGCGTCAACGTCATCCAGGCCGGAGCCGAACGCTACGGCGGCGAGGTGTCGGTCGTCCTCGTCGGCCACGTCGTCGACACCGACCTGTCCGATACGCTCTCTGCGATCGAAACCGAAGCCAACGCCGTCGTTCTCGACCTCTCGCTTGCCGCCCCGGACGGAACGACCGGAATCGCCAGCGCGCGCCTTCGACTCGCGATCGACACCGGCCGAGCCGAGGAGGTACTCGAGTCGATCCGATCGATCGGCGCGGAGAAGGATCTTACCGTCGTCGAACCGCTCCCCGGAGGTGAGGCCTGATGCGGCTCGCCGTGTTGGGTGCCGGCTCCGTCGGCACGTCCGTCGTGAACCTCGCGAGCGAGTACGGCCACGAGGTCGTCGCGCTCGCCGACTCGAGTTCCGCGACCGTCGACGCGGATGGCATCGACGTCGAAGCCGTCCTCGAGCGCAAGGCCGGGGACGACCCCGTCGGCGACCGCGAACCGGATGCCCTGTTCGAAGCCGATTACGACGTGCTCGTCGAAGCGACGCCGACGACGCTCGGCGACGCGGAACCCGGCTTCACGCACACGAAACGTGCACTCGAGGCCGATCGACACGTCGTCCTGGCGAACAAAGGCCCCGTCGCCGAACGGTACGAAGAGATACAGGCACTCGCCGCGGATAGCGAGGGATCGATCCGGTTCGAAGCCACCGTCGGCGGCGCGATCCCGGTTCTCTCGACGATCGAGGACTGCACGCCCGAGGCCGTCACCGCCGTCCGCGGCGTCCTCAACGGCACCGCGAATTTTATCCTCACCCGGATGGCCGCGGAAGGGCTCGACTACGAACACGTCCTCACCGAAGCTCAGGATCTGGGTGTCGCCGAAGCCGACCCGACCTTCGACGTCGACGGCACCGACGCGGCGCTCAAGTTCGTCATCCTCGCGAACGTCCTGAACGACGGCGGCTTCTCGCTCGCAGACGCCGACGTCGACGGGATCCAGAACATCCCCGGAAGCGCACTCGAACTCGCCGCGGAGGACGGCCGAACCATTCGACTCATCGGCGAAGCGTCCCGCGACAGCGTCCGCGTCGGGCCGCGGCTGGTCCCCGAACACGGCGCGCTCGCGGTCACCGGCACGCAGAACATCGTCGAAATCGAGACGCGCCACGCAGGCTCGCTCGCCTCGAGCGGTCGCGGTGCGGGCGGTCCCGAAACGGCCACGGCCGTACTCTCGGACGTTGGCCGGCTGCCCGAGCTGTAACCAGCGTCACCGAGCGTATTTTGCCCGTCGAGTTTGCTCTCGTCCTTTTGCTTGCCGTGTTTGCTCTCGTCCTCGCCTCGAGCCACGACTGCTGTCGTTCCCCATCGAATAGCCGTCCGCTGGCGGTCGATTTGGGATGGTCGCACTACACCCTCGTTCGTGTGAACGTGGCGCAAACCGGCAGACGGAGCGGGGGTCGCTCGAATACGCTTTCGAAATGGTTTTAACCGCTACTGCCAAAAGAGACCGATATAAGCGCCTTGCGCGTGAGCTACAACAATGAGCGAAGACAAACCACACCAGAACTTGGCCATCATCGGCCACGTTGACCACGGGAAGAGTACGCTCGTGGGACGACTCCTCTACGAGACGGGGAGCGTACCCGAGCACGTCATCGAACAGCACCGCGAAGAAGCAGAAGAGAAAGGCAAGGGCGGCTTCGAGTTCGCCTACGTCATGGACAACCTCGCCGAAGAGCGAGAGCGCGGTGTCACCATCGACATCGCCCACCAGGAGTTCGACACCGATCAGTACTACTTCACGATCGTCGATACGCCTGGCCACCGGGACTTCGTCAAGAACATGATCACCGGCGCGTCCCAGGCAGACCACGCAGTTCTCGTCGTCGCCGCAGACGACGGCGTTGCTCCACAGACCCAGGAGCACGTCTTCCTCTCGCGAACGCTCGGTATCGAGAAACTGATCGTCGGCGTCAACAAGATGGACATCGTCGACTACTCCGAGGACGACTACAACGACGTGGTCGAGGAAGTGAACAAACTCCTCGATCAGGTCAACTTCGAAGTCGACGACGACTCGTTCATCCCGATCTCGGCGTTCGAGGGCGACAACATCGCCGAGCGTTCGGACAACACGCCGTGGTACGACGGACGTTCGCTCCTCGAGACCCTGAACGATCTGCCGGAGTCCGAGCCGCCGACGGACGCGCCGCTTCGACTCCCGATCCAGGACGTTTACACCATCTCCGGTATCGGTACCGTCCCAGTCGGACGTATCGAGACCGGTGTCATGAACATCGGCGACAACGTCTCCTTCCAGCCCAGCGACGTGGGCGGCGAAGTCAAGACGATCGAGATGCACCACGAAGAGGTGCCAAAAGCCGAGCCCGGTGACAACGTCGGATTCAACGTCCGCGGCCTCGGCAAGGACGACATCCGCCGCGGTGACGTCTGTGGCCCGGCCGACGACCCACCGAGCGTCGCCGAGACGTTCCAGGCACAGGTCGTCGTCATGCAGCACCCATCCGTCATTACGGCGGGATACACCCCGGTCTTCCACGCACACACCGCACAGGTCGCGTGTACGATCGAGTCCATCGACAAGAAGATGGACCCAGCCTCGGGCGAGGTCGCCGAGGAGAACCCCGACTTCATCCAGTCGGGCGACGCTGCCGTGGTCACCATCCGGCCACAGAAGCCACTCAGCATCGAGCCATCGAGCGAGATCCCAGAACTCGGGAGCTTCGCCATCCGCGACATGGGTCAGACCATCGCGGCCGGAAAGGTCCTCGAAGTCAACGAGAAGTAAATAGATGCAACAGGCACGCGTTCGACTCGCGGGCACGAGTCCAGAAGACCTAGACGACATCTGTGACGACGTCCGCGAGATTGCGAACAACACCGGCGTCAACCTCAGTGGACCGATTCCACTGCCAACGAAAACCCTCGAGATCCCGACCCGAAAGTCCCCCGACGGAGAGGGGACTGCGACGTGGGAGCACTGGGAGATGCGCGTCCACAAGCGCCTGATCGATCTGGACGCCGACGAACGCGCACTCCGTCAGCTCATGCGCATTCAGGTGCCAAACGACGTTTCGATCGAAATCGTCCTCGAAGACTGAGTTCGGAGTCGATTCCGGTCGCGTTTTCTCACCCTCGAACGACGCCGCGTACGGAGTGTACACTTTTTGTATTTCGCGGCCCGAGTACGTGTATGTCGACTCGATCCGGGTCCGAGAGTCCGATCCTTGAGTTGCTCGTCGTCTTCGTGCTCGTTTTCGTCGTGCAGTTTCTCACCTCGATTCTCGGCGCGATGAGCGGCCTGTTCGTCCTCGCTGCGCCGCTTTCGAACGATCCCTGGACGATCGTCACCAGCGTCTACGCCCACGACGGCATTGGCCACCTGTTCTCGAATTCGATCGCGCTCGTGCTGTTCGGTTGGCCGATCGCTCGAGCGACGAGTCGCCTGCGATTTCACGCCTTTTTCCTGATTACGGGAGCCATCGCTGGCATCTCACAGATTCTGGTCCTGTCCGGCTTCGCGTCAATTTCGGGCGCTGGCGGGGCATCCCCGGGTGTGCTCGGCGCGAGCGGTGCCGTGTTCGCGCTGCTTGGCTATCTCCTGTCCGGGAACCGACTCTCGAGCGGGATCGCGTCGGTGATCGACGTCCCAAACTGGGTAACCTACGCCGTCTTCTTCGTCGTCGCGGTGATCGTCACGCTCACAACGTTCGCGCCGGGCGTCGCGCTGATCGCACACTTCACGGGGTTTCTGATCGGGCTGCTCGCAGGCCGCGCTCGAGTCTTACACGTCGAATCGTCGACCCAGCGTGACCGGGTGTCGATCTAGTCGCCGGCTCGAGGGCGTCCCCGAAACACAAGCCTCAAATAGAAACCGGAGTTAGGTGTGCTCGAGGGCTCGTAGATCAGTGGTAGATCGCTTCCTTCGCAAGGAAGAGGCCCTGGGTTCAAATCCCAGCGAGTCCATCGGATTGTTGTCACGTTTCGAATTGTTCCGATAGTCGCTACCTTAGCGGCTAAGCCAGAATTATGCACTCGGTCCTCGAGTGTAGAAACCCCCCTTCAGAACCGAGTGATTGACGGGACGGGATTCGCCCCCGCGCCGTTTGGCGATTTCAGCGAAGGAAATACGGGGTGTTCGGTATGACGGTCGCACCATGGCCGTCTGTTAGCGAATCGACCTGTCAGAACTGCGGAGAACATGTGACGGATCGATTTGGGCGAGTCTTTGGCGACGAGAACGACCGAGCCCATCGCTGTGGAAACTGCGATTCTTACCGACGACTGAGCCGGGGGTCCGCTGCCGGTCTCGAGGTTCGGGTTCCCGATCGCGAAAACGGAGGTAGATTCGATGAGTGAGCGAGCGAAAGAGCGGCGTCTCGCTCGAATGCGGTTTCCCGCCCGGCACGTCTGCGAGAACACGCTATTCGAGGTCTCAGGACGTGAGGGCGATATCTGCCCGTTCTGTGGTGGTCGGTTGACTCGAGGTGATCGGGATGCCTGAGCAGGCGACACTTGGTGACTTTGAGCCGGACCTCTCAGCGCTCACAGACGCTGAACGAGAGGCATTCCGCGCCGTCAGGATCGATGGAACCGGTGTTCGCGAGTACAGCCGCCAGACGAACCGACAGCCGGGTACAATCGGAAACCTGCTTGCACGGGCTGAAACCAAACTCGAAATCGGAGTGGGTTCAGCGTGAGCCGTCTCGTCGAAGATCGCGAGTGCGACCGCTGTGATAATCGAGTCAACGCACTCCGCCGGCTCTGTCCTGACTGTACTCGAGACGTTCGGAACGCCAGGGAGGGGCCGCTGTGAGCGCCGATACCGAGCGCAATCGCGAGAGTGAACTCGCGAGTCCGAAGGCTGGTCACATCGGTATTCCCGTCGACGCGCTTTGCGTGGGCTGTGGGCAGACGCGTGTCAAACGCGTTCGCCTCGAGGAATTGGACCAGCCATCCCAGGCCGACCCGCACGACCTCGAGGCGACTACGCTCACGTCGTTCAAACACGTCTGTTACCGCTGTCAGGGTGCGACGTGGTGGAACCCCGTAGCGGTGCTGACCGGGCTTCTCGAGTCCGAACAGGGTGAGTAGGCGTGTCACAAGTCGAGACGACGCCGCACGAGATCGAAGGCCGTTGGAAGTGGCCCAACTGGGGCCGCGGTCCGTACGATGCACTCTCGTCGGTGATGCTCGGGCCACCGTTCGAAGGCAATCTCGAGCTGGACATCGAGATCGACGGCGAGCCCTGGCACCTGGAGGTACGCTACAGCAAGTCCGGATTCGCGCCGCGACTGTCCGACGGAATCAACGTCGAGAGGCTGTATGAGTGGGATCTGGTGGGCCGTGGGCGAGGCGAACGAAAAGCGTCGTTCAATATCTCACCGCGGTTCCCGAATATGCGTCACTGGGAGACCGGCGATCCGGTGAATCTCCCGTGGGAAAATCAGGTGGGTGAGGTCGACGGTGTCGACGTTGAGTTCCATACGAGTAACATCGAACCCGAACGCGGTCTCGAGCTACTGCCAGCGTTCTACGCCGCTGTATTCGAGCATGCGGGTGAACGAATACACTCGAGCTATTTCCGCGAACAACCGCACTCAGCGAGTCGTATGTGGGCGTACGAACGCTACGTCCGTATCCGTCGCGAGTGGGCGGAAAAGCTCTCGTCGGCCGGTGTACTGCAGAAGGTCGCGCATTACCTGTCCGACCTGGAGGGCGTGAAAGCCGAGCTGCACATCGATAACGAGGAAGTGATCAACCACCAGAATCGGCTGTTTCTCGATCCCACGTCGGCGAGTAAGCTGCTTCCCGGCCACACCTTTGGACGGAAGTTCGAAATCTATCAGCTGAAGAACCCAGACGCGGTTTCGAAAGATCACCCGTCCTACCATCCGAAAGTTGAGGTGCTGGTAAACAAATCGAATAACGACGGCGAGGCATGGGCGTGGGCCGATCGGCACAAAGTGACCGAACAAATCGAGGAAACGCTACTGAACGCGCTTCACTGGGAAGACATTCCGCTCGGTCCAGACGGAAACGGTGTCTACATCGCCGACGACCATTTCGACGCCGTTGCGCGAGACGACCTGGTGGAACTCTACGAGGATCCGACGCCGCGCCTCGAGGCGAAAAGCGACCACCTGTTACTGACGACGCTTCGAGATATGGGCGAGACGCCCCAGGCGGTCACGGAGACGGTCGCGACCGACGGCGGCTCGACGATCGACGACTTGGTCGACCAGCTGGGCAAGCACCCCGCGACGATCTACCGCGCGATCGAAGACCTCGATGATATTCTCGAGTTAGATCAGGGAGACGTTTCGTTCCGCGCCCGGAAGTACCGCGACGAGTTACGCGCGCTCGTCGAGAGCGCCGAGTACGCGATCGGGAGTTACGCCGATCGGATGCAGCACCTGATGGGACTCGCCGATCACGTCGCCGAGTCATCGCCGTTCCAGCAGTGGCTCGCCGAGAACGGTGCGGAACTCGATTTCGACGACGGCGGGAATCCGAAGCGAATGCGGATCGATACGGTTCTCTCGCAGCTGAGAGCCGACAGCTTCGAGAACGTCACGACGATCGCGGCGGAAGCCCTCGAGAAGTGGTCGAAGTCGGGCAACGATCCGACGATCCTCCGGGGCGCAGAGTTGACCTGGAAGACTCCCGGCGGCGGGAACGAAACCGGATTCGTCGGTGCTGTTGCGGATCGGTGAATCGGTCTCCGTAGTGGCGACGCTGTTTTCGTGGCTGTTTTCTACAAGCCAGCTTGAGTAACACGACTTCTTAGACAAATCTGGTTGGACTCGAGCCCTCGAGGGCGGGGTGCGCGCCGCGATCGCGCCGCACCGCGTGCGGGGTCGTTTCGCGCTGCGCGCGAAAGCCCCCTTGGCAGGTGTCCCCAAGGGGACATTCGCTAAAAATTACAACGCCCCCGCCCCGCTTCCGCACGCGGATCTCGAGTTGAAGCACACGAAACGTAGGTGAGACCAATCCAGAAGGATACGGTGTCCATAGTTCCTTCTGTTGAATCCCTTATGACCACTTTCACTTCGGACTCAGACCCCTTAAGTAGATTCCATCCTAAAACGTTCACAATGGAAGACGGTGAACAATTCACCGGGTTATTCGCTGGCCAGTCGACCTTGGCGAGGATTGCCTCAGGTGATCTGATAGAGACTCAGCCAGCTCTGGCAGCCATTGCTTCGAATGAACTGATGGAGACCCAGTCGACCTTGGCGAGGATTGCTTCAGGTGATCTGATAGAGACTCAGCCAGCTCTGGCAGCCATTGCTTCGAGTGAACTGATAGAGACTCAGTCGACCTTGTCGAGGATTGCCTCGAGTGAACTGTTGGAGACTCAGCCAGCTCTGGCGGCTTTGGCTGCTAATGACTTCGAAGAAACTGATTGGACAGGCTCCGACCAGTTGATTGGATCTGTGGCCAGAGAACTCTCTCGAGTGACTACGAAGGGCTTGGATTCGGACACTAGTTCTACAGAACTCGGGCTCATTTTTCAGCAGACAGTTGATCCATACGGACCGCTCCGGGATGACATATCACAAACAAGATCACTTGCTGCCAGAGTAGTAGTTGCAGCGGCTTTTGATCAAGGTGAACTCTCGAAGGAAATGTCCGAAGAGCAGAAGAAAAAACTTCGAGCCGGAATTGCGGTGTCTCTGGGAATAACGATAGCTATCTCATTCTACCCATTCTTTGGCGATGAGGCAACTCTGGCACTCGCGCTGGGCGCGTCAACCTTCATATCATCACAACTTGAAGATTACTACAATATTAAACGACGACAACAGCTTCCCGAAGAGAAATAATAGTTTGATTGTACTCTATTCCATCCACCTCATGGGGTTGCACGTCGACAAATCCAGTTTCCCGAATATGCACACGAGATCGGGAACGCCGTGTGCATATTGACCGACGATCGACACGACGATCACTGAAACCACTCTGACGAGTTGATAGAAACACCCCGATTATGGGCTTTGGGCCGGGTCCAGTGAGTCGAAAAAACTAGGATTCGAGGGGTCGTGTGTACGGGTATGCGAATCCGAACCGACGGCAAGTACGAGTATCGCCTTGATCCCATCAACCGCGCAGCGGACTTCTACGACTGTAACAAGACCAAAGCCGTCGTCAGCGCCTGTGACGACGTGCCGAAACTCGTTGCGGCTGCACGCCAGGTCCTCGAGCGCGACGACCTCACCAACGAGCAGCGCCAGGAGATCGCCAAGACACTCAGCACTCGAGTCGTTAGCTTCGAAGCCGAACAGTCGGTGACCGTTGATCGAGATTAGAATACATCCTCGATCGAGATTTTTGCCTGCTTGGTGTCGCGGTGATCGCCCCCGCCGTGCCAGCGCAACGTGGGCAGCCTGGATGCAGGAATGGACGTCGTTTTCAGAATCTGCGTTCCCCGGCCGCGCTTTCGATAGACGGCGAATCCATACCTCCCTCCGTTCCGCTGTAACTTACGGTGATATCGCTTGTAGACCTTGAAATTGCCCGGTTGGCCGTCAGCGTGCTTGTACTTCGTGGCCTTGAACTCCCACGGAACGCCGTTTTTGAGACCGTCGTACCAGCTCGTATCGATCCGGGTGCCGTTCTCGTCGACGAGATCGACGCGGTATTTCTCTGCGAGATAGTACTCACACGCGGTTCCGTACTTGTTGGCTTTGTGCGACGGCATTTCAGGAGTTTCCCCACAACGCGCACGCCGCGATTTTTTCGAAATCGCTATCCAAAAATATCAGCTTTTGGAGTGTTCGCACGCGCCCCGCGCGCCGATATATATACTCCTCCGCTGCCTCGAGCGAGCAACGCCCACGGTCCGCTTCGCTCCCGATAGGGAGCAAGCGCGGTGGGCTTTGGGCTTGACAGTGACTAAAGGGGGGTCGGTTGCGCTTTACAGCTTTCCAACCCGACGCTCTCATGCGATCACCTTCTCGACGTTGTCAACCCATTCGCGCTTCTCTCCGCCTTCATCAATCTCTTTCCACCAGTTTGAGACGGTAGCATGACTGTACGGGACGAATTCGGCGGTTTCGCGGGCCGACATACCTTGCTCGCGACAGGCTTCCATCGTCCACGCAGCGACCGTTTTCACGTCCTCTTCGGCGATTGCAGGCCCGTCTTTCTCGTCGCCGGAGGGAGCACGCCAGGACCAGTCGGCTTCGTCGTTCGTGTGCGGTTCGAAATCCGCCGGAGGAATCCCTTTCAGTGGCCGCGGATCTACGTCACGGAGCTTCCCGCCTGAAATGCGTTCTGCGACGAGTGCTTTCCCCTTGTCGTTCCGATCGGGCTTTTTCAGGATCGTCCCGACGCGCCAGAGAAGCGGATGAATTGAACTCTCGTCATGGCCGATGTAGATGAGTGCGCCGTTGTACTTCCTGATTTTGAACACCAGCGGTCCCATCAGTTTACGGACTAACTGGCCGTCCTCGCCGGACCCGCTCGCGTTCGTCGAGAACTCGTCGCCGATGAATAGCTTCGGCTGTTGCGGGTTTTCGACCGGGTTGCCGTCCTGACCAACCCACTCCTCGAGTAGCGGATAGTGTGGAATCCAGCCGTCCTCGAGGTCGCCGTTGTCGCGCACCCAGTCGTCATTTCGCGGGAGCGTCCGGATGTTCGATGCGATTTTCATGTTGCCGTCCACCCACCGATCACGGAGTTGTGCCAGGAGGCAGGCGAGGTTCGTTTTGCCAGCTCCCATTTCGCCGAGCAGCACGATCACCGGGGCCGGTCCGGCCACGATCTCCTGCAAGCGCGTGATGGCTTTGATCCCCGAGAGGTCCGCCTCTTGCGCCGGGTCGCCGAGATAGTGTTTCAATGTGAGCGTATCGCCGTTCTCGAGCGCGTTCCGGGCCGTGTCGCTTCCCTCGCCTCGAAGGATCTGACGGTTCTTCCCCACGTCCATGTACGTCGCCGCCGCCTTCGAATCCCAGCGGTCAGGATCGTGATGGAGCGCGCGCATGGTCATCTGCCGGTCGATTTGCTCATCACGGATGAATCCCGAGTGCGGTAGCGCCTCGTCCGGGTCACGCGCCAGCTTTCCGTCCTGCCACTCCCGAAAGCCGCCGACCGTGTAGTTGTCTTGCTCGTCGCTCATCGTTCAGAACCTCCGTCTGTGGCTGCCTGTGCGGCTTGCTCTTGGGTTGCAGGTGGGCCGCCAGTCGTTTCGATACCGTGCTCGTCGGCGTACTCCTCGACGTAGCGAGAAACGTCCTGAATGTTCTCTGTGGCGTTCCCTTCCGCGTCTTCTCTCGCAGATTCGAATCGGGACTTCACCGCCGTTCGCGGATTCATCAACCCGCGTTCGTCGGCTTCGGCTTCCTCGTTCACCACGTCCTTCTGGATTTGTAGCCCCATCTTGCTGATTCGGCCGCGCATTCGGTTCGACGCCAGGAACTCTTCAACGAGATCGCCGTGGATGTCCTCGAGCATCGCCTTGATCGTGATGAGTTTCGAGTCAGATAGCTGCGAGAAATAGCAGCCTCGAACCACTAACTGGCCGATATCCTCCTGATGCTCGAATTCGCGGACTTCGAACGCCGCGCCGTCGTTCACCGTGAACGGGCTCGGGCCGTCGACCTGTTTTTCCTGCCAAACCGACGGCTCGACGTAGTATTTCTCGCGAACGTCGGTCACGCCGTTGATGTGGTGGACGGTGACCATCCGTTTCTGGCGAAGCTTCCGAACGCCGGTCACGAAAATGCCGAACAGCGGCGGGCCGAACAGCAACAGCGCGGCGATAATCCCCTGCGTGACCGGCGGCACGCTCGGCAGTGACGGCTGCCAGAGCCACAAGCCCACGCCCATGCTGAAGAACAATCCTAACGCCAGAATCTGGCCTTCTGCCAGCAAGTAGGTCAGTCGATCGCCCCAGCCGTCGTAGGTGTCGCTCGTGTCGCTCATGCTTTGATCACTCCGCTATCCTCTCTGTAGACGACGTACGCCGCCGCAGCGCCCGCCAGTCCGGTCGTCATGCCGATACCCCAGAACAGGCCACTCATCCCGCCGAAGTACTGCAGCGGGTCGTCTGGCTCGTCCTCTCGCATTTCGCTCGAGAGTCGGACCTGTGCGTCGTCAATTGCAACGCCGACACTGTGGCCGCCCCGAAACGTCTCAACGGGCATCGTGACGACGTGAGTTCCCGCCTGTAGCGATTCCTCGTGTTGTGGGACGCTTACCGCGCCTTCCTTCCCGATGCCCGCCATTCCGTCGGAAACCACGATCTCGGTGGGTCTCTCTGTCCGGATGACGAGTTGAACCCGTCCGTCCTCGAAGCCCCAGCCGAGGAGTTCCGCCCACTCGCCGAACTGGATCGACTGGTTCCGATCCTCGACGATCGCCGCGCTCTCGATCGCCTCCGTTTCGTTGCTCATCGCGTCGGCCTCGAGCTCGCCCTGGTCGCCGGTCGTTTCGTTGTCGCCGTCCTGCGCGATCGCCGAGCCCATGCCCATCGGCCCAACGATCGATAGAACCAGCACTCCGGCAACGAAAAACGTGAAAATCCGTCGCATGGCTACTTACCGAGGAACGGGATAAACTCGGTCAGAACCGACCATGCAACGCTGATGACGACGAGAGCGATAAGCGCAAGCCCGAGCAGTGAACCCGTGCCGTCGCCACCGAATTGATCACCGAGGCCGAAATCCGGGAAATCCGGCCACGTGATATTCACGTCTTGGTCCTCGTCAGTGTCCTCACCCCCGTTTTCAATCGTGTCGATTAGCTCAGTCTGTTTTTCAACGTATTCGACGAACTGCTCGTTATCAATCGTCTCATACTCTGGGCTTGCATCCCAAGACTGCTCTTCTTCGATCGACTCTCCATTCGAATCGAGCATTTTCTCGATAGTGAAAACCCCCTGTTGAAGGTCCAATTCTTCGCTCTCTGTCGCATCGTAGAACATTGAACGCGGCAGTTCGGCATCGACATTCTCTCCAAGATCCACACCAAAGTCACGGATTGATTCGTCAGAATCAATCTGAACGATGTTTTGCAATGACCCATCCGATTCGAGCACTACTATGGCGTCAGAATCCGAATTTCGCAGGTAAATTGATTCAGAACTTGTGAATTGACGAATCTGATAGACACCTCCGCCGGGAATATCACTATGAGATACAGACCATCGTTCTTCGCCGTTCTCAGGGTTCAGGCAAACGATTTCGGTTTCGGAGCTATCGCACAAGAAAATATTCTCATAATCCTTAGAGATAGTCAGGACATTGAGGTCTGGGTACTCAACAGACCAGAGTTGTTCCCCAGATTCTATTTCCGTTGCGGCAACGGTACCTTGATCATTTTCATAGTGGATCGATCCTGACGAGTTAATTCCAAAATTAACATTATTCACGTTTAGATCGATCTCTTTCACTTCTCGAGACTCAATATCAAACATCTCAAAAGTAACATCAGTCCCTCCGTCAACCCAATAGAGATTTTCATCTTCGTCTGTCACGTAATTTGTCCCATTTCCATCAGCAGTATGCGTTTCTTTGACAGTCCCCGACTGTGAATCAAGAACGGATAACTCGCCAAGTGCATCGATGCAATAGACTTCCTCGAGATCGTCGTTATAGTGGACCATATTCACCCCATCGCCATCAGTCAGTTGGACCCTCCAATTTTCGGAGTAATCACGCAGAGACATTGAAACACAAATCGTATTGTTGTCGCCTCTCCGTGCGAAATACGCTGTCTGCCCATCATTCGAGATAACCGGCCCATAAATCAGACCCTCGAAATGTGGGGTTGTCTCGCCAGTAGACATATCCAGAGAAGAAAATGAATCGGTCATCCCAAGGTAAATTGTCTGCCCTCCGATTCGGTAGGTATCCCCGGTTTGAAGGCCAGAGTCCGGCGTCTCGTGCGTGTAGAGCATCCCGGCGAGCAACCTGTCTTCGACGAACCCGGACGGCTGTAATGCCCGCTCTTGGCCGTCGTACGTAACTTCTTGATCCGTGTAGCCGGTATACTCAATCTGCATATGGGCGAGTTCGGAGAGATCCGCCTGTCCAAGATCCAACTGGTTATACAGAGCCAGCTTGTACGAATCAGAGCTAACGTCAGAGTCGCCGGAGAGGTACCGACGCATTCCTTCAGCGGACCGGACCTCGGACGAATCGAGGGTACCGTCATCCATCATTTGGAACATTTCGTCCACCATGTTCTGACTGAAGCGCCCAGTCGCCGAGTCTGACTGATCTTTGATCTCCTGATACCGCCCCATCCACTGGCGCATCGAAAAGAGAATAGCCGACTCTCGAAGCGTCTCGCCCTCGTTAGCAGGGTCGTCAATATCGAGAAGAACGAAATCCATCACCGAGTCGTACTGGTTCCCGTCAGAATCCTCCCAAACGAGGTAATCCTGTGGTTCAACATCCTCCCACGAATTGAGTAATTCCTGATCGATCGGGTAGCGGTCTGTCGTACCAATTTCCGGGTCTTTGGTACTATCGTCATCGTGAACCCGACACTGCATTTCGGGCATCTCGAGATTAATCTCATCACCGTTCTCGAGCGTGAACGTGTGTTCATTCGCCGATTCCGCTTCACGAATCAGCATCGTATCGTAATCGGTCCCAGTACCAGCCTCAACAGGCTCGGCGGTCGCATGAATGAACATCGAACGAATATCGTTGTTCTGAGCGACTTTTTCCCCGAGAACCGACAACTGAAGCATCTCGTTTTGTAAGACCTTCAGGTGATTTTCCTCATGGAGCGCGTAATACTCCCGAATCGCGTCCATTGCGTCTGAGTACGCCGTTGCGGAATCTTTTCCGTCCTCCCATGCGGACGCGATCGCGTGGCGAGCGTCCAAGGTCGCAACACCGAGAGTGTCCTCGAGATGGTTATCGACCGTCACATAGTAATTCTCGATCCCTTCAAGCTGATACGTAGCCTCCCCGTGAAGCTCGATTTCGTCCTCGGGTAGCTCCTCGCCGTCACTGCCAAACAAACGGTCAGTGAGCGACTGACTCACGTCCGCGACCATTCCGTATTTCGCCAGCGTCGGGCTCGTCACGTTCAACCCCGAGTCCGAATCGTCGTTATCTTCTTGGGCTGCGGCCGTCCCCTCCGAGGCGATCGCGCCCGAGCCGGCGACCGCCGCCGTGCCGGTCGCGCCGATCCCGCGAAGGACGTTTCTCCGACTCGCTTTCGTTTCCAGCATTTCGTTTAGTGCGCGCTGTTCGATACTCTCCGATTCCGTGGGCTGTGGGCTCTGTGTGGACATATCTTCCCCTCCGACCGCGTGCGTTCGTTGGCTGTGCGACTCGTCGGTTTGCTCCGCCGAAAATGTCGAATTCATGCGTCTCGAGTCCTCTCTACCGGTACGCCAGCAGGTAGAAACCTGCGCCGTTCAACATCACGATGAACGCGCCGAGCCACCAGTAGCTCTCAATCGCGCTCGAAATCGCCGGCACGAGCGCAGATAGGACGAGAATTGCCGCCATCGCCGCGACAACGGCCGTTTCCTCGTCGGTGAAGTCATCGAGCTGGTTCTCGTTCGTCGCCCAGGCGCTCACCAGAACGATCAGCGAGATTACGAACGCCCAAGTGAATTCCGTTCCCTGCGCCGCGTAGATCGCGTCCGACATCGCCCAGCTGAACGGCTCGTCAATCGAGACCGTTCCGAGGCCGCTTAGGACGAGTGTTGCAGCCACGAAAATCGGGGCCATGAGGGAGTCTATGAGGTCGATACCGTGCTTTGATCGAATGTTCGTCGGCATTACACCGGACAGGCCTGAAGTTGCCATACCTCGGAGCCGTCAGCATGGGGGGTCGAAAAGCTACGGAAAACCAAGGGTTCCCCCGGGGAGTCACCCCCAGTTTCCCATATTTTTATACTAGGGGGTGTTGCGAGCGACAGTATGGCATTGAACAAACTCAGAGAATTAGACGACTATTCCTACGGCGTGACCGTGCCGAAAGACGATCTCCGGATTGATGGCATTCTCGACGAAAACGGCGATCTCGAGGGTGACCACCACTTCCACGTTCAGCGTACGGGGAAAGGAAAATGGTCGCTTGAAGTGGTCGACGATCTCGAATAGGTGGATACGCTGCTTCTGGTGGTTAGCTCGAAAAAATAACCGTTGGACTTGCTGTGAATCGATTTACAGCGAGACCGATTCGGATTCAGTCAGCGTCGACGGCGCCATCAGAATCTCGTTTGTCTGGGCGCCGTCTGCCGTCGTGATCGTGAATTCAGCATCGCCACCGGCTTCGATCGTCTCATCCGTGTTGAAGTGACCGTTGGTGAGGTCCATCGTAATCTCGGACGTGTCACCTGACTCGAGGATCGCAGCTTCCGAGTCACTGATATCGTCGTCGGTGCTGGTGATGTCGAATTCATCGAGCGCACCGCGCGTCGTTTCCGTACCAACGTATTCGTACGTCGCCGAGCTGAGGTCGACCGCGTCAGCACCTGGGCCGAGCGAGACCATCAACTGCACTTCAGTGACACCGTAATTGTCTGAGTTAAACGATCCATCCCCTTCTTGGGTGCTTGAGAGCGAGAAACCACTATTGTCTTCAATATCAACGGTTACATCGTTTCCGCCGTCCGGATCAATATTGATATTGTCAGAATCGCCTGAGGAGAACGTTCCCTCTGTGTGGGTGTTGACTGTGACCTCAATATTGCTTTCTGCAGTCAGGTCAACATTGCTGATTGCGGAATCAAAGTTATCGAAATCGACATCGGTGAAGGTGTCAATTTCATTCCCATTGGCGTCAGAAATTGCCACATCGACGGTATCTCCGGAGGCGAACGTACCTGACGCGTCATTCAGAATGACATTTGTTTCCGTCGTCTCAAGTGAGACATCACCAGTTGATGAGTCGATTGAGACGACGTTCGAGACCTGATTCGTACTTTCTTGACCCGTTGCCTCTGCCTGGGACTGCAGCAAGCCGGCGGTGTTGATCAGCACACCCGCCGCAATTGCTGCGACGAGCACCATCGCGATGAACACGATGAGTGTACCGATACCCACCTGACCGCGCTCTTCTTCGTCCGTAATTTGTTCGAACATGTGTATTTTGATTACACGCCAGCACCCACCGAAAACGATGTTTCTGTGATATGCCGGGCGTGTCTCGGCTTTCAAAGTATTATCTAATAAATATTCTTGCCGATTGAGAGGTACGAATAAGTGTATCGGCCGATCGCATTTCGGCCGGAAGACTAATGGGCAGAAGCCAAGAAACAAGGTACGAAGGCCGCTTCCGTCAGTGATCCTTCGAACATACTGTGTCCGGCTGGCAACCCACCCCAGTCCGGAACCACCCACCTATCTACTTGATACGCAGCGATTGCTACCAGATCGGATAGAGGTTACTTTTCCTCAAGATCGTTCGCATCTAACTCTCCCTCGAGATACGCACGACCGCGATCGGTAATCTCGTAAAGCCCACGATTTTCATCATAGTACTCGACCAAACCAGCAGAATCTAACTTCCTTAACCGAGTTCGAACGTGAGAGATCTTGTAATCGATGTTGGCCTCGATGACCGCTGGTGTCGAGATGATCGGGCGGTTACCTTCGTTCAGCAGAAACTCGAGAATTGCGTCATCGGCTCGAGTCATCCAGTCCACCCGTGGTCTTCGCATTCAGTTTGTTTGACTCTCATCTCCATGTTATGTTGATTGATTCCAAGTTGTAAGTGACTTCTGACGTGCGATATAGCATATCAAACCATACACTAGAACTAAGTACACCCCCTGTCTTGAGGTCGGATAACGGAAGCCAGACGGACCCGCCGCTGCTCGGCCGGGTCCTCGAGAAAACGCGGACCCGGTGTTTGGGCACCGGTCCGCCTGGCCTCCGTAATCGAGGTACGGAAGCATGCAATCGCACAACGCAACGGGGGATAAACCCCCCGAAAGACCGACGTATCGGATTCAACGAGACTCTGGAATAGTTTCACTTCCAGCCCGCGCTTTTGGCCTCTTGTCTTTATACCCCGGCGAGACGCCCGAAGTGATGCCTGCAACCAAAGAAGAGATTCGACTGTCGAACCGCACCGATCGCTGGCGGTTCATGTGTCCGAACGGTCACCGATCCTGGGAGCCCACGAACAACCATTTCTGGTGCCAGCAGTGTGCTCGCTCGTACGACGAGGACGTTGAACCGGAGTTCGACGTGCTCCACGATCTGAAAACCGAGGAAGAAATTCACCGCGACGAGCTGGTGCTACGTCAGGGCAATACGCTCGAGATTCGGGGGGAAGCGTGAGCGAGGATCTGCAACCACTTCCCCCGAAAGAGGGTGTCGATCGGTTCCTCGAGCACCGCGCCCCGAGTATTCGTGAGTCCTCGATGCAGAACGCACGGCACCGTCTGTCGGTGTTTCTCGAGTGGTGTGATGAGAACGATGTTGACGACTTGAATGACCTCACCGGGCGTGATCTGTCGGCGTTCGTGGCCTGGCGTCAGGGTGACGTTGCGGCGATCACGTTGCAAAAGCAACTGAGTAGCGTTCGAATGGCTCTCCGGTGGTGGGCCGATATAGAGGGCGTCGAGGAAGGTCTCGCCGAAAAATTGCACTCACCGGACCTACCGGACGGTGCCGAGTCGAAGGATGTGTTCCTCGAGGCCGACCGCGCGAAGCGGGCGCTCCGTTACTACGATCGCCACCACTACGCGAGTCGAGATCACGCGCTGCTCGCTTTGATCTGGCGGACGGGGATGCGACGAGGTGCGGTACGTGGGCTCGATGTTGACGATCTCGATAGTGACGATCAGGCGATTCGAGTCGAGCACCGTCCCGATACGGGAACGCCGCTCAAAAACGGCGATGGCGGGAATCGTTGGGTCTACCTTGGACCACGCTGGTTCACGATTCTCGAGGATTTTGTGGCGAATCCCGATCGGAAGAACGTTCGCGACGAGCACGGTCGCCGACCGCTGTTCACGACTCAGCAGGAAACCCGCCCTACCGGCCACTCAATCTACAAGTGGGTGATCCGTGCGTTACACCCCTGTAAGTACGCGGAATGCCCGCACGATCGAAAGCCGAGCGAATGCGAGGCACTGGGTAGCAGTTCGGTTCCATCCAAGTGCCCGTCGGCGCGATCGCCGCATTCGATTCGACGGGGAGCGATCACGAATCACCTGAACGAGGAAACGGCACCGGAGACAGTGAGCGAGCGGATGGATGTTTCGCTCGATGTGCTGTACCAGCACTACGACGCGAGAACAGAACGCGAGAAGATGGCGGTCCGCCGTCACAATTTGCCAGAATAAAACCATGATTTGCAAAACCACACGACTCGGCTGGGGTCTACCATCCCAGCGAGTCCACTATTCTGCGCCGTGAGCAAACTCGCGAGCGGCGCGAATCGTCTGCTGAAGCTGGGGTTTGAAGCCCTACCAGTCGCAGCCCGTGAGCGAAGCGAACCAGAACGTCTGGTTTTGGGTTCAAATCCCGGCGTCTTCGCGAGTAACGTTGTGTCTCGGAAGCACCCTCGAGCACGGCTTTACAACTCCCCATCCACCTCGAGATCCGGGTGTACCCATTCGAGGTAGTACTGATGGTGAGCAAGCCAGTCCTCGAGAACCCGACCGGTCCAGACGGTGCCGATTCTGGGGAGGCGACCGTCGACGGTGACCTCGTGGATGGTGAGTTCGTTGCTCGAGACCGATGAGCGCTGTTCGTAGAGGAAGACCTCGTTCCCGCGGCGTCGGAAGCCGACGACCTGATAGCCGACGCTGTGTTTTCGCGCGAGTTCCTGGGCGATGCGTTCGGTGTCGCCCGTTCGATTGCAGTCCTCGAGATATCGACGGAGTTCGTTCTGTAGCGTTTCGCCGTCGCACGATGCTGCCTGTGCCATAGGTGGCTGAACGGATGGGGGAGTGCTATTCTCGAGGGGCCGAATTCCGTTTTCCGATTCCCGCGGTGGCAACCAATTCGGGGGTAAGCGGGCCGTTATTCGCTCTATTCGATCACCTTTCGCCTGCAGCGTCGCCCCTATATCTGCGTTCAATGCGTGGCATTCGACGGGGAACCCCCGCTGCCGGAGAAGTATACCATGACACACGTACTCAATTGGTTCGAAATTCCCAGTACCGACTTTGATAGAGCAGTCGACTTCTATTCGGTCGTTCTCGAGCGCGATATCGACGTTCACTCGCCGGGCGAAGACGACGCGGTAGGTGAGCGAGCCGGCATGTTTCACGTCGAAGACGGCGAAGTCGGCGGCATGATCGTCGAGAGCGACGAATACACCGCCGAGAGCGGCGCGAAAATCAGCTACGAGCCGACGGACAGCGGCCTCGTAATCTACCTCTCCGTCGACGGCGACTTGGACGACGTCCTCGCTCGAGTCGACTCGAACGGCGGAGAGACGGTTATTCCGAAAGAATCGATCCCCGAGATGGAGAGTCACTTCGCGGTCATCACGGATTCCGAAGGAAATCGGGTCGGGTTGGTGTCCAACGAGTAGCTCGGTTGCGATCCAGCCGACCGATTCTGAAGCCCGCGCTGGCGTATCGAAGGCGACTAGCGAACCGGAGCGTCGCGGCTATCCGTGAACGCGTGCCTACACACCGGCCCGGAACGTTCTTGTGATGATATATAAATTCTCGAGTATGGCGATGGATACTGCAGGGCCGCCACTCGAGAAAATCGGCTACAGACGCTCCATCTTGGCACTCGGTGCGTTCTGGGGAACAGTTCCCGCACTCAGCGTTGGGGTGTCAGATGTCGATTCGCTGTCGCCGGATGGGGCGATACTCGTCATCGGCGCGCTCATGACCGTTTCGCTTGGGATTTTGTACGAACTGGATAGCCGGAAACTCGCCCAGTATGGGAACGGCGTTCAGCTTGCCTGGGCCTACGCACTTGTTGCGCCGCTCTCGTTTCTTCTCGTGCCGTTCTTCAGTGTGATCGGATTCTTTCTTGGCCCACCGGTCTCGGCACTGCTGTATGTGTTCCAGCGTGGCCGATGCGTGTAACGAAAAACAGACGATCAGAAATCAACTTAGGCGGAGATTCCGACGGACTGTCGTTGCCTAGCTGTCCACGCTGTGGCGAGCCGGTGGTACTAGTCACCAGCGGTGAGTCGATGGCTACTCAGGCCCAGCCCTGTGGCTGTCGGGTCCGGAATCCCTCATTCTCGCTACGGCTCGACCATTGAACCTCGAGCCACTGGAAACCACCGACCCCGAACGATATGTCCGCCACAGCCTCACCCTCCCCAACCGACTCATTCGCTCACGTTGTTCGCTCTTTCGTCCCTCGCACGGCTTCGACGAAACGGCGGGGGCCGTTTCGTCAGCGTGTGCCAACCCGATATCGAGAGCGATCTCGTGCGACCGACGAACATGGAGTGTACTCTGAGAAGGGCCAAAAGCCGGTGGAACTCGAGGAAGTCGGAACTAAGAGCACGTCTTAGAGAATAGCTTCGAGCGAACGAGTCTGGGAACTGTTCGACGTCTCGGTTATAGCGCGCGCTGGAAGTCGGTCGTTTCGCAGCCGCTGCACTCGTTGCTGCCGTTTTCTAGAATCCCGGCGTACGGCGACAGGAACATCACCAGTTCGTCGCCACAGTTGCCACAGACGCCCGATATTTTGGTTACCCCTGGGTAGAGATCCATGGTCGTGTGTTACCTTACCATCATCCATGATAAATCTTGGCACATAACTCGAGAAGCGGTTGGTCGGGTTCAGGAAAGACCGAACACTACAGCGTCGAGAAATCGAACGAAAATCCTGCTCTCCGATCCGCTGTGTCCGCTCAGACCGCTTCGCCGGGACTGGGCGTCTCGACGTTCGAGAGGTACTTGGCGAGGTCGGAGGACGTGATGATACCGATGACGCCCTCGTCTCCGTTGACGACCGGCACGTGATGAAAGCCGTGTTCGACCATGAGGTCTGCGACTTCCCGAATGCTATCCTGTGCCGAGGCGGTGATGACGTCCGTCGTCATATACCGCGAAACCGACGTTTCGGCTTTCGGGTAGCTCTCGGCGACGATAGTGATGAAGTCAGTGGAGGTGAGAATCCCCTCGAGTTGGTTCTGTTCGTCGACGACGACGACCGACCCGATGTCGTTCTCGAGCATTTCCTGTCCCGCTTTCTCGACCAGCGTGTCGGGGCTGACGGTGTGGAGCGTGGTGGACATCAGTCTCGCGACGAAAATATCGTCCATGAAGGCGTGTTATACGTGCGCACTATAATGTGTATCGAAGGCGGATCGATCCACCGCTGAATCGTCCGTGTTCGGAAGGACGAGCAATCATCCGATGGCGTGACTCGTTTGTACCGCGGTCGGGGTAGGTATCGAATCGACCGACAGTCTCGCGTACGTGTGTTTAAGTACGAGACGGCCCCATAGTCGAGACTATACGAATCGATGACCGGAACCGCGCCGCGCCTCGAGGGAACGCTCAAAGTCCTGCCGACGCTTTGCAGCGACATCCTCGAGTTCGTCGCAGCGGAGTACGGCGCGCTCTGTGCGGAGTACGGCGCGAAAAACGTCCTCGTCCTAAAGCGCCATCCCGCCGGACTCGAGCGCGTCCGAGCGGCGCTTTCGGGCGAGAGCGCGAACGCGACTGTCAGCCTCGCCCCGGACGAGAGCACGTCGACCGCCGGCCCTCGCTCGCCGCGCCTCGAGTCGCTGCCAGAACACGCCTCGAAGGTGCTCGAGGAGTACGACCCGACGCTCGACCGGCTCGAGTACGAAGAACGGATCGAACTCATCTCGCTGGTGATCGACGGCGCGAGCCGGGACGTTCCGCCGTACCTCGAGCGGGCGGCCGATCACGAGAGCTTCGGCCGCGATGTCGGCCAGCTACTGCTCGAGGCGACTCGACAGCGCCTCTCGCTCGCTGATGATGCCGAGGCGACCTCATCCGGCACGGCTATCCGGCCTGACGCACTTCACGACTGCCTCGAGTTCCTCTACGCGATGAACGATCGGTTCCACGAGGTACTCGCGTCGCGAGGCTACGTCGAACGGGCCGATGTCGTCCCGCAGGCCGTCGATCTGCTCGAGGAAGACAGCGACGGCGTTCGAAGCCGCGTCACCTCGTCGTTCGACGCGGTGTTGGCACTCGAGTTCGAGGAGTTTCGCCGCCTCGACCGACAGTACCTCGCGGCGCTCTCGGGGGACGCGACGCTGGTCTGTCTCGGCGAGCCCCACGCCAGCACCGAGCGAACGCGCGTCGAACCCGGCTCGCTCGAGGAAATCGCCGACGGACTCGCGGTCGAATCCGTCGTCGAGCAGGGAGCCGATGTCGATCCTGACCGCGACTCGCTGTCTGATACTCGGGGCACTTCTGACTCGCACCCCCCGCACCGACAGATAACGGAGTTCCTCGCGACGGGACGGATGACGGAGTCGGCTGCGACCGACGCCCAACCCGGCACTGCTCGACGCATTCGGGCCCGTACGCGTCGCGAGCAGGTCGATACGGTCGTGACCGAGATCCAGTCCCTTCGCGATCGGCGCGACGACATTCGCTACGACGACATCGCGGTCGCCGTCCCTCGAGTCGAACGGGTGCCAGAAACCCGAACGCGACTCCGCGACGCGTCCATCCCGACCGCCACGATCGGCGTTCCCTCGCTCGCGGAGGATCCGGCGGTCAACGAACTCTACGCGTTCGTTACCCTCCAGTGCGCCCGCGACGTAGAGACGCTTTCCGACGATCTCCTCGCTCCAGAATCGACCCGCTCCCGTACTGGTGCTCGAGCGGACGATCCCCAAACGGTCGCCTACAACCGCCTTGCGGTTCGAGTCGAGGATTTTTCCACCACACTGCTCGAGGAATGTGATGGCCCGAGCGTCGCCCAGTCGGTCGAACGCTGGCTCACTCGAACGGATCTGAAAGGCCGAATTTCACGCGACGAGGAGTGGGTCGACGCCAGAGAGCAGTTCGCGGGCGTTCGACGAGTGCTCGAGATCGCCCGCTTCGTCGAGGAGACCGACCTCGTCGGGCCCGATTGGGAGGGTCTGCGCCGAATGCTCGAGCGGACTATCAGGTACGACGCGCCACACGTCCACACGGTCGACGCGCAGGCCCCCACCGGCGGAGTGACGGTCTGTTCGATCGACGAGTTGGCGTACGATCCACACGCCGTCGTCTTCGTGCTCGATCTGATCGAAGCGAACTATCCCGGCGACCCCTCGCTCACGCAGCTGTTTCCGACGGCCTGGCTCCGCGACATGCCCAACTACCCCGCCGTCACGGATCCCAGTCCGGCGGCTCTCGAGCGAACCTTCGAGCCGATATCCGACGGCGAATCCGTTTCGGACCCCTTCGAGACCTACCACGCCCAGCGCGCCCGGAGACGGCTGGCGATCGGTACCCGCGCGGCGACCGAACGCCTCTACTGCTGTTCGTACGAGCGCGGCTCGGGCGGACTCCGCCGAACCCACGAGGAATCTCGTTATCTGAAACTCCTCGAGCAGGCTCCCGACTGTTCGCTCGAGGACGTCGACCTAACGGGTCGAAAAGCGGAAATTTACGGCGAGTCCAGCGCGCTCGAGGCGCTCCTCGAGCAACCTCGTGGCGAACTCGATCGCATCCTCCGCGAGGCCAGTACCGGCGGCGATGCGGATCTCGCCGAAACCGAGGCCCTGTTCGAAGAAATCGCCGTTCTCCTCGAGGAGGGCGACATCGACGAGGAACTCGCCAACGCGGTCGTCTCTCAGTTCGAGTTCGCCGCGGGGGAGGTGAGTCGGCGTGAGTGATCGAACGCTCTCGGTCGACGCGCTCGAGACGTATCTCCGCTGTCCGCGACGCTACGAGTTCGCTCACGTACAGGAACTCAGACGGGACGAACCGGATTCGCCGTCGGCCGACCGCGTCGATCTGCTTCGACGAGCGCTCTGTGACGGCCTTCGAACTGGCGAGACCGATCAGAAACCCCTCGAAGAAGCAATCCTCGAGCGATTGTCGACGCGCTGGCACGAGCACGACGAGCGGTTTCACTCACGAGCACAACGCGAGTTCGAACGCCGGGTGCTCGAGGCAACCGCACGGGCGTACGTCGAGGCGGTCGGGGCTGCTCACGCCGCGGGCATCGACGACCTTCGATCGACGAGCACCGCTGGCGAACTGGTCGGGCCGGCGCTCGCGCTGTCGTCGACGATATCGATTCCAGCGGACGAGCCGTCGACGAGTCGATCCGTCGCCCTCGAGTCGTCGGTCGATTACGTCGTCGGCGACGGCTCCTCGCTCGTCGGCGTTCGGTTCGTTCCCACGGTCGACTCGCTCGGACTGCTCCGCTATCGGTCCGACTGGGAAGGCGACGTTCAGGCGCTGTTTACGGACCACTTCGATCCGGACGAGTCGACCTTCGAACCGGGCACGGTCGCCACGTTACTGGAGACGGCCGTCGTTCTCGACGGCCTCCGGGGGTTGTGCGATCGGCTCGGGCTCGAGGATCGGACCTGCCGATACGTCGTGATCCCGCTGGCGGATCGATCCCGGAACTCGGTCAACTGGGTGAGCGAAACCGTCGAAACGAGCGTCGAAGGGACCGACCTGACCGACGTCTTCATCGATCACCACACGTTTGGCATGACACACGAACACCGGAACGGAACGGTCGAAGACCGACTCGCAACTATCGTCGACGACCTCGTCTCCAAGCGGTTCAATCCTCCGGGAGGATGGGATCGGATCGCAGACGAGTCGTGTCCGGACTGTGGCTATGCGGTCTGCTGTCCGGACTACCTCTCACGGGAGGTGCGTTTCGATGGGTGACCGGTCGGAACCGGCGGGAACCGGTCCGCTCGAGCCGAAGGGAAACCAGCGGCGGGTCATCGAGAGCGAGAGCGTGTCGACGGCCGTCGACGCGGGTGCCGGGACCGGGAAGACGACGACGATGCTCATGCGGATCGAGCGGGCGATCGACAGCGGGGCGGTCGACCCCGAGGACGTGCTGGTACTCACCTTCGCGAACGAGGCCGCCTCGAGCATTCGCGAGGCGGTAACAGAACGGCTCGATCCGGAGGCCGCCGCGGCCATCGACGTCTACACCTACCACTCGTTCTGTTATCAGCTCGTTCGCGAGTACGCCTACTACCTCGGACTCTCGCCGGAGTTCGAGGTCGTGACCGAACGCAAGCGACGGCGGATCGTCGGCCGACTGCTCGCCGAAACCGAGTACGACTTCGCGGCGGCCCCCGCTCGCGGCGACAGCTCACCGGCGGACCTCGCAGACGCCATCGACGGGTTCATCGCGACGATGAGCCAGGAGGACATCGGCCCCGAAACCCTCGAGTCGCGACTGCCGTCGGTCCGGACACTCGAGTTGTGTACCGAGTTCGTCCTCTGGCTCGAGGAGACCGCGACCGAGGAACTCTCCTTCGACAAGGAGGCGTTTCGGTACTTCAACGACCCCGATCACCTCGAGGCCGCACGCGAGTCGCTGATCGAGTACGGCAAGCTGGTCGGCTTCTGTCGCGAGAAGATCGCGGAAGCGCCGAGCGAGTTTCGGTCGGATCCGGTCGTCGGCACGATCGATCGATACCTTCGGGCGCTACAGACGTGCGTGACCAATACACTCGAGGAACTCTCGCTCGAGGAGCCGACGACGAAACACCTGCCGAGAGCGCTGTTCGGAAACGAGATCTGGGGCGAGTCGACGGGCCGACTCGAGCAAACGCCGTTCGGTCGGTTGAAACACTACGTCGAGTTCCTGCGGCTCGCCCGCCACTATACCGACGTCTACGCGGATTATCGGGAGACGTTAGCGCGCGACGACGCCGTCGACTTCGACGAACTCGTTCGGACGGCGACGGGGTTGCTCACCGGAGCCGGTTCCGTCGCCGACGAAATCGCGAACCGCTGGGACCACGTCTACTGCGACGAGTTTCAGGACACCGACGAGACGCAGTTTCGACTCATTCGGGCGCTCACCGAGGGCGAAACCCGGCCGGATCTACTCGCGATCGGCGACAAGGATCAGGCGATCTACGGCTGGCGAGGAACCGACCGCGAGGGGCTCGACCGACTCGCCGACACCGACGACGAACACGAGTCGATCGAACTCGAGTTGAACTTCCGGTCGCGACAGGAGATCCTCGATCTGACGAACCACTGTTCGTACGGGCCCCAGGAGTCGAAGACGCTGCGGGAGAACGACCGAACCCCCGGCGAGTACGACGAGGCGGATCCGCCCCACCGACTGCTGAAAGTCGAGAGCGACGAACTGCCCTGGTCGACGCCCGAGCAGGTGGCCAGAGCGACCGCTCGACTGCTCAACGGCCGGGTCGAGAACGTCCCGCGGCGCTCGCTCGAGGATATCGCGATCATCGTTCGAACGAACCGGCAGGCGCAGGCGGTCGCCGACGAGCTCGAGAGTCGCCGGATCCCCTTTGCCGTCTCCGGCTCGCCGAGGGGCAAAATCTCGCCGGGCGTCCAGACCGTCCTCTCGTATCTTCGCGTACTTGTCGACCCGGACGCCGATGCCCACCTCCGGCGGGTGTTGCTCTATCGGTATCGCATTCCGGAATCGGACCTCGCGGCGCTCGCCCGGCGAGGCGACTCGTTGTACGAGGCGCTGTTCGATATCGACTGTTTCCCCGAGTCCGCTTCCGACCTCGAGAGCGGTACGAAGCGCCCCTCATCTGGCGACGATCAGCCGTCGGTCGAGGCCCTCGACAGGCTCTCGCGGGCCCGAGATCACCTCGAAGCGCTCGAGTCGATCCGGGACGTCTACCCGCTCTCGGAGTTCGTCCGGCGCTTCCGGGAACGAACGAATCTCGAGTGGTTCCTGACCGCCGAGGAACGCGCCGAACTCGAGCGAATCGATCGATTCGTCGAGGGATACGACGGCGATTCGGTACTGACGGCGCTCACGCCGCGGTTCGTCGACGCGCTCGAACGAACCCTCCGCGCGAGCGAGTCCTCGGGCGACCGTGGCGCTCGCTCGAGCGACCGTATCGACGTGATGACGGTCCACCAGGCGAAGGGGCTGCAGTTCGATACCGTCCTCGCACCATTCCTCTCGGACGAGGAATGGTGCGTCGACGGCGATTACGCTCGCCGCGACCGGTACCGACTCCTCGAGGCGACGCTCGACGACGATGTCGACTCGCCGCTGCTCGCGAACCTCGCGGCCGACCCCCTCGGCGAGGAGTGGCGCGTGCTCCACGTCGCACTGACTCGAGCCGAGAACCACCTCCTCGTGTTCGGCTCGGAGTACGACTACGACGGCGACGAGACGCAGTTGTCCGTCTCGACCGCCGAGTCCTGTCTCGCCGACGACATCGAGTGGTCCGTGGCGGGCAAACGGATGGACCTCTGGTCGACGGTCTCCGAGAGCTTCGAGACCGTTCGCGAGCAGTATCCGAAGACCGTCGTCGACTGGACGGACGCACTTTCGTCGACAGCACGCACGAACCCGGGAACGATCACGTATTACCAGGACTACGACGACCGGCGGATCGAACCGCTCGAGACGCGGGAGGCGATCGAGACGGTCCACCAGCTCGGTCGATTGCTCCGCAACGGGCAGTTGCTCCCGGCCGCCGACGCCGCGAGCAGTGCCGGACTCGTCGACGACTTCGACGTACCGATGGCGCGGCAGGCGAGTGCGCTAACGACGGAGACGGTTCGGTTCCCGGTCGAGACGCTCTCGACCATCTCCGAACTCGAGGCGACGATGCGTCACAGTTACTCCGCGCTGGCGACCCACGAGACCTGCGCCCGAAAGCACTACCTCGATCACGTCGTGCAGGCACCCGGCGATTCCGTTCGACCGGCCGAGAGTGACCGCGAGAATCTGTCGCCGGACTCGCGGCGGTCAACACGGGATCGAGCCGACAGCCGTCTCGTCGGGTCGATCTTCCACGCCGTCGCCGAGGAGGCGTTCCACCGCGGCTACGACACCCGTGGTGCGTGGCACGACGCGGCCAGCAGACAGCTCGCAGCGCGTGATTCCCTCGAGCACCGCGAGGCGGTTCTGGCGTGTATCGATCGGTATTTCGAGGCCGAAGCCGAGGCGTTCGACGCTCCCGTCGCCGACTGGGAGACCGTCGCGGCCGAACTGCCGTTCGTCCTCGAGGACGTCTCCGGAGTCACTGGGGATGTCGTCGGTTACGTCGATTCGGTCCAGCGAACCCCCGCGGGCGGGCTGGTCGTGCTCGATTACAAAGCGACCGCCGAACGGATCGATCCGGGCGAGGCCGTCCAGCTCTCGGTGTACGCTCGAGCCTGCGAGCAGGCGTTCGACGAACCGATCGCAGGGGTCGGATACGTCTACGTCGGCGACGTCGAGGGGTCGCGGGTCGAACTCCTCGAGCCGGGGGAACTGCCCGACTGGTCGGCGGTTCGCGAGTCGCTCGCGTCCATCGACGAGCCGACGTTCGTGGAGACGACGCCGGGTCCCCATTGCCGATATTGCCCCCATCGGTCGCTCGGGTGTGGGCCCGACGGAGACGCGTCCGCGGAGGCCGAGGGCTCGCCGTCGATCGAAGCTGACGGCGGGCGAACTGGGCAGTGAGCCGACAGTGGATTTGCGTTCTCACGACGAAAATTCCCTCGAGTCGCCGCTCGACCCGCTTACGGTTTCAGCACGACTTTTCCCGAACTCTTCCGGTCTTCGATGTACTGGTGGGCCTCGGCCGCGTCCTCGAGTGCGAACGACTCGCCGACGATAACCTCGAGATCGCCCGACGTGAGCCCCTCGGTGAGTTCCGGAACGGCCTTCATGATCTTGCTCGGGTCGTGGACTGACGCCTGTCCGAGGTGGAATCCGGAGACGCTCTTGTTCTCGAAGAGGAGCCGTCGGTTCTCCGCCTCGGCCGGGACGCCGCTTGCCACGCCGTAGGTGACGAGCCGACCGAAGTGTGCGAGGGCGTCGAGACTGCGGTCGAACACGTCGTCGCCGACGCTCTCGAGGACGAGGTCGACGCCCTCGCCGTCGGTTTCTTCCGCGATCGGCTCCCGGAAGTCGACCTCCGTGTACTGGATCGGGTGGTCACAACCCAGTTCCGCGGCGAGGTCGAGTTTTTCCTGCGTGCTCGCGGTTCCGAAGACCTCGGCACCGGCCTGGGCGGCGAGTTGCACCGCGGCGGTGCCGACGCCGCCCGCCGCGGCCTGTATCAGGACCGATTCACCCTCCGCTAAGCCGCCCCACTCGAACAGACAGGCGTGGGCGGTGAGAAACTGAACGGGGAATCCGGCGGCTTCCTCGAAGCTCATCCCGTCGGGAATCGGGAACAGCATCTGGGCGTTCGCAGTCGCGTACTCGGCGTATCCGCCGGTGTTGAGCATCGCGACGACGCGGTCGCCCTCCTCGAGGTCGACACCTTTGCCAGTCTCATCGACCGTCCCCGCGGCTTCCATGCCGGGCGTATACGGCGCGTCGGGACCGCCGGGATACGCGCCGCGGCGTTGCATGATGTCCGCGAAGTTGATCCCGGCGGCTTCGATCTCGATTCGAACCTCGCCCGGTTCTGGATCGGGTTTCTCCGAGTCGACGACCTCGAGCGTGTCGCTCTCTCCGTACGTTGGCACTTCGATAGCTCGCATACGTTTCCGTTCGTCACACAGTTGCATAAAAGCGCGAGAACCGGGAAGAACCGGCCAGCCGTTTCCGAGAATCGTTTCCGGGCGGTCACCAGCGCGGCCTCCGGCCGGTCGGTCGTCCTCGAGCGACACCAGCAGCCCCTTCCGTAGGCGATCGGTACGGTCGATCAGGCGTCGTCCGTCCAGCCCTGATGGTCGACCTCGAGGTCCGTGTGATTGTGATTGTCGCCGCGCTCCCAGACGTCGCCGGTGGCGTCCGACGGGCCGCGGCGGGTCTTCCACTCGAACTCGCCGGGGTCGTCGATGGTGACCTCCCAGACGTTGCCCGCAGACCAGGTCCCTTCGATCCCGCCGCCCCAGTCGGTGAGCTCGTCGGCGCTGCCGCTGAAGTAGACGGATTGACCGTATCCGACGTCGACCGTCGTCCGAAGCGTTAGTTCGCCGTCGTCGGCTTCGCCTCCAACGACGAGCGTGGCGGTGTCGGAATCGTCGGGGATGGTGACCTCGAGGTCGTACTCGCCGTCCGCGAGGTCGGCCGTCTCCACGTCGAAGCTCACCGAGACCGACGATCCGGCATCGATGTCGACGCTCTCGGTCGCCGCGTCGGTGCCGTCGACTGCGAGTGTCACGTCCGCGGCGAGAGCCTCCTTGCCGGCGCTGGCTGTGACGTCGATGTCGACGCTTTCGCCGCCATCGATCGCGTACTCGGTGGATTCGAACGAGATACCGCGTTCTGCCGGAATCGAATCGGCGTCGTCGACGTACATGACGTACCCTTCGGCGGGAATCTCGACGGTGACCTCGCCGGTCGCGCCGACCTCGAGGTCGTCGCCGTTGCCGGTGGCGTCGACGAGGACGGTGTCGCTCCACCCCGACTCGACCGTGACCGACTCGGTCTGGCCGCCTTTGTTGATCCCCGCGAGGAGGTTTCCGTCCCGTTCGAAGACGTAGTGGTCGATTCCCACGTCGCGGTCGATGACCTCGCCCTGCGCGAACTCGTTCGAGACCGCGACGAGTGTCGACAGCTCGTCGTCTTCGAGTTCGTGGTACTCCTCGGGACCCGATCGGTAGAGCATCGGCATACCGGCGTACGCCAGGATGAACGCTTCGGCCAGCTCGACCGCGCGACCTTCGGGGACGGTCTGGGCGTCGTCGGTCGGCTGGACCCCCGGACCGACGGCGTCGTGGTTCTGGACGAACGTGACCGCGACGCTCGGATCTCGGTGGACGACGCCGGGTGCGGCGTTTTGAGAGAGGTTCTCCATGCTGCCGTTCTCGAACGCGTCCGAGATGGCCGAGTAGAACGGAAAGTCGAAGACTGTCATGCCGGTGTCGGCCCACTCGAGCAGGCCGTCGACGTCGCCTTCGTCCCAGACCTCCGCGACGCGCCAGAGGCCGAGGTCGTCCGCGAGCGGGTTGATGTTCTCTTCCATGTACCACGGCCAGACGTGCGCGGCCGCGTCGTAGCGGAGTCCGTCGGCACCCAGCCCGGCGATCTTCTCGATATACGCCTCGTGGGCTGACTGGACCTCGGGATGCTCGACGTCCAGCGAGGGGAGGCCGAGCAGATCGCACTCGTAGTTTGCCGCCTCGCCGTCTACCTGACAGTCGTCGCCGAGCGTTCCGTTGTTGTGGAAGTGTTTGTCCGCCTCGAACTGGGGCCAGTCGATCCGCCCGTCGGGCCCGTCAGGATTGGCCATGTGGTTGAGTACGGTGTCGACGATGACCTCGATATCGTGCTCGTGAGCGGTCTCGATCAGCGACTCGAGTTCGCCTTCCGTTCCGAGCGAGGAGTCGAAGTTTCGCAGGTCGATCGGCTGGTAGCCGATCGGCGGATGCGGGTCGCGGTGCCCGTAGGGGCCGACCTCGTCGTAGAATCCCATCGTCCCGTCGTAGGTGAGGTCGTCCCAGTCCAGTTTCATTTCGGCCGGCTGCTGGACCCAGATGGCGTCGAATCCCGAGTCGGCGACGTCGGGGATTCGGGATTCGATTTCGGTCCACTCGCGGTGAAACATCTGCAAGGCGACGGTGTCCTCGTCGGCTTCGGGTCCGTCGGGCAGCGCCTGCACGCCCGTCGCCCCGAGCGTGGCTCCCGAGAGCGCGAGCGTTCCGAGCGCTGCGCTCGCTTTCATGACCGTTCGCCGGTCGATACTGGATTCCTGCGTCAATCTGCTGTGACTTTGGTTATTTCCCATGGCAATATAAGTCTATAACGCGGGAAGTAATAATACATAATGATTTTAACGACAGTTCGAAATACCATCATTCTAGCGCTTGACACGGCGCGGTCGAATCGAATCCTCGAGCGTGTCAGTATCATCGTACGCTGGGACTCCGATAGCTCGCATACGGTTTCGTTTGTCATACAGTCGCATAAGGGCGCGAGAACCGGGAAGATATTTTCTAGTGTATGTTTTGCGGGGCGAACGTACACACATCTAACAAATGATTAAGTATCGATAGTCCGAATCCGTGTCCATGTTCCTCCACGCACGAAAGCAATTTTCCAACGCAGCACCAGAAATCGAATGAACGAACGCCGTAACCGTCGACTCAGTGGCGTCGTCGGCGCGTTTTTGCTTCTCGTCAGCGGCGGTGGCATCGCTTTGCTGGGGACCGGTGGTCTCGAGGTATCAACGTTTCTCGTGCAGGTCACGTTGATCGGGCTGGCCGGTGTGTTCGACATCGTTGCAGCGACCGATACGGGCCTGACCGACCGCTGGGCGTGGTATCGGTGGAGCGGCGCTGGAAACGTCCTGCTCGGACTATCGCTCCCGCTTGGGCTCGCCGGGAGCGGCAGCCTCTTTTTCTTTCTCCTGACTGCCGTCGGCGGGGTTTCGCTGGCGGCGATGGGGATCGACATGCTCGCCTTCCACGGGAAGTACACCCGCGGCGAGCGACTCGACCACAACGCGAGTTGACTACCGGCCGCTGCCGGATGCTCGTATCGCTCAATCCGTGGCGAGTCGCGAATCGGCGTCCGGCCTTCGCATGGTTTAAGCCCGCGCTGGCTGAGTGTTGAACCAATGAGCGACGAGAGTCAGGAACTCGGGATCACCGAGTCGAAATCGCACAAGCCCGGCGAGTGGTACGCCGAGGTCGTCCAGAAGGCGGGAATCGCAGACTACGCGCCGATGGGCGGCTTTATCGTCACGAAACCGCGGGGCTACGCCCTCTGGGAACGCCTACAGGACGAACTCGACGGCCGGTTCAAAGAAACCGGCGTCGACAACGTCTACTTCCCGATGTTCATCCCCGAGTCGTTCTTGGAGCGGGAGAAAGACATCGTCGAAGGGTTCGACCCGGAGGTCGCGTGGGTCACCCACGGCGGTCACGACGAACTCGAGGAGCGCCTGGCGGTCCGACCGACCAGCGAGTCCATCATCGCGCCGTTCATGGCCGACTGGACGCGCAGTCACCGCGACCTGCCGCTGCGGCTCAATCAGTGGTGTTCGGTCGTTCGGTGGGAGGCGACGGAGACGAAGCCGTTCTTCCGGACGAAGGAGTTCATGTGGCAGGAGGGCCACACGGCACACGCAAGCGACGAGGGCGCGTGGGACGAAGTCTGGACCCGACTCGGACAGTACGAAGAACTCTACGAGGACGTTCTCGCGATTCCCGTGCTTCGCGGCAAAAAACCCGAACACGACAAGTTCCCCGGCGCGGACACGACGACGACCGTCGAGGCGCTGATGCCCGACGGCAAGTCGGTCCAGGGCGGCACCAGCCACCACCTCGGCCAGTCGTTCGCGGAGGCGTTCGACATCACCTTCGTCGACGAGGACGAGGACGAACAGACGGCTTACACCACGTCGTGGGGTCTCTCCTGGCGGGCGCTCGGCGCGCTCATCATGACTCACTCGGACGATCAGGGGCTCGTGCTTCCGCCGACGGTCGCACCGACGCAAGTCGTCATCGTCCCGATCTGGCAGGAGGACACGAAAGAGAACGTGCTCGAGTACTCTGAGGCGATCGCCGCGGACCTCGAGGCGGCGGGCGTCCGCGTCGAACTCGACGACCGGGACGAACGCAATCCCGGCTTCAAGTTCAACGAACACGAACTCAACGGCGTTCCGCTGCGCCTCGAGATCGGCCCGAACGAAGTCGACGACGAGGAGGTTACGCTGGTTCACCGCCCCGACAACGAGAACGTCGTCGCGGACCGCTCAGGGCTGGTCGAGACGGTCGAATCCAACCTCGAGACGATCTACGACAAACTCTACGCGGCCGCCGAGGAAAGGCTCGAGGACAACGTTCGCGAGGCCGACAGCCCCGAGGAGATCATGGGGACGATCGGCAAACACGGCGGCTACGTCCGAGTACCGTGGTGTGGCGATCAGGCCTGCGAGGAGGCGATCAAGGAGAAGGTTTCGGCGGAAATCGTCATGCAACCGTTAGCCGAGGAGGGCGAAGCGACGACGGGCGCTCCGGAAGCGCCAGACGACGATGACGCCGAATGTGCGGTCTGTGGCGAATCCGCCGATCAGATCGCGTACTTCGCGAAATCGTACTGACTGCACACAGCGAAACAGCGACTTTTTCGGACTCGACTCCTACTAACTACCGGTAATCACTAACAAGAACAAATTACCGAGCCTAATCAATTAGCCCGCATACCCTTATCAGTAGAAACGAATCACGTACTGTGGTGTTCGCTTACGCGAGCGATCACTACGTGCCTCTGACACTCTTGTCGCCTCGCTGCTGGGATGACTCGATGCCATGATCACTCGTTGCCGTGATGAATCGCTAGAAAATAATACCTTATATTCCCTTGCATGTGTCTAGAATACATTTAGTCATTATGGGTCAACCTCTTATGGTCGACGCTCACAAGAGGTGGTATGCCACAGCCACACAGAGCATCATCCACCGACCGTTCACGGGGCCTCGCGGACCCTGCGGACGAGCGGTCGAACTGCGGTGTCGGCGTCGTAATGGATCTCGACGGGACGGTCGACCACGACGTCGTCGCCGATGGACTCGAACTACTCGTCAATCTCGAACATCGCGGAACCACCGGTGCCGAGGAAAACACCGGCGACGGGGCCGGAATCATGCTGCAGCGACCGGATGCGTTCTTTGCGGCCGTTCTGGATGCAGATCTCCCAGATACCTACGCCGTCGGCTCGCTCTTTTTCCCCCAGGACGACGACGCTCGAGCGTCCCTGGTCGATGTCGCCGAATCGACGTTCGCCGACTACGACCTCAAGGTCCTCGAGTGGCGCGACGTTCCGACGAACAACGACGGACTCGGCGAGACGGCCGTCGAATCGGAACCGGACGTCCGGCAGGTCGCCGTCGCCCCTGAGGACGACATCTCCGACGAAGCCTTGGATCGTCGACTCTACGTCGCGCGACGCGCCCTCGAGAATGCGGTTGAAGCGGCCGAAATCGCGAACAAAGAGCGCTTCTACGTCTGCTCGCTCGATTCGAAGACCATCGTCTACAAGGGGCTGTTAAAGGGCGAACAGGTCGAATCGTACTACCCGGATCTCGGCGACGAGCGCGTCGAATCGAACTTCGCGATGGTCCACGAGCGGTTCTCGACGAACACGCTCGGTGCATGGCACCTGGCCCATCCCTACCGGAACATCATCCACAACGGCGAGTTCAACACCATTCAGGGCAACATCAACTGGATGCGCGCCCGAGAGACGGACATCGAGAGCGACGTCATCTCCGATATCGACGCCGTCAAACCGATCATCGACGACCCCGAGCAATCCGACACCGCGAGCGTCGACAACGCGCTGGAACTGCTCATGCAGGACGGTCGCGACCTCGAACACGCGCTTCGGATGCTCGTGCCCGAAGCCTGGCGCGGCGACGACTCGATGGACCAGGACCGCAAGGACTTCTACGACTTCCACGCCTCGCTCGTCGAACCCTGGGACGGTCCCGCCCTCGTCGCGGCGACCGACGGCGAACGCGTCGGCGCGGTCCTCGACCGAAACGGGCTCCGTCCGTGCCGGTACGACGTGACCACCGACAACCGACTGATCATGGCCAGCGAGGCCGGCGCGCTCGAGACGAACCCGGAAAACATTGCGGAACGCGGCCGTCTCCAGCCCGGACAGCTATTCCTCGCCGATCCCGAGGAAGGTCGGGTCATCCCCGACGAGGAAGTCTTTGACGACCTCGTCGACGACCGCTACGGCGAGTGGGTCGAACAGGAACAGGTCGCACTCGAGGACATCGTCTCGACGAACGATCGGACCCCACAACACGAGGTCGCCGACCTGCGGGATTTCCAGGCGACCTTCGGCTACACCCACGACGAACTCGAGAACCTGATCGAGCCGATGACCAAGAAGGGCAAGGACCCGGTCGGGTCGATGGGCGACGACACGCCGCTGTCGGTGCTCACCGAGTTCAATCGGCCGCTGTTTTCGTACTTCAAACAGCTTTTCGCCCAGGTCACGAACCCGCCGCTCGATTACATCCGCGAGGAACTCGTGACGAGCCTCGAGAGCCGCCTGGGCTTCCAGCGGAACCTCCTCGAGGAGTCTCCCGAGCACGCCCGCCAGCTCGTGCTCGATTCGCCGATTCTGACCGACGCGGAACTCGAGTCGGTTCGCAACTGCGAGACGAACGGCCTCTCGGCGGCGACGATCGACATCACCTACGAACCCGACGGCGACGAACTGGGTTCGTCTCTCGAGGCTGCGATCGAGCGCGTTCGCGCGGACACCGTCGAAGCGATCGAAGGCGGCGCTGACATCGTCGTCCTCTCCGACCGCGGCGTCGACGCCGATTCGGCCGCAATTCCGAGCCTGCTTGCGACGGGTGCGGTCCACCACCACCTCGTTCGCAACGGCCTGCGAAATCACGTCGGACTCGTCGTCGAGTCCGCGGATCCGCGGACCGTCCACCACTTCGCGACGCTGGTCGGCTACGGCGCGGGTGCGGTCAACCCGTATCTCGCCTACCAGACCATCGAGGACATCACCGCCGGCCCCGACGGCGCGGATACCGAAGTCGCGATCGACGCCTACGTCGGCGCGGTCGAGGACGGACTGTTGAAGATCATGGCCAAGATGGGTATCTCGACCGTCGAGAGCTACCAGGGTGCCCAGATCTTCGAGGCGGTCGGACTCGATTCGGACCTCGTCGAGGAGTACTTCGCGGGTACCGAGAATCGCACAGAAGGGATCGGCCTCGCCGAAATCGAGGACGACGTTCGCGAACGCCACGAGGCGGCGTTCGGCGACGACGAGGAATCGAAGCTGAGTCGGCAGGGCGAGTTCGAACACCGCTCGAACGGCATCCACCACCAGTGGAACCCAGAAACCGTCGGCGCGCTCCAGCAGTCGGTCCGCTCGAACGACTACGAGCGCTACCAGGAGTTTGCCGGACTGATCAACGACCAGCAGACGGAACTCCAGACGCTCCGTGGCTTGCTCGAGTTCGACTCCGATCGCGACCCCGTCCCGATCGAAGACGTCGAACCGATCAAAGACATCGTCGAGCGGTTCTCGACGGCCGCGATGAGTCTCGGTAGCCTCTCGCCGGAAGCTCACGAGAACAACTCCATCGCGATGAATCGCCTGGGCGGCAAGTCGAACTCCGGCGAGGGCGGTGAACCGCCGGAACGGTTCGACACCGAACGCGAGTGCAACGTCAAGCAGGTCGCTTCCGGCCGATTCGGCGTCACCTCGACGTACCTCTCGAGTGCGGACGAACTCCAGATCAAGATGGCACAGGGCTCGAAACCCGGCGAGGGCGGACACCTCCCCGGCGCGAAGGTCAACGAGATGATCGCCCACGTCCGCAAGTCGACGCCCGGCGTCGGACTCATCTCTCCGCCGCCGCTGCACGACATCTACTCCATCGAGGACCTCAAACAGCTAATCTTCGATCTGAAAGCCGCCAACGAGGACGCGGATATCAACGTCAAACTCGTCAGCGAGGCCGGCATCGGCACGGTTGCCGCCGGCGTCGCGAAGGCGAACGCCGACGTTGTCCACATCTCGGGCCACTCCGGCGGTACCGGGGCGTCGCCCCGAACCTCGATCAAGAGCGCGGGCCTCCCCTGGGAGCTCGGCCTCGCCGAAGCCAACCAGATGCTCCGAGAGACGGGCCTGCGCGACCGGATTCGCGTCTCGACAGACGGCGGGATGAAGACCGGCCGCGACGTCGCCGTCGCCGCGTTGCTCGGCGCCGAGGAGTACATCTTCGGCACCGCCTCGCTGGTCACCGGCGGCTGCGTGATGGCCCGACAGTGTCACAAGAACACCTGTCCGGTCGGCGTCGCCACCCAGCGCGAGGACCTCCGGAAGCGCTTCCCCGGCGAACCCGAACACGTCATCAACTACATGACGTTCATCGCCCAGGAACTGCGCGAGATCATGGCCGAACTCGGCTTCGAGACGGTCGACGAGATGATCGGCCGCGTCGAGGTGCTCTCCCAGCGAACCGACGTCGAGCATCCGAAGGCTCGCACCCTCGACCTCTCGGGACTGCTGGCCAGCCCCGGCGGGGACGTCCGCCGGAAGATCCGCGAGCAGGACCACGAACTCGAGGAGCAACTCGATCGCAAACTCATCGACGCAGGCGAGAAAGCGATCGAAGAGCAGACGCCAGTCACGCTCGCGACTGACGTGTCGAACGTCGACCGCGCCGTCGGCGCGATGCTCTCGAACCGGGTCACCGACCGCTACGGCGAGGCGGGACTGCCCGAGGACACGCTGACGGTCGACCTCGAGGGGACCGCCGGACAGAGCTTCGGCGCGTTCCTCGCCAGCGGCGTCTCGATGCACCTGAACGGCAGTGCGAACGACTACGTCGGCAAGGGGCTCTCCGGCGGGAAGCTGACGATCCGGACGCCCGAATCCGCGGCCTACGATCCGGCCGAGAACGTCGCCATCGGCAACGTCGCGCTCTACGGCGCGACCGGCGGCGAACTGTACGTCAACGGCGTCGCGGGCGAGCGATTCGCCGTTCGCAACTCCGCAGCCAAGGCGGTCGTCGAAGGCGTCGGCGACCACGGCTGTGAGTACATGACTGGTGGCGTCGTCGCCGTGCTGGGCGAGACGGGGACGAACTTCGCCGCGGGGATGTCCGGCGGCGTTGCCTACGTCTACGATCCGGATGGAGACTTCGACGACCGCGCGAACACCGGCATGGTGACCCTCCACGACAGTCTCGAGGAGGAAGACGAAACCATGCTCCGCCGACTCGTCGAGAACCACGTCGCCTACACCGGCTCCGAGCGCGGGCAGGACCTGCTCGACAACTGGGAGCGCTCCCTCGAGTCGTTCGTGAAGGTCATGCCCGACGCCTACCACGAGGCGATCACCGAGGACGGCCGCGACGACGTTCGTGCCGAACTCCCGGCCACGCCCGAGAGCCCGGTCGAAGCGGAGTCGCCGGGCTACGCGGCGAGCGACGACTGATCGGCGGTTCCTTTTCTGGATTGGCCTGTATCCGACTCGATTCGGCGCTCGAAGTCACCGTCGATAGCAGGACACGTCGTCACAGAATGTCTGATGTATAACATTTCATAGAACTTATTTATGTTTGCTATCTAACTCGAATAATGAACCTGCGATTAGCAAACGTCGGCAAACGATACGCCGAGGACGTGTGGGGCGTTCGCGGAGTCGACCTCGAGTTGGAGCAGGGAATTCACGGCCTGCTCGGACCCAACGGTGCCGGTAAATCGACGCTGATGCGGATCATTACGACCGTCTCCGAGCCGACCACCGGAAGCGCCTACTGGAACGGGACCGACACCGTCGAGACGCCCTCGGCCGTCCGAGACGTGCTCGGCTACCTGCCACAGCAGTTCGGCGTCTATCCGGATCTCACCGCAACGGAGTTCCTCGAGTATATCGCCGCCCTCCGCGGACTGGACCGAGAAACCGCCGACGCCCGTATCGACGAACTGCTCTCGCTGACGAACCTCCAGCAGGCTCGAGACCGGAAACTCCGGACGTTCTCGGGCGGGATGCACCAGCGCGTCGGCATCGCGCAGGCGCTCGTAAACGATCCCGACCTACTGGTCGTCGACGAGCCGACGGTCGGACTCGATCCGGAGGAGCGAGTTCGCTTTCGAAACGTCCTCTCCTCGACGGCGAGCGATCGCGTCGTTCTCCTCTCGACGCACATCGTTCCGGACATCGAAGCGACAGCGAAGACGGTCGCGCTGCTCGAGGAGGGGGAACTCGTTACGCACGCGGATCCGGAGTCGCTCGTCGAGGCGACCGACGGAAAGGTATACGAATACGTTGCGCCGCGCGACGACCTCGAAGCCGTTCGACGCGAGTACCAGGTCTCGGGCACCGTCCAGCGAGCGGACGGGGTCAGCGTGCGGGTGATCGCCGACGAGCGACCGGTCCCCGAGGCGACGCCCGTGACGCCGACGCTCGAGGACGCCTACCTCGATCGGATCGAACGGCGAGGGGCGGCCTGATATGCGCTCGGGGAATCCGTCGACCCGCCGAGTGTCCCACGTCGCTCGCGCGGACTTTCTCCAGCGGATCCGATCCCGCCGATTGCTCGCCGTGTTGGCCGTGATCGCGTACCTCGGCTACCTGGTCAACGTCGGCACCGTCGAAATCTTCTACCAGGACTCGAGCAACGAACAACTCTACCAGTACGCCGGCGAACCGACGTCGGCGTACATCGGTCTCACCGCCGGCGTCACCGGCGCAGCGATCCTGTTTCTCGCCGGTTACTACGTCCTCAGCGGCTCGCTCGAGCGCGACCGAGCGACCGGCGTCGAGCGCCTCGTCGGCAGTACGTCGACCACCGCTCGAGAACTGCTGCTCGGTAAATGGTGCAGCCACGTCGGCCTCGTCGTCGTCCTGCTGGGGACGCTCGGGACGGCCGCCCTGCTCAATCACCTCGTTCACGGGACCGGGTCCACCGACCCGTTCTGGATCCTCGGCCCGGTCTTCTTGCTCGGCCTTCCGGTCGGTTGTTTGGTCGCCGGCGTTACGCTCCTGTTTCAGTCGACCCACCGGTTGCGCGGAACGCTGGGCAACGTGGTGTATTTCTTCGCCGCACTGATGCTCATAGTCGCTGCGGTCCCGGCGATGGGAGATCAATCGCCGGCGGAGATTCCCCTCTGGGCTCGGATGACCGATACGATCGGCCTGTTCGCACTTGGCGACCTGACCTACGACGCGGTGCTCGAGGTCGGTCCGGGGTACGACGGACCGGGGGTGGCGAACTTCGGGGCGGGTTCGGCCGGCGCGGAAATCGTCAGGTTCCACTGGACCGGCGACTCGTGGCCGCTCTGGTTCTACGCGAACCGGCTCGGGTTGGTTCTGCTCGGAATCGCTATCGCACTCGCCGCGACGCTTCCGTACGATCGTTTTTCGGCATCCAATGTGTCGGATTCGAGGGGTCTCTTCGATCGATTCGGTAGCGCGGTACCGTTTCTGCGCTCGACTCCTGCCGAGGTGAACGCTGCCGGTGAGAACCCCGACGAAACGACCCTGACGCCGGTGACGGATCGATCCGCCGGCGGGTTCGGGAGACTCGTCCGTCAGGAGCTTCGATTGCTCGTCCGCGGGCAGCCGTGGTGGTGGTACGTCGGTGCGCTTCTGATCGGCTTCGTCGGACTCACCGGGTCGGCTCCCACCGAAGCGATCGCCTCGGCCGCCGCGGTGTGGCCCATCTTCCTGTTGTCGTCGATGGGTGTCCGTACGCTTCGACGCCGAATGACGCCGTTTATCGTCTCCTCGAGACACCCGTACGGACAACTTCTCGCGGAGTGGACCGCCGGGACGATCGTGACCGCGGCGTTTCTCGGAGTCGCACTCTGGTCCGCGGTGCTCGATACGGGAACGGGTGGACTCGTCGTCCTCCTCGGTGGGATCCTCTTCGTTCCGTCGCTCGCGCAGGCGATGGGTTTCTGGAGTCGAACGCGACGACTGTTCGAGGTAACCTTCCTTCTGTGTTGGTACGTCGGCCCGTTGAATCAGGTTCCGGCGCTCGATTTTGCCGGAGCGACGGGTGAAACGACGGGGACCGTAACGCCACTCTTGTTCGGGGCAGTCGGATTACTCGCATTTTTGGCGGCATTCGGGTACCGACACCGACAAACGTGAACGGCGTCTGCGTTCGCTTCGCATCGTCGTCTTGGCCGAAGAGTCCGCGGTGTGATCACGCCGGTCGACTGATATGATTGCGCCGGTCGAGTGATGTGATCACGCCGATCGGGTGAACTCGGGGTCGAACATCTGCGCCGACATCGGCGCTGGATCACCCTCGGTGAGGTTGTATTCCGAAAAGTCCTCGAGGCCGGCCTCCCGAAGCAGTTCCTCGTCGTAGACAGCGTTGCCGGTGTATTCGGCGGGATCCCGGCTGAGGATCTCGAGGACGGTATCGGCGACGATGTCGGGCGTCCGCCAGTCGTCTTCGGTGCCGAGTCCGAAGTACCGCGTCGCTCGGGTGTCGATCGCTGTGACCGGCCAGAAGGCGTTACAGCCGACGTCGTGGTTCCCGAGTTCGCTCGCGAGCGAGAGCGTCAGGAACGTCATGCCGAGTTTCGACCAGGCGTAGGGGGCCTCGCCGGGCGCTCGGTCGACCGTAACCGGCGGCGCGTTGGTCAGAAGCCACGAATCCTCGACGTCTTTGAGGTGCTCGAGGAACGCTCGGGAGGTGAGATGCGTTCCGCGCACGTTCACGTCGGTCAGCAGGTCGAAGCGGTTCGCGGGGAGGTCTTCGACGTTCGCGATCTGGATCGCGCTCGCGTTGTTGATGACGATGTTGACCTCGCCGAACTCCTCGATGGCGCGCTCGGCGGCGGCCTCGACCTCGCGTTCCTCGCGGACGTTCACCTGAATCGGCAGGGCGTCGACGCCGCGATCGCGGGCCTCGCGGGCGGTTTGTTCGATGGTCCCCTCGAGGTCGCGGCCGTTCGCGTCGTCGTCTTCCTCGCTCGTCTTGCCGGTCGAGACGATGTTACACCCCTGCTCGGCGAGCGCGAGCGCGATCGCTTTGCCGATTCCGCGCGTCGTTCCCGTGATAAACGCCGTCTGCCCGGAGAGGTCCGGTCGTGTGAGTGCCATGGCCGACTATTCGGCCCCGCAGCAATAAAACTTCAACCCGGTGGAAAATTGTCCCGTCGCGGGCGGTACTTCCGAACCGGCCGGGGTGATCGGCGCTGCGTGCCAGGCCGTCGACTCAGATCCCCGCGCCCGTCGGCGCGTCCGGCAGGTCCGCGGGCTCGGCGTCGAGACCCAGTTCCTCGAGTGCGGCCGCGAGGTGTTCGTCCTCGGCGAATTCGGAGCCATCTTCCTCGCGGATCCGCTGGGTCGTCGCGAGCACTTCGCCGCGGCGGTCGTCCGGAATGTCGTACTTGTCCGCCGAGAGTTCGATGGTGAGGCCGTTGTGATCGCGGGTGTACAGCGAGTGGAAGATGCCCCGATCGAACTCGTTGTAGCCGTATCGAGACTCCTCGAGCGCGTCGCGGATCTCGACGAACTCCTCGGCGTCGATCGAAAACGAGAGGTGGTGGACCGAGCCGACCTGATTGCGCAGCGGGCGGTGGTCCGACTGGCGATCGTCGGTCACGAAGAAGGTGATGATCCGGCCGTCGCCCGTATCGAAAAAGAGGTGCGTGGAGTTCGGATCGTCGAGGTTCGGCTGTCTGAGCACCAGCGGCATGCCAAGCAGGTCCCGGTAGTACTCGATGGTGTCTTCCTCGTTGCTGCCGATGAGCGTGATGTGGTCGGTGCCGGTGACGCTGATCGGACTGTCCGGCGGCGTCGCGGTGATTTCGGGTTCGTCGGTCATCGTTCGGTTCGACCTACGGGTGCCATCCGTATACCTGTGGCCCAAACGGCAGTCCGAGCCACCGCACCCGGGCCCAGCGCGTTCAGGCCCGACGCGTTCGAGTCCGCCGCGTTCGAGCGAACCTGTTCGATACGGCGACGGTCACGCTCGCGCACTCGATTTTAAGGTGGTCGACTCCCTCCGTGGGAGTATCTGATGTCACGCGACGTACTCGACCGGGCACCCGACGACCGCGTGCAGATTCTCGACCCGACGGGCGAGGTCGTCGCCCCGGACCTCCTGCCCGATCTCGAGGAAGCGACGCTGCACGCGATGTACCGGGATATGAAGTTCTGCCGGCGGTTCGACGAGCGGATGATCAGTCTCCAGCGTCAGGGCCGGTTGGGAACCTACGCCTCGCTCGCGGGCCAGGAGGGCTCCCAGATCGGATCGACCTACGCGCTCTCCGAGGCGGATATGCTCTCCTTTCAGTACCGCGAACACGGGGCGGTCGTCTCGCGGGACCTCCCCTGGGAGTACCTGCTGTACTGGATGGGCCACGAAGACGGCAACGCCGCGCTGGCAGACGTGAACGTCTTCCCGCTTAACATCTCCATCGCCGGGCACATCCCCCACGCCGTCGGCTGGTCGTGGGCGGCCAAACTCCGGGGCGACGAGCGCGTCGGCGTCGTCCACTTCGGCGACGGCTCGACGAGCGAGGGCGACTTCCACGAGGGGCTGAACTTCGCGGGCGTCTTCGACACCCCGACGGTCTTTTTCTGTAACAACAACCAGTGGGCGATCTCGGTCCCCCGCGAGCGCCAGACCGCGAGTGCCACCATCGCCCAGAAGGCAGACGCCTACGGGTTCACGGGCGTGCAAGTCGACGGGATGGACCCGCTGGCGACCTACGTCGTGACGAAGGCCGCTCGAGAGAGAGCGCTCGGTTCGCTCGAGGACGCGCCGGCGGACGGCACAAACGCCGACTCCGACGCGAGCGACCGGTTGCGGCCCACGCTCATCGAGGCGGTCCAGTACCGCTTCGGGGCTCACACGACGGCCGACGATCCGAGCGTCTACCGGGACGACGAGGAGGTCAAACAGTGGCGCGAGCGGGATCCGATCGACCGGTTCGAACTCTTTCTCCGGAATCGGGGACTCATCGACAACGGCCACATCGAGGCCGTCGAGGCGGAGGTCGAGGAGACTCTCGAGGACCTGCTCGACCGAACCGCGGCGTACGAACCCGACCCGCGGGAGATGTTCGAGTACACCTACGAGGAGCCGACCGAGCGACTCGAGGACCAGCGGGCCCACCTCGAGTCGCTGCGCTCGACCCACGGCGACGACGCGCTGCTCGAGGACGAGTAGCGGTTTGGGGTTCTACTCGTCGGCGGCGGTTCGTTCGAGTTCGTCGGCAGCGGTTCGTTCGCGTTTTTCGGTGGATTCGTCCCGCTCGCTCCAGCGCTGGTAGGCGATCGGATCGGGACCGTGGACGGTCGTAACGCCGCCCCCGCCGTCGACGAGCATCGGCACGTCAGTGTCGAGGCGGTCGCTCGAGGAGCTAGCGTCCTCGCTCGAGATAGAGTCTCGTTAGTTCACAAAACATATTACTTATCGGAATAGACCCAACTCGTATCAACGATGTTCTACTGGCTCCGATCGCGACCCTTCGGACAACAGATACTGATCATCGCGATGATCTGTGATCCGATCGGGTTCGCCGCGGGATACCTGCTCGCACCGTCGCTCGGCCTCGAGCCGATCATGGGCGGCGTGTACGGACTCGTCGCAGCGAGCGTTCCGCTCTCGTTCTGGCTCATGACGCAAAACAACTGACTCGAGTCGGGACCCGGTTTCTCGAGGCGGGGTCCCGCAGGTCCGTTCTCACCCGCTATCGCGCCGAGCGCGGCGTCCGCCCTTGAGCGTCGGCCGAACCGAGTGCGATCCGGCGTCATCGAACGTCCGAACTCGAGGCCCTCGAGAGGAGATAGACGGCCGTTGCGCCGAAGCCGATCGCCAGGCCCGCGAGCACGACGACGCCGGGAACGATCGTATCGAGTACGCCGCCGAACGCCGTCACGTCGAGTACCGTCATCACGTCTTCGTCGAGCATGATCGCCCGCGTGGTGTCGACCCCGTAGGTGACGGGATTCAGCCGGGCGAACACCTGAATCCAGTTCGGAAGGACCTCGATCGGAAGGAACGCACTCGAGAGGAACAAGAGCGGAAACTGGAGCAGGTTTGCGCCGATGATCGTCGACTCCTGATCCCGCGTCAGTACCGCGAGGGTGTTCGAGAACGCGATGAACCACAGCGAAAAGAGGACGCCGACGGCGACGATCGCCGCGCCGCCGAGGACGCCGGTCGCGAGTTCTGCCCCGAGCAGGACGCCCGCCCCGAGGATGATCGCGATCTGGATGGCGATGCGAAACACTTCGGCGGCGGTCTTCCCGACGAAGACGGCCGTTCTGTTCATCGGGGTGACGAGTACCTTCTCGAACATCCCGTTCTCGATGTCGTTGACCAGTCCGATCCCCGAGGTCACCGCCGACGCGAGCGCGACCTGAATCGCGATCGCCGGCACGAGAAACGTCGTGTAGTCGACGCCCGGGAGCCCCTGGTCGACGGCGCCGCCGGCGACGTTTCCGAACACCTCGGTGAACAACACGAGGAAGATAAACGGCTGTGCGAGCGAGACGACCAGGACGAAGGGGTTTCGGACCGCCTTGCGATTCCAGCGCTTGAAGTTCACCCAGACGTCGCCGGCGAAGGTGTTCCTCGAGCGCCCGATGGCGTCGCCGTCGGTCGCGTCATCGTCGCCTGTGCCCTCACCGCCGCCGATGCGGTCGGACGTTGATGGGCTCATGTGGGTCCCTCCGAGTCGGCGGCCACGGACGAGTCCGTGGATTCGGTTTCGACCCGCTCGCCGGTGACCGCGAGGAACACGTCGTCCAGCGACGGCGCGCGAACGTTAAATCCCGTGACGGTGACGCCCGAGTCCCGCAGCGCGACGAGCAGGTCGGGGCCGACGCGACGCGCCCGTTCGGCGGTGACGCTGATCCCGGTCTCGGTCTCCTCGACCAGCGCGCCGTTGAACTCCTCGAACGCTCGAGCGATCTCGGCGGCTCGCGTTCGAGCGGCCCCGTCCGCTTCTACCTCGATGTCGAGTACGTCGCCGCCGACCTGCCGTTTCAACGCCGCGGGCGAGCCGTTGGCAACGATCCGGCCGCCGCGAATCACCGCGAGTCGTTCACAGAGCGTGTCGGCCTCGTCGAGGTACTGCGTCGTCAAAAAGATCGTCGTGCCCCGTTCGTTGATCCGTTCGAAGTACGTCCAGAGCCGGTTTCGGGCCGTCGGATCGAGGCCGGTTGTCGGCTCGTCGAGAAAGACGAGCGGCGGTCGGTGAACGAGCGCGGTCGCCGCGTCGAGGCGTTTTTTCATACCGCCGGAAAACTCCTCCGAGCGCTTGTCCGCGACCGACTCGAGGTCGACGAGCTCGAGCAACTCGGCGGTCCGGTCCTCGCGTTCGCCCCGCGGAACGCCGTAGGCCTCGCACGCGAACCGAACGTTCTCTTCGGCCGTCAGTTCGGGGTCGATGCTCGTCTCCTGTGCCATGTACCCGATCGTCTCGCGGATCTGCTGGGCTTGCGTTCGGACGTCGAACCCGTTCACGTGAACCTCGCCGTCGGTCGGCGAGAGCAACGTCGCGAGGACCTTGATCGCCGTCGTCTTCCCCGCGCCGTTCGGACCCAGAAAGCCGAAGAACTCGCCGTCGGCGACGGTCATATCGATGCCGTCGACGGCCGTCGTTCCGTCCCCGTACGTCAGTTCCAGGTCCGCTATCTCGATGGACGCACGTCCCGACGACCGCCGTCGATCCGCGTTCGCTGTCCGCTCGCGGTCGGGTTCGCCGTCCGTCGTCGACTGTTCGTCCGACATACGGCCGGTACGGTGACCGGATACAAATACGAACGCCCCTCTCGAGGAGTTCGTCCGGTCCCGTCCGCGAGGGCGAGCACACTGCCGGTTCGGGGTGTCGACGTCGAGTGTCTCGTTTGAGTAGACGGCTGGTCGGTCGAATCCATCTCGAGCGATCGGTGAGAGGCGTGATTCGGCGAGGACCCGACTGCGGTCTACCGGCCGACCCGGTTTCCGACTGGTCACCAGCGACGGGCCGGTTCCCGGTCTCTACGGAGGACCGTTCCGGGTAGTCGCCACACTGGTTTCCGCTCGGTGATACAAACTTCCGACAGTTTTAGACCGATGGCCACGAGTGCGGTAGGTAGATGGATTTGATACGCTCCAACGAACTAACGGAGTCACACTGTATCTGGGATCTCATCGACGCGATTGCAGAGGTGAAGGAAGTCGAGCCCAGTCAGCTTCCCCCGATTTACGATACGATCGATCCCGAACCGATTGCGGCGTTGATAAACGATTCCGGAACGGATTTTGAACTGACCTTCGAGTACGAAGACCTCCAGATCCGGATCACGCCGGACCGGTACCAGATTAGCGCTGACGGTGAAATAGCGACAGAATCGGACTGGTAATAAACGATCAAATTCGTCCCCACTCGAGACCCGGCCCTCGAGATCGGGTGGCGACGATTCCTACGATCGTTCGCCGAAGGCGTCTATTCGTCCATTTGCGAACGAAACGTCTCGGCAATCTCTGCGAGATCGTCGGCAACGCCCTCCGGTACGGTTACCTCACCCGTTTCGTGAGTGTACGAGACCAGCCCCGACTCGTCGAGTTTCGGCAGGTGGACGTGATAGAGCGCGAGGCGAGCCTTCCGAACCTGCGTCTCAGTCGACTCGTTCGTGGCGTCGTTCGACGGGTGCGCGACGATTCGGGATGCGAGTTCGGAAACAGAAAGCGGTCGTTCGTCGGCCAGAATCGATAGCGTCTGTCGGCGATACCTGTTCGCAACATCGGTATACGAAAGGTCCAACGAAGAGTTTCGTGAATTCATGAATAAGACGGGCATATATAGATAGTGACTAGCGGGGGAGAAAGATCAGGACTGTATTATCAGCCTCTTATCTGGGGGCGGCTATCCGTCTAGTGTTGACTATCTCGTCTGGTGTCGACGATTTCCGTCAGTATCGACGGCGGCTATATTCGAGGGTTCGTCTCGCTCGAGCTTACTTTGAGCGTGTTCTCGATCAGTGACTTGTGGGCACGATGGAGTCGTTTCGACAGGGACTGTTGTGTGATGTCGAGTTTCTCGGCAACGTCCTCGAGCGACGCCTCTCGAGGCGTGTCGAAGTATCCCGCTTCCCACGCTTGTACCAGCGCCGTCTGCTGTTTCGACGTCAACCCGTACTGTCCGCCCGTTTTCGGTTGGGACAGGTCGTACAGTTGTTGTAGGTTGAACGCAATATTGTTCTCGTGGCAGTACTCCTGGAACGCGTCCAGTTGGTCGCGGTCGTCGAACCGAATGCGCAGTTCCCAGCGTTCGTTCGTTCCCGTCGCCTCGAGGACGACCGCTTTGATCTTGGTGTAGATGTAGACGATCGATTCGATGTGACTGGTCCACTCCGCTCGATACAGCGCCGTGTCCTGAAACTCGTCGAGTTGCTCTAAGTTTCGGATCGATGGATCGTCCGCGACGGCGCCTTCGAACGTGGCTGGATGGCTCCCCGAGATCCAGAAGTACGGAGTGAGAATTTCGTCGGTTGCAACCACCCGCTCGATCTCGATTACCGTGTCCGACACCGAATTTAGGGTTTCGTGCAGCGCGAACGCGTTCGACGGGACGTAAAATTCGCCGAATACACTCATACGATTGATTCGGATGTCTCCGATATAAGTACCGAGATTTACGACGGTTTCAGTCGTTTGAGACGGTTCGATGGGCCGATCTGTACATCTCGTCGATATGTCCCATCCAACACGACGCGAACTGTGACCTGGAGGGTGCAGCGAAGCACGACAGGTGTCTTGCTGCCGGCCGGGAGACGGACTGATCGATCCTGGTGAACAAACACCGAGAGCGTCACATACGGTTTGTAACCGGATAATCGGGGCCTCGGATCGGCTACGTGTCCGCTACTCGCGATAAATTCGCTCGTTCAGTCGTCGTCGGTGGCCGGACTGGCCACGGTCTGTGTATCTTCCGTTTCGTCGTCGATTCGCGGGAAGTTGTCGATCGTCGCCTCGCGAAGCGCCGCTTCGTCGAACTCGTAGTCGCCCTCGAGGAACTCGAGGACGCGCTCGGTGTCCTGAACGGCGTTTTTCAGACACGTCGACGCGCCGGGCGAGGGCGTGATGTTGAAGATGATGTCGTCGCCAACAATCTTGGCTTCGCCCATGTCCAGGGACTTGTTTTTCGTGTCGACGATCTGCGGTCGAACGCCGCCGTAGCCCTTCGCGCGCTCGATATCCTCGAGTTCGGCGCTCGGGACGACCTTCTGGACGTGCGGGAGGAACTGGCGCGGTCCGACCTCGGGGAGGTCGTAGACGAGGTTCCGGAGCACGTACGGGAGGAGGATCCGATCCGACAGGATGTTGGCGTAACTGAGAAACGCCGCAGCGTTCAGGCCGAATACGTCGAGGAAGTCTTTCACCGTCGAGATGCGGCCCCGCTCGAGCGTCGGGACGAGTTTCGCGGTCGGGCCAAATCGGGTGATAGAGTCGTCGTGAACGTCCGCGTCGCCGTGGACCGCGGCGAAGGGCAACTTCTTCATCTGGAGGGTGTAGACCTTTCCGTTCAGGAAGTCATCAGCAAGGAAGAAACTCCCCGCGATCGGGAGCAACACCTTGTCCTGGCCGTAGCCGAGTTCCTTGGCTATCTGGAGGCTGTGTGAACCGGCGGCGACGACGGTCGCCTCACAGTCGAATCGGCCGTTGGTCGTCCCGATGGTGTACCCATCCAGCGTCTCCGTGATGTCTTCGACCTCCGTTCCGGTGTAGACGTCGACGTTCGCCTCTTTTTCGGCCTGTTCGACGAACGACTTCGTCGCTTCCCCGTAGTCGACGACGTAACCGTCCGGCGTCTGGAGCGCGAGCATTTCCGTCGACGGGTCTCGCCCCTCGACGACCTTCGGTTCGATTTCTGCGATCTCCTCGCGGTCGATCGCCCGAAGTTTCGGGAAGAGTTCGCCGAACCCTTCGTCCTCGTAGCGCTGCTCGAGTTGTGCGACCTCTTCGTCCCCGACGCCGAGGACCATCTTGGACCGCTTCGAGTGCATCTCGCGGTCGGGGTCGTGATTCTCGAGGTAGCCAGCGAGCAGTTCCGCACCTTCCTTTACGTCCTCGGCCTTCTCGAGCGTGTAGTTCGTCTCGATATCACCGAAGTGCAGCGTCTGGGAGTTGTTCGTGACGTGTGAGTTGATCGCGGCAATCTCCGACTCTTTCTCGATCAGTGCGATGGACTCGATATCAGTGAACTTCGCTGTCGTGTACAGCAAGGATGCACCACTGATACCGCCGCCCACGATGACGAGGTCGTATTTGCCAGACATGGTTTGTTGAGTAGCTAGTTTCGTGACTGCACTCCACACGGATAACTCATATTCTTTCAATCGACATTACGTCGATTGTCGAATCTCTTATCGACGGAGTGGGCGTTCGTTCCGGAATTTTAGCACCCTATCTTATTAGATACAAAACATTCTCATTTTGGTTCTGATGAGCGTCGATGCGCTGTGTCGGACTGATTGGTGGGATCTGCCGTGGCCCAGCGGTTCTCAGAACTCACCGACAATGCTCCCGTCCGCGTACTTCCGCTCGTACTCCGCGTCGTCCGCGACGAGCATCAAAATCCCCTCAGCCAGCCCGAGTAGGGAGGGAATTCCCGTCCAGCAGAAACACAGATAGAGGACGCCGTATTTGATATTACCCTGATAAAACTTGTGCACACCGAACGTGCCGAGTACGATCGCCAGCACACCGGCGACGACCTTATCCGAATTCGTTCCACTGCGTGAGCGCTGTCGCACGCCGCATTCCGGACAGATCTCCGCCTGTTTCTTGATCGATTCGCCACACTCGAAGCAGTACTTCTCGTCTCCCGCTCGAGTCTCGTCGGTTTCTTCGATGGGGGTGGTCTGGTTGACCCCGCAGTTCGGACACAGTTCGGCATCGTCGCGGATCTGTTCGCCGCAGCTAATACAGTAGGTCATTCGATCTCACGTGCTGGTTGGAACAGTGCTCATAAAACATCATCTCTCCGTTTCTCCGTCGATCGTCGAGAGATAAAGGAGCGACCCCGCGGCGAGGGCGTAGGCGATTCCGACGGCGAGGACGCGAAGATCACCCGCAAGCAACAGGTGGACGAGTCCCGTTCCGTAGCCGCATCCCAGTAGGAACCCTGTGGCCGTCCGAACGAGGTTGTATCCGCGGCGCTCGGTGAACGTGGTTAGCGTCCAGTCGACGAGCGCCGGCAACGGAAAGACGAGGGCGACGGCCAGGGTGGCGACCGGTGACGCTAGGAGACCGCCCCCGAGCAGCGCGACGACTAGAGCCGCGAGTATCCCCGGATAGATCCCCAGGCATCGCGCACAAATGTGAATCCGCCTCCCGAAGATCACCGGGGCGTAACACCGGTGGCGCTCTGACGGCAGGTGATGAGAAAGCAGGTATGGCCACGTCCTCGCCAGTCCCGCCCGTAACTCCGACCGATCGATCCCCATACTGTCTTTCGGTTGCTGTGACACCTAAAACGTATGTTCCTCAGGTATGGCTCGAGTGGTGTGTTCAGTGGGTCGGTATACTACCACTCGAGTCTATCTATTATCCGTAAATCGATGGCCTCGGCACTCATAGGGCTCGTCACGACCGGTTGCCGAGACCGGTTCGGAGCGGACCCATCGTCATCGGCCGCTCGAGTCTACAGCGTCCGTCGAAAAATCAGTTCGGATCCACAGCGAAACGGATAGCGGCGACTCAGTCGGACGACCCGCTCGAGGGCGTGACGAACGCGGAGTTACAGTCGTCGATCAGGTTCTCGAGACGGTTCGTGTTCCGCGTGGAGAACGTCCGTTGGACGCGTTCAGTCGGGTTGGTTCGATCTCGAGGCGGTCGGCGGCCGGGTGCGGTCGGTGTTCGATTCGGAATTCGGGTCGTCTGTGTCTGCAGGTTTTGTGTGCTCATGTCGGTCGGGTGGTGAGGTGTGATTCGGCGGTGCGGACGGCTTCGGTCGGATCGGGAAGCCATCGTGGTACTGGACTGGTCGAGGACCGTCGAAGAGGAGTTCGTCACCGTGGTACGTGTACGACCGACATCTGTACTCCTCCCTTTTGCCCCGACAATTATAAAAGTTCATGATGTTAATTCGCTCGTGGATGCGTTTCGGTGTCACCCAACGATCGCATAGACACAATTACAACGCCTGCAAAGGGAGTATCCACGATGAGTGCGAGCGAGACGACCGTCGAGGGGGATTCACGAGGCGAATCCGCCGACCCGGTCGCCAGTTTCGTCGTCCCCGCGCGAAACGAGGCCGAGTACATCCGTGGCACCCTCTCGAGTATCGGGGGGCTAGATACCGCCTACGAGTACGAGGTGATCGTCGTCGACGGCGGCTCGACCGACGGAACGATCGACATCGCACGCGAGTACGACGTGCGTATCGTCTCGGACGACGGGGCCGGAATCGGCCCTGCGCGGGCACTCGGCGCGGAACACGCCGCTGGCGAGTGGCTCGCCTTCGTCGACGCCGATACGCAGGTTCGCGCGAACTACCTGACGGCAATGCTCGGGTTCGTCGAAGCCGAGGGTGTGGTCGGGGCCAGTTCCGCGTGTCGGATTACGGGCCCCTACCGGGCGAAGCTGATGGAAGCGACGATCAACCACGTCTTTCCGCGCCTCGAGTTGCCGATCCTTCCCGGATTCAACTGCTTCGTTCACCGAGCGGCCTACGACGACGTCGGCGGGTTTCCGAACGTCCCCAACGAGGATACGGCGTTCAGTCGGCGACTGGGCCGCTCGTACGATACGGGCTACTGCCCTCGAGTGCTCGTCGAGAGTTCGGGACGGCGAATCGCCGACGTGGGTCTGACGGGTGTGCTCTGGCACTACGGCCGCCTCGATCTCGAGCGGGTTCGCGCCGAGTACTGAGTCCCCTCGGAGCGTAATTCGATGCGATCGCTGACTAGTCGGGGGAGTGAAATACTTCACCTGTCTAGCAGTGTGTATATGGAGTTCGACCGAATCTTCGCCCGCCGGGTCGCAGTCGGATTGCTCGTTCTCACGCTCTTTGCGGTTGTGGCCTACGTCGCCGTCCGATTCATCGCGGTGATCGTTTTCGCGATTTTTCTGTACTACGCCGTTCGCCCGATTTTCCGGTCGCTCGAGCGCTTCGGCCTTCCGCGTCGTCCCAGAGCGGGGCTCGCGCTGGTGCTCTTCGGCGTGCCGTTCGTCCTTCTGGTCGGGTATACGGTTGCGATCATCGCCCTCGAAGCCCAGACGATTCTCGAAACCTACGACGTGCAGGGGGAGGCGTTCGCCCAGACGCTCCAGCAGGTCGGTATCGGCGATGTCGAGGAACTACAGGCGATTCTCTCCGGAGCAATCTCACAGGCGTCCCTCAGCGTGGTTGGAGTGAGCTTCCTCGGCGCGATTAGTGTCCTGAGCAGCGCCTTCGTCCAGTTACTAATCCTCGTCGTACTCACATACTACATGCTCGTCGACGGGCCCAAATTCGTTTCGTGGCTTCTCGAGCGCTTCGACGAGTCCGGTGTGATGGGCGAGTACGTTCGTGCGGTCGATCCGGAGCTCTCGATGACGCTCTTTGGCAACATCGTCAACGTGTTCGTCACCGCTATCGTCGGCATCGCGACGTTTTACGTGTACAACTTCTTCGCGCCGGCAGCCGTTGCGGTGCCGTTTCCGGAACTGATGGGGGCGCTGGCCGGCGTCGGCAGTCTCATTCCGGTCGTCGGCATTAAGCTCGTCTACGTTCCGATTACCGCCTTACTGGCGATGAACGCGTGGGTTTCCGGAGATTTTTCGCTGTTCGTTCCGGTCGGCGTGTTGCTCGTCGTCAGCGCCGTCATCGTCGATTTCATCCCCGACTTCTTCATCAGAGCCCACATCAGCGGTGACCAGACCCACACCGGGATGTTGCTGGTGTCGTACGTCGTCGGTCCGGTCGTCTTCGGATTTTACGGGCTGTTCTTGCTCCCGATCGTTCTCATCCTCGTTATCAATGCAACGCACGTCCTCGTCCCGTACGTGCTTTCGGGCGACGACCTCGTCACGAGACAGTCTCGGTTACGGGAGTATGCTGATCGATCCTCGCTCTCCGAGCGTTCGACGACGGGCGAGCGCGAGTCGGAACGCTGATACGCTCGCTGTCTAACCAGTTGCGTATGGTCGACCAACTCATCGGGCGAACGGCGCATCTGGTCTTCGCCGCACTGTGGACCGGCAGCGTCTTTTTCGTCGCGTTCGTCGTCCTTCCGCTGGCTCGAGACGGCGCGTTCAACTCCACGGCACCGCTCGAGACCATCTCGGGAAAACTCACGACGATTTCGCGAACCAGTTCTGTCGTACTCTTTCTGACGGGCAGTCACCTCGCGGGGACCACCTACACCTCCAACTCCCTCTTCTCGATGCTCGAGGGGCAACTCGTCCTCCTGATGGTCGGGCTCTGGCTCGTGTTGACCGCGCTGGTCGAGATCGCCGCCAAGCGGTTCGAATCGGGGCTCAACGGCAAGAAACTCCGCGAACCGGCTCGAGACGCGCTTCCGTTGTTCCGTGCGGCCGCAGTCGTCGGTATCGGATTGCTCATCGTCGCGGGCGCGCTCTCAGCAGATATCGCCCGTCTCGTATGAGTCATTTCTCTCTCCAATAATTATCTGTTTTGCTGAATGTCGTCTGACGCATGTCTGCTTTCCGGCCCGAAGAATTATCAATCGGACATATTCCGACGAAAGATACTTAGTTGATTGCTATACAGTACTGTACAATGATCAGGGGGAAAGACGTCGCACTTTCCGCGCTCGTCGTCGGCTCCGCCGCGGTCGCCGGCTACGTGCTGCGGTCGGGTCGATCCAGCACAACCACCGCGCGCTCGAAGGCCGACCTCGGCGCGCGCGTCGTCACTGACGTACCTGCCGATGCAACCGTCATCGACGCTTCGAGCCGCTCGCTCCACGACATTCCGGGCGCGAAAAAAGCGATCCGCCGCGCGATTCGAAACGATGCCAGCGAGGAGTGGGAACACGTCACGATCGAACGGGACGGTGCCTGGTCGATCGTCGACGCGATCCGCGGTTCGCTGCCGTACCACGAGGGGCGACGCGGCGGATACAACGGCGTCTACGTCTGGTACGACGGACAGGTCGTCGTCCTCGACGCCATCGGCTGGGCGCGTCTCGAGACGCCGATGCAGTAGCGAGTCGACACCACGTCTTACCGCTCGAGCGGTTTCGGAATTCGTTTTGGCGACCGATCGCACCCATCAGCGTCGCGGACGAATCACAACCACTACCTCCCCTGCCCGTCCAGCCACCGGTATGCAACTGGGCGTAATCGGACTCGGACGGATGGGACAGATCGTCGTCGATCGGGTTCTCGCGGCCGGACACGATGTCGTCGCGTTCGACCTCGACGAAGCGGCAGTGGCGGCGGCCGCCGAAGTGGGTGCCGACCCCGCGGACTCGATCGCTGACTTCCTCGAGCAACTCGAGGGAGCAAAACGAATCTGGCTGATGGTTCCCGCCGGCGCGGCCGTCGACGCGACGCTCGAGGAACTCGAACCACACCTCGAGGATGACGATATCGTCGTCGACGGCGGCAACTCGAAGTTTCAGGATTCGGTTCGCCGCGCCGAGTCCTGTCCCGCCGCGTATCTCGATTGTGGTACCTCCGGCGGCCCCGCAGGCGCGGACCTCGGATTCTCGCTGATGGTCGGCGGACCGGAAGCGGCCTACGCGGAACTCGAGCCGATCTTCGACGCGGTCGCGACCGGCCCCGACGGACACGGCCACATGGGCCCCGCGGGATCGGGTCACTACGTGAAGATGGTCCACAACGGCGTCGAGTACGCGCTGATGCAGGCCTACGGCGAAGGGTTCGAACTCCTCTACGAGGGTCGCTACGACCTCGACCTCGAGGACGTCTCTCGAGTGTGGAACAACGGCGCGGTAATCCGCTCGTGGCTGCTCGAACTCTGCGAGGAGGCGTTCCGCGAGGAAGGGACGGATCTGGTCGACGTTGCAGACCGCGTCGAAGGCGGTTCGACCGGCACGTGGACGGTTCAGGAGGGGCTCGAGCAGGAGGTTCCCGTGCCGCTGATCTACACGGCGCTGTCCGAACGATTCGGATCGCGGGCGGACGACGGTCGGTTCTCGCGACGCCTTGCAAACCGGCTCCGCTATGGCTTCGGTCGCCACGAGGTTCCGCGCCGGGAGTAACCGTCGACCACTGCACGCGTCGACGACGCTTCAAAATATTGATCACCGCGCCGGTCATTGGTCGGGTCAGTGCCCGACGATCCCCGCGACTCAGACGACAGTCCGTCTCGACGAGCGGACGACGCTCCACCGGAAGACGACACGCCCGTAGAGGGTTCGTCGCCGGACTCCGACTCGCCTGCTGGTTCACCGGAAGACGAACTGGACGCGGAGCGAGAGGAAAGCGAAACGGATGCAGAGCGAGATGCGGGCAAACCGGATCCGGACCGAGAGGACGGCGACTCGAGCGACCCGTTTGCGCCCTCGAGTTCGATTACGGAGGGATCGCTCATCGGACCGCTGTTTCACCTGGCCTGGCCGATCGTCGTCATCCAGTTGTTGCAGGTCACCTACAACGTCGTCGACACGCTCTATCTGGGCCGGCTCTCTGCGGACGCGGTCGGTGCGATCAGCCTCGCGTTCCCGCTGATCTTCCTCCTGATCGCGGTCGCCGGCGGGTTTACGACCGCGGGAGCGATCCTCGTCGCCCAGTACATCGGTGCGAAAGGGGATCGGTCGGCGGGGCTGGTCGCGGGCCAGACGGTCTCGTTCGTCGCCATCCTCTCGGTTGCGATCGGGATCGCCGGCTACTTCTACACGCGACCGGCCCTCGAGGTCCTGCCCAGCGATCCCGAGACGGCGGCCTCGGTCGTGCCACTGGCCGCAGACTACATGGAGATCATCTTCCTCGGCATGCCGTTGATGTTCGGGTTTTTCGTCTTTTCGGCGCTCATGCGGGGCTACGGCGACACGCGAACGCCGATGCTCGTGATGGTCATCTCCGTCGCCGTCAACGTCGTCCTCGATCCGATCTTCATCTTCGGCTTCGAGAACAACCCGTTGATCGGCTGGCTCGAGGCCACGCCCCTCATCGGCGCGCTGGATTTCGCGGGCATCGAAGCTGCGGTCTACGCCGCGACCGGCTTTTCGGGTTGGGGTATCGAGGGTGCCGCCATCGCGACGATCGCGGCTCGCGGCGCGGCGACAGTCGTCGGCCTCTGGATCCTGTTCGCGACGACTCGCGGCCCGGCAGTCTCGCTTGAGCACCTCCGACCGGACCTCGGGTTCATCGAGGATATCGTCCGTCTGGGCGTCCCGAGCATGGTCGAACAGTCGACGAGCGCGCTGGCGATGATCTCCCTGACCGCGATGGTCGTCACGTTCTCGCCGCCAGTCGTCGCCGCCTACGGCCTCGGAAACCGACTCATCTCGCTGGTCTTTCTCCCGGCGATGGGACTCGGACGGGCCATCGATACCGTCGTCGGCCAGAACCTCGGCGCGGACCGGGCGGATCGAGCCGGCCGCGCCGTGCGACTGGCCGCCGCGACCGGTGCGGGGGTGATGCTCCTCGTCGCCGTGGCCGCGGTCTCGGTTACCGAACCGATCGTCAGCGCGTTCCTCGGCGACGTCGAAGACGCGCCCGAAACCATCGCGCTTGGCGTCGAATACGTCCGGATTCGGTCGGTGGAGTTCGCCTTCATCGGCGTCTCGCAGGTGATTCTCGGCGCGTTCCGGGGGGCCGGAAACACGAAGACCGCCATGGTCCTCTCTATTCTGACCCTCTGGGTCGGCCGCGTCTCGAGCGTCTTCGTCCTCGTGTTCGTCTTCGATATGGGTGCCACCGGTATCTGGATCGGGATGGCCGTCGGGAACGTCCTGGGGGCGATCGTCGGTGCCGGCTGGTTCGCCCGCGGAACCTGGCGAAACCGGTACATCGACGATCCCGAGCCGGCAGCCAGACCGAAACCGATGGAAGACTGAGCCGCCCTCGCCGACGGCACTGTTATTCCGGCCTCGAGACGACCGAGACCGAACGGGACGTCTCAGGAGGGATGTTGGTGACCGATCTTCTCGGCGATCATCCCCGGGACGGGCGTCGCACACTCCTTGCACTTCCACGTCCGACTCGTCGCGCCACGGTCCGAGACGAGGTTCTGGTTGTACTCGAGAAGCGCACCGCACGTGCATCGATACGTTGTGCGGGACATCGATGCCACGTAGGTGCTTCTGGCGCTTAAACGCACAGTTCGCGTTCGGTGCCGGCCCCCCTTCGGCCTCAAGGTCGACCCCGCCGAAATTCGGGGCGGCGTCGCCCTCGAGTCGTTCGAGTGCCGTTCGCGCACCGCTCCGACCGTTTATATACCATACCGCGGCCAGAGGGTCCATGGTAGACCGACCGACAGTCGACCGACGAACCGTCCTGCGAACGATCGGCTCGAGTACCGCTGTTGGAGCCGCACTGATCTCGAGTGTGAGCGCAACCGACGACCCTCGCCCGGAGTCGAACACCGAAGAACCGCGAGAAACCGAAGTCGAGTGTGACGACATCCCCGCCGTGCCCGAGTCGGCGGCGAACCCACCCGACTCGTACGTTTCGACCGTCGATCGGATCGTCGACGACGAACACGTCGTCATCTTGCTCGAAGACGGCACTCAGACCGTCGATCAGATCGTCGTCCCCGCCGCAGAGTACCCGTGTCTCGACGAAAACGATCGGATCGTCGCGACCGTCGAGGACGACGAACTACGATGCTTCCGGTGGCTCCTCGAGTGATCTCGTCACCGCCGAACGGAATTTCGCGTGCGGGCGGCCGCTCTACTGCCCGCTGAACTCCGGTTCGCGGTCTTCCGTAAACGCGGCGACGCCCTCCATCATGTCCTGCGTGTGGAACATCCGCTCTTGCTCACGGGCCTCGAGTTCGAGTTGCTCCTCGAGCGTGTTGGCGTTCGACCGGAGGAGGAGCCGCCGGATCGAGGCGTGAACGCGGGTCGGGCCGTTCGCGAGGTCCGTGGCCCGTTCGCGCACCCGTTCGTCGATGTCCGCGTCGCTCACGACTTCGGTGAGGAGCCCGATATCGGCTGCCTCGCCCGCGGCGAGGATGTCCCCGCTCATCAGCAACTCCGTCGCGGTGCGAACGCCGACCAGCCGCGGCAGGATAAACGTCGCGCCGGTGTCCGCGGTCAGGCCGATGCTCGAGAACGAAAAGCCGATTCGGGCGGATTCGGCGGCGTAGACGAAATCGCAGGCCGTCGCGAGCGACGCCCCGGCACCGATCGCCGGTCCGTCGACCTTCGCGATTACGGGTTTCGAACAGGTCATGATCGCGCCGACCGCAGCGTGAAAGCCCCGATCGATGGATTCGGCCGTCGGCGTCGATCCGACGCTCGAGAGATCCGCGCCCGCACAGAAGGCCTCGCCCGCGCCGGTCAGGACGATACACCGAACCTCGTCGTTCGCGTCGAGTTCGCGAAACGCGGCTGCGAGTTCCTCTGTATCGGCCTCGCTCACCGCGTTTTTCCGGTCCGGGTTCGAGATCACGACGGTCGCATACGGTTCGTCCTCGGCGATCTCCGTTCGAATAGTTGTCATAGTACACACTCACTCTCGAGACCCGCATAAATCCCTGCGAACAGCTTTCAATTCCACTGCCGTTTGTTGCGGACCGGCGAAACAGATTTTCTCGCGGAGAACCAGTCGGCTGTCGATTGAACTACAGATAGCCGAGATCCGCCAACCGCTCTTTCGTGCCTGCGCGCATCGAGACGTTCTCCGCTCCCGTCTCGGCCGCGGCCGACTCGAGGTCGCCGAGTCGCTCGTCGAGCCGTCGGGCCAGCGCTTCGCGCCGATCGCGTTGCTGTCTGTTACTCGATTTATCACCCAGTTCGCTACAGAGGTTGCGGTGCTCGTGTGGGTCCATCTCGAGGTCGTGAAACCGCTCGAAGCCGTCGTCGCCCCGGACGTACTTGGCGTCCTGTGTTCGGATCGCCTGCAGCCGCCGGTCGAAGGCTCGGACCCGATCCGGAACGTGGTCGAACCGGGCCTCGAGTCGCTCGATGGAGGGCTGTGGCGCGACGTACTCCGCGAAGATTGCGTCTCGAGGGGCGGCGTCCGGCCTCGGATGCATCGATAGCCCCTGGCTCTGCTCTGCGAATGCGCGATCCTTGACGCCAGTCGCCTCGAGGAGCGTATCCGGGAGGTCGAGCAACTGGACGAGGTCGCGTCGCGTGCCGCCGTCGGTAAATTCGCCGCCGTGGACGACCAGCGGGACGTGAAGCAGGGTGTCGTAGAGATTGTACTGGTGGCCGAAAAAATCGTGTTCGCCGACGTGCTCGCCGTGATCGCCACAGACGACGAGAAGCGTCTCCTCCCACTCGCCGGTTTCCTCGAGGCTGCGGCGCAGCCGCGCGATCTGTCGGTCCACGTAGGCGAGTTCGGCCCGGTACAGGCCCCGGAGCATGGCGAACTCCCGGTCGTCGATCTCGTAGTCGCCACAGTCGTACGCTCGCGGGTCCTGCCGAACAGCCATCGCCTCCTCGTAGTCCGCGCCGTCGGGGAGGTGCCGTTCAGCGAGTTCCCGCGGCGGATCGTACGTAACGTGGGGTTCGATGTAGTTGCAGAACAGGAAAAACGGCCGGTCGCCCGCTCGGTTCTCGAGCCAGTTTTCCACCCACGTCGTCGTTCGGTCGGCTCCGTCGTCGCCTGTCGGCTGGAGCAATTCGCTGTAGAGGACGTTCGTCGCGTTGACCAGCGGGTTGCCCTGAAAGAGGTTCTCGCGGGTCGCCTCGAGTTTTTCGCGGAGGTCCTCGCCGCGAACGACGGCGCCCATGTCGTGTTCGGACTGGATATACTGCCAGCCGCGCCGGAGATGGTCGAACCCGCGGTCGAAGCCGAACTCCTCGGTGATCCAGGTGTTGTTCGACACGCCGACGGTTTCGTAGCCAGCGTCCGCGAACACCTCGGGGAGGGCTCGAAGCGATTCGTCCAAAAACGGGTGTTCTCCGTGCGTTCCGTGTTCCGACGGATACGTACCGGTGAACATCGAGGCGTGGGAGGGCAGCGTCCACGGGGCCGTTGCAAACGCGTTTTCGAACGCCGTCCCCTCCGTCGCGAGCCGGGACAGCGCGGGCATCGTTCGATCGCTCACGCTCGTCGCCCGAGCGGTGTCGAGGACGACGAAAACGACGTTTCGGGCGCTCTCATGTGGCTCCGAATCACTCTCTGCTGGTGGCTCCATGGTATGGACCCTCCACCTCCCTCGGGGAAGGTCACCGACCCGGCGCATGCAGGTCGCTCATAGCGATATCGCGACTATCTCCGCCCGATATTCGTCGGGATGGCGGCGAGTGCCGGCTTTCGTGAGGTGTTCTCGACGGAGCTAACACGAAGAAGGCCCTGGATCGAACCGAACCGTGATGCGCGCCTTTCGGATCGCCTACGACGGCACCGACTACTTCGGCTTCCAGCGCCAGCCCGACGTGACCACCGTCGAGGATACTATCTTCGATGCCCTGCGCAGGCTCGAGGTGCTGGCCGCCGACGCCGACAAACCCGAGGGCTACGCCGCCGCCGGTCGGACAGATGCCGGCGTATCTGCACTCGCACAAACGATCGCGTTCGACGCGCCCGAATGGCTCACGCCGCGAGCGATCAACAGCGAACTGCCAGCCGACGTTCGGGCGTGGGCGAGCGCCGACGCACCGCCGTCGTTCCACGCGATCCACCACGCGAGCAGACGAACGTACACCTACCATCTCTATGCGCCCGCCACGACTGCCGTCGACGCGGACGATTGGCGGTCTGCGTCGACTCCGTTTGGGAACGCCGCTCGCGTCGACGACGAACGATTCCACGCCGCACTCGAAGCGCTCTCTGGCGCTCACGATTTTCACAACCTGACGCCGGACGACCGAAACACCGAGCGCTCACCGACGCTCGAGGCGACCCGCGACGGTGCGTTTCTCGTCGTCACCGTGTCCGCGGGCGGCTTCTCGCGCGAACTGGTCCGCAGGCTCGTCTCGCTCGCCCGCGAAGTCGGTTCGGAGGAGACGTCGCTCGCACGGATCGATCGAGCGCTCGAGTCCGAACCGCTGGCGGGCCACGAGGGTATCGCCCCCGCGCCGCCGGAACCACTGGTGCTCACGGCGGTCGACTATCCCGACCTCGAGTTCAGCGTCGACGAGACGGCGGCGACGAGCGCGCGAGAGCTCTTCGACCGTCGGCGCGTCGAACAGCGAACGGCCGCGCGGATCTCGAGACAGCTCCGCGATGGGCTGTAGAGCGACTCACACAGCTAACCCGTATGGCGGGTGGGTTTATACGATTCGGGTGACGACGACGGGACATGGAACTGTCGCCCGAGGAGTACGGCGCGTACTGGCGAGCCTCGCTGCTGGTCTCCGCGGGGATACTCGTCGCCTATCTCGGCTATCGCGTCACCGCACCGCTTCTCGCGTATTCGCAACTGGGCCCAACGGCGTTCGGAATCTTCCTGCTCGTCGCGCTCGTCGTTGCGGGAACGTATCTCGTCGTCCTCGGTCTCGCTCGAACGATTCGGACCGCCGTCGACGCCGAGATGCGCGGGTAGCTGCACGTGCGTTCTGTGGTCGGTCGACAGACGAATCGTCCGCGTCTCGCCGCTGATCGCCTTCGGTAGATTTTCACAGCTTCGTTCCGATATACTCCGTATGAGTTCTGTTCCGGACCGCTCCGAAATCGACCGGGAATATACCTGGGACCTCGAGAGTATCTACGCGACCGACGACGATTGGGAGGAGGCGTACGCGGCGGTAAACGACCGAATTGAGGAACTTGCGGCTTACGAAGGCCAGACCACCGACGACGCGGAAACGCTGCTCGCCATTTTCGAGCTTCGAAACGAGATCATGCGCGAAGTGTCGACCGTCGCCGCCTACGCCAGAATGCGACGCGACGAGGACACCACCAACCAGGAGTATCAGGCGTTGACCGCCAGATCGCAGTCGCTGGCCGCGAACGCTCAGTCTGCGGCGTCGTTCATCGAACCCGAACTCCAGACGCTCACTCGAGAGGAGTTCGAGTCGATGACCGACGAGCAACCGGCACTCGATACCTACGACCACTACGTCGACGACGTGTTGCGGATGAAACCGCACACGCGCTCGGCCGAAGTCGAAGCGCTCCTCGCGGACCTGAGCGAGGTGACGGGCGCGACCGGCGAGGTGTACAACATGCTCTCGAACGCGGACATGTCGTTTCCGACCGTCGAGGATTCTGAGGGGGACGCGGTCGAAATCACCCAGAGCAATTTCACTAACCTGCTCAAACGCCCCGACCGGGAGTTCCGAGAACGGGTGTACGAGGGGTACTTCGACGAGTGGGCAGCGGTGCGAAACACCGTCGCGGCGTCGTACAAAAACAGCGTCAAAGCGGACATCAAAACCGCACAGGCCCGCAACTACGACACCGCACGCGAAGCTGCACTCGACGGACCGAACGTGCCCGTCGGGGTCTACGACACGCTGGTCGACAGCGTCAACGACAACCTCGATAAACTCCACCGCCACGCCGAGCTCAAACGGGAGGCACTCGAGGTCGACGAACTACGGATGTGGGACCTTTACATGCCGCTGACGGGCGGTGAAGGGCCTGACGTCGACTACGACGAGGCGACCGAGTACGTCGTCGACGCCGTCGGACCGCTGGGCGAGGAGTACCAGTCCCGCGTCGCTGAGGGCCTCGAGTCGCGATGGGTCGACGTCTACGAAAACGAGGGCAAACAGTCGGGTGCGTACTCCGGGGGGACCTACGACACCCAGCCGTTCATCCTGATGAACTATCAGGACGACATCGCCTCGATGTACACGCTGGCTCACGAACTCGGCCACTCGATGCACTCCGAACTGACGAAAGACGAGCAGCCCTACGTCTACTCGAGCTACGAGATCTTCGTGGCAGAAGTCGCCAGCACGGTCAACGAGGCGCTGTTGACGAATCACCTGCTCGAGACCGTCGACGACCCCGCGTTCCGAAAAGCCGTCCTCAACGAGTTCTTAGAGCGCGTCCGCTCGACGCTGTACCGCCAGACGCTATTCGCGGAGTTCGAACACGAGGCTCACCGCCTCGAGGAAAACGGTGAGCCGCTCACTGCAGACCGGCTGGACGACCTCTATCACGGGCTCAAAGAATCGTACTACGAGCCCGCCCACGTCGACGAACGGATCGCCCGCGAGTGGATGCGTATTCCGCACTTCTATCGCGCGTTCTACGTCTATCAGTACTCGACCGGCATCTCCGCCGCGCTCGCGATCGTCGACGGAATCCTGCCGGACGGGGCCGGCGGCGAGTCCGATTGCGACGCCGCCGAGGACTACCTCGAGTTCCTGCGCCGCGGCTCGCGAGAATACCCGCTCGAACTCCTCCGGATCGCCGGCGTCGATATGAGCACCAGCGATCCGATCGACCGCGCGCTCTCGACGTACGGCGACCGCCTCGACGAAATGGCAGCGCTGCTCGAGTAGGCCGAAACCACCCTCTCGGTCAGCTGCTTTGCGTTTCTGTTTTCGTTGAGTATCCGAGGTACTGGCATCGTCACTACCATTTTCCATCTATACACCCCGAAATTTAGCAGGACGGGACGTTCCCACCTCGTTCGGAGTGGATACTGTCGGTGATTTCCCGTGGTACGATATGCCGATAAACGGCTATTCGCCGCCGTTATCCGGCGAACGGCCATATAACTCGACGTTTCCGGCCACCCGAAAACCAACCGCGACCCAAAGGCACATTTATCGTGGGTATCTTATCGACGTACATCACGATGTCTCGAAGCCCATCTGTTCCTGAGCGGCCACATCGCGAGATCGATCCGGATCTTTCCGATGACGAACGGCTCGAGGCGCTCCGTGGACACTTCGAAGATCTCACCGACGTTCGAGATCAGCTGTCCGAGCAGCTCGATGCTGCAGACGAGCGCCGCGAACGGTTACGGGAGAAAGTCAATACTGTCGAACGCGAAAACGAGACGCTCAAAAGCTCCTCGTTGTACATCTCGACCGTCGAAGACGTGCTCGAGGACGACGAAGTGGTCGTCAAACAGCACGGAAACAACCAGGAGGTCCTCACGGACGTCTCACCGCGGATCGCAGAGTCGGTCGAAAGCGGCGATCGGGTCGCCGTCAACGACTCGTTTTCGATCCAGACGGTTCTGGACACGGAAACCGATGCCCGCGCACAGGCCATGGAGATCGCCGAAAAACCCGACGTCTCCTACGACGAGATCGGGGGAATCGACGAGCAGGTCACGGAGGTCCGCGAGGCGGTCGAGCAGCCGCTCGACGATCCCGAACTGTTCGAAGACGTGGGGATCGAACCACCGAGCGGGGTTCTCTTGCACGGCCCGCCGGGAACCGGCAAGACGATGCTCGCGAAAGCCGTCGCCACCGAAACCAACGCGACGTTCATCAAGATGGCCGGCTCGGAACTCGTCCGCAAGTTCATCGGCGAGGGCTCCCGACTCGTTCGGGACCTCTTCGAGATGGCCCGCGAGCGCGAACCGGCAATCATCTTCATCGACGAAATCGACGCCATCGCTGCCAAACGAACCGAGTCCAAGACTTCCGGCGACGCCGAGGTCCAGCGGACGATGATGCAACTCCTCAGCGAGATGGACGGGTTCGAGGCTCGCGGCGAGATCCGCATCATCGCCGCCACGAACCGCTTCGACATGCTCGACCGCGCCATCCTTCGGCCCGGCCGGTTCGATCGACTCATCGAAGTCCCCGAACCGAACCAGGACGGACGCGAGCAGATCCTCGAGATCCACACTCGAGAGATGGCGATCGCCGACGAGATCGATTTCGCCGACCTCGCGGCCGAAACCGAGGGCTACTCCGGTGCTGAAATCGAGAGTCTCGCGACCGAAGCCGGCATGTTCGCCGTTCGCGACGATCGCACCGAGGTGAACCACGAGGACTTCACCAACGCCATCGAGAAGATCGAAAACGACGACTCGAGCGACGTGATCTCCTCGGCCGGGTACTTTTATCAATAACAAACTTTTGCCCTGCGGTCTATCGCCTCCACGCCAGACTCACTGGCGTGGAGGCGATGTCCCTCGGCAAAATCTCGAGAGAGTGAAACTCTCTCGGACCTCGCGGGATCGAAGATCCCGCTTAGCTTTGATGAAAAGCGCTCCTCCTTCCCCGCTGCTCGTTTCACTCGCTTCGGGTCAGTCGTCGACCCGCTCGTTCGCTGCGCTCACTCGCGGTACATATCGGTGTGACCGCCTGCCCTTCCCCGCCTCGCGGTCCCCTCAATTTTTCGGGGACCGCTCGTGGCCACCGCCCTTTGTCTTCACGAGTCGAGGCTCCCCCGAATCGCAACGCCTTACGCTATCGATCCCTGAAACCGGATAATGAGCACGATTCGAATCGTCTGGGGAACCGCCTCGGCTCCCACGGCGATGGCATCCTACGACGCCGCACTCGCCGAGGCCGGCGTCGAGAACTACAACCTCGTGGCCGTCTCGTCCGTTATTCCGGCCGATACCACCGTCGAGGCCGTCGGCACTGCACCCGACCTCGGGCCCGCGGGCGACCGGCTCACGGTCGTCGAGGCTCGAGCCACGACCGCCGGTCCGGGGCGGGTGAGCGCCGGACTGGGGTGGTCCCAATCAGTCGAGGATGGACCGGGCCTGTTCTACGAAGCCGCGGGTGAAACCGACAGCGATGATATCGAAACGCGCGTACGAGAAGGGATCGAAAGTGGGCAGGACCTTCGAGACTGGGACTTTAGCGAGCCTCGAGTCCGCGTCGAAAGTGCGCAGGCGGCGTCTGGAACGTATACGACCGCGGTCGTGTTGGCGGTCTACGGCGACGGCGAGCCAATCGTGTGAGTTGTCGGAAGCCGAATCCTTTTGACCGCCCGTCCCTATTGGGCTGGTAGGACTTCTCATGAACGGAAATACGCCGTACGCGGGCTTGCCGGGTGTTACTGGGGCTGGAAAGCGTGCAGCGGCGGACATCCCCGATCTGACGAACACGCAAAAGCGGACGCTTCATCGCGATGTTTCGCGGATCGCGGCTCGAACGCGGGAGTACCTTCCCAACGAGTACGTCGTCGATTCGGATATCTCCCACGGATCGACCGGTCCGCAGGTGACCGTCGCCGTTCGACCACCCGTCGGCCACGCGGTCAGCGCAGGGTTCACGCCCGACCTCGAGGCGGATCTCGAGGATGCCGCCGAAGAAGTGATCGACGCCGACGAGCGCGACGAAGTCGCCCGCGGTCTGGCCGCAAGCGCCGCCTTGCAGGTCAAACAGGCACTGAGCAACAACGTCACGCCGACGGCGAGATAGCCTCGTCCGACGAAACGGCTTATAACGGGTTCAGTATACAAATTGCTCGAGTTGGTGCAATCGCCGCTCGAGATCCATCGTCGGTTCGACCGACGGATCCTGACACACTCGCTCGAGTGTCAACAACGGGTCCGTTCCCGCCCGCTCGAGGTCGGCTACCAGCGCCTCGAGATTGTTCCGATTCCGAGCGAGCGACGCACACAATCCGAGCGCGAGTGCGACCCCGGCGGCCGGTTTCTCCCGAGTCGGAAACGCCTCGCTGACGATAGTGAAGTCTGGAGAGTCGGCTACCGCAACCTCGTTGGATTCCTCGAGGTCAGTAACACGCAGGCACCGCGAACAGATCGTCGCTACCGGCGCTTCTGACGGTGCGTACTCTCCGTATGCTTCTGGCACCTCGAACGGAACAAGCGGCGAATCGCAGTGAGAACAGTACATAGATCGTCTGTAGCAACCGTTTCGGTACTTAATGTCGTCCGAGCAGGACCTGGGCGCGCTCGGACCGCCTCGCTTCCCCCACCCCCACACCGCTGGCAGGCCAACGCGTCGTTAGTCGCCGCCCGCCGCGCTCCCGATCGGCGGCGTTTGGCCGCCTTCGAGGTCCTCTGCTTTCTCGGCTTCTTCTGCAGCCTTCTGTTCTTTTTCTTCCTGTTCTTTCTTCTCTTTGATCTTTTTCAGCCGGAAGGTCTCCTCGCGTTCTTGCTCCTCGAGTTTCTGTTCGATGTACTCCTGACTGCTGTAGAGATCCGGAAGGAGCTTGAACTCGAGGGCGTTGACGCGCCGTTTGGTCGTTTCGATCTCTCGGAGCATCTTCTTCATCGCCGTCTCGACCTCGGCGGCGAGGATAATGCTCTCGAGGAGGTCCTCGTAGGCCTCGGCGGCCTCGTCGATGCGTGCGGAGGTGCCCATGATCCCGTAGCCGCGCTGGTCTAAGTTCTTCGAGACGCGAGAGGATTCGATCTGCGGAACGACGACTCCCATGATGTTCTTGGACTCGGTGGTAATCTCGGGGTGTTCTTGCAGAGCGGCAGCAGCGCCGCGAACGGCGACGTCGCCTTCCATCGCTCGGGCCATGTTGATCTTCTTCTGGGCCGCATTGTAGTCATCCGAGAGTTCGCCGCGGACGTCCTGTGCCTTGTCCAGGATGTCCATGAACTCCATGATGAGACCGTCTCGTTTCTTCTCGAGCGTACCGTGGCCGCGTTCGGAGAGCTCGATGCGATCCTCGATCGCCATCAAGTTCTTGCGGGTCGGCTTGACGTCCTTGGCCATGTTGGTCGGAGATTGCGCCCCCAGTCGGATAACTGTTTACAGTTTTGCTCGCGGTCGGCGCGCTCGGAGCGGATACGGTTCGTCAGTGGTTACCCGAGGAACAGGTCGACCATGTCGCCCGAGGACTGTCCCTTATAGAGTTCAGAGTAGCCGCAGTTGGTACAGCTGATGACCATAAATTTCCGGTTCTGTATGTCGAGGAACTTCGACAAGCCCGTTCCAGTCGTCGAAATTTCGTCGATTTCCGTTTCCGTGCGGTCACACTTTGGACAGCCGTGATCGTCGTCTTTCATATCTTCCTATTCGTGTAACGTAACAAAACATTTGTGCTCGCGCCTCGAGAAGTATCGTACCGATGGTTGAGTTGTTCATCTTCGTCGCGTTCCTCTCGGTCATCGCTGTGGTTTCGCTCGCTATATGGGCCGCGATCGATCGGGAAACGTTGGATCCGACGGTCGTCGATCGAACCGAGGCGCAGCGACGCGCGCGAGAACAGGGCGGCCTGAACGACGTGCAGTCGTCTCCGGATCGCACCGACCGATCCGACGACGGCAGGAAAACGGATGATCGTGCCAGCGAATTCGGGTGGGGCTCGCGGACTGAGGCCGACGAGACGTGGGGAAAACCCGAGGACGACTCCGACGGCGACGATCGGTGGCGGTAGCTACCCCTGTCCGACCATCCGCTCTTCTCCTTCCCACTCTTCCTGTCGAAGTTCGTACTTCTGTATCTTGCCGGTCGCCGTCGTCGGCAACTGCTCGACGAACTCCGTCCGGCGAACCGCCTTGTAGCCCGCCAGATTCTCCTTCGTGAACTCGAGCAGTTCGTCCGTCGTCACTCCCGGTTCGTCGGGGTCGCCGCTCGCGGGAACGACGAACGCCTTCGGCGTCTCGCCCCACTCGTCGCTGGGAGACGGGATCACCGCCACGTCCGACACCTCGGGGTGGTCGAACAGCGCGTCCTCGAGTTCGATGCTCGAGATGTTCTCGCCGCCAGAGATGATGATGTCCTTCTTGCGGTCCTGAATCGCGATCATTCCGTTCTCGTCGATCGTCGCGAGGTCGCCGGTGTGATAGTAGCCTTCGATTCGATCCGAGAACGCTTCCTCGGTCGCCTCGGGCTTGTTCCAGTACTTCTCCATGATCTGGTTCCCGCGGACGACGACCTCGCCGAGCGTCTCGTCGTCGCGGGGGACGTCCGTCCCGTCCTCGTCGACGACCCTGATCTCGGTTCCGAGATAGGCGAGTCCCTGTCGTTTCTTGATTCGGAATCGATCGTCGCTACCGGCCTCGAAGTGTCGACGCGCGTCGGAAGTGGTGATGAGCGGGCCCGTCTCGGTCGCCCCGTAGACGTGTTTTAAGTACCAGCCGAACTCCTCCTCGACGGTTCGGATCGTCGCTTCGGGCGGGGCGCTCCCCGCGGTCGCGAGCCGTACCGGCGAATCGCCGGTCGTCTCGGGTTCGTACTCGTCGTAGTAGTCGACCAGCATGTTCAGGACCGTCGGCGCGCCGCACATGTAGGAAACGTTCTCGTCTCGAACCGCTTCGAAGATGTCTCCGGCGTCGACACCTCGCGCGCAGACGTGTTTCGCGCCGATCCCGGTCACGGCGAAGATGTGACCCCACCCGTTCGCGTGGAACATCGGGAGCGTCCAGAGGTAGGTGTCGTCGTCGGCCAGTTCCTGGTGGGCGACCACCAGATACGCGTGGAGCGTTTCACACCGGTGGGTGCGACAGACGCCTTTGGGATCGCCCGTCGTTCCCGACGTGTAGTTGATCGTGATTATCTCGTCTTCGTCCATCTCCGGTCGGTCGTACTCGGTGCCCGCCGACTCGAGGACGTCGTCGAACGCTTCCCAATTCCCTTCGACGGCATCCACGTCGTTCGTGATGAACGTCTCCGTCGGCACCTCGTCGCGGATCGCTTCGATACGCTCGGCGAAGTCGTAGTCGGCGTAAATCGCGTCGACGCCCGCGTCCGAGAGGATATACTCGAAGTCGTCGGGCGTGAGCCGATAGTTCAGCGGCGTGTGGACTGCCCCGATCTGCATGATTCCGTAGGCCGCCTCGAGATGGTAGTGCGTATTCGGGTCGAGGATGGCGACGCGGTCGCCCTTCTCGATCCCGCGCTCCTGTAGCGCCGCGGCGAAGCGGTCGGCGCGCTCGCCGAGTTCGTCGTACGTGAACCGTTCGCCCGAGGTGGCGACGACCGCCTCGTCGTCGCCGTAGTGCGTTCGGGCCCTGTCGAGAAACTCCGTGACCAGCAATGGCTTGTGCATACATGGTAACGTCATTATCGATTGCTACAGTTTTTTCGGTCAGATGGGTTTCTCGAGTCTACTCACTGGCACGAACCAGTCTCTAGGTGACATAAAACGTTCGCGAGAGGACAGAACGACCGTCCGCTCGAGGGGGAGTGGCGGTTAGCGGTACGCGGTCAGACGGTGGGCGAGTGTATCTGCGATGACCACGAATGAAAGCCCAGAAAGCCCGAATACGAACGATTCAAGAACGGTATCGGTCAAATACAGCATGATACCTGTCCCACCGCCCATGAAGAATACCTCTCCAACCACGTACCATCTCGAGCGCTCATCGAACCCGCCCGATCCAGCGGCGGTCCGTACGAAGAGTACGTACCTAAGCACGATACTCCCCCACCCGATTCCGATACAAAACGCGGCCATCGACGCAATCGTCACGACATCTGTGAGACTCACAGGTTGGATATTCTATCAGAGACACACTTAGATTCTGCTAGGTTTCGACCTACATCTCGGCGCGTCCCGACAACGCAAGAACGGGTAATCGGACGAAAATCAAGCGCGGCCTCGAGTCGAACGACCGGTCGATTCGTTAGTCGGCCGAAACGGCTTCGGCTTCTTCGCCGGTTTCGTCTTCACGGTAGTGTTCTTCGATGAGGTCTTCGTCGATACGATTGAGCGCGTCCTTGGGCAGCATCGACAGCAGGTCCCAGCCGATCTCGAGCGTTTCGTCGATCGAGCGGTTGGTGTCGTAGCCCTGTTGGACGAACTCCTTCTCGAAGCGGTCGGCGAAGTCGAGGAACTTGTTGTCCCGTTCGGACAGCGCTTCGCGACCGACGATGTTTACGAGGTCGCGCAGGTCCTCACCCTCCGCGTAGGCGGCGTACATCTGGTCGGAGACGTCGCCGTGGTCCGCTCGAGTGAGCCCTTCGCCGATACCGTCGTCCATCAGTCGCGAGAGGCTCGGAAGGACGTTGACTGGCGGCTCGATACCCTGACTGTTCAGGTTCCGATCCATCATGATCTGGCCTTCCGTAATGTAGCCAGTCAGGTCAGGGATCGGGTGGGTGTCGTCGTCGCCGGGCATCGTGAGGATCGGAATCTGGGTGACCGATCCGTCGCGCCCTTCGATTCGACCCGCCCGCTCGTAGAGCTGGGCCAGGTCGGTGTACATGTATCCGGGATAGCCACGTCGGCCCGGAACCTCCTCACGCGCGGCACCGATCTCTCGCAGTGCCTCACAGTAGTTGGTCATGTCCGTCAGGATAACCAGCACGTGGTAATCCTTCTCGAAGGCTAGATACTCCGCGGTTGTCAGGACGAGCCGCGGCGTAACCTGTCGTTCGACCGCAGGGTCGTCCGCGAGATTCATGAAGACGACCGAGCGCTCGAGTGCGCCCGTTCGCTCGAAGTCCTCCATGAACTCGTTTGCCTCCTCGGCGGTGATACCCATCGCGCCGAAGATGACTGCGAACTCGGATCCGTCATCGTCCTCGCCGTCTTCTTCTTCCGGAACGGTCGCCTGTCGGGCGATCTGGAGTGCGAGTTCGTTGTGTGGCAGCCCCGATCCGGAGAAGATCGGCAGCTTCTGACCGCGGACCAGCGTGTTCATGCCGTCGATGGCCGAGACACCGGTCTGGATGAACTCCTCGGGATACTCTCGAGAGTACGGGTTGATCGCTTCGCCGACGATGTCGTGTCGTTCGTCGGGGACGATTTCCGGGCCGCCGTCGATCGGATTCCCGGAACCGTCAAGTACCCGTCCGAGGAGGTCCTCGGTGACGGGCATCTTCATCGTCTCGCCCAGGAAGCGAACGGAGGCGTTGCGGTCGATACCGCCCGTGCCTTCGAACACCTGGATCGAGACGATACCCTCGCTCGATTCCAGCACCTGACCGCGAAGGGTCCGCCCGTCTTCGGTCTCGATTTCGACGATTTCGTCGTACCCGACCGGCTCGTCGACTTCGGCGAACACCAGCGGACCGCTAATTTCCGTGATAGTCTGGTACTCTTTCATTGTTAGTACAGTGCTCGCAGTTGTTCTTTGAGGTCGTCTTGGATCTCGTCGATGAATTCGTTCCACTCCTCGGCTGTACCCATGCGGTTGAGCCGGGGTGCGGCGTCGACGTTTTGAATCTCTTCGACCGGAACCCCTGCCTCGAGCGCTTCGAACGCTTCGTCGTTGAACGTCTCGATCGCTTTGAGCATTCGGTAGGTCTTCTCGGGTTCGCAGTAGGTGTCGACGTCGTGGAGCGCGTTCTGCTGGAGCCAGGCCTCACGCAGATAGCGTGCGATTTCTAAGGTCAGCTGCTGGTCTTCCGGCAGCGCGTCCTTACCGACGAGCTGGACGATCTCCTGCAGTTCGTCTTCCTCGTCGAGCACGTCGACCGCCCACTGGCGGGTGTCCGACCAGTCGCCCGCGATGTTGTCCTCCCACCACGGATCGAGCTGGTCCTTGTACAGCGAGTACGATTCGTTCCAGTCGATCGACGGGAAGTGCCGACGTTCCGCGAGGTCGGCGTCCAGTGCCCAGAACGTCTTGACGATACGGAGCGTGTTCTGGGTGACCGGCTCGGAGAAGTCCCCGCCCGGCGGCGAGACCGCACCGACGACCGAAATCGACCCTTCGTCGCCGTTAATCAGCTGGAACTTGCCGGCGCGCTCGTAGAACTCCGAGAGCGAGGCGGCGAGATACGCGGGATACCCTTCTTCGCCGGGCATCTCCTCGAGTCGGCTCGAGATTTCGCGCATGGCCTCTGCCCACCGCGAGGTGGAGTCGGCCATCAGTGCGACGTCGTAGCCCATGTCGCGGTAGTACTCCGCGATCGTGATTCCCGTGTAAATGCAGGATTCACGCGCTGCGACGGGCATGTTCGACGTATTCGCGATGAGACACGTCCGGGCCATCAGCGGGTTTCCGGTCTGTGGGTCCGGCAGTTCCGGGAAGTCCTCGATGACCTCGGTCATCTCGTTACCGCGCTCGCCACAGCCGATGTAGACGACGATGTCCGCGTCGGACCACTTGGCGAGTTGCTGCTGGGTAACGGTCTTTCCGGATCCGAACGGACCGGGAATCGCCGCCGTTCCGCCCTTCGCGAGCGGGAAGAGGCCATCCTGTACGCGCTGTCCCGTGACGAGCGGTTCGGTTGGCGTCTCCTTGTCACCGGCGGGACGGGCCTCTCGGACCGGCCACTCCTGGTGCATCTGGATCTCCTCGCCGCTGTCGAGTTCGACGACCGTCTCTTCGACGGTGAACTCGCCGCTTTCGACGCTGGTAACTTCCCCACCCTCGTAGTCCGGTGGGACCATCACTTTGTGTTCGATGGTGACCGTCTCCGGGACGACACCGACGACGTCGCCGGGTTCGACTACGTCGCCTTCTGTGACTTCGGGTTCGAACTCCCACTCCTTCTCGAGGTCGATACCGGGAGCGTCGACCCCGCGGTCGAGAAACGCCGTTCCCATCTTGTCCTCGAGAACGTCGAGTGGACGCTGGACGCCGTCGTAGATGGAGTCCAGCATGCCGGGTCCGAGGTCGACGCTGAGCGGTTCGCCCGTGTTTTCGACGGGTTCGCCCGGGCCGACGCCGGAGGTTTCTTCGTACACCTGAATCGTGGTCAGGTTCCCTTCGATCTCGATGACCTCGCCCATCAGCCCTTCGTCGCCGACGTAAACGACGTCGTTCATCCGGGCGTCGAGGTCCGCGGCGGTCACGACCGGACCGCTCACGCTTTCGATTACACCGTCTTCGTCGACGGTCTCGGTTTGTTCTGCCTGGCTCATAGTTTAGCTGTCTTCGTCCTCGTCCATCAGGTCGATCCCGATCGCGCGTTTTATCTGTTCGCGCAGCCCGCCACCACCGGTTCCGCTTCCGATCGTGACGACGACCGGCTCGACGCTCGTCTCGACTTCCTGTCGAACGTTTCGTGACAGGTACTCGAGATCGTCGTCGTGCATGACGACGATACCGACGCCATCGTCTTCGAGGGCGGCCGTCGCTGCGTCGTCTAACCGTTCGTCTTTTTCGTCGTCCGGAACGTTCTCGAATCGACTGACTCCCGCGAGGCGGAAGCCGGTTGTAAACTCCGGACTGCCGACGACTGCGATTTCCTGGCTCATAGGATCACCAGCTCTTCTTCAATCTCGTTCTCGTCGAGTCCGACCTCGCGGCCGCGCGCGATCGCACGGATATTCTCGACCTCGCGCTCTTTCGCGAGAACGAACGACAGCACCGGTGATATCGAGGTCGGATACACGCTCGAGAGCGTATCAGCGTACTCGAGCAACGCGGCGTCTAGTGCGTGCTCGAACTGGATAAGGCTGTCAGCATCGCGCAGTTGATCCAGCGCCCCCGACAGGCGGTCGCCGTAGCGTTTGTTCTCCGCGATGTGATCGACGAGCGTGTCGTAGTCGCCGATCAGTCGGTTCAGGTCGGACTCTTCGAACAGTACGCCACCCTCGATGTAGTAGGCGGCTGGATCGAGGTCCGCCCCGCTCCGTGCGAGACGCAACGCGTTCCGTGCGTTTCGGAAGTCGATCTCCGCCTCGAGGAACTCGACGTACTTCGCCTGGGGCCCCTCTCGGGGTCGGCCAAGATCCTCGAGTAAATTCTCGTAAAACGCTCGATCCAACGCGTTTTCTAGCGGAACGAGAGCACCGCTTTCCTCGTAGGCCTCGTAGGCGTCTTCGAGCTGGTCGGCGAAAATCGTCCCCTCGATAATCTCGATGACGTCTTCGATCGAATCGACTTCGACCAGCCGATCGAGCGTTCCGTCGTCGAGTTCGCCGGCTCGAATGAGGTCTGTCTGGATCTCCTCGGGATCGCTGTCCGTGTAGATCCCGCGAACGATCGTTTTCAGGTTCCAGACGTCGAACTTTCGGAGATATCGAACGATTCGATCGTAGAGTTCGCCCTCGGACCACTCGAGCAGATCGTCGAAGTGCTTCGCGAGGTTTCGGTTCAGTGCGTACTCGATCAGATCGACGCCGGAAAATCGGGTCCCGAGCGCGTTGATCTCGGTTTCGTACTCCGTCTCTTCCATGAACCGCGCGATCTCGCTCGGCCCCATCCGGATCAGTTTGCGGTAGTCCTCGTCGGACAGCATCGCCGCTCGGCGCGAGCGAACACGGGCGTTCACGTACTCCGGATTCGAGGCACCTGTGCTCATTGCTCGAAGAGTCGGTTACTGATCTCCTGGAGGTTGTCTTCCCAGACGTCCTCGAGCACCGAGTCGAACGTGTTGTTGACTCGCAGTCGGGACGCCTCGCTCTCGACGACGACACCGCCGAGACAGTCGTATTCGCCGTCGTACTCGTAGCCGTCGTACTCCTCGAGGATCGATTCGATCAGTTCCTCGTCGGATTCGCGACCGTAGACGGTGACTGTGTCGTCCTCGTCGAACTCGACCGTCGCGGCCTCGAGGAGTTCGCGAGTGAGTTCCTCGCGGGTGTCGCCCTCGAGCGAGGTGAGTTCGTCCTCGACGGACTCACGTACGTCCGTGAGAACGTCGCGGCGTGCCTCCAGGCGTTTTTGTTTCGCCTCCAGTTTCGCACTGGAGAGTCGCTGTTCGCGCAACTGCTCGATCTCGCGCTCGACTTCGTCTTCGGCGTCGGCGACGATTTCGTCTGCGTCTTCGCGGGCGGCTGACTCGATCTCTTCGGCGCGCGTTTCGCCCTGTGAGCGGATATCCTCCGCACGCGCGTGAGCCTCTTCTCGGATGTCCTCAACGACTGTGTCCAAACTCATTGTAAGAAGGTTCGAAGAGGGACGCTTTAAGGTCCGACGAAGAGCGCGACCAGTGCGAAGATCACGAGCGTCTCGGGGAGGACTGTCAGGAGAATTCCGATACCGGGCGAGATGGAGTCCTCGGCGAGTGCACCGACGACCGACGCGCCGATCGCTCGCTCTGCGTATCCTGCGCCGATGGCTGCGAGACCGATACCGAGGGCCGCCGCTGCGCCTCGTTCGATCATCGGACCGCCACCGCCTGCGGCTTCTTCCTGCAACACGACCGCGTTCTCAGCGAAACTGTTCAGCGCGAGTCCAAGTTCGAGTGGAGCTTCGATCATGATTGTAGTTTTCTCGTGGTTTTGCAACCGGACAGGTAGTACTACTCCGCAGTGTCTTCTTAAAACTTCCCAAACCAAACCGCCGATTCTGGCCTGCTAACCCCTGACACGCGGGCCCGAGACGCTCTCTCGCGAGTTTATAGCTACCGGATAGGAGACGAAAACAAATGAAAACGAACCCAAACTGAGCTCGAAACGACTGCCGAATCAGTTGTCGTCGTCGATCCGTTCACGACCGAACGGTTCGAACTTTCGTCCACCGCCTTCGTAGAACCGATTGAAGAACTCGACGTACTCGAGACGAATTCCCTGAAGGCCAGCGCTGGTGATGCCGAGCAACAGGACGACGACGTGACCGAGTACGAGGACGAACACGCCGATGATCGCCATCAGGATGCCGCCGTGGAGCAGACCGCCGAACATGACTTCGCTCACTTCGTGTCCGTGGTAGGTGCCCTGCTCGAGCATGTACTGGGGTGCGTGGCTGGTCCCGAAGTGCCATTCAGCACCCGAATCGCCCTCGACGACGTAGACCCCGAAGAACAGCATGTTGACGACGAACGCCATCCCTGCTTTCGCGAGGATGACCGCCGCCATCCGGAGGTACGAGAGCACGTCACCGAAGACGTTGAAACTCTCGAGGCCACCGATGATGATCCCGAGGGCACCGTAGTGTCTGACCTCGCCGTAGACCATCGTCACGAAGCCGAACAGTGCGATCAGCATCGGGACGCCGACCGCAAGGCCACCCAAAACTGCCGGGGCGGCCTCGGGCAGCGAGAACACTTCCATGACCGGGAAGCCGTCGAAGCCGATCGGGATCGGCCCCTCGCTACTGAACGTCTCGAAGAGGAACGCAGGCTTCGCTCCCTCGCCCTGGACACTGAAGATCCACATCCAGAGGCCGATCATGAGCAGCGCCCACGAGCCGTTCTCGAAGTAGGCATCTGCGACGCCGTGTTCGAGGTCGTTGATAAAGCCGAAGATGTACCCGATGGTAAGGTGGCCCAGTCCGATGAAGACGCTCGCCAGCAACCACGCCTGGCTAAACTGGGAGAACGCGGGCTGGATTCCCTTTCGCAACGGTGGGCCGTCGCTAAACAGGACTTCGCCGAGAACGTGCAGCCCGAACACTTCGCCGTACAGAATCCCGAACAACATCGTGAAGCCGCCGGCCCACATGCCGATCGCACCGAGACTCCGAACGATGTCTTGGTCGAACTGACTGTACAGCAGGTAGCCGACGCCGGTATACAACAGTCCGTACCCGAGGTCGCCGAGCATGAACCCGTAGAACGCCGGGAACGTCAACAGCAACACGATGGTCGGATCGAGTTCGCTGTACTTTGGCCGGTCGATCAGTCGGAGCAAGAACTCGAACGGCTTTGCAGGACCGACGTTGTCCTGGATGACCGGTGGTTCGTCCACCATCGTCACCGCACCGCTCGCCGTCGCCGACCCGCCGTCGGCAAGCGCCTCTCGAGTTTCGCGCTCTTCTTCCTCTTTGGCGACCGTTTCGTCCGAGTCCGCAGTGCCGTCGTGTTCGACGGCTTCCGTTCGCGTCGGATATCCCTCGTCGTTGTAGTCGGCTCGAACGAGTTCCTCGATTTCGACGCTGTCGCCGACGACATCGTTCAGGCCGGAAACGAGTCGGTCGTACTCCTCGGTCGGAAGCCAGCCTTCCGCGACGAACGCGTGCTCGGTCGTCGCGAACTGCAGCGGCGCTTCCGCCTGTTGTACTTCGATCGACAGTTCCTCTTCGGCTCGCAGGAGAAAGTCACCGTCTGCCTGTTTGATCTCCTCGAGTTCGGCGTCGATCTCCTCGAGTTGGGACTCGAGTTCGGCTTTTCGGGACTCGAGGTCTGCCACGTACGCCTCGGGACTCTGGTCGGTCTCGGGAACGTCGTGACGGGTGAACTCGACGCCGACGAGCGCGTCGTCGATCGGGTTGTCGCCGGCTGATTCGGAAGGTGCGGCGACGATTGCAACGACGCCGTCGTCGGTGAACGTCTCGTAGGCCCGAATCTCGTCGGCCGCCTCGAGGGCCGCCTCGACTTCGTCGAACGATCCTTCGCCGACGAGGATGTCGACCGAGTTAAAGCCCGACAGCAAGTCGAGATCGATTCCGAGCGTGGCGAAGGGTGCAACGCGGTCGATCCGCTCGTTGACCTGGCGCAGTTCGTCGTTGATCTCGTTGCGCCGATCGTCGAGTTCGTTGATTCGCGTTCGAATGGACTCGAGTCGGTCCTCCCATCCGTCCTTGAGCGCTCCCGGATCCGGGTCGACCTCGTCGACTGAGAGATCCAGCGTGCTCTCGAGGGCACGGACGGTGACGAGCTTTTCGGAGGCGGACTCGGCTCCCTCAATCGGGTCGCCGTTGTCGAACCCCTCCCAGGAGCCGTCGTAGTCCGAGAGGTGAACCAGATTTAGTCCGTGGATCGTCTCGATAACCGGGGACATGACGCCCCTCGAGCCGGTCACCGAGACCTTGCTCATCCGTTCAGGTCTGAGCATGGACGTCCTCCTGGAACAGTTCGACGACGTGGGCTGTCACTTCGTCGACCCGGTCGCGGGCGCGCTCGGCGAGTTCCTCCCGCTCTTGCTCGCCTTCCTCGAGAACGCGCTCGCATTCCTGATCTATTTCTTCGCGCGCTTGCTCGAGCCGGCGTTCTTTGAGCTCGCGCGCTTGCTGTTCAGCGTCGGTGCGAATCTCCTCGGCGCGTTCCCGGGCCTCGGCTATTCGCTCGTCGCGGTCATCTTCTGCCTGTGCGACGATGTCGTCGGCCTCGTGTTCGGCCGACTGAAGTCGTTCGAGAACCTCTGGCCTCGGCATAATCTAAGCAAGCGAAACTTTGCTCAAGGGCGTATATGGTAGTTGCGAAAGTGATCCGCCGTTGGGGCCGAAAGCACGGTTTGATTGTGGTGTGGTTGCCCAACCCACTCGCCCCGGAATTCGGCCACAAACCGAGAACAGCAAGCATATTGTGTTCGAACTGGAACTGCTCACCCAATGGGAATCCTCGAGAACAAAGCCAGGGCCCGGCTCTTTTATAAGTATCTCTCGACAGTCTACGACTGGATCAACCCGTTCATCTGGAACGAAGAGATGCGAACCGAAGCGCTCGACCTCCTCGAGTTCGAGGAGGACATGACGGTACTGGACGTCGGCTGTGGAACCGGGTTCGGGACCGAGGGCCTGCTCGAGGAGGTCGACCACGTCTACGCGCTCGATCAGAGCGAACACCAACTCGAGAAGGCCTACGGCAAGTTCGGCAAACGGAATCCGTCGGTGCAATTTCATCGCGGAGACGCCGAGCGTCTTCCGTTCGCGACGGACACGTTCGACGTCGTCTGGTCGTCGGGTTCGATCGAGTACTGGCCGAACCCGATCCTCGCGCTTCGGGAGTTCCGCCGCGTGTTGAAGCCGGGCGGACAGGTCCTCGTCGTTGGCCCGAACTACCCCGATAGACTCATCACGCAAAAATTCGCCGACGCGATGATGCTCTTTTACGACGAGTACGAGGCGGATCGAATGTTCAAGCGGGCGGGATTCGAGGATGTCAAACACAAGTTCATGGGCCCATCCTACGAACCAGATGTCGCTATCACCACGATCGGTCGGGCTCCCGATCGCTAATCTATCACTCCGCTTTGAAACATTCCGACCGTCGGCTTCGTTCTCGAGCATCACTTCGCTGTTTCCTCGAGCGACGCGATCCGGTGGCCGTCTACGGTCAGCGTCACGGTAACCGACTCGCCGGGGCGCAACTGTGGCTCGTTCGTTGAGGCGAGTTCGACGCGGCCGGACTCGCCTCCCCGCCAGATTGGGTCGCTTCTGGCGTTGAACGGGCCCGTCGGCGCCTCGGCGAACCCTTCTGCGCCGACGAACGGAATCGGCGGCTGTGCCGCGAGTGCAACGCCGTCTATTTCGACGTTCATTGTGAGTTCGCGAACGTCAATTGCATCTCCGCCCGCGTGTTCGAGTTCGATCGTCGATTGATCTGCGTCGACGGCGAGGTCGAACGAAGCCGTCGGTGGTGACGTTCCCGTCCCCAGTGCGTTGACACCGGCTGCGAGGACGGCTGCAAGGACGACGGTAATGGCGATCATCGCGAGGATTCCGATGAGCGGGCTAACCGCTCGAGCGGTGCGGTCGGTCGAAAGCCAACCGTGTTCGGTGCGTTGACGAAACGGCCTTCCGTTCGGTTTCACACGGACCGATGGACCCGTAATGAGGGATAAACTCTCGCGTCGCTACGATATCTCCAGGGTGACGGTTTCACCACCCGACTCGGCCTCGACCTCGTATTCGTCACTCGAGGGGAGGTACCAGAGGGACCCGTCGCTGTTGGTTTCTCCGACTTCGGTCCCGTCGATAGAGATGGTGGCTCCTTCGGCGGGTTCGCCGGTTTCAGTGTCGTGTACCAGTATTTTGACCGGGCCGTCCGCGGGCGTCTCGTTGTGAGTTACCTCGAGACCGTTGTCCGTCTCCGTCGTCGTTTCGGATATCGGCAACCTTTCGACGTTTAGTTCCTGTACCTCGTGGAAGATTTCCCCGGAGTTGCTATCGAGGAACGAGGTGAGGATTCCTTGGCTGTGTGGGATCTCCGCCCGATACAAGTTCCAAGGATCTCCGTTGTCGTTACTAAAACTCGTCGTTCCATCTTCTGTCGCCCACGGGTACAACTCCTCGAATCGATCGAAAGCTTGACTCTGGTCGTCGTACTCACTGTAGCCGTCGATATCACGGTTGTCGATCCGAGTCGTCTCGACGACGTACGTATCGTCGACCATTGTCTCGAGACGGTATCCCGCGTCGGACGTCTGGATCTGAACCGGTAATCCGCCGGTCGTTCCTGTTCCCTGTTCGCTCGACGCTGCTAATGCTCGGACGGTCCCCTGCTGTACTGTGAGCCGTTCTTGATCGGATTGCAGGTCGCTCTGGACATCTGTATCCATACTATAGCCGACGACGTCGTCCGATCGTTCGGCTATTTCGTCGGTTCGCTGTTCGAGCGCGCTCGCGTCGTTGTAGTTTCGTATGAGGATTTGCAGTAGTTGATTAGTCGATATCTCTCCATCAGCGTGGGCTCTTACCGCATCCTTCTCTCGCTGCTCGAGTTCGTCCGTTCGGTCGCGAACGTTCTCGAGAGACGCGTTGATCATCTCGTCGCGTTCTCGGTCGCTCACGTCTTCGAACTCCTCGTCGAAGAGGATGTCCCACTCGTACTCGTTGCGGAGATCATCGTCACTGAGCGCGAGGATTGTGCCGAGGTCTTGTCCGTACTCGATGGTTTCGTTGCGCGCTGGGTCCGTCAGCGTCAGACGGTTCGTCGTGTCCTGAACGGCGACCGGTTCGACCGATTGGATGGCCACCGGTTCGTAGCTCCCTTCGACCGACCTTTCTGTGGCTGTGGGTGTCGCCGCGGCGACAGTCATCGCCGGAAGGGAGACGACGAGAAACAACGCGAGGAGGGCTGGCATCGCCTTCGTCATTGAATACCCGTAGAACTCTCTGGTACAAAAATTGGTCGACACCTGCTGGCCGAAGGTAAGGACGGACTACCATCAGACCCCTCACACGACGGGTAAAGTAATAATCGATTTTTCTATGGAAAGTGTTTTTTCCCCTGGGAAACCACCGCTGTACGTATGCGGTTATCGACCGCCCTCACGCTTGCCCTCGTCGCCCTCCTCGTTGCGTCAACGTTCGGATCGGTGGCCGCTTCCCCGATCTCTTCGTCGACCGGAGCGGACCGCTCTCCCGCACAGTACACCGTCGCGACAACCTTTCAGGATTCGGATATGCAATTCGACGCTGCGGACCCGAAACAGTCCTTTCGCCTCAATATAACAGAGTCAGGGGATGCAGAGTGGACGGTCGAGAGCCGATTCCTCCTCACGGACGACAGTGAAGTCGAACAGTTCGAAGAGTTCGCGACCGAGTACACCGCCAGTAACGAATTCCCGATCGAGGCGTTCGAGCAGGCTAACGCGAACGCCGATGAGTCGATCGATCGAGAGATGGCGATCAAGGACGAACGCTGGGACGAGCCCCGAACTGAAGCACCGAACGATGACGAACTCGAGATGATCGAAAGCGACGACGACATAGAGACCGACAACGCGTCGATCGGCGTCATTTCGTATTCGTTCACGTGGACGAATTTCGGCTACGTAGATGGCGATCGGATCTACGTCAACGACGTTTTCGAGAGCGAGCACGGTGATTTGTTACCATTTCTCAACAGTAATCAGCAACTCGTTATCCAGACTCCCCCCGAATACGAGGGAGTGACGCCCGGCAGTGAGGACGGCACCTACGTCTGGGACGGCCCCGTCGAGTTAACTGACGAGCCAGATCTCGTCTTCCTGTCGTCGGGCGGATCGGCTCCATTCCCGACTCTGGGGTGGGTTGGAGGCATACTCGCCGTACTTGCAGTCGCGTTCGGTGTTAGCGGGTATTTGCTCGCCCAGCGGCGTTCGGATCTCGAGCCGTTGATCGATCGCATTCCGGATATTTCCGTGCCTGGAGTCGACTCGAATCGTGACTCCGGTCACGTCACTGACGGTGACTCGTTCACTGCGGCTGGCTCCGCCCAGTCGGGGGGTGACAGGTTGGCAGCTTCTGAATCCCGCGATGCCGAACTCGAGTTCACCGAGGACGAGGAAGTCGACCCGTCGCTTTTGAGCGACGAAGAACGCGTTCACAGGATGCTCAGCAAAAACGGTGGTCGGATGAAACAGGCGACGATCGTCAAAGAGACCGGCTGGTCGAACGCGAAGGTGTCTCAACTGCTCTCGAAGATGGACGACGACGACGAAATCGAGAAGCTTCGGATCGGTCGCGAGAACCTCATCACGCATCCGGAAGTCGACCCGACAGAAATCGACTGAACTGTCGTCTATTTCAACGCGCCTACGCGAGCGGCGTCCGCTCGACGACCTGCCCGTCGTAGGTCGGATACTGTTCGACGATTTCGCCGTCCTCGAGATCCCCTTCGTCGATCATCTCCTCGAGTAGCCACCAGGCGACTTCGACGTGGTTCGTCTTGACGGTGTAGAACTCCTCGGGAACGCCGAGGTCGACGAACCGAGACGGATCGGTCTTGGTCTTGCCGTAGACCAGCGTTCCGTCGTCGGTGATGTCGTCGAACTCTCTGCGGACGTTCCGTGCGGCTCGTTTGAGTCGCCGCCGGTGTTGTGCGGCGTCTTTGAATACGGAGGTACAGAAATAGGTCCGCTCGTGGTCGCCCATCACCTCGAGGATCGTCTCGCGGTCGTTGTCGACGGCGCTCATGTGGTCTTCTTTGAGTTCGTAGCCTTCCGCTTGCATTCGACGAAAGTTTCCGTGGCTCATCTCGAACTCGTTTATGTTACAGAACTCCGCCGCCCCTTCGTCGAGGAATTCGAGGAACTCCGGTTCGGGGCGGATGCCGGGAATTTCGAAGGCGGGCGTCAGTCCTTCTTCGCGTGCGATATAGAGAATCTCCTCCCACTCGGTTCCGTGGAGGTCGCCCCACTGCTCGAGCGGCGGGTGGAACCGAATTTCGTCGAGGCCGGCCTCTGAGAGCCGACGCATGTTCTCCCGTCCACCCGTGATGCCGGTATAGAGGTGGGTGTGGTGGTCCTCGCCGAACTCGTCTTTGAGTAGTTCGAGGTAGTGACAGGTTCGTTCGAGGGCCTCCTGGGGTTCTCCGCCCGTGATCGACGTTCCGAGCGCGTCCATCCGATGGGCTTCCGTGAGGACGTCCTCGTCGTCCTCGACGAGTCGTTCGTTCGCGTAGACGTCCGTGACGTTCTTGCGAGACTCGCCGAGCGGGCAGTAAAAGCAGTCGCGCTGGTCGCAGTAACCGTAGACGAACAGCACCATCTTGCCGCCTTTCGCACACTGCTCACAGCCCTTCGAAATCATTCGACTCTGCATACCGTCTCGAGGGGCAAAAGCCGTGCGGAATCATCGGTGGATTGTGTGTCACACCCACGAAGATCGGGAGATATAGCTGACTCGCACTCTCGTTTGGCCCTCGGAGCCGCGTCAGTCGAGGAGCGCATCGGTCTCGAGGATCGTCGCGAACTCCTCTCGAAGGTGCGCCAGCGCGTGCTGGTGGGTCGCCTCCGCGTCGAAGGCCCGGCCGTCGTACCCCTCGCGTTCGAACGTCGCCGTGGCGTCGGCGACGACGAACGGATCGAAGCCGCGGTTCTCGGCCATTCGGGTCGTCGTCGACACGCAATGATCGGTCGTGAATCCACAGCACACGATCGTCTCGATCGATCGCTCCCGTAACCACGACTCGAGATTCGTCCCGACGAACGCGCCGTTGACCCGTTTTTCGACGACCTGCTCCCCCTCGCGTGGCTCGCCGACGGATTTGAACGCGTTCCCGGGTTTGTCCGGCCGAAGCGGTGAATCGGGTTCGCTCGAGCAGTGTTTGACGTGAACGATCGGCCGTTCGGTCTCGCGCCACCGCGAGAGTAACTCGCCGATCCGCGTCTCCGCTTCCGGATTGTTTCGCTCGCCGTAGACCGGATCGTCGAACCCGCGCTGGACGTCGATGAGGAGGAGCGCGACCGGATCGTCGCTCGCGAACGGTGCCATACGCACCGTTCTCGGAGCGTCGAGTTGAACGCTTCGACCGGCGTTCGGTCGGTTGACACTCTGTCGACGTTCGGCCGCCGCTCGTTCGACAGCGATCTAGCGTTCGGTTCGACCCCAGAAGATGGAAGTACCACGCACCCGTACCTCGAGGCGATGCTGTTGGTCCTGTGTGTCGATCTCGACGACGATCTCGGCCGCAAGACCGGCTTTTCGACGCCAGTGATCGGCCGCGAGCCGGTCGAAGAGGCCGCCGTCGCGCTGGCGACCGAGGATCCAGAGGATTCGGACGTCAACGTGATCTTTCAGGGAATTCACGTCTACGACGACCTCGCCGAACGCGACGAAAGCGTCGAAGTCGCCGTAGTGACGGGAAACGACGGCAGCGATCTCGAGGCCAACCGGGAGGTCGGCGACGAGGTCGACACCGTCCTCGCGAGCCTCTCGACCGCAGAGACCGTCACGACGCTGGTCATCACCGACGGCGCACAGGACGAATCGGTCATCCCGATCATCAGATCGCGGGTCCCGATCGACGGCGTTCGGCGGGTCGTCGTCCGGCAGGCACAGAACTTGGAGTCGATGTACTACACGATCAAGCAGGTGCTCGACGATCCCGAAACGCGTGGCACTGTCCTGATTCCGATAGGCATCCTCCTGCTGATCTATCCGCTGGCGTTGATCGGCGCATTGCTCGACCTTCCGGGGCTCGTTCTCGGCGTCACCTCGACGCTGCTCGGACTCTACCTCATCTCGCGCGGACTCGGTCTGGGTGAGTACCTCGACGCGACCGTCGAGTACGGCCGCAGGTCGTTGTACGCCGGCCGAACGACCCTGCTCGCGTACGTCGTCGCGACCGCGTTGCTCGCACTCGGCGGCGTCAGCGGCGTCGATACGCTCGAGGAGACTCGAGCGTCCACACCGATCGATCTCGGGATACCCATGATGCTCGCCGCGTTAGTCTACGGGTCGATCCAGTGGATAGCAGCCGCAGGCATCACGACGAGCCTCGGTCAGATCACCGACGAGTACATCGCCGGCCGCCTCGAGTGGCGATACCTGAACGCGCCGTTTTACGTGATCGCGATCTCCGTCGTCCTCTATGCGGTCAGCGGGTTCTTCCTCGACGAGTTCGGCGTTGCGATGCTCGCGACTGCGCTCACGGGAGGTACGTTGTTGGGCATCGTGAGTACCCTCGCGTTTGCGGTCGCGGAATCGCGGTTCTCGGAGGGGTCACATCGAGCGGATAGTGCCTAGAAAGCCCGCTGGTGTCTCGAAAATCCGCCGTCACCCGAAGAATCCAAGCCGTCAGGATCGGACGAAAGCGATCGAAAGCGTCCGAACGTTCTGAAGCCGCAAAACCCTATTTCCTCCCGGTCGAACGGCGTCAGTATGGCTCCCGTAAACGCCGGCGACCTCGAGTGGACGGAACTGGACCAGGGGACGATGACCGCCCGACGAAAACAACTGGGCGAGGCGGCGGCCGGCGAGAAACTCGGCTGTAGCCTCTACGAAATCCCAGCCGGAAACGAATCGTGGCCGTACCACTACCACGCCGCGAACGAAGAGGCGTTGTACGTGCTGGCCGGAACCGGAACGCTTCGACTCGCGGGTGAGACGTACGACCTCGAGGACGGCGACTACGTCTCCCTTCCGGCCGACGAGCGCGGCGGTCACAAGGTGATCAACGATTCCGAGGAGCCGCTTCGCTACCTCGTGGTCTCGACGATGAACGAGCCGGACGTGACGGTGTACCCGGACTCGGAGAAGTTCGGCGTCTACGTCGGCGCGCCGCCGGGTGGACGTACGGAGCGATCTCTCTCTGGCTATTATCCGATCGAGGGGGATGTCGACTACTGGGATGGCGAATAGCGCGGTTTCACACCGTCGTCCGCAGACGGCGATCGATTAGCGCTCGCGCTCGACGACGAACTCCGCCAACTCGAGTAAGTAGTCTCGAGCCTCCGTGTCGACTGCGTCGACGGTTCCGAGCGCGTCGATCGCTCGATCCGCCTGCGCACGCGCCCGGTCGTTCGCCTCCGCGGGCGTCAGATCGGTCACCTGCACGACGGAGGGACGCTCGAGGGTCGCGTCGTGGCCCGTCGGTTTGCCGAGATCGGCGGCGTCGGCCGTCGCGTCGAGCACGTCGTCTCTGATCTGGAAGGCGACCCCGACGCGTTCGGCGTACTCGCCGAGCGCCTCGACGGTGAACGGATCGGAGTCGGCCGCGATCGCGCCGAGTTCCGCCGCGGCGCGAAACAGCGCTCCGGTTTTCCGGCGTGCGAGCGTCATGTATTCGGCTTCGTTCGACGGTTTCGAGGAGAGTTCGGTCGCTTCGCCGACGCCGAGTTCGACCAGCGATTCGGCGACGACCTGGGTCGCCTTCGGATCCGCCGAAAAGAGCGCGAACGCCTCGCCGAGCAGCCCATCACTGGTGATGATCGCCGGCCCGTGGCCGAACTCCGCCCAGGCGCTCGTCGTCCCCCGTCGGAGCTCCGAGCGGTCGATGATGTCGTCGACGACGAGCGACGCGCTGTGGACGAGTTCGATCCCGACGCCGAAGTCGACGGCGTCCGTCGCCTCCCCCCCAACGGTTTCACATGCCAGTATCGTCACCATCGGCCGCACTCGTTTTCCCCCTGAGAGCGTCACGTGGCGAACTTCCGAACTGAGCGTCTCCGGATCGAGACCGTCGACGACCTCGACGAGACGCTCCTCGACCAGCGCCCGGCGGCGCTCGAGAAGTTCCATTGCCAGCGCTTCGAACGGGGGAAAAAAGTACGTGACGGTTACGGCCGAAGCCGTTCGGTTCCTCGAGACGGTTTCGAGCGGACATCCAACCAGTGGGGCGGGGCCAAATATACCGTTCTCTCTACCGGAACTGTTCAGTCAGCGCCGGCACGACGTCGAAGAGGTCGTCGTAGATCGCGTAGTCCGCGATATCCATGATCGGGGCGTTCTCGTCGGTGTTGATCGCGACGATGGTATCGGAGCCTTTCATTCCGGCGACGTGTTGGACCGCACCGGAGATGCCAATCGCGATGTAGACGTCGGGCGTGACGACCTTGCCGGACTGGCCGACCTGACGATTCTTCGGGAGCCAGCCGTTGTCGACGATCGGGCGCGACGACGACAGCGTCGCGTCGAGCGCGTCGGCCAGCTCGCGGACGATCTCCAGATTCTCCTCCTCTTCGATCCCGCGCCCGACCGAGACCAGCACATCCGCCTCGCTGATGTCGACATCGCCGCCGGCGACCTCCTCGAAGCCGTTGACGCTCGAGCCGATGGCGTCCTCGTCGATGTCGGCGTCGAAGACCTCTACCGCGGCGTCGCCGGTGCCCTCCGCGACGGGCCACTCGGCGCTGCGGATGGTGACGACCGCCGAGTTCGAATCGATTTCGACGGTAGTCTCGACTTTGCCGCCGTACATCTCGCGGTTGGCGATCAGGGTCTCGCCGTCGGTCTCGAGGCCGACCGTATCCGTGACGATGGGTAGCTCGAGTTCGTCCGCGACGGCGGGGGCGTAGTCGAGGCCGTTGACACTGTTGGGTGCGAGTACGTACTGCGGGCCGACCTCGTCGTAGAGCTGCGTGATCGCTTGCGTGTAGACGTCGTGGTTGAACTCCTCGCCGTAGGAAACGGTGTGGATGACGTCGACGCCCTCGCGGTTTGCCTTTTCGGCGAAGTCGTCGACGGTGCCGCTGATGATCGCGAGGTGGAGTTCCCCGCCGGTTTCGTCCGCGAGTTCGCGCCCGGCGGTGATGATCTCGTAGCTGACGTCCCGAAGTTCGCCGCGGCGGTGGTCGGCGACGGCGAGAATATCCGTCATGGTGCCACCCCCTTCTCGCGGAGCAATTCAGCGAGTTGCCCGGCCGTGTCGTCGGCACCGCCCTCGAAGACAGTGACATCGGTCTCGGTTTCGGGTTCGTACATATCGGTGAGTGTCAGGTCGCCTTCGACGGCGCTCTCGTCGACGCCAAGGTCGCCGAGCGTCTGGACGTCCAGGTCCTTGCGCTGGGCCTGTCGAATCCCCCGAAGACTTGCGTAGCGGGGTTCGTTGATCCCGGTCTGGATCGTCAGGACCGCCGGGAGTTCGACGTCGGTCAGCTCCTCGACGCCGCCCTCGAGTTCGCGTCGCACGGATGCGGTGCCGTCCTCGAAGTCGTGCTCGAGGCCGTTGACGACAGCTCCCCACTGGAAGCCGATGTCGCTGGCGAGCGAGACGCCGGTGGCACCGAAGCTGTCGTCGCCGGACTGGACTCCCGAGAGGACGAGGTCCGGATCCTCGGCTTCGACGACGGCCTGCAGGATTTCCGTCTTCGCACCGACGTCGAGCAGATCGACGCCCTCGAGGGTGTCGTCCCAGACGCGGATGGCGCGGTCGGCACCCTTCGCGAGCGCCTGTCGGATGGTCTGTTCGCAGTCTTCCGAGCCGATCGTCACGGTGACGACCTCGTCGGCGATACCGGTTTCCTGCAGTTGGACGGCCTCCTCGACGGCGTAGTCGTCCCATTCGTTGAGATCGGCACCGAGGTACTGGTCGGCGATTTCAGTTTCCTCGATTTCGAACTCGTCTTCGACGGTCGCGACTTCTTTGACCGTAACGAGTATCTTCATCATTGTTTTGTGCGTTGCCATCCCCGTAAACGTTTTCGAAACCCCGTTTCATACACAAGCAGTTGTCTCGATACTTTAGGCGCGACCGGGAGTTCGGCGGCGACCGTGCTCGAGTTCTCGAGCGGTGTGATCGTGTTTCGGTTCGGATCCCGTACTCGGTCTGTCCGTTCTGCAGTCGGTTCTGACACCTCGTGTTTTGCAAGCGATACCGGTGGTGGCCCGTTCGAGGGCAAACGTCGTTTCCAAGACGCAAGCGGTTTAACGCCGCCGCTGATAGAGAATCGTATGGCAGACTGTCCACTTGCCGACGACTGTCCGAGCTTTTCCGAGCGGATTTCGGGTATGGGGTGTCAACACTACGGTGATCGTGGTGGCAAAGAGTGGTGCCAACACTACAACCAGCCCATCGACGACCTGAAGAGCCAGCCGATCAAGCGCGGCGAGGAAGTCGTCGTCGACATCGTCGACATGCACGAAAGCGGCGCCGGCGTCGGGCGAACCGAGGACGGGTTCATCGTGATGGTCGACGGCGTACTCCCGAAGGCCCGATCTCGCGTCGAAATCGAACGCGTCCATAGCAGCCACGCTCGAGCCAAAGAACTCGAGCGCCTGCCGATGGACACCGACGAGGACGACGACGAGTCGGACGCAGACGGCGACGAGGTCAGTGATAGCACAGACGACGACAGCGACGGGACCCAGAAACGAGAGCGACTCGGCAGTCGCGACAACTTCTGGGGATCGTAACTGACCCGCGCTGGCGACAGCCGCGGTCCGTGGACAGTCCACCCTCTCGCGTTTTTCTTCGATCGGTCTCGCGTTCGATCGGTTGTATTTCGAACCTGCTCGAGCGCGCCGTCGGTTCGATCGTAGACGCTTTGATCCTGCCGACCTGAGATACCCTCATGAACGCGCTCACGAACCTGCTCGGAGGGCACCCGTCGTGATCGACGACGTCGAAGCGTTGCTCGAGGATATCGGGTTCGAAGCCGAGACGAGCGTCCTGACTCACAGACAGGCACAGGTCCTCGCGTTGCGAGAGCGTGACGTTTCCCAGGCCGATATCGCCGACGCGCTCGGCACCTCGCGGGCGAACGTCTCGTCGGTCGAATCCAGCGCTCGAGAGAACCTGTCCAAGGCCCGCGAGACGGTCGCCTTCGCGGAGGCGCTCCGCGCACCGGTTCGGGTTCGGGTTCCGGCCGGAACGGACCTCTACGACGTGCCCGAACTGGTCTACGACGCGTGCGACGAAAACGGGGTCAAAGTCGATCACACCGCCCCCGATCTGATGAAGGTCGTCAGCGACGCCGCCGGACCCGCGGTCAAAGGGCGGAAGATTTCCACGCCGCTCATCGTCGGCGTGACCTCGAGCGGACTCGTTCGCGTGCGTCACCGGGAGTGATCGGTCGGCGGCGGAAGCCATCGTCGGCGGTCGTCTCTACTTTCCTCGATTGCGCTCCGCTCTCCCCGAAACCTTTGGTGACCCGCTCCGTTTTCCCCCGCATGGATCTGCACGTCGACGGCAACGCAGCACTGGTAACGGCATCCTCGAGCGGCCTCGGACTCGCGAGTGCAAAGGCGCTCGCGCTCGAGGGCGCGAACGTCGCCATCTGCGGTCGCGGTAGCGAACAACTCGAGGCGGCGAAAGAATCGATCGAAGACGCCTGCGAGTCGGCGGACGGACCGACTGGTGACGTCCTCGCGGTACAGACCGACCTCACCGCACCCGAGGAGATCGGAAATTTGGTCGAGGAGACCGTCGATGCCTTCGGCGGGCTCGATCACCTGGTCACCTCCTCCGGCGGTCCGCCGAGTACGACCTTCCTCGATACCGAGCAGAAAGACTGGTATCAGGCCTACGACCTGCTCGTGATGAGCGTCGTCTGGACGATCGAGGAGGCCCATCCCTACCTCCTCGAGTCGGAGTACGGGACGATCACCTCGATCACCTCGAGAACCGTCCGGGAGGTGTCGGACGGCCTCCTCCTCTCGAATTCGGTTCGCCGCGGCGTGATCGGGCTCATCAAAACGGTTTCACGCGAGTTCGCTCCCGAGATCAGGGCCAACGCCGTGCTCCCGGGCCCTATCGAGACGCCCCGCATCGAGGAACTGATCGAGGCCGGCGTCGAGCGGGGCACCTACGAGGACTACGAGTCGGGACTGGCCGACCTGGCGGCCGAAATCCCGATGGACCGGATCGGCCAGCCCGAGGAACTGGGCGAGACCGTCGCGTACCTCTCGAGTCCGCACGCGAGTTTCATTAACGGTGTCGAGATTCCGATCGACGGCGGACTGCTCCGGAGTTAACGCCGTTCGACGGCGAACTGCTCCAAAGTTAGTGCCGTTCGACACGGTTGACCGAATTTCGGCGGACGGTCCCGCACGTTTTTGCCCTCCCGCCGCGCGTGTCCGAGTATGAAAGGTGCCGACCACGAGCGAACCGAGGCGGGCTTTAAGGTACGCACGCCCGTCGACGAGGCGCGCGCCGTCCTCCGAGACGCACTCGAGGTCGACGAGCGCGAGCCGACCACCGAACGGCTCCCGATCGAGCAGGCTACCGGCCGCGTGCTCGCCCAGACGGTGACGGCCTCGCGGGACGTTCCCCACTACCGGCGGGCGGCGATGGACGGCTACGCGGTTCAGGCTGCGGATACGTTCGGAGCAAGCGACAGGTCGCCCGCCGTAGTTCACGTCGCGGATGGCGAGGACGCCGTCACGTCCGGAACCGCGGTTCGGGTCCACACGGGAAGCGCGCTCCCCGAGGGCAGCGACGCCGTCGTCATGATCGAACACGTCGAGGAGTTCGAGGCGACGGACGAACTCGAGATCGCCGACGCGGTCGCGGAAGGGGAAAACGTCGCCCCGGTGGGCGAAGACGTCGAATCGGGACAGACGCTTTACGAACCGGGCCACCGGCTCAGGCCGTCGGATCTGGGTCTGCTCAAGTCCGTCGGGATCTCGCGGGTTCACGTCGCGACGGAACCGCGAGTCGGCGTCATCCCGACCGGCGAGGAACTCGTCCAGCACGATCCCGGCCCCGGCGAAGTCATCGAGACGAACGGGCTCACGATCTCGAGACTGGTCGACAACTGGAACGGCCGGGCGACCTACCGAAACATCGTTACCGACGATCACGACGCGCTGCGGGTCGCCATCGAACGCGACCTCACCAAGGACGTGGTCGTCACCACCGGCGGATCGTCGGTCGGCGAGCGCGACCTGCTCCCGGAGGTCATCGACGACATCGGCGAGGTGCTCGTCCACGGCGTTGGTCTCAAACCCGGCCACCCCGTCTGTCTCGGCATCGTCGAGGAAACGCCGGTCCTCGCCCTGCCGGGCTATCCGGTCGCCTGCATCGTCAACGCCGTCCAGTTCCTGCGCCCGGTCCTCCGGTGGCTCGAGGGCACCGAACCCGATCCGCATCCGACGACGACGGCTCGCCTCGCTCGAAAAATCCCGAGCGAACCGGCCACGCGGACGTTCGCCCGAGTCACGCTCGAGCCTCGCGAAGCGGACGGTTCAGGGGCTGCTGATCGGGCCACGGATGACGAAGCAGAAACCGGCCGGTCGGCCGACGGCCCGGTCTTCGATGCCGTTCCGACGAGAGCCAGCGGCTCCGGGGTGCTCTCGAGCGTGTCGCTCGCCGACGGCTGGGTCGTCGTCGACGACGACCGCGAGGGGATTCCGGCGGGCGAGACCGTCGCGGTGCAACACTGGGAGTAATCGCGCGGACGGGCGCTCTGTTTCTGGTCGATCCTCCCTCGAACGGACTCGGTCGCATACTGACTCGTAACCGGCGATAACGCTTTGCACGGCCGGTTCGAGTCTCGTTCGCGGTCACCGGCCACCGGTCCACAAAACTTATTTCAGAGACATACACAGAACGCAACATCTCACTAATCGAAACAATGATCGCGTCCCCGAGTACCCTCCCCTTCCCGTCGATCGCAGGCCCGTCGATAGACCGCCGTTCGGCCGACGCTGCCGGGTGTCCCTGACATGGGCGTCGCCTCGAAACTCGAGCGGGTCGGTCCGGACGCTGAGACGTATCGGCAACTGCGCCACCGTCTCGAGCCGGTTTATCGGTGGGTTCGCTCCCGGTTCGAGGTCGATACCCGTGCGCTCGCTGCGGTTCGTATCTCGTTCGGGCTGATTCTGCTGGTGGATCTGTTCATCCGCTGGGGGAACATCGAGCGGTTTTATACTAACGACGGCGCGTACCCGATCGAGGCGTACGAAGCCACCTACAGCCAGTTCACCGGCCTCTCAATCCATGCGCTTTCGGGGGAGCTGTGGTTCCAGCAACTCCTGTTCGTGATCGCGGGGCTGTTCGCGATGGCGTTCGCACTCGGTTACCGGACGAGACTGGTCGGATTCGTCTCGCTGGCGCTGTTGTTGTCGCTTCAGGCGCGCAATCCTGCGCTTCTCAACGGCGGGGATAAGCTCCTTCGCGTGCTGTTGTTCCTGGCGCTGTTGACGCCGCTGGGAGAGCGGTGGTCGATCGACGCCCTTCGTCGCGGATCCGCGCGGGCGAGAGAGAGCGTGGTTAGTTTCGCCACCGCCGCCCTGTTGATCCAGCCGTTGATGGTGTTCTCCCAGAACGCGGTTCTCAAACATCAGGGCGATACCTGGTACGAGGGCGAAGCGCTCCAGATCGCGCTGTCGAACGACGTGATGACGATCTTTCTGGGCAACCATCTGGCCTCGTATCCGGCGCTGCTCGAGGTACTCAACTGGGCCTGGGTCGGTCTGCTCGCCGGATCCGTTCTCTTCCTCCTGGTGACTGACGGACGGTTGCGCGCGGCGTTCGCGCTCGTCTATATGGGCGCGTTCGCGGGAATGTTCCTTACGATGTCGGTCGGGCTGTTCCCGTTCGTCCTCACGACGGCACTGCTTCCGTTTCTCACCCCGCCGTTCTGGAGCGCGCTCCGTCGTCTCGTTCCGACGAGCCTGACCGACCGATTGCCGAGTGCGTCGAGACTCCGGTCGTTCATCGGACAGCCGGTCGAACGACGAGTGTTCGACGCGCTCGAGCGACGCGGCTACGAGTCCAAGACGTCGTTCGTCCGCGCGTACTGTAGCTCACTGCTGACCGTCATCAGCGTGCTCGCGTTGCTTTCGATCCTCGTGTACGGCACGGCATACGTCACCGACTACGACCTGCCCGACGAACTCGAGACCCCGGTCGACCAGCAAAGCTGGGGCCTGTACGCGCCGAACCCCACGGAGGGCTACAGCTGGTACGCCGTCGAAGCGCAACTCGAGTCCGGGGACGAGATCGACGCGTTCGGCGATGGAAACGTAACCGCTGATCGTCCACCGGATGCGTCGAAGGAGTACGACACGTTCCGCGACCGCAAGTTCATGGAGACCGTCTGGGCCTCCGGCAACGGCGATACGAACGGGGTCATCGCCGTCGACTACGCCGAGTGGGCCTGCGAACGGGCCACCGAAACCCACGGCGATTCGGTCGAGTCGATAACGGTCCATCGGTTCTACCAGCCGAGTCCGGTCGACGGCGAGTACGAGGAGACGGGTCGGTTCACCGTCATCGAGCAGACGTGCTAGTCGAGTCGAGTAGCCGTCGGCTCGAGACATGATCTCTCCTGGGCGTAACCTCACCCATCTACGGCCAGCCGAACCGCATCCGAGAGCGTACTCATCCGTGTGACGTGTTCGTAGGTTTCCTCTCGCACGCCGTTCGTCACGTACGAAAAGCTGATGTTCCGCGCCGGATCGGCCCAGCCGACGCTACTCCCGAGTCCCGAGTGGCCGAACACTCGCGAGGGCGTGAGCGAGCCGAACGGGTCCGTGCTGGTTCCGCCCTTCCAGACGCCGAGGCCATATCGTGACGGCTTTCGAAGCGTTCCGTCCTCGTCCGTGGCGGCCCAGAGGGTCGTCATCGTCTCGACGACCTCGGACTCGAGGATCCGGGTTCCGTCGAGTTCGCCGCCGTTCGCGAGACAGGCGTAGAACCGAGCCATGTCTCGAGCCGTGCCGATCCCGTTGGCGGCGGGGATCACGGATCGGTGGACCGACTCGCTGTTGAACGAGTCGGCGATCGTCGTATGACCACCGAGTCCTTCCTCGAGGTCCCGACAGCCGTCGAACGCGGTGTACCCGGTGAGTGTCGCGACCGGTCCGTCTTCGGTCTCCCGAAGACCGATCCCCGTGTCGTTCATCTCGAGCGGGTCGAAGACTCGCTCGGTGGCAACCTCCTCGATCGGGCGACCCGAGACTCGCCTGACGAGTTCGCCGACGAGCCAGCCGAAGGTCAGCGAGTGATACGCCGGCTGTTCGCCCGGCGTGGAGACCGGGTCCATCCCCTCGATCCGTTCGATGACGGCGTTCCAGTCGCCCCACAGGTCGGGCTGGCGATCGATGTCGCTGGCCGGAAGCCCCGCCGTGTGATTGAGGACCTGCCGGACGGTCGTGTCCGCTTTCGTCGACCCTGCTTCGGCGAACGAGGGCCAGTGGTCGACGACGCGGTCGTCGTACGCGAGCGCTCCGTCACAGACCAGGGCGTGCAACGCCGCGGCGGCGTAGGGTTTCGTACACGAAAACAGCACGTGGCGGGTTTCCGTCGTCGTCGGCTCGCCGTCTCCCGTCGCGTCTCCGTTCGGGCTCGCCTGCCCACCGGCGAGATCGAGTTCGAGTTCCCCGTCGACGTAGACCGCACACTGGGCCCCGTGGTGGAGGCCGACCTCGAGGTGGCGGTCGAAGAGTCCGCTCACCCGCTGTCGGGCCCCCTCGCTGATTCGTGCCATACTGGCGACTCAACTGGCAATTTCATAACTATTCCTATCCAATGTATCGATAGGTACGTATGCACACGGATGTCTCGCTGCTCACCGACTCGAGTGCTGAATCGACCTATTACGACGTAAACGGGGTTCGACTCCACGCCGTCGCCGCGGGAGACGAGGGCGATCCGCTGGTCGTCTTGCTACACGGCTTCCCCGACTTTTTCTACTGCTGGCGCGAGCAGATCGAACCGCTCGTCGACGCCGGCTACCGCGTGGTCGTTCCGGATCAACGCGGCTACAACCTGAGCGAGAAGCCCGACGGCATTCGGGCCTACAGGAAGAGCGAACTCGCGCGCGACATCGTGGAACTCGTCCACAGCGAGGGACGCGATTCTGCCCACGTGATCGGTCACGACTGGGGTGCGGCGGTCGCGTGGGAACTCGCGCTCCGATATCCCTCGACCGTCGACCGCCTCGGCATCGTCAACGTGCCCCATCCCAAAGTCCTCCGCCACCACGTCCTGACCAATCCCGCACAGCTCACAAACAGCTGGTACGTCTTTTTCTTCCAACTGCCGCGACTCCCCGAGTGGGCCTGCGAGCGCCGAAACTTCGAGTTCTTCGAACGATCCCTGCGAGCGAACGCGTCATCTGGAACGTTCACCGACGAGGACATAGCGCGCTATCGCGCGGCGTGGCGTCGACCCGGCGCGCTGACGGCGACGATCAACTGGTATCGCGCCGCCGCCCGCCACACCGCCTCGCCGCCTCGAGACCTCGTCGCCGCCCCCACGCTCGTCGTGTGGGGTGAGCAGGACTTCGCGCTCGAGCCCGAGATGGCCCCCGAAAGTCTGGCCTACTGCGAGGACGGCCGCCTCGAGCGGTTTCCAGAAACCGGCCACTGGGTTCCCCACGAGGAGCCCGAGGCGGTGACGGCGCTGTTGCTCGAGCACCTCGTCGAGTAGCGTATTCCACCCACTACCGGATGGGCGACGGCCCGTCCTGCGAGCCGGGATCGACCGACGTTTTTAGCCCCCGCGGCCGAACACCCGCTATGGACCGCAAGGAATTTCGCGACCTCGCCTCGCCCGCCGAGGCCCGCGAGGCCATCGACTCGCTCTCGCTCGAGGGCGGCGTAGACCGAGTCTCACTCGCCGAGGCGCGCGGCCGCGTGTTACTCGCGCGGATCGACGCCGAACTCGACGTGCCGGGATTCGATCGGTCGAACATGGACGGCTACGCGCTTCGAGCGCGGGACACCTTCGGCGCTGACGAGGCCGACCCCGCGCGGCTTTCGCTCGTCGGCACGGTCCACGCCGGCGAGGAACCCGACGTGACCGTCGCCGAGGGCGAAGCCGTCGAGATCTCGACGGGCGCGGTGATGCCCGAGGGTGCCGACGCGATGGTGCCCGTAGAACGAACGGACGAAGACGCGGGAGACGGCGGCGACAGTGACGGTGACGACGGTACCGTCGATGTGCTCGTTCGAACGAGCGTCGCTCCCGGCGACAACGTGATGTTCGCGGGTGCCGACGTCGCCGCGGGCGAACGGGCTATCGGCCCCGGAACGCGACTGACGCCGCGGGATATCGGTCTCCTCTCCGCGCTCGGTCGCGAGGAGGTCCCGGTCCGGGCGAAGCCTCGAGTCGGCATCGTCTCGACCGGCGACGAACTCGTTCGACCCGGCGAGCCCATAGAGAGCGCTCGCGGCCAGATTTACGACGTCAACAGCTACACTATTGCCGCGGGCGTCGAAGACGCGGGAGGCGAACCCGTCCTCTACCCTCACGCGGGCGACGACCCAGAAGAGATGGAACGCGTGCTTCGCGAGGCCGCCGCCGAGTGCGATCTCGTTCTCTCTTCCGGATCGACGAGCGCGAGCGCCGTCGATGTCATCTACCGCGTCATCGAAGAACAGGGCGAACTCCTGTTGCACGGTGTCGGCGTCAAGCCCGGAAAACCGATGCTGATCGGTCGACTCGAGGACTCCGGACCCCGATCGGACGACGCCGCAGGCGGGTCGATCCCATCTACCGGCGAATCCGCCTACGTCGGCCTCCCCGGTTACCCCGTCTCGGCGATGATGGTCTTTCGGACGTTCGTCGCGCCGGCGATTCGCGAGGCCGCGGGCGTTCCGGAGCCGGCGAGTGCGACCGTCACCGGCTCGATGGCGACCGAAGAGCGCTCAGACCAGGGGCGGCTTCGGCTCATGCCCGTCGGCGTCACGACCGACGGGAACGGCGACCGGCTCGTCTATCCGGTCGACAAGGGAAGCGGGGCGACGACGAGCCTCGCCGAGGCCGACGGCGTGGTCGAGGTTCCGGCCGAGACGGACTACCTCGAGGCGGGCGAACGGGTCGACGTGCGGCTCTTTTCGCCGGACGTTCGGCCGCCGACGCTGCTTGGCGTCGGCGAGGACGATCCGACGCTCAATCGACTGCTCGACGACCTCGAGAATCCACGATACCTCTCGGTCGGCACTCGTCCGGGCCTCAGGCGGCTCCGAAACGGTGTGCCGGATTTCGCCGTCGTCGCCGGGCCGCTCGAGCGAGACGTCGAGGCGTCCGAACTCGGCCGGTGGACCCGCGAGTGGGGGCTGATCGTCGAGTCGGGCAATCCGCGGGAGATCGAGGGACTGGCGGATCTCGTCGCGGGAGATCACCGCTTCGTCAACCGAACGACCAATTCGGGGCTTCGAACGAGCCTCGAGCGAGCGATCGACGCGCTGGCCGACGAGCGCGACGTCTCGCGGGCGACGCTGACCGAAGCGATCGACGGCTTCGACCTCGGGCTTCGGGCCCACGAAAGCCCGGCCCGACGGATCATCGCCGGATCGGCCGACGTCGCCCTCGGCCTTCGAGAGACGGCCGATCACCTCGGCCTCGAGTTCGTCTCACTCGGCGGACAGCCCGTGCGCGTACTGGGTGCTCTTGACCGCCTCGACAAGCGGGGCGTTCGCGAACTTGCCGACCGCCTCGAGGACTGAGCCGACTCGTACGTGTTCGTACGAATTGACAATCTCTGCAGACAGTCTGTGCGGATGCAATCACAAACAAATCCGGGAGATATTCTGCTCGAACGGAATAGGAGTTTTACCCCTCTCTGCTGTACCAATAGTGATGTCGACGATTGCCGAGTTCCGTTTCCCCGCGACGGAGACGATGCTCGCAACCACGTTCGAACAGGTGCCGGATATTCGCTTCGAGCTCGAGTCGTCCGTCTCGCAGAACCAACCCTGTCTGTGGGTCATCGGAGCCGATCCCGGAACCGTTCGCGAAGCCTTCGAATCCGACCCGGCGGTCGAGGGCTACGACCGCCTCGTTACCGCGGGTGACCGTCTCCTCTATGACGTCAGGTTCGCGGGAGTGACTCCGCTGTTTTCCGACGAGTTTCTCGAGGAGAGTTGCTCGCTGCTTGCGGTATGGGGTGTCGACGGCTGGTGGCAAGCCAGAGTTCGCGTCAGGGACAGAGACGATCTCTGGACGATTAGAGACCGCCTCCTGGAGGAGGACGTCAGCGCCGACTTGCGACGAGTGACCGATGTCACGTCCGAAACCACTCGAGACACCCGACTCACGCCGGAACAGCAGGAAGCCCTCGAGGCGGCCCTCGAGGAGGGCTACTTCGAGATTCCGCGCCAGATATCGATGGAAGAACTCGCCGAGACGCTTGGCATCTCACACCAGGCGCTTTCCGAGCGCTTGCGACGGGCCTACGAGACGCTGGTCAACGAGGAACTCCAGCCGGCGGGCGAACCGCCGACCTCGAACCAGTGACCAATCGGGTTCCGCGTGCCGGGTTCGGCGGGGATCTGCCGTTGTGGCGCTCAAAACAGTTCGTCGAACGATTCGACCCGGTAATCGCCGAGCACGCACCGTCCGCGCCGGTCGTGGCCGACGCGTTCGACGTGGATCGCGTCGAGGCCGGCGTTCCAGGCCGCACCGACGTCGTTCGCGCCGTCGCCCGCGAGGACGCCCTTGTGCCCGTTTTTCGCGACCCCGAGATCCGCCATTACCTGTTCGACGGGCGTCGGGTCGGGTTTCCACCCCGTCTGTTCTGTACAACAGAGGATCGTATCGAACCAGTCTTCGATGCCGACGTGCGCTAACACCGGTTCGGCCAGAAACTCCTGACAGTGCGTGACGAGTCCCACCGGCTCCTCGAGTTCGCCGACGAATTCGGCGTCCTCGTGAAGGTAGGTCTGCTCGGCCCGGACGAGCGGGTCTTCCTCGTCGTGGAACGCCTCCCAGAACGCCACCGGGTCGATCCCCCACTCGAGTAGCTGGCGGTCCCGAGAGCCGGTCAGCCCGCTCCAGATGATATCCGCCTCCATATCCGTGAACTCGCGACCGATGCGCTCGCCGACCCGGTCGAACACGTCGCGGGTGTACGACCATTCGACGTCGACCAGCGTGCCGTCGAGGTCGAGCAACCAGAAATCGTACTCGGAGACCATACGGACGATGCTTTACGAGACTCTCCACTAAGTGTTTGTCGCCCGCACGGACTGGTCCGAGGAGTCGACAGTGTCGCGGATCGCCGCTTCGGCGTCGTCTACTCGACCCGGATACTCGAGCCGAGATACTTCGAAAGCGCTTCGGTGACGGTTTCGGCGTTGAACGCCTCGAGATCGGCCGCGATTTCTGTTTTCAGCGCCTCGACGTACGCCTCGTCGGCCCTGAGTTCCCGAAAATCCACGGCCTCGATCTCACCCGAGCGCTCGAGCCAGTCTTCGGCGAGCCGGCATCCGTACTCGTGGTCCGAGAGTTCGCCGTGCCAGAGCGTGTTTCGAAAGAAACGCCAGCCGTCGGCCCCGGGTTCCGGTGCCTCGATCGATATCGTCGTCTCGACTGTCGCCGGCTCGACGGACACGTCGGATCGATCGGGCTCGAGGCGGAGTCGAACGCCGAAGACGTACCGAGCGTTCATCTGTGAGGCCTTCGTTTGGATTCGCCGCGGTATTTCGCGTGACTCACGCGGACTGTTCGGATTCGATCAGTTCGGCCATCTCGACGTCCGCATCCGTAATCCCGCCCTCCTCGTGGCTCGTGAGCCGAACCTCGAGTTCTTTGTACCTGATGATGATCTCCGGGTGGTGAAACTGCGATTCGGCGATTTCGCCGACCATCTGGGCGGCGTTGACGCCGTCGAGGTAGTCGTCGAATTCGTAGACGCGGACGATCTCGTCGCCGTCGCGGTCCCACTCCTCGGGAAGCCGCTCGCTGATCTCGTCGTCGGATAAGAGCTCGGCCATGGTCGGTCGAACGATACGCAGGAAAATAACGATTGGGCCACGCTGAACCCGCGAGGATGTCTCAGTCGTCGTCGGTCGCACCGATCGGATCCGATGCGGCCCCAAACAGCGACTGCGGGGCCTCTCCACGCCCGTCCCCATCGCCACGGGAGCCGAAATCCGGATCGAACAGTTGGAGCGCTGTGTTGATCGTCCGCCAGTCGTCTTCCTGTGCGGCCTCTCGGAGGCTCTTTGTCGGCGGAGCCAGCAGCTGGCTCACGAGCGAATCGGCCATCGATTCGACGATGTCGCGCTGTTCGTCGGTAAGTTCGCCTCTGTTTTCGTCCTCGAGCCGGGAGATGGCGGTCTCGAGTTCTCTGGCTTTGATCCGTTCTGCGGACTCGTACATCGTTCCGATCACGTCGTCCGCTCGGGCTCGCTTGTACTGACTCCGGAGGTGGTCGAACTCCCGTTCGATCATCGTCTCGACCGCGGAAGCCGCCTCCGCGCGCTGGCCGTGCGTTCGCTCGGTGACCGTCTCGAGGTCGTCCAGATCGAAGACCGTCACCGGCTCGAGCGTGGCGGCGGCCGGATCGACGTCGCGCGGCTGGCCGAGGTCGACGACGATCTGTTCTCGGTCACCGAGGTGGCGCTGATCGAGCAGCGGTTCGTCGCTCCCGGTCGCCGTCACGATGACGGTCGCGCGTTCGGTGACCGTCTCGAGCGACTGCAGCGAGACGGCACGTCCGTCCACGTCGAGTTCCTCGATCAGGTGCGTCGCACGGGAGACGGTTCTGTTCGCGATTACGAGTTCCGAAATGCCGGTCTCCGCGAGGTTCCGGGCGGCGAGTCGTCCCATCTCGCCGGCGCCGACGACGAGGCCGGTCTCCCCTTCGAGCGATCGTTCGTCGGTCGCGAGTCTGGTCGCCGCAGATCCGAGCGAGACGACTCCTTCGTTGATCTTCGTCTCCGTCCGCGCCCGTTCGCCGACGTGGATGGCCTTCGTCACGGCCATCTCGAGTAGCGGCCCGATCCCGCCGGCGGTTCGGGCGTCCTCGTAGGCCGTTCGCACCTGTCCGATGATCTGGTCCTCGCCGAGGACGACCGACTCGAGGCCACACGCGACTCGGATCAGGTGTTTGAGACTCTCGTCGTGGTCCGATCGGACGAGCGCGTCGTCGTCGGTCTCGCTGAAGAACTCCTCGAGTGCCGCCCGCCCGACCGCGCTGTCGGTCGTGACGACGTAGGCTTCGACGCGGTTGCACGTCGAAAGGACGATCGCCTCTTCGACCTCTGGGACCGAGAGGAACTCGGCGACGCTGGCCCGCTGACTCTCGGGGCTCGCGGTCGCGAGATCGTCGACGGTCCCGCTTTCGTGGGTGATCCGCGCGCCGGTGACGACACCTGCCGGGATCATCACGGATTCCCCCCTCTCGAACGTTCTTCCTCCAGCACGTCCTCGATCACTTGACTAGCCTTCGAAGCGCCACTACGTAAAGCTGTCCAAGTTGCCGAAGAGTTGACGACGTCGGTAACGATTTCCCGACGTCTGTCGGGCGGAACGTCCCGACGCTTAAGTTCCGTTCGCAAGTCTCCCAGAACCGTGGCCATCTCGCTTGCTCCCTCGAGCGTCTCCTCGAGTTCCTGACGGAGGTACTTGCTCAGGACGGGTGCGGTACCGCCCGTCGAGATCGAGACGACGACCTGTTCGTCTCGAGCCGTGGCGGGAACGACGACGCTCCCGGGGTCGCGGTCGCCGGATCGATCCGCTCGGTTGACGAGGATTCCCCGCTCTCGGGCCGATTCGACGACCGCTTCGTTGACCGCCCCGTCGTCGGTTGCCGCGATTACCAGCGCCGGCTCGAGGCGTGCGATCCACTCCTCGACGTTTTCAGGCCCCGGTCCGGCACGGACGAGTTCGATGCTCCCGGCTGTCGATTCGGTATCGTCGAGTTCGTGCGGACCGAACGGCTCGTCGACGAACTCGGGGCTCACGACGGTCACGTCGGCTTCCCTGGCGAATCGACGGGACTTCCGTGCCCCCACCAGGCCACCGCCGAAGATGAGAACGGGAACGTCCGTGAAGTCGTGTAACAGTGGAATCATCGATCAGTGGACTCGTCCTGCGTCGTGTTCGCATCGGCTCGTTCGGCCAGTCGAATGCCGGTCTTCTTGAGGATCTCCGTCGAGAACAGCGAGTCCCAGTCGCCGTCTTCGACATCCCAGTGTTCGGCCATTGTCTCTCTTACCTGCTCGATTCGGCGCTCGCTCTCCGCTTCGCTTCGTCCGTGTGTCATCGCGAAGAAGTTGTACGGCCAGACGCCCTCGTGGCGCGGCCGTTCGTAACAGTGGGTGACGAACGGGAGGCCGGCCACTTCGGGGCCGACGGTCGAGACGAGATCGTCGGGAACGTCCCAGACGGTCATCCCGTTTTCCGTATAGCCCAGCGCGTAGTGGTTCGGGACCACGCCGACCCGGCGAATCTTCCCCTCGAGGACGAACCGTTGTATCGTCTCGAGCACCCACGAGGTCTCCCGACCGATCGTTTCGGCGACATCGGCGTAGGGCGTTTCCGTCAGCGGAAGACCGCCCTGGACCTCGAGCACGAGATCCCGTTCCGCCGGCGTGAGCGTGTCCCGATCGGTCGGGGACACGTCGGGGCCGAGGTCGGAACAGTCGATACCGCGGCTCTCTCCGTCAGCCTCCGAACCCGTTCGGTCGGTCTCGTCCCCGCCACCCGTCCCGAACGGCCCGTCGACGTAGAACTTCGCCTCGACGCGGAACTCCCGTTGTTTCGGGAGGTTATAGGTCTCCTGTCCGGTTTCGGCTTCGATCTCCGCGAGCACCTCCTCGACGCGGCTGCTCACGACTTCGCCGTTCGCCCGTTCCGAGGCGCGTCGCGCCTCGCGCTCTGCGACGCTCACGACGAACCAGACGTTTAGATGCGGATGTTCGCGCTCGTAGTTGTGCGCGACCTCGCGGTGATCGTTGACTGCCTCGACGACCTCGTCGAACCGCTCTTCGGGGGCGTGCATGGCGACCAGCGTCGCCGCCCCGCCGATCTCCTGTGCGTTGACCAGCGGCCCGAACCGCGAGAGGACGCCGCGCTCGTCGAGGTCGCGAATCGTCTCGAGCACCGACTCGCCGGTAGTATCGACGCCGCGATCGCGCATCGCGGCTGCGGCGGGTTCGAACGGCCGCTCAGTGACCGGAAACCCGCCCTGAAAGGCGTTGACGACCGCCCGCTCGTGTTCCGTCAGATCGACGCTCGAAGCCGCGTTCATGTCGGTTCGTCAGGAGTCGCGTCACATAAGCCAATCGGCACTGTACGTGAATGATTGCCACCCAAATGGCTCTGTTGAAACCCTCGGCTGGTGATTGGTTTCAGCAGCTGTGCTGAATAGCGGGCGCAAGTCGGTCACTGGTTAATCGCCATCTGGCGGTAGCTCGGAGTGGAAAACACAGAGATCAAATGAATCATATACCGATACATTGATGATAGAATGTGCAACAAGAGCGCGCCCAGAAGCTGCTCCCGTTGATGATTGTATGTGGTCTTATTCAGGTAGGGCTCGGCGCTTTGAGCGATACGTTACTTTTTGCAGGTTTTGGACTCGGCTACGTTCTGATTGGTATTGCGTGGCTTTGGTCCTATTGGTAACTCACTAATCAGCGCGCCGTCTTCAAGTTGCTGACTACCCCCGTATTCAGCAGCCAAATCTTGTCATCTACTGAGGGGTTCGATAGAACCGCCCAAATTGCTACCCGAAGTCACTCGCCCTCGACGCCGGTCACGTCGAATCCGAGGTCGCGAACGTCCTCGAGAATCGCCTCGTGGTCCGCGGTCGCTTCGTAGTAGATGACGATATCGAAGCTGCCGTTCCGGAGGAGTTGCTGGCACTCCCAGACGAACTCCTCGTCCTCTAAGGTCCGTCCCTGGTGCTGGTTCGACGAGAAGTCGGTGTCGTCGTTTCCGGAGTAGACGAAACAGTCCGTCGGATCGTGACCCGCGTGCTCGGCGATGATGTCGCCGACGTCGATCGTCGCCTGCATCATCTTCACGTCTTCCTGGCCGTCGTACTCAGTGTGGACGATCGTCGCGTTAAGTGTGATCTCGCCGGGCTCGAGCAGTGCCTTCGTCCGCTGGTAGAGGTCGTCGTCGATCGCGTCTGCCATTGGGGGAGACGAACCCCCGCGGACTCATAGCCGTCACGGTTCGGGGATCGGACCGACTCGAGGGCTGAACCGCTTCAGATCGTTCTGCTATAAAAGAGTTACCGGACATATCATTGGTTCCGACTGCCACACAAGACACATAGTGTCCGGTCCCCTCACAAACGATGATGAAGCGGTGGCTTCGCCGACGCGTCGACTGGGCCTACGAGCAACTCCTTTCCCGAGAAATATCCGGTGCTCCGACCCACGTCGCCGTAATTCAGGACGGAAACCGACGGTACGCGCGACAGCGCGGCGGCGACGCGCCCGACGGGCACCGAGCCGGTGCGGAGACGACCGAACGAGTTCTCGAGTGGTGTCAGGACGTCGGCGTCGAGGAACTGACCCTCTATACGTTTTCGACGGAGAACTTCGAACGCCCGGACGACGAAAACGAGGAACTGTTCGACCTCCTCTGTGAGAAACTCTACGAGTTCGCCGACGCCGACCGCGTCCACGACAACGAGGTGTGCATCCGCGTGCTCGGCGATGTCGGGCGACTCCCCGAGCGCGTTCAAGACGCCGTCGACTACGCCGAGGAACAAACCCGCGGCTACGATCGGTTCGTCCTCAACATCGCGCTGGCCTACGGCGGGCGCACGGAGCTTCTCTGTGCCGCCAGAAGCGTCGCTCGAGACGTCGAATCGGACGACCTCGAGCCGGCAGAGATCGACGTCGAAACGATCGAATCGCGCCTCTACGATCGGACGGTCAGGGACGTCGACCTGATCATCAGAACCGGCGGCGACGAGCGAACCTCGAACTTCCTGCCGTGGCACGCAAACGGCAACGAGGCCGCGGTCTTTTTCTGTACGCCATACTGGCCGGAGTTTTCCAAGCCCGACTTCCTCCGCGGGATTCGTACCTACGAGCACCGCGAAGCCTCCTGGCGTCGCACCCGCGCTCGCCGCGCGCTCGCGCTTCTGGGTGCCGTCAGCGAACCCGAACTCGCGGAGGCGAAAGCGGTCGTCGATCGCTTTCGAGATTCGCTTCCGACCGGCGAACAACCGGATGAAGACGAGGAAACCGATGGACTCGAGGCCGGCGGACAGGCGGCGGACTGAGTCGGGACGGTAAGTCGACCGCGGATTGAATCGAACGATGGCGATCCGAATTGATGATCTCCGAATCGACGATAGCCAGGCGATTAGCTTCCAATCGAAACGTTGAATCGCCAACACGCGAAACGACCGGCAGGATGGATCGCCGACTCTTCGCGATCGGATTCGCGGCAACGCTTCTCGGCGTCGCCGGACTGGGATATCTTCTCGTCACCGGCGTCTTACAGCACCCGAGTGACGCCGCCGACCAGTACCGAACCACCGATTTCGCCCTGATCGGCGGTGCCTTCGTCTCGCTAGTCATCGGCGTCGTACTGACGTTCCGTTCGTACGTCGACCTCGAGAGCGGCGATCAGTCGTCGAACTGACGAACCCGCTCGAAGCACCGGCGAATCTACTCGCCGAACCGACGGGAACGATTGCGGAACTCGCGAACCGCACGGAGGAAGTCTCGTCGTCGGAAATCGCGCCAGTTGACGTCGGTAAAGTACAGTTCCGAGTAAACCGACTGCCAGATCATGAAATCCGAGAGCCGCTCGGCGCCGGTTTTGATGACGAGATCGGGTTCGGACGGGAAGATCAGGTGCTCCTCGACGGATTCGTCGTCGATGTCCGCCGGCTCGAGGTCACCCTCGTCGACGCCGGCCGCGAGCGTTCTGACGGCGCTAGTGAACTCGTGTTTGCCGCCGAGACCGATACCGATTTGGATCGGCGCGTCCGCCGGCGTTCGGTCGTCCGGTCCGCGGACCGCGCTCTCGCGGGGCGTCTCGACCGTCTCGAGGTCGCTTCGAAGCGTCGGCACTGCCGCCGCGTCGAGGACGCTGACGTAGACGGTCACGCGACTCGCGTACTCGAACGCCCACTCGAAGAAGTCGGTGAGCGTCTCGTAAGCGTCCTCCTCTAAGAGGTCGCGTTCCGTGATGACGAGCGCGACGTGGTCGGGACCGTCGGCGTCGTAGCGACCGATCCGATGGGTGAGGTATCGCTCGTACAGTCCCACGGCTGGTGGTTTCGTTGCGAGATGCATACCGGTTTCGGGTTTCCGCACGAATCGATTCGCACTCCGACGATGGCGTTGCACTCACCGTGAACACTGCAGTTGCCCCGAACCAGCCGTAATTGTTATCTCGAATGACACTCGAGTGCTGGTATGACGCGCTCCGCTGTCGTCGTCGAATCGGTGGTCCGGATGGGTGTCACCGTCGCAATCTTGCTTTTGGCCGTTCCGATCGGGTGGTTCCTGGGTGTTGGAACGGTCTCTGCGTTCACGCAGGGGTTCGTTTCCGGCGTTCTCGTCCTGTTCGGCTCGCTCGCCGTGGTGGCACTGATCGGTCTCGGTCTCTATATCGTGGCCGAGGGAGCGGTTCCGGCACCCCTTCGCCAGTACGTCTCGAGTAGTTTTCCGCGATGATCGGCTCGAGCGGCGGTCGACGGCGCACCTGACTCGTTCGTGATTCCCCGGATCCGCTCGAAACCGCCCGCACAGAAATACCGCCAATAGACGCTGTATAAGGCAATTTCAGCGCCTGCGGCGGTTCGGGAACCTTAAAGTAAACCCCACAGAAAGGATCAGGTATCGTGACAGCACCCGTCTGGCGAGCCGGCGCATTCGCAGTGCTTTCGACGCTGTCGCTCGCCCTTCCGCTCTTCGGGCCCGAGCCTACACTTATTCTCGCTTCGGTGGTGATTCTGGGAGCGCTCATCGTTACCGACGGGCGGCTCTTCGATCTCCTCGCGTATCCGGACGACTACGAAGACGGACGCCTCTACGGCGTCATCGCCTTCGTTTTCGGTGCCGGTATCCTCGGCTTTTTCACGACGGCGTTCTCGATGCCCGTGTCCGTGCTGGTCGGAACGGTCGTCCTCGTCGGGTACGGCAACCTCGCGGAACGGCTCGCTCGCCGTCGCGTAGAGCACGGCGTCCGCTCCGTGACCGCGTTCTGTGTCGGCGGCGCCGTCGCCGGTGTAGCCGGCCAGATCGCGACGCTCTCGATCGTCGGTGACTCCCTCGAGTCCGCGCTCCCGGCTGTCCTCTTCCTGGCCGCAAGCGGTGTCCTGCTCGCGGCGCTGTTGCGGGACGTCCTCTTGCTGTACGACGATCCGGTGATCATGCTGTCGGTCGGCCTGCTCCTCTGGTTGCTCGCGGAACTCGAGACGGCGATCGGACCGGTCGAAATCCTCGCTGCGCTCGCCGTGACGATCGCGCTCGGCTACGTCTCCTACGCGCTCGATACGGCCTCGATCGCGGGGATGCTGACCGGCATCTTACTCGGCCTGCTGACCATCGTCCTCGGCGGGTACGGTTGGTTCGTCGTCCTCATCTCCTTTTTCGGCATCGGCGGACTCTCGACGAAGTTCAGGTACGACGAGAAAGAGACTCGCGGCGTCGCTGAGGACAACGACGGCGCTCGCGGGAGCGGAAACGTGTTGGGTAACTCCGCAGTCGGGGTGGCCGCGGTGCTCGGCTACGCTGCCAGCTCCGCCGACATGATCCCCACCGAACCCGAGCTGTTTCTCTTCGCCTTCGCGGGGTCGGTCGCCGCCGCGATGAGCGACACCCTCTCTAGCGAAGTCGGGAGCGTCTTCGACAGACCGCTGTTGATCACGACGCTCGAGCCGGTCGACCCCGGCACCGACGGGGGCGTGACCTGGCAGGGGACCGTCGCCGGCTTCGTCGGTGCGGCGATCGTCGCGGTGCTCTCCTTTGGCTTTTTCGCCGAGGTGGACGCCGCCGGTACGGCGATCATCGCGACCGCCGGCTTCGTCGGAATGCTCGTCGATAGCGTTTTGGGGGCGACCCTCGAGGGGACGACACTCGGCAACCAGGGCGTGAACTTCCTCGCGACGCTCAGCGGGGCGATCTTCTGCGCGCTGGTCGTGTTATCGATGGCAGCGCTCGCCTGATCTCAACTGGATAAAGCAGTCGTTCTCCGTCGGCCGAAGCAGTCGCTGTCCGGTCGATCGAACGACTCGATTGACTCGATACTTTCGACTGGATAGTTGACAACGGAAACTACTTCACAGCTGTCAGATTATTCACGCGTATGAGCCCCTTCGTTTCCCGGCGTTCAGTCCTCCAAACAGGTGGGGTAGCACTGTCGGGTACCCTCGCAGGGTGTTCCGAACTGTCTACCGAGGACGATCCGCTGACAGTGCCGATATCCCTCGAGAATCGCGATGCTGAGCGACACGACGCGCTGGTCGAAGTACATTCAACGACGGAAGAAGCGGCTTTCACACGGGAGGTCGCAATCGCTCCCAACGAGATTGTCAAAGTCGGCGAAGTTACTGTCGAATCGTTCTGCCTTCGAGGCCGGCTTCCCTCCGGTGGTTTAGCTGAAACGTGTCCAACACGGGGTGAGGAGGATTATTCACAAAATGGCTTCATGGTAGTTATTCGTCCATCTCCGTCCCCGGCCGAAAGCGAACGCCGAATCGAAATCGTCCCAATACAGGATGCCGACGTTCACTCAGTCTCTTCGCTATCGACTGGTATTCTGATCGAATGAGCCCGTTCAGGAGCGGCACATCCGTAGCTTACGCCCGGTTCGGCGGTTCCTCGGCCACCTCGTCGATGGCGTGAATTCGAACCGCGGTCGGTCGCTTCGTAAACTCGCCGAGCGCTCGAGCGACGATCCGCCCGACGCCGCGGTCGGCCGCCAGATCCAGCAGTCGCTGCTCGAGCACCGAATCGAGAACGATCGTCGTCGGTTCGTCCGCGCTCGCCTCGAGGGTTTCGTAGGCGTCACTCGCGGGCGCTTTCTCGAGCGCGTTCCCGTCCGCGTTGAGGAGCCGAACGGTACCGGTCCCGCCGCGAACGACTTCGTTCGCGTGTTCGTAGACGGTTTTCGGGCCGTCTCGAGCATTGACCTCATCGCTTTCAGTGGACTCGGCAGCCATCGTGTCGGCCGCCTCCGTATCGGCGATCCCATCGGGACCGCTCGACTCCGTGGGCGCTGCTCCGGTCGGTTCCGGGTCGACTGACTTCGTTTCGGCGGTAACTGCGGTCTGTTCCCCGTTGGTCGTCGGCGATTCGACGCCGCCTTCCGCGGCACTCGCCCCTGCGCTATCGTCCGGGACGAACCCGCCAGCGTCGGCCGCGGTTTCCGACCCCTCCTCGTCTGTCGTCCGCTGTTCGTCGCGCTCGAGCGAATCCGTCTCGGTTCGGGGCGGAACCGGCGGTGCGGGTTTCGCGCTCCCGTCGGTCGCCGCGACGGCCTCCTGGGGCTCGTTCAGTTCGGAGATGGTTTCGTAGGGGACCTTGTTGCGCAACGCGGCGAACAGCTGGTGGTGGTCTAAGTCCTCGACCGATTTGTCCGCCGGCGCGAACGTGACGTAATCGACCTCGCCGACCTGCGCGAGCTCCTCGAGGATGAGGTCGCCCCCGCGGTCGCCGTCGAGGAAGGCGGTCACGGTTCGGTGGGTTGTGAGTTCCGCGACTGCGTCCGGAACGTTCGTTCCTTCGACGGCGATGGCGTTCTTGACGCCGTATTTGAGCAGCGTGAGCACGTCGGAGCGGCCTTCGACGACGATGATCGCGTCACTGTCCTGTACTCTCGGGCCTGCGGGCAGCCCCTCGTATTCGGTAATGTCTTCGACGCGAACGTGCTGGCGGACCTCCGTGAGAATTTCCTCGGAGGTCATCACGGAGTCGTCGAATCCCGTCCTGAGGAGTTCTTTCGCGCGGTCGACGACCTCCTTGCGCTTTGCCGCCCGGACGTCTTCGATGCCGGTGATCTCGAGTGCGGCCCGACACGGACCGATGCGGGTGATCGTCTCGAGCGACGCCGCGAGCGTCGCGGTTTCTACTTTATCGAGGCTGGTCGCGATCGTCAGCGTTCCGTGTGACTGGCCGTTCGTGCTGGCGATTTCGACGTCTATGCGACCCACCTTCTGGGATTGTTTGAGGTCACGAAGGTCGAGTTCGTCGCCGAGAAGCCCTTCGGTCTGCCCGAAGACGGCCCCGACGACGTCGCTTCGCTCGACGACCCCTTCGGCCGTGACGTCGGCGTGGATGAGATATTTGGACGTGTCTTCCATTGGAGATCCGCCCCGCGAGAGACGTGTTCAGAGGCTCGGAGACTCGTTGCCTGAAAGTACGTCCGACGATGGCAAATACCTGTTGACCTTGAGGCCCGCCGGTGTCCGGTCGCCCGTTCGTCCGATTCTCCGTCGCTGTCAATACTCTGGTCATTACTACTGTCACTCGCCCCGATCAGTACGAACGCCAGTACCAGTAGACCGTTACGCAGATCAACACCGATAGCCCGCCGAGGAAAAAGAGCAACCCAGGTGGCATGCTCGAGAGTGAAGTCGCCACCGTATCCACCATTTCGGCGGCGTTGTCGCCGAATACGTCTCCGATGATGCCGCCGTCGTCAGCGACCTCGTGTCCGCCGCTACCGGCGCCGTCGCCCTGTCCTGTGGTGTCAGTTGTACTCGAGTCTCCCCCCTGCTCACCGGACGGGGAATCGCCACCGCCGCTACCGGCGGCGTCGCTTTCGGTTCCGTTGGACCCGTCGTGTTGTGCGGTTCCGATGTCTCCGCCGTCGGCCGTCGAGTCGTCGCCCGCCGAGCCGCCATCGCTCGAGGAACTGTCGCCGCCAGACCGATCGTCCATCGTTTCGGCGTCCCCGCCAGCGCCGTCGTCGCCGCCGGAATCGCCATCGCTGCCCCCCGAGGCGGGTGCCGCGTCGTTTCCAATCTCAGACGAAACGTAGCGCTGGAGGCCGTACTGGACGAGCAGGCTTCCGGCCGCGAGCGCGCCCACGCCGCCGAGAAACCGCGAGAGGGCAGTTCGAACTTTCGCCGCGGTCGACTCGTCGCTCGTGACGATCAGCGGCCCGTCGGCGGTCGCGTAGACGCTCATCTCGTTCCCGCGCGAGGAGTACCAGGTGTCGACGACTTCGACGAGGCCGGCGTCCTCGAGCTTTTCTAAGTGATAGCGGACGTTCTGGATCGACGAATCGACCGCCTCGGCGATGTCGCTCGGGGTTCCCGGTTCCTCGGCCAGCGTCGAGTAAATCTCTCGTGCGGTCGAGGACGAGAGCGCGCCGAAGACCGCGTCGGCGTCCTCGTCCTCGAGGTCGACGACCCGCGGTTCGTCCCCTGCGGATTGGGCGTCGGAGCGCAGGGGGAACAGTCGGGCCATAGTGGTCTCGGATAGGGTTCTCTCGCCAACAGTTATACTCCTTTTCCTACCTGAAATGGCGATTTCACCTTCCCAAATCGCACGACGTGACCGTACCGTTAGATTGTGTGAAAATATCTCTTCGACCGCCGGTATCGAATAGAAACTATTACCAACGCGGACGCTCGAGGGTGGACAAATGAGCCGTGCCGAACTCGTCGGGTGGGGGGTCCTCGGGCTGGCACTCGCCGTCTTCTCGATACCGTGGTTCCTCTGGGGGAACGAGACCGTCGTCGCCGGGCTGCCGGTGTGGCTCTGGTGGCACGTGGGATGGATGGTGCTCACCGCGGTCGTCTTCTGGATTTTCACGGAGCGCGCGTGGGGGATCGGAATCGACGCCGACGTGGGCGACCCGCCGGACGAAACGCGGTCGCACCCCTCCGCAGGCGGACGGCCTGAGTCCGCACCCGCCAACGAGGGTGATTCGACGTGACGCTCTCGATCCAGCTGGGGATCATCGTCGGTTACCTGCTACTGGCGCTGGCGGTCGGCCTCCTCGCGTACCGATTGACCGAACGGACCGCCGAGGATTTCTACCTGGCGAGCCGGACCGTCGGGACGGTCGTCCTCCTGTTTACGACCTTCGCGACGCTGCTGTCTGCGTTCACCTTCTTCGCGGGCCCGAACATGGCCTACGAGTGGGGCCCGGAGTGGATCCTCGTGATGGGGTTGATGGACGGGATCATCTTCGCCATCCTCTGGTACGTCATCGGCTACAAACAGTGGCTGCTCGGCCGGCGCTACGACTACGTCACGCTCGGGGAAATGCTCGGGGACCGGTTCGCCTCGAGAGGCCTCCGCGGACTCGTCGCCGGGGTGAGCCTCGTCTGGCTCTTTCCGTACGTCATGCTCCAACAGGTCGGTGCCGGGACGGCCCTCGAGGCGTTGACCGACGGGGCTGTCCCCTACGCGATGGGGGCCGGCCTCATCACGCTGTTTATGATCCTCTACGTCGTCGTCGCGGGCTTTCGGGGCATCGCCTGGACGGATACGCTGCAGGGCGCGTTCATGCTCGCGACCACCTGGCTCGCGTTCGCGTGGGTGCTGGTCGCCGTCGGCGGCCTCGAGACGGCGACGGGGTCCCTGACCGACTCGCCGGCGACGACGGAGTTCCTCGCGCTCGGCAGCGCAAACTACACGCCACAGTGGATGCTCTCGACGGCGATCACGATCGGCTTCGGCGTCGCGATGTTCCCGCAGGTGAACCAGCGCTTTTTCGTCGCGAGTTCGAAGCGGGTCGTCAAACGCTCGTTCGCGCTCTGGCCGATCCTCTGTGTCCTGCTTTTCGTCCCGTCGTTCCTCCTCGGCGTCTGGGCGCAAGGGCTGGGCCTCGAGATGGGCGAGAGCGGGAACATCCTCCCCGTCATCCTGAACGAGTATACGCCGGTCTGGTTCGCCGCAATCGTCATCGCCGGCGCGATGGCGGCGATGATGTCCTCGTCGGACTCGATGTTACTCTCCGGATCGTCGTACTTCACTCGAGACCTCTATCGGCCGTTCGTCGAGGCCGACCTCCCGGATCGACGCGAGGATCTGCTCGCCCGCGCGGGCGTCGTCTGTTTCGCCGTCGCGACCTTTCTCGCGAGCCTCTACAACCCCGCGACGCTGTTCGAACTCGGCGACGCGGCCTTTAGCGGCTTCGCTCAGTTGGCGCTGCCGATCGTTCTGGCTCTCTACTGGCGCGGGACGACGCGGTCCGGCCTTATCGCCGGTATCGTCGGGAGCCAGGCGTTTTACCTCTCGAGTCTGTTCTTCCCACCGCTCCCCGGAAGCTACGCGGGGTGGACGGCTGGCGTCGTCGGCATGCTCCTCGGGGTCGTACTCACCGTCGTCGTCTCGTGGGCGACCACCTCGGTCGTCGAAGACCGACGCTCGCGGTACTTCGACGGCTCGATGGGGGACTGATCCTCGAGTCGATATTCGCGCCAGATCGATCAAACGGCACTCAGTAGCCGTCCTGTGGATCGGCGACGCCCTCGAAGATCGAGTACAGCATGACGAATCCCAGCCCCACTATGGGGAGAAAGATCGCCGCCATGATCGTCGTGACGTGGAGCGTCGCCGGGGCGACGATCGCATCGCCGATCGCGAGCCCCGCCGCCGGATCGATCATCGGGAACAGGTGAACGGCGAGCAAGCCGACGAAGCTGACCGCGACGCCCGCCGCCGATCCGAACGCGAGGGCGTAGCTCTCGAGGCGCGCGCCGCCGACGACCCCGAGCGAACAGACGACGGTCGCGACCGCGGCGAGGGCGACGACCTCGAGGGCGGCGCTTCCGACGGCGTACAGGACGCCGCCGGTACCGGCGAAGCAGACGACGTAGGCCGGCGTCGCCTTCGTCGTGTAGGTTACCATCTCCGCCCGGAGCGAGTCGCGGGTCTTGATCGCGAGGAACGTCGCGCCGAGAACGAGACAGAGCCCGAGGAGGGTGACGCCGCCGACGAGGGCAACGGGGAACGAAACATCGGGGAACACCCACTGGACGACGAACGCGCCGAGGACGAGCGGTGATAGGACGCTTCCGGTCACGAACGCGTGATCACAGTAGCGCTTCCACCGCTGGTCGTCGCGCTCTTTCCGGAGTTTGACCCCGACGCCGCGCAGGATCAACCCCAGAAGCAACAGGAATATCAGCAGGTAGTGACGCGAGAGGAGGTTCGCGTAGACGCTCGGGAACGCCGCAAAGAGGACTGTCACGAAGAGGACGAACCAGACCTCGTTCGCCTTCCAAATCGGCCCGAAGGCGGCGTGGAGCGTCTCGCGCTCGCGTTCGCTCTCTCGAGTCCCGTAGATGAGCCCGACGCCGAAGTCGAACCCGTCGAGGACCACGTAGATCGTCAGGATGCCGAACAGCAGCCAGAACCACACCTCCGGGAGCCACGCGACGGCGTAGACGGGGTTCGATACCGGGTCAGTCATCCGCGATCACCTCCGTCGGATCGGGGCGATCCGACTCGTCGGCTGGTTCGGATCGCTCGAGCAAGTCGGCTCGTTCCTCCCCGACGATCCGCCGGCCGATGTACAGGAAGAGAGCAAGCAAGACCAGATAGCCGCCGGCGGTGCCGACGAGCGAGATAATCGCCTCGGCCCCGGTTAGCGCGGGCGATACGCCATCGCTCGTCCGGAGAACTCCCTGGATGATCCACGGCTGGCGACCGATTTCGGTGACGTACCAGCCGGTGACGAGCGCGACGAATCCGAGCGGTGCCGAGAGCATCGTCGCGAGGAGGTATCGCGAGCTCTCGCTCAGTTTGCCTCGAAGTCGGTTGTACGCCCCCCAGACGCCGAGGCCGACGAACCAGAATCCCAACCCGACCATGATTCTGAACGACCAGAAGACCACCGCGACCGGCGGCGACTCGTACTCGATGTCGTTCAGCCCGGTCACTTCCGCCCCCGGATCACCTCCGCTGGCGAGAAACGACGCGAGGTGGGGGATGCTGATCTTGTAGAGGTTGTCGGCCTGCGGATCGGTGAACCCCTCGAGCGTCGTCGGGACCGCGATGATGTGTAGGTCGGCACCGCGTTCGGTCTCGTAGTGGGCCTCCATCGCCGCGAACTTCTGGGGCTGGGTTTCCGCGACGTGTTGGCCGTACGCGTCGCCGTGGACGACCTGGAATATCGACGTGAGTATCAGGACGACGACCGCGACCCGAAGCGCCGTCTGCCAGACCTCCGAGTCGCGATTGTGCCAGAGGAAGTACGCGGCGACCCCGGCGATTATCAGCGTCACCGAGATGATCGCCGCGTTCTGCATGTGGACGAACATCCACGGGAACCGCGGGTTGAAAAACGCGGCGAGCGGGTCGGTCATCTGGACGATTTCTGTGCCGTTGCTGGTGGCCGTTTCGTAGCCCCGCGGCGTCTGCATCCACGAGTTGACGACGAGGATCCAGAAGGCCGAGAGCCACGCGCCGAGGGCCACGAAAAACGACGAGAGCGCGTACATCCAGCCGGAGACCCGATCACGGCCGAACAGCAGGATTCCGAGGAAGATCGCCTCGAGGAAAAACGCCATCTTGGCTTCGAACGAGAGCGGGCCGCCGATGAGTTCGCCGGCGACCGTCGAGAACGCAGAGAAGTTGGTGCCGAACATGAACCCCATCGGGATGCCAGTCACCGTCCCCATCACGAAGCCGACGGCGAAGATTTTGGTCCAGAACTCCCGGAGTTTCCGGTAGCGCTCCTGGCCGGTCCGGACCTCCTGGACGGTAAAATACACCAGATACGGCGCGAGACCGATCGACAACGCGGCGAATAAGATGTGGATCGTGATCGCGATGGCGAACTGGAGGCGACTCGCGAGAACGGGGTCGATCATCGCGACCACCCGGAAGCGACATCGTTGGCAAGAGTCCACCCGGTAGCAAGCACGGGTCCGAACGCGGACCGACGCACGGCCGAATCCGACGTCGGTGACACTCCCCTCAAGCGACGAACCGGCGGGACGCGTGGTACTGCCATCAGTGGGAGTTCGGCGGCTATTCGAATCAGTCACGAGCCGATTCCCGTCGCCTGGAAATCGACGGAATCGTTTCGTCCCCAATGAAGATATCTGGAAGCAAGATCGTACGCCGACTCTGATGTTCTCGCTTCCGTCGTTCGAGATGGCGATCCGAGATATCGATTTACGCGACACTACCTGCTTTTTCCGCTTGCAGTCGAGCGATCGAACGTCCCGGGATTCATAATGACTCCGACGAAGTATACCCTATGCAAACGCACATCGTTCCGGTCGGATTCGACTACGATCGGCTGATCGCCCCGCTGGTTCGCGATCAGATCGACGTCGATCGAGTCATCCTCCTCGAGGGGGCCGTCGGCAGCGAGGCCAACGTCGAGTACTCGAGACACCTCTCGGGCAAGCTCGAGGCGGATTTCGAGAACTTACTCGGCGCGAGCACGGATCGGTTCGTCCTCGAGAACGTCTACGACTACGACGCGGCGTTCGAACAGGCCTACGACCTGATAACGAACGAACTGGATAACGGGAACGAAGTCTGGGTCAACATCGCGGCCATGCCCCGAACCGTGAGCTTCGCGTTCGCAAACGCCGCCCACTCGCTGATGGTCGAGCGCCAGGACGAACGCGAACAGATTCACACCTACTACACCGCCCCGGAAAAGTACCTCGAGACCGAACTCGCCGAAGAGCTACGCCGGCAGTCGACCCTGCTCGAGGAACTTCTCGATGATGAACCGATCAACGGCGCTGACCGCGCCGAAGTGGATCAGTCAGGTGACGGCGTCGACCGCGATCGAATCGTGAATCGACTCGAGAGCGCTCGAGACCTGCTCTCGGAGTTCGACGAGCGGGGGACGACGATCGGTGCGAAAGAGATAGACGGTTCGCACATCGTCGAACTGCCGGTGGCGTCGTTTTCGAACGTCAAACCCTTCGAGGAGTTCATCCTGTACAAACTCGGCGAGGACGGCGAGTTCGCCTCCGTGTCGGAACTGGCCGAGGCGTTAGCTCGAGAACTCAACGAGGAGTACACCGATAGCTTTCGTTCGAAAGTCATCTACAACGTTGATCGACTCGGTCCGGGCGGGAAAGGGTACATAGAGCGCGAAGAACACGGAAAGTCCTACCGAACGCGACTCTCGCGGATCGGCGAGCTGTGGGTTCGATCGCACTCCGACGACGTGCTCTCGGAGTGAGCGGCCCGATGCGGCTGGTTTCGGTTCAGTATCCCGTCAATCCGCCAGGGAGGTGAAAAACTGCTCTTCTGTCGTTTGAAACGGAAACCGCTCTCGAGCGGCGGTCTCGAGGGTTACCGTCCGCGTCTCACGGTCGTAGTCGACGAGTCCGTAGTCAGCCAGATAAGGGATGTGACAGTGGATCAACGCCGTTACGACCCGAGTGTACGTTCGCTCTGGGACGTCGCTTGGGGACTCGTCTGTCTCTCTGGCGGCGATTTTCCGGCCGAGCGTTTCGAGCGATTCTTCCTCGAGTTCGAACAGCAGGGTGAGGAGGTGTCGACGCCGGGACTTCGAAAGAAGGCGGTAGGCTGTTTCCCGACTGATCGGTTGGGTGTCGGTGGAAGGCATACGAATTACTTATGGCTATCTCCTATACAATAGTTGCCCCTAATCGCTGAGCCGAGCGGCCCGATTCGGTTCGCGCCGCCGGACGCGAAACACATAACTCGGTCGGTCGAGGAACTATTGCGTATGGCCGATTTCGCGTTCAGGACGTATCGAGGGGCGACCGATCCGCCGGCCGCCGTTTTCGTAGGGCCGTCCTAGGCCCTCCTGTCCACCCCGTTTCGACGGATGTATTGTTCACGACTGGATTCAGGCGAGTAACGACTGGTATTACCGATGTTCGAACACCGACTCCGATTTCGACGACAGCGCCACCGACAGCATCGACGACGCCCGCCGCGGGCGGTGAGAGCATGAGCACGGAGACCCCGAACCCCGAGACCGACGGCGACGCCGAAGCCGAACGTTCGTTCGACGATCCGGATCTCGAGGGCGGGTACGAGCCGGAGACGGTCGAGTCGCGCTGGCAGCGCCAGTGGGTCGACGAGGACGTCTACGCCTACGACGGCGATCCGAAGCGCGATCCGAACACCGTCTACGCCATCGACACGCCGCCGCCGACGGTGTCGGGGAGCCTACACATGGGCCACCTCTACGGCTCGACGCTGCAGGACTTCGCCGCCCGCTTCCGACGGATGTACGACGGCGAGGTGCTGTTCCCGTTCGGGTACGACGACAACGGCATCGCGAGCGAGCGTCTGACCGAGTCAGACCTGGACATTCGCCACCAGGACTTCGAGCGCCGGGAGTTTCAGGAACGCTGCCGGGAAGTCTGCCAGAAGTACGAGGCGGAGTTCACCGAGCAGATGCAGTCGCTCGGCTGTTCGATCGACTGGAATCACACCTACAAGACGATCGAACCGCGCGTTCAGCGCATCTCCCAGCTTTCCTTTATCGACCTCTACGAGAAGGGCCGCGAGTATCGCAAAAAAGCGCCGGCGATCTGGTGTCCCGAGTGCGAGACCGCGATTTCCCAGGTCGAGACCGAAGACGACGAGCGCCACTCGCACTTCAACGACATCGCGTTCGGACTTACCGGGGAGAACCCACCGCGCGAGGAGTTCGTCATCTCGACCACCCGGCCCGAACTCCTCCCGGCCTGTGTCTCGGTCTTCGTCCACCCCGACGACGAGGACAACCGCGATCTCGTCGGCGAGACGGCTCGAGTCCCGCTGTTCGGTCACGAGGTTCCGATCATCGAAGACGACCGCGTCGACATGGAGAAAGGCAGCGGCGTCGTGATGTGTTGTACCTTCGGCGACCAGAACGACATCGAGTGGTACCAGGCCCACGACCTGCCGCTGCGGGTCGCGATCGACGAGACCGCGACGATGACCGACCTGGCGGGCGACTACGAGGGACTGTCCACCGAGGAGGCTCGAGAAGCGATCGTTGAGGACATCGACGAGGCGGGCCACCTCCGCGACCGGCGCGAGATCGTCCACGACGTCGGTGTCCACGAACGCTGTGACACGCCCGTCGAGTACCGCGTCTCCAAGCAGTGGTACGTCGAAGTGCTGGATCACACCGACGAGTACCTTGAGGCCGGCGAAGCGATGGAGTGGTACCCCGAGAAGATGTTCACCCGCTATCGCCACTGGATCGAGGGCCTCGAGTGGGACTGGCTGATCTCCCGCCAGCGCGACTCGGGGATCCCGTTCCCGGTCTGGTACTGCACGGATTGTGACCACGCGGTCATCGCCGAGAAGGCCGATCTTCCCGTCGATCCGCTCTCGGATGAGCCGCCCGTTGACAGCTGTCCGGAGTGTGGCAACGACGCGTTCGAACCTGAAGAGGACGTCTTCGACACGTGGGCGACTTCCTCGCTCACGCCCCTGATCAACGCCGGCTGGGACTGGGACGCCGAGAGCGAGTCCTTCGAGATGGACAGTCCCGAACTCTACCCGTTCGATCTGCGCCCGCAGGGCCACGACATCATCTCCTTTTGGCTGTTCCACACCATCGTCAAGTGCTACGAGCACACCGGCGAGGTGCCCTTCGACGCGACGCTGATCAACGGCCACGTGTTGGACGAAAACCGCGAGAAGATGTCCAAATCCCGCGGCAACGTCGTCGATCCCGACGACGTGCTCGCGGAGTACCCCGTCGACGCCATCCGCTTTTGGGCGGCAAACGCCGCGGTCGGCGACGACTTCCCGTACCAGGAGAAAGACCTCCGGGCGGGCGAGAAGCTCCTCCGGAAGCTCTGGAACGCCTCGAAACTCGTCGACACGCTCGCCCCGCGGGCCCCCGACGAGCCGGCCGAACTCGAGGCGATCGACCGCTGGCTGCTCGCGGAGTTAGACGACGCCATCGACGACCTCACCGAATATCTCGAGGCTTACGAGTTTGCGAAGGCTCGCGACCGCCTGCGAACGTTCTTCTGGAACACCTTCTGTGACGACTACCTCGAGATCGCAAAGACCCGGGAAGACAATCCATCGACCCAGTACGCCTTGCGAACGGCACACCGGACCTTCCTCGAGCTGTGGGCACCGATCTTGCCTCACGTGACCGAGGAGATCTGGCAAGCCGTTTATGCGGGCGAAACGAGCGCCGCAGACGGCGACGACCTCGAGAGCATCCACCGGCGAGAGTGGCCCGAACCGCGCGGGTACGAGGCCGACCTCGAGGCCGGCGAAACGGCCACGGAGGTCATCTCGGCGCTCAGACGCTACAAGAGCGAGCGCCAGCTACCGCTCAACGAGGAACTCGACGCCGTCGCCGTCTACGGATCGATCGGCGGCTTCGAGAACGCAGTTCGGGACGTGATGCACGTCGCAGATCTCGAAGTCCTCGAGAGCCAACCCGAAATCTCGACCGAGGTCGCCTCGATCGATCTGGATTACTCCACGCTCGGGCCGAAGTACGGCTCGAAGGTCGGCGACATCGACGCGGGGATCGAGAGCGGCGAGTACGAGATCGACGACGATGCTGGCGTCTTGCGCGTTGCGGGCGAGGAACTCGAGGACGAGTTGTTCGAGGTTTCGCTCGAGCGAACCTACTCTGGCGACGGTGAGATGCTCGAGACCGAGTCGGCGGTCATCATCGTCGACAACGAAGACTAATGCCGATCGCAGGCGGTGGGCCGCTCTGGCGTGCGCGCGGCGGGAAAACCCGCCGGGATCGGCTACCCGTCAGCGGTTCCGTCTGTCAGTCGTTCCTGACGGCGAGTTTATATTCTCGAGCTAGCTAGGATAGCGGAGTGTACGACTTGCCGTACACCGATGACGCTATGGCAGCAAATTACTACGACGAAGACACCGCGGAGGCGATCACCGAATTCGAACGCGACCTCGAATCGCTTATTCTCGAGGCGTTCGCGAGCGGCGTTCCGATCGAGCGACAGTGGGTGTTCGTCTCCGAACCGTCTTCCGTCCCCGATTGGACCGTCCGAATCGAGCGCCGGCCGACGGCGAGTGGCGAGGAAGACGGCGAGGGGACGCCGTCGGATGCGACGACAGGGCTCGAACCCGAGTGAGCGTACGCCGACGGCGCTCGAGGGGTATCGAACCGCGTCGTAATGGATGGGTGAGCCTTACTTTCAGGGGATAATGGTAGTTGGGGAAAGGTTATGAAACCGTCCGCCAATCGAGTACTGTGCTCAGCTGAGGTCGGTTCGAGACGATCGCTCGCCAGCCGCCGCGTAGGCCGAGTATAGGAACCCATGAACTCAGATACCACGGACGTCGACCACCGAAGTGACGACGTATCCCTCCCGCCGAACAAAATCTTCGACCTGTTGCTCGACCGCCGGAGACGCCACGCGCTGTACTTTCTCTCCCGACGAGTTGGAGCGGTGTCGATCGAGGAACTCGCCGACGGAATCGCCCACCGCGAGGGCACCCAGCGTCCGGACGACCGCGAGCGAATCAGTACGGGACTGCACCACACCCACTTACCGAAACTGGTCGAGGCGGAGGTCGTTGCTTACGATCCGACCACCGAACGAGTCGAACGATTGCCCGGCTGCGAGCAACTCGATCCCTACCTCGAGTTGGCCGAAACCGACGACCTCGTCCACCCCTGCCGCGAGTGACCGGCCGTTCTCGAGCGCTCAGGTCTCGGTCCGCCCGCGCTCGAGTCGGCCCAGTTCACACAGTTTGATCCGGATCGCCAGCGCCAGGAAGACGGCGGCGAACGTGAACGTCACTTCACCGGCGGCGATAACACCCAGCGCGTCGGCCTCGAGGAATAGCTCGGTGTCTCGAGCGACGGGGATCGATGTATGATGGGGGTTGCCGACGATCGGGACGAAGTAATCGACGATGAGGTTACTGCCGTACCAGACGGCCGCGACGGCGACGGCGGAGAGCGGAAAGTCGGTGATGCGATAGAGCACCAGCGCCTGGACGACCATCGCGAGGTGGCTCCAGAACAAAAAGTTGTACATCGCCCAGTGCAGGCCCGCGTACGCGTCGGCAAAGACCAGCAGGGTGAACGGGGTCCACAGGCCGAGGACGATGTTGCCGACGAACGCGAGCGCGGTGAGCCAGGCCTGTTCGCGACCGAGCTTCCAGCAGGCGATCGCCAGCGCGATAAACAGCGTCGCCAGCGGGCTGTCAGGGACCCACGGCCACATGATCGTCGCGGTCTCGGTGAACTGCCCGCTGTAGTACCAGAAGCCGAACGCGGTCCCCAGAAGGTTGACCGCGACGACGACCCACGCCAGTCGCAGTCCGAGATCCTCGATCACCTTCGGAACGGGCGCGAAATACTTCGGCAGCGGCGTTCGGTCGGGCAACCGACTCGTCGCGGACATTGTCCGACGCGATGAGCGGAACCCCCAAAACGATAGCGGTCGAGGGTCATTTCACTTTCACGCCTGGTGCGATTTTAGGGAGTACCGGATACCAACAAAGCCACGTACAGTGGCGCGCGCTCGAGAGCGGGTCGCTATTCGCGACCCGCGAGTGCCACTCGTGCGAGGGATGAGCGAGTGAGTGTACGAACGAGCGAATCGGTTGGGGAGGACGTGTAAATCCTAGTTGCCAGCGATAGCGGTGTTCTCGAGCACTCGAGCAGCCCGTACTGTCGAAGTCGGACGGCTCCACACATCTCTCAAAGACACATTATTCCCGGCCTGAAACAGTAGTTATATGACACTACAGGTCATTGCATCGAATGGAAGCCACACACTCCGCAGCATGGGGACGTTTCGTATTGAAATGCCCCGGGTGGGTCAAGCACCCGAGACGTGGCTTCCGACCGCTCAATGGATCGGTTGCCATGATTGGATATCTTCTCCGCGGGCTTAAACATCCCGTCCGACAGACGAATCGAAGTCGACCACCACTAGCGACGGCGACCGCACCGCCGAGCACTGCACACCCACTCGAGGGGAGGCGCGAGCGATGACCGTATCGACCGACAATCTGGTCGTGGACATCGTTCGCACCCTCGAGAAGGAGGGCGTTCCTCCAGATGCCTACCAACTCGGTCGGGAGTTCGACCCCGAAGCGCTCGCCCGGCTGCTCGAGTCCGGCGGCGACGCGGTCGAAGTCCGCCTCGAGGTTCGGGGCATCTCGCTCGTCGCGACGAGCCACGGCGTCTGGGTGACCGACGAACCGCCGTCCTCTCAGCCCGAGTGCCCGAACTGTGGCCTGCCGGTTGCTGCCGTCGTGCAACTCGTTCCGGCGTATCACACCGCCTACCCCTGTGGCTGTCACGTTGAGGGGGATTTACTCGAGTAGGCGCTCGAGCCCGCACCCGCAGGCGTTACGCCGGTTGCCAGTCTCAGAAGATCCGAATGTAGCACTCTGTTTGTGGGTGAAAGCCGCGGTAAGTACAGACAACAGAGTGACCGGACTGGTTGCCAATTCCTACAGTAGTTGTCACAAGGGTCGCGCAAGATCCAGAGGGTGAATTCAGCAGTTCAGTACTGGATCAGCATACAGCAGAGAGCCAATAAAGTGGGGTAGCCCGATGTAATTTCACGCAGTTCTATCGATCGGTCGCTCCGCAGGCTCGGTCGGAGTGGACTGATCATGGAGAGAGTAGCCAATGGCTAGCATGGTCATGGCCTGCAGACTTCCGAGGAGGAATGGTGCCCACGAGGGAGTCCACAGACCCAAGAACGCTATACGGGTTGTATTCGCAGCGAAGAGGACTGCCGGCACGAATAATAGAACTCCGAGGGACCGTGGGTATGCGTCAGTCCGCAGGCTTGTGATACCGACGAGAAGAAATCCGAGGATAGTCCAGACGTTATTCAGTAGCAGGGCGACTTTAACCCAGGCTGGCGACGTTATCCCCACGAACTCAGCGATACCTAACACGAACGCCAGAGTGAATCCTAGCGCGCCGAGGACTGCAAAGATACTACCGGCGTGTGCCAACTGGGGACTTCGGTCCGTGAGCCCGGAGCACAACCCGAAGAGGCCCAGGAAAGCGAGAGTGAATCCAGCACCACCGAAGATGGTTCGTGGGGAAGACATATCCATGAGACCGATGGCGGCCAGGCTCACCGCGTAAGCGACTAGGACTACCCCACCAAGGAGAAATAGCGTCCGACTCCACCGTTCGAGTGATTTCATATATGAAGAGATAACTCGTCCCATGGGTCGAAAATTGTGGTTGATTGATATAATTCTTCGGGGACGAATAAGTTCTCCCCGCTGCGCGATACGCGCCCTGTATCTCGCACGAGTCTCGGAATAGCTCTCTCAACTGGTAGAATCTACGGTGAGCAATTCGCGCACTGAGTTGTCGCCACACCACCCACTGGTACCGCACGCAGGTAACGAACCTCCGATCGAGTCAGAACGGCCAAAGGACACGCGTAAGTACAGCGCGTTCGAACGCCTCGACATGACCGAGACGACCGATCTCGAGGAGCTACGACGCGGGACGGACCTCGTCAAGCGCGGGTTCGCCCAGATGCAAAAAGGCGGTGTCATCATGGACGTCGTCAACCCCAAACAGGCCCGGATCGCCGAAGACGCCGGTGCCGTGGCCGTGATGTCGCTCGAGGCCGTCCCCGCGGACATCCGGAAACGCGGGGGCGTCGCCCGGATGGCGGACCCCGCCGACGTCGAGGAAATCGTCGAGGAAGTCTCGATTCCCGTCATGGGGAAATCCCGGATCGGACACACGAAGGAAGCCCAAATTTTAGAGACCGTCGGCGTCGACATGATCGACGAGAGCGAGGTGCTCACCCCGGCGGACAACGACTACCACATCGACAAGCGCGAGTTCACCGCGCCCTTCGTCTGCGGCGCGCGAAACCTCGGCGAAGCCCTCCGCCGGATCGGCGAGGGCGCGGCGATGATCCGGACCAAGGGCGAAGCCGGCACCGGCGACGTTAACCAGGCGGTCTACCACCAGCGAACGATCAAAGGCGAGATCCGGAAGATCGAGGGAATGTCCCACGAGGAGCGAGAGGCCTACGCTCGAGAGATCGAAGCGCCGGCCGAACTCGTCCACGAAACCGCGGAGATGGGTCGACTTCCGGTCGTCAACTTCGCTGCGGGCGGCATCGCGACGCCCGCCGACGCCGCGCTCATGATGCACCACGAGTGCGACGGCATCTTCGTCGGCAGCGGTATCTTCGGCGCGGAGAACCCGCCGGAGATGGCCGAAGCGATCGTCGAGGCGACGAACAACTGGGACGATCCCGAAACGCTCGCCGAGATCTCGAAGAACCTCGGCAAGAGCATGAAAGGCGACGCGAACGTCGACCTCCCCGACGAGGAGCAGTTGCAGGGTCGGGGCGTCTAACGAGGGAATCGCTCGAGCCGATCGAAGTTGCTGCGACGAACCGGTCGTTTTCAGGCCGTATTCTACTCGATACTGACAAGTAGGAGAACCAGCAGATATGCCACCAGCGCCCCGATACCGCCCGAGAGCACGCTCGAGGGGGCGAGGACTGCGCCAATTCCGGCGATCCCGAGCGCAGCGGCGAGCGATGCCGGACGGACTCCGCGGCTTCGCCGCTCCGCCTCGAGGTCCGCAGGACCTCGCAACTCCCGGTCGTTCCCAGTAGTCTCGAACCGTCTCGGGGTCTCGACGCGCCGCCAGTTCGAACGCGACCGTGGCGGCGCTTCCGAGGGCAAAAAACGGCGTCGAAATCGAGGCCTCGACGAAAACGAACGCGAGTCCGAAGGCTGCGAGCGAAATCACGGCGAGAAGGGCGTCGATTCGCGTCTGTCCCAGCGAACTCGTTCCCAGCGAGTCAATCGCGGTACAGCGTCGCGCCCGAACCGACCTGGGTCTGGTAGGCTCGGCTTTCGATGTCGTTGTCGTCGAACGCGTCGATCATCGCCCCGGCGACGGCGCGCCGACTGGATCGATCGCAGACGGCGAGGATGCCCGGGCCGGCACCGCTTACGGTGACGCCGGTCGCGCCCGCCTCGAGGGCGGCCTCGCGAACGTCGTCGTAGCCGTCGATGAGGGCGGTGCGCTGGGGAGTGACGATGTCGTCGTCCATCCCGCGACCGACGAGTTCCGGATCGTTGCGGGTCATTCCGACGGCGAGCGTGGCCGCGTTACCGACCGTCGAGACGACGTCATCGAGGGCGGCCTCGTCGGGGACGACCCCGCGTGCGTCACGCGTCGAGACGGCGGTTTCCGGGAGGCAGGCGACCAGCGGGACCGAGGTGTCGACCTGCGTGACGCCGTCGTCGGTCACGATGGTAAATCCGCCAAGGAGTGACGGGGCGACGTTGTCCGAGTGGGCTTCGCCCGAAACCAGCGCCTCACCCTCGGCGGCGATTGGGACGAGTTCCTTGCGCGAGTGACCGCGGTCGTAGAGTTCGTTCAACGCGACGGCGGCCGCCGCGGCGCTCGAGGCCGAGGAGCCGAGTCCCGACGCCGGACGAACCCCTTTGTCGATTTCGATGCGCGCCGGTGCGTCGAGGGCCTTGGCGACCGCACCGACGGTGTTTCCCTCCGGATCCTCGGGGATGAACTCGCTGCCAGCGCCCGTCACCGAAATGGTGGTTTCTCGCGCCCGTTCGACCCGGACGACGTCGGCGGGCGTCTCGAGAGCGACGCCGAAGACATCGAAGCCACTCCCGAGATTCGCGCTCGTCGCAGGTGCCCGCACGGTGAGCATGACGATTCATTCCCAGAGTGCAGGCAAAAAGGTAGCGAACGAAGACGGCGACGGTTGCGGACTGTTGACTGCACCCGAGGATGCCGTCGGCTCTCACATGTTCGATCTCAGTCGTCCGTCGCCTGCCCGGAGCCCGTCGTATCGCCGGTGTAGAGTCGATCGAGTCCGAATACGAGTCCCGTAGCGAGCACCGCTCCGGCGACCGAAAACGTCGCGATCGTCAGGAAGAAGCCGGTCTCGGAGATGCCGAGGACGAGGCCGCCGACTGCGATACTCGCCGCTCCGATGCCGAACTCGCCGAGGTAGGTGTAGCCGTAGGACAGCCCGCGGCTATCGGCACCCGTGTAGACGGCGACCGCGTTCTGGTAGAACGGCTGGATCGCAAAGAGGAAAAACCCGAACACGCCACAGAGGACGACGAGCGGCCCTAATCCCATCCCTGTCACCGGAACGAACGCGAGCGCGAGCGCGGTCAGAATCGCGAAACTGGCCGCCAGTCCCCGCGCCGGTGAGATACGGTCGATGAGCTTCCCCGCGACGTACTGGCCGGCCATTCCGATCACCAGCAGGCCGACGTAGATGTAAAACTCCGGATCGATGTCGTAGCGCTCGAGCGTGGGCGCGATTTCGATGCCCTGAGTCGCCGGCAACCCGTTGAGGATCTCGGGCAGGTAGGTGAGCATCCCTCGGTAGTACAGCCCTTCGAAGGCGACGATGACGAAGATGATCGCGAACGCGCTCGCAAAGAGCGTGCGCGTACTCGAGATCAGTTCCGGAAGCGAGAGGGCCTCGTCGGGGCCGGCGTCCACGTCGTCCTCGACGGCGGCAACGGGATCGAAGTTCGCCTGCAGGCCGTACAGCGCGGCGACGAAGCCGGGAACGGCGAGTATCGCGGCGACGACGTGCCAGTCGAGGACGATCAAGAGCGTGGCGGCGACGAACGGCCCGAGCGCGATACCGACGTTGCCGGCGATACCGTGCCAGGCGAAGACGGTTCCGCGGTCGTCGACGCCGGTGCTGATGAGCGCCAGTCCGGCGGGGTGGTAGACGCTCGCGGTGATACCCCACAGAACGAGGCCGACCGCGACCGCGTAGATCGAATCGACGACCGCCGCACCCGCGAGCGCGACGAACGAGAGACTCATTCCGAGGAGACAACAGAGGATCAACCGCTGCGGGCCGTACTTGTCCGCCAGAATCCCACCCGGAAGCGCGCCGATACCGAACGGGGCGTAACCGAGCGCGACCACGACGCCGACCAGCGCGACGCTGATGTCGAACTCGGCGAGCCAGACCACGAGAAAGATCGGGATCGACGTTTCGAACCAGTGGACTAGCGCGTGTGCGGCCATCGTGAAGGTTGCGATGGATCGGTCGTTCGCGTTCAGAGCCATAGCGGTGGGAGTGAGTACCAAAACCGCGTCGCCCGGACCACTTAGCCCCTTGGAAACGCGACCGATCGCTCGGTTCGTTCACTGCTCATGTTAAATCGTCCGCTTCCCGCTTTAGAATAGCAGGTCCCGTTCGAGATCCGGAGGCAGAATTACGTCGATTTCGCCGGCGGACTCGTATTCGTGGAGTACCTCGAGCATGTCCTCGAAGTCGGTTCGGTACTCGCCCTCGAGTTCGTGGTAGAACACGCACGTGATTCCCGGCATGCGTGCGGTTCGCTCGAACGCGATTTCCGCCTGTTCCCTGTCGGGTTCGCTGATGCGGGAGGCGAGTGCGGTGTTCGAGGTGTATCCCTGCACGGGGTGGCCGCCGGCGAAGCCGATTTCGTGGTACTCGTCGACGAGTTCGACCGTGGTCGCGTCGAATTTCCCGAACGGGTACGCGAAGTATCTCGCTCCCTCGTCGTAGCCGCGCTCCTCGAGCCAGACCTTCCCGTTGCGAAGCTCCCGTTCTTGCTCGTCCCGGTCGAGCGTCGGCATGTTCGCGTGCGTCTCCGTGTGATTGCTCAGACACCAGCCGGCGTCGTGGAGGTCCGCGAGTTGCCCCTCGCTCAAGCGCTCGTAGCTGTCGACTTCCTTGCCGACGTAGTTCGGGTTGACGAAGGTCACCGCCCCGTAGCCGTACTCCGAGAGCAGCGGCATCGCCTCGCTGTGATCCGTGACGTGCGTGTCGTCGAACTGGATCATCACCTTGCCCGTCTCCGGCCGCGGGACGAAATGAAAGTCGTCGAACCAGATTCCTCGCTTCGTTCCTTCTGCCGTCCAGAGCTGAAGATGGACTTCGGTAACTGCCGTTTCGTCGAAGGAGTCGTCGAGGTCGTTGATCCCGAAATTGTAGCGCATGAACGGGATACCGCCGGTTACCGTCCGTCGGTAGTCGATGCGGTTACCGTTCTCATCGACCAGTCGGATCCAAGGCGAGACCACCGACTCTGCGGTGATCGCAACGCCCGGCACGACGTTCGACACGTCGATCGGTTCGTCGAACGTCTTGGAAAGTCGGCCGATCGTCGCCGAGGAGCCGACCTCGAGGTACGCACTCTGGCTCCCGATGAGCGAGCGGTCGCTGTCGGCCGAGAGCGATCCCGCGTCTTCGCTCCACGCAGAGAGGTCTTCGAAGTCGTCCTCGGAGCCGGGTTCGACGACTCCCGACGCGGGAGTCACGTCTCCGGGGTCCGCGGTTCCTCCATCCTTGGAATCCGTGTCGCTCGAGTCGAGCGGTTCCGATCCTGCACAGCCCGCGAGACAGAGCGCTGTCGTTGCGGACGCTGTCATCGCCAGATACGCACGTCTATCCATATTCTCGACAATATCAATACTCGCCATTGTTATGGCTGGGTTAGTCTCACCAACTTCGATAGTAAGCGATGCCAACCGCGGGACGTGAGCGGTTTCTGGTACGGGTGAAGTGAACAGCGTACTCGGCCACGGGGCGTCGACGACGAACTCGTTGCCCACGTCGGCTTCGGTTCAGTGGTTTCGTTGCTCGTCGCACCTAGTTGGAGTTCCCGTCGCCGACAGCACCGCCGTCCGTGTTGTCAGTCTCGGTGTCGACCGCGTCGTCGTCGATGCCGACCGCACCGCTGACGTCGACCTCGTCGCTAGCCGGTTCGTCTTGCCCGCCGACGATCAGTTCGCCGTCGTCGGTTTCGACGTACACGTCGTCGGCGAATCCGCCCGCGGCGTGGGGGTGGTCCGGGTTCTCGAGGCGCTCCGGCGTCGAGGGCGCGTCCGGCAGTCCGCCCGACGGTTCGAACTCGCCGAGCGGATCGTCGATGGTGATCCCCCATGTCTCGAAGAAGTCCGCGTAGCGCTCGTAGTGCTCTTCGAGTTCGTCGCCGGGAAACTCCATCATCTCCGTCCAGCCGTGGTTGTAGAAGTCGAAGTTCGACTGGATATGGGTGATTTCGCGCGCCTCGGCCTCCGAATACCCCTTCTGTAAAGCGGCCAGATAAGTGTCCATCGTGGCGGCGAAGAAAGCGTCCAGTCGCGGCTTTCGCTCCTCGGCGTGGGCGGGATCGGCTTTTTTGGTGAAGATCTTCGTATGCATCCGGACGAGGCCCGACTTGGCGACCGATCGGACCACGGGCGTCTCGAGGGCTTTTCTCGAGGCGAAGTGACGAGCGTTCTGGCGGATCTTCATACTCATACCTGTGAACCCGAGGATAAAGAGGCGTTTGGATCGCGAAAAAGTGAATGATCGGACACGGAAACATCGCCGAGATAGCAATCCACTTTAACCCTCGTTACGAACGATCCGAATATGACCGAGTACGTGATCATCGGTGACGGAATCTCGGGCAGTTCGGCCGCTGAGACCCTCCGAGAGGAAGACCCGGACTCCGACATTACCGTCATCACCGATGAGGGAGAGCCGTTGTATAATCGTATTTTGATCAAAGAACACGCGAAAGGCAAACTGCCGGAGGCTCCCATCTCGATCCACGACGAGGACTGGTACGACGAACGGGACATCGACCTCTCGTTGAACACCCACGTCACGACTATCGATCCCGACGAGAAGATCGTCCACATCCACGAGGACGAGAACATCTCCTACGACAAACTCCTGATCGCGACAGGCGGGACGCCGACACAGCTTCCGGTTCAAAACAGCGACGCAGAGGGCGTCCACCACTTCTGGACGTTTCAGGATGCACGCGCGATCAAAGAGAGCGCAGAGAGCGCAGACGATGCGGTCGTCGTCGGCGCGGGACTGCTCGGCATCGACTTCGCGGCAGTCTGTGGCGCACAGGGTGTTTCCGGCAAGTATCTGATGCGCGGCGACCGCTGGTGGCGCTACGCGCTCTCTGCCGACGGTGCAGAGATCATGCACAACGGGATGCGCGACGTCGGCGTCGAACCGGTGTTCGACAGTGGTGTCGACCACTTCGAAACGGACGACGACGGGCAAGTGACCGCCGCTGTCGATCCCAGCGGCGAGCGCTACGAGTGTGACTTCGCCGGCGTTGCGATCGGCCTGACGTTCAACACCGAGTTCCTCTACGAGACCGGCCTCGAGATGGACAACGGCATCGTCGTCGACGAGTACATGGAGACGAACCTCGAGGACGTCTACGCCGCGGGGGACATCACGCGATTTTACGACGTGCTGTTAGGCGACCAGGCCCAGAACGGCTCCTGGGGATCGGCGAAAGAACAGGGCCGCGTCGCCGCGACCAATATGGCCGCAGACGAACAGGAAGAGGAGTTCCAGTGGGTCTCGTCGTACTCGATCACGCACTTTGACTTCCCGTTTCTCTCCTTTGGTCATCCGACCCTCGGCGACGAGCACGCAGAACGGCGCTACAGCGATACCGAGTGGCGCCGCGTCGCGTTCAAAGACGGCAAGATCGTTGGCGGCGTCCTAATCGGCGATCTCTCCCCGCAGAGTACGTTCAAACAGCTCATGCGCGAACAGCGCAAGGTCGCAGATCAGGCCGAAATCCTCTTAGAACAGTCCGTCGATATCGATAAACTCGCGCCGGCTCAAGAGCAGTAACGCGAGTACGAACCGGCCGAATTCCGTTCGCTGTGGATCCTTTTCCTGTCTCGACATCGCCCTTCTCGAGAGTCCTCGAGCCAACGAACTCTGCTATCGGTACCTGATCCGGCGCTCGTTGAGGCAAACGTTTATGGTCGACCATGTTATTTGGTACCAACACACATGGCAACCAGTGAAACCGTCGACCGATCACCGGCGCTTCGTCGCGTCGAGTCAGTTCCCGCGGACGCGACCGTTCGGCACGTCGACCAGCTCGGGGAGTCGGCGTTGACGTGGTTCCTCGAGGCACTCGAGGCCGGTCCGACGCCGACAGCCGGTCCGATCGGGCTCGAAGATGGCGACGTGATCGTGTTCACCGCCTGCTATCGGATCGACCGCTCCTGAGTTGCGCCCAGATGCCGCGGCTCGGTATATTCCGCGCCGGTTTCGGCGGATCTATGTCACGATTTAAGGTGTTCCCGCTACACTGTGGCGGTATAATCAATATGTCCGACAAGACGGTATTTGCCATCGGGAGCGGAAAGGGCGGTGTCGGGAAGACGACGACGACGGTCAACCTCGGAACTGCACTGGCACAGACGGGCGAACGCGTTGCGATCGTCGACACCGACCTCGGAATGGCGAACCTCGCCGGGTTCGTGAGTTTGAGCACGGAGTCGACCACGTTACACGACGTCCTGTCGGGAAACGCCTCGGTTTCGGACGCGACGTATCCGCTGACGGATAATATCGTGGCCGTCCCCAGCGGAACCGGACTCGAGGAGTACGCCGAAACCTCGCCCGAGGGTCTTCGCGATGTCGTCGACGAACTGCGAGAGAAATTCTCCTACGTCTTTCTCGACGTCGGTGCTGGCGTCAGTCACGAAACCGTTCTCCCGCTCGGACTCGCCGATGCCGTCCTGGTCGTCTCCACGCCGGAACCCGCCTCCGTTCACGACACGAAAAAGACCCTCGAGTTGACCGACCACGCCAGGGGGAACGCCGGCGGATTGATCATCACTCGGACCCGCTCGGAAAGCAACGTTTCGCCCGAGGATATCGCCTCGCGCCTCGGGATTCCGCTGGTCGGATCGATCCCGGACGATCCCGCGGTTCGTGAAAGTCTCTATGCGGGAACCCCGCTCGTGGTCTACGACAGCCAGCGGCCCGCTGCGGTCGCGTACAAACAGCTCGCAGCCGATTTTTCGGACATCGTTTCGGAGATCGGAACGGCGGATGGGTCTGCTGACCTGCGCAGTGAACCCGCAATTACCGGTGCTGGTCCCGATCCCGATCGGTCGACTTCCACTGAGGGGGGCCCCGAGCGCGTTAGCGACACCGAAACCGACTCCTGATCGCCGACTCCGTACCTGGCTCGGTGTGCTTGCAGCTGATTTTCGGATGTCGTTTCGGGCTTTCAAGCCACCAGCATACCGCCTTGGATGCGTGCTGTGTTGTCGAACGACGGTGAATTCTGCGGTAGCACTCCGTTGACGACGAGATGGGTGTGGTTTCCGGACGGGCGTGAAAGGCGAATCCGCGACCGGCTACCGAACGATGCCAGTAACCAGTACCTGAAACGGTTGTGCGAGCGCGGATAGCCGTAGTCAGACCGTTATCGGTGGCTAACTCCTCGCTAACGCGGTATCACGCGAGAGAATCTCGGATATCAATCCATTCCAGAAAGAATGATCTGATTACTAATCAGGGGTGGTCTGGAGTGGAGGCATATGGAGCGAAGAAAAATCCTCCTCGGCAGTGGTGCCGTGTTCGCAACCGTGCTCGCAGGTTGCTCAGACGACGCCAGTGAAGAGAACGACAACAACTCGAGCGACGATGATGGGTCCGGAGACGACGGCCTCAACGACAGCGATGGAAACGAAAGCGACGACGACTCGAGCGACGACTCGGATGAGGACGACGGACCGGACGAAGTTCCCGGCTTCAACAAAGACAAGGTCGACCTCGAGCACACGGACGTTACCGTCGAGCACGTCAAACGTGATGGCTACCACGTCGATATCGAAGCCACCCTCAAGAAAACGCCGAAGCAAAACGAACTCGAAAAGATCATCGAAGAACTCGGTATCGTCGCCGCGGAGGCGATCGAAGACCCCGAAGCGTTCCTCGAGGCGATCGAAACCCTCGAATTCACGTTGCTCAACAAGGACGGCGATACGGTGTTGAGCTTCTACATCGACGTGGCGTGGGCGGTCGCGTACATCCGCAACAACATGTCCTCCGAAGAGTTCGTCCACAAGACCTTGGCAACGGCATAGACGCCGTCGCCACTTCTACGGGCAGCTTTTGTACCCCGAGAGCTGATCGGCTCCGCGATGAGAGAGCTCCCGGTCACCCGGACGTACATCCGGTCGACGGTCCACTGTAGCACTACAGCGCCCGTCGAATGCACGCGTCACGTTCGGTAACAGTCGCCGGATCGAACCTACTGTCGCCTCGAGCGTTCGGCGTCCGACCGGCGCTCACATCGAGCGCGGGGCGGCGACGCCGAGCACCGATAGCGCGTTTGCGATGGTATGTCGCGACGCCGCGACGAGCGCGAGTCGTGCCTCTCGGACCTCGGGATCGACGTCGTCGGCCAGCACCGGACACTCCCGATAGAACGCGTTGAACGCGTCGGCAAACTCGCGGGTGTAGGTCGCGACCTGATGGGGCTGGAGGTCATCGGCCGCTTCGTCGATCACCGCCGGGAACCGGGCGATCGTCTCGACGAGGTGCTGTTCTGCGTCGGTCTCGAGCGCGGCGGCGTCGACATCGGTAGCCAGCGTCTCGACGACGGCGTCGAGGTCGTCCGCGTCGGTACTTTCCGCCAGGATGCCACAGCAGCGCGCGTGGACGTACTGGACGTAGGGTGCCGACTGGGCTTCGAAGTCGAGGGCCTGTTCCCACTCGAAGGTGATCGCCTTGGTCGGCTGCTTCGAGACGATATCGTAGCGAACCGCGCCGATACCGACCTGATGAGCGATGCGCTCGATGTCGTCGTCGTCTAAGTCGTCGTCGCGGATGCGATCGTCGAGACGGGACTCGACTTCGTCGCGTGCGCGCGAGATGGCCTCGTCGAGCAGATCGTCGAGGTCGACGCCGGTCCCGCGCCGGGTTGACATCTTCCCCTCGGGAAGGTTGACGTAGGAGTAAAGCACCTGGCGAAGGTCGTCCGTGTCGGTCCCGAGCAACTCGAGGGTCGTCCGGATCTGGCTGGCCTGCAGTTTGTGGTCCTCGCCCAGCACGGTCACGGCCCGGTCGTAGTTCTCGAGTTTCCACTCGTGGTGGGCCAGATCCCGCGTCGGGTACAGCGAGGTTCCGTCCGAGCGCAGGAAGACGAGATTCTTGTCGATGCCCTGCTCGTCGAGCTCGAGTTGCCAGGCATCCTCCTCGTAGACCGCGCCGTCGAGTTCCTTGAGCCGGGCGACGACGTCGTCGGTCGAGCCGTCTTTCATGAACCGCGTCTCCTTGACGAACTCGTCGAATTCGGCGGGCAGTCGGGCGAGACACGCTTTCATCCCCGAGAGCACCTGATCGACGACCTCGGTGACGCGCTCGTAGGCCGCCTCATCGCCCGCTTCGAGTCCCTGCATGATCGACTCGATTTCGGCCTCGGCGGCTTCGACCTCGGCTTCGGGCGCGCTCTCGAGGTAGGCATTGCCCTTGCGGTAGTATCGCACCAGATCGTACTCGATGCGGTCGCGTTCGGGTTCGGTCTCGAGGTCGTCCTCGTCGAAGGTTTCGTAGGCCCACGTGAAGACGGCCATCTGTCGACCCGCGTCGTTGACGTAGTAGTGGCGGTCGACGTCGTAGCCCGCCGTCGCGAGGAGGTTCGAGACCGCGTCGCCGATGATCGGGTTTCGGGCGCGGCCGACGTGGACCGGCCCCGTCGGGTTCGCGCTCGTGTGCTCGATGACGACGGATTCCTTGCGGTCCTTGAGGTGGCCGTAGGTCGGTTCGGCCGCCCGTTCAACGGTCGCCTCGACGTAGGCCTCGTTCGGGAGGAAGTTCAGATACGGTCCCTGCGTTTCGACGCGGTCGACGTAGGGCAGTTCGTCGGTGTCGATCTCCTCTGCCAGTTGCTGGGCGACCTGCGGCGGCGGTGCCCCCGCTTCGCCGGCCAGTCGAAAGGCGACGCTCGAGGCGAGCACGCTGTCGACGTCTTCGGGCGGCTCTTCGATGCCGAGATCCCCGGTCGGGAACCCGCGGGCCGAAAGCGCCCCCTCGAGGGCGTCTTCGACCGATTCGCGCAAGGCTAGGAACATACCGATCCGTATTCAGGGCTCGAGTAAAGGGGTGTCGGGTTCGACCGAAACGCGGTTTCCGCCGTTCTCAGCCGCGACTCACAGAATGCCGCCGTCGTCGCTACTGTTTCCGTCGGTCTCGCCGTCTCCGCTGCTTCCGTCGCTTTCGTCGTCACCGCTGTTTTCCTCCGATTCGTTCTGACTCTCGCCGTCTTCCGGCGACGCCTCGGAAACCGACTCCATGAGCGAGATGATATTTGGCTCTTCCTCGTCGCGACGTTCGTTCGGATAGATGCCGACGGTCACGAGGTGATCCTCGTCGGTTTCGACGGCCTCGCTGATGTGTATCGATACCTCGACGCTCGTACCGTTGTAACTCGACTCGGCGGTGAACCGGGACTGGGTCGTCTCCTGCTCGAGAATCGTGACATTCTCGTCTTCCTGATGGGTGACGTTTTTCATCCCCGCGTAGTTGCCCTCGATGCGCTCGATAAGCTCCTTTGGCGACATGTCGCTGACGGGATTGAGCTCCTGGCCGAGCACGCTCGCCTGCGGCGTCGTCACGACGAGAAACCCGCCGCCGCCGTCCATCGTGAGCGGTCCGACCGTGACTGGCTTTTCGTGTTCGGTGATGTAGTTCGTCACCGAGACGTCCTGCGAGAATATCGCGAGGCCGACCGATTGTTCGATAGTGTCTTCCGTAACACCGGTCTGTTCGTAGTCGGTTTCCTGGCGGGCGCTCTCGTCGACGCTCGCGGGCGACGCTTCGTGTTCGTCCATTCCGAACGTCCCCAGACAGCCGGCGACGCTCGTTACCCCGAGGGCGGCCGTTCCGGCGAGCAGACTTCGACGATTCATAACCCGGTATTACTGTCCTGTTTGTATGAGTTTATCGGACTCGAGAGTGATTGTTTGCGGTTTAACAGGTTCGGGCCCGAACGTGCCGGATTCCAGCCGCGTGCCGTCTGTAGTCTCACTTACGAATACTTCAGACCGCTGCCGGTCAGCGGGACGACCACGTCGTCGTCGGGTTCGACGATCCCCCGCTCGCGATAGCGGGAGAGCCCCGCGGGCGCGACCGCGCTCGTCGGTTCCACGTTGAAGCCGCTGGCCTGAAGCGACTCGAGCGTCGTTTCGATCGTCTCGTCGCCGACCGCGATCGCGTCCCCGTCACTCGCTTCGATCGCCTCGAGGAGTTCGTCCTCGCGGGCGGGTTCGGCGATCCGGATGCCGTCGGCGAGGGTCGCGGCCGTCTCGGTGGCGTCTCCGCTCTCCGTAGCGTCGTCCGTCTCGGCGCCGCTCGTGTCACCCTCGAGTCGTTGAACGACGGGTGCACAGCCGCTGGCCTGCACGCCGAGCAGGCGCGGTATTTCGTCGGTGATCCCCGCGTCCACAAGCCGGGAAAAGCCTCGATACGCGCCGAGAAAGAGTGTTCCGTGTCCGACCGGGAGCACGACTGCGTCCGGCACCTCCCAGTCTCGCTGTGCTGCGATCTCGAACGCGAACGTCATCGTTCCCGCGTAAAACGCCGGATTCCACGAGTGGCTCGCGTACCATCCGTCCCCCACCGCGACGGCCTCGAGACACGCCTCCGTCACGTCCTGTCTGCTCCCCGTTACCTCGATGGCGCGAGCGCCGGCGCGTTCGATGGCCCGCAGTTTGGCGGGTTTGACGTCCGCGGGAACGTAGATCTCCGCCTCGAGCCCGGCGCGAGCGGCGTAGGTGGCGATCGCCGCACCCGCGTTTCCAGAGGAGTCCTCGATCACCGTTTCGACGCCGAGTTCGACGGCCCTCGAGAGCGTTGTCGTTGCGCCGCGGTCCTTGAACGATCCAGTGGGAGAGACGTACTCGAGTTTGAACGAGGCGTTCCATCGATCGGCGTCGACCAGCGGCGTCAATCCCTCCTGCAGGGTCACGCGTTTTTCGACCGGTAGCAAGTCAGCAAAGCTCCAGAGTCCGGCACTCGCGTCTACCGTCGGCGGGGAATCGATCGCATCCGCCAGCGCGGGTTCCTCGCGGATCTCGAGAGCGTGCCCGCAGTCACAGCGCCAAGGTTCGTCTGGACCCGCTTCGTAAACGGTCTCGCAGTCGGGACAGAGTAGATCGGCAGTCATGGTCAGTAGGAGTCGACGTCGGTTCCGACCGAGCAGACGTATTCCCCGGTCGCGACCTGCGGAAGCCGACGCGCTCGCCAGAGCACGCCGTCGCTGTCGGCGGTGATCTCGGCTTTGGTCTCGCCGAAGACGGTCGTGACTTCGAACAGCGTCTCGCCGGCCCGAACCTGCTGGCCGAGTTCCTTCTCGATCGTGACCACTCCGCCGACGGGCGAGCCGTACTGTTCGAAGCTGCTCGCGCGAATCTGCCGGTTCAGGTCGTGGCTTTCGGAGAGGAAGTCGTAGTACCGAAGGACGTTGAAGACGCCCTCGGTTCCCTTCTGGACGCTGGTTTCGTCCCAGCCGACACAGCCTCCGAGTTCCGGGTCGACGGTCGGAATTCCCTCGTCGGGGGCGGCTCGAGCGAGCTGTCCGTCGGGTCCTTTCTGGTCGAGCACGTAGCCACAGCCGAAGGCCTTCGCGAGCTCGAGACACTCCTCGTGCATCCGGTGGCGCTTGCCACAGCGAACTCGGACCTCATCGATCATCCGACTGGTCGATCCCTGATGGAGGTCCAGAATAACGTCCGCCCGCTTGGCCACGTCGAACGTCGCGTGGGCGATCCGCTCGCTCGAGGTTCCGTTCTCGGAGCCGGGATAGGCGCGGTTCATCTTCGTATCGTCGATCGGGTTTCGATGTTCGGCGACCTGAAACGCGTGGTAGTTGACGATTCCGACGATGAGGATCGTTCCCGAAATTTCGGCGGGATCGAGCCGCGGAACGACCCGCGTGAGGACACCGACACCGTTCAACTCGTCGCCGTCGCTTGCGGCCTGCATGTACAGCGTTTTCCCGGTTCCCGCGCCGTTTACCACGGCGACCGGTAGTCCGAACGGGCTCCCGTCTCGGGTTTCGCCGACCTCGAGACGACCCGTGTCGATCTCGCCGGGCTCCGCGCTCGCCGTTCCGAGCGTCGTCGTCATGTGCTCGACGACGAGTGCGCTCGCCTTTACTGGTTCGGTATTCGGACCCGTTCCGGCCCGAATAACCATGCGGTTCGAAGCGGTTATCGGACGTTTGGTCGCCGTACTCGTCAGCTTCGAATCGCCGTCGCTCTCCGCACGACTGAGGTGGGAATTTGCTTCCTTGAGCCGATTCGAGCAGCGGTGTCCGAATTCGGTATGGGAGATCGAAAACAAAAACTATCGATTCGTCAACCGAATTCGCTGTACGGACCGCAGTAGGCGCCCAGTATTGTCTCGCCTCCACTCCGGCTGAGGAAGGCGTCAGTGTCCACTCAGATCCCACTATCCCATCGCTCTCGCGATTATACAGGATCTCTTCTATGAACCTGATACTGACATGATTTCACAAATCGAAAAGATCAATTGGGTCGAACAGAAGAGTTCGTTACCGAATTAGACAATCTTAATAGGGCAAAGTAACAATCACCCGATGATGCAAGAATCAGACCGAGACTGGTGGCCAGATGCGCTGAATCTGGACATCCTCGATCAGAACGCACAGCAGACGGACCCGATGGGCGAGGCGTTCGACTACGCCGAGGCGTTCGAGAAACTCGACTACGAGGCCGTCAAGGCGGACCTCGAGGAGCTGATGACGGACTCGCAGGAGTGGTGGCCCGCCGACTACGGCCACTACGGGCCGCTGTTTATCCGAATGGCTTGGCACAGCGCCGGTACCTACCGGACGAGCGACGGTCGCGGCGGCGCCTCCGGCGGGCGGCAGCGTCTGGCTCCCCTCAACAGTTGGCCGGACAACGCGAACCTCGACAAGGCCCGTCGTCTCCTCTGGCCCGTCAAGCAGAAGTACGGCCAGAAGCTCTCGTGGGCGGACCTGATCGTTCTGGCGGGCAACGTCGCACTCGAGTCGATGGGCTTCGAGACGTACGGCTTCGCCGGCGGTCGCGAGGACGATTACGCACCCGACGATGCCGTCGACTGGGGTCCGGAAGACGAGATGGAGGGCGCCTCTCCCGAGCGCTTCGACGAGGACGGTGCCCTTCGGGACCCGCTCGGTAACACCGTGATGGGCCTCATCTACGTGAACCCCGAGGGGCCGAACGGCGAACCCGACCCCGACGCGTCCGCGAAGAACATCCGCCAGACGTTCAGCCACATGGCGATGAGCGACGAGGAGACGGTCGCGCTCATCGCCGGCGGGCACACGTTCGGGAAAGTTCACGGCGCCGCCGAGGCCGACGAACACGTCGGTCTCGAGCCCGAAGCGGCGCCGATCGAGGAACAGGGTCTGGGCTGGAAGAACGAGTACGGTTCCGGAAAGGGAGCCGACACGATCACCGGCGGTATCGAGGGGCCGTGGAACACCACGCCGACCCAGTGGGACATGGGCTATGTGGACTCGCTGCTCGATTACACGTGGTGGCCCGAGAAGGGACCGGGCGGCGCCTGGCAGTGGACCACGCAGAACGGCGAACTCGACGAATCCGCCCCCGGCGTCGAAGAGCCGTCGGCGAAAGAGGACGTGATGATGCTCACGACGGACATCGCGCTGAAGCGCGATCCCGACTTCCGCGAGGTCTTAGAGCACTTCCAGGAGGACCCGGCCGCGTTCCAGCGGACCTTCGCGAAGGCGTGGTACAAGCTGATCCACCGTGACATGGGCCCCTCCGAGCGATTCCTCGGTCCCGAGGTCCCGGACGAGGAACTCATCTGGCAGGATCCGCTTCCGGACGCCGACTACGACCTGATCGGCGACGCCGAGATCGACGACCTCAAAGAGCGCGTCCTCGCCGCAGATCTCACCCGCACGCAACTCGTCAAGACCGCGTGGGCGGCGGCCTCGACCTACCGCGACAGCGACAAGCGCGGCGGCGCCAACGGCGCGCGTATTCGCCTCGAACCGCAGCGTAGCTGGGAGGTCAACGAACCGGACGAACTCGAGACGGTCCTCTCGACGCTCGAGGAGATCCAGACCGAGTTCAACGACTCGCGGTCGGACGACGTGCGCGTCTCGCTGGCTGACCTGATCGTCCTCGGCGGGAACGCGGCCGTCGAGCAGGCGGCGAGCGACGCCGGCTACGACGTCGAGGTGCCGTTCGAGCCCGGCCGCACCGACGCCACGGAGGCCCAGACGGACGTGGAGTCCTTCGAGGCCCTGAAGCCGGACGCGGATGGCTTCCGTAACTACCTGAGCGACGAAGCCCGAAACTCGGCCGAAGATGAACTGGTCGACAAGGCGGACCTGCTCGACCTGACGCCCGACGAGATGACCGCGCTGGTCGGCGGCATGCGCGCCCTCGGCGCCACCTACTCCGACCACGGCGTCTTCACCGACGAGCCGGGAACCCTGACCAACGACTTCTTCGAGACCGTCCTCTCGATGGACTACGAGTGGGAGCCGGTCTCCGAGGACTGCGAGGTCTTCGAACTGCGCGACCGCGAGACCGGCGAGGTCGCGTGGACGGGCACGCGCGTCGACCTCATCTTCGGCTCGAACTCCCGCCTCCGCGCCATCGCCGAGGTCTACGGCGCCGAAGACGGCGAGGCAAAACTCGTCTCCGACTTCGTCGACGCGTGGCACGGCGTGATGGCGGCCGACCGCTTCGACCTCGAGTAATCGCGGCTTCCGACGGTCACACGCGCTTTCGTTTTTCTCGTTCGAGGCCGGACGCTGCTTTTCTCGTGCGCACTGAGAGGCTGCACTCGCCGGGCGGCCTTTAGGGCCGTGAGCCCCTAGAACGGTACATGGTCACTACGCTCTCGGCCGACCGACTCGCGGAGCTACAGGACGGCGACGAGGAGTACGTACTCCTGGATACGCGTCCCGAGGAGAGCTTCGAGTCGTGGCACGTCGCCGGCGCGATCAACTTCCCGTTCGGCCCGGAGGAGGACCTCGACGGCCGTCTCGAGGAACTCGAAGGCGTCGTCGACGGGACCGAACGCGTTCTCACCGTCTGCGCGAAGGGAATCTCGTCGGGCAACCTCGCGACCCAACTCGAGTCCGCTACCGACGAGTACGAGGTCGCCGCCATCGAGGGCGGGATGAAAGGCTGGAGTCGCGTCTACGACCGGGCGCGGGTTTCCGCCGGCGACTCCGTCGAACTCGTGCAGGTGCAGCGACGAGCCAAGGGGTGTCTCTCGTATCTCGTCGGCTGTCCCGAAACGGGAGACGCCGTCGTCGTCGATCCGACCGCGGACACCGACGAGTTCGCGGTCGCCGCCGAGGAAGCGGGGCTCTCGATCGTCGGCGTCATCGATACGCACGTCCACGCCGATCACGTCTCCGGCGGACCCGAACTCGCGGATCGACTCGAGGTACCGTACTACCTCGGCGAGCGCGTCGCCGACCGCGGCGTCGAAGTCGAGTACACGCCGCTCGAGCGAAACGAAGTCCTCGAGGTCGGCACGCTCGGCCTGAAGGCGCTCGAGACGCCGGGCCACACGAGCGAGATGCTCTCGATACTGATCGACGACCGGGCACTGTTGACCGCGGATACGCTCCACGTCGACTCGACGGGGCGGACGGAACTCGAGTTCAACGAGGACGAGGGCGAGACGGGAGCCCGAATGCTCTACGAAAGCCTCCACCGCACCGTGCTCGCCGAACCCGAATCGATCGTGGTCTGTCCGGGCCACGTCACCGTCACCGCAGACGGCGAGTTCGACCACGGCTCGCCGGGCGAGCCGATCGAAACGACGATTGGAGACGCCCGAACCGGAATCGACATCCTCGACCTCGAGGAAGACGCGTTCGTCGACCGGATGGCCGACGCCGGCGAAAAGCCTTCGAACTACGAAGAGATCATCGGCCACAATCGGGGTATATCGGAGGAACTCGAGTCGGAGGATCGACTCGAACTCGAGTTGGGGCCGAACAACTGTTCGGCCTGAAAGCAGCTACTATACGTTGCCTATTCGATGCTCGAAAAGAGGCCGGTTGCCTGTGACTCGCTGTCATTATGAGTTTATTATAATTGAGGTATGTTAGCACGTATGGTGACTGCTGACCTATTTGGACGAGCGATCCGAGATCACTACCTGGGGGAACGGAATGAACCGCTCGTAGATAGAAATGGCTCCGCAACTCGTGTTCACCCTATCGAAGAATTCTACTTTGGAGCCGTGACAGGCGAGAGTGACAAGCAACAGTGGGTCGATTCCTGGCTCGACGGGCCACTTCTCGATATGGGGGCAGGCGTCGGATCTGAGGCGCTCTACTGGCAAGAACAGTATGAGACGGTCGCGATCGAAATCAGCAATCTCCTCGTCAAAACGATGCGAGACCGGGGTGTCGAGAACGCGGTGCAAGCGGATATGTTCTCCCTCCCGGATTCTTTCGAGCGAAACCAGTTCGCGTCGGTCCACGCCAAAGGGACGCAGGTCGAACTCGCCGGATCGATGCAAGGACTCAGGCGTTTTCTCGGCGACCTCGCCGTTATCACGAAACCAAACGCTACTGCAGTTATCGACTTCCACGACCCCGAGCACGAGGACGCTGGTGAGTTATTTGGCTATCGAGACGACCCCACGCGAGGGCTTGCCTACCGTCTCTTCCACTGCGAGTACGAAGGCGCCGTCGGTAAGACGCTCTTGTTCCGTTTGTTTAGCCCAGCCCGATTGCGAGACGCAACGATCGGCACGGGCTGGGAACTGTCCGACATCAGACGAAGCAATAACGGATACCACTATCGAGCAGCCCTGACACGTGTCTGAGTGAATCGGTATTCTTCGATGGGCCGGTTCGGATGTTTCCGTACCAACCTGCTAGTTTCCTCTCAAACCACGTGCGGTATGCGCTAATGGTAGTCGTTACCGCTTCGAACGAACGACGAGAGTATTAGCAGCGTGGTCCCCGACGCGTTGTCGGTCGTCGCTAACGAGCATGACGACGAGCCCAACCGCGTAGCTCAAAATCCCATCGACGATTCGAAGGAGATTACGAACGAGCGCCTGGCGAAAGGTAATCGAACTTCCATCGCGACTGACGACGATAACACCGGCGAGACGTTTTCCAAGCGTCTGCCCGGTCGCCCCTTCGAGAAGAATATAGTATCCGAGCAGTCCGATAGGCATGCCGAGATACACACCCGCGACCGAATCGAGGGCGATCGCTAATCCAAATCCCAGAATCATTCCAAGAATGAGCGAGAGGATATAATCAAGTACGAACGCACCGACCCTACCGAGAATTACGTCGTCTTGCGTCCCGACATAGCCGGCCGATTGTTCCGTCATGATATGTATCAAGAATCAATAGATCTTAAACCATTCTAAAAACCATCATGTCCTCGTCTACACATGTCCCTCGAGATATCCTCCCTAATCGCCCTGCTGGAGGTGGACGGGAAACTGTCCTTTTCTTCGTTTATCGGCTGTACGTTTCCAACCGAACGATCGAGTCGCCCACTAACTCAAAGAAATCCGCGAACTCGAATAATTCCTGTTCGCCCTCGAGCACCCGCCCTCGAGCGGCGATTCGACCGCGGTCGTCGTCGACGACCAGTTCCACGAGGTCATGGCTGGTGTCGGGGTTCGGCCGTTTCTCGCGCATGAACTGGACGAACGCCTCGCGGCTCTCGAAGGTTCGGTCCGGTCGTTGCTGGACGAAACCGGGGTCCAGTAGCCCCTCGAGCGTCTCGTACTCGTGGTCGTCGAGCGCGTCGTAGTAGCGTCTCACGAGGGCGTCTCCGTCCATGGGTGCGTCGAGATTCGACCCCGCGGGTGAAAAGCACCGGCGTCTCGGACGTCGCTCGTTCTCGAGCGGTTCGAAGCCACGAACGCGGTGCAGGGAACGGTTTTCACCGATGCCGTGGTAGACCGTTGCATGGCTACCAGCTCCGACGACCTGTTCGAAGTCGCGTCGCTCGAGGAACTCGAGGCGGAGGGCCGAACCCTGATCTCCCGCGGCGGGAAAGCGCTCGCGGTCTTCGCCCACGAAGGGGAGATACGCGCGGTCGACAACCGCTGTCCCCACATGGGATTTCCGCTCGCCGAAGGCACCGTCGACGACGGCATCCTCACCTGCCACTGGCACCACGCGCGATTCGAACTCTCGTGTGGCGATACGTTCGATCCGTGGGCCGACGACGTACAGACGTATCCCGTCGAGGTCCGAGACGGCACGGTCTACGTCGATCCGACGCCGGAGCGAGAGAAGCCACCCGACGAACACTGGGCCGACCGCCTCGAGGCGGGCCTCGCGGAGAACCTGCGACTCGTCCTCGCCAAATCGACGATCGGACTGCTCGACGCGGGCGTGGACTACCGCTCGCCGGTCGAACGAACTCTCGAGTTCGGAACCCAGTATCGCGAGGCTGGCTGGAGTTCCGGCCTGACCATCCTCGGTTGCATGGCGAACGTGATGGATGACGTAGCGTCCGAAGACCGAAAGCGGGCGCTCTATACCGGTGTTCGCCACGTCGCGATCGACTGCGACGGCGAACCGCCGACCGTTTCCCAGCCCGCGTTCTCGACGACGGATGTCTCCCTCGAGCGGCTGAAATCCTGGTTCCGCGAGTGTATCGAAGTGCGGGACGCAGACGGCGCGGAGCGGTGTCTGCGCACGGCGGTCGCCGCCGGGTACGACGAGGCGGCGGTCGCGGAACTGGTTTTCGCGGCCGCCACGGACCATCCCTATCTCTCGACCGGGCACGTGCTCGATTTCGCGAACAAGGCCTTCGAAACGCTCGAGCACGTCGGCTGGGAGCACGCCCCGACGACGCTCGCGAGTCTGGTCGAACCGCTCGCGACGGCCTCCCGAAGCGACGAGCGGTCGTCGTGGCGACAGCCGGTCGATCTCGTGGCGCTGCTCGAGGAGGTCTACGGCGGCGACGTGACCGAGACGAGCGGGCTCGAGACACTGGCGAGCGCGGGAGGCGGAACGGGTTCGTCGTGGTCGCCGCCCGAGGACTTTCAGCCGACGCTGCTCGGGGACGATCCGGAGGCGATCGTAGACGCCCTGGCCGACGCCGTCCGCGCGGGGGCGACGACCGAAGCGCTCGCCGCCGAAGTCGTTCACGCGGCCGCGACCCGCGTCGCGCAGTTCGGGACGGCGAACGAGTTCTCCGACTGGAACACCGTCCACCACACGTTCACCTACGCCAACGCGGTCCACCAGTCGACCCGCCGGACCGATGCGATCGAACTCTACCGGGCCGTCTTCGACGTCGCGATCAACGTCTACCTCGATCGATTCCTCAACACGCCGCCAGCCCCGATCCCCGACCCCGAGGAAAATGAGACTGGACGCGACCCCGACGCAATTCTCGAGGACCTCCTCGAGACGTTCGACGCCGAGGGCGAGGTCGACCGGGCCGGTCGTCTCGTGGCCGAGTTCGTCGCCTGCGACGGCGACGCGGACGAACTGAAGCGAACGCTGGGCCACGGCCTCCTGCGCGAAGACGCCGGGTTCCACACGCTCCAGAACCTCGAGGCCGCATTCGAGCAGTTCGAACTGGCTCGAGAGCGAGGTGAAGACGCGGACCGCCGATGGGTCCCCCTGATCGCGACGGCACGGTATCTGGCGGCACACTTTCCGACTCGCCGGGAGGCCGAACAGACGTTCACGATCGCTGCCCGGCTGAATCGCGGGGAGACGATCCACAAGTCGCCTTCCGATTCGTCGACGGTGTGAGTCGGCGGGTTTGCTCGAGTCACACGATTTTTCTCCCGGCCCCGCCTACACCGGGTGTGGAGTGTCACGTCTACTACGAAGGCGACGACGACCCCGACAAGTGCACCGCCCGTCGCCTCGAGAAGTTCGACCGGGCGATCCTCCATCGGTCGATGCGACAGGTACCCTACGGGGTCGTCCTCAATCCCCACGCGGAGCAGGCGCTCTCGCCCGCGGACGCCGAGGACGGCCTCGGAACGCTCGTCGCTCTGGATTGCTCGTGGGAGTCCGCCGAGGAGGCGTCGTTCTCGATGAACGGCGTCCACCGCGCGCTGCCCTTTCTCGTCGCCGCCAACCCTATCAACTACGGCCGCCCCTTCCAACTGACGACCGTCGAAGCGCTCGCCGGGGCGCTGCGCATCTTCGGAGAAGCCGAGGCGGCCGCGGACCTCCTCGAGCCGTTCCGCTGGGGCGAGACCTTCCTGACGCTCAACGAGGAACCGCTCGATCGGTACGCCGCGTGTACGGACTCGAGCGATATCGTCGCCGTGCAGGACGACTACCTGGCCGACGAGTGAGGGCGACGCACTGGTTCCCGTCGGACCCCCTGAAAACGACCGTCAGTACGGACCGCAGCCATTATATGCGCCACCGGCCAACCCACCTGCATGGCCAGTTTCGACGCTGCGGAAAAACGAATGCTCGAGAAGATGATCTGCATGCGCTGTAACGCTCGCAACTCGAAAGGGGCGAACCGCTGTCGCAAGTGCGGCTACAAGAAGCTCCGCCCGAAAGCCAAGGAAGCGCGCGCGGCATAATCGGCGGTTTTCTCACTCGATTTCGACTCGACGATTCTCGAGCGACTGGTTCGGTCGCAGGGATCGACGATCCTCGAGATCACCCGCTCACTCGTCTGGGTACTTCGGCTCGCGTTTTTCGGCTCGCTCGAGCGCCGTCTCGACCACGTCCGTGACGTCGCCGTGGAAGACGCCGCCGTGGCCCGCGTACATGTGTTTGACAGAGTTAGACAGACGCGAGAGCAGTTCCTCGAGGCTCTCGATGAGCCGCTCGCGGGACTGGCCGGCCATGTCGGTCCGGCCGAAGCTCCCGTAGTCGAACGCGCCGTCGTCGTGGACGACCACGTCGCCCGAAAACAGCGTCGTCTCCGAGACCAGAGAGACGTGATCGTCGGCGTGGCCGGGCGTGTAGACGACCTCGAAGGATTCGTCGCCGATCCGAACCGCGTCGCCGTCGTCGATCTCGTGCGTTCGAAGCGAATGGGCCGCGTACGCGTATACGTCGGGGTCGAAGGCGTCGCAAACGGCCTCGAGTTCCGCGACGTGGTCACCGTGCTGGTGCGTCAGAACGATGTCGTCGAGGGATTCGCCCTCGAGGTGGGATCGCACCTCGTCGACGACGCCCTCCCACGCGCCCGCGTCGACAAGTGTCGTTCGGTCGCCACGAACGAGAAAGGCGTTGCAGGTGAACGTCTCGGCATCCTCGGTGACGTGATGGACCTCCATAGGCGATTTCTTGGGAGCCGTCGGTATAATACTGGCGTCGATATTCACGAAAACTGATAGGCGTCTGACCCACGAAACTTTTGATGCCCCGGGTCGTATGAGACACTGTATGGGATTCGGAAGCTACGACGAATCCGAACAGCAAGAGGTTGACGCGGATTTTGACGATGACGATGCGGTAGAGTCCGAACAGAGCCACCACGACGGCACGCTCGAGTTCGAAAACGGGGCCTCGAGCGACGAACTGCTCGATCGGCTCGCGGAGATCAAAGACGAAGACGACGACGCCTAATGAAAGCCGGGGCGCGGGCGCTGGGTATCGCAGAATCAGCGGCGGGTGAGCAGAGCACGCTCGCCGGCGCAGTCGTTCGGGCCGACCGCGTCGTCGACGGGCTCGCGTTTTCGACGTGTACTGTCGGGGGGATGGACGCAACCGACGCCATCGTGTCGCTCGTCGACGACATCGACCGGCCGGACGTCGAGGTTCTGCTACTCGGTGCCGTCGCCCCCGCGTGGTACAACATCGTCGACCTCTCACGTATCGCACGAACAACCGACCAATCCGTTATCGCCGTGACGTTCGAAGCGAGCGCCGGCCTCGAAGACGGCCTCAGCGACGCTTTCTCCGGGGACCAACTCGAGCAACGCCTCGAGCGCTACCGGTCGCTCCCGCCGCGACGACCGGTGTCGATCAACGGCGAAACGGTGTACGTTCGCACCGCGGGAATCGAACGCTCGCGGGCCGAGACGGTCGTTCGCGAGTTCACCCCCGAAGGCGGCCGGCCGGAACCGATTCGGGTGGCAAGAGCGGCCGCGCGTGCGGGCCGTGACTATCGGTTCAGTGACGCATGAGGTGGCGGCCGCTCGCGACCGGCCGATACGTGCGACCCGAAACACGTAGTACCGGGGCGTGCAAGCGACGACCATGGACGAAGAGCTAGAAGGACTCGAGGTAACGGCCTGTGAGCGGTGCCCGAAACTGGTCGACTCGCGGAGCCAGATCGTCAACGGAACTGGTCCCGAAGACGCCGACATCCTGTTCGTCGGCGAGGGACCGGGCGCGAACGAAGACGAACAGGGCGAGCCGTTCGTCGGTCGGAGCGGGTCGGTGCTCGACGACACCCTGCTCGTCGTCGGCCTCGAGCGCGAGGACGTTCGGATCACCAACTGCGTACGCTGTCGGCCGCCCGAGAACCGCGACCCGACGAAGACGGAACTCGAGAACTGTCGCGGCTACCTCGAGGCCGAAATCGAGCGCCTGGATCCGGACGTGCTCGTCACGCTCGGGAAGGTTCCCAGCGAACACTTGCTCGGTCGCTCCGTCGGGATAACCTCTGAGGCGGGGTCCGTCGAGGAGATTCGAGTCAACGGCTCGCCTCGACGCGTCGTCCTCTCGGTGCATCCGGCGGCGACGCTGTACGACCGCAGCCAGGAAGAGACGTTCAAAGAAGCGCTCGAGACGGCGGCGGACCTCGCCGGCGCTGACGGTAACTCGAGCACCCAACGTCGGTTGGATGGTTTTTAACCACCCGTTCTCGGATATATTAAGGTATTCGTCGTTATCTCTCTATAGTCCACTATTCGTGACATAGAAAACACTAAATATGTTGGACATCAGTAGGAACTATGTCTGAACGTGGGCGAATGGGTAGTAATCGACGTGCGTTTTTGACAGGTACAGGTGCTGCGGCGACCGTTGGGCTTGCAGGTTGTCTCGGCGATCTCGTCGGCAGTGACGAGGACGACGAAAACGAGATCGATATGGTGCTCAACCCCGCCGAGGGGGACGTCGACATGCTCGACCAGTACGCACAGTTTTTCGACTACCTCGAGTCGGAAACCGATGTCGTCATCAATGCATCCGAGGCGAGTAGCTACACCGCTACGGTCACCGCGATTCAGAACGACCAGGCACATTTAGCTGACATCTCCCCGACCGGGGTCGTGGCTGCTCCAGACGCGATGGATATCCTCGGTATGCGTATTCAGTACGGTGCCGCGGTCTATTTCTCGACCGTGGTCACGACGCCGGACAGTCCGATCGACGAGATCAGTGACATCGAACAGGATCACGAGGTGGCTCTCGCCTCTCAGCTTTCGGTCAGCGGCGGCCTCTTCCCACTACTGATGCTCAGCGACGGCGGTCTAGATGTCGGCGACGCACCCGACGGTGACCCAGTCGACTTCGAGGTTAGCTACTCCGACCACAATACTGCGATGAACGAACTCCTGAACCGTGAGGATGTCGTCGCGGCCGGAACGGGAGCGTTCGTTTCCTCGCAGTACCTCGACGAAGAGCAGATGCCCGACGAGTTCATGGAAAACTCCGCCGAAGTCGACAATCTCGGAAGTGGTGACGAAGAGTTGCAGTTGCTTTCGGTTTCCGACCCGATCCCTCGTGCACCGATCGTCGCGCGTTCGAACTGGGACGATCCCGTCGTCGACGATATCGAGGAAGCCCTGTTGTCCGCAGAAGAAGCGGATCTCGTCGACGAAGACGCCGAGGAACCCCTCTGGTTTACCGGCGTCGAGGAGGCGACAATCGACGATTACCAGCCGATTCAGGACGCGATGGACGCACTCGGTCTCGAGTTTAGCGACCTCGCTGGCGAATAACGACCACGTTGAAGGGCGCGTCGAATAACATCATTTTACACAATCGAATACAATGTCCACGTTGAACAAATGAGTACTATTGAAGTACAGAATCTCAGCAAACGATTCGGAGACACACAGGCCCTAGAGGACGTGTCGTTTACGATCCCCGACGGCGAATTCGTCGTCGTACTGGGAACGTCTGGCTCCGGGAAATCTACACTCTTGCGATGTATGAACGGATTGACAGCACCGTCATCCGGTGAGGTCATCATCGATGGGACTGAAATCCACGAACCGCACCCCGACACCGCAATGGTCTTCCAGCAGCACAATATCATCGGGCAGATGAGCGCCTATGCGAACGCGCTTACCGGGTCGCTCAAGCGCACTGCTCTTCTCAAGAGCCTCTTCAAACGAAACGACAAAGCGGACAAGTATCGCGCACTCGAAGCCCTCGAGACCGTCGGACTACTCGAGGAAGCCCAGCAAAGTGCCCGGCGGATGAGCGGCGGCCAACAGCAACGAGTTGGTATCGCTCGAGCACTCGTACAGGAACCGGAGACGCTGCTGGCTGACGAACCCGTTGCCAGCCTCGACCCCGGCAGCGCCCAGCAGGTGATGGAGTACCTGCTGACGGCGACCGAAGAGCACGGGCTGACGACGGCCGTGAGTCTCCACCAGGTCACCCTCGCCGAGGAGTTCGGACAGCGCTTCATCGGACTGAAACAGGGACAGGTCGTCTTCGACGGCTACGCAGACGAGTTCGACCTCGACGTCATCGAAGAAATCTACGAAGATGTCAATATCGACCAACTGACCGGCCTCGGACGGCAGCAAGAGGAGGATAACGATAGTGATTCGGGAACAACTGGGGTCGTCGGTGTATGAGTACGGATACTGACCCGTCCGCGGAAACGGTTTCGGCAGCTGTCGAAGAACAGTACCAGTCGATTCAGCGCGCACGGCGACGCCGTCGAATTCTCGGCGGTATTGGGTTGGTTGTGTTGCTCGTTACATTTAACCACGCGTTGACGATGGTCGAGCTTTCGATCGGCGAACTCATTCAGTACGCGCCGAATTTCTTCGAAGCGCTCGGCCAGTACTTCCCGCGGACGACCTACTTCGGCTTCCTACCGTTTCTCGACTTCATGCAGTACGTCGATTACATCCTCGAGGAGAACCTCTTTGGTGAAGCGGGAATCACGCTCGCGATCGGATTCGGCGGGACTATTCTGGGCTTCCCGTTAGCGCTACTGTTCGCGGTGCTCGGGTCGGGCCGAGTCACGCCGTTCCCGTTTAACTTCCTTTTCCGCGGCGTTATGTCGTCGATCCGCGCGATTCCGGCGCTCGTCTGGGCGCTGATCTACATCCCGCTCGGCGGGGTATCGGCGTTCACGGCGACGATTGCGGTCGCGACGGACACGGTCGGAAATCTGGGCCGATTGTTCACCGACGAACTCGAGGAGGTCGAAGACGGCCCGATCGAGGCGATCCGCACGACAGGTGCCGGCCGTATTCAGGTAATCATCTTCGGGATGCTTTCGCAGGTGTACACGCCGTTTATCGCGTGGACGCTGTACATCTTCGAGATCAACATCCGCATCGCCGTCGGACTGGGTATCATCGGCGCTGGCGGGATCGGGTACGTATTGAACACCCAACAGCGGCTGTTCGCCTACACAAACATGATGGCGACGATCATCGTGATCTTGGTACTGATTATCAGCGTCGAGATTATCAGCCAGCGAACCCGGTCGTACATCCGAGAGGACGAAGAGCCGATGGGAATCGTGGAACTCCTGAAGGGGTTCCCCAAGCGGATGGCTGAATCGCTCGTGAAGTAACTCGGCTGACGCTGTTTCTTCCTCGTCTGGCGGGATCCATCTACTTGCTCGAAGAGTAACGCACTTGCCCCTCCCACTCCACCGTCTACGCATGAGCACGATGCCATCGCCGCCCGAGGAGGAACTCGCCTCCGTGGTCGTCGTCGACTACGGGCTCGGGAACCTCCGGAGCGTCACTCGAGGGTTAGAACGCGCGGGCGCAGCCGTCGAGATCGCCGACGACCCCGAGGCGTTCGAGGCCGCCGACGGGGTCGTCCTCCCCGGCGTCGGAGCCTTCCGGGAGGGAGTCGAGAACGCCGACTCGATCCGCGAGGACTTAGCGGCAATCGCCGAGCGCGGCCAACCGCTCTTTGGAATCTGTCTCGGGATGCAGATGTTGCTCACCTCGAGCGAGGAGGGCGAAACCGACGGCGACGCCGCCGTCGAAGGATTGGATCTGATCCCCGGGACGAACGTTCGCTTCGACAGCGGGCAGAAAGTCCCCCACATGGGCTGGAACGAACTCGCGGTCGAGCGCGAGCACCCGCTGGTCGAGGGCATCGACGGGCAGTACGCCTACTTCGTTCACTCCTATTACGCCGTTCCTGACGCGGCGAACGCGACCGTCGCCTCGACCGACTACGAACAGGAATTCCCCTCGATCATCGCCAACGAGGACGGAACCGTCTTCGGGACGCAGTTCCACCCCGAGAAAAGCGGCGAGACGGGGTTACGGATCCTCCGCAACTTCGTCGACATCTGCGCCGAAGACTGAGTCTCGAGTGGCGTCGCGGTGACCACGTTCGACGCCTACAGCGGTTTCGAACTCGGCTCTACAGCAGCTCTCGAACCTCGGAGTACCACATGTCGTGGTAGTCGACGTGGCCGACACGCCGGGCGATGACGACCGCCAGCGCGTGCCAACACAGGGCAGTCGGATCGTCGTCGTCGAGATTGTACTCGCTGTCTTTGCACGTACAGCCCCGGTCCTCGACGATGTACTCGTCGTCGTAGCCCACGACGATCGTGAAATCCTGGTAGGCTTTCACCCGGCCTTCGCCGACGGCTTCGATGGCCTGTACCCCGCGGTCGTCGTGCAGGTTCGTGATCTGCTCGACGATGTCGGGCGTGAGTCTCCCGGCCTCCTCGAGTCGGGCCTCCCACGCCTCGACGGGGTTCGAATCGGACACGACCGAACCTCTGTCCCGAACTGTAAAATCCGTTTGGTTGTCGTAGCGGCGCTCCTCGCTCTCGAGCGGTGACAGAGGACGGCGTCGTGTTACTCGAGCGGCGAGCGATGCTGCCGTCGCGTCACTCGGATAGCGACCGATGGCGTCGTCCTGCCGGGCAAGCCGGTCGATATTTCACGTTTCAAATGCTACCGTCACTATGAAAATACGGCGACCGCACCGCCCGCCCCAGTTTCGGCTCGCCGACTCCGCCCAGCAGATCGTCGGCGGGTTTTTGCTAGCGGGGCCGTTCGTCGTGACCGAGGAGGTGTGGCGTCTGGCAGACAGCATGAGTATCGTCCAAGGACTCGCCACGATGGGCATCGTGTTCGCCATCGGCTACGCGACGCTGTACAAAGCCGACTCGACTCGAGATCCGGAGGTAGAACGGGAACTGGTCGGGATCCCGATCAGATTCATCTCGCTGATGTGCGTCTCGTTCGGCTCGGTGACGCTGCTTGCGCTCCTGTTCGACGCCCCCGACACGTTCCTCGAGTCCGGCGAGACGAGCGCCCAAACGGCGCTGATCACGTTTAAGGCCGTGAGTATCGGATCCATCTTCAGCGTCGTCGGCGCGGCGACGGCAGACAGCGTCTTTTCGCGGTAACGCTGCCGCGGACGATATCTGGACGATCGGATCCAGCCACTCCGAGTCAGACCACGTTGTTTTTCGCCCCGCTTCTCGGAGTGTGGGTATGCGCGTTACGGAGGGGAACGTCGAGCTCGAGGTTCCCGGCGAACAGACGGAGGGATTCGAGGAGTCGGTCTTTTACAACCCGCGCCAGGAGTTGAACCGCGACTTGACGATCGCGGCGCTGCGGGCCTTTCGCGACCGCGAACCGAGAGCGGAGACGTATCTCGACGCGATGACCGCCAGCGGCGTTCGCGGCGTTCGCGCGGCGAAAGACGGCTGGGACGTCACCTGCTGTGACGTCGATCCCGACGCCGTTTCGCTCGCTCGCGAGAACGTAGAGCGAAACGACTGCGAGGCGACCCTCGAGCGGGCGAACGCGAACGCCGTGATGCACGAGTCGATGTTCGACGTGATCGATCTCGATCCGTTCGGGACGCCGATGCCCTTCGCGGACGCGGCGTTCGCGAACTGTCACAACCTCGTCTGTGTCACGGCGACCGACACCGCGCCGCTGTGTGGTGCCCACCTCAACAGCGGGAAACGGTCGTACGCCTCGGTGCCGCGAAACACCGACTACCACACCGAGATGGGCGTCCGTACCCTCCTCTCTGCGCTCGCCCGAAGCGCCGCTCGTTTCGACGTCGGCGTCACGCCAATTCTGACCCACGCGACGAGCCATTACGTCCGCACGTACCTCGAACTCGAGCGGAAGTCGACCGCGGCGGATCGGTCCCTCGAGGAACTCGGCTACCTCTCTCACTGCGAAGATTGCCTCCACCGCGAGGCGACGCCGGGACTGATTGCGGAGCCGCTCGAGCGCTGTCCGAACTGCGACGGCGAACGGATCCTGGTTGCCGGCCCGGTCTGGCTCGGCGCGATTCAGGACGACGAATTCCTCGAGGCAGTTCGGAGGGAGCTCACCGACGAGTTCGAGACCGCGGAGACGGTCCAGGACCTACTCGAGACGCTCGCGGCCGAACTCGAGGTGCCGACGTACTACGACCAACACAAACTGTGCAAGAACTGGGGGCTCCCGGCCAACGCGATGGACGACTTTCTCGCGACCCTTCGCGAAGCGGGCTATCGAACCTCCAGAACCCACTACGGCGGGACGACGTTCAAATCCGACGCGACCGTCGAGGAGATCTTCGACGCGACCGCCGGCGATCTTCGCGAGTAGACGCCTCGGAGGCCTCACGTCGATCGAGTCGGTTCCCCTTCGACCGAGCCGGTTCTCTCTTCGGTTGAGTCGATTCCGCCTTCGATTGAGTCGGTTTCCCTTCGACCGAGCCGGTTACTCAAGGTCGGCGTAGAGTCGAACGAGGCCGCACTCCGGACAGCACACCGCGTCGACGCCGGTCGTCGATCCGACGCCGAGTTTCCCCAGCAGGCCGCTTCGTTTGCCGGTGTTGATGGTGAGCGAAAAGCCGTCCTGGGATCGAAGCGTCGTCTCTTCCATCGTCACGGCACAATCGGGACATCGAGTGTCGTTCATGGGGACTGTCTCGAGAGCCACCCATAAAACGGTGTGTCTGGCTGAGCGTCACTCGAATCGGAGGCTCTCGATATTTGGCGCTCGAGTGCGACTAGTACGCCGTGACTGATTACAGACGGCTCCTCGAGGTGGGCCAACGCGCCGTCTCGCTCGCGCGCACCGAGCAATTGACGCTGTTAGCTGCCGGCGTCGCCTACTACGCGTTCGTTTCGCTCGTCCCGTTGATGTTGCTCGCGCTTGCGCTCGCGGCGACGATCGGTGGCGAACAGCTCACGGAATACGTAACGAGGGCGGCCGACGACGTGCTCACGACCTCCGCACAGCAACTGCTCACCGAAACGATCGTCGATGAGACGGGACGACGAAGCGCGACCGTCATCGGTGCGCTCGGGCTGCTCTGGGGCTCGAGTCGGGTCTTGCGAGGACTCGACCGAGCGTTTTCGAAGATATACGGGACTGTCTCTTCGAAATCACTGATCGATACGTTCTGGGACATCTTGCTCGTCGCGACTGCCGTTACGGGCGGACTCCTCGGGATCACGATCGTCGAGGCAGTGCTCGCGTTCGTTCCGATCATCGGGGCCGCGCTGATCGGCCCCGTGTTGGTTCTGATCGGCCTGTTCGCCGCGTTCCTCCCGATGTTTTTCGTCTTTCCAGGGGTCGATATCGAACTTCGCGAAGCGATTCCCGGGACCGTCGTGGCCTCGCTCGGCTGGTTTCTCCTGAGCCGAGTCTTTTCCGTCTACGCAGGGTTTGTAGACGAATACGCCGTCTACGGCGCACTCGGGGCGGTGTTTCTCGTTCTCATCTGGCTCTATATCGGCTCGATCATCGTCATCTTCGGCGCGATCATCAATGCGGTCCTTGCGGGTCGTGATACGGATCGGCAGCTACAAAGTCCCGGCGTGCGACAGGTTTCGACAGAAGCGATGACCGACGACGCTACGGGTGCTGACGGAGACCGATCGGACGACCGCACGAGCGCCCAGACGCGGGACAGAGCCGACGATCCGGAGGCGCTCCGAGAAGAGATCGAGCGGCTTCGAGACCGCCTCGAGTCCTTCGAAGCCGATGTCGACCGACGGACGGTCGAACGCGATTCGCTCGAGGGCGAACTCAAACGATACGTCCGGGGCCGGATCCGACGGGGGCATTTCGTGGGCTGGGGACCGTACGTCGTCTTGCTCTACGGGACGGCGATGGCCATCGCGGCGTTTTACTTCCTCGAGGGTATCTGGGCGATCCTCGCGATGTTTACCGTCTGGACCTCGACGCTCGGAGTCTACGTCCTGATGGTCCTGTTCGGTGCCGGGATTTCGGTACTCGGGATTCCGGGACGAATACGCAACCGAATCGGCGAGTGGCGATCCTGAGCCTGCGTCACTACCTCAGCGGACACGGCGAGGGGCGCGCCGCCCACGAATCGATTGTTCTGCGGCGACTGGAGTTCCCGCTTCGATCGCTGCTGGCTCGAGTAGTGGTTCTCGAGGCGGGAGAAAGCTGGTTCGAGAGAACTCGGTTCAGTCGCAACTGACGGCTTGATGCGCGGACGCAAAGAGAGGAGAGAAAACCGGTCGCAAGCGGCCACAGCAACTGCGGGTCGTCCTAGAACGTCTCGAGGTACCGGTCGAGTTCCCACTGGGAGACGTCGACCAGGTAGTCCTGGAACTCCTGACTCTTGGCTTGGACGAACTTCTGTCCGATGTGGTCGCCGAGCGCGTTGTAGATGACCTCGTCCTCCTCGAGGGCGTCGACCGCCTCGCCGAGGTTCGTCGGGAGCGTCTCGATGCCGTACTCCTCGCGCTTTGCCTCGTCGAAGTCGTAGATGTTCTCGCGGACCGGGTCCGGACACTCGAGTCCCTTCTCGATGCCGTCGAGTCCGGCGTGGATGAGCGCGGCGAACGCGAGGTACGCGTTACACGACGGATCGGGGAAGCGGGCTTCGATACGCGAAGCGGCCGGGATGCGCGCGGCCGGCTTACGAATTAGCGCCGAGCGGTTGCGGTCGGACCACGCGATGTAGACGGGCGCTTCGTAGCCCGGAACCAGGCGCTTGTAGCTGTTGACCGTCGGGTTCGAGATCGCCGTGATCGCCGGCGCGTGCTCGAGGATCCCGGCGGTGAAGGCGTGAGCTTCCTCCGAGAGGTCGAACTCGTCGTCGCCGTCGTGGAACGCGTTCTCGCCGTCCTCGGTGAAAAGCGAGAGGTGCGTGTGCATTCCCGAGCCGTTGATCTTCGGAATCGGCTTGGGCATGAAGGTTGCGTGCAGGTCGTGTTCGGCGGCGATTGCGCGAACGACGGTGCGGAAGGTACCGACGTTGTCAGCCGTCGTGAGCGCGTCGTCGTACTCGAAGTTGATCTCGTGTTGGCCCTCTGCGACCTCGTGGTGACTGGCTTCGATTTCGAAGCCCATGTCCTCGAGCCCGTAGATGATGTCGCGGCGCACGTCGCTGGCGAGGTCTTTCGGTGCGAGGTCGAAGTAGCCGCCGGCGTCGTTGGTCTCGGTCGTCGCGCGGCCTTCTTCGTCTTCCTCGAACAGGAAGAACTCCGGCTCCGGTGCGGCGTTGACCGTATAGCCGAGGTCCTCTGCACGCTCTAGGGCCTGCTTGAGAACGTAGCGCGGGTCGCCTTCGAACGGCTCGCCCGTCGACGTGTTGTACACGTCACAGATCATTCGGGCGGAGGCGCTTTCCTCGCTGTTTCTCCACGGCAGGACGGCGAACGTATCCGGATCCGGAACGAGGCGCATATCGGACTCCTGAATGCGAACGAAGCCTTCGATCGAAGAGCCATCGAAATAAATCCCGTCGGTGAACGCTTTTTCGGCCTGTCGGGCCGGAACGGAGACGTTCTTGACGGTGCCGAGGATGTCGGTAAACTGGAGTCGAAGGAAGTCGACATCCTTCTCTTCGATCTCCTCCAATACGTCCTGTTCTGCAGATGTGATGTTTCCGCTTGTCATCTTTCTCGTCGTCCTATCCGACGATCCCTACTACTAAAACCCTACTGTATCGAGCAAATCTTCTACTCCCCCGAGGAAATTGGATATTCGTAAAGTTCTAATGTGATGGGTGCGTGGGTTGATGTGATGACGTACGAAAATCTCGATGCAAAGTTGGTGAATGCGTTGCTCGGTGACGGCCGGGCGAGCCTCCGAAGTCTCGCCGAGGAACTCGACGTTTCTGTGACGACCGTCTCGAATCACCTTTCGGATCTCGAGGATCAGGACGTAATCGACGGTTACACCCCTCGAGTCGACTACGATGCGGTCGGCTACGACGTAACGGCGGTCATCCAGCTCAAAGTCGAAGGGAACGCGCTCCCCGACATCACCGAAACCCTCCGCGACCACCAGCAGATGACGAGCGTCTACGAGGTTACTGGCGATTACGACGTGATCGCTATTGGTAAGTTCGTCGACACCGACGGAATGAACGAACAGATCAAAGCGCTGCTGACCGATCCCGACATCAAAGCCTCGAACACGAGCGTCGTGCTCAACACCGTTTCGGAGAACGAACAGTTCGAACTCGAAGTCCGCGAAGACGAGTAACCCTTCTGCGACGCGGCGATTTTCTCGCTACTCGGTGAGCGCCCACGACTGATTCCCGATCACTGCCTGTGTGGCCCCAGAGCGTGTCGTCTCTCGCCCGTCTCGAGTCACCCCTCGCGAGACTCGTTCGCAAAAAATCGTCGAAACAGTCGGTCGTTCGCTATCCCGTCGGCTGGCTGGTTGATGTGTTCTCGAGCCTCGCTCGCGGGCGCGAACGCGCCCCGCTCTCCTTCCCGCGGAACCGTCGGTTCCGCGTCCCTTACGAGGTTCGGAACGAGCGAAGCGAGTGAGAACCTCGCCTACATCATGCCGCCCATGCCGCCGCCCATGCCACCCATGCCGCCTGCGCCGCCGGGTGCGCCACCTTCGTCGTCGCCCTTGTCGGTGGAGAGGTCGCCAGCGGAGATGATGTCGTCGATCTTGAGAACGAGGTTCGCCGCCTCGCTCGCAGAGGTCACGGCCTGCTCTTTGGCGTGGGCCGGCTCGACGACGCCAGCTTCGAAGGTATCCTCGACGTCGCCCGAGAAGACGTTCAGGCCGGCCTTTACGTCGCCGTCCTCGTGGGCTGCACGGAGGTCGACGAGCGTGTCGATGCTGTCGAGACCAGCGTTCTCGGCGAGCACGCGCGGGACGAGCTCGACCGAGTCGGCGAACGCCTCGACGGCGAGCTGTTCGCGTCCGGAAACGGAGTCAGCGTAATCGCGGAGACGCGATGCCAGTTCGACCTCGATCGCACCGCCGCCGGCCAGGACGCGCCCGTCGGAGACGGTCTGGGCGACGACGTCGAGTGCGTCGTTGACGCCGCGCTCGAGTTCGTCGACGACGTGGTCGGTCGAGCCACGAAGGAGGAGGGTAACGCCGTGGGCGTCCTCGCCTTCGACGTAGAACAGTTCGTCTTCCTCGTCGCGGGTGACGTCACCGAAGCCGAGGTCCTCGGCGGTCGCGCTCGCGAGATCCGAGACGACGGCGGCGTCGACGACCTCCGAGAGGAACTCGAGGTCGCTCTTTTTCGCGCGACGAACGGCGAGGATACCCTCTTTGGCGAGGTAGTGCTGTGCGAGGTCGTCGATGCCTTTCTGACAGAAGACGACGTCCGCGTCGAGGTCGACGATCTGCTGGACCTTCTCTTTGAGCTGTTTTTCCTCGCGGTCTAAGAACTGCTGGAGCTGGTCCGGATCCGTCACGGAGACTTCGGTGTCGACATCGGTCTCTTCGATCTCGATCGGATCGTTCAGCAGGAGGATGTTCGCGTCCTCGGCGCTGGTCGGCATGTTATCGTGGACCGGATCCTTGTCGACGATGCCGCCCTCGAGGAGGTCGGATTCGCCGACTGCACGGCCGGTCTGGGTCTCGATGTTCAGGAACTCGAGGTCGACGACGTTCTCGCCGTCGTCCGTTTCGACGGTGACGCCGGAAACGGCGTCCACGATGAGCTGAGAGAGGTGCTCTTTGTTGACCTCGGCACCTTTGCCGGTCATCGAGGTTTCGGCAGTTTTGCGGATGAGTTCCTCGTCGCTGGGGTCGATGTCCTCGGCGATGTCGTCGATTTCCTCTCGAGCCTGCTCTGCGGCCATGTGGAATCCCTTGATGATGGCCGTCGGGTGAATGTCCTGCTCGAGAAGATCCTCGGCGTTCTTGAGGAGTTCGCCCGCGATCGCGACGGCGGTCGTTGTGCCGTCGCCGGCTTCGTCCTCCTGCGTTTCGGCGACCTCGATGATCATCTCGGCCGTCGGGTTGTCGATGTCCATCTCCTTGAGGATGGTGACGCCGTCGTTCGTGATGGTTACCGATCCCATCGAGTCGACGAGCATCTTGTCCATCCCTTTCGGGCCGAGCGTCGAGCGGACGGCCTCGGCGACCGCTCGAGCGGCGCTGATGTTGTAATCCTGCGCGTCCTGGTCTTTGACGCGCTGGGAGTCCTCGCTCATCACGATCATCGGCTGTCCCTGTTGCATTCGCTGACTCATAGTCAGCTGAATCTATGTTTGTCCTTCTATATAAATCTTCACTCTCCGTGTCGATCGGGTTGGTTCGATTGCGGGTTCGATTCCATCTCAAAACCGCAACACCGCGGACGATTTGTGCGGCGAGTGTGTGACACAATAGCGCACAACTGCAAAAACGTGCGCCGTCGTTTCCGTGCTGCTTTTATATTCTACTGTGGGGCACTACACCGACTCGAGTCCGCTAATGGCGCTGACTTGAGCCTGCCGATGGTACTGACTCGAGGACGACCGGTCACACCGACTCGACCAACGACGGCTCGTCGGTCGCCGGACTGTTCACCGCCGTCGAAACCGGGTAGGCGACCATTTCGTCGGCCGGATGGGGTTCGAGCGCCGTCGTCGACGCTGCACCCGTCAGCCAGTCGCGCTCGACCGTCGGCTCGAGAATCGCCGCCATTCGGTGGTGTAACTCGCCGACGAGGTCGTTCGGCGGCGTCGTCACGATCGTGAAGGTCTCGAGCGGCCCCGCCCCGTCGCCCGCCTCGGCGTCCCCAGCGCCGCCGCCGAACGACTCGAGGCCGGTCTGGGTCGTCTCCGGCTCCCAGCGCTCCCAGAGCCCCGCCATCGCGAACGGTCGATCGTCCTCGAACGCGACTCGATACGGCTGTTTCCCGCCGTCGTCAGTCTCAGTCCACTCGTAGAACCCGTCGGCGAGTACCAGCGCGCGACGCTGGTCGTAGGCTTCGCGAAAACTCGGTTTCTCATCGACGGTCTCCGCACGCGCGTTGATCAGCCCGTTGCTATCGTCGTCGGCCCACGACGGCACCAGTCCCCACTCGAGGGACTGGATCGTTTCCGGGTTCTCGCTCGTGATGACGGGCAGGCGCTGGCCCGGAGCCATGTTGTACCGCGGCGCGAACGGCTCGGTAAACCGGGCGTCGAACCGGTCCTCGAGGTCGTCCTGATCGACGAAGAGCGTATAGCGACCACACATACCGATTCCAATGGGGCCCATCGATAAGTCCCTTTCATCGGTGCGGCCGCCATCGAATCGGTGCTCGAATTTCACGCCCCGGGAGGATAGTACACGGTCCATACCGCCCTGGCAGCGGACGGTAGGTGCCCCGTTACCATACCCGTTCTCGGTGGATCGACGGACGATTCCAATGGACGACCGATACGAACTCGTGGTCTGTGACGACGGACTGCTCGAACTGCGCGACCGAGACGACCCCGACTGCTGGATCGCGACCGACTCCCCGCTCGAGATCGAGCGGTGACGCCGACTCGAGTGATTTGGGTGAGAGTACTAGCGCTCGCTCGAAAAACTGCCAAAGAGCGGTTGTTACGGGACGAATTTCGGTGGAAGGAGTCGAATAGTCTCGAGAGTATGTAGGCAGACATTACGAAAAATCAATGTATCCCGCCAGAGTAGCTAGGAGTAAGGAGATGTTAGCCAATATCGTGGCTGTCGCCGTGTTACTCGGCGTCGGCTACACGTTCGTTCGGTGGTATCTCATCGACGATGATGGGCTCAACAGCGAGTGGTTCAACTGACGATCTTTGCTGTACTGACTAGAATTGTCGTCTCGAAGCGGAGTACAAGACCGGTTTGCGGTGCGTTTTCTCGAGGGCTCAGTCGATTTGCTGTCAGGACAGGGATTTGAACCACGGTCGGACGTGCTCGCTCGCGTTGCTCGCTGTGCGCGACCTCCCTGATTCAAATCCCCTCTTCGCGTTTTGTCGAAATCGCGACTCGCTCCGCTCGTCGATTGAGTTCGACAAAACGCCAGGACAGGGATTTGAACCCTGAATCCCAAAGGGAACACGCTTTCCAGGCGTGCGCCTTACCGTTCGGCCATCCTGGCTCACTCGTAGGTAACCGGGTCGGTCGTTTAAAGACTACGATAGTGACCGCGCCCGCCTGCGATCATCGCTCCTCCGCCCGTTTGGCCGTCCACTCGGCGATACGGTGCTCGAGTCCGTAGGCGACCAGGGCCGTCATCCCGCCGACGACAGTGGCGACGAGAACGGCCCGCGTGATCGAGAGCAACGGGCCTCGAGCGAGCGTATAGCCCTGCAACACGGCGAGAAACGCCATCGCACCGACCAAACCCCAGAGGAGGGCAGATTTGCGTCGTGAATGCACTCGCTCGAGCGATGTTTCGGAGCCGACGTAAACGTACCGAAGCTAGTGGAACCGCCGAGCACGCGCGAGCGCTTACACCAGCACGTCGACTTCGTAACCCTCGGACCGAAGGTCCTCGAGGAACGCCTCGACGTGGTCGTGCCCGCGCATCTCGAGGTCGATTTCGACCTCGGTGTCGCTCATGCTGATGTCTCGAGAGGTCCGATCGTGCTGGATGCCGTAGATGTTCGCCCGGTGGGCCGAGAAGATGTCGAGGAGATCCTCGAGCGCGCCGGGCCGGTCCGTGAGGACGGTTCGAATCTTGAGGTAGCGCCCCGTCTCGACCAATCCGCGGACGATGACCGTCGAGAGCATGTTCATGTCGATGTTGCCCCCACAGAGTGCGGGGACGATGACCTCGTCTTCGTCGTAGTCGAATCGCTCGAAGAGCACGGCCGCGAGCGGAACCGCACCGGCGCCTTCGACGAGCGTCTTCGAGCGCTCGAGGAGTTGGACTAACGCCGTGGCGATCCGCGGATCGGAGACCGTGACCACCTCGTCGACGCGCTCGCGGATGATCGGGAACGTCTGCTCGCCGATGCTTCGGGTCGCGATGCCGTCCGCGACGGTATCGACCGAATCGAGCGTGACCAGTTCTCCCTTCTCGAGCGAACTGGCCGCGCTCGAGGCACCTTCCGCTTGTACCCCGATCACGCGCACGTCCGGGCGTTGTTCTTTGATCGCCGTCGCGATCCCGCTGATGAGTCCGCCCCCACCGATCGGCACGACGACGGTGTCGACCTCGGGGCAGTCCTCTATGATCTCGAGGCCGATCGTTCCCTGACCCGCCATCACGTCCGGGTCGTCGAAGGCGTGGAGATAGGTTCTGTCCTCCTCGCGTTCGATTTCGTGTGCGCGCTCGGCGGCCTCGCTGTAGTCGACGCCGTGGAGGACGACCGATGCCCCGTAGTTTTTCGTCGCCTTGACCTTCGCGATGGGCGCGTTTTCGGGCATGACGATCTTCGAGTCGACGCCCGTTCGCGTCGCGGCGAGCGCGACCCCCTGCGCGTGATTGCCCGCGCTCGCGGTGACGACGCCCGCGTCTTTCTCGGCCTGCGTGAGCGTCGCGATCCGGTTCGTCGCGCCCCGAATCTTGAACGCGCCCGTTCGCTGCTGGTTTTCGAGCTTCAGATGGATCTCCGCGCCCGTCAGCGCGGAGAACGTATGCGAGTACTCACACGGCGTGTGTCGCGATGTCTCTCGAACCCGCGGACGCGCCTCGAGAATAGCCTCAAGTGAGAGCATATCCTCGAGTACTCGGGACGAATTGTAAGGATTGCTGTCGGATACTGTCTATCGCCGACCAGTCGATATACACCGCTCATCAGAAGTGTTGAAAGGTAGTGCCGTTACGAGCGAACAGCACTACGGGAATACAGGGAATGCACGGCGTGTGACGTGCGACTATACAGGAGGACCGGGAACATATAAATCTCATGCCTCCGGGGCGGAAGTGAAATCGCAAGCGGGAAGCGAGGTGAAACTGGTGTCTGACGGTAAGCAGACGATCGTCATTCGCCGATCAGTACCACGATTCGATTCCGGTTGAGAAATCGGTGCACGCGTTCGCGAAAGGGGGACGAACCCGGCCAGTAGGCCTCTATCTCACGTTCAGGTTCGATCCCGAGCCGATCGGGGTCACCGATGTACGTCCAGACGATCGACTCGAGATCCGGTCCCTGCGCCGGAACGGTGCCTGGCTCGTCGTACACAGCGACCTCGAAGTCGTCTACGGGCGACGTTGCAGGCGACTCGCCGCGCTGGATTCGTGGCAGCCCCGCTCGCACGTACAGGCCCTGTGCGAGCCCCTCGTAGGCGTCGAGCGCCCCGAGATGGCTCTCGTCGATCGAGAGCACTCGTCCGGTGACGCATCCGCCAGGGACGAGCGTCGGATACGCGCCGTCGACGCGGTGGAGTCCCTCGAGCGTGGCGTCGCCAACGAACGCTGCGTCGAATGCCCTCGCGTTATCGGTCGATCCGGGCTCGCGACCCGTCTCGTCGAGTACGTTCTCGACTCGAGCGGCGTCGGTGAGCGTTCCGTAGACGAAGACGAGCATCGGTTCTCGAAAAAGGCGAATCTTACTGTTCGCTGCGAATCCGTGCTACCGGTCTTCGACCGGAGCGAGTTCCTGTTCGTCCGGACCGGTGTAGCGTGCGCGCGGTCGGATGAGTCGGTTGTCCTCCTGGTACTCGAGGACGTGTGCGATCCAGCCGCTCGAGCGGCTCATCGCGAAGATGGGCGTGTACATGTCGATCGGGATGCCAAGCTGGTAGTAGACCGACCCCGAGTAGAAGTCGACGTTCGGCGCGATACCCTTCTCGACGAGTCCCTTCTCGTCGGTGAGGTAGTCTTCGATGGTCGTGGTGATGTCGTACCACTTCGAGTCGCCGGTTTCGGCGAGCTCGCGGCTTCGCTCCTGAAGGATCTTCGCTCGAGGGTCTTTGACGCTGTACACGCGGTGGCCGAAGCCGGGGATGCGTCGACCTTCCTCGGTCGCTTGCTCGACCCATTCGAGGGGATCGAGTCCGCTCTCGTCGATTTCGATGAGGACCTCCATGACGTCCTGATTCGCGCCGCCGTGGAGCGGCCCCGAGAGGGCACCGATCCCGCCGGTGACACAGGAGTAGATGTCGGCCATCGTCGAGCCGATGACCATCGAAGTGAACGTCGAGGCGTTGAGCCCGTGATCGGCGTGGAGAATCAGCGCCTGATCGAACGTTTCGGCGGCGACCTCGTCAGGTTCCTCGCCGGTCATCATGTAGAGGAAATTGGCCGCGAGCCCGAGACTGGTGTCGGGGTCGACGGGCTCTTTGCCCTGTCGATACCGCTCGAACGCCGCGAGAATCGTCGGGATCTTGGCCGTGATCCGACGCCCCTTGCGCAGTGACGCCTCGCGGTCACCCGGGTCCGCGTCGGGTTCGGGTTCGGATGCAGAGAGCATCGAGACAGCGGTACGCATCGCCGCCATCGGGCGCTCGTCGGCCTCGACCAGCGACTGTATCGTCTCGAGAATGGCGTCGTCTACGTCGCGCTCTGCGGCCATCGCCTCGGAGAACTCCGCGAGTTCCTCTTCGTCCGGAAGCGTTCCGTGCCAGAGCAGGTACGCTACTTCTTCGTAGCTCGCGCCGCGCGCGAGGTCTTCGATGGTGTACCCGCGATACACCAAGCGACCCTCGTCGCCGTCGATGGAGCTGAGTCCTGACTCTGCGACCAACACTCCCTCCAGCCCTTTCTTGAGGTCGTCTGCCATACCTCTCGTTTCGGACCCCGATGGAAAAGTATTGTCGTTTGTCCGCTGTGACGGCCGAATGCGGGCGATGTTGCGGGTACTGAGCGCTATCGGAGAAATTCAGCGAATTTGTTAATTACGCACAGACTACTATAAATAGAACTGTTTTGCGTATAAACTATATCGAAACGATAGAATGTGAAACGCTCGGAGCGAAACGTGGCTTCGCGTCTCGAGGGTCACTCACTCGCTTCGAAGGGAGTCGACCGCCCAGGAGACGACGACGAAACCGACGATCGCGATGACGGCGATAGAGAGGGTCACTTCGCCTCGAGCGATGATCTGGTAGCCGAGAATCGCGATCAGCAAGACGACCGCTTGCCAGAGGTAGTCGGGCACCGAATCGAACGTCGTCATGACAGTCGATCGGTCGACCGAACGCAAGTACCTGGCGATCGCTTCAGTGAACGGATCGGATAGACAGGCAGTCCTGCGGGTCCTGTCGGTGAGGAAAACGAACGTGGGACGAGGATCGACTCGAGAACTGTCTCGACTCGCGCGGCTATCGGCCGAGTTTTTCGCGGCCGATTTTGACGCCGGTCGGGGTGATGATGATCTGGTCGTCGCCTTTCCGAACGATGTCGCCGTCGACTTCGTTTGCGACCTGTCGGAGCTCGTCGACGATGTGTTCGACCGTTTTGTCGTTCGTCCGGAGTCGCGTGATATCCGCGATGACGATGTCGCCGTCGTAGACGGTGTCTTTGATGTCGATGGCGGCTTCCTGTCCGTCGACTTCCGCGACGTGTACCTGCATCGTCGCCTCGGTCGTGTTGTCGGTCACGTCGTCGAGGTTCAACTCGACGTAATCCTCGGCGGATCTGGATTGCTCCCCGCCCAGGATTTTAGTCATAAGTCCCATTGACCGAATTCAGCCTCGCCGTGAGTATAGTTCTTACGTCAGACACTGTCCTGATAGCATGAATTCCTTTGATGCCAACCAGTAGACGACTGCGCAAACGTGTCGATTAGACGGTCTCGCGGTGGCGAGGTGTTAAGGCATCGGGAGGCGAGTATCAAGATGAAATGGAAAGTCCCACCCGTCAACGCGAGCGTGACACCGTAACGGAGCAGGAAGACCAGAAGTCGGATGGTGAACGGGTGTGTGCCGAATGTGAGACCGGAACACTCGTCAACAGCGACGATCAGGGGGAACTCGTCTGCGATCACTGCGGGTTGATCGCCGAGGAGACGAACATCGATCACGGCCCCGAGTGGCGGGCGTTCAACCACTCGGAACGACAGAACAAGTCCCGCGTCGGCGCGCCGACGACGAAGACGATGCACGACAAGGGGCTGACGACGTCTATCGACTGGAAGGATCAGGACGCCTACGGGCGCTCGCTTTCTGCGGACAAGCGCAGTCAGATGCGGCGACTCCGCAAGTGGCAAGAACGCATCCGGACCAAAGACGCCGGCGAGAGAAACCTGCAGTTCGCGCTCTCGGAAACTGATCGGATGGCCTCCGCGCTCGCAATCCCGCGTTCGGTCAGGGAAGTCGCCTGCGTGATGTACCGACGGGCGCTCGACGAGAACCTCATTCGCGGGCGCTCGATCGAAGGCGTCGCAACCAGCACGCTGTACGCAGCCTGTCGAATGGAAGGAATTCCCCGCTCGCTCGAGGAAGTCGCCGCGGTTTCCCGCGTCGACCGCAAGGAGATTGGTCGGACCTATCGCTACGTCGCACAGGAACTCTCGCTCAAAATGGAACCGGTCAATCCGAAAAAGTACGTGCCGCGGTTTTGCTCCGAACTCGAGCTATCCGAGGAAGTGCAGGGCAAGGCAAACGAGATCATCGACACGACGACCGAGAAGGGACTCCTCTCTGGTAAATCGCCGACCGGCTACGCCGCCGCGGCGATCTACGCCAGTTCGCTGCTGTGTAACGAAAAGAAGACCCAGCGCGAGGTCGCGGACGTCGCGCAGGTCACCGAAGTGACGATCCGGAATCGGTATCAAGAACAGATCGAAGCGATGGGAATCCACCAGTAACCTGCGAGTCGTGAATAATCGGGGAGCCGTGAACGATCAGCGAGTCGTGGACGATCGAACCGTGATGAGAATCGGACCCGCTCAGAACCGCATTCTGCCGTCTGAAACCTATCCCGCGAATTCGTAGAGGTCGTCGCCGACGTGGTGTAGCGAGTCGACGACTTTCCCTTCGTCGCCGACCATCTGCGTGCCGTCGACGCGGGCCCGACCGACGGCGAGGATTTTCCCGTGAGACTCTTCGGCGATGACGACGAGGTCGCCCTCGGCGATGTCGCCCGTTGCCTCCGTAATGCCGGGACGCATGACGTCCGCACCGTCGCTGACGAAGGAGATCGCTCCGGAATCGACAGTGACGAGTCGCTTCTCCGGTTCGTGTGCGTTCGCGCCGCGGACGGTGAGAAACGGCTCGTCGTCGAAGTACGCGATCTGCGGTTCGCCGTCGACGAGGATGACCTCCCAGTCGACCGTTTCGAACTCGACGCGTTCGTAGGCGTCGCCGTCGAGTTCGACGCCGAGCTGGTTGGCAAGCGTCGTCTCGAGATCGGAGACGACGTCGCTGCGGAGATGGTGTCGAGATTTGACCTCCATGCTCGTGCGAACGGGCGGTTCGCGTATAAAACGACCGTTCTCGGGGTCGGGCGCTCGCGGTGATGGGTCCGTGTACGCAGAGTTGTTTCTGTCGTATACGAAGCGGTTCCTGCTGTACGCAGGCGTTCACGGCACGCGCTGATGACTCCCGTGTGCGACCATCGATGTGCTCGGCCGACGAGACACTCGTCGTCGCCGACGGGTGTGGCAATCGCTAAGTATTCTCACTCCAATCCAGTTTGTATGTGGCCCGCCAGAACCGATCCCGAGACCGTCACGTGCGTCGCGTGCGGCACGTGCACCGACCGCGAGACGGCTCGAGAGTACGACAAGTACGGGAACCGCTGGGAGCGCGACGGCAAGGAGTTCGAATACTTCTGTACCGTCTGTCACGACGACCTCTGTCATCACGCCCGGACCGAGCTCGAGGAGTTGCTCGTCGATATCGACGCTGGTGAGTGCTCGCAACTCGAGTTTCTGTCTCGCTACGTCGCGACCGTCGAGGATCGGTACGGCCCGCTCGAGGAGCGGTGAGTAAAGCGGGGGCGGTCGACACTCGTTTTGCAAAGGGGTGTGGATTCGAGACGCGTTTCACGCGCCGGGGATGTCGTCCCGACACGGCTTTCAGGGACACGTCCGTACGCACCGGTATGAGCGACGAGACACAGGCCGACGCAGGCACGGCCGAAGGGCAGGGTCCGGTCGAGATTTCCGAGGATCTCGCCCGTCACCTCGAGAACAAACGCGAGGAGTTATTCGAGAAGTTCGAGATCCGCGACGAGTTCCCGCAGGCGGTCCTCGAGGAGGCCGAGGAACTGACTCGAGACGTGCAGGGTGAGATCGACGAGGAGATCGACGCCCGCCAGGATCTGCGCGATCTGACGACCTGGACGACCGATCCGATCGACGCCCAGGACTTCGACGATGCGATTTCGGTCGAAGAGCGCGAAGAGGAGTACGTCCTCTGGGTTCACATCGCCGACGTCACCCACTACGTCAACCCGGAGACGGCGATGTGGGACGAGGCCGTCGAACGCGGGAACACGGTTTACCTGCCGGGATACACCATCCACATGCTGCCGCCGGTGCTGGCCGAATCGGTCTGCTCGCTCGTTCCGAACGAGGAGCGATTCGCCCACACCGTCGAGATGCATCTGGACAAGGAGAACCTCTCCTACGAGACGATCGACATCTACAAGTCGGTGATCGAATCCGACGAACGGCTCACCTACTCGCAGGCCGAGAACCGACTCGAGGACCCCGAAGCACCGCTGCACGAGGAGAACACGCTGGTGCACGAACTCGCCGACCGGATGCACGAGATCCGCAAGGAAGACGGCTCGCTCGTGTTGAACCCCGCTCGCGACCGTGCACACACCATCATCGAGGAGTGCATGCTGAAAGCGAACAAGGCCGTCACGCACGAACTCATGTGGTCTCGCGGCGTCGAGGCGATGTATCGGGTTCACCCGCAACCGAGTCCCGACGAGTGGTCGAAGGCGCTCCAGGAGATTCAGGACTTAGACGGCGTTTCGATCCCCGGCGACAAGTGGGACGACCCGCGAATGGCGGTCAATGCCACGCTCGAGGACGCGCCGGGTCGCCAACTCGATAAGATCCAGTGGGCCGTGATGAAAGTCATGCCACGCGCACGATACATGAACGACCCCTTCGGCGGGCACCACGCGCTGAACTTCGAGATCTACGGCCACTTCACGAGCCCCATCCGACGGCTATCGGACCTGATCAACCACTGGATCGTCTACCAGAACGACGTGCCGGAGAACCTCGTCGCGCTCTGTGATCGGGCCAGCGACAAGCAAAAGGACGCCGAACAGTGCGAACGCGAGTACAAGACGTTCCTGCAGGAAGTCGGTCTCGATCCGACGGCGGTCAACAATCGCGGCATCGAGGTCGTCGACGGCGACGCCGAAAACACGCTGTAATCGCCGGCAGCGTCGACACCCTCTCATCTTGCGGATTTCATCGCTTCGTCGGGACTACAGCGTTTTCTCGTAGACGTGCTCCTCGAGCGGTTCGTCGATGCTCGTCTCGTCAATGTTTTCCTCGAGATCGCTGCGCTGGGTCTCGACGCGTTCGAAGCCGGTCGATTCGTAGAACGAGATGCCGACATCGTTGCCGGCGAGAACGTGCACCCGGAGCGTTTCGAACGAGTCGTCGAGGGATTCTTCGAGGGCCCCAACCAGCGTCGAACCGACGCCGCCGTTCCACGAGTCGGGATCGACGTAGATCCGGGTGAGGACCGCGACTCGCCGTGAATATCGCGTCGGTTCACTCGAGGTTCGTTCGGGAGTCCCCTGGACGAACCCGACGACCGACCCCGGTGGTTCCTGATCGGGTGAGGTCTCTGTCGGCGTCGTCTCCGTCGCGTCGGCGGGTTTGCGATTCACACTGGGTTCGCGCTCGGCGACCAGATACGCGCCGACGTCTCGGTTCGCTACCCGCTCGAGGCTTTCCTCGAGGGCCTCGGCCGCGTACCACTTGTTGGTCTGCGCGTCGACCGTCTCGGGACCCAGAATGTCGTCGTAGACCGCGTGCCAACTCTCGGTCGCGATCCGCCGGATCGCCGGAACGTCCTCGAGCGTCGCCGATCGAATTCGAGGCATGTCGACTCGACTGATGTCGTCAACTAATAAACGAGTTGTGGTGGTCTGTGACGCGTTGACGGCGACGAAACGCCGTTCGCCGAATTCGATCGGCGGCCGTGCTTCTCGAGTCGGCACCATCGCTTGGAGTACTCGAGCGCTGCTGATTCGTCTTAGCGGCCGATCAGCTGAGATCGACGCTCAGAAGAGACCGAGGTTCACCGCGTACGGCCACGAGGACACGCCGAGCGCGAGAAAGACGAGCGACGCGCCGAGCAGTCCGACGTTTTTGAGGAAGCTGTTGATCTCGCCCTGCTTCTGGTCCTCGGGGACGTTCCAGAAGTCGTGCATCTTCGGCGTGACGACGACGAAGAACACGACGAGGACCGCCGCGGCCAGCACCGGGAAGACGCCCAGCACGATGCCCAACCCGCCGAAGAGCAACACTGCACCCGATACAGGAATCGCGAGCGACGCCGCCGGGACGCCCTTCGCTTCGGCGTAGCCGATCATGCTCTCCGCGTCGAGGAAGTGATTGAGCCCGGTAAACGCGATCACGAGACCGAACAGGATCCGACCGGCCAACAGCAGTTCCGCGCTGATGGAGTTCTCGAGTACCATCAGTTGCTCACCTGCACTTGGGTGGGGGATTCGTTCGAATCTATCCGACTGTCCGCTGTGCTGCGTCGTAGTTGCATCACGTTACCACGTTCGGAACCGGACAGATATATAGTCTCCCTGATGTGATTGTTATCTGGTATCCCGTGTGTTACTATCGCATTCGACGGAGTGGACGCGGGATCGACAGGGGACGTTCCCATATAACTGGTGTCTCGGTCATGTATATTTACGTATGTTTCGCCAGTGGTGAATGAGCGACCGATTCTCAGAGCAGGCGGTATCTCGCCACTGGGCGCTCCGTCGTATCCGCGCCGCTTTCTTCCCGTCGATAACTTGGGAAACTGTGGATGTCGTGTCTCTGTGCTGTCTGATTTCCCGGGGAAATCCGCCATCTGATTTAAATATTGGGTCTGCATAACGCTTGCCATGCGCAATTTGTTGGCAGGATTGGTCGGGATTACCGGCCCGGCAGAACCGGCAGATTCTTCGACGGGATCCGAACCCAGTGAGACTGACACAGCTAATCCCGGTGGTCACACCGGCGACTGGGATGACATTGATGGAGCGTTGGTAGACCCGGCCGGTGACGTCGAGCGCGTTTCCGCGGAAACGCCGTTCGGGGAGGCCACCGCCGAGTCGATCATCGTAAGCTATCTGCAAGGCTCGACTGATCCCATCTTCGTCATCGACGCCGAGGGTAACTTCACCCACTCGAACGAGGCGTGTCGCGACCTCTTCGGGCGCGTTCCCGGCGAACTGCTCGAGAAGAACCTGTTCGACCTCGAGGAAGCCGATAACTCCGTCATGAAGGAGGTCCTCGAGACAGAGGAGTCGATTCAGAACTTAGAGGGCGTCGTCGAGGTCGACGGCGAGACGATCCACGTTAGCCGAACGTTCTTCCCGCTTTTCGACGCCGCCGGCGAACTCACCGGGGCGATCGAGATCAACCGCGACGTTTCCGAACGCGTCGAGGCGATCAATCGCCAGGAGACCCTAGAGCAGTATCAGGCCTACCAGCAGAACGTCGTCGAATCGTTCCAGGGCTGGATGGACAGGCTCAGCGACGGCGATTTCACGATCGAGCCGGAGGTTCCAGCGCCCGACGGCGACTCCGAGGAAGTACAGGACGCGTACGACCGCTTCTCGGCGATGGCAACGGATCTCTCGAGCGCGATCGAGACGATTCACGACGCGCTCGCGGAGGTGCGACACAACTCCGAACAGTTGAGCCAGATCAGCGATGACCTCGTCGACGCGGCCGAGGAGACCTCGAGCGCGACCGTCGAGATCGATCGGGCGAGCCAGGCCGTGGACTCGAAAACGAGCGAACAGGCCGAGCAGGCGGCCGTCGTCGAGGAAAACGTCTCGAATCTTTCCGCGGCGATCGAGGAGATCACGGCGAACGCGGGCACCATCGAGCAGCGGGCCGCGGAGGCGAGCGACCGAACCGACCGGGGGTCGACGGAGGCCGAAACCGCGCTCGAGCGGATGACCGAATCGATGGAGGCGTCCGGAAAAACGGTGACGCAGGTCCAGACGCTTCAAGAACAGATGGGCATGATCGGGGAGATGGCGGAACTCGTCAGCGACATCGCCGATCAGACGAATCTGCTGGCGGTCAACGCCAACATCGAAGCGGCGCGCGCGGACGGGTCCGGCGACCGGTTCGCGGTCGTCGCCCAGGAGATCAAGCGACTCGCCGACGAGTCCAAAGAGACCGCCGAGACGATCTCGAGCGATCTCGAGGGCATCCAGTCGGACGTCGATGAGACCGTCGAAACGATCGAACGGGCCAATACCACGGTCGAGACGAGCGCCGAGGCCGTCGACGGCATCGTCGAACATATAGACGAGATAGACGACGCGGTACAGGAAACGGATCAGGGGATTCAGAACATCGCTCGAGCGGCCGAAGATCAGGCGGCAGACGCACAGGCCGTCCAGGACATCGTAACCGATCTCTCCGAGCGCAGTGCCGAGATCGACGACCGGATGGCTGCCGTCTCGACGAACATCGACCAGCAGACCGAAACCATCGACCGAATGGCCGATATCTCGGAATCGATCGACGAGATGGCCGCCGAGATGGAGACGCGCCTCGGTCGATTCGATCTCGAGACGACTGCTACTGGCACGGATCCGGCCACAACATAGCACGTATCCGTCGGAGCCACGGCATAGCCGTCGAGTCCTGACAACACAGCCGTCGAGTACTGAAATGAGGCGCACCGAATCGTCAGCGACGATTTCGGTTCCACTCCATCCCCATCCGCCCGAGGAGCACGAATATTGCGAGTGCCGCCGGGGCGAGTCCGAACCCGGGCGTCGAAAGCACGCGATCGGAGAGGACGACCGTTACGGAAGCACGTTCCCCGCTCTCGAGAGCCGCGCTCTCGGCGGATCCCGATCCTGCGTCGGATTCCGTGGCCTCGATCGTGTATCTGTCACCCGCTCCGGGTACCGTCACCGCGAGCGTTCCGTTCCCGGCGGTCCGTTCTGGGGGTTCGAACGACGCCCCCGATTCACGTGTGATCGAGAGCGACGCGTTCTCGACGGGGTCGCCATCGTCCGTCTCGGCGGTGATCTCGAGGGTCGCGTTCCCCTCGAGCGCGTACGATTCGGCGATCGGTTCGGCGTCCGTCTCGAGCGAGACGGTGGCGCTCTCGGGTTCGTATCCGTCGGCGGCCATGCGCAGCTCGTACTCGCCCAGCGCCGGAACGTTCTCGGCGGTGTACGTTTCGTTTTCGACGTGGGTCGCGGTGTACGTTCCGCGATCGCCGACGAGTTCGACCGTCGCGTCCTCGATCCCACTGCCGAAGTGGTCGTCGGTCAGGAGTACGTCGACCGCTCCGGTTCCGGCCAGCGCAGAGTCGATCGTCGTCGTCCCGTCGGCGGGTACGTCGCTCGTCTCGGCGACGGAATTGTAGCCGTCCGCGTCGACGGAGACGGTATATTTCTGTGCGCCGGAGAGTCCCGTCACGTCGAACCTGCCGTCTGCGTCCGTCGTCGTTTCGTACCTCTCGCCGTCGCCCGCGGTCAGTACCACCGCCGCGTCGGGGATCGGTTCGCCCGTTACCCGGTCGGTGACCGTTCCGTCGACGGTGGCGTGGGTTCCGAGCGCGTCGATCGCCGCGTACGCGTCGACGATGCCGTTTCCGTAGCGAGTGTCAGGATTCGTCCCGCAGTCGTCCTCGAGCGAACACGCTTCGGCCGGTTTTTTGGCGGTTGCTCTGAGCGCGTCGACGATCTCCTCGGCCTCGAGATCTGCCGTCGTCACCGATTGGACGAGCGCGACGACCCCGGCGACGTGCGGGGCCGCGATGCTCGTTCCGCTGGCCGTGCGATACGCTCCGTCGGGGGCCGTGCTCTCGATGCCGACGCCCGGCGCGACGACCCCCGGCGTGTGGTACGTCTCCGGCCAGTCGTCCGGCGCGTCCCATCCCCACGCGTCGTCGGTCTCGATCGTTTCGCCGCTCGAGAACGGGGCGACGCCCCGGGATTCGTTCGTTGCACCCACGCTCAGCGCGTCGTAGACGTTCCCCGGCGTGAGCGAGGATCCGTTTCCCTGATTGCCGCTCGCGCCGACGACGACCGTTCCGGCGTCGTTCGCGCGCTCGACGGCGCTGATGAACGACTCGCTGTAGCGGTACCAGCCGAGGCTGATGCTGACGGCGTCGGCCTCTTGCTCGACGGCCCACTCGATCCCCTCGAGAACGGCCGACTCGGACGTTCTGCAGGTCCCGTCCGCACAGTCCGCGACGACCGCGCCGTGGAGCAGGTTCGCGTCCGGCGCGACGCCGATCGGTGCTCCGCTTTCGTCGCCGCCGGTCGCGACGCCCGAGACCAGCGTGCCGTGGTCGTCGTAGACGGTCGGATCGTCCGACGGATCGCTCGTGAAGTCCGCCCACCCCTCGAGGTCGATGTCGGGGTGACCGTCATCGACGCCGGAATCGAGGACCGCGATCGTCGCGTTCTCGCCGGTCGTACGGAACCCGTCCCAGACCGCCGAGACGTTGGTTTGCTCGAGGTTGTACGACGCGTCGTCGCTGGCCGTCGATGCGAGCGTGGCCGCGTCGGATTCCGTCGACTGGTCGTCTCTGACCTGCAGAATAGAAACCGCCGCTTCCTGACGAACGTGTTCTACGCGATCGAGTTCGGCTATTTCGTCCACCGTGTCCGCGAGTGCTATCTGTTCCGTATCCACGGTCACCACGGCGGCGTTGGTGACCCAGAACCCGTGCTCGAAACCGACGCCGTCGGTCTGGTTCGCGTAGGTCTCGAGCGGCCGCTGGACCGAATCGGTCGCCGCCTGCCGTGCGGTGGCCCCGGCCTCAAACGAACGGTTCGACGGCTCGTCGAACTCGACGACCACCGACACTACGGACTGCGTTCCGGTCGCGTTCTCGAGTGCCGGATCGATCGCCGTTCGGTTCGAATCGGTTGTGGGTGTGGTGGCGTCGGCCCACTGGGACTGGCCCCCTGGCAGATCGCTCGAGGCGTTTAGGAGACCGCTCGAGGTATTCGAGGCGTTCGGGAGATCGCTCGAGGTGTACGAAAGACTGTTCGAGACAGTGGACGACCAGCCCTCGTTTCCGCCGTCCACAACGGCGCTGGTTCCGGCGACGGCCGCGGGGCCGCTTGCGATCGCGAGCGACACCGCGAGGATTACCACGACTGCGATCGAGAGCCGGTCTCGGCCTCGATCCCCACCCCTCACTGACCGTGACATTATCGAAGTGGAGACAGTCCGCTCGCTTAAGAATGGGGTTACGTCGTCTCGAGTCGACAGGATGCGTCCGAAGAAGGACCGCTACTCGGAGCGGTCGATGTCCGCGGGTGGGGGTCGAGCACTATTCGGAGCGGTCGGCATCCGCGGGCGGTCCGGCGGCACCGTTCTCGGATCGCTCCTCGAGTTCTGCCTCGGCCGCCCGCAGGAGACTGTCGAGGATTTCGGGTGTCGTCGGGTGGTAGGCGCGACTCGGAATTTCGCGAACGTCCAGTGCCATCTCGACGGCCAGTTGCATCGTCTTGGCCATCACATCCGCGTGGAGGTGAAGGCCCTGATAGCCCAATACCGAGCCGTCCTCGGCGTTGACAACGAGCGTCGCGCGCCCCTCCGGGTGATTCTTCGACTTGAACACGCCCTCGGAGGACGCATCGCTCGAGACGACGATGGTGTCCATGTCGCTCTCGCCTGCCGTCGCCGGCGTGTGTCCGATCCGGGCGAATGGGTAGACGCCGAGCCCCGAGAAGATGACGTGGTGGGGCACGTTCGCGTACGCCTCGAGATCCTGCCCGCGGTCGTGACGCAAGACGTTTCGTCCGGCCGCGAACCCCTGTTCTTTGGCGACGTGTAAGATCGGCTCTCTCCCGTTGACGTCGCCGACTACGAACACGCGCTCGTCGTCGCGAGCCTGCATCGTCGAGCCGACCCACCCCTCTCCGACCTCGAGCGCCGTATTCTCGAGGCCCAGGCCGTCCACGTTGGGGCGACGACCGGTGAAGAGGTACAGCTCCTCGGCCTCGAGCGTTTCTTCGACGCCGTCTCGGTCGACGTGCAGGCGGACGCCGTCGGACGCGGCCGCCGTCGCGTCGGCAGCGGTTGTCGCCTCATCGCCGGTACTGCCGGCATCGCCACCCGATCCGATAGCCTCGAGTCGTTTCTCGTCGGTCTCCGTGAGGATCTCCACGTCGAAGTGCTCGCGGTAGAGCTCGAGAATCGTCTCGCCGTATGCTGGTTCCATCTCATCGAGGGGGTGCTCGTCGTGTTCGATGACCGTGACATCGACGCCGCCGACCTCCGAGAGGTACGGGACGAGTTCGAGGCCGATGTAGCCAAAGCCCATCACGATCGCGCTCTCGGGGAACTCGGTGGCGTCGAGTACGTCCGCGCTGGTCGAAAACGGGACGTCCTCGATGCCGGGCAGGTCGGGGACGTTGACCGCCGAGCCCGTCGCGATGACGACGTAATCGGGCTCGAGGGTTCGATCGCCGACCTCGAGCACGCGGTCGTCGACGAATTCGGCGGTGTCGTGGATGAACTCGACGTTCTCGCGCTCGGCGAGTTCGTGGACGTGATCCCGGCGGTGCTGTGCGAACCCGGAGATATGGTCGTCTTTCTGGGCGACGACGCGCTCGGGAACGGCCTCGGGAACCCCCTCGAGTCGGTCGTCGTGTCTGACCTGATACCGGTGCTGTGCGGCCGAGAGAACGTCCTTCGAGGGCATACACCCCCTGAGAATGCAGAGGCCGCCGCCCGGCTCGCCGTCGTCGATCAGCGTTAGCTCGAGGTCGCGTTCGGAGTCTTCGTCCGCCCGGTCGACCAGTTCGTCGGCGACGGCGACGCCCGCGCTGCCGTACCCACCGATGATCGCGACGTGTACCATACGTCGACTTTCGCGCCGACACAAAAAATCGTTCCGCGGCTAGTACAGAAGGTGATAGTTGAAGGTGATAGTTGAGCGACTCAGGTCTCATGGTTTTGAGTGCGACACCAGAACTTGCTCTGGAAGAGTGAACAAATAGAAAGCCCTCCGCGGTTTCGCGGTCGCTGTGTCGGCCCTATCCGAGCGCGAAACCGCTCACGGGTCACTTGGTTCGCGGGCTTCACGCTGTTCAGCCCGCTCGTTCCCCGTTCGCATTCGCGGTTCTCACTCGCTTCACTCGCTCCGAACCGCGCCCGCTTCGCCCTTTCAATCCGCCAGGACCAGCCGTCAGCCTGCCCTTCCCCGGGTCGAACGGCTCTCGCGGTGCTCGAGTCGTCCTCCCGGCCAAATAGAGTACGCTGATGGCGAAAAACTGGATAAACTCACTCTGCTGACGAAGATCCGGCCAGCGTTCGCGTTCACTCGTCGCGCCGATTAGCTGCGGACTCGAGCGGCCGCGGCCGACACCAGCGTGACGACCGAAACGCCGACGCCGAAGCCGGGCACGCTGTCGCCGAGTGCACCGCCGTCGGCGCTCGCGGGCTGGACCGCCACGTCTCGCTCCGAGAAGTGGTTGACGGCGATGAGGACGTCAGCCGATGCGTCGGCCTCGCCCGACTGGGTCACCATGTACCGCGACTGGTCGCCGCCGATGGCACCCTCGAGCTCGCTGTACGAGGACGCCTCGGCGGCGGCCTCGCCGTCGACGGTTACCTCGAGGTCGTCGGCCGATTCGGCCCCGTCGATCGCCGTCTCGGAGACCGTCGCGATGATGACCGTTCCCTCCCTCTGGGCGCGCTCGGCGGTCATCTCGAGTCGTTCCTCGCTTTCGGCCTTCGTCTCGACGGCGATATCCTCACCGTAGGTAGCCACGTCGGCGACCCGCTCGCCGTCTCGGTGGTCGGCGTACACCTCGGCCGTCGCCGTACCGTTTGCGATCAGCCGTTCCTGCTCTTTGGCCGCCTCGTCGCGCTCGCCCTCGTCGTACGATCGGAAGACGAGCGTCGAGTTACTGCCGAGTTCGGCCGTCACGTCGCCTTCGTCGTTGACGTCGACCTCGCCGTCGCCGGCGATGACGAAGGCTCCGCTACGATTTTCGCTTTCGACGACGACAGCGTTGCCGTCGCTCTCGGCCGTCGCGTTGGCTCCCTCGGCGAGCGTCGCCTCGACGTACTGGGACTCGCTGCCGGCGTCGACGGTGAGGATACCCCGTTCGGTGTCGTGGGCGCTCATCGACGCGGATCCCTCGGATGCGATTTTCACTCGCGTCTCCGTTTGTGCGTCTATCGTGAGTCCGAGTCCGGAGACGTTCGTCACCGCCGAGAGCCCCGAACTGCTCCCGATTCCCGTCTCGCTTTCGTGGTCGCTCTGGGAGTCGACGCTCACGTTCTCGAACACCGCCTCGCCGCCGACGCTGTAGTTCGTCACCGCGGTGTTCGACGTCTCGAACGCGACGTGCGTTCCCGCGTAGGCGTCACCATCGGCGGCCATCGATTGGGACGATTCCTGTGGGCCTGCGCCCGCAACCCCGCCGATGGCGGCGGCTGGGAGCGTCGCGGTCATCAACAACGCTGCGAGTGCGATCGCGGTTATTCTGTACATGACAGTCTCGACTTCCGACGGTACCCTAAAGCAGTTTCTGACAAAACCGTCCAATTGTGTTTGCTATTCGCTCGCACGAAACTCGAGCCTTCGGCCCTCCAAGCACTCGAAAACGCACGCTGCAGTCGCTTATCGCGAAATATCCGAGGTCTGCTCGTCAATGACCGATTCGACTTCATCCGGCGTGATGACCGCGATGTCGCCGGGAATCGTTCGCTTGAGCGCGGCCGTCGCCGCGGCGTACTCGAGCGCTCTCGAGACGTCGTCGCCGTCGATCCGGCGAGCGAGAAACGCGCCCGTAAACGCGTCGCCCGTGCCGATCGGGTCGACGGTCTCGGTTTCGTAGGCGTCGTGCTCGTGGTACTCGCCGCCGTGCCAGGCGAGCGCGCCCGCTGAGCCGCGGGTGAGCACGACCGTCTCGAACCCGTACTCGGTTCCGAGCGTCGCCGCCAGTTCCTCGGCGTCGCCCTCGAGATCGAGCACGTGTCGGGCGTCTCGAGCGGCGACGACGAGCACGTCGATCGAATCGAAGAGCGCGGTCAGCGTCTCTCTCGCCTCGGCCGGACTCCAGAGCTTGTTCCGATAGTTCAGGTCGAACGCCGTCGTCGTCCCGCTTTGGCTCGCGGTCTCGAGCAGCGTCGCCGTCGTCTCCGCGAGCGTCGAGGAAAGCGCGGGCGTGATCCCCGAGGTGAAAAACACCTCGGCGTTTCGGAGCGCCTCGAGGTCGAACTCCTCGGATTCGGCGGTCGTGACCGCCGCGTTCGCCCGGTCGTAGACGACGTTCGTCCCGCGCGGTTTGCCCGCCTGCTCGAGGTAGTAGGTTCCCTGCCGGCCCTCCTGGGTCCAGACCGGGTCGGCGTCGATGCCGTAGCGCTCGAGTTCGCCGGCGACGCGCCGTCCCAGCGGGTTGTCCGGAAGCTTCGAGAGCCACGTCGACGGGGTTCCAAGCCGCTCTGCCGCGATCGCGACGTTGCTCTCTGCACCCGCCGCGCGAACCTCGAACTCGCTCGCCGTTTCGATCCGCTCGTTTCCGGCCGGGGAAAGCCGCAGCATCGTTTCGCCGAAGGTAACGAGATCACTCACGGGTTTCACCGCCACGGGGGCTCGCCATCTGCCGTAACTCTGTCATGGCTGGCAAAACGGATGGCGTGATAAAAGGGATACTGATCTCTCGAGCGGACTCCAGAGCTGAGTTCTCCCTACGCTCGTCGTACGAGGACGGAGTCGTCCGCCCGTTCGCGATCGAACTCGTATCTGAACTCATCGAGCAGCCCCAGACTGGCCGCGACGTGATCGGTGACGGCCGAGGTTCGGACTGCTCCGCCCGCGAGCGCGAGAAAGACGAGCAGTTGGTCCGCAAGGTGCCGGTCGACGGCCGCCCCGGACTCGAGAAACCGGTTCGCCGCGTCGGCCGCGTCCTCGCCCACGCGTTCGGCCGGCTTCCCTCGCTCGCCGAGCGAACTGAACCCCGCCAGTCCGCCGGCGTGTTCGAGGCGGAGCACGACCGCCGACCCGGGACAGTCGCTCGCCGCCGTCGTCTCCCGTCGGGTCCGAACCTCGAGCCCGCCGGCATCGTCGCAGCGGGTCGAAAGCCGCTCGAGCGCCCCCGTTGCCTGCCGAGCGGCCACGTCGCTGTTCGCGAGCGACGCGGACTCGGTCGAGTAACACCGGACGCCGTCGACGCTCCCCCGCATCTCGAGATCGATCGGCTCGATATTTGACGGGGCCAGGTGAAGCGTCGCACGCCCGCCGCCGTCCGGATAGAAGCCGCGGCGGTCAACGTCACAGCACACCTCGAGTCCGAACCGCCGGAGCACCGGGAATTTGACATGCGTCGCGTACTCGATCGGCGGCGACCAGGTCACGTCGGTCCCGCCGGTGACGGTGAGTGACAGGGGTTCCTCGAGCGCCGTCGCGAGCGGCAAGACGGCGTCGAACAGGAGCGTGATGCTCCCCGCAGTAGCGATACCGACGGCGTAGCTGCCGCCCGGAATGGTTGCTTTCTCGCCGTCGGACTCGAGTCTCGGTTCGAACTCGATCGTCTCCGAGCCGACCGCCGCACCCGAGACCTCGGCGTCGCAGATCGCTTCCATCGTCTCGAGGACCGCGAGGTGCTGGGGTCGCATCCCCGGCGTCGAGCGATCGCCGCGGACGTTCTCGATCCGGATCGGTTCGTTCTCGAGGGCCGCCAGCGAAAGCGCCGTTCGAACGAACTGGCCGCCCGCGTCCGCGCCGTCGAGTTCGCGCATGTCTCACCTTGCAAGGGCTACGTGGATTGCTCTATCGTTCGCGGTCGAAGGCCGTTTACCGTCGACGAAACGTACTGCCTACTGGCTCCCACGAGATGATCGCCGCGGACGAGACGAAACGCTTGCCGCTCACGAAAGGACCGCGCGGACGGCAAACAGCAGGTTCTCCTTTCGTTCGCGGACGCGCCGATAGAAGTACGACAGCCAGCGGGAGCCGTAGGGAACGTACTGATAGACCGTGACGCCGTCGGCCGCCAGGTCGCGCTGGGCGTCGTCGCGAACGCCCATCAGCATCTGGACCTCGTAGGGGGTTCCGTACTCCTCGTGTAGCTCCCGTGCGTACTCGATCATGGCGGGGTCGTGGCTCCCGACCGCGATGCCGCCGTCGCGGTTCTCGAAGGCGTCCTCGAGAAGCGTCCGGTAGGCCTCGTCGACCCGCTCTTTCTCTTTGTAGGCGATGGATTTCGGCTCGTCGTAGGCCCCTTTGACCAGTCGAACTTTGCCGGGAACGTCGGACAACCGCTCGAGATCCTCGCGCGTGCGTTTCAGGTTCGCCTGCAGGCAGAGTCCGAGGACGCCTTCGCCGACCGCTCCGTCTTCGACCATCACTCCGTCCGTACCCGATCCGCTTTCCGCCGTTTTCGTCGATCCGATTTCTGTCGCTTCCGTCGCTCCGGCACCCGCCACCTCCTCCGCTCGAGCGCTCCGGTCCGGCGCGTACTCTCGAGCCAGCCGTTCGTACGCCTCGAGCGTCGCGTCCGTCGTCGTGTGATCTTCCATATCGACCCAGACGAAAACGTCGCGGTCGGCCGCGTGCGAGACGATCCGCTCGAGGTTGGACTCGAACTCCTCGGGTCCGATATCGAGGCCGATCTGCGAGGGTTTGACGGAGATACAGGCGTCGAACGTTGTCCGCGCGATGGAGTCGGCGAGCGACCGGTAGGCGTCGACGTCCTCGGCGATCACGTCCGGGTCCGTGTGGTGTTCGCCGAGCAGGTTGAGGATCGCCCCGACCTCGTCGTCGTCGAGCTGCTGGACGTGCTCTATGGCCTTCGCTGGCGACTCCCCGGCGACGAACCGACTGGCGATCGGTGGTATCATCTAAACTGGTATCTCGACTGAGAACGCTTAAGCGCTACACCGACCAAACGTTTCGCCAGGTTTTTTGGGAAAATAACGATTCGAATCGTCTCGAGCGTTCGAACGTCCGTTCACAGCGGCTGGCTAACTTCTTCGATAGCCGGGTCGAGCAGTTTCGCTTCCGCCTTTCGGAGGTGCTCGAGCAGCGTCGTCTTCGACACGTCCGCCTTCTCTGCAAGCTCCCGCGTCGTGATCTCCCTGGGCCAGGCGTAGTAGTTGTGTTCGCACGCGAGTTCGAAGACGTCGCGCTGGCGCGTCGAGAGGAGCGCGACGCGGCCCGGCGTTTCGGTGTTGAACGCGTCGTGTGTCGTGATCTTCGCGACCGTGATCTCGGCTGAGCCCTTCTCGCGGACGGTCTCGAGTCGATCGTGGAGCCGATCGCGGTCCGTGTCCCCGACGAACACCGACCAGTACTCGGTGCCGTTGCGGATTCGGACCGCCGATTCTTGGATGAACCCCTCCGAGGCGAGCGCGTCGCTGATCGTGTTGGTCGGATCGTACTCGACGAACAGCTCTCGTGCGGCGTTTCCCGGAACGGATCCGGCTTCGTCGAACCCGTATCTCCGTTGCATCACGACGACGGAATCGGTCAACGGCGAGCTCCGGGTCGCGTCGATCAGGTCGGTGACCGCCGCGAGCGAGTCGCCGTAGGCGGTAAAGTGGCCCTTGACCCGGCCGTCGGTCGCGTTGTAGACGGTGTGTGCCAGAAGACTCGCCTCGGTCGCCTCGGTCACCTCGAGCGTCCAGCAGTTCGGGTGCCAGATCTCGAGGGTGAGACACGCACCGGCGGGCGGATACTCGTCTGCGGTCTCTGTGGTTGCCATGTCTGGTAGTATCACGCACATATTTATACGTTTGTCCCGACCATGGGAGGGGCCATTTACTACTGATCGGAGACCGATAACAGGGTATGGCGAGTCAATCTGCCGGCGACACGTACGAACACTACATTGCAGGCGAGTGGACCGACGGCGACGGCGCGGAAACGTTCGACAGCGAGAACCCGGCGACGGGTGAACGGCTCGCGTCGTTCGCCCGTGGAACCGAGTCGGATGTCGACCGGGCGCTCGAGGCCGCTGAAGACGCGACCGAGGAGTGGCGATCCCTCTCGTATATCGACCGCGCGGAGTACCTCTGGGACATCTACCACGAACTCCGCGATCGGACGGACGAACTGGGCGAAATCGTCACGAAAGAGTGCGGCAAGGAAATCTCGGAGGGGCGAGCCGATGTCGTCGAAGCCTATCACATGGTCGAGTGGGCCGCGGCCAACGCCCGCCATCCCCACGGCGACGTCGTTCCGAGCGAAATAGCCTCGAAGGATGCGTACATGCGCCGCAAACCGCGTGGCGTCGTCGGCTGTATCACTCCCTGGAACTTCCCCGTCGCGATCCCGTTCTGGCACATGGCTATCGCGCTGGTCGAGGGCAACACGGTCGTCTGGAAGCCCGCCGAACAGACGCCGTGGTGCGGCCAGATCATCGCGGAAATGTTCGAGGACGCAGGCATCCCCGACGGCGTATTCAACATGGTGCAGGGCTTCGGCGACGCCGGTGCGGCCATCACCGACGACGAGCGCGTCGACACCGTTCTCTTTACCGGCTCCGCGGAAGTCGGCCACGAGATCGCCGGCAAGGTCGGGGCCGAGCCCGGCAAACTCGCGGCCTGCGAAATGGGCGGCAAAAACGGGATCATCATCACCGAAGACGCCGACATGGACATCGCGATCCACTCGGCAATCATGTCCAGTTTCAAGACGACCGGTCAGCGCTGCGTCTCTTCCGAGCGCCTGATCGTCCACACCGACGTCTACGAGGAGTTCAAGGACCGTTTCGTCGAGGTCGCAGAGAGCATCTCCGTCGGCGATCCGCTCGATGAATCGACGTTCATGGGTCCCGCGATCGAGGCCCAGCACGTCGAAAAGATCGCGAAACACAACGAACTGGCCCGCAAGGAAGGGGCCGAGGTGCTCGTCGACCGCTTCGAACTCGGGGATGAGGAGATTCCCGAGGGTCATGAAACCGGCCACTGGGTCGGCCCGTTCGTCTACGAACTCGAGTACGACTCCGACCTGCGGTGTCTCCAAGAGGAGTGTTTCGGACCCCACGTCGCCCTCCTCGAGTACGACGGCGACATCGACCGGGCGCTCGAGATCCACAACGACACTCCCTACGGCCTCGCGGGCGCGATCGTCAGCGAAGACTACCGGAAGATCAACCGGTTTCGCGACGAAGCCGAGATCGGCCTCGCGTACGCGAACCTCCCGTGTATCGGCGCGGAGATCCAGCTTCCGTTCGGCGGCGTCAAGAAGTCGGGCAACGGCTATCCGAGCGCTCGAGAAGCCATCGAGGCCGTCACCGAACGGACCGCGTTCACGCTCAACAACTCGAAGGAAATCGAGATGGCTCAGGGACTCTCCGCGGATATCCTGACCGACGACTAACCCACCGGCCAACGTCGAACACAGTTGTCCACAGTAAATACAGGCGCTCACCGTCTCGGGGGACGATGACGATTGAATCGCGATAATCGGGACCGGAATTCAGCGTTGGAGGTCGTTATCTCGTAACTCGTCGACCTCGGCTTCGATCTCCTTGGCGAGTTCGGCCTGATACTCGTTTGCGTCGGCGATCTCGTTGCTGGCGTCAGCGATCTCTTCGGCTTTCCCCATCGAGGAGTCGGTCATGCTGGCGACTTCCTCGGTGCTTGCAGCCTGATCGTCAGTCGCGTCGGCGACCTCTTGAATACCGGTCGTCGCCTCTCGAACCGACGATTCGATCCGGTTCAGGTCCTCGACGGCGTCCTCGACGAGATCGACCGCATCGTCGGTTTCCGCCCCCGCTCGGTTCATGCTCTCGACGGTATTTTCGGTGTCCGCTTTGATCTGCTCGATCATCTGCTCGATGTTCTTTGCCTCCTCCTGGGACTCCTCGGCGAGGGATTTGACCTCGTCGGCGACGACGGCGAAGCTGTCACCGGCCTCACCCGCAGTCGCGGCCTCGATCGAGGCGTTGATCGCAAGCAAGTTCGTCTGATCGGCAATCGTGTTGATGACCTTCACGATCTCGTCGATCCGGTCGACCCGTTCGCGGAGATTCTCGACATCTTCGGCGACCTCTCCAGCGGCTCGCTCGAGGCTCTCCATCTTCTCGAGTGCATCGCCGGCGGTGTCGGAGGCGTTGTCCGCGATATTCGTCGCGGTTTCGCTGGTCGAACTGACCTCCTCGGCGTTCGAGGCGATTTCCTCGACCGTCGCCGAGAGACTCGAGATCTCGCCCGACACCTGGGACATCGACTCGACCTGCTCTTCGGCGAGCTGGCCGACTTCGTTCGACCGCTCGACGGCGTCGTCTGCGGAGCCGCGAAGCTTCGAAACGTTTTCTTCGACGCTTTCGGTGACGCGCTCTCGGCGCTCGAGTTCCGCCTCGATATCCGCGTAGGAGTGGATGTAGGTGTCCATCACGATCTGCTGATCGAGGTTGATGAGTTTGAGCGCCGAGAGCGTCCGATCGACCACCTCGTCGACGGCGTCGTCGACCGCCTCCTGAGCTTCGCTGGCGGTGAGAAGCGGCTCTTCTCGGGTTTTCGTTGCCGCCGCGCCGGTACCTGCGGACGCGTCAGTTGCTGCGGTTGCGTCCGTTCCTGATACTGTCGCGCCAGCGCCTGTCGGCGACTCCGTCGCTGCTGTCGTTTCGGCACCGTCCGAACCGCCGGAAAGCGCCGGCTGATCTTTGGCCGAACGTGCGATTGCGTCGAGAATACCTTCGTAGTAGATCGAGTACGCCCCCAGGTAGATTTCCGGTCCGAGATCGAGCATGTCGTGAAGCTTCCCGATTTTCGCTCGCCGGTCGAAGTAGTCCTGCCCGTAGTTCCCGCGACCAAGATCTTTGAGATACTCCGCCTGAGTCCGTTTCAGGCTCTCGACTTCCTTGCTCGAGGAGTCCAGTATCGCAACCGTCTCCTCGTGAGACTGCATCTCCGCATAGAAATCATCGACGAGACCGTCTGCAATGGTGTCGAACAACTCCGACATCGACTCGAGGCGGTCTGCATCCGCCCGATCGAACCGCGTGAAGTCCTTTCGCCACTCGATTCGCGCCGCGTCGATACCGAGTTCGTCAGTTAGCTGCGACCCGATAACGTTCCGTCGATCCCCCTCAGAGATTTTGTACTCGCTCCCATCGCCGATCATAATAACGAATTTGTAATTCTCTTTTACGTATATAAATCCACTTGTTATTCCAGACGTATGTGATTTTATCCGTGGAACTGATCGTTCTACACGAGCAATACCTAGCCCGAATATGTTCGCTCTATCCGTCTTCAGTCAGCCGCTTTGCTTCGGTCTCGAGATCGTCCATCAGCTCGAACTGCTCGTCCGCAACATCGGCGATATCCTCGGATTTCGAAGATACTTCTTCAGTTTGACGCTTCGCCTCTTCTGTCATGCTCGCGACCTCCTCGATACTCGCCGCCTGATCGTCGGTCGCCACCGCAACCTGATTGATGCCCTCGGACGTGTCGCTCACCAGGTCCTCGATCCGAGTGAGGTTGTCGACCGTCTCCTGTACCATCTGGACGCTCTCGTCGAGCTCTTCGATCGCCGTCTCGAGGCTCGTCGCGGTGTGTTCGGTATCCTGCTGGATCTGCGTGACCGTCCGTTCGATGTTTTTCGCTTCCTCTTTCGAGTTTTCAGCCAGTGACTTCACTTCGTTCGCGACGACCGCAAACCGGTCTCCCGTCTGGCCGCTGTCTGCCGCCTCGATGGAGGCGTTTACGGCCAGGAGGTTCGTCTGGTCTGCGATGTCGTTGATGACTTCGACGACCTCGTCGATTTCTTCTACCCCCTCTCGCAGGGCCTCGACGTCGTCCGAGACCTGTTCGGTCGCTTGCTCGACGCTTTCCATGCTCTCTATCGCCTGTTCGCCGTTGTCGAGGGAATCCTCGACGAACTCCGCGCTCTCGTCGCTGGTCGAACTGACCTCCTGTGCGTTCGAGGCGACTTCCTCGACGGTCGCAGAGACCGTCGAAACCTCGCTCGTGACCGTCGAAATCGATTCCGACTGGGTCGTCGTCATCGAATCAATTTCGCTCGTCGCTTTCTGGACGTCTTCGGTCGCGTTCCGGAGTTCCGCGATCATCTCCTGGGTTCGCTGGGCGATCGATTCCCGCCGCTTGGCGTCCTCCTCGAGGTCGGCGTAGGACTTGACGTACTGATCGACCGCGACCTGCTGGTCTAAGTTCAGTAACTTGACCATCGAGACGATCCGCTGAACCATCGTCTCGACACCGTCTTGAACGGTACCTGCAGCAACGTCGGTATCGGGATCTGCGTTCGCGACACCCATCTCCTCGAGCACGTCGGTTGCGATTCCTTCGGCCAGGGCCTCGGTGTGTACCGTGTAGGCTCCGATAACGATACTCGGCTCGACTCCCATCTGCTCGTAGCGCTCGCCGGCCTTCGCCCGCTTCTCGTAATACTGCTGGCCGTACGACCCGGACGCCATCTCGTCTATGTAGCCGTCCGTTTGCTGTCGAAGGTTCTCGGCGCCAGCCGAGTCGATGGTTCCCATCTCGATCGAGTGATCGGCGATCGTTTGAGCGATGCGGTCGGACTCCGCTCGGATAACCGACGAAATTTCCTCGAGTCGTTTTCGATCGGTTTCGTCGAACCGCGTGAACTCCTTTCGCCACGCCAGCGACTGGCCGTCGATGCCGAGTTCATCGAGTTGGTCAACCCCGGTCGCAGTCCCGCCGTCCGTTCGATATGGATCCTCGTTCATGGGTAGTTGTTAGTATACGTGCTCACTATCGGGGTTTAGGTTTACTGGCCCCCAGCACGCTCGAGCGCCGTGCTCGTTCGCACATGGGGCTCTGAGAATCCCCACTGGGATCCTGAAAAATCGGGTCGCTCGAGAGTTCGCCCTCGCGACGAATCGGCTACAACGATTCGACGTCGAGGATCATCACCACGTCGCCCTCGCCGAGGACGGACGCACCGCTGATTCCCTCGGTGCTGCTGAGCGAACCGTGGAACGGTTTGATGACGACTTCTTCCTGGCCGTTCATCCCGTCACACCGCAGTGCGACTTTTCGAATGCCGTCTTTGACCCGAACGATCAGGTCGTCGTCGTGTTGTTCGGTCTCCGGGACCGAAAGCGACTCGCCGAGGTCGATGATCGGATACGTTTTCGAATCGTGACTCAGGATCTTCGAGTTGTCAATCGACTGAATGTCGAGATCCGAGATAACCGAGATGTCGTCGACGTTCTTGATCGGAATGCCATATGCTTCATCGCCGATTTCGACGAACAGCACCCGTTCGATCGCCACGCTCACCGGAAGCGTCAACGTGACGCACGTTCCCTCTCCGGGCTCGCTCTCGACGTCGATGTCGCCGTCGACGCTCTGAACGACGCGATTGACGACGTCCATTCCCACGCCGCGACCGCTGATGTCGGTCACCTCGTCGTTGGTCGAGAAGCCGGGATGGAAGATCAGCTCGTAGACCTCAGAGCGCTCGAGCGACTGGACTTTCGCCGGGCTCATGACGTCCTTCTCGATCGCCTTCTTTCGGAGCCGTTCCGGATCGAGTCCCGCGCCGTCGTCCTCGATGGCGAGCGTCACCGTGTCGCGTTCGCGCGTTCCACGGAGTTCGATGGTTCCCTCTCGAGATTTCCCCTTTGCCTCCCGAATATCCGGCTCCTCGATCCCGTGATCGATCGCGTTTCGGATGAGGTGGACGAGCGGGTCCCGCATCTCGTTTAGGATCGACCGATCCATCTCGATGTCGACGCCGGTCATCTCGAAGGTGATCTCCTTGCCCTGTTCCTGTGCGATATCGCGAACGAGCCGCGGGAAGTGTCCCGCGATCGTCCGGACGGGAACCAACCGCATCTCGAGGACGGTGTCCTGAATTCTGGACGTGATCTTGTCGTGTTCGCTGAGTTCCTTTTCGACCTCCGAAACGCCCAGCTCCTCGATCGTGTTTCGGAGTTTGATTCGGCTCGTCACCATCTCCTCGACCTGATTGTACAGCTCGTCGATGGTCGTCACGTCGACCCGGATCGATTCGATTTCCGTATCGTGGTTGTCGAGAACCGACCCGCCGCTTTCGTCTCCCGTGGAGCCGTCGTCTCCGGTGGAGTCTCCGTCCGCGAGTCCGCGTTTCACGTCCTCGGTTACGTCGGCGACTTCGACCGACTCGAGGTATCGGTGGCCGTCGTACTCCTCGAAGATGTCGTCGGCATCTGCCTCCTCGTTCGGCGAGACGTACAGTTCGAATCTATCCTCGAACTCGCCGGATTCGATGTCGGTTATTGCGGGCACACCCGCGTGGACGGTGTAGCCGTCCTGAATGTCCCCGAGAATAAACATCGCGTCGACGAGATTCGATTCGCCGTCGCCGATGACGAGGTCGAGGTGGAAGATCGAATCGGCGGTCGCCGCTTCCGTTTCGGCGAGCGTGTCGAACGGAACGTCGATCGAATCCTCGGCCGAATCGTTGCCATCGCCCGGAGCGGCGGCGACTTCGTCACCGTCGCTCCCGTCGATCTCCGCTCTGAGCTGGGAGACCGTACCGCTCGGATCCAGTTGCACCTCCCCCGACTTCGCGATCTGTGTGACCATCTCGTCGAGCGAGTCGACCGCTTCGAACAGGAGATTCATCCGGTCGCTGGTCACCGCCATGTTCCCCTCCCGAACCTCGTCTAGAAGGTCTTCGAGCGCGTGGGCCAGGTTCGACGGCGCTTCGAACCCCATCGCACCGAAGTTCCCCTTGAGATTGTGACTCACCCTAAATACCGCATCGATTGCCTCGGCGTCACTTGGATTGTCCTCGAGAGCCAGCAACGAGTTGTTGAGCTGGAGAAGGTCGTCCTGACTTTCTCGAATGAATGTATCAAAAACGTCACTCATACCTTGATATGTAGTACGTTGAATACCAACGATTTAGGCTTGTTGGCTGAATTACCATCTCAACAGAACGTTTGGAATCGATCGTTTGTGGTCGGTACGAGTCCTGAAACGCCTATTTGCGGGTGGCTTCCTGTACTGTCCGTCTCGCCGAACCATCAGATCGCAGTAATCAACACAATCGATCCCAATCCGGATAGACACTGCGGCCTGTTTCGGGATCACACCTGCGGCCAGTTCGGGGACCGCACCGAACCGATCTGAAACCGTAATTTCGTGGCTACTACTCGAGAGCGCCCGGAAACGGGGCCAGAACAGTTATCCGGGTCGCGTTTGACAGTTCTCGTGTAACAGCACACGAACTTCGCATCTCTTCGCAGAACGAACCTACCAGTGACCGAGGGAGTCGTTGTATGACGAATCAGGATAACAGTACGATTCAATCGCACAATCAGACAGGGGGAACGGGAGAATGACAACGACGGGCAAGACACCGGAAGTGATCGCCGTGTCGCTCCAGAAAGGCGGCACCGGGAAAACGTTCACCGCGATGAACCTCGCGGGAGGCCTTTCAGCCCGTGGATTCGAAGTCCTTCTCGTCGATTTCGACCCTCAGGGAACGCTGACGGCAAACCTCGGTAAACGCGAGCAGTATTTCGACCTCGACGCGCTCTCGCTTGACGAGGTGTTGCTCGATCCATCGAAGTGGAAACGGGTAACGGACCTGATCGAAACCGATCACGAGGAGTTCGACCTCATCCCCGCAAACCAGTCGTACAACGGAAACAAAACGCCGCTCGACGCGGCGGATGCCGGCGAAAACCGCTTCGGCCGCCTCCTCGAGCACTTCGAGGACGAGTATCACTACATCGTCTGTGACTGCCCGCCGGATTTCTCGCCGTACGCGAAAAACGCGGTGACCGCCGGAGAGAACATCGTCATCCCGATGATTCCGGAGACGGAGATGCCCCACTCGGTCGACTTGCTGTTCGATCAGTACGACGTTCTCGAGATGATGCACGACCTCGATATCTCGTATCTCGCCTCGGTGATGACCGTCGACTCCACGAAGATGACCACCGAGCACCAGCGAATCGTTTCCTGGTTCGAGGACACGTTCGGGGAGAAAGGCGTCGTGACGGACCACCGGGCCGCGTTCGCGCGGGCGAAGAAGAACCAACGCTCGGTCTACGCCTACGACGAATCGCTCTCGAACGCGGAACTCGAGACCTACGACGAGCTCGTCCAGCTGGTCGTGACACAGACCGAGCCGCCGACGTTCGGAATCGATGTCGAGGCGGCAAAGCAGCTATCCGTCGACGGCGTTCGTCGGCGACGAGAGCAGATTCGAGAACAGGAGGCAAAAGCATGAGTGAGGACGAACCAGATCCAGACGACGAGTTCGAAGACCAGCTATCGGACGTTGGCTCTCGAACGCGCGAGAAGTTTTCAGCGGACGAACAGAAAAAGGCGGAGAAACTCGGCGTTTCTCCGAGCGGGTCATCGGACCCGTCGTTCGATACAGAAGCCGAGACCACCGAGGCCGATGGCGGCACGACCGCCGACGACGAGAAGGGTGGGGCCGATGGCGACGAAGGCTCTGCTGTTGTCGACGAAAGCCCTGCCGATATCGACACTGGTTCTGCCGGTGCCGACGATGCCGCTGCCGATGATGCCGCTGTTGATGATGCTGGTGTTACGGATGCTAGTGTTGAAAGCGCAGAAACGGACGGCACCGATCACGACCAACCTGAACGAACCCAGCCGTCAGCGACCGGGGCCGAACCGACCGGCTCCGAGTCGGGGACGGTATACGAATACAACGACATGAATACGAACCTCGAACACGAACCGGAACCGTCCGTCAACGACCAGCAGACTGCAACCGAATCCTCCCTCGAGGCGGACACTGACCAATCGGGCGGAGCGGTGGCCGGCTTCGGTGGCGTCGCGACCGGCGAACGGATGGCGGTCACGAAGACGGAGGTCGACTTCGTCACGGGCGAGGAAGGAAAAGCCAACGAGACGGAGCAGACGAAACTGCTGTTCTTCGAACTCAACGACGAACTGTTCGCCGCTCCGCTCGAGAGCATCAGTTCCGTCGAGGAGCTCTCGGGATTGACCCGGTATCCCCGGTCGCCGGAACCGATCGACGGCGTCACCGATATGCGGGGCAAGATCATCGCCGTCTTGAACCCCAAAGTGATCGTCGATCTCTCGAACGCGAGCCACGAAAACGGCGCTGGCGGGGACTACATCATCGTCCAGGAGGAAATCGAGGACGAACACCGGATCGGCGTGCGCGTCGACGACATCAGCCACGTCGAATCCGCGAGCGAGGATTCGATCACGCCCATCTACGATATCACCGAGATGGATCTCGTCACGATCGACGAGTCCTACCTCCAGGGGATCATCCACGGCTATCGAGCCGACGAACAGGCCCAGGTCCCGCTGGTCGATTTCACCGCGCTCATGGAGACACTGAAAGAGTATTAGTACTGGCTCCCTGAACCTTCATAACATGGTCACTGTTGGTATCGTTGATGACTCTGCGTTCATGCGGAATATTCTCACCGAGATTATCGAGCAGCGCGGACACGAGGTCGTCGGCGAAGCCAGCGACGGCGAATCCGCGGTCGAACTCGTCGAAAACACGAACGTCGAGGTTATCACGATGGACATCTCGATGCCCGGACAGGGAGGCCACTGGGCGGTCGACAAAATCATGGAGCGCCATCCGGTTCCGATCGTCGTTTTGAGCGCTCACGTCCACGAAGACGCCGAGGAAGCGCTCGAGTTGATGGAACGCGGCGTTGTCGACATCATCCGAAAACCCGGCGGCAAGGAGCGATCGGTTTCGCTCTGGGACCGCGCCGACGAAGTCGTCGAGCGGATCGCCGGCGCATCCCAGTCGAGTCCCCGATCGGGGTCGACGATTGACTCGGCGTCGGGGTCCGCCACTCGAGGTGCCGACGCTGGAGCTACATCGAGAGCGGGGAGGTCGGGATCACGGGAGCGCTCGGCGCTCGGATCGTCGTCGCGAGCGGGTTCGTCGCCGACCGATTCGATCGAGTCCGCAAAAACGACCACGCTACTCGTCGGATCCTCGACCGGCGGTCCCGACACGGTCGAGACGCTGCTCGCGAACCTTCCGACGGGACTCGATCTTCGGGTACTCGTCGTCCAGCACATGACCGACGCCCTGACCGGATCCTTCGCCAACCGTCTCGATGCGGCAACGGACCTCGAGTTTCGCGAAGCGGGCGCTAACGAAACCATCACGGCTGGTGAAGGCGTCCTCGCGAAAGGCGGGTACCATCTCGAGGTGACCGGCTATCGACGCGGCAGGATCGACATCGATCTCTCGAAAGCGCCCAAAATCAACAACGTCAGGCCGGCCGTCGACGCGACGATGCGAACCGCAGCCGATGTCATCGACGATCACATGATCGGCGTTATTCTGACCGGAATGGGCCAAGACGGCGCGGTAGGGATCAAGTCGGTTGCGGATGCAGGCGGTCGAACGATCGCACAGGACGAAGCGACGTCTCGGATCTTCGGAATGCCTAAAGCCGCGATCGAAACCGGCTCGATCGAACAGGTGCTCGCGATCGACGACATTCCGGATGCGATCGTTCGTCTGTGTACTGACGACGATTGATACCAACAGTCGTCGGTATTGTTCAACCGTTCTCCAATTTTCCAGTAGAAATAGGCCGCCGTGTTCCCGTTTCTCGTCCCGTTAGTCGTCCCCGCTAGATGCGCATCTGTGCCGGATCGAGCCAGATGACGAAATCCTCCTCTTGGCGAATAACGCCTTCGACGCCCGGTGCGTTACCGCCGGCTTCGACGTCGCTGGGAGCGAACGAGTGGACGCCGCGAACGCCGTCGACGAGCCATCCGAGTCGGCTGTCTGCGCCGTCTTTTCGCTTGAAGACGATGAGTTTTTCGTCGTTGTAGGTGTCCCCGATGTCGAGGAGTCGTTTGAGATTCACCACCTTCACGGCCTCCTCGCGCAGGTTGAGGACGCCTTCGATGTGCGGTGGCGTACTCGGCAGGTTGGTCAACTCGCCGCAGTTTACGATTTCCGCGATGTACCCGATTTCGACGCAAAAACCGTCAGTATCGAGTCCGAACTCCAGTACGTCTACAGTTTCCAGGTCGTTCGACTCCTCGACTCCGTCTTCGATGTCTTGCTCGTACTCTTGTGCTGCCATACGTTGAATTCGCCCCCGATCTCAACCGGTGTTGAAACCGCTTTCGTACCGGATCGTTCCCGCGACACCTACTTAATTCTCGCGGCCCGATATTTCGGCGACCGATCATGGGGGTCGTGTCCCTGCCATTCGTACAAGTCTCAGAAATGTCACTGGATCGGCCAGAGTCCTTTTCCCATCTGCTACCAAGAATGTACTACTACCTTCCCGTTCCGGCCTATTCCCGGAACTATGATTCAGATGACTGATGATTTACTCGATCGCGCAGATGGATTCGAATCGCACGAGGTGTCCGTCTGTCGAACGGAGACGAGTCCGTCTCGGTCGCGTTCGAACCGTCGGTCGTCGGCGACCACGTTCGACTCCAAAACACCGTCTCCCAAAGCGGTGCATCCCGGGTCGAACGATCCGGTGACGATCCATCAGGCCGCACGGGTCGAATCGCCGACCGTCGTTCCGGGGCCGGACGATAGTCTCGAGGAATCGGCGTTCAAAGTCGGCATCGCCGAGTACGCCCTCACGGTTCGAAACGAGTACCAGATGCTTCGCTCGAGCGGGTTCGGATCGTGTATCGGTGTCGTTTTACATGACGAATCGGCTGCGATTACTGGGTTGTTACATTTCATGCTCCCGGCCACCGAGGAAATCGCTAATTCGGATCCGAATCCTGCAAAGTTCGGCGACTCCGGTATCGAAGCGATGCTCGATTCGTTCAGGGAAGTCGGCGGGTCGAATTCGACGACGACGGCCAAGCTCGCCGGCGGCGCGGCGATGATGGATTTCGGTGACGACGGCGATTCGATCGGTAAACAAAACACGGTCGCCGCACGCACGGCCCTCCAAGACCACGACATCCCGATCACGGCGGCGGAAACTGGTGGATCTGTGGGCCGGTCGGTAACCGTCGACGCCCAGACTGCTTCGGTAACGATTCAACGATCCGATGGGTCAGAGCGAGTCATCTGAGAGCACCGGATGCGTCCTGACATTTCCTCGTTCAACTGTGCCTCGCAAACATGAATAATACTGTATATGTCTATTATTATTATACTCACGATAACTTGAATTATTAAAAATTATGTCGGTCAGTTCCCTGTCGTTTATTGTGTGGCCGTTCCTCGAACTCAGTAGTCGTGGTTATCGCACAATCCTGACGGTCACCGGCGACGTGTAACTGGTGGCGGATTGTCTCTGGCCACGGAACCCCCACAATGGTGATCGAGAATGCGTGAGGATCCACCTGATAGCATGTCACTTCTCGCGAAATTATCGAGAGTGATTGCGACGAAAAAGACATCGGAATCGTACGAAACACCGCTTGACGACCCTGAGGAAGCGGTCGACGTCGAGCACGAGTTCGACGAACTAATGGCGCAAGTCAACGACGTTCTCCAGACCGAGGGCGTACACTTCGAGGACGCGTTGGTCAAGGAGAACCTCGACGAAATTCTGCTCGTCTTGATCTCGTTACACGGCGAAACCCACGGGAAAGAGCTACTCTCGGACCTGAGTGCGTTCTTCGAGACGGAACTCAGCCCGGGAACCGTCTACCCGCGATTGCACGCGCTCGAGGAGGACGACGTCCTCTCGATGCACTCGAAGATTCGGACGAAAGAGTACGCGATCGCAAACGAAGAACAGGTTCGGTCGAACGTCGAGGAGACGATGGTCCAGCACCTCGCCTTCGGACTGTTGTTGTACGCGTTCCTCTCTTGAACTCGGAATTCGAGAACGACTACACGGCCCTACCGATCGTCGAACGAATGTGGCCGTGCTCGTCTGGTACTCAGAGAGGCTTCGACGTTCGACTACGCGACGGTTCCCACTCGAGAAGTGCCTACGAGCCGTCGATATCGTTGGCGATATCGGAGAGGCTACTCTTCGGCGGTTCAGAAGCGTCGTAATAGGCGGTCTCGCCAGGGCTGCGAATGCCATAGGCGAATCCCGGCTCGATAACGTCGATCAGGACCGATCCCCCGTCTCGGACTGTCTGCTCGTCACACCAGTCGGGTAAGACGTCGGTTCCGTCGCGCGGGTCTCGAGCGCCGTCTGCGGTCTCGTAGACGCCTTCGATGGTGAGTTCGTCGCCCGTGAGCGCTCGTTCGACTCGCGCGAACCGCTCGGCGCCCTCAAGCGTGACCCGCACGAGGTCGTCGACCACAAAGCTGTCGCGTTCCTCGCCGGGAATCTCCAGTCTGACTCCCGTCGTCGTCTCCGAAAGCGTCGCCCTGACGGTTCGAACCGACGGGTGATCACTCGAAAGTCGGTCTGCCATAGAACTGAATTGCTGTCGTTACTCGTCCTCTGCGAGCAGTTCGTCGACGTCAGTGTCGCCGGCTTCGACGATCGAGGCGTTGATCTGGGCGACGGCGTCCGAGACTTCGCGACCGCGAACCGTGATACGGCGCCGCTCGCCGTCTCGCTTCGGGTGATAGCCCGTCTGCTTTTCTTCCATCAGCACTTCCTGCAGGTCCGCTCCCGCGACGGTCTCGTTGAGCGGTCGACCCGCGTCGTCCGATCCACCGGTGATCTCGAGCGTGTAGCCGTCTAGACCCACGGCGGAGCCGTCGACTTCGTCGCCGATCGACTTGCCGAGGAATCGATTCGCGTCCTGTCCGTCCGCCTCGAGTTGGTGTGCGAGCCCGGTATCGGGGTCGCCAACAACGACAGTGAAAGTTGCCATGCCCGATGCAAAACGTCCTGCAGTCAAAAATACGTCGAATCCGGACCGGTGGTTGGTCAGATCGGTGGTCGACGCCCGATTTCGTCGATGCGCCGCAACGAGGGAGCGAAACAGTCGAACGCCGATCCGCTACCGACTCGATGCAGCCTGTCTGTGCAAACGGATGCGTTCAAGTGCAACGGCCTCCTGTTTGTTCGCGTGGCCATCGACCCGGAATCGCTCGAGCGACGACTCCGCGAACGATTCGGCGGACCGATGGCCGAGTCTCGAGTCGTCGTTCGACAGGCGGTCGATCTCGACGATTCGGGCCGATATACGGCGACGGTGGATATCGAGCTAACCAACGACCTCGTGATTGCGGAGCTCTCGGATGCCCCCGATGGCACGCCGGCCGACCGCTGGAACTGGTGGATCGGATCGCTCGAGATCGCGTTCGGCGACTACGAACGGTTCGGAATCAGTCGCTACCAGCGGTAAGACGGAAAATCGCTCGAGGGAAGCGAAACCTCTTTGAGCCGATCTGACTAACTAGTCAGTTAGTGACCGATCCGGACGTTCGCGATGCGATTATGGCCGCAACATACGATGCGTTGTGTACCCACGGGTACACCGATCTGACCGCACAGGATATCGCAGATCGGACCGACAAGAGCAAATCGCTCCTGTTCTATCACTACGACTCCAAGGAGGACCTCGTCGCGGACTTCATCGACTACCTGTTAGAGCGCCACGACGAACGCGTCGAGGCTACCTCGGGGAATCCGCCGGTCGAGCGGTTGGCGACCTTCCTCGAGTTCTTCTTATACGGGCCCGACGACGACGATTGGACGTCGTTTCACACGGCGATGCTCGAGTTGCGGGCCCAGGCACCGTACAACGACACGTACCGCGAGCAGTTCCAGAAGAGCGATGAACGACTGCAGACCACGCTCGAGAACATTCTCATTGACGGCATCGAATCCGGTGCGTTCGTCGAACACGATGTCGAAGCCGTCGCCACCTTGCTGGTTACCATTTTCAACGGGGCTCGCATCCGAGAGATCACGCTCGAGGGTGACAGCTATCTCGAGATGGTCAGGACGGCGGCCGTCGAAAAGATTATCGACGACGTTCTCGCCGACGGCGTCGAACTTCCGACGACAGTAGACATCGACGATCCGCTCGAACCGGATGAGAGACTCGAGACATCGACGGACCGCAGAACAGAAGCTACAAACGGGTTGGCCGACGAACATGATACTGACCCTCGAGATAGCGAATCGACGCGTTCGGCTAACGCCACCGACGACGAAAACGATGAGCACTCCCAGTGAACGTTCCCGGAGTAGGTTCGAACCACGCCGCCGGTCAGGCGACCGATTCGCCGACGCGTTCCCGGTAGCGATAACCGCTGGGTTGACGGCGAGTGTCGCTGGCGCAGTCTCGACCGTTCTTAGGCGGCGTCCAGTGATGACCGAGTTCCCCTCGCTACTCACGACGGCACGTACGTTGGTCGTGGGAGCGTTCCTGCTATTTGCAACGTGGGCGCAGACACTCGCACGCTCGTTCGTGCGTTTCCCTGACGGGTGGGCGAACGAAGCGCTGCGTTCGCTCTGTCGTCGTCGAACACGCTCGTTCGCCGACGCGCCGAATCCGTCGTCGCCGATACCGCCGACAGTAGCAGGTGATCGACCATGACCGAACATACCTCCACACCCGCCCGAGAAACGATTGCCGACCGATTCGACCGAACAGTACCTGCGCTCTCTCCGGACATCCGATCAGTCGCGTTCGACGCGCTCGAGCCCGTCGACCGATCGTTTCCGGTCGCCCTCTCTCGAGCGAGCGCCGCGGTCGTCTCGAGCGAGCGCCCGTCAGAACAGACTCTCGAGTCGCTATCGCTCGTCATCGAACCGCTCCAGGGCTACGTCCGGCTTCGGAACGACCTGCTCCAGAACGACCGCTATACGAGTGCAACGGATCGGGACGCAGCTATTCTCGCGGGCGATTACCTCCACGCGTTCGCGCATTCATCGATCGGTGAGGTATCGACGGACGAGACCAGCCGCCTCGAACTGTTTCGCGCGCTCACGAGGGGATCGAACGCGTTGGCGCGGGCGTACGTCGTCCCCGACAGCGATCCGGCTGACCTCGATCGCTCCTCACCGGCGGACACGTCGTGGACGACCACGCCGACCGACGCCACGCCGACTGCGATACTCGCGGGTGTCGCCGCCGAACTCGGCGCGACGGCGGTCGGTGCGACCGAAACCGTCCGCGAATCGGTCCGAACCTACGGAACTTCGCTTTCGCGGGCGATTGCGATGGCCGCTTCCGAGTCGGCAGCTCCCACGGCCGAATCACCGCAATCGGTCGCGACCCACATCCTCTCGGACCGGCTCACGGAAGCGGACGCTGGTGATCCGACACCGGCTGAAAACGCTGGATCGCCTGTCGAGTCTCCTAACGGAGTGGATCAGGCGCAACTGCTCGAGCGCGAACTCGAGAGCGCTCGCGCCGCTTTGGACACGATCGAGACGATAGCCCCGAACGATCGGGCGCTCGAAACGGCCGAGCCAGATCCCGAAACCGCTGGATCGTCTCATCCCGCCGGGAGCCTGTCGGATCGCGGGTCCGAACGCGACGACCGATCCGGACTCGCCCCCCGAGTCCGACTCGAGCGGGCGACGCGGATCCCGTTCGAGGGCGTCCTCGTCTCCGATGAGTGACTATGCTCGCCCGCGTTGGCCGGCGTACGTCTGTACCGTGCTCATCGCCGGCGTTGGACACTGGTATCTCGGCAAGTGGCGTCGCGGGATCGCCTGGTTTTCCCTGTACGCGCTGGCGCTTGCGTTTTTGAGCGCGCGGACGATCAGAGGCGCCGTCGAGCCAGGCGACCCGTTCGTCGTAACGGCGCTCCAACTCGGTTCGGTGGCCTACACCGACGTGGCCGTCCCGCTCGCGGTGTTGCTCGTCTGTCTGCTCGACGTCTATCTCATCGGGGTGGCCGAGGCCGCCGGCTCGAGCGAACCGATGGACGAAAACCGCTCGAACCGGTAGGATCGCCAGATGGAACTCGAGTTTCGCGGCGGTGCCGGCGAGGTCGGCCGAAGCGCGCTTGTGATCGACGGGACGCTGTTGCTCGATTTCGGCATGGATTCGGGCAACCCGCCGTCGTTTCCCGTCGGCGATGTCGATCCCGAGGCGGTTGTCCTCAGTCACGGCCACCTCGATCACGTCGGATCGCTCCCGTCGCTTCTGTCAGGGGACGCTCGCCCGGAAATCCACTGGACGCCGCCAACTCGAGACCTCGCGACGGTGCTGGCTCGAGACACGCTGAAACTCCACGGCGTTACCTCGAACGGGCCGGCCCGGCACGGTGGGAGCTACGACTGCCCGTTCACCGAAGCCGAACTCGCGCGGGTGAGTCAGGTGTCGGAAACGCACGGCTACCGCGAGTCCTTCGAGGTCGCCGGCTACGAGATCACGTTCTTCGACGCGGGCCACATCGTCGGCAGCGCACACGTTCTCGTCGACGACGGGGATACCAGACTCCTCTATACGGGCGACTTCCAGACGGAATCCCAGCAACTGGTTTCGGGAACGACCGTTCGCCCGGACGCTGACGTGGTCGTCTGTGAGAGCACCTACTCGGACACGACGCGACCGCCGCGCGAGTCGATCGAGGCCGCGTTCGTCGAAAGCGTCGAACAGACGATTTGGGAAGGTGGCACCGTCGTGGTCCCCGCATTCGCGATCGGTCGAACGCAGGAACTGCTCTGTCTCTGCGAACAACACGACCTCGAGTGTTACGTCGACGGCATGGGCAAGCGCGTGACGGAGCTGTTTCTGCGGGATCGAAACCGCGAGTTCCTCCGCGATCCGGACCTGCTGCGCCGGGCGAAGGGCAACGCTCGGTTCGTCACCGGCCGCGACGGCCAGCGAAAGCGAATCGCCGAGCAAAACACCGTGATCGTCACCACGAGCGGGATGCTCCACGGCGGTCCCGCGATGACCTACGTTCCGGCGGTCCGGGGCCACCCGACGAACAAAATCGCCATGACGGGCTACCAGGTCGAGGGGACGCCGGGCCGGGACCTCCTCGAGACGGGCAGCGCTGAGATCGACGGCCGGATGATGCCGGTCAGCGCCCAGACCGAGGCCTACGACCTGTCGGCCCACGCCGATCGGGACGGCCTTCTGGCCTTTCTCGAATCATACCGAGACACGGAGGTGCTCGCGGTCCACGGTGATCGCTGTCAGGCGTTCGCGGCCGAGTTGTCCGAAGACGGGTTCGACGCGAGCGCACCGGCAATCGGCGAGACGTGGACGAGTGCGGATTGACAACTCGTTTCAGCAGCCGGTTCGTCGAACGAGAGTCGGTTCGAACAACACTCGGCTCGAGTACCCGCTTGTTTCGGCGTCCCATGGTGGGAGTTTCACTGTTTCAAAAGCCAAACGCTTAGTCGCTTTACTCATTTGACTCACCCAATGAGTGATTTTGAGTCCTCCGAAGAGGCGGATTCGGTCGCGGATGCGCAAGCGGAGGCAGACGCGCAAGCGGAGGCAGACGCGCAAGCGGAGGCGGAAGCGGAGGTGGATGCGGTTCGGGATGCGGTCGAGCGGTCCAGAAGCGGGGCGCCGGCGGTCGGAGCGGTCGTTCGGGATCGCTTTTCATCCGACGAAGTGTTTCAGCGGATCGTCGCGGCCGCGGACGAGGAGATAACCTCCGGGAATCGCGAACTGCTGTTCAGCAGCATTGCGGCCGGACTTGCGATTTCTATTACGGTGTTGCTGTACTCGTCGCTGTACGGGTCGACTGACGGCCACCCGATTCTGAGTGCGCTGTTGTACCCACTCGGCTTCATCTACATCATCATCGGCGGCTATCAACTCTACACCGAGAACACGCTTCCGCCGGTCGCGCTCACGCTAGAGCGGCTGGCGAGCGTCCCGGCACTGCTTCGCCACTGGTTGATCGTCATCATCGGCAACTTCATCGGGGGGACGATCGGCGCGGCGGTGCTCGCGTGGGGCGGCGTCTTCTCGCCCGAAGCGGCTGAGGCGGCGGTCTACCTCGGAACCCACGGCGCGGAGACGGCGTGGTTGGACCTGTTCTTCAAGGCGGCCTTCGCCGGACTCATCGTCGCCGGCGTCGTCTGGGTGAGTTTCGCCTCCCGCGATACGATCTCGCGGCTCGTCGTCGTCTACCTCGCGTTCCTCGCGATCCCGCTGGGGAACCTCTTTCACGTGGTCACCTCCTTTACCGAGATGGCCTACGTCGTCTTCATCGGCGAACTCGGCCTGCTCCCGGGACTGACGGGATTCGTCCTCCCCGTGTTGCTCGGCAACACCATCGGCGGCGTCGTGTTAGTGACCATCGTTAACTACTATCAGACTAGCGAGGAGCGCCTCGAGTCTGCGCGATTTGGCGGGGCGGATTCGCGTCTCACCCCGACCGAATGGCTGTTAGGCGGTATCGCTGGTCGCTCGTTCGTCCCCCTGATCGACACCGTCGAGGAGACCGCGGCGGACCCCGATACGTTTCGCATCCTCGTTCCGATCGCCAACCCGCGAACCGAGTCGGCGCTCGTCAACTTCGCGAGCACGCTCGCCAGCCAGAAGGAGTCCGCGGTCGTCCACGTCGTCCACATCGTTCAGCTTCCCGACCAGACGATCGCAGGCTACAGCATGAACCAGCGCCAGCAGATCATCGACGAGTCGGACAGCCAGCTTGAGGGGATCCGCGAAACGGTCGAAAGCTACAACGTCGAGGTCGAGACGTCGACGGTCGTCACCTACCGTTCGTTCGAGGAGATCTTCAGGACCGCAGAGCGAAAGCACACCGACCTCGTCGTGATGAACTGGGCAGTCAACGACCTGTGGGACGCCGCAAGGGCCGAACGACCGCTCGGCGAACTGACACAGCAACTGCCCTGTGACTTTCTGGTCCTCCGGGAACGTGATCTGGACGCCTCGAGAATCTTGCTTCCGACCGCCGGCGGCCCGGATTCCGATCTGAGCGCCGAGGTCGTCAAACTGCTCCGGTCGGGAACCGGTTCGGAGATAACGCTGTTGCACATCGTCGACGGCCCGGACGAGCGCGAGGCGGGCGAGCAGTTCTTACAGGAGTGGTCCGCCGAACACGGGCTGGACGATGCCACGCTCGCGGTCGACGACTCCGGCGATGTCGAGGGTGCGATCTGTCGAGCCGTCGACGACCAGACGATGCTCGTCATCGGTGCGACCGAACGAGGACTTCTCTCGAGGCTCGTCTCGGGGTCGTTACACCTCGATATCATCGAGAAAATCGATAAATCGATCGTCCTCGCCGAACGGCCGACCAAGCGGAGTCTCTACGAGCGATTGTTCGGGCGTCGCTAACCAACCGTCGACCGAATTCGACTGTTACGGTCTGATCTGGCTGTACCGGTCTGGTCCGACTGCACCGGTCTGAGTTGGCTATGTTGGCTTGATCTGACTGTGCTGACCGACTTGCTGCACCGGTTTGACCCGTCACCGATGGTCCGGGTCCGGAGATTGGGTCTGTAACTGTTTTGCCGCCGCTCGTCGTCAGACAGGTACGATGGACGATTCAGATATCACACCGACCAACGGGGCCGACGACCTCGAGTTGAGCGAGGCGGAACTCGACGCGCTTCACAATCTCCAGTTGGGAATCGAGCACGTCTACCGGGCCTACGGTACGTTACTGACGTTTCACCATCAGCTCGGGCACGCGATGGACCGAATGGCGGACGCGGAAGTCCGGCTCCGAGACGCGGGTCACGACCCGTGGGCCGACGAACTGCGAGACCAGCACCTCCCGGCGGGCGCGGTCAGCGATCAGTGGACGTTCGAACTCGTCGAGGAGTTCTCCGAGACCTTTCTCGAGGAACTCGATCGATTCGAGGGCGAAGTGAGAGACGAGTTGGCCGACGGTCTCGACCACGTGAGCGAACGCCGGCAGAAACGCCGCCTTCGAGAGCGGTCGGCGAACGACCCCTCCGCTGGCGACGATTCAGCCGAATGATCGACCCGGAGTGAGAAGCGTTTTCGTCCGTGACGTGATAGGTCGGCGCATGACCGATCGGTACGACGCGATCGTCCTCGGTGTCGGCGGGATGGGTGCCGCGACGATCTCTCACCTCGCCGAACGGGGGGCGAACGTCCTCGGACTCGAGCGATACGACGTCCCCCACGGGTATGGCTCCTCTCACGGCGTGACGCGTATCATCCGGCTGGCGTACTACGAGGACCCCGCGTACGTTCCCTTGCTCCAGCGGGCGTACGACCTCTGGGCGGACCTCGAGGCAGGCCACGATCAGCAACTCTTCTACCAGATCGGATCGATCGACGCCGGACCGGCCGGGAGCGACCTCGTCGAGGGCTCGCGTCGTTCGTGCGAAGAGCACGGTCTCGAGTACGAAGCGCTCTCGAGTGCGGATCTCTCCGATCGCTATCCGGGGTATCAGCTTCCGGAGGACTACGAGGCGGTGTATCAGCCCGACGGCGGCTTTCTCGTTCCCGAACAGTGTATCGTCGCCCACGTCAATCGAGCCCACGACGCCGGAGCGACGATCCGGGCCCGAGAGCGCGTCGTCGGGTGGCGGGAGACGGGAGACGGCGGCGTCACCGTCGAAACGGATCACGCGACCTACGACGCCGACAAGCTCGTCGTCACGGCCGGCGCGTGGGCCTCGAAATTCCTCGACGAACTCGAGGGTATCGTCGTGCCCGAACGACAGGTTTTGGCGTGGCTCCAACCCGAGGTCCCCGATCACTTCGAACCCGAGGCCCATCCCGTCTGGAACCTGCAGGTTCCCGAAGGACGATTTTACGGTTTCCCCGTCCACGGCGTTCCCGGCTTCAAGTTCGGCCGGTACCATCACCGGGAGACCGACGTCGATCCCGACGCCTTCGAACGCGAGCCGACGCAGGCGGACGAACGCCTCCTCCGGGAGTTTGCCGAAGAGTACTTCCCGGACGGCGCGGGGCCGACGATGCGCCTGAAGACCTGTCTGTTCACGAATACGCCGGACGACGATTTCGTCCTCGATACGCTCTCTGCCCACCCGCAGGTCGCCGTCGGTGCCGGGTTTTCAGGTCACGGGTTCAAGTTCGCGAGCGTGATCGGAGAGGTGCTCGCAGACCTTACGCTTGAGGGAGAAACCGAACACGACATCGGGATGTTTTCGCTGGATCGGTTCTGAGCGGTTCTGGGCTGTTCTGATCGGTCCAGACGCCGGATTCGAGTACCACTTTCGTCAGCGTACGCTGCAAGTATCACCGCTCCGTGTCCGCGTACGCTGCAGGATCCAGCGACCGAGACGGAGCCTCGAGCCACTGTGCGGGCTGGCCAGGTGCGAGAAGGTCCGCGAGGCGAACCGACCGTTCGCCGCCGACGCGGACCGCCGCTTCGATTCGGACCACGGTTTCGGGTCCAACGTCCGCATCGGCGGCCGCAGGCGCTTCTCGAGGCTCGAGTCCGACGCCCGTGACGCGCGTCTCGATGTCGTCGCCGTCGCCGAACCCGTACGCGCGAATCTCGGCCTCGAGGTCGGCTTCGACGGCCGTTATCGAGTGCGTCGCGTCGGTTAGCATCGACCGAACGGATCGAAACGCCTGCGTCAGTGCAACGTGCGCTCGGCGGGAATCTCCGCCGTCGCCGTCGACGACGAACGTCCGGACCAGTCCGCCGTGATACCCCTCGGGACCCCGCGGAGCCGCGGCGACGACGATCGGTTCGCCGGCGCGGAGTACGCCGTCGCTCGTCGCGGGCGCGCTGTTCGTCGTGGGTACGTCGTTCGCCGTCGCTGTCACCCGGGTGTGCCCGCCGGGAAGCGCTCCTTCCGCCGCGATGGATTCGTCGACCGCAATCCGCAGTCGCTCGCTCGTCAGTTTCTCTCCGCCGAGGACGAGCGTCTCGTTGTCGCCGGTAGTCGCCTCGGCAAGCATTGCCGCCGCACGTTTCTTTCCGGTTCCGCCAGCCTGTTGGGCCCGTTCGATCCGGGCGCGCTCGTCGTCCGTTTTCGAGCGACGGGCGCGAGACAGTACGTCGCTCGAGGCGAGCGAGAATCCGGCCCGCTCGAGGTACAGTGCGCCATCGTGGGGGATCGTCGCCGGTGTGAGAACGGTTCCGGAGACGCCATCGTCGGCCAGCCGGGCGGCGAGTTCGTCGGCCGGATGCCGTGGCCAGTCCGCGGCGACGCCGCGACGACTGACGTGGTGCCACCTCGAGCCGTCGAAAGCGACGGCGTGGGTCGTGTCGAACGTACTGGTTGTCGGGGTGCCATCGCTCGAATCGATCGTCTGGAGACAGTAGCGAACCGCCGGGTCGCGAGTCGAGCCGGCGTGGACGAACGCCGCGGCGTCTCTCGACGATAGTTCCGACGCGACACGCGCGGTCAGCGGGTCGCGCTCGCTCACGGCGCTTCCGCTTCGACCTCGGGTTCGGCTTCGCTGGCGTCCGGGTCCTGGGCCTGTTCGACGAGTTCCTCGAGGGGCGTGTCGGTCAGGCGGTTGTTGAGCAACACGTCGACCGGAAGCGTCGGCGCGCCGTCGACGAGGTTCTCGAGTAAGACCAGCCGTTCTCGAGCGCGGGACATGCCGACGTAGAAGACCCGACGTTCGTTGTCGGTGAGGACTGGGACCGGGGAGGTCGTCTTGGTAAACTCCTCGCAGCCGGGGATGTCGGTGATTCCCTCGGAGTCGTTCTCGAGGTCGGCCGTCGATCGATCCTCGATGGTCGCGACCATCTGTTCGACGACCTTCTCGGTGAGGTCCGTTCCGACGATGACGTGGTCGGCTTCGCGCCCCTTCGCGGAGTGGATCGTTCCCACGCGGACGCGGTCGGTGGGCATCTTCTGGTAGCTGCTGATCGCGAAGTAGGCCTTGACGCTCTTTTTCTGGAAGTTCGTCACCTTCCGAAGCATGTCCGAGGCGGATTCGGGGCCGGGCATAAACGGCGTGTGGTCGGCGATGACCTCGGCCGGAATCATGAGTTCCTCGAGGTCGTCGATGCCGGCTTCCTCCTGGCGTTCGTCGATCGTATCGAAGAGGTCGTCGCGCTCGTTGGTTCCGAACGCAGAATCCTGCAGCATATCGGCGAGTCGACGGGCCTGTAGTCCGGTGACGTCCTCGCCGCTATCGATCGCCTCGACTGCGCGCACGTACTGGGTGAGCCGATCGGTCCACATCCGCTGGTCGGTCAGCGAGGTGAACGGGACGCCCTCGGTGATGAACTCGTCGATGAACTGGAACATCTGGTACCGGGCACGGAACAGGATCATGATCGTTCCCTCCCCTTCGACCAGCGTCTGGCGGACGAGTCTGACGACGTCGAGCATCGAGGCGTTGCGCTGGGCTTCGACGGCCCCGCCTTCCTTGCGCGGTTTGAGGTCTTTGTCCTGGCGCTTCTCGATGTGTCTAATCTCCTGATTGACCGCGTTGAGAACGTTCGACGGAAGCCGGTAGGAGTTCGGGAGGATGATGTCCTCGTCGACTTCCTCCTCGAGCAGCAAGGCCGGGTCCGCGCCCTGCCAAGAGTAGACGACCTGGTCGTCGTCGCCGGCGATCAGGACCTGATCGACGTGGGGTTTCCACTCCTGATAAACGTCGTACTGTAGCGTGGTGATGTCCTGAAACTCGTCGATCACCAGGTAGTCGACGTTGGGAACGAGCGAGCGCTGTCTGACCCGCTCTAACATATCGGCGAAGCCGATCTTCTCTTCGGAGCCCTTGTAGTTTCGCCAGGCTCGGATGACCTCCGGAACGTCGATCCGGTCGTCGTCGGAGGGCCACGTCGGCGTGTACTTGTTTCCTTCCTGGGCGTTCGGGTCGATCTCCGGGGGAAGTCGGACTTCTTCGACGTCCCACTGGAAGGGGACGTCGTACCAGTCTGCGACCTCTCGGCGGGTCCGTTGAAGCCACTGACTGGTCGCGATAATCTTGTTCCCGATCGTCGTCGAGCGGGCGGTCCGTCTGCCGGCACCGCTGTACTCGTCTTCGAACTCGATGCCGTAGTCCTCGCAGAATTCTTCCTTGTCGGATTCGCCGATTACGTCGCCGCGAGAGAGATCCAACAGATCGTAGGCTTTGGCGTGCATCGTACAGACGTTACCCTGCAGGGCTCGTGGACTCTCGTCGAGCCGGTCGGCGAGTCGTTCACGAACCTCCTGTGCGGCCGCTCGCGTGTACGAAACGACGAGGATGTCCCGGAACGTCACGTCGTCTTCCTCGAGAATCTCTTCAACGTGGTCGAGGAGGGCGGTCGTCTTCCCGCTTCCCGGGCCGCCGAACAGCCGGGTCACCTTCGTCTCCGTGGTACTCATTGTACCTGTTCAAGAGCGCAATACCCATAAGTCACGTGGATTGTCGCCGAGAGAAACCGTCTCAGGCGTTGGGTTTTGGATACGTCAAGCAGTTCGTCTCGAGCGGGCGGTTCTGATTTCTGCGCCGTCGCGGACCTTGTCGGGACAGCAGGGACAGACTCGCGGTTCGTCGACTCCCTGAGGCGTAAACACTCGTGCGTATTGCATCGTGACGAACGACCCGCAGTTCTGGCAGGTGGGCATCTTCATCTCGAGGTCGTTCCGTATCGTATTTAAATATTGTCCTGAAATGGGATAAAACAATGTTCCATTCAGAAAAACCAGATTCGTGTGGGTGCGTGGCGATTCCGTCTTGAGTCCGCCAGTTACCTTTGTGTCCGGAATCCGCCAGATACTGTCTCGAACCGGTGCCCGTCGGTTGCGGCCGTGAACCGGAATCAGCCGGTTTCGGCCTTGAACTGCAATCAGCAGGTTGCGACCGTGAATCGGCGTTTTCCAGAACCGACCTCGAGGATGGTTGTCAGCACGAGGACGGGACGCAGCGACTCGACTCGAGAAGGTTTTCGGGTGATCCAGATCCGCCGTCGGGAGGAGAATCCTCAGCGGTGTGGTGTCCAGCCACAGACGCTACAGTTCGTCGCCGCCGTATCGTGTATGCCACCACACTCTGGACACTGTTTCTTGTTATATGTACTTTCCCAGCCGGCGTCGGTGACATCGTGGCCGCGATCCGCAAGGAATTGATCGAACACGTCGTCGGCACCACTGGGTGAGGTTGCCATAGTCATGGTTTGGCACACCAGAGTATTAAATCAATTGGTCATCCACATCGTTGACACGAACGGCTCGTTTTGGGGCAGCGTCGGTCCGAACGGCGGGGGTTCCTACTCGTCGTCGAATCGCGTCCCAACCCCCGTCCTTTTCTTCGCCGTCGCCTAAGACTCGAGTATGAGCGATCTTCGGCTCGATGCGACCCAACTCGACCGATACTCGAGACACGTGATCATGGACGAAGTCGGCCCGGAGGGGCAAAAACGGCTCCTCGAGGGATCCGTGCTGGTCGTCGGCGCTGGCGGGTTAGGCTCGCCGGCGATCCAGTACCTCGCCGCCGCGGGCGTCGGGCGTATCGGAATCGTCGACGACGACGTGGTCGAGCGTTCGAACTTACAACGCCAGATCATCCACGCCGACGGGGACGTCGGAATCCCGAAAGTCGAGAGCGCGGCGTCGTACGTCGACGCACTGAACCCGGATATCGACGTCGAGACCTACGAAACGCGGCTCACGACCGAGACGGTCGACGACATCGCCGACAGCTACGATATCGTCCTCGACGCGAGCGATAACTTCGCCACGCGATACCTGTTGAACGATTACTGCGCGTTGACAGGGACGGCGCTGTCCCACGGCGCGATCTACCGATTCGAAGGCCAGATAACGACGTTCACGAACGCCGATCCCGCGACCGGGGACGATTCCGGTCGAGAGCAGCCGTGCTACCGGTGTCTGTTCCCCGAAGCGCCCGAGCCCGGTACCGTCCCGGACTGTGCGACGACCGGCGTGCTCGGCGTCCTCCCCGGTACCGTCGGCTGCATTCAGGCGACGGAGGTCGTCAAGTACTTCCTCGGGAAAGGCGACCTTCTCGAGGGCCGGCTTCTCATGTACGACGCCATGGACATGACCTTCGAGACGATCGAAATACGGCAGAACCCCGACTGTCCGGTCTGTGGCGAACCGAGCTCGATCGATTCCATCGACGAGGTCAGCTACGAGGGAACCTGTCAAGTCTCCCGAGCAGAATAGCTTTGCCCGGTTCGAGCGCCGAAGACATCTGGGTGTGCTCGCTGAATCGGACCCTCTGTCTTCCAATTTGTCGTCTAATTCATAATTCGAAACGCGTAGCGGTGGCGACGGAGCCCGACGACGACCGGTCCCAGGCGGTCGCCAACCGTTCGATTCTCGCCTAAACAGTATCCGCGACCGCGGGCTTTTTCGTATCCGCGTCCCAATGTGTGACTATGTCTACGCTTCGCGAGGCGCTGGGTGACCTTTCCGACGACGTCTTCTTCGATCTTCTCGAGAGTGAGGAAGCGTACCTGCTCGTTCTCGACGTCCCGGGCGTCTCCGCTGAAACCCTCCAGGTGGCAGTCGACGGCGGTCGGATCGAGGTCGATGCGAGCCGCGAGAAATCCATGGACGACGAGTACCGGTACGTCGAGGAGAACCGATCGCTGTTTCTCGACATCTCGCTTCCATTGCCCGACGACGCGACCGAAATCGGCGCGAGCGCGACCGTCGAACGCGGCGTCCTCGAGTTAACCTTGCCAAAGCGCGACGCGGCGGCCGAAACGACGATCGACGTCGTCGCCGGGGAGGACGCCTAACGCGGGGTGGCCTGATCTGTCGACCCTCCGCGCGTATCGACGATTCGTCGTAGTCGCGTGGCAGTTTCTCCCGTTGTTGGCCGCCTATGCTCGCGACCGACGGCGCTTTTTCCTGTTCGGTGGCTCGAGACGGGTCGATCCGGAGACCCACCGACATCGGGCCGAAGTTTTGCTCGAGTCGCTGTTGACGCTCGGGCCGACGTTTATCAAACTCGGACAGTTGCTCTCGACCCGACCCGATATCCTTCCGCCGGAGTACATCGAGGTCCTCTCGGCCTTGCAGGACGAGGTTCCGCCGGCCGACTGGGAAGAGGCGAAAGTCGTGCTCGAGGAGGAACTCGGACCGGTCGACGAGCGGTACGAGGCGTTCGACACCGACGCGATCAGCGGGGCGAGTCTGGGCCAGGTGTACCGGGCCAAGACCGACGGGACGGACGTCGCAGTCAAGATCCGCCGCCCCGGCATCGAGACGCTCGTCGAGACCGACCTTCGGGTGATCCGGTGGTCGATGCCGCTGCTTTTGTACTTCGTCGACGAATCGCGCTCGTTCTCCCTCGAGAACTTGGCAGAGGAGTTCTCGCGGACGATTCGCGAGGAGATGGACTACGAGCGCGAGGCGCGGATGTTAGCGGAGATCAAGGCGAACTTCGCGGACGACGATCGGGTCCGCGTTCCGGCGGTGCTCGAGAGCCATTCCGGATCGCGCGTGCTCACGATGGAGTACGTCGGGGGGACGAAGATCAACGACGTCGACGAACTCGACCGAAAGGGGATCGACCGGAGCGAGGTCGCAGAATCCCTCCAGCGGGCCTACCTGCAGATGATCATCGACGACGGCGTGTTTCACGCCGATCCGCATCCGGGGAACCTCGCGGTGACCGACGACGGAACGATCGTCTTCTACGACTTCGGGATGTCCGGAAAGGTCGACGAGTTCGTCCAGGGGAAGATCGTCGAGTTCTACATCGCGGTCGCGAATCAGGATATCGACGCGATACTGGACGCGTTAGTCGAAATCGGTACCCTGAGTCCCGACGCCGATCGCGCGGTGATGGCGAACGTAATGGAATTGGCGATCCAGAACGCACGCGGCGAGGCCGTTGAGCAGTACCGCGTCCAGCAGATCGTCGGCCAGATCGAGGATTCGATCTACGAGTTCCCCTTCCGCCTGCCGAAAAACCTCGCGCTCGTTCTTCGCGTTGCGACCGTCGTCGAGGGCGTCTGTCTCACCCTCGATCCGGACTTCGATTTCATCTCGACGGCGACCGACTACCTCACCGAGGAGGGCTACCGCGAGGAGTCGATCCGCAAGTACCTCGAGGAATCCGGCGAGCAGATCCGACGATCGGGCGAATCTCTGACCCGAATTGCGCCGAAGATCGAACGAACGCTCGATCGCATCGAGCGCGACGACCTCCGCGTTCGGGTCGGCGTCGAGGACGAGAAGAACGTTTTCGCGGTGCTGGCAAAGCGGCTCATCTACGGGATGTTGCTGACGATGTCGCTCTTTTCGATGGGCGTCCTCTACGCGCTCGGTGCGCCCGAAGCGTCGATCGTCGCCGCCGTTTTCGGGGCGGCCGTGACAGTGCAACTGTACCGTTCGTTCCGGGAACGCCGCGGTCTCAGGGCGGAACCGCAGTTCGCCCAGCAGCGATTTCGCCAGCGCCAGCGCGAGAAGTGACGGCTCGGTATCGGGGAAGAAGTGACGCCTTGAGGCTGTTCGACGGGACGGATAGGACAGGTCGATAGGACCTCACAGAGGGCGGTCCGGGGTGAAACGATAACCCGTTGGGCGCTGTAAGCCCCCTATGGACTACGATCGAATCGCCGACCTCTCAGTCGAGATCGACTCGGTTTCGACGGATCAACTCGAGGCTGAGACGACCAGCGACTTCACCCGCGTGACGACGTTGTTCTCTCTGTCGGGACCGGACGGAGACCGCGGGACCTGTACGGGAACGGGCGAGGACGTCACCTACGAGAGCGAGGAACACCGCGCGTTGGCGGAGACCGGACTGCCGGACCTCACCGGCGAGTACACGATCGACTCGTTTTCGGCCCGTCTCGCCGACGTCGATCTCTTTCCCGCGGGCGCTCCCGACCGCGAGGTGTTCCGAAACTATCGCCGTTGGGGCATAGAGAGCGCCGCGCTCGATTTGGCGCTCCGCCAGGCGGGAACGGACCTCGGCACCGAACTCGAGCGCTCGTACGACCCGGTCCGGTTCGTCGCCAGCACGCGCCTCGGCGACCCACCGTCGACCGATCGCCTCGAGCAACTGCGCAAGCGGGTTCCCGGTGTCGAGTTCAAACTCGATCCGACGCCGGAATGGAACGACCCGGTCGTCGCGGCGGTCGCGAACACGGCACCGGTTCGGATCCTGGATCTCAAGGGCCAGTACGCGGGAACCGACGTGGACGTACCCGCGGACCCGGCGCTGTATCGTCGCGTTCTCGAGGCGTTCCCGCAGGCGGTGATCGAGGACCCCGCGCTGACCGCGGAGACCGAAGCCATCTTCGACGATCCGGACGTACGCGCTCGGGTCTCCTGGGACGCGCCGATCCACGGCCTCAAGGACGTCGAGGCGCTTCCGTGGGAACCCGACTGGCTCAACATCAAACCTTCTCGGTTCGGCTCGCTCGAGTCGCTACTCGAGACGATCGCGTTCTGCGAGGAGCGGGACGTTCGGCTGTACGGCGGCGGCCAGTTCGAACTCGGCGTCGGTCGAACCCAGATTCAGACGGTGGCCTCGTTGTACTACCCGGACACTCCGAACGACGTCGCCCCGCGACTGTACAACGTCCCGGGAATCGCCGAGGAGTTACCCGCGAGTCCGCTCGAGATCCCGACCGAGGGTGACGGGTTCGGCTGGTAACCCTGCTGCTCACCGCCGTGCCGGCTCGTGTTCGGCGTGTCGAGAGCAGGTGTACGGTCGGGTCGCTCGTCCGATCCAAACGGTTTATGCCGTTCGGTTGATTATCCCGGCGTATGGCGAAAAAGCAGCAAGAAGTTCGCGATCTCCAGGAAGGTAGCTACGTCGTCATCGACGATGTGCCCTGTAACATCAACGCCTACAGCACCGCAAAGCCCGGTAAACACGGCAGCGCAAAGGCCCGTATCGAAGCCGAGGGGGTCTTCGACGGCAAAAAGCGATCGCTGTCCCAGCCGGTCGACGCGAAGATCTGGGTCCCGATCATCGAGCGAAAGCAGGGCCAGATCGTCTCCGTCGACGGCGACGACATGCAGGTAATGGACTTAGAAACCTACGAGACCATCACGATGCGCGTCCCCGACGACCAGGATGTCTCGCCCGACGAGAACATCGAATACCTCGAGATGGAAGACCAGCGGAAGATCGTCTAATGTTTCCCGGGGCGGCCGACTACCGACGAGCCGATACGAGCAGGCGAGAGCCCGACGCGGACTTCGTGGTCGTCGGTGCGCCCCTGGACGCTTCGACGACCTTTCAGCCGGGGACCCGGTTCGGTCCCCGACGCGTTCGAACCTTTTCCGAAAGTTACGACGATTACGACCGCCGAACGGACCAGCACTTCTCCGAGCTACGCGTCTTCGACGACGGCGACGTTCGCGCCTGGGACGACGCGGCGGAGTACCTCGAGTTCCTCGAGGGGACACTGCGGGACGTCGTCTGGGACGACGCCGTTCCCCTGGTGCTCGGGGGCGAACACACCGTCTCGCTGGCCGGCGTTCGCGCCGTCGAACCCGAGGTGTTCGTCTGTCTCGACGCCCATCTCGACCTTCGAGACGAGTACGACGGCAACGAATTGTCTCACGCCGCTGTCACCCGACGCATCCTCGAGACCGTCGACTCGGTCGAGGAGGCGATCATTATCGGGGCCAGAACCGGCAGCGAGGCCGAGTGGGAGCGGGCCGAAGCCGAGGACGTAACGGTCGTTCCGCCGGAGGCGGTTTCGAGTCCCGACTCGCTGCTCGAGTCCGACTCTGTCCCGAACTCAGAATCCGTCTCGGCCCCGGATCTCGAGTCCGCTTCGGAGTCGATCCTCGAGTCGATGCTCGACGGACGGGACGCCTACCTGAGCGTCGACATCGACGCTGCCGATCCCGCGTACGCGCCGGGAACGGGGACGATGGAACCGTTCGGCCTCGAGCCGCGCGAACTCCGTTCGGTCGTGTGCGCCGTCGCGCCCGCGTCGAGCGGATTCGACGTCGTCGAGGTGAACGACCGCGACGACGGGCAGGCGGCGGCGCTCGCCGGAAAGCTCCTCCGGGAGTTCGTCTTTTCGGCCGCGGCCGAAAACGCGGAGTGACGCCTCGAGCACCGAGCCCCTTCTCGATTCGAACCCGTGATCGGCACTAGCGCCGCAGTTGTCCGGCAACGTCGCACCCGACGCACACTTACAAGTCTCGCGAGTTCGAATCGTCGGGCATGGAACTCGCCGAATTCGCGTCTCGACTCGACGAGGAGCTACGAACGGCCGATTACGCGGATATCGATGCGAGCGCGAACGGACTCCAGGTCGGCCCCGACGAGGGCGAACTCGAGCACGTCGCCTTCGCTGTCGACGGCGTCGCCGAAACGTTCGAGGGAGCGATCGACGCGGATGCCGACGCGCTGGTCGTCCACCACGGGATTTCGTGGGGCGGCTTCGACCGCGTGACGGGCCGGAAGTACGACCGCATCGCACCGCTGATCGAGAACGACGTCGCGCTGTACGTCTCGCATCTCCCGCTTGACGGCCACCAGGACCACGGTAACGCGGCCGGGGTCGCCGACGTGCTGGGTCTCGAGAACCGCTCGCCGTTCGGCGAACTCGGGCCGGAGTACATCGGCCAGCGCGGGACCGCCCTCGAGTCGTACTCGCTCGAATCGCTCTGTGATCGCCTCGAGTCGGAACTCGATACGGGCGATCGACAGGTACGCGGCCTCGGATTCGGGCCCGAGGAAATCTCCGAAATCGCGATCGTCACCGGCAGCGGAACCGACTGGCTCGAGGAGGCCGTCGACGCCCGCGTCGACGCGCTCGTCACCGGCGAAGGGAAGCAGAAAGTCTACCACGAGGCCCGGGAGGCGGGTATCAACGTCGTGCTGGCGGGCCACTACGCGACCGAAACGTTCGGCGTCCAGTCGCTTCAGGAACTGGCCGGGGAGTGGGGGCTCGAGACGACGTATCTCGACGTGCCGACTGGCTTGTGATTTGGGTGTGGTAGTCCGCCTACTGTTGTGATTTTGGCCGTCATTGGTGAACGAAACGCTTTCGGTGTCGGTCCTACCCTGCAGCAGTATGGCATGGAATCAGTTGGCACCTGGCGCTCCATCGTTCGAGATCGAGAACGCACCCGCACCCTTGTTTCGGGATCCGATCTTCGACGGCGCGGCGGATTCGTCGATCATGTGGCACCGTGGGAACGACGAGTGGTGGCTGTTCTATACGCAGCGCCGATCGAACATCGACGTGCCGGGGAAAGCGTGGATCCACGGCTCGGAGATCGGCGTCGCCACCGCGACCGACAGCGGCCGGTTCTGCTACCGCGGCACTCTCGACCTCGAGATCGAACCCGGTCACAACACGCACTGGGCACCCGAAATTCTCTTCTACGACGGAACGTACCACCTGTACGTCAGCTACCTGCCCGGCGTTCCGCAGACGTGGGAGGGACCGCGCTACATCGTCCACTGCACGAGCGAGGACTGCTGGGAGTGGACGGTCGAAAGCACACTCTCGCTTTCTTCCGAGTACGTGATCGACGCTGACGTTCATCGTCTCGAGGACGGCACCTGGCGCATGTGGTACAAAGACGAGGCCGACAACGCGTACATTTACGCGGCCGACAGCGACGATCTGTACGAGTGGAACGCCCACGAGACGCCGGTCCTCGACGATCAGGCCCAGGAGGCTCCGATCGTCTTCGAGTGGCGAGGCGACTACTGGCTGTTGACTGACTCGTGGGACGGTCTGAGCGTTTATCGCTCGCCCGATGGGCGCGAGTGGACCGCTCAGTCCGACCGACTTCTCACCGACGCGGGCGAACGTCCGGGCGACGACTACGAGGGGGGACACCCCGACGTGTTCGTCGTCGACGACCGAGCGTACCTCCTCTATCACGTCCATCAGTCGGGGGAGGGCCGTCGATACACGGTCGACGACGGTCGCGCTCGCCAGACGGTGTTACAGATTGCCGAACTCGAGACCGAGAACGGCTGGCTGGTTTGCGACCGGGACCGATATCAGTAACTGCACGATTCGGGTGGCTCTTGCAGTTCGGAAGTCGAAAATCCCGCTAACAACGTCGCTGATGTGTTCGGTTGTACGAAATCGCTATCGAACGAGTAACCTCAAGCTCGAGCGCCGAACCGCGGCGTTCAACACGATCGGTCCCCATCCGCGAGTATGACCGACGAGCACGATCACGCTGACGCACACGACGAGGGCGACCACGATGGCGAGCACGCCCACGGGTCGGATGAGGGCCGAGAGACGTTCTCCCACGACCCGATCGGCCACGCCGAGGCTCGAGCCGGGATGACCGTCGGCGAACTGGCAGACGAATACGGGAACGCGGGCGTCGGCGCGGCGAATATCCACGAGGCCGTCTCGGTCACGGAGGCGATGTTCGACGACGACGTGACCGTCTTCTTCGGGCTCGCGGGCGCAATGGTTCCGACCGGAATGCGACGCATCGTCGCCGATCTGATCCGGGACGGCTACATCGACGCGCTCGTGACGACCGGTGCGAACCTGACCCACGACAGCATCGAGGCGATCGGGGGCAAACACCACCACGGCTCCGTGACCCCGGCGGGGAAGACCGAACGCGAGCACGACGAGACGCTCCGCGACGAGGGCGTCGATCGGATCTACAACGTCTACTTGCCACAGGAGTTTTTCGCCACGTTCGAGTCCCACCTTCGTGAGGAGGTCTTCCCGCCGCTCGAGTCCGACGGAGTGGTCCCCATCCAGCGACTGACCGAAGAACTCGGGCGGGCCAATGCGGCGGTAAACGAGCGCGAAGACATCGCGGAGGGTCCCGGTATCGCCGCCGCGGCGTACGAGAACGACGTGCCGATCTACTGTCCGGCGATCCAGGATTCGGTGCTCGGCCTGCAGGCGTGGATGTACTCCCAGACGAGCGACTTCTCGCTCGACGCGCTCGCCGATATGACCGCGCTGACCGACATCGCCTACGAGGCGGAGGAGGCGGGCGCGTTCGTCGTCGGCGGCGGCGTTCCGAAGAACTTCACCCTGCAGACGATGCTCGTCACGCCCGGCGCGTACGATTACGCCGTCCAGTTGACGATGGATCCCAAACAGACCGGCGGCCTGTCGGGAGCTACCCTCGAGGAGGCACGGTCGTGGGGCAAACTCGAGAAAGACGCTAGAAACGTCTCGGTCTACGGCGACGCGACCATCTCGCTCCCGCTCGTGATCGCGGCCGCTCGAGAGCGCCTCGAGCGCTGAAAAGGGCTATTGGCATCGGTATCCGCCACCGCTCACTCGAGGTCGGCCGCCTCGAGCGGTCGCGCCCGCTCCCAGTAGCGTTCGTGGAGATCCTCGCCCCACGTGCGAACCTGCTCGTTGTCGGTGTCGAGCGCCGCTTGCAACACCCCGTCGTCGTCACGAACCATGAGGCTGAGAACGTCGTCGGCGATGGTCACGGCGTGGGGAACGTCGCCGTCGAAGACGCGAACCTCGGCCCGGTCGGTCTCGAGTAATTCGCGAAGTCGATCGCTGAGCGACGGTTCGTCCGCGAGGGCGTCGATCGCCGCCGTCGAAAAGATGCCCTCGAACCGCTGTCCGTTCTCGCGGACGTGTCGGTGAATGGTCTCGAGACTCCGCTCGTTGAACGCGTGGGAGACGATTCGAACGGTTTCGGCACCCCGAATCGTGTCCGTGACCCGACTGACCGGCGCGCCCGGCCGCGTCTGGGACGGAACGGTGATCGTCGCGTCCCTGAGCGCGAGCAAGTCGAAGTCCATCTCGTCGGTCGGCAACCACGCGACGACGTCCCGAAGGGTCAGTTCCGTCTCGACGATCTCCCGCAGATCCGTAAAGCCGGCCGCGACGAGCCGTCCCGTGGCGGTCACGTCGTAGCCCTCGGCCGTCCGAACGATCCAGTTGCGGTCGTCGAAATCTCGAAGGATGCGCCCGAGCGTCGGCTGTGAGGCCCCCGTCGCGGCCCCGAGTTCGCGCCGCGTCGCCGGTGCGTCTCGAAGCGCGTTCAACACCGCGATCCGGTTCGGGGACAGCGCGAGAAATTCGATCTCCTCGAGTGCGCGGTCCATACGCGACGTTCGACCCGTCGGTAGAAGTGTGTTTTGGGTCGTGAATAAATTTCACACCGTGAAGGGCTGCACCGGTCGAAAGGAGAGCACACCGCTGCCATGTTTCTTCTCCTGAAATATTTACTGAATTAATTCATGTGTGTCGGCCCCGTTTGGTCACATAAGAGATGATCTGGAACGTTCTCCCGTCTATTCGGGCTACTCGAGATGCGTGTTGGGTGGTGAGCTAAGATGACTCGGACGCGAATTGCCGTTTCGTTCGCCCTCGCGAGCGTCTTCTTCGGCGGAACCTTCGTCGCCGCGAAAGCCGGGCAGGCGTACATTCCGCCGCTGTTGTTCGTCGCGTTGCGCTTCGATATCGCGGCCGTCCTCCTGCTTGCCTACGCCGCAGTGACGACCCCCCGAGCGGACCTCGTTCCGCGAACGCGGGGCGACGTCGCCGGTATCCTCGCCGCCGGCGTTTTCGCTATCGGGCTGGCAAACGGGTTGCTTTTCGTCGGGCAGGGATACGTCTCGAGCGCGATCGGGGCGATCGTCTTCAGCCTCGTTCCGATCTTTTCGCCGCTGCTCGCCGGTATCTTGCTCACCGACGAGCGACTGACGCCGGCCGGAGCGGTCGGCACCGCGGTCGGACTCGTCGGCGTCGCGATGGTGATCGGAATCGATCCCGGAAACCTCCTCGGCGCGCTCGACTACGGCACCGCCATCGTCTTTTTCGGTGCCGTAAGCGCCGCACTCGGCGGCGTCCTGATTCGACGCGCCGAGACGACGACCTCGAGTACGGTTCGAACCGCCTGGGCGCTCCCGGTCAGCGCGCTCATGCTCCACGCGCTGAGTTTCGGTGCGGGCGAGTCGGTCGCCGCCATCGAGTGGACCGCCGGAGCGATAATCGCGCTGGTTTACGTCAGCGTCTTCGCGGGTGCGATCGCCTACATCGCGTACTTCGACCTCATCGACGAAGTCGGGGCGATCCGCTCGAGTCTGACCTTCTACGCGACCCCCGCCGTCGCCACGATCGGCGGGTGGCTCGTTCTGGGCGAACAGCTTTCGGGACTCGCAGTTGCCGGGTTCGCCGTTATCCTCGCTGGCTTCACGATCATCGGCTACCGCACGGTCGTGCCCGCGCTCGAGGGAGCCGTTCTCCGGGCGATCCACCGCGTTCCGCCGATTCACCTGCACGGCGACGACCGCCGGGACTCGAAATTCGAGACCGATAGCGACTAGCGCGCTTGCGCGGTGTCTCAGAGGATGTGGCTCCGCACCGCCGCGACCGAATGCGGCCACTCGTCCTCGAACTCGTCCAACGCGGCGTCGACCGCGGTCCAATTTGCCTGCATCCACGCCTCTTCCTCGTCGAGCGTGTCCGACCACTCCGTCACCGAATCGATGCCGAAGTCGGCCGCCGTGTACGAGTCGCCGTCGACGGTGACGGTGCCGTGAATGTCGCCACAGTTCGAACACCGCGTCGAGGCGATGACGAAGTACCGCTCGAGGCGTTGCTCGACCGAGTCGGGTTCGCTCATAGCGGGTCTGGCCCCGTCTTCGTATAAGAAGTCTCGGACGCGGTCGTTTCGCGGACGAAATCCTCGTCCTGTACGAGGTCGCCTCTCGGGCGACGCTCACTCGAGCCAGTCGGGCGTCCACGCCACGAGTCGGCGGCGAACGAGCGCGTACCCGATCGAGAGGGCGACGCCGCCGACGATGGCGGCGCTGATCCATCCGTCGAAGACGAGCAGCCCCGGCACCGCGAGACCGACCGCGAGGGCGGCGTCTTCCGGCGCGCCGTCGTATCGAACCCACCGACGCGGCCGGAGCCACCTCGAGCGGACGTGGTCGTAGACCGCCCGCTCGCTTCGGTGGTTCCACGGGTCCATTTCGGGGCCGCCCCCGAGCGCGTCGCTTGCCGAGTGGAGCCAGGCGGCGACGGCGGCGGCCGCGAACCCGGCGGTGACCGCCGTCGGAACGAGCAGCGCGGCGGCCACGGCGAGCGCGGTGACGGGGGCTCCGAGAACGGGCGCGTGGAAGGTCCGCCGATGCTCGAGGACGATGTCGAAGTCGGGTGCGAGTCCGCCACAGATCGCGCCGATGGCGAGCGGTATCGCGAGTTTGGGAACGGCGTACGCGACCGGAGCGACGACCGCGAGCCCGGCGAACACGTGCGTCGTCGCCATCATACCCTCCTGTACGGCTGCGAGCGGGAAAACTGTGTGCGACTGGGCTCTGTTGCCATCTGCAGCCCTTTCTCAGCCCGCACGTTTGCCGAAAGTCAGATTAGAATCGAAGCCAGCAATCACATTATCAGCGCCGTCGTAGGTCGATCCGTCCGATGGCTGCTCTCGACAGACGCGGCTCCACGTTCGCGATACTGGTGGTGGAACGGTGACGTTCGCAGCGAGAGACGTTGCCGCCGAGCCGACACACAAACTCGTCACCCGAGACCTTCCGGGGGTCAAAGACGGGGATCCAGCCGGGGGCGTGACCGCCGAAAACCGGGCTGTCGGCGTTCTTCTCGAGTACGGGGACGCCGTTCACCTTCGCGTCGACTCGAAGCACGGTCAGTTCGAGACGATCCGCAGCGAGTTCGCACGGGTGCCGGAATCGGAGCAGGTCTTCGTCGGCTCCGAGCGGGTCTACCGGGCGTCGCTTCCGGGGGATCGGCCGCTCGTCGAGTCGGTGCTGGAGATCTCTGCCGGCGATACCGCCGAATGGGTCGACCGCACGTTCTATCTCGATGCGTTTGCGATCCTGACCGACGAGTCGTGGCTGTATCACTCGATACCCCACGAGACGCATATTCGAGAGTGCAACGCGAGCGAGCACGACGAACTCGTCGCGGCGCTGAACGAGACGCTCGAGTCGGTTCCGGGCTCGGCTGTCGTTCCCGCTGATGGGTTCGTCTCGTGGACGATCGGCGGCGTCACGTACGAACTCGACTGGGATTCACTGCACCGGTACGCCGGTGCGGATAGCCACGCTATGTACGATCTCGAGCGGCTACAGCGCGTTTGCGTGCAAACCCCGGAAGCTGTTCTCCGTCTGGACTGGAGCCCCGCGTCCGCGGAATCGTTGCTCCAACGGGCATGGTGGTGGGTCGTCAATTCCGAATCGGCCACGCCACCGACTCGAGTTCGCGTTCCCGATGGAGAACGGGCGAACGCGGTTCTCGACGCGTTCGATCGGCTCCGCTCGGCGCTTGACTATTCATACGAAGTCGGCAATTCCGATCGGAGTTCGGACGAGTAACCGTGCGACAGCGCCGGCTATCGTCCCTCGAGGTTCTCGCCCTGGTAGCTGCCGTCGTAGGCTTCCTCGTGGTCGGCCTCGACGAGCACCAGCTGGGCGATTCGGGCACCGCGCTGGATCTCGATGTCGTGGTGGACCTGCAAGAGCCCTTCGCCGCGACCCTCGTAGCCGGCGTCCCAGACCGCCGTGTTGAGCATACAGGAGTTGCGCATGAGCGACGAGCGCGGATAGACGAAGCCGATGTGTCCATCGGGTATCTCGATCCGCTCGCCGTAGCGAGCCACGTAGGCTCCTTCGGGGAGGTAGTACGTCTGGGGCATCTTCTCCTCGAGTTCCTCGAGCGGCCGGGCGACCCGCTCGCCGACCGACTTGCCGTCTTTCGTGATGCGGCCTGGCTCGAGCTGCTCGAAGACGATCTCGAGGGTGAGATCGACGCCGTTAGGTTGAATCTGCTCGTCGGTCGCCGGGGAAACGTGGTCGGCGACGAAGGCACCGGAACGGAACATACGCTCGACAACGGAACGGAACCGGCAAAAACGTGTCGCGTTCTATTCGGTTCGCGGCGGTATCCCATCCCATACTCCTTGATCCGTCTCGCGCGCTAGATTGATGCTAGATCAATGGACATAAACGGGCGTGTACTTCTATCGCAACATTTGCGCCAACAGTGACTGTTTCTCCGAAACTAGCATGGTCGACCCGGATAGAAACACGCTGGATTTATCAGGACGGAAAGCCGAGATTCGGACGCTATGGGACAGACTCTTACCGAAAAGATTCTCGAGGATCACCTCGTCGAGGGCGAACTCGAAACTGGCGAGGAGATCGGCATCGAGATCGATCAGGTTCTGACACAGGATACGACTGGGACGATGGTTTGGCTGCAGTTCGAAGCGATGGGACTGGACGAAGTCCAGACCGAAATCGCTGCGCAGTACTGCGACCACCAGACCTACCAGTTCGACTTTAAGAATACCGACGATCACCGCTTCCTGCGCTCTGCGGCCGGCACGTTCGGCGCGCATTTCTCCCGACCCGGAAACGGTATCTGTCACAACGTCCACCGCGAGAACTTCGCAGCGCCCGGCAAGACGCTGCTCGGCTCGGACAGCCACACCCCGACCCCCGGCGGACTCGGGGAACTCGCGATCGGTGCCGGCGGTATCGACATCACCGTCGCGATGGGCGGCGCGCCCTACTACGTCGAGATGCCCGAAGTCGTCAACGTTCGCCTCGAGGGCGAGCTTCCCGAGTGGGCGACCGCGAAGGACGTCATCCTCGAGATGCTCCGACGGCTCACCGTGAAAGGCGGCGTCGGCAAGATTCTCGAGTACACCGGCCCCGGCGTCGAAACGCTCACCGCACCCGAGCGGATGACGATCACCAACATGGGGACGGAACTCGGCGCGACGACGTCGATCTTCCCGACCGACCACCAGACCGAGGACTACCTCGAACGGCTCGGCCGCGGAGACGAATACGTCGAGTTGCAGCCCGACGACGACGCGGAGTACGACGACGAGATCGTCGTCGACCTCTCGGACCTCGAGCCGCTGGTCGCCCAGCCTTCGATGCCCGACAAGGTCGTTCCCGTCAGCGAAGTCGCCGGTCAGGACGTCGAGCAGGTCATCGTCGGCTCCTGTACCAACGGCGGCTACGAGGACATCCTCCCCGTCGCCAAGATGCTCGAAGGCCGCGAGATCGCGATGGAAACCGAGACGATCGTCGCACCCGGTTCCAAGCAGGCCTCCGAAATGCTCGCACGAGACGGCTGGGTCGCCGAGATGATGGCGGCCGGCGTCAACTTCTCCGAGGCGACCTGCGGTGCCTGTATCGGGATCGGCCACGTGCCGGCCTCCGATTCGGTCTCCATGCGAACCTTCAACCGCAACTTCGAGGGCCGCTCCGGCATCGAAGACGACAACGTCTTCCTCTGCTCACCGGAGGTCGCCGCCGCCGCCGCGATCGCGGGCGAAATCGTCGACCCGCGGGATCTCGAGGACGAACTCGAGGGCCTCGAGGCACCGGGCGTCGAGCTTCCCGACGAGTACGACGGCTCGAAGACCGACCTCATCGCACCCGACGAGGCGGTCGACGACGAACTCATCAAAGGACCGAACATCGGCGACGTCCCGATCCGAGACCAGCTCAGCTCGGACATCTCTGGTGAGGCGCTCTTGAAGATGGAAGACAACATCACGACCGACCACATCATCCCTGCAACGCAGGACATCCTAATGTACCGGTCGAACGTCCCGAAACTCTCGGAGTTCACCCTCTCGCGCGTCGACGACACGTTCGCCGAGCGCGCGCTCGAGGCCGACGGCGGCTTCCTCGTCGCCGGCGAGAACTACGGACAGGGCTCCTCGCGCGAACACGCGGCGCTGTGTCCGATGTACCTCGGCATCGAGGGCGTCCTCGCACAGAGCTTCGCTCGGATCCACCGCGCGAACCTCTTTAACTTCGGTATCGTCCCGCTGACGATCGACGAGGACACCTACGAGAACATCGATCAGGGCGACGAGATCGAAATCGTCGACGACGTCTACGAGGCCGTCGCGAGCGGACAGGAGGAGTTCACCGTCCGCGTCAACGACGACTACGAGGTTACGGCGACGCTCGACGCCTCCCAGCGCGAACGCGACATTCTCGCCGCTGGCGGCAAACTCTCCTGGACGAAAGAACAGGCCCAGGGTAGCGGCGCAGCACCCGCCGACGACTGATCGGATCCGACAGGGTATCGAACCCAGTGGATTCGTCACTTTCGGCGTGCGGTTTTGCGGTTTTTCCTCTCTTTGCTGTCGTCTCTCGAGCAGCCAGTTACCGATCTGGTCGCCGTCGAGCAGCTATTTAGGCGGCTGGCCGCTACTGGAGAGCCGAATGGCTGCCTACGAGAACGCGGGCTATCAGCGACTGTTCGGGGGCGACGGACTCACGTTCGGGACTGGATTTCCGCTCACGGGAGCGAACCGCTCGAGGCCGGACGCCGACGAAGAACTGCGCCTCGCCGAACGCGCTGAGTCGCTCGGCTTCGACGCGCTCTGGTGTCGGGACGTGCCGACCTACTGGCCGAAATTCGGGAATGCCGGCCAGACGTTCGACCCGTGGACGTGGCTGTCTCAGATCGCCGCCGTCACCGACGAGGTCGCGCTCGGGACGGCGAGTATCGTCCTCCCACTTCGCCATCCGCTTCACGTCGCCAAGGCCGCGGCGAGCGTCGACCAACTCTCTTCCGGTCGACTCGTCCTCGGGGTCGCAACTGGCGACAGAGATCCCGAGTTCCCCGCCTTCGACGTGGATCCCGAAAACCGGGGCGCACGCTTTCGGGACGCAATCGATGTCCTCCGTACGGTCTGGCGGGAGGACGAACCCGAACTCGAGACGCGCTGGGGACGGCTCGAGGGGGACCTGCAACTCGTTCCGGAGCCGACGACGGAGACGCTGCCCCTGCTCCCGACGGGCCACGCCAGGCAGGATCTCGAGTGGATCGCCGATCACGGCGACGGCTGGCTGTTCTACCACCTTCCGGAGTCGACACTCGAGAGCTTCCTCGGAGACTGGCGCGACCTCGCAGGCGAGAAGCCGTTCTGTATGGCGATGGGCGTCGAGTTCGCCGAGGATCCGAACGCCGATCCGACGCCGATTCACCAGGGGATGCGGGCCGGCTCGGAGTGGTTCCGCGAGTATTTTCAGGATCTACAGCGACTGGGCGTCGACCACGTCATCGCCAATTTGGGCGGCGAGGATCGAGAGCGCGCGCTCGAGACGTTCGAAGCCGAGATACTCGCCGAATTGTCGTAATCCGATCACGCGACCTGACGGTCGTTCGCGGTGATCGTACGTAGCGATCGTTCGTGGCGCCCGCTCGAGAATCAGTGCTCGAAAAACAGTTCTACTCCCTGTCTGCAGGCTCGTCCGTATCGGAGTCGGGCTCGCTCGCGACCGACCCGGCGACGCGTTTGGCGACCATCGTGGGAATGTCGGATGGCATCGTGAGCAGTCGATCGATGAGGACGAGGCCGACAGCGAGGACGAGCAACGTCCCGCCGATGAGCGGTTCGTCGCGGACGAACGCGAACTCGAGCCCAGCAAGGGCGGCGGGGATCGCGAAGACGAGAATGCCCGCGAATTTGATCGTGTCGATGATGCCGGCCATTGGATCGGGGTATGTCCGACAGCCTCAAAAAGACGCCGACGTCTGCCGACCCGGAACGGCTTTGGCTCGTCGTCCACCACATCCAGCCAGGACATGTTCACGGGAATCGTCGAGGAGACCGGGGAGATACTCGCGCGCGAGCAGACCGACGACGGCCTTCGATACCGAATCGGTGCCGAGGAGGTTGCCGCGGACCTCGAGCACGGCCAGAGTATCAGCGTCAGCGGAGCCTGTCTCACGGTCGAGCGCTTCGCGGAGCGGTCGTGGTTCGAAGTCTTTCTCGCCAGCGAGACGGTCGAGCGGACCTACCTCGGCGAGGTCGGCGAGGGCGACCTCGTCAATCTCGAGCGAGCAATGGCCGCCGACGGCCGCTTCGACGGCCACGTGGTGCAGGGTCACGTCGACGCCGTTGCAACGGTCGAGTCGATCGAATCCGTCGGCGAGGACTGGTACTTCGAGTTCGCGCTCCCCGAGGGGTACGACCGCTACGTCGTCGAGAAGGGATCGATCACCCTCGACGGAATCAGCCTGACCGTCGCCGAACTGACTGACGACGGCCGCGTGACGGTTGCGATCATCCCGACCACCTACGACGAGACCGCCCTCTCCGAGAAATCGCCCGGCGATCCGGTCCACCTCGAGGTCGACGTACTCGCGAAGTACGTCGAACGGCTGGTGGAATCCCACCTCGAGTAATCCGTTGTGAGATGGCTGTAGTCACCAAAATGAACGCGGTCGAAAGCGGTGGATTTCTGCCGAAGAAGACCGCTCGATGCCGATCGTGGAAGCCTTTTCACGAAACTCGTCGGTAGTGATCGTTCGTCCGATCCGGTCCATCTCGTCTGCCGTCACAAAGCTATTCCAGCGCTGGCCACGAAGTCGTCTCTATGCGAGTCCTCGTTGCGGGCGCTCACGGACAGGTCGGACAGCACGTCACGAGCATCGTAGCCGACAGCGAACACGACGCGCGCGGCATGGTCAGAAGCGAGGCGCAGGTCGATGATATCGAAGCGCTCGGGGCCGAACCCGTGGTCGCGGACCTGACCGAGTCTGTCGGTCACGCCGTCGAGGGCTGTGACGCCATCGTGTTCGCCGCCGGGTCGGGCGGTGAGGCCGTCCGGGACGTCGATCGAGACGGGGCGATACGCCTCATCGAAGCCGCCGAGAGCCAGGGTGTCGAGCGGTTCGTCATGCTCAGTTCCCTCGGCGCGGAGACGCCGTCTGCGGCCCCCGAGGCGCTCCGGGACTACCTGAACGCGAAAGCCGAAGCCGACGAGCGACTCCGGGAGAGCGACCTCACGTACACCATCGTTCGTCCCGGCGAACTCACCACCGAGGACGGCACCGGTCGGGTTCGAACCGCCGCCGATCTCGAGCAAAAAGACGGCGATATTCCGCGCGAAGACGTCGCACACGTGCTCGTGACCGCCATCCCCATGGAGAGCACCTACGGCTGTACCTTCGAGGTGCTCTCCGGGGACGAGCCGATAGAAACGGCGCTCGAAGATCCGCTCTGACGCGAACAGACCGGCTAGCGTATCCGCGGGTCGTCTTCGGCTTCGTCTCGCGTCGGGGGCACACTCGAGCGCGGTGACTTACCGCTGAGTCGGTTCGAACTCCGTCCGTTCGGGCGTGAGATCCCGCTTCCCCGCGTCGTCGCGAACCTCGCGGTAGGTTCGGCGGTAGCGGTCGATTTTCCGGTAGAGGTAGTAGCCGAAGACGAGGTTGAAGACGATTATGAAGCCCACGAACGCGACGCCGGGACCGATCGGGAGCAGTGCCGCCCCCAGTCCGGGGACGAACTGCACGCTGAAGTTGTACGTGCCGTGGATGACCGCGGCGATGAGAATCCCCTTGACGACGAGGGGACCGGCGTTGCGCGGATTGAACTTCGCCAGCCCGAGATAGAACCCGGCGATCGTCGAGTAGATGACGTGTCCGGGACCCGCCAGCGCCCTCGTCGTCGCGATTTCGCTCGCGCCGACGAGCAACCCGGTGCCGGCCTCGAGGTCGGTGAGATAGGCGCCGATGTAGATGGCGTTCTCGATGGAGGCGAACCCGAGCCCCGCCACCGCGCCGTAGACCGCGCCGTCGATAACCGCGTCGAAACTGTCGCTTCGGTAGGCGTAGACGCGAACGGCGACCATCTTGATCGTCTCCTCGACGGGGCCGACGACCAGGAAGAAAAACAGGAAACTGCCGAGGATCGTCGCGTCGCTGATGAATAGCCCTGCGGCCGAGTTGACGATCGCCGCGACGGGCGCGAGCAAGATTATCAGTACGTACGTCGCGACGAGAAGACTGAGTGGCTCTTTAGTGGTGATATCGGCGAACCAGATGTACGCCGCCAACAGTGCCGCGGGGACCACCGAGAGCAAGAAAAAGACGCTCACGAGCGGCTCCTCGGCGACGACGATAGCCGGTGACAGCAAAATCAGGGCCGTGATACCCATTGCAGCCAGCAGGAGGATAGCGGGCAACCCGTAGCTGATACCGGCGTAGACCTTACAGGCGGCCCGGTCGAGTACCGTTCGCGGCTCCCACGTCGAGATCTCCTGTAAGTCCCTCGAGTCGTCCGCGGACCGTTCGATCAGATCGCGTCGCCGTGCCATACCTATGGCATCACCCCCTTCCGGAAAGACGTTTTCGCCGTCTCGACACGGAATCCACAAAGGCCTGCCCGCCGAACGGGCGCGTATGCACTTCGACCAACGAACCCAACGCGCGCTTCGAGACGTCGGCCTCGAGACCGCGGACCTCCGCGAGGCGTCCGCGGCCGTCGTCGACGCCGTCGAGGCCGACGCCGAGGCGCTCGAGTCCTTCTTCGAGGCACACGAGACGGTCTACTCCGATATGGACATGGCCCACTCGAGCGACGAGTACCCCGAACACGCCGTCGACTATCTGGACCTGATGACCCACGCCGACGAGATGCGCGGCTGGCTCCGCTTCGATAGCTGGGGCGTCTACGTCGAGGACGGGCGGATCCTCGGCGACGATCACGTCGAACTGACGCTCGGGCCGACGATCGACGGCCGGGTCAGATTCGCCTCGGATCGCGACACGCTCCGATGATCGGAGGCAGTTCCGCGAGGCGACACGCTATGATGATCTGGGACGGTTCCGCGAGCGCCCACCGGTCGCGGGAGGAGGGCGGTCGATGACGGCGGTTCGCGTCCGGGGCATCTACACGACGGCTCTCACCCGCCTCCTGAGCGAAGCCGGCTTCGATATCGTTCAGGCCTCCGAGCCGATCCGCGAGCGCTTCGACGACGAGTTCGCGGTCGCCCCCGCCGCGGTCGCCGTCGAGACGACCCGCGACAGACAGGGCGTCGGGATCTCGGGTCCGCCGGCGGCAGTCGAGGCGGTCGCCGACGAACTCGAGTCCCTCGCGATCGACACCTTTCGGTGGGAGAGCGAGGTGCCCGAGGGTGCCCTGTTCGACGCCGAAGTGCTCGAGGCCGCGGGCGGCAGCGGCGCGGTCGTCGACCTCGGCGACGGCCGTCGCGGCTATCTGAACTACGACGACGCGGACGGGTACGTCGATTCCGGCGACCGGTACCGCCTGCAGGTTCGCGACTCGACCCCGCCGTGGACCGACGACCGCCCGCGGGTCGTCTCGACCCGCGAGGTTCGCAGCGGGCTCTGTACCCTCTCTCGAGACCGGAACGGGGTTTCGGCCGCGCTCTCGGGCGAGCGCGCGAACGAACTCGTCGGCATGACTGACCTGCTCTCGACGGACGTTCCGGACGGCTGGGGGCTCCGCTGGCACCACGCCGCCGCGGACGCGGACCTCGAGGCGCTGGGCGAGGCGCTGGATCGGGTCGTCGAACGCGCCGCGGCGCTCGAGGACGAACTAGCCGACGCGCCGGCCGAATCGGATGCCCCATCACGGCTGGTCGCGCCGCGGTCGACGGTTTGGCTGTGGTTCGGCCGTCGCTCCCGGTTCGCGCTCGACGAGGCCCGCCGCGCCGTCGAGACGACGATGCCCGGCCACCACCGGACCAAGGCCGCCGACCGGGCGGCGAGTTCAGCGGTCGATTTCGCGGAGGCCGTCTGTGCCACTCCCGCGGCCGCCTTCGGCTCGGAGGCGGAGTCCGACTCGGACGTGGCGGCCCAGTTCCCGTTCGCCGCCGTCGCCGAACAGTTCGGCCCGCTCGCGGGCGATCGCCTCGAGATCGGTCACGGCAAACCCGACGGGCGACTGTTCTCGCTCGGTGCCGGCACCGTCACCGAGTGGGACCCCGAGGGAAAACTCACGCTCGAGCGCTCGATGAGCGCCGGCGGCAGCTACGACGCGCTCGGAACCCCCAAGGAGGACGGCGATACGGCCGTCACGAAGTTCCGCGAGGGCCGCTGGTGGTATCCGACGACGTACAGAGCCGATGACGGCTCGACGAAGGGCACCTACGTCAACGTCTGTACGCCGGTCGAACTCTTTCCCGGGACGGCCCGGTACGTCGACCTCTACGTCGACGTGATTCGGCCGCCCGAGGGGAACGTCGAAATCGTGGACGAGGCCGAACTCGAGGCCGCCGTCAACGATGGACTCGTTTCGACGGCGCTGGCAGAGAAAGCGCGAAACGTCGCCGAAGCCGTCGAGCGGGCGCTTTCGAAGTAACACGATACTCGAAAACGGGTGCGTCACAGCCGAGAACGCCAGGTTCCGGTCGTCAATCCGAGAGCGCGACGCTCTCGCCTGCGTTCTCGACGGTGGCATCTGCCGATAGAAGGAGGTGGACGTAATCGTCGAGGTCGAGTGCGAACTCGCCGGCAGCGTGCGGGTCGACCCAGTAGAAGTCGAACTCGAACCCGTGTTCACTGCCGCCGTCGGTCACCGTGTGCGTCCATCGATCGCGCGGCTCGTGAACCCTCGAGTGAAAGAAGTGGCGCACGTACCGCTTTGGCGGAGACCGCCGTCGCGTCCAGACGTCGGTCGCGAGGTGGCGAGTCGCGTTGAGCGCCCCGAGACCGCTCTCCTCGATTACCTCCCTGAATAGCGCTTCTCGAGGCGTCTCTCCCGACTCGAGGGTTCCTTTCGGGATCTGTCTCCCGTCGTGTCCCGGCCCGTCGAACACCAGCAACTCGCCCGTGTTGCGGGTGATGTAGGCGCAGGCCTTCTGGACGTACGTAACGTTCTCCATGATACAGTCTCGCACAACGACCGGCGTGAAAAGCGTATCCTGAAGGGAATTAAGTGTGATTAAGGGGATTTCGGTGTGAAATAGTCGCCCCTCCCAGTTTGTGGCGATGGAAATAGGGCTGGATAGCGGCGACGCGACCGCTCCCGATCAGTCTGCGGTCGATGCCGAATCGGCGTCCGCGACCGCCTGATCGGTTCGCCGCGCGAACGCGGTCGCGAGCGCCGGCCCGGAGATGTTATGCCAGACGCTAAACAGCGCCGGGATCAGCGCGGCGATCGGGTCGAAAAACGACACCGCGAGCGCGACGGCGAGGCCGCTGTTCTGGAGGCCGACCTCGAACGCACAGGCACGTGTTCGGTCCGTGCTCATGCCGGTCAGATAACCGGCACCGTAGCCGGCTCCGAGTCCGAGGGCGTTGTGGACGATCACCGCGAGGAAGACGGTGGCGCTCGCGGTGAGGATCTCCTCGACGTTGAGCCCGACGATCGCCGCGACGATGAGGACGATCGTGAGCACGCTGACCGCGGGAAAAATGGAGAGTCCGGCGTTTGCGACCGCCGGTGCGTACCGATCGAGGATGACTCGCAGGAGGAGCCCCGCGACGACCGGAATCAGGACGATCAGCACGATTTCCTCGGCCATTGCGCCGAAGGTGACGGTGATCTCCTCGCCCGCGAGCAGAACGATCCAGGCCGGCATGACCAGCGGTGCGGCGAGAGTCGTCACCGACGTGATCGTCACCGAGAGCGCAACGTCGCCGCGGCCGAGGTACGTCATCACGTTCGAGGCCGTTCCGCCCGGTGCGGCGCCGAGCAGAATCAACCCCACGCCGATGTCTCGCGGAAGGCCGAGAAGGGCGACGAGTAGATAGGCAAATACCGGCATGAATACCCACTGTGCGGCCGCACCGATGAAAACGTCTCGAGGGCGCTCGATAATCCGACGGAAATCCGCGGGCGTAAGCGTGAGGCCCATCCCGAGCATGATGACGCCCAGAAACACCGAAATGTAGTCGCCCAGAGGCGTAAACGTCGATGGAGAGTACAACGCGAGCGCCGAGCCGAGGAGAATCCAGACGACGAAGTACGTGCTCGTAACCGCGCCGATCCGTTCGAGTCGTCCGATCACGCCCATCGATCTGTCCACCCCTCGAGTGTCATACAATCACACCCTCGAGCGATCGAGCATAAACTCCCTGATCACGCGCGGCGGTGCTGGTAACTGGAGTGACGGTGGGGGGTACTGCTTTCTTGCTCGCCGCCAAACCTCCACATTACGATGAATGAACCAGTTCGGACGCTCCTCACCGGTGCGACAGGCTCGCTCGGGCGGGAGTTGCGGCCTCGATTGCATCGTGCAGGTCACGACGTTCGAGCGACGAGTCGGTCGCCGCCGTCGGAAACTGATGATCACGCCGAGTGGGTTACGTTCGATCTGAAAGACGGAACGGGACTGTCGGACGCCGTCACGGGTATCGATGTCGTCGTTCACGCCGCGTCCGCCCCGCGCGGAGACAGCGAAGCGGTCGACGTTCGCGGGACTGAGAGGCTCCTCGAGGCGGCCGCCACCGCCGGCGTTTCGAACTTCGTGTACGTCTCTATCGTCGGTGTCGACGAGATTCCGTACTCGTACTACGAGCACAAGCGAGCCGCCGAACGGATCGTCGAACGGTCTCCCGTTCCCGCGACGATCGTCCGTGCCACGCAGTTTCACGAGTTCGTTTTCGGATTACTTGACGGACTCTCGTGGGCGCCGATCTGGCCGCTCCCGATCGATTTCCAGATGCAGCCGATCGAAACCGGTGAGGCAGCCGCGGCGATCGTCGACCGCGCGACGCTCGAACCGGCTGGATGGGTACCACCTGTCGGTGGTCCCGAGGTCCGAACCGTCGGCGAACTCGCTCGGGCCTATCGCGACAGTCGATCCGCGCGGCGTCCGATCGTTCCTGTCCCGGTTCCGGGCGCCATTGCTCGCGGCTTCCGGGCCGGCGAGGCGACGTGTCCAGAGCGGACCATGGGTTCGGTGACGTGGAAGCAGTGGCTCGAGAAGACGAAAACCGATTCAGAACAGTAAGCCGTCTCGGTCGGTTAGTCGGCCGCAGGTTGGTCGGTTAGTCGGCCGCAGGTTAGTTGGCCGCAGGTTGGTCGGTTAGTCAGCTGCAAGCTTATCGAGTCCGGCCGACTCGATGTCCGCGCCGTCGACCGAGGTTCGAAGCGAGTCCATTCCGTCGTCGCGGTCGATGCCGAAGTCGTTCTCGTAGAGTTCGTCGACGCGGGCCATCTCCTCGTCGGTGAGCTTCGGCACGTCGCTGGCCGCTGCCCACTCGTCGATGTCGGCTTTCGTGCGGAAGGTTGGCGTCACGGAGGCGACTGAATCGTGCGAAAGCAACCACGCGATGGCGGCCTGACCCATCGTCCGCTCGCCCGCCTGCTCTAAGAACCGCAGTTTCTCGAGTTTCTCCCAGCCGGTTTCGTACCAGGCGTCGGGACGGAAGCCGCGGTGGTCGCCCTCGCCGAGTTCAGTGTCGGGGGTGACCTGCTCGTTGAGGATGCCCGAGGAGTGAGGGACCCGCGGGATGAGACTCGTCGACGAGCCGGTTCGTTCGATCGTCTCGAGGAAGTGGTCGCCGACCTCCTGCTCAAGTACGTTCCAGACAAGTTGGACCGAGTCGAACTCCGCTTCGATGGCGAGGTCGCCCTCCGCGAGCCAGCCGATCGAGGGGCCGAGCGCGAGCCCCGTCGCGTCGATTTTCCCCTCTTCCTCGAGTTCGTCCAGTAGTTCGAGCACGTCCGGCGTGATCTCGGAGACGTCCGCGTTGTGAAGCTGCAGGAGGTCGACCGAGTCCATCTCGAGGCGCTCGAGACTCTTTTCGACGGCCTCCCGGAGGTACTCGGGATTCATCTGCTTTGGAATCTCGCCGTGGCCGGCCTGGGGATTGTTGTAGAAGTCGTAGCCGACCTTGGTCGCGACCGTCACTTCGTCTCGGACCTCAGACAGCGCTCGTCCCACGATCTCCTCGCTGCGACCGTGGCCGTAGACGTCGCCCGTATCGACGTAGGTGACGCCCTGATCGACTGCGTACTGGAGCATCTCGATCGCATCCTCCTCGGAGCGGTCGCCCCACCAGTCGGTACCGACGGTCCACGCGCCGAAACCGACCTCGCTGACCTCGAGGCCGGAGTCACCGAGTTCGCTGTATTGCATATCCAATCGTTCGGAGCGAGGGAACTTAGGGTGTACGGAACGTCCCCACTCGATGGGAATTTTACGCCGTGTGGTCGGGCTCTCCGTAGAGAAAGCGTACTTTACCGCGAGACCGAACTGCTTACAGCACGGCTATTTTAGATACGTGTATGAACAAAATTCTCACGCGCCGGTTGGGGCCGTTTCTCGCGCTGTTTGCCCTCGTAGTACTGCTGTCTGCTCTCGTGGTCGGTCTGATCAGTGACGGTTCGTTCCTCGAGTCGCTGGAATTGATCGTCATCGTCATCGCTGGCCTCGTCGGGTTTTTGGGGGTGGTCGCAGTGATTTTACTCACCGGCGTCGTTTTCGCGTTCCTGATCGCTCGAGCGATCTCGTTTCTCCATCCCTGAACGCAACCTAAGGCCTCGAGCGTGCAGTTTTCGTCGGTTTTACCGATCGTCCGGCAAGTCGATCGGACAACCGAACCCCTATGACCTCCGCGACAGTATTCGTTGCTATGACAAAGCGGCACGTCTCGCTTCCCGAGGAGGCAGAGGCGGGAATGCGGGAGTTCGTAGCGGAGGTCGACGAACGACTCTCGAGCGACGAAGACACGTGCAGCGTCGTCGAAGACGTTCTGATCGACCTCTCCGGGGACAGAGACGCCTACGATCGATGGCAGGCCGGCGGCTCGGTTTCGACGGCAGAGCGAGTTCGGTTACAGAGCTACGACCCGTGTCATACGACCCTCGAGAGCGAATACTACGCGGAGAAAGACGAGGAAGCCTTCCGCAGGTCGAAACACCTCCAGTGGCTCTGGCGGCAGTTCGACAGCCTCCCGATCGCGGACAACGTCGAGTTCGCGCTCCGATTCCGGCGGATGCTCGCAGATCACCTCTTCGAGGAGTGCGGGGACAACTGCCGATTCTTCAAGGGGATCTCCTTTACCTACGGCCACAACATCACGATCGGCGACAACACGGTCGTCCACGACGACGCTCACTTAGACGACAGGGGAAAACTCACCATCGGCGATCGGGTATCGATCTCCGACGGCGTCCACGTCTATAGCCACGATCACGATGTCGTCGATCAAACGGCCGTCCGTAACTTCCACACGATCGTCGAGGACGATGTTCGACTCACGTACGACTCGATGGTCCGCGCCGGCAACAAGGTCGGCGAGAACGCCATCGTCGGCGCGCGCGGCGTCGTCCAGCACGACATTCCGGCCCACCACATCGCCGTCGGCATGCCGGCAAAGAGCGTCAAGATCAAACCAGGCTGGGAGTCGGTCGCCACCCCGATCGAAGACGCCGGTGTCAACCGACAGGAACGGCGACACCTCGAGTACGACCTCGACGACACCCTCGAGGTGTTCGACGAGTTCCAGCGCGATCTCGAGCCCCCGAACTGAACGGTTCCGCGAGAGTGACTCTCTCGCCGGTTGAACGCAGGGAATAGCCAAGTGTGTGGAGTGCGTTATGTTCACACATGGACCCCTGGGGGTGGCTCGTCGGCTATGCGGTCCTGTTCGTCCTGCTCCACCTGTTGTTGTACTACTTTTACGTTCGCCGAGCGAGCGACGAGCCGTCCTCGTCCCCGTCGTTTTCGGACCCGGATCGCGGCCGACCGCGCACCGCTCCCCAGACGCCGCACGATCATTACTCCCCACAACAGGAGTTCGACGATCCGTCCGAACTCGAGGAAACGCTCGAGTTCGACGGGGAAACGATCCAGTGTCCGCACTGTGGCGCTCGCAACGAGTCCGATCAGACGTTTAGTTACTGCTGGAACTGCGTGTCGTCGATCCACCGGTAGGAGAGCGCCGAGCCTCGAGATAACCGAGCCTCGTCGGTCGATCCACTGGCAGTTCACAGTCTGCGGTCGGTAATCAGTCGTTAGGACCGCTCGTCGGCCGGCCGGTGTTCGTCACCGAACTCGTTTCGAGTCTGCCAATCCGTCCTCGAGCGCGTCGAGGTGGTCCGCGCCGACGACAGCGACGACGGATCCGCGCTCTCGGTGGGCCCGCAACTGCTCGAGCATGCACCGCTCGCGCGTTTCGTCACGGTAGGCTAGCGAACTCGTCGTTCCGCCTGTTCCGGCGAGCAGCGCCCGAACGCCGGAGACGTGCGCCCGCTCGTGGGCCGCCTGCGTCTCCGGGTCGTCGTCGTGCGTACACGAGTAGGATATCGGCTCGTCGCAGGCGACGGTTATCGACGTCGCGTCGGTGATCGTCGCGGCGACGCGGCAGGTCAGCGCGTCCCTGGTCGCGCCTCCGAGACTCGAGACAACGCGTCTGGCGGTCGAGGGAGAGACGCGGTCGGCGACGAGTCGAGCGACGAGGCGGCGAAAAAACGGCCAGTTCGGGGCGTCGATACCGGTGATGTCCGCGTTCGAAACGGCGTCGATCGCCGCGCTCATCTCGCCACCGAAGCGCGGTGGAGTCCGCTCGTCTCGTGCGTACGCACGATACAACGGAACGGCGGCCGAGGGCAACTCGAGCGCGAGGATATCGGGTTCGGTCCGCTCGAGGACCGCCCGAACGCGACCGACGCTCGCGGGGTGATCGTGGACGACGCCGAGGAGCACGACATCACCGGGGGGACGTCGAACAGAACGACAGAACCGGTCGGTGACTCGAGGGTCATCGACCTCGCTTGCGATCGAAGACGCGGCCATGTGAAGACGAATACTACTACGGGAGGACGATCATAACCCTTCCGTTATTCGCGGAAGTCGCTCGTTTACCGCGTGAAACGATCGGTGGACTCGAGGTGGGGGATGATTACCGCGGTCGGGCTCGGCCGGTTCGACCGGCGCTCGCCGAAGCGTCGATGCGGACTCGAGACGCGACGTGGAGGGGGACTATTCCGTCCGTTCGTCCTCGTTGTGGAAAGTAACGGACTGTGAGCGCTGACAACGGTTTTGCCGGTTTATCCGACCCGAATCCCTTGGTACGGGTAGATAGCCAGTAGTGTGCGCTCTCACGACCGCTGACTGACGGTTTGACGGAGACGGACGGCAGCCGTCGTCGGTCGACAAACGGGTGCCGGCCGTCTTTCAACGGGCGTCAGCCGTCTTCCGGCTGTCGTCGACCGTTTTCCAACGCAACTGCCGTCTTTGACCGGCAATACGGCACAACGAGGGAAAACGGCCGGCGCAGTCGGACGGGCGTCTGTGCAGGCTCGAGCGTGAGGATCCGAACCTGAACCGACCGAACCGACACCGGAGACACCATGCGGGACACACTCGAACCGTGGGATACCGGAAAGCGGGTACTGAACGCTGACGGGACCGTAGTCGGGCGTATCGCACATGTAGAAAACGGGCGTGGGTACGTCGTGTTCGATCCGACGCTCATCCAGACGATCAAGGCGAAACTCGGCTGGGGGGCCGTCACCGACGAGGCGCATCCGCTCGATTCGGGAAGTATCGAGAAGGTTACGGACGATGCGGTTCATCTCCGCGGAACGCTCTGAACCCGACGGTGTCGGCGGTCTTTTTACCGACTATCGTCGAACGAAGACAGCGGCGTCGCGGTCGCCCGATGCCGTCTGAACACGCCGTCTGCCCACTCGAGTGCGGCCGTCGAATCGTTCCGGATAACGCCCCGGTGTGTCAGATCGTCGTTAAACGGGATGACGAAGACGACAGACTCCGTCGGCGTTTCGACGATCGAGAGCTCGTAGGGGATCGTTGGGGCCGTATAGATGTCGAGCCCGCTGTCGAGGGCACCGTTTTGCAGGAGCTCCGAATGCTCCGTGAATATCACCCTCGCGAGATCCTCGGTAAGCACGAGTTCGGCCTCGAGTTCGCCGTTGACCGAGCGATCGCGGAACTGGTGTCGGAGCGTCGGGGTCCTGTCGGCTGCACCCATTCCGCGAAACCGCTCGGCACGGTCGACCAGGTCGGTGATCTCCTCGAGCGGTTCGTTCGGCGCGTGTGCTGGAACCTCGAGTAAGGTGGCACCGCGGACCATCTCGGCGCTGATCGGCGTCTCCGCCGGCAGATCGTGCAACAAATCGCTCAATTTGGCGATCGACTCGAACGTCTGGCGACTTCGACGGTGCTCTGCGAGCGCGAGTCGTCCGGCCACGGTCAGTCGAAACCCGTCCTCACAGCGCCGAATGCAATCGACCAACTCGAGTTCTCTGATGGCTCGATCGATCGTCGACCGGGAACAGTCGAGGACCGCGATGAGTTCGCGTTTGTCCGCCGGCCCGTCGGCGAGCCGCTCGAGCAGTGGCGAACGCTTGGCGACCGTCCGTAAAACGTCGGGATCGCCACTCGAATGCCCCATCTCACCTATTGGACGACGAGCGACGAGTAAAAAGTTCTCGGTCAGGCGGTCCGCGTCGGCGCTTACACGCCGGTCCTGTAACCTCACACGCCAGTACTGTAGCGCAGAATGCCCGCAAAGCCGCCGAAGGCGTTGTAGAGCTGCTCGCCCTTCTCGAAGTCCGTCGAGATGAATTTCGTCTCAGTACCGCGCTGTTCGGCGATTTCGATGAGGTGATCGATCGCGTCCTCGCGGTCGTCTTCTCCGGCCTCGATCGGGGTTCCACACTCCGAACACTCGTGCTCCGGCGTCGAGTTGCGTCGATCGATTACCTCGTAGTCGGTGTTCGAACACTCCGGACAGTCGAAGATGACGACGTCGGAGCGCAGGTCTTCGCTGATCAACAGCGTCTCGACCGAGCCCATGATGAGGTTCTCGCGGGTTTGCTCGAAACCGTAGGTCGCCCGCTCGCCCGCGTGAAGCTCCTCGAAGAACTCCTCCATCTCCTGTTTTTCCTTCATTACCTCCGCGTCGGCCAGCGCGTCCTCGGCGTTGTCGACGAGTTCTTTCAGGCCGGACTCGTCGGTGTAGGAGACGTCGAACTTGCCGATAACGTTGCCCTGAATCTCGTGGTGAAGGTAATCGCCGTCGAGAAACTCGTCTTTGGTCGGCGACGGACCGCCGACGAGGATCCCGTCGAGTTCGTGGCGTTTCGCCACGAAGAGGTCGTTGGCCATTCCCGCAACCTCCTGGTAGAAGTTGTCGATGGCCTCAAGGCGCAGTCGGGCGAACCGCTGTGCGGACTGGCCACCTTTTCGCTGTTTGCCGGGCACCAGTGAGGAGGCGGATTTGACCGGCTCGATGCGTTTGCCACGCAGCCAGCCGACGTTCGCCTCGCGCCGGTCGAGGACGATCAGGCCGTACAGGCCGTTGTCCGCAAGCATGTGCTCTAACGGCTCGGTGAGAAAGTCCGAATCGCAGTGATAGCGAAACGACTCGACGGGCTGGGGCGGGCTCTCGAGGACTTTCGTGACCATCTCCGTTCGGCCGCCGCCGGAGTCGACGGCTCCCGAGAACATGACGAGACCGTTGTCCGGTGGAAACGTGTCGTAGTACCGAAGCCGGTCTTTGATCGAGGTCAACGCGTCCTGCACGTTAGTGCGAGTCTGCTTTGACTTGATGTTTGCCGCCTCGGAGTGTTCCTGGGTGACGTGTGCGACGACGTCACTGATCTGGCGATCGTCGGGAACGTAGATAGTCACGAGTTGCGTTCCCGACCCCTCGAAATCCTTGAGATCCTCGATAACCTTCCGGAATTCGTACTTCTTCCGGTCGGATTGCTCCTGCTCGCCCTCCTGACTCATTGCCCGTACAAAACAGTGCTGCGGGTAAGTATTTGTTGACCTGCCCGAGCGCGTGCGTAACGGCCGGTTCGAAGCTCCGCTGTCGGGTCGAGCCCCACCGCACGCTCGATCCGAGGACCGAATCAGGCCGTCGTCTGTGGGCGGTGGTCGCCCCGACTCGAGCGATTTCGGTTTCGGTATCGAAGCCGTTTTGCCTCGCGCACCCCTCGGTCAGTGCATGAACGGCGATAGCGACATGACTCTGGCGTTCGAACTCGAGGCGTTAAAGGAGGTCGCCTCACCCGAATCCGTCTTCGAGGACGCCAGAAGCTGGACCACCTACATCGGGGTCGTCTCCGAGAAACCGACCTACGTCGTCACGAACTTCACGCGGAAAAATCGCGTGCGACAGGACTTCTTCTCCGGTCCCCGCGGCGTCGACGAGAGCCTCGAGGGCGTCAAAGACCAGTTCGACACCGACCGGTACGTCTTCATCGGGACGACCGACGACGACGAAGCCCGCGCCGACGACCTCGGCTGGGAGTACCTCGACATCGAGGACGCCGCCGAGGCCGCCGACTGGACGATGGGATCGGATACGACGCCCGAGGAAATCGAGCCGGATACGTCTCGAGACGACTGGCCCTGACCGTCTCGAGCAATTCTATCCTTTCAAAAGTTCATTCCGTAGACATTATTAAGCAAAATACGTAAATGTGTTTGTAGGAACGACACGCTCGCTACAGATGCATCTCGAGCGAAGCAGGCATTATCTTTACGTAGAGAGCGAATAACAGTTCGTGTATGGCATTTCGGACGACGATTGGCTGGTCACTCATCACGTCAGGTGTCGTTACACTCTTACTCGCGTATCTCCCGTATCCGTCCTTCTATTGGGGTATCGGTCTCCTCGTCGTCGGAATTCTCGTATTCGTCACGCGCCGGATTTATTGAAAGAGACAGCGCTCAAAGGCTCGTCTATACTGATTATATTGATCGTAGGGAGAACCACATCTCTCAGTCGTTGTTGGTTTCAAAGGGACCGTTTCGCGCGTTTTGAGCGACGATTCCCTCGGGTTCGACTCGTCACCGCTCTCGCCTCGAGGCGTCGCGCTTATCCCCGCGCCGGTCGAACGTGGCACAATGGCTACACCCCGCGTTCCGGGTGACGATATCGGTAGTTTCGAGCTTCCCTGCGGCACCGAAATCGACCCGCGAGAGATCGATCTGGGGATGCGCGAATACAGCTGTTCCTGCGGCGAGACCCACGCCGTCGTGACGGACGTCCATCCCCCCTCACGATTTTTCCCCGAATCGTTCGTCGCGGTGCTCGAGGAGACCATCGAGACTGCCGACGACTTCGACAGTTTCGGCACGCCGCACTTGCTCGGCGTGACCATGGAGGAGTTCCCAGAACAGGTTGCCTCCTACGACGCGGCCGACGACGGCAGCGTCGGCTACACGCTGGTCTGGGTCACGGACTTCGACTCGAGACGGCTGCACGAGATCGTCGTCGAACTGGTCGTCGAACTCATGGACCACGCGATGAGCCACGCCGGTGACGATCAGGCGATTTCGCAGTTCGAACGGCAGCTGCTCGAGTTCGACGTCGAGGCGTTCGTCGAGGAGTACCGGGAGGCCCGGGAGTTCGAGACCGAGCACGATCAGGCGCTGTGAGTATAGACACAGGTAATCGGATTCTCGTAGGGAAAAGAGACTGCGTACTGTCCGGCGAAGAATAGACTCTATACTGCCTAATCAGTGCTGAATCAGTTGGAACGAATCCGACCCTACTGAACTTGAGAATACTGGACCGAAGGGCCACCGCTCGAAGGGACAGTACTCGAGTACGCCACGAACACTGGCAACACGGATTTCCACACCCTCCCCAACCGATTCCCTCGCTCACGAGTTCGCTCACTCATCCCTCGCACATCTTTCTGCACGGTTCGCTGTCCGCTCACCCTGCATGAGCGCGCGCCACCCGCGACTCGAGTACGTTCGAGCGACCTCGAAATCGAGTAGGTTCGAAATTCGAAATTCGATTTCGAGAATCGTACTGTTTCGTGGGGCTTATTACGATGTACGAACTTCGGACGAACAAGACCAATGAGTACGGACAATCAGAGCGGGGGCGAGACCACAGACGAGGAGCGCACGATCCTGCTGATCGGCAGCGGCCCGATTCAGATCGGGCAGGCGGCGGAGTTCGACTACTCCGGCGCGCAGGCCTGCCGGGCCTTACAGGAAGAAGGCGCTCGAGTCGTTCTCGTGAACTCGAATCCGGCGACGATCATGACCGATCCGGAGATGGCGGATCGCGTCTACATCGAGCCGATCACGACCGACGCCATCGCCGAGATCATCGAGGCGGAAAACCCCGACGGTGTCATCGCCGGGCTGGGTGGTCAGACCGGGCTGAACGTCACCGCCGAACTCGCCGAGGAGGGCGTCTTAGAGGAACACGACGTCGAGATCATGGGGACGCCGCTCGAGACGATCTACGCGACCGAGGACCGCGATCTGTTCCGCCAGCGCATGGAGAAGATCGGCCAGCCGGTTCCGGCCTCGACGACGATCTCCCTCGACGAGGACGAGTCCGTCTCGGAACTGACCGAGGAGGACCTCGAGGACCGCGTGCAGGCGGCCGTCGACGAGGTCGGCGGCCTTCCCGTTATCGCACGCACCACCTACACGCTCGGGGGGTCGGGCTCGGGCGTCGTCCACGAGTTCGACGAACTCCTCGCTCGCGTCCGCAAGGGGCTTCGCCTCTCGAGAAACAGCGAGGTGCTGATCACCGAGTCCATCGCGGGCTGGGTCGAGTACGAGTACGAGGTGATGCGCGACGCCGACGATTCGTGTATCATCATCTGCAACATGGAGAACATCGACCCGATGGGCATCCACACCGGGGAGTCGACGGTCGTCACGCCCTCGCAGATCGTCCCCGACGAGGGCCACCAGGAGATGCGCACCGCCGCGCTCGACGTGATCCGCGAACTCGGCATTCAGGGCGGCTGTAACATCCAGTTCGCCTGGCACGACGACGGCACCCCCGGCGGCGAGTACCGCGTCGTCGAGGTCAACCCGCGCGTCTCCCGTTCCTCCGCCCTGGCCTCCAAGGCGACGGGGTACCCGATCGCTCGCGTGACCGCGAAGGTCGCGCTCGGCAAGCGCCTCCACGAGATCCAAAACGAGATCACGGGCGAGACGACCGCCGCGTTCGAGCCGGCGATCGACTACGTCGTCACCAAAGTCCCGCGCTGGCCCAAGGACAAGTTCGACGACGTCGACTTCGAACTGACGACCGCGATGAAGTCGACCGGCGAGGCGATGGCCATCGGCCGCACCTTCGAGGAGAGCCTGCTCAAGGCGCTTCGCTCCTCGGAGTACGAACCCGACGTCGACTGGGCCGACGTGGACGACGCGGAACTCGAGGATCACTACCTCGAGCGCCCGTCGCCCGACCGACCGTACGCGATGTTCGAGGCCTTCGAACGCGGCTACACCGTCGACGAAGTCGTCGAACTCACGGGAATTTTCGAGTGGTACACCGAACGCTATCAGCGCATCGCCGAGTCGATGCGAGCCGCACAGAACGGCGACTTCACCGAAGCCGCCATCGCGGGCCACACGAACACCTCGATCGCCGCGACGACGGGCTCGACCGTCGATACCGTCGAGACCGACGTGCCCGGCCGCACGTACAAGCAGGTCGACACCTGCGCCGGCGAGTTCGAGGCCGAAACGCCGTACTACTACTCGGCGCGCAAGTCCGAGTTCGACAAGGGGCCGCTCGTCGGCGACGCCGCCGCGGGCGAACTCGAGGTCGACCGCGACATCGAGAGCATCATCGTCGTCGGCGGCGGGCCGATCCGCATCGGGCAGGGCGTCGAGTTCGACTACTGCTCGGTCCACGCGGTTCGCGCGTTGAGAGAGCTCGGCATCGACGCGCACGTCGTCAACAACAACCCCGAAACCGTCTCGACCGACTACGACACTTCCGACGGCCTCTTCTTCGAGCCGATCACGGCCGAGGAGGTCGCCGACGTGGCGGAGGCGGCGGACGCCGACGGCGTCATGATCCAGTTCGGCGGCCAGACTTCGGTCAACATCGGCGAACCGCTCCACGACGAGATCGAACGCCGCGGCCTCGACTGTGACGTCATGGGAACCAGCGTCGAGGCGATGGACCTCGCGGAGGACCGCGACCGCTTCAACGCGCTGATGGACGAGATGGGCGTCGCCCAGCCCGACGGCGGGACGGCCACTTCGAAGGACGAAGCCCTCGAGCTGGCCCACGATATCGGCTACCCCGTCCTCGTCCGCCCGAGCTACGTGCTCGGCGGCCGCGCGATGGAAGTCGTCCACGACGACGCCGAACTCGAGGAGTACATCGAGGAAGCGGTTCGCGTCGCGCCGGACAAACCGATCCTCGTTGACGAGTTCTTAGAGGACGCGGTCGAACTCGACGTGGACGCCGTCTCCGACGGCCGCTCGGTGCTCATCGGCGGCATCATGGAACACGTCGAGAGCGCGGGCGTCCACTCGGGCGACTCCGCCTGTATGATCCCGCCGCGCTCGCTCGAGGAGGACACCTTAGAGCGCGTCCGCGAGGTGACCGAGGACATCGCGACGGCGCTCAAGACTCGCGGTCTGATGAACGTCCAGCTCGCCGTCCAGGACGGCGAGGTGTACGTGCTCGAGGCCAACCCGCGCTCCTCGCGCACCGTGCCGTTCGTCTCGAAGGCGACCGGCGTTCCGATCGCCAAACTCGCCGCGAAGGTGATGGCCGGCGAGACCTTAGAGAGCCTCGGCGTCGAGGAGCAGATCCCCGAACACACCTCCATCAAGGAGGTCGTCCTACCGTTCGACCGCCTGCCGGGATCGGACCCGCGTCTCGGCCCGGAGATGAAGTCGACCGGCGAAGTGATGGGAACGGCAAGCGAGTTCGGCACGGCCTACTGGAAGGCCCAGCAGGCGTCCCACAACGCGGTCAGCGAGGGAACCGCCGTCGTCGACTTCGATATCGACGGCTTCGAAGCACACTTCGAAATCGCCGAGTTCGACGACGTTCCACAGGCCATCCGCGAAGGGAAGGTCGACTTCGTCGTCAGCCGCGACCGCGATTCGCTCGAGATGGCCGTCGAAGAAGAGATTCCGTACCTCTCGACGGAAGCCAGCGCGGAAGCGTACGTCGAGGGACTCGAGTCGGCAGGCGGCAACCTCGAGGTCGAGACGGTCTCCGACCGACCGAAACGCGCCGCTCGCTGGGGAGCCGACGAGTAGCCGATCGCTTCTCCCTTTCTCGCGTTCGTCGTAGCCGCTGCAGGCTGTAGACTAATACGCCGAGAGCGCGGAGCGACGCCCATGCCGACAGCATCCGATCTGCTCGTCACCTGCCTCGAGGCCGAGGGGGTCGACCGCGTGTTTGGTCTGCCGGGCGAAGAGATCGAAGACCTGCTGTTCTCGCTCCGGGATTCCGAGATCGATTTCGTTCCGACGCGCCACGAGCAGGGCGCGGCGTTTATGGCCGACGTTCACGGCCGGTTGACCGGCGAGGCCGGCGTCTGTTTGTCGACGCTCGGCCCCGGCGCGACGAACCTCATCACCGGTGTCGCCGACGCACAACTGGACAAGAGTCCCGTCGTCGCGATCACTGGCCAGGGCGATCGTGAGCGGTTACACAAGGAGAGCCATCAGGCCCTCGACGTGGTCGACGTGTTCGAGCCGATCGTCACGTGGAATACGCAGATTTCGGACCCCGAAACCGTCCCGGAGTCGGTGCGCAAAGCGTTCAAGCTCGCGGAGTACGAGAAGCCGGGAGCGACCCACCTCGAGTTTCCGGAAGACATTGCCCGCGAGGAGATCGAATCCACACCGATCTCGGGTCGCGAACGGGTTCGGCGTCCGGATCCCGACGACGAATCGGTCGAACGGGCCGCGACGCTGATCGAATCCGCAGCGCGCCCGATCGTCCTCGCCGGCAACGGAGCGGTTCGAACGCGTAGCTCCGACAGCATCCGCGCGCTCGTCGATCGGCTCGAGATTCCCGTCGTCGCGACGTACATGGGGAAGGGCGCGATTTCCGACCGGCACGCCGCGTCGCTGATGACGCTCGATTCGGGGCCGAACGGCGAAGCCGCGACGGCCATCGAGCGGGCCGATTGCGTGGTCGCGGTCGGGTACGATATCGCCGAACACGACCCCGCCGGCTGGAACCCGGATCTCGAGAAGTCGATCGTTCACGTCGATATCGAGCCCGCGGAGGTGTATCGTCACTACACGCCCGACGTGGAGATCGTCGCCGACACCGGTGCGTCGCTCGCCGCGATCGCGGATCGAGTCGCCGCCGACGCGTGTTCGTTGTGGTGTGAAGACGCCCACGATCGGATCCTCGAGGCGGCGACGGCGGATCCGACCGACGACGATCCGATCACCGTCGAAAACGTCCTTCCGTTGTTGCGCGAGGCGATGGCCGACGAGGACGTGCTCGTCTCCGACGTTGGCACGCACAAGATGAAAATCGCCCGCGGGTTCCCGACCTACGAACCGAATACCTGCATCGTTTCGAACGGACTGGCGAGCATGGGAATCGCGGTTCCGGGAGCGCTCGCCGCCGACCTCGCGGTCGACGCGAACGTCGTCGCTGGCACCGGCGACGGCGGTTTCCTGATGAACGCCGCGGAACTCGAGACGGCGACCCGACTCGAGTGTTCGTTCACGGTCGTCGTGTTCGTCGACGACGATTACGGGTTGATCTCCGCCCAGCAGCGTGCGACACGCGGCGAGCACTTCGGGACGACGCTCACGAATCCGGAGTTCGTCGCGTTCGCCGAATCGTTCGGAATCGACGCCTCCCGTCCCGAGACGTGGGACGAAATCGAACGAGCGTTCGACGAGGCGATTCCGTCCGACGAACTCACGCTACTGGCGATCCAACTCGATTGACGAGCCTCGGCGACGGGCGAACGATCGATACACGGACACGCCCAAACCGGCGATCCACCGAACCCTGTCGAACTAACGAATCCGCTGATTCAATACCCTCTGTCGATCCAACATCCGCTGTCGATCCAGCAACCCCCTTTCGACTCACTCCGTTCCCTGATTCGATTATGCGACGTATTCGCCCGGATCGACCGCCTCGCCGTCGATTTCGACGTCCGGTTGCTCGCCCGTGAGGGTGATGTCCGTTACGTCCCCGGAGAACTGGAACTCGAGGTGCTCGGAGTCGACGGCTCCTTCGACGGTCGTTCCCGACGCGATGATCGCGTCTTCGAAGGGGTCCTCAGTGGTCGGTTCGATCGTTCCATCCACGGTGATCTCGAAGTTTGACGGCGTTTCGCTGCCGCCGATCGTTAGTCGCTGTGTCATACACTGGGACAAATTCGAACAGCACATCATAAGTTTTCCCTATCAGTAAACAGTAAGAAAGTCCGAACGTCGGGTGTGCCTGACCATCAGTCGATCCGAACGAGCCCGCTCGACGACAGGTCGAAGCCGCGGCCAGGACCGTTCGCAACCCTAAAGCGGACGGACTCTGTGGATCAGATATGGAGTATCACGAGGCGGCGGATTTCCTCTTTAGTCTGCGGCGGTTCCGTCCGAAACCGGGGACGGAGTCGACGGCCGACCTCCTGGCCCACCTCGAGAACCCGCACGAGGGCGTCGATTTCGTCCAGATCGCGGGCTCGAACGGCAAGGGGTCGACCGCGCGAATGTTAGAGCGAACGCTTCGCGAAGCCGGTCTCTCGGTCGGACTCTACACCTCACCGCATCTCGAGGACCTGCGCGAGCGCGTTCGCGTCGACGGCCGCAAGATTCCCCGCGCTGCGGTTTGCTCGTTCGTCGAATCGACTCGCGACTACGTCACCGAACGCGGAGCCGACGGCGAGTCCCCGACCTTTTTCGAGACGATGACCGGGCTCGCACTCTGGTATTTCGGCCAGGAAGAAGTCGACGTCGCGGTCCTCGAGGTCGGTATCGGCGGCAAGTTCGATGCGACGAGCGTCGTCGATCCGGTCGCCAGCGCCGTGACGAGCGTCAGCCTCGAGCACACCGGCATCATCGGCGAGACGAAAGCGGAGATCGCTCACGACAAGGCACACGTCGCACCGACGGACGCGCCGCTCGTGACCGGCGTGACCGACGAGACGCTCGAGGCGATTCGTTCGGTTGCGGGCGACGTGCTGACCGTCGGGACCGACGGCGAGACGCTCGAGCACGGGGCGGGTGATCGTCAGCCGAGTGACCGATCGTCGTCCGTGGCCCAGCCGGACGTTCGAGTTACCTACAACGGTCGGGCGAACCACGTCGAAGCCGAAATCGAACTCGTCGGCAACGACTGGACCCTCGAGACGCGGATTCCGCTGCCGGGCGAACACCAGGCCGAAAACGCGGGGATCGCGGCGGCGCTCGCCCGACAGGTGGCGGACGTGACCGACGCCGAACTCGTGCGAGGCTTGCGAAACGCCCACTGGCCCGGCCGGTTCGAGGTGCTCGATACCGACCCGCTGATCGTCCTCGACGGCGCGCACAACCCCGGCGCGTGCGAGCGGGTCGCCGAAACCCTCTCGACGTACGAATACGACGACCTCCACCTCGTGTTCGGCGCGATGCACGACAAGGACCACCGCGAGATGGCCGCCGCGCTGCCGACGCCCGACTCGGTCGTCGCCTGCGAACCGACAGTGGACCGGGCCGAAGACCGGGCGGTCCTCGCGGAAGTCTTCGCCGATGCCGGCGTCGATGCTGACGACGTTCACACGGACTCGGCCGTGCAGGACGCCCTCTCGAGCGCGCTCGAGCGAGCGGGCGACGATGACGCGGTGGTCGTCACCGGCTCGCTCTTTGCGGTCGCCGAGGCCCGGTCTCGATGGACCTCGACCGACGTCCCAAAGCGAATCCAGTCGCTCGAGGACGCCCGCGAAACGCTCGAGGGAGCCGACGTCACCGAAAAGGGCGTCTACCGGATGCGCGGGAAGGCCGTCCACCGCGTCGTCAAGACGAACCTGCAGTACAGACAGGCTTCGTACCTGAAACAGGAGCTTCTGAGCCTCGGCGGCGAGTGTGCCCTCTCGGGCTTACAGCGCGAGGACGAGCGAACCGACGCCGTCCTGATGGGGACGCTCGCGCAGTTCAAGCGCCTGACCGACAAACTCGAGGCCCAGCCCTACGGGTTGGCCGAGGTGGCTCGCGAACTGCGCGAGACGCTCGATATCGGCAGGTCGGAACCCGACCGAGCGTATCCGTGGCGGGATCGAACGGCCGTGATGGGAATCCTGAACGTGACGCCCGATAGCTTCCACGACGGCGGCGAGTACGGCGACGTAGCGGATGCCGTGGCCCGCGCCGAGGCGATGATCGAGGCCGGCGTCGACGTGATCGACATCGGCGGGGAATCCACTCGTCCCGGTGCCGACCCGGTCTCGATCGAGGAGGAGATCGATCGCGTCGTCCCGGTCGTCGAACGACTCGAGGAGCGCTCGCTCGCCGACGACGTGCTCATCTCGATCGACACGCGCAAGGCGGGCGTCGCCGAAGCCGCCCTCGAGGCCGGCGCGGACATCCTGAACGACGTCTCGGGGCTCGAGGATCCCGAGATGCGGTTCGTCGCCGCCGAGTACGACGCGCCGCTGATCGTGATGCACAGCATCGACGCGCCCGTCGTACCGGACCGGGATATCGACTACGACGACGTCGTCGAGGACGTGATCGACGAACTCGCGGAACTCGTGTTGCTCGCCGAGAAAGCGGGTCTCGACCGCGAGCAGATCATCGTCGATCCGGGGCTCGGATTCGGCAAGTCGCCTCGAGACGGGTTCGAAATCTTGCGCCGAACCGACGAGTTTCGGGCGCTCGGCTCGCCGATCCTCATCGGCCACTCCCACAAGTCGATGTTCGATTCGATCACCGACGAGTCAGAGGACCGGTTCGTTCCGACGGTCGCGGCGAGCGCGCTCGCGGCCGATCGGGGTGCCGACATCGTCCGCGTCCACGACGTGCCCGAAACCGTCGCCGCGGTGAAGACGGCACTCGCCACGTCGAATCCTGATCTGGTGGTCGACGACGACCTCGAGTGGTAGCCCGTAGTCACCTGCCGGCCCACCTTTCAACCGTCTCGAGCGAGTAGCCCCGTCGATGCGGGCTCTCCCCGCTATCGAATACAATGACTGAGGATTCTCTTTCCAACGCCAAGGACGAACTGGGTCTCGAGACGAACGATGGCGACAACGATACCGACCGATCGGGGCTCGAAGCGCTCATTCGGACGGGTGCGAGCGACGGCTCGCTGGCGCTTGCGGGCGGTGGCGCGTTCCTTCTGGCGGGCGTTCGTTCTATCGCTCGAGGCAGGTTTCGGGCGATCGGACAGCTCGCCCTGGGCGGCGGACTCCTCAAACTCGGCCAGTACCAGCGACGGAACCGCGATGGAACGGCGATCGAACGGGCCCTCGATCGTCGAGGAGGTGACGAAACGGCGGCGAACGAAACGGACGGGAAAGCGCTGTCTGATGAGGCACACACTGCAGCCGAGCGTCACGATCTCGGTCGAACGGCCCAGACCGACGAGGACGGCGACGTGAGCGCCGACGCAGAACTCGGCGCGTCGCGGAACGACGACCCCAATTCGGACGTCGACTTCTCCGAGGACACCGACGAGCTATCTCACTCCCGTCCGGGGGTCGAAGGCGAGAGCGATCCGCGGCGGGGTACGGACGACGACGCCGTCGGGATCGACGTTTCGGACTCGGCGCTCGCGGAAGAGCCCGCCGAAGCGACCGGACCGGATCCAGAACAAGCCCAGCCGTCGCAGACGGAGGGGACCGAACCCGAGACAACCGTCGACGAAGACGCTTCCCACATGCGAGCCGACACGCCGGACGAACCTCGCGCCGATGCCGACGGTGAGAACGAGGAACCGCACGCCGATGCCGGTGATGAGATCGACGGAACTGCCGAACGCGCCGTCGACTCGGAAGACGACGAAGACGACCGGTAAGTCCCGCACTCGAGAGCCGTTTTTCCACTCCGGTCGGCAACTATCACAAACATACATTACGATGAGGTCACAACTGGCGGGTAGAGATGTCTTCCGGAGATTTCGACGGATACGGCGGTCGACACGTCCCCGAACCGCTCGAGGAGCCCCTCGAGCAACTCGCGGCCGCGTACGACGAGATCGGAACGAGCGACGAGTTTCAGGCCAAGTTGCGCGCCCTGCTCGAGGAGTTCGCCGGGCGGCCGACGCCGCTGTATTACGCGAGCAACCTGAGCGAGCGCTACGGCACCGAGATCTACCTCAAACGCGAGGATTTGCTCCACGGCGGCGCACACAAGATCAACAACGCACTCGGACAGGCGCTGCTGGCGAAACGCGCCGGCAGGGATCGCCTGATCGCCGAAACCGGCGCCGGCCAGCACGGCACCGCGACGGCGATGGTCGGCGCCCTGCTCGACCTCGAGACGGAGATCTACATGGGGAAAAAGGACGTCGAACGCCAGGAGATGAACGTCTTCCGGATGCGACTGATGGGGGCCGAGGTCAACGAAGTGACCCGCGGGGGCGAAGGGCTGGCCGACGCCGTCGACGCCGCGCTCGAGGACTTCGCTCGGAACGTCGACGACACGCACTACCTCGTCGGTAGCGTCGTCGGTCCGGACCCGTTCCCGCGGATGGTTCGGGACTTCCAGAGCGTCATCGGCCGGGAGGCTCGCGAGCAGTTCGTCGAACGGACGGGCGAACTACCCGACGCCGCGGTCGCCTGCGTCGGCGGCGGCTCGAACGCCATCGGGCTCTTTCACGCCTTCCGCGACGATCCCGTCGACTTCTACGGGGCCGAAGGCGGCGGCGAGGGATCGGACTCGAGTCGCCACGCGGCACCGCTCTCGAGCGGGGCGGACGACGTCATCCACGGGATGAAAACCCGCGTCATCGACGAGGACGTCGAGGTCCACTCCGTCTCGGCAGGGCTCGACTACCCCGGCGTCGGTCCCGAACACGCCATGTTCCGCGCCGTCGGCCGCTGTGAGTACAGCGGGGTCACCGACGACGCGGCTCTCGCCGCGTTCAGGGAACTCAGCGAAACGGAAGGGATCATCCCGGCCCTCGAGTCGAGCCACGGCCTCGCTCGAGCGATTCAACTGGCCGAGGAGACCGACCACGAGCGCATCCTCGTCAACCTCTCGGGACGCGGAGACAAGGACATGGAAACCGCAGCCGAGAAGTTCGATCTCTGATCAGTCGTCTGACCGCATGACTGTCGGTGAGTGCCCAACCTATTTATCGGACTACACGAACCCTGTGAATAATGGTCGAAGATGCAATCGTCCGCCGTCTCAACATCGTCATCGTCCTGCTGGTCGCCGTCCTCGGTATCCTCGTGTGGCCCCTTCTTCCGTCCCTCATCCTCCTGGTCGGTGTCGGACTTTTTCTCGTCCTTGGCGGTGCGCTCGTCTGGTCGCTGATACGGGGGCTGTAACGTCCTGCGTTACTTTCTCTGTGTAATTCTGTAAAGGCAGTCAATACCTTACAACACACCGGATTGGTCCTGAAGCGTCCGGTAGAGTTCGAGGTAGCGGTCGCTGACCGCACTCCGGTCGAACGTGGCGAATCGGTCGTCGTAGTCGCGGTACTCGAGGTCGCCCGCGTCGATGATGGCGTTCGTTAGCTCCTGTTCGCTGGTGGTCCGAAAGCCACGGTCCCAGCCCTCGACGAGTTCGTGCGCGCTCGAGTCGGCGTGATACTCGACGATCCCGACACAGCCCGAGGCGAGCGCCCAGAGCATCTCCGTCGGAAAGACACAGCGTTCGGCGGTCTGAGCGAAGACGTGTGCGCCCCGGTAGACGGCGATCCGTTCCTCGCGGGGGAGTTCGCCGGCGAACCGAACCCGGTCGTCGATCCGAAGGTCGCTTGCCAACCCCTCGTAGCGTCCGCGTTCGGGACCGTCGCCGATGACGACCGCCTTCCAGCCCCGCTGGCGAATCTCCGCCAGCGCGAGCAGCAGGCTCTCTAGGTTCGCACCCTCGTCGAGCCGACGGGCGTAGACCACCTCGATCTGTTCGGCCGGCGAAACGTTTCGAATCCGCTCGATGTCGATCTGGTTCGGAATCGGCGTCACCTGCTCGGTTTCGGCACCGATCTCTTGTACCCAGGTGCCGACGAGTTCCGAGGGAGTCACGATCCGGTCGGGCTGGCTCGTCGCCCACCGGGTGACCCTGTCCTCGGCGACCCCGTCGTCGCCGTACCACTCGAGGACGAACGGGCAGCGAGCTAGCCTCGAACCCCAGTTGGCGGCGATCACCTGCCCCGGTGGTCGCGCGTTCGCGTGGATGATATCCGGTCGAGCCGAGGCGAGGACGAACGGCAACCGAAGCAGAAAGGACGAACGCGCCTCGAGACCCGAGGAGACGGCGTGATAGGTAATGTCCTCGCGTTCGTGGACCGACGCCTCGCCGGCCCAAAACTGCGCACAGAAGACGTGGACGTCGTGTCCGCCGTCTCGGTGTCCCTCGACGACGTCGCGAAACCGCCGGTTCGTCTCGGTCTCTCGATGCTCGAGCGTTTCGAACGAGACGAACGCGACGTGCATATGCCGTCGGGACGTAGCCCCGGATTAAAAAATCACCTAAGTTACTGGACGGATGGGCCGTCGAGGTTACTGGATGGGTAGGTCGTATAGATTCGACCGTTGGGAGTCGTTCGCCTCGAGGAGTGCTCGTTCGAGAACACGCGCGACATCTCTGTTTCAAGCCGATCTGGGCTGTCCGCGGTAGTCGACAGAATCACGACTGAACGCGGTGGCCGCGGCAGATACTCACGTCACTCGTCGTCGGACCTCGAGTCCTCTATCGTTTCGTCGATGAACTCGTCGAGGTCGTCGAGCGGGCTGGCTTCCTCGTCGTCATCGGCGTCGTCTTCATCCTCCGCTTCGGTATCGTCGCTGTCAGCGTCGTCTTCTTCACTGTCGTCGTCCGTGTCTGATTCGCTCGTCCCATCCCCGTCGCCATCACTTTCGTCCGTCTCGTCGTCTTCTCCATCCTCGGTATCAGGTTCTTCACCATCACTTTCCGCGTCGTCACCTTCCTCGTCGTCTTCTTCGTCGTTTTCTTCTTCACTCTCATCTTCCTCGTCCGGTTCCTCTTCCGTCTCGTCGGAGATGCTATCTTCCTCGGGCGGTCCCTCCTCCTCGTCGGACTCATTTCCTATCGCGTCTATTGGTTCATCACTGCTCTCGTTCGATTCGTCATCGGACGAGTTTCCGTCGCTTCCCGCCCCGCTATCGGTCGAATTGACATCCGACGATCCCTCGAGGTCGCCGAGTGACTCCGGATCATTGTCGCCGGCCGTATCCCCGTCGAAAAATCCCGGGCCGACCACTGCGACCGTCAGACCGAACGCGACGAGGACGACCAGCACCGTGAGGACGACCGTCGTGACTGGAACGAACTGTTCTCCGTCGCCGGACTCGGCCTCGTCTGCCATCGTCCGTACCGTTCTGTATTCCTGTATTTCGTTAACCACTCCCCAACACCGCCGCCCACAACTCCCGGTCTTGGCCCGCTCGCAGCCGAGTAGACGCCCGCGTTCCCCGCGACAGCGACCGTTGCTCTCGGCGGGACGGGCCTAGGCCGGACCTACAGAGGAGTTCGCCACAGCACGCGATACTGTCTCGAGGGGAAACGGTTACCGGTCCGTCCCGAGTTATTCGACGTACCCGATGTACGATATCGAACGCTATCTCAACGTCCGAAGCGCCTACGGCGCGTCGTTCGGCCCCGACGGCGAATCCCTCTCGTTTCTGATGAACACGACCGGCGTCCCGCAGGTCTGGACGCTCGAGGAACCGCTTTCCTGGCCCGAGCAGCGAACGTTTACGGACGAACAGGTGAGCTTCGCGTCGTGGTCGCCCGAACGGTCCGAGTTGATCTTCGGGATGGACGAAGGGGGCAACGAACGCGCCCAACTGTTCCGACTCGACGCCGAAACCGGCGTCATCGAGAACCAGACGCAGCACCCGGACTCGAAACACCGGTGGGGCGGCTGGAGCCACGACGGCGAGTGGTTCGCGTTCACCTCGAACCGCCGCGATGAGTCCGTTTTCGACGTGTACGTCCAGCGGCGTGCGGAGGGCGACGCCGACGGACAAAATTCGACCGCTCGAGAGTCGTCGTCTCCCGCCGACGCGACGCTCGTTTTTGAAGGCGACGGCTGGCTCACCCTCTCGGGCTGGAGCCCCGACGACTCGAAGCTGCTCGTCTCGAAGGCCTACTCGAACTTCGATCAGGACCTCTACGTGCTCGATCTCGAGCAGGGCGACGGCGGAGTCACCGACCTCGAGTCGATAGACCCCGACTCGACCGACCTCGAGCACCTCACGCCCCACGAGGGCGACGTTCGATACCAGAGCGCGAGCTGGGCCCCGATACCCCCTGATGGCGAGGAGAGCCCGGGACTCTACCTGGTCACGGACTGCGAGTCCGACACGCTCGAGCTCGCGTATCTGGACCTCGAGACGAAGTCCCTCGAGACGGTTGCATCGGGCGGCGAGTGGAACGTCGACGGTATCGCGGTCGACGACGAGACGGGTCGGTTCGTCTACTCTCGAAATGTCGAAGGCTACACCGACCTCACCGTCGGCGAGTTCGATCCCGACGCGCCGACCACCTTCGAGACGTTTCCCGAACCGGACCTGCCGGGCGGCATCGCCGGCGGCGTGAGTTTCGGCCCCGACGCGGAGCGGTTTGCCGTCTCGACGTCCGGCGATACGATCAACACGAACGTCTTCGTCGTCGATCTCGAGACTGGCGAGGCGGAACGGTGGACGGCGGCACCGACGGCCGGCATCCCCCGCGAAAGCTTCCGCGAATCGACGATCGAACACGTCGAGAGCTTCGACGAGTTGGAGGTGCCGGGCTATCTCACGCTCCCCGAATCGACCGAAGAGGGGGCGACGCCGGTCATCGTCGACATCCACGGCGGGCCCGAGAGCCAGCGTCGGCCGTCGTTCTCGAGCGTCAAGCAGTACTTCCTGAACCGCGGCTACGCCTACTTCGAACCCAACGTCCGCGGCTCCGCGGGCTACGGCAGCGAGTACGCGAGCCTCGACGACGTCGAAAAGCGCATGGACTCGGTCGCCGACATCCGCGCCTGCGTCGAGTGGTTGCAGGACCACCCGGCTATCGATCCGGATCGGATCGCGTGCAAGGGCGGCTCCTACGGCGGGTTCATGGTGCTCGCTGCGCTAACGGAGTACCCCGACCTCTGGGCGGCCGGCGTCGACGTCGTCGGCATCGCCAACTTCGTCACCTTCCTCGAGAACACCGGCGACTGGCGGCGGAAACTCCGGGAGGCGGAGTACGGCTCGCTCGCCGACAACCGCGAGTTCTTAGCGGAAATCTCGCCCATCAACAACGTCGAGTCGCTCGAGGCACCGCTTTTCGTCCTCCACGGCGAGAACGACCCTCGCGTGCCGGTGGGCGAAGCCGAGCAGATCGTCGAACAGGCTCGAGAACAGGGCGTTCCCGTTCGAAAACTGATCTTCGACGACGAAGGCCACGGCTTCTCGAAACTCGACAATCGGATCGAGGCCTACGCCGAAATCGCAGACTTCCTCGACGAGCACGTATAGCTTCGGTTATTCCCTCGAGTCTTTTCGGTGGAACCGCGTCAGGAGATGACGCCGGTCGTCGTGGCGACCTCTCGAGCGGCTTCCTCGTTCATCCCATCGCCGAGGATGGTGTATCGGTCACGAATCGCGTGACAGGTCGTCAGCGCCTCGAGGACGGTCTCGTCGTCGATGCCGAGTTCGGCCGCGGTCGTCGGTGCGTCGATGCTGTCGAGCGCATCCCTGATGTCCTGCCAGATGCCGTGCTCCCCGTCGTGGAGGTAGGCGGTCATGATCGAGCCGACGCCGACCTGGTGGCCGTGGAGGGCGGCCCCGGGCGCGAGCCGGTCGAGTTGGTGCGAAAAGAGGTGCTCGGCACCGCTTGCCGGTCTCGAGGAGCCGGCGATGGACATCGCCACGCCCGAGGAGACGAGCGCCTTGGTGACGATCCAGGCCGATTCCTCAAGGCCGGGGCGGACATGATCGGCGTTGTCGACGAGTATTTCGGCGGTCATCTCCGCCAGCGCGGCGGCGAAGCCGGAGTACTCGACGTTCTTGAGCCGGTTGGCGAGCCGCCAGTCCATCACGGCGGTGTAGTTCGAGATGATGTCCGCACAACCGGCGGTCGTGAGTTCCCAGGGGGCGTCCGCGAGGAGTTCGGTGTCGGCGACGACCGCGAGCGGCGGCTCCGCGGCGACGCTGTGGCGCGTATCGCCGTCCGGCACCGAGCCGCGATTGCTGACGATGCCGTCGTGGCTCGCCGCCGTCGGCACCGAGCAAAACCCCATCTCGAGGTGGTGGCTGGCCATCTTCGCGATGTCGATCGCCTTCCCGCCGCCGATGCCGACGAGATAGGCTACCTCCTCGGCTTCGGCCGTCTCGATGACTTCCTCGACGGCCTCGAAGCTCGCTCGCTCGACGGTCACGATGGCCGGATCGATCCCCGCCGCCTCGAAATCGGCGGCGATCGGATCGGCCGCGATCGATCGCGGCGTCGGACTCGTTACGAACAGCGGTCGACCCCGGAGGTGGAGGTCGTCGACGACCTCGAGAAACTGCGAGCGAACACCCTTGCCGACGACGACGTTTCGCGGCAGGCGAATCCACGTCGACTTATCGAACATATCTCTGTGGAGGGCGGCCGCGATATAAAGGCGTTCTCGTCGCGAACGGGCTCCGTGACTGGATCTTATCGGACCGTGTCGACTATCGGGCGGCCACACACCCCATCGTCCCGGAACTCACGCTTTGGTTCCCTTGACGTGGAGGTCCAGCCCTCGATCCTCGATCGTCTCGACGGTGAATCCGAGGTCCCGAAGCGACTCGAGGAACTGCTCGACCGAGGAGCCGTGGTCCTCGACCGACGGGCGGGTCTCCGCCGGCCGGTGTATCTCACAGTAGACGGTCCGACACCGATCGTCGGCCAGCGTTTCGGCCATCCCGTCGACCACGCGCGGCTCCGCACCTTCCACGTCGATCTTTACGACGTTCGGCTGGGCCAACCCGTCGTCGACGAGCGTGTCGCCCCTGTGGGCTGGCACCGTCACCGATTCGCCGTCGGTTGCGGCGCTGTCGGGGTCGAGCGTGAGCGTTTCGTCGGCGTCCCACATCGCGTACTCGTGTACCGTCGCGTCGACGCCGTTTCGCTCGAGGTGCTTTCCGGCCTGTCGGGCGGTGCCGGGCGTCGGCTCGAACGCTTCGACGCGTCGGGCCCGCTGGCCGGCGAAACTCGAGTGAAACCCGATGTGCGCGCCGATATCCCAGAACACGTCGTCTTCCTCGAGTTCCGAGAGCAGGTCCCTGACCATCTTCCGCTCCCCGCTATCGAAGATCTGCAGCGATCGGGCGGCGCGACCCTGGGTGTCGAACGTTGCTTCAACTCCGTCGAATTCGAAGGTTCGGGATCCCCGAAACCGCCAGTAGGCTAACGTCGCTCGTCCGCGAAGGCTCCGGAGCGCTTTGATCGAGAGCGCCGTGATGCCGTCGTCGCGATAAATGTCGACGGCGCGATTGATCGGCGTTACCATGGTCGGGACACGACCAAATATCGTAATAAGTCTTTTCGTATCAGTTCCATTACTATTCTGCTAAGTGAATTGCGTGTGCGTAAACTGTCTACTACAGTCTCGATGCCCATTGTTGCGCCCCGTTGTCGCCACACCCGTTCGATTCGTTCTTTCCGCATCTGAGACGATTATGTCGCTGTTAAGTCACATCTCGCCGTTCTGAATCCATCACATCGTCTCGAGGATCCCGAGGACGCGTTCTTCCGATTCCCTGCCCGGATCGTGTTCTGCCCCGTCGCGGTCGCTCTCGAGGTGGTCGGCGACCGACCGATCGATGGCGGTCGAAAGCGGCGTCGACTCCCAGCCCAGCCCGGCGAGTTTCGCCGTCGAAAGGACGTGGGGATAGGACCGATAGAAGGGGAACTCGTCGGGTTCGAGCCCGCCGGCCTCGAGTTCGCGGTGGCCCGCGTCGACGACTTCGATCGACGTCTCCAGCGCCGACGCGAGCAGGTCGATCGATTCCTCGAGGGTGACGAGTCGTCGGTCGCCGACGTTGTAGGCTTCGCCCGGCTCCCCGCGCTCGGCGACGATCCGCAGCGCGCTGGCGACGTCTTCGACGTAAGCCCGATGCCAGACGTTCGTCCCGTCGCCGGGGACGAGTATCCGATCGTACCGGTTCACGCGGTCGATCCAGAAGTCCAGTCGTTCGGTGTAATCGTGCGGGCCGTAGACGATGCAGGGTCTGACGGACATGGCGTTGACCCCGCGGTCGGCGGCCGCGAACACCGCTCGGTCGCCCTCGGCCTTTCGGTTCCCGTACGTTTCGCCCGAGTCGTCGGTCTCCTGGTCGGTCGTGCAGGGCTCGAGGGCCGTCTCGCCCTCCCGCTTTGGAGTCTCCTCGCTCCCGTAGGCTGCGCCGCTCGAGACGTAGACGTACGCGTCGGCGTCGGCGAACAGTCGCGTCGCCGCGCGCACGTCCTTCGGGTGGTAGGCGACGCAATCGAAGACGGCGTCGGGGTCGACGGCCGCGGCGGCGGCCTCGAGGGCCGAATCGTTCGTCCGGTCACCCTCGCGGTGGGTAACCCGGTCGTCGTCCGCGAACGGGTCGTCGTGGTTCCCGCGGGTGAATATCGTCACGTCGTACTCGTACTCGAGTAGCTCCTCGACGAGGTGACGGCCGATAAATCGGGTGCCGCCGATAACGAATGCGCGTTCCATGGGTTATCCGAGGACGGTCATCGGGAAAACGGTAGTGAAGACCGCCGGACGAGGAGGTGTGAGGATTCGGGTTAACGCCACTGGTTTCTGCAGTGGAGACGAAAATACACATCCATGTTCCTGCGAGTGAATGTCCCGTCTGAACATGGTCGGATCTCCTATGACTACCAACACACAGACTATCTCGACCGAGACCATACTTCGTTTGGTCGCTGACCCGCGACGGCGAACCATCCTCCGCCAGCTTCGCGAAAACGATAGCGTCATCGCGGTCGAGGATCTCACCGGCGTCGCGACTGAGAGGGGCGCTCAGTCGACTCCGAGAGCGGAGACCGACCCGCCGGCTCCGCGAACGGACGAACAGCGGGTTACTCGAGCCGAACTCCATCATACACATCTCCCGCAGTTAGCCGATGCCGGCGTTATCGAGTACGACAGCCGAACCGGGACCGTCAGGTACCGCTCTCACGACCGGGTCGAAGCACTCCTCGGATTCGTCTCGAGTCGACTCGAATCGTAGTATCTGGTTGGTGTCTCGAATAGTAGTGGTCGAGTCGGTGACTCGAATAGTGGCGGTGGTATCTTCGACGGGAATTACTCGTCTCTGCTTCCGTCGAGTTGCCACGTGAATATCGCCTTCAGCACCATTACCAAACTGTTCGTCTCACCCATCCCCCAAATCGCCGTCTCGTCGCGAGATTCGGACGGGTCTGAGCCGTCTTCGGCTACGAGGACGCTCGCCAGCGTCTTCTCTTGATCGACCATCGAAAGGCGTCCGGCGGGCATATCCGACCAGTCCCACAGCGAGTCGAACGGTTCTGCGTTCGGAATCGACTGGTGAATCTCCGCCGTCGCAGCCGTCGACATCCCCGCAAGCCGAATCGTAACGCCCCGATCGGACGCCGCCAGGAGCGCGTCGGTGATTTTCTCACAGAGGAGGTCTTCGACGGTCATGTACACGATTTCGTCCATCGCCTCCTCGATGAACGACAGGAGCCGTTCGGTGATCGTATTCTGGCCCGTCACGGTCCAGACGCCTCGTTGTTCCGACGACAGCGTTTTCGGCTCGAGCGCATCAAGTGCGTCCGTCAACTCGTTCGCTCGGTAGACGTAGTCCTGCTTGAATCGCCGGCCGGCGGTCTCCGACGAGATGGCGACGAACCGTCTGGGACTCGAGTGCTGTACGTCGACGAGGCCGCGGTCGCGTAACTCCGCGGCCGCATCGTAGACGCGCGTTCGCGGGACCTCGGAGACGTCGCTTACGTCCTGGGCCGTTCCGTCGCCGAGGCTGACGAAGGCGACGAACGTTCGGGCCGCGTAGGTACTCAATCCGAACGCTTCGAGTTGCTTCGTAGCGCGAGACGCTGGTTCGTCTCCTGGATTATTGGACATAATCGAAATCGGTCGTCGGTACGGAAACCTCCCCGAGGGGAGTCCGGTACACGGCGACAGCGTGGTTGGGACCCTGCTTGAAGCCGCGTACCGGTTCCCACTTCACAGTCACCCCGTATATCTCTGTTGTGATTATCTGAGTGAATCTGACTGCCGATTCGTTTGCCCGCCGCACACAGTCGGTTCCATACCGAGTTCATGCGTTGTGTCGAGCCGTCTCCTGAGGCCCGAAAACGGGTTATTTTTGGGGTTCGTGGCCGACCGGATTAAAAAATATTGTTTCCGTGAGATGGTTCCAAGCGGAAGGTGTTTTCACGTGGAGAGGTAAACGGTACTCAGCTACTGGGCGACCGGTAGCGGGGTTGGGACCCATGGATGAGCTATCAAACCACGAAGAGGCAGTCGAACTGCTCCAACAGCTCGGGCTACAGGAGTACGAAGCGAAGGCATTCGTCGCATTGACCCGTCTCCGACAGGGGACTGCAAAGGAGATCAGCGAAGTTTCGGACGTTCCCCGCACTCGCGTCTACGACGCGGTGCGGGTGCTCGAGTCGAGCGGACTGGTCGAGATTCAACACTCGAATCCACAGCGGTTTCGGGCCGTTTCCGTCGGCGAAGCGGCCGACACGCTCCAGCAAAAATACGACTCGCGGACGGACTCGCTCCGAGACTCGCTCGAGGCGATCGACTCGGTGTCCACGGACGCCGAAACGGACGTCACCCACGAGGTGTGGTCGCTGTCGGGAACGGCCGGAATCACGAGTCGGACACAGCAACTGATCGACGACGCCGACCAGGAACTGGTCTTCGTCCTCGGGGACGAAGATATCTTCACCGAACAACTCATTGAGCGGATCCGGGCGGCCCAACAGCGCGGCGTCACCGTCATTATCGGGACGACGGCGGAGTCGATCCGCGAACGGGTACAGGATGAACTCCCGGGAACCCAGGTCTTCGTTTCGGGTCTGGCGTGGCTTTCCGGCTCTCTCTGGTCGGACGACGACACGGAAATCGGCCGGCTACTCCTGGTCGATCAGAGTTCGATTCTGGTGAGCACCTTCCACGAGTCGGCGGGGGGCGAACACGAACACGAGCAAGCGGTCTTCGGCCGCGGGTTCGACAACGGACTCGTCACGATCGCACGCCGCTTGATGGCGACCGGGTTGCCCGCCGTCGAGGACCCCGGCACTGGCGAGTCGTAATCGTCTCACTCGAACCGAGACCCGGCCGAACCGACCCCGTTTTCGTCGTCGGAAACCACCGTCGACTCGAATACATGAGTGGAACCTACGTTCTCATCGTCACCCTCGAGTGCTCGACGAGCCTCGGGGTCGGTTCACTGGGATCGCTCGCGTTCGACGCCGGAACCTACGCGTACGTCGGCAGCGCGTTCGGTCCCGGCGGGTTCGCTCGCGTGGATCGCCACGCCGAACTCGCCCGCGGCGATCGCGAGACGCGCCACTGGCACATCGACTACTTGCTCGGCTGTTCCGATGCGATCCTCGAGAAACCCGTCTTCTTTCCGGACGAACGGCGCGAGTGTGAACTCGCCCGGTCGATCCCCGGCGACCGGGTTCGCGGGTTCGGTTCGTCGGACTGTGATTGTCCCGGGCACTTGATCGACGCGCCGTCGGATCGAGCGGTTCTCGAGGCGTCGCTTGACGCTGGCGGGCGTCTCGAGCCGTCCTCGAGCGGGTCCGACGAGTCATGATGGCGTGCCGTCGAACGAGTCCAGCAAGTCACGATGGCGTACCCTCGAGCGAATAGAGTGAGTCGTAGTGGCGCGGTCGACGTTCGGACTCGGCGAATCGGAACGGATGTCGGCGAATGGATCCCGCGAACCGCGACGGTCGATCGGCGAGCGACGCGTCGATGGCTACGAAGGAAACGGCGGAAGCTGAACCTCGTCGAACCAGAACGATTCGATCGTCTCGGCCATCTCGACGAATTCTTCCGGGCTATCCGGTTTCGTGAGGTACGCGTTTGCGGACAGCTCGTAGCTCTTGAGCACGTCTTCGTCCGCCTGTGAACTCGTGAGAACCAAGATTGGAAGCTGGGGGTGATCGTCGTTTCCTCTGAGTTCCTCGAGAACGTCGAATCCGTCCGTCTTCGGCAGGTTGAGATCCAATAACAGTAGATGCGGATAGGGATGTGAGTCGCCACAATCCGCCAGATACGCCAGGGTTTCGTCGCCGTTCGTCACGCTTTCTATCGTCGCGTCGAACGCAGAACTCTTGAACGCTTCCCGCGTTAGCCGTACGTCTCCCGGATTATCCTCGACGAGCAAAATCGTGGGCGGCTGCGACGGGTATCGATCCTTCACACCGACCGTTCGTGGGTGAGAAACCTAAGCCTGATCACTACATACTTTGGATGTGCCGACACTCGCGATTATTCGGCCGTCGATAGCCCGAGGCGGGCCCCGCGCCTGAGTTCGACATCGAGTCGCTCGAGGAATCGTGGAACTGACTGTGTGCCCCTTCGAACTAGCGGCCTCTCACACACCGGAGGCTGCAGTAGCGGGCCGTGCGGAAACGGACGCAGCTGCTTGCGGTTGTTCTCCCGCAGAGTCCTCCGATTCCTCGATGATGTATCGCTGTCCGACCATCGGATCGAGGAGCCTGTCGACTGGGGCGTGGTCGTCCGTCAACACCGGCGCACCGTCGGTATCCGGCTCGTCCATGTAGTTGTCTATGGCGGGCTCGAGGTCGACGGGCAGGTCGCGCTCGTCGTTTCGGCGCTGTAAGTCTTCCTGCGTGAAGTCGGTCTCCTCGTTGGTCGCGACGAGTTCGATGTTCTGTATATTACTCGAGTTGGAGGTTCGGAAGCTATAGGTGTCGGGGAAGACCTGGTCTGCCGTCTTGTACTGGGCGCGGTAGAACTCGCCTGCGGAGCCACTCGGCCCGGAGATGACGTTCGCGAGGAGGATCCCGTCGTCGGTGAGCCGATCGGAGACTAACTCCATGAACTCGACGGTCGTCAGGTGGAACGGAACCTGCTCTTTCTTGTAGGCGTCGAGGACGATGACATCGTACTCGTTGTCGGGCGCATCCTCGAGGAAGCTTCGACCGTCCTCCTCGTAGCTGGTCATGTTTTCGCCGTGCTCGAGGCCGAAGTACTCCTCGGCTGCGTCGGTCACCTCGCCGTCTATTTCGACCACGTCGACGTCCACGTCGTACTCGTTTTCGAACTCCTTCGGACCGGTATACCCGCCCCCGCCGATAAACAGGACGTTGTCAACCTCGTCCATATCGTCGGTCATCACCATCGGGAGGTTGAAGTACTTCGTATACTCGAAGACGTGTCGATCCGGGTTCTCGAGGTCCATCGCGCTGTGTCTGGCATTGTCGAGGCGCATGGTTCGCGTGTCGCCGTCGTCGATGATCTCGAGTTGCTGTTGATCCGTCTGAGTCTGGTAAATGACATCCCCTCTGGTGTCGAAGGCGGACGCGCTGCCGACCAGCGATCCGACGAGCAAGAGCGAAACGACGATTGCTGCACCGGTCGTGTTCCGTGAGATATCGGGGAGCGTGAGCGCGAACGCAGTCGCGACGAGAAGGAACCCAAACAGCAGGCTGATCGCTTCGATACTGAACTCGGGGATCAACACGAACGTGGTGAGGGTGCTCCCGAGGATGCTCCCGATGGTCCCGACGGCGTAGACGTGCCCGGAGGCTTCGCCGATCCCTTCTTTGTGACTGAGTTCTGCCGCATACGGGCTGATAAAGCCGAGCAAGTACGTCGGCGGACCGAACAGGGCGGTGACCGCCGGCAGCGACGCGTACCGCGCACCGAGCGGAATCGTCGACGTATAAGTCAGAAACAGGTCGCTTCCGTAAATCAACACGGCGATGTAAATCGCCGTCCCGAAGAGGATCCAAGACATTTCCCGGTTGGTCGCCGTCTCGGCTCGTTTGCCACCTTGCCAGTAGCCGAGACTGAGCGCGGCCAGACAGACGGTGATGATACTCCCCCAGGTGTAGATGCTGCTGCCGAACTGGGGGGCGATGACTCGTCCCGCGAGAATCTCGATGCCCATACTCGCGATGCCCGAGACGAACACCGCGAGTTCGGGCTTGGTCAATCGATACGACGCGAGCGACCGAACGTCCATTGTCGAACCTCACTCGGTCAGTCGTTGTGTACTTGTTGGAAGTGACAGCCGCGAGTCGATCCGGCGACCGGACTCGAGTTACGAGAGCCCGGCGACCTCGGCCTTCGATAGTCGTCGATAGCTCACGTCCGCCTTCTCGAGTACCCCTATTAACTCCTCGAGTCCGCGGTCGATATCGATCCCGATCCGATCGACGTGGGCGTCCGGCGTTTCACTTGGATCGGTCTCGAAGTGGGCGGTCAACTCGAGCCCCTGCGGGTGGTGATAGCCCCGAACGTGGATCTGCCACCACTCGTATCCGGTCGGATGATCCGTGACGTACTCCACCCGACGAAGGTTGAGCACCTCGCCGAAGTGCGCGAAGGACATGTCCCAGTTCGGCTCGAAGTGGCGTTCGCCGAGCACTCGCTGGGCCTCGTGTTCGCCGAGCGAGACGAGCGCGGAGGGCTCGAGCGGTTTCGGTCTCGAGAAGAATCGGCCGCGAACCGAGAGGACGATGCGTCGTAGCTCTCCCAATACGGCGTCGAGGACGTTCGCTCGCGAAATTCGGCGCGGCATAGAGATCGTACGACGGCAGTATACATGAACCGGCCGGACGATATGACCCCTGTGTCGGCTCACACAGCGACTCGATCCCGCCTACCGTCGCCGTTCCGAGAGCGCCCGCTTCGGTAGGATCTGGAGTTCGGGATCGTACTGGACGCTCGCTTCGACGCCGAACACGTCGGCCAGTAGCTGTTCGGTCACGATATCTTCCGGCGGCCCCCAGTCGTAAAGGACGCCGTCGTGTAACGCGATGAGGTAGTCCGCAAACCGCGCGGCCTGTGAGATGTCGTGGAGGACGATCGCGACGGTCACGCCTTTCTGCTCGTTGAGCTGTCGAACCGTCTCGAGGACGCGGAACTGGTGGTGGAGGTCCAGAAACGTGGTCGGCTCGTCGAGCAACAGGATATCGGTGTCCTGTGCCAGCACCATCGCGATCCAGGCGAGTTGTTTCTGGCCGCCGCTGAGTTGGCCCAGCTCCGTGTCCCGAAGGTGATTGACGCCCGCGAGATCGATCGCTCGGTCGACCGCCTGACGGTCCTCCTCGGAGATCCCTTCGAAGAATCCACGATGCGGATACCGGCCGTAGTAGACGAGGTCCTCGACGCTGATGCTTCCCACGGGATCGTTCTCCTGTGAGAGAAGCCCGAGTTCGCGCGCGAGTTCTTTCTGCCCGAACGACTGCAGTTCGTCCCCGTGTAGTCTGACGACCCCGCTTTCGGGCTTGAGGTGACTCGAGAGCGCCTTCAACAGCGTACTCTTTCCGCTTCCGTTGGGTCCGACGAGTGCGGTGACTTCGCCCTCGGGGATATCGAGGCGCTCGCAGTCGACGATAGTCTCCTCGATGGCCGGATAGCTCAACTTGAGTTCGTCCCCGACGAGCGCGCTGTCGACGATGTCGCCGTCCTCGTCGACCGCCTGCTCGCGCGTGTGTTCGTACTCCTCGTTGATGGGATTGTTCGGCATCGATTGTGTACCTGTCTCTATCTGGTCTGTGGTCGTCGTTCGGTCGTTGGCCGTCTGTTCGTCTGTCGGCTCCGAGTCTGCGGTTTTCTCGTCGTTTACTTGCCCTCGGTTCATTAGAGTTCACCCATCGAACGCTGTTTTCGCATCAGATAGAGGAAGTACGGACCTCCCAGCAGACCAGTTACGACGCCGACCGGCATCTGCGTGCCGCCGAGTGCGAGGCGCGCGCCGACGTCGGCGGTGACCATCAGCGCTGGACCGGCGAACAGACAGCCGACCATCAGTTGCCGGTAGTCGCCACCGATCGTGTTCCGAACGATGTGGGGAACGACAAGGCCGAAGAAGCTGACGATTCCCGCGACGGAGATTGCGACGCTGGCTGCCAGGATCGCGACCGCAGAGAGGGAAAACCGAACCAGTTCGATGCGCATGCCGAGCGAGCGGGCCGTCTGTTCGCCGAGCAACAGGAGATTGAGCTGGCGCGAGCCGGCGAGCGCGATTACGATCGCCAACACGGCCGGCAAAATTGCGATTCGAACCTCTCCCCAGCCGGTCCCGGTCAGCGAGCCCGTGAGCCACGCGATCGCAGTCTGGACGATGCCGAGGTCGTCGGCGAAGAAGAACAGCCCCTGCTGGAGGGACTGAAAGATCATATTGACGATAACCCCGGCGAGAACGAGTCGAACCGGGCTCGTCCCGTTCTTCCACGCGATCACGTAGACGATCAGGAACGCGACCGTTCCGCCGAGTGCCGCAATAAACGGGAGAAACGGTGCGAGTCCGCTGAAGACGACGAGCGTCGCGAGGACGGCGAACCCGGCCCCGGCGCTGACCCCCAGTATGAACGGACTCGCGAGTTCGTTGCGCGTCACTGCCTGGAATATCGCACCCGAGATCGCGAGTGTCGCTCCGGCGATGATCGCGACGAACACGCGCGGGACACGAATGTTCCAGACGATGAGTTCGATCGGTTCCATCTCCGGAAGTTCCGTCCCGAAGAGAAAGCCGTTCCAGGCGTCGAGATTGAACAGGATTGTCGGCTCAGTCACCGCTCGAGCGACCTCGAGAAACGTCGTCGAGTACGATCCGAAGCTGACCTGGACGAACCCGGCAGCGACGGTAATCAGTGTACTCGTCAGACAAAACAGTACGAGTGGTTTCGTTAACCACCCCTCCTGGTCGCGAACGATCGGCTGCGTTTCAGCCGAATTCGATCCTGCCATTCTATGTTTAGGGATGCCTAAAACGTCCTTAATAGTTGCGGTTCGAGCTGAGAGACTCTGCAGAAAGCGCCGGGTGCGAGCGGTATTTGCCGACCTCCGGCGAGTGTACGGATTCACACGCCTCGAGACGGACGAACCCAACGGGGTCGACGGCCGCCCCAACGAGTTTTGCTCGCGAGAGTGGATGGTGTTTTCATGGTTCGCGTCCCTATGCTCAAGGGCGAGCGAACGGATCGAATCGAGGCGCTTTCCGACGGGGTGTTCGCGATCGTTCTCACGCTGTTGGTGCTTCAGTTCACCGTTCCGGACGTCCCGGCGAATCGCGCTGGGACCGAGCTAGCGGGCGCCCTCGCGGACCAGCTGGCGCTTTTGTTCAGCTACCTGCTCTCGTTTTTCGTCGTCGGCATCTACTGGATCGTCCACCACAACCTGTTTCGACAGATCGATCGACACGATCGGCTGTTACTGTATTTGAATCTCGTCTTCTTGCTCGCCGTCTCCTTTCTGCCGTTTCCGACCGAGCTGCTCGGCGTGTACAGTACCCGTCTCACCTGGACACTGTACGCGCTCAACGTTTCCCTCGTTGGGCTCGTCCTGACGACGCTATGGTGGTACGCCGATCGACGCGGGTTCACTATCGACGCAATCGACGAACGGACGGGCGCTCTGATCACGCTTCGCGGGCTCATCCCACCCGCAGTCTTTCTCCTCTCGATCGGCGTTGCCGCCGTCAATCTCTCGGTGGCGTTTTACGTCCCGTTCCTGATACTCCCGCTTCAGGCGTTCTGGGTTAGACGATATCAGTCCTCAGAACCGAGGCCAGAGGCAGAGTAGTGCCGCCAACAGAGCTGTCGGTTGCGTTTCAGGCGGTCTCCTAATCGATTTCTTGGCTTGGTTCTCAGTCGCTCTCTTGGCTCGATTCGTTGGCGCTCTCTTCGGTCTCGTTTCCATCTCCCCAGGTTGCCGTCGCTCGAATGCGGTGGCGATCGGTGTTCACTTTGACCGACCGCTCCGTCGCGCCTGAGGCGAGTCGCCCCCTAAGGGCGGCCTCGAAGCTATCGTCGACCGTATCGTACTCGTACCAGACCGCCAGCGCCGCACTCGTCGTCCCCCCGTCCTCGAAGGAAAGCGATCCCACGGCTCCTTTCGCGTCGACGAACTGGGTGAACGACTGGGCGATCGAATCGGTGTTCCCCCAGTGTTCGCTCGGATCCTGCGGAAAGCTCGTCGATTCACCGTAGCCGCCGAAGATGATCTGTCCCTCATCAGCGTACTGCATCAACCAGCCGAACTCATCGATCGCATCGGTCGCCTGCTCGCCGTCCTCGGTTATCGTCTCGAGGGACGCGGCGTTCGATTCGATCCCCTCTTCGCCCCCCGCGGCGAGAATCGCGTCCGAACCAATCGCGAGCGCCGGCGTCCCGAGCGAGGAATCGGCCTCGACGGGCGTGTACAGTTCGTACTCACCCTGCTCGCCGTCTCGTTCGTACTCACGGCGCACCGTGTCTTCTGCCGGCGTTTGCGTGATGTGAGCGACGATCTCCTCGACGTCGATCGAGCCCAGGAGCACGAGCGCATCGTTGACCGTCATCACCTCCTCGACGGTCGACTCGAACGTTTCGGCCGTCTCCGAGCCACGCTGTTCGTCCTCGATTCCCTCGAGCGCCGGGTACGGTCGAAGCAGCCCGCCGATTCCGGAGCCGGCGAGTTGGACCGTCAGGCGGTCGACGAGTTCGACGAGCCCCTCGAGCGGGTAGCCGTGCATCACTTCGGCTGCGTCGAGTTCGTAGTCGAATCTCCCTGTACCGCCACTGTCGGCTCCGGTAATCGTCGTCAGTTCGTCCCAGTCGACGTAGCCGAACCCGACCCAGCCATCGTCGTCGGTGACGATGTGTTCCCTGTAGGCGGGCGGTTTCGCTTCGGATCGGGACGCGAGAATCTCGAGACAGCCAGCCACTCCAACCGTCGCCGCTGTTGCCGTCGCACCGGTGACTTTCAGCAGGTCGCGACGATCAAACATGTGATACCCGAACTCGTCGTTGCACTCGCATATCACTTCCTGTTCGGCCGCGTTTCCATCGACCACTCTGCCGGCTGCTACGCCCGACAGAACGGGTGGTGGCGACTCGCTACCGCTGGCTCGTTCCGAGGAACGGGAGGTCGATCGCGCCGTTCTCGAACCGATCCCAGACGACGATCACGGAGGGAAGCACGAGGATCGACGTGAAGCAGGCGTAGAACACGCCCAGCGCGAGGAGCAAGCCGAACTCCATGATCAGCGGGATCAAGGCGAGATAGAGCACCCCGAGCCCGCAGACGGTCGTGAGCATGCTCCCCGTGAGCGCCCCGCCGGTCCCGCGGACGGTGGTGAGCAACGCCTCGTGTACGCCGTTGCCGTCCTCGAACTCGTCGACGAACCGGTGCATGAAGTGCACCGTGTAATCAACGCCCAGTCCGATCGAAACGGAGAGGATCGGCGCGTTGATCGGGCTCAACGGAATGTCGAACAATCGCATCGACCCCGCGAGCAGCGCGACCGTGATCAACACCGGAACGAGGTTGAGAACGCCGTAGATCGCCCGCCCCTCGAGCCACCAGTAGGCCAGCACGAGGAAGACGGTCGTCAGGAGGAACGCGAGCACGAGGCTGTTGATCGACGACTCGGTCGTCTCCTCGATGACGGACTCGAAGATGACCAGTTGGCCGGTTGCCGTCGCGTCCATCTCCATGTCGTCTGCGGTCTGCTGGGCGGCGTCGACGGCCTCGGCTTGATCGGCGTCGACGTCGATCATGATGTTGATCTGAGCCGCGCCGCGGTCGGTCGTGAGATACTGGCTCGCCTCGGAACTGGCGTCGGACGCGAACAGTTCGTCGTAGACGACGTCGACGTTCCGGTCGGGTATTCCGTCGCCGTTCGAATCGTACCGGGTGACGACCGCGTCGAATTCGGGATCCTCCGCGGCCCGGGTCTCGACGACCGAGACGATGCTGTCTGCGTTGGCCTCCCTCCCATCCCGCTGGAACTCGCTGGGCGGGTTCTCGAGCGCGCGATCGATATCTCTGAGTGCGGTATCGGAGCGTAAATCCCCGTCCTCGACGTAGATCGTCACCGAGCTCTGCATCCCCCGGTCGAAGTCCTCTTCCATGTAATCGAGGACCGTCATGAAGGTGTAGTCGCCGGGTGCGAGCGGGCCGGGTAGCTGTTCGTACTGGTCGAGACGCTCCTCCTCGGGGAAGAACGCCTCCTGGTCGAACTCGGTGTCGACCCCCGCCCCGTAGGCCGCCGCGCCGCCGCCGACGACGAGCATGGCGATGAGAAAGACCACGGGCGCGACTCGAGCGACCCGGACGCCGACAGGGAGTATCTTGCCCAGAACGGATCCTTCGCTGCCCATCGGCGTGGTTCCAAACTGCGGGAAGCGCGTCCCTTCTCGGAGCCGATCGAATCCGACCTTGCCGGCGGGGAGGAAGACGCCGAAGATCAGGAACGTAAAGAGCATCCCGATGGCGGCGACGATGGCGAAGTCTTGCATCCCGCTCATCGAACTGACCAGGTTCGACGCGAAGCCGAAGACGGTCGTCAGCGTCACGATGAGAAACGCCGCCGTTAGCTGGCTCGTCGTCAGCGTCATCGCCTCTCCGATCGGTACACCCTTGGCCCGTTCCTCGCGATAGCGATTGATTATGTGTATCCCGAAGTCGATCCCGACCGCTAACAGCAAGGGGAAGACGACGATCAGCGACTGGGAGAATGCAATTCCCGCGAATCCCATGAATCCGAACGTCCAGATCATCGCCATCAGGAGCGAGACGAGACCGAGCCCGAGGTCGATCGGGTCCCGGTAGGCCACCAGCAGGAAAAAGAGGATGAGGATAATCGCCGCCGGGAAGACGACGATCGAGGTATCGGTCAACAGTTGGGTGGTCTCCTCTTCGATGATCGCGTCGCCGAAGACGACGATGTTCTCGCCGCTTTCGAAGCCGTCGATCTCGTTGGCGATGGCCTCGGTTTCGTACTGCAGATCCGCGTAGTTGTCCGTATCGGCCATCGGCGCGGTGTCGTAGGTGATCGCAACCTGGGCGACGTCAGCCTCCGCCGATTCCGGCGTAAAGTCCGTACTCACCGGGAGCCCGGCCGCCTCGTCCGCGTCGGCGATCGCTCTCTCGAGCTGTCCGCTCGATGCCCTGTCGACCGCTCGGTACTGTTCCTCGGCGGTTTCCGCCTCGGGATCGAGCTGTTGGGCGATCAGTGACGCGGGACTGGTCGACGATTCCACGCGGAGGTCGTCCTGCGTTTCGATCCGATCCTGAAACTCGAGCATCCGCAGGAGGTTCGGCTGCGAGAGGACGTTCCGATCGTCTTCGATGAACAACTGGGCGGTGGTTCCGCCCTCCTCGTGACCCGATTCGCGGAACTCGTCTTGAATGTCCTCGTAGGCTTGTGACTCCTCGGTGTCGTCTGCGAACTGGTCGGCACCGGCTTCCTGCTCGCCGCCGCCCATGCCCGCTCCGGCCATAAACACGCCCGTCAGCAGGAGAAAGACGATGACGACCGTCCACGGACGCTTCGAGATGAGCGGATTGATCCGTCTGGTGAACGGGTCGTCCTCGTCGTCGCCCGAGCCGCCGCTCGAGCCCCGAAGCGAGCCGAGTCGCTCAGCCAGGGAGCCGAACAGGCCGCTCACTCGGCTGCCAGCGCTCGACTCGTCGCGGGCACCCCCGCCATCGGTGACGAGGTCGGCCTCACGGTCGGCGAGGTCGTCGCTGGTTCGGTCGTCGGGGCGATCGGACTCTGTCATTCAGTTACCCTCGTCGCCACCAGAGCGTGATTCCGACGCCGGCGACGGCGAGCGCGCCCAGGACGCCGACGAGCGTTCCCGTGATCCCGCCACCGTCGTCTTCGCTCTGTCGGACGTCGACCGGATGCTGGTAGGTGTCGGATACGATGGTCTCACCGCTTTCGGTGTCGTACTGGAAATCCAGTTCGACGGGGTGGGTCTTCGCGGACGCGGCGCTCGTGGCCGAGATGTCGAAGGTGATCTCGGCGGACTCGCCCGGCGCGAGTTCGTCGACGAAGGCCTCGTCGTCGTCGGTATCGAGTTCGCCGCTGGTGTACAACATCGCGTTGATGTTCGAGAGCGTCTGTGAACGTTCGTTGGTGATCTCGAGGGCGAACTCGTTGCTCCCGCCCTGCTCGACGGAGACGTTGTCGCCGCTGATCGAGAACTCGTCCTGACGGTCCTCGACGCTTACGCGCTCGGAGTGTGGGCCGTCCTGGAGCGGCGAGTCGTCGCCGCCGGTGTACTCGACGGTGAACCGGAGCTGGCGGTCGCCGGCGTCGGCCTGGCCGCTGACGTCGGTCGGATAGGTGAAGTCGGCGGTCTCGCCGGGTTCGATCTCGGGGAGGGCGTAGCGGGTGTCCTCGATGAACACCGTTTCGCTCATCGGTTCGACGACCAACACGGCGTCGTCGATGGTTCGGGGCCCGTCGTTGCGGACCTGCCCGCTCACGTCGCCCTCGTAGCCGACCGAGAGGTCGCTCTCTAGGTTCTGAATGGAGAACTCCTGTTCGTCGGCGGGCGCGAGACTCGCGGTTTCGGGTTCGGCCTCCTGCTGGACGCCGTTTTCGTCCCGGTAGGTAAACTCGAGGTCGAGCGGCTTCGCGCCGCCGCTGGTCGCCTCGTTGACCTGCACGTTGACGACCGCAGTGGCCGTCTCGCCGGGTTCGATATCGCCGAGGACCTCCCGCGCGGCCTCGCCGTCGACGACGACGCCGCCACCGCCGGTGATGGTCGCTCGCGTCTCGTTCGCGGCCACCGTTCCCGTGTTCTCGACCTCGAGGATCGCATCGCCGCTGGCACCGGGTTCGACGTCGGTGTTGACGTCTGCGACTTCGAATCGGGGTTCTTCCGGGACCTCGACGGTGACGTCGACGGTTTCGGAGTCTCGCTCGCGGTCGACGCTCCCGTCCGTTCCGATCGTCTCGGCGTAGGTGTAGCTGATCTCGAGGGTCACTTCGTACTCGCCGGCCTCGAGATCGTCGGGAACGGCCACCGGGAACACCGCTTCGGCAACGCCGCCGTCCTGGACGGCTCCGATGGAGCGTTCGTCCACCTGCGATTCGAACGGCCCGTCGTCGTCCATCTCGACGGTGACGCTCTGGGCGTCGGTGACGCCCTGACCCGAGCCGGACGTGATTTCCCCGTCGTTCGTGATTTCGAACTGAAGCTCTTCGGTCGTTCCCGTTCCAACTTCGTTGTCCGGAAGGTTCGCCGATAGATCCGGGTGTCCTCTATCCGGCGGCACGTAGCCGCTACTTCCACCCGTCGAGGCGCTGTCCTGGGCGAGCGCGCCGATCGGTGACACACTCAGACTCGCTCCGACCAGCAGTACGAATACAATCGCGACGACCGATTGGCGTGTTACCCTCATTGTTCAGTAACACGCCCCCGGTCTCCGTTTCTGACCGTTCTACTCCGGGTATGCTCAGTCGAGCACACTGTTTCCCTTCGATGAATATCTGTCATTACACGATATCACAACAGCGCGGTTATAGGTTTTGTGATTGAACGTTCAATCAACTCCTTTTTTGGTCCCCCATCTCGTCCACGGTGGTATGCACGACAGGGACCGGTCACCGGCCGCCGCTCGAGGCGGTCGCAGTCGCCAGCGGACGGCAAGACGAGTCGGCGATCGATCGGCGAGCCGACGGGGGCGCCTCGATGGCTCCTGAAATCCTCGAGAACCCGTCGAACACGCGCGAGGAGATCATGGGCGCGACGCTCGCCACGCTGCTCGAGCACGGGTACGCGGACCTGACGATTGACAAGATCGGCGACGAGTTCGCGAAGAGCCAGTCGCTGATCTACCACCACTACGACGGGAAGGACGATCTGGTCCTCGAGACGCTCGAGTTCATGCTCGAGGCGTTTCGCACGAAGTCGATCGAGGGACCGGTCGAGGAGCCCCGGGACGCCCTCGAGGAGGTTGTCGACCAACTCTTCGAGCGCAGCATCGACGACGACGAGCGCCAGTCGATGGCCGCGCTGTTCGAACTCCGGGCGCAGGCGACCCACGACGAGGCGTACCGATCGCACTTCAACCGGAGCGACGACGTGTTCGAGGATCTGATCGTCGACATCGTCGAGGCGGGGATCGACCGGGGCGTCTTCCAGCCCTGTAATCCCGAGGGGGTGGCGGCGACGTTGATCACGATGATCAACGGCACGATCATGCGCCGCTCGACGAGCGAGGACGACGAGTGGGTCGGCGACGTTCGCGAGGAAATCGAGTCGTATCTTGAGGCCTGCGTGTACGCGGAATAATTTCCGCTCACCGATCAGACATCGAGCGTCGGTGACTGCCCACGAATGAATAAATAATATTTCTCTAGCAAAGATATTTTATCTTCTGCCTCGTTAGTTGCGTTATGACCGATATAAACGAGCGAGCGAAAGCCCACTGGAAGGAGGAGACGACGAGTAGAGAGCGTCTCAAGGAGGTTCTCGAGGAGACGACAGTATACAGCTCAGTTAGCACAATCGCTTCGAAGGCGCTCGTCAGCGAGCCGACGACGAGAAAATATCTGAACGAGTTCGTCGAATCGGGTCTCGCGGTTTCGATGCAAAACGGGCGCACGACAGAATACAAACGCGACGAAGGGCGGGTTATTACCCAACGAATCGAGGAACTCCGTACGACACACACTCACGCGGAGTTATTGGAAGGCATTCGGGAGATGAACGGCGACATTCGAGACTTCCGTCGCAAATACGATGTGGACAGCGTCGAGGATCTCGCGACGAGACTCGAGCCCGAAGATGGGGGGTGGGCAGACCTCAACGAGTGGCGTTCGACGCGCAAAAACCTCGCACTCGCGAAAGCAGCCCTCCAAGTGGACGAAGCACACCGCGTTGCAGAGGTATGAGAGGTGATAACGATTGGGAATGGGCCGATACCGGTGCTCCAGATCAACAGCTATTGGCTCGAGCACGGACAATCGCTGAAACGTACGAACCGCTCATCGTCGATTCGGAATTCGATTCGTCACTCAATCCGCAGGAGCTTCTCTGTTTGTTTCCGACGGGATCGTTTCAGAGTCGGGCCGCTTCGATATCGTCTGGACCGAGGAACTCAATTACCGCTATCACTATACCGAAGGACCGGTCTTCAATTACCGGTACGACCTCCACCCACGTCTCGACGTACCAGATACTCACTTTCATCCACCACCAGCGGCGAGTCACGATGATGCTGTGGCGTCGTGTATCGAAGTTGAAACGGTGCGACTCGTTACGTTCGCCGTCTTGCAACTCTGGCGGGATACGCTCGAGTCAGGGACGTTGTCTTTTCTCCAGCAACCGAACCCGCCATAGTTCCAGAAAACGTGTTTGGCAACGCTACCTACTCGAGCAGATCCGCCGGTACCACACACCCGCAGGGATAGGCGTGGTGCGCCGTCGGGACGAGTTGAATCACGGCCGTCACCGGCACGCCACAGTGGGGACAGGGCCTCGGCTCCGGCTCCGGCGGCGGACCACCGGCTCCGTCGCCCGACTCCACGCCGGTCATTCCTCGAGCACCCGAATTTCGTCGTCGGTGACGACCAGTTCGAACCCCCGGACCTCGAGTCGGACTTCCACCGGGTCCGCAGAGCGCACCAGCCGCTCGAGGGCGTCGGGATCGAACGCGTCGGCGAGTCGGTACTCGTCCCAGGCGAGGCCGTGGGCCTCGAGCGTGCGGACGATTCGGACGGCGAGACTGGACTCGAGGTCGGTCATTCGCCCACCTCGACTCGAGTCGCCGTCTGCGGTTGCCCGCCGCTCGAGGGTAATTGACTTCGATTCATCTGTCGGACGGGATGTTTAAGCCCGCGGAGAAGATATCCAATCATGGCAACCGATCCATTGTGCGGTCGGAAGCCACGTCTCGGGTGTCATGAGCACCCGGGGCATTTCAATACGGTAGCCCCCATGCGCGGAGTTTGTGGCTTCCGTTCGACTCATTGACCTGTAGTGACATATAATTACTGTTTCGAGCTGGAAATAATGGCGAGCAGGACACTCTCTTTTAGTACTTATTCATTCAAACTGGACTGTTTCGGCCATCAGCCTGCTACTTTCGTCGTCTGCAACGGTGTTGCTGGCGTGCAATCGTCTTCTGCTCGAGCTATTCTAATCCCTCACATCGGTTCCTCTAACCCGGCAGTCACCGATTACTGAGGGTGAAAGCGGGTGTAATCCGGCGAAACTCGAGTAAACGGTTCGCTTGCACGCGTGCGAACAAACTTATTAACTGGTATAGCCGCTGCCGAGCGGACGGTCTGTCACCCCCTCGAGATCTGCGCGCGAGTTCGGGGGGATGAGTACCGGCGTATAGGAGCCTGTACGGCCAGTTCTTCAGATCCATTCTCCGCGCTAAACATATTACCGACGGTGGTAGTCATCATTGATAGACTCTCCCATGTTACTATGGTTGGATTTTGGAGACCGGCGCTCGAGGCCTCGAGACGACGTTTTCAACGGTTTAATCGCATCTTACAACCTTCCCAAAAACGGACCTATAGCACAAGAAGACTTATTACGAACCATCGAAATCCTCCATATACCCCTACCCGGTAGGCTGAGTCGTTCACCGATGATATGTAGGTAGGAAGCCGGTAACGGTCGCCTGACCGGTTGAATCGCGCGCTAACTAACAAACACGAAACAATAAGACAACATAAATGACGAACGAAACAACGTACCGCGAAAAGGGACGCTCACTGTTCCTTGCCGCAATGTTGGTCATGTCGGTTGTTGCGATGTCCGCAGCGTTTGCGGGCGGCGCAGCAGCAGACGCGTCGTTCAACAGCGACAATTACGACGATGGCCCAACATTTACAGACGGAACCGCTAACGACGTGTGGATTGGACAACAGGTTACTTTCGATGTAGGCACTGATGACACAAACGGACTTGAAGTTTATCAGGGTCTCAATCCAGACATCTCTGAAGATTCCCCGGTAACAACGCTTCGCGTCAGTGATGGCGAAGCAACCCTCGATACGTCAGATCTTGAGGCCGATGAGCCATACACGATTGATGATGGCTCTGCAGATACCTGGAACGAAGCAAGTTTCTGGGCCCTAGAAGAAGATGTCAGCGCTGAGTTCAACGATTCGACGGTCTCGGAAGACGGTAACGTTAACCTGGACTACGAGTCAGAACGTGACACTCAGTGGGTAAACATCACCTCGTCCGATCTTGACGCTGAAGATCTCAGTGATCTCTTCGATCACAACGGGAATGATGAGACGTTCTACGAGGGTGGCGAAGACACCCTTCACGATGATAGTGATGTCCTCACAGTCGCTGACCTCGAGCAAGGCTTCGGCGCGCTGGACGCAAACTTCAGTAACGTCGATGTTGATGAGGGTGACGAGATAGACTTCGAGTTCTCGAACACTGACTCGCAAGCCTCGGACAACGCATCCATCGAAATTAGTGACCAGAACGACGAACGCGAGTTCGTCGATATCGATAGCCCAGAAGAGGGTGAAATCGGTAACATCACTATTGACGTCGGTAACACTGACGAGGCGGCTGTCTCGCTCGGTGAGCACAGCGAAAACCACGTTGTGAACATGACGCTGAGCGACTTCGACACCGACAACGACGAAGTTGTTCTCGAGCACAACACCTACGCTGCAGGTGGCTTTGACGACACTGGTGGAGACGAGTCCGATGCCGCGGCTGCAGGCTGGACGGCACACAACGCAACCATCACTGAGTTCTCCGAAATCACTGAACTCGATGCCGCAGACCCACTCCCAGCAGCAACGTGGGACCTCGAAATTGGCGCTGACACCAACGACGCCGGAACTAACGACGCCGACTTCATCGATGACAGTAACGACCGCGGACTGTTCCAGATTCAGGAACGCTCTGCACCAAGCGAAGCAGTGCTCCAGACCGCTCCGCACGCGGATGGAGTTGAAGACATTGACACCTACGAAGACGCAACCGTAACTGAAACTGGCACCATCGCAGTCGATGAAGGTGGCGACGGCGACTCGCTGTTTGTCTCCGTTGACGACTTCGGCGCAAACGGTTCGATCGAAGCATTCGACGGCAGCGGAGACGCTGATAACTTCGGTGAAGAACTCTTCGCACAGGGCAACATCTCGCTCAACATCAGTGAGCAGCAGTCCAGTGCCGTCGGCGGCTCCGACTACTGGAACTCTAGCGTTGCTCACGATGGACCGGACTCGGACAACAACCTCCCAATCACGGGATACACGTTCAACAGTGACGATTACGACGACGAACTGATCTTCGAGATCGACTACCAGAACGCGGCTGGTCTCGATGTTGATGGTCAGTCCTACGATGTTGTCTTCAAGATCAGCGACGACAGTCCGCTCGCTGACGAAGACTACTCGGATGAACAGGAGATCACGTTCGAAGAGCCAGACATCACCCTCGACGAAATCGAGGAGATGCCCGCAAGCAGCGAATCGAACGCAACGGGTACGACGAACGTTGCCCCTGGCTCGGAGATCCAGGCAACTGCTGACTCGCCAAGCGAGGAAGGCGCATTCGTCAAGACCGATGACCCAGAAGTCAACGCTGACGGCACCTTCGATGCGTCCTTCGACCTCGAAGGCGAATCTCTTGGCTCGCTCTTCGACATCACCGTTGAAGAACCACTCGCAGGCGAAGAAGATGACCTCGAAGACGTCCAACTCGTCGAAGACGATGGTGAAGACGACAACGAGTCCGACGAAGAAGGACTCGGCGTCGACACCAGTGTTGACGACATCACCGTCGGCGACACCGCCGAATTCGACGTGACCGTCAACAACTACGAAGACGCAAACACCACCGCCGACCTCACGCTCGAGATCGGTGGTGAAGAGGTCGACACCGGCTCCGTCGATATCGACGCTGAGGGCGAAGCATCCGCAACGCTCGAAGCTTCGGATCTCGGCGCTGGTGACCACAGCTACACCGTCACCGCCGACGACGGCGACTTCAACGCCTCCGACGACGGTACGCTGACCGTCAACGAAGAGGGCTCCGGTGACGATGAAGGCTCCTCTGACGACGAGGGCTCCTCCGATGACGAAGGATCCTCCGATGATGAAGGATCCTCCGATGACGGAGACGACGGCGAAGACGACGGTGACTCCGTGCCCGGCTTCGGTGTCGCTGTCGCACTCGTCGCTCTGCTCAGTGCCGCAATGCTCGCACTGCGCAAGCAGGACTAACGACGACTAACCACCGGACTTCGTCCGGCTTTCGCAGCACTTTCACTTTCTTTCGGACCGCTACACCACCCAGCGACAGCCATCGAGCGCACACGCTAGAGGCGTCGATAGCCGAGTTCACCGCTGGGTCGCAAGCGGCCCCACGCCGTGGAGTCCGTCTGGGAAGATTGATAATATAGAACGACCAACACTCGAGTGCGGCGGGGGATATCCTGCCGCAACGGCTCGATCACCATTCGCTACTCCCCCGTCGCTCCTCTCGATACCGACCGATTCGGAGTGGCCACTCTCGAGTGCGTTTTCCCAGCCGCTGGCTTCGCCAGTCGAAACCGGCGTATCCGGTCTGCAATCTGCGTTTCGCCATCGTAAACGAATCAACGATCCTGAAATTCAGTAAACTCGGACGAACGCAGCGCCACTCACTCGGAGGGTCGAAGCCACTTATTCCGCCGCTGGGTTACCTCCCGCCTGCCGATCACCTATGAACGGACGCGCTACGATACTGGTCACGCTGACCATGGCGATGCTCGTCTGCTCGAGCGTCGCGGTTGGCGCGGCTGCAACGTCGTCAGACGCGAGTATCGCAACGGTTCAGGATGGCACGGTGGACGACGGCGAATCGACGCCTTCGGACGCCGACGCGAACGAATCCGACGACGGCAACGCGACAGCCGATGACGACTCGAGTGGGGCGACCGACGACACTGGCGGGACGGCAGACGATGCGGGCGATGACGAAGCCAGTGGCACCGATAGCGACGCCGCCGATGGGACGAACTCCTCTGAGTCCGACGGCGGCACGGATGCTGGCACCGGTACGGACGCCAGCAACGAATCCGGCACCGGAACGGATGCCGGCGCGGACGATAGCATGGAGACAGGGAACGAAAGCGGCGACGACGCGGCCGCCGACAACGAATCCGGCGGTGACGACAGCCTGGGCGACGACACCGGCGCAAGCGGTGACAGCGCAGGCGACGATGGCGATGACGGCGCGTCGGATGAGGAAGGTGGCGACTCGATACCCGGCTTCGGCGTCGCCGTCGCGCTCGTTGCAGTCCTCGGCGCGGCACTGGTCGCAACCCGAACGCAGCGCTGATCGACCACTCACCGTCCCACCGATCGAGTCGCGTTTTCGCCCGGCTCACTCGCCGGGTTCCGTTTTCGCCGCGACGAGTGACGACGCTATCGCCCGTTCGGCCGACGACGCCTCGGGTCCCCGCCGCTGTCGTCACAGTGCCGATTTACGAACGGGCATCAGTCCTCGGCACCGGCCCCGGGCGATACAGTAGGCGACGCTGAGCGGCCCGAAACGCGCTTTCTATAGGCAAAAAGATCCACTCGAGCGATCCGCCGGTGCTCGAGATAACGTGACGGGAACAATATGGACAGCACAGCAGAAGTGCCGATCCGCGTTAGTCGTCGGCGGCCGCGGCTTCGAGGTCGCCGGTGGCGGTGGTTCGCTCGAGGTCGTCTAAGTATTCGTCGGCGTCGAGGGCGGCTTTGCTACCCATGCCGGCGGCGGTGACGGCCTGTTGGTAGTGGTAGTCGACGACGTCGCCGGCGCCGAAGATGCCGGGGACGGCGGTTTCGGTCTGGCCGGCGCCGTCGCCGGCCTGAGTTTTGAGGTAGCCGTCGGCGTCGAGTTCCACGCCCGTGCCTTCGAGGTAGTCGGTGTTGGGGGTGTGGCCGATGGCGAAAAAGACTGCACCGACGTCGAAGTCGAACTGCTCGGTGTCGGGATCCTCGAGGTTCTCACTCGGATATCCCTCGTCGTTCTGGGCGAGGGTGACGTGGTCGACGCCGGCCTCTTGCGAGCCGTGGATCTCGAGGAGTTCGGTGTTCGTCATGATCTCGATGTCGCCGTCGTCGACCTGTTCGTGGACGCGGTCGACCCAGTACTGTTCGGCGCGGAACTCCTCGCGGCGGTGGGCGATGTAGACGGTGTCGGCGAACTTGGTGAGGAAGGAGGCTTCCTCCATGGCGGCGTCGCCGCCGCCGACGACGAGCATGTCTTCGCCGCGGAAAAAGGCGCCGTCGCAGGTCGCACACGTCGAGAGGCCGTAGCCCATCAACTCTTCCTCGCCGGGGATCCCCAGCGTACGCGCGCTCGCCCCCGAGGCGGCGATGACGGCGTCTGCCGTATATACATCGCCGTTGGTCAACTCCACCCGGAACGGGCGACTCGAGGCGTCGACGTCGGCGATGATACCGTTTTTGAGCTCGGCACCGAACTGTTTGGCCTGTGCTTTCATGTTGTTGACCAGCTCGGGACCGCCGATGCCCTCGGGGAAGCCCGGGTAGTTCGCGACATCGGTGGTGAGCGTCAGCTGGCCGCCGGGTTCGTCGCCCTCGATGACTAGCGGGTCGTTGTCGCCCCGACCAGCGTAGATCGCCGCGGTCAGGCCGGCGATGCCCGTCCCCGCGATGATCAGGGGGCGGTGTTCGACCTCGCTGTCGGTTTCGATCCCCAGCTTTTCGTCGAGTTCGCCGGTCTCGTCGAGCGCGCTGGTCTCGTCCCAGCCGCCGATGAGTTCGTCGTCGATGAACACTTCGGGGGCCGTTTTGCGGCCCTCGGCGCGCTCTACCATCTCCTCGAAGCGCTCCTCGTCGCCGGTGACGTTGTACGTTTCGTACTCGACACCTTTCGCGTCGAGGAGGTCCTTTGCCTTCTCACAATACGGGCAGTTCTCCTTGGTGTAAATCTCGACTCGAGGCTCGTCGCTCATACGGGAGTATTGGGAGACAACGCCTAAAACGCCTTCTGTTTACCCAACCTGTGGTGTGAATGCGTCTCGTGGCAGACTGGACCGTGGCGCTCACTATACCTCGCTGTCCTCACAGACCGAATCGGACCTGACGGCTGGAACCCGACCCAGACCCCGACGACCGGAACCGATGGTTGCTTCGAACGCACAATACTTCTCCGGGTGGGCCACCGTCCGTGAATCGGACCCCCTCAAGACCGGTCGCTGGTCTGGCGGTCGACGAACTCCACGGTCACGACGACGTCCTTGTCGGCCCGGTCCGAAATCCGCGTTTCGAACCTTTCGGCCAGCCCCGGATAGGTCCGATCGGCGCTGCGATGGATTTCGATCGTGACTTCGGTCTGCTCGTCGACGGTTCCGTGGTCGTCGAACTCGGTCTGGATCGAGACGAGTTCGAGATCCGCGAGGTCGTCGTCTTCCTCGAGGACGCCCTGAACCTCCTCGCTGACGGCGTCCTGAAAGGATAGGTGCTGTGAGAGCGCGAATCCGCCGGAGGCGAGGACGGCCACGAGCACGACCACGACGAGTACGACCGTCCCGACCCGTTGGAACGTGAGGTTCTCTCGAACGGCTCCGGACGTCCAATCGCGCGGTCGGTAGCCGAGGTACCAGAAGACCACGAGCCCCGAGAGCAAGATCGACATCGCGTTGACGACGACGAGTACGACCGCTCCGAGTGCGATACTCGCAGAACCCCACGCGAGGCCGACACCGACTGCCGCAGCTGCCGGAATCAGTGCCACGGCGATCATCACGCCCACCAGCGAGACGGGGATGGCCGTCGCGAGACCGAACGCCCCCGCAGCGCCCGCAGCGATCCCGACTACCAGTCCGAGCACGCCGGGCGACGCGCGCTGTTGAACCTGCGAAATCGCCCCGATATCGACGATCGAGGGGACGATTCCGGTGGTTCTGACGATCCAGGCGACGACGAACGAGCTGACGACCGCGACGCCTAACCCGAGCAACAGCGAGCTGATCCCGGTACCGATCATCTTTCGGTCGTTGATCACGAGCCCGACCGTCCCGGTAAGCGCCGCGCTCACCTGCGGTGCGATCACCATCGAGCCGACGACGATCGCCGGTGAGTCGAGCAACAGTCCGGCCGTCGCGACGACGGCGCTCAAGATCGTCATGGTGTAGTAGGTGACCCGACTCGGCGTGAGGTTGAGCGCACGCGTTCGGATCTCGTCTCGAGAGATGCTGTCGTCGGCCTCGCCGCCGTTGACGAACCGATCTTCGAGGTCGTCGATCCTCGGCGTTCGGGCGGTTTCTATCGACGAGATGACGATGAACTCCTCGTCGATACCGATCTCCTCGCGCAGGTGCTCGAGAATCCGATCGACCGCCTGCGTCGGAACCGGAAACTCGACGATATCCCCCTGAGATCCGCGTTCGTCGGTTCGAACGTAGTCGATGCCCTCGTCCTCGAGGAAGGTGAGCGTCCGCTCGCGTTTCCCCTCGGGAACGAGCAGCTCGATCAATCGCATTGGACCCGCTACCAGAAGGGGATACAAACCGATTGATATCTGTCCCGAAACCTGTCAATTAGGACGACGCACTTACGGGTTCGAGCCCCGATGGCTACACCGATGGCCGCAGATCTCGAGGAAAAGACGGACCGATATGGTGAATTACTGACAGAAGCGCTCTCGGAAGCGACCGTCGCGCCGCCCGAGGGAACCCCGATGGCCGACGCCGCGGCCGAGTGCTACGAGATGGCCGACTCCTATCTCGCGGACGGAACTCACTTCCGCGAGCAGGGGGACCTCGTGAACGCGCTGGCGTCGTTTTCCTACGGCCACGCGTGGCTCGACGCCGGCGCTCGAGTCGGTCTGTTCGACGTTCCGACGGACGGCCACCTTTTTACCGTTTGACCGAATGTATTCGTCTATACTGCAAGCTAGCGGTGACCGACAACGTTATACTTGTGAGGGAGATTGTCTTCCCAAAATTGATCACGATCGATCAGTATATAGACGAAACGTATTTAACTGATTCGGCGATCAGTTTATAAAGTAGGCAAAAGGTTTATAAACTCTTCGCCCTTACACTATGTTAGCTGCGACGACCGGGTTTTCTTCTGGTTCCCCCCACCCGGGAGTCCCAAGTAACCAACTCGATACACCATGACTGATACAACGATTCGAACGTACTCACGCGAAAGTGAGACAGAAGAGGAAACGAGTACAAACGCCGATGAGCAAGAGCGCTGTCCGGAGTGTGGTGGACGGGTCGTCTCCGATGCGGAACACGCCGAGACGGTCTGTGAGGACTGTGGCCTCGTCGTCGAAGAGGACGAGATCGACCGCGGTCCGGAGTGGCGCGCGTTCGACGCCGCCGAGAAAGACGAGAAGTCCCGCGTCGGCGCGCCGACCACGAACATGATGCACGACCAGGGCCTGTCGACGAACATCGGCTGGCAGGACAAAGACGCCTACGGCAACTCCCTGAGCTCTCGCCAGCGTCAGAAGATGCAGCGCCTGCGCACGTGGAACGAGCGCTTCCGAACGCGAGACTCCAAGGAGCGAAACCTAAAGCAGGCGCTCGGCGAGATCGATCGGATGGCGAGTGCGATCGGCCTCCCCGAGAACGTCCGCGAGACGGCGTCGGTCATCTACCGCCGCGCGTTAGAGGAGGACCTCCTCCCCGGACGCTCGATCGAGGGCGTCGCGACCGCCTCGCTGTACGCGGCCGCTCGACAGGCCGGAACGCCGCGAAGCCTCGACGAGATCTCGGCGGTCAGCCGCGTCGACAAGATGGAGTTAACCCGGACCTACCGCTACATCATCCGGGAACTCGGACTGGAAGTCCAGCCGGCGGATCCAGAACAGTACGTTCCCCGATTTGCCAGCGGACTCGACCTCTCCGAGGAGACCGAGCGAATGGCTCGAGAACTCCTCGATGCCGCCCGCGAGGAAGGCGTCCACAGCGGCAAATCGCCCGTCGGACTCGCCGCGGCGTCGGTCTACGCCGCCGCACTGTTGACTAACGAGAAGGTCACCCAGAACGAGGTCAGCGAAGTGGCGAACATCTCGGAAGTAACGATTCGAAACCGCTACAAGGAACTGCTTGAAGCCTCGGATACGGCGACGCCGGCCTAAATCGGTCGATCGACCGCTTGCGGCGTAACTCGACTTCTCGGTAGCGAATCACCTGTTTTCTACGAACCGACACGTCCGAGGAAGTTTTTTCACCTCTGGTATGCAATAGAGTAGCATGGACGAGACGTCGATCCAATTGTTGTGTCCCGAGTGTACGAAAGATTGGCAGCGACCTCCGACCGACCTACCCGAATCCACGGAACTCTTTCATTGCCCGAACTGTCACGCCTCGAGGTTGACATCGGAGTTCACCAGAACGGATCGAGATCTCCGAACGCTCAAACAACTCGGTTAAACGAAGTCTCGGCTTTCCACGCACCGGCCACTACCTGCCGCCCGATTGGCGACGGCAATCCGTCTCGAGCCCTCGAACACTCCTCGAATGCAGTGACTATTCGATAGTAAGATAGACTTACTCGACGGGCGGTGATCTTTGTCGATAGTTTCGACGAATTCGGTCCAACCATTGAACCGTCCATCGTGGAAACAGGCAACTACAGAGACAGGCCCTGCATGTTAACGCTTCTCAAGATAATAATATAACCCTGCAGTGGTTACAATTGCATGGTTATGAAGAAACAGGAGCTCATTCACCTTCACGGCCTTCTTGCCGAAGTATCGAACCAGTGTGCTGCATGGGAAGACTGTCAGATTAACCTCGACGAATACGAGTCGTTGGGTATTCGGCCGACATCAATCCACAAATCGAAAACAGACCACAAAGCCGCCGTTTTTGCGATTGCTGGGGGAATCACGTACAATATGCGTGAGGAAGAAGAACAGGAAGCAGTCGCCGCTACCGCCGACTGAAGACACGTCGACTCCTCTGGAACTAACATCCGGAGTGACAACACCGGAACTGGGCTCCTGTCCTGGGTACCGCTCATCGATTTTTACACTTTCGAGTCCGATCGCGTCGCCGCTCGATCGTTCACGAGGCAATATCACTCTCCTATTCTCGTCCAAGTAACTGTTTCGTCCCCGCGCCGTCTGGGATACGCGACACTGTCTCCGTCCAATACCATATTATGCGACACCCGCCACTCCCTTTCGTATTCGACCCGATCACATTCGATGACATTCGACCGTGTCGAACGGAACCGTCGGCTCGACGGTGGATCGAGACGGCTATAGAATCGCTCGAGCGCTCGCCTTTCATCACGCCACAGCGACGTTACTCCGCGACAACGGCGTTACTCGAGTAGCTCCTCGAACTCCGGTAACACGTCGTCGTCTTCGTCGTCCGTCGATGATTCGCCTGTAGACGAGGTGGCTGTCGTTTCTTCGTCGTTTTCGGACGGCTCGTTGGCGTCTGAATCCGAGTCGTTCGACCCTGACCCCTCACCGTCACCTGCCGTCTCGTCGGCAGTCTCGAGCGCGTCGTCATCCGGCGAGGAGTCACTGGTCGACTCGCTTTCCTCGTCCGTGTCGTCTTCGTCTTCGATCACCTCGACGCGGAGCACCTCGAGCGGAATGTTCTCGAGTCGCTGGCCGATTTCCTTGCGGGCGATTCGGGAGGCGTGTTCCTCGCGCTCGACGTTGAACACGGTCATCTCGAGTTCGAGTGCGACGAGCGCTTCGTCGGCTGCGATAAAGGCGGGCTCGAGTTCCTCGCCCGACGGCGAGGTTCGCGTCCCCATGTTGATTTCGACGTAGTTCAGATCAGGGTTCAACATCTCACCGGTCTTGGAAATCCCGATACGGATTGCCTCGTTTTCCGTCTCGACGTCGTATACGGGCACGGCGGCCTCGACGACAACCCTGCAGTTCATATCGTGGTATTGTATAGCCAACAGTATGAAGCTTCGCCCCGTGTAAGCGGGCTGAAAACGCGATGCGGTGGGTTTGACGGCGTTTGGAATCCGGTTACGTTTCGGTCCCGGCCTATCGGTCCACACAATGCCCGGTGCCCGTCGCACCTTCGAAAGTCCCAAGCCGTCGCTGGCGAATTGCGAGCCAATGGAAACGGGCGCGATTCCGATCGAGAACTGTCCGGGCGGCTTCGACCTCTACCGAACGCTCGAGAGCGGCCAGAGCTATCTCTGGCGGCGCGAGGACGGCGGGATGTACGCCGACGCAGGCACAGATGAAGATGCCGGTGACGATCGCGGGCTGTGGTACTCCACCGTCGTCGACGGCGACGTGATCCGCGTTCGACGCCGCGGTGCGAGCGAAGCCGGGACGACCGGCGGCGTCCTCGAGTGGGAAGCGACCGCCGACCGCGAACGGACGATCTGCCGCCTGCTCAGACTCGAGGACGACCTCGAGGCGATCGTCGACTCGACGCCGGACGATCCCCTGCTCGAGAAGGCTTATGACGCCCATCGCGGGCTTCGGCTGGTCGAGGACCCACCGTTTGGCACCCTGATCTCGTTCATCTGCTCGGCCCAGATGCGGGTCAGTCGAATCCACGGGATGGTCTCGACGCTCGCTCGAACCTACGGCGACGCCATCGAGTTCGACGGCGAGACCTATCACGCGTTCCCCCGTCCCGAACAGCTCTCGGCGGCGACCGAGGCCGAACTTCGGGACCTCGGGCTCGGCTATCGCGCTCCCTACGTCGTCCGAACGGCGGAGATGGTCGCGATCGGGGAGGCCCGTCCGGAGGCGGCACGCGACCTCGAGTACGAAGACGCTCGCGAGTATCTCACCCGGTTCGTCGGCGTCGGCGACAAGGTCGCAGACTGCGTTCTCCTATTTTCGCTCGGCTTCGACGAGGCCGTCCCGCTCGACACCTGGATCAAGACTGCCGTCGCCGACTACTACCCCGACTGCGACCGCGGGAACTACGCCGAAACCTCCCGGGCGATCCGCGAGCGCTTCGGCGGGGAGTACGCCGGCTACGCCCAAACGTACGTCTTTCATTACCTTCGCACCGGTCAGTGATCGGTCGACGGCACGCGCTCGACTGTGAGCGGACAACAGCGGGTGCCGACCGTGAGTAGGCAACAGTGAGTCAACTGTGAGCAGGCATCGGTGAGCGGTCAACTGTGGGCAGGCGACGGTGACCGCCCGGATCGACTCGAGTCCGCTCACCCGTCCCAGTCACCTTACCCGTCCAAGTCTCCTCGCCCGCCCCAATCCTCTCACCGTTCCCAGACCCCTCACCCGTCCCGCTCGTCCCGGTAATCCTCCCGTCCGGTGATCGCCCAATAGGCCTGCGAGAGTACGGTAATCGCGAGCACCGCGCCGAGCACGCCGGTGACGACGAGCGCTTCCGTTCGACCGAGGAACACCGCCGTCAGTCCGGTGGCGGCAACCAGAAGTAAAATCGACCCGAGAACGAGTTCGAGGATCTCTCGCAGATCGGCTCGAGAACTCGAGACGTCGACGAACTCCTCTTCGAGCCACTCGATCGGTCCCATTACGATCTCACCGCCTTGTTACGTCCTTTCGTCTCGATTCGATTGCCTTGTAGCATCAGCAAAACTCCTCGAGCGTCGTTTGATTTCGTTTGAGCGGCCGCGCTCGATAGCCGCACTCGGTGGCGAGGTCGTCCGCGAACGCCTCCTCGAAGCCGTGGTTCGTATAGACGATTTCGGGGTCGACCGCCTCGACGGTCTCGAGGAGTTCGTCGTAGTCGCAGTGATCGGTGAGCGGAAACGTGACGTCGTAGTTGCCCCGATACAGAAAGCCGTCGTCGACGGCCCAGCCGGAGAACCCGGCTTTGTGCCCGTCGACTCGTTCGACCGTTCGTTCGACCCAGTCGGCTCTGGCCTGGTTCGAGGGAAGTACGACGATCTCGTCCGTTAAGTCTCCTAATTCGCCGTCTTCGTACGCTCGAGCCGAAAAAGAGAGCTCCGTCACCGTCTCGATGGCGCGGTTCACTCGAGCGATCGATTCGGAGACCAACACGTCGCGATTCGAAACCTCGCCGGCGAGCCACTGGAGCTTCTGGGCGCGGCCGAGCGAGTATCCGAACAGAAAGAGCGGCCGGTCGTCGTGTTCTGTGATCCAGTCGCCGATCTGCGCCTCGAGTTCGTCCTGCGGCGGGAACCGGTATTTCGAGAGTCCGTAGGTCGTCTCCATCACCAGCACGTCCGCGTCGATGGACTCGGGGTCGAACCCCTCGAGGTAGGCTCGGTCCCGGATCGAAAAGTCGCCCGTGTAGCAGTAGCGCCGCCCGGTCGCGTCCTCGAACAGGGCCGCTCGAGAGCCGACGACGTGGCCGGCGGGGACGAGGTCGATTTCCGGCGTCGACTCGACGAACGCGAAGCTGGCTCCCGAGCGCGCCTCGGCGATGGCGGCCGTCTCGATCGAGCAGACGATCGGTTCGGGCGAGCGGGTGCTCGAGCCGAACGTGTGATCCGCGTGGGCGTGGCTTACGATGTTGACGTCGCCGACCGCACTCCTCGCGTCGGCGACGACGTGAGGCTCGCCCTCGAAGTGGATGCCGTCGCGGTGTCTGACCGTCACTACTCGAGGGAAGGGGCTCGAGCACCCTTGATTTGTCGATTTTTGGTCTATCGTTCTCGGGCTATCGTTTTTGGTCATGACTTCAAGGGTCTCGAGCGACCCGCTCGAGCGGATCGCCAGCGCGCGCTACGACTGGCTCGAGCGCCGACAGTCCGTCTCGAGAGAGCGGATCGATTCGATGGAGGCCCGTCCGACTCGGTAGGCCGGATTTTTACCCCTCGCCCGCTTGCGAACCCACATGACCGAGCGAACGCGAGCGCACGTCTTCGTCTCCGGCACGGTACAGGGCGTCTACTATCGAGCGACGACGCGGGATACGGCCCGCGACGCGGGCGTCGACGGCTGGGTGAAAAATCTGGAGGACGGACGCGTCGAGGCGGTGTTCGAAGGTCCCGAGGAGGCAGTCGAGTCGATGGTCGAGTGGTGCCACGAGGGGAGTCCCGCCGCGGACGTCAGCGACGTGCAGGCGGAGTTCGAAGCGCCCGAGGGCGAAGACGGGTTCGAGATTCGGTACTGACGCGTTCGACCCGCCATGTCCGATTCAGATCCGTCGTCGATCCGCTCGCTCGCCGTCGCTACCGAGGACGTCGTCGACGCGGCGATTTACGGCCGCGAGAACCCCGGCACCGCCGTCCTTCGAGTCACGCCGCCCTTTCACGGTCGAATGCGCGCCCGACTCCACGTCTACCACGACGAGGACGGGCGCGTGAGCGAGGCGATCCACCTCGAGCCGGACGACCTCCTCGCAGACGAGGTGCTCGAGGCCTACCCCTCCTTCGACGAGCGCTCCGGGGACGATCAGACTGGGGATCCTGATCGAATCAGAGATCGACGGGAGCGAGCGCTCGAGGCGTGGCGCGAACAGGCATCGGAGGCGATCCTCGAGGCCGTGACTCTCGAGCAGGTCGACGGAGACGACGGCGGCCACCGCGTCGACGTGAAACGGCTCGGCTGATCTCGAGGGGCGGACTCGCGTTCGGAGCCACGGTCTGTCAGCGACCCGCGCTCGAGCGAACCGGCCCGCGGACTGGTCTGAGACGGCCGGACGGGAGCGACCGCGGGACCCCGATTCAGTCTCTCACTTTCACTTTCACCGCGGACGGATCGGTTTCACGTACTATCGGTCCAACTGACGGGTATGAATCAACTCGTGGAGCGCTTCGACGACGAAGGGACCGATCGAGAGCCCGTGGCCGAGTCCGATCGACCGCGGATCGACGTCAGCGATTTGCAGGCGAAAGGCGTCGAGGAGTTCGTCCGAACGAACGTGGGCACGGACCGCGTCTCGCTCGAGCACCGGGGGTCGCACACCTATCTCGTCGTCGAGGAGTGACCCTGTTCTCCCCGATGAGTGGCCCCGTTCCCGCGACCGCAGGATCCGCCGCGCTCGTGGAGAAAGGCACTTCAGAACGCGCCGCCTTCCCTCGAGCGTGAGCACCGACACGCCGAACGACTGCGGAACCGGGCCGCGACGAATCGAGGTGTACGACGGGCGCGAGGCCGTCGTCGAGTTCGACCCCGACCTCACGTTCGAGTGCGTCGACGACTGCACCTGGTGTTGTCACCACGGCGTCTTGCTCTACGACCAGGATTTGATCGAACTCGCGGCACGAGCGAACCTCGCAGAGACGACCACGGACTTTCGCGGCGAGAAATTCGTCACCCGCGAGCCGAAAGACCGCGAGGCACACGTCGACGAGGACGGCAACGCCTGCGCGTTCCTCCGGGAGGACGGGCTCTGTTCGCTCCACCTCGAGGAAGACTGGAAGCCCACCCGGTGTTCGGTGTTTCCGCTCGGCGTCTGGCTCGAGGACGGCGACCTGCACGTCGACATTCGGGACTCGGCACACGACCACTGCGAGGGGCTGAACGTCAGCGACCGCCGCGTCATCGAGAACCTCGAGGCGTTCCTCCCGGCAGTGCTGTGGGACCTCGAGAACCCGGATTCTGAACGGGTCTTGTGAGAGCCAACAGCGGTGCTGTGTTCTGCCCATATCTTAATAGCTCATAACATATTTGGCACCTCCCGTTGTGGGTGGTATTGTCATGCAAATTGATGCTGCCGTGGTCGACGAAGAAGGGGGCGCGTTCGAAATCGAGAGCGTCGATCTCGAGGAGCCACAGGCAAACGAAGTGCGGGTCCGCATCGTCGGAGCCGGCGTCTGTCACACGGACCTGATCGTTCGCGATCAGCTGTATCCGACGCCGCTGCCGGCGGTGCTCGGACACGAGGGGTCGGGCATCGTCGAGTCGGTCGGCGACACCGTCACGTCGGTCGAACCGGGTGATCGAGTCGTCCTGAGCTTCGACTACGACGAGGACTGTCCCAGCTGTCACGCCGGCCAACCAGCCTATTGTGAGGACTTCTTCGCACACAACTTCGGCGGGGCACGACCCGAAGACGGGACTTCGCCGCTCTCTCGAAACGGCGAGACGGTGAGCGGCCGGTTCTTCGGTCAATCGTCGTTCGCGACCCATGCCATCGCGACCGAACGCAACGTCGTTCCCGTCGAGGACGACGTTCCGCTGGAACTGCTCGGGCCGCTCGGCTGTGGCATCCAGACGGGTGCCGGAGCGGTCATCAATTCGCTGGAGCCAAAGACCGGCTCGTCGATCGCGATCTTCGGCGCGGGCTCGGTCGGACTCTCGGCAGTGATGGCCGCAGATATCGAGGGCTGTACCGACATCATCTCGGTCGAGTTGAAGGACAACCGCCGCGAGTTGGCCGCGGATCTGGGCGCGACCGAGACCGTCGATCCGACGGCCGTCGACGACACTATCGAGCACATTCGGGAACTGACCGGCGGCGGCGTCGACTACGCCCTCGAGACGACGGGCGTTCCCGAGGTCGTCGAACAGACGATCGACTCGCTCACGCAGCGCGGCACCGCCGGCATCGTCGGCGCGCCCGCGCTCGGGACCGAGGCGAGTTTCGACGTCAACGACCTCATCCTCCACGGCAGATCGATCACCGGAATCGTCGAGGGCGACTCCAACCCGAAACAGTTCATCCCGGATCTCGTCGAACTCTACCGACAGGGTAAGTTCCCGTTCGACGAACTCGTCACCTACTACGAGTTCGACGAAATCGAGGAGGCGGTCGAGGATTCCGAAGACGGCCGGACGATCAAGCCCGTGCTCCGTGTGAGCGAGCCCTGAGCGCGTTTTCTCTCTCGAGCGAGCGTCTGGCTGGCGATCCGCTGTAACTTGTAGGTGAGTGTCACGATACCGTGCGACTCAAATGATTTAACCGTCCGGCGGTCGTATAGCTAGTGTGACTGAAGACACAGGGCGGCGGAACCTTCGCATGCCCAACAACGATGAGGTGTTCGCAGTCGTTACCGAACATCTCGGTGGAAACCACGTCCGGCTTCGCTGCCAGGATGGTGAAGAGCGCCTCGGCCGTATCCCCGGCCGCATGAAGTATCGGACCTGGATCAACGAGGACGATATCGTCGTCGCGGAACCGTGGGACTGGCAAGACGAGAAGGCGACCATCGAATGGCGCTACTCCGGGCAGGACGCAGATCAGCTGCGACGCGAAGGACACATCGACTAACCGACTTATTGACGTCCGTGCTCACACGGAGTCTTCTGCTTCTCGAGAGAGATTCATCTCCATCCGAGGAATGCTCGACTGAGCTCACCGGCGGACCTTCCGACCATTCTGTGCGTGTCACTCTCACCCATACTTTTATTGGCATGGGAACCCAACACATAGCTACCGCCGGTCGATAGCAAGTCCGGTGACAGGCAGCCAGTGTGTTGCGTAGCACTTACCGAACCAATCGACACGGATCGCGCATCCTCGTGTGGGAGAACGACGCGGCGAGGACCTGAGTCTCATATCCGCGCGATCTGTTTTCCGCTTTCTTCGCACGCAGGTCGTACAGTGTCGCCGCCTCGAGAAGTGTCGCCGTCCCGAGACTCGAGTGGTAGAATTGTTATTTCGCTCGCCGTGACAGTTTCCGTATGGCAGACGAAATCTCGTTCGACGGCCGTACGCTCGCCGGTGTTGCAAACGACGAGTCGGGAGAAGTCGGTGCGGACACGTACTTTCAGTTCGAACAGACGGGGAACCGACTGTACGCGACCTACTCCGGCGGTGCCGTCGTGGACGGTCACCTGGTCGGCACGTTCGACGGCGAACGGTGGGACGTTCGATACGCCCAGATCAACGCGGACGGCGAAACGGCGACCGGTCACTCGGTCGGCGACGTCGAACTCCTCGAAGACGGCCGCATCAGGGTCGAAGACGAGTGGGAGTGGGAGTCGAAGCCGGGAAGCGGCGAGTCGATCCACGAAGAAGTCCTCGAGTGACGAGGACTCCCTTTCGTTGTATCGTCCGCGATCCGTCACGAAACCTACCTATGTGTGACTCAGCCTTATCACCCAGTCCCTGTTATCTGGGTGCAATGAACTCGTTGGCTGGTGAATCAGTCGCCGTCGTGGGCGCTGGCGTCGGCGGGCTGTCGACGGCCTGTTACCTCGCGGATGCGGGAGCGGACGTCCGCGTCATCGAGAAGAACGAACAGTTCGGCGGCCGAGCGTCGGTGCTCGAGCGAGACGGCTTTCGATTCGATATGGGTCCCTCGTGGTACCTGATGCCGGACGTATTCGAGCGTTTTTTCGGCCGGTTCGATCGTACGCCGACGGACTACTACGACCTCGCCCACCTCGATCCGCACTATCGAATTTTCTTCAAGGACGGCGACGAGGTGGACATCACGCCCGACCTCGCGGAGACGAAAGCGCTCTTCGAATCCTACGAGGACGGAGCCGGCGAGGCGTTAGAACGGTATCTCGAGAAATCTCGCGAGAACTACGAGGTCGGGATGGAACACTTCGTCTACGAGGACCGAACGCGGGTGCGTGACTACCTCGACCTCGACGTCGCGCGACAGGCTCGAGGGCTCTCCTTGCTCGGGACGATGCAGGGCCACGTCGAGAAGTACTTCGACCATCCGAAGCTCCAGCAGATCATGCAGTACACGCTGGTCTTTCTCGGGGGATCGCCGAACAACACGCCGGCGCTGTACAACCTGATGAGCCACGTCGATTTTACCCTCGGCGTCTGGTATCCCGAAGGCGGAGTCGGCGGCGTTATCGACGCGTTCGTCGAACTGGGTCGCGAACTCGGCGTCACCTACGAAACGAACCAGCCGGTCACGGCGATCAAGGGCAGGTACGGCGCGTTTTTAGTCGAAACCGATCCTCGAGATGGGGAGGATTCACCCGCACGCCCCAGCGCGTTCGAGGCCGACATCGTGGTCAGCAACGCCGATTACGCACACACCGAGCAGGAACTGCTCGCGCCCGACCAGCGCGGCTACGACCCTGACTATTGGGAGTCGCGGACGTACGCGCCATCCGCGTTCTTGCTCTATCTCGGCCTCGAGGGCGAGGTCGACGAACTCGCCCACCACACGCTCGTCCTCCCGACGGAGTGGAACCAGCACTTCGAGCAGATCTTCGAGGAACCGGCCTGGCCCGACGACCCCGCCTACTACTGCTGCGTGCCGTCGAAAACGGACGACGACGTCGCACCGGACGGCCACAGCACCCTCTTCGTCCTCGTTCCGATCGCACCCGGCCTCGAGGATACCCCCGAGCGCCGCGAACGGTACCGAGAGCAGGTGCTCGAGGACATCGCGGCGAACACCGGCGAGGACCTCCGCGACCGGATCGTCCTCGAGGAGCGATTCAGCGTCGAGGACTTCGCCGACAGGTACAACAGCTACCGGGGAACGGCCCTGGGGATGGCACACACGCTCAGCCAGACCGCACTGTTTCGGCCGCCCCACCGGTCGAAGGAGGTCGACGGCCTCTACTTTACGGGATCGTACACCACGCCCGGCATCGGCGTCCCGATGTGTCTCATCAGCGGCGAACTCACGGCCGACGCCGTGTTCGAGGACTACGGCGGATGACTACGGACCGATGACCGACGACGAACCGAGCGGCGACGCCGAATCGGTCCGCATCGAGGCAACTGAGAGCACAAATACGCCCGCGGGGACGCTTCGATACCTGCTGGCGCTCTCGAGACCGCGGTTCTGGCTGTATCTGGCGGGGCCGGTGCTCGTGGGGGTCGCGTACGCGGCGGCGTCTGCCGGCGACCTCATTTCGCTGCCGGTCGTCGTCCTGCTCGGGTACTTCCTGCTCCCGGCGAACGTGTTCCTGTACGGGATCAACGACATCTACGACCGGGAGATCGATGCAGCGAATCCGAAAAAGGCGGACAAAGAAACCCGCTACGAGGGACAGCGGGTCGTCCCCGTCGCCGTCGCCGCGTGCGCGCTCCTTCCGCTGGCGTTCTTTCCGGTGCTTTCGTCCGGAGTGTGGCCGTGGCTCGCGGTATTTCTCTTCTTGGGAGCCGCCTACAGCGCGCCGCCGCTTCGGTTCAAAACCACGCCGCCCCTCGATTCGCTTTCAAATGGGCTCTACGTCGCCCCCGCCGGAGCGGCCTACGCGGCCGTCGCCGGGAGCCAGCCCCCGCTGCTCGCGATCCTGGCCGGCTGGCTCTGGGCGATGGCCATGCACACCTTTTCGGCGATTCCCGATATCGAACCCGACAGAGCGACCGGAATCCGAACGACGGCGACGGTGCTCGGCGAGAGACGGACGTACGCCTACTGCGGCGTCTGCTGGCTGCTCGCCGCCGTCGCCTTCGGTGCGCTCGAGTATCGCCTCGGCGCGCTCATGCTCGTCTACCCGGCGCTCGTCGCGGCCGTCGCAACCGCGAGCGTGGCCGTCGATCGGGCGTACTGGTGGTTTCCCGCGATCAACACCGCCGTCGGAGCCGTCCTGACGATGGGCGGGCTCTGGAGGCTGTTCTATGGCTGAGAACGGAGCCGGTGAGGACGACCCGGACGTCGCGTCCGAGCCAGGCCGCTCGAGCGGCGACGACTCGAGGACGCCACGCACGCGAGCGGCTGTCCAGCGACGGCTCGAGGCGCTCGTTCGGGAGCATCGGTTCACGATCGCGGTCGTCTTTCCGATCGTCGGCGCGGTGACGTTGCTCGCAAGCGCGGCGGGGCTGGTCCCGGCACCGTTCGCGTACAATCCGCTGTTTCTCCTTTTTGGAACTGCGGTCATGCGTTCGCCGCTCGTGGTCGGGCTTCTCCCCCGAATCGATCGGCGAGCGCTCGGCCTGCTCGCGTTCTTGACGGCCTACACGTACGCCATCGAAATGGTCGGCGTCCGAACCGACTGGCCCTACGGGGCCTTCGAGTACTCGATCCAGCTCGGGCCGATGCTCTTCGGCGAGGTCCCGCTGGCCCTGCCGCTGTTTTTCGTCCCGCTCGTGCTCAACGCGTACCTGTTGACGCTGTTGGTGCTCGAGGAACTCGCCGACAGCGCGTTGGTCCGCTTGCCCGTCGCGATTCTCGCCGTCGTCGCCGTCGACCTCGTGCTCGACCCCGGAGCGGTTGCGATCGGTTTCTGGGCATACGACCCCGCCGGGAGCTACTACGGCGTCCCAGTCTCGAACTACCTCGGCTGGCTCCTCTCGGGCACCGTCGCGGTCGTCCTCGTCGACATCGCGTTCGACCGCTCGGCGCTGCGGGCTCGAGTCGACGACTGCGAGTTCGTCCTCGACGACCTCGTGAGCTTCGTCTTGCTGTGGGGGACGATCAACGTTCTCTACGGGAACTGGCTCGCCGTCGGCGTCGCGCTCCTGTTTGGCGGTGGCTTGCTGCAGACGGATCGGTACGATCTCGAGACGCTCGCCTCGTCGCTTCCAGACGGATGGCGAGAGTCGTTCTGAGTTTCGCGAAAAGAGGGGATTTCGATGAACGCGTCGGTGACCGGTCGGTTAGATCCGGGTCTCGAGGACGCCCGCGACCGCTTGCGCGATCTCCGTCCCGTACTGCGCTCTCGAGTCGTCGTCCTGTCCGATCCAGATCCCACAGCGGGATGCGAGACGGTTCGGCAGGGTCTGGTCCCCGTCAACACGGTAGTCGCCGGAGCCAAGAACCGCTTCGTAGTCGGTGTCCGCGAGGACTTCGTTGATCGCGTCGCGAACCTCGGCGCGGAACGATTCGGGTGCCTGTCCGCCGATCTGAATCACCGGGTCGCAGGTTCCGTGGAACGAGATCGCGTACTCGTACTCGTTCTCGCTAACCGCTGCGAGGCCGGGGTAGGAGGCCTCGGACATGTTGTAGGACGGAACGTACCAGCGGATGAACGCGCTCCCGTTGGTGCTGTATCCGCGCGTTCCCCAGTGAGCAACGTCCCCGTCCAGTTCGTCGACGACGGTTTCGGCCTGCTCGCCGGTGTGCGGCTGGACGTCCCCGCCGTGTGGCGAGAGGACGATCGCGTTCGCATCGCTCGAGTCGACGACCTCGACGTATTCGCCTTGGTCTTCGGCTTCGTCGACGGATAGATCCGGATCGACGACCGTCGGGTTGACTTCGACTTCGACCTCGTCCTCGTCGTTGATCGGGACATCGACCGAGGGTCGCGGACAAGTGATGCGACAGTCACCGATGTCCTCCCAGTCGACGTTCTCGAGGTCGAGACGGGCGCGTGCCAGTTCGTTGGCGAACACGGAGCGCTCGTCGTCGCTATCCTCTCGGTCGATCGTGTAGACTGCGTACTCGTCGTCCCCTCGTCGGACGCGAACTTGCTCGCCGGTCGTTCGTCCGACGACGTTGAGGACGTCCGAACTCGCCGCGAGGTAGGTGAACGTCTCTTCGTCGAACCGGTCCTGCGTGTCGAAGCCGAGGGTGACCTCGGTCGACTCGCCGTCCCTGTCGACGGCCTGGTTTTCGACTGACTCGACGGAGTCCTTGCGAGCGCTTACTTCGTACGCGCCGATCGCTCCGCCGAACAGGACGGGAGTGCCGACCAGCCCAGCCATGATGTTTCTTCTCGATACCGTTCGATTGGTCTTTTTATCGCCCATGTGCCCTTATTATCGACCGAACATATTATAATTACGAATTTTATTTTAGAAAATAAATATAGAGACGTATCTACCTTCGCGAGAGCCGTCCGGTCGAGGTCGCTCAGTCGTCGCTCGGCAGTTGCGATGAGGCGTGTTGACTTTTCTCTCGAACCGATGGTTCGCCCGGAGGTTGGCTGGCGGTCGGACCGGCGAGCACCTGAACCGGCTCGTCGGTCGCCTTGCGGGCGTCGATCGCGACCTCGAGATCTCGCATGAAGTCGGCGACCGTATTGCCCATGATAAAGACCGGCTTCTGACCGGCGAGCAGATTGTCGAGTACGATCACCGCGTCAGCGTCTTTGTCGTGGACCGTCACCGGGAACGACGCCTTTCGCTCGAACGCCGCCGTCGTCTCGCCGGCGACGTGAACGCGGTCGAAGACCGGATCGTCCGCCCGATACAGCTCGTTCAGGTAGTGCAGGAACGAGACGGTCCGACCGCGGCGATCACCTCGGAGATAGAGAAAGGGGACGATCTGATCGACGGAGGAGTCACGCGTAAACAGCGCCCTGCGGATCATCTCGGTGCTCTGGACGTCGTTGACCTCCGCGGCGTTGTAGACTCGACCGTTGTACAGTTGCGTCCACTCGACGTCCATCTGCTCGCGATAGTGCGCCAGTTCATCCTCCGAAAGCGGCGTCTCATCGATCGCCTCGAGGACCTCGTTTAACGCGTAGATCGATTCGATACCGGGGATCTGCTCGTACTCGGACGGGACCGTAACGTGGCTTACGGTCGCTCCGCGGCGCTGCACTTCGGTTTCGACGTACTCGCGGAGGGCGGGATCCTGTTCGGCGTTGACGACGTGGGTGCCCTCGGGGACCGCTCGAACCAGTCCGCGTGCCACCTTGTAACGGTCGGTTCCGAGCGTTGAAAGGTGATCCTCGCGGATATTGCTGAGCACCAGCACGTCAGGGTCCGCAAAGCGGGCGTTGAACATTCGGGTCGTGTAGGAGGAGATCGCCTGGTTTTCGACGATCATCGCATCCTTCGGGGTGTGCGCTCGGATCTCCCGTTCGTTCTCGTAGAGTCGAACCAGCCCCTCGCGTTCGATCGGTTCTTCAGTCCCGGAGTGAATCGAGACGGGATTGTTCCCCGTGACTTTGGCGTAGGTGTCGTACTCTCGTCGATGGAGGATATCGTGCATCCACCGGGTGAGACTGGATTTCCCGCGCGTCCCCGAGACGACGATTTTCGTATCGATCTGCTCGAGGCGCTTGGAGTGGGCTACGCCGGGGAGGACCCGTTGGACGAACTGCTGTCCGATTCGGGCGATGGTATCGACGATGGTTCGGTTCTCGTTGATCTGAGACGGATTGGTTGGGTGTTGTTGACTCATGAAAGCGTACCTCTGGAGTGTCGTTTCGAAACTGTCCACCGACGTCGCTCGAGCGTCAGCACCCAGTAGGCACTGAGTGCGAGTGTGACGAGCAGGAGGGCAACCTCGACGGCCGAGACGGTTGCCAGGATCCCCTCCGGGGTCGGCTCGACGAAGGATCGAGTGCCGATCAGGAGCGTTGCGTACGTTCCGGCGGAGAGGCTGACCGATGCGAACCGTTCGGCCGGTGCGACCCGGTGGAAGTTGTACGCGCCGACGCCCGCCAGCAGGACGACGAAATACAGCGTGAATCCGGTAACGACCGGCGCGAGCAACGCGACGAGCGCGCCGACCGTCATCGCCGCGATCAGACCGGTGCTCAACAGCGCGCGACCGTACACGAGCGTCCCCGCATTGACGAGCGTGATCGTGGCGTAGACCGCCGCGAGGGCGACGATATAGACTCCGAGCGCCCAGCTATTGCTTAGCGACAGTGCGACGAGCAGCGGCATGGCGACGAGTCCGCCGAGCCTGACGCCCCAACGGGAGTTCGCCCACTCGGAGAGGACGAGCCCCGTTCCGAGGAGCACGAGCATCCACATCTGGTCGAGAACGGCCGCGGTTCCAGGAGCGGCGCGCACGGAGTGACGGAACTGCGCGATGTCGGAGCCGGGTGCGAACAGGATCGACGCTAACCCGGTATCGAGTTGCGTTGCAAACGTCGGGTTGACGATCGAGGCACCGAAGGCGATCAGCCCGATCAAGAGGCCGCCGCTGTAGAGCACGTCGGCGCGGCGCTCGTCGGGGTCCAGTTTGTGGTAGTTGTACGCCGCGATCCCCGGGAGGATCGCCCCGAAGAACGCGATTTCGACGGCGGAACCGAAGACGTTCCAGATCTCGAACAGCGCGAACGACGCGATTGGAACGGTCGCTCCGACGGCCAGACTGGTGAGTAGTAGCTGTCGGCCGTGGATGAGCGTGTGTGACCGAATACCGCCGACCAGATAGTAGGCGACGACCCCGCTCACGAGAAACAGCGGAAGCGCGGCGAACGAGTACAGCGTATACACCGCCAGGAGTGGAACGACGATCACTCCCCCGAGCCGGTATCCGGTGGTTTGCGTGATTACGCTGCCGATCGCGAGTCCGAGGACGGTGATCGCTACGGCCGCAATCATACCTGCAGTCCGAACTTCGCTCGTCTGTACGCCCTTTTCTCATATTGAACCTCACTTAGTTGTAGACACTCTAGAGAACGACCAACCTGCAGCATTGATAACTTCAACATGAGAAACCATCTTTCTCACCGTAGTTTACTTATAATTGAATTATAGAATTGCTTGCACTATCGAGAATCGATTACAGCCGCCTTAGATAATTTCAGCTGTCGCAATGCTGTGAAACAATCACACAACGTGACGAAGTAGCCGCCTTCGGGCGATTACGTTAGCACACATTCGTTCCATTCGCGAAACCGACCCGCAAAACGGTTAGTCGTCGGTACTCGGGATAGTCGGAGAAACCCGTCGAGGTAGTTGACTCTCACAATTGACCGTTCGGATCGCGACCGTTGAAACGGTCGTTCGAAGCTCGAACGGTCGAATTCGCTCGCTTCTGACTTCGTTCACCGCATCGGTACGCGCTCCCCGTGACCGGGTCCGTGCTGGCCGGTTTCGCTCGGCGGAACCGCCGAAACGCGCTTGAAGACGGCTTCCGGATCACGATTCCAGTGCCAGTGCCAACGCGTTCTGGCGAGACACCACAGTTTTCGCGACGGCGAAAGTGACGGTTCCCGGTTCAACACGTCGTAGTCCTGTGCCCGGATCACGCGGTGGTGTTCGGCGTACAACACTGCCGCGAGCAACACCGGCAACTGGCAGTCTTTCGGCAGGTATCTGATTCCCGCGACGCCCTCGCGATAGAGTCGTTCCGTTCGTTTGAGTTCCGACTGCATCACCGACGCGAACGCGTCCGAGAACGCGAGGTTCTCGACCGCCCCCTGATCGACGCCGTGCTCGCGGAGGCTCTCGAGCGGGAGGTAGATCCGATCCCGCTCGAGAACGTCCTCGCGAACGTCGCGCAGGAAGTTGGTCATCTGGAACGCCTCGCCGAGTTTTACCGCGTGGGGGCGGGCGAGGTCGGGTTCGTCGGGTTCCATAATCGCCGTCATCATCACGCCGACCGACGCGGCCGAACCGCGCATGTACGCCTCGAGATCGGCGTAGCGCTCGTAGCGGTTCGTCTCGATGTCGGTCTTCATCGCGTCGATGAAGACGTCGATCTCCCGATCGGCGATATCGTACCGGTCGCGAAGCTGATCGAACGCGATGAGCACGTCGTCTTCTGGGGGCTGTTCGCCGAGAGCCTGTGCTCGTAACGACTCGAGGCGAGCGGCCTGTTCGGCAGGCGGCGCGCCGTTCGCGTCGTCGACGACCTCGTCGGCGATCCGAAAGAAGGCGTAGAGGACGTGCGTGGCGTGGCGAACGCGCTCGGGGAGAAACCGGGTCGCGAGATAGAACGTCTTCCCGGTTCGTTTCTGAATCGCCTTGCCCGTCTGGATGTGTTCCTGTTGCATCGTTTTCCCTGGCTCGGTGGCGGCGAGAGGCACTGTTGATACGACAGATGCCTATAAAATAGCGACCCCCTCACTAGTAGGGCCGCTCGGACATCTCGAGGCGGAATCGAGCGTGAACTGAGAGATCCATGAGATGTGTCGACGAGAATCGAAGATGCTGAAAGAACGAAGCTGTATTCAAGCGAACCCGACGATTTCGCGGACAACGAGGGAACAACGATCCTCGAGCAGTCGGCGTGGCCCGAAAACCATAGATTTTCGGTATCACGAAGGATCAGAGATCTTTCGAACGACTTTACGCCGACGACCTCGCGGAGTCTGGCGGGGCGCCCGTCCCGCTGACCTGGCGGGAGCTTCGCTCGCTCAGTCATGGGAGAGCTCCGATCTCTCGAACGACTCCAAGGCATCGCCTTATCTATTTGTAGATCTTTCCCGGAGATATTAATCAACCGTCATGTTAGGGGTATTGGCCAATACGCTTATTCTTGATCCGCCACACCCCATATTATCGGGATTAGTAACCAAGATGGAATTTATAACCAGAAAATTAACACTTGACAGATTCGACCTCGGGCCGAAGCTCATACTTGCGTTTGTTCTTGTTGCACTCGTCGTTGGCGCAACCGGTTTTGTTGGCTATATAGGACTTGAGACGGTTGATGAAGAGGCACACCTAATTGCTGAGGATGGCCAAAAAATGGATGACGCAACGGGAATGTCCCTCGCCATTGAACAACAGCAAAACTCGATATATGCGGCACAACTCGGGGAAACAGAGGCCGAGCAGGAATTCGAGCAAGCAGCAGCGCTGTTTAGCGAGCGATCACAAGCAATAGAAGATGCGTCTCTATCTGATGAACAACAAACCGAGTTAGAAACGCTCCAATCGAACCACGAGGAGTATCAGTCAGTCGGTGAGGAATTCTTTGTTGCTTCTCAGGATGGCGATGAAGCGCTTGCCAACGAGAAGGCAGCGGAAATGGATACGCTACGAATTGAGATAGAAGAATCAGCGACTTCTATCGAAGAATCAGCACAGGCTGACATGGAAGAACAGGTTGCAATTGCCGATACGGTTACACAACAGACGCAAATGGAACTTGCCGGTTTAACCCTCGGTGCGTTCTTACTAGCGCTTGGGATTGGCCTGTTCGTTTCTCGACGTATCACGCCACCCATCAAACAGCTTTCCGAGGCTGCTGTAGCTATCAGCGAGGGCGACCTCGATACCGATCTTGACGATCACGTAGAGAACGACGAAATCGGTCGAATGGTCGATGCGTTCAAAACTATGCAGCAAAACCTCCGTGACGTGATTGCGGATCTCAACGGTGTCAGTACGAATCTTCGATCCGGTCAACTCGAGCAGGACGTCGACACGAACTATCCCGGTACCTACGGAGATGTTATGCAAACACTCGAGGAGGGGACGACCCAGCTGACCGGCAGTTTCGACGCAATACAGGACGTCAGTGACGATCTTCGTACGGGGCAACTCGATCAGGAGGTCAACACTGATCGCCCTGGACAGTATGGTGCCGTTCTGGAGAACCTCTCGGCGGGGACGACACAACTCGAAGAAAGCTTTGCACAGATCTCGACGGCTAGCGAGGGACTCAAACGGGGACATATCGACCAAACTTTCGAGACTGACTTCCCGGGTGACTACGGCGACGTGCTGGGTAACCTCGAATCAGGGGCGACTCAACTCGCCGATAGCTTCGCGCAAATATCGGCCGTGAGCGAAGCCCTCGAGGAAGGGAATCTCAATCAGACTATCGAGACGGACTATCCTGGAGACTATGGAGAGGTACTAGACGCTCTCGAGAGTAGCATCATTCAGATGAACACTAGCATTCGATCCGTACAAGAGATCGCCGACGAGGTTGCGACCTCGAGCGAGCAAGTATCTTCGAGTACAGAAGAGATCGAAACAGCAAGCGACGAAGTAGCCGTTTCTGTTCAAGAAATATCGCAGGGGGCAGACGAACAAAGCGAGAACCTTCAGCAGGTCGCTGCCGAAATGAACGATGTATCCGCAACGATCGAGGAGATAGCGGCATCGGCCGACGACGTCGCTTCGACGGCATCGATTGCCGTCGAAACCGGTGAAACGGGAAGAGCATACGCCTCCGAGGCGACTGATGAAATCCACGTCATCGAAGACCGAACGGACGAAGTCGTTTCACAGGTACAGGCCCTCGATACCGAGATGGAAGAGATCGGCGGAATCATCGAACTGATCTCCGAAATTGCCGAGCAAACGAATATACTCGCGATCAATGCCTCCATAGAGGCCGCTAATGCTGGTGAGTCCGGTGACGGGTTTGCCGTCGTCGCTAACGAGATCAAGTCGCTAGCTGAGGATGCTGCACGGGCTACAACCGAAATCGAAGATCGAATTCTGGAAATTCAGTCGACTACGAACGAAACCGTCGATGGTATGCAGGAGATGAGCGAGCGGGTCGAGAACGGAGCAGAAACAATCGAAGACACGATCGAAATGTTCGATGAAATAGCGGATGCGATCGAAGAAGTGGAAGGAGGGGTCACAGAGATCAGTACGGCTACTGAGGATCAGGCGGACTCCACGGAAGAAGTCGTTTCGATGGTCCATCAAGTCGCTGACGTTAGCCAGCAGACCGCTTCGGAAGCGAGCAACGTATCGGCAGCAACCGAAGAACAGGCATCGGCACTCTCAGAAGCTGCTGGAAACATCCAACATCTCTCGAAACTTGCCGAGGATCTTCACGATCACGTTTCTACTTTCGAAGCAGGCGAGGCTCATCAGGCTTCCAGAACGGCGACATCGAAAGCGGCTCGTCACTCTCTCACAGCAGATGGTGGAACCAGAACGACCTAATCCGGTTCCGTAGATGACTCTCCTTTCATGTAATGGGCAATTCGGTGCAGTCTACTGATTCTACACAGCACCATTTTGGGCAACGGACGCTGAACCCAACACAGCTTTCTCGAGCACTGGCCGCTATCGGTGGGCCTCGAGCAGTTCGTCGGCGAGCATGGGAACGAACGTCCCGATGTCGGTGACCATGCCGATCGCCTGGGCGCTCCCGCGGTCGAGCAGTTGCGTGACCGTCGCGGGGTTGATGTCGACGCAGACGGTTTTGGTCGTCGACGGGAGGCAGTTCCCCACCGCGACGGAGTGGAGCAGCGTCGAGAGCATCAACACGAGATCTGCCTCGCGGGCCTGCTCGCGGATCGCGTCCTGGGCTTCGATCGCGTCGGTGATCGTGTCCGGGAGCGGCCCGTCGTCGCGGATCGATCCCGCGAGCACGTAGGGAACGTCGTTTCGGATACACTGGTACATCACGCCACCGTCGACGATTTCCGCCTCGACGGCCGCCTCGATTCCGCCGACGCGGCCGATCTCGCTGATCGTGTAGATGTGGTGTTTGTGTCCCTTTCGCGGGTGCTCGAGCGACTCCGTGTCGACGCCGAGGGAGGTTCCGTAGAGGTTCCGCTCTAAGTCGTGCACCGCGAAGCCGTTTCCCGCGCTCAGGGCGTCGACGTACCCCTCGCGAACCAGCTCCGCGAGCGCGTCTCGGCCGCCGGAGTGGACGATCGCCGGCCCGCAGACGACGAGGACGGTGCCATCCTCATCTCGAACCGCACGCATCTCGTCTGCGATCTCTTCGATCAGCGAGGCGGAGGGGCGCTCGCTCGAGACGCCGCCTTGCATGAAGCCGAAGGAACTCCCTCCGTTTCGGGGGCGCTCGGGCGGTTCGACCCTGATCCCGGTTTCGCCGGTGACCACGAGATCGCCTTTCTCGATAGCGTTGAGAACCTTCGTGCGGACGACGGGGTCGTCCTCGGTTCGGTCGACGACGAGCGCGCAGTCCATCTCGGGGTCCGACACCTCGACCCACGAGCCGTCGACGCGGACGAACGTCGGGTGGTTCGTCGTCGAGTAGAACTCCGCGGGGACGACCTGCTCGTCCGGCGCGGCCTCTAATGTCGCGTCCCGCGGATCGGCGACCGTCGCGCCGTTTTGGTTCAGCTCGTGGAGAATCGCCCGGAGGTCGTCTGCGGACTCCGCGGACACTCGCATGCGACAATACGTCTCGGCGTGTTTGTGCCGACCCACGTCGAACTCTTCGACCTCGAACTCACCGCCTAGATCCATGACGACGCCGAAACACCGCCCCATCGCTCCCGAGTCGATGATGTGGCCCTCGAGTTCGACCGTTCGCATGACTGTCATCGTCGGTACTTCGCGGTCGAGGGCCGTCAATGTGCGTGTCGAGACGACGGGAGCGGATGCGGTGGTTCTGGCGGTGAGTGCAACGTCCGCTCGGGGTGGACTGGTGCGACATCCGCTCGAGAACCGATAACAGGGAGTGATTCTCAGCCGGCGGCGTGAAAATCCCTATGAGGATTGCTACCGTACATACATTCATGTCCTCCGACTCACGGACGGCTGCTCGCTCGCGGTGTTTGAACTGCGGATTCGAAGCCGAAGGCGGCTCCTCGGAGTGGCGACGGCTCGAGGTGCCAAAGCTCGGTCGGATGACCCAGTGTCCCGATTGCGAGAGCACCAACGTAATCACCGGCCGGTAGTCACTTGCCGTGTCGTTCGAGTCGCCGAGACTCGAGCGGACGAGGAGCGACGACTGTCGGCACCCGGACAGACTCTTAGGGCTCTCGCCCGTAGGGACGAGTATGGACCCAGAGACTGACACACCCTCGAGCGGCGAGTCGTCGACCGAGCGCGGATCCGACTCGGCCGAAAAGAGCGACGCGGAGTGGCGCGAGGAGCTAACTGACGAACAGTATCGGATTCTCCGCGAGGCCGGAACGGAACCGGCGTTCAGCGGCGAATTTGTCGATCACAAAGCCGACGGCCGCTACACCTGCGCCGGCTGTGGGGCGACGCTGTTCGACTCCGACACCAAGTTCGAATCCGGCTGTGGCTGGCCCAGTTTCTACGACGTCGACGACGCCCGAGTGACTACACACGTCGATACCAGCCACGGCATGCGCCGAACGGAAGTCCGCTGTGCGAACTGCGACGGCCACCTCGGTCACGTCTTCGAGGACGGTCCCGAACCGACCGGCAAGCGCTTTTGTATCAACTCGGCGGCCCTCGAGTTCGACGACGAGTAGCGACGTCGCTGCTGTTCGAAAAACGACACCGAATATGCAGGCACCACGTTTTCGGGCGGCTTGCTCTGATTCGCTAGTACGATGTCTACCGAACGACCAACCGCCGAGGAACTCCGACAGGGAATGACCGTCGAGATCGTTCAGGAAGACGCGGACGTTCAATCGACCGACGAAGAACCGATTCACGGCGAAGTCGGCACGGTCTACGGCGACGAGCCTGACGGCCCCCGCGTCAAACTGAAAAGCGGCGTCGTCGGCCACGTTCAGTCGGTCGTCGCCGACGAGTAGCAGACGTCTATCGACACAACGCACGAATTTGACGCCGATTCAAGTATCGTCCCTCGCGAGGAGCGAAGCCGATCGCTTCCGTTCCCAGCGTTCTTCATCGAAACCAAGATATTTCGGTCGCCTCGGTGAAGCAGGCGTATGATGCTCTCGAGCGGACGGATCCTCGCCGCCGAGGTCGCGGCCGTCGCGCGCGAGCGCCAGCTCAGCGTCGCGTCTGCCGGACTGGCTTACCACTCGTTCAACACGCTCGTTCCGCTGGTGATCCTCCTGCTCGTCGCCGTCACCGTCGTCGACTCGCTCGCAGTCGTCCTCGACGCCCTCGAGACGGCGACTGGACTCGGGGGGACGATCGACCGGGACCAACTCGCAGCGGCCGCCGGCGACGGCGCGAACCGAACCCGGGCGGCGCTGCTCGCACTCGGGATCTTTCTCTGGAGCGCGGCGCGTCTGTTTCAGTCCGTCAATAGCGCGTTTACCGCCGTCTACGGATCGAGGGGATCCCAGTCGTCGCTCGAGGCCGCCCTCTCGACGTCGCTCGTGACGATCCTTTACGCGGTCTTGCTGACTGTGACCGTCGCGGTCGGCGTCGCGCTCGTTGGCTATCTCGGAGTCAGCGTGTCGCTCTTTTTCGAGGGGCCGCTCGCGATGGGTGTGAGTGCACTCGCCTTGATGGGGCTGCTGTTCGTCCTGTTCGTCCCCATGTACTACGTCTTCCCCCATCCCGACGTTTCGGTTCCCGAAATCCTCCCCGGAACGGCGTTCGCCGCCGCGACGTGGTCGATCCTGGCCGTCGGTTTTCGCGTCTACGTGTCGACAGCCGAGAGCGTCGCGCTGTTCGACGTCGCCGGTGCGATCTTGTTGATCCTGACGTGGGTCTACTTCGGCGGGCTCTGTCTGCTTCTCGGTGCGGTGCTCAACGCGGTACTCGCGGGTCGCGTGGATCCGGACGACGGCTGGGTTCCGACGTCCGAGGAACGCTCGACCGCCGATTGACGGTGTCCCTGCTGGATCACATCCGTCGGCCCAGACCGGTGGTTTCTATCCGGCCGAGCGTATAGGGATGCGGTATGGAGTCTCCGGTTCTCAGCGACGAGATCAACATCCTCGTCGTCGAGCCGACACCTGGTCCGGACGGAACGCGTTCGCTCGAGACCGCACTCGAGCGCGCCGTTGTCGACGCGCCGGTTGAAACCGTCTCGACCAGCCATGTCGAAACAGTCGCCGACGCGCTAGAATACCTCGAGTCCACCGCAGCCGAGTCCGAAGTGACGACGGACCCTGTGCTCGAGGGTGACCGCGTCGATGTCGTCCTCACCGCTGCGGAGCTCTCCGGCGGGACCGGGTTGGAGCTACTCGAACGAGTACAGGACAGCCGACCGGCAGTGCCAGTGATCCTCTCGCCGGTCGAGGGATCCGAACGGCTGGCGAGCGCGGCGATCAGCGCCGGCGCTTCCGAATACGTCCCGCGGGACTGCGATCCCGGCGAACTCGCCGGGGCGATCGAGCGCGCGGTCGAACGCGAGCGCACGCGTTCTCACACCCGCGCCTCCCACCGTCGATTCAGGACGATCTTCGAGGACCCGGACACGTACGTCTGGGAACTCGACCGCGAGGGCACCGTGGGAAGCGCGAACGCGGGCGCGCTCGAGGCGATCGACGCGTCCCAGGACGACGTTCGCGGCCAGCCGTTTCAGGCCACGCCGTGGTGGCTCCCGGGCGACCGGTCGTCGATCGAGACAGCCCTCGAGCGTGCCGCGTCGGGCGAGGTCGTCGAGCGGGAGCTCGTCAGTCGATACGCCGACGGACCCGATACCGGCCACGCGACGGCTACTCAAGCGGTGGACGGCGCGAAACGGGTGCTCGAGGTCACGATTCGCCCCGTTCGCGACGACTCGGGAGCGATCGTTTCACTGCTCGCGGAGGGAAACGACGTCACCGGCCGCGTCGCACTCGAGGAGGAACTTCGCGAGTCCGAACAGCTCCACCGCGTGACGCTAAACAACATGACCGATACGGTCCTCATCACGGACGAGTCCGGCGCGTTCACCTACGTCTGTCCCAACGTTCACTTTATCTTCGGTTACACCGACGACCAGATCCGCGAAATGGGCTCTATCGAGGACCTGCTCGGACCCGACCTGTTCGACCGCGAGGAGCTTGCAGCCGAGGGGGTGTTGACGAACCTCGAGTGCACCGCGACCGACAGGGAGGGAACCGAACACACGCTGTTGGTCAACGTGCGAGAGGTTTCGATTCAGGGCGGTACGCTGCTGTATAGCTGCCGCGATATTACGGCCCGCAAGCGCCGCGAAGAGGCGCTGACGGCGCTCCACCGAACCGCGCGACGACTGTTGCTGGCGCAGTCGCGGGAGGAAATCGCCGACATCGTCGTCGAGGACGCCGTCGACGTCCTCGATCTCGAGGCCGGTGCCGTCTACCTGTTCGACACAGCCGACAGTGCCATCCGACCGGCGGCAGCGACGCCGGCGATGGAGCGCGCTCACGGGTCGCTTTCGTCCCACCGGGCGACGACCGATTCCATCGTCGGTCGAGTCTTCGTCGACGGCGAGACACAGATATTTGACGACAGCGAGGCGCAACGTTCCGAGGAAAGCAACGAGTCTGATCGGCTCTCGCAACCGGAGACGGACCTTCGAAGCGGTGCGTACGTCCCGCTCGGAAACAACGGCGTCTTCGTCGCCGGATCGACGACTGCGGGCGCGTTCGACGACGTGACTCGAGAGGTGGTCGACCTGCTCGCGACGACCGCAGAGGCGGCGCTCGATCGCATCGAGCGCGAGTCGGCGTTACACGATCAGGAGCGCGAACTGAAAGAGCGGAATCGACAGTTGACAGAACTCAACCGTATCAACGAGTTCATTCGCGAAATCGATCAGGCGATCGTTCGGGCGGAAACCCGCGAAGAGATCGAATCGGCTGTCTGCGACCGTCTCACGGGGACCGATCGCTTCTCATTCGCCTGGATCGGTGGCCTGGATCCGGACGGAACGAACCTCGAGGCGCGCGCTTACGACGGGGCGGGTCGCGGGTATCTGGATGCAGTTTCCGGACCGATCGTCGAACAGACCGGTGAGCCAGCGATCGAAGCGGCACAATCGCGCGAGGTCACCGTCGTGTCGAACGTCGCGGAAGGCCTCCACGAGGAGCCCTGGCGCAAGCGGGCGCTGTCCAAGGACTACCAGTCGGCGATCAGCGTCCCGCTGTCGTACGACGAGTTCTCCTACGGCGTTCTCACCGTGTACGCGGGTCGTCCGGCCGCGTTCGGTGAAATGTCGCGCGCCGTCTTCGCCGAACTGGGCGAAACGATCGCGTCGGCGATCGCCGCCGTCGAACGCAAGAACGCCCTGTTGACCGCCGCGAGTACGCGATTGGATCTCGAGATCGACGACGATACGTTCGTCTTCCAGCAACTTGCCAGCCGCGCGGACTGTACGGTCGCCTTCGACGGCGGCGTTCGCCAGCACGAGGACGGATCCGCCGTCTCCGTCTTCGCCTCGATCGACGGCGCGCCGGTCGAAACCGTCGCAGCCGCCGCCGAGGAACTCGTCTCGGTTACCGACGTACAGATCGTCAGCGAGGGTGCGGACGGCGACGGCTCCCGTTCTGGGGGAGACCCATCGGGCGGATCGATCCTCCTCGAGCTTCCGGTGCCGTTTCTCGCCATCCGACTCGCGAGCCACGGCGTCGTGCTTCGCAGCGTTCGGGCGACGCCAACCGGCGCACGGATCGTCGTCGACGTCCCGAACAACGTCGACGCGAGGGCCCCGACTCGAATGGTAACGAATAGCTTCGAGTCCGTAGAGCTCCGATCGAAACAGCTCGTCGAGGGAACGTCAGCCGGCGACGTGCGGACGAAACTCTTAGAGGAACTGACCGATCGACAGCTCGAGGTCGTTCGAGCGGCCTACCACGGCGGCTTCTTCGAATCGCCGCGCGAGCAAACGGGCGAGGAGATCGCAAATTCCCTCGACATCTCCCCGGCCGCGTTTTACGGCCACAACCGAACTGTCCAGCGGAAACTGTTTTCGTTACTCTTCGAGGAGATCGGACTACCGGCAATGGGGACACAAGGGGTTGAATAGTGAACCTCTCCAGGTGGGTTGTGCTAGTAATATAACGGATAAAATTTTCCTAATATCCCTATTATATACCGACGCCGAGGAACGCCGCGTCGCTATTCGGCAGTGATACCTATGAAAGATGTGACGACAGATCCCGACGAGGAATCGACCTACGAGTGTTTTGCCTGCGGTGCAGTGACCAGAGCAACGTCTCCGATCGAGTGTCCAGAATGCGGTGCTGACATGCGGAATCGGGAGATTCCGGTCGAGTAACCTATGGCTGGGAACGTTTCGTCCAAACCACCTCGACCGGAAGGTCCCTCGAACGAACCGGAAACGGCGCTCGAGACGGCCAGACGGCAACTCGCCCGCGCCGGTTCCCAGATCGATATTAGCGACAACGTTCTCGAGCGACTGGACCACCCCGCAAAAGTTACGGAAGTCACCGTTCCGGTCGAGCGAGACGACGGCAGCGTCGACGTCTTCACCGGGTTTCGCGCCCAACACGACAGCGTTCGCGGTCCGTACAAAGGCGGCCTGCGATTTCACCCCGACGTGACTCGAGACGAGTGTGTCGGCCTCTCGATGTGGATGACCTGGAAGTGCGCCGTGATGGACATCCCCTTCGGCGGCGCCAAAGGCGGCGTCGTGGTCGACCCCAAATCGCTGAGCGAGGACGAGCGCGAGCGGTTGACACGTCGATTCACACAGGAGATTCGCGACGTCATCGGCCCGACGCGAGACATTCCAGCCCCCGACATGGGGACGGACTCGCAGGCGATGGCCTGGATCATGGACGCCTACAGCATGCAACAGGGCGAAACCATTCCCGGCGTCGTCACCGGGAAACCGCCATCCGTCGGCGGGAGCTACGGCCGCGAAGAAGCGCCCGGACACAGCGTCGCCATCGTCACCCGAGAGACCTGCGAATACTACGACATGCCCCTCGAGGAGACGACGGTCGCCGTCCAGGGATTCGGGAGCGTCGGCGCGAACGCCGCCCGAAAGCTCGAGGAGTGGGGCGCGACCGTCGTCGCCATCAGCGACGTCAACGGCGCGATCTACGAACCCAACGGCATCGACGTTGCATCGATTCCGGCCCACGACGAGGAGCCGGAGGCGGTGACCAGTACCGCAGACGACGTTATCCCGAACGACGAACTGCTCGAGCTAGACGTCGACGTGCTCATCCCCGCAGCGGTCGGGAACGTCATCACGAAAGCCAATGTTGACGATATCCAGGCGGATCTGGTTATCGAAGGCGCGAACGGCCCAACGACGTTCGCCGCGGCCGCCATCCTCGAGGAGCGGGGAATTCCGGTCGTCCCCGACATCCTCGCGAACGCTGGCGGCGTAACGGTGAGTTACTTCGAGTGGCTGCAGGACATCAACCGCCGAGCCTGGAGCTTAGAGGAGGTCACCGCCGAACTCGAAGCCGAGATGGTGACCGCCTGGAACGCGGTTCGATCGGAAGTCGAGTCTCGAGACGTGAGCTGGCGGGACGGCGCCTACATCGTCGCGCTCTCGCGGATCGCGGAGGCACACGAGGTCCGCGGACTCTGGCCCTAACGCAGGACGGCGACCGGACGCGGCTCGTCGCCACCCCTCGACACGACAGCTTTTTGCGTTCGTGCTCGAGCATGGTTGGTAATGACTCTCGCCGATCGCATCGCTCGTTTTCGGGCGACGCTCGAGGAGTGGCTTCGGGGGCTTTCCCACGGGATGTTTTCCCACCCCGCCTACGAGAAGATCGAGGCCGAAGCGGAGGACCTCGAGGACGAGTTCATGCTGTCGTGTTTCCCCGACGCCTTCGGCGTGCCGTCGCCGGTCTCTTACTACACGGCAGAACTCCTGCCGTACCTCGAGGACGAGTTCGAAGCCTGGGAGCGGCGGCTGTGGGACCGGGCCTCGCTCGTCGAACGGAAGGGGCGACAGTTTCACTTCTGATGGAACGATACGTCTTCTTCGGAGGGAAAGGCGGCGTCGGGAAGACGACAGTGTCCGCCGCGTACGCACACAGGTGCGCGACCGCGGGCCTCGAGACGCTCGTCGTGTCGACGGATCCGGCCCACTCGGTCGGTGACCTCTTTGACCAAACGTTCGGGGACGAACCGCGACCGGTCGACGGTGTCGACCACCTCCACGCGCTCGAGATCGATCCCCAGGCGGAGGTTTCCGAACACCTCAGACAGGTCAAACGGAACCTCTCCCAGCAGGTCTCGGCGGCCATGGTCAACGCCGTTGACAGACAGATCGAGATGGCCCACGGAACCCCCGGCGCCTACGAGGCGGCGCTGTTCGATCGGTTCGTCGACGTCATGCGAAACAGCGACGACTACGACCGCGTCGTCTTCGACACCTCGCCCACCGGCGGCACGCTGCGGCTGCTCTCGCTGCCGGACTACCTCGAGGGCTGGATCGATCGACTCATGGCCAAACGCCGCAAGAGCATCGACCTGTTCGAGAAGGCCGCGATCGGCAATCAAGAGCCCCGGCGCGTGATGGACGGCGATCCCGTCCTCGCACACTTAGAGGATCGAAAGGAGTTCTTCGAGTCCGCCGGCGAGATGCTCCGAAACGAGGCGGCGTTTTTCCTCGTGTTCAACCCCGACTCGCTCTCGATCCGGGAGACCGAACGCGCGATCGACGACCTCGCAGAACAGGACCTCGAGGTCCGGGGCTTGGTCGCCAATCGGCTCACGCCCGTACCCGACCCGGACGAGGAGGGTCGAGGTGCCCGCTATCTCCGCGACCGCGTCGAGACGGAACGCGAGAGACTCGAGACGGCTGACCGGGAGCTATCGCCGCCGATCGTCGCCGAAATCGAGACGCAGATCGAGGAGATCAGAGGCGAGAGACTCGCTCGCGTGGGGAAAGCGCTCGAGATCGACACCACTCCCTCCGCGTGAGCGGCTCTCGAACCGACTGCCCGAATGTTCACGGCGATCTAGCTGCGGTTGGTGTATGTCACCCCGTAGCGGGCCCTTGTGACCGGAAATCCACTGTTACCATCCCCCATGATTTATGTACATATACAATAATCGGGATGGTGGATACGTATGACAGGGGTAATTTGGATCGTGGCCATCGTACTCGCGTTGTTTACGATCGGCTACATCGGCTACGGGCGATACCTCGCGCGGTTCGTCGAACTCGACGACTCGCGAGACACACCCGCCCACAAGTATCAAGACGGACAAGAATACGTCCCCGCGAAGAAGTCGGTGCTGCTCGGGCATCACTTCTCGAGCGTCGCAGGGGGCGCACCGATCGCCGGCCCGATCACGGCGGCGCTGGTGTGGGGATGGGTGCCCGCCATGCTCTGGGTCGCGATCGGCAACCCGCTGATGGGGGCCGTTCACGACTTCATGTCGCTTTCCTCGAGCATTCGCCACGAGGGGAAGTCGATCGGCTACATCATCGGCGAGTACATCGGCGAGCGCGGGAAGAACATGTTCCTCCTGTTCGCGTTTCTGGTGATCGTCCTCGTCGTCGCGGTGTTCGCGTTACTAGTCGCAATCATCCTCGATGCGTACCCACCGGCGGCGACAGCGAGCCTCGCGTACATCGGACTGGCACTGGTTTTCGGGGTCTGGCTCTACCAGCTCGACCTTCCGTTCATTCCGGGGACGGCGATATTCGTCGCGGGCGTCTTCGCAAGCGTCTGGCTGGGGCTCCAGTACCCGGTCGCGCTGTTCGAGCCGTCCGGGTTCGCCGATAGTACACTGATCCTCTTTGCGGGTGATGGCAGCTGGATCCCGGGAGCGGCCCTGTTCGGTGCGAACACGGCCGCGTGGATCATCGTAGCGCTCCTGTACGCGACAGCTGCGAGCATCCTCCCGGTCTGGACGCTGCTCCAACCCCGAGATTATCTCTCGTCGTTCCTCCTGTACGCGGGGGTCGGCGGCGCGTTGCTGGCGGTCATCGTCGGCACGGCGTTCGGGACCGCCGACGGCGGAGCGAGCGCGCTCGAGATCCAGCTACCTGCCTACACCGGGTTCATGGGTGGCGACCTCGTGGGCGTGGCGATGCCGCTGTTCCCGCTGCTTTTCATCACGATCGCCTGCGGGACGATCAGCGGCTTCCACTCGCTTGTCTCATCGGGGACGACGGCGAAGCAACTCAACCAAGAGAGTGACGCGCGCATGATCGGATACGGTGGCATGCTCGCAGAGGGGCTGCTCGCCGCGACGGCGCTCTCGGCGGTGTCCGTGATCGCGGTTACGGGCGAAGGGACGAGCGGTATCGCGGCCGCCCTGCCGAACTTCGCCGAAGGCGGTGGGCTCATCCTGACCAGTTTCGGCATCCCGATGGGCACCGGCGAGGTGTTCATGGCGCTGGTCTTCGTCAGTTTCCTCCTGACGAGCCTCGACACGGGGCTTCGGCTCGGCCGATACATGGTGGAAGAATTCGTCGGAACGCCCGAGACCGACGTTCAGGAAATCGCTGCGAACAAGTACGTCAATACGGGCGTTGCGACAGTGCTCGCGTTCGGTCTCGTCTCGAGCGGCCAGTGGGAGGCGCTGTGGCCGCTGTTCGGCGGTGCGAACCAGCTTCTGGCTGCCCTCGCTTTGCTGGCGGCGACGGTCTGGCTGGCTAACTGGAGCGACACCAAACAGCTCCTGACGACGGGTGTGCCGGTCGCCATCATGGCCGTCGTCACGATCAGCGGGCTGCTCTGGCTGGCGATCGTGGAGAACCTTCAGCGCCAACTGTTGAACAGTTCGTGGATGGCGGAGGCGACGCTGCTTCAGCAGATCTCGAGCGGCGCCCGGGTCGTGCTCGCACTGGTGTTGGTCCTCCTCGCAGTGTCGATCCTTCGGATGGGGTACGCGAACGTTCAATCGGCTCGAGACAACGTCCTCGCGACCGATCCGGGCGGCGGGCAGTCAGAAAGCGCGGACGACTAGGAAAGCGACGCGAGCAATCGACCGAGCAGTCCTCGTTTTTTCTCGGACGATCGCCAGACGGCGAACGCCTCGTCGATCTCCGTGCGGTCGCTGGCGACGACCGCCTGCCGATCGGGTGCCACGACACAACAGTGAATCTCGTAGTGGCCGTGGAGACCGTACTTCAGGAGCGTCCGGTCTTTGAATCCGCGAACGAACGACCGAACGTCGTCCGGGATCGACGGCGCGACGATGACGAACGTGAACTCGGTCGCCTTGTGTTCGCTGCTGGGCTCTACCCGCCGATCCGCGAGTTCGTGGCCGAGTTCGACCAGTTCATCGAGATCCTCGCGGCTCACCGACGGCCGTCGGTCCGCGTAGAGGTACTCCCGCATGTGGTGGTTCGCGTAGCTTACCGACGGGTGAAAGAGGTGTTTGCTGCTCTCGACGCGGAGTTCGCCGCCGAGATCGAACGTGACCCCGCCCGCTTTTGTCGCCGACTCGAGGTCGTAACTGGAGACTAACCGCCGAGCGACCCGCGCCAGATACCCGTCCTCGAGCGCGGGCAGCGCCTCCTCTAGAACTGGCGGCAACGGCTGATTGGCAGCCGATGGAGTCTCCGAGTCATCGTCGCTTGCGAGGCAGTCAGCCGAATCGTTCGCCGGGCTCATGAGTGCGAAACTCGAGATCGGATCCCTCGGCGGGCGACTTTCGTCGATGCGACGCGTCCGTCCATGCGGTGTAATACCACGTCGCAACTAAAAGCTCATCGGATGGCGCCGTGGTTTCGATCGCAGTCAGTTCCGGTCCGACGCCAGCGTTTAAGCGCCGTCAAACCGTACTATCGATTCACACCCATGTCAAACGATCGCGAAGCGTGCGGCCGCTGTTCGATGACCACGGCCGTCGACGTCGCGAACGCCAATCGGGACGGCAACGAGCGGTCCGCCCGCGATCCCTACGACGGCGACCGCATCGAGATCGACGAAGGTATCCTTCGGCGGGTTTCTCCCGGCGGCTGGCTCTCCGGGCTCTCGAATTGCCTCGATTCCGCCGTCGATTCGTTCACCTGGGGTCGCTAACCCACCGCGAAACGTCGCCTTCTCAGCCAGCCTCGGCTCAGTTCGTGGTCGTGACTTCGATGACGTCTCGAGGCTCGACTTCGTAGTCTTTGCCCAGTTGTCGGTTCGTTCGGCAGTCAGTCGCGTAGAGGAAGCCGTCGCCGATATCCGAGTGGAGGCTGTAGGCGAAGTCCTCCGCGGTCGAGTCGGGGTCGATCAGGTAGCAGTCGGGCAACACCTCGCCGCGTTCGTTACCCAGCCCGTTCGCGCCGCCGGGGAAGACCGGAATCACGCCGAGCACGTCGAACAGCGCCGTCTCGAGGGCGGCCTGGACGCCCGTTGCGCCGTACTCGGAGAGGAAGTCCCGGATCTGCTCTAAGCCTTCCTCCTGCGATCCGGACACGTCGCCCGTGATCTCGAAGTCGTCGTCGCCCGGTCGGTAGTCGACGACGTCCGCTTTGTCGGCGGATTTGAGCGCCTTCTCGGCGTGGGCGCTGCAGGGGACGATGGTCAGGTGTTCGTACTCCGGATCGGTCGTGACCTCCTCGTAGTTGTCCTGTGCTTCGGGCGTGTCCATCTTGTTCGCCGCGATCACCATCGGCTTGGTCTCCTGGCGGATCTCGCGGGCCAACTCGAGTTTATCATCGTCGTCCCACTCCTCGGGCTCGAAGCCGACATCGACCCGCCGAATGAGGCGCTTGATCTCGTCTTCGCTGGTCTTGAACGCGCTCATCTGCTCGGCGAGTTCCTCCTCGATGGCGTCGTCTTCGGTCGTGTAGCCCGAAGCGTAGCGCTCGATGCCCTTCTCCAAGACGCCCAGATACCACTGGTCGAGTTCTTCCTCTAAGAAGGCGATGTCGTCGCGGGGGTCGTGACCCTCGGTGGGCTCTCCCTCGAGGTCGGTTTCGCCGGAGAAGTCGACGACGTGGACGAGTACGTCGGTTTCGTTCAGGTCCGTGAGGAACTGGTTGCCCAGTCCCGCGCCCTCGTGTGCGCCGGGGATCAGCCCGGCGACGTCGACGAGTTTCGTCGGGACGAAGCGGGTGCCGTGGTCGCAGTAGCCGACGTTCGGCGTACACTCCTCGTCGAATTCGGGCGCTGCACACTCGACGCGGGCGTAGGCCTCGCCCACGCTGGGGTCGATGGTCGTGAACGGGTAGGCCCCTTCGGGCACGTCGTTCATCGTTGCGGCGTTGAAAAAGGAGGACTTGCCGACGGACGGTTTGCCGACGAGTCCGATCCGATAACTCATTGTCCGTTGTGGTCGGGCAGCACCTAAACGGGTTTCTGTCCGCCGCCGTCGTGCGATGACACGTCGTACCATGGACGCACCAGGCTCGTCGATGGTGATGTCTTCGAACTCACGAAAAGCAAGTCATTACAGTTGAGAATACTGAATGTATGCCACAAAATATGTACTAACGCCATCAGATTGTGCAGTAGGTGCCGCCCAATATAGCTAATCGTACAAAAACCTCCAGAGACTGCCCAACTGGCATCGGAGGTATTCATCGATCAGCGGCTGGCGATCGAGTTCCAACTCCAGGCGGCGAGCGCGATGACCGCGAGTGCGATAACGAAGAAGACGCCCCACTGCTGGGTTTCGGTTTCGGCGAACGGCTCGAGGAGGTCGACCAGACCGCTCGCCTGCATTAGCGCCAGAACGAGGGCGAGCAAAATGACGATCGAGACGACGGCGATCCCAATCCCGCTGCGGATCAGCTGCTTCCCCTCCCGTTCGGCCGTCTGTTCGTCCTGCGTCGGTTTTTCCGCCGGCTCTCGATCGGGCTCTGACATATGCGGTTCTAGAACTGACCCACGTGAAACGATTCTACCTGCACCTTCAGGCCGGCGAACGTCACCTCGAGTCGTCGGTTAGTTCAACCCCCGACGAAGACACTCGAGAGTCCGCTGACTGAAAATCGACGGTGTCTATTTATTTTCCGTCGGGGTGGCTCCGATATGGCTTCACGCGGAGACCGAGCGTACTCCTTTGCCCTCTGTCTCACTCACGATATCGATCGCGTTTACAAAACCCCGCAGAATTACCTCTTCGACTGTCTCGAACAGCGAGACCCTCGTCAGCTGACCGGCCTGGTTTCGGCGAAGAACCCCTACTGGCAGTTCGAACGAATCATGGCCCTCGAGTCGATGCTCGGCGTCCGATCGGCGTTTTACGTCCTCGACGAACGCCGCCTCGCGGAGCGTCCCAAGCGCGAGTGGGCGACGCTTGCAGGCTGGAGTCGCTACTCCGGGCGCTACGACGTGACCGATCCGCAACTGGCGTCGACGATCGAGAGCCTCGAGAACGGCGGTTGGGAGGTCGGGTTACAGGGCTCGTTTACCTCTCCCAGAGATCCTGACCGGCTTCGGTACGAGAAAGAGCGCATCGAGGACGCGACGGGGCGACGCGTCCGCGGAAACCGCCAGCACTACCTCAATCTCGCCCAACCCGAGACCTGGGACCACCACCGCGAGATCGGACTCGACTACGACACCTCGCTGGCCGATCCGCACAGCCTCGAGTTCCAGTACGGCTACGAACTGCGCCGACCCTTCGACGACGAGTTCGTCGTTTTCCCGTGGACGATCATGGACCAGACGACGATGGAGTCCGCCCGGACGATGTCGCGGATCACGGACAACTGCGAGCGGCTCCTCGAGGAGGTACGCGACGAAACCGGGGTTCTCGTCCTCGACTGGCACCAGCGGACGTTCTACGACCCGGACTTTCCCGGCTGGGGAAGCGTCTACCGCTGGATCATCGAACGGGCTCTCGAGATGGGCGCGTGGGTCGGGCCGCCGCGGGCGTTCTACGACGCGACGACGCATCCGGACGGAACCGTTGCGGAGACGCTCGAGACGCTGGCGGCTCGCGAGGGCGACGAGGCCGGTGCATTTGCCAACCCGGACGGATCCCGCGGCCGGACCGCCGGCGAAAACCCGCCTCGCCCGCACGCACTCGGGTCGCCCTCCCGCCACCACGCAGCCAACTCACCGAACCGATGACGACGACACGAGAACGCTTGGAGGTCGACCACGCGACGGGGAACGATCCAGCGACACAAACTGACCCGGGGACGGAGACCGATTTAACGGCCGCCTCGAGGCCCAAAACCGGTCCGCGTCGCGTCTGTCTCCTCGCCGATCCCTACCTCGAGCGCTGGCAGATCCGCGCGCTCGAGCGGGCGATCGAGCGGACGGATATCGAGATTCCGCTGGTGCTGGTGGCCGCCCCCGCCGACCCCGACGTCGACCCCGAAGCCGCCGCCTCGGCGGTCAACGGCGGCCTCAGCATCGACACGATTCGACTGGGAGCGTCCCTCCTCGCTCGGGAGCGAGCCTGGTCGCTGGTCGTCGCCGAACGGAAACTCGCCGAACTGGTCGGGCCTGAGTCCCATCCGCTCGAGCACCGCCAGCGGGTCGGGGACGTCGACTGCCTCGAGTCGTCGACGGTTCGTCACGTGCGCCCGATCGAAGACGGCAACTGGAACGAACTCCCCGAATCGGCCGTCGAGGCCGCTGCGGACCGGTGTGACGTCGTCGTCAGGTTCGGCTTCGGACTGGTTCGCGGCGACATTCTCACCGCGACCGAACACGGCGTGTTGAGTTTTCACCCCGCAGATATCAGGCGGTATCGGGGGCTCGGACCACCGAAGGCGTTCGTCGACGATCGCTCGAGCATCGGTGCGACGCTGCAGCGACTCACCGAGGGCATCGACAGCGGCGAGATCGTCGCCGAAGACTGGATCGACATCGACGACTGTGCGACGCTGTGGGACGTCTACGATCGCGTCCACGAACTCGAGGTCGAGTTACTCGCGACCGGGATCGAATCGCTTCGCGATCCGGGGCTCGAGCCGACCGTTCCCGATTCGCTCGGGGCGTACTACTCGACGAAATCGCGCCGGGAGGTCGGGTTCGCGTTGCGTACGCTAGCGAAGAATCTTCGTGGGCGCTTGGGCCTCCGTTGACGGCTCGGGCCCGCCGCGCTCGAGCCCGGACCACCATAGCAGAACGGATTTACGTTCCCGAGGCGTTTGCCCGGATATGGATTACGAATCGAGTCTCGACCGCGCGATGGAGAACGTCCCCGACATCGGGGGCGACGAAGAACGGTTGCAGATTCCCGATGCACAGCCCCAGAAAGACGGCGCGTTCACCCGGTTTACCAACCTCGGGGATATCGCAGATGTCCTTTCTCGAGAGACCGAGCACCTCCACCGGTTCGTCCAGCGGGAACTTGGCACCAGTGGAAAACTCGCGGAGGGCCGGGCCCGGTACAACGGTACGTTCTCCCAGCAGGACTTCGACGCCGTCGTCGATGCCTACGTCGAGGAGTACGTCCTCTGTTCGGAGTGTGGCCTGCCGGACACCCGCCTCGTCCGCGAGGACCGCACGCCGATGCTCCGGTGTGACGCCTGCGGTGCGTTCCGACCGGTCACCAAGCGCTCTTCGGGCGGCCAGCAACAACAACAGCGAGAAGCCGTCGAGGAGGGACAGACCTACACCGTCGAGATCACCGGCACGGGCCGCAAAGGCGACGGCGTCGCGGAGAAAGGCAAGTACACGATCTTCGTTCCCGGCGCGGACGAGGGGGACGTGGTCGACATCTACATCAAGAACATCTCGGGCAACCTCGCGTTCGCCCGGCGCGACTAATTATCTAAACCAGCACTGTGGAGTGATCGTGCTGTGAGGGGTCCGAACTGACGCCGTGTCCGCTTTAGGTGCCGTCGTTTTTCCCGTTTTACTCGAGACAGCTCGAGAAGGATCGCACCTCGCCCTCCCCAGCCTCGGCGCTCACTCCGTTCGCGCCATCCCTCGCACGAGGATGGCGCTACTGGCTCACAGCGTTCGCCAGCAGCGCAGCCAGCGCGCGCCGGCCATCGACGGTTGCCTTCTGATACGACTCGAGGACATCGGTCGACCGCGAAACTAAAGTCAGCTTGTGCCAGTTACACGCACGTGGGAGTAACGTTCGATCTGTTCGGGACGCTCGTAACCGCGACCAGACCCGATGATCCGGCCGCTGCTGTCGCGGCGGAACTCGAGGAGCGAGGCGTCGACGTGCCGCCCGACTGGGCCGACGCGTACACCGAGATGCACATCGATGCGCCCGAGGGCGCGGAGGTCCCGCTCCCGGCCCACGTCGCTCGAGCCCTCGCCAGCCGCGGGGTAGACTGTCCGGCAAACGCCGCCCGGCGGGCCGTCGTCGCCGCGTTCGATCCCGAGGTCGAGACCAGAGACGGCGCTCGAGCGGTGATCGAGGCCGCTCGAGAACACGGACCGGGACCGGTCGGGCTCTGCTCGAACTGCAGCGTGCCCGAACTCGTCGGCCGAACGCTGGTCCGGGCCGACCTGCGCCGGGACGATTTCGACGCCGTCGTGACCAGCGTCGGCTGCGGCTGGCGCAAACCCGCCCCGGAGATGTTCGAGGTGGCAGCGGATCGACTCGGCGTCGCGCCGTCCGAACTCGTCCACGTCGGCGACGATCCGGCGACTGACGGCGGCGTCGAGGGCGTCGGCGGCACCGCGATCCTTCTCGAGGACGGCGAATCCGCGGGTGAGACGCTCGAGGCGCTCCCTCGACTATTTTCGGGAGGCGAACTATGGAAGTAACTCGACCTGCGATCACGTTCTCGGAGGTCACGCGGTGCCCGTAACGACACTGGCCGCCCTCGCGCTGGCGGTCTCGCTCGACCTGTTGGTCGGGGAGCCGCCGAATCGGGTCCACCCCGTCGCGTGGTTCGGTCGGCTCGTCGGGGCGGTCGACAGAGACTGGGGCGGCAGCGAGCGGCGACAGCGCCGAATCGGCGCGATTATCGCGCTGGCCCTGCCGCTCGGCCTTGCCGTCGTCGCCGGCACTATTGTCCTCGCAGCGACGGTCGTCGCACCGGCACTCGGTGCACTGACGGCCGCGCTCGTCCTCTACTGTTCGACCAGTCTGCGGCTCCTCCTCGAGTTGAGCGGATCGGTCGTCGCGGCCACGGAGACCGACCTCGAGCGGGCTCGCGAGCAGCTTCGAGGACTCGCCGGCCGCGACGACGCGGACCTGTCGCCGGCCCAGATCCGAAGCGCCGCGACCGAGAGCGCGGCGGAGAACCTCTCGGACGGCTTCGTCGCCGCGATGATTCCGTTCGCGGTGCTCGCACCCGTTTCGTTGCCGGCGGCCGCCGGCGTCGCGGCCTGGGTCAAGGGCGTCAACACGCTGGATTCGATGCTCGGCTACCGGTCGAAGCCCATCGGTACGGCGAGCGCGCGCCTCGACGATATCGTGATGTGGATTCCGGCGCGGATCACGGCGGTCTGTCTCGCGGTCGCGGCGGCCGACCCGGCAGCGCTTTCCCGCGCTCGGCGATGGGCTCGAGTGCCGTCGTCGCCGAACTCGGGGTGGCCGATGGCGACGCTCGCCTGCGCGCGTTCGATCCGACTCGAGAAACCGGGTGCGTACGCGCTCAACGATCGGCCGAAGACGGCGCTTCCGTCCGTGGCCGACGCCGAACGGGCCGTCGCCACCGTCACCATCGCCGCTGGTATCGCCGTCGTCGTCGCCGTCGCTCTGGCCGTCACCATCGCTATTGTTTTGCCAACCGTTGACACAGTATCACTCGAACAGATGCGTTCAGGACAGTTCGATCTCGTGGAAACTCGAAGCAATTACCTTTCTCTGGGAAAAGGTAGGATATAATGGATTTGTCGACTAACGCGCTTCGGGGCGCATTCGGCTTTCTCACTCGACTTCCGATCTCTCAGCAGGCGGACGACTGGGAGGCGTTTCTCTCCAGTCCGTGGACCTTCCCGCTCGTCGGCTACGTCGTCGGCTGGCTCGTCGCGATTCCCGTCCTGTTGACGGACTACCTCCCCGCGACGACGATCGCCATCGCCTATCCGCTCGCGGTGTACGCGGTAACCGGTATCCACCACCTCGACGGCGTCGCGGATCTCGGGGACGCGCTGGTGGTCCACGGCGACCTCGAGCAACGCCGCGAGGTGCTGGCGGACACGACGACGGGCGTCGGTGCGATCCTCTCCGTGTCTATCGTCGTGGCGGGACTCGCGTTCGGCGGACTCGCGCTGGCCGACCTTCGGGCGCTCGATGCGGCCGGCATCGTCCTCGTCGCAGAGATAAGCACCAAACTCGGCATGGCCGTGATGGCCAGTCTCGGAAGCACCGAATACGAGGGAATGGGCGCGGCGCTGACCGGTGCGGTCGGACCACTCGGTGTCGCGGTTCCCATACTCGTCGCCGCCGCCATGGTCGGACTCACGTGGCCGACGCAGATCGCGGCCGTTACCGCGGCGGGAGCGCTCCTCGGAACCGGATTCACGTGGCTCATCGCGAGTCGCCACCTCGGTGGCCTCAGCGGCGATATCTTCGGCGCGGCGAACGAAATCGGGCGCGTCGCCGGCATTCACGCCGGGGTGATCGCGTGGATGCTCTTGTGATGTGTGGCGGGCGGGGCACTCGATTCGACGGTCCGGAGGAAAAACCGCTCCATCCGATCGACGGGATCCCGATGCTCGAGCGCGTCCGACACGCGCTCGAGGCCAGTCGCGTCGAATCGATCTACGCCGCGGTCTCGCCGAACGCGACCGAAACGGCGACCCATCTCGAGGCGACTGACGGCGTCGAACCGATCGAAACCGTCGGCGACGGCTACGTCGCGGATCTCGTCGCCGCGCTCGAGCGACCCGAACTCGCGCGTCCGGTGCTGACCGTTGGCGCGGACCTGCCCGCGCTCGAGGGATCGGTCCTCGACCGGATCGTCCACCAGCACGGCGACGCCGGCGCGTCGCGGACGGTCTGTGTTCCTGCTGCGCTGAAACGTCGACTGGGGATACAAGTCGAGTCCCGACTCGAGTCGGCCCCCCACCTGGTACCGACGGGGGTCAACGTCGTTGGCACTGCGGAGAAAGACATGACACACGTAAGCTACGACCCCCGACTGGCGATCAACGTGAACCGACTGGAAGACACGCACATTGCGTCGGACATCGCGCCTGACGTTCGATCGGATCCGGGCAATCTGGAGGGGCAATCGTGCGAGTAGTCCTCGCCGCCGGCGGCACCGAGACGGCGCTGATCGACGGCATCAGCGCGGCGGGTGCCTCGCCTGCGCTGATGGCTCACACGCCGCCCGCGGACGCCGAGATCGTCGCGTACGGCGAACCGATCGCCGCGCCGGTGACGCCCGTCAGTCCGAGCGGGTGTCCGACGCCCGCAGCCATCACCCGGGCGGTGCGGGAGGTCGTCGGATTCGACCTGACCGTTCTCGACGCTGGCCTTCCCGAGGAAACGGCAGCGCCGACGGTCTCGCTCGAGGCGGCCCCCGGAGCCGACAGCAGATCGGCGGTGGCCGTCCCCGACGCGGCGACGATCTATGACCGCGCTCGCGAGTTCGGCTCGAGTCTCCCCGACGACGAGATTCTGGTCGGCGAGACCATCCCCGGCGGCACGACCACCGCGCTCGGCGTCCTGACGGCCCTTGGCGAACCCGCCGGCGTCTCCTCGTCGCTGCCGACCAACCCGCTCGAGCGAAAGCGAGCCGTTGTCGACGAGGCGCTCGCGGCGAGCGGCCTCGAGGCCGGCGACTGCGCCGACGAACCGCTCAAGGCGATCCGGCGAATGGGCGATCCCGTTCAGGCCGCGACGATGGGCGTCGCTGCGGGGGCGCTCGAGGCGGGAACGGACGTGACGCTGGCCGGCGGAACCCAGATGGCGACCGTCGCCGCTCTCTTGCGCCGGTCGGGGGTCGACGACGAACTCTCCATCGCGACGACGTCCTTCGTCGCCGACGAACAGGGCGGGTCGCTCGGAGAGACCTGCTTTCGCCTGAACTGCGAGTTGACCGTCACCGACCCCGGCTTCGACGAGGCGGACCACGTTGCGATGGAGCGATACTGTGCCGGGGAAGCCAAGGAAGGAGTTGCGATGGGCGGAGCGCTCTCGCTCGTCCCGGACGGTAAACTGCCGGCGGTCAGAGAGCGTCTCGTCACCGTCTGCGATCGGCTCGGAATCGAATCGTCCGACGACGATGGGAGACTCCCTGAGACGAGCGAAGAACCGACGCATGGATCCTGATTCCGTTCGCGAGGGCGCGCGCGTTCCCCACGGCGGCGAGACCGACCGAACGGTCCTCGATTTTTCGGCGAACACGAACCCCCTCGCCCCCGACGGCGTCGAAGACGTGTACGCGGACGCCCTGTCTGACGCGCGCCGGTATCCCGACGACGACTATCCCGAGTTTCGGGCGGCGGCCGCCGAGTACGTCGACTGTGACGTCGAGAATATCGTCCCCACGCCGGGCGGACTGGCCGCGATTCGACTCGCGATGGAAACCGTACTCGAGCCGGGCGAGAGGGCGCTCGTTCCGTACCCGAGTTTCGGGGAGTACGCTCGTGAAGTCACGCTACAGGGGGCGACTCCGCTGTTCGTGGCCCACGACGCGATGCTCGAGGCGACGACGAACCTGCTCGAGTCCTGCGCGCTCGCCGTGGTCTGTACGCCGAACAACCCGACGGGAGAGGCCGCGGACGCAGAGGCGCTCGAGCGGTTTGCGAGACGCTGTGGGGACGCCGGGACGACGCTGCTGATCGACGAAGCCTTCCTCGGGTTCACCGACATCCCCTCCGCCGCCTCGAGTTCCTGGGGAGCGACCCGATCCGGAGACCACGTCATCGTCGCTCGCTCGCTCACCAAACTCTTCGGACTGCCGGGACTGCGCGCCGGGTTCGCGGTCGCCTCGGGAGACCGCCGCGACCGCCTCGAGACCGCCCGTCGGTCCTGGTGTCTCGGAACTCCCGCCGATCGGGTCGGGACGTACTGTCTGAGACAGGACTCGTTTATCTCGGCGACTCGCGAGCGCGTCGACCGCGAACGCGACCGAATGCGCGCGGCGCTCGAGACGCGATTCGACGTGTTCCCGTCCGACGCCCCCTATTTGCTCTGTGACGCCGGCGAGGCGGACGTTTCCGAGATCATCGAGACCGCGAGCGATCGCGGCGTCGCGATCAGGGACGCACGGACGTTTCGCTCGCTCGAGTCGCATTTCAGGGTTGCCGTGAAGGACCGGGACCGAAACGATCGGGCGCTCGAGGCCCTCGGAATCGAACGTCCGGATGTCGAACCATCGGATGCCGAACCGTCGGGGGATGGGTGAGCGGCGGTGACGACGAAATGACGGAGGCTCCCGACTCGAGTGACGGCGATTCGCTCGAGATGACCGAAAGCGACGAATTTCCTGAAGCATCGGCGTTCGAGACGACTCGACGCGACGGGGTCGTTCGACTCCACCGTAACGGAACGGAGTGGCTCTCGAGCGGCGCGAACGGCGGCCGCTGGGAGACCGACGCCGCGTACAACCTCTCGGTCCCCGACGGGTGGCCGCGGACGGACCTCGAGACGTACGTCGCCGACCGACTCGAGCGCGCCGGATTCGGCGAGCGCGGCCCTGCATTGCTGACTGGCGTCGACGTAGCCGACGCTCGCGGCGCTCGGTGTGGGTCGGTTACCGTCGTCGTCACCGCCGGCCTGTCGAACCCCGCAGCGTTACCGATGGAGCCACAGGGCGGCACGCTGCCGGACGGCGACCTCGAGAGCGCGTCCGAACCCGGCGAACCGGTCGGAACCGTCAACATCCTCGTCGGAACGACTCGGTCGCTTTCGGCGGGGGCACTCGCGAATCTCCTGACCGTCGCCGCGGAGGCCAAGGCTGCAACGCTGCTCGAGACGACCGGGTTTCCCGGGACGACCAGCGACGCGGTCGTCGTCGGCCACGATCCTTCGGGCAGACGGTCGGAGTTTTCGGGAACCGCGACGGCGGTCGGGGCCGCGACGCGAGCCTGCGTGCGAGACGCGCTGCTCGGCGCGCTCCGTGCGCACTACGATGGAAGCGAGTTCGAGGGTAGCGGCGACCTCGAGACGACAGAGGAAGCCGAACTCGAGGCGACAGACGAGGCCGAACGCGAGGATACGGCCGACGCCCAACTTGCGGAGACGGTCGACGCCGAGATCGGATCAGTAGTCGGCGTTCCGGCCTCGCTCGAGGAGGCCGAATACGGTCTCTCGACGGATATCGCTGCGGAGGTCTTCCGTCTCGAGTGAGTGTTACTCCAGAACCCGCTGTTTACGGCCCGTACACGTTTTCCTCGACGTCGAGGATCAGCCTGTAGAGGGGGTACCAGCCAATTCGCGTATAACGGAGGATCGTCGGCAATCAACTTCGCCGATCGCGCCGACTCACAGCGAATTCGTCTCGCGTTCGTCGACCGGATTTTGGGACCGCTCGTCGAGACCCTCGAGATCGCGTTCGGGATTCGCCTCGTTGCTATCTCCAGCCTGGCCCGTTATCTCGCCGTATACCGCTTCTCGAGCTTGTTCTGCCGATTCGAACTCCTCGCCTGCCAGCCGATCGAAGACGCTCCCCAGCGATTCCGTTTCGTTCGGAAGCTCCATCGGGCCGCCGCCGTACTCCGAGGCGATCTCCTCGCTGGTGATCGGATACTCGAGTTCGCCCAGATGGTCCTCAACGTCCTCGAGAATCGATTCGGTCGTCTCCGCGCGGTCGGCTTTTCGGTCGCCGATGCGATCCTGTGCTCGGTCGCGGTCGGGCTCTTCGGACATACCCGGGGCTATCTTTGGCGCGCTGAAAAGCGGTTGGCCGGCGAGCGCGTGCCGACCGATCGAAACGGAACCGGTGGCGGTCCACGCTCCCGAACCGAGCGCTCTCGAGACGGTGGTCGTCCTCCGGAGCGATCTATAGACCTCATATACACCGTTTTTGGTCTTCGCGGTGACGGTTCGAGTGGCGTGTTCGGCCAGTGCCATTCGGATCGCAGTCGATCGCCTCGGAACCTCACTGCTCGGTGTTGCGTTGGTGGGTCCGACACCGACTTCGGGCGACTCGCGACCTGTTCGCGGCCACACGCCTGCGGAGACAACCGACGCGGGCCGGCGGTCATTCCCCACGCCGCCACCCGGTGGCTCCCACGCCGTCGGCCCGGTTTCGGGCTCGAAGAGGCCATCTCGAGCCACCCTCTTTTCCACCCGCACCCGGTTCGATTCGACCCGTCGTAGGCGACTTTCCTTCGACTTCGAACCCGACGAAACCCACCTTGCCTTCGACGACGGCCCTTACACCCACCCGGAGCTAGTACACCCGCCCCGCGGGAGTAGCCACCATCACACCAACTACCTACCGTTCTCCCGTGGGGTGTTTTCGCCGATCGCGACCTCGTCTCGAGTGAAACATATGTCCGTCTGGGTCGCGTGATGCGCCTATGAACAGTCGGACGGACGTACTCGTTATCGGCGGCGGCGCGACCGGCGCGGGGATCGCCAGGGACCTCGCGCTTCGGGAAGTAGACGTGACGCTGGTCGAACGCGACGGGCTCGCCGCGGGCGCGTCGGGCCGATCCCACGGCCTTTTACACAGCGGTGCCCGGTACGCCGAAGCCGACGAGGCGGGTGCTCGAGAGTGTCTTCGAGAGAACCGGATTCTGCGGGCGATCGGCGGCGAGTGCGTCCGCCACACCCGCGGTCTGTTCGTCCAGCTGGCCGGCGACGATCCGGACTACTTCGAGGAGAAACGCGACGCCTGTGCGGACATCGGAATCCCGACGGAGGTCGTCGACGCGAACGAAATTCGGGCGGAGCTGCCGGCGCTCAACCACGACGTCGAACGAGCGATGTGGGTTCCCGACGGCGTCGTGGTTCCGTCCCGATTGGTGGCCGCGAACGCGGCGGATGCACGCGATCACGGGGCGAAAATCCTGACCCACGCGCCGGTCACGTCGATGACGCTCGAGGAGGGCGAAGACGGACCCGGAACGCGGGAGATTTCGCAGGTCTCGATCGGCGGCGAACTCGAGCGGACCATCGAACCCGAAATCGTCATCAACGCCGCCGGCGCGTACGCCGAGGGGATCGGCGAACTGGCGGGCGTGTCGATCCCAATGCGCCCGACCAGGGGCGTCATGGTCTCCGTCGAGTACGACGCCTTCGAACCGGTGCTCAACCGCTGTCGCGATCCCGACGATGGGGATATCATCGTTCCCCACGACGAGGAGGTCGTCCTCGGGACGACGAGCGTTCCGGTCAACGATCCGGACGAGTACGAACAGCCCGCGTGGGAGGTCGAACGAACGATCACCGAGTGTTCGAAGCTGGTCCCCGACGTGAGCGAGCGGGCGATCACCCGAACCTGGTGGGGCGTCAGACCGCTGTACGAACCGGACGAAGCCGCCCGTGGCGGCCGCGGGATCTCGAGGGGGTTCGTCCGACTGGACCACGCCGACGACGGCGTCGAGAACTTCCTCAGCATTGTCGGCGGGAAACTCACGACCTACCGGCAGATGGCCGAGGCGACCGCCGATCTGGTCTGTGAGAAACTCGAGGTGGACGCCGAGTGTCTGACGGCCGATGTCTCGCTTCCGAACGCGGAGGATCCGGTGAAGTTAGACGCCTACGTCCGGGAGTTCGATGCCGGCGGTCCGTCGGACGCGGATATTCTCGGTCGGCGATAGGGCTCGGATTTGCGTGTCGCCGACGAAGCCGGAGTCCACAGCCTCGTGTCTCTGCTACGATCCGACTGGGGTCGATATCCCCGATTTGAACAGATGGAAGACGTTCCTGCCTGCCTCGCGGTGCTCAGCTGTGCGGGCCTGTGACTTCCGTGTTCAACAGGACCCATTCACGAAACACACGAAGAATGGTGTGTCCTAATCGTCTTCTACGAAGTGATGCGGCATATCTCACGTAGCCGTCCGATACAGGGATACAGTCGAGAGTGTCATAGAAGTCCTCCCGTGGTGTTAACCTCACTCTCTTTTACGGTGAACTGACCGCCACCTAGGTCTGCGTCCTGAACAGTCTGAAACAATTGCAGATCTAAAAAGTCATATTAACTACCATATAGGGTTATGACAGATATTCTTCGTACTCGGATAGCTATGTGGAAACGACGATCCGTGCTGACGACTGGTGCAGCGCTGACGATCGGGACCGGACTCGCTTCGGTGGGGGCCGGAGCTTCCGAGGCTGACATCGACGAGCTCCCGGATCCTGATCGCGATCCGGGACCGAACGAGGACTGGCCGTCACACCGAGGCGACCCAGGTCACGCCAGATACATCGCGGACGGCCACGAGTTCGACGGTGGAGAACTCGAGGCCGCGTGGTCCGTCGCGGGTGCGGGCGCAGGTTCCGTCGCCGTCGCCGACGAGACGGTCTACACGCCGACTGACGACGGTGTCGTCGCCCTCGACGCGACGGACGGCACCGTCGTCTGGGAGAACACGGATATCGACGCGGGAACGCCGTCGGTCGCCGGCGAGACCGTCTATCTCAGCGGGAACGAGGTCGTCGCGCTCGCTCGATCCAACGGGAGCGTTCGCTGGGAAACCGAGTTCGATCCCGAGGAAGAGATCGTCTGGCAGACGGTCGCTTACGGCGGCGTGTACGCCGTCGCCGACGGCACGCTGTACGCACTCGAAGCCGACGACGGCTCGGTTCGGTGGAAGCGGGAATCGGTCAGCAGCGACGACGACGAGCACGAGTTCATTGCGGCGCCCGCCGCGGCAAACGGCGTGGTCTACAGCGCCACGACTGCAGGACCGATCGCTCTCGAGCCCGAGACCGGTGCCGAAGTCTGGCGGGACAGAGGCCCCACCCACGATGCCGTCTACGCGACGTCGACAGCGGTCGCTTTGAACGGTAACCCCCCGTACTGGCAATTGTACGATGCCCAAACGGGAGAGCTTGTATCCTCGATTTCAGGGTCCCACGAGATAGCGTTCGGTGAAGAAATCATGGTCGGCGGCGACCTCGGGGATGGGTACTCCGGCGGTTCGATCCACAGTGACGAATACTGGTGGACTTCCAAGTACCACCCCGGACAGGGCGTCATCAGCGGCGAAACCGTGTTCGCATATCTCGCATATACCGACCCCGTGAACGGGGAGGCGAGCAACGACCTCGTCGCCTTGACCAAGTACGACGGGTCCGAGAAGTGGACGCTCTCGAAAGACGACGCACCGGTCGGCCCCATTCGTGCGATCAGCGGAGAAACCATCTACGTCGATAACGATGGCGAGCTCGTGGCGCTTCGCGAAGAAACCGACACGGACGACCAGTCCGACGAGAGCGACGACACGGACGACCAGCCCGATGAGAACGACGACACGGACGACCAGCCCGATGAGAACGACGACACGGACGACCAGCCCGATGAGAACGACGACACGGACGGAGGAAATGACGAGGGAGACGATCAGCAGGACAGCGAGGACGACAGCGATGCGGGGGAAGACGGCAGTGACGACGAAGACGAGTGCCCCTGTCCGGACGACGATCCGGCCGACGACGACGGAGAGTCCGTCGACGACGGCGATAGCGGGAACGTAACCGCCGGAGATGGGGACGCTGAAAACGAGACGAAGACCAAGAACAACAGTGACGCCGACAACGTGCCCGGCTTCACGGCCGGTGGCGGACTTCTCGGCGGGGCGCTCGGCCTTGAGTGGCTGCGCCGGAAGGCCGGCGTCGACGAATCGACCAGCGTGAACGAACCGTCTGAGTAAGGGGACCCCGGGTCGGGCAAATTCGGACGAGATCACTGAACAACGTATCGGAATCCTCGCCTTGCCGAGTACGTTTTCACCACGTCCGACGCACCCAGATATTCTGTCCCTGGAAAATCCTCAGGCGATCACGTAACCGAGTTCGTCGGCGAACGTACGCCCGGAAATCGGAATTTCCGACGTACTGGTCTCTTACTGGTCCTCACCCCCGTCAGTCGCAACGGACTGAGAGTCAACGAGTGAGCGCACTCGTGGCGGCAGTTCGTCGAGCGAGACGCCGAACCGACCGGGATGCTCGAGGGGATCTCTCGTATCGATATCTTTCCCAGCGGCGCTCCCTTCGCTCAGTCTGATAGCAGTGTCGCAGATCGGACAGCGGTGTACGCGGTCGTCGCGATCGCCGTAGACGCGACGGAACCCCGGGGTGACGTGACTCTCACACGTGAGACTGCGCTGGTTGTTCTGTTGGGTGTCCCAGCGCTGCATCAAAACTCACTCCCGGAGATCTCAACTCTAAAATTCACCAGACAGCGGAGGGGTACGACTTGTAGCAAGTTCCACTCAGTAATTTCGGGGGGTAGACCGAAATCGGATTCCGCCGGTAGCGGTGCTATTCCGTTGTCATACGTCGCTTTTCGCTTCTGCCACGATTCGACGGGGAGAAAGGTCCGCCCTCCCCGATTTGAACGGGGGGCAAGTCGATCTACAGTCGACTGCTCTACCAGTCTGAGCTAAGGGCGGGCACTCGAACATAGCAGACGAGACGGACATAAGGGTTATCATTCCCGGGCTGTGTGACAGCCGTCCGACAAAGGCAAATATTCATAAGGGATGGCCTGAAATACGAACCCGACCGAGACACTCATGAGCAAGATCACGTTCCGTGCTGACGACGAGCTCATCGACGAACTCGAGACGTTCGACGCGTCGAAGAGCGAAGTCATGCGCGACGCGCTCCGGACGTACCTCGAGGGTGGTGAGACGGGTCAGTCACGAGAGACCATCACCCAAGCGGAGCCAGCACGAGACGAATCGGCTCATGAGAGCATCGATGAGTTCATTCGAGATCGAGTCGATGCACTGCTCGAGGAACGGATTACCGATCATCGAGAGCGAGAGCCCCAGGATGTAAACGTCACAGTGGCACTTGAGAACGCGTCGCACGTTCGTAAGACAGCGGAGGCGAACGAAGCTGATCCGGCCAGTCAGGCCCCGCCCGCTCGAGGGACGGCCCACGTCGAACCGGGCCCCACTGAACAGCAGTGTGGGCAATGTGGCGAATCCATCTCGCCGGAGCACGTATACTGCCCGAACTGCGGCGAGAAGGCTTCACATCGCCTGTTCTGTGAGTGTGGAGACGAACTGCGTTCTGACTGGGCGTTCTGTCCCGGCTGTGGCCGTCGGACAGCCGCGGCGGACGTTCTCGACTCGAACAGCCAGCACTCGAGAAATTCGTAATACGGAAATTTTCCCGTCTTACGAAATATTTATTACCCATGAACAGTATTGCTATAGTTGCGTAAGACGATCGTCTTACAACGGGTCGGAACGGCGCCAAACTGGTGCCTCAGCCGATCTACCGTGTAAGACACCGCGTCTAACAGGGGCGCACCGTCTTACAGAGGGAATACAACAATGGAGCGTGTGACACTGCGAATTCCGGAACAGCAGATCGACGAAGTCGAACAGCTGGTCGACTCGGGCGAGTTTCCGAACCGGAGCGAGGCGATCCGGTCGGCGGTCCGAGAAATGATCAACGAACAACAGAACGGTCGTCGCGACCAGACGGGTAAACGCGGCTGGGCAAAGGTGTAACGATGCAGGATATCGTACAGGATGCCCTCGATAACGCCGAAGCCGAAGCCCGTCAGATGGACGAATCGATGGACGACGACGAGTTCGGCGATCCGCGGATCGTCATCGTCGGCTGTGGCGGTGCTGGAAACAATACGATAAACCGACTGTATAACATCGGCGTCGACGGCGCGGATACCGTCGCGATCAACACCGATAAACAGCACCTGAAGATGATCGAAGCCGACACGAAGATTCTCGTCGGCAAATCGCTCACCAACGGGCTCGGCGCCGGCGGCGACCCATCGATGGGCGAACGCGCGACCGAGATGGCCCAGAGCACGATCAAAGAGGTTCTCGGAGACGCGGACCTCGTCTTCGTGACCGCTGGCATGGGCGGTGGCACCGGCACGGGTGCCGCCCCCGTCGTCTCGAAAATCGCGAAAGACCAGGGCGCTATCGTCGTCGGCATGGTTTCGACGCCGTTCAACGTCGAGCGCGCTCGGACGGTCAAAGCCGAGGAAGGCCTCGAAAAACTCCGCGAACAGGCCGACTCGATCATCGTCCTCGACAACAACCGGCTGCTCGATTACGTCCCGAACCTCCCGATCGGCAAAGCCTTCTCGGTGATGGACCAAATCATCGCCGAAACGGTCAAGGGAATCTCGGAGACGATCACCCAGCCGAGCCTGATCAACCTGGACTACGCGGATATGTCCACGATCATGAATCAGGGCGGCGTCGCGGTGATGCTCGTCGGCGAGACACAGGACAAGAACAAGACACAGGAAGTCGTCAGCGACGCGATGAACCACCCGCTGCTCGACGTCGACTATCGGGGTGCCTCCGGCGGCCTCGTTCACATCACCGGTGGACCGGATCTCACACTGAAAGAGGCAGAAGGCATCGCGGACAACATCACCGAGCGACTCGAGGCGAGTGCAAACGTCATCTGGGGCGCGCGCATTCAGGAGAACTACAAGGGCAAGGTCCGCGTTATGGCCATCATGACCGGCGTCCAGAGCGCGCAGGTCCTCGGTCCGACGACCCAAAAACAGGCGGATAAATCCCGCCAGAGTATCGAAGGGCTCAACGACGCCGATTTCGATGCGAGCAACAACGTCGAAACGTCTCACCCCGGCACGCAGAGTGACGGCGGCAGAGACAAAGTCGAGCAGAAAAACGGCGTCGACGTCATTCGATAATCCGTCCGATCTCCTCTCTCGCTTCTCCGTCTCGCTCGCTTTCGAGCAGCTGCTGGGTTTCTCTCATCTCGTCTCTCGAAGCAGATCAGCTATCGATCCGCGAGCGCACAGCAGAATCAAACGAGCGCTTCTAACAGCGAACACTTCCGGCACCGCTCTCGAGTCGTCGTCGACCCGCATTCGACGCACTCGCGGAGGTCGGCTCCCTCCTCGTCATCACCGTTGTAGCGGTTCGCAACGATCCCGGCGAGTTCCTCGTATCCTGAGAGGATCGAGTGTCGGGTACCCGGATGATTCTCCTCGAGATCGTACAGGAGTCGCTGTATCTCCCCGCGATAGGCCTCGCTCGAGTGCGGACACTCGGTGATGTGTGCGGGGAGGTCCCGTAGGTGTGCGTAGAGGGCCACTTCCTTCTCGGGTACGTCTCGAAGTGGCTTGGCTCGAGGGACGAACTCGGATTGGTCCTCGCGATCGGTGATCGGACCGAGGCTGGCGTCGAAGTGTTTCGCGATCTGGGCGACGTCGCCCTCGAGGAAGTTCATCAGCGCCGTCTGGGCTTCGTCGTCCAGATTGTGGCCGGTCAACATGAGGTCGGCGCCGAGTTTCTCGGCGTAGGCCTCGAGGAGGTCCCGTCGGAAGACGCCACAATACGCGCAGGCGGCCATGTTTTCAGGGTCGTCCTCGACGACATCGTCCATCTCCACGCCGAACTCCTCGGCGTAGCTGACGACTTCGTGGCGGATCTCGAGGTCGTCGGCCAGGTCGACGCAGGCGTCGACCGACTTGTCGCGGTAGCCTTCGATCCCTTCGTGGATGGTCAATCCGACCAACTCGATTCGCGGGTCCTCCTCGAAGGTCTCGTGGAGTATTTGCGTGAGGACGACGCTGTCTTTCCCGCCGGAGAGGCCGATCACCCACGTCTGAGGATTGTCGGGTGTCGCGTCCGGCGAAACGAGGTCGTCCCGCCGAACGCGACGACGGACGCGTTTCTCCACCGATTCGCGGAAGTGAGACTCACAGAGGTGCGCTCCCGAGTACGCGGCGTGCATGACGGACGGCTCCTCACACCGGTTACACTCCATTACGAGCGCCTAGTCGATGCGAGTGTATGTCGGTTTCGTCTCCGCTATCGCCCGCACAGTCCCGCGCCGTACTATCGCTCGCATAGTCTCGCGTCGTGCACTGACCGCACGCTCCGCGTGTCGCGTTCTCGAGCGATACCGACGGAACGCCTATGGTCCGACGGTTCGACGTCGGGACGATGGTCATGTACGATCGGTCGCCCTCGAGCGGCTATCGGCTGATCGATACGTTCGAGAACGGCTTTGGCTGGTTGGCTCATCCCGAGGAGACGGGACTGCGCGCGAGCCACGCCACCGTCGGTGACGACGGAGACGTCTGGTTGTTCGATCCCCTCGATGCACCCGGGATCGACGAGGAAATCGGCGCACTGGGCGACGTCGCGGGGATCGCCGTCTGTTCGCGATATCACGCTCGTGATTCGGACGCGTTTGCGCGTCGGTACGACGTTCCCGTGTACGTTCCGTCGTGGATTGGGCGTGTCCCGGACCGTCTCGAGGCTCCCCTCGAGTATTACGACGACGAACTGGGTGCGTCGGGATTCACCGTTAAACGGGTCGATTCGATGCCGGGCTGGTGCGAGGCGGCCCCGTATCGCGCGTCGGACGATACGTTGTACGTTCCCGACGTGCTCGGAACGGCGCCGTTGTATACGTCGGGGTCGGAGCGTCTCGGTGTTTACCTTCTGTGCCGGCTACTGCCGCCGTTCGAGGCGTTTACGGGACTGGATCCGGATCGAGTGCTCGTCGGTCACGGAACCGGACTCTTCGACGAGCCGGCAGCGGCGCTTCACGCCGCGTTGACGAACGCGCGACGCGGCTTTCCGCGCGCACTGCTCGAGAACGGTCCGACACAGCTTCGAGCGCTGACCGACGCGCTCGGCAATTAGATACCGACAGAACACAGCGAAAACGATCGGTACCGGACTCGAAGCGGTCGTACTCAGGCCGGAACGGTCGGTCGGTCTTCGACCGATTCCGCACCGTCTTTCAGGGCCGCGATGAGGGTATCGATGTAGCGTTCGCGGGACTGAGAGGAGAACAGTTCGTGTCCGCCGCCGTAGAGGACGACGTGCTCTGCGGGGACCCGTTCGCCGATCGGTCGAAGACTGATGACGGGATCGCGAAGCGAGCAGAAGACGACGGCGTCGTGGTCGATCGTAAGCAGTTCCTGTTGGGCTCGGCGCGTCTCCCGGATGAACGCCGGTGAGACCCACTCGGGGGTCGTCGCGATCTGGTGATCCGTCGCGAGACTTCCCAGATCCATCTTGCCCATTCCGCCGAAGGGGACGAACGGGAAGCTCGTGGGTATCTGTTCGATGATCTCGAGGGCGAACTCGGGGTGATCTTCGCTGTAGCCCCACCAGGGGCTCAGGTAGACGTGGTTTTCCGCCCCGTCGAGGGCCTGTCCGACGAGTGCGCCGGCGCTGTGGGCGAGCAACTGGTAGCCCTCGAGATCGACGACGTACTCGACGATGGGCTCGAGCCAGTCGGCTTTGAAGTCGTCGATGTTCGTCGGGAGTTCGAACGCGTGGATCCGAAACCCGGCATCTGCGAGTCGGCCGATGAGCCAGCTCACGTTTTCGTGAGTCCAGCGATTTCCCCAGCCCATGATAAAGACCAGGTCGTCGTCGCTGCCCTCGTTGAAGATGCGGTGTCTCATACCCGCCCGTTCATCGGCCGGGACCAAAAATCTGCGCTCTTGACACGAGACTGCGAAAAGAACGGGATATCTGCTGTTTCAAGGCGTTTCGACCGTTTCTATGGCGTGAGCGATGCCGGAAGGAGATCGAGCGCCATCGCGGCGATGTAACAGGCGACGAGGACGACCGCGCCACCGATCAGAAGCAGCATCTCGTCGCCCTCGATAGCGATTTGCGCACCGACCACGAACAGGCCGAACGCCAACGAGAGCATGACGATCGTCGCGAGCACGTTTATCAGCGCATCTTCGATGGCGGTCCGGAGGATTTCGTACTGTCGTTGGTCCTCGAGACTGAACTCGAGTTCACCGTCGTCTGGAGGGTCTGACTCGTCCATCAATCGATCTTCAGACTGTTTGATATAAAGGCTTACTACCCGCACACCGGTCTGGTGGCCCGATTTCCGCGAGGCGAATCGGGCCGTCTCGAGGCCTCCGTTTCGAACACGTGAGGAAACGGATTTGGGGCTCGAGACGCTACGACGCACAATGAGTGGATTTTCTCGCGACGGGGCCGTCGATCGCCTCGAGGCGGTCGTCGAAACCGTCGAGAACGACCTCACGCCGGTGCCCGTCCGCGAGGTGTGGGCGTTCGGGGATATCGCGCTGGGGCTCGACCCCGTCGACCGGCTGGATATCTACCTGACGAAGGATGTTCTCGTCCGCGACAATTCGGAGAGTGGGTCTACGACGGGAGACGACTACGACATCGACGGCGTCGGCAAGTCGGTCCGCGCCGAGTGGGCCGAGCGGTATCCCGAACACCTTCGGGCGAACCGAAACGGCCACGCCGCCCCCGAGAAGTGTCTGGCCGCACAGTTGCTTCCCGAGGACGAACCGGTTCACCTCGAGGTCTGTAATACGTCCTTCGAGGACAACGTCACACAGCGATTACGCGGCGCGAAACTCCGGGAGGACTACACGCAGTTGCTCGACCCTCGAGGCGTCTGTCTCTGGGTCGACGGCACGACGAGCGACGAGGCGTTTCGGAAACTCCGCGAGGGCGACCTCGCGCTGCCGACGCTTTCTGCGGCCCTCGAGATGCTCGGGATGGACGAGACGGAGGCGGACGACGCCGCCCAGGTCGTCCACGAGTGGCGCTCGACCCAGGACGGGGTGACGATTCGCGGCGATGTCGTCTAACTGACTTTCTACGGTCTCACTGCTCGCCCTCCGAAACCGAACCTGCGGTGACGAAAAACGGAACGGCTTCTTCCCGGCGGTACTCTCGAGACGCCATCTGCTCGATCACGTCTCGTCCCATCTCTCGCCAGGAGCCACGCAGTTCGTCGTACTCCGACTCGGTCAACGCCCCGGCGAGCATCGTCTCGCGGTCGTCCGCCAGCCCGGATCCGGTCGCTTTGCGCCGGGCGTCGATCACCGCTCCCTCGCTGTAAGGTGGTTCGACGCGCCGGACGTGATCGTACCGGCGCGTCTCGTATACCTCGAGTCCGGCCGATTCGAAGACGTCGCGTGCACTCTCGCCCAGCGTCACGTCGGTGCGAACGCCGTCGAGGTAGGCTCGCCGCGCCCGCCGCTCGAGTCGTTCCTCGCGGTCGACGCTCGAGTCGATGTCGACGGCGGCGTTGTCGGGCTCGATTGCCGCGACCAGATCGCTCGAGACGCGGGCGAACTCCGCGAGCGCCGCCGCCGGATCCGGAAGGTTGATCAATAGCGCCTGACAGACGACGAGATCGAACGAGTCGTCCGCAAACGGGAGTTCGAGCGCGTTTCCGGCGACTGTCGAGACGCCAGTTCGGTTCTGCGCGCGGGAGAGAAGAGCCGTGTCGACGTCACAGCCGATCACCTCCCCGGACGATTCGGCGGCGAGGACGGCGCTCAGCTCGCCGGTTCCACAGCCGACATCCAGAATCCGGTCGCGAGAGTCGAGCGCCAGCGGAGCCAGCGCCACTCGAGAGTCCTCCCACATTCCGTCGCGGGTCCGACGAAGGTATTCGGCTGCAAACTCGCGCACGAATGGACACTGCGGCGTCTCGAGTAAAAGCGGGTCGGTTTCACCGGCATCGACGCTGTCGCGGTCTCGGCGGGGGCCAGCGGGACTGGGCCTGCGGATTCGCGGCCAACCTATTTCCGATAGATCGGTGGTCGTTCCCTATGGGCGATACGACCACCTATTCGGACGAACTCCCACGAGAAGAGGTATCGGATCTGGTACAGGAACTGGCTCGAGAACTGCGAGAGGGCGACACCGCGGAGGTTCGAATCGGAAACAAGATGGTCACGTTGTCGCCGTCGTCTCGGATCGAGTACTCCATCGAGGCCCAGGAACGCTCGCCGATGCTCGGCGGCGCTCGCGAAGAGATTACCGTCGAGTTGTCCTGGGAAGTTTCCGACGATAGCTGAAACCGGCGGTTCGAGCCATTCGTTACGCTTCGCGGAGTTCTTTGACCTTTTCGATGTTCCACGCGAAGCCGCGACCGTCTTCGGTCGGCGTCTCGAGCGCGAACGGCAGGTCCCGTAGATCCGGGTGGTTCACGATGGCTCGCATGCCGTCCTCGCCGATGTACCCCTCGCCGATGAGCGCGTGTTCGTCCTTGTGGGTTCCCACGTCGTGTTTCGAGTCGTTCAAGTGGATGTACTCGAGGTACTCGAGGCCCACCTCGTCGTCGAAGCGGCCGACCGTCTCGTCGACGGCCTCGGGCGTGGTGAGGTCGTTGCCCGCGACCAGCGTGTGGGCGGTGTCGATGCAGATGCCGATCTCGGTCTCGGTGCGGTCGATGATCCCCGCGAGGTGGGCGAACTCGCCGCCGAGTTTCGTGCCGCTTCCCGCGTCGGATTCGATGAGAATCGTCACGTCCTCGGGAACCTCGAGGTCGTCGATGACGCTCGCGGCGTTGTCGAGTCCGCCTTCGACGCCGGCCCCGGTGTGAGCCCCCAGGTGAACGTTTACGTAGGGAATTCCGAGGCGTTCGGCCGCGTCGAGTTCGGCCTGCATGCTCTCTTTGGACTTTCGACGCAAGTCTTCCTTGGGCGTACAGAGGTTGACGAGGTACGCCGAGTGGATCACCCACGGCCCCTCGAGTTTCTCGTCGGTCTCCGCTCGGAACCCTTCGGCGGCTTCCTCGCCGATCTCTGGCTGCGCCCAGACCTGCGGCGAGGTCGTAAACACCTGCCCGCAGTTACCGCCGAAGGCGATCTGGCGGTGAACCGCGTTTCGGATGTCGTCGTACGGTGGAGTCTCTTCGTCCGAGGAAACGCGCGATCCGGAAATCGAAACGTGTGCGCCGACCTTCATAGACCCTCGTCAGTACTGGTTCGTGATAGGTATACCGAAGCGAGGTCGTACTCTTCATCGACCAACGCTCAGCGGATCGTCAGTGTTCGCCCGCCTCGAGTACCTCCCGGTCGCGAACCCACGCGTCGCTGCCGAACTTCCGTTCAGCGAGCGCCTCGGCGGCCTCGAGTTCGTCGGCTCGCCACGAGCCGTCCTCGGCGCCACACCACGTACCGAGCGTGTCGGCGAGCGCGTCGACCGCTCCCGTGCGGTCGAGGTTCGTCTGTTCGCGGATACTCGTCACGCGGTCTGTAAACGTCGTTTCCTCGAGGTCGGCGTCGAAGACGCCGACGTGGCGCGCGGGCTCCATGTCGTAGCTCACCGACCCGTGCTGGATGACGACGTCGCGCTGTCGGTACTGAGCGTTGCCGCTGATCTTCGCCCCGTCGACGACGATGTCGTGAGCTGGGTGGATATCCCGCAGGTAACAGGACGGCTGGTAGATCGACTCCTGTTTGGCGTCGGCGAAGGCGGCATCGACGCCCATCCGGGAAAACGCCTCGAGAATCGGCTCGCAAAACAGTGCATAACAGTCCATAAGATCGCCGGGCACCTCCCCCGCGGGCGCGACGATCGTATAGGAGATGTCGGCGACAGCGTCGTGGTAGATGCCGCCGCCGCCGGTTTGTCGGCGCGTGACGCCGACGCCGTTTTTCCGACACCAGTCCCAGTCGACCGTCTCGGCATCCTGTCGGTAGCCAAGCGAGAGGGTGCTGGGTTCCCAGGAGTAGACCCGAACCGTTCGAAGATCCTCCTCGAGCGCCGTCCGTGCAGCGACTTCCTCGAGGGCCATCTGGGTCGCTCCGTCGCGAGCGTCGTCCCTGATCAGTCGCCAGTTCCGGTTCTCGAGGTTCGTCGCGGTCATATCTCTCGAGACGTGTGGAATCGAGTTAGTGGTTGTGGATGGACTACTTCGGCGGAACGCTGACCAGCCCGGACGGGCGTTCATCAGCCGATGTCGTCAGAACGAACTCCCACGTCGAGGACGCACCGTCGACCGGTTCGGCCTGTGAAATCGAGACCCCTGGCTCGGAACAGTAACGGAACAGTTCGATCGCCAGCGGGAGCGTAACGACGCCCGTTTCGGCCCGCCCGAGCGGGTACGCCGACAGCGTCACAGTCCACGAGCGCGTCCGAACCTGCTGTTCGAGAGCGTTCCGTTCGAGCGTGTACTCATCGAAGAGTGCAACCGACTGTAGACGAGACAGCGCCAACTCCAGCGGTTCGCCGTCCGCGGACGGCGAGGACAGCCGCTCGGCTGCTGCCATGAGAATCGAGGCCTGCGCCTGCGAATCGAGTCGCCGTTCGAGTTCGATCGCCATGCTCTCGAGGAGTCGAAGACAGAGTTCGTCCGGCGTTTCGATCGTCTCTGCGATCTCGAGATATGTGTCCATGATCGCCCGTTCGACCGATTGATGGGGCGATTCGGCGACGGTTTCGAACATCGCTCCCGCGATGGCGTGGCAGAAATCGACGAGCGATTCGTCAGACGCCGATCGATCGGTCGCCGAGGGGAGCAGTGTCTCGCGACCGTCGGCCGACTCTCGAGGGGAATCTGTACTCGCTGTCCCGGGTTCGTTCGGCGGGGATGGGTCTTCGCAGACGATTACGTCGTAGCGCGGGAGCTGCGGATCGTATCGGCGAAGCGCTGCGCGATACTGTTCGGTCGCTCGCGCGGCCGCTCGAGCCGTCGGTCTGTTTTCAAAGCGCAGTCCGATCGCGGGAGAGGGATGTTCGCCGCTTCGTCCACAAACCAGGTAGTACCGGCCCGTCTCCGCCGCGAGTGCCTCGAGGTGCTGGCGAATGTCTCCGAGTGTCGTTCCGATCATTGATCTTGATGCCGCTTCATGATTTAGGCTAGCCTAAAACACTATAACTGCTTTGATTGTTTGACGTGTTGACCGGCGGACGAGGTGGTGGGCTCACATCCCGAGCCGACAACCCCGTGCGTGATGGGCAGCCAAGAGCCGGTGGTACAGACGATGGCCCAACGAGTCATACGATTGGACCGCCATCGACGAAGTTTGTCGGACGGGGAACCCAGATCATCTATCAGTCGAGCTATCGGATTCTCGTTTCACGGTGATTTCCCGTGCCGCCTCGAGGATTCGCTCGTCGTCGACGTACTCGAGCAGTCGTTCCTGCCCGCGGATACGCCGCCGTTTTCGATCCGAACGATCGATATACTGCTCGAGTCGACGGTCGATTTCTCGCTCGCGAATCTCGAGGCGGTCGGCTTCCTCGAGGTCGTGGTCATCGGGCATGCGATCGTCGAAATATTGTTCCCATCGATCCCGGTCGCGCCACTCATCCTCGAGTTCCTCCTCTCGGCGAACCCAGTCGTAGTAGTTCGCTACCGGATCGGGATATCCCTGCTCTCGACGGACGTCCTCGACGACGGTGATACCTGTCCGTGCCCCGCGACCGGCAGCGACGATCGCCTGCGAATCGCTTTCTGTGGACGGCGATGCGACGTACAGCCGGTCGACCGGGGTCGTCCCGTCGGTTTCGGCGTACTCCTTGTTGAACCGCTCGCGTTCCTCCCCGTCGTATTCGTACGATTCGAACATCGCGTTCTCGTCGTCCAGCCCGCGCAGATACGCTCCGCCGTAGCGTGTCGCCGCGATGAGTCGACGTGTGGTGACGTGTTCGCCCTCCTCGAGTTCGACGGTGAACCCGTCCCCGTCGCCGGTTGGTGTAACCGATTCGACGAGGTCGGACACGTGTTCGCAACCGGCTACCTCGGCGTGGTCGTGCATCAGCGCATACAGCGTTTCGATGTCTATCCCTGTCGGAAACCCCAGATAGTTCTCGAGGTGTGCACACCGCTGAATCGAGGAGCGCCCTCGGTCGAAGATGACCGTTTCGAGCCCGTATCGGGCGGCGAAGATGCCCGCCGAACAGCCCGCTGGGCCGCCACCGACGATGACGACGTCGTAATCGAAATCCATTCCTGTATCTAGGTCTGTAGTGGTCATTACGATCTGTTGTCGTTGACGATATCGTTTATCTGCTTGCGATAGAATAGGCCCTTGAGAGCATCGTCGTTACGACGAGTCAGCGCCCAACCCGCTGTATTGGTTCGTCCCATATATTTAGGCCAGCCTAAAATAACAAAGTCGTTTCGATTCTCGTGACCCATCTCACGGAACTGTTTCGGATGAACGCTGAGAGCCAGTTCGCGTAACGCCCGTCGCTATCGTCTTAACCCCAATTGCCGTCCGAACAATTCATCCCGTCCATATCTGTCCACCACGTAAATCGCATCAAACATCGGATAGTGGCCGTCTCAGATAGCGGATGATGATACAGTTCAGCCCAATTTGGTATCGTGCTATGTGGTTTATTGATGGGTATTCACAACGGCCAACTCACCACCCAACGTCACGACGTTTTTACGTACCCGACGGATACACCGTCTATGGTGCGGAATATCGCCGGGCTCTTGCCGGAACTCGAAACGGAGGACTTCTATCTCCTCTCTGGGGTCGAACAGGGGATGCGCTTTTCCGAGTGGGTCCAGCGAGAGAAACTGACGAATTTCTCTGGATTAACTCCTGAGGAGGTAGATTACCGCCTCGAGCGGTGTCTCAAACGCGGATTGGTCGAAAAGAAGACGATCCAGTACGAGGGATATACCCTCCAGTTCGAGGGCTATGATACGCTCGCCCTACGCGCACTCGTCGAAAGTGATACGATTTCCGAGTTCGGATCACCGCTGGGCGTCGGCAAGGAAAGCGACGTCTACGAGGTCAAATCGTACAAACCGCTCGCGCTGAAGTACCACCGCGAGGGATATACGAACTTTCGCGAAGTCCACAAAGAACGTGATTATACCGCCGACAACGAGCACGTTTCCTGGATGTACACCGCGCGAAAGGCCGCCGAACGGGAACACGATATCCTCGAGTCGCTCTATCCCGACGTGTCGGTTCCCCAGCCGATCGGACAGAACCGCCACGCCATCGTGATGGAAAAGATGGACGGCGTCGAACTCTCACAGACGAAACTCGAGGACGAGCAGGTTCAAGGCGTCCTCGATCTCCTGTTGGCAGAGCTCGCTCGCGCGTACGAAATCGGATACGTCCACGCCGATATGAGCGAGTATAACGTCTTCGTCAGTGAATCGGGTGTGAAAATATTCGACTGGCCCCAGGCGGTGCCGACGGACCACGAAAACGCGACGACGTTCCTCCAACGAGATCTGCAGAATCTTGTGGGGTACTTCCGACGAAAGTACCCGAATCACGTTCCGGACGACCTCGAGAGCGATCGCGTTGCAGACGCGATCGTCGACGGCTCGTTCGAATCGATTGCGGATTTTGTCTAACGCTTGTAATCTCCCTTATCAAGAGGTAGAGATTCCGGCTGAGTTACCACGGGAAGTGCCCGTTTCAGGCTGCTTTATGCCGCGCTTGAGTCGATCTCACCGATTTGGACGAAGCCGTAGTCACAATCCGGGCAGTGCCACTTGATTTTCTCGCCGAGGTGCAAAGACGTGCTGGCTGCGCGATAAAAAGTTTTGACCCCGCATTCGGGACATTCGTGTTCGAGTTCCTGAGCCATGCGAGTCGGTAGGGACCGGACCGAGTTTAACGTACTGATTTTGGACACGTGCGTACGACTCTATTGAAGTAATATATTCTATAGTGCTATACAAAATTGGCATCCTCGGTGGAATTCTCGAGTAGTGCTCCCCCAGTGGCGATCTGTTTGGTCCCATGACCGCGATGACTGGGTTGAAAACGTGTCGCTGTCCGCGCCTCGAGGGACTCGCTATCGGCTTCCCTGGTATCCGGATGTACTGCTGAGACGGTATACAGGTCCGTGACAGGTGCTCATCGTTCGGCACGAGCTGCTCGGGGAGCACTGTCGACACTTGAAAGGAAGTCTTAAGTCGAACGCACGGATACAATCGGCTGCGGGTTGGTGATCTAGTCCGGTTATGATACCTCCTTCACACGGAGGAAGTCGGCAGTTCAAATCTGCCCCAACCCACTACTTCTGTCGCGAGCAAATTTACGAGCGACAGGATCGTTACGGTAGGTAGATTTGAATCAGGGAGTGAAGCGAAACGACCGTGGTCCAAATCTGCCCCAGCCCTCTCTGACGACACAAGATGACGAACACAGTGAGGAATGCGTTCGTCAGGAATTGTTTCTGGCGTTTTGATCCCCGACTCACGGTCGAATATCTCTCCTCTATAGAGGCGGGTTCCAATCCGCTTTACTGGCCGAATTCGACATCGTACTCGATGGTAGCGATATCGTTGCTGAAGTTGGTCTGGGTATTGTCTCTCTCCTACTCGAGTTATCGAGTGGCAGCCAGTAGGGCTCTGCTGGGACGCCTTTGCTCGTTGTGCCGCGGGTCGTATCACTCATCTCGGATCTGCTCGCATACCGATGTCTCGTCATGGTGGGCCTACTCAAGATCCTCGAGAAAGGTCACGTCACTCTCTGGGCCGGTACGGATGTCGCCGGTAGATCGTATTGGAGAGGAACAGGCGATAGACAACGTGTATCGCTCATACGGACACAAGGTTCGAACGCAGGAATAGACGTAAAATCGCGCCGACGAACGAATTACTGGATCGAGAATCCGGCAGCCACGGTGAGTAGAAACACCATGAACACCGCGGTTCCCATCATATACGTGATCGCACGCGGTTCTTCGATGAGATGCTGGAAGTACCCCGCGACCAGCAATATTTTTGCGACTGAGAAAACCAGCACGCCAGCCAGTGCTGTCCAGTAGCCGAATTCGATCAGGTCGATTTCGAAGAGGGCGAACTGTGCAGTACCCAGTAGGAGCAGTGCTACGTAAATGAGCGAGTAGGTCCGAATCGACGCCATTGACTGATTATTGGGGGAGAGAGGCACTTATACCTTCCTCATATCGTTTCACAGAACGAGGTTTGAATAGCGATAGTGATGGCTAAGCCAGTGATTTAACACATCAAGATCGACTCGCAGCGTTCGAAGAGAGAGCTATTGCGAAAAAACAGAAAACGAGCCGCTTACAGCAGGTAGAACAGTGGGAACAGGAGAACCCACACGATATCGACGAAGTGCCAGTAGAGACCGAAGTACTCTACCGGTCTGTGATCCTCGAGGTAGGCGTCGATGGAGAGCACTCGGTAGATCATGAAGCCTGCGACGAGCAGGCCGAGGATCACGTGGAGTGCGTGCAAGCCTGTGGTTACGTAGTACAGCGAGTACTCGAGCCCGGAGAACCAGTACTCTCCGTGGCTAAACTTCTGGGTGTACTCGTAGGCTTTCACACCCATGAACGCGAACCCGAGCAGTATCGTCGCGCCGAGGGTTGCAAGCAGCCCCTTCTTGTTCTGGCGTTCGGCCATCACGAGCGCGAGGATGACGGTGAAACTCGAGGTGATCAGGATATAGGTGTTCAACAGTCCCGGCCAGGTGGCGAACGGAACCGTTTCCCAGTTCGTCCAGCCCATGTGGATCCGCATGAACACGTACGCGCCGATTGCGGCGCCGAAGACGACGACGTCGGATGCGAGGAACACCCAGACGCCCATCTTGGCGTTGTCGACGCCGCCGAACGGCCAGCGTTCGGCGATGGCCATCTCAGGTGCGTTGAACTCCTCGACGCCGAATTTAAACAGCGTGATCGCGAGGATTCCGAGTCCGACGACGGTCAGTGCCGGGAACATGATATTCGGTTCGGCGGCGGGGCCGGTTGGCAAGCCGCCGGCGATTTCGGTGTTTCCGGCGTCGACCTCCGACTCCATGAACCTGTACACGAACGGCGTCAAGCCGCTGATGCCGAGGAAGGTGACGAACGTTCCGAGACCGATCCCGAATGGCCAGATACTGGCGTGATCGGCGTGTTCTGCTTCCTGCTGGGCGACAGCCGTCTCGGCTGTAACGCCGCCGTCAGTTGCTTTTGCGGAGTCATCGACGAACTCGAGCTGTCCGCTCGCGTAGGATGGGCGGCCGCTCCAGTTGTCGAGTGGCGGTGGCGATGGAATCGCCCATTCGGCCGTCCGCGAGTACTTCCACGGGTTGTCGGGTGCTTTCGGCCCGAAGAGATAGCTGTGGGCGAACGTGATGAACATGATCGCGATAGACGACGCGAGGATGAACGCGCCGACCGTCGCCATCTGGTGGTAGATTTCCATTCCTTCCCCGTAGTTGAAGACCCGGCGTGGGGTCTCCCAGGCGAGGAACATCGGGAAGTAAAGCAGGTTGAACCCGAAGAAGTAAACGGCAAAGTTGAGTTTGCCGAGTCGTTCGGAGTACATCTTCCCGGTTATCTTTGGCCACCAGTAGTACAGTCCCGCGATCAGTGCGGTGACGCCCGAGACCATCACGTAGTGGAAGTGAGCGACGACCCAGTAGGTGCCACGGAACTCGTAGTCGAGCACGACGGCACCGAGGAAGACTCCGGTAATACCGCCGAGGATGAACAGGACGAGCGCGCCGAGGCTGAACAGGAACGGCGTCGTAAACCGGACGCGTCCCTTGACCATGGTGTAGATCAGCGAGAACACCATCAGGTCGAACGGTAACGAAATCCCGATGGTAGTCGCCATGATCAGCGTCTTGATTTCTAGGTTGATCGTCGTCAGGAACATGTGGTGCATCCAGACGAGGAACGACTGGACTGCCACGAGGACCATCGCAATAATGACCCACTTACGCCCGACGAGCCGTCGACCACAGAAGGTCTGGAACGTCTCGAACATGATCCCCAATGCGGGGAAGAAGACGATGTACACCTCCGGATGGCCGAAGAACCAGAACAGGTGGCCCCAGAGGAGCCCCGATCCTTGATCGGTCGCGAAGTACTGGGTCATCATCACCCGGTCTATCCCGAGGAGTAGGAGTGCTGCGAGCAAGGCTGCGAACGCGAACAGCATCATCCAGACCGTCAGAAGCCACGACCAGGTAAACAGTGGAATGTTCCACAGACCGAGTCCTTCTGCACGGGACCGGTGGATCGTCACGAGGAAGTTCACCGTCCCGATCGTAATCGAGAGAACGAACAGGATCAACGCGAAGATCGTCGCGGTTCCGCCTGTCGTCGCTTGAACGGCTGGCGTGTACGTCGGAACGTTCAATGGAGCGTACATCGTCCACCCGCCCGCAAACGTTCCGCCCTGGAAGAACGAGAGTGCAATCAGCAGTCCCGAAAACAGGTAGAACCAATAGCTCAACGCGTTCAATCGCGGAAACGCGAGATCTTTTGCTCCGATCTGTAACGGAACGAAGTAGTTCGCAATCCCACTCGCAATCGGCGAGAGGAACCAGAAGACCATCACCAGCCCGTGGGCTGTAACAGCCTGGTTGTAGCCGCTGTTAGAGAGGATTCCGGTGCCACCACTCTCCCAAAGATGGACACGGAACAACAGTGCGAACAATCCACCAAGGACGAGGAAAAACAGTGCTGTGATGATATACAGCACGCCGACATCCTTGTGATTTGTCGTGACCAGCCACCGTTTGATTGACGTTTTTGGCGGAAGATCACTCATCAATTCTCACCCCCCTGGTCTCCACTACCGCTCTCATCGTCTCCATCATTGGTATTTCCTGATTCGTCATCACCCGAGCTTTCGTCGTCGGGTGATTCGAGCGTGTACGTCTCCTCAGTCGGTCCGGTGAAGTCGAGTTCCTCTTCGACCGGTTCGAACTGAGAGCCGTCTTCCGGCGTGATCACGAGATCGTAGGTGCCGCCCTGATCAATCTCGTTGATCGTGATCGAGCCGTTTTCGAACTCGGAGCCGTCGTAGGAGTAGTCGTGACCGTCCTCCTCCGTGTGCTCGAGCGTGATCTCGTCGACGCCGTCGGTTACCGGTTCTTCGTTTCCGTCTTCGACCGTAATATTGAGTGTGAACTGCTCGTCAACCCACTCTTCGTACCGGTCCTGTTCGTAGACGACGAGGTCACCCTCCATATTTGAGTGGCCTGAACCGCACAGTTCGTAGCATTCGATTGCACCTTCGTGTGTGCCTGTTTCGTCGGCGATGAACCATGTTTCATCGTGTTCACCGGGGATTGCATCAGCCTTCACCCGCTCCTGACTTATCCCAAAGGTGTGCCAGACGTCTATTGATGTGACGTTTAACTCGACATGTTCACCGGCCGGAACGACCAGTTCGGTGGGTTCGAGCCCGTTATCGTACTCGTAGGACCAGCTAAACGTTGCCCCCTGTACGTCGACCTCGACTGCGGGCTCTTCGTCCGGTCCGTCCTCGACGTAGAGGAGCATACCGTAGGTCCAGACGATGAGTGCGATAACGACGATCGCACTCAGAATGAACGAGACGAATAGTTTCTTGCCGCTGCCTCCGCCTGTCGGAAGTTCTCCGAGTGCCGGCAGATTTTCGTCGTCGGATCGGTCCTCCGTATCACGGTACTTGTACGAGTTGTACAGTGTATACGAAATGACGAGAATCCCGACGAGCGTACCGAGCGCGAGGAAGACGAGGAAGATATCCCCGAACACGTCTGAACGTGTCATGTCTTCTGCACCCGTACCCATCTGCAATGGAGTCGGAGTTGGAAGTGCGCTGTAGATTGTGTTCACCTCTATTGTAAACCGGGTATATGTCGGACGATGCTCGCTGGGAGCACTTATCTATTTGGAAACGTTGGCCTGTCGCTAGTCACGACTGTCCGCTCGATACAGCCGTGTTACGAGCCGTTGTGTGCTCTCTAGTCCGTACGTCCTTGTTCGACCCATGGGTCTTTTTTCTGTCGCTCTCAATCCCGGGTTCTCGAATAGAAAGAGCGTATTACCGCTCGAGTCGGCCATTTATACGAATATGTTCGGGCTATCAGCACAACACACTATTTTACCGCTCCCGCCACACCTGCCGCGCATACTCTTTCGTGCGTTCGGCCGAGCCGCGCGCGGAGCTTACCACTATCTGACGTTCTCGCCTTCGAACTAGATCGGTCGTTTCGGCCATGGAAACGACCTCGCTATACCTCGACGGCCCACACTTTCGTCGCCTCGGGAAGCACGTAGACGGTTTGAATTGCCGCGTCGAGAAATTGTGCGATCCGCTCCGGGTCGGTAGTCGCGCGTAGGCGCACATTGATGCCGTCTGCGTTTTCGGGCCGCGTCAGTTCGTCGATGCTGAACGCGGGGAAGTCCGAGAGGAGTGATTTCAACCGCTCGAGTTCGTCGTTCGTACAGTCGAGATTGATAGTGTCGTCTGCAAACTGGAGCCACGGAATACCGTGCTCTGCAACTGCCGGATTCCCCTCGAGAGAACTTTCGTCGACTTCGATCGTCAGAAATTGACTCTCACGTTCCCGGTGAGCGGCGATCGCGTCGGCGTACAGGGCCCGCCGCGTTTCGGGGTCGGCGGCGTCGAATCTGGTCATACCTGTGTCACGCTCTCGTTTCTTTAAGCCTTTATGCGACGGTGCGGTACTGGCTCGTATGGCACAGCCACGAATTCTGATCCTGGGGGCGCCCGGGGCCGGGAAAGGAACACAGAGTGCGAAGATCACCGACCACTTCGATATCGAGCACATCACGACCGGTGACGCCTTGCGTGCAAACAAAGGGATTGACATCTCCCACCTCGGTCTCGAGTACGACACGCCGGGCGAGTACATGGACGCCGGCGAACTCGTCCCCGACGAGGTCGTCAACGAAATCGTCGACGAAGCGCTCTCGCAGGCCGACGGATTCGTTCTCGACGGCTATCCGCGAAACCTCGAGCAGGCCGAAGAACTCGAGTCGATGACCAAGCTCGATCTCGTGCTCATGCTGGACGTGAGCGAAGACGAGCTCGTCCACCGGCTCACCGGTCGTCGGCTGGACCCCGAGACTGGCGATATATATCACGTCGAGTATAACCCGCCCGAAGACGACGAAGTCGAAGAACGACTCGTCCAGCGGGACGACGACACCGAAGAAACCGTCAAAGAACGCCTTCGGGTGTATCGAGAGAACACCGAACCCGTAATCGACCATTACGAGGACGCGGGGGCCCTCGAGCGCGTCGACGGCGAGCAGGCTCCCGAACAGGTCTGGGAAGACGTCAGGGAAACGATCGAGACGACGACCTGAAGCGCACGCGACCGGTCTATCTCCACCAAGCGACCGGTGGAGCCGATCGATAGCTTCGTTTTGTCGGATTGTGCGTGTTGAACAATCGCGTGATGTCGAGCGCGCGCTGTCGAAGAAAAACACTTGTATATCGGACCACCCAAAGGGCGACTAGATGACGCGTACAGCCGATAAAATCAATTCTCTCGTCCGCGAGGACGGCTCGATGACCGAGGCCCTCGAGGCGATCCGCGAGACGGCGGATCGAAACGGGGGGGAGATCGAATGGTCGGACGTCCGCGACGACCTCACGAGCGGGCAGTGGGGCCGACTGATCGAGAAAGGGATTCTGGTCGATGGCGATGAGGGATTCGAAATCGCGAACCGAGACGCCTACGACGAGGCGTTAGACGGCGATGGTGGCGGTAGCGCCACCGACGTTCCCGACGTCGATATCGACGAGGACGAAGCCAAGTGGTCCCAGTGGGATAAGATGGCCGGCGTCGGTGCCATCTTGTTGATGTTCGGCTACTGGCTCAATTCGGTCGGAGACACGGTTGGGAGGACGGTCGATATGGTCTTTGGCCCGCTCGATGCAGCCCTTCCATTTTACGCCGTGATTATCGCAGTTTCCATGCTCACAGGGCTCTACTCGACGCTGCTTCAGGCGAACTTGATGAACACCGAACGTATCGGTAAGTATCAAGAGCGCATGAACGCGATGCAGGAAAAACAGAAGGACGTTCGCGAGCGCAAGAAAGAAGCCGAAGAGCGCGGCGCGAGCGAGGCGGAACTCGAGGCGCTCGAAAACGAGATGCAACAGGCTCGCGAAGAGCAGATGGAAGCCATGGCGGACAACCTGGGCATGTTCAAAGAGCAGTTCCGGCCGATGGTCTGGATTATGCTCTTTACGATCCCGCTGTTCCTCTGGATGTACTGGAAGGTGTCGACGCTCCAGGGAGCCGAGCGGTACGTCATCATGCCGCTTGTCGGTGAGATTCGATGGCAACAGGGCGTACTCGGGCCGGTGATGGCCTGGATTCTCTGGTACTTCCTCTGTTCGATGGGCTTTTCCCAGCTGTTGCGGAAAGCGCTCAACATCGATATGACCCCCACGAACACCTGAACCGGCTCAGAAAGGCAGTCATCCGTTTTCCCGTCGATCAACCGCCTCATGTCGGTGATTCCGTCTCATCTTCGATCAGTTGTTTTACCTCGAGTGTTTCTCTTAGCGTTGATCCGCCCAGTCGACCGCATGCGATTCAAAACCCATTTTACCCGGTAGCGTGGAGGTGAGATATGTTACTCACCGTCTCCGGACCGCCGGGAAGCGGAAAGAGCACGACAGCCGAGTTGCTTGCTGAGACCTTCGACCTCTCGCACGTCAGCGGCGGTGATATCTTCCGGGAACTCGCCGAGGAACGCGGCTATACCCCTCTCGAATTCAACAAACTCGCCGAGGAAAACGACGATATCGACCGCGATCTGGACCGTCGGCTCCGCGAGATCGCGATCGAGGAAGACGACCTCGTTCTCGAGTCACGACTCGCCGGGTGGCTCGCGGGCGATTACGCGGACTTTCGGTTCTGGCTCGATGCACCCGCGAGCGTCCGCGGCGAACGGATCGCTGAGCGAGAGGAGAAAGACCCGGTCCGGGCGACGGAGGAAACGCAGGCTCGAGAAGCGAGTGAAGCCCAGCGGTATCGGGAGTACTACGGGATCGATATCCGCGATCTGACGATCTACGATCTCTCGGTCAACACCGCCAGGTGGGAGCCAGACGCCGTACTCGACATGCTCGTGACCGCAGTCGATGAATACGACCAACACGGGGACGAGGGGAAGGCCCCGATCGAACTGGACGCCGAGTTTTGATGGCTCTCCGTGGCCCACCGGACGACCGTTCGCCCGCCGAGTTGCTCACCTTCGGCGTTGTCAATCTCGACAAACCGCCCGGCCCGTCCTCCCATCAGGTCAGCGGCTGGATTCGTGACGCCGTCGATGATTCGCTTGAGCGCGCCGACGCCGGAACGACGATCGATCGCGCGGCCCACGCCGGTACGCTCGACCCCAAGGTTACTGGGTGTCTACCGGTCATGCTCGGGGATGCAACTCGTCTCGCACAGGCTTTTCTCGAGGGCGAAAAGGAGTACGTGGCCGTCCTCGAAACCCACGCAACGGTTCCTGCGGACGCCGAGTCCGTTATCGGGGAGTTTGAGGGCCCGATCTACCAGAAACCCCCTCGGAAAAGCGCCGTCTCGCGTCGTCTGCGCGTTCGCGAACTGTACGATCTCGAGGTGCTCGAAGCCGCCGATCGACAGGTTCTGTTGCGGATTCGCTGCGAGAGTGGCACCTACGTCCGGAAACTCTGTCACGATATCGGGCTCGCGCTCGGAACCGGCGGCCACATGGGTCACCTCCGTCGAACGGCGACGGAACCGTTCGACGACAGCACGCTTTGTACCGCCGAGGATTTCGTCGACGCCCTCGCCTTCTGGCTCGAGGACGACGACCCGGAGCCCCTCTTCGAACTCGTCAGCCCCGGCGAGCGGATCCTCGAGCACATTCCCTCGGTCGTCATCGCCGATAGTGCGGCCCGGGAGGTCGCCGAAGGCGCGCCGGTATACGCCCCCGGCGTGCTCGAGGTCCCCGACGCTGATCGAGGTTCGCTCGTGACTTGTTACACCCAAAACGGGGCGGCAGTCTGTCTCGGAACGCTCGTCGGTGACGCCTCGAGCGAGTCGGGGACCGTCGTCGAACTCGAGCGCGTGCTCGTGTGATTCTCGAGGGCGTTCCGGTCCTCGCGAAACGACACGCTTAAACGCCACACTCTCATCGATCAATATGCGGGACCGTGGGGTAGTGGTATCCTCTGCGGATGGGGTCCGTAGGACCTGAGTTCGACTCTCAGCGGTCCCACTACGTATTCTCTATCTTTTCATCTGCGGGTGTCTCGAGCACCTAAGAGCGCCATCAGCGGTATTTAGAGGGGGATCTTTCTGTCGGCGTAGTTAGTCGCCGTATCGTACGGTGGTCACAGGGACATAAGCACGATAGCAAGCACCGCGAACCCGATACCCGCTACCTTTCGAGCCGTGAGCGATTCCTCGAGGAAGACGATGCCGATGACGGAGCTCAGGGCGATGAAGAGCCCGTAGATGGGAACGACGACGCTGACTGGACCGAGTTCGAGCGCGCGGTAGTACGCTAGGAGACCGACTGCCAGCGTGATCCCCCAGCCAGCGATGTAGGGCGTTTTCGGGTGGGATAGGTACGGCCGAACCGACATACCTCTGTAAACCAATACGCCGCCAACCAGCACGAGCAGGACGAAGTTCGAGAGGAAGACGGCCACCGTGCTCGGAACCGACTCCATCGCGATTTTCATCACCGGCGCAACCAGACTGTACGCGATGAACGCAACGAGCGACAGGGAGAGATAGCGACGGACCACTACTGTTCACCCGCACTAAGGTAGATCGCGACGATTGCACAGGCGATTCCTGCACCGCGGGTCACCGAGAGCGTCTCGTCGAGAAAGAAGATTCCAAGCACGGAGCTCCCGACGATGAACATGCCGTAAATCGGTACGACGACGCTGACCGGGCCGGCCTCGAGCGCCGATGTGTACGCGAGAATGCCGATCGTGAGGAACACTCCGCCGACGTAAATGTACGCGGCGTCCTCTGAAACCGCGTAGGACGGATCGACGGTGCCCGTCAGGAACAACACCACCGTTGTAATCACGAGAAACACGACCGTCGCGAGAAAGAGTCCTACTGCGGCCGGCACGTCTTGCGTTGCGATACTCGTGAGCGGGGCGACGACCGAGTACGCCAGAACTGCGATCACGACCCACAGCAGATATTCCATATGGTCTGTGGTTTCGTGTCGTGTATATCTGTTGCTGCCATCCGATCAACTGTTAGTTGTTATGGGGTTTTCGACGGAACGACGTTGATCTCTCGTTCGGTCTCGATCGGGTCGCGTGTTTTCGAGCCCGACACGACAGGGGAATTAGTCATATTGTCGATACTTATGGCCGGTTCGTGAGCGTAAAACCAACGTTTTATCAGTAATTCCGTTCGTTTATACGGTAATGAGCTCGAACGTATTTCTCGTGCCGTATGACTCTGAAACATTTGAGCGGACGGTTCTTTCGGAAGTCGATCTGAGCGACTATCCTGATCGCCCCGACGAGCTGTCCGGGTCGGAGTCGGCCCGATTCTGGGGCGTAGAAGCGGGATCGAGCACGGAAACGTATTTCGAGAAAATGGACGAAGGAGATCTCCTGCTGTTTTACCACGAGGACGAGTACGTTGGAACCGGCCGCGTCGGGACCACGTTCACGGATACTGACGAATGGGCGAGCACGACGTTCTGGGACGACGAGCCCGCCACGCTGATCTATACGGTCGAAGACTTCACAGCGACGTCGGTGCCGAAAGCGGCAGTCAACACGGTCTTCGATTACTCAGACGGCTATAACCCGAGTGGTTTGATCCGGGTCGCGGACAATCGAGTCGATAACACGCTCGAGGCGATCGAACTCGCCGTCAAGCAGTACACCTAGGTCGCGTCGATACGTGCTGTTCTCGAGACCCGCCAAAGATCGTTTGTAGAGTGGCAGCGATATCCTCTGCAGACGACATCAGGAACTATCCCCCCAGTAATTCCGTTGGATTCGGGCTGCCATCACCGGATTTATCCGCTCGTCCGACCCACCTCGTACAATGACTGTCGTCCTCGCCGGCATCGGTGCTGATACCACAAACCTCGGCGCGCTCGGGGGGCTCGCTGAGGACGGACGCTTCGATTACGTCCCGATCCCTGAAAAAACTCGACACACGAGCGAGTCAGAAACGCTCGGGTCGTGGCCGCTTCGAACACGCGAGGGAGTCGCGGCCGATCTCGCAACCACCATCTCTCCCCGTCCGATCACCGATGGTGAGACGCGGATTTCCGGAGCCGCCCTCGACGAGTGGCCGTTTCATCGCGATCCCAACTTCGAGGCGTTGACCTACGGGGAACATCGCGGCGGCTACGTCTCTCGACTTCGTTCTCTGGAACCCGGCGATATCGTCGGATTTTACGCGGGGCTCCGGCGACCGGACGGCGACCGTGCACACCGGTACCTTCTCGGTTACTTCACGGTTGGAACGGTCGACGTACTCGAGCCCGACTCGCCTCTCGACCAGCGACGAGCCTTGCTCGAGGCTCATTCCGATAACGCTCACGCGAAACGCGCACGCGATGGGAACGCCTATCTCGAGGACAAGACGATCGTGCTGATCGACGGACGCGAACCCGGCGGGTTGTTCGATCGGTATCCGATTCGCCTCAGCGAGTACTACGTCAAACCCGGCAACGAGCGGGCACAGTATTACCTCCGCGAGGAGATCGCCGACGCGCTCTCGGTCACCGCCGGCGGGGAGAACATGATGTACAAGCCGGCCTACCGCTGTTCGGTATCGGGCGAGGCCTTTCGGGACCTCGTTGGAATCCCGGGCGAGCGCTCGAGCGCGGATCGGCTCCTCACGGAGTTCGACTGAACTTCCTCGACTCGATAGCTGGAAAACCAGTCGGTTTCATGATGAGTGACCACGAACGGACGAAACAGTGACCGACGAAACGGACCGAAGCGAGAGGACGAATCGGCGACACGACCGCGTCCGCGTCCATCCCACGACGGGGGCCTCGAACTCGCTCGCTCACTGGACGACCGCTCGGAACCCGCTGCAGGTAGCGATCAATTACCTCGTGATCTGGCTCGTCCGCATCTCGCCGAGCCTTCGGCTCAAGCGCTGGTTGATGCGCCGAATAGGCGTAACCGTCGGTGAGGGCGTCTCGTGGGGACTCGAGGCGACGCCCGACGTCTTCTGGCCCGAACTGATCACCGTCGAGGACGATGCCATCGTCGGTTACGATGCGACGATCCTCTGTCACGAGTTCCTCCAAGATGAGTACCGGACCGGCGAGGTCGTGGTGGGAGGGCGAGCGATGATCGGCGCGGGTGCGATCGTGTTACCCGGCGTCGAAATCGGTGCCGACGCGCGCGTGGCGGCGAACTCGCTCGTTACTCGAGACGTGGCCCCCGGAACGACGGTCGCCGGCGTCCCCGCACGACCGATGGGGAGCGACTCGAGCGACGGGTCCAGAGAGGAGTCGTCCGATGGCACCGGCGACGACTCTCGCTCTGAGTAACGGGCGATTCGAGACCAAAAAGCACCGGCATAAATCGATCCCTCGATCGATGGAAAATCGGCTAAATCAGTCGCTTACAGTGACGACCAGGACGTTCGAGCCCGGTTCCAGGACGTGATGTCGGCCATCCAGCGGGCGGCGATGAGTTTCTTGAGGTTCTTCGCGGGGAAGCCGCCGAACGTATCGAACGGCAGCATCTTGACATCGTGGGCGACCGCTTTGTCGCCGACCGAGATCACGGTCCCTTTGTCGTCGTACTCCCAGGTCTTCAGCGGCCGGTTCTCGATCGCTCGAGGGATGTTTTCGCCGACGACTTCAGCTGCTTGCCAGGCGGCCTGGGCCGTCGGTGGGGCGGGCTGGTCGCCCTGGTCGATGATGGCCGAGTCGCCGATCGCGAAGACGCGCTCGTCGGAGGTCTGGAAGTTCGCCTCGGTGGTGACGCGGTTGTGTTCGTTCTCGAGGTCGGTGTCGTCGAGTGCGTCCCGGCCCGTGATGCCGCCGGTCCAGACGAAGGTGTCGAACTCGAGCGGTTCGCCCTCGTCGAAGTGGATGACGCCCTCTTCGGCTTCGGTAATCGGGTCGTCGGTGTGGATTTCGACGCCGGCCTCTTCGAGGAGGTCGCGCAGGGCCTGCTGGATCTCCGGGTCGTTTCCGGGGAAGATCTCCTCGAGCGCTTCGACCAGGTGAATGTCGATCGGCGCGCGGTGGATGTCGCGGAACTCGGCGATTTCGCCCGCCGTCTGAATTCCCGACAGTCCCGCGCCGCCGATGACGATCTGTGCCGGTTCGCCGCGAGTCGCTTCCTCGCTTGCTTCCTTGATCGATTCGTGGATCTCGAGTGCGTCGTCGAGGCTCTTGAGCGTGAGCGAGTGGTCCTCGAGACCCGGAATGCCGTAGTAGGCGGTCTGGCTTCCGAGACCGACCATCAGATAGTCGTACTCGACTTCGTCTCCGTCCTCAAGGGAGACGAGTCGTTCGTCGGTGTCGATTTCGGTGACTTCGTCCTGGATGAACTGCGTCGAGCGGTCGGCGATTTCGCCGACGGGGATCGTAATGTCGGATCGAACGCTCGGGTCGCGAATCACGCGGTGGGATTCGTGGAGAACGAGGTGGTAGTTGACGTCTGCGATCCACGTGAGCGACGCGTCGTCCTCGAGCTCCGATTGAAGTTTCTTGACCGCGCCGGCACCGGCGTATCCGGCACCGAGCACGACAACATTGTCTGTCATACCCAACAGTGGTGTGTACACCGATACAAAGGTGTTGGAACACAAACTACTGTGTTTATAGTTCACACACTTATGGCGCGAACCGTCGGTTAGAGGATTCGCTTGCCGAACGCGCTTGCGCTCAGTTCGGCAGCGAGCGTCGCCGTTTCGTTGGCCTCATCGAGGATCGGATTCACTTCGACGACATCCATCGACCGGAGGACGCCAGTTTCGGCGTGACGGCTCGAGACGGCCTCAAGGGCGGAGTGTGCTTCGCGGTACGTGACGCCACCACGGACAGGCGTGCCGACGCCGGGCGCGGTTTTGGGATCGAGCCAGTCCAGATCGAGGCTCACGTGGATGCCGTCGGTTCCACTCGTCGCGACGTCGAGAGCCTCTTCGACAACGGTTGTGATTCCGCGAGAATCGATGTCTGACATCGTAAACGACGTAATATCGCTCTGTTGAATGAGTTCGCGCTCCCGGTCGTCGATGCTCCGGAGGCCGACGTACGCGACTGACTCCTCGCGGACGCGAGGCGCGTGCGCCCAGTCCATCTCACCGAAGATTCCGCGTCCGAGGGCCGCACCGAGTGGCATTCCGTGGACGTTCCCGCTGGGTGAGGTTTCAGGTGTGTTGAGATCTGCGTGCGCGTCGAACCAGACGACGCCCAGATCGGCGTCGCGAGCCGAGCCGTTCATCGAGCCGATCGCGATCGAGTGATCGCCGCCGAGCACCAGCGGAAAGACTCCTTCCTGAATCGTTTCGCCGACCTCTCGAGCGAGTCGTCTCGAGACGTCTTCGATCTCCCGGAGGAACTTCGCGTTCCCGCGATTCAGCTGGTTGGCTTCCGGATCTCGTTCCTCCGCGCGGGGCATCTGTAGATCTCCGGCGTCGGTCACCTCGAGGCCGGTGGTCTCGAGCTCCGCGGCGACGCCGGCGTACCTGATCGCCGACGGTCCCATGTCGACGCCTCGACGGTTCGCACCGTAGTCCATCGGCGCACCGATAATTCGAACTGTCCGGTCCATACTCGGTCGTCTACTGCCAGTCGTTTGGTGGTATCGATCCCCGGAGAACGGCTGTCGATAGGTTTAGGGTTAGACGCCTCTAAATTTCAACTATGATGCTGAGCGACGTGATGGAAGATTACCTCAAAGCCATCTACCAGCTTCAACGCGATCAGGACGATCGTATCAAGACCTCCGAGATCGCGGCCGAACTCGACGTCACGTCGCCGACGGTGACGAGCATGCTCGAGAAACTCGAAGATCGGGGGCTCGTCGATCGGGAGAAATATCGCGGCGTCACGTTGACCGCCGAGGGCGAGACGGTCGCGCTCGAGGTCGTCCGTCATCACAGACTCCTCGAGTCGTATCTGACAGAACACCTCGATTACGACTGGTCGGAAGTCCACGCGGAGGCGGATCGGCTCGAACACCACATTAGCGAGGCGTTCGAGCGTCGAGTCGCTGCCGCCCTCGACGAGCCGGACGTCGATCCACACGGCTCGCCGATCCCCGGTGCGGACTTAGAGCCCCCTGCAGAGCCCGACGGTGACTCGGTCACCGAGTTCGAACGAGGCGACGTCGTCGTCGTCGAGGAAGTCGCCGATCGGGACCCCGAAATCCTCTCGTACCTCGCCGATCACGGCGTCGAACCCGGCGTCGAACTCGAGATTCTCGAGGTCGCTCCCTTCGGGATGGTAACTGCATGCGCCGAGGATCACGATGAGACGGTGTCGCTGCCCGAGGGCGTCGCTCACCACGTTCGCGTTGCCCCCCTTCCCGGACTCGAGTCGTAAGCGCTGGTTTGGCGCACCGGTCTTGACGGTGGGCTCGTATTCAACCTCGAGGATTCTCTCGATCTGTGGCGTGCTCCTTACATAGCGAGATTGGTCACCCAAACACAGTAATTAGCACAACCTAATCATTCGAAAGCCGTTGCCCGTGGATGGTGTCCCGGTCGATTTGGTCCGCCACGCGACAGTTTCCTCTCTCCGAACGCCGAATTCAGCTTTCAAAGAAAGGAAACGCCTTACTACTCACGGGAACAACAAAAGAATGGAAAAGAACACCGGGCTCACCCGCCGGGTTTAAGGAAATCAATTACGTAGGATTCCATATGTCATCAATCGAACTCACTCCGAGCCAGAAGAAAATACTTCGCGCCCTGACGAATCTACACAACGAAACTGACGACGCGATCAAAGGCGAAGATATCGCAGAACAGGTCGACCGAAACCCGGGCACGATTCGCAACCAGATGCAGAGTCTCAAAGCCCTCCAGCTCGTCGAGGGTGTACCCGGTCCGAAAGGCGGATACAAACCGACCGCAGCAGCCTACGAAGCCCTCGAGATTCAGCAGATGGACGACCCCGCGTCCGTCCCACTTGAGCACGAAGGCGAACCCGTAACCGACGTAATCATCGAAGAGATCGACCTCTCGAGCGTCCACCACCCCGAACTCTGCCGCGCAGAGATTCACGTTCAGGGCGCGATCGGCGACATTAACGAGGACGATTCGGTCGTCGTCGGCCCGACGCCGCTCTCGAAACTCCTCATCGAAGGCACCGTCGACGGCAAGGACGATACGAACAACATTCTGATCCTTCGAATCGACGAGATGGTCGCACCGTCCGAAGAAGCCGCCCACTAACTGCCGCTGGTATTTTCTGTTTCCCTGGTAATTGTCTTCGATCAGCAGTGCCACGAAATTCGATCCGAAAAGCCCGTCTGAAGATCGAAAAACAGCCTATTCGGACGATTCGTCCGACTCGCTCACATCACCTGCGGCGACCGCCGGGATGACGTCGACGCTCGCGACGGCGTCGTCGGCTTCTACGTCCATGATGGTCACGCCCATTGTGTTGCGCCCGACCGTCGAAATCTCGCCTGCTCGAGTCCGCATGATCTGTCCGCGTTCGCTCATCGCGACGAGGTGGTCGTCTTCGGTGACGGCTTTGACGGCCGTAACGGGACCGTTTCGCTCGTTGGTTTTGATGTCGATTAGCCCCTTGCCGTAGCGTGACTGTTTGCTGTACTCAGAGAGCAGCGTCCGTTTCCCGTAGCCGTTCTGGGTGACGGTCAACAGCGAACGGTCGTCGTCCTGATCCATCGCGACGAGTCCGGCCACAGCGTCGCGGTCGTCGCCGTCGCCCTGGAGTTTGATCCCGTTGACCCCGCGGGCGTTGCGTCCCATCTCGCGCACCTCGTTCTCGTCGAACCGGATGGTCATCCCCCGTTCGGTCGCGATCACGAGATCGGTCGTGCCGTCTGTCACCTCGACGTCGACGAGTTCGTCGCTCTCCTCGAGGCTCGCCGCGATGATGCCCGTCGTGAGGATGTTGTCGAACTCCTCGCCGGCCGTGCGTTTGACGTAGCCGTTTTTCGTCACCATCGTCACGCACTCGTCGTCCTCGAACGAGTCGGTGTCGACGACCGCCGTGATCTCCTCGCCGTCGTCGAGATCGAGGATGTTGACGGCGGATTTGCCGCGTGCCGTCCGGCCCATCTCGGGAATCTCGTAGGTTTTCAGTTGATAGACCTGCCCGTGGTTCGTAAAGCAAAGCAGGTAGTCGTGGGTGTTCGCCTGGAACACCGCCGACACGCGGTCGCCCTCTTTGACGTCCGCGCCGATGATCCCTTTGCCGCCTCTACCCTGGGGGTCGAAGGCGTCGATCGGCATCCGTTTGACGTAGTCGTCTTCGGTCATGACGACGACGACGTCTTCTTCCGGAATGAGGTCCTCGTGGGTGACCGTCCCCTGATCCTCGATGATCGAGGTTCGGCGGTCGTCGTCGTACTCGTCTTTGATCTCCCGAAGTTCGTCTTTGATGACGGTCAGCAGTTTCGACTCGCTCTCGAGAATCGCGGTCAGGCGGTCGATCTCCGCTTGGACCTCCTCGTACTCGTCTTCGATCTCCGCGGATTCCATCGATGTGAGGCTGCCCAGTTGCATCCGGACGATGTGTTCTGCCTGCGACTCGGAGAAGTCGAACTCGGATGCGAGCCCGGATTTCGCCGCCGAGCGGTCCTCGGAATTGCGAATGAGTTCGACGACGTCCTCGACGTTCTCGAGGGCCTTCAACCGTCCCTCGAGAATGTGGGCGCGATCCTCGGCCTCTTCGAGGTCGTACTCACTGCGCCGGCGGACGACCTCCCTGCGGTGGGAGACGTACTCCTCTAGGGTCTCTTTGAGCGAGAGGACCCGCGGTTGGCCGTCGACCAGTGCGAGGTTGATGACGCCGAAAGTCCGCTCTAAGTGATTCTCGAGCAGTTTGTTCTTGACGACGTCGCTGTTTGCGCCGCGTTTGAGGTCGATGACGACCCGAACGCCGTTTCGGTCGGACTCGTCTCGCAGGTCCGAAATCCCCTCGATTTCGCCCTCGTTGACGTCTTCGGCGATTCGCTCGACGATTCGTGCCTTGTTCGCCTGGTAGGGAAGCTCCGTGATGACGATGCGTTCCCGATCGGTTTTCCACTCCTCGACCTCGAACTCGGCCCGAACCCGGAGTCGGCCGCGTCCGGTTGCGTAGGCCGAGTAGATGGCGTCGCGGCCGACGATGTTCGCGCCGGTCGGGAAGTCGGGTCCCTTGACGTGTTCCATCAGGTCCTCGACGGTCGAATCGGGGTTGTCGATGAGTTCGATCGTCGCGTCGATCACCTCGCCGAGGTTGTGCGGTGGAATGTTCGTCGACATCCCGACCGCGATGCCCGAGGAGCCGTTGACGAGCAGGTTCGGGAACGAGGAGGGAAGCACGGTCGGTTCCTCGAGTCGGTCGTCGTAGTTCGACTGGAAGTCGACGGTGTCCTTGTCGATGTCCTCGAGTAGCTCCTCGGAGAGCGCGGACATCCGTGCCTCAGTGTATCGGGGCGCTGCGGCCGGATCGCCGTCCATCGACCCGAAGTTCCCCTGGCCGTCGACGAGGGGATAGCGCATCGAGAAGTCCTGTGCCATTCGGACGAGTGTGTCGTAAATCGCGCTGTCGCCGTGTGGGTGATAGTCACCCATCGTTTCGCCGACGATCGAGGACGACTTCCGGTGGCTCGAGCCGCTGGTGACGCCCAGTTCGTGCATCGCGTACAGGATGCGTCGGTGGACGGGCTTGAGCCCGTCGCGGGCGTCGGGGAGGGCACGACCCGCGATGACGCTCATCGCGTAGTCGATGTAGCTCTGTTCCATCTCGTCTTCGATGCGGACGGTTTCGACCGTCCGAGCCTCTACATCCGTGGGTTCGGGTACGTCTGAGCTCATGTGTCTTGCCTACTCTCTATATGTCGATCCACTCGGCTTCCGGCGCGTTGTCCTTGATGAACTGCTTTCGCGGCTCGACTGCGTCGCCCATCAGCACCGAGAACATCTTGTCCGCCGCCGCGGCGTCCTCGACGGTGATCTGCTTGAGGATGCGGTTGTCGGGATTCATCGTCGTCTCCCAGAGCTGTTCGGGGTTCATCTCGCCGAGGCCCTTGAATCGCTGGACCTGCGTCGGGTTGCCGTCGCACTTTTCGGCAACGATTTCGTCGCGTTCGGCGTCGGTCATCGCGTCGTAGGTCTCGCCGCGATACCGAATCCGGTACAGCGGGGGCTGGGTGGCGTAGACGTACCCGCCCTCGAGCAACGGACGCATGTGGCGGTAGATAAACGTCAACAGGAGCGTTCGAATGTGGGCCCCGTCGACGTCTGCGTCCGTCGCCATGATGATCTTCTTGTATCGAATATCCTCGACGTCGAACTCGTCGCCGATTCCGGCCCCGATCGCGGTGATCAGGTTTCGGATCTCGTCGTTCTCGAGGATCCGGTCGAGTCGGTGTTTCTCGACGTTCAGGATCTTCCCTTTGATCGGAAGAACGGCCTGAAACTCGGGATTTCGAGCCTGTTTTGCGCTGCCGCCCGCGGAGTCACCCTCCGCGATGAACAGTTCTGCCTCCTCGGGGTCTTTGGTCTGACAGTCCGCGAGTTTCCCCGGTAGCGAGGTCGAATCGAGCGCTGACTTTCGCCGGGTGAGTTCTTCGGCCTTCTGGGCCGCCATTCGAGCCTTTGCCGCCTCGACCGCTTTCATAACGACCGCCTGGGCGGTGTCGGGGTTCTCTTCGAAGTAGATCCCAAGCCCCTCGTGCATGGCGCTCTCGACGATGCCCCGGACTTCGCTGTTGCCGAGTTTCGTCTTGGTCTGGCCCTCGAACTGCGGATCGGGATGTTTGACCGAGATAACCGCGGTTAGCCCCTCGCGGATATCCTCGCCTTTGAGGTTTTCCTCGAGATCCGAGAGGAGGTCGTTCTCCTTGGCGTAGTCGTTTACCGTCCGGGTCAGGGCGGTCTTGAATCCGGTGAGGTGGGTCCCGCCTTCGCGCGTGTTGATGTTGTTCGCGAACGCGTGGATCGATCCCTGGAGCTCCTGGGTCGCTTGCATCGCGACCTCGACCTGGATGTTCTCGTCTTCGTCCTCGAAGTAGATGATCTCCTCGTGCATCGACGAGCGGGTCTCGTTCAAGTACTCGACGAACTCGCGGATGCCGCCTTCGTACTCGTAGGTCTCGGCCACGAACTCGCCGTCGTCGTTTCGCTCGCGTTCGTCGCGGAGAGTGATGCGAACGCCGGAGTTGAGGAAGGCGAGTTCACGAAGCCGGTTCGAGAGCGTCGAGAACGCGAACTGGTCGGTTTCGAAGATCTCGTCGTCGGGCCAGAACGTGATCTCGGTACCCGTATCCTCGTCGGCTTCGAGGTCGCGAACGCGTTCCATATCCCCCTGGGGTTCGCCGCGTTCGAACGCGTGGCGAAAGACGCCGCCGTCGCGCTTGACTTCGACCTCGAACCGACTCGAGAGGGCGTTCACCACGGAGACGCCGACGCCGTGGAGTCCGCCCGACACCTGGTAGGACTTGTTGTCGAACTTACCGCCGGCGTGGAGGACGGTGAGGATCACCTCGAGCGCCGGACGGTCGTACTCTTCGTGGGTGTCGACGGGAATCCCACGGCCATCGTCGGTAACGGTAACGGAACCGTCGTCGTGGATCGAGACGGTGATATCGTCACAGTGGCCTGCCAGTGCCTCGTCGATCGAGTTGTCCACCACTTCGTAGACGAGATGGTGAAGTCCCCGAGAATCGGTAGAACCGATGTACATCGCCGGGCGCTTTCGGACGGCCTCCAGGCCTTCTAGGACCTGAATCTGGCCGGCGCCGTACTCGCTTTCCTGAGACATGAAAACCTGTTTTCGGATAGTGGGTGGGAGGTTAAAAAGGTCACGTACGCGCGCGAGCGCGGATAGAAAATATGAGCGTAGTGATGGCTACTGGATATGTGAAGGCGTCTGTTGTGTCCGTCGAAATTTCAGGTCCGTTCCTAGCGGTGTTCACGTCCGCCGGAGGTGTTCGCAGTCCCCCGCGGATACCATTTGTCTGCCGTCGGCCGTTTCGACGAGTAGCGCTCCGGTGTCGCTGATATCGACGGCCGTGCCGACGACCGCTCCGCCGGCGCTATCGACTCGCACGTGTTTTCCGATCGTCAGCGCGAGTTCCCGCCACGCCTCGACGACCGACTCGAGGGCGTTTCGCTGGGCGTCGAACTCCTCTATCAGCCGCTGGACGAAGACGCGACGGTCGACGTCGCCCGCTTCCTCGCGAACGCTGGTCGCTTCGGGGGGCAGTTCGGCCGCATCGATGTTCGCGTTGACGCCGACTCCGACGACGAGCCAGTCGACGCGGTCGGTTTCACCCTCCATCTCCGTCAGGATTCCCGAGAGCTTTCGATACGGTCGGTCGGTCTCCTCATCCTCGAGCGGGACGACGACGTCGTTGGGCCACTTGATCCGCGCATCGACGCCGGCTTCGCGGGCGGCTCGAGCCGTCGCAACCGCCGCTGCCAGGGTGTAAAGCGGCGCTTTCGTCGGAGGCACGTCCGGTCGACAGACGAGACTCACCCAGACGCCACCGCTGGGTGCGCTCCACGCGCGCTCGAGTCGGCCTCGTCCCCCCGTTTGTTCGTCCGCGAGGACGGCGATGTCGGAAGCGCCGTCAGTTGCAAGGTCTCGCGCGCGGTCGTTCGTGCTCCCAATCGAATCGTGATACTCCACGGAAAACGGTGCCTCGAGCCCGTATTCGACGGCTAACGCGTTGTACTCGGTCGACCCGCCGAGCACGTAGCCGTCGGATCCGCCCTCGATTTCGAACCCGGCCTCGCGCAGTTCGTCGACGTGCTTCCAGACCGCCGCTCGAGAGATTCCGAGCGAGTCGGCGAGAGCAGGGCCGCCGACCGGTCCCGCCGAGAGGGCCTCGAGAATCGAGCGTTTCGTCTCGTTCATGTTCTCGAAAGTGGGGTACGCACACTTCAACTAGCCGGAAAGCTGGCTCGAACCGGTCCACTCGTTGCCCGTCTGTTGTGTCGTAGAAAAGTCCGTACGAGTTCTTCGACCCGTTTTTCGCGCGGTGCGTTATTCCGAGTCTCGGCGTCGTACGTAGCTTCCGGGGGCTTTTACGGCCACGAGTCCGACGCGCCATCCCCTATCGGCTGTGGGCTCGGCTCGAACGGCGCTGCGGGTCGCCGGATCCAAACGTCCGTTCACGCGTCGTGTGCCTTCGCCGGGAGCCTTCAGCGATGGCCGTTCGGGCTGTGGTTTGTTTCGCCGGAAGCAGGGCGTTCGCCCCACGTAAGATACCCGCCGGCGATCGCTTAATTCTTTCTCTCTGACGTGACGGTGGGGTCGAACGGTTCGATCAACGCAACTCGATGAACGTTTTTCACCCATCTGTCGAGATCGCGGTCCCTACGGCACACTTTAGCGGATCCGCTCGCTGGCGGGTTTAACAGCTATATAATAATCCCCATTCTCTGTCTTCGACGTCGTATGCCAGGAATCACCGTCGCCGACGATCAGTTCGACCGCGAGGCAGTCGACGACGCGCTTCGATCCGTCTGTTTTACCGATCGGTACGACAGCCACTACGTGATCGATGGCGACGACGGGGTCGTCGCCTATTCGGGGTACGACGAGTACCCGATCGAAGTCTTCGAACTCGAGGAGTACACGATCGTTCTCGAGGGGCACCTCTATGGCACCGAAACCGTCGAGGAAGCGGTGACGGAGGCGGCCACGCTCGTCGCCGAGGAACGTAACGACGAACTCTCGGAGTGGGTCGGCGAACGGGATGGGGACTTTCTGCTTTTGGTTGTCGATCAGGACGACGGCACGACGTGGGCGGTAAACGACGCGTTCGGACGGCTGCCGACCTATCGAGCGACTATCGGGGAGACAACGATACTCACCCGCGAACTCAAGGTCGTTCGCGAACTGGCCCAGCAGGCGGGCGACGGACTCGAGCCCGATTCGTTGGCGCTCGGTCAGATGCTGCTGTTCGGCTATCCGCTGGGGACGCGAACGCTGTTCGAAGATGTCGAGCAACTCCCGCCAGGGTCGGTCCTCGAACTCGAGTCGAACACCGTCGACTCGACTCACGAGTTCCAGTTCGATGCCCACGCGAACGAGCACCGATCCGTCGAAGAAAACGCCCGGCGGCTTCGTGATCGATTCGTCGAGGCCTGTCAGAACCGGGCGAGCGTCACCGGCGAGACGGTCGTCTCGTTAAGCGGCGGCCTGGATTCGCGAGCGGTCATCGCCGGCTACACCCACGCCGAGGGTGACCTGTTGGCGGCGACGTCGGCGCGGCCGAACGGCAGTAACGCCGCCGAAGTCGATGTCGCGAGACAGGTCGCGAACGCACTCGACGTTCCGTGGCAATCCTACGTTGCGGACAGAACCGACCGCCACCGGGAACTCCTTCTTGAGATGAGCCAGGGGATGAACAACCTCGGGATGTCACTCGGCCTCAATTTCGCCGAGCAGGTCGCTACGGACCATCCGAACGCCACCTTCGTTACCGGCGACGGCGGCGACAAGGCCATCCCGGATCTTACCCCGTCGAAAGACGTCGACTCGATGGACGAACTCGTCGAACTGGTCATCGACGGACAACAGGTCTTCTCGCTCGAGGAGGTCGCCGACATCGTCGACGTCGAGCTAGCGCGGCTTGTTAGCTCGGTCAAGAATCGGTTGCTTTCCTACCCCGAATCGACGCTCGAAGGACGGTACGTCCACTTCCTCGTCCGAGAGCGCGGCATCAACTGGCTCAACCACGGCGAGGACCGCACGCGGTACTACACGTGGTCGACGACGCCGTTTTACGCGCTCGCCTTCTTCGCGGAGGCGATGGCGTGCCCGCCGGCCCAAAAGGACGGAACGAAGCTCTATCAGGAGTTTCTGGCCCAGCTCTCGCCGGCGACCCTCGAGATCGACTACGTCGATTTCGGGGCGCCGATCGATTCGCTCACCTATCGCGTCAAGCGCTTTGGCTACGAGTGGCTCTCCGAACATCCCGGCCTCAAAGACCGCGTCTTCGGACTTCTCGGACAGGGAGAAGGGGGTGCCGACAGCCCGCCGATGGCCCTCGCGGAGGCGACGAGCGATCCGTCCGACTTTCAAGAGCACTTCTCGAGTGAGGCGGTCCAGCGGGTGACGTGGTCGAGCGGACAGTACACCGCCACGCAGCAGTATTTCCTGTTGACGCTCATCGCTGCGGTCCAGCAATCTGATGACTCGAGTCGCCCGAACTCTGAGTCGGCTGACGGCAAAACGGACCGATTGTCGGTCTCACAGTAGTTCCGACGGACTCGAGCGCGTCTTACCTACGAGACGTACTTATCGACAGCCGATACCACAGGACATTCGTGGCCGTAAGAACAACAGGCCCACGGATACTGGTGCTATAGATGGCAAGTGGGAGTGAAGAGGAGATAACCGTTCTTCATGTCGACGACGATTCGAGTTTGGCCAGCTTGATCGCCATCTACCTCGAGCGTGAGGACAACAGATTTTCCGTCGAAACCGCAACCGCTGCGGACGATGGTCTGGAATTGCTCGCCGAGTACGATGTCGACTGTATCGTCTCCGATTACGAAATGACTGGACGGAACGGCATCGAATTCCTCAAAGCCGTTCGAGAGCGATACCCTGATCTTCCGTTTATTCTCTACACTGGGAAAGGCTCTGAGGAAGTGGCCAGCGAGGCGATTTCTGCAGGTGTAACAGAGTATCTTCAGAAAGAGTCTGGGACCAGTCAGTACACGGTACTCGCAAATCGAATCGGCAATGTCGTCAGGCAGTCACGGTCACAACGCGATCTCGAAGAAACCAAGCAGAAATTGTTCCAACTTGCCGATAAGTCCGATGATATCCTGTTCATGTTCAACAGCGATTGGAGCGAACTCCTGTTCGTCAATTCGGCGTACGAAGATATTTGGGGCGGTTCTATTTCGGACGTCACAGCCGACCCCGGGGCATTTTTAGCGTACATTCACCCCGAAGACCGCGAGAGTACAATCCGCTCCATGGAAACGGTCGCAAACGGTGAACCGGATGCAATCGAGTATCGAATACTCCGTTCAAACGGCGAACTGCGGTGGGTTCGAAGCGAGGGAAAACCGATTTTCGAGGACGGGTCTGTAAGCCGTATCGTGGGGTACGTCCGAGACATTACCGAACAGAAAGAACGCGAAGAGCAGTTGCGAAGTCTCCACTCCCGATTCGAACGATTCGGCAAACACGTACAGGATGCGCTCTTTTTCGTCTCCACAGATTACTCGGAGACACTGTATGCAAATCCCGCTGTCGAGCAAATCTACGGGATCACACTCGAGGAAGCATACGAGGACCCCCAATCGTGGATGCGACATCTTCATCCCGACGACCGGAGCAAGATGGTCGCAGAAATAGAAACTCAGCAAGAACGGACCGCCGACTGGCCGGTAGAACAAGAGTTCCGTATCCAGCATCCGGAACAGGGGATCCAGTGGGTCCAGTCGCGACTCGAACTGGTCACTGATGACGAGGGGGTTCCCGTCGAAATCGCTGGTGTCGCCACTAATATCACCGAAAGCAAGGAACGCGAGCAGAAACTCAAGCGCGAACGTGACAGGTTCGACGAGTTTGCCAGCGTCGTCTCTCACGACCTTCGAAATCCACTAAATTTGGCCAACGGGTATCTGGCACTCGCTCGAACAGAGCATGATTGTGAGTTCCTCCAGCCGGTTGCGGACGCACACGAGCGCATGGAGCGTCTCATCGATGACGTGCTGTGGCTTACACAGCAGGGACGGGGTATCGGTGAAACCGAACCTGTCTCCTTTTGGGACGCCGTCGAGGATGCCTGGACTATCGTCGACGGTGACGCAGCGACAGGAAGCGACTTAGTTTGCATCGATGACAGCGAGTCGTTGACTATGGAGGCAGACTATAACCGCCTCTGTCAATTGCTCGAGAACTTATTTGGAAACGCAATCGAACATGGGGGGCCGAACATCACAGTCAAGGTCGAACCGATTGAGGATGGCTTTGCTATTGAGGATACCGGCCCCGGAATCCCACCTGCGGACTTCGATCAGATTTTTGAGGTCGGGTACTCTTCAGGACCTAACGGTACTGGTCTCGGTCTGTCGATCGTCAAGCAGGTAGTCAAGGCTCACGGGTGGAGTATTCGCCCAATTGCGGAAACTGAAGGCGGAGCACGGTTCGAGATTACCGATATTATGTCCCTCGAATAACCTCCGATCCCCTTTTCACAGCGGAGCCGCGCTTCCCAATGCGACCGCTATTCGTCCTGGGTCTCGGATTGGTACACGTCTCCGACTCGAGACATCCGTGGAAAGCATCCCCGGGCGTTTTCCAGCGTCGTTACTCACTGCGTTCGTAACTCCTTGAAAAATGCCCGGGGAGGGCTCCGAACCCTCGATCTCCGCATGTCCCAGGTTCGAGGCTCGGCAGAGTCCTCAAGGGACACGGAGGCTTCCAAGGCGAAACCGCACCGAATCTCTGAACCCTATGAGTGCGGCGCTATGTCCAGCTAAGCCACCCGGGCTCGTTCTCCCGTAGTGCGGTCTCTTTCTTTAACCTTCTCATTCGGTCCAGGCATGCGCTCCCCCCACGAGGTCACCGCATCCTACCCACGGATTTATCACAGGTCATTGCGAACACCGGGCATATGAGCGTTCCCGGCATCGTACAGTCCACTCTCGATGGTGAAGAGATCGTCACGCGCGTGTCTCTCGGCGGCGACGACGAGCTCTTTATCACCCCCACGGATTCGATCATTTATCGTGCAGACGGTTTGTTGAGCGACGAATCGGTCGAGGAGTTTCCACACGACGCCGACCGTCTGACGATCTCAGAAGGACGACGAAAAACGCGGTTCACGCTCGAGTACGCCCTCGACGGCACTCGAGACTTCACTATTCCGTCGGGGTCGACGGATACCGTGCTTACGCCGCTCGTCGCCGGCGTGTTGAACGGCAATGGAATTTCGGACCCCGACGAGGCGGTTATCCAGACCTATCGGTTCAGCGAACTCACGCTGATCGTCACCAGCGACCGACTCGTCAAACACATCGGCGAAGCGGTCTGGGACGAGGACTTCGAACAGTATCACTTCGACGACGTCACCAACCTGTCGTTTGAGGACGGCAGCGTCGCGACGCAGATCGTTCTCGAAGTAGACGGGCGTCCGAAACGAATCAAGGCCCCGAACGACGAGGCGGCGGATCTCCGGGAACGCCTCGAGCGGGCGTTGTTCGCCTATCACGGCGTCGACACGCTGGCACAACTCAATAACGCAGTTGGCCGCGAACAAGAGCCAGAGCCGAGCGAGGACCCTGTAACGGCCTTTGGCGAGGGCGTCGATCCCCTCGATGCGAACCCGCCGACGCCAGAGGAGTTAGACCGGCAGTCGACCGAACAGCAAGCCACCGAGTCGAACGAAAACGCCGCCTCGAGCGTCGATTCCAACATGGAGCCCGACCAGGACGCAGCTTCCGAGGCGGTCGTCGACCAAGAAAGCGAACCACGACAGGTCGATCCGCTTGCAGCACATTCCTCGCAGGACGAGTCTTCGAAACGCTCTAGCACGGAGTCCACGGACGAATCGGCGGTCCCCGAAACGACCGAACCCGATGTCACAGCGGACGGCCAAACGGAGGGCTCGATCGAGGATATCGACGACGGGTCCCCATCACCATCGTTCGGAGAGAGCGGGTTCACGGCCGCGACGGCGGGTACCGATCCGGAACTGCTCGAGCGACTCGACGACCTCGAGGAGACGGTCGAAAAGCAGACGGTGCTGCTCGAAGAGCAACAACGGACCATCGAACAGCTCATCACGGAGCTCCGACAGGGACGATAGCGGCTACCGATCCGGGGCTTGCGCTTCGATCACTTACTCGCGTCCAGTTACTTTTCGGATACACGAGGAGCCGAAGGGACCGATTTCTCCGGCCTCGAGATTGATGAAGTGGCCCGTCGAGAGACCGGAACCACAGCGTTTGCACTCGAAGTCGCCGTCTTTCGTAATCACGTCTTCGTCGAAACTGACGTACTGTCGACTTCGCGGGCGGATAATCCCGTCTTCGCGTTCGATGATTCCGCGCAGTTCCGCCTCGTCGAGTATCGTCCGAGTTACGGTTGGATCGGCGGTTACGATCTCGAGGCGATCAACGGCGTCGGCGAGCGGCAGGGACTCGTGTTCGAGTCGCTCGAGTAACGCCAGCCCACGTTCGACGCGGTCGTCCATCGATGAGTGGTGACCTTCGGAGGCGAATAAACGTTGTGTCCCGCACCCTCCCGGAGTCACAAAACCTTCGGTACTCGAGTTCGAACGTGAGCCGATGCCACGGGTCTCGCGGCGGGCGATCGGAGGCGTACTCCTCGTGGGCGCGATAGTTACGGCGGGAGCGGTGATCTCACCTGACGGGGTGAGCGCGTTTCTCGAGTCGATCGTCGACGATCCGGTTCGATTCTCCCTCGTCGTCGCGGCGTTGTATCTGGTCCGTCCACTGGTCGCCTGGCCGACGACGCCGCTTTCGTTCGTGGTCGGATACGGCTTCGGTGTGATACCCGGGATCCCGATCGCACTCGCCGGCGTGGTAGTCACCGTAACGCCCGTTTTCGTCGCGGTCCGGTGGGCCGTCTCCGATACCGCGAACCGGTCGTGGGAGGCACTGCCGTTCGGCGAGACCATTGATCGGGCCGGTACCGCTATCGGTCGGTACTATCGAACGGCAGGTCCGACCCGCGGAGTGATCGCCTCGAGACTCGCGCCGATTCCATCGGATGTCGCGACCTGTGCTGCCGCCGGGAGCCGCGTTTCCTATCCCCAGTTCGTCGTTGGCACGGTGCTCGGTGAACTCCCCTGGACGATCGCAGCGGTCGTAGTCGGATCGTCGGCCGCGACCGTCAGTACGCGTGGGCTCGGACACCTGGGAATGGTCGTTACCGCCGGCTGTCTCATCGCGGTTGCAGTCTTGCTTGCCGGGCCTGCCGCTCGCGTGTTCCGGTCTGAATCCCCGGACCAGCGGTGATTCGACGACAGGTATCTCCCCGTCAGACCAGCTGCCGGTACGAACGCATATCGACGGTCGTCGAAACACTAAACGACAATACCATGTATCACGACCCATAGTATCGAAGTATGACCGCAGTCGGTATCGACGCCGTCGAAATCTGGACCGGAAACCTCAAACTCGATCTGCCTGGTGTATTCGCCCCCGAGAAGGGCGAAGACCCCGAAAAATACACCAAAGGGCTCGGATTGAACGCCAGTTCGTTCCCCGATAGCTACGAAGATATCGTCACGATGGGGGCAAACGCTGCCCATCGATTGATGGAACGAAAAGGCCTCGAGCCCGACGATATCGGTCGGATCGACGTCGCGACCGAGAGCGCGTTCGACAACTCCAAGCCGGTCTCGACGTACATCGCCGGTTGTCTCGAGTCGGTCTTCGAGGGCGACTTCCACCACGCGAACAAAGGCGAGCGGAAGTTCGCCTGCATCGCCGGCACCCAGAGTTTGGACGACGCGTACAACTGGATCCGCGCGGGTCGAAATCGCGGCCGCGGCGCGCTCGTAATCGCGACCGATACGGCGCTGTACGCTCGAGACGACCCCGGCGAAGCGACTCAGGGGGCGGGTGCGATCGCGCTGTATATTACCGAAGACCCGGATCTGGTCACGCTCTCGACCGAACAGGGGTACGGGTCGGCCGACGAGACCGACTTTCTCAAGCCCAACCAACAGTTCCCAAGCGTCGACGGCAAACGCTCGGTACAGGTGTACCTCGCCCGCATGCGCGAAGCGTTGGTCGATTACCAGAGCGTCGCAGGGGAACTTCATCTCGACGACGTTCGATTCGTGCCGTTCCACACGCCGTTCCCCGGAATGGTCCGAAAGGCTGCAATGTTGGCCTACCGCCACATCATTCGCGATACGGCCGTCGAAGACGAACTTGCCGATGAGATCGGTCGGCAACCGCGTCAGGAAGCGTTCGAAACCGACGACGAATTCCGCGACGCGCTTCGGGAATACATGGACGGCCTCAAAGAGACCGATCGCTACCAGGAGTGGTACGCCGAAACGATCGATCCGACGCTAACGATCGCTCGAGAGGTCGGCAACTGGTATACGGGATCGGTGCACGTCGCCCGGATCAGCGCGCTCAAATACGCCGTAGAGCAGGGAGAAGACCTCGCCGGACAGACGCTTGCGGTCGGCTCCTACGGGAGCGGTGCACAGGCCGAAATCCACACGGAAATCGTCCAGGACGGCTGGGCTGCGGAGATCGAGGCGCTCAACGTCGACGAACAACTCGCGGACCGATACGAATTGACGTGGGACGATTACGAGGAGATCCACGACGCACACAACCACGATATGGACGTCGATATCGAGCCGATGACCGCTCCGGACGGCGAGTTCGTCTTCGGCGGTTGGGGACGGATGGGCGAACGGGAGTACGAGTACGTCGAGTAATTTCGGGCGTCAATACCGGCTCGGATCGACTGTCGATACCGGCTCGAGCAGGCGTTGTACACCGCCAGTTTTCCCGATCGATTTTGCGGCCAGTTTCGAACAGGTGTGTTCATAACCCCTTGCCCGATACTAGCTGCTAACGTGTCTCGGATTGGCTCTGCAGGCGGTCGCGGAATTGGAACACCGTTTTTGTACGTCCGAGACCTCCCTCACTCATGAATGGATTACACGCCACGGGGAGTCCGTACGCTCCCCACACGGACGAGACCCTCACGGCGATGCTCGAGGCGGTCGGTGCCGACACCGTCGAAGACCTCTTCGACATCCCAGAGGCGGTACAGTACGACGGTGAGTTCGGCATCGACGCTCGAACTGAACGAGAAACGCGTCAGTTAGTTCGAACGATACTCCAGCGCAACGCGGACCTCACGGAACTGCTCGGACGGGGGCAGTACGGCTACTACGTTCCGTCGGTCGTCGATCACCTGTCGAATCGCTCGGAGTTTTTGACCTCCTACACCCAGTATCAGCCCGAGGTTTCACAGGGGTTCTTGCAGGCGTTGTTTGAGTACCAGTCGCTGCTCGTCGAACTCACCGGACTGTCGATCGCGAACTGCTCGATGTACGACGCCGCGAGCGCGCTCGGTGAAGCGGCGACGCTCGCGAAACGGGTTCGGACGACCTCGGGCCACCGCGTGCTCATCCCCGAACTCCTAAGCGAGGGCCGACGGAGCACCCTCGAGAACTACGTCGAAGGCACCGATCTCACCGTCGAGACGTACGCGACCGCCGACGGAAATGTCGATCTCGAGGCGCTCGAAGAGGCGGTCGACGAGACGGCCATCATGATCTACGCGGAAAACCCAACGATTCGGGGAACGATCGAAGAGCACCTCGCGGAAATCGGCGCGGTCGCCGCCGACGCCGACGCGCTGTTCGTCCTCGGCACCGATCCGATCGCGCTCTCGCTGCTCCAGAAACCGGCCGATGTGGGTGCGGACGTCGTCGTCGGCGATGCGAGCGTGCTCGGTCTGCCCGCGAGCTACGGGATGGGTCTCGGGCTGTTCGCGACCCGTGAGTCGTACCTCCGGCAGGTTCCGGGCCGACTCGTCGGTGCGAGCGAAGACGCGACGGACAGACGGGCATTTACGCTCACGCTCCAGACGCGAGAACAGCACATCCGTCGCGAGCGTGCGACCAGTAACATCTGTACGAATCAGGCGTGGGTCGCACTTCGGACGGCGATCCACGCGGCCGCACTCGGCCCCGACGGGATGATCGAACTCGCAAAACGAGGTGTTACCCGAGCCGAATCGCTCGCCGCCGACGTCGACGCGCTCGTCGGCGTCAAAGCGCCCGTCCACGACCGGCGGCACTTCCGCGAGTTCGTTGCCCACGTCGATCAACCGGCGAAAGCGATCGCCGACGACCTCGAGCGCCAGGGCTTTGCAGTACACGTCGTCGGCGAACACGAACTGCAGTTCTGCGTCGCAGGTGTCACGGACGACGAACTCGATGCGTTCGTCGAGACCCTCGAGGAGGTGCTTTGATGAGCGACGATAACGCTCGGGAAGCGCCCGGAACCGTCGATCCGAGCGGCCGCTCGCGATACGATCAGGCCCGGTACGTTCGAAACGGCCAGTACGAACCGTTGCTCGTCGAGAAGGACAGGACCCGCGTCGAGATCGACGAGTCGCCGCTTCCCGAGGACCTGACCAGAGACGACCTCGAGTTACCCGACCCGTCCGAACCGGAACTCGTTCGTCACTACACGCGGCTCTCCCAGATGGTCTACGGCATCGACAGCGGCCCCTACCCGCTGGGGTCGTGTACGATGAAGTACAACCCGAAGTTCACGGAGGACGTCGCGTCCCTGCCGAGCGCGCTCGTCCATCCGGACCGCTCGGAAGAGTCGATTCAGGGAACCCTCGAGGTGCTCGCCAGACTGCAGGAATACCTCGAGGTCATCGGCGGCATGGACGCCGTTACCCTCCAACCTCCCGCGGGTGCCGCCGGCGAGTTCGTCGGCATCCGCGTCGCCGCGGCCTACCACGAGCACACCGACGAGGGCCAGCGCGACGAAGTGATCATCCCCGAGAGCGCTCACGGGACGAACTTCGCGACCGCCGCACTCGGCGGCTACGACGTGGTCTCCCTGCCGAGCGACGAGGGCGGACGGGTCGATCTCGAGGCGCTCGAGGCCGCATTGTCGGAGAACACGGCGGCGCTCATGTTGACCAACCCGAACACGCTCGGGCTGTTCGAACGCGATATCGAGACCATCGCCGAGATGGTCCACGACGCCGGCGGCTTGCTCTACTACGACGGCGCGAACTTGAACGCGCTTTTGGGCCGCGCTCGCCCTGGCGATATGGGTTTCGACGTGATGCACTACAACGTCCACAAGACGTTCGCAACCCCCCACGGCGGCGGCGGGCCTGGTGCCGGGCCGGTCGGCGTCGTCTCCGAACTCGCCCCCTTCCTCCCCGAACCTCGAGTTCGCAACGCAGACGGCGGCTACGAACTGTTTGCCCCCGAACACTCGATCGGTCACGTCCACGGCTACCAGGGCAACTGGCTCGTGCTCGTGAAAGCGTTCGCCTACATCGCCAGGGTAGGAGACGACGGACTCACAGACTCGAGTGCGAAGGCAGTCCTCAACGCGAATTATCTCGCGAGCCAGATCGAGTACGACGTTCCCTACGGCCCGTTCCACCACGAGTTCGTCGCCAGCGCCGGCGAGCAGGACGCCGCCGATGTCGCAAAGCGCATGCTCGACTACGGCGTTCACCCGCCGACGACCAAGTGGCCCGAAATCGTCCCGGAGGCGCTCATGACCGAACCCACCGAAATCGAGAGCAAGGAAACGCTCGACCAGCTCGCCGCCGCGTTCAACGCCGTGGCCGAGGAAGGAGCCGAGATTCTCGAGTCCGCGCCCGAACGAACGACCGCGCGTCGAATCGACCAGACGAGTGCAGCCCGGAATCCGCGGCTATCCTGGCACGCGCTCGAAGAAGAGTAGGCCTCTTTGTCTCCGGAGCCGTCGCTCCCTCGCTGCGGACGTTACAGACGGTTTCGACAGTGAGCTTGGTTCTGACTGGTCAGATACGTGAATCGGCCGAGACCGGTGACTACTGGAGTACAGAATCCACGTAGAACGTACTTCAAAAAACGTAGTATGACCGGACCGACTGCTTATTCGCCGCCGCCGAACATCTGGCGCATCATCGGGTGCATCTCCATCATCTGCTCTTCGGCGATTTCCTCGTATAGCTTGTAGGTGATAGAGACCGCAAGCAGGAGACCGGTCCCGTCGACCCCACCGATGGTGCCGAGCATGTTCGCCCAGACGGCGAGCAACCCGACGAGCGCACCACCAATGACGGTCACTTGCGGAATGTACCGCTCCATGACCTTCTCGATGACGCCGACGTTCTGTCGGAATCCGGGAATCTGCATTCCCGAGTTCTGGATCTGTTGGGCCGTTGCGTCCGGGCCCATGTCGGTCGTCTCGACCCAGAAGATCGCGAAGATCGCACCGCCGATGACCATAAACGCGAGGTCGATACTGACCCGAATCATGACCATCCACCAGGCCTGATCGACCCCCGCGGTCCACCACATCCAGTCCTGTGGCGAGTAGATCGGCGAGGTGTAGTAGAAGAACCCGGAGACGGGTTCGCCACCACTACCGTAGACGCCGAGTACGCTCGGCATTCCGACCTGCGTTTCGATGATCTGTCCGATGAACTGCAGGTTCGCCTGCAGCGCACGAACAAGGATCATTGGCAGGACGCTCGCGTAGATAAGCTTCACCGGGAAGCGACCGCGAGCACCCTTCACTCGAGCGTGGCTCAGCGGAATCTCGACGCGCACCGACTCGGCGTAGACGACGATCCCAAAGATCAGGAGCGTCGTAAACAGGGCAATGAGGTCTCCCTGACCGAGTAATATCGTGTTCAGTCCGTCGCTACTGAAGACCGAACCGACGGCGATGTCGCCGGTGATGATGCGATACCAGTCGAAGAAGAACCCGCCCGCTGCGGGCTGGACGAATCCGGTGACCAGCCGCTGGCTGACGCCAGCGATGATGAAGAGACCGATACCGCTTCCGATCCCCCATTTGCTGACGACCTCGTCCATGTAGAGGATGAGTATCCCGCCGACGAAAATCTGCGCGAACATCAGCAGTTTGATTTCCGTCGATGAGAACGCAAAGCCGCCAAGCTGAAGCGACTGCTGGGCTGGGAGGATGCCGCCGGCAAACACCATCGGGAGCGCCGTCAGCGCGGTCATCGCGATGACGAGCACCTTCTGCAGTCCCTGATAGAGGACCTGATCCCGCGGGTCGTCCGTATCCAGGCCGAGCAGATTTGCACCGCCGAGCAACTGCATGACGATGCTAGCCGTGACGATTGGGCCAATACCGACCTGTAGCAACGAGCCCTGCGACCCGGCGATGACCGAACGGAACTGACCGTAGATGTCCTGTCCGCTCGCAGCGCCGAGCAAGTCGATGTTTGTCAAGAAAAAATACAACACGAGGATGCCTGCCGTCCACGCGAGCTTTCGCTTGAAGGGAACGTGTCCCTCCGGGCGGCGTACTGTCGGCATCCGCGTCAAAACCGGTTCGGCGGCTTCCTTCCATCCCATATGTTATTCCTCGTCGGATTCGTCGGCGTCGGCTTCAGCTTTCGCAACCGCACGCTCGGTGAGAACTGGCTCTCCACCAGCGTCTTCGAGTTTTTCACGGGCGGCCTCAGTAAAGGCATCGGCCGTGATCGTGAGCGTGTTTCGGACCTGTCCGGTGCCGAGGACCTTTACGACGTCGGCCTCGTGACCGTCTTCGACGACGTCACGGGCGTCGATCTCGTAGCCGTCGCCCGACTCTTCGGCGAGGTCGTCGGCGACGTAGAGCGCGACATCTTCGTCGAGCTTCTGAACGTCGACTTCGACGACGTCCTCGCGGATCCCCTGCGGTCGTTTGAAGCCGTGTTTGTGCTTCGGTTCGTAGTTGTGGAACTCGTGTTTTGAGCGCCCGGCGCGGCCGCGTCCGCCACGGTGACCGGCTCCGCGACGATTCTTGTGGGAGCCACCACTGTGCGTTCGCGAGCCACGTTGGCGTCGTTTTTTACTCGTCATGGTTATCGCATCGATTCTAGGAGGTCGTTAATCTCCGGGGTTGTATGTTTTCCGAGTTGGCCACCTTCGACGGCGGCGTGTTTGACGCCGTCGTGACCGCCCCGCGGTGGGTGCAGTCGAAGCGTCGGCGAGAGACCTTCGTCGCGAAGCGTCGTCTCTTCTGCCAGCAACGCCTCGGCCAGCTCGCTGAACTCGCTGTACTCCGTGTTCGCCTCGAGCCACTCCTCGTCGACGTCGGACTGTCGGCCCTCGAGGGGCTCCGCTCGCTTCTCGAGTAGCGTTTCGAGGACGTCCTGATCCGGCTCACCGTGGGCGACGAAGTCGTTGACCTTCGTGATCATCCCACGGTAGGCGTCGGTATCCGGAATCAGCGTCGCGTGATTGACGCTGTGGATGTTGAGCATCGAGAGCGTATCGTCGACATCGGTATTCCGGTTTACTTCGCCACGAATCTGCACGACGGCTTTCATCCGTCGATCACCTCGGGTTGGCGCGCTTGCGAGGCGTTCTCGAGCGCGTTGTAGGTTGCTTTCGCGAGGTTCACCGTCGTTCGGGTGTTGCCGTGGCTTTTCGTCCAGGCGTTTTCGATTCCCGCAAGCTCGAGGACGGCGTTGACCGTATCACTCGCCGCAAGTCCCAGGCCTTCCGGCGCGGGGATGAGCTCGACCTCGACGGAACCAGCTTTGCCGGTCGTCTGGTGAGTCAGCGAGTGTGGTCGGTCCGAACGGTCCTCCCAGGATCCCGAACCGCGCGGGACCTTGATCATGTTGAGCTTTGCAATACCGATCGCTTTCTGGATGGCAGAGCCGACCTGATCGTCTCGTCCCTCGGCGTAGCCGATGAAACCGTCGCGGTTGCCGACGACACAGACACAGCGGAACTTCACCCGGCGTCCGGAGTCGGTCATCCGCTGGACCATGTTGATGTCCAGTACCTCGTCGTCCAGTCCGGGGAGGAGCTGATCGACGATTTCGGGTTCCTTTAGCGGAAGTCCCGTGTTGAGGGCGTCTTCCATCGTCTCGATTTCGCCCTCCTGGACCTTGCGGCCGAGACGGGTGACCGGCTGCCAGCCGTCGTTGTAGTCGTTTCCACTCATTCTAGGATCGCCTCTCGTACGTCATCGAAGTGTTCGGGTAGTTCGGTCGCATCGAACTCGCCGCTGTAGAGCGGTTCGTCCAGGCTCTCAGCGTACTCGGCGATGTGCTCGCCGCGAGTTCGCTCCCAGTCTGCGAGCACACTATCGTTGTGAGGAATCTCGAGACCGGCGTCGATTGCACCCTCCTGAACGGCGAACGCCTTGTTTCCGGGCGTTGCCGTATTTAGACCGATATCGAGAACCGCCTCCTCGATATCTGATTCGACGGCCCGTTTGCCGGCCAGCAGGCCGGTCAGATACGCCGCCGGAATGTTTCCTGTGGGTGCTTCCCAGCCGTACTCCGCTAAATCACTCGAGTGTGCGCTCGCGACCGTTTCGTCGCCTTGCGGGCCGGGGGAGATCAGCTGCGCCGTAGTGTGCTTGTTGCTCTTGCGAGCAACGAGGCGGGGCTTGCCCGATTTCAGCAGGCGCAACCTCTGGTGGTAGTCCGTCCGGACCTCGCGGCGACGACGCATCGGAACTTTGTATCGTGGTCCTGTCGCCATTATTGGTCACCGTAGTTGTCGTCGATGTAGTTCAACAGGTACCGAACGCTTCGGAACTCGCCACCGCCTGCTTTCTTGTAGAGCTGGCGGTACTGCGTCGGCGTCAGTTCGCCTTTATCGCGGAGTTCACGGAGCTTTCGGCGCTGTGCGCGAATCTGTTTCGTCCACTGTTCTTTCTCGTTCTGGCGTGCACCTTTCTTGCCGCGGCGCTTGCCCGGGCCGTTCTGGTGGCCGTATGCGCGTTTTTTGTTACGCTCGCGCGCTCGCCCACGGGAGTTCCCGCTGGCGTCCTCGGCCTGAATAATGCCCTGATCGACGAGGTCGCGGATTTCCTCGCGCGTGATCGCCTCGGCGATATCGGACTGGGCGTCGGGATCGAGCCAGATGCGGTTCTTGCCGACGTCGAGAACGTCGGATGCAAGTCGTTTCTGTGCGGAAAGATCAGTCATTGTTCGTCCTCCACTTCGACTTCCACGTAGGTTGGGTTCAGCACGCGAACGCCATCGTCTTCGGCGAGTTCCTCGATCCGCTCGCGTTTGCGAGCGCCGACCGAGGAGGCGATTCGAACCGCCTGCGTATCGCCGTCGACACCCTCGAGGTCGTCTGCGTTCTCGACGTAGACCTCCTCGAAGCCGCTCGGGTGTTTGCCTCGAACGGCCTTCGGCGTGCGATATCCTGCCTGCACTTTCGGACCTTTCCCTTTGATACCCTTGCGCTGCTTCGAGAGCTGGCCGCGTGGCCGCCGCCAGGATTCGGGGGTCCGCTTTTTCATGTGGTAGTCCTGCCGGTTGAACTGCGGTTTACCTTCGCCGCTGCGCTGGCTCAGAAGCCGCTGTTCGTTCTCGGAGAGGTCCGGCGTCTTCTCGACGAGACCGCGCGGTTGCAGTTCCGTCTCGACGTCTTCGTCGACGTCTTCCTCGGCGTCTTCGTCTTCGATCTCTGCTTCGGTTTCCTCGGTAACCTCGAGATCGCCGACGTCCGCTTTGATACGGGCGGCGAGCGCGTTGCCGATGCCGTCGATCTCGGCGAGATCGTCCTGGGACGCCTCTTTGACGTCCTGAACGGATTCGAATCCGGCGTCGCGAAGCGCGTCGGCCTTGCTCGAACCGACGCCGCTGATACTCTCGAGATCCTCCGGCTCGTCACCGTTCGGTTCCGAGGGAGCCTGTTCGTCAGTATCGGCTTCTTGTTCGTCTTCTGCCATTTATCAGGCACCTCCGGCTGCCGGCTTTTCGGTGATGTAGACCCCGTCCTGGAAGACGCGGGTGTCCTTTCCTTTGACCTTCGTCAGCTGTTCGATATCTGCTGCGGTCTGTCCAACGTCCTCTTTGTTGGGACCGACGAGGGTGAGTTCCTCACCGTCGACGGAGACGTCGGTGTCACCGTGGATAGTCGTTCGTCGCTCTGCCTTTTCGCCAAGGAAGTTCTCGATGACGACCTCGCTGCCTTCCGCGCGGACCTGCATCGGGAAGTGAGAGTAGAAGACTTCCATCTTGTACTCCCAGCCCGCGGTCACGCCGTGGAAGGCGTTCTCGATGTGGCTTTCGAAGGTGCCAACGGTCGCGTTCGTTTTCGCGTCCTCGTTTTCACTTTCGATGACCACGGTGTCGTCTTCGACTTCGACGGTAACGTCGGGATACCAGAGACGCCGCGTGATGGTGCCTTCCGGACCCTCGACCGTCACGTCGAGATGATCGACCTCGGCGGTTACTTCGTCGGGAATTTCCAGTTCAACTCGCATTGTTAGTAGACGTATGCGATCACCTGCCCTCCAATCCCCTTCTCGCGTGCCTCGTAGTGGCTCATAATGCCACTGCTCGTCGTGACGACGAGCGTCCCGAAGTCTCGAGCCGGGAGGAATCGCTTCTCCCATTTCTCGAATTCATCGGCACCGACGGCGTAGCGGGGTTTGACGGGCCCACATTCGTTGATCGCTCCTTTCAGTTCGACTTCGAACGTTCCGGCTTTTCCGTCATCGACGAGATCGAATCCGTCGATGTACCCGCGGTCATAAAAGACCTCGAGTACGCTGCCGATTTCGTTCGAGGCGGGCTGTACCTCGTGACTCAGGTGCCCGACGTCTTCTGCGTTGTCGAGCCCCGAAAGCGCGTTGCTGAGGGGGTTATTCCCTGTCATCTGTACTTCTTGAATCCCATGTCGCGGGCGATTTCGCGGAAACACTGCCGACACAGGTTGATGTCGTACTTGCCGACGAGTCCCTGCTTTCGGCCGCAGCGCTGGCAGGCCTCCATCTGGCCCGTACGCTTTTCGGCGTGTTCGCCCGTTCGTTCGTTTTCACTTTCACTCATCTGTGGACTCCTCCACGTCGACGTCGAAACTGGACTCGAGGTACGCGATCGCATCCTCGGGGGTCAGTCGGTGTCGCGATGGAATCTGCTGGGTCGCTTTGTCACGTTTCGAGACGCGGTATCCCGGTCGGACCAGGTTGACGGTCACGTCCAGCCCGTAAATACCGATGCTCGGATCGTATTCCTGGCTCGGGAAGTCGGTGTGTTCTTCGACACCGAAGCTGAAGTTCCCCGTATCGTCGAACTGGTTCGCCGAGAGGTCGGCGAGAGTCAGAGCCGTCTCGAGGAATTCAGCTGCGTCGTCGTCACGAAGGGTGACCTTCGTGCCGATCGGTTCGCCCTCGCGGATGCCGAACTCCGGTTCGGTCCGTTTGGCCTGGGTTCGAACGCTCTGTTGTCCGGTGACCTCCTCGATGATGTCTTCGGCTTTCCCGAGGTCGCGGCCACCGCGGCCGACGCCCATGTGGACGACGACTTTTTCGACGCGCGGTTCGCGCATCTCGTGGAACTCAGCCTCGCTCGCTTCGCTCATTCGTCATCACCTGCAAATTTCTCGTCGATGACGAAGACGTACTCTTCGACGGTCTCGAACAGTTCGTCGTCGGTCTCGACGGTCACGATGTTGGAGCCGCTTCCTTTCGTGACTTCGATGTTCTCGATCGTTCCGATCTTGCCGGCGTGATTGCCGCGAACGGCCGTCACGAGTTCGCCCTCTTCGTAGGGGAAGTGAGCGACGATCGATTTGTCGTCGTTGTCGATGACGACCGAGTCCTTCGCGCTGTACTCGTCGTCGACGATGATGTTCGTCCCGTCGTGAAGCGTCAACTGGGTGTCGCCACCGGCGACTTGCTGCTTGCCGTCGATTTTTCCGAGGCGGCTATCGGCCGCGTCGGCGTCGATCGGGGTCAGCGCGAGTCGACCGCCCTCGTCGGGGAAGATTCGGTAGTATTCCTCGAGGTCGGGGAACGCGATGATGTCGAACATCCCAATTGGGCGCTGTTCGTCGTTGATCGCGTCGCCGTTGACGAGGATCGAGTCCTCCGAGAGCGCGTAGCGCGCTTCTTTCTTGGAGTCGACGTAGCCGAGAACGTCCCGCAGGAGAACGACGAGCGGAACGCCTGCTTCACCGTGCGGGCCGGCGCCGGCCTTGACGGTGAACGTCTCGGTCTTGCGCTCGACGGGCCAGGATTTCGGTACCGAGAGTCGTTTCTGATGGTTGCTCATGCAGTCTCACCTTCCAGGCGTGCCTCGCGTCGGTCGTCCTCGAGGTCGAGATCCGTGATTCGAACGTTCGAGGGCTCGAGCGGTCGCGGCACTTCTTCGCCGTCTGCCGTCTCGATCGTCACGTCCTCGACGTGGATCACCTGCTCGGTGAGGTCGACCGTCAGCACTTCACCCTCTTCGCCGGCGTGATCGCCGCGCATGACTTCGACCGTGTCGCCCGCGTTGACGCGGGTGCGACGCGTGTCGTACTCGTCGCGAAGATCGTCCGAAAGGGTGGCGTGAATCTGCTTCTGTCGCTGGTGAAGCGGGGCACGCGCCGTTTCGTTTCGCTGTTTGTGTGGTTGTTTACTCATTGTCTATACGATCATCGTTGCCGTGCTGGCGATTGCTCCGAAGCGCTCTGCGACTTCGCGGGCGATCGGGCCCTTGATTTCCGTGCCGCGGGGCTCTTCGTTCTCGTCGATGATGACTGCCGCGTTGTCCTCGAACTTCAGCCGCGTGCCGTCGGGCCGGCGGATCGACTTCCGCTGGCGAACGACGACGGCCTCGAGGACCTGTCGGCGCATCTCGGGGGTACCCTTGGTGACCGAGACGGTCACTTTGTCACCGATTCCCGCCTTCGGTTGGCGGCTCTTGGTGCCGTGGTAGCCCGAGACGCTGATGATCTTGAGTTCCCGCGCGCCGGTGTTGTCGGCACACGTGACCAGCGACCCCTTCTTGAGTCCCTGGGTGACGTCGGCTTTCATCGCCTCCATCACTGATCACCGTCGGTTTCGTCTTCGTCTGCGTCCGCGGAGACGTCCTCTGCGGAGAGTTCCCGTTCAGGTTCGCTCTGACGGGTTAGCTCTGCGAGGTCCTCGGCGGTCGCTTCTTCGGTTACTTCGACGACCACGTGCGATTTCGTCTTCGACAGTGGTCGGGTCTCTGCGATCTTGACCGTGTCACCGACCGAGAGCGGCTCGAGCACGCCCGGCACGTGTGCCGGGATGCGCGAGCGACGTTTCATCTGACGGTCGTACTTCGGAACCGTCACGTCGTACTCTCGCTCGACGACTACGGACTTGTCCATGTCCGTCGAGACGACCGTTCCCTCGAGGATCTGCCCTCGAACGGAAAGCTCGCCGTAGAACGGACACTTCTCGTAGTCGTACTCCTCCGGGTTTTCTGGTTCCGGAGGCGTTGTTACGTCTAATCCTATTGCCATGGTGAATCACCTGACGTTTCTGTTCGTCGGGCGGGTCGTGAGAGCAGCCGCGATCCATCGACCGTAACGTAGGCCACGTCCTCGCCAGCGGCGTGCCGGTCGGCACGACAGCCGTCGGAATTAGCGCCGGCTCGGTCCTCGTCGGTCGACGAGGGTTGAGTGTTGGCCAGTTTGGACGCAGTCCCCGAGGACTTCTCGTCCTCGGCGGCTTCATCTGTGATCGCGAACTCGAATACCGTGCCCGATTTCGGCACCATCACCACTCGAGACGCTCCGTCCTCGCGCTCGACGGTCGAACCGTCTCGCCATCGTTCCGCTTCCGGCGGAACGCAAACCTCGATCGAGAGCGTCTTCGTCGTCTCGACGACGACGCGTCCCTCGAGTCCTTCCCGTCCCTCGTCGTCACTTTCGACGACGCGGACCGGAAGGCCGTTGAGTTCGTGTCGGGGGAGTGTCTCTGGTGTGAGTGCCATTTCTCTATTGCTTATTCGGCGTCTGCTTCGTCGGCGGTTTCACCGCCTTCGCTTCGAGACGCCTCGCCCTCGAAGTCGCCTTCTTCTTGTTGGATCGTTTTGATCCGCGCGATGGTGCGACCCAGTTCGCCGATGCGACCCGGGTTCTCCGGTGCACCACCGGCCGCGAGGACGGACTTCTGGTTGAGAAGCTCGGTCTCGAGCTCCTCGAGTTCGGCTTCTCTCTCTGCAGCCGTCATGTCGCGAATTTCTGCAACGTGGAGAATCGCCATCAGGAATCATCCTCCTCGGCGTCCTCGTCGTCCGCTGCTTCCATCTCGTCTAAGAGCTCCTCGGCTTCAGCTTCGACGTCTTCCTCGAGTTCGTCGAGATCTTCCTCGATGTCCTCGGCGGAGTCGTCGTCGGCCGCGGCTTCTTCAGACTCGACTTCTTCTTCGATGACCTCCTCGACGACCTCTTCGTCGAGGTCAGCCTCGTCCGCGTCGGCTTCGGTGTCCGCCTCTGCGTCGGCAGCACCCTCCTCGTCAGCCTCCGCGGCTTCGTCTGCTTCCGGTTCGGCCTCGAGCAGTTCTTCGACGCCTTCGTTCGCTTCGACGGCGTCGGGGACGACCTCTTCGGGATCCATATCGTCGTGGATCTGGAAGTCGTCGGGAAGTTCGGCTCCCGGCGGGATGATCTTGACATCAACGCCGATGGTTCCGAGCTTCATGACCGCGACGCCCTGGCCGTGGTCGACGACCTCTTCAGCGGGTTCGCCGTTGTGCTTGATGTAGCCGCGGTTGAACTTCTCGACGCGCGAGCGTGCGCCCGTCACCTTTCCGGAGAGGACGATCTCGGCACCGAGTGCGCCGGCATCCATGATTCGGTCGATCGTCGTGTGACCGGCCTTTCGGAAGTACCAACCGCGCTCGAGGGCGTTCGAGAGTCGGTCGGCGACGATTCGGGCGTTCAGATCGGGTTCTTCGACCTCTTGTACGTCGATCTGGGGGTCCTCGAGGTTGAACCGCTCCTCGAGTGCCGTCGTCACTTTCCGAATGTTCTCGCCGCCTTTGCCGATGACCATTCCCGGCTTCTCCGCTTTGAGAACGATCTGCGTTCCCATCGGCGTCTTGGCGACGTCCATACCACCGTAGCCCGCACGACCGAGTTCCTCTTCGAAGAACTCGTCGATCTGCGATCGCTGCAGGCCGTTTTCGATGAATTGATGTTCGTCCGACATTCAGTTGTCACCTCCCTCGTCAGCGGTGTCGACCTCTTCGACGACGATTTCGACGTCGACCTGCGGCGTATTCCACGCCGAGGCACGTCCCATCGCTCGTGGCTTTCGGCCGACGGATTCGCCGACCTTGTGGGCGGCGACGTGGGCGATTTCCATCGATTGGCCATCGAATCCCTGATGATCCGCGTTCGAGGACACGTTCTCTAAGAGATCGAGAAACGCCTCGCTGACTTTCTCCGGATAGCGGCCGGCATCCCAGCCGTCGATGTCCGATCGGTGTCCGACGCCGCTGTTGTGCGAGCGGAACGGGACCGATTGCTTCTCGTCGATGACGTCCTGGAGGTACGCCTGTGCGTCCCCAACGGTTCGACCTTTGAGTTCGCGTGCGACCTCCTTGCTGTGCTTGTGGCTCATGTGACGCTCCCGAAGCATCGCTTTCGCGGTGGCGTCGGGATCTGCGTCGACTGAGTAGTTGATTCCCATGCGTTGATCACTTCAGTGGGACGAACTTCGACGAACGAGTCGCACCGATACCGGCCTGTCCGTGTTCGACGGACGTCCGGGTCAACTGGAACTCGCCGAGATAGTGACCGATCATCTCGGGTTCGACTTGTACGCGCTCGAAGGACTGGCCGTTGTACACGGCAAACGTCAGTCCGACGAACTCCGGGAGAATCGGCATGTTCCGGAGGTGCGTACGGATCGGTGTGTTCGCTGTCGTCTCCTCGTCTTTCTCGCGGGCTTTCTCGAGCAGTTTCTCCTGTTCGACCGAAAGACCGCGTTCGATACTTCGCCGCTTGCGAGCGGGGAGCAGTTCCACGACGTCCTCGAGTTCCATCTCCTGCAGTTCCTCGAGCGTGTGACCGCGGTAGGTGAACTCACCTTCACGGCCGGTTCGGTAATCAGAACTCATTTGTCACCACCTCGGCCGGTACGGCGCGAGGAAATGTCGCCCACCTTCCGCCCTGGCGGTGCGTCGCGCGAGACGGACTTGGGCTTGCCGGGGTGCTGTCGGCCACCGCCACCGAACGGGTGGTCGATGGCGTTCATCGCAACACCGCGGACGCGGGGCCACTTCGTGCCCCGGGCTTTCATCTTGTGATACTTGTTTCCTGCCTTGACGAACGGCTTTTCCGTTCGACCGCCACCGGCGACGACGCCGATGGTCGCACGACACTGCGGGTCGAGGCGCTTGACCTCGCCGCTTGGAAGTTGCACGACCGCTGCGTCGCGGTCGTGGGTGATCAGGTCCGCGTTGACGCCAGACGAACGGGCGAACTTGCCGCCGTCGCCCTGATTCGCCTCGACGTTACAGATCGGAACTCCCTCGGGGATCTCCGCCAGCGGGAGCGTGTTCCCGGGCTTGATCTCCGCGGAGATGCCGACCTGGATCTCGTCGCCGACCGTAACTCCCTCCGGTGCGAGGATGAGCCGCTGGTCGCCGTCTTCGAACTCGACGGCGACGACCGGAGCCGACCGGGCGGGATCGTGTTCGATGTCGACGATCGTGCCGCGAACGACATCGCTGTCCTCCGGCTTCTTGTGCTCGAGCTTTGCCTTGTACCGGTGTGACGGGGCGCGGAACGTCGGCGTCCCGCGTCCGCGTCGTTGTCCGAGAATTCGTCGTCCCATTCTCAGAACACCCCGATTCGCGAGGCGACTTCCTGCGCGTCGTCGTCCTCGGAGAGTTTGACGGTTGCTTTCTTGGTTCCGTTCATCGTTACCTGTGTGTTGACGTCGGTGACACCGACGTCGAAGCGCTCTTCGACGACGTCCGCGATCTGCGGTTTGGTGGCGTCGACGTTGACGACGAACTGGAGCTTGTTCTCGAAGTCCATGTCGTTCATCGCCTTCTCGGTGACGAGAGGATAGTCGATGATCGATTTCATCGCTCGGCCACCTCCTCGAGTGCGCTTTCGGTCCAGATCGTCAGCCGACCCGGCTGGGTACCCGGCGCGAGATCCTCCGCATTGACTTCGGCGGCGGTCGCGACGTCGGCACCGGCGAGGTTGCGAGCGGCCCGCGACGGACCGGTTTCGCTCGAGGTGACGAAGAGGATCGATTTCGGCGTGTTGTACTTGCGGCCACGGGTTGTCCCGCGTCCGGATCGTACGTTTCGACCCTCGTCGGCGCGCTCGATGTCGGCATCGACACCGACTTCCTCGAGGAAGGAGACGACCTCCTTCGTCTTGACGAGGTCTTCGAACTCGTCGCTGACGACCAGCGGGAGTTCGGTGTCGTCGTCGAACTGGTGGCCGCGGTCGGCGACGAGTTCGGAATCGGTCGTCGCAGCGATGGCGCTGCGGACGGCCAGTTTCTTTTCTTTCGTGTTGATCGATTCAGTCTGGTCCTTCTCGGCTTTCGGCGGGTGTGCCTTTCGTCCCGAGACAGCCTGTGGAACGCGCCGAGCGCGTCCGTTCTCTCGCGGAACGTGGGCCATACCGCGGCCGCTACCGAACGATTCCGCAGGCGTTCGCATGCCCGCGAATTCGTCGGCGCCGTAGTCCTGTTTTCGGTTGGCCTGTGACGTGCGGACGGCACGGGCGATCAAGTCCGGGCGGAACTGCGTGTCGAAGACCGCCGGGAGCTCGATTTCCCCTGCGTCTGCACCGTCCAGGTCTCGTACTGTTGCCTGCATGGGTTATCCCTGGTTTGATGCGGTGGAGACGTACCGAACCTCGGGATCGAGGCGCGGCTGGTCTCCGGGTCGGATCGCCGGGCGGAAGCGTACGAGACGCTTGTTCGGCCCGGGGAGCGAGCCCTTGATCAGCGCGTGCGGCCCGTCGACTTCGCCGTAGTTGACGAAGCCGCCGTCGACCGTCGCGTCTGCGCCGTCGCCGATGTCGACGAGGCGTTTGTTCAGTTCGGTGCGCTGGTGGTAGCCCGTCTGTCCCTGCTGTGGAACCGTCGAGCGAACGCGGCTCGGATTCCACGGACCGAGGTTACCGATGCGGCGGCGCCATCCCTGACGGGCGTGTTTGCCCTTTCGCTTCTGGACGCCCCAGCGTTTGACCGGACCCTGCGTTCCTTTCCCTTTCGTGACGCCGCTTGCGTCGACGTACTCGCCGGCACGGAAGACGTCGTTCAGGACGTGCTCGCCGCCGTCGGCGACCACATCGAGTGCGAAGTCGACGCGTTCCTCGACGGAACCGCCGCCGACGCGCGTCTCCATGACGTCCGGCTTCTTCTTCGGGACCGACTGCACGGAACCGGGTACTGTGTGGGTGATGACGCGAACGTCGTCGACGCGGCCTTGTTCGAGCAGGTCGCGAAGATCGGCCTCGGCGGCCTCGACGTCGTAGTCATCTCCGGGAAGGTCCAGGACGCGATCGAGATCGTCGTCGAACTCGTCGGTCCAGACCTCGGTTATCGGCTTGATACCATACGGTGTGTCTTCGTACGCACGCAGAGCGACGGCGCGCATCGGCGGCGTCTCCACGATGGTAACGGGAACGGTCGTCTCCATTCCCTCGGTCGTCGAGTTAGCGGCGTCGTCGACCATTACCACGTGGGTCATGCCGGCCTTGTAGCCCGCGAAGCCCTGGAGCGTTGGCTGTCCATCGTCGTCCGGCCACGAGTTGAATCGTGGGACCTCGCTGGTCGCACGCTGTCGTGGACCGAACCCGAGTGAGCCTTTGCGTGGTGCGTTTGGTTGTGGCATTCTATCACGCTCTCAATGTGAGGGAAGCGAGCGTGGCGAACAGCGCTTCTTCCGTTCGTACCACGTCGCTTCCCTGGTTCGGAACCGTATTGAGCCAGAGGTCGAACCCCGGATCGCCGTTGGGTTCGACGTCTGCGTCGTCCGCGGCATCGAGTCGCGCGACGCCGTCTTTCTGTACGGCGTCGGCATCGATGCCGAGGATTGCCGGCAGCCCTCTCTCGGGCGCACCGAACGCGACGGTGAGACCGTCCCGCTCGAGTCGTCCGGCCAGCGTCTCGAGTTTCCCCACGGTGAGCGGTTCACCGAACCGGGAAGCTGCGATTCGGACGCCGGCGTCCTCACGGCTGAGAGCCGCCGAAAGGTCCGTTTGCTCGATCGATAGCCCCTGTGTGGGCTTGTCGACGATTTTCGCACGGACCGGTCGTCGCGAAGAGATCCTGACTGTCACGCGCTCTCCCTCCGCGAGTGCCATCTCCGATGGCACGTTGAGAGAGATCGGGTGTTGCAGTCCGCAATTGACCCGGACGCGTTGATCAGGTCCGACCTCGGTCACGATTCCTTGTCTTTTCGACCCCGAATCGTCGGATTCGGAGCCGGTCTGTGACGTGGCACGGAGCGGTGGTAAGACGCCCACGTACTCCAGTTCGTCCCGCTTGCCCCAGATCTCCTTTCGGAGATGCGGAGGCGTCGTGGCGTACCGCAGTACGGTGTGTACGAACCCGCCGCCTAATTTCCCCGTTTCGCCGTCCCGATCTGGGTAGACGATCAGGCGATCCGCCCGATAAATCGTCGCCGCGCGGGCGACGTAACCGAGTTTGCGAGTCGCCTCGCGTTTGTCCTCGGCTTCTCGAGCGAGTGACGACGGTACGAGTACGCTTGTGGTCATACCGTGACGCTTCGGCGCCTCGTCACTAGACTGTAGCGATATTTCCTGACGGGATCGTAAAAGGGTAGCGGAATCGTTTCCGGCTGTCAACCTCTCTCAGTCTCGAATTCGTGCGTATCAGCCACACGCACACTTCCGTCACCTAACGTGTTCTATTTCCCCCGTATCTCGACCGATCGAGCGCATTTTGGGGGCGTACCGCTCGAGACCGCGAAATCGACGCCCTCGTGTGATTGTCTCTCGAGAGCAAGTCGATTCGCAACCCTTATACATCCCTCCCGATGTATTCAGAAGTGTAGCAGGGCGTTGGTAGTGTAGTGGTATCACGTGACCTTGCCATGGTCACAACCTGGGTTCAAATCCCAGCCAACGCATTTCTCTCGCGAACAACTACGTGAGGAGAGATTTCTATCTGGATTTGAATTATACTGAGGTTCTGCGAGTTTTACGACCAGGTTCTCAGGAGTAGTTCAAATCCCAGCCAACGCATTTCTCTCGCGAACAAATTCGTGAGCGCTGTAGCCGCCTTGCGTTACGTGAGACGAGTTATGACACCGACCGACGCGTGCCAAACAGGTACACGAAGTAAATGAGAGCCAGTGGAATAAAGGTCAGTCCGCCAATCACACCACCGCCAACGACTGATTCGAGTAACGTCCCACCAGAAAGTGCCCTTCCTGCGATGCCGACGAACACGAGTACCACGAATAGAACGCGGAGGATCTGCAACTCCGTTTGCGTGAGCGAGAACGTCCCCATATAGAACTAGTAAATAACGGATAGAATAAACGTTCTGGAGAGTTCACACCGAGTACCCTCTGACTCGCTGCTGACCGTTCTCGAGTGCTTACAGGTCGATCGGGAAACTGTCTCAACACGCCCTCGAAATTCGCTCGTCTGCGACGGGGTCGCCGGTTGGTCCATCCGGGCCGACCGGTTGCTCGAGACTGTATATCGTCACGGTCTCGATGTTGCGATCGGACTGGGCACAGACGTACTCGACGCTGGGTTCGAACTGGCTCGCATCGGCGTAGCGGATGTTCATCCCGAAGTGTTTCCAGAGCGTCGAGGGGTACGTTTGTGCGGGATTGGGCGGTCGATCCAGCGTGACTTGCTCGCCCGTCGCGAGATCGACTCGGTCGCCAGACTCGAGTTCGGCTTCGACGACATAGTCCGTCGAAGCGTCCGGCGGATTCGGTGCGAAAAACACCCAACCGACATCGTCCAGACTCCCTTCCAGTTCAGGGGCTGGCGAGTCGACGAGCCCCGCCTGAGCCGTTTGCCAGAGCGTCGACGTGAGCAACACAGTGACCAGAATGACAGTTGCGCCGATACGACCGGCCCGACCGAACGTGGCGGGAATCTGGATCGATGGGATCGACGGCATCGAAAGCCCTGGTCTACGAGGTATTTTGGTTCGCGTGCGTGTCTCGAGCCCATCGAGGATTGCTCGAGTCCGGCTGCGTTCGACCCGATCCCAGACCCGCGGCGGGAGGAACAACAGCAAACCCGTTATCATGACGAACGGAAACGCCCCGAGTTGCATCGTCAGTACCATGCCGAGGTGGCTACAGACGAAGGCGGCGACGACGGCGGTTCTGCCCCATCCGACCAACAGGACGAGAAGCGGGGCCGCCGAAAGCGTCCCGATCCAGGCCCAGTTGACCGCCGTGAGGACGAGTGGAAACTCCGACAGAGACGGCCCCAGAAAGGCGAGAAACTGCTCGAGATAGAATATTCGCCGGACTGCGACCCCCTCCATCCAGGGCTCGCTCTGGAACTTCAAAATCGCGTTCGTCGCGTAAATGATGACGAAGTGACCGAGAATCGTCACTGTCGCAACCGAGACGATGCGACCGCCGCTGGCCGTCGCCATCCGCGTCTGTCCGTCCGACTCTCGCGCGCGGCGACGGGCGTCGAGGGACCACCGAGCGCCCAGCGGAAGGAACAGGCCCAGAAACAGCAGCGACGTGAGGATCGTATCGCCCCCGTTGAGGACGTGCGGGTTCCTGATCTGGAGCGAGGCCAGCAACACGACCGAGACGAGCGTCGCGAGACGAGTTCGGTACCCGAGACACAGACAGACGGCAAAGACGCCGGCGATCGCAAAGAGGATTCCCTGTACCCACGGCGACCCCGATAGTGCGTGGATAGAGACGGACGCGAACGCCGGATAGGTCTCCGCGAGCGCCGATCTGGGGAACACGCCAGCGTCGGTGTAGAACGGAACGAGTCCGGGAACGCGAAGGACGAGCAGATCGGCGACGAGGACGGTTCCGAGTGCGATCCGAAACGCGGCGAGGGCTCGCGGATCGATTCCGAGTCGCGCGCGGATCAGGGACCGAACCGCAGGACCGAGCCCTGTGTCGGCAACACTCGAGTCCGGAGGCGGTGATCGATCAGCAGACATGCGACGGGTACAATCGCTTTCGCGGTTGTCAGCCTCTCTATAAGTGCTTTCCCCTCTTGGACGGTCGTGGCGGTCGCCGCGAAATATAACCGTGAACGACGAGAACACCGCAGTATGCAGGTCGCGATCCTCACGATCGGTGACGAACTGCTCGCCGGGCGGACGACCAATACGAATGCGTCGTGGCTCGCCGAGAAGATCACCGACCGCGGCGGGGCGATCCGCCGAATCTTGACGATTCCCGACGATCGCGCGCTCATCGCCGACACCGTCGCGGCGTGGAGCGAGCGGTTCGACGCCGTCGTCGTCACCGGCGGTCTCGGCGGCACGCCGGACGACGTGACTCTCGAGTCCGTAGCTGCCGGTCTCGAGCGCGATCTCGTCGTCGTTCCGGCCGTCCGCGAGCAAATCCTCGAGAAAGGGCGGAAATTGCGGGAAGAACGCCCCGAGTTCTTCGAGGAGTACGAACTCGAGTTCGACATCGACGCCGCGGCCTCGCTGCCGGAGGGTGCGAGACCGATCGTCACGGACGCCGGCTGGTCGCCGGGCTGTGTGATCGAGAACGTCTACGTCTTCGCCGGCATTCCGGCGGAGATGAAGGCCATGTTCGAAACGGTCGAGACCGAATTCTCGGGCGATGTCGTCTCGGAAACCGTCTACACGCCGGCTCCCGAAGGATCGCTTCGAACGGTTCTCGAGGGAGTCGACGAGCAATTCGACGTTTCCGTCGGGAGCTATCCCCAAAGCGAGGATCGACTCGGGCGCTTGCGAGTCACCGGTAACAACGAGGAAACGGTCGAAGCGGCCGCGGCATGGATTCGCGAGCGGGTCGAGACGGGAGAGCCGTCCGAATCGAACTGAGACGGCCGTAAACCTCTCGCCACCGACCAGCTGCAGGCCTTCGACTGATCGGCTGGACGAGAAGCGGACCGGGTGTCTACCAACAACTCAGAAATGAGCGACCGGGCGGTGCTGTTTCAGGTCACCTACTGTGCGATCTACCGGTCCGGAAATGCATATCCGACCTGGTACTGGCCGTTGTACCGGACCGACACGTGGTTTACCGTGCCGATTTCCTCGACATCGTCGTCGTTGCGGTCGGTCACACTCTCGGCGTCGATGGTGAACGACTCTCCGTCCTCGAAATCCCCGTCGACTTCGTCTTCGAGTGCGAGTGTATATCTCCCGTTTTCGGCCCAGATTTCCGCCTCGAGGTCGGCTGCGGGTAACGCGTCGCCACCGACGTGTTCGACGGTCCCGTCGTCGTACTCGAATTCGATCGACGGCTGCGTTCGCGTCCCGCCGATGCGGGTTCCGGTGTCGGCCCAGACGGCCTCGACGTCCGAGCCGACAGCAACTTCGTCGACCTCGATCGTCGCACCCGAGGAGACGGTATCGAACTCGTCAGTCCACTGGGTGTCCGCCGGTTCGCCGTCGATCAGGAGTTCGTACTCCGCCGCCGAGCGTTCGACATCGTCTGCCGACTCCGATTCCGGGTCGTCTCCCAGCGGATCGAACTCGAGCGTCGCCTCGAGCGTCTCGCTGTCGTACTCGTACTCGAAACGCGCTCGTCCCGGCGGATTCGCCCGGTGTCGCCAGATACTGTCGTCGTAGTCCGTTCCCTCCCAACCGATTACGATCTCGTCGCCGGCGTCGACGTCCTCGAGCGTCGCGGTATCTCCTTTAGACAACGTTTTACCGTCCCACGGTTGCGTGGATACCCGCGGTTCGGGCCCCTCTTCGTTCATGCGGTACTCTTGGCGTTCCTCGAAGGCCGCGAGGAAGACCTGATCGCCGTCGAGAGGGAACTCCTCTGCGTATTCGACGGTGAGTTCGCCCGAATCGATGTCGAACGAGGAGTCGAACCGGAAGTGAGAGAGGATCGTCGTTCCCGATGAACTGCTCCCAAGTTCGTGGTCGTGGCTGAGAGAAACGGAGAGGTTCGGTTCGACATCGTCCATATCGATGACGATCGTGTCGCCTTCCTCGAGTTTACCGTGTCCGTCGGCCCAGATATCGCGATCGTACGGTTCGCCACCGACCTCGAGCGTGAGGTCCTCGATCGGCGTGGGATCACCGCGACCGATTTCGATCTCGAGCACGTCGTCGTCGAGATCGAAGTCGCGCTCGACCTGGAGAAAACCGGGGCTGTCGTGCTCTCGAACGGCCCGTTCGGCGGCGAGATCGCGTTCAACCGTTGCGCTGACGAACGACCCGTCGACATCGACCGAGGGTTCGTCCGTGGTTGCAGCGTAGGCGAATTCGCTCTCGAGGGTTTCGATCAGTTCGTCCGTGGCGTCCGATTCGTCCTCGAGTTCGATCCCGATCGACATCTCGAGGGTGTCGGCGTCGAGCACGGTTTGGGCGGTAACGCTGTACTCGATGTCGACGTCTTCGAGCCTGCCCGAAGTTGGTTGTTCGTCGCTTATTTGAACGTACCGTGCGTCGCTTTCCTCGAAGGTGGACAGTCCCGTTTCGATCGTCGACTCGGCGTCGAGGAGTCGATCTCCTTCGTCCGCGTTCGCATCGAAAGCCGCTTCAATCGTCTCTCTGTCTGCTGATGCGACGATGACGTCGCCATCAGATCCGATGACGCCGTCTGATTCGGGTTCGTAGTACTCGTACTCGACTCCGGCGTCGGTTTCGCTCGAGTCGGTCGATTCCGGTAGTTCGATGTCGCCGGCAAGGACCGTAACCGGTTGCGAGTACTCATCGGTGTAGGACGTGACGAGGGCGCTTTTCGAAACGTTGCTGGCATCGATCTCGGACGTGTTGATCGGCGGCGACGGACCGTACGGCTGGTCGGCCTGGCGCATCCGTTCGTAGTCCGTCACGCTCACGATCATCGAGTCTTCGACGACGGACGCTGGGAGGTACGCGAGCACGTCGTCGAACGTCGATTCGGTCGTAGTCGAGGCGGTAGGGACGTTTTCTTCGTCCGGTGCGGCGACTGTCGATCCGGCGAGGGCAGCAGCCATGGTCGTACCGATACCACCAAGGATTGTACGGCGGGGACACTGTTGCATACAGGCCCCGATTGTTGCTAGGGGTACAAGTAAATTTTCCTTACTTTCTCCGCGGGTAACAGGTACGATGATGGATGATTCGGGGATTTGGAAGGGATCACCCGCTTTTCGAGTCGTCCTTACGCGATCTGGTCCTCGTACTCGTCGTCGGAGAGCAGCGACTCGAGTTCGTCCGCGTCTGCCGGTTCGATCTCGAGCATCCAGCCGTCGCCGAACGGATCGTCGTTGACCAGTTCCGGCGCATCGAACAGCGCATCGTTGACGGCGACGACTTCGCCGCTGATCGGCGCGTAGAGGTCCGAAACGGCCTTTATCGATTCGACGACGCCGAACTCCTTGTCCTGACTGAGGTCAGTCCCTTCGTCCGGTAGTTCGACGAAAACGACGTCGCCGAGCTCGTCCTGTGCGAAGTCGGTGATGCCGACGCGGACGACGCCGTCCGTTTCGAGCGCCCACTCGTGTGATTCTTGGTACCGTCTGTCAGCTGGAATGTCGAAATTCATTGTACTGTGTCGATAAACGGGATCGTTTCGACCCGCGCTTTCTTTGACTGCCCGCGGACGACGACTTTGAGCGTCGTCCCCGGATCCGCGTACTCGACCGGCACGTATCCGAGCCCGATTGGCGACTCGAGCGTCGGGCTCATCGTCCCGCTCGTGACCGTGCCGACGACGCGACTGTCGGTGTTCGTGATGTCGTAGCCGTTTCTCGGGACGCCCCGATCGATCAGCTTGAATCCGACGAGTTTCTCCTCGACGCCCCGCTCGTGGACTCGCTCTAAAGCATCCCGACCGACGAATTCGGTCTCGAGCGCGACGGCGAATCCGATGCCGGCTTCGTAGGGGGTCCGCGGGTTGGATTCCTGATCGAACTCCTGACCGGCGAGGAGGTAGCCGGCCTCGATTCGGAGCGTATCGCGTGCGCCCAGCCCGCAAGGCCGGCAGTCGATAGCCGACCACACTGATTCGGCGTCGTTCCACGGAACGATAAATTCGAAGCCGTCTTCGCCCGTATACCCCGTTCGCCCCGTCCAGCACGCCACGCCGTCGATCGTGGTCTCTTTCGCTTCGAACCGCGAGAGACTCGCGATCGACTCGTCAACCGCGGTATCGACGAGGGCGGCCGAGTTCGGGCCCTGCACGGCGAACATGGCGTATTCGTCGGTCATGTTATCGACGGTCGCCTCGAGGTCCCACTCGTTTCGGTGGGTGATCCATCGCTCGTGGATCGCCTCGTCGGTGCCGGCGTTCGGGACGAACAGATACGTCGCCGTTCCGTCTTCGTCCGGCAGCCGGTAGATCACCGTATCGTCGATGATCGTTCCGTCCTCGTCGGTGATAGCTGCGTACTGGGAGTCGCCGACCTCGAGTGCCGCCACGTCGTTCGTGGTGAGTCCCTGAAGAAGTCGTGTCGAATCTGGGCCAGTGACGTGAATCTCGCCCATGTGCGAAACGTCGAACTTCCCGGCATCCGTCCGTACGGCGAGGTGTTCGTCTCGGATCGACTCGAACTCGACGGGCATATCCCAGCCGCCGAACTCGGTAAACTTCGCCCCGTCGTCGTCGTGGACCCCACGTAACGGCGGCGTCTGAAGCGGCATAATCGACTGGACACCCCCGGGATAGTAATGTCTTTTCGTCGCTGCGCCTGATCTCTCTCGACTCATCGGCCGGCGTGGCCCGTCCCAGACGAAATTCCGGATCGGACTAACACCGATCTCGGAACAGACTGACACCGATCCCGGCGATAGTGATCGGGAGATATTCACGAGGCGTCCTCTCGAGTATTCGCGGCGCTTTCCTACGTGATGTGGATACGCGGGAGTACGTCTTTGGGGATGGACGACGAGGCCCACGCATGGATATCCGAGAACGGCTGCGGGGCATCACCTGCCCGCTGGTCACCCCCTTCGACGACGGCACTGTCGATACGGACGAACTGACCGCGCTGATCGACCACCTCGAGTCGAGGTCTATCGACGCCCTGTTTCCGGCCGGAACGACCGGCGAGTTCGCGAGTCTGTCGCGAGCGGAACGGCGACTGCTCGTCGAACACGTCGTCGATCGGTCGTCGGTTCCCGTCCTGGCGGGCGCGTCGGCGACGGACGTCGAATCCGTCCTCGAAGCGATCGACGCGAGTGCGGTTGCGGGAGCCGACGCGGCGGTGATCACCCCGCCGTACTTTCACACGGCGAACGCCCCGCGGGGAAATCAACGGTTTTTCGAGCGCGTCGCCGACCACTCGGCGCTTCCCCTGTTGGTGTACAACATTCCGGCGTGTACCGGTCAGCGGATCGCCCCCGAAACGGTCGAGGCGATCGCCGGTCACGACCGAATACTCGGGCTCAAGGACTCGAGCGGTGATCTCGAGTATTTCCTCTCGATTCTGGCGCGAACGCCCGCTGATTTTCTCGTGCTTCAGGGATACGATTCACTTCTCGTCCCGTCGATTCGGATGGGCGCTGATGGCGGCGTCAACGCGCTCTCGAACGTCCTTCCGGAGGTTTACGGTACTGCTATCGAACGGGGGCGCGACGAGCGCGGTCGAGAGCTTCAGGAGAACGCGATCAGTCCACTGTTCGAATCGTGTGCGGAGTTCGGCTTCGCACCGGCGACAAAAACCGCGCTCGCGCATCGCGATGTCGTCTCGTCTGCTCGCGTTCGGCCGCCGCTGGTTCCCGTCGACGGCGACGGGGCAGCGCAGATCGGTACTGCGGTCGATCGGGCGCTCGAGGAATTCGCCGAGTGAGTCGGTCCCGTTCGTCCGACTCCGCTGGGGCGAATCCCTGAGGACGGGAACGACTGCCGACCGCTCCTTTCGTCACACCTATTTCGGGACCCCCGCTACGGTGTAGTATCTATGTCCGTCTTCGACCGCGTTCGCTCTCGTCTCGAGTCTTCGCCGGAGACCTCACCCGAATCGCCACCGACCGTCGGACTCTTTGTCGACGGACCGAACGTGCTCCGCGAGGAATTCGACGTTGACCTTGACGATGTTCGCGATGCCGCACTCGAGTACGGACGCGTCGGAATCACCCGACTCTACCTCGACGAACACGCGACGCCGGGGTTGATCCAGGCCGCCGAAGCCCGCGGGTACGAGGTCGTCATCACAAGCGGTGACGTGGATGTCAAACTGGCCGTGGATGCGACCGCGTTTACCGCGACCGATCCCGTCGATGTCCTCGTCGTCGTCTCCCGCGACACGGATTTCAAACCGGTGCTCGAGCATGCGGGCGCGGCCGGCATTCGAACGGTTGCGATCGCCCCCGGGAGCCACGGTCGCTCCGACGCGCTCCGGAACGCGGCCGACGAGGGAGTCACGCTATCGGAGTGATAGCTGATCGCGGTTCTCCCTCGAGTCGAGTATCCTGTGGTAGCCCGTCTTCGACAGTACGTGGATGACTGGGTCGTCTTTGACCGTCCGATCGAATATATAGATCTCTATTGGACAACCCCTAACACCCTATTACACGGTGGTAGTTTCCGATTACTGTGCTTCGAATAGGTGGCATATACTGCTTCTCTGGCCGATATCTGTCTGCTCTCTATAGATTGAGATAGATTTATGTTACCATGCCCAAAACGACCGTGTATGGAGACGCGCAAAGTCCAGGTGACGGGCGGGTCGACGTACACAGTATCGTTGCCGAAATCCTGGGCGACCGAAAACCAGGTCAGCGCAGGAACGACCGTCGCGTTCTATCCCGAGGACGATTCGCTGCTTTTGACGCCGAAAAGCGACGTCGATAGACAGGAGGGAACGCTCGATGTCTCGAGCCTCGAGGACGACCGACTGACTCGAGCCGTCATGACGATGTACGTCAGCGGCTTCGATCTGATCCGCCTCGAGGCGAACCGGATTACGACCGACCAGCGTCGCGCGATTCGAAATGCGACCCAGAGCCTCGTCGGCGTCGAGGTGTTAGAGGAGACGACCGACAGCGTCGTGATTCAGGACCTGCTCGACTCCTCGGAGCTCTCGATCGTCAACGCCGTGACCCGCATGCGGCTGATCTCCTCGTCGATGCTCGACGACGCCATCACCGCGCTCGTCGAGAACGACGACGACATCGCCCGCGACGTGATCGAACGGGACGACGACGTGGATCGACTCTGGCTCGTGGTTTCGCGGATCTTCCGCGCGACGCTGCGCTCGCCTCGAGCCGCCGAAGAACTCGGCGTTCCCCGGGAGGACTGTTTCGATTACCACTCGAGCGCCAGACAGCTCGAGCGGGTCGCCGACCACGCGGTCAAAATCAGCCAGCTCGCGCTCAAACTCGAGGAGATTCCGGAGGAAGTCGCCGACGCACTGGTCGCACTTCGCGACGACGCCTTCGACGTGCTCGAGAAGTCGCTGGATGCGCTGTTCGCCGAGGACAGCGAAGAGGCAAATCGACTCGGACACGCCGCTCGAGAACTGATCCTCGAGATCGACGAACACACGCGGACCATCGACGACATGCTTCGAGAACTCGACCCGATGCAAGCCCAGTCGCTCGGCCTAATCGTCGACTCGCTCTCGAGAAGCGCCGACTACGGCGGTAACATCGCGGAAACGGCGTTACAGAAGGCAGCGCCGAGTCCCTAACGCATCCGTCGGTCGAATTCCACCGGCCCTTCGTGCGAAGATGGACGGATACTGCAAAAGCCGTTCTTCGACCGGCTATCTGTTTCGGCTAACTCGTGAACGTCCGATCAATTCGCACACTCTTCTGGAAACAAATGTGGATACCGGCAGATTCATTTCCGTGTATTGAGTTACCCGACCTATGGTCGAAACCCTACTGCACGCTGGACAAGGGCACGCGAATCTCCTGTGGATACTCGTTCCGAGTTACCTGACGTTTATGCTCGGAATCGTCGTTGGCATGTACTCCGATCGTCTCCGCCAGTTCGTTACCGGGCGCGAGACGAAGACGGCCGAATAATCGCTTTTGCGTTCTCGAACCGAGAGTCAGGAGGACTAATGCCAAGTCGTGGGCTCGAACCGTGTGAAGAGATGGCTCTCGTTGGCGGTCACGGTCGGCATGTTTATGAAGAACGAAACCGGCGTTAGTCGAGAAGAACGGCGTTGACCTGCCCGGTCTGTCCCGGACGGGAGGTGACTCGAGCGTTGCCTTCATCGGTGTCGATGACTGCCCCCTTCGTGATGATGTTCCGTCGAACGTAGTTGGGATTCGCGTCGTTTTCGACGACGTCGTTGATCTCGGTCGTCACCGTTTCGCCGCCTTTGTTGACGTTCACGACGTTCGTCGCGAGCGCTCGAGTCTTCTCGTCGTTGCCCCGGGCGTCGATGGTTCGATAGCGCGGTTCGCCGACCTCAGTCTCGGTTGGTAGGCGGCCGAGTTCGTACTTTCGTCGGTTTCGAAGGTGCTTGAGTCGTCCGCCGGTTCGCTTGCGAGTAGAACGGCCCTGATCTTGCATACCCGTTGAAAGTCCGGGCGGATACTTGAATGCAACCTTTTCGCCCGGCAGGTGCATCCGACAGGTCCGGCGAATGAGCATCGTACGGACGATCCGCGTTCGATACGTCCATCGTCTCCGGCAAGGGGGATTCGTTATTCCTGCTGTGCGTCGACGACGGCCACGCCGGCCAGGTTGACGATGTCTTTGACCTCGTCGCCTCGCTGGAGAACGTGGACGGGTTTATCCATCCCGGTTAGCATCGGGCCGATCGCATCCGCACCGCCGAGGCGCTGAAGCAGTTTGTAGCCGATGTTGCCCGACTCGAGGTTCGGGAAGACGAGCACGTTCGCGGGCTCTTCGAGTTCCGAGAAGCCGTACGTTCCCTCGAGGATGTCCTCGACGACGGCCGTGTCGGCCTGCATCTCGCCGTCGACGGGGAAATCAACCGCGGGGTCGTCCTGCAGTTTCTGGGCCGCTTTACGCGGTTTGACGGTGTCTTCGTTCGTGACGCTGCCGAAGTTCGAGTACGAGAGCAATGCGGCGCGTGGTTCGACGTTGAACCGCCGGGCGAGTTTCCCGGTCTGTCTGGTCACCTCGGCGAGCACGTCCTCGTCGGGCGACTGGTTGACGGTCGCGTCGGCGATGAAGATCACGCGATTCTTGAACGTGAGCATGTAGACGCCGGCGGCGTAGTCGACGTCGTCCGCGGTACCGATCACCTGCAGCGGCGGGCGAAGCGCCGACGGGTAGTGATGGGAAAGGCCGGTGAGGAAGGCGTCAGCGTCACCTTCTTCGACCATCACGCTGCCGAAGTAGTTCGTGTCGTGTCGGACGAGTTCGCCCGCTTCAGTGCGCGTGATCCCCTTGCGCTGGCGGAGTTCGTGCAGCCGTTCTGCGTACCGTTCGTAATCGCCCGCGTCGGGATCTGCAACCTGCGGGTCGAAGTCGAGGCCGAGGTTCGCGGCGGTCGATTTGATCTCGTCTTCGTCGCCGATGAGGATCGGCAGGGCGATACCCTGTTCTTGCAGCTGGTAGGCCGCCCGGATCATCTTCTCGTTTTCTCCCTCGGCGAGTGCGACCGTCTTCGGGTCGCTCTTTGCCTTGTTGAGGACGACGCGCATCATCTCTCGAGATTTGCCCAGACGGGCCTCGAGCTGTTCTTCGTACTCGTCGATATCGATATCCGTGCGGGCGGCTCCGGATTCGATCGCGGCCTCCGCGACGGCGGGGGCGATCCGGAATAGCACGCGCGGGTCGACCGGCTTCGGGATGATGTAGTCGGGGCCGTACTGGATGGGGTCGTCGCCGTAGGCTTTGACGACCGCGTCGGGAACGTCCTGACGAGCCAGCTCAGCTAGCGCGCTGGCCGCCGCGACTTTCATGTCCTCGTTGATCTCGGTCGCTCGCACGTCAAGCGCACCCCGGAAGATAAACGGGAAGCCGAGGACGTTGTTGACCTGATTCGGGTAGTCAGATCGGCCGGTAGCCATGATGACGGTGTCGTCTCGAGCCTCCTTGGCTTCCGCGTAGCCGATTTCGGGGTCGGGGTTTGCCATCGCGAAGATGATCGGATCCTCGGCCATCGAGCGGACCATGTCCTGGGAGACGATTCCAGCGACCGAGAGGCCGACGAAGACGTCGGCACCTTCCATCGCGTCCGAAAGGTCGCCCTCGGGCACGTTGCGGGCGAACTCCCGTTTGTACTCGTTGATATCGTCGGCCGTCGCGCGGGCCTCGGTGATGATTCCCGAGGAGTCACACATGATGATGTTCTCCGGCTTCGCCCCGAGCGAGACGTAAAACTTGGCGGTCGCGAGCGCGCTCGCGCCGGCCCCCGAGAAGACGATTTTCATGTCTTCGATCTCCTTGTCGGCGATATCGGCCGCGTTGAGCAACGCCGCACCGGAGATAATCGCGGTTCCGTGCTGGTCGTCGTGGAAGACGGGAATGTCCATCTCCTCGCGCAGGCGCTCTTCGATGACGAAACAGCCGGGGGCTTTGATATCCTCTAGGTTGATTCCGCCGAAGGTCGGCTCCATCATCTTCGCGGCCTCGATGATCTTCTCGGGGTCCGCATCGTCGAGTTCGATGTCGAACACGTCGATATCGGCGAACCGCTTGAAGAGGACGCCTTTCCCCTCCATAACTGGTTTGGAGGCCTGGGCACCGATATCTCCGAGACCGAGCACTGCAGAGCCGTTCGAGAGCACGCCGACGAGGTTCCCCTTGGCGGTGTACTGAAACGCCTCGGATTCGTCCTCGTCGATCTCGAGACACGGTGCGGCGACGCCGGGCGAGTACGCCAGCGAGAGGTCGCGCTGCGTATTCGTCGGTTTCGTCGTCGAAATCTCGAGTTTTCCGGGTGGATCGATGCGGTGGTACTCCAGTGCGTCCTCGTCTAATCCCATACGTGGCTCACTAACGTGGACCACTAAAAACAATGCGAAGGCGCAGTTCGACTATCGACGTATTTTCTGTGTGTCTTCTCCCGACACGTCCCGGTTCGACGATTCGACCCTTTTATACGGCCTGCGACAGTCCAATCGGATATGGATGTCGCGCTTGGTGGGACGTTCGACCCCGTCCACGACGGCCACCGGCGGCTGTTCGAACGGGCGTTCGAACTCGGAGACGTGACCGTCGGGCTAACGAGCGACGACCTCGCGCCGAAAACCCGCCACGAGGACCGACCCGTCCGATCGTTCGATCAACGGAAGGATCGCCTCGAGGGCGAACTCGAGCCCGTCGCCGAGGAGTACGATCGAACGTTCGAAATCCGAACGCTCACGGAGCCGACCGGCATCGCGACCGAGCCGCCCTTCGATTACCTCGTCGTTTCGCCGGAAACCGTCGATGGGGGCGAGAAAATCAACGAAATTCGGCGCGATCGCGGGCTCGATCCGCTCGAGGTCGTCGTCGTTCCGCACCTTCGAGCTGAGGACGGCGATATCATCTCGAGTACGCGGATCGTCAACGGCGAAATCGACGAACACGGCCACCTGCTCGACGGCGACGGTCAGTAGCGAGCGAGGGCTCGCACAAGATTGGTCCGTTTCTGAGAGTACATTTCTCGCTCGCCACCGTTTCCATTGGTTCTTGCCGCAGGATACCGTTTCGTCACCGTAGCTGGCACTTACGCCGCTTTACTCGGGTAAACCGATCGATGGAGAGCGTTACCACCGCGGGGGCTCGAGTCCGGCCGTCTCGAGTAAGTCCTTCCAGCGCTGTTGGATCGAGAGCCGCGAGACGTCGGCCGCATCGGCAACCGTTCCCTGAGTGCGGCCGTCGCCAGCGACAAGCGAGCCGGCGTAGATGCTCGCCGCCAGGACGGCCCGTTTGGACCGATCCGACTCTGGGACATCGGTGAGAAAGAGATCGCCAGCGTACGAGCGGGCCTCGCTCGAGAGGTCGAGCCGATCCGCGATCAACTCGAGTTCCTCGAGCCAGGCTTCGTGCTCGACGCGGTCGCGCGCACTGTGCATATTGAACCCGTTCGGCGGGATGGGGATAAATCCACGGACCTTTCGGACGAATGTCGGCTGTTGGTCGGCTGCGGGTATCGATTACTCGAAGTTACGGGCCCCATGAACGGTCTCTGGTGGTGGATACTCACCGCAATAGGTGGCTGTTTCGGGCAACGTTCAGCTACGAACGACTAGGGAAACTGGCCGTTCGCTTGCGATTTTACTAGGTCGCGATTACTAAAGCCGGACGAACCAGAACCCGTAGGTGACGCCCGTCGCTCCCCGCGGCCCGCGTCTTATCATGAGTACCGACCCAACATGCAAACTCGTCTGTACCGGCTGCGGCCTTGAGATGCCCTACCGAGATCGATCGCTGGCCGAACAGGCGGCGGAGCTCCACCAATTGCGGGATTCAGAGCACGTGACCTTCATCGTTCCGCCGGATTGGTCCCCCGAAGAGCCGCTGGTCCACGACTGATGGGAGCGGGCCGGACCGGAGACTCGATCGGATCGACAGGTTCTTACTCGAATCGCGGGAACGGTAGCCTGCGCGCGGGTAGCCAAGCTAGGCCAACGGCGCAGCGCTTAGGACGCTGTCCCGTAGGGGTCCGCCGGTTCGAATCCGGTCCCGCGCATGCTTCTCCGAGCAATTTCGCGAGGAGAAGCATCGCCAATACGGATTCGAATGAGAGAAGTCGCGCGCAGCGAAGCGAGCACGTCTTCGCGTGGTTCGAATCCGGTCCCGCGCATTTTGTCGCTCGCAAACTCGCGAGGAGACGCATCGCCAATACGAATTCGCGGCCCAGAGGACGAACGAAGCGAAATCCCCGTGGTTCGAATCCGGTCCGCGAACGCTATCATCGATATCCGAAGTGGCAACTCGAGTCAGAATGGGAGCAGGTCGCTGGAGGCCGTCAGTGGCGGGTGACATTGCCGGGGGATGGGTGAGGCCCGAGGGCGGTACGGAGCGCCGGAAAACTTATCGATAATCGAATTGAGGATCTGAAACATGGTCGAGAACGATTCCGGGACGGGGGCGTTCGTTTCCGCTATTCACCGCTCGATTCTCGGCGTGCTACTCGCGATAGCGGGGCTAATCGGACTTAGCTGGGCGGTTGGAGCCATCTACGGCGGAAGCGTCTTGCTCGGCCTCGGTGGGATAGTAATTGCAGTTATTACTTTCTACTGGATTTTCTATCTCTTCGTGGAAGGTCTTCGAGAACGGTAGAAGAGCTACTGTCGTGTTGTGACCTACTATTAAAGCGGGTTTTGCCTGCGTATCCTGTTGCTAATCTGGCTTGCTTTCTTGCTGCGGATTTCACTCGGTTTCTCACTCGCGTTGGCAACACGAATTTCCACGCCCTCCCCAGCCGATTCGCTCGCTCTCGCCGTTCGCTCACTCATCCACTGGAAGACGCTTCGTGACTTCCAAGCCGTTCGGTCACGAAGTGACCGAAGACCTCGCACAATATCGAATCGCGGTTCGCAAGCGGCTTGCGGAGCATCGCTCCGCTCGGACCTCGCACTCACCGCGATTCAGCGCGCGCCACCGCACGTCGTTGGAAAAGGGCGGAGTAATCTGTCGTGGTTCCGTTCCGGCTTTTCTCTTCCCTGCTCGCTAGCAAGTGAAACAGAGTCAAATACCTCCTTGCCAACGATAGCGTATGGAACAGCGACGACTCGGTTCGACCGACCTGTCGGTAACTGAAGTCGGCCTCGGCACCTGGAACATCGGCTCCGACTGGGGCGAGGTCTCGAGCGAGGAGGCTCGAACGGCCGTCCGGACGGCCCTCGAGGAGGGGGTAGATTTCCTCGATACCGCCGACGTCTACGGCGACGGCGCGAGCGAGCAGTACATCGCGGACGTGCTCTCCGAGTGGGACGGCTCCGAGGACGTGACCGTCGCGACCAAAGTCGGCCGGCGGATCGATCCCCACGAGGCCGCGGGATACACCGCAGAGACTCTCGAGGAACACGTCGATCGCTCCCGGGAGAACCTGGGTGTGGACACGCTCGATCTGGTACAACTACACTGTCCGCCGCCGGCGGCCTACTACCAGCCGCGAGTGTTCGACGCGATGGAATCGCTCGTCGAGGCCGGGAAAATCGACCACGTCGGCGTGAGCGTCGAGAAGGTCGAGGAGGCGCTGAAAGCGATCGAGTACCCCTGCGTCGAGACGATCCAGATAATCTTCAATCCCGCTCGCCAGCGCCCCGCGGACCTGTTCCTCGAGGAGGCAAAACGGCGCGACATCGGGGTTATCGTCCGCGTCCCGCTGGCGTCCGGACTGCTGACCGGTGCGCTCTCGGCTGACACGGAGTTCGACGAGAGCGATCACCGAAACTTCAATCGCGAGGGTGAGGCGTTCGACCGCGGCGAGACCTTCAGCGGACTCCCATTCGAGCGGGGGCTCGAGTTCGCAGGCCGGATCGACGAACACGTGCCCGACGGGATGACGACCGCGCAGTTTTCCCTGCGCTGGATTCTCGACCACGACGCCGTCTCGACGGTTATCCCCGGCTCGAGTTCGCCGGAACACATTCGAGAGAACGTCGAAGCGTCGTCGTTCGATCCCCTCTCGAAGCAGACCCACGGCGCGGTTCGCGACAGTTACGAGCAAGTGGTCTACGACGACGTCCACCACCAGTGGTAACTCGCGCTCTCACCGCCGGCTGACGGACAGTTGCGCCCGTTATCGTCTCTCGGCGTACTCGTCGGAATCGACTTGCTCCTGCGATATCTCGTCCGTCCCGCCAGCACCGCTTCGTCCGTTCGGCCCGTCGCTCGAGTCGGCTGTTCCATTTTCGGGCTCGCGGTCGGACTCGCCCGGAGCCGACCTCTCGTGGGTCGTCCCCGCGTCGGCGAGCGTGTGCGGATCGGCTGGTTCCCCGCTGTGTCTGGTGTCGTCCCGCTCGAACGCGTAGAAGATCGGGCCGATGAGAAGGATGACGAGCAGGCCGGGAAGCGGTATTGACGGAACGAACAGGAAGAGTCCGAGACCCAGCATCCCCGTCACGAACATGAGGAGCGCCCAGACCGGGGGCCAGACGACGCCGACCCGTCGCGCGTCCCAGTAGACGAGCACCGAGACGGCACCGATCACCACTGGACCGAGCACAGCCGGGACGAGATCGTTCATACTCGAGGGATTCGGCCGACCGGGAAAAAGCGTTCTGAGATCGCTCGTGTCAAAATCAGCGACTACGCCCACTGTCGGGGTTCGGGTCGCAGGCTGCGCGTCTGACACTGCAGGTGTCTCACTCGAGGGCAGGAACGCCGTTCGCCTCGAGGTACTCGATGAGCCGAATCGTCGCTAGCCCGCCGACGATAAGGACGAAACTCAGGCCGGCGATCATCGCGATGGACTCCGGATTGCCGGTCGAAAGCGAGGTCAGTGACGCCACTCCGAGGGCCAGCGAGACCACGAGTAACAACTCGAGGGTTCGATCACGAAGTGTTGCCCAGGTAGACGACGGCACGAGCCGTTCCGATCGGTGTGCGTAGGCCATGTGGGATACTGTTGGATCATCATCATAAGTGTTATCCACAATTTCTCGGTACGCAACTCCGCCCGGAACGTATGCTGAAGGTTCTCACCCGTTCAAGCCCACAACGTTTATTCGATCACGAACGACTTCTAGGAGTAATGGACGGATTAGACGACGTGTTCGGGGACATCTTCTCGGGTGTCGATGCCGTCGTACTCTTCGGGCCGAGCGGGTCGTACTACGAGCGCTTTTCCTCGGTCGACGAACTCGACGTCATCGTCGTTGGCACGGAAAACGTCGTGAGTGCGGAGACGTTCGTCGAACTCCCGCTCGAGTTCGAAGACGTCGCAGAGCGGATCTCCTTCGGACTCGAGGGCGCGTTGCAACAGGACATCATCGAAGATGGGGACGTACTGGCGTGTGCGACGAGCGTCTTCAGTGACAGCATCGACACCGTCTCGCGCGTTCGAGCGGACGCCGACTCGAAGACGGGTATTTACGACCTGTTCTCGCGGTCGCGTGCGGATCCCGAGGTGATCAAGGCGGTGCTCGAACTCGCGATCGAACTCGGCAAGAAAGGCCAGAAGGGCAAGCCCGTCGGGGCGTTGTTCGTCGTCGGCGACGCCGGAAAAGTGATGAACAAGTCCCGACCGCTTTCGTACAACCCGTTCGAAAAATCTCACGTACACGTCGGCGACCCGATCGTGAGCGTAATGTTAAAGGAGTTCTCGCGTCTCGACGGAGCGTTCGTCATCTCCGATTCGGGCAAGATCGTCTCTGCCTACCGGTATCTCGAGCCGTCCGCGGAAGGCGTCGACATCCCGAAAGGGCTCGGGGCCAGACACATGGCCGGCGGTGCGATCACCAGAGATACGAACGCGATCGCGATCGCGCTTTCCGAAAGCGACGGCATGGTACGGGCGTTCAAAGGTGGCGAGTTACTGATCGAGGTCGATCCGGAGGCGTACTGATATGGACTGGCAGACGCTCGTCGACGAACCTGCGGTCATCGCCGTGGCAGTGCTCGCGCTCGGCCTCGTCGTCGGGTATCTCGTCGGAAAGCTCAACAAGGAACTGCTCAGTGCGGCCGGGGTCACCGACGCCGTCGAAGGGACGCCGTTCGAACGCACCGCCCAGAGCCTCGGTACGTCCACGGTCGAGATCGTCGCTCGGATCAGTTCGTGGTTCATCTACGGCATCGCGGTCCTCACCGCGATCCACATCGCAGAGCTCCTTCCGACCGACGCGTTCTGGGCGAATATCATCCAATTCATTCCGCAGGTCTTCATCGCAGTCTTCGTGCTGATTCTCGGGTTCATCATCGCCGACAAGGCCGAACTGAGCGTCAGCGAGTACCTCCGCGGCGTCAAGCTCCCCGAGGTAGCGATTATCCCGAAGGTCGTGAAGTACTCGGTGCTGTATATCGCCTTTATCATCGCGCTGGATCAGATCGGTGTGCACGTGTTCGCCCTGCTCATCCTGCTCGCCGTTTACACCGTCGGCATCGTCATCGTCGGCGGTTACGCGTTCAAAGACTTTCTCGTCTCGAGCGCCGCGGGTATCTACCTCCTGTTGAACCAGCCCTACAGCATCGGCGACCGGGTGCGGATCGGCGACCAGTCTGGTATCGTCCAAGAGGTCGATCTGTTCGTCACGAAGATCGAAGACGACTCCGAGGAGTTCATCGTACCGAACAGACGGGTGTTCGAGGAAGGCGTCATCCGAATCCGGAGCTAAACCCGCGAGAAGCAATCCAGTTTTCCGCGCTCGAGACTACTCGAGGCTGAGGCCGGCGTGCCACCGATCCGCACCGGCCTCACGTTTCACTGCGTCCATTTTCGCCAGAAGGTGCGTCGCCAGCGAGGCTGTTTCGGCTGAGCGGGACTCGCCTTCGGTCCGGAACTCGCCGGTTTCCCGGTTGGCGTAGACCGAACAGACGGCTCCGGCTCGGAGTCCGTAAATCGACGCGATGGTCATGATCGCGCTGGCTTCCATCTCGATGTTTTTCACGTTCGCTTCTTTGAGTTCGTCGACTAACTCCGTCGAGCCGGCGGCTTCGAAGCCCTCGAACCCCGGTCGGCCCTGACCCGGGTAGAACGCATCGGCGCTCATCGTGACGCCCGTGTGGTAGTCGTAGCCGAGTCGCTCCGCGGCGGCGACGAGCGCGCAGACGACCTCGTAGTCGGCGTTCGCGGGGTAGTCCTCGCGGACGTACTCGCTGCTGGTGCCTTCCTGGCGAACGCCGCCCGTCGTGATGACCAGATCGCCGACCGCCATCTCTTCTTGTAACGCGCCACAGGAGCCGACCCGAATGAACGTCTCCGCGCCGACGCGGGCCAGTTCTTCGACCGCGATCGCCGCCGACGGCCCGCCGATCCCCGTCGACGTCACCGAGATCGGCGTCTCGTCGTAGGTGCCGGTCGCGGTCCGGTACTCCCGGTGATAGGCCCGCTCGTCGTACTCGTCCCAGTGGGCGACGATCTTGTCGATCCGTTCCGGATTCCCCGGGAGCAAGACGGTGTCGGCAATGTCTTCCGGGCCGACCTCGAGGTGGTACTGTTCGTCCGCGTTCGGGTCTTCGCTGTGTCCTGCCATGAGGTTCGTGTGATTCGCACCGGGGTCGTATATAAATGCCGGGAGCCCCAATCGGACGGTATGGCAAGCGGCCACCTCGCGGACACGTACGTCGCCGCGTTGCAACACGACCTCGAGGAACTCGACCCGGACACGACGCTCGTCGGCGTGGTCCGGAATCCGACGGGCTGGTTTCACGCCGCCGTCGACGAGAACGTCCCCGAACTCGGGCCACCGGAACCGCTGCTCGAGTCGACCAAATCAGCCGAGGAGGCGTTGAAGATGCGCGGCTTCTGCGGGGAAGGCGCACACAACGCCGCCTGGGAGGAGGTCGGCTTCGAGACGGCGTATCGCGCGCATCTCGAGGAGTCGGCGAGCGCGCAGGACGCACTCGAGACGCTCGAAGAACGTCTCGAGGCTGGCGAATCGATCGCGCTCGTCTGCTTCGAGAACACGGCGAAAAAGCGGTGTCACAGGACGATTCTGCGGGAGTACCTCGAGGACGGGTGAGTATCGGGGCAAGGAGAGTCATCGCAGGCCTCGAGGGGGTGACAGACTTCGAGGAGATGATTTCGATCTCCCTTCGATGAGTCAGCCGATCCGCAACTGACCGTTCACGCGGAACGAGACGACCGATACCCTGCGATAGATTCGGTGACGACGTAACTGACGACCGTGAGTAGAATCACGACGAGGCCGATGGTACCGAGTGAGACGGAAGCGACCGTTCGCTCGCCCGCATAAAAGATCACCAGACTTGCGCCGAGGAGGACGGCGAGCATCGTCACGTACCGCCACCGCGCTTGCACCGGAATCATCCCGTCTTCACCTCGGACCGCGAGATAGAGGTGCGCCCCACCGAGGACGAGGCCGTAGAACAGCACGAATCCAACTATCGGTGTTGCGCCGGTTTCCGGGCCGATGCTGTAGTTGTCGACCAGCGATAGGGCAACAAACCCCAACAGCAAAGCGGCGAGGTGAACGGACGTATCACGTGAAACCATACTAGTACTTGTTGCAGATTTGATATAGTTGTTCTGTCCCCCTTCCAGACTTGTTTCGTGTTTCACCTGCACCGATCGGTTCAGGGTATTACTCGAGCATCTCTTCGGTTATCGTGTCGGGGAGCAACTCGCCCAAGGTGTACTCGCTCGTCGACTCTCCCTCGTCACAGATCACGCGAAGGTCGTCCCCGCAGAACTCGGCGAGCGTCTGTCGGCACATCCCGCAGGGGGTGACGCCGTCGCGTCGACTCGAGCTAACGGCGATGCGTTCGAACTCGGTCGCGCCCTCTTTGATCGCCTCGGCGATGGCGACCTCCTCGGCGTGGAGGCTGTTGCTGTAGTTCGCGTTTTCGATGTTACAGCCGACGTACACGTCGCCCGCCGCGGTCTCGAGGGCCGCGCCGACCTGGTACTCGGAGTAGGGCACGTGCGCTTTCGACTGAACGTCTCGCGCCATCTCGACCAGTGTTTCGTCGTTCATAACTACTGATACCGCGACTGTCGGCAAGAAAGCACCGACCGCCCGGATCGCCGGCCGGTTTGCCAGCCGTACTCGTCAGACCGCTACTTCTCGGACCGTTCAGTTCCACTCGAGGGTTCCTCGAGGTCCGTGTCTCCGTTCTCCGCGGCCTCGAGAACCGCGTCCGTGTGCTCGCCGTGGTCCGGTACTCCCTCCCGACCGGTCGACTCGTCGGCGGTGATCGGGGAGACGATCGCGGGGTATTCCGTCTCCGGCTGCGCCCGGCGGACCATTCCGCGGGCATCGATCTGTGGATGCTCGAGCGCTTCTGCCGGTGATAGCACCGGTTCGACCGGAACGTCGGGACCCGCGATATCGGCCCACTCCGCGCGCGTTCGATCGGCGAAAATCGACTCGAGTTCCGCACGGAGCGCGTCACGTTCGGCCACATCGGCGGTCCCGTGAAGCGACTCGAGGTCGGGGCGGTCGATCGCCTCGCAGAACGCGAGCCAGAACCGCTTCTCGAGCGCGGCGATCGTTACGTAGGATCCATCGGCGCTCTCGTACACGTCGTACCACGGGAGGTCACCGGTCAGGAGACTCTCACCCGGTCGCGGTTCTTCTCCCAGCAGCGCCGGCAATGCGACGACTTGCGAGAACGAAATAATCGCGTCGGTCAGCGAGACGTCGAGGTACGACCCCGTCCCGTCGCCGAGTTCGCGCGAGAGAAGTCCGGAGACGATCCCGAACGCGGCTGACAACCCGCCGGCCATGTCCGCGATCGGATAGCCCGGAATCTGGGGCGTCGATTCGGGGTCGGAACGCGTCATCTCGAGCAGCCCCGACAGACCGACGTAGTTCAGGTCGTGTCCGGCGTCGTCGCGCTTCGGGCCGTCCTGTCCGTAGCCGGTCAGCGAGCAGTAGACGATTTCGGAGTTGTGATCGCAGACCGTCTCGTAGTCGACGCCGAGTCGCTCGGCGACGCCGGGTCTGAAGCCCTCGACGACGATGTCCGCGTCCTCGAGGAGCCGGTAGAACGCCGCGGTGTCGTCGTCGGTTTTCAGGTCGAGGACGACGCTCTGTTTGCCGCGGTTGACCGCGGCGAAGATTGCACCCGTTCCGTCGTCGGTTCGGGGCGACATCTGTCGCGCGTAGTCGCCCGTCTCCGGCGCTTCGATCTTGATGACTTCGGCACCGAGGTCGGCGAGAAGCTGGGTCGCGTACGGGCCCGGAAGCAATCGCGTGAGATCGAGGACGCGAACGCCGTCGAGTTCCATACCCGTGGTGATGGAATCCGTCTACTTGAACTCGTGTGTAGTCTGCAGTGTCGGATCAACTGTTTCGGATCAACGCCGTTCGGTGCTCCTCGAATCGCACCATCCGAAGAGAGCCGGTCTGGTCTGAATGGGGTAATACTAATTAAGTATTACTGCATAGGTATACACGTATATACCTCGCGTCACCACCAAGGGACAGGTCACCATCCCGAAGGAGATCCGGGATCGGCTGGGAATCAGACCAGGTGACGAAGTAGCCTTCGAACAGACCGGCTCCGGATACGAAATCCGTAAGGAAGAGCCGACAACGACGGAGGGCACGGACCCCTTCGAAAAATACCGTGGCGCCGCCGAAAGCGGCGAATCGATGCCCGAACGGATGCGCCGGCTCCGCGGCGAGTACCCCCGCGGGAGCAGCGGGACAGCGGATGAGAGTCGTTCCGATTCGAATGACGACGAAACCACCACGAGGGGACCGTGATAACGGCGGTCGATACGAACGTCCTCCTCGCGCTTTTGTACGATGATGAGTACTCCGATACCGCTGAATCGGAACTTCGACGCGCATATCAGGACGGGCGAGTGACTATTACGTCGATCGTCTACGCCGAACTCGCAGCCGATGGGCATTTCGAGACCGCATCCGAACTAAATCGGTTTCTCGAGGACTTGAGTATCCGGCTCGTCGAACCCTCTCAGGAGGCGCTCCTCGAGGCTGGACAGCAGGTCAAACGGTACACGGATCGACGGCCAAACGGACTCCAGTGTCCGTCCTGCGGGGAGAAACGGACCGTCCGATGTGAGCAATGTGACGAACGTCTCATACCCCGTCAGCATATCGCCGCTGATTTCGTCATCGGCGGTCGCGTGCCCGCCGATGCCGATGCCCTGCTCAGTTTCGATACTGGATTCTATCGGAGCTATTTTTCTGAACTCTCCGTCTTCCCGCAGTGAGGGCAGCGCTATCGAACACTGTGTGGGCGATGGGCTGGTGAACGCACTCTCTCGTCCACGATCTCAGTCCGCGTTCGCGATCGCCGTCTCGACGACCTCGCGGGCATCTGCGACAAGCTGGTCAACCGCGTCGCTTTCGGCGTAAATCCGGACGTAGGGTTCGGTGCCGCTCGGGCGAACGAGCACCCACGAGGCGTCCGGGAACTCGAGGCGCACGCCGTAGTCCGTGTCGACCTCGGCGTCCGGGAACGCGTCCGGCAGCGCGGTCTCGAGGGCCTCCATCGCCGGCTCTTTGTGCTGTTCCGGACAGTCCACGCTCACCTTTCGGTAGGGCCGTTCGGTGACGGGTTCGCGGAGCGCGTCGGTGCCGCCTGCCTCGCGGGTCAGCGCGGCGATAATGCCGGCGCTCGCGACGCCGTCGATCCAGCCGCCAAAGCGGGTGTGGATGTGTTTCCACGGTTCGGCCGCGAAGACGACTTCGGTGTCTGCGTCGCCCTCCTCGCGCTCGCGGGCGATCCCCTCGTGAAGGGAACCGAGACGAACGCGTTCGACGCGACCTCCCGCGGTGCGAACCTGTTCGTCGATCCGCGCGGAGGCGTTCGGCGTCGTCACCACGACAGGATCCGAACTGTGGGCCCGCCGCGTGTAGTGGGCCGCGACGACCGCCAGAATCGTATCCTCGTGAATCACGTCGCCGTCGGGTCCCAGGACGACAAACCTGTCGGCGTCTCCGTCCTGACCGATTCCGAGGTCGAACGAGCCCGACTCGAGAAACGCCGAAAGGTCGGTGAGCGTCTCGGGCGTGGGTTTGCTCTCCCGGGCCGAGAAGTGGCCGTCGACGGTCGCGTTCAACGCCGCGACGCGGGCGCCGAGTCGCTCGAGGATCTGGGGCGTCGCGAGCGCGCCGACGCCGCCGCCGCAGTCGACGGCGATCGAAAGTCCCTCGAGCGGCCTCGATTCTTCCGTCGCGGTTTCGGCGTCGTTTCCGTCCGACAGAGTCGGAAATCGCTCGCGGACGTAGGCCGTCACCGCGTCTCGATACGCGTCGAGTATCTCGCGGTCGGCCGAGCGCCCCCACTCGTCCCACCGCGCTGGTTCGGGTGATCCGACGGCGGCTTCGATAGCCAGTTCAGCATCGCGGTCGTATTCGACGCCGTCGGCGAAGAGCTTGATCCCGTTATCCTCGGGCGGATTGTGACTCGCCGTCACCATCACTCCGCGCCGTCCCCGCGAACCGAAGGCGAGCGCCGGTGTTGGGACCTGACCGAGACGCAACACGTCGGCACCCGCGCTCTCGAGGCCGGCTTCCATCGCGGCGGCGAGAGCGGGGCCCGTTTCGCGTCCGTCGCGACCGACGACGAACGTTTCGCCCGGCGCTCCGGCGGCCTGCCCCACCGACAGTGCGACCGCGGGTGTTACCGTTCCGTCGACTGGCCCACGAATTCCCGCCGTCCCGAACAACGTCATGGGCGAACGTTTCGCGAGCAGCCACTTATGTATTGATAGCTCGTACCGATGGGTCGAATCGGTCGTTTCGCGAGCGTTTCTACGCCGCTCGAGCTAAAATATATTTTAGCTATCACTTAACCGCTCGAGGCGGCTATCACGGGTGATGAGACGATTACCCACCAACGATCGATCGAACCGTCTGGGTCGAGCACTCGACGCTCCGAGCGGGCAGTTCCGCGAGGCGAACGGCAGGCGGTCTGTCGATCGAGCGAAACAGGCCCCAAGCGATCAGCCCACTCGCGTCGTCAAAACTGGAACGACGACGATCGGTGCCGTCGGGTCCGACGGCGTCGTCCTCGCTGCGGATACGCGTGCGAGTCTCGGCGGTCGATTCGTCACGAACCGACGCATGCGAAAGATCGCACCCGTCGGCGACCGAACGGCCGTCGCCTTCGCGGGTAGCGTCAGCGACGCTCAGGCGTTCGTCCGGCGACTGCGTACCGAATTACGCCTCTATGAGATGCGCCACGGAAATTCCGCCTCAGTCGAGACTGCGGCGACGACCGCGGGCGACCTCGTTCGTCGCGGTCCGTACCGGGTTCTCGACCTCGTGCTCGCCGGCGTCGACGAGGAACCGTCCGTCTACGATATCGGGCAGGGCGGCGGCGTCATGCAAAGCGACTACGCCGCGAGCGGAAGCGGCATGCAACTCGCCTACGGCACGCTCGAGGGGGCTTACGAGCCGGGCCTTCCGGTGTCGGAGCTCGCGACGGTCGTCTCGGAGGCCGTTCGAAACGCGACCGAACGAGATACCGCAAGCGGCGACGGGATAACGGTCGCGACTATTACGGACGAGGCGCTCGACCTGGACGCCTACGACGGCGTCGATTCGGCGATAGCTTCGATCACCGATTCGGCGTCCGGGTCGGGGGCCGGTTCGATCGGAGGCGAGGAGTCGAACGGGGAGGTGGCCTGACGATGGATTCGAACGCACACCAGCAGGCCTACGACCGCGGGAGTACCATCTTTTCACCCGACGGTCGACTCTATCAGGTCGAATACGCCCGCGAGGCCGTCGAACGGGGGTCGCCGAGCGTCGGCGTTCTGACCAAAGACGGGGTCGTTCTGGCGGCGCGAAAGCGACTCCGCTCGCCGCTGCTCGAGCCGGACTCCGTCGAAAAGGTCCACCGCGTCGACGACCACATCGCGGTCGCAACGGCCGGACACGCCGCCGACGGGCGGATGCTCGTGGAATTCGCACGGAACGCCGGGCAACGCCACCGGCTGCGGTACGGGGAACCGATCGGCGTCGAACCCCTCGCAAAAGAGATCGCAGATCACGTCCAGGAGTCGACCCACTCCGGCGGTTCGCGACCGTACGGGTCGGCGCTGCTCGTCGCCGGCATCGACGAGGGGCCGACCGCTCGCGGCGGGACTCGACCGCGACTGTACGAGGTCGATCCGGGCGGAACGTCGTCCGGCTGGCAAGCGGCCGCGATCGGCGACGGATCGCAGGATATCAGGGCGATTCTCGAGGACAAACTACTCGGAGGCGGTGCTGTCGATAGCGCGAGTCAGGGCGGTCGACATCGGGGAACGGTCACGGCCCTCGAGGCGCTCGAGACGACGGCCGAGTCGGCCCTCGAGCCGGCCGAACTGACCGTCTTGACGATCGATTCGGAGCCGACGAGGATCGACCGGCTCTCGGCTGACGAGATCGAATCCGCGCTGGCAGAAACGACAGCGTGAGCCGCGCTCGCTCGTAGGGTGATCGCGAAATTGCCGGTGACCTCCCACTGGATTACGCGTCGCCAGTCCGCCGCTGGCTTATTCGTTGCCAATCCGCCGAGGGCTCATGCATACCCGATTCACCGTCGCTCGTGTCGGCTCATGCCGCGGCATCGGCCGCGCCCTCGGAAGTCGACGCGTTCGTTTCCGACCGTTGCACGTCGACGACGTCGAGTCGTTCGTCGACGTAGAGCGCGAGAACGTCGCCCTCGAGTTCGACGACGACGCGCACCGCGAGGGGCTCCTCCGAGAGGATCGTTTCGGTCCACTCGTGGCCGACGTTCCAGATCGGGCGGTCGCGGACGTTTCGTCCGTGGTCGTGGTACAACGAGACGACCTCGGGACGGTCGAGAAACGCGAGCGAAACGGGACAGCGAACTTCGGTGCCACAGACCTCACAGTCGAAGGCGGCCTGGACGTGCTCTTCGAACTCCGAAGGAAGCGCGTCGTCGGTCGACGGCGCTGTCCTGACCAGCTCCGAGGAGATTTCCCCGCTGCACTCCGGACAGACGCCCTCGGCCATGAGTCCGAGCCGGTGACGGTGATGTCTATCGAACGCGTCGGGAAACGACTCGCCGTGGGACTCGAGCCCCGACGGGGGGAATCCGAGGCGCAACAGCGATCGGTCGCAGTTCTCGCAGGCGACCGCGACGACGTTGTCGGTAGCCTGTGCCGCGAGAGACTGCTCGCCACAGAACGGACACGACTCGGCGAGCGATATCGGCGGGTGATCGACGCGTCGAGTGTAGGCTCCCGTCGCGATAGCGCGTGCGATCTTCCGTCCCGCGTAGGTGAGTTCGTAGTGTTCGTCGCCGTCTTTCGCGAGGTACGGCCCGACGAGTTGCTCGAGGTGGTACGCAAAGCCCGCCGAGGTATCCACGGTCGACGCCTCGAACAGTTCGGAGAAGGTAACGCCCGTCTCGGTTTCGTCGGTCCGCTCGAGCATCGTATCGAGGATACCCATTCGCGTTTCGTTACCGAGCGCCTGAAAGGCATCACTCGGGTCGGAAACGGTTTCGGCTGACGCCGTCGCGGATCGGTCGGTCGTCCCGTCGGCAGCCGCGCTCGACACCGGTTCGACGGTCGTCTCCGGGGTCGATTCGAGGCCGCTCCGGCGACCGGACTCGTCGGATTCGTCCTCTGTCGTCATGTTCGGTATTCGGTCCGGAGAAAAATACGTCTTCGTTTCGGTGTCCTCGTCTTCCGGAACGCGGAGAATCCCCCACCTCTCGGCCGTCACAGACCGCCACGAATTCGAGCGTCGTCGCCGCGTACGGTGGGCCGCGTTAGCTGTTCGCGGGGAACCCGTCGATGAGGACGACGGCTTCTCCCTCGACTACAGTCTCGTCCGCGTCCTCGTCGCGAACGAGGGTCTCGAGTCGGTACTGGTCGTTGCCGAGCGCGTCGACGACTTCGACGCGCGCCGAGACTCGGTCGTCGATACCGACGGGGCCCCGAAACTCGAGGTCCTGGGAGAGGTAGATCGTGAGCCCGGGGAGTCGGGCGAGTGCGGCGCTGATGAGTCCGGAGACGAGGGTTCCGTGGACGATGCGTTTCCCGAAGCGCGTCTCGGCGGCGAATTCGTCGTCGAGGTGCAGCCGGTTCGTATCGCCGCTGCTGTGGGCGAACGCTCGCACGTCCTCGTCCGTGAGCGTTTTCTCGAAGGTGACGGTGTCGCCGACGCTGATGTGGGCGGGGTCGTCGACGGTGCGTTCGAAATCCCAGTCGAGATCGGAGTAGTCGACGGACTGGATCGGTGCCGAGATGGCGTCTGCCGACTCTCCAGTGGCTCCAGCGGAGCCGTTCGGGAGTTGATCATCCGAGTCGGACAGACTCGAGTCGTCGTCATCCGATCGGTCCATCCCCGTCGTGGGGACCATCGCAGATACCGCCGCGCGGTTCGCAGCGGCCGTGGTCCGAATGAAACTTCGTGTCATCGCTGACCAGGCATCTGTCATGGCGGAAAACTCCGTTTCCCCCGAGTTTTGTTGGGACATCTGATACAGCATACGTACGGGAGTCGTCGTTAAGTCTCCTTTGGCTCCCTCCGAGGAGAGTTAATAACTACAAAATGGTGTGTTTAGGTCTGTTATTGGGTGGTATTCGGATCGTAGATCTTGTGTGGGTTCTCTTTTGAGCTGAAATTGTGAATTGACCCACCATTCGAGCACAATGTAATACTGTACAAACCACTCAATGTATTCTAATGGTATTAGATGGTTCCTATCGGAAACGCTTATTAGCGATCGGCGCGTTCGTACTGTTGATGACGGACGACTCCGACCGATCACCCTGGTTTCCGCCCGCGATGTTTACAGAGCAGATGCAGGAAGCCGGTGAGCAGGTCGCACAATCACAGCAGGAGTTGCTGAAACAGATGATGCAGGCCGGTACGGCGAACCCGCTCGAGGGAATGTCGTCGCTCGGGCCGATGAACATGGGCACGGCGACGTTCAAGGCTCGTGTCCAGAGCGGCGGCCGGGTCAGCATTCCCGGTCCCGAACGAGACGCCCTCGACATCGAAGAAGGAGACATCGTTCAGACGATCGTCGTCCCCGTCAAACGCGACCGAGAGGACGAATAACAATGACCCAGACCCCACTTACACAACTGTTCGACGCACAGCGCACCGCAGTGAAACAGAGCCAGACGCTCACCCACGACGCCGTCGAGGCCCAAAAGCAGTCGATCGACGCCTTCGCGACCGTCGTCGACTCCTCGAGTTCGATGCTCGAGCGCAACGCCGACCTGACGAAAGGGGCGATTCACGCGTCGCTCGACGCCGTCGAGGCATCGCTTCCGGAGGAGGCGGCCGACGTCGACGAACTCCACGAACTGGTCGACGAGGGCTTCGAGAACGCCACCGAGGCACAGGTCGAAACCCTCGAGTCGATCATCGAAGCGGTCGAGGACTCCGGCGAGGCCTACGACGAGTTCGCCGACAGCTACACCGACGCCGTCGACAGTTCGTTCGACGCGTTCCTCGACGCTCACGAGCAGGCCGAAGCCAACGTTACGGCCGTCGCCGAGAACGTCGAAGACGCCGCGTCGGAGTTCGACACCTCCGCATAGTCCCGAAACGCTTTCACGCTCCAACGATCAATTTTATTCATGACAGATCCGACATCCCAGGTGCACGACTGGAACGCGGCCGCCGAACAGTGGAACGAACAGTTTCTCGAGGCGCTCGAGCAGAACATGGAAGCCCAGGCCCAGTTCGTCGAAAGCTGGTCGGAGACGGTCGGCGAAGCGGCCGAGGAAAACGAGGTTTCCGAAGGCGTCGAGGGCTACGCCCGGGCCTACGAGACGTGGATGGACGCCTCCCAGCAGATGGTCGAGCGGATGAACGACCAGCTCGAGGGCGAAGACGTCGATATCGAGGAGTTCCGCGATATCTGGCTCAACACGGCCAACGACGCGTTCAAGGACGTGATGTCCACGACGGCGTTCGCCAAGATGACCGGCGAAACCGTCGGGGACGTACTCGAGGCCCAACAGCAGGCCGACGAGGCCGCCGAAACGACGCTTCGCACGCTCGGGTTCGCAACCGAGAGCGACGTGGTCGAAGTCGGCGACCGCCTCGTCGAACTCGAGCGACGCCAGCACGCCGTCGAGCAGAAACTCGATCGGGTCCTCGAGCACCTCGAGGACCAGGACGAGCAGTAACTGCGGAGCGTCGACGGACTGATCTCCCACATACGGATCACCCACCCAATGAAAAACCCATACACACTCGCGATGGACATGCAACGGCAGGCCTGGGAAGGGGCCGCCGAACTCGCCGAGAAGACCCGCGTCGCGCCCGAACGGACGGAAACGCTCGAGAACGTCGAGGTCGGCCAGACGCCGAGCGAGGTCGTCTACGAGGAGAACAAACTCGAGTTGTTGCACTACGAACCGAAGACCGAAAACCAACACGACGTGCCGATCCTCGTCGTCTACGCGCTGATCAACAAGCCCTACATCCTCGACTTACAGCCGGATCGATCGGTCGTCCAGACGCTCCTCGAGGCGGGCTTCGACGTGTATCTGATCGACTGGGGCGAGCCATCGGCGCTCGATCGCTCGCTCACGCTCGAGGACTACGTCACCCGGTACATCGACAACTGCGTCGACGTCGTCCGCGACCGGTCGGGCGAGGACGAGATCAACATCCTTGGCTACTGCATGGGCGGCACGAAGTCGGCCATGTACGCCGCGCTCTACCCGGAGAAAGTCAAGAACCTCGCACTGATGGCGTCGGGGCTCTGCTTCGCCGGCGACGGCGGCGTCCTCGAGCTGTGGGGGGCCGAGGACTACTACGATCCGGATCGGGTCACGAACACGTACGGCAACGTCCCCGCCGAGTTCCTCGACGTCGGCTTCGCGTTGATGGATCCCGTCGCGAACAACGTGACGAAGTACGTCCGCTTTTACGACAACATGGACGACGAGGACTTCGTCGAGAACTTCGCTCGGATGGAGCGTTGGCTCTCGGAGGGGATCGACGTCGCCGGCGCCGCCTACGAGGAGTTCATCACCGACATCTACCAGGAGAACAAGCTGATGGAGAACGAACTCGTCCTCGGCGACCGGCGCGTCGACCTCGAGAACATCGAGATGCCGGTCCTCCAGATCGTCGCCGAGTACGACCACCTCATCCCGCCGAACGCCTCGAAACCGTTCAACGACGCGATCGCCTCCGAGGACACCGAGATCCTCGAGTTCCCGACGGGCCACATCGGCATGTCTGTCTCCTCGCGGAGCCACGACGAACTCTGGCCGCAGGTCTGTGAGTGGTTCGAGGAGCGAGCCGAAAGCGACCTCGAGGGCGGGGCGGAACCGGATGCCGAGTCTGCGGCTGCGGAGGAATCGGATGCCGCACTCGCTGCGGATGTCGACGGTGACGAGACCGGCGTCGACGAAGCGGGCGTCGAGATCGAAATCGACGGAACCGATTCCGACGCGGATCTCACCGACCTTTCGGGTATCGGAGAGGCGTACGCGGACGACCTCCACGAGGCGGGGATCGAAACGATCGGCGACCTCGCTGCAGCGGACGCCGCCGACCTGGCTACGGAGACCGGAATCTCGCCGGCCCGAATCGAGGACTGGATCGAGCAGGCTCGCTCGAGATAGGTTCGCGCCACCGGGAACGGAACCCTCGCGATACCAGACGATAGTTTCGGTGTTATCGCTACTTTTGTTCGCCCGTTCAAAGAGCCTTATTAACGGTCTCCTTCGTCTGGATAACTGAGAGTCCGTACGTCATTATATAGGGCATGCGGACTATTGTCTAGGCATCTATGTCAATGGATGGGCGAACCTGCGTCATCACCGGCTCGGCTCGAGGCATCGGTCGAGGGATCGCCGAGTACCTCGGAGAGGAGGGGGCGAACGTCGTCATCAACTATCGCTCGTCGGAGGGGGCAGCCCACGACGCGGTCGACGCGATCGAATCGGCGGGCGGTTCGGCGGTCACCGCCCAGGCCGACGTCTCCGACCGCGACGCCGTCGAACACATGCGCGAGGTCTGTCTCAAGGCGTTCGGTCCGGCGGACGTGCTGGTGAACAACGCCGGCATCACCGCGGATCATCAGTTCACCGAAATGACTCGAGCGGACTGGGATCGCGTGATGGATGTCAATCTCGGCGGGATGTTCAACTGCACGCAGACGTTCTACGACGACATCTGGAACGCCGAGGAGGGCCGGTTGATCAACATCTCGAGCGTCGTCGGCAAGCAGGGTAACTTCGGGCAAGCGAACTACGCCGCCGCCAAGAGCGGCATGTTCGGCTTCACCCGAACGATCGCGCTCGAGCTCGCGCAGGGCGGTTCGACCGCGAACTGCGTCGCGCCGGGCTTTACGGCCACCGATATGGTCGAGACGGTTCCCGAACACGTCCTCGAGCGGATCATCTCGAGTGTCCCCCTCGAACGACTCGCTGAAGTCGAGGACATCGCCGCCGTCGTCCGGTTCCTCGCGAGCGAGGATTCCTCGTACGTGACGGGCGAAGTGATCGACGTCAACGGCGGGATGGATCTCTGAGCCCGATGGCCGTCCTGGTTCGAATTGTCGATCAGTTTTGAACGGTACCGCTATTCTCTCCGCTTCGGGAGCTGTGACATCGCTTCCCGTGCTTCGGCGACAAGTTCCTCGAGGACCGCTTCGGCAGGTTGCACGTTGTCAGTAAGACCGACACTCTGGCCGGCGAAAAGCGCCATCTCTTCAACGTCTCCGTCTACATCGGGTGTTGCAAGCACCTCGTCGTATCGTTCGATCGGTTCCCCCGCGTTGGTGGTCGCGACGACATCGTGCTCTCCCGGCCGCTCGCCGGTTGGAGGTTGTCCCGCTCGTTCCCACCGCTCGATCGTTTCGTTTTTCAGGACGCGATGGGGCATTCCGGGCCAGCCCTTATCGAACAGCGTCGTCAGACTGGTGTCGGTTTCGTCGCTCTCACAGAGCAACCGCTGGTAGTCGTCGTGAACTGTCGCCTCCTCGGTTGCAACGAATCGAGTTCCGAGCCACGCGCCGTCAGCGCCGAGCCCGAGGACGGCAGCAATAGCCCGCCCGTCGCCGATCCCACCTGCGGCAATGATCGGCACTTCGTCCCCCACCGCATCCGCAACTCGAGGCACGAGTACCGTCGTTGCGACCTCACTTTGGACGTGTCCCCCGGCTTCGATGCCCTGTGTGACGACGATATCGACGCCGGCGGTTACCGCCTCCCGTGCGGCCGTTGCGCTCCCGACAGTCTGGAAAACGATCGCGCCTGCTTCGTGAACGCGATCGACGTACTCTCGAGCACTGCCAAACGAGAAGGAGACGGCATCGACGCCCTCGTCGAGAATGACTTCGAGATGACCGTCAGTCTCGAGAATCGTCGTCGCGTCATCGAGCGCGAGGTTGACTGCGAACGGGTTATCGGTCCGCTCGCGAGTTTGATGGATCACCCGTCTCGTCTCCTCGAGATCCCGCCACGTGACCGCCAGATGGCCGAGTCCGCCGGCGTTCGAAACGGCGGCGGCCAGTTCGGGATTCGTCGCACTGCCGATGGGTGCCTGAACGATCGGCCATTCGATTCCGAGCGCGTCACAGAGCGGCGTTTGAAGCGTCATCTGTTCCCTTCGTTTCTCCGTGCTATTCCGACGCTGGCCGCTTTTCCTTCTCGAGCACTCGCACGTTCTCGATCCCTGTCGCCGGATACTGCCCATCCTCGTCTTTCTCGACGGCTTTGACCATATCCCAGACGACGTTGAGACCGGTCGTGACGCCCTCGAGCGCTTCCATCTCGCAGCCGGTTTTCCCCGTCGTCTCGACGGCGACCTCGAGCGCCACGTGGTCGTTCTCGAGCGAAAAGTCGGTGTCGACGTTCGTGATCGGGATCTGGTGGCACATCGGGATCGTCTCCCAGGTGTGTTTGACGGCCTGAATCGCGCCGATTCGGGCGGTCGAGAGCACGTCGCCCTTGCCGATCCGGTCGTCGCGGATCGCCTCGAGCGTCGAGGGTTGGAGACGAATCTCTCCCGCGGCGACGGCGCGGCGACTGGTGTCGGGCTTGTCGCCGACGTCGACCATCTGCACGTCGCCGTCGTCGGTCGTGTGGGTGAGCCGGTCGGCGTCGCCGTCGGAATCGGTATTCGACCCGCCGTTCTCGTCCGGCGTGGTCGTCGGATGATCGTCGCTCATTCGTTACTCGCCCTCGTCGTTCTCGCTCCAAAGCACTACTGGAACCTCCTCGAGCAGGTCGGAGGCGAGGAATCCCTGCCCCATCCGTTCCGCCCGAATCTCGCCGGCTCGCCCGTTGACGTACGCGCCAGCCGTCGCGGCCTCGAGCGGCCCCGCGTGCTCGAGCAGGCCGGCGACGATACCCGCGAGGAGGTCCCCCGTTCCGCCGACGGCCATGCCGGGCGTCCCCGCTCGGCAAATCCGAGTCCGTTCGCCGTCGGTCGCCACGTCGTCGACGCCCTTTGCGAGGACGACGTGTCCGAGGTCCGCCGCGAATTCCTCGAGTTCGTCCGCCGCGGCCTCGAGATCGTCCGTTTCCGGGCCGCCCATTCGCGCCAGTTCCCGGCGATTCGGCGTACAGACCAGCGTCGCCTCGGTCTCGAGGTCGGGGACAACTCCGAGCGCGTCCGCGTCGATCACCGCCGGGCCGGTATAGGACTCGAGGAACTGGCGCGCGGCCTCGAGTGTCTCGTCGGCGGTTCCGAGTCCGGGGCCGAGGATCACCACGTCGTCGTGGCGTTCTGCGGTCTCGACGAGGCCATCGACCTGCTCCGGAACCAGCCGGTCGCCGTCGTAGGGCTGGACGATCAGATCCTCCGCGTAGGACTGGATTTCGCCCGCGACCGCATCCGGGGCCGAGACGAACGAGAGTTCCATCCCGCTCCGGAGGGCGGCCTGGGCGGCCAGCGCCGGGGCTCCGGTATAGGGGCCGCCGCCGATGACGAACGCCCGTCCCGTTCGCCCGTCGGGTCGCGCGACGCGGAGGTCACCTGGACCGGCGTATCGCTCCGCAGCGGCCGGAATACCGATGTCCGCGACGGTGATGTCGGCCGAAAGCTCCTCGAGCCCCGGCTTTTCGTCGTGGAAGGTAACCACGCGGTCGGCTTCGACACCGTTGTCGGCGAGCGCGTCGCGGCCTCCGGGATCCGAACCTGTCCCCGCATCAGCGTCGAACCCGGACGGAACGTCGACCGCGATCACGGTCGCATCGCTGTCGTTGATCGCCCGCGCGGCGGTCGCCTCCGGTTCCCGGAGGTCGCCGCTGATTCCAGTGCCGAGCATCGCGTCGACGACCACGTCGGCGTCGGGGTGTTCGAACGCGCTCGAATCTGTCACCGTTCGCACGTCCGCGTCCGTGTTCTCGAGCGCGTCCCAGTTCTCTCGGGCGATTTCGGTGCCGATCGCTGACGGACGGCCGAGCAGAATCGTCGTGCAGTCGTAGCTCTCGAGAAACCGGGCGGCGACAAACGCGTCGCCACCGTTGTTCCCGCGCCCGGCGACGATCGCGACGCTCGAGTCCGGTTCCGCGGCGTCCCGGACCGCCCTCGCGACGGCGTTGCCGCTCGACTCCATCAGCTGTTTTTGCGTGACGCCAAGCGCCGCCGCGTTCTCGTCGACGGCGGCCATTCGCTCGCCTGTGATCATGGTCGGTCTTCGACGGGCGGTCCGTTGAAGATTGTGTTCTGTCGGATCTCCTCACTCTCGGTTCGTATCCGATTAAAATGTTGCAGGAGGCTCGAAACCGTAAATATCGACGACCGATCGGGCGTGAAGATGGATCGTGCTAGCGATTCGGTTTTTTCGTCGAATCGCTCGCGGCCAGCGCAGTTATCGTCGAACCGAACACAGATGCGATACAGAGGGTGTCATAGAAAACAGTTGTCATGGTCAGTGTAAGAGTGATTGGCTGGCGCTGCTCTTCACGGAGATCGCTATACGGCAAATGTGTAAACTCTTCTATGACACCCTCATAGAAGGAACTACGGAAGTAGGATTAGTCGGCTGCCAGCGACCGAAGTTGCATAATACGGGTCTCGAGTGACGGGTGCGTTGAACGAAGGCCTGATTTTACTGGCTCAGTCCCAAGCGTCGGCACTATATTTATCGCATTCGTCGATCGAACGTGCTCTCGAAGGTCCGAAATCGGTTTGGCTGGCGATGAACCGTCGATTTTTTCGAGTGCTGTTGCGAGTGCAGCTGGATCGCCAGTTATTGCAACAGCGCCGCGGTCAGCGGCCATCTCTCTGCCGCGAGAAAACACACCGATACCCACCAGTGCGACGAAGCTGAGGAGATGGCCGCAGACTTCGAAGATGTTTGATGTGTATCCGACGTCTTCTGTGAGTGTCTCGGCAGCGATGAGTGGGACGAGCGCGGCAGTTAACAATCTCAAATCATCGTTACCAATATGTGCGATTTCGTGTGCGAGAACGGCTGAAAGTTCTCCCTGAGAGAGTGTGTCGAGGAGACCTCTCGAGATGACGATTGTCGGTATCTTACTCTGGTCAGATCTAATGAGCGGGTCAACTGGACGATACATTGTAAATGCGAGTGGCGTCTCTGTTGGATCAATACGAACCGCTGGCTGGTGGATATCGACCTGTCTCGAAAATCGACCGACTGCAGACTGGATGGTCGACCGCTCATCTACCGGTACTTCCGAAATGGGCGTCGTCCTTTCAAATAGCTCAGTACGTTCGTTCCGAATTGCCTGTTTAATGGTTCGAGCGAACCAGACAATCCCACCGACAGCTGCGGCCAACCAGATGAGTGGCCATATCGCTCGAGGCGGAAGAATATGAGCGAGCTCGAGAAAGTCTGATAGATAGGCAGAGATAGCCATCGTAAGGGCGATAACTAGAACCAATACGACGGCAAGGCTGCTGGCGAGGACTATCCCGCTGATACCCACCGCGATTGCTGCGCGGGTTGCGAGGCCGGCGGGTTGGGTAAATCGCACACATAACGGTGGTTCGTCGGTGTTCAAAAATTATAGTCTACAACGTGATGATCTATATAAATTGGTGGGATTTTATATAATCCAAACAAATATTATTGCTGATGGATTGGTCTTTAGCTAAGCCTCAACAGTCAGTTGGATGGTGGTCACGAGCTGTTCCTGGAGGACTGGTCGTTGTTGGTGGGTCTTCTGGGCGTCTTCGATCAGTCGCTGTAACAGTGGTGGCGGTGAGGAGGCGAGATATTCCCTCAGTTCACGGAGAGTTATCTGGACGCGACCGGAAGGTCGCCGCCAGCCTTCCGCCGGGAACATGATCCACTCAGCAGCGTGTTCGACGACCGGACAAGCAAACCACGACTCACGACCAACGACAGCAACGGTGCGTACAGTAGAATCGCCACGAGATGCTTCTTCGTCGTGTCGAACTCATCAAATCCGTACTGTGTCTTGAGTTCGCGGAACAGCAACTCCACCTGCCATCGACACCGACAGATCGTCGCGAGATCAGCCGGCTGAAACTCCTCCCGAGAGAGGGTCGTGATGGACAGGAACTTCACTTCCGGTCCGGTGGCCAAACCCTCTTACCCGCACGGACCGCAGACGCGTACAATGGATGGGAGCGCGCTGCCCGTCGACGACGAGCACCTGCCGTTCGATCCCTCGAGCGCCGAGATCGACGACCGGGAGGTGTTCGACCTGCTCGAGCCGGCCCTCCAGGAGTGGTGGCTCGAGGCGTTCGGCGAGTACGTTCCCGAGAACGACGGGTTCTTCACGCCGCCGCAGGCGGGCGCGATCCCGAAGATCCACAAGGGGACGAACACGCTGATCTGTGCGCCCACCGGATCGGGCAAGACGCTCGCCTCCTTTACCGCGATCATCAACGAACTCTTCGAGCGTGATCGGGAAATCGAGGACGGGCTAGAGAACTCCGTCTACTGCCTGTACATCTCGCCGCTGAAGTCCCTCGCAAACGACATCCACCGGAACCTCGAGGTCCCGCTCGAGGGGATCGAGGGGATCGTCGAGGACCGCGGCGGTTCGATGGGCGAGATCCGCCACGCGATCCGCCACGGCGACACGGACTCGAGCGCGCGACAGAAGATGCTCGAGGAGACGCCCCACATTCTGAATACGACGCCCGAGACGCTCGCTATCTTGCTCAACTCCCCGAAGTTCCGCGAGAAGCTTCGGACCGTCGAGTACGTCATCGTCGACGAGATCCACTCGCTCGCGGGGAGCAAGCGCGGCACGCATCTCTCGGTGAGCGTAGAGCGCCTCGAGGCGATGAGCGAGACGGAGATCACCCGAATCGGCTGCTCGGCGACAATCGAGCCGCTGTCTCGCGTCGCGGAGTTTCTGGTCGGCTACGACGAGGCGGACGGTTCTGCTCCGGCGAAGGCCGATAGCGAATCGGCATCCGATGGCGAGTCTGGACCGACTAGCGATCCGGAACCAGCATCCGACGGCGAGCGAACGCCGAGACCATACGATATCGTCGACGCGCGATTCGCCCGCGAGTTCGACCTCCGCCTCGAGTGTCCGACCGACGACCTGATCAACACGTCTCGAGACGTCGTGCAGGACCGGTTTTACGAGCAGCTTCACGAACACATTCAGGAGCACACGAACACGCTGGTGTTTACGAACACGCGATCCGGCGCGGAGCGCGTGCTCCACAACCTGCGCGAGCGCTTCGACGAGTACGGCGAGGACAACTCCGGCTGTCACCACGGCAGTCTCTCGAAGGGGGTCCGCCAGGAGGTCGAAGGGAAGCTCAAGGACGGCGAACTGGACGTCGTCACCTCCTCGACCAGCCTCGAGCTAGGGATCGACATGCCCCACGTCGACCTCGTGGTTCAGGTCGGGTCGCCCAAATCCGTCGCCGCGCTCCTCCAGCGGGTCGGCCGGGCGGGCCACCGCGTCGGCCAGACGGTGACCGGACGCGTGATCGCGCTGGATCGGGACGAACTCCTCGAGTGTGCGGTAATGTTGAAAAAGGCCAAAGACGGCTTCGTCGACTCCGTTTCGATCCCAGAGAACGCCCAGGACGTCGCCGCCCAGCACGTCTACGGGATGGCGATCGCCGAGATTCGTCCCGAGCGCGAGATTCGGACGATTCTCGAGCGAGCCTACCCGTACCGGAACTACTCCGAGGGCGAGTACGAGTCCCTGATGAGCTACCTGACGGCCGACTACGCCGGGATGGAGGACCGAAACGTCTACGCGAAGATCTGGCGGGACGAGAACGACCCGCCCGACGGCGAGCACCACTACGAGGAGTTCCCCGTCGGCGAACCGCTGATCGGCAAGCGAGGGCGGCTCGCTCGAGTCATCTACATGACCAACATCGGGACGATTCCCGATTCCTTTACCTGCAACGTCCACACCAGAGCGAGCGACGAGTGGGTCGGCCAACTCGACGAGAACTACCTCGACACGTTGGAGAAAGGCGACGTGTTCGTCCTCGGCGGCGATCACTTCGAGTACCAGTACCGACGCGGCTCGAAGGTCTACGCGGATCGGACGAGCGCCCGCCCGACCGTCCCCTCGTGGTATTCCGAACGCCTGCCCCTGTCGTACGATCTGGGATGTGAAATCCTCGCGTTCCAGCGGGAGCTGCTCGCCCACCACGCCGAGGGCGGTTCGCCGCGGGTCCGTGCGTGGCTCCGGGAGTTTCCCCTGGGCGACGACTGCGTTCGCGCCATCGCGCGGCTATTCGACCACCAACTTCGGTACGCCGGCCCCGAGAGCGTGAGCACCGAGAACCGACTCACCATCGAGGTCGAACGCGACCGCGAGGAGTACGAGCGACACTACTACGTCCACTCGAACTACGGTCGAAAGGTCAACGACGGCCTCTCCCGGCTGTTCGCCTACCGCTGTGCACAGGAGGCGACCGCGAACGTCCGCGTCGCCGTCGCCGACAACGGGTTCGTCCTCTCGATGCCGCTCAACCGGAAGATCGACCTCGAGGGAATCGTCTCGGATCTCGAGGCCGAGCAGGTCCGGGATGACCTCCGAAGCGCCATCTCCGGGACCGACCTGCTCCAGCGATATTTCCGGATCAACGCGACGCGAGCGCTGATGATCCTCAAACGCTACAAGGGCTACGAAAAATCGGCCAGCGAACAGCAGGTCTCGAGCGAGATGCTGCTTGGCTTCGCGGAAGGTCTCGAGGAGTTCGCCGTGATCGAGGAGACCTACCGCGAGATCCTCGAGGACAAACTGAACGTCGACGAAATCGAGGACATCGTTTCGCGGATCGACGGCGGTGAACTGGTCGTCGAACGTCAGTTGCTGGACTCACCCACCCCTCGAGCGTTCGGCCTCGCGACCCTCTCTGCGAGCGATGTCGTCCTCGCCGAAGACGAGAGCGCCGCGTTGCAGAACTTTCACGAGCACGTCCTCGAGGAAATCGGCGAGGAGTCGGTTCGGGGCCTCCCGACGGACGACTGATACTTTCCTTCCGACCGAGGGGTACATCTCGAGAAAGGACTCCGTACGAGGATTGATGGGCAGACTCGTCGCCCGAGGTTTTCTATTCGATTTCGGGGGAATGGCCTCTCGAGCGGTACGAAGAGGGGGACATGGTATCGCGCTCGAGATGCTACCACCTATTCCAAAATAGGTTTTGTAGATTAACGAATGTAATTGCCAACCAAAAATATTTTTCACTGGAAGTGGTGCATGCCGTATGTCCTTTCAGCTGACGGACGAACAGCGCGCGATCCGACAGAGCGTCAGGGAGTTCGGTGCCGAGGAGATCGAACCGGTCGCTCGAGAGCACGACGAGAACGGCGAGTATCCAGCGGAACTCGTCGAGAAGGCGGCGGATCTGGACCTCGTCGGGACGAGTATCCCTATCGAGTACGGCGGCGCGGGGATGGACCTCCTCTCGGGGGTCGTCGTCACCGAGGAACTCTGGCGGGCCGACCCGGGTATCGGAAGCGCCATCGGCAGTCGGGCGTTCGGGGCGACGATGATCGACGCGTTCGGCGACGAGTGGATGAAAGAAGAGTGGCTGCCAGCTATCGCCTCGGGTGAATCGGCGTGTGCGAGCGCGATCAGTGAACCCGCCCACGGGTCGAACGTCGCGGGGATCGAGACGACCGCCGAGCGGACCGACGACGGCTACCTCCTCAACGGCAACAAGATGTGGATCACGAACGGAACCGTCGCCGACGTCGCCGTCGTGATGGCGAAGACCGATCCCGGGGCCGGTCACGAGGGTATTTCCGCCTTCCTCGTGCCGACGGATACGGACGGCTTCGACGCGACGAAGATCACCAACAAGCTCGGGATCCGCGCGTCCGATCTGGCCGAGATCGTCCTCGACGACGTGTTCGTTCCCGAGGCGAACGTCGTCGGCACCGAAAACGGCGGCTTCTACCAGCTCATGGAGTTCTTCGCGTCCGGCCGCGTGAACGTCGCCGCGCAGGCGGTCGGGACCGCACAGGCCGCCCTCGACGCGGCCCTCGAGTACGCCGGCGAACGCGAACAGTTCGGCCAGCCCATCTCGGACTTCCAGGCGATCGAACACAAACTCGCCGAGATGGCGACTAACGTCGAGGCGGCTCGATCGCTGACCTACCGGGCGGCCACCTACGCGATGGAGGGGGACGACGACCTGGCCGCGAAGTTCGCCAGCATGGCGAAGCTGTTCGCGAGCGAACGCGCCGTCGAGGTCGCCGACGAATCGATCCAGGTCCACGGCGGTGCCGGCTACGTCTCGGACCACCCCGCCGAGCGCTACTACCGCGACGCGCGGATCACCAAGATCTACGAGGGGACCAGCGAGATCCAGAAAAACATCATCGCCGATCAGCTGCTGTAACACGAGGACAGTTTCTCAGTACTCGTCTGGAGTGGTTCGAGGTCTCGACGAGAGGTGCAGATCGACCGAAACGCACACGTGAGGCGGCTCGAAACAAGCCCGTATGACCGAAGGCGACCCCCCAAATTGGGACTTCAAAGACCGCGACATCGCAATTCTCTGCGAACTCGCGGACGATCCGCAACTCTCCTCTCGAGAGCTAACCGAGGTGCTCGAGTCGGAGTACGACATCGAGGTTTCACACGTCACCGTCAGCGAATCGATCCGCCGAATGCGCGACGAGGGCGTCTTCCGAGAGGCGATCATCCCCAACGAGGAGTACTACATCTTCGCGCTGTTCGAGTTCAAGTTCAACACCGAACACTTCGCCGACAGCTGGCAGGAGGCCATGGAGCACATTCGCGAGGACAAGCACACGCTGTTTTTCTTCCTTTCCGATGGGGAGTACCAGTGGAAGACCGTGATGATGTTCCGGGACCGCCAGGAGGTCTCACGGTGGATCCACGAGTGCTACAAGGACTACGGCGGCGTCATCGCGAACATCCGCAACTCCGCGGTCCACAACGTCCTCAAGTTCCGCACCGATCCGCGGATCTACGAGGACCTTCGCGAGGAGTAGGGCCGGTCGTTCGCACCGCCCCTTCGTTTGAACTCGGTGCGTCTCGCGGTCGTTTTACTCCCCTTCGAACTCGGGCTCTCGATCCTCGGCGAATGCCGCCGTTCCCTCGAGTACGTCGTCCGTGCTGATCAGGAGGCCGAATCCCTGGCTCTCCATCGCGAGGGCCGCTTCCATGCTGGCGTCCTCGCCTTCGTTCATCACCTTCTTGGCGACCTCGAGGCCGATCGGCGGCCCATTTCGCAGGTCGCTTACGAACTCCTCGACGACGTCGTCGAACTCCTCGCGGTCGACGGCGCGGTTGATCAGTCCCCAGTCCTGGGCCCGCTCGGCGTCGATGTGCGAGCCGCGGAAGACGAGTTCCTTCGCTCGAGTCTCCCCCAAAATGCGCATGAGTCGCTGGGTACCGCCGCCGCCGGGGATCAGGCCGAGCCCAATCTCGGGCGCGCCGAACTGCGAGCGCTCCGTTGCGAGCCGCAGGTCGCAGGCGAGTGCGAGTTCGAGGCCGCCGCCGAGGCAGTAGCCGTCGATCCTGGCGACGACCGGCCGCGGGAAGTCGTTGACCGTCTCGAACGCGGGCGTCACGTCCATCATGTCGGTCGGCTTCGTGCTGGCGAAGCCGGAAATGTCGGCTCCGGCGCTAAAGGCTCGATCGCCCGCTCCCTCGATCGTCACACAGCGGATCTCGTCGGTATCGACGCCCGAGAAGAGGTCGTCTATTTCGGCGAGCAGATCCTCCGAGAGGGCGTTCATCCGCTCCGGGCGATCGAGTTCGACCCGGAGGACGCCGTCCTCGAGGTCGGCGTTCAGATTGTGGTAGGAATCGAGCCCGTTTTCGTCGGTACCGTACTCGTAGAAGCCCGCGCCGGCGTCCTCGCCGGTTCGACCCTCCTCGAGAAGCTGCTCGAGGTAGGGGTGCGGTTCGAATCGATCCGAACCGGTCTCGTCTCGCAGCGTCTCGAGTTTCTCGAAGATGGTGTCGATGCCGATCCTGTCCGCGCGGCGGCAGATGCCTTCGGGGAAACCGAGCCCGAGTCGGACGCCGGTGTCGACTTCTTCGGGGGTCGAAACGCCCTCGCCGACGATGTACGCCGCCCGGTTAGCAAGACGGGCTTCGATCCGGAGCGTGTCGAATCCGTCGCCGTCACCGGGCTCGTAGTCGGCACCATCTCCGTTTTCGTAGTCGTAAAACCCCTCGCCAGTCTTCTGACCGAGAGTTTCGTTTTCGACCTTCTCCTCTATGATCGGCGGGATTGGGTCGTCCGCTTCTTTTCGGACGTGGTAGCCGATGTCGATCCCGGTCATGTCGGCGAGTTCGAACGGTCCCATGGGATAGCCGCGCCGGTGGACCATCGCCGCGTCGGCCTGGCGGATCGTCGCCTCGCCCTCCGAGACCATCCACGCCGCCTCGCCGCCGAAGGGGCCGAGAACGGTGTTGACGACGAAGCCGCGGATGTCCTTCCGGACGTAAATCGGCGTCTTGTCGATCGATTCGACCCACTCGTAGCCGGCTTCGGCGACCTCGTCGGTCGTCTGCTCGCCGTAGATGACCTCGACGAGGTCCATCTTCACCGGCGGATTGAAAAAGTGCAATCCGAGGACCCGTTCTGAGTTCTCGAGCACGTCCGCGATGTCGCTGATCGGCAGACTCGAGGTGTTCGACGCGAGTAAGGTGTCCTCGTCGGTCAGGTCCTCGAGATCGGTGAAAATGTCGTGTTTCAACTCGAGGTTCTCGGGGGCCGCCTCGATCACCAGATCGGCGTCGGCAACGGCCTCGCCGAGGTCGGTTGTCGTCTCGATTCGCTCGAGAACCGCCGCCGCGGACTCGTCGAGTCGGTCTTTCTCCTCGAGTTTCTCGAGGCTCCACTCGATCTGGTCGTAACCCTCCTCGACGAGTTCCGCTTCGATGTCCCGCATGGTGACGTCGTAGCCGGCCATCGCGGTGACTTCGGTAATTCCGTGACCCATGCTCCCAGCGCCGAGGACGGCGACGCGTTCGATGGTTCCCTTTGACATGGGTATCACGTCGGTCGAGAACACCTTAATTCCTCCGAACAATCATTACAATGTTAACGAGCAGGACGTATTTAGGACATATTGTTTCTATCACAGAGGATGGGTTGACTTCCGGTAGCAGCGGTACTGTTGGCAGCGGTCCTAGGGGGTCAGCGGTCCTAGAGGGGCTCCTCGCCGTCGACGATCCGCTTCGCTCGAGCGGCCAGCGCGGGCACGCGACCTTCCATCTTCGGGTACATCGGATCGTCGCTGTTGCCCTCGAGGTAGCGCCGGAAGAACATCTCGCCGAGGGCGGCGAGTTTGTACACTGCGAGCGCGCGGTAGAACCGCTCGTGTTCGAACTCGTAGCCCGTCTGGGACTCCCAGCGCTCGACCAGTTCGCGGCGACTCGAGTACCCCTCTCGTTCCATAAAGCGCGTCGTTAACTCCGGAATCGACGGGTCGGGATCTTTCGGATCGCGCCAGTACGAAAGCATCCAGCCCAGATCCGCGCGCGGGTCGCCGAGCGTCGACATCTCCCAGTCGAAGACGCCGATCAATTCCGGCGTCTCCGTCGGTCCGAACATCACGTTGTCGAGCTTGTAGTCGCCGTGGACGAGCGTGTGCGGATGTGATTCGGGTGCGTTCTCCTGTAACCACTCGCCGACGTCGGAGAGATCCGGCACTTCGCGTTCCTCGACGGTCACGTCGAACGCCCACGTGAGCTGTTGGCCCCAGCGGTCGACCTGCCGTTGGGTGTAGCCGGTCGGGCGTCCGAACTCGCCCAAGCCGACCGATTTGTAGTCCAGATCGTGGATCGTCGCCAGCGTATCGACGAGTTCCTCGCCGATCCGCGCTCGAGCGTCCGGGTTCGCGAAGCGCTCGGGTTCGTCCTCCCGGAGCACGTCGCCCTCGAGGCGGTCCATCACGTAGAAGTCGCTCCCGATGACGTCGTGGTCTTCGCACGCGAAAAGCGGTTCCGGGACGGGAATGTCGGTGTACGCGACGGCGTTCGTCACCCGATACTCTCGAAGCACGTCGTGGGCCGTCTCCGCGACATCGCCCGGCGGCGGCCGGCGGACGACCAGCTCTCGATCACCCCACGTGACGAACAGCGTCTCGTTCGAGTGGCCCTCGAGGTGTCGGCGAACGTCGTACGCGTCGGCCGGCCCGAGGTGGTCGGTCAGAAACGACGCCAGCGCGTCCTCGTCGACGAGGCGCTCGTGATAGTCGTCGCTCATAGTTCCGCCGATGGATCCACACGGTTTCGCGGCTGGGGGCGCTCGCTGCCCGCGTCGATACGGTTCGGCATAGTTGTGTCTGTTACCCTCAGGATGCTTAACGAAAATAGTTTCGACGAACCCTCGATTTTACAATGTTCTCCCCCGTTCGTCGACGATCTCGAGCACCTCGCGGGGCTCCTCGATTCGATACGAGACGGCCGGCCCGTCTTCCGCGCCGAACGCGACGCCGTGAATGCCCGCCTCGGCGGCCCCGTTCACGTCGTGTTCGTACCGATCGCCGATCATGAGCGAGCGTTCGGGTGTCGTCCCCGATTTCTCGAGTGCGGTCTCGAACATCGCCGGATCGGGTTTGGTCCGCCCGACCTCCTCGGAGGTTGTGATCGAATCGAACGCCGATCGCACCCCGAAGCGCTCGAGCATCCGTTTGCCCTCGGCGTCGTCGACGTCGCTGACGACGCCGACGTGGAGGTCCCGCTCGGCGAGTCGATGGATAGTCTCCGGCGCGCCGGGAACCGGCTCGATGGACTCGTCCACGGCCGCCTCGAAGGCCGGTTTCCAGTCCTCGCGGGGAACCGCCTCGCCGACGAGGGTTTCGACGGCCGTGGCGTAGCCCGATCGAGCCGAGCGAAACTCCGTGCCGTCTCGAGCGCGGAAGTGATCTCCGAGGGTCGACCGCCACGTCTCGAGCGCTCGCTCCCGACTCGTCTCGAGGTCGTACTGGTCGGCGAGTTCGTCGACGAACGAGGCGTGGGCCGCCTGCACCGACTCGAGGTCGAGGATGACGCCGCCGATGTCCCAGAAGACGGCCTCCCAGCGGCTGTGGTCCGGCTCGCGTTCGCCCCTCGAACCGCCGTTCGTCGCTCCGCCCGGTCCGGTCATCTCCGATCCCGCCGTTTGAGCTTCGAACGGTCGATCTCCGCGAGCGTCCGACAGCCCGCGAGTCCGACGGTCAGATCCAGATCGGCGAGGAAGTTTCCGAGCACCGACCGCACGCCGTCTTCGCCGCCGACCGCGAGTCCGTAGACGTACGGCCGGCCCAGAAGCACGGCGTCGGCACCCAGCGCGAGCGCGCGGAACGCGTCGCTGCCCCGGCGGATCCCGCTGTCGAAGAGGATCGGAATCGCCCCGTCGACAGCTTCGACGACGTCCGGTAGCGCCGTGAGTGCGGGAACCGCCCCGTCGATCTGGCGACCGCCGTGGTTCGAGACGACGATCCCGTCGACACCGCGGGCGACGGCCTCGCGCGCATCGTCCGGGTGGAGAATCCCTTTGAGGATGATCGGGAGATCGGTCCGTTCCCGCAGGAACTCGAGGTCGTCCCACGTCAGCGAGGGGTTGCCAAAACAGTCCGTGAAAGACTCGAGGGCGGCGACGAGGTTGTGCTCGGGTTCGCCGTCGATTCGCTCGCGGAACGCCGGGTCCTCGAAGTAGTTCGTGACGCCTTCACCCTCGAGAAACGGGAGGTATCCCAGCTCGATGTCACGTTCTCGCCACCCCATCTTCGGGGTGTCGAGAGTGACGACGACGGCCTCGTATCCGGCGTCTTCGGCGCGCTCGAGGAAGCTCGCTGCCACGTCGCGATCGGAGCTCCAGTAGAGCTGGAACCAGCCCGGCGAGTCGCCGAGTTCGTCTGCAACCTCCTCGAACGTGTACGAGGCGACGGAGCTACAGACGAACGGGATTTCGAACTCGGCCGCCGCGCGGGCGACCGCGAGTTCGGCGTCGTCGTGGACGATCGACTGAACGCCGATCGGCGCGAGCAGGACGGGTGCTGGAAGCTCCGTGTCGAACAGCTCGAGCGAAAGATCGCGTTCGGAGACGTCTCGGAGCATTCGGGGAACGATTCGCCACTCGTCGAACGCCCGGTCGTTGGCTTCGATCGTCGACTCCGAGCCGGCTCCGCCGGCGACGTAGGCGGCCGCCTCGTCGTCGAGTTCCTCGAGCGCTCGCTGCGCTAAGTCCTCGAACGAAACGGGATACTCCGGTAACTCGTTTCGGAGCATTCCGCTCCGATAGATCGCTTCCTGTCGGTCGGGTCCGTACCGGGTTCGATCCGGTTGTGAATGCTCGTCTGCCATGGGATTCTCCAGTGGACGACCGCTTGGCGGGCCACGCACCTTCCTCCAGTATCCGGGTGTTCGGATCACGGTATCCGACTCGGTTTTCAGGCCCGTCTCGGCGGTCGCTCGTCCACGTATGCGTATCGGTGTCAATGGTGACCGAGTACTTAACGATACGCTTCTCGCGCCCAACTTTATTAACAGTGCCTTCGTATTCCTAACTGTATCTAACAATGGTAAGCTGCCGATCGAACACGCAATCGGCCCGCGCCGGTGAGGACAGATGAGTACCGAACAGTTCAGCGTCGACGGCGACGTCGCCGTCGTCACGGGCGCCTCGAGCGGGATCGGGAAGGCGATCGCGGAGTCGTTCGCGGCCGACGGCGTCGATGTCGTCATCTGCTCGCGCGAACAGGACAACGTTGATCCGGTCGCAGATGGCATTCTCGAGAGCGACCGACCGGGAGACGCCGTCGCCGTCGAGTGCGACGTGACCGACCGCGAGGCCGTCGAGGCGCTCGTCGAGACGACCGTCGAGGAGTTCGGCGGTCTCGACGTGTTGGTGAACAACGCCGGGGCGTCGTTCATGGCCGGGTTCGACGACATCAGTCCGAACGGCTGGGAGACCATCGTCGACATCAACGTCAACGGGACCTACCACTGCACGCACGCCGCCGCGGAACACCTCAAGGACGGCGGCGGCGCGGTCATCAACCTCGCGAGCGTCGCCGGCCAGCAGGGATCGGCGTACATGAGCCACTACGGCGCGGCGAAGGCGGCCGTGATCAACCTCACGACATCCCTCGCCGCCGAGTGGGCGGGAGACGGCGTTCGGGTCAACTGCATCGCTCCCGGCTTCGTCGCCACGCCCGGCGTCGAGAGTCAGATGGGCGTCTCCGCGGACTCGATCGACCGGTCGGACGTGGATCGACAGATCGGAACCGTCGAGGAGATCGCCGACATCGCGCAGTTCCTCGCGAGTCCCGCCTCGTCGTACATGGTCGGCGAAACGATTGCCGCCAAGGGCGTCCCTCGAGTCGAGGAGTCGCCGGACGTATGAGTTCTCGAGACGTCCACCTTCCGGTGGCCGCACAGCCGAGCGTCGACGCCCTCGTCGAGTACGCGCAGGCGGCCGAAGCCGGCGGCTACGACTTCGCGTGGCTGCCCGAAACGTGGGGCCGGGACGCGGTGACGGTGCTTACCGCCATCGCCGAACGAACCGAGACGATCGGGGTCGGCTCGAGCATCGTCAACACCTACTCGCGCTCGCCCGCCCTGCTCGGCCAGACCGCGGCCACGTTACAGGAGGTTGCAGACGGGCGATTTCGCCTCGGAATCGGGCCGAGTGGCCCCATCGTGATCGAGAACTGGCATGGCCTCGAGTTCGACGACCCGCTTCGTCGCACTCGCGAGTACGTCGAGGTAATTCGACGGGTGCTCTCGGGCGACCCCGTCGAGTACGACGGCGACCAGTTCTCGCTCTCGGGGTTCAAACTCCGGAGCGAGCCCCCCGCGCGGACGCCGCCGGTCGACGTGACCGGCATGGGACCGAAGGCCGTCGAACTCGCCGGCCGCTTCGCCGACGGCTGGCACGCGATTATGTTCACGGCCGACGGGATGGCAGACAGGCTCGAGGACCTCCGGCGCGGGGCCGAACTCGGCGGCCGGTCGCCCGAGGACGTTCGCGTGACGGTTGGCGTAACCTGCTGCGCCCTCGAGGACGCCGAACGAGCGCGGGAACTCGCTCGCCAGCACGCCGCCTTCTACATCGGCGGCATGGGAACGTACTATCGCGATTCGCTCGTCCGACAGGGCTACGAGCAGGCCGAAACGATCCACGACGCCTGGCAAGAGGGCGACCGCGAGCGGGCGACCGCGGCCCTCGACGACGACCTTCTGGACGAACTCTGTGCCGCGGGCAGTCTCGAGACGGCTCGAGAGAACCTAGCGGCGTTCGAGTCGCTCGGGGGCGTCGACGCCGTGGCGGTGAGTTTCCCCCGCGGCGCGAGCGAAGCCGAGATTCGAGAGACGCTGTCGGCGCTGGCCCCTGCGGACGACTCGAGGTGATTTCCTCGTCCAGGGCGCTCGGATCGTTTGTATTTGAAGGTGCCAGCGCGGATCGGCGCTCGAGCGACCAGTTTTACCACCCTCTCGGTCGTACGTTGGCTCGATCCGCATGGACATCACCGTCGAAGGCGAGCAAGTCGTCGTCGATTACGAGGGAACCGACTACAGATTCGACGTGATCGGCGAGAACGAACTCGAGTTCGCGGCCACCGGCGACGCCGCCGCGGCCGCTCCCGAGGGCGTGATCGAATCGCTCGAGGCAGAGGGGTACATCGTCAGACCGTAAGCGCGACTCCAGTCTGTCCGGACGAAGAAAATCTCGCGAGACCGTCAGATTATCGCTCGAGGACGTACAGCGCGAAGAACGCGATCGCGGAACCGGTTTCTGCGATTTTCGTCGAGAGCGCGGTGAGGTCGTCTCGAAGGTGCGAGACGAGGACCTGTCCCGCAGACTCGTCGCCGCTGTGAGTGTGTTCGTCGCCGCCGTCAGCGTGGGTGTGGCCGTCCGCGCCATTCTCGTGGGTGTGAGTGCTTGACCCACTGTCAGCGTGACTGTGGCCGCCCGCAGCATCGTCGTCGTGAGTGTGATTGCTCGAGCTACCGTCGTGGCTGTGGTTTTCCGTGCCGTCGTCGTGAGTGTGACCGGCTTCGCCGTCGCCGTGGGTGTGACCGTCCGCCCCGTGGTCGTTGCTGTCGTCGTTGTGCTCGTGACCGCTGCTGTCGTCGTGGGTGTGCCCGCTCTCGTGGCTCTGGCTGGCGTCGTGAGTGTGACTGCCGTCATGGCCGTGACCGCCCTCGTGGCCGTGTCCGTGCATGTCGACGCCGGTCGCCGTCTCGAAATATCCCGTAGCGTGGACGTCGACGTAGGCCACCAGGTGCAGGACCATGAGGACGCCGCCCACCAGATAGATCGTCGGAAGAGCGACCCCTCGAGCGAGCGAGATGAGAAAGAGACCGACGACGACGGCGCTCAGGATGAACAGCATGGGAACGACGGTCAGCGACCCGTCGGGAACCGACCCGAGCACCTCGGCGAGTCCGACGCCGAGGTGTGCAAACGCCGAATAGCCGGCGAGAACGACTGCAACGCCGAGGAGAACCGATTTTCGTTCCATCGTGTCGGTACCAGACGGGTGGCGGCTAAACTGGTTGTGGTTCGAACGCCGAAAAATCGAGGGCGGGAAGACCCCCCGGACACAATGACGACGTATGCTCTCGCTCACTGCTATCTACGGACTCAATACAGGGGACTCGAGTCGGCGGGTCACGGCCGCCGACTCCCTCGAGGCGGACGCTGGTGCGAGACAGGAGACCACGCGACGATGAACGAAACAAGAGCGCAGATCGAAGCCGAGATCGGAACGGATCCTGGAATCCACTTCAACGCCCTCGTGCGAGACCTTTCGCTCGCGCCGGGGCAGATCCAGTATCACGTGCGACGACTGGTCGACGACGGCCGCGTAATTCGACACGAGCAGTTCGGTCGCACGCACTACTACCCGCCGGAGTACGACGCGTGGGAGCGAGACGCCGTCGCCGTTTTGCGCCGGGAGACCGCGGGCGCCATCGCGACGGCGATCTATTCTCGAGAGTCCGCCCGACCGGGTGCGCTCGCCGCCGACCTCGACATCCCCCGGAGCACGCTCGAGCACCACCTTTCGCACCTCGAAGACTGCGACGTCGTCGAGCGGGAGTACGTCCGCGGCAATCGCGTCTCCCTCTCGCTGGTTCGACCCTCGGAGACGGCGGCCCTGCTCGAGGCCGTTTCGCCGACGCCGGGAACCAGGCTCGTCGATCGCTTCGAGCGACTGGTCGATTCCCTGCTCGAGGAGGAGTGACGAACCGGGGAACGACCCGGTAGTTCCGCCGTCCGGAGCCGACAGCTACAAACCGACGATCGACCCAGGATTTGGTATGCCCGGGAAAGTAGGTCCGGCCGATCTGCTCGAGCACGTGTTCGGACGGACGGGAGCAGCCGACGAAACCGTCCTGCAGGGACCCGCAGACGGCGAGGACGCCGCTGCGGTCGACTGGCCGGGTGGCACGCTCGTCGTGAGTTCCGATCCGATCTCGCTCGCGGCCTCACAGGTCGGCACGCTCGGCGTCCACGTCGCGTGCAACGACGTCGCAGCCTCCGGTGCCGACCCGCGGTGGCTCACCGCCGTCGTCATGCTCCCCGAGGGGGCCGATATCGAGCCGATCAGCCGCGACCTCGACGCCGCCGCGCGCGAGATCGGCGCGTCGATCGTCGGCGGCCACTCGGAGTACGTCGATGCGCTCGAGCGACCGCTCGTCTCGCTGACGGCGATGGGGGCGACCGAGTCGTTCGTCCCGACCGGCGGGGCGAACCCCGGCGATGCAGTCATCCTGACCGGCTCGGCGGGACTCGAGGGAACCGCGATCCTCGCGGCGGATTTCGGGGACGATCTCGACGTGGACCCGACGATCTGCGAGCGAGCCGAGACGTTTCTCGAGGAGATCAGCGTCGTCCCCGCCGCGCGTCTCGTTCGCGAGCACGCGACGGCGATGCACGACCCGACCGAGGGCGGCGTCGCCGCCGGACTGCTCGAGATCGCCAGAGCGTCGGACTGTCGACTCGAGATCGATCGCAACGCCGTCCCGGTTCGCGAGGAGACGGTCGCCCTCTGTGAAGCCGCCGGCGTCGACCCGCTGCGCATCTTCGGGTCGGGGGCGCTTCTCGCGACGATACCCGAGGACAGCCTCGAGTCCGCGCTCGAGTCGCTGGCAGCGAACGGCATCGAGGCGGCCGCGATCGGAACCGTTCGCGAGGCGGCGACCGAATCCGGACTCGAACTCGGCGACGAGACGATCACCGACCCCATCGAAGACGACCTCTACCCGCTCTGGTCGGCAGTCGACGCGGCGGAGTGATCGCGCCCCTGGCTCGAACCGGCTGCGGTTCCGACGATGGCGTTCGTCAGTAGCTTTCCGGGATCGACTACGACATCGGCACCGGCTTTCTCGAGGGCGTCCCGGTTTCCCGTTTCCGTACAGACGACGATCCGCGCGTCGGTCAGTTCCCGCGCGGCGAGCACGGCGTAGGTGTTCCGTGCGTCGTCGGCCGTGGCGACGAGGACGGCGTTCGCCGCGTCTACCTGCGCCTGCCGAAGCGTCTCCTCGTCGGCCGGGTCGCCGACGACCACGTCGACGGTCCGACTCTCGAGTCGACCGGTCACCGTCTGGTCGTCGCTGACCACGCACACGTCCGCGTGCTTCTCGAGGCCGTCGACGAGCGATTCGGTCAGCCCGTCGTAGCCGAGCACGGCGATTCGCTCGCGTCCATCCGTCCGATCCAGTTCTTTCGCTCGTCGTCCGGTTCGAGAGAGGCGACTCTCGATTTCGGGGCCGATCAGCGAACCGACGGTCAGCCCGACGGTCGTCGGTCCGAGCACGATGAGCGAAACCGCGAACAGCCGCGCGCCCTGTGTGAGGGGGTGAACGTCACCGTAGCCGACCGTGCTGGCGGTGACGAACGTGAAGTAGACGGCGTCGAGGACGGTCTCGAGTTCGGCGAATCCCGCCCGGAGCGCGTAGGCGCCGGCGGTCCCGTAGGAGAAGACGCCGATGATCGCGATCATCGAGCCGATCTGGGTCGCGGTGAGCGACGTCGACCTGGTGAATCGGTCGCTCGTGAGGACGAGGACGACCAGGCCGCCAAGCGACAGCACCACGAGCGGGATCGAGAGCAGGCGCGACTGGGCGACCCCGTGGACTGCGGCGAGGAGGACGAGCGCCGCGGCGACGACGTACGCGAGCCGAAAGCCGCGATACATTCCCCAGGCGCTGACGAGTAACGCGAAGCCGAGGACGGTCCCGCTGAACTCCGAAACCGCCTGCAAGTCGCCCCAGAACCCGCCCGTCTGGACGGTCGGTTCGGTGACGATGGCGATCACGCCGGTGGCTATCGAGAGCAACGCGATCGCCGTGACGATCCAGACGGCGACGCGACCCCGCGGACGATGGGCACGGACACGCTCGAGCATGGGCGGTAAACCACGGCCGTGGCGATAAAACGAAACGGCCGGCGTTTCGGACTGCATCGTATTTGGGACGACGCGACTGGGATGTACACCCGAGCGGACGATCGATGAAACGGCGCTGGTTCGGCGGCCACGAACCGTGAAAGTAAAACCGGGGGGCGATCACCTTCCACGTAGATGGTAGACCGTGGGTTCGCGCTGGAAACGCGCCTCCGCCAACGCGAGGCGAACGACTTGAAACGGACGCTGTCGCCCGTCGACAGCATCGCGGAGCGGGGGTACTTCGCCGAGCCCTCCGGCGGTGATCTGCCGGTCCTCGAGTCCGAAGAAGCGCTGGTGTTCGCCTCGAACAACTATCTCGGGCTCACGGGCGACCAGCGCGTGCAGGACGCGGCGAGACAGGCCGCGGCGACCGTTGGCACCGGCTCGGCTGCCAGCCGGCTGGTGACCGGCGACACGCTCGTCCACCACGACCTCGAGCGGCTGCTCGCGGAGACCAAACGCACGGATCGCGCGCTGACCTTCTCGTCGGGGTACGCCGCGAACGTCGGGACGATCACCGCGCTCGACCCGGACGTGATCTTCTCCGACGAGTTGAACCACGCGAGCATCATCGACGCGAGTCGCCTCGCCGACGCCGATGTCGTGGTTTACGACCACTGTGACGCGGACGATTTGCGAGCGAAACTGACGGCACGCGCCGAACGGGATGAATCGACGGAACCCACCGGCGCGGACGACCGATCCGACGAGTCCTGGCTGATCGTGACGGACTCGGTCTTCAGCATGGACGGCACCGTCGCGCCGCTCGAGGCGATCTGTCGGGCCGCCGAGGAAGTCGGCGCGTGGGTGATGGTCGACGAGGCACACGCGACTGGGCTGTACGCCGACGGCGGCGGCATCGTCCAGTCGGAGTCGCTCGAGGATCGCGTCCACGTCCAGATGGGAACGCTCTCGAAGGCGCTGGCGAGCCAGGGCGGGTACGTCGCCGGCAGCGACGCGCTGATCGAACTCCTGATCAACGAGGCGCGATCGTTCGTGTACTCGACGGGGCTCGCGCCGCCGGCGGCCGCGTCGGCGAGCGAGGCGCTTCACATCTCCCGCTACGGCGACGTCCGCGAACGCCTCTGGGAGAACGTCGCCCACCTCCGGGACGGCCTCGAGGCGCTCGATCTCGAGGTTCTTGGGGACTCGCAGGTCCTTCCCGTGATCATCGGCGACCGCCGGGACGCCCTCGACCTCGCCGCGGGCCTGCGCGAGCGCGGCATCGTCGCGCCGGCGATCAGGCCGCCGACCGTGCCCGAGGGAGCCAGCCGGATTCGCATCGCCCCGACCGCGACACACGACGAAGCGGACATCGTCAACTGCCTCGAGGCGTTCCAGATCGTCGGGAAGAAAGTCGGGCTGTTTTGAACGACTCCGATCCGATTGAATTGCTATGATTCTCGAGCACGACCACGACCGGATCGCCGTCGTCGGCACTGACACGGGCGTCGGCAAGACCGTTATCACGGCGGCCGTCGTCACGGTCCTTCGAGACGCTGGAATCGACGCTCGAGCGGTCAAGCCCGCCCAGACGGGCCATCCGCCGGACGACGACGCCGGGTTCGTCGAGGCGGCCTGCGAGGACCCCGACGCTGCGACCTGTTTCGAATACCTCGAAGAGCCCCTCGCCCCGCGGGTCGCCGCCGAGCGTGCTGGCGTCGAGCTTTCCTACGAGGGGTTACGGGAACGCTGCGATGACGCCCTCGAGGCGGCCGAGGTAGGCGTGCTCGAGGGAATCGGCGGGCTCTACGTGCCACTCGCGGGAGACCGCGACGTGATCGACCTCGTGGCGGATCTCGCGTGCCCGGCCGTCGTCGTGACTCGATCGGGACTCGGAACGCTGAATCACACGACGCTCACCGTTGAGGCGCTCGAGCGTCGCGGCGTCTCCGTCCACTCGATCGTCTGTAACGAGTATCGCGGGGAGACGACAGCCGAGCGGACGAACGTCGCGGAACTCGAGCGGATGACGGGACACGCCGTCGAGACGGTTCCACAGCTTTCTGCTGAGACACCCCGTGAACTCGCACTCGGCGCTCGCCGGTCGCTTTCGATCGACTCCGGCTCCGGCTCCGCGGAGTGATGGCTCATCCCAACGGCTGACGAAGAAAGCGAGGGGGAGAGCGCCTGATTCTGGGGCGACGAAGACGCCTCACAGCCGGGGTGCGGTGTGAGTGTTCGAACGCGACTCCTCGTCGTCTTCCGGACCAGCGATCGGTGCTGCCGAACCGCCGCGGTTCTCGACGAGATAGGTCGCGAGCTCCGATTTCCGGTGTTCGACCTCGAGGTGGACCGTCAGTCGCGTTTCTTTCTCGAACGCGCTCTGACAGATCGGACAGGTCTGGTTCGTGGGAGTCATTCGACAGGAAGTCACGCGAGGCAGGACCGTAATTGTACGGATCGGTCGCTTTCCTAGAAAAACTCGTTCAGTCCCGACTGATCGTCGTCGGTTTCGGCGTCGTCGGTCCGCTCCCGGTCTCCCGCTTCGTCGGACCCGGCGGCGTTCGATCGGGCTGACTCCGACTGTCCGCTCGAGTCGGTGAGCGTCGCCTGTCCGTTCGAACCGCCGGAGCCGTTCGATCGAGTGCCAGCGTCGTCGCTGTCAGTGCCAGCCGCGTCGTCGCCGTCGGCGTCAGGGTCGTCGTCCGCCTCCGACGAACGGACCGCGTTCTCGAACGCGGTTCCGGAGTGTTCGACGGCGACCGCCTCGGTTCGCTCCTGGGCGTCCTCGACGACCGACTCGACCTTGTTCGTGTCCGCGCCGCTGCCGGTGATAAACGAGACTTCCTCGGCGTCTAAGTCGTAGGCGGCGGCCATCGTCACCGTCAAGTCGCGGTTCTTGCAGTGGTGGGTCATCGACTCGAGGTAGGGGACGATCTCCCGGCGTGCGGTCCCGACGCTCGTCCCCTCGCGCTCGGCGATGCGCTCGGCGATCGAATCGCGGGTGTCTCGAGCGCCGCGAGTTCGGCCGAGTTTCGACCAGTAGCTCGGCGGGCCGTAGCGGGTCCACCCGTCCTTGTCTCCCCGCCGGGAGGCCGCGACGCCGGCGGTCATGTTGTCCGAGGCGTAGCGCCAGTAGGAGTAGTCCTGAGTCGCGCGGACGCGCCCGAGCCAGCGGTCCGCGTTCGAGAGAAACTCGTAGGCGTCGGCGAGTTCGTCGCCCTCGTAATCCTTGGGAACGTTGTCCTCGATCCAGTTGAGCAGGTCGTCCGGCGTCTCGTCGACGTCGTAGGATCCCCGGAGCGCTCCCTCGGCGTCCTCCTCTTTGATGAGTGCGTCGAGGTAGTCGAAGATGCCCTCGGTCGTGTCGCGTTCGCCGGTGACGACGTCGTCGACGGTGAGCCGATCCGCCTCCTCGGCGACGGCCTGCAGGTCGTTGACCGCAGAGCGCAGGTCGCCGCTGGTCGAGTCGGCGATGGCCTTCAAGGCCTCCTCGTCGAACTCGACGCCCTCGCGGCGACAGATATCGCGGAGCACGGGAACGATCGACCGCGAGGAAACGTCGCGAAACTCGATGGTCTCACAGGAGTTGCGAAGCGACTGGCTCATCTCGTAGAACTCGTTGGCCACGAGGACGATCGGCTGCTCGGCGTCCTTGACGACTCGAGTGACCTCTCGAGAGCCGCCGTAGTCTGCGTTGCCGTGGAAGTTGTCTGCCTCGTCTAACACGACGAGTCGACGGCCCGTCTCCCCGCCGGTGAGGGTGCCGCTTTTGGCGGCCTCGCCGGCGATCCGTTCGATGACGTCGGCCTGCCTGTCGTCGCTCGCGTTGAGTTCCATTACCGGCCAGCCCACGTCCGAGGCCAGCGCGTGCGCCGCGGAGGTCTTCCCGACGCCGGGACTGCCGTGGACGATGACGGCTTTGCGGTGGTCGTCCCACGACCGGGCCCACTCCTCGAGTTTGTCTCGAGCCTTGTTGTTCCCGCGTACCTCCGACAGCGTCGTCGGCCGGTACTTCTCCGTCCAATCGCTCATTACTCGCTCTAGGTGCGAGTCGCGTTTAGGGGTTGCGGAGCGTCACGCTTCGTCGACTGCCTCCGAATCTACGGAGGTACAAATGTCACGGCCACCCGACCCGAGGTTGTTTACGACGGCTTCACGAGCCTCGTTACGAAGGTCGTCGGCTAGTGGGACTAATTTGACTCCCTCGGGAAGCTGAACGACGTGATATCGGTCGCCGTATCGTTCCCGAACTTCCTTCGGAAGCGTGAGGCGACCGCGGTCGTCCAGCGAAATGTCCGATATGCAACAGTATAGAACGAGTATGAACAAAACCCCCCCCATCCCGGAGCAATTTCGACACCCAGTAGTGCGATTTTCAGACCACGGCTATAGTCACAAACGTCTATATTTATGGAGTCCGATCGTCTTTTATACTATGAACAGGTATCCACAATTGGACGATTGAACGCCAACGTACAGCAATGCAAACGAAAGTTCATACTTCTGATGGAGCGGACGAGATCCGGTACGACCACACGAACGATCGGTACGTCTTCGAGTACGATCCCGACGGCAGCGCGACGCTGACGACGACGGTCGTTCACGCGCTGGCGTCGATCGCGGACACCGACGTCTCGCAGGGAGAGTTCTCCCTGTACGACAGCGTCGATCCAGACGCCCTCGAGCGACTGTTCGCGTCGAAAGCTGACGGAAGCGACCGAACAGGCGGCCACGTCGCGTTCACCGCCCTCGAGCACGAGGTCTACGTCTACGCCGACGGGGAAATCGTCGTTTTCCCGCCGTCAGAGTCCCGACCCCGCGGTCCCTCGAACTGACGCCTTCGGCCCGCTTCATCGGCGCGACTACGTCCGCGATCCCTCGAGGGTGAGTTTTAGGGTCCTCCTCGTCGATAGCTCTCTCGATGACAGTCATCGGCTTTCTCAGTACGGCACCCGTCGTCGAAGAGAGTATGTCAGAAGAAGTCGCGAACGCCGTAGAGGCGCTCGAGGGCTACGATATCGAGTACGAAACCGGACCGATGGGGACGACCATCGAAGCCGAGACGACGGACGAATTGTTCGCCGCCGCGCAAGCGGCCCACGACGCCGTCGACGCGGATCGAGTCAGCACGGTGCTCAAAATCGACGACAAACGAACGAGCGATCACACGGCGCGGGACAAGGTCAAGGCCGTCGAGTCGCATCTGGGGCGTGAAGCGAAAAGCGACGGGACGTAGGACTCGAGCGGCCGCTGGGTCGACGTTGTGGTTTCGGGACGCCCCAAGTGATTCGCGGTCGCGTTCGGCTGCTTGCCCGTGATCAAACCGGGACACGCTCGCGCATCGGAATAGGATCGTGCACCGAGACACGATCTACGCACTCGAGAGGATAACGCTCAATTCGTTGGCCCCGGAACGTACGGTATGGAGCAGACGACGCTCGAGGTCACCGGGATGAGTTGCAACGGCTGTGAACAAACCGTCGTCGAGGCCCTCGAAGGACTCGAGGGGGTTTCAGAGGCGACCGCCGATCACGAGTCGAACGAGGTCCGCGTCGAACACGACCCGGCGCTCGCGGATGCGGCCGCGATCGGCGGTGCGATCGAAGGGGCGGGATACACCGTGTCGGCCTAACGACCCCGCCGTGAACCTGTCCGTCGCCGATCACGTGACAGGTATTGCTGAGGCTATTTCCGGAAAGCGGTCCTGAGAACTCCCTAGTTGTACGTCTCCTCGAGGTAGGCGACGATATCGTCGCTCTCGTGCATGCCGTCGACGCCGTGGGCCTCGTCGACGATGACGGGCACGCCGGTCTGGCCGCTTACATCCTCGACCTCGGTGCGCTCGGCGTGTGACCGGGGGACTTCGACGGAGTCGTACTCGAGATCGAGCTCCTCGAGTTTCGTTCGGACTTTCGCGCAGAACGGACACCCTGGAAGTTCGTAGAACGTGATGTCTGCCATACGTGAACGTTCTCGAGCCAGCCGTATGAGTACGTTGGTTGCCAGGTGAGCCGAAAACGACGGCCGTTTTCGCCGGAATCGTCTCAGAACGTGACCATTCCGGCCTGCACCGCGAAGTAAGCGACGAAGTAGACGATAAACGAGATCGCGAGCAGCCACTGGCCCAGCGAGACGTCGCGGCGCTCGCCGACCGCGGATTTGACCAGCGGGTAGGTGATGATTCCCGCTGCGAGGCCGTTCGCGATCGAGGTCGTAAGCGGCATGATCGTGATGGTCAGGCCGCCCGAAATCGCCCACGCGGGATGTTGCCAGTCGATGTCGGCGACCCCCTGTAGCATGATGATTCCGACGACGACCAGCGCGAGGTAGGTCGCGTACTGCGGGATCGCGGACATCAGCGGAACGATCAGCAACGAGAGCGCGAAGAACCCGGCGACGACCAGCGTGGTGAATCCGGTCCGGCCGCCCTCCTCGAGGCCGGTCGAGGATTCGATGAACGTCGTCACCGTCGAGGTGCCGATCATCGCGCCGACCGTCGTCCCGACCGCGTCGGCCATGAGCGGTTTCTCGGCCTCGGGCAGGTCGCCGTCCTCGTCGAGGAAGCCGCCGATCTGAGAGACGCCGATTAGCGTCCCTGCGGTGTCGAAGAAATCGACGAAGAAGAACGTAAAGACGACCAGGACGAACACGAGCGGATCGTCGGTGATCATTCCGAGTCCGTCGACGAATCCCCAGAACAGCGGCGTGAAGTCGTACTGAACGGAGGTGAGCATCGAGATGATTCCCTCGTTTGTCACGCTGTCGTACGATCCCGCCGGCGTGAGAACGTCGGGTTGAACGACGCCGGCGAGGGTGAGCGCCCACCCGGCGATGGCCGTCGTGACGATCCCGATGACGATCGAGCCTTTGACGCCTCGAGCGTACAACAGGAGCATGAGCGTAAGTCCGACCAGCGAGAGGGCCGCGACCGGACTCTGGATGACGTTGCCGAGCGTGATGAACGTATCATCGTGTGGGACCACCAGTTGAATCTCCTGCAGTCCGAGAAACAGCAAGTAGATGCCGATACCGGCTCCGACGGCGAATTTGACGGGTTCGGGGAACAACTCGAGGACGTACTTCCGTGCGCCGACGGCCGTCAGCGCGATGAAGACCAATCCCTCGACGAAAACCGCCGCGAGCGCGAGTTGCCACGGCACGCCGAGGATGACGACCACCGTGTAGGTGAAAAAGGCGTTCAGCCCCATTCCCGGTGCGAGCCCGAACGGCCGGTTCGCGTACAGCGCCATGACTAGCATTGCCACGACTGAAGCCAGTATCGTCACCACGGCGATCATCTGGAACAACTCGTTCGGCGTGTACTCCACCCCGTTTATCGTCGCCGCAGCCTGAAACTCCCCACTGGCGCGATCGTAGAGAATCGCGTCTCGAAGGATAATCGGGTTGACGACGATGATGTACGCCATCGCCAGAAACGTCGTGAGCCCCGCGAGCGACTCGGTTTTGAAATCAGTGCCGTACTCGTCGAAGTCGAAGAACGCCGCGATCGTCTCACGTGCCCCCATGTTGGATGAACGAGCATAGCGACACCGGCAATTTAACCCTTCCTGTCTCGTCTGACGAGATATATTGCACGTTCGTGCATGTCGTGCGATTGTTGCGCTCTCACACTATCCCCTCTCTCGGCGGTTGCTGCCAACCTGCGGCGGACTCGAGATCGACACCGTGGCGACGATCGGGCGGGTTCGACGACCGCTCGAGCACACTCGCTCGAGCGGGTGTGATCCACCAGAACGGGAACGCATTTCTCCGCCGACGGGACCAACGTATTTGACGGTCCGTCGCATACGCTAACCCATGAGGTTTGTTATCGTGGGATATGGCCGCGTCGGATCGCGGACGACGCGCGTTCTCGCGGAGGAAGGACACGACGTCGTCGTCGTCGACGACGATTCGGAACGGGTCGATCGAGCCGTCGGCGACGGGTTCGAAACCGTCCACGGCGACGGCGCGGACGAAGCGGTACTGACTGACGCGGGGATCGCCACTGCCGAGGCGATCGGCGCGTTCACGCCGGATCTGAACGTTAACTTCGCGGCGTGCATGGTCGGCTCTCACCACGGCTGTCGGACCGTTCTTCGGATCGACGAGGACTACCGACAGGATATCTACGAGAAGTACGCAAACGACGTCGACGAGATCATCTACCCCGAACGTCTCGGCGCTGCGGGTGCGAAAACCGCCTTGCTCGGTGGCGATTTCAACGTGGTCGCGGACCTCACGGAAACCCTCCAGCTCACGGTCGTCGAAATCACGGAGGGATCGCCCGCCGTGGGAAAGCGGATCAGCGAACTGGATCTGCCCGGAAACGCGCGAATCTACGCACACGGCCACGACAACGATCCGCTGACGATCCCGCTCCCCGGCACCGAACTGGCGACCGGCGACGAGGTCGCCGTCATCGCCGAAACGAGGTCGGCTGAGGAGGTTCGTACGACCCTCTCGCCCACCTCGAGCTAGGCTCGCGGTTACGACGGACGATGCGCGTGGCCGACGGGAGATGTCCGCGGCCGATGGATAGCGGCCGTCGTGGACGATGGATAGCGGCCATAGCCGATGGACGATGTGCCTGGCGTTTGCACCCGAGTAATCGAGTATCGGTACGTTATTTCAAATTGTCAGTTTTCACAATATGTCGAGCTGACGCGAACCGCAAGTGGAGGGGTGAAAAGTGGGGAGCGAATGGGGGGAGGCGCGCCGACGGGAGGATGGGGGGAGGTAGTACCCGTCACGCGATGCGCGCCTGTTTGATTCGTTGGTTCGAAACATGATAAAACTGCGTCAGACGATTGCGTGACGATCGTCAGACGGCGAGGAAATCCTCGTCGACAGCCGGTCGTTTTGGCCGCCTACTCCGCCCGATCGGGCCGGAAGACGAGGACGTTCTGGTGGACCATCGAGGGCACGAACGAGAACGGATAGCCGTAGACGTGGAGGTCCTTCGAGGGGTCGTACCAGATCAGGTTGGCGACCAACCGAACGGGTGCCGCGGATTCGATCGCCCGCGCGAGGTCGGCCGAGAGGAACTCGTAGGACTGTTCGCGGTACATGTCGCCGATGAAGACGACGAGGTGACCGTCCGGTTTGACGGCCGCTGTAAATCGGGCGAACTTCTCGCCCATGTCCGCGAGCCACTCCGCTTTCGTCTGATCGGCCGACTCCGCTTTCGTCTGGTCTGTCGACGCCGCTTTTTGTTGCTCCGCTGACTCCGCTGCGGACTCGTCCACGGCGTCGACATCGTCCGTACGGTCTTCGTCTCCCCCGCTCGAGTCGTCGGTATCCGCCTGCTCCTCGTCGAACGCCCCCAGTTTACTCGCTCGAGTCGCCCGCTCGTTCCGGGTCTGCTCGAGTTCGTCCATGTGCCAGTAGGGAACGTCGGTGAGCAGGAGGTCGACGGACTCGTCCGGTATCTCCTCGATCAAGGACGAACAGTCCCCGTGGCGGAGGTCCTGTTCGGCAAGCGGCGGCTCACCCCGGTCGCGGCGCTCGGCGTTTTCTCGCTCGAGGACGTCCTCGTAGAGTTCGATCCACCGCCGATTCCGCTCGAAGCCGATGGCGTCTCGCAACCCCGTTCCTTCGTGTTCGCAGAAACTCGCGCCGAGCAAGGTGCCGCCGACCCCGGCGAAGGGGTCGAGGACGGTGTCGCCGGCCTTGCTGAATCGGCCGATCAACTCCGCACAGAGTCGCGGGGGCTTCTGTCCGCCGTGTTCGCTGCGCAGGTCGTGTTGGACGTCAGGCGGGTACCCTTCGGCGATAACGGACTTCGTCGCGTACTTCCACTCGCGCCCGGTCAGGTCGTTGACCCGGTTTCGCTCGTCGTAGATGCCCCGACCCTCGAGGTACCGCTGGTGGTCGGCCAGTTCGTCCGTGTCGATCACCTCGCCGTCCTCGACCGGGAGGGACTCGTCTCGAGCGCGTTCGGCGTCGAACGCCCCGTCGTCGTCGGTGACGAGGCGACTCTGGCGGTGGCGCTCATCGTCGGTCATACCCCGAGTGGTCGTCGCTGGGGCATAACAGTGATGGAACTCGAAGATCCGCTACTCGAGTACGTCGACGAGCGGGTCGTCGTCGATCATCCGCGCCAAGACGACGCGGTCGACCGCAGAGGTTCGTTCGAGAAGTTCCGTCGCGATTTCGGTTCCGACGGCGCGTCGTGACTGATCGTCGATTTTGTTGAGCAACGGGACGGCCGTCGCACCTTCGGGAACGTCTTTCATCCCACCTCGTTCGCTCGCGAGCACGGCAGCGACATCTGTCGGTCGAATCTCGTCGCCTGGCTCGAGCCCGGTGATCTCGGCGACCAGTTCGGGGCGGTGAACGAGGTCGGTCGACAGCGGCTCACCGACGACGTGCGCGCTCGCGATGGGAATCACGGTGTCCGTCCGCTGTGGTATCTGGGGCTCGTGGTCGGCCGGTGCCTTGAAATCGCGCATTCGCGCGCCGTCGGCTTTGACGAGAACCAGATCCGCGAGCCCGGAGTCCTCGATGTCGTCGATAGTTTCGCAATCGTAGCCGCCGTACCGTTCTTCGTCCGCGCGGCCGGGGACGAGACCCAGCGGCCAGCCGCCGTCCGTGGCGCTCGAGTTCGTTTCTCGTTCGATTCGCTGCTCGAGCACCGAAACCGGCTCCTCGGTTACCGCGACGCTGGCGACCTGCGAGTCGAAAAACGGGATTCGGACGCTCGCGGTCACGACGGTCTCGGGGGCGACTCCGTCGGCAGCGCGCGCTGCGAGCGCGTAGAGGGTCGTTTTCTTCCCGCCCGCACCGACCGCACAGACGGTTCCCGACTCCGCACGAAGAGCCTCGAGGATGTTCATACGCGACGTTGGACGGTCGGTCAAATCAGTGTACCGAGACGCTACATGACGACCTCGACGGATGATTTTCGGATCGCGGCCGGCTGCGACCGCCGGGACCGTTACGATCGTTCCGGCCTGCAGGAGCTTATCACGATCCGCAGAACCGTCAGTTGTATTCGCGCCAGCGGTAGCCGCAGTCGGTGCACTTGAAAAACCGCGTCGGCGGTTCGTCGGCCGAGGCGGTCTGTTTGAGTTCGTACCAGGCTTCCTGATTTCCGCAGTCGTCACAGACGACGTCCGAGGCAATGGGTTTCCCCTCGAAGTTCGCCTCCTCGCTCGATTCGATCACGTCGTCGTCCGTCTGGGCTTCCGTGGTGACGAACGCCGATTCGCGCTCCCGGTCGCGGTCGCTCGAGCCAGCACACTCGTCGTTCGTACAGACCATCTGGTCGCCGTCGGCTTTCATCATCGAGCCGCACTCGTCGCAAAACTGCATACCGCTCGTAGGGTCTCGACGCGCAAAAATCCCAAGGATGAGGCATTTGGTGCCCACTTTCTCGACAGCGACGAAACGGTGATGGGCACGCGATCCGTGGCTGTCGTTACACCCCCGTCAGTTCGTGGTTGCGTCTGTCTGAGTTCGAATTGCATCTGTCTGGTTTCGTTATTGTTTCTGTCAGAACCCGCCGTTGAGTCCGTCCGACTCCGTCGTTGGCTCTGACCGGAGAGGCACTAGAATCACGACAGCTCCCGCCAGAGAAGAGCGTGTCAGGTACTTCGCGGTAGAGGACCTAAAGAAACGCGGATCTCGAGGGCTGGCGCTGGCGGTCGTTCGGAAGCCAGACGCGGTCGCGACGAGGTCCAGAACGGACAGAGACGACCAGAACAGAGGAGGAGACGAAATGGTATCCAATGAGACAGCAGACGAAATTCAGGAGTATCTCGGAGTAGTTCCGAGCTGGATCGAGGCGTTACCCGATTCAGCTGCAGATCACAGCTGGAGCGTCGTCCGCGATCTCCAACTCGGAGAAACCGAACTCACGCGGCGGGAAAAGGCACTCGTCGCGGTCGGTGCGGGCGCTGCGATCCAGTGTCCCTACTGCATCCACTTCCACCGCGAAGAAGCGAAACTCGAGGAGGTAACAGAAGCGGAGTTAGCGGAAGCGTTCGCGGTCGCCGGTACCGTCCGAAACTTCTCGACGGTGTTACACGGCGCGGAAATAGACCACGAGGAGTTCGAGGCCGAAACCGAATCGATCGTCGACCACATCAACGAACAGCAGGCGGCAGCACCCGGCGACGACTGAGTCGCCGTGTCTGCGGCCGATATTTTTGTTCGGTACTCTCGAGGTGACTGGCTTTCGCCACCGAACCCGATGCACGCTAACAGCTCCGTCACAGTGACAATCGAACCCAACGAGTGACGCGCAACGCCGAACGCAACAGCAGGAACCGAAGTCACTATTCGGGTATAGCCAATAGGAACACCTGTGACAGCGTACGATGCGGTTATCTATGATCTCGACGGGACGGTAGTCGACCTCGAAGTCGACTGGGACGCCGTCCGGACCGACGTGCTCGCCGTCTACGATGCCGGCGGGGTCGAACCGCCGAGCGCCGACCTCTGGGACCTGCTCGAGGGAGCGGACGCCGCCGGACTCGCCGCCGACGTCGAGGCTGCCATCGCCGCCCACGAACGCGAGGGTGCCCGCCGATCCGATCGGCTCGCTCGAGCGGACGAACTCCTCGAGCGATCGGTTCCCGTCGCCGTCTGCTCGCTGAATTGCGAGACCGCCTGTCGACTCGCGCTCGAGGAACACGGCCTCGACGCGTCAGTTAGCGCGGTCGTCGGCCGCGATACGGTTCCGGCGACGAAACCCGACCCGGAACCGCTGCTCGAGGCGGTTCGGCTGCTTTCGGGAACGCCGGCGACAACGTTGTTCGTCGGCGATTCGGAACGGGACGAACTGGCAGCAAAACGTGCGGGGATCGACTTTGAGTACGTCGACGAGCAACTGGCGGATCGCTGATTTTCGGATCGACTCGAGCACCGGATCGGTCGCCTGTCGCTCGAGCACCGTGGGGGGTCCCGGTGTCTCGGGGATCTGCTCGAGGTTACTCTTGCTGGCGTTTCGCGTACGCGAACACCGACAGCGCGGTGACGATCCAGATGACCGCGCCGACGCGGACCGCAAATTCGGCGCGGGCACCCCAGCTTGCGAGGTCGACTGTCGTCGAGAGCACCGCGACGATGGGTGCGCCGACGGCGATGGTCAGGACGAACGTAACTTGCATCACCCAGCCGAAGTCGACGCCGTCGGGTGAGGTGGTTTCGACGGGTTCTGGCACGAGTGAGCATCGCCGTGCAGTCCTAATAAGTGCCGCGGGACGGCCCGCTGTACACTCGAAGAGCGGTGAGGTTTAATGAGTTGCCACGAAGGTATGGGTATGGTAACCGTTCGGGATCTCCGCGAGCAGATGGGCGAGGACCCCATCACGATGTTGACCGCATACGACGCACCGACGGCCGAAATCGTCGACGAAGCGGGCGTCGACGTGGTTCTCGTCGGCGACAGCGTCGGCAACACGACGCTCGGTTACGAGACGACGGTTCCGGTGACCGTCGACCAACTGGCCAGCCACGTCGGTGCCGTCGCGAGAGCGACCGACGAGGCGTTGGTAGTCGCCGACATGCCGTTTCTCTCCTTCGGCGTCGACGAGGCCGAGACGATCGAAAACGCCGGGCGCATGCTCAAAGAGGAGGGCGCGTCCGCGGTCAAACTCGAGAGCGGCCCGCACACGGTCGACATCACAGAGCGGATGGTCCAACTCGGAATCCCCGTGATGGCACACCTCGGGCTGACGCCACAGCACGTCAACCAGTACGGCGGCTACCCCCGGCAGGGAACGGATCAGGCTGGCGCGGATCGAATGCTCGAGCTCGCGAAAGCCCACGCGGATGCGGGCGCGTTCTCGCTGGTGTTAGAGCACGTCCCGTCGAATCTCGCGGAGACGATAACCGAGGCGATCGACGTTCCGACGATCGGAATCGGCGCGGGTCCGCACTGCGACGGGCAGGTGCTGGTCTTCGACGACGCCGTCGGCCTGAGCGAGTGGACGCCGTCGTTCTCGAAACAGTTCGGCGACGTTCGCTCGGAGATGGAATCGGCGGTCGACGAGTACGTTGGGGCGGTCGAAGACGGCGAGTTCCCGGCCGAGGAACACAGTCACGAAGCGGCCGATATCGACGATATTTACTGAGCGATACCGAGTTGCAACCGTCGACGGCGCGAGGAGACGGTCGGATTATCGAGACTCGAGAAAGTCGATCAATTGCCCGTTGAACGTGTCGGGTTGCTCGAGCATCGGCAGGTGGGCGGCGTCGTCGATTGTCGCATGAACGCCGTTCGGGATTTCGTCGGCGAGATACTCGTGAAACCACGGCGGTGTTAGCTGATCGTACTCGCCACAGACCGCAAGCGTCGGTACGTCGATGTTGCCAAGGTCGTTTCGGACGTCGAACTGGTGGCAGGTGCGGAAATCGCGCTCGGTCGTCTGTTGTCCGCACTCGCGCATTCGATCGCGAGAGGTCTCGAGAAGTTCGGGATCCGGATCGTGAAAGAGTCGATCCGGTCCATGGAGGAATTCGATCGCCCGCTCGAAATCCGACTCGAGCCAGACCAAAAGATCGTCGAGAACGCCCATTCGGGCACCGGTTCCGGTCAGAACGGCTGCTTCGGGGTCGAACGACCGCTCGAGCAACGTGTGAAGGACGACGGCACCGCCGAGCGAACTGCCGACGAGTACCGTCGAATCCGTCTCGTCGACGACTGCGAGCAGATCATCGGTGTACGCCGACAATGCCGCGTAGCCGGCGTTCGCCTGGATCTCGTCGGACTCGCCGTGACCACTCAGGTCGAGTGAAACGGTATCGTATCGATCCGACAGCGGTTCCTGAAATTGCCAGACTTCGCGTGACGTGCCGCTGCCGTGTACGAAACAGATCGTCTCTGCTGACTCTCCACCGTTCGTAACGGTATAGGCCGTTTCCCGTCCATGGTGGGTGACCGTGTCCATACGATGTCATAGGATAACGGCCTGCATAAATACCCGAGTCCACTTCGCCGGTCGCAGGTCGACTTCGCTGGTCGATGCGTTACGATCAGTGGCGGAACTGCGTTCAATGTCCTTTTCTATATCCCTTCGCCCTCTGGTGATTTACTGCCGAAATCCATATATACTAGCGGACCTAACTTAGGGTTAGTCACAATGAACACCGAGCAATTCACGAGCGATCAACTCGCTCGCAAATACGAGTACGACGACGGGGCGGTCATTGCGATCGACCTCGGCACCACCGTGCCGGAGCCGTCGGTCGACGTCGTCGACGGTACGGTCATCATCGTCAGCGATGGTGAGCAATACGAGTTCGACCTACCAGTCGAACGGACGGATGCGCACACGTTTATCAAAAACGGCGTCCTCACTATCGAACTGGAGGACAACGCATGAAACTCACCGTCAAACCCCTCAAGCAAAAAGACGCAGGCCGCGGACTCGCAGCGATCGATCGCGTCTCGATGAGCGAACTCGGCCTCGAGAACGGCGATTACATCACGATCGACGGAAAAGGTGACGGCCAGTCCGTCGCGCGCGTCTGGCCAGGCTATCCCGAAGACGAGGGACGGAACGTCGTCCGGATCGACGGACGACTGCGACAGGAGGCCAATGTGGGAATCGACGACAGCGTCACCGTCGAAAAGGCTGACGTCAAGCCCGCCACGACCGTCACCGTCGCGCTCCCGCAGAACCTCCGCATTCGAGGGGACATCGGTCCGCTCGTTCGGGACAAGCTGAGCGGACAGGCCGTAACCGAGGGACAGACGGTGCCGTTCTCGCTGTCGTTCGGGCCGATGGCCAGTTCCGGTCAGTCGGTTCCGCTGAAGATAGCGAGCACCTCGCCGTCCGGGACCGTCGTAATCACCGACTCATCCGAGATCGAGATTTCGGAAACCCCCGCCGAGCAGATCACTTCGGGACCGGGCGGAACGTCCGAGGGCGTCCCGGACGTCACCTACGAAGATATCGGTGGTCTCGACGAGGAACTCGATCAGGTTCGCGAGATGATCGAGTTGCCGATGCGCCACCCCGAACTGTTCCAGCAACTCGGCATCGAGCCGCCGAAGGGCGTTCTCTTACACGGACCGCCGGGCACCGGGAAGACGCTGATGGCGAAGGCGGTCGCAAACGAGATCGACGCTCACTTCGAGACGATTTCCGGGCCGGAAATCATGTCGAAGTACTACGGCGAGTCAGAAGAGCAACTCCGCGAAGTCTTCGAGGAAGCCGAAGAGAACGCCCCGGCGATCATCTTCATCGACGAGCTCGACTCCATCGCCGCGAAACGCGAGGACGCCGGCGGTGACGTCGAACGGCGCGTCGTCGCACAATTGCTCTCGCTGATGGACGGCTTGGAAGAGCGCGGGCGGGTCACCGTCATCGCGGCGACCAACCGCATCGACGACATCGACCCCGCACTTCGTCGCGGCGGTCGATTCGACCGCGAGATCGAAATCGGCGTTCCGGACAAACAGGGCCGCAAGGAGATCTTGCAGGTTCACACCCGCGGGATGCCGCTCTCGGATTCCGTCGACGTCGAGCACTACGCGTCGAACACCCACGGCTTCGTCGGCGCGGACCTCGAGAGTCTCGCCCGTGAAAGCGCGATGAACGCACTCCGTCGTATCCGGCCCGAGCTGGACCTCGAGTCGGACGAGATCGACGCGGACGTCCTCGAGAGCCTGCAGGTCACCGAACGGGACTTCAAAGAGGCGCTCAAGGGAATTCAACCCTCGGCGCTTCGGGAGGTCTTCGTCGAGGTTCCGGACGTTACCTGGAACGATGTCGGCGGACTGGGAGACACGAAAGAGCGGCTTCGCGAAACCATCCAGTGGCCGCTCGACTACCCCGACGTGTTCGAGGCGATGGACATGCAGGCCGCGAAAGGCGTCCTGATGTTCGGCCCGCCCGGAACGGGCAAGACGCTGCTCGCGAAGGCGGTGGCCAACGAGGCGGAGTCGAACTTCATCTCGATCAAAGGCCCCGAACTGCTCAACAAGTACGTCGGCGAATCCGAGAAAGGGGTTCGGGAGGTCTTCGAGAAGGCGCGGTCGAACGCACCGACCGTGATCTTCTTCGACGAGATCGACTCCATCGCCGGCGAACGCGGCGGAAACACCACCGACTCGGGCGTCGGCGAGCGCGTGGTCAGCCAGCTGTTGACCGAACTCGACGGACTCGAGGAACTCGAGGACGTGGTCGTCATCGCGACGACGAACCGACCCGATCTGATCGACAGCGCCCTGCTCCGGCCGGGCCGGCTCGATAGACACGTCCACGTGCCCGTCCCCAACGAGGAGGGCCGCGAACGGATCTTCGAGGTCCACACGCGCGATAAGCCGCTGGCCGACGCCGTCGACCTCGAGTGGCTCGCCGCCGAAACGGAGGGCTACGTCGGTGCCGACATCGAAGCCGTCTGCCGGGAAGCCTCGATGTCGGCCAGCCGCGAGTTCATCAACTCCGTCGATCCGGACGAGATGGCAGAGAGCATCGGCAACGTTCGAATCGGCCGCGAACACTTCGAGAAGGCGCTCGAGGAGGTCCAACCGAGCGTGACCCCGGAGACCCGAGAGCGCTACGAAGAACTCGAAGACGAGTTCCAGCAGGCCGAACCGAGCGGTCAGAGCGACCAGCTGGGTCGGACCTTCCAGTAAGCCGTCCGACTGCGATTGTTCCCGCTGCGATTTTCTTTTCGGTACCTACAGTAGTTTCGAGCGGCTGTCGGATCCCGTTCGAACGACTAGTTCGATCAGTCTCGACGCGGTCGATTCGACCCGTTCGGGGTTTCGCCGCAAAAAATCAGCTCCGTCTCTCAGTCGCAGTGGGCGGTCGGTTGTTCCGCGAGGTCTTCGAGCAGTTCGTCGGCGTGGCCGTCGGGCGTTACGTTCTCGTAGACGGCTTCGATGGTTCCGTCGGGGCCGACGACGTAGGTGTTGCGAAAGACGCCGTCGAACGTATTGCCGAACATCTGTTTTTCGCCGTAGGATTCGTACAGCGTCGACACTTCGCCCATTTCGTCTGCGAGCAGGTCGAACTCGAGGCCGTACTCGTCGGCGAATTTCTCGAGGTCAGAGACCGGGTCGTCGCTGATCCCGACGACCGCGACGTCTGCGTCGTCGAACCGCTCGAGCGAGTCGTTGAATCCACAGGCCTCGGTCGTACAGCCGTCGGTGTTGGCGCGGGGGTAGAAGTAGACGACGAGCCGTTGACCGTCGAAATCCGATCGGCGAACGGTCTCGCCGTGCTGGTTGGGCAGTTCGAACTCTGGTGCGTCGTCGCCAACGTCGAGCATGGAAGCGACTTGGGGGGCGCGATTGTATGTATTGTGATTCGCCTCGGCCGCCGTGGACCGGGGTCCGTGGTCGATTCTCGTGTGAACGGTCTGTAACCGACCGTTCTCCGAGCGTGAAGTCCCTCTATAAACCATCTCCCCCATTCGATCCGACCATCGCCTCGCCCTCCCCAACCGACTCACTCGCTCCACTCGTTCCCCCTCGCGGATCCGCACGGCGTTCTCGGCGACGACGGCTCGGACGCCGCGCCAGCGCGCCATAGACGAAACTCGAGTCGAAGCGGTTCGGAGAGCGATGCGTGCGGGCGGTCCAACGGCTCACCGCTGTGAGGCCGGAAAGAAGTGCATAACGAATACGTAATGGGCCTCACCGCAGACCCTATGTCCCGGTTACGCTTCGAGGTGTGTCAGTCCAGTTGTTCTGCCGCCTCGCGCTCGACCAGCGGCGTCGCGTTCTGTTCGGGCAGCGTCACCACGTCGTCGGCTGCGAGGGTATACTCCCGGTCGTCGACGCCGAGGATCGAGCCGACGTCCTCGGTGATCTTGACGGTGAGGCGCTCGAGCGAGGGCTCGTCTCCCATCGCGTCGTCGCCGGAACTGGCTCCGTCGCTCGAGACGGCCCCTGCGCCGCCGTCGGTCGCCGGCGTTTCGGCCGGCTCGTCTGCACCCGAATCTGCGTTCGTCGTCTCTGGCGGCTCACCGCCCATCACGTCCGCGGCACTGACGCCGCTCGAGTCCGAGGCGGCAGTCGAGTCGACGTCGTCCGGCGGCGTCTCGGGCGGTGCCGGCGGCGCTGTGTCGGTCGACTCTCGAGTGGATTGCTCGGCTGACTCGTCGGGCTTTCCGGGCGCATCCGACCGTTCGGAATCCTCGAGTGCGTCGGGTTCGGCTTCGACGCCCTCGAGCACGTCGAGCACGCGCGACTTGTTCGACTGGATGCGATCGACGAGGTCGTCGAAGAGGTCCACTTCCTCCGCGGTGAGTCCCTCGTCGTTCGCGGCCATGCCGGCCGCGGAGAGGCTCGCCTGCTTGACGAGTTTTCCCATTCGGCGTTCGTAGATGGCCTCGACGACATCTTTTGCGGTCTCGATCTCGTCCGTGAGCCGGCTCACTTCCGGCGAGGAGAACGGATCCTCCGCCTCGGCGGCCGCACGATCACGTTTGTCCTCGAGGTCTGCGATGTACTCGCCGACCTCCTGATAGAACGAGGGGCGCAAGTTCTGGAGGCTATCCTTCTGGCGCTCCTTGCTCTGGACCGAGCGTAGTTCGTCGAGATTCATTCTTTCTCCTTTTCGGCGCGACCACGCGCCATGAGAAACATGGCGACGTACTCTGGTAGTGACTGGTCACCCTCCCGGACTGTAAAGATATCGCCCGCGAGTTCGACCTCGCCGCCGCGTTCGACGTCGACCGCGACCTCGTGACCGGTGAACGTCTCGGGGACGGCGTCGACCAGCGGGTCGAACGCCTCGAGATCCTCGGGTGCGATCCGCTGGGTCGTCAGCGCGCTCCCGCCGTGGAGGCTCCCGGGTAGTCGGATGAGCCGGTTCGTATCCGTCGTCACCGGCTCGTCGATCGGCGCGTTGTCCCGCTCGACGGCCGTCGCGGCGAAGCGTTCGGCTAACTGTGCGATGGCCGTGTGAACGGTGACGTTGCCCGCCTCGAGGCCCTCGCGGTTGTTCCGGGCGGCCGAGAGGGTGGCTTCTGCCTTCCCCTCGCCGATACCGTCGAACGCCTGTAAGCGCTCGAGGGCGTCCTCATCGTCCATCTCGAGGAGGTCCTCGATGAAGGCCATGAAGTGTTCGTGGATTCGGGACCCCCAGCCACCGTCGACCCGCAGGGTTCGTCGCTCGGTCGGCGTCTTCCGGCCGAGGCCGGCCACCGTCTCGGTTTCGATCAACTTCTCGAAGTCGAGGCCGATGCCGCGAACGTAATCGACGATCTCCCGGCGGTGTTCTCGGTCGAGGTGTGCTACGTTCTCGTCGCGAACGTGGACGTGATAGCCTCGTCCGCCCGAAAAGACGATTTCGATGTCCTCGAAGGCGAAATCGTCCTCGAGAAACTCGAGCAGGCGCATCAGCGCGTCCTTGCACTTCCCGAGCATGTCCGCGTAGGAATCCTCGCCGAGGGTCACGCTCGGCAGGTGATCGGCGTCGAGGTCGAAGACGAGGTCCGAGGATCGCCACTCCTTTTCGGTCATCGACCCCGCGCCCGGATCGCGGTAGCGACCCGCAGAAAAGTAGACGTGCTGTGGCCGCTTGCGGACGAGAAACTCCTCGATATCCCCCAGCTCGAGCAGCGAGCGGTGTCTGACCATCGTCGTTCCGGGACTCTCGGTCCACGGGATAAATCCCCACTCGCGCTCGTTGGCCTCGGGCGGCAGCGTGATCTCCGTTCGGCGATAGTGATCACGGAATCGACCGCGAAGATAGGCTCTCGTTCGCTCCTCCATTCGTCCACGGTATCGGAGATGGGAGACTATAATCTTCCCGAAAGTCTCGAAGGGCCGAAAGACAGCGGACGATGGGGCTCACCCCGCGTGATAGGAAAAGGCGGACGCTCAGCGAGAAGACGGCTGATGCTCAGGGGAGACAGCTATCGGATTCCACGGGCACGCGGTTACCGTCGGACCAGATCCGAAATCTTGTCGGCGATACTACCGCTCGAGCCGAGTTTGAGGTAGTAGGCGTCGCCTCCGTCTTCGTAGTAGTTGTCGATCCGGCGTTTGATCTCGAAGCCGAGGTGTTCGTAGAACTGGAGTGCGCCTTCGTTGGTCGTTCGGGCGTGACACGTGATCGTATCGTGTTCTTTTGCGACGCGGGCAACGAGTTGCTTGCCGATTCCTTCGCCCTGATACTCGGGTGAGACGGCGAGAAAGAGAATGTAGCCGTCGCGTCGAACGGCGGCAAACCCGATCAGTTCGTCGTCCTGTAAGTATATCTGAACCGTCGAACGGCGATACGCGTCGGTAAAGAAGCTACGGCGCTGTTTGAGGACGCCAACACGGCTATTGATCTCCTCTTTGAGTTCCCAGGCTTCGTCGACAAAATCGTCACTGCCCGAGGTGACGACACGGCTGTCGATGTTGACGCTCACTACTCCTTTCTAACAGTGTCGTCAATATAATTCCACCGGCAAGCGAACGTTTTCCGTGAACGTGAAACGCTGTGAGTTTCACCCGAGACGAGGGCGTATCGACCGCCCTAACGCAGCTGGTCGTCCGTTTGTGCGCACTGTTTGGGTTCGTGGAACCGACGGCCATACGGTCGTTGCCGATAAACTGGAACCTAATGGGTTTCGAACTGCGTGAGCACACCGCCGACATCGCCGTCGCTGCGACCGGGCCGACCCTCGAGGCAGTCTTCGAGTCCGTCGCCGACGGGCTCGCCGGTGCCTCGTGCGAGCGCGTTCCGGAGACGGGAGGCGAGCGGTTTTCGCTTTCGGTCACGGCCGAAAATCTCGAGGCGCTGTTGTTCGACTACGTCGACGAACTGATCTACCTCCGCGACGTTCGCCTCGAGTTGCCCGTGGACAATCAGGTCGACGGAATCGCGGTCGATTCTGCCGACGAGTCGACGGCTGGCGGCGAATCCGCGGATGACTCGGCGTACTCCCTCGAGGCGACGGCGCGGGGCGTTCCGTTGTCCGATGTCGTCGCCCGCGAGATCAAAGCCGTCACGTACTCGGAGATGCGACTCGAGGAAACCGACGACGGCTGGGAGGCGTACGTCGTCTTCGACGTGTGACCTCGAGCGCCCTGCCGACGACCATCTTCTGGTACGATTGTAGCCGCCCCAGTGGGCGATTCCCCGACGAAGACGGAGACGAACATCTTTCACCGTCCGCGCCCGATTTTCGGGTATGACTACGTTCGACGCAAACGGCGTCACTCTCGAGCAGGTTCGAGAGTACGTCTGGGAAGTGAAACGGGAGGGATCGATGCGAACGCCCGCGCGAGTGCTCGCGAGCGAGGCGTTGCTCGAGGAGATCAGTCAGGACAAAACGCTCGAGCAGCTGCAGAATGCGACGCACCTGCCGGGGATGACGAACTACGCGATCTGTATGCCCGACGGCCACCAGGGCTACGGCTTCCCCGTCGGCGGCGTCGGCGCACTCGATGCGGAGGACGGCTGCATTTCGCCGGGGGCTGTCGGCTATGACATCAATTGTGGCGTCCGGATGATGCGGACGAATTTGACCTATAACGAAGTCGAAGGCCACGAAGAAGAACTCGTCGACTCGTTGTTTACAAATATTCCGTCAGGTTTGGGCGGCGGCGGCATCGTCGAAACTGGGATCGACGACGTGGAGGAAATCCTCGCCCGCGGGGTCGACTGGGCGCTCGAGAACGGCCACGCCGTCGAGGCGGACCTTCTCCACTGCGAGGACGAAGGGAGGCGAGAGGGGGCAGATCCCTCGAAGGTCTCCCAGAAGGCCAAAGACCGCGGAAAGAACCAGATCGGCTCGCTCGGCTCGGGCAATCACTTCCTCGAGGTGCAGCGCGTGACCGACGTGTTCGACGACCAGGTTGGCGAGGCGTTCGGCCTCAAGGAGGACCAGATCGTCGTCCTGATCCACTGTGGCTCTCGAGGGCTCGGCCACCAGACGTGCAACGATTATCTGCGAAAGATCGAACGGCAACACCAAGGACTGCTCGAGCAGTTGCCGGACAAGGAACTGGCGGCGGCACCCGCGGGCTCGCAACTCGCCGAGGACTACTACGGCGCGATGAACGCCGCGATCAACTTCGCGTGGGTCAACCGCCAGTTGATCATGCACCGCACGCGGAAGGTCTTCGAGCGCGTCTTCGGTCGGTCCTGGGAGGACATGGAGATGGACCTGCTCTACGACGTGGCTCACAACATCGCGAAGAAGGAGACGCACACCGTCGGATCGCACGGGCGACCGGCGGGGGACGGCGACGCCGTCGAAACCGAACAGCGCGAACTGTTCGTCCACCGAAAGGGCGCGACTCGAGCGTTCCCGAAGGGCCATCCCGAAGTACCCGCGGCCTACCGGGACGTCGGCCAGCCGGTGATCATCCCCGGCAGCATGGGTGCCGGCAGCTACGTCCTCCGGGGCGGCGAGGCCTCGATGGATCTGACGTTCGGGTCGACGGCCCACGGTGCGGGGCGGCTGATGAGCCGAACGCAGGCGAAAAACGACTACTGGGGCGGCGACGTAAAGCAGGAACTCGAGGAACGAGACCAGATCTACGTCAAGGCCCAGTCCGGGGCCACGATCGCCGAGGAAGCGCCGGGCGTCTACAAGGATGTCGACGAGGTCGTCCGCGTCTCGGACGAACTGGGGATCGGCGACAAAGTCGCGCGGACGTTTCCGGTGTGTAACATCAAAGGGTAGGCTCCGCTCGAGGGAGAGATGCTCGAGGGCGTTCGCAACCGGACTCTCGAACCGTTGCAGTGCTGTACAGACGTTTTCCTATAGACTACCTGGCACGTAGATATCTACACGGTATTCCGTGGGTTGCATTTGCCGGGTGGGCGACTACGTGACCGATCGCCGTATCAGGACCCGTGCCGGATCAACACAGTTCAACGGAGATCGGAACGGCGACGATCGTCTACGAAACACCCGAAGACGGGCGAGAATCCGTCACCGTCGACAACGACCGCATCGCCTACTTTCAGGACCACTGGCTGTTCGCCTACGGGTCCGACGAGGACGGCAACGACTTGGTTCGTCGGGTCCCTGATAACCAGGTTTACTACGTCGAACGATCCGTCGAAGAAATAGAGGAGACGTTCGAATCGACGCTCGAGAAGGCCAAAGACAAGATCGAAGACGTTCGGAGCTAAGCAATCTGGCTCGGTCGATCGCACTCGAGACGTCACCCCTCGAGGGATCGACTATCGCACCTGCATTTCGACCGTTTCTCCTGCAGGTCGATACCTAAGCCCAACTCACCAACCCCGCCCAAATACAATCGACGACCACGCCCGATACAGCCCACCGCGCCCGTCACTCGAGCACGGGTCTCGACGGTCGCAACGTTCACAACCGCCCAGACGAACCGATACACCAACGGATGAACGACGGGCCACGGCTGCCGGGAGTCGACGCCGTCGACGAGGAGGACAGGATCGTCCTGCACGTCGACGCGGACTGCTTTTACGCGTCCTGCGAGCGGCTCAAAGAGCCCGAACTCGAGGGCGAACCGGTCGTCGTCGGGATGGGCTACGAGGAAGGGGAGACCATCGGCGCGGTCGCGACCGCGAGCTACGAGGCCCGCGAGTTCGGCGTCGAGAGCGCGCAGGCCATCTCGACCGCACTCGAGAAACTGCCGCGGCGAGCGGCCCTCGAAGACGGTTCCGACGCGCCTTCGGACGGGGACTCGGGTGCCGACGAACCGGCGGCCCTCGAGCGGTCGGAAACCGGCTACTATCGCTCGGTCGATATGGAGTACTACGAGTCGGTCGCCTCGGAGGTGCGAGCGATCCTCCACGACTGTGCCGACGTGGTTCGGGAGGTGAGCATCGACGAGGCTTACCTTGACGTGACCGATCGAACCGCCTGGGAGGTCGCCGACGGCTTCGCACGCCACGTCAAAGGACGCATCGAGCGCGAGGTCGGAGTCACCGTGAGCATCGGCGTCGCGCCGACGATGAGCGCCGCCAAGATCGCCAGCGACTTCGACAAACCCGACGGGCTGACCGTCGTCCGGCCCGGCGAGGTCGAATCGTTTCTGGCCCCGCTCGAGGTCGAGTTGCTCCACGGGGTCGGCCCCGTGACGGCCCGGGAGCTACGGAATATGGGCCTCGGGACCGCCGGCGAAGTCGCGGCGGCGGATCCCGGCCCGCTCGAGGATCGGTTCGGCGAACGCGGCCGCGAGCTGTATGACCGGGCACGCGGCGATGACGACCGGCGCGTCGAGCCCCGCGGCGAGCCCAAGAGCTTTTCGCGGGAGTCGGCGTTCTCCGAGGCGGTCTCTGAGCCGGAACCGAAGTACGAGCGGATCGAGACGCTCGCGACCGCAGTCGCGGATCGTGCGACTCGAGAAGGCGCGCTCTACCGAACCGTCGGGGTGAAAGCCGTGCTACCGCCCTTCGAGGTCAACACTCGCGAACAGTCGCTCTCCGGCCCGGTGGACGATCCGGACCTCGTCGAGCGGATCGCCGAGGATCTCTTCGCCGAGTTCGAGACGGAACCGGTTCGAAAGGTCGGCGTTCGCGTCGCAAACCTCGAGTTCACCGGGGCCGATCAGGCCCGGTTGGACGGGTGGGACGGCAGTGAAGGGGGCGATTCGGACGACTCCGTTGTCGGCGACTCGCCGCCCGATTCGGCGGGCAGCGGTAGCGCCGAGCAAAAAACCGATGGTGCACAGAGCGGGTCGGACGACGGATCGGCGACCTCCGCGGAACGCGAGCGCCTGCCGGCAGGGCAGACCTCGTTGACCGACTTCCGATCGGACTGAGTCGCGTGGAGGTTAGCCGACGGTCGTCGCGACGCCTTTCGTCTGGCGGTAGTCGCTCGCCAGGATCGACTCTATCGTCTCGAGGATCGCGTCCCGATCGCCGTCTGTCCACTCGGTCGGGTTGCGGATGGGAACGACCAGGAATCCGCGGCCGCGAATTTCGCTGGCGTGGAGGGCGTCCATCTCGAGATCGAGTTTTCCCCGTTGTGTGGTGTACTCGCCCAGTACGTGGTCGGTCGCGCGTTCGCCCACCGGGAGCAGGATGTGGGCGTTGATCGCCCGGAGTTCCGCGTCGAAGTAGCGCTCGAGTTCGGCGTACTCCTCGGGCGTCGGTGCGCGCCCGTCGGGTAGCGAGCACATGTGGATGTAGTCGGCGAACAGGTTCTCGAGACGGGGGTCGTTCGTCGGGCCGGTGACGAACTCGGCGTCGCGAAAGAGTTGCTGGACTGCGGTGCCATCGTCGGTTTCGGTGAACGGGACGCCGGTCGTCTCGCCGCCGTGAACGCCGGGATGCCCGCCGATCACCTGAAAGTCGGCGTTGGCGTCACCGTAACCGAAGACGGCGGGCTGTTTCCCCGCGTCCTGCCGTTCGAACGGTGGCCGCATGCCGAAGGGGTTGCTCGTCCTATCGGTGACGTTTTTCACGGGGGCAAATATGGGAGAAGGACAGTTAATTCGCGCGATTTTGCGAGATACAGATAATCAATCGTGATGGTTCGGCCCAGCTGTTCCGCTCGTCGTTTCGGCATCGATGGCCAGCGTCGAATCGACCAGCGACGCGAGTCCACGCCGCAATCGCTGTGAAACCGCAGAATCCGAGATTCCCAGTTCGTCGCTGAGCTCGACGAGGGTCGTCTCTCGCGGTACGTCGAAGTACCCCGATTCGTAGGCCGCGACGACGAGTTCTCGCTGTGGCGACGTCAAACCGAACTGATCGTCCGTTTCGGGGTCGACCGCCTCGTGGAGTTGTACGAGGTCTACGGAGACGCCCCGATCCAGACAGGCGGTGTAAAAACACGAGAGGTCTTCGTAGGAGGGAAACCGCAACTGAAACAGCCACCGGTCACTCGTCCCGGTCCCGCTGGTCACGATGGCGTCGTGTTCTCGAATCGCGGCGAGAAAGCCGTTGATCGACGTCGTCCACTCGACTTTGAGGAGGTCGTGATCACCGATACTATCGATACGCGTCGCTGATTTCACGACTGGCTGTGAGTCGATCGTCTCGAGAACCCTCTCGGCGGTGGACTTGGGCACCCACAGATACGGAATCGCCTCTTCGCTGATCGGAACCGTCGTCTCGATGGTGAGTGGACCGTCGAGTTCGGACTCGAGTACTGATCCGAGCGGGAACTCGGCCGCTGGTATCGAAACGCTTGCGATGACGCTCATTTGTCGTGTCGGGAAGTGGGTCTATCACTGGCTGATAGGCTACTGCTGGGGGAATTTGGAAGCATGAATTGTCTCGACGGTGTGTTCGATCGAATCGATCGGTGTCTCCGGGATTCGATTAGTCGGTCGTACATTCGTCCTCGTTACATCCAACGTATCCGTACTGATTGTAAAAATCGCGAGCTTCGGTATCAAAGCCCTTTATACGTATTTCGGCTGCCCATACATATCGGTACTGTGCTATTATCGCTCAACAACACTGGCAAGCGGCGTTAGTCGATCGGTACCTATCTGGCGGTTAGGGGCGATAAAACCGATATCATACTGACAGCAAAAATATTTCAGTTTGTAGATGTGATTGTGCAGGGACTATCCATCCGTATGGACACCGTCCCGAGACGGTATCCGCTGCAATAAAAGGGGTTTTCCGCCGTTAGGCACCGTGGACGGCCGTTCGCCCTCGAGAACCGCGAACGACTTAGTCGTCGCGAGCCAAGACGGAACCGAATGTATCGGTTCGGCCATTTCGGCGTCGCCCTCCTCGCGTACGCGCCGCTCGGCGTGGGCGTCGCACTCGCGGGAGCAGAGGGTCTCGCCGTCGTCGGTGGCCTCGTCTGCGTGTCGCTCTCGACGTTCCCCGACTGCGATCACGACGTCCCGTTCCTCGAACACCGGGGCATCACGCACACGCTGGGGTTCGCCGTGCTCGTTGGTGTGGTTCTTGCAGCGGCCGCCTCGGTGCTCCTCACCGGGACACTCTCGAGTTCGGTCTCTCTCATCGTTCCGTTCGCGTTCGTCGTCGGCACGCTCTCGATCCTCTCACACCTCCTCGCGGACGCGATCACGCCGATGGGAATCCGGCCGTTCCGGCCGGTCTCGAGCTATCATTACACTGCGGAACTGACACCGGCGGCGAATCCGGTCGCCAACTACGCGCTGTTCGCGATAGGCGTCGTCGTGACCGCCGCTAGCGTCTGGCTGGTTGCAGTGCTCTCGTAGCTGTCTCAGTCGACGGCTCGAGTCCGAGGCAGGATTCGCTGCTCGAGACGATGCACGTTCGGTGATTCGATAGCGTTCGATTCAGTCGTCTACGACCGGGAACTGGCCCTCGTGAGCAGTACCCCCACAGCGAACGTAACCGTCAACACCGTCGCGAGTCCGAGGTAGGTGATATCGACCAGTTGGTTGAATCCTGCGACGGACTGGCGACCGAAAAAGACGGTCAGATAGGCGAGTACCAGGGACACGGAGAGCACGCTTCGCACCCGTGTTTTGTCGAAGCGGCGTCGACCGACGAGTGCGACGAAGACACCCACGGAGACTACCGCCAGCGAGACTCCGTACTGGGCGATCTGTACGCGGGGGGGATAGCTCGCCCCAGGACTGAGATAGAACAGGCTCAGCCCGACGTGAACCGGGACTGTCAGGGCCCCCACGATGAGGGCGGTGGTAACCTGGCCCCCGGTCAGCCGCGGAGCCCAGACGAGAATCGTCGCGACGACGAACAGGGTGAATATCAGGATCGCCGTCCAGAAGTGAAGCGAGAGGATGTCCGTGGTGTACTGCTGGACGGTTTCTCGGCCGAGTGCGACCTGGATCGGCGTCAGTATCATCCCGAGGACGACCAGGGCGGTGACGCGCCGGTCGACGTCTGCCAGCCGGATCGAGGCGACGGCAGTCCCGATGATCGCGAAGCCTGCGAACATCGAGACGAAGCGGTGGAACCACTCGTAAAAACTCACGATGTGGGCCGGAAACAGGTTGAACGGGCCGGCGTCACATCGGGGCCAGTTCGCCTCACAGCCGAGGCCGGAGCCGGTCGCTTTCGCCGCGACACCGAGAAGGATCGTCGCGCCGACCAGCACGAGCGTCGCCGCCAGCAGATGCGGAAAGTCGAACCGATCGTGGAGCGAGCGCATTGTCGAGTTGGATGTGTGTGTAGTAGACGACACGGTCGTTCAGGCTGGGCTTGGGAACGGTTGCATTTAGGTTATCCGAGTCGGTCCCAGCGCTCGAGAATCGAATCTTCGCCGGCGCGTGAACCGTTGTTGCTCCGCCGGCGCGTGAACCGTCGGTGAAACCGATCGCGGCCCAACGAGTATGCGAAATCGTGCATATATTTCGCGTTTTCGAGACTGATTCGAGCACAAACAAGGAAGTTTTTATCGGTTGGGCTCCGTAGGGTGAGCCATGACTGAAGCGCGGGGCGAGACTCCCCGGCGAACAGGAATGACCGAGAAGTGCGGCGTCGTCGGCGTCGCACTGAACGGTCGAGACGCGGCACGGCCGTTGTACTACGCGCTCTATGCACTCCAGCACCGCGGCCAGGAGTCTGCGGGGATCGTTACCCACGACGGCTTCCAACAACACAGCCACGTCGACATGGGCCTCGTCGGCGACGTGTTCGGCGAGGGCGACCTCGACGTGCTCAACGGTTCGGCGGGGATCGGACACGTCCGCTACCCGACGGCGGGATCGGTCGACTCCTCCTGTGCACAACCCTTTTCGGTGTCGTTCAAGAGCGGGTCGCTCGGACTCAGCCACAACGGCAACCTCGTCAACGCCGACGAAATTCGGGACGAACTCGCCGGCGCGGGCCACGCCTTTACGAGCGACGGCGACACCGAAGTGATCGCCCACGACCTCGCGCGCAACTTGCTCGAGGAGGACCTCGTTCGCGCGGTAAAGCGCACGATGCAGCGAATTCACGGCTCGTACTCGCTTACGATCAGCCACGACGAGACGATCATGGGCGTGCGCGACCCGCAGGGGAATCGCCCGCTCTGTATCGGGAAGCTCGAGGACGGTTACATTCTGGCCTCCGAATCCGCAGCGATCGACACGCTCGACGGCGAACTCGTCCGCGACGTTCGGCCGGGCGAACTCGTCGTCCTGCAGGAAGACGGGCGGGGATTCGATTCCTACCAGTTGATCGAGCGCGAACACACGGCACACTGCTTTTTCGAACACGTCTACTTCGCCCGGCCCGACAGCGTGATCGACGACACGCTCGTCTACGAGGCCCGACGCGAACTCGGTCGCACGCTCTGGGAGGAAAGTGGCGTGGAAACGGACGTCGTGATGCCGGTCCCCGACTCGGGGCGGGCGTTCGCCTCCGGCTACGCCGACGCCGCGAGCGAAACGTCGGCCGAAGGTGAGCCCCGAGACGAGAACGACGACGGCGTCGAGTTCGCCGAGGGGCTGATGAAAAACCGGTACGTGGGCCGGACGTTCATCATGCCGACCCAGGACGAACGCGAGCGGGCGGTTCGGCTGAAGCTCAACCCGATCAAGTCGACCGTCGAGGGCAAGACCGTCACGCTCATCGACGACTCCATCGTTCGCGGGACGACCTCCACGCAGCTCGTGCAATTGCTCAAAGACTGCGGGGCCGAGGAGGTCCACATGCGCATCGGCGCGCCGCCCATCGTCGCGCCCTGTTACATGGGCATCGACATGGCGACGCGGGAGGAACTCATCGCCGCCGACAAGGACACCGAAGAAGTCTGCGACGCCATCGACGCCGACAGCCTCGCGTACCTCTCGACCGACGGCGTCGCAGGCGTTCTCGAGAACGACCGCGACGACCTCTGTATGGGCTGTGTAACCGGCGAATATCCATACGACATCGAGGGCGAAGAGACCGACCGCGACGTGGCTCGCCCCCAACTCGAGGGAACGGCGCTGCACGCCGACGACTGAGCGGGGCGACGGGCCCGTGGCGACCAAACCGTCGACGCACTCGAGCGACCGCCGTTTTCCAACCCGGCGGTGTCGAGCCAATCGAACCGGGAAACGATTATCCCACTGCCCCCACCTGTAGGGAACATGGAACGATACGACCTCGTCTACCGCCTCTACGACGAGTACGACACGAAGACGCTCCGGGAGTACCAGGAGTTCGTGGACGTCTTTCCGGCGATCGACTCGAGAGCGGCCCTCGAGCACTGGCAGGAAGCGAACACGGTGCTCGAGGAGCGAAAAGACGAGATTCGGGGCGATTTCGCCGCGGGCGAGACCTTCGCCGAGGTCGTCGCGCGGGCGACTCGAGAGCAGGCGTTTACCGCCCTCGATCTGGGCGCGAAGTACGACCGGGCGGTGAACGTCCTCGTCCTCGACGTCGACGAGACGCTTCGGTCCGCCGGCGGGACGGACAACGAGATTCCGCGGGATACGCTGCACATGCTCACGGAGTTTCACGAGGCGGGGATTCCGATCGTCATCTGTACCGGCCAGACATTAGAGAACGTCAAGGGCTTTGCCATCCAGGGGCTGGGCAGCGAAATCGTCCACTCGGGCGACCTCTCGATCGTCTACGAGGCGGGGACGGGCGTCTTTACGCCCGGCCACGGGGCGAACACGAAGCAGTTGCTCTACGAGGACTTAGACGAGGAGATCCGAACGGTGTTCGACGACGTTCGAAGCCGGGTGCTCCCGGAGGCGCCGACGGACCTCCGACGGGGCTGTCACTTACAGGGCAACGAGTTCAACGTGACGATGAAACCCAACTACGAAACCGGGACCTCACAGGCTCGAGCGGTCATCGACGAGGCGCTGGTGTATCTGATCGACCTGCTCGCAGACGCCGTCGGCGCTGCGCTCGAGGTCGGTTCCAAAAGCCCTCGAGACGAGGGCAGCGATGGCGATGAAAAGGACGGCGGTGGTCCCGATAATAGCGGCGACGGCAATGGCACCCGAACCATCGCGGGGAACACGGTCAGCGAGTGGACGCGAGCGTTTTACGCCGATCAGGACCCCGAGATCCGCGCCGTCCTCGAGAGCGAACGCGCCTATCCGGACCTCGACGCGGATTCGACGCCGTCCGAACTGACCGACGTGCTCGAGCGAATCGACGTGGCCTACTACGAGGCCGACGCGGCCGAAATCGGCAGCCTCGAGTTGAACAAGGTCGTCGGCGTCGAGAGGGCGCTCGACGTGTTAGGAATCGACGACCCGTTCGCGCTGGTGATGGGCGACTCCAAGAGCGACCTACGGGTGATGAAGTGGGTCGACGACAACGACGCTGGCATCGCCGCGGCTCCCGAACACTCCTCGCAGGATACGCTCGACCACGTCCTCCGGACGGACGACCTCGTCTTCGATCAGGGAAAGAGCGTCGACGTGTTGCGGACGGTCTACGCGCTCAACCTCCTGGCGCGACTCGAGTGAGTCCCACGACGCGAGTGGTGGGGGTGAGCCTCGATCGGTTTCGACATCACTCGAGTTCACGCGACGTTCTCGATGGCGGGTTTCAGGCGACCGATACGCTGTCTGAACGATCCCGCTGAACTATAGGATGCGTCCGGAATGCCCAACTCATGCGCGCCGCAGTACTCGAGGAACACGGCGAACCGCTCGTGATCGAGGAAGTCGACTACCCGGAGCCGGGACCGGATCAGGTGATCGTCGAACCCGAAGCCTGCGGAATCTGTCGGAGCGATTGGCACGCGTGGCAGGGCGACTGGGGTTGGGTGGGTGCGAAAGCCCCCGAGGGCCAGATTCTCGGTCACGAGCCAGCCGGAATCGTCTCCGAGGTCGGCGATGCGGTCGAAACGCTCGCCGAAGGCGACCGCGTGACGGTTCCGTTTCACCTCGCCGACGGAAGCTGTCCCCACTGTCGTGCCGGCCGAGCGAACGTCTGCGATACGGTGATTCCGCTGGGATTTACCGGTGTCGCGCCGGGTGCGTTCGCGGAGGCGTTCCCCGTTCGCGAGGCGGATTTCAACTGCGTCGAACTTCCCGACGATGTCGATTTCACCGAGATGGCGGGACTGGGATGCCGATTTATGACCGCCTACCACGCCCTCGCAGACCGGGCGGAGCTCCGACCCGGTGACCGGGTCGCGATCCACGGTTGCGGCGGCGTCGGTCTGTCGGCGGTTCACATTGCGGACGCACTCGGCGCGCATCCCATCGCGGTCGACGTTCGCGAGGACAAACTCGAGCGGGCTCGAGAGCTGGGTGCGGTTGCGACGGTCAACGCTTCTGAGACGGACGATACGGCAGGCGAGGTGACGGCTATCGCTGACCGCGGAGCGGACGTCTCACTGGATGCGCTGGGTATCGAAGAAACCTGCAGGAACTCCATCCAAAGCCTCGGAAAGACCGGAACTCACGTGCAGGTTGGACTCACTACGGGAGCGGAAGGCGGCGAAGTATCGGTTCCCGTCGATGCGATGACGATGCAGGAGATTGAGTTCCACGGATCATTCGGGATGCCGCTCGTCCGCTACGATGAGCTGTTCACGCTCATCGCACAGGGAACTCTCGAGCCGGGCAAGATCGTTGGCGAGACGCTCTCGCTCGCGGACGTTCCGGAGACGCTCGCCTCGATGGATACGTACGACACTGTCGGCATTCCAGTCATTACCGAGTTCTAGATCGAAGCCCAGACGGGGGCGGGAGCCCGTCCTGGGTTGAGAGACATGAGCTCCCCGACACGGGGGCGAAGCCGCCTCGAGGATCCGGGCACGGACACGCAATCGTACGGTCAGTACGTGATGAGCACTGGGCACGCACCCGACGGGGTGATTTCCCCGCGATTGAGTCGATGGGAAGCTGTTGTTTTGTTATGAACAACCTGTTGGAGAGTAGCGTATCAAAACTAATCGTCGCTGTCGTGTGTCTGGCTCGTACCGTCCGGCTACGGAATCACCGCATCCGCTTCACGTGGGACGATAGCTGGTCGTTTCTCTTGGTGGTGATTGCCTACGGAGGTCGTCAGACGAGGGTGAGTGTCGAGCAATCGTTGCAAACAGTCGAAACGGCGGATAATTCAGGGAACGGCGACTCCGAATGCGCCGATCGTCCAGGTCGGTTCGTTCCGAACCGACTCGAGCGTCGAACCGATGTGAATTCGACCAACTGATCCGGCTTCCCGTCCGTTTTACGTAACCGTTTCAGTTCGGACAAGCAACGATATCGACTGGCACCAGTTCCGAAACCGTGCGGGATTTCCGACCTGCGTTTCGAGGACCATCTTACGGCCGAACGGTATCGTTTTTCGCCGGTAGACGGCGTTTTACTCCCCTGATTTAAGAATTCTCGCAGCGTCGCATTCGTGGCGCACTCTGGCGGTATACGCTTCTTACCCAGTGGCTAACGATCGATGATTCGGCTGTCACAGCCACTCGCTGGGAGGGGGTCGCTCGCCCGAATCGAAAATCCGTTAATTCGCTCATAGAAATCGCCTACTTTCGGTTACAAGCCGGATAACTACAACCTGTCCCGGCTGAGAGGTCGGTATGATCACCTGCACGAACTGCGAGACCGCCCAGTTTCTCCAGATCACGCAGAGCCGGGTGTACTTCGAAGACGGCGAGATGATAAACGAAATCACGGAACATTACGAGTGCACCCTCTGCGAGGCGACCGGGCAGTACATCTACGACGAGGATCACGACGAAGCGAGCGTTACCGGTGACGTCGAACTTACCAGGGAACGACCGAAGTTCGCTTGACTGGTCCGAAACGAGGTATCGATCCCCGCACCGAACGCGGACGTGTGATCCCGGTTCTTCTTCCCTTGTGTCCGCTTCGTTCGTTCCGACGTCGTTCAGTTTCGTTCCTCGAGCGTTCCAGACTCTTCGGCGTGCCCCCTCGCTACGGGTACGGGCCGCTCGCGTTTTTTCGAGTCGCCGTACTGCCGGCGGGTGATCGGCGAACGGCGCCGCTCGACATCCCACTCCTCGAAGAGCCCGTATTCGGTCATCGTGTCCATTCCGGCGAGCGCGGCAGTGAGTTTGAGCCCGACGAGGGGGATTTCGGCGACCGAAATGATCACGTCGGCGCGAAGGATGACGCCGTCACGCAGGATCACGTCGAGGAGGTCGACCAGCGCCTCGTCGTCCTTACTCGGCATCATCCGTCGTTCCCTCCGAGTTCGGGGGCGAACGTGTACGGCGGCCACGGGCCGGTGAATTTGACCGTGAACCCGGGATTCGACGCGACGTCGTCGAGAACCGAACCGACAGCGCCCTCCTCATCTTCGTGAGCGAGCACGGTGAACCGGCACAGCGTTTCTCCGGAATCGAGCGAGGTCTCTGCCGAATCATCCGATCCATCGTCGAGCGTGGCGTTCGGCGATCGCTCGAGGGCGTGTACCTCCCTGACGCGTTCGTCGATCCGCTCTCGGAGGTCGGCTTCGATACGCTCTCGGCGATCCGCTCGCAACTGTTTGAGACGCTGTTCGTACTGTTTTTCGAGTAAATGTGCGGTTCCCGACCCCGAGTCGTCGATCCGCTCTCGGAGGTCGGCGAGTTGCTCGTCGCGTTCGAGCAGCCGTTGTTCCTCGAGCGGGTCCGTCTCGACGACCTCGATGCGGTACTCCCAGTGGCCTGCGAGTTCCTCGAGCGTGGGCTCGAGCGTGTCGGACTCGTTTCGAAGCCACTCGCGGACTCCATCGTCGTCGGTTCTGATGATCGTATCGAACTGGAACGGGATCGGCGTTCCGAACTGCTCGCCCGCGGCATCGACGACGGTCTGGTGACGAACGAGCCAGCGTTTGACCTGAGCGAGGTCGTCCGAATCGTAGAGTCCGTCGCACTCGTGGCAGACGACGCCGATATCGCCGACGGAGATCACGGAAACGGGTTCGCCGTCGACCCCGCCGGTCTCGAGGTCGAGCGCATCCCCGTTTCGTGAGTCTTCGCCTCGAGAGTCGTCCCCGTCGACTCGAACGGCACAGTAGAGGTAGCGTCCCTCTTCGATGTCGGGAAGCGAATCCGACTCGACGGCACCGCGCCGTTCCTCTCGAGAGTCGACGCCGGACCCTGCCCGATCTCCACTCATTCGTCCTCACCTCCGAAGACGGAGTAGCCGGGTCGTTTGTGTTCGGAGTATCCTCCCTCTAACTGCTCGATCGCGTCGCGTACCAGCCCGTCTAGGTCTCCCCGAAGGTCGTCGACGCCGTCGTCGATACCCTCGTCCGATTTCAGCTCCTCGAGTTCGGCTTCGATCGTCGCGAGCTGTTCCCCGAGCCGTTCGATCTCTTCGTCGTCGAGATCACCGGACTCCATTCGGCGGACGGCCTCCCGTTCGAGGGCCTCGATGAGCAGTTCGACGACGGTAACGACGAGCGTCATGAGCCCGTCTCTGGCGTCCTCACCGTCGCCGACGTCGATCGTCGTCATTCGGTATCCGCCTCCGCCGTCGCTTCGGCCTCTTCGTCCTCCGTCTCAGTGTCGTCAGTATCCGGGTCCGCCTCGCTGTCGTCGTCAGCCGGGTCCGTCTCACTGTCGTCGTCAGCCGGATCCGCCTCACTGTCGCCATCTTCCGGGGCCGTCTCGTCTCCCTCGTCGCTGGTCCCGCCGTTCGAATCACCGCCGTCGTCCTCGGGATTCGGCGTGACGTTGACGCCTCGAGTCGGGTCGATCGCCGGGTTCGGCCGGTCCGTTTCGGCTAACTCGGGGTCGTCGACAGCTTCTGCGACTCGCCGCATGTCGGTTCCCTCGGGAAACTCGAGGCCGTACTTGGCCGCCGTTTCGAAGGACGCGATCGCCGCCCGGACCTGAATGCCAAGCAGCTGCGTATCGCCGATCGAGACGGCGATGTCGGCGTTGATGACGATTCCTTTATCGAGCAGCATCTCGACGACTTCGGCGAGGTCTGTCTTCTGCCGACTCGGTTGGAAGTCATCGACCACGCCGATCACCTCTCCACGCGGTCGTCCGAACGACCCACGGGCGTTCGTAGCCGATTCGGGCTGATTCATCGACTGCCGGATGTCGTGATGTACCTAGCATTGCGCTCACCGTAGCAGTGACCTCTCCATTAGTCATCGTCGTACCCCCGTCGCTTGCGCTCGAGTTCGAACCGGCGTCCGTAGATCCGGTTTCGAGCCGGTGCGGTCGAGTACTTCACTTTTCGCGGCACCGTCGAGTGTCGAGCGCCGCCGCCTACGTCGCGTCGATTCGTCGGAATCGTCGACGCCGCCGTCGGATTTCGGGAGCTGGTGCTCGTATCCTGTCGGCGCATCTTCTCGCGGTTCAGTTCGTAGAGTCTCTCGAACTTGCCGTGGGTCTTCAACAGGGCGTCCCGAAACTCGTCGATTCCCTCCATCGCCTGTTGTTGGATGAACGCCTGATAGGCTTCGGGGTTTTCGTCGACGTTGATCGAGCCTAGCGCGTCCGTCGGATCGACGTCCTCGAGGAGGTCATCTCCGCCGCCGAGCAGTCCGTTCCCGTCCTCCTCTCCGCTGAGGAGTCCATCGTCGCCGACGAGACCGCTGTCGTCGTCGGTCACGGCCGAGGCAGCCTCCGAAGCCAGTCCGCCGTCTTCGTCGTTCGCGAGGTCGTCGACCGCTTGCTCGAGTTCCTGGGTTTCCTCCCAGATTTCGGTCAGGTCGGTCGCGTTCCAGGCGCTCAATAGGTCGACCGCGGAGACTACCTGGCCGAGGTCGACGACGTCATCGACGCCGCTCTCGTCACCGCCGCTCAGGGCCGCGGGTACCTCGCTCGCGTCGATCGCCTCGAGCAGTTCGTCGCCCTCGACCGCCTCCGGCAGGTTCTCAAGATCGAGTGCCTCGAACAGTTCCTCGAGTTCCGTCGCGACGTCCACGAGCGCGTCGACGTCGCCGATGACGGACTCGAGAGCGTCGTCGTCGAGTTCTTCGATCGATTCGACGGGATCGAGTTCGTTCCGGAGGGACTCGAGGTGTGCCATTGCGTTCTGGAGGAGCACCGAGTCGTCGTCGCTCGATTCCTCACTCACGCCGATCACCGCCGGATTCGTCGTCGTGTTCGGTGGCGCTCGATCCCTCAGACGCCGTGTCTGTGGCACCGTCGCGGTGGCTTGTCGAGACGGTAACCGTGAGGACGCCGTTTTTGATCCGTGCGCCCGCTTCGACCGACGACCGATCCCACGGCACGTCGACGCGCTCGAGTTCCCGGTCGCCGACGCCGACGACGAGCGTCGGGTCGTCGTCGCTGCCGTCGAATCCGACGGTAACCGTCTCGGGATCGACACCCGAAACGTCGGCGATGACCAGCAGTTCGTCGTCGTACGTCCGGGTCGTCACGCGGTGGGTAGAAAGCGACGAACGCCGACGCCGCGTTCGGGAGGGGCGCTCCTCGGCGGTGTCGCGTCTAGCAGCGTCCCCTCGAGAGATCCGAGAGGGTCGGTTAGACGACCTTCGTGCGGAATCCGAGCCGGTCGGATCGAGCCCCGATCCGATCGAGACGTCGTACTCGAGCCCGAATCGACTCCTGCCACCGGCCCGTCCCGATCCCGACGCGCTGGCGGTCCGATCGAGGGAGTCGAGGAGATTCAGGAGACTCGAGAGCCAGTGGCCGTCCTCGGGATCGTCTGCTCCCGTCGGCTCTGCGGACGACCAGTCATCCGTCGACTCGGGACCGATCGGCGGTCGGCGTTCATCGGGCAGTGACGGCTCTCCGTCGTGAGGGTCGTCGGCCTCGTCGGGCTGGGATTCGCGGTGATCGTCGCTCGATTCGTCCGGTCGCTCGTCGTCTGATGGCGGTTCGTCGGACATTATCGTTTCACCTCGACGCGTCCGCTCCGCAGTTGTTCGTGGACTTCTCGGGCGATTTCGATCTCTTCTTCGAGCACTTCCTTTCGTTCGAGATACTCTTCTTCCGACCGCTCGCCGAGTTCGTACAGGAGCTGGTTTTCCTTGCGCTCGTCCTCGAGTCCCTCGAGATCGTACAACTCGTCGAGCGCGATGGTGTGGATCGCGTCGAGGATGTTCACGAACGGCTGGAAGAGGAGGTCATCGAGTACGAACACGGGAAATCACTGGGCTCCGATTTTGACGTCGACGAAGCTGTAGGGGGCGAACGGACCCGTATACTGGACGATCACGTCCTCGAGGTCGGGGTGATCCTCGAGGTCCGCGACGGCTTCGTCGAACTGTTCGCGCTCCGTTTCCTCGACGAGGTACGACCGGTTGACGACGAGCCGATCGCTGAAGTCGTCGTTCGCGACCGATTGGGCGGCCAGCGGCTCGAGTTCGTCGGCGACGGTCTCCTCGATCGCTTCTCGATCGACGTCTGCGTCCTCCTCGGTGACGAGCTTGACCCCCAGTTCGATCCGACCCTCGATGTCGCGGATCGCGCGCCGGAACGCCGGTCGAGCGCCCCGAATGACGTTCTTCAACGCGCGGTTGCTCTCGAAGGCCATCCCGAACTGCATCGGGACGATCGGATGGCCGTTGGTCCGCTCCATGATCTCGCGGAGGACCTCGTCGTGTCGCCGTGCGTCCTCGTCCGTCTCCTCCGGATCGGTCGTGTCGATGTCCGAGACGACGGCCTCGTACCGGCGGTGGGAGACGGTGTAGACGCGATCTGCGCCCCCGACGGCGTCAGTTTCGAACTCGAGGTCCGCGCCGGATTCGACGATGCCGTAGACGTAGCGGTTGTTCACTCGGTGTCACCTCTCGAGCAAAACCGTGCGAACGAGTGGGGCCCCGATCGGGAGGCGCACTGGGGGAAGCACGTCCTCTTCGAGCGGACGGGGCCGATCCGTGCTCGCCGGAGCCGACCCGTCGTGGGTGGCCGCGACCGCCAGCGCTCGCGCATACGCTGAATTGACATAGTACGTTCGACAGTGGGTATGCGATCACCCGACGTTACTCTCGTGCTTGCACTAGCAGCCGTCCCGTTTCAAACGGCGGACTTGCAAACGCAATGCGAGTCCTCAAACCCATCCGCGATGGACACTTGGACGAGATGCCATCACCACAACGAAGACCGGATTCCTCAAGTCTCGCAGAGGTACTTGACCGCGTCCTCGACAAGGGCGTCGTCATCGACATCTGGGCGCGAGTCTCGGTCGTCGGGATCGAACTGCTCACCATCGAAGCGCGCGTCGTCGTCGCGTCGGTGGACACCTTCCTGCACTACGCGGAGGAGATCGCAAAAATTGAGCAAGCGAGGGCCGACGGCGATATGGAAGATCTCGAGGAACTCGAGGTCGAGCAACGCCCCGAGTCGTCGCCCCAGTCGGCCTCACAATAACCTCGATGGCGGACGACTCGTCTTCGCGTAAACGGAAGGTCCGCGGCACGAAAATTCGAACCGATCGCGCACAAAAGAGCGGCCGCAAAGCCGAAAAAGAGCTCCGTCGAAAGGCGGCGGCCAGCGAACGAAACGGTGACACGCCGCTTTCAGCCCCGGAAGAAGTCGCCCCGGAGCCGTTCGTCGAAACCGACGAAATCGACTCGATTCGCAACCGGATTCAGGGCTGGCTCGAGGCGGAACAACCGGTCCACCTGATCGGGCCGACCGGCTGCGGAAAGACGTCACTCGCGCTTTCGGCCGCAGCGGAACGTGGACGGCCGGTCGTCTGGCTCAACGGCGACGAGGCCGTCGACACGGCGGCTCTCGTCGGCGCCCACGCGGGCGGCGAACGGTACGAAGAACGCGATCAATTCGTGGGCGGCGTCGACAAGCGGACGCAGATCGTCCGCGAGCGATGGGTCGACAACCCGCTCTCGGTCGCCGTTCGGGAGGGCGCGACGCTCGTGTACAACGAATTTTCCCGGAGCGATCCCGCCGCTCACAACGTCTTGCTGTCGCTGTTCGAGGAGGGCGTCCTTGAGCGGCCGGGCAAGCGCGGCGACGATCGGACGATAGACGTCCACCCCGAGTTTCGCGCGATACTCACCTCGAACGACATCGAGTACGCGGGGGTCCACCAGCAACAGGATGCCCTGCTCGATCGCGTCGTCGGCGTCCACATCGACTACTACGACGCCGAAACCGAGCGCGAGATCGTCGACGCACACGTCGAATTGCCGTCCGACCAGATCGACGAAGTCGTCTCGACGACCCAGCAGTTGCGTGACGAACTCGATATCGTCGTCGGGACTCGAGCCGCGATCACGACGGCTAAAGGGCTGTCAGTGTTCAACACCAGCGATAACGGCATCGCAGACGAACTGCTCGCTGACGTCTTCACCGACGTTCTCGCGCCGAAAGTGTCCGGCGGGCGCGAGGGCGACGATGTCACCGAACTCAAAGACCGGATCTCTGAGACGGTATAGACCCACACCGAAACCAAGAATCCAACCTCCCAAAATCAATGGCCGAAGCCGAAACCGAAACGGACTCGAGCGAACGATGTCAGGCACTCACCGACGACGGTGAGCGCTGTTCGCGCCCGGCCCAGGACGACGGGTTTTGCTACCAACACGACGAGAGTGATACAACCGTGAGCGACAGCCAAACAGAACAACAGCAAGAACAGCAAGAGCAGGACCAGCAGGCGGGCGACGACGCCGGTTCCCAGACGGACTCGATAGCGGGCGAGGAAACGACGGACCCCGAAGACGTCGATACGAGTTCGCTCGAGGATGCGGACGTCGAAACCGGCGACGTCGACGAGAGCAAGATCGAAGGCGTGCTCGCGGTCCGTCGAACCGTCCAGTCGACGGCGGGCGAACTGATCGGGTATCGGTTCGACGGCGTCAGCGAGATTACGCCGACGGACGAGGGCTGGCGTGCGGTCGCCGAAGTCGTCGAACGAGCCTCGGTCCCGGATACGCAGGACGTCCTCGGACGGTACGAAATCGAACTCGACGAGGACGCGGTCGTGCTCGGCTACCAGCGGATCGATCGATACCGACGCGGCGATACGGGGTCGTTCGAGAACTGACCTCACGGAGGCCGCCACCTCCGTAGTGGTGTCCGCGGTCGATCAATCCGCCGGTGCCTGCGGAGAGGCGTCCTTGAGCGTCGAGATATCGTCCTCGCCCAGCGCCGCTTTCGTCTCCGTCGCGAGTTCGGTGACGACAGACCGCCCATCGCGGTTTCGAACCACAAGCCCGTCGTCTTCGAGCGTCGACAGATGGTGCGTAATCGTGCTCGGATCGCGCTCGAGTTCCGCCGCGAGTTCACTGTTGTTCGCGCGCTCGAGCGTCGCCAGCGCCTCGAGCACGTCGCGTTTGGCGGGTTCCTCGAGTGCGGCCTGAAGCGTCGAATCGGTCTCTTCGAGGTAGTACCGACGCTTGCCGTTGATCTTCGCGGCGGTCAGGAGGTCTTCTTCCTCGAGGATCCGGACGTGGTGGCGAACCGTCGACAGCGGGACGTCGGCGTCGTCGCTAATCTGGGAGAGGTACCTGCCCGGATGAGCCTCGACGGTCTCGTAGATCGTCGCCCGGGTTTCGTTCTCGAGCGGGTCCGAGTCGTCGTACCTGCTGTACTTGAAAATCGGGAGCAGTTCCCACGGAATCGACGCGAGAGCGCGGCGGAGATACCGACGGCCGCTCGCCGTCCAGTTTGCGACCGCATTGCTCGCGGCACCCGTCGTGCCACTCCCGCTCGCCGCTCCCGCGCCGGAACCCGCCGTTCCGCCCGCGAGACCGGCACCGGCCGTCGCCCCCGCGCTCCCGGCCGCACCCGCGCCGCCGATTCCGCCGCCCGCAGCCCCGAGTCCGCCTCCTGCTGCACCGATCGTGCCACCCGTCGCTCCGATTCCGCCGGCCGCCCCGGCAGAGGCGGCCACGGCTCCCAGCATTCCGACGAGGATTGCGTCGGTTGCGGTCTGGGCGACTCCCGGATCTGCGGGCTCCCCGCCGGCGAGGGCGCTGCCAACCGGCGAATCGTCGTCCACCACTGCCGATATCGTTTCAGACGCCTCTGAGAGACCGGTCGACGTGACGCTCGAGACGGTCGTCGAGATGCCCGCTTCGGCTCCCGCGGTCGTCCCTGCGAGCACGTCCGACGCGGAGCGAACCGGCTTCTCGAGGAACGAACCGGTCTCGTTGGCCGGTTTGTCCGTCGTCTTCTCGAGCTCGTCCGTCGCGCCGTCGAGTCCGCCCGTCGTGTTCTCGACCGTCCCCTCGAGTCCGCCCGTCGTTTCGTTCGTCGCGTTCGAGACGGCATCCGTCGTGTCGTTCAGACTGTCGCTCGTCTCCTCGAGGCCGTCGGTCCCGTTGGTGATCGAATCGTTCGTACCGCTGACCGGATCGGCCGTGTCGTCATCCACGCTACTTGCATCCACGGGGTCTTCGCCAGTGTCTTCGGCTGAACCGCCGCTTTCGTCGGTCGCGTCCGTGTCGGTAGGGTCGTCGGTCAGGTCGTCGTCACTGAGGGTGTCGTCGGCGTCGGTCAGGTCGTCTTCCCCGTCGGTATCCTCGTCCTCGTCGCGGGTTGTGCCGTTCGTCGAGTCGCCGTCATCGCCCGTCACCTCGTCGGTCGACCCGTCGACGCTATCGGTCGTCTCGTCCGTCGATTCCTCGAGTGAATCGGCTTCGTCGTCCGTCGCGTTCTCGAGGGTGGTCTCGCCCGACTCGGTATCGATCTCGAGGTCGGACAGCGTAGCGTCGTCCGAACCGACCTCCTCGAGCGAGTAGTCCGGTGCCGTGGTTGCCAGGGCTGAACCGGTCGCTCCGGCGACTATGGCACAGACCACCACCAGCGCGAGGAACGCGACCGTTCCGCTCGAGATCGGCGAGTCCATGGAGTTCATGACCTACTGGCGAGGCAACCGTAATACCTTTTTCCGTCGTTTGACGACAGATTCAGCGGAGCTACCCCAGATAGGTTCTCTCGGCCGGCTCAAAGACGTGTTCGGGCGGAAACCGATTCGATCGACGGGGCACCGAAAGCGCTGTCGCGGTTAGTGGCCGCCGAATCCGGGGACGGTGACGACGCCGATAATCCACGCCGTCGAGAGACAGACCAGCAGGACGTGCGGAGCGATGGCGCGGATCGCCTGCCCGGGCGAGTCGCTGATCTGCGTCGCGCTATACCAAACGAGCGCGATTCCCCAGAGGACGCCAAGCCACGGCCAGATCGTGGCGTTGAACCACTCCCAGGCGGCGACCGTCGACGGGCTTGCAAGGGCTTCCGGGAGGTTCAACGGAACGCCGAGACCGGCGAAAAACGTGTTGACCAGCGCACCGCCCTCCGTCATGAGGTTCGTGACAACGTGATTGCCTAGCATGTACATGATCGAGAACGGCAGGTAGGCGTAGGCGAATCGGGTGAACGACGGTTCCCACTCGAGACCGCTCCAGCGCGAGCCGAGCGCGGTGGCTCCGGAATAGGCGCCGATCGCCGCGAAAACGCTCACGAAGTACGCGAGCACGCTGGGCCACGGTTCGGACATCGCGATCAGTTCGGCGACCCTGCCGCCGAGGACGTGATCGATCGGGAACACCGCCCACAGGACGATCACGAGCAGGGCTTCGTCCGGAAGCGCGATTTTCTGGCGCACCGCCGCAGCGCCGGGCCACCGAACGCGGAGCCCGACGTCCGCTTTCGGTTGTTCGGTCGTACACTTCATACAGGAGACACAGCGGCGCTCGGTGCTCAGATAGTCGCTCTGATACTCGAGGGTCGCACACTGGACGCCGGTCGACTCCTCCTGGCGGATTTCGACCGGCGAGAGCTTCGAGGTAACGCTCATGACTCCCGAGGCGGGACAGACGTAGCGACAGAACGCCTGGCGCTGGAAGACGAGACTGACGCCGACCGCCAGCGCGGTGAAGGCGAGGAAGTAGATGCCGACCAGCCGCGGTTCGAAGACCATCCCGAGTTTGTACATCGGCATGCGGGCGAACAGGAACGTGATCGCCGTGATCGAGAGCACCGACAGCGAGATGCCGAAGACGGTCGCTTTCGGACCGGTGAACATCGGGAAGTGACGCTGCAGTCCGAACCGTTGCGTGAACCGGACGATCGCCCCCATCGGGCAGACGTAACACCAGACGCGGCCGAGTACCACGAGACTGACGAGCATGACCGTCGACCACCAGAGGCTGAAAAAGGCCACGCTCCCGAAGTTCGTATCGGGGTTCTGTGGTCCGGTGAAGGCAGTCCAGATGGCCCACGCGAACAACGTGACCATGATCACGTGGACGGCCGGTTGCACGTATCGATTCGTGAGCAAGAATCGGAAGAGCCGTGACCGGGTGAGCGTCAGGTGCCACGGGTTGTCGGGCTGATTGCTCATACGCTGCCTGGTTCCCGTCCCCTATTATGCGGATTGGTGCAAAACTAAAAAAACGTATCTTCGAAGCGTCACATCTCTCCGGCGACGCTCGCTGTTTCGGGTCGATCCAGCAAGCTATTTCAGCGTTCGGCGGCCGATACTGGGTATGGACTCGGCCTGTGGCCCGCCACCCGAAATGGCCGAACGGCGCGAGGAACTGACGCCCATGATGGGCCAGTACCACGACCTCTGTGCGCGCTACGATGACGCGATCGTTCTCTTTCAGGTCGGCGACTTCTACGAAACCTTCTGCGGCGCGGCAGAACGAACCGCCCGCCTCCTCGAGTTGACGCTCACCAGCCGGGAGGATTCGACCGGGGAGTATCCGATGACCGGGATCCCGGTCGACAACGCCGCCTCCTACATCGACGACTTGCTCGAGGCGGGCTACCGCGTCGCGGTCGCCGATCAGGTCGAAGAGCCGGGCGAGTCGCCCGGCGTGGTTGAACGCGCTGTCACGCGCGTCATTACGCCCGGGACGCTCACCGAAGACGAACTGCTCGCGAGCGACGACAACAACTTCGTCGCGGCGCTGGCTCGCGACGGCGACGCCCGCGGGCTCGCACTCCTCGACGTGTCGACCGGCGACTTCCTCGCGACGAGTTCGACCTCGAGCGAGGCGATCGCCGACGAGATGAGCCGGTTCGATCCCGCCGAGGCGATCGTCGGCCCGGCGGCCGACGGGACGCTCGCTCCCGAGGACTGCATGGTCACGCCCTTCGACGAATCCGCATTCGAGCGCGAGCGCGCCGGCGAGATGCTCGCCGACTATTTCGGTGACCCCGATTCGTTGCTCGCAGGAGACGCGGAGGTGCGGGCCTGCGGCGCCTTGCTCGCCTACGCGGAGTACGCTCGAGGGGGCGTCGAAGAGAACGACGACGCCGACTCCGCCGGGATGATCGAAACCGGCACTCAGACGACGCGACTCGAGTACCTGACCCATCTCACGCGCTACGACCCGCGGGAGTACCTCCTGCTCGACGCCGTCGCGTTACGCAGCCTCGAACTGTTCGAACCTCGGGCCGTCTACGGCAGGGAGGAGGCCACGCTGTTCGGCGTCCTCGACGAGACCTCGAGCGCGCTGGGCGGGCGGAAACTCAGAGACTGGCTTCGTCGACCGCTGCTCGAACCGGCCCGGATCGAAGCGCGCCTCGACGCGGTCGAGGAGTTGACCGATGCCGTCGCAACCAGAGAGGAGCTACAGGACCTGCTTCGGGACGTGTACGATCTCGAGCGACTGATCGGCCGGATCTCTCGGGAGCGGGCGAACGCGCGGGACCTGCGCTCGCTGCGGGACACGCTCGCGGTCGTCCCCGAGATCAGGGACCGACTCGAGGCCGTCCGGGGCGAGTGCGACCGACTCGAGTCGCTGTACGCGAACCTCGACCCGCTCGCGGACGTTCGCGAACTGATCGAGGACGGAATCGTTTCCGACCCGCCGATCGAGATCACCGAGGGCGGCGTCATCGCCGAGGGGTACGACGACGACCTCGACCGGCTCCGCGAGACCGCACGGGACGGCAAGCAGTGGATCGACGACCTCGAGGAAACCGAACGCGAGCGAACCGACATCGACTCGCTGTCGGTCGGCTACAACTCCGTCCACGGCTACTACATCGAGGTCACCAACCCGAACCTCGAGTCGGTGCCGGAGAACTACCAGCGCCGGCAGACGTTGAAGAACTCCGAGCGGTTCGTCACGCCGGATCTCAAGAAGCGAGAGGACGAAATCGTCGGTGCCGAAGAGCGCGCCGACGAGCGCGAGTACGAGCTGTTCTGTGAGATTCGACGCGAGATCGCCGACGAGGTAGAACGCGTCCAGGGGCTCGCAGAGGCCGTCGCGACCCTCGACGCGCTCGTCTCGCTTTCGACCGTCGGGGCACAGTACGACTACTGTCGGCCCGAGCTTCTCGAGCGCGGGGACGAACAGGTGCTCGAGATCGACGGCGGCAGACACCCCGTCGTCGAGCGAACCCAAGAGTCGTTCGTCCCGAACGGGGCTCGCTTTTCGAGCGACCGCCGACTGGGGATCATCACCGGACCGAACATGTCCGGGAAGTCGACGTACATGCGACAGGTCGCCCAGATCGCGTTGCTCGCGCAGGTCGGCAGCTTCGTTCCCGCCCAGTCGGTTCGATTGACGCCGCTCGAGCGGATCTTCACCCGGGTCGGCGCGAGCGACGACATCGCGGGCGGGCGCTCGACGTTCATGGTCGAGATGGACGAACTCGCGACGATACTCGCGGAGGCCGACGATCGCTCGCTCGTGCTGCTCGACGAAGTCGGCCGCGGGACCTCGACGGCGGACGGGCTCGCCATCGCGCAGGCGATCACCGAACACCTCCACGACGAGGTCGGCGCGACGACGCTGTTTGCGACTCACCACCACCCGCTGACCGAACTGACTGCGGAGCTCGAGGCCGCGTTTACCCTTCACTTCGAGACGACTCAGGAAGACGGCGAGGTCGTCTTCCACCACGAAATCGCCCCCGGCGCGGCCGACGGCTCCTACGGCGTCTCCGTCGCGACCGCGGCGGGCGTCCCCGAACCCGTCGTCGAGCGCTCGCGAAAGCTGGTCGCGGAGGCGGCCGACGAGCCGGCGGACGAACGAACGGCGCCCGACGGGCCGAGCCAACGAGCAACGCGTGACGAGACGGCGACGACCGCGAGCGCAGACGGCGGGGACGTGCCGACCGACGTCGCGGCCGAACTCCGCGCGCTCGATCTGGCCCACCTCACGCCGGTCGAGGCGCTGACCGAACTGGATCGGTTGAAGCGGTTGCTCGAGGAGTAACGCCTCGCCCGCAGGAGTTCGCTACCGGTCGTCCGTTTCGGCCGGAGGAAGGGTAAACGAGAACGTCGCGCCCTCACCGGGGACGGATTCGGCCCAGATATCGCCGCCGTGGCGCTCGACGATGCGTTGGGCGAGTGCGAGTCCGATTCCCGTCCCCGAGTATTCTGCCCGGCTGTGTAACCGCTCAAACACTTCGAAAATTCGGCCCGTCTCGTCGGGATCGATCCCGATCCCCTCGTCCGTGACCGATATCGTCCACATCGAATCTGACCGTTCCGCGGCGATGTGGACCCGCGGTGTCTCGTCGCCACTGTACTGAATCGCGTTCGAGAGGAGGTTCTGGAAGAGTTGCCGCAATTGGCCAGGATCGCCCTCGACTCGGGGGAGTTCCTCGACGGTGATATCGGCGTCGTGCTCGTCGATCCGTAACTGGAGATCGTCGATGACATCGGTGACGGCGGTCTCGAGGTCGACCGACTCGAGCGGTTCACCGCGGGTCTCAACTCTGGAGTACTCGAGGAGGCTCTGTATCATCGCGCGCATCCGGTCTGCACCGTCGATAGCGAACTCGAGGAACTCCTCGCCGTCCTCGTCGAGAGCGTCACGGTACCGACGCTCGATCAGCTGAAGGTAACTCGAGACCATCCGGAGCGGCTCCTGTAAGTCGTGAGACGCGGAGTACGCGAACCGCTCGAGACGTTCGTTCGAGCGCTCGAGCGCCCGTTCTCGCTGGACGCGATCGCTGATATCTCGGAAGTAGACCGAAATCCCGGTCTCGGAGGGGTAGAGGTTCGCCTCGACCCAGAACCCGAGGGTATCGTAGTAGAGCTCGTAGCTGGTCGGAACCTGCTCGTCTCGCGCCGTCTGGAAGGCGTCCCAGACCTCGTCGATCTCGGCGGCGGAGGGGAACACGTCCCAGAGGTTCTCACCGAGCAGTTCCTCCTCCGTGTGCTGGAGAAGCTCTTCGGCGCGCTCGTTGACGTGGGTGAAGCGGAACTCGTCGTCGAGCGCGTAGAACGCGTCGGAAACTCGACCCAGCATCTCCGTGAATTCGGCCTCGAGGCGCTTTTGCTCGGTGATGTCGGTAACGGCGAAGACGGCGTTTCCCTCGTCATCGAGTTCCACCGGCGTGCCGTTGACGGATAGCCAAACGCGCTGTCCGTCAGGTCGGCGCAAACCGACTTCCATATCGAAAACCGACTCTCCCGTTGTCAGTACTCGCCCGAAGGGAGTTTCGTCCGCTGAGAGCGTTTCTCCGTGGCTGTCGACGAGATCCCAGCGAGAGTCGTCGTGGGTGTAGGTCTCGAGTTCGTCTCGGGTCCGACCGTAGATTTCCTCCGCGCGCTCGTTGGCGAACCGAAGCGTTCCATCGGCGCCGACGACGATGATTCCCACCGGGCTGGTTTCGACGACTCGCTCTCTGACTCGCTTTTCCGTTTCGAGTCGTCGTTCGGTCTCCCTGTTGTCGATAGTCGAGGCGAGAACGTTCGAAACGTTTCGGACGAAGTTGATATCGTGTTCGGCGAACGCTCGTCGCTCCGTCGTGTGTACTCCCAGCACCCCCCACGGGTCGTCAGATGAACCGATGACGACGCTCAACCCGCTGACGACGCCGTGATCGGTGAGCAACTCGAGTCCGGAAAACCGGTCCTCGGTCCGAAGGTCCTCGACGACGACCGGTTCGTCGGTACGGAGCGTATACCCGGCCTGCGAGTCGGTGCCAGTCGGCACCGTTGCAGTGCCGACGAGCCCCTCCTGCCACCCGACCCCGTGGCTCAAACGGAGCTCGTCATCGCCCGGACGCAACTCGAGGATTTTGCAGTACTCCGCGTCGAGCGTCTCGGCGACTACTTTCGCCGCATCGCACAAGAACTGCTCGATATCGTCGGTCTCGAGGGCTTGCTGTCCGAGTTCCACGACCACTTCCTGTTGGTGAATCCGATCGTGTAGCTCCGCATCCGTTTCGGAAGTCGAACCCATTCTGCGACTGCTAGTCGTGAGAGAAGTGTAAACCCTTCCGTTGGTGAATCCTGCGCACAGCGATACGTACCGCTCGACGTAAGAGTAGCCGTGCGAACGAGTTTTCCACCGCCGGATCGTACGACCTCGCATGCCCGAACTCGCACAAGAGGAGTGCGTCGCCTGCACCAGCGACGACGATCCGCTCACCGGCGACGCGATCACGAACCTGTACGACCGAATCGATACCGACGTCTGGGAGGTCGTCGACGAACACCACCTCGAGGGAACCTACGAATTCGAGGACTTTCGCGACGCCCTCGAGTTCACCTACGAGATCGGCGAACTCGCCGAGGAGGAGTGGCACCATCCGGACATCGAACTCTCGTGGGGCGAGGTCGTCGTCGAGATGTGGACTCACAAGATCGACGGCCTCCACAAGACCGATTTCGTAATGGCGGCGCGGATGGATCGGATTCACGAGAAGTACGCGCCAACGGACGACGCCGACGACGAGTGAGTTTTGCGGGCGCTCGGTCGGTTTTTCTGGATCACTTTACCGAACAATCCACGTGCGGTGGCGCGCGCTGAATCGCGCTGAGTGAGACGAAGCGCGATTCAATGATGTGCGAGGGATGAAGAACGAATTTGTGAGTGAGTAAATCGGTTGGGGAGGAAGTGGACATCCCTGTTGCCAGCGCGAGTGACGTACTTCTCGAATCTGATAATCCTCGTAACAAAAGAGTAGTATATTTCTCGAGCATCACCCGTTACTGACTGGCTCGAGCGAGACGAACTCGAGGCCGTGCTCGCCGAGGAGCCCGCTCGCCCGGTCGGTCACCGACGGCGCGACCAGAATTCCCCGGATCGACGCGTCGGCGTGTAGATCCCGCTCGAGGGCATCGACGTACCGTCGCAACTGGCTCACCGCGTCGGGGCCGACCCGGCGGCGCTTGAGTTCCACGACGACCGCGCGCCCGACCGAGTCCTCGCCGTAGATGTCGATCGCACCCGCAGGAGTGTCGCGCTCGGTCGCCAGCGGTCGAAAGCCGGGCTCGAGCAGGCCGGGGTCCTCGAGGATCCGCTGGCGGAGGTCCTCTTCGGTCCCGACGAGGGTGAGTTCGCTCGAGTCGGAGACGGGGAAAACCGATACGTGAACCACGCGTTCGAACCCGATCAACAGCCGCTCTTGGGGAGTCGATCGGTGACTCTCGAGGAACAGCGCGCCGTCATCGCAAAACACCTCGTGGGTACACCCCGGGGGCTGCCAGTTGACCGGCTGCTGGCCCTCGTCGGTGTGGACCAGCGTCGTCCCGTCCGGTTTGCACATGACGTGTCGATCCCCGGCGTCGAGCTGGCTCGAGGCACGGCCGTCGTACTCGACGGAACAGCGTCCGAAGACGGTCACCAAGGCGTCCCGGTCGATGCCGTCGGCGACGGTTTCGCACGCCGTCTCGACGGCAGGTCGCTCGAGGGTCGTTGGCGCTGCGTGATCGGAAGCGGTCACTGGAGACCCTAGCCGACGGTCGAATAAAAACGGCGCGACACGGAAACTAACTGACAGCGGTCCGTATCGGCTCCCGCAGCACCGATCGAGATCCGGCCCGGTGCTCACTCGGGTTCGACGGCGAACGGGCTGTCGCGTTCGGTCCAGTCCCAGCCCGGAAGCCGCTCTTGAAACCCCGCGGCCAGCGCCGCCTCGAGGTCGTCGACGCCCGCGTTTTCGTCGCTCGAGCCGTGGACGTGGACGTCCGCGTAGTGAAAGGTTGCTTCGCCGAGCGTCCGGAGTGGTTGGGTGCCCGCGATGGTCGCCGCCAGTTCGCGCCCGAGGATCTCGTCGACGACGAAGCCGGGATAATCGTCCTCGACGTCGAGGTCGCGAAGGATAGCGACCAGCGCCGCGACGTTGACGGCGAGGTCGCCGTCGGCGAACACCGCGTCGACTTCCGCTCGGTACTGTGTCTCGGTGACGGAGTCGACCTCGGTCCCGAACAGGTCCCCGAGATCCGCTCGAACGTCATTTATCGTCGGCACGACGGTTTCAGAGAGCGTCGCTACCCAGTCGCGCTGTTCGACGACGCGGGCTCGCGTGAGTCGCATACCGGTCGTTCGTGACGAACGGCCCTCATCTTTGCGAAGGCTTTTATACCACGCGAGGAATAGCCTCGAGTAAGCGGGTTCTTCCTGGAAACTTCCCGCACGGACCAGGATAACCGATCCGGGAGCGTATCTGTACGAAGACGGACGGCGTCCCCGAGATACCTATCGACTTCGTGAGATGCTACGAATGACAGTCCCCGTTTGGGGTCGTATTTCGATGCCATCGACGGATTCGATACGAACGCGACGTTCTCGGGCGTACGAAACCGCCCTGACTCCCCGCTTTCCGTCGGACGTTCCTGATTCCCGTAATCTACGGGACGTCCACGCAACCCACATTCGGCGATTATGAGCACTGTAGAGCAGCAACTCGACGATTTGGAAGAACAGATCACGAGCGAGTTACCGGCAGATATCTCGGTCTCCTCGGTGAAATACGAAGGCCCCGAACTGGTGGTCTATACGCGCGACCCGAAGAAGTTCGCGCAGAAGGGCGACCTCATCCGGCAACTCGCGAGTAAGCTTCGAAAACGGATCACCGTCCGGCCCGATCCGAGCGTTCTCTCGAGACCCGAAACGGCTCGCGAGGAGATCATGAACGTCATCCCCGAAGAGGCGGGGGTCACGGACCTCGATTTCCACGCTGATACCGGCGAAGTCGTCATCGAAGCCCAGAAGCCGGGTATGGTGATCGGTCGCCACGGCTCGACGCTTCGAGACATCACGAAAAACGTCGGCTGGACGCCCGAAGTCGTTCGGACCCCGCCGATCGAGTCCTCGACGGTATCGAACGTCCGAAACTTCCTCAAACAAGAGCGCGACGAGCGCCGGGACGTCTTAGAGCGCGTCGGCAGACAGATCCACCGCGAGGAGATGTCCGACGACGAGTACGTCCGCATCACCACGCTGGGCTGCTGTCGCGAAGTCGGACGCGCATCGTTTATCCTCTCGACGCCCGAGACGCGTATCCTGATCGACTGCGGCGACAAACCCGGCGCAGAGGGCGAGGTGCCGTACCTCCACGCACCCGAGGCGCTCGGTGCCGGTCCGCAGACCATCGACGCCGTCGTGCTCACGCACGCCCACCTTGACCACTCCGCGCTGATTCCGCTCCTCTTTAAGTACGGCTACGACGGCCCGATCTACTGTACCGAGCCGACGCGCGACCTGATGGGACTGCTCACGCTCGACTATCTCGACGTCGCCACGAAGGAAGGGCGCACGCCGCCGTACGAATCCGAGATGGTCCGCGAGGCGATCAAACACTGCATCCCGCTCGAGTACGGCGACGTCACCGACATCGCGCCGGACGTCAAACTCACGTTCCACAACGCAGGGCACATCCTCGGCTCTGCGGTCAGTCACTTCCACATCGGCGACGGCCTTTACAACGTCGCGTTCTCGGGTGACATTCACTACGACGATACGCGCCTTTTCAACGGCGCGACAAACGACTTCCCGCGGGTCGAAACGCTCGTTCTCGAATCGACCTACGGCGGTCGGAACGATTACCAGACCGACCAGGAGGAGTCAGAAGAGCACCTGAAGGAGGTTATCAACGAGGTGGCCGAACGCGACGGAAAAGTTCTCATTCCGGCCTTCGCGGTTGGTCGGTCCCAGGAGATCATGCTCGTCTTAGAGAAGGCGATGCGCGAGGGCGAGATTCCGCGGATGCCGGTCCACCTCGACGGGATGATCTGGGAGGCGACGGCGATTCACACGACCTACCCCGAATACCTCCGCGACGACCTCCGCGATCGGATCTTCCACGACGACGAGAACCCGTTCCTCGCCGACGAGTTCAACCACATCGACGGCGGCGAGGAAGAGCGCCAGGACGTCGCCGACGGCGACTCCTGTATCATCCTCTCGACCTCCGGGATGGTCACCGGCGGTCCGATCATGTCGTGGCTGAGCCACCTCGGCCCGGATCCGGACTCGTCGCTGGTCTTCGTCGGCTACCAGGCCCAGGGAACGCTCGGCCGACGCATCCAGAACGGCTGGGACGAGATTCCGACCAGCGAAGTCGGAGCGATGGGCGATAGCAACGGCCGGGGCACGCTCTCGCTCAACATGGAAGTCGAAACCGTCGACGGGTTCTCCGGGCACGCCGACCGGGAGGGCCTGATGAACTTCGTCGACACGATGAACCCGCGTCCGGAGAAGGTCCTCTGTGTCCACGGCGACGAACGCTCCACGCAGGACCTCTCCTCCGCGCTCTATCACGACTACAACATGCGAACGTTCGCGCCGAAGAACCTCGAGACGTTCCGGTTCCTCTAGGGCTCGAGTCACCGTTTCGGTGCGCCTGCAGGCGTTTTCTCATCTGAGTCAGGCTGATGCCGGGACGGGCCCTGTCACAGCGTGTTCGATTCGGATCGAATCCAAGCGATTTTCCGATTCGGGACGATACCGCCCCCGTGAGCGATTGTAACTGTCCGGAGGGTGATCGCTGAGTGATACCGATCTGGTTCGGTTACGCGCTGTTGACGGCTATCGTCTACGCGGCGATTGCACTCCTCGCGAAAGTCGTCAGCGGCACCGAAATCGACGATCCGATCACGCTGACGATCTACTCCTGCGTTCCGTTTTACGCCGTTTACGTCGCGGCCGGTGTACTCCTCGAGCCGACGGCGATATCGGAGAGCGCTGTCTCTAATCCGACGCCGCTATCGGCGGTGTTCACGGCGATTGGCTTCGGCGTCGTCTCGACGGTCGGCTACGGAATCTACTACTGGGGTCTCGTCAGCGGCGACGTCTCGCGGTTCGTCCCGGCGTTGGCCATCGAAACGATTTTCGTGCTCGTCCTCGGCTTTGTCCTCCTCGAGGAGTCGTTCCCGGCCGGCGTGTATATGGGCGTCCTACTCGTGGTATTCGGCGCGTTATTCATTTCCTACGAGCACGAGAGCGGGTCGCTTCGCGGGACCGTCGGGCCGTCGACCATCGTCGTTGCGGCGGTCGCCGCTGGGGCCTTTGCCGTGCTCAATACGGGAATGAAAGTCCTCACGACCGAGTTCGGAACACTCGAGATCCTCTTTTGGATCAGCGTCGGCGGACTGGCGTCGGTCGTCGCGCTCGCGCCGTTCCGGGAGGGTGATCGAGTCCGACCGGCCGTCCACTCGAGCAACCTGCTTTCCTCGCGACCCTCGAAGGGGACGACCGTTCTGGTCGCCGGTGGGCTGTTGAACGCCGTCGCATTGTTGACGTTTGTTCGGGCGCTCGAGACCGGGCCGGTCTCGCTCGCGACGGCGATCACTAAACTCGACGTGCTGCTCGTCTTCGTCGGATCGCTGACGTTGAGCAAGCTGACACCGGAACTGCTCGCCGAGCAGTTCGATCCGTTTACGCTGGTGCAAAAGGGGGTGGCGTCCGTGGTGATCCTCGCCGGCTGCGTGTTGATCCAATTCGGGTCCGGGTGAACGCCCCCCGCGGTCAAGCCGCCGGAGCGTTGTTCACAACCTACGCGCCAGCAGCAGACGCTGTTGATCTCGCTAACGGATCGATCTCGGTTTTGTTTCGTCAAGCGGAACGATCACTGTACCTTTCTCCAGTGACGACGTACCGTCCGATATGAGCCTGTTCGGAGAGTTCGACATTCCCGCAGAGGCGTTCGCGCTCCAGGACACGTTAGAAGAGCTTCCCGACGTGGTCATCGAAATCGAACGCGTCGTTGCTACCGAAGAGTTGCTCGCACCGTATTTTTGGGTGAACGGCGACGACATCGACGAGTTTGAAACCGTCACCGAAACCGATCCGTCGGTTCGCAATCTCCGTCGGTTAGATGACTTCGATCGATCCACGTTGTTCCGAGCCGATTGGACCGAAAATACCGATACCATCGTTTACGCATACACCCATGTCGGTGCGACGATCCTCGAGGCCAGTGGACAGTACAACGGTTGGACGCTCTGTATCCGCTTCGACGAGCACGAGGACCTCAGCCAGTTTCAGGACTATTGTGACCAACGGGAGATTCCGTTTCAACTCGTTCGCCTCCACGAACTCACACAGCCGCGAACGGGGAGTCAGTACGGGTTGACACGAAAACAACACGACGCGTTGTTGGCTGCGTACGAGATGGAGTACTTCGACTCCGCGGACGTGGCCCTCGCGGATGTCGCCGCTGAACTCGATATCACGCCCCAATCTCTCTCGGAACTGTTACACCGCGGATACCGATCACTGGTCGAACAGACCCTCGTCGTGACTTCGGAGTGACAACGGCGGACGAGGCTGGTGGGGAAACCATGTCAATTCCCGTGTAAAACACCCTTCTATAGAAGGATGCGTTCTAAAGACACGTAGCCATCTACCCGTATAAATGAGTGATGCGACGGGCGAACTCGATACGGTTCTTGAATTGTGTCGCGTCGAACACCGTCGAATCGTCCTTGCAATCCTCCTGAAAGACCGACGGGCGTTAACGCTGAACGACCTGACGAAGGAGATCGTACGGCACAATCACCGCATGTCGATCACCGACGTGCCGAGTGAGACGGTGAGCCGGATACATCTTTCAGTAGTTCATCAACACGTTCCAAAGTTGGCAGACGCGAAGGTAATCACGTACGATCGGGAACGCCAGCTGGTGGAGCCAACCGACCGACTCGACGGATTGGAGTCGTCCCTTTCGACCATTATCGGGCTTGATTCGGATCTGGACATCCTCGATACCGGGTAAAATATTTCAATACATCTTCGCGTCGCTCGAGCGCCCGATTAGGACAGTTGTTTCGACAGCCAGTTCAGGTTCGTCGCTGCGGCGGCGAGTACGATCGCGCCGAGCGAGATCAGGATCAGGAACGTCGAGACAACGCTGACCATCGGCGATAGCGAGTTTCTGAGTTGGCTCCAGGCGACCACTGGGATGGTTTCGGTGGTGTGATCCGAGAGGAAAAGCGCCATCACGAACTCCTGAAGACTGACGATGAACGCGAGCAGCGCGCCGACGAAGATGCCGTGTTTCACGTTCGGCAGGACGACGTGGACGAACGACCGCACCGGACCGGCACCGAGGTCGTGGGAGGCGTCTAACTGCTGCCAGTCGAACCGGCTGAAGACGGACCGCATGACGAAGTAGACGAGCGGCGTCGCCCACAGCGTGTGCGCAAGGATCAGGCTCGCGTAGGAGCCTCGCAGGTCGAACTCGCTGAAGTACACGAGCAGCGTGACGCCGAAGATAACCGGCGGAATCAGCATGGGCAGGAGTACTAGCGGTGCGAGCAGCCGCCCCAGCGGACCGTCGTCTAACTCCTGTCCGAACGCGGCGGTGACGCCCAGTATCGTCGCGACGACCGCCGTGCCGATGCCCACGAGAAGGCTGTTATCGAACGCGCGCAGCCAGTCGATCTGGTTGAAGAACGATTCGTACCAGGTGAGCGAGAATCCCGTCGGCGGGAACGCGAGCTGTCCGGAGTCGCCGAACGACGTCACGACGACGACGGCAAGCGGCAACAGCATGAACGCGAACACCGCGAGATAGCCCGCACGGAAGAGGGCCGTCTCGAGTCGTTCCCTACGCATATTCCATCTCACCTCCGAAGCGCGAGAGGACGGTGACGAGGGCAGCGATCACCACGAGCATCGCCCCGATCATCACGACCGACAGCGCGGTCGCCGTCGGCCACTGGAAGTCACGCAGGATCTGCCCTTCGACCCGCATCGCGAACGTGACGTTGTCGCCGAGGAGAAACGGTGCGGCGTACGAGCCGACGCTCCAAGCGAAGGAGATCACCGTCGCGACGACGATCCCCGGCATCGCCTGCGGGACGACGACCTCGAGGACCGAGCGGGGGCGGCTCGCTCCGAGGTCCCGCGCGGCCTCGACTAACTGCCAGTCCATCGTCGCCAGCACGCTGTAGATCGCCAGGACGGCGTAGGGGAGGACGATGTACACCTGTCCGACGATCGCTCCCGCCAACCCGGGCACGATCTCGAGCGGCGTCGAGAGCAGCCCGAGCGATTCCAGAAGGGAGTTCAGCGTCCCGGTGGGAGAAAGCAGCGGCCGGAAGGCGTAGGTCTTGACGACCAGCGTCGTCAGCAGCGGGAGAACGACCGAGAACAGCAAGAGCGACTTACGGAGTCCCTCGGCTCGCCAGATCGCGTAGGCGTACAGCAAAGCGACGGCGACGGCGATCACCGTCGCGACGATCCCGATCGTAAACGAGTGGGCGATGACTTCTCGCGCGACGCCGCTCGTGAGGACGTCTGCGTACGCGTCAAGCGACCACGTCCCATCGGCGTAGGCCGCCCCGCGATCGCCAGCCTCCGAGACGCTGATCCGGAGCAAGATCAGGAACGGCGCGACGAAGATCAGAAGCTCGAAGGCGACGAGCGGGAGCATGAGCAACAACGCTCGTTTCGATCGCGACCGCGCCGCAAGCGGCTTCCAGACCCGCTCGAGCGCTCCCGACGCCGCGGCGTTCGAATCGGTTCCGGACATGGTTACAGGTCGACCCTCGTACCGTCCCCGCGGAACGCAAGTACGTCCGCGCCGTCCCAGCGGATGCGGATGTCGTCGCCGGCGTCGAACGCACCCGAGTCGGCGACCGTTCGCTCGACGAACACCGAGCTTCCGTCGACCGCCACGGAGTAACGGACCGTCGACCCGCGATAGATGACGTTCTCGACGGACCCGACGATCTCGTTCGTCGGCCCGCCGTCGGCGACAGCCGCGTCCGCTCGATCGGAGTCAACCGGATCCGCGTTCGCGCCGATCGAGAGGACCTCGGGTCGAAGCGACACCGTCACCGACTCTCCCGAAGCGAGCGCGTCGCCGTTGTCGCTCGGGAGGACGATATCCTGGCCCAGTTCCGTTTCGACGACGACGGAGTCGGCCGTCGTCCGCGCGACCTCGCCCGCGACGAAGTTCGTGTCACCAAGGAACCCCTCGATGAACCGGTTCTTCGGGTTCTCGTAGACCTCGTGGGGATTCCCAACCTGAATCAGTTCGCCGTCGGCCATGATACCGATCCGGTCGGCCAGCGTGAAGGCCTCGTCCTGATCGTGCGTGACGTGGACGAACGTCTTCTCGAGATCCTCGTGGATCTCGCGGAGTTCGATCTGCATGTCCTCGCGCAGGCGCTTGTCGAGGTTCGACAGCGGTTCGTCGAGCAGGAGGACGTCCGGGTTGACCGCCAGCGAGCGCGCGAGCGCGACCCGCTGTTTCTGCCCGCCGCTCAGGTTCGTCGGGTCGTCGTCGGCGTGATCCACCATCTCGACGCGGTCTAACATCTCGCGGGCGCGCTCTTGGCGCTCGTCTTTCGACACCGACCGCATCCGCAGCCCGAAGGCGACGTTCTCGAGGACGGTCTTGTGAGGAAACAGCGCCCAGTCCTGGAACACGGTCGCGGTGGTTCGGTCGTAGGCCGGCCGATCGGTGACGTCGTCCTCGCCGATGTGGACCTCACCGTCGGTCGGTGACGTGAGGCCGGCGATCATGCGCAGCGTCGTCGATTTGCCGCTGCCGCTTGGACCCAGCAGACAGAGCAGTTCGCCGTCCTCGATCGTCACGGAGACGTCCTCGACCGCGAGTTCGTCGCCGTAGCGCTTCTCCAGTCCGGAGAGTTCTATTTCTGACATTGGCTTCAGTCGTTTCGGATGCTCGAGTACTCGGACTCGAACTCGTCGTAGTAGTCGATGAGGTACTCCCAGTCGGGGAAGGCGATGTTCTGTGCGTCCTCGGCGCTCGTCGGAAGCTGCTCGCCGAGGTCGTTCGCGTACTCCATGTCGGCGTTGCAAAACAGCGCCGGGCTCGATTTCGACCACTCGGTCTGGACTTCGGGTCGCATGAGGAAGTCGATGAACTCCTCGCCGCGGTCTCGCTTGTCGGTGCCGCTGGTCACGCACCAGTGGTTGAGGTAGCCGGTGGTCTCCTCGGGCAACGTGTGCGTGAGCCCGTCGTAGTCGCCGATGTCGTAAGCCGTTTGTTCGAAGTACCACTGCGCGACGTCTATCGTCCCGCTGTCGAACGCCTGCCAGATGTCCTGTCCGCTGCTGGCCCAGCTCTGGACGTTCCAGTTTCGGATCTCGTCGAAGACCTCCGCGTGGAGGGATTCGTCGTAGAGTTCGCCCGCAGCTTCGCTGTCGTCCATGCCCATCGCGGCGGCGTGGACCGGGAACCACCAGAAGCCGGTGTCGATACCGATTCCTCGGCTATCCGCGACCTCGCTCGAGGAGAGGTCACCCCATTCGGTCGGTTCGAAGTCGAGGTCCTCCCGGTAGATGATGTTACACGGCGCGCCGTCGACCGGCATGCCGTACTCCGTCGGGCGGAACTCGCTGTAGTAGTCGATCGTCTCCTCGAGGTGAGGAACGTTTTCCGTTCGGATCGACTCGAAGAGCCCCTCTTGCCGGCCGCGGTAGTAGAAGTTGCCGTCCGTGACGGTGACGTCGTACGGCGGAGACCCCTGCGATTGCCTGATGTTCGCGAGGATGTTGTTCCAGCCGGTCTCGACCTGCAGCGTCACGTCGTGTTCGTCCTCGTACATCGGGACGACTGCCTCCTTGAACCGATCCGCGTAGTTCCCACTCCAGACGCAGACGGTCAGCGTCTCGCCGGACGCCGTGGAGTCGCCGCCGAAAATCCGCGTACACCCTGCCAGCCCCGCGGCCGATCCGGCCGCAACGCCGGCTAGCATCCCCCGTCGAGAGACGCCGCTCGTCGATTCGGTTGTTGGTTCCGTCTCAACTCCCCTCGTCTCTGCAACCCGTGTCGGGTCTGCAGCCATTGGTGACCCGGCCCTATCCGAGTGCAACATAAAACGGTTGTGAAGTTCGAAACGGTCGCGTACAATCCCATGCGGACCGTTCGAAAGCTCCTCGCTTCCGGTCGGAGTCGTCCCGAATCACTCGCTACCGATCGGCCTTCACAAGTCACTCGCTGCCGATCGGAGTCGTCCCAACCCGCTCGCTATCGACCGGATCCGCCTCAGGTTACTCGCTACCGATCGGTGATCCGCCCTCGGAGCACCGCGATACCCCGTCTCCCTCGCGGCCGGCCTCGTACTGTGGTCTCGACTCCCAACACTCCTCGTGGACGATCGTCTCGCTGTCGAGTCGCTCGCGCCACCCTGCCGTCTCGAGCACCGGCTCGTCCGGGAACCCGTTCTCGGGATATCCGAAACACAGGTACGCGATCGGTTTCACGTGCGGCGGAATCCCGAGCAGTTCCTGCAGTTCGGACGGATAGAGCACGCTCACCCAACCGACGCCGACGCCTTCCGCTCGAGCGGCCAACCAGAGGTTCTGGACGGCCAGACACGTCGAGTAGACGTCCGTGCGTTTCATCGAACTTCGCCCCAGAACGTGGGGCGCACCACGCGTCGGGTCGCAGGTCACACAGATGTTGACCGGCGATTCGAGGATACCCTCGAGTTTGAGGGCGGCGTACTCGGATCGTCGCGGTTCCTTGTACCCTTCTCTGGCCGCTGCGATGGCGCGATCCGCGATCGATTTCACCCCACGTTTGGTCTCTCGCTCTTCGATTACGATCAGATCCCACGGCTGCGAGAAGCCGACGCTCGGCGCGTGATGGGCGGCCTCGAGAAGTCGCTCGAGCACTGGGTCTGGGATCGGGTCGTCTCGAAACCGGCGGATGTCCCGTCGAGCGTAGATCGCTTTGTAGACGCCCTCGCGGTCGGCGTCCGTGAATTCGACCATGCGTTCGGTAGCACACGGCTCTGGCAAAGCCGCGTCGAAATCAACCGGTGGTGGCCGCTCGCATCGACTCACTCGAGCGTTTCGGACGGGTCGACGACCTCTCCGGTCGCCGGATAGACGCCGACCTGGTCACACAGGTCGCCCATCGGGCACGCGTCCGGATCCTCGAGACACGCCGGGTTGCGCGCGGTGCAGTACTCGCGGCCGAACTGGATCATCGCGGTGTGTCCGAAGCCGCATTTGGTCGCCGGCACGTCGCGTTCGACGACCTCGCGGACGCCCTCGTGATCCGCGTCGGGCGGGGCGATTCCAAGCCGTCGAACGATGCGGTGGACGTGAGTGTCGACGGGAAAGACGCCGCCGCGACCGCCCGCGAAGAGCAACACGCAGTCGGCCGTCTTCGGGCCGACGCCGCGAACCGACAGCAGCGTCTCGCGAACCGTCTCCGGCGGCTCGTCCTTGACGAAGGCGTCGAACGCCGCCGCGGAACCGAACTCCTCGAGGACCCACTCGGCCGTGTCGATGATCGTCTCCGACTTCTGGTTGTACAGTCCCGCGGAACTGATCGTCTCGGCGAGTTCGCTCTGTGTTGCGTTCGCGAGCGCCTCGGCGAGATCAGCGTCGGCGTCTCCCGAATCGTCCGTACCGTAGCGCTCGAGCAGCGCGTCGTGTGCGGGCTGGCTGGCCTTATCGCTCGTGTTCTGGCTCAAAATCGTGCGGACGAGACAGGTGAAGGCGTCCTGCCCGCCGTAGGTCTTCTGCCAGTACAGTTCGCCGAGCCTGTCGACGACCGCCTCCGCGCGCGTCTCAGCCTCCGCCGGGTCGAACTCCGCCGCGACGCCGCCACCCTCGAGACCGCCGCTGATGTTGCGCGACGGTTCCGGGTCTTCGCTCATGTATTCAGGTAGCGCTCGAGCGGGCAAAACCCCACTGGATCGCTCCCTCGAGGATCATCGAGTTTCTCCCTCCACCGCTTCTAACGCTCAGTCGCGCTCAATCGTCCACGGACACGGTGATCGTCACGGTCACGTCCGCGCCCGCGGCCAGCGAATCGACGAGGTCCCGATCGAACCCCTCCGCGGCGTGTTCCGACTCGAGCGCGATCGTCCGCTCGTCGACGTACTCGCTCGTCCGACCCACCGCGCTGCGCTCGCTCGAGAACTCGAGTTCCGGGTCGCCGCGACCGCGGACCGAATCCCGGTGGCCGTCGGCCTCGAGCGTGACCGTGATCGTCGCATCGCGCTGTTGGCAGGCGGCGACGAATTCCGGGTCGAAATCCGCTGGTGCGCGGTCGGCCTCGATCGCGAGGATACAGTCGCCGGCAGGGGTCAGAAAGTCGTCGGTCGAAACCTCGAACGTGCTCGCGTGCTCGGCGCTGACGTTCTCGTGGCCGCGGGCGTGGATGATTTCCTCGAGGGTGCGCTCTCGCTCGTCGATATCGTCTTTCCGTTCGCCGCCGTCGCTGGTCGTCGTCGGATCGCTCATAGCTACGTTCGCCGCCTCACGCTGAAAATGGAATCGATCGTGCGCCCGGTTCTCGAGCACTGAGCCAGACTATACCAGGCTCGCGCCGTCGAACTCGCCGCGACTGTACTCGATCTCCATCAGATCGAGGATCGTCGGCGCGATATCGTAGAGGTCGGCGTCGTCGATGGTCACGTTCGGATCGTCGACGTACAGCGACGTGTCGTCGAAGCTGTGCATGCCGTTTCGCGGTCCCGTCGTGAACACCTCCGAATCGGCCTTGAAGCCGGACTTGAGATCGAATCCCTTCGTCGGGATCGCGACCAGATCGGGCGCGATCTCATCGTGGTCGCCGCGGAAGGCGGCTTCCTTCTCGACGACGCGATCGACCACCTTGCGGCCGTCGGGTCCTTCGAGGGCCTCGAGTTCGGCCTTGAGCTCGTCGCGAACTTCGTCGTACTCCGATTCGGGGACCGACCCGCGGGGCTCTCGCCCCTCGAGGTTGATGTAGAACCGACCCGGAATGAACGAGTAGGCTTTGGTCTCGTCGGCGATATCGTCCAGTTCCTCCGGTTCGTCGGTCCGGAAGGAGAGCCAGTCGTTCTCCCGAAGCCACTCGTTGAAGTGAACCTCGTGATCGAGGCTGGTGAAGCCGTGATCGGAGGCGACGATGAGCGTGACATCTTCGGGAAGCGCCTCGCGTAGCTTACCGATGTAGTCGTCGACCTTCTCGTAGAACTCGAGGAACTCCTCGCGGAACTCGCCGTCGCGCTCGTAGTCTTTGAACAGGAAGTGGTTGACCCGGTCGGTCGTCATGAAGACGCCGAAAAAGAGGTCCCAGTCGTCTTCCTCGATGTAGTGTTTGAACGCCTCGTATCGCGCGTCGACCGTCGCGTGTGCGTCTTCGATGAACTCGCGTTTGTCCTCCTGATGGCCGAGTTTCGGGTTGACGTCGATCCGATATTCGAATCCCTCGAGGGTGTCTCGAACGTCGTCGGGGTAGGCCGCTTTCTCGAGGCCGGGGGAGAGAAAGCCAGAAACCATCCGCTGGACGTTTCGCTGGGGCGGGAACGTGACCGGCACGTTCATCACCGTCGCATTTCGTCCGTCCTCCTGGACGCGGTCCCAGACGCGGGTGGCTTGCACCTCGTTGCCCATCGGGACGTAGGTATCGTAGGTGCCGACCTCCCGATCCTGAAAGCCGTAGACGCCGGTCTCGCCGGGGTTCATCCCGGTGGTCAGCGAGGGCCAGCAGGCGCTGGACTCCGGCGGTACGATGCTCGAGATCTCGCTTGCGGTCCCGTCCGACGCGAGCGCCGCGAAGTTCGGGAACCGCTCTTCGTTGTCCCTGAGAAGACTGTACGGAACACCATCAACTCCGATAAACGCGACTCGAGGGCTTCCATCGCCCCGTAACCGGTCAAACAGACCCATGCGAGGTCGTAGTCCGAGCGGATACAAGAAGGTTCGTTTCCAGACACTGTTTTCGAGAACGGCGGGCCACCCGCGGCGGTCGAACGATCGGCGGCGCTGTCCCGTAAACGGCAGTCAGTTCCCCGCGAGTGCTCGGGTGCAAACGAGGGCGAAGAACGCAGCGTTACTCGGCGGTGTCCGGCTCGAAGTTCGTCGGAACGATCGTTGGATGTGCCATCCCGACGCCGGCTTCGGGTTCGTCGGGGTCTGAACGCTGGTATCCAACTGGGGACTCTTTTGCTGCCATAACGGGTAAACCAACGCTCTCGCACCCAATAAAATTACCCATGCTCATAATGCATGCGAGTCTGTACGTTGATTACCAAGGTGAATTATCTGTCGTGAGATACCGGTCCGCTCACGGATTCGTCCATCGCAGATTCGTCCTCGAAGAACACTCGAGAGATGTCTCTCTCGCTCGACGGTCTACTCGTCACGATACTGCGATAAAAATCGGAATCGAGCGGGTTGGTCGACAGTTCGTTGCGATCGTCGGCGATCAGGCGAAGTTCTCTTCGTAGAGATCCTGTGCGTGTTCGATCGCGTCGTAGGCGGCCTGCTTGTCCTCCCAGCCCTGCGTTTCGACTTCCTTGCCTTCCTCCAGGTTCTTGTACGTCTTGAAGAACTCGTCGATCTCGTCGAGTTGCTGCTGTGGAATGTCCTCGAGGTCCTCGATGTGATCGTATCGCGGATCCTCGGAGGGGACGGCGATGACCTTGTCGTCCTGCTCGCCGTCGTCGTCCATCTTCATCAGGGCGACAGGACGCGCTTCGATGACGCAGCCGGGGAACGTCTGATCCTCGACGAGAACGAGCACGTCGAAGGGGTCCTCGTCGTCGTAGTACGACTGCGGGATGAAGCCGTAATCGGACGGATAGTGGACGTTCGAGTGGAGAACGCGATCGAGGACGACGCCGGGGACGTCCTTGTCGTACTCGTACTTGTTGCGTTCGCCTTTCAGACATTCGACGACGGCGTAGATCTCTTCGGGCGCGTTTGGTCCGGTTTCTATGTCTTCCCAGAGATTTACCATACCGAAACGATTCATGGACGATCAAAAAGTACTTTCGTAATCGAACTGGAACCTATACCTGATGGCCACCAGACGCGTCAACGAGGTGAGCCAACGAAACCTCCGGGAGACGGCCAACAACGCTACGAGAAGCTGTTTGGCTGCAAAATCTGGACGAATAGTTGGCAAGTCTTAAATAGTCTGGTGACATTTACAAATCTATGTCAGAGGCACAAGCAATCACGGGCGAGCAGAGCATTGCGCGCGAAATGACCGCGTTCCAAAACAACATCCTCGTTATCCTCGCTAAAGAGCCGATGTACGGCCTGGCGATCAAACGAGAACTCGAGGATTACTACGGAACCGAAGTAAACCACGGCCGACTCTATCCAAACCTCGACGAACTCGTCGAACTCGGTCTCGTCGAAAAGAGCGAACTCGACAAGCGAACGAACGAGTACTCGCTGACCGACGACGGCTACGACGCCGTCCTCGACGGAATCAACTGGACGCTCTCGAAGGTCGTCACGGGCGACGAGCGCGCGGACGAGATCACCGACATCGTCGAAAACAGCTACTGAACAGCCGTTTCGAGGGTGACCTCAGAGCCGTTTCGGGCGGCATAGCGGACTACGGGATCAGTCGGGCCGGTATTCGGGCACCGGTTCGCCAGCCGTCTCGTAGATACGGTCGATTGACTGCTCGAGCGCGTCTCGTTGCTCGTCGGACGGCCACGCATTTCTGACGACGTACTCCGTGCGAAACTCCGAGAGCTCCGCGGCCGTCGCCGATTCGATGGGTTTGGCGTAGTGGTTTCCCATGAAATCCGCGAGCATCGCCGCGTTGTCGCCGTGGACGTCGCCGTGGGCGGCCCGGACCTCGTCGACGAGTGCACGGTTTTGCGCGTCGACTTCCGCCCAGTCGTCCGGATCGGCGGCCCCCTCGAGCGGGATTTCGGCGGCGCGCTCGAGGTCGTCGATCCGATCCGTTCTGATGACGCCCTCGTCCTCGTCGTGCCACTCCTGTGGGTGGAGTACGAGCACGTCGTCGCCGTCCGTTCTGATGCGCGCGGTGTACTCGTGGTCCTCGAGCAACGTCTCGCGCTCGGCTCTGTAGGCGGCGGCTTCCTCGTCGTCGACGGCGTTTCGCTCGAGTCTGGTGAGCCGTTCTGCGTCGTCGATTACTGCCCTCGGGAGCGGCGAGTCGTTCCCGTCGGTCGCTTCTCGCGAGACCGGTTCGGCTTCTGCTTCGGCGTTCGTTCCGTCCGCTTCGGTAGACGACTCCTCGTTCGGCGTGGGCATAGAATACTCGATAAAAGGGGCGGCCGGCTTTTCAGTCGTGCGTTCTCGGTGTGGAGGTGGGTGGTCGATTCGCCAGCGAATGCGCGCGGCTCAAGCCTCGTCGAGCGCTTCGTTTGCGAGGTCGTCAGCCCGTTCGTTGGCCTCTCGAGGGACGTGCTCTATGGTCCACTCCCCAAAGCTCGAGAGCAACTCGAGCACGGTCACGCGCCGCTCTCTGAGTTCGGGATTGTTCGTATCGTACTCGCCTCGGACTTGTTTGACGATCAGTTCGGAGTCCCCGCGGACGTGGACCTCGTCGTACTGGTAATCGCGTGCCGCCTCGAGCGCAGCGATGAGCGCCTCGTACTCGGCCTGGTTGTTCGTCGCGCGTCCGATCGTGTCGTTGCCCTCGGCGACGATGCCGTCGCTCGTGACGATCACCCAGCCGATTCCCGCCGGGCCGGGATTGCCGCGCGCCCCGCCGTCGAAGTAGACGTGCGCGCGACCGCCGCCCTCGCGCAGTAGCGCCTCGAGATCCTGCGGGTTCGATCCCTGGATAACGACCTTGTCGTCGTAGGCGATACCCGTCGCGTCGCCGCGGCTCGCCCGCCAACGCTCGTGATCCGTGTTTCCCGACTCGACGATAACGCCCGCGTCCTCGAGCCGTTCGCGGGCTCGCTCGACGTCGCACTCGATGACCGGCATTCGTGAAAACTCGGCCAGATCCGGATAAAGTCTTTCTGGTTTGGAGTGACAAACTCCGTCCGTCAGTGCGTCTCTCGACTGATATCGGCGCTTTGGCTCCAATGGCAAAAAACCCTTACCAAGGATTTATATACGTCCCTGATACTACTATAAAAGTGCGATGACACGGTCCACCCGCCAGCGGGAGCGAACACGTGAGACGGACGAGACCGAGGAACAAGAAGGGGTACGTGCCTGCCCCGAGTGTGAATCGGATAATCTCGTAAAGGATTCCGACCGGGGTGAGCTCATCTGTCAAGATTGTGGGCTCGTCGTGGAGGAGGAAAAAATCGATCCCGGTCCTGAGTGGCGGGCGTTCAACCACCAGGAACGGCAACAAAAGTCCCGCGTCGGCGCACCGACGACCCAGACGATGCACGACAAGGGACTGACGACGACGATCGACTGGAAAGATAAGGACGCCTACGGTCGTTCGATTTCTTCGAAAAAGCGCAGTCAGATGCACCGACTGCGCAAGTGGCAAGAACGCATCCGTACCAAAGACGCCGGCGAACGTAATCTCCAGTTCGCGCTCAGCGAAATCGATCGGATGGCCTCGGCGCTCGGCGTGCCGCGGTCCGTGCGAGAGGTCGCATCGGTCATCTATCGCCGCGCGCTCAAAGAAGACCTGATTCGCGGTCGCTCGATCGAGGGCGTCGCGACGTCTGCGCTGTATGCCGCCTGCAGAAAGGAGGGCATCCCGCGCAGTCTCGAGGAAATTTCGGAAGTCTCACGCGTCGAACGCAAAGAAATCGGGCGAACGTATCGATACATCTCGCAGGAACTCGGCCTCGAGATGCGACCCGTCGACCCGAAAAAATACGTCCCACGATTCTGTTCCGAACTCGAACTCTCCGAAGAGGTCCAGACCAAAGCCAACGAGATCATCGAGAAGACGGCCGAAGAAGGACTCCTCTCGGGCAAATCACCGACCGGATACGCCGCAGCCGCGATCTACGCTGCCTCACTGCTCTGTAACGAGAAAAAGACCCAGCGCGAAGTCGCAGACGTCGCGCAGGTCACCGAAGTGACCATCCGGAACCGCTATCAAGAACAGATCGAAGCGATGGGGATCCACGGTTAAGGCCGCTCACTCCGTATTTTTAGAGGAGGTGCGAAATCGCTCACTGCGTAGCGACAGCGTCGCCCCCTCGAGGAGTCGACGGAATCGGCCGATCAGTCGTCTTTACCGACGCTGATGACCTGCAACAGCGAGTAGACGGGGACGCCGTCGATCTCCTCGACGCCCTGTTTGTCGGCGAGGACGACGCATGCGAGCGGATCGCCGCCGTCGGCGCGGATCGCTTCGATCGTCTCTCGCATCGTCGTGCCGCTCGTGATGGTGTCGTCGACGATGTAGCACTCGCGGTCGCGGATCGTCGCGAAGTTTCGGGAGAACATCCCGCCGAGTTCGTCGAGGTCGCCTTCCTCCCACTGGTGTTTCGACGGCGTGTACGTCGCGAGATCGGTCTCGAGTTCTCGAGCGACCAGCGTCGCGATCGGTCCGCCAGCCTTCTCGATCCCGATCGTGAGGTCGACATTCTCGCCGTGTTTGGCGAGGAGGTCTGCCATCGCCGACGCGATCGATTCCATTCGCCCGCTGTCGCGGCCGATCGCAGACCAGTCGACGTGGATGTCCTGCGGCCCGCTTCGCGCCGCACCGTTGGACTGACCGGCGTCGGTCGGCTGTGGCGTCGTATCGCTTCGCTCGACGAGCCAGCTCGCGGTTTCGCGGGAGACGTTCAGTTCGTCCGCAATTTCGCCCTTCGACAGCCCGCGCGTCGCGAGTTCCGATGCGCTTTCGATGAGGTCATCGACGTTTTTCATATGCGAAGTGGTTTGGGCCCCGTTTTTATAGGCGTATCGTCGTTCGCCAATGCGGCCGTTACTTGGCCCCGGTGTGCGCTGACGACCGCTACTGGGCGCAAGCTATATCCCTGCCGGGAATGGTGGCTGAATATGGCCAGAAAAACGTACCAGGACAAGCTCGTGGAGCTCCGCGAGGATGTCTGTTACATGGGCGAAGTCGTCATGGAACGCCTCCGAATGGGACTCGACGCTCTGGAGCAGAAAGACGACGATCTCGCACACGAACTGATGACGGGCGACGGAGAGATAAACCGCATGTACCTCGACCTCGAGCAGGACTGTATCGACCTGCTCGCGCTCCAGCAGCCGGTCGCGAGCGATCTTCGATTCATCGCCGCGTCGTTCAAGATCATCACGGACTTAGAGCGGATCGCAGACCTCGCCGTAAATCTCGGGGAGTACAGTCTCGACGCCGAACGGGACCTCTTTCCGGACGTCGACGTGCAGGCGATGGGCGAACTGACCCTCGAGATGGTCGACGACGCGATCACGGCCTACGACGACGAGGACGTCGAGGCGTGCTACGATCTCGCCGAGCGGGACGACGATCTCGACCAGTTCGCCGAACGGGCGAGCGAGATCGTCGTCCGCGACCTGATCGAACGCGAACTCGATTCGCCCGACGAGGTCGAGACGATCCTACAGGACGTGTCCCGGCTTCTTCTGACGATCCGGGACTTAGAGCGCGTCGGCGATCACGCGGTCAACATCGCTGCACGAACGGTCTATATGGTCGAAAACGACGACGAACTCATCTACTGAGGAACACAGCGGACTGGACGTATATCAGTCGGCTCGGCGAATTCGGACGGCACCACGCCGTCGCTCCGGTCCGAGTATCAGTTTCGGTTTTTGTGTATCACCCCGCACAGCTATCAGTTCGGCCCTCGAGGAGGAACCGTATGAGCGATCGAAACGCCATCGAAGAACTCGAGGCGCGACTCGGTTTCGTTCCTCGCAGACGATTGGTACTCGGTGTCGTCCTCCTAATCCCGCCGTTTACGATTTTGGGTGTCGCCTTGCTCGGGTACGAACTCCTGCGGGCGGGGAAACCCCTTCGCGAGGCCGAAAACGAACGGCTCATCGGTCCAGACCCTGACGCCAAGGATATATCGACGGAGTACGAACCCTAACTCCATTGCCTTCCTGTCTCGCATTTTCCGGTTTACGTGTGGCCCGTCCGACGAGGATCCTCGGCTCGCTGTGGAACGTGTGTCAGCAACTGCGCCGTCTCGAACACGTTTCGTGTCTCGAGTAACACCGTCGCCGCTTCTCGAACGGTAAAGTCCGCCTCGAGGGAGACGCCGTGACAGCGTGCATAACACGTGAGCCACGCGTTCATCGCCCCACGAAGCGCTGTCAGCTCCAAATCGGAAAATCGGACCGTTCGGCCGCCGGTGCGGCCCTCGAGGTAGAGCCAGATTGCGGGTCCGGCACCTTCGCGAAGGTACGTCCGGCCGTCTGCCGGGGTCGCCGTCTCGGGGTCGAACGTCGCTCGATCGCGGTCGGCCCGGCGGGCGAGCGCGGCGATTCGCGGTCCGTATCGGCTCATGGCTGCTCAGTATCACCCCTCGCGGAACTCGACGCCTTTGCCACCGCGCGGGTGTTCCCAGTCCGTATCGGCGACGATGGCGCAAGTACCACACTCGACGCAGGGCTGGGTATCCAGGCTCACCACCGTCTCCTCGCTGCCGTTCGCCTGGACCGTCTCCGATCGATAACAGCCGCCGCCGAAGTCTTCGGCGCTGACCGGGCAGGCGTAGACGGCGGCCCCGCTCGCCTCGACCGAGTCGTCCCGCAGGTGGATGTGGGGGTTCCCGATGTCCGTATCGTAGGTGAGATCGCCGATCCGCTCCTCGAGGGACGGCGGTTCAATCTCGTTGTCCCAGTGGATCGTTCGGCCGTGTTCCTCCCCGATGATCGACGGGAGCGTCACGTAGCCCGTGGCGGTGTCGGGCAGCATCGAAACGAGAAACGGCGAGTTGTACGCCAGTTTCATCGCTCGCTTCGAGAGGGGGTTTCCGACGGCGACGCTCCCGACCGGCGAGTCGAGGACCCGCTCGACGGCGTTCGTGACCGCGTCGTGTTCGCCGACGGTGCGGGCGAGGTCGTACCGTCTCGGCCGGAGTTTCTCCATCGTCCCGGACCGCTCGAGCATTTTCGTGTAGCGCCGGCCGGCGCTTTCCGGATCGGCGTTGCCACGGGAAACGACGTAGGCGTCAGCCGCGAGCGCGCCCGCGCTGACCGCGTGGTTCATCCCCTTGATGATCGGCCCCTGGGCCTGCATCTGCCCCCCAGCATCGCCGACGAGGACCAGTCGATCCCGATACGGCTCCCTATGTGCGACCTTCTTCGAGTCGGGAACCAGCTTCGCGGCGTACTCACGTTCGTGATACTCGTCTCTGAACCACTGGGCTAGTAGCGGATGGGTGAGCAACGAGTCGAGCAGTTCGTGGGGTTCGGCCCGCTCCGCGACCAGACTGTCGAGGTGGAAGACGGTGCCGATCGAGAGCGAGTCCTCGTTGGTGTAGAGGAATCCGCCGCCGCGAACGTCGTCGAATAAGTCCCCCGAAAAGAGGTGTGCAACGCCTTCGTCGTCGTCGATTCCGAATCGATCAGCGATCGTCTCGGTGTCCATCTCGACGGTCGCCTTAACGCCCTGGAACCACTCGTCGGGGTCCTTCCAGTCCATCAGTTCCGCATCGCGGGCGAGTTCCGAATTCACGCCGTCGGCCGCGACGACGATATCCGCCGTAATCGGGTCGAGTTCGTCGCAGGTGACGCCGACGATTTCCCCGTTCTCTCGCAGCAGGCCGTTGACTCGAACATCGGTCAGGACGCCGCCGCCCGTTTCGCTCGTCTTCTCGTGGACGCGTTGCTCGAGCCACGAATCCATCGGTCGCCGAAGCACGGCGTCACACCACTCGGTGTCGTGTTCGTGGAGGTCAGTCAGGTCGTAGGTTTTGACTTTGGTTCCCGCGATGTTGTGGATCTTGTAGTCGGTGACGGGCCGCTCGCTCGCCTCCTCGCGGAAGTTTTCGAAGAGGTCGTCGATCGTGTACGGAGCCGACTCCTCGGCGTAGATGAGGCCGCCGGAGACGTTCTTCGAACCTGCTTCGGTGCCGCGCTCTAAGACGAGCGTCTCGACGCCGTGGTCTGCGAACCTCGCCGCGGCGGCGGCCCCGCCGGGACCGCAACCGACGACGACGGCTTCGTAGTGTTCGTACTTGTCCTCCGCCTGCGTCCGTTTACTGGTCGCCATCAGTCTCCACCTCCGTTCGTGTCGGCCGTCCCGTCGCCACCGCCGTCGGTTGCACTGCTCGTTTCCTCGCCACCGCCGTCGGTCGCGGCCTCGAGTTCGAACTCGCCCGATTCGACCGCCGCCGTGAGCTGCGGGAGGACCTCGAAGAGGTCCCCCTCGATGAAGTAATCACTGAAATCCCTAATTCTCGCGTCCGTATCCGTGTTTATCGCGACGATCGTGTCGGACTCGTCCATCCCGACCTTGTGCTGGACGGCACCCGAGACCCCCGCCGCGATGTAGCAGTCAGGGGCCACGACCTGTCCCGTTTCGCCGATCTGACGTTCTTCGCTCGAGTAGCGCTCGACGTGTCCCTCGAACTGGTAGGAGGAGGTGACGATCCCGCGCGTGATTCCCAGCGCGGCGTCTTCGAACGCGTCGACGAGGTCGAGTCCGAGTTCCATGCCCTCGGTGGGGTCGTCGCCGATCCCCCGTCCCAGACAGACGATCACGTCGTGGCCGGTCAGGTCGATCCCCTCCTCGAGCCGGTCGTATTCGGTAATCTCGACCGTGAACCAGTCGTCCTCGAGGGCCATGTCGTGCTCGACGATGAGGCCGTCTCGGTCGTCGTCGCGTTCGATCGGCTCGAAGCTGCCCGGAATGATCGAACAACCCTGCGGGTGGAAGTCGCGTCCGGGGTTGTCCAGACACAGGATCGTCGAGTACTCGAAGCCCGAGAAGTCGGGACGCTTCATGTGAAGTACCTTCTCGAAGGTCTTCTTGACGCCGGGTTCGCCGGTCTTCACGGGATTCGAGACCTCCTCTTCCTCGATGAAGAGATCCGAACAGTCCGAGGCGAGTCCAGAATCGAGTTCCGCCTGCACCTTCGCCGAGAGGTCCCGCCCGTTGTTCGTCGCCGGGAACAGGATATATCGTGGCTGGTCGTACTCGCGCCACTCGGTGCTCTCGCTCGTCCCTTCTCCGCGGGCCATGTGCGCCGAGATTTCGGTGTAGGGTTTGTGCAAGAACCGCTCGAGGCGCTCGTCGTCGTGGTAGACGGCGACGTCCGCGCCGTAGGCGATGCATTCCTCGGCGAGGCCCGAACAGTCCTCGCCCATCAGGAACGCGACGACGCGCTCCTCGTCACCGTATTCGTCCGCGAATTCGTCCATCAACGCTCGAGCCTTGCCGAGCATCTCCTTCGAAACCTCGAGCAACTCGCCTCCCTGCGTCTCACAGAAGACCCACATGTCCTCGTAGTCCCCGCCGTCGAGCGCTCGGACGTGGCGCTTGTCTCGAGTTGGGTGTGTGAGATTGTCGTCTTCCTCGGGCTCTTCGTCCGCCGTCTCAGTCGCTTCGTCTTCCGCTACGTCGTCGGCTCCTTCGTCGACCGCCTCGCCTTCGGCGTCCTCGCCGACGTCTTCTTCAGTCTCCTCGTACTCCCCTTCGGTTTCGTCGTCCGTTTCGACGCCCCCATTTTCAGTTCCGTTGTCCGTTTCGTCACCGTCCGCATCGGGTTCGTCAGCTGCGGAACCGTCGCTCGCCGGTTCGTCGACCTCCTCGAGTCGCCTGTGAACCGCCTCTCGGGCAGTTTTTCGATCCTGTCCTGCTCGCTCTGCCTCGAGCACCGCGTTCAATTCCTCGGCGTCGTCGACCGTTTCGAGTTCCTCGGTCAGTTCGTCGATCGTGTACTCGTCGGGATCGATTCCCACGGTCAGTCACCCCCCGCGTGGGGCCGCAGTTCCTCGAGCACCTGCCCCATCTCGTCTTCGTCTCCGGGCTCGATCATCGTCGCGTCTCGCTCTGCGGGCGCTTTCGGAATCGGATCGACCGAGGAGACGATGGTCGGCGAGCCGTCGAGGCCGATGTAGTCCGGGTCGAGGTTCAGATCCTCGTGGTTCCAGGTCGCGAGGTGGTCCTCGTGGTCGGCCGCCCGCGCCGTCGTTTCGCTGCGGAGGCGTTTGTGCGCCAGTCGGTGGGAAGCCGTGCGGTAGGTCGGCGAAAATTCCGGATCCGCGATGACCATACACGGCAGCGGCGCTTCGACGGTCTCGATTTCGTCGATATCGCCTTCGACGAGCCGTTTCGCCCGAAGGGTGCCCTCGTCGGGATCGATGTCGAGGGCTAATACGTGCGTGACGATCGGCCACTCGAGCGCCCAGGCGGTCTGGGGCCCGGTCTGGCCCGTCTCGCCGTCGGCCGTTTTGAACCCGGCGAAGACGAGGTCGATGTCCGCGATCTCCTCTCGGTACTTCTCGAGGCCCGAACAGAGCGTGATGGCAGTCGCCCAGGTGTCCGACGCCGCGAGTTCCCGATCCGAGAGGAGGTAACTGTCGTCTGTGTACACCGACTCCATGGCCTCCTCGAGGACGCTGGCGTAGCCCGGCGGTCCCATGCTCATGCCGGTGACGTGGCCGCCGTGGCGCACCTTCGTCTGGAGCGCTGCCTCGAGTGCCACTTCGTCGTTGGGATTCATCACTGTCGGCGTCTTCCCGCGCTCGAGATGGCCGTCCTCGTCGAAGGAGACGGCGCCCTCGGAGAAGTCGGGCACGCCTTTGGTCAGCACGACGGATCGCATGCGTCCCTCCGTAGCTGTGGTATGTGTGTCCGTAACATAACTCACCTCACGCTATCGACACTCTCGCTCTTAAGAATGTGGGTGCAAATCACCGACGGAAGACTGGACGGATCGCTTTTCGGATAGCCGTACTGACACAGCCCGGCGGTTACTCGAGGTCGCGTTCGGTCGTCCCCATCGTAATCTCGCCGTCGGCCCGGATCGTCCCGTCGACCTCGGCACGGGGCGCAATATCCAGCGTGTCACACGAAACGTCCCCGAGCACGCGGGCGTCCTTCTCGAGGACGACGTCGCCGTCGCGCGTCGTCAGATCGCCGTGGATTCGGGTTCCGTTTCCGACGTAGACGTCGCCTCGAGCGCGGAGGCTCCCGAAGATGTTACAGTCGGCGCCGACGTCGATCGTTTCGGCCCGGACGTTGCCGTGGAGTCGGCAGTCGGAACCGATTCGGGCGGGCGTCGAAACGCGCCAGGCGTCGTCGTTGACGGTCGCGTTTCCGGGGATGACCAGCGGCTCGGTTTCTGCCTCTTCGTCCTCGTCGACCATCTCAGAAATGAGTTGCTGGGCCGCGTCGTCCTCGCCGATCAGGAGGAGGTGTTTGAGGTAGACGAACAGGAACACGATGGTCGGCATCGGATTTCGGATGACGATCCAGCCGTTAGCTTCGAACCCCTCCTCGATGTCGACGTCATCGCCGATATCGAGGTCGCCGGCGACTTTCAGTTCGCCGTTGATATGGACTCGTTCGCCGAGGTAGGCATCCTGTCCGACGAGCACGTCGTCGTCGATGTCACACCACATATCGAGTCGACAGTCGCCTTCGGCTTCGATGGCGCCGTCGACCTCGACGTTTTCGCCAAGGAGGACGTTTCGGCCACGGATACCGAACTCGATGGTCGATCGGCCGCCGACGAGCACGTCGCCGTCGGTCACGAGGTCGACTTCCTTGGCTTCCGTCCCGTCGGGAACGACGAGTTCGTCGAGCGGATCCCTACTGAATGCCACACTCGCAACGAATGTGGTCCCCCGGTATTAAACCTCTCGCGCCGTCGGCCGTTCGTCAGACGAACCTGTCAACGGCTCGTCTCCTCGAGCCCCGAACGCGGGTTCAGTTGGTGGCCGCTCGAGGGACAGCGGCCGCTCGAGGAATCTGCTGGGAGTTCCGAAACGGAGCCCGGCCGAGCAAGTCGCCCCGCTTTTAATCCAGCGTCTCGTACGGTCGGCTATGACTACGCTCGCATTTGACGACACTGGCGTCGACGTTGTCTACGAGGGAACGGAGTTTCGCCTCGAGCAGGAACTCATCGAGGAGGCGACCGAAAAATCCTACTACGACGTCACCGATCACGAGGTGCTACAGATCGTCGCCGAACAACCGGACCTGCAGGGCGAGCCGCGCCGAATCGGCGACATCCTCGAGTAAGGATCCGCTCGTCGCGGTCTCGAGTCGTTAGTTACCTGCCCTCGAATCTTCTCGCACACTCTCGCACTGACCCGAGCATCGTCACGCACGCTCGAGACATCGACGCGCTCTCAGTCCCGGTCGCCGGTTGCAATCTCGATATCGCCGCGTTTTCCCCAGTCGACGTGGATCCGGCAGATGTACTCGCTCATCGCCGCGTCGGCCTCGAACTCGAGCGAGCGGGTTTCGTTTTTCTCGCCCATCACCTCGGTGCTGTGCCCGTCGACAACCGTTTCGTCCTCGTCCCAGAGCTCGAGATTGTGCGATTTGCCGTCGGCGTTCACCCACGTGATGACGTACTCCTCGCCTTCTGTGAGGACGAGCGTCGGGTTTTCCTCGCCCTCGATGAATTCGGGTTCGACGCCCTCGAATCTCGAGGTGGTAGCGCTCAGGCGGATTTCCTCGACGTCCGCCCACGCGTCGCCCTTAGCGTCTGTCTCTGTCGACTCGTCGTCTTCGTCTGCCTCGTCTCGTTCAGCGGCGTCGTCGCTGTCTCCGTTGTCGCTTCCATCGTCGCTCGACGTTTCTCCGTCGTCGGCCGCCGCCTCGTCGTCGCTGAGGCAACCGGCGGCGAGTGCGGTCGCCGTGGCGCTGCCAGCCAGCGCCAGCGCTCGGCGTCGGGCTATCGAATCGGGTCGTTCCATCGCGTCGATGCTCGAGTCGGTGCGATATAGGTAACCTCTCGTTACTATCACCAACGCGAGAGTATCAGCCCTGGTTGATCGACAAAACGAATCGCCGAGCGCGAGCGATGGTGGTTTATCGTTCCGTCACCCGCCGTTTCGTTACTGCTACCCGATCTGTCCGAGTTTCCGTGTTCGTGGTGTTTCTGGCCCGGAAACGACAGTGAAGACTTATGCGAAGACGGAACCGACTCCGCCCATGATAGTCGACGCGCTGAAATATCCGCTCGAGAGCGAGGACACGCTCGAGACGATGCTGATCGGCTCGGTGCTACTGATCGGTTCCGTTCTGATACTCCCCATTTTCGTTCTCACGGGGTATTTCGTCCGGGCGATACAGAACGCGTCGGACGGCCGCGAACCGCCGCGGTTCGAGGACTACGGAGGCCTCTTCGTCGACGGGGTCAAACTGACCGGCGTGTTCCTCGTCTACATCGTCGCATTCGTCCTCGCAGCGTTTGCGATGCTCTTCGTTCAGGAGTTCAACGAGACGGCAGCGCTGGCGCTGCTCTGGGCGGTGCTGATCCCGTTCTATTTCGGGCTGCTCTACTGCATGGGCGCCATTACGTATCGATTCAGTCGACGGCGGCGCATGCGCGACGCGTTGCAGGTTCGACGCGTCGTCCGGACGGCGCTCAGTCTCCGATACCTCGCTATCTTCGTGCTCGTGGTGGTAGTCGCCCCCATCGTCTTCACCGTTTTCCAGGTCGCACTCGCGTTCACCATAATCGGAATCCTGTTGATTCCGGCGGCGCTGCTTTACGAGTCTCTCGTGTACTCGAGGCTGCTGGCAGAGATCGAACGCCCAGCGGCGCGTTCGGGTCCCTAGTCGTTCGACCCGGCTACAAAGCGTCGACTTCGTCGCTCGTTACTCTCCGTACCGATCGGCCGCCGACTCGAAGCCCGTCTCCTCGAGTTCCCGGCCTCGGCGTTCCTCGAGCGCGGCGACGGCTTCCGGGTCGGGCGCGACGTCGTCGGTGATCCGCGCCCACGAGTTGTGGACCTTGGCGTGACACCACCGACAGAGATAGATCGTGATTTCGTGGGAGAGCTCGCCGTCGTCACCGCTATCCACGGCTGGTTCGTCGTCATCGGCGGCGGTGGCGGTCGTTTCGTCGCCACTGCCGACACCGTCGGTCGCCTCGAGCGTATCCCGGTAGGAGAGGTGGTGTTCTTCCAGCAGCGGCCGCTCGTCGGTCAGTTCGTTCAGCTTTTCCTCGAGGCCGCAGCGGACGCACTCCCGGTCCTGTTTGCGCGATCGAAAGTGCGGACAGTCGGCCCACGTGGCTTCGGACTCGGGGTTCGCGGGCGGGCAGGTGTAGTCGTCTTCGGCGCGCTCGCGGGCGAACTCCGGGTCGTGTTCGTAGTGGTCGAAGGCGTACCGACAGCGGCCCTCGCCGGTCAGGTGATCACAGAGCCCCGCGAACTCGTAGGGGTCGTCGACCCCAACTGACGTCCCTCGCGGCGTCTTCTCCATTTTGGGGTGTGTTGGACTCGAGGCCGTTTGAATCCACTGGGCTCGAGATTCGCTCGCTCTCGCTGTTCGCTCACTCATCCACTGGAAGGCGCTTCGCGACTTCCAAGCCGTTCGGTCACTTCGTGACCGAAGACCTCGCACAAAGTCGAATCACGGCTCACCGTCGGTTCGCCGCGATTCAGCGCGCGCCACCGCGCGTCGGTTCCGTGGTGTTCTCCGTATCTCGAGATGGAAACTCAGTACACGCCGTGGAGAAGCAGGTAGACGACGATTCCGAGCGAAAACGAGATCAGCCAGAGGCTCGCGGCGATCCGGCCGAATCGCGCGTGACTGGTCTGATAGAGTTCCTCGAGCGGGTAGGCGGCCGCTAACAGGAGCGCGTAGTACAGAAACGGGATGCAAACGATCGCCAGCAGGATGTGGATCGCGAGCACCGGCAGGTAGACGAACTGGTAGATCGCCTCCGGGCCGGGGAACGGCTGGGGGCCGCCGGTCGCGACCAGCCGATAGAGATAGAGCCCGAGGAAGGACGCGAACAGGCCGAACGAGGAAAGCATCGCGACCTTGTGCTTACCGATCTCGCCCCGGCGGATCCACCGCCACCCCATCGTGATCGTGCCGAGCGCGGTCAGGCTGATGAGCGCGTTGACGTGGGGGATCGCCTCGAGCAGACTCTCGGGGGCGGCCGGGACTACCGAGGGGGGAATTCGTCCGCCCGCGGCCGCGAAGACCACCGCGAGCGAGACCACGCTCAGGATACCCGTCAGCGGTGCGACGCGCTCTCGAGAAACGTATTCCATACGTACCCGTTCGGCCGGCGCGGGAAAGTGGTTACTGTCCTCGAGTTACCGCTCGAGGTTGCAACTCGACGGGGTATTGGACGGTCGAACCCGAGAGACTCTCGGGCGATCGACGGTTTCTCGAGAGTCGAAGAATCGACAGCGAGCGCACTCGCTCGCGGACGTTGGCTCCGGTAGAATTGTGCGTGGGTGATGTCCTCGGAGGAGATCACCTGCATCGTAATGGTGGACATCGTCCACCGGTGCGATGCGTGGGACCGGATTTGAACCGGCGGACCCCTACGGGACAGCGCCCTCAACGCTGCGCCGTTGGCCTGGCTTGGCTACCCACGCTCGCGTTTGCTTTCTGCACTCAATCGTATCCAGTGTGACTATTAAAGCCCTTTCCTTTAGTCCGACGCCTGCGGCGATATCACACGGAACCGTCCCAAGCGGAGCGTTCAAATGCGCGAAATGCCAAATGGTATCATGGCCAAATACTCGACGGGATCGTCCGGCGGCGGCGGTGGGACGTCCTGTGAACTCTGCGGCGCAGAGAGCGATTCGCTCACTCGCGCGAACGTCGCAGGCGCGGAACTCGAGGTCTGTCCGAACTGTGCACCCCACGACGATGCACAGCGAACGAGTAGCTCCCGTAGCGGCGACGGCGGGAACAGCGCTGGACGGGGGGACGAACCGAACCGAAAGCAAAAGGCGGCCCAAAACGTCGCCAAGGCGAACCCGATCTGGGACGGCGACTCCGAACACTGGGAGAAGGAGGGGACGAACTACGACGACGACCCGCTGCCGTACCTGGTCACCGGCTACGGCGACATCCTCGTCGAAGCCCGACAGGACGCCGGCTTGCAGCGGGGCGAACTCGCCGAGGTACTCGGGGTTCCCGAGAGCGACCTGCTCGCGGTCGAACAGGGCCGAGCGACCCAGGCCGGCATCGGGGGCGGCCTCATCGTCGCGCTCGAGGAGCGGTTGGACATCGAACTCGAGGAGTAACAGACGACTGCGGCCGTGACAGCGACACGGCGGATTCGATCGACCGCTCGACGCGGCGGGCAGACTTTTAGTGTCGGCAGACGGAGTCCAACCGATGAGCGGGCAACAGGCGGCAGCGGAGCCGTACACGACGCGGTTCGAAACCGAAGTGACGGCCGTCGACGGGCGACGCGTCTGGCTTGAGACGAGTTACTTCTACGCCGAGAGCGGCGGCCAACCGGCCGATCGGGGAACGATCGGCGACGTGGAGGTCGAAGACGTACAACTCGTCGACGGCGAGCACGTCCACGTCCTGTCCGAGGAGCCGACGTTCGGGGCCGAGCGTCGCGTGCTCTGCCGGATCGACTGGTCGTTTCGGATGTACTGCATGCGCGCGCACACGGCGAGTCACGCCCTCTACGGCGCGGGGCGAAACCTCCTCGCCGACCTGGGCTACGGCGGGTTCGACATCGGCCCGGAGAAGGTTCGCGTCGACCTCGAAACCACGACCGAAGTCGACGACGGACTGCTGGTCGAACTCAACGAGCAGGTCAATCGGGTCGTCTGGGAGTCCCGATCGGTTTCCTGGGAGGACGTTCCGGTCGCGGACGCCCGCGAGCGCGAGGACATCGCCTTCAACGAGGCGACCGAGGACGCCGCGTTCACGAAGGGGCGCGTCCGACTCGTGACGATCGGCGAGAAAGACGAGAACGGCCACAACGGCGTCGTCTCGCAGAATTCGTGGGACGTCGCCGCCTGCGGCGGCACGCACGTTCGAAACACCAGGGAGATCGGCCCGGTGACTGTTCTCGGACGATCGAACCCCGGCGAAGGGATGACTCGAGTCGAGTTCGCCGTCGGTCCGAACGCCATCGATCGACGGGCCACGGAGAAGGAGACAGCGTTCGCCGCCAAGTCGGAACTGGGCGTGGGACTCGCGGACGTCACCGACGAACTCGAGCGCCGTGCGGCCGAACGCAAAGAACTCGCGAACGCGCTGCGAACGCGGGAACGCGAACTCGTCGAAGCCCGACTCGAGCACGGCGAGATCCTCGAGCGCGACGGAGCGAAGTGGCTCCTCGCAGATGTCGGCGACATGTCGGCAGGCGTCGCGAGCGACGTACTCGACGATCGACGGAGCGAGTTCGGCGATGTCGTCGTCGCGACCGGCGAAACCGATTCCGTCTTCGCCGTCGTCGCAACCGACGAATCGACGCCCGCGACGGCGGTGCTCGAGGAGATTACCTCGGCGTTCGGCGGCGGTGGTGGCGGTTCTGATCGGCTCGCTCAGGGCGGCGGATTCGACGCCACGCCAGCGGAGATTCTGGCGGCCCTCGAGTGAGGAGCGTCGATCACGGGTGATCGATTACCCGCGGTTCGGTCGCGGTGTTACTCCCGCTTTTTCGTCGCGGATTTGATCTCGTCGCCCTCGCGCCACTGGTAGTAGCGGTACTCGGTCCCGCCGATCTCCGTGACCGAGACGGTCGCCCGTTCGGGGACGCCCGCGGGCGGCTCCTCTATCCTCTCGGGTGTCTCCTCCGTTCCCTCGGGCGGCTCTTCTCTTTCCTCGAGCGCTCTCGATTCCTCCCACGCTGCGCGCTCCTCGAGGTACGCCGCGACCGCCCGCAGCGTCGAGGGCTCCTCGTCCTCGAACACCGCGAGGGACTCGACCACGTCCGGGTCGAGGTCCGCGGGCGGGAGCGGGCGCTCGTCCTCGTCGTTCATCGAGCGTGAATCGCCGTCGAAGCGTCAAAACGTCACCGCTCGCGTACGGTCCCGCCGGACAATCCCTCCCAGTCGACGCGGTAGCCGAGCCGGGAGAGCATCGCGCTCGAGTCGGAGATACCGTATGACCCGAACGCCGCTTCGGCGGCCGCCAGATCCATCCCGTCCTCGAGCGTTTCCTCGAGGTCTTCGAGAACTGCAGGGCAAACGAGCGTTCGTCCGACGAGTTCGTGGTTCGGATACGACGGCTCCGACAGGGCGTCCTCGCTGACGCCGTAGGACTCGGCCAGCGCGGCGAGCGCCACCGCGTCCTCGTCCGGATCGATCTCGTCGGGGAGCGAGGCCACGCTCTCTGCCACGAGGTCGGATTCGAACTCCCGAAGGACGTCCGCGACGTCTTTGAGTCGAACGGACCCCGAGTAGGGGATCGCGCGGTGGTCTCGAGCGACGATTTCCTCGCCGACGCCGAGCGATTCGTCGACGGCGACGATCATGTCGACGTCCTCGAGGTTCGCGAGTTGTGCGAGTTTCTTCTCGACGTACTCGGGCGTCCAAAAGCCCATGATCTCGAGGTAGACCCGAAAGTCCGCGTGGTGGTAGTCGAACGCGAAGTCGGGGATCATCACGCGCGTCCCGCTCTCTAGGGCCTCGGGTTCGCGCACGAGGTCCCACTCGAGGTCGACGGCCGAGACGCGGGCGGCGAACTCCGATTCGACGCCGCTGTCGAAGGAGACGTCGACGACCGGCGCGGCGTCGGGAACCGATACCGGGTCGTCGTCCGAGAGCGTCATCGTTCGCTCGGTCCCGCGGTCGTCGATCGTCGCCTCGAGTCGCCACTCGCTCGTTTTCGCGACCGTCCGCAGCAACCTGGCAAAGCGGGTCCCGTACCGCCTCGTCGCGCGAAAGAGGTGCGTCGGGCCGGTGACGACGACCTCGCGCCCCGCCGGCGTCTTCTCGATTTCGTACATCAGCCGCAGGCGTTTGATCGCCGAAATTAGCGCCTTCGGGTCGCTCGAGCGGACGCGGATCTCCGTGGCGTCGAACAGTGCCGTCTGAGCCAGCGAGAGGTTGTACTGGGCGAGGAGTTCGTCGGGGCTCCAGCGCGAGTCGACCGTCTCAACGATCTGTCGGTCCTCGAGGTCGGCGTACAGCGACGTCGCGATATCGTCGGCGGATATCTCGAGGGTCTCGCCGGCCCCGACCAGCGCCATCGCGCGCTCCTCCTCGGAGGCGACCCCGCCGACGGCTTCGGCGGCCTCGAAGGCCGCCCTGCGGGCGCGAACCGGCTCGAGCGGCGCTTCGGTCTGGACCGTCGTCTCGCGATCCAACAGCGCAGCGAGCCCGCGGACCAGTTTAAACTCGTCGACGGGACGTTGTCGCTCGTTCGACGCCGATCCGTCCGAGGATTCCCCCACGCCGCTGATCCCCCGTTCGAGTTCCTCGAGCGCCGACTCGAGTGCGCCCCTCGACTCGCCGACGTGGCCCTGATAGATTCCGATGACCCGCGCCGCGAGCGGCCGGTGTTCGCGCCCGGCAAAGCGCGGCTGGTATCCCCCTCCTGCGCGCGAGACGCGCAACAGGTCCTTCGTCAACATCTATGAACCTATCAGCGCAGAGATGGTAAAAATCACCCGGTGTGAGTCCTGCGAGACTCGAGCTATCGCCGACGGTCGGCGACGCGCTCTTCGCTCGTCTCCCGGCTCACGACCTCGTACAACAGCGCTCGTCCGCCGTCGTCCTTCGGGCGAAGGATCCGACCGAGCCGCTGGGTGAACTCGCGTTCGCTGCCGCTCCCCGAGAGGACGATGGCGACGGAGGCGTCCGGAACGTCGACGCCCTCGTCGAGGACGTTCGAGGTTACCACGCGCGAGTAGGTGCCCTCGCGAAAGCGCTCGAGAATCTCCCGGCGCTCTTCCGTCCCAGTCCGATGCGTGATCGTGGGGATCAAGAATCGTTCGCTCACCTCGTACGCGAGGTCGTTCGAGGCGGTGAAGACGATGATCCGTTCGCCGCGGTGCTCGTCGAGAATCGACTCGAGCGCCCGTATCTTGGCGTCGCTTCCGCGGGTAATCTCTCGCGCACGTTGTCGTGCGAGCAGCGCCTCGCGGGCCTCCGCGTCGTTGCCCGAGCGCTTGACGAGTTCCTGGTAGTCCGAGCCGCTTTGCATTCGGATGTTCGAACTGGCGAGGTAGTCGGTGAAAATCGACTGGTTCCGCTCGTACTCCTCGCGCTCTTCGTCCGTGAGCGACACCTCGAGTCGTTTCATGTCGTAGGGCGCGAGGTGGTCTCCGGCGAGCTCGTCGACCTCGATCCGGTGGACGAGCGGGCCGACGAGGTCGGCGACCACTTCGTGGGCGTCGTCCGGCCGCTCGAACGTCGCCGTGAGTCCGAGCCGTGCGGGTGCGGCCAGCAGCCGAGCGATGTCGCGATACCCCTCCCCGCCGAGGTGGTGTACCTCGTCGAAGACGACGAGGCCGAACCGGTCGCCGACCGAGTCCGCCTTCAGGTACGCCGAGTCGTACGTCGAGACGGTGATCACCTCGAGTCGTTGTTCGCCGCCGCCGAATCGCCCGATCGGAACCTCGAACTCCCGTTCGAGTTCGCGTTCCCACTGCTCGAGGAGGTCGATCGTCGGAACCACGATCAGCGTCGGTCTCGAGAGGTGCTCGATCGCTTTCAGCCCGATCACCGTCTTGCCGCTGCCCGTCGGGAGTTCGAGAACGCCCGCGGGGGCAGGCGGGCAGTCGTCGTTACCCGGACTCGAGTCGGTCTCGAGCCAGCGCTCGAGGGCCGTCTCCTGATACTCCCGCAACGTATAGGCCGACTCGAGTTGCGGGATATGCTCGACCGAGAGGACTCGGTCATCGATCGTCACTCGATCCGCACTGACATCGGTGCCGGTGTTGTCAGTGCTGTGCTCGAGGGCTTCGAGAAGCGCTGCGTACTGAAATCCTGGAACACGATACGTGCCGGTTCGCGAGTCCGATTCGAACTCGAGGGAGGGCGACTCGAGAAGCTGCGAGCGAACGCGTTCGGGGAGGTCTCCGTCGAGACGGACCGTTCCATCCTCGTAGCGGAGGGTGAGATGAAACGCGTCGTCCGATTCCGGAGCCGTCATAGCAGGAACTCACGCCGGACGCACAAATATCGATTGGCTGGGGCCAGTTCGGCCGGCGAGCGTTCGAATTCGAGACCCACAGCGCGTCACGATCGCTACCAGGCGTACTGACACGTCCGGATGCGGACCTCAACCCTTTTATTACCGCTGTTCTTTGACTGGGATATGAGCGAAGACGAGGGCACAAATGCAGACGCCCAGGCCGTTTCGTCCGAGGAGGAATCCGACGACGGTGCCGACGGGAACGAGCGTTCGGCACGCCAAACCGACGAGTCCACCGGGGATGGACTCGATGCGTCAGACGCCGCGGATTCCGACACTGAATCGACTACCGACGAATCGCTCGAGGACGGACAACCCGCCGATACCGACGTCTCGACGACACTCGCCGACGCCGTCGCGGCGATTCCGGACGAGGACACCTCCGAGGAGGTCGATCGACTGCTCGCGGACGCGGTCGAACGCGAGGCGGACCTCGTCGGCCGCGTCGAAGAACAGGCCGAAACGATCGGCGAGCTTCGGGCGGCGCTCGGGCAGCGAGACGAACAACTCGAGGAGGCGGGAGCCGAAATCGAGGACCTCCAGAGCCGGCTCAAGCGCAAGCAAGCCGACTTCCAGAACTACAAGAAGCGAGCCAAAAAGCGCCAGGAGCAGATGAAAGAGCGCGCGACCGAAGACCTAGTCGAGCGGCTGGTCGGCGTTCGAGACAACCTCAAACGCGCACTCGAGGAGGAAAGCGGCGACGTTGAAAGCCTTCGCGACGGCGTCGACATGACCCTTCGAGAGTTCGACCGGATCCTCGAGGACGAGAACGTCACCGAAATCGATCCGGAACCGGGAGCCGAGGTCGACCCCCAACGCCACGAGGTCATGATGAACGTCGACAGCGACCAGCCCGAGGGAACGGTCGCGGACGTGTTTACGCCCGGCTACGAGATGGGCGAGAAGGTAATCCAGAACGCGCAGATCACCGTCTCGAACGGGGAATTCGCCGACGAGGACGACGAAAACGGGGCGGATGCGGACGGTGGGCCAGCCGAGGAGCCGGTAAACGAATCTGGAGACTCCGAAGCGGAACCCGAGAACTGACGCAGTTCGAAAACAGGTGTGCGACGAGAAGGCCGTACGTATTGCGTCCGCCCTTTTAGATTTGCTCACCTTCGATCGTCGGATCCGCCGCCTCTGTTTCTTCGAGAAACCGCCGAAGCTCGGTCGCGATCCGCTCCGGCGCTTCGGTCGGGCCGAGGTGACCGACGCCGTCGAACTCGAGGAGTCGGCTTTCGGGAAGTGCGTCGTGAACTGCCCGAACGCTCTCCCGGAGGTGCGACGGCCCCTCGCTCCCGGTCAGTAAAAGTGCTGGTGCGTCCACGTCCAGCGTCTCTGAAAGCTGGTGGTCCTCGAGCGCGCGGTCCATACGCGCCGCGTTCTCGACGTGTTCGGCGTACTCCGGCCAGGCGGGCCACTCTTCGAGCCAGCGATCGAGCTCGTCGATCTCGCCGCCGTGGATCACCTCCTCGAGGTGAAGTTTCATCGCCTCGCGACGATTGCCGTTCTCGAGTTGGGCCTGCATTCGGGACGCGAGGTTCGCTCGCTTTCGATAGTCGCCGACGAGGTACGCGGGTTCGTAGGCGATGACCGCTTGCACGGGCGCGTCTCGAGCGGCCTCGAGCGCTTGGAGGCCGCCAAAAGAGTGCCCGAACAGGATCGGATCGCCGGCCACGGCGTCGACTACTGCGCGAGCGTCTTCGACCTCGCGGCCGATATCGTACTCGTCGCCGTCGCCGCTGTCGCCGCGGCCTCGACGGTCCGGCCGAACGACAGTGAAGTCGTCCGAGAACCGAGGAACGAACGGCTCCCAATAGCGGCGCGTCCCGCCGCCGTGGAGGAGGACCAGCGGCGGACCGTCTCCGTCCGTCTCGTACGCGATACTGGTACCGTCTGCTGACGTGATCGTCTGCATGGGTGGATCGACGGATTTGGTGTCGACCCGGCTAAGCGTGTCTCGCAATCGTTCGGCAGTTTATCCGTCGTCGGTGACCGCGCCAATTCTCGCAGTTCACTCCGGCAGCGGCGGCCAGATCGAAGCCACCGTCGTCTCTATCAGGTGCGTCTGCGCGCGACGGAGCCGTTCGGAGAGCGACGACGGCGAAATCTCGAGTTCGTCGGCGACCGCCTCGAGTGACGCCGCCCGCGGAATCCGGTAGTGTCCCATCTCGTAGGCGGTCCGGAGCGCTTCCCGCTGTGGATCGGTCAGGCCGTCGCCCGGTTCTTCGGGTTCGCCGACGCGGCCGAGACGCCGGAGAGTGAATCCGGCGTTTTTCTGCCAGAATCGGCGGAACTCGTGGAACGCGTCTCGGTCGGCGAACCACCCGGTCTGGATCCAGCCCGTCGGCGTCGCGCGAATCCGATCGATGCTCGAGTCGGTCGTGGCCAGCGCGCGAAGCCCCGAGAGGTCGACGTGATCGCCGAGTTGTTCGACGATTCCGACAGCCGGGATCACTTGATATCGACGCGTCTCGCCGGCCTGCCCGAGCACCGTATACGTCGCGACAAAGGACGACGACTCGAGCGCCCGCTCGACTGCGTCGGGTGAATCGTGGGTGACGTGAACGATGAACGGCGGCCGATTGCCGTGATTGAACTGTATCTCGACCTCGATGGCTGCCGCCGGAGCGGCTTCGGCAACCTCGACCAGCGGGAGCGCTTCGCAGTGGATCTCGAATTCGGCGACGAGGCCCATGACGGGATCATTCCACCCAACGAACATCCGTGTGTTGATACGATTTGTCCGGTCATTCGCGAACCGGAGACTCGAGAACCCCGAAATTTTTATTCGCATCCCAACTGCCGAAAGTCGGCGATAAACGCGCTCTCTGTGGGTTTTATTCGTAGGTCGGTCCCAGCTAGTAAGCTTTAAAACAAAGTGCGCGTTATACCCGGCCAGATGACGAGCAACAAGATTCTCGGGATCGACCTCGGGACGACGAACAGTGCCTTCGCAGTGATGGAAGGCGGTGACCCGGAGATCATCGTCAACTCGGAGGGAGATCGGACGACGCCGTCGATTGTGGCCTTTACCGACGACGAACGGCTCGTCGGCAAACCGGCGAAGAATCAGGCGATTCAGAACCCGGAAAAGACCATCTCCTCGATCAAACGCCACATGGGCGAGGAGGACTACACCGTCGAAATCGAGGGCGAGGAGTACACGCCCGAAGAGATTTCGGCGATGATCCTCCAGAAGATCAAACGCGACGCCGAAGAGTACCTCGGTGACGACTTAGAGCGGGCGGTCATCACGGTACCGGCGTACTTCTCGGATCGACAGCGCCAGGCGACCAAGGATGCCGGCGAGATCGCCGGCTTCGAGGTCGAGCGGATCATTAACGAGCCGACCGCGGCGTCGATGGCCTACGGCTTAGAGGACGACGCCGATCAGACCGTCCTCGTCTACGACCTCGGCGGCGGGACGTTCGACGTGTCGATCCTCGACCTGGGCGGCGGCGTCTACGAGGTCGTCGCGACCAACGGCGACAACGACCTCGGCGGCGACGACTGGGACCACGCCATCATCGACTGGCTGGCCGAGCAGTTCGAGGCCGAACACGGCGTCGACCTCCGCGAGGACCGACAGGCCCTCCAGCGGCTCAAAGACGCCGCGGAGGAGGCCAAAATCGAACTCAGCAGCCGGAAGGAAACCGAGATCAACCTGCCCTTCATCACGGCGACCGACGACGGCCCGATCCACCTCGAAGAGAGCATGACTCGAGCCAAGTTCGAGTCGCTCACGTCGGACCTCATCGAGCGCACGGTCGAACCGACCGAACAGGCGCTCGAGGACGCGGGCTACGACAAGGGCGACATCGACGAAGTCCTGCTCGTCGGCGGCTCGACCCGAATGCCACAGGTCGCGGACAAGGTCGAGGAACTCATCGGCGAAGAGCCACAGAAGAACGTCAACCCCGACGAGGCCGTCGCGCTCGGTGCGGCGATTCAGGGTGGCGTCCTCGGCGGCGAGGTCGACGATGTCGTGTTGCTCGACGTGACGCCGCTCTCGCTCGGTATCGAGGTCAAGGGCGGTCTCTTCGAGCGACTCATCGAGAAGAACACGACGATCCCGACCGAGGAGTCGAAGGTCTTCACGACCGCCGCGGACAACCAGACGTCGGTGCAGGTCCGGGTCTTCCAGGGCGAGCGCGAACTCGCCGAGAAGAACGAACTGCTCGGCGAGTTCCACCTGACCGGCATCCCGCCGGCACCGGCCGGAACGCCCCAGATCGAGGTCGGCTTCTCGATCGACGAGAACGGGATCGTCAACGTCTCCGCCGAAGACAAGGGAACCGGCACCAGCGAGGAGATCACGATCGAAGGCGGCGCCGGTCTCTCCGACGACGAGATCGACCGACTGCAGGAAGAAGCAGAAGAACACGCCGAAGAGGACCAGCAGCGCCGCGAACGGATCGAGGCGCGCAACTCCGCCGAGGCCGCGATCCAGCGCGCGGAGACGCTCCTCGAGGAGAACGAGGAGGTCGACGACGAGATCCGCGAGAGCGTCGAATCGGCCGTCGAGGACTTAGAAGAGACGATCGACGACGAGGACGCCGACGCAGAGGACATCGAGGCGGCGACCGAAACCCTGAGCAAGGAGCTCCAGGAGATCGGCAAACAGCTCTATCAGGACGCCGGTGCGGGCGCCGCGGGCGGTGCGGGTCCCGGCGCCGGTGCGGCAGGAGCCGGCGCTGCCGGCGGACCGGGAGCCGCGGGCGGTGCCGGAATGGGAGGCGGCATGGGTGGCGGCCCGAATCCCGGAGCGGGCGGCCCAGATGCGGGTGACGACGAGTACGTCGACGCCGACTTCGAAGACGTCGAGGACGAAAGCGGCGACGACGACGGCGACGACGGCGACGACTCCTAACGACCCCGGCTCCTAACGACCCCGAACGCTCGTCCTCGCGGATCGGTCACGAGGTCGGACAAACGGTCATTTCAAGTGGCTCAATCGATTACCGTGGGGTAACGAATGAGTGAGGATTTCTACGATGTTCTCGGCGTGAGTCCGGACGCTTCGCCCGAGGAGATCAAGCAGGCTTACCGATCGAAGGCGACGGAGTATCATCCGGACGTCAGCGACGACCCCAACGCCGAAGAGAAGTTCAAGAAGATACAGAAGGCGAAACAGGTCCTGACGGACGAGGAGAAACGAAGCGCCTACGATCGGATGGGCCACGACCAGTACGAGCAGGCCGAAAAACACGGGTACGACGCCAGCCAGGGCGGAGCCGGCGGCATGGGCGGCGGCCCATTCGGTGGAATGGGTGGCGGTGCCGGCGGTATGGGCGGCGGTGGCGGCCTCGGCGACATCTTCGAGCAGGTCTTCGGCGGTGGCGGCGGCCGCGGGAGACGCGGCCCCCAGAAAGGCAGAAACATGCGAACTGATCTCGAGATCGACCTCGAGGAGGCCTACGAGGGGGCTCAAAAGCAGTTCACGATCGCCAGACCTGAAGCGTGTGACACCTGTCACGGCGAGGGACATCCGCCGGACGCGGACGCACAGACATGTCCGGAGTGTCAGGGCCGCGGGCAGGTCACACAGGTCCAACAGACCCCGCTCGGGCGCGTCCAGCAGACGACGGCCTGTCCGCGCTGTGAGGGCGAGGGGACGCTCTACTCGGAGACCTGCGGCGACTGTCGCGGCGAAGGGTACGTCCGCGAGGAGGTCACGCTCACCGTCGACGTTCCCGCGGGCATTCAGGACGGGCAGACGCTCCGAATGGAAGGCGAAGGGGGTCCGAGTCCGGAGGGCGGCCCGAGCGGCGACCTGCTGATCGACGTTTCGATCCGCGAGCACGAGGAGTTCGAACGCGACGGCAACGACCTCCGATACCGCCTCCCGATTTCGTTCCCGCAGGCGACGTTCGGCGATACGGTCGAAGTGCCGACGCTCGACGGCGCGGCCGAGTTCGAGATTCCGGACGGGACCCAGAGCGGCGAAACCTTCCGTCTCGAGGGTAAAGGGATGCCCCGACTCCAGCGCCGCGGCAGCGGTGACCTCTTCGTGCAGGTCCAGGTCGTCACGCCCGATAGCTTAAACGCTGAACAGCGAGAGGCCCTCGAGGCGTTCGCGGAAGCCGGCGGCGACGAAATCGAGGTCAACGAAGGCTTCTTCGAGAAGATCAAGCGAGCCTTTTGAACTGATCGCTCGTCGATCGAATAGCTACAATCCGTGTCGATTGGTATGCTCCGACACGAGCCTTATCTTCGTGGGCGTGGTAGTTCCTTGCGGGTGTTACAACGCCATGCCAGCACAACAGATCCTGTTACTCGCCGGCGATTTCGTCGAAGACTACGAGGTAATGGTCCCGTTTCAGGCCCTCGAGATGGTCGGCCACGACGTCCACGCGGTCTGTCCGGAGAAGGCCGCCGGAGATAGCTGCCCGACCGCCGTTCACGATTTCGAGGGCGATCAGACCTACACGGAAAAACCCGGCCACAACTTCGAACTGACCCACGATTTCGACGCCGTCGACCCGACCGAGTACGACGCGCTGGTCGTTCCGGGCGGTCGCGCACCCGAGTATCTCCGAACCTACGACGAGGTGCTCGAGATCGTTCGGCACTTTTTCGAGGCCGACAAACCTGTCGCGTCCCTGTGTCACGGCGCGCAGATCCTGGCGGCCGCCGACGTGCTCGAGGGCCGAACCTGCACGGCCTATCCCGCGCTGCAGGCGGACGTGGAAGGCGCGGGCGGTACGTGGGAGGACGGCGTCGTTCGAGACGAGACCCTCGTCACCGGTCAGGCGTGGCCGGACCATCCCGAGTGGCTCGCCGAGTTCCTCGACGTGCTCGGGACCGAAATCGAGCACGCCAAGGCCGCTCCAGCGGACGATTGATGGCTCCGGCAGATGATTGACGACCCTGACGGACGGCTAACGGTTTCGGCAGACGACTGACGCGGTGTGTCACCGGACCGCAGTTCAGGTTCGGACGGTCCGCTCCCGAGCGGTGACGCGAGTCGGCGTCCTTTTTCCGCTCCGAACGAATTGTCGGGTATGACCGCAGCAACGGTCGGCGACCTGTTCGCTCGAGACCGGCGAACGGACCGACCCGCACTCGAGGACGCCACCGGCCGGACCTACGACGCTCACTGGCTCTGTACGAGCGCGTGGAAGGCGGGGAACTTCCTCCGACACAGCGGAGTCAGAGAAGGGGTGTCCGTCGGCGTCGTCGGCTCCGGACCCATGGCGCTGCTTTCGTTTTTCGGGACCACACTGCTCGAGGGGACGACCAGGTTCGATCCGCCGACGAATCTCGTCGATGAGGGCACCAGCGAGTCGTCCGCAGCGGGCGACGCGTACCGGGTGGTCGTCGCCCCGACTCCGCGCGTCGGCGACTATCGACTGCCGACGGGTGGCCAACGGATCGGATACGGCGAGAGCCCGGACGAGCCCGCCGTTCACCACCTGGATACCGGCCTCTGGAGCGAGAACCCGTCGTTTCCGCCGATCGACACCGATCCCGAAACGCCGGTGCTAACCGACGGGGATCGGACAGTCACCCACGGCGAACTCCTCGAATGCGGGCGAGACGTGATCGCGACGAACGACATCGAAACGGGAGATCGAGTCGTCGTCAGAGCGCCGCTATCGGATCCGCGGGCGGTCGCCGCAGGCGTGATCGCACCGCTGCTCGCTGACGGGGTCTGCGTCCTCTCGAGCGGACATGCCGAGAGCAACGCTTCCGAAGGCAGCACGGACGCCGCTCTCGAGGATCGCGGCGCGTACGCGGTGACGATGTCTGATCGCGAGTCGACGCCCGAACCGAGACGCATCGATCTCGAGCGTGTCTCGATATAGTTAGAGAAACGGATCGCTGCAGTCGATGACGACCCCGTGTTGGGGGCAGACGTACTTGCAGTGGCGCTTGTACATCGGCGTTTCACAGAACGGACACGGCGGTCCGGTTCCGCGCTCGAAGTCGCGTTCGGTCTCAGAATCCGGCTCGTCGCCAGATCCAGTGTCGCTATTGCTCATCGATTGTCCTCGCTAGGGCGTCTCGTATCCGGTGCAACGAACGGCGTCGCTATCAACGTGACGACTGCTCGAAGGCTGAAACGAAAAACCGAATCGATGAATCGACGCTTCGACCGCCTGCGTTAGTGAATGAGTCGTACTCCCGTTCTTAGCACTCGCTCCAGCCACAGGACTCGCAGGTCTTGCAGCCTTCCGAGAAGTAAAGCGAGAGCGAGCCACAGGACGGACATTCCGGCGATTCGCCGGCGTCGATTAAGTCCTGCGTGGCGTCGTGGTCGTCGACGGGTGGCTGTGCTGTAGCACCGCCGTCGGTCTCGTGTGCGTCGGCCGGTTCAACGCCCATCTCGGCGTCGGCTGACTCCTCGAGTGTCGCCTGTTTCGGGTACGGTTTGTCGATCTCGTTGTCGAGATAGCGGCGCATCGCGGTGCCGATGGCGTCTGGAATCGACTGAATCTGCTCGCCTTTGTCCCAGGCGACTTTCGGACTGCGCGTGCCACAGAGTTCGTCGACGATCTCCTCCGGATCGACGCCCGAGCGCAGCGAGGTCGAGATGACCTTCGCCAGCGCTTCGGTAAAGGAGTTCGTGAAGCCGCCCGAGTGGCCGATGTTCGCGAATAGTTCGAACGGCTGGCCGGTCTCGGGATCCTCGTTGATCGTCACGTAGACTTTGCCGTAGCCGGTGTCGATCCGCTGGCTGACACCCTGCAGGGCGTCGGGTCGCTCGCGTTTCTCGGTGAAGTCGACGTGAACCGTCTCGCCTTCGTCGGCGAGCAGCGAGTCGACGTCCTCTTCGAGGATGTCCTGGACATCCTCGCTCTCGAGGAAGGCCTCGAGCCCGCCGAAGATCTCGTCGATCTGGTCGACGAGCGCCTCGGCAGCCTCGGTTTCGTCGGCGAAGTCGGCGTTGTCCGCGCGGGTCGTCAGCACCTGCTTCGAGCGGGTGCCGTCGCGGTAGTAGGTGACGCCCTTGCCGCCGTTGTCGTAGACCCACTCGAAGACTTCCTTCGCGTCCTCGAGCGTGGAGTCGTTCGGCGCGTTGACCGTCTTCGAGATGGCCGAGTCGACGCCGTTCTGGCAGGCACACTGGACTGCGGCATGTTGTTTCGCCGAGAGGTCGCTGGTGATGACGAACAGTTCGCCGATGGCGTCAGGAACCGTCTCGAGACCCTCGACGCCGTCGAACTGGTTGGTCGCCATCTGCTCTTGAGCTTCTTCCTTGACGGCGTCGACGTCGATGTCGTTGTCCTCTAGGGTGCGCAGGAAGTAGTCGTCGAACTCGACTAACATCTCCTCGCCCTGCACGTCGTCGGTGACGTTCTTGTAGTAGGCGACGTTGTAGATCGGTTCGCAGCCGCCGGTCGTGTTGCCGACCATCGAGGTGGTTCCGGTCGGGGCGATGGTGGTGACGTTGTGGTTGCGGATCGGGAAGCCGTCTGCCCAGTCGTCTGCGTCTTCGCCGGTCTGTTTTTCGAACCACTCGCGGTACTCGGTCGGGTTCGCGTACTTGGATTCGTCCCAGTCGTTGAACGAACCGCGTTCGGTCGCGAGTTCGTGGCTCTTGGCCTTCGCGCCGTGGTTGATGTGGGTCAACAGCTGGCTGGCGATCTCGTTTCCTTCCTCGCTGCCGTATTTCACGCCGAGTTGGACGTACAACTGGGCGAGGCCCATGACGCCCAAACCGATCTTGCGCATGTCGCGGACGGTTTGCTCGATGTCTTCGACGGGGAAATCCGACATCGTGACGACGTTCTCGAGGAATCGCGTGCCGTACTCGATGCGTTCGTCGAACTCCTCGAAGTCGATGGCCTCCTTGAGGAAGGCCTCGATGGCGGCCTCGTGGGAGTCGTACTCGTCTCCGTGTTGCTCGGACCAGACGCGCCAGTCGGGCGCGTCGAGGTCGGCGAGCGTCGAGAGGTTGATGTGGCCGAGGTTGCAGGCCTCGTTCTCCTCGAGGGGCTGTTCGCCGCACGGGTTCGTCGCGAGAATGCGGTGGTCCGGTTCCGCCTCGACGTCGAAGGAGTGTTCCTTGTTCACTCGCTCGAGGTAGATCACGCCGGGTTCGCCGTTCTCGTGAGCGCCTTCGACGATGCGTTCGAAGATGAGTTCGGCGGGGATCGAAAGCGGTTCGCCGACCTCGACGTGCTCGCCGAGGTCGTAGCGACCGTACATCTCCTTGGTTTCCTCGGTGGCGATGTGTGGCTCTTCCGTGCGCGGGTTGGTGAACGTGTACTCCTCGTCGTTCTGGACGGCTTCCATGAAGTCGTCCGTGACGCCGACGGAGATGTTGAAGTTAGAGAGGTGACCTTCGACGGCGTTGCGCAGGTGTTTCGGAACGCGTCCGTCGTCGTCGATGAGTTCTCGAGCCTCCTCGAGCGCCTCGCTGAAGGAGGTGTATGTGTAGTCGTCGGGGTCGTTGAGTCGCAGCGTGTGGGCCAGCGAGACGTCCTTGTTCTTCGCGTGGATGAACTCGATGACGTCGGGGTGGGAGACGCGCATGATTCCCATCTGTGCGCCGCGTCGGGTCCCGCCCTGTGCGATGGTCTCGCAGAGCTGGTCGTAGGTCCGCATGAAGGTGATCGGGCCCGACGCGATCCCGCCGGTCGATCCGACGGCGTCGCCGAACGGGCGAAGCTTCCAGAAGCCGTAGCCGACGCCGCCGCCGGACTGGAAGACTTCCGCGGCCTTCTTGGCCGTCTCGTGGATATCCGAGAGGTCGTCGTCCGGGGACATGACGAAACAGGCCGAGAGCTGCTGGAGTTCGTCGCCGGCGTTCATCAGCGTCGGAGAGTTCGGCATAAAAGAAAGCGACTCCATGCCTTCGGTGAACGTTTCGGCGACGTCCTCGACGTGCTCGCGGACGTCAGCTGGCAGTTCCGGAACGACGGTGTCGTAGGCGAACTTGTTGACGTTGGTTTCCGTAAGTGTCGTTTCAACGTCGTCTGCTGCGGTGACGCCATCACCGAAAACTTCCTCGGCGAGTTCGTCTCGCCGCGGGTGGTCCGGTTTGAGCTGGTCGGGCGTGACGGTGATCTCGAGGTCCCGTTTTTCGGCCTCGTACGGCGCTTCTGCGAGCGCGATGTTGCGCCCGACGCGTTCGAAGAGTTCTTCTTGCGTTTCGATCAGGTCGCCGCTTGCGTCTTTGCGAAGATAGCGAGCCGGCAGAATATTCTGATAGGCGTTATCGGTCAGGCGCTCCGCTAAAGTGTCCCCGTCGGTGCGCTTGATCGGCAGTGTAAGATCGTCCGCAGAGAGGTCAGACTTACTCATGCGCGAGACACCTCGAGGCGAATACGTCGCCGTCTGTCATTTCCGTACCGTAGTTGGTCCTCGTTCGGATCATTCGTGACGAAAGTTCGGTATTCATGCATTCCTCATAAAGTGTGGTGATGTGGTCCTACTTTTCTTGTATTAGGACAAATACACTTGTACAGAAGTCTCTATAAGATCTTGTGCGGTGGTCGGTAGTGGGACGGCTGAGACGGCCGTCTGCGTGCTTATCAGCTAGTACGTACCGGACGGCCTTAACGATTTTCAGACCGTACTGGAAGTGGAATGTTCGATCCGTCGATCCGTCTTCCAGCCGCGAACGAGGCCGTATCCGAACAGTCTCGAGTCGCTGTCGGTCACCTATCCTCGTTTGTCACGTCACCAGAAAGGTTACGTCCTTCCGTTCACGATATCCAGTATGATCGACATACTCACAGGCTCCCCGGTGTTGCTCGGCCTCGCGGTGCTGGCTGCCCTCATGGTCGTTATCGTCGCGGTTAAAATCGCGATCAAACTCGCCATCCGCGTCGGCATCGTGGCCGCGGTTATTCTCGGTGCTTACTACACCGCCGGTATTCTAGGCTTCGTCTAAGTCCCGCGATAGAATCGCGCCACTCTGCTGAATCACGTATCATCTGCTTTCATAGCCGTTAGACGCTCTCGAGGAAATTCTCGATCAGATCGTGCCCGACCGCCGTCAGGACGCTCTCGGGGTGAAACTGCACGCACTCGATCGGGTACTCGCGGTGGCGAACGCCCATCACGAGCGTCTCTCCGTCGTGTTCGGCCGTCGCCGAAACGTCGAAACAGTCCGGAATCTCCGTCGCGACGAGTGAGTGATATCGACCCGCGCGAAATCCGTCCTCGAGGCCGTCGAAGACGCTCGTTCCGTCGTGATCGATCGGGGACGCCTTCCCGTGTATCGGATCCGGCGCTCGACCGACCGACCCGCCGTACTCGTAGACCGCGGCCTCGAGCCCGAGACAGATCCCGAGCGTTGGAACGGTGGGACTGATCTCGCGGAGCACGTCCATCGTGACGCCGACGTCGCGGTCGTGTCTGGGGTGGCCGGGGCCGGGACTGATGATGATCGCGTCCGGGTCGACCGCTCGCACGTCGGCGAGCGAGGCGGTATTCTTCAGAACCGCCGTCTCGGCGTGCTGGCTCACGTACTCGACGAGATTGTACGTAAACGAGTCGAAGTTGTCGATAAACAGCACGGTCGAGCGATCGGTCTCGCTCGCCGAGGCAGTCGTGCTCATCTGGACACCTCCGCTGGTGGCGTCTCGGCGGGGGTCTCCTCTATGCGCTCGAGCGCGGCGAGAACGCCGCCCATCTTCTTTTCGGTCTCGTCGTACTCCGCCGTCGGGTCGCTGTCGGCGACGAGTCCCGCGCCCGCCCGGACGGTGATCCGCTGTGAACCCGGCGTATCCGCCGGGGTGTCGTTCTCGACGGTCGCCGTCCGAATCACGATGGCGAAGTCCGCGTCGCCGGTCCAGGAGTAGTAGCCGACGCCGCCGCCGTACAGGCCGCGGGGTTCGGTCTCCAACTCGTCGATGATTTCCATCGCTCGCACCTTCGGCGCGCCCGAAAGCGTACCCGCGGGAAACGACGCTCGCGTGGCGTCGAACGCGTCGGAACCCGCGCGTAGCTGGCCGGTTACGGTCGACTCGATGTGCTGGACGTGGCTGTACTTGAGGACGTTCATGAACTCCTCGACGCGGACCGATCCCGGTTCGCCGACGCGACGAACGTCGTTTCGGGCGAGGTCGACCAGCATCGTGTGCTCGGCCCGCTCCTTGTCGTCGGCCAGCATCTCGCCCGCCAGCCGCCGATCCTCGACGGGACTCGAGCCCCGGTCGCAGGTCCCGGCGATCGGATTCGACATGACCTCCGTGCCGCGGACCGAGAGCAGCGTCTCGGGGCTGGCACCGACGACCGTGAGGTCGCCGTGATCGAGGAGGTACATGTACGGCGAAGGGTTCACGTCCCGCATCGCCTCGTAGAACCCGAGCGGATCGACGTCGCCGTAGAGCTCGCGCGTCCGCGAGATCACGCCCTGATAGATGTCGCCGTCGAGGACGTGTTCTTTCGCCCGTCGAACGCTCTCCTCGTAGGCGTCTTTCGACCCGGCGACCTCGCCCTCGCGGACGAATCCGCCTGCTTCGGGGTCTTCGGCCTCGGCGAGGACGTCTCCGACGCGTTGGGCTTCCTCGCGAATCTCTTCGTACACGCGGGCTGGATCGTCCGCAGCCTCGAGCACCGGCGTACACACGAGCGAGACCGTTCCGTCGCGCTCGTCGAACGTGAGCGTCTTTGTCGTGAGGACGAACTGGGCGTCCGGGAACCGAGAGTCCGGTCGCTCGAGTCCGACCTCCTCGAGCCAGAGGTCGTAGACGGCGTCGTAGGAGAGAAACCCGACGAGCCCGCCCTCGAGATGCTGGCGATCGTGGTCCGGCATATTCGCCAGTCGGACATCCGGAAGCGCACCGCGAAGCGCATCCACGGTGTCGTCCGCCCCCGCAGTGTCGATCAGATCGAGCGGAACGTTCTCCGAAAGCGCCTCGACGGACGTTCCCTCGGGGCCGACCGTCACGACGGCCTCGGGATCGTAGCCGACGTACGAAAATCGGGCGTGGCGCTCTGCGTCCGCGGAGCTGGGCTGAAACGCACCGTCGGGATCGCTCGAGGGCGTCTTCTGTGCGCTCTCGAGTAGAAATGCGTAGGGGGTTTCGTCACTGGACCGCTCCCGTCCGTGCGTCGACCGCCCGGTGAGCGCCGCGTAGGCAGCCAACGGCGTCGTCTCGAGATCGTACGTCGCGACGACTCGGACGACGGCCGGTCGATCCTCGCTCGAGCCGGCGTGTTCGCAAAACGCCGCGCGCTCGAGGTCGAGCGTCGGCGTCTCGGCGGTGCGATCCGCGGGGTCAGGTTCTGTATCGTGTTCGGTCATGAGATCGAAATTCGATGGAGAGTGGCTCTCAGGAGCCCGGTTCGACGGCCTGCGTGTTTCCGGTCGCGCGTTCGACGAACGACGCGACCGCATCCGGATCTTTGACGCCGCCGCGTTCCTCGACGCCGCTGGCGACGTCGACGGCGAACGGCTCTGCCGTACGGACGGCCTCGGCGACATTGTCGGGCGTCAACCCGCCGGCGAGGATCACGGCCGACTCGAGGTCTGCCGTTTCGGCTCGCGTGCGTTCCCAGTCGTGGGTTCGACCGGTGCCGCCGCCGCCGTCTTCCCCGATCGAATCGACGACGAAGCCGTCGACCATGTCGTCGTACTGTTTCGCAACCGAGATGTCTTCGGCGTCGACCGCCAGCAAAATCCGGGTCTCGAGCTTCGCGCGCAGATACGCGAGGTCGCCGGGGCGGATATCGCCGTGAAGCTGAATCGCGTCCGGTTCGATTTCGGTAGCCAGTTCGATCGCCCGCGCGTAGTCCGACGGCATCATCACGAGCACCGACGTGACGAACGGGGGCGTCTCCGTGACGAGGTCCGCGGCGCGTTCCGGCGACACGTCTCGGGGGGTGTCGACGGGAACGTCGGCGATAATCCCGATCGCGTCCGCGCCCGCATCAACCGCCGTCTGCAGGTCTTCGGATCGCGTGATGCCACAGACTTTGACCCGCGTCATCGTGCCTCCGGTGAGACCGACCGGAGCTGGTCGAGTTTGGCTGCCGCGTCCCCGCTGTCGATGGCGTTTCCGGCGATCACCGCGCCTTCCTCGAGCGAATCGGCGTCGCCAGCGGCGTATATTGCAGCGCCCGCGTTCGCGAGAATCACGTCTCGTTTCGCGCCCGTGACCGATCCGTCGACGATGCCGCGGAGGTCCGCCGCGTTGGCTTCTGGCGTCCCGCCCGCGATGTCGCCGATGTCGTGGGACTCGAGACCGATATCTGCGGGCTCTACGGTCGTTGTCTCGACGTCCGACCCGTCGACCTCCGCGGCGACGGTTTCGCCGTGGATCGCGATTTCGTCGGTGCCGGCGCCGTGGACGACCAGCGCTCGGCTCACATCCATTCGCGCGAGCGCATTGGCGAGAACGGGCACGAGATTCGGGTCGTAGACGCCGACGACCTGCGCGTCCGCGCCGGCGGGGTTGGTGAGCGGGCCGAGGACGTTGAATATCGTCCGCATCCCGAGTTCCTTTCGCGGTCCGATGACCGCCTTCATCGCGGGGTGAAAGACCGGCGCGAGCATGAATCCGATGCCGTCGTTCTCGATCGCTTCCTCGACGGCCGGCGGTTCTGCCTCCACGTCGACGCCGACCTCCTCGAGGACGTCCGCGCTGCCCGACGAGGAGGACACCGAGTAGTTTCCGTGTTTGGCGACGGGAACGCCCGCTCCCGCGGCGACGACCGCGCTCGTCGTCGAGACGTTGATCGTGTTGTAGTCGTCCCCGCCCGTGCCGCAGGTGTCGACCAGCGGCTCGCGGTCCGGTTCGATCGTTCGCGCGGCCTCGCGCATCCCTTCTGCGAAGCCTGCGATTTCGGCTTCGGTTTCTCCTTTCGCGCGCAACCCCGCGAGCAACGCGCCGATCTGTGCCTCTGTTGCGTCCTCGAAAACCGCGCTCGAGGCCGCTCGAGCCTCTCTCTGTGTGAGATCGTCTCCGTCAGTCACCCGTTCGACGTACTCCTGCATAGTAAACACCAATGTACGTAGTTGTCTTACAATGTCCAAATGAGTACATCGGCTTAAACGTATCGGACGGGCCGTGGTGATGGCTCGCGTACGCCGACCGATTCGAAACCTTCAATTACGGTGGTGGGCAACGATTAGTTGCACGAGGCGCGACGCGCGCCGAGAAAACCGGACACGGGTTGGTGGTCTAGTCTGGTTATGACACCTCCTTGACATGGAGGAGGCCGGCAGTTCAAATCTGCCCCAACCCATTTCTCAGCGACACAACGCGACGAGCGGTGCGTGGCGCGTCGCGCCACGATCGCGAACGGCGAAGCCGCGAGCGAAGCGAGGCGCTCGTCGCTGAAAAATTGTCACGGGAGATTTGAACGAGGCAAGTCGCAGCCCGGGAAGCGAACGACGTGAGCGACCCGGACCGTCTTGACGTTGTTCAAATCTGCCCCAACCCGATTTTCACAGAACACACCCGCTGAGCGGAGCAAACGAACTCAAGGGGCGAACTGATTGTCTGGTGGCTGCGGGTTGCCAATAACAGATCCAACGGCGCGAGCGCGTCTTCACCTCGAGAACAGCCCTTTCAACCGTCCGAACACGCCGCTCGAGGAGGCCTCTGTCCCCGACTCGTCGGCGTCGCCGTGGTCGGGTGTGGTCTCGTCGTCGCTGACACCGCCGTCGTCGGATTTCGGAGCGCCGGATCCGATCGTGCCCGAGAGCGGGCCGTCGGTCGACGACCTGCCGCGCTTGCTCCCCGATGGACCGGCGCTCTCGCGCGAGGACTCGAGGTCGTCCATCGAGAGATCGATGTCGCCGATGTCGGTCGTCTCCTCGCGGCCGTCGCCGGTCTCTGCCGCACGGACGTCGGCACCGGTAACCGCACCGCGTTCGATACGCGAGGGAAGTCCCGGGCTGTCGTCCTCGCGAGCGGGGTCTCCTTTGTCTGGCTCCGCTGAAGCGGTCTCGTCGGGCGACGCTACACTCGAGTCGGCGTCCGCGGCGACGGCGTTGGGATCGGCCGGCTGACCGGTTTCGATGGTCGTCGTGGTCGGTTTCGAGTCGTCGATCGAATCGGCGTTGAACTCGTCTTCGTCGTCGGACTCGAGGGGGCGCGAGTCGTCGCTTTCGTCCGGCTCTTTCGTCTCGTCTCGGTTTACCCCGTCTCGTTGCGTTTCGTCGCCGGGGTCGTCCCGAACCGTCTCCGGAGACGAGTCGATCGACTCGAGGATGTCGTCGACGCTCGTCTCCGAAACGACTCGAGTCGGACCGCCGCCGGGCGTCGATCCGTCCGCAGAATCCGAATCGTCGGTCATGGTTTGGTTTCTACTCGCCGATAGCATAATCTTTCTCCACGATACTGGCCGATCGAGCTGCGGGATACTGACCGATCGAGTTACGGTTTCGAACGCGTTTGCGCGCGGGCTTACTCGGCGAGATCCGGCCGCGAGCGAACGACGTTGATGACGGCACCGAACAGGAGAAGGATTCCGGCGAAGTACAGCCAGGTGACAAACAGCAAGACCGCACCGACGGCACCGTAGGCCTCGTATTGGCCGGCGTTGGCCGCGTAGAGTTGGAAGCCAGCCTGGAGAACCGTCCAGCCGACCGCGGCGAATACCGCTCCGGGGATCGCCTCCCGTAGCTCGAGGGAGATCGGTGGGAGGACGTAGTACATCGGGAGGAAGACGAAAAAGAGTCCGAGCACCAAAAGCGGCCAGCTCAGGACGCCGACGAACGGAACCGTTCCCGCGAGCAAGCCGAGAATCGCGGCCGTTGCGACCATCAATCCGATACCGCCGGCCCCCGCGAGGATGACGACCAGTCCGTCCGTTATCTGCTCGAGAAACGAGTTCTCGGCGTCGGTGCCGTACACCCGGTCGAATGCGAGACTGAGCCCTCTGAACACCTTCAGACCACCCCAGACGGCGACCAGCAGCGCGACGATTGTCGCTTCTGTGCGACCGGACTCCGTCGTTAGCGCGTCCGTAACGAGTTCTTCTCCGGCTTCGGGGAGGAAATCACCGGCAACCCTGATCAATTGCTCGGCGATGTCCTCGCCGCCGAGCAGCGAGCCGACGACGATCGCAAGCAGTATCAGCGGGATCACCGACACGAACGCGTAGTACGCGAATCCCGCGGCGAGATACGTCAGGTCGCGATCGCTGGCCGTAGCGTAGATCTCGAGGATCGTCTCTTTTGGGTTCATAGCTGTGTGTTCGTTCGGTCGTCACAGAGCAGGTCGTCTCCGCTGGTCACCACTCCGTACAGAAATTCTGCGATGCGTAGACCTCGCCGTCTTCGGAGAGGTAGACGCCGACGCCGGCGCGGTCCCACGATTGGCTCTGGCCCTCCTCGAGGATCGCATCGCGGTGGTCCGGCGAGTTCATCCACTGTACGACGAGCGCTTCGGCGATCCCTTCTGCGGTCTGGTACTCGACGGTCGTACTCTCGTTTGGCTCTTGAACGGGGCGCTCGAGCCAGTTCATCGCCAGGTTCTCTCCGTAGCTCCGACAGTAATCCGAGACGTCTTCGAACCGGTCGTACGGGTCTTCACCATCGGGGTTCGTGTGTGCGAAATAGTCCCGATCGTCCATATCTTCGCTGTGGGCCCGGGAGACCGAGGCGATCGTTCCGTCCCATTCGAGCGCCTCGAGATCGTGTTCGGCACGGCGGTCGTTGACCTTCGCGTGGACGAAGTCCTCGACGGTTTCGGAGGATACCGTCTCGACTTCGGTTTCGTAGCTCGTTTCGTTCGGATCATCCGGATCGGTGACGTCCGGGTCGCGCTCGCCGGCCGGTGGCGGATCCTCGCTGGGCGCTGGGAGGTCGTCGAACTCGCCAAAATCGCCGAAATCGTCGATGAGCGTCGGACCGACCGCTATCGCACTGATAACGAGTCCACAGAGCAACCCGAGCGTGAGGAGTACCCGAGCGGCCGATGCCAGTCTTGATGCGACGGTCGGAGACGATTCCTCCTCGTCGATGGAATCCGTTCTGCGGGAATCGGTATCGGACGGGGGGCCACGGCCCATTCACTCGTATCAAGACGCCGGAGTATTAAGACGTTCATGGTTAGTCGCAGGACATGATGGCTGTCCCACATGCTGTCTGGCGTTCTCAGGCGGCGGATCGATCCTCCCTCCGGGGACCGAAAATCGTCTCGTGAAAGGCGATCACCAGTCCGGGAACGACGGCCATGAAGAGGTGTTCTTCGAGCGGGATGCCGGCGATGTCGGTCCCCGTTCGGAGTTTGATGTCGAAGACGCCGACCTCGAGCGTATACCTGTCCCAGACGTAAGCCACCGGATACAGGGCGAGAATCGTCACGGCAGCCTTTCGAAGCGCGCCCGCTCGACGAAGGAGGATCAGTGCGATCGCTCCCCAGAACAGTTCCGTCACGAGGTAGGTGTATCGACCGAAGACGCTAATATCGGGGATCATGGCGCCCCCTACACCTCCAGTGCAAAAAAAGCGCGTCCCCCGGAACCGTTCGTTACAGGCGTTATCTTAAATACCCCAGCGCGAGTAGCCCCACCCGTAACGATGGATATCGCTGATATCGCCACCAAAGACTTCATCGAAGTAGATGTCGGAACACGCATGGGGAAAGTCCGTTCGACCTTCGAGAACGGCAACCCCAAAGGAATTATCGTCACCGACGACGGGGAGTACGAGGGCGTCATCAGCGAGCGGGAGGTCCTTCAATCCCACGTCGAGGACGACGCGAAAGTGTCGGCGCTGCTCAAACCGAGTCGAAACTCGCCGGCACCGAAACTCGATCGGTACGAAGACGTCCGCGAGACCGCACGACAGCTCATCGAGAGCAACTCGAAGGTCGCACCGGTGTTCGAAAACGACGCCCTTTGGGGCGTCATCAGCGGCGACGCGATCCTCGAGGCCGTCCTCGAGAACTTAGATACGCTCACCGTCGGGGATATCTACTCCGACGATCCGATCACCGTCGACGAGAACGACGGGATCGGAAAGGCGATCAACTACCTGCGCGAGAACGGGATCTCTCGGCTACCGGTCCTGAACGAAAACGGCTACCTGACCGGCGTCGTCACCACCCACGACATCGCGGACTTCGTCATCCGGCAGAACGAACGGATGACGACCGGAGACCGCGTCGGGGACAACGATCGAATGCTCGACGTGCCGGTCTACGACATCATGAACAGTCCCGTCGAAACGACGACCCTCGATACGACGGCAAAGGAGGCGGTCGAAGAGATGCTCGACGACGACTATGCGGGCCTGATGGTCACCCCCAAGGACGACGACCGCATCGTCAACGGCATCGTGACGAAGACGGATGTCCTCCGCGCGCTCACTTACACGGAAGAAGAGCACATGGACGTTCAGATTACGAACGTATCCTTGCTCGATACCATCACTCGAGAGTCCGTCACGGAGAGCATTCAGTCGGTCGCGGACAAGTACCAGGAGATGCAGGTGATGCACGCCCACGTTCGCCTCCACCAGCACAACGAAAAGCTCCGCGGAACTCCCCTAGTACAGGTGCAGATCCGACTCCGGACGAACAAAGGACAGGTCGCCGGCACCGGCGAAGGCTACGGCGCTGAAAACGGCTTCCGCGTCGCGCTGGACAAACTCGAGCGAAACGTCCTCGAGATGAAAGGCATCGCGAGCGACGAGGAGTATCGCGGTCAACTGCTGCGAAAGCTCAACGAAATCTGAGACGGCGGTGCGGGCCGCCCGGTCTTTTGTCGGTGGTTGTCTCGACGAACTACCACAACCGCACGTCAGCAACCGCTCTCACAGTTCGATCAGAAATTCGACCCGTCGCTACTTCCCTCGAGTCCGGTATCGGTGATCTGGAACTGCGCTGATTCACCGGCCGCCTTCGACCGGTGTTTCTCGAGCGTCGCTCGCCGGTTCCCGCCGCGGAATCGGTCGACGCGGACGACGACGCCGGTCCAGTGCTCTAAGGTGTTCCCGCCGAGTGCCCGCGTTCGATCCGAGTCCGGATCGGCGAACACCTGATTCGTGAGAACCACCGCGAGATCGTACTTGCGCGCGAGCGAGAGGAGATGAGTCACCTGCCGGGTGACGCTCCGAAGCGCCTCCCCGCCGTCGCTGTCGCCGGTCCGCTCGAGTCGGTAGAAGCCGGTCGCGCTGTCGAGGACGATCAGGTCCGCTCGCTCGGCGAACTCCTCGGCGTCCCGGACGGCTTCCTCCTGTTCCCCGAAATCGAGCGCGTCCTCGATGACGATTCGGGAGGCGACATCCTCGACCGTCTGGTCGGACTCTCCGGATTCAACGCGAGCGGACAGCAGTTGCTGAAACCGATCGACGGAGACCCCTTCGGTGTCGATGTAGACCGCGGTCCCGCCGTTTGCACCCGTTTCGACGGCGCTCGAGAGGGCCAGATTGGTCTTGCCCGCGGCGGGCGGGCCGTACAGTTGCGTCACGGTGCCGCGCTCGAAGCCGCCGCCGAGCAACTCGTCGACCGGTGGACAACCGGTCTGAATCGACTCGTCGTTCACGGTCGAACGTGGATGGCTGCCAGCAAAAACCTCCCGGAACCGTTCTCGAGGACGGATTTCGGAACTGCACACCCATACTGAGTCCAGCCGAGAGCGCCGCATTCTTCGAACGGGATAGTTTATTCCCCGCCGCGACGAACGTCTGTGTGTGATCGTCGTCGCAACGACCGACTTCGAAGTCTACCACGGCGTCGTCAACGAACTCCGCGACCGCGGAGCGACGTTTACGACGATCGAAGCCGACGACGACCTCCCCGAGCAGACCGGCGTCGTGATCACGGGCGAAGACAACGCAGACGCGTTCGAGGGCGTTCCCACGGTCGTCGCCGTTCCGGACGAGTCACGACGCGCCGTCGAGCAGGCCCTCGCCGCATTTCGCGGCGAGAGCGGCCGAACGATCATCGGCGTCGATCCCGGCCGAAAGCCGGGTATCGCCGTCCTCGCGGGGGAGATGATCGTCGCCGCGTTCCAGGTTCCGATCGCCGACGCAGTCGATGTCATCACCCGCGAAGCGGCCGAAGCCGTCGACCCGCTGGTTCGGATCGGCGACGGCTCTCGGCTCCAGAGCGCAAAGCTCGTCAACCAACTCGAGGGCGTTCGCGTCGAACTCGTCGACGAAACGGGGACGACGCCGTACCTGGGAACGGGCGCTCGAGGGGCCGGCGACCTCCTCGCGGCCGCGAATATCGCGAGACTCGAGGGGGACCCCGTCGAGAGTCGGGAGATCGAACCCACCGCCGGCGAGTTGCAGGTGATCAAAGACCGCTCGCGCGAGCGCAGCGAAACGAACCGCGCGATCGACGATTCGCTGGCCGAACGCGTCGCCGCGGGCGAGTTGGGCATCGACGAGGCCCTCGCCGAACACCGCGAAACCGACGACTCACCGACGACCGGCGTCGACGAAGAATAAGAAAGACGGCGCTCGAAGTGCACTGCTGGCGCTCTTCGGCCGATAATTGGGCTCGAAAAATCAGGGACGCTTCGATCTCGAGACTGCCTCGAGATGGTGTGGTGCTTGACTCTCCAGCAGGTTATGCCGGGATCGCAGACGGAGCGATCGCGGAGCCGAACTGAACGTTCTCGTTGGACTGCATGCTCACTTGCGACGATGTCGCTTCACCGCCATCCTCGGCAACTGCGAACGCAGCCTGCTGTTCGTTTAAGTTCTCCTGGAAGAGCGACTGGTACTGATCGACGTCCGCATCGGGCTGATAGGCGACGTCCTGTTTTTGTTGGCCGCCAACGTCGGAGTCGATCGTCATGATCGGGTTGTCCGACGCGTTGTCTCCCTTGAGCGAGACGGTCGTCTCCTCGCTGTAGAGAACGCCCGGTGACGATCCGGCCTCGTTCGCCGGCAGCGCCTGTGAGATGCCGACCTGTGCGTTGTGGTTCTCCTGGTGAGAGATCTGGATCGCAGTCGCTTCGCTGCCGTTGAGTGCGATTGCGACCGCGGAGCTCTGCTGGTTGAGGTTGAGCTGGTCGACGCTCTGGTACTGGCTGACGCTCGCGTCGGTATTGTCGCTTCCTTTCTTCTTGTCGTGGCCGGTCTTCTGTTTGTCGCTAACGGTTTCGACCACGTCGGAGCCGCCGTTCGTACTCGCCGACGCGACGTTCATGCCCTCCGTCGCTTCGAGGACGGACGCCGAGTAGGCGCTTCCGACTTGTTCGTTGATGTTCGACTGGTCCGTCGTCTGGATCGACGTCGCCGTGGATTCGTTGCCGATCGCGATCGCGACGGCGAAGCCTTGCTGGTTGATGTTGGTCTGCATACTCTCCTGAGCCTGATCCAGGTCCGACGCGGCGACCTGGGTACCGCCTTGAGCGGTGCTCGGATTCACGTTCTGCGCGTTCGCGACCGCGCTCTGGGAGTTGGAATTAAGCTGGGAACTGTCCTGAATCGAGAGCGCGTCACTGCCGTTTTCGGCGATCGAGAAGGCGACGCTCTGTTCGTTGACGTTCGCCTGATCGACCTGCTGTAGCTGCGTGACGGTCGCTTCGGAGTACTTTATCTCCTTGTCGTGTTTCTTGTCGTGATCGCCTCCTTTTTCGCCGGCAACCGCCCAGCCGTCGAAGCGCTGGGTGTTGTCATCGCCGAAGAGGAAGTAGACGTCACCGACATCCTCGAACTGGACGTTTTGCTCCTCGAGGTTCTGGTTCTCGGAGATGGCTTCGCCCTCCTGGGTGTTCTCGTTCGTCTGTTGAGACTCTTGGATAGCGGTCGCGTCGCCGCCGTCGATGGAGATTGAGGCTGCGCCTTCCTGAATGTCGACGTTCGTCTGGTTCACGTCCTGATACTGGACGATATCCGCAGCCGGACTCGAGCCGTCGGAGGCGGCGCTGGCTTCGCTCTCTAAGTGTTCGTCGACGTACTCTTCTACTGATTGATCGCCGAGATCCGCGCCGAAGACGAAGTAGAGGTCTTCTCCGTCCTCGAGCGTGTGGATCGTTCTGTCATCCTCGCCGGAATCCTCCTGTGCGGTCGCGGGGAGGGCCGCACCCGTCATCGAGAGCGCGAGCATCGCGGCGACGAGAACTGTCGTAAGTTGTGATCGTGATATCATCGTGTATTTTTGTTATCGTTTCAAATGCCCTGTGAGGGTCTTTTCTTACTGCATCTTCACGGTGCGAACCATCATTTTCCGAATAGTGTCTTTGTTATCTGTAGGTTGTAATAGAGAACAAGGTCGTTACCGCCCCGAGCGCGCCGCTCGAGTTTTGGGCCGGTTACGAAGGTGACTACTACCGGCGAAATCGTCCGGGTTAGGCGGTTCCGAGACGGTGTGACAGACGAAAACACGCCGAATTCCGCCCGTTTCGTTCACCGTCTCGAGAACGTAGGCGGTAACATCCACGAGTCAGTGACCCACCGGATTGAGGAACAGTCTTGAAAACCGGACCGACACCTGTTTCGGACCGTGTGTATGCGAGATTACGCCGACTACACCGCGGGAGTAAGCACGAGATATAGACGCGAAATTGTCGATAGGCTGTCCGTTCCGACGATAAATTGGTGATACAGTGACTGACAACTTCGAAAGCAAATGTAACGTTGGTCGAACGGCCACACAATCGACAATAGATCATTGAAACTGTAATTCGGGTTAATACGGGCGCTGATGGTCGGAACCAACCGGGCAACGCGCCGTGGCATCGCTCGGATCGGTCGAGATCCCGCGAGGAACCGCGCACTCGAGACTGGTGCCGAATCCAGAAACGCGGTGCGCTGGTGACGACCCGGTTTCGGCGGTCCGCGCGTGTATGCCCGGACGATGCACTAACCAAATATGAAACGCACATTCACAGCGCTGATGGTATTCGCACTGGTCGGCAGCCTCATGTTCATGGGGTTCGCCGGGACAGCAGCGGCACAGAACGACACCAATGAATCCGCCAACAATATCGGTGTCGGAGTTGGCGGCGACGGCGGCGACGGCGGCGATGCGACGCACGAGGGCCACAACGTAGACGTCGAAACCGGTCCAGCAATCGTTGACCAAGAGCAGGATGCTTCGAACTCCAACACGCAGGCAGCGAGCAGTTCGAGTCCTGCTGACAACCCCGACCACAACAAGTACGACGATGGTGGGGACGCTGGACCGAGCCAGTTCCAGAACGTGAACCAGCAGAACGCACAGGAACAGACTGGCTACGCTGACTCCTCGGCTGAAGTCGGCGACGTCAGCGGTGACGCCAACGCCGGCGACGGCGGCGACGGCGGCGACGCTGATGTCGAGGCCGAGCAGGAATTCGAAGAGGAAACCACCGTTGAAGATGGTGGAGCTGACGATGGCGGAGCTGACGATGGTGGAGATGACGGAACTACTGACCTCACTGGTATTCAGGATTCCCTTGACGAGATTATAGAGCTGCTCGAGCTCGACATCGAAGTGTAAACTCAGCTGACAGAACGCTGCTAAGCGGGAATCGACCCGCGTTCTACTCACCTTCAATTTTTTAGCGTACAATCAGATCACACCACTACTCGAGAGACATGTAAACAATTCCTATAGTACGTAAAATCAATAAAAATACTTTCAACGGGCAGCGTTGATAGCTGATCCAGCCACTGATCAATGAACCGAATACCAACGACAGGAGTGATACTGGTCGTCTGCGTAGTAGTGATAGCAGGTGTTGGTATTGTCGCTGTCTCCGGAATCAACAACTCGACAGGTGATGATACCCATAGTGAGAACGAAATGAATCTGAGCGACGAGTGCTACGACGCGCTCAACGCGTCGAACGAATCCATCGATGCCAACGTCTCCGTCGACGAACTGCCCGAAGACGCCGAGATCGAGTGCGAAGAAGTGGAAAACGAGTCCATGCTGAACATTACCATCGAGACGAACGAATCGAGCGACGACGGAACCACCGTCACCTCGACGGTACGGACGATCGTCTGGGATACGGAAGACGAGCGCGTCGTCTCCCACAGTGTCGCGACGAGCACCTCGTCGCAGAGCACCGAGTCGAACGGTTCGACGAGCCAGCACACGTCCACGAACCAGAGCAGTACGGTCGTGACCGGCGAGGAACACGTCGATATCGATCGAGGAGACACCGTCGCCGAAGACGGCGAAGACGGCGAGGACGGGGAAGTCAACGTCAGTACTGAGTAGTGAAACGTCAGTACCGGGTAATTAGTACCGGCTCTCACTCCTCGAGCGATTCTCGCCCCTTTTCTTCCGCGCGTCGAAGCACCTCCCGAACCGACCACCGGGTCTCGAGGGCCACCGCCGCCGCGTCGTCGTACTCCGCGCTCACGTCGTAGACGGCCCCGTCCGCGTCGCTCGCGATTTTCACGCCGACCTCGTAGCGGTCTCCGTCGCGCTCGAGCGCGACGGTTTCGAACTCCCGGTTGGCGATCCACCGGTGGGTCGCCCCCGTTTCGCGGATGCCGAGCGTTCCGGTTTCCTCGGCCAGCGCTCGGGTCACGCGCTCGCGGTTCTCGGGTTTGCAGATGACCTTCACGAGGTGACCGGGGCGGGACTTTTTCATCGTCGCGGGAAGGATCGAGACGTCTCGAGCGCCCGCCTCAGTGAGCGTTTCCTGCAGTCCGCCCAGCACTTCCGGCGTCGCGTCGTCGAGGTTCGTCTCGAGGACCGTGATGTCGTCGCGCACGAGCGGGCCCGCGGCGTCGGCCTCGCCGACCAGTGCGCGGAGGACGTTCGGGTGCGGGTCCAGATCGTAGCCGCCGGCGCCGTAGCCGGACTCCTCGAGCGAGAGCGAGGGGAGCGAATCGACACCCTCGGCGACGTGGCCGAGAATCGCCGCCCCCGTTGGAGTGAGTAATTCGGTTTCGACCGGTCCGCCCCGAAGCGACCAGTCAGCGCGCTCGGCGAGTTCGACGACCGCCGGGGTCGGAACCGGATACCGGCCGTGGCTCATCGAGACCGTTCCGCCGCCGGTCGCAAGCGGCGTGGTGACGACGCGGTCGGGCTCGAGATCGGAGAGCAACAGGACGGCCCCCACGACGTCCGCGATGGCATCGTCGGCTCCGACCTCGTGGAAGTGGATCTCCTCGAGGTTCTCGCCGTGGACGCTCGCTTCCGCTTCGCCCAGCAGTTCGAAGATGGCAAGCGCGTCGCGTTCGACTGCCGCGTCGAGGCCCATCTCCTCGACGATTTCGCAGACCTCGAGGTAGCTACGATGCGGGCCGTGGCCCTCGGCGTGAGTCGCGTCGTCGCCGTGGTCGTGGCTGTGCTCGTGATTGGCATGGCTGTTGCCGTCACCGTCGTGGGTGTGACTGCCGCCGTCGTGACCGTTGCTGTTGTCGTCGTGGCTGTGACCGCTGCCATCGCGATCGTTGTTGTCGCCGCCGTGGCTGTGATCGTCGACCCCCTCGAGACCCGCTTCGGAGTCCGTTTCGTCCTGGTAGTCGGTCAATACCACGTCCACCGTCGTCGCGGTGATTCCACACTTCGTCGTCTCGTCGATTCGGTACTCAAGAGACAGCGCGTCTTCGACTGGCTCGAGGACCGTCGGGTCCCCGCCGGCGTCGAGAAGGGCGGCGAGGAGCATATCGCCGCTGGCACCCATTCGACCGTCGAACGCCAGGAGTGTCATGTCTACGAGGGCGGTAGGCTCCACCAAAAGTCCTCGTTCTTCCGCGCGACAGGGTCTCGAGAGGGACGTTATGACGGCGAAATCGGACGACGCCGGTACATCTATGTACCTCCCTGTCCGACGATCATGTGTTAGAAAGTAGCATGGTGGGGCACCCGCTCACAGTAGCTCCTCACACGAGCACAAAACCTATCCGATCACGTACCGGAGTTACAGACAACGCCGTCCATTCCGAAATATGAACGAAGTTCAACTCGAGGTTGCGAAAGCGTACCCGAACGATTCGGGGCGCGGTATCGCCCGACTCGATCCGGACACGCTGTTGCATCTCAAGCTCAGTCCGGGCGACATCATCGAAATAGAAGGTGCGGACACGACCGCCGCGAAGGTGTGGCGCGCGGACCGGCAGGATTGGAATACGGATACCGTCCGAATCGACGGCTTCACGCGCCAGAACGCCGACGTGGGTATCGGCGAACGAGTGACGATTCGGAAGGCGGAGGCGACGAAGGCGAACAAACTCGTCCTCGCGCCGCCCGAAGAGGCATCGGTTCAGTTCGGTTCCGACGCCGCGGGCATGGTCAAACGCCAGATTCTGAAACGACCGGTCGTCGGCAAGGATATCGTCCCGGTCATGTCCTCGACGAACCACCCGTTCATGCGATCACCGGGACAGGCGATCCCCCTCATCGCCGTCGAGACCGAACCAGAAGGCGTCGTCCTGATCACGGAGGATACTGACGTGGAACTCCGAGAAGAGCCCATCTCGGGCTTCGAGAAAACCGGCGGTGGAATCACCTACGAGGATATCGGCGGCCTCCAAAGCGAGATCCAGCGGGTCCGCGAGATGGTCGAGTTGCCGATGAAACACCCGCAGATCTTCAAGAAACTGGGGATCGAGCCGCCACAGGGGGTGTTGCTCCACGGACCGCCCGGGACCGGAAAGACCCTCCTCGCGAAAGCGGTCGCCAACGAAACCTCCGCGAGTTTCTTCTCTATCGCGGGCCCGGAGATCATCTCGAAATACTACGGCGAATCCGAACAGCAGTTGCGCGAGATCTTCGAGGACGCGAGCGAGGAATCGCCCGCGATCATCTTCATCGACGAACTCGACTCCATCGCGCCCAAACGCGAGGACGTCACGGGCGAGGTCGAACGCCGCGTCGTCGCACAGCTGTTGACGATGATGGACGGCCTCGAGGCTCGCGGGCAGGTCATCGTCATCGCCGCGACGAACCGCGTCGATTCGGTCGATCCGGCACTGCGCCGCCCCGGTCGGTTCGACCGGGAGATCGAAATCGGCGTCCCGGACGAAGTCGGTCGCGAGGAAATCCTACAGATCCACACGCGTGGGATGCCCCTCTCCGACGACGTCAGCCTCTCGCACCTGGCGGACGAAACCCACGGCTTCGTCGGCGCGGACATCGAGAGCCTGACCAAGGAAGCCGCGATGAAAGCGCTTCGACGATACCTCCCCGAGATCGACCTCGACGAGGAGGACATCCCGCCGAGCCTGATCGATCGGATGATCGTCAAACGCGACGACTTCAGCGGCGCGCTCAACGAGGTCGAGCCCTCGGCGATGCGGGAGGTCCTCGTCGAGTTACCGAAGATCTCCTGGGACGATGTCGGCGGCCTCCACGAGGCCAAAGATCAGGTCCAGGAATCAGTCGAGTGGCCGCTGAACAACGCAGAGCGCTTCGAGCGGATGGGCATCGATCCGCCGGCGGGCGTCTTGCTGTACGGCCCGCCCGGCACCGGCAAGACCCTGATGGCGAAGGCCGTGGCCAACGAGACCAACGCGAACTTCATCTCCGTTCGCGGGCCACAGCTCCTCTCGAAGTGGGTCGGCGAATCCGAGAAGGCGATCCGCCAGACCTTCCGCAAAGCGCGGCAGGTCTCCCCGACGGTGATCTTCTTCGACGAACTCGACGCGCTCGCGCCCGGACGGGGCGGCGAAGTCGGCTCGAACGTCTCCGAACGGGTCGTCAATCAGCTGCTGACCGAACTCGACGGCCTCGAGGATATGGGTAACGTGATGGTCATCGGCGCGACGAACCGCCCGGACATGATCGACCCCGCGTTGCTCCGATCAGGTCGGTTCGATCGGCTCGTCATGATCGGCGAGCCTGATGTCGAGGGGCGCGAGCGCATCCTCGAGATCCACACCGAGGATACGCCGCTGGCGGCGGACGTCAGTCTGGCGGAAATCGCCGAAATTACGGACGGCTACGTCGGCAGCGACCTCGAGTCGATCGGCCGCGAGGCGGCTATCGAAGCGCTTCGCGAGGACACCGAGGCCGATGTCGTCGAAATGCGTCACTTCAGACAGGCCATGGAGAACGTTCGACCGACGATCACCGACGACATCTTAGACTACTACGAGCAGATCAAGGAAGACTTCGCGGGCGGCTCCAGCGTGACCGAACCGGGCACGGGTCGTCGCGGCAGTCGCATCGGCTTCCAGTAACGCGATCGCCCGGCCTCGAGCCCGTTGCGGTTTTTGCCTGTACTGGCACGGATTCCAGAGCCGTCAGCGCTGCGTATCATGGTTAGGGGCCGGCTACGATCTCGAGTAATCACTGATTACCTCGCAGTTTCGCGAGCGAACGCAGCCATTGTCCGCCGACCGATCGGCGATCTCGAGTATCGGCCCAGTCACGGGCGGGCGGCACTCTCCGGGCCAACTCGTCCGGTTTTTTGTCGGTAGCCATCGCCAACGAACGCTACATTCGCCTACATTCGTCTGAATTCTCCGCAACTTCTCGAGACGATCGGCCCCCTATTTCCACGACAGCGGGGTAGGTCCTGTCATCTGGTATTGTAATGTCGAACCAATCATCACACGATCACCGAACTGCGGGGCGGGGCGAATCTACCGACGGACAGGATGCGAACACGCTCGAGCGCTATTTCCCGTCGATAGCGAAACCGATTCGAGTAACGAGCTTTTGGCTGGCGATCGTCTTGCCGTTTTTCTACGTGCCGTTGCTCGTGACGGGACTCTCGAGCGGGACGGAAACCGGAATCTTCCTCGGCCTGCTCGTTCTCAATCTCGGGGCGCTCTACGTGGGGCATTCCTACCGGAGCGAAGACGAACACTGACGCTTACCGACCGATTGTGGTGACAGCGCGCCCTATCGATTTTCGTTTGACGATGAGAAAGCCAGTGGCGATGCAGGCAAACCCGCGAGCTGTGGCCGGATCGATCGCTTCGCCGAGGTAGAGCCAGCCGACCACCGCGGCGACGATCGGGGCGACGTACGAGACCATGTTGATCTCGACCGCACCGAGGCGCTCGAGTAACTCGAAGTAGAGCAAAAATCCGACTGCGCTTGCGGCGATCGAGAGGTATGCGAGCGCACCGATAGCCTCGGGATGGGTCCATGCGGACGGCTCGATCGGTTCTCGAAGTGCGAGGCTCACTACGTGCATCACGAGCGCGCCGCCGAGCATCGACCACGCTTCCATCGTTTCGATTTCGATCGGGGCGTCGATTCGCCGCGTCAGAACGCTGCCGAGCGCGAACGACGTCGCGGCGAGAAAGACCAGCAGCGTCGCGATTACGTCGGTCGCGAGCAGGTCCGACGGATCCGGTTGGGCGATGATGGCGACGCCGATAAGCCCGAGGACGACGCCGCCGATACCAGTCGGCGAGAGCGCGTCCGCAGGAAACAGCATCCGCGCGAATCCGGTCGTCAAAACCGGTGAGAGACTGACCAGAATCGCCGCCGCGGCCGCTGTCGTGTGTTGCTGGCCGACGAACAGAAACGCGTGATAGCTGGCGATGAGCAACACCGCGCCGACAGCCACGACCTGCCACTCGCGGCTCCCCCGCGGAATCCAGTCCTCGGCGGCGTACGCGGCGTACCCGAGCATCAGGAGACCCGCGATGTCGTAGCGCAGTGCGGCGTACAACACCGGCGGGAAGTGTGAGAGCCCGGCGCTGATCGCGACGAACGCCGACCCCCAGAGGACCGAAAGCAGGAGGAACAACAGGAGGGTACGAGACCGGCTCACGAGTCGACTTTTCGTTCTCGAATCCTATACGTTGCGTTTCCTTCTGCTCGCGCTGCCGTCAGATAATGTCACAATTCGCGACTTATCTCCTCGTCTCAACAGCGTTCTGTCGAGATTTCACAGGCAGATACCTGGCAAAACTTTAAGTTAGCTACAGGACCAACTGAGAGTATGGCCGCCCACGGCCGCCCCGCATTGCGGGACCTGTTCGACGAGTCACCGACTCCTCACATCGCACACCCACCTAAAACCCATCATCGCGACTTCTACGTCGCGACCGACGGGTCGTTCCGAAAGACGGGCGGTGGGCTCGGTGCAGTGATCGAAACGAGAGACGGCACTCGAGTCGCACGCGTTGCGACCACTGACACCCCGCCGGACAACAACGTCGCCGAGTATCGGGCGTTACATCTCGGACTCGACGTGCTGGCCGCCCGCGCTCCACGACACGCAAGCGTCGGCGTTCTCATCGATCACGATTCGCTCGCCAGCAACGTCAACAACGCGATTCTGGCGACGAACCATCCCGACCGGAAACCGCCGCGGCCGTTTTCGGTCCCGCCAGAAACGGAGTATCACTGGCGGGGCATTCGGGCTCGAGTCAACGGATTCGCAGAGATTCGCGCCGCGCGAATCGACAGCAACCAAAATCCCGCGCATCCGCTCGCGAACGAACCGATGCAGTACGAGCACGTAAACGGCGAACTCGACCGGTGCGTGCTCCCCGACCCGCCGGAGCCGACGATTTCCGAAGTTCCACCGCCGTCTCGAGCAAACCGAAACGGCGGCAACCGAGCGTCGGATTGAGTGCCCCAGTACGAACCGCCATCGTTATTTCCTCGCCCTGAAGAGTCAATTTCGATGAGTCTTCGCGTCGCCGTCGCTGCGCCGTTCGTCCAGAACGGGACGGAGCGACTTCGAGAGAACGAGTTCGTCGTCGCCCTCTCGCTGGATCGGGACTGGTTTTCACCCGACCAGGCCAAGCGGCTGATCGACATCGCCACACAGGAGGACCTTCTGGCCCACGACGGGACCGACCTCGAACTAGCGTTCGATCCCGCGACGGTGACGATTCCCGACGATTTCGTTCCCGACGAGGACCTTCTCGCGGAGCGCTCCGCGTTCGAACGCGTCCTCGACGCACTCGTCGCCGAGGGAACCGAGAAACACGAAGCCGTCGGGGCGATCAACACGCTCCAGCAGGAACTCGAGATTACGATCGAAGCCGCGGCCGTCGTCTACGCTCGTCGCGAGGGAATCGACGTCTCGGATCTCGCCCCCGTCGCCAGACGCGCCCTGACCACTGCTGGCGACTGAGTCCCTCGACCGAAGCCGATTAATTCGACGGGGCCTACCCGCTGGTATGGTCGAGGCGCGGATCACCGACGGCCGACGAATCGCCGAACTACTCGCAAGCGAACTCGACGGTCGTGAGGACGGCCACCTCGAGCGACTCGCGGTCGTCGACGCCGACACGGACGTCGAACCGACCGCCGACGGCGCTCGAGCCTACGACATCGAACGAGCGAGACCGGCCGGCGGTGGTGCGCTGTTCGCTCGCGTATTCGTCCACGAGGACCGAACTCGCGTCGAATTCGAGCGGGGACAAGAGCGCGCGGCAGACGCCGCCGAAGCGGTCGGCCTCAGAGTCCGCCCGAAAGCAACGACGCCCCCGAAGACGCTCGTGTTCGTCGAGGACGGCGGCGAAGTCAAACGAGCGACGGACGTTTTCGACGAGGTAAGCCGGTCGCTCGAGGAGTAACAGCGCTTTTCGTACAGCAGTCAGTCAACGCTCGAGTCGCCCGAGCACAGCAGGCAGTTCCCGCGCGATTGAGTGTTGCTCGAGGTGTGCGAGCGCCCGGTCGTCCGGGTCGGGTCCGTCGGGTTTCAGTATTTGAATCGCATCCATTCCGGCGTTCGTCGCGCCGGCGATATCGGCTTCGACGTCGTCACCGACGTAGACCGCGCTCGCGGCGTCCACGTCCAGTTCGGACAGGATCGCGCCGAACGCCCGCGGGTCGGGTTTTCCCGCCTCGAGTTCGCCCGTCACGAGCGCCGCATCGAAGGTGCGTTCCCAGCCGAGGGTCTCGAGTTTGTCCCGCTGGGCGCGAACCGGCCCGTTCGTGAGCAAGCCGACGCTGTAGGTGTCTTTGAGCTCCGCGAGCAGGGATTCGACGCCGGAAATTGGAGCGAGCGACTCCGCGATAGTCCGCCGGTACGCCGTGGTCAGCTCTTCGGCGTCGGTGTCCGTCTCTCGGCCGGCCAACAGTTCGGCGAAAATCGGCTCTCGAGTCTTCCTGGTGAGGTGCTGGCGGTGTGCGTCGAGGTACGATTCGCGACTGATCGGCGGCGTCCCCGTTGCAGCCGTGACGTCCTCGAGAATCGTCGCTCGATCACGATCAGGAACGGCGAGCGTTTCGTCGAGATCGAAGACGATCGCCTCTACCATGATCGATAGAAGGAACCGAACGGCTTTCAAGGTATCTTTTTTCGAAATGGAGTACTCGGTTGGCGCGCTCGAGTCTCGTCGAGCGTAGCCACTGATTATGACTCCGTCCCGGATCCGCTCTGAAGCCGCGGGAGGACCACCGCCTCGATCCGATCGGAGTACTGCATGAGCGTCGTTCCGAGGATGCTCATGAGCAGGACGTAACCGACCGTGAAGGCGTAGATCGTATCGGCGATTCCGTCGCCGATCGGTCCACCCGAACCGCTCGCCGCGATGACGGTGCTCGCGATGATCAGCGAGAACTCTCCGCGGGTGACCATCCCGAGCCCAACGCGGACCGATCGCCGCTCGTCGAGGTCGTAGATGCGTCCCCCGAGGTATCCGCTCACGAGTTTACTCGGGGTCGTGAGGAGGGCGGCGATGGCGATCATGCCCGCGACGCCGACGAACACGCTCGGGTCGGTCAACAGGCCGATCCAGAAGAAGAAGACGGCCGCGAACGTGTCACGCAGGGGTTCTAACAGTTGCTCGAGATCGTGCACGTGATCCGTCGAGGAAAAGGCCATCCCGATGAAGAAGGCAGCGACCGCCTCGCTGACGCCGAGCGCGAGGGCGCCACCGGAGACCAGCACGAGGACGCCCAGCGTCCGGAGCACGAGGAATTCGTGCGAATCGGTCTCGAGTGCCCGCTGGAACCACGCGGTTCCGAAGTAGACGAGCACCAGCAGTCCGAGGATGAACGCCATCGCGGCACCGATCTGGCCCATCGCTTCGCCGATATCGCCGCTACCGATGACGAGCGCGGAGACGACCGCGAGGTAGATAGCGATGAACAGATCCTCGTAGACGAGAGTCCCGAGCATCGGGTCCGCTTCGTCGTTTGCGATCCAGCCGAGGTCGATGAGCGACTTGGTGATGATCGCCGACGAGGAGATGTAGACGATTCCGGCGACGACGAACGCGGCCAGGAAGTCGCCGAAAAAGTACCAGCCAAGCGCCATCCCGGCACCGAAATTCAATACGAGATCGATTGTCCCGGCCTTCCCGATGCGGTTTTTGGTTGCCAACAGCCGCTCGAGGTTGAACTCGAGGCCGAGGAAAAACAGCAGAAAGACGATTCCGAGTTCCGCGCCCAGGTAGATGAAGTCGGTTTCGACCAGGTGCGGGAACGTCTCGCCGACGAGCGGAGTGAGAAACTCGGGAACCGGAGTTGCACCAAGTACGTACTGGCCGAGGGTCATGCCGGCGAGAATGTAAAACGGGATGACCGACTGTCCGAGCCGGTTCGCAAGCACGCCGGCGCTTGCGGCGGTGGCGAACAGCACGCCGATTTCGATCAGCGTGGTTTCAGTCGCCACTCTGTCTCACCCCCGACGGGCGCTGCACGGTGATCACTCGTTACCGCCGTTTCCGAGCAACTGTTCGAACTCGGTGCAGTCCTCGCGCTGGCCGACGACGACGAGCGTATCCTCGGCCTCGATTACTGTTTCGGGTGTGGGCGGCGTGATGACCTCGGAGCCACGCTGAATCGCGATGATCGAAACGCCGGTTCGTTCGCGGATTTGGGCGTCGGCGATCGCCTGTCCGACGATATCCGAACCCGCTGGGACGCCGTACCACTCGATGAAAGTTTCGTCGGAGAGCATCGTTTCGACCCGGTTCGTCTGGACCGGCTGGAAGTATGCGCCCTCGAGAATCGTGCCCACTTTTCGAGCCATCCGATCCGGCAGTTCGAACAGTTTGTCGCTGTCTGCGTCCGCGTCGGCTTTCAGGTAGACCTCTCGCTTCCCGGTGTTGTGCGTCACGATAACGAGGCGCTCTCCCCCCTCGAGCTCGATCTCGTATTTCTTCCCGACGCCGGGAAGATCGCTCTCGTAGATAGTCATACTCTCTAGTCGAGACGGATGGCTAATAAACACCGTGACACCGTCCGTGGCTGGCGGGGCTGCTTTTGCCCTCGATCGAATCGGCTCTCGAAAACCGAAGGCGCTCTCGCGAAAAAGGGCGTAGAGCCTTGTGAGTGCCCGAGTAGGTCGCTCGAGAACTCGATTCGGGCTCCACGCGAACCCGAATTCCCCGAGAGTCCGATCAGGACTCGTCTGAATCGCGCCGTGCGACGATTCCGAGCCCGATCCACGTGATCACGGCCTCATCGTCCTGGTTGTACGCCGTCAGTCTGGTATCGACGTGGCCGATCGTCGGGTCGTCCTCGAGCGGTCGCTTGTCGACGATCTCGACCGTCATCGAGAGCGTATCATCGGGCGTGACGGGTTTGATCCAGCGGAGGTCGTCGATGCCTCGGGCCCCGAGCCACGCCTCGTCGGCGACGTGCTCGACGAACTCGCGCATACACAGCGACGCCGTGTGCCACCCGCTCGCGATGAGTTCCCCGAACAGGGAGTCCTCGGCGGCCTCCTCGTCGACGTGGTACGTTTGCGGATCGTACTGCTCGGCAAACTCAAGGATCTCGGCTTTCGATATCGTCCGGTCGCCAAAGGAGTAGGTATCTCCAACCTCGATGTCTTCGTAGTACGTCGGCATGCCTCGAGAACGTTGGCGAACGGAGAAATAGCTTGCTGGTGTCGACACCGCGCCGATCTATCGACGCCGTAGGGAGCGGTCGAATTTGGCGACCTACTCCTCCCGGTCGGCGACACCCTCGAGCAGGTACGCGGCGCTCTCGAGGTTCGTCGCCAGCGCGGTATCGTGGACGTCACAGATGCGAAGCAGGGCCGAGATGTCCGGTTCGTGGGGCTGGGCGGTCAGCGGATCCCGAAGGAAGACGATGCCGTCGAGTCTCCCCTCCGCCACCTGCGCGCCGATCATCAGGTCGCCCCCGAGCGGTCCCGACGCCATGCGGTCGATCTCGAGACCGGTGGCCTCCATCAGGCGTTTTCCGGTCGTTCCGGTCGCGATCAGTTCGTACTCGAGCAGTTGTGCTCGATGGGTCTGGGCGAACTCGATGAGTTCCGGTTTCTTCTCGTCGTGTGCGATGAGCGCCAGTCGGGTCATATACCTGTCCTACGACGAATACTGTGATAGTTTCCCGTGTCGTCGCCACGACACTGTCGCACTTTCGCGGATGATAGCGACAGCAGCCTCGCCGTATCCGAGTCACCGTCCTCGGAGGTACCGTACGCAGGAATCACCGTATTCGGGGCATGATCGATAGCAACACTTTCGGCCGTCGGGTTTGCACTCGAGTGCATGAACTTCTTCGATCGGTTGCACGACCGCATCGTCTCGGTCGACAGCATCGTCAGCGTCGGACTGGATCCCGACCCAAAACGCATCCCCGACCACTTAGCGGAGTACGACCTCCCGCGGTGGGCGTTCAACCGCCGGATCATCGACGCGACCCACGAACACGCAGCGGTTTACAAGCCAAACGCCGCGTTCTACGAGGACCCCGACGGCTGGCGCGCTCTCGAGGAGACCGTCGCCTACGCACACGGCAAAGGCGTCCCGGTCCTGCTCGACGCCAAGCGAGCTGATATCGGCAACACGACCAGACAGTACGCGAAGATACTCGAGACGGTCGACGCGATCACCGTCAACCCCTACATGGGTCGTGACTCACTCCAGCCGTTTCTCGCCGAGGAGGAAGCCGGCGTGTTCGTCCTCTGTCGAACGTCGAATCCCGGCGGAGCGGATCTCCAGGATCTCGAACTCGAGTCCGGCGAACCGCTCTACGAGCGGGTGGCGGCGCTGGCCGACACCTGGAACGCAAACGACAACGTCGGACTCGTCGTCGGCGCGACGAACCCGGACGAACTCGAGGAGGTCAGGGAACTGGCACCGGATCTCCCCTTCCTCGTTCCGGGCATCGGTGCCCAGGGCGGCGACGCCGAAGCCGCCGTCGAACACGGCCTCGCTAACGGCGTCGGCCTCGTCAACTCCTCTCGGGGGATCATCTTCGCCGGAGAGGGCGCGGGGGAGGACTTTGCGGCCGCTGCCGGTCAGGCCGCAGCGCGGTTGCAATCGCGACTGAACCAGTATCGAGAGTGAGAAACTGTCCCAGTCTCGAGATAGAAACCAGCCGGTGTCACCGCCGTCAGCAGCTGTTTTCCGAGAGGGAGTACGAGCCGCCGATCCGATAGTACCAGCCGCCGGCCGGATGAATCAGAATCGGTGAATATCGGTGTCGTCCGGCTGCTCGCCCGGTCGCGCCTGGGCTGCACAGTCCGCACAGAGTCCGAGGTCGCGTTCGTAGTGTTGCTCGCAGGCCAGCGTTCCGCAGTTGTCACACCGGTCCTGAGCCGGTCGCGATTCACAGATCTGACAGAGCCCGCTCACGCTCATATGCCATATAGTGGCTCCAGACGCTTGAACCCGCTCCCGGAATAGATCAACCGTCATGGAAATCCGTGCGAGAAACTACTTATCGCCCAATGTCAACATCTGACACGCAACGAGAAGGCTTTTGCGCTGTGACTCTCTACCGTGGCACATGAGCCGTGACCGGGCCTTACTCGAGCGGGCCCTGGAACGTGGTGAACAGGACGGTGGCAGCGTCGAATTCAAAGAACGACTGCTTCGCGACGTCCACCTCGACGGCGGCCGTCGAGAGAGTTTGGCCGCCCAACTGCGACACCGCGTCCTCTCCGGCGACGGCGAAGCAACGTACGTGGTCGGCGTCACAGACGACGGCGGCCTCGCGGGTATCGACGCGGAGACGTTCTCCGAGTCGATGGACGTCCTCTCCTTGCTCGCGGAGGAAGCCGACTGTCACATCGACGACGTGCAGACGTGGGGCGTCGGTGCCGACGCTCCGAGCACCGCGACCGGTGCGGACCGCTCCGGCGGAAGCGACGACACCGCATCCTCGGACGACAACGGTCTCGTCGGCGTCGCCCAAATTCGTGAAGGTGCCGTCCTCGAGACCGACGACGAACACGTCGTGGTCGGAACCGCGGGCCACGTCGACCACGGAAAGAGTACGCTCGTGGGCTCGCTCGTGACGGGCAAGCCCGACGACGGCGACGGCGCGACGCGAGCTTTCCTGGACGTCCAGCCCCACGAAGTCGACCGCGGGCTCTCCGCCGACCTCTCCTACGCCGTGTACGGCTTCGACGACGACGGGCCGATCCGCGTCAGGAACCCGAATCGGAAGGGCGACCGCGCGCAGGTCGTCGAGGAAGCCGACCGCCTCGTCTCGTTCGTCGATACCGTCGGCCACGAGCCGTGGCTTCGGACGACGATCCGCGGACTGGTCGGTCAGAAACTCGATTACGGCCTGCTGGTGGTCGAGGCCGACGACGGGCCGACGCGGGTCACCCGCGAACACCTCGGCATCCTGCTCGCGACGGAACTGCCGACCATCGTCGCGATCACCAAGGTCGACGCCGTCGACGACGACCGCGTCGACGAAGTCACGCGGGAGGTCGAGCGACTGCTTCGAGAGGTCGGCAAGTCGCCGCTCAGCGTCGAGCGCCACGGTATCGACGCCGCAATCGAGGAAATCGACGACACCGTCGTCCCCATCGTCGCCACCAGCGCGATCACAATGGAGGGACTCGAGACGCTCGACGAACTGTTCGATCGGCTCCCGAAGACGGCTGGAAACGACGGCGACTTCCGGATGTACGTCGACAGAAGCTACTCGGTGACCGGCGTCGGCGCTGTCGCCTCGGGGACGGTCATGTCCGGAAGCGTCGAAGCGGGCGACGAGTTACTGCTCGGCCCGATGCCCGACGGCCGCTTCGAGGAGGTCGAGGTCCGATCCATCGAGATGCACTATCATCGGGTCGATCAGGCTCAGGCGGGGCGAATCGTCGGCATCGCACTCAAAGGAATTCAGGAGGACGCAATCGAGCGCGGGATGGTCCTCCTCCCCGCCGACGCCGATCCCAAGCCAGTCCGGGAGTTCGAGGCGGAGGTCATGGTCCTCAACCACCCCACCCGCATCGGCGAGGGATACGAACCGGTCGTCCACCTCGAGACGATCGGCGAAGCCGCCGCCTTTTACCCGGAGAACGGGCGTCTCCTGCCGGGTGACAAAGGGAAGACGACCGTCGAGTTCAAGTTTCGGCCGTACCTGGTCGAGGAAGGACAACGGTTCGTCTTCCGCGAGGGCCGGAGCAAGGGCGTCGGCACCGTGACGGGCGTCAAACCGGCAGACTGAGCCGATCGCTGCGGTCTTACTGAACTACGCGGATTCCCCGAGGCCGACTGCGTCCGGCTCCAGAACCGTACCGCCGAGCGTGATCGCGTCGAAGTCCGCGAATAGAATTACGTCGTCGGGCATCGAAACGTCCGTTCGGATCTGGCGCTCGAGAAACGGCTCGGTTCCGATCGTCGGTTCGCCCCGGACGAGCGTGCGCTCGAGTTCTCGACGGACGGTGTGGCTCATGACGAACTCACATCGATCCGTCGCTGTCCGATCGCCGAGTCGTCGAAAGAGCGACTGACAGACGGCGAACGGGTCGTCCCCGCTTACGGTCACGATGTCGTTCGACTCGCCGTGCTCGTCGAACGCTCGTACCTCCTCGAGAAGTGCAGTAAAATTGATCGCGTGGTCGGTCATTATCTCGAACTCGCGGGCCGCGGACAAAAGCGGGCCGACTCGAGCGGGACGGTCGCTGCTATCGAAGCACCGGTGGTAATTCTGCGAGCGACTCGAGGACGTGCTCGGGGTTCGGTCCCGATTCCGGAACCGTCTCAGCCGCGCCACTTGTCGGCACCCACACCGGCCGCATTCCCGCGGCGTGGGCTCCAGCAACGTCTGACTCGAACGAATTCCCGACGTAGACGCTGTGTTCCGGGTCGGCCTCGAGCGCCTCGAGAGCGACCTCGAACGGCTCGGGATCGGGTTTGGCTCGCGTCTCGTGGCCCGCGTAGACCACCGTTTCGAACGACTCCGCGAGCCCAATCGCCTCGAGTTTTGCCCGTTGCATTTCGGGCGCGCCGTTGGTGATCAGTCCGAGTCCGTACTCCTCGCCGAGCGCCGACACCGCGGCGCTGGCGCCGGGGAGGAGACCGACGCTCGTCTGGTCTCGGATGCTCGCGAACGCGTTCGCGACCGCGTGTCCGGTTTCCGGGTCGTGTCCGGCCTCGACCGCGAGATCGGCGAAGCACGCTCGACGGAGCGTTTCGATTCCGTCGCTTTCCTCGAGGTAGTCCACGTACCGGTTGTGAAACGCACCGATCGAAAACAGCGGCTCCACGCCCGCGCGATCGAACGCTGACTCGAGAATATCCTCGCCGCGCTGGGTGTACGTACAGAGCGTGTCGTCGAGGTCGAAGCAGATCGCCGTGATTGCGTCGCTCATCGATAGCAACTGGTTGCGTCGAATCTCTCAAAAAGCTAGCTACCGCGGGCGATACTGCCCTCCCTCGCTATCGGCGAGTTCGAGGAGCACAGCCCACTCGAGAATGCGATCGGTGCGCTCGAGGGGTTTCTCGACGCGGTTCCGGCTTCGAACCCGAGTGGACACTTCGCGGGCTTCGAGCGGTCGATCGGTCGCCTCGAGCGTCTCGAGGACCGCCTCGGTTCCGACGACCCGCTCGAGAAACGCCGTTCGAAGCCGCTCGGGATCGATGCCCATCGACGTCCGGGCGAACCCCGCGGGCTCGTCAGTCGCCAACTCGAGCGCCCGGAGGTAGGTCAGCCAGGTCGCCGCCTCGTCGCGATCGGAAATGCGTGTACGGTCGATCAGCCGAGCGCAGCAATCTATATCCTCGTCGGGCGTCGCCGGAACCGCCGCTCGAATCGTCGCCACGTCCGCGAGTTCGGCGGGCGGTTCGGGGACAGGTTTGAATCGCATAGCGATATGAGTATCAGTGTGAACCGTACGGCTACAGGTCGAACGACTCGACGAGTAGGGATTCGTTCGTTTCGCCGACGACGTACGTCGGACCGCCCAGCACGTCGATCGTCACCTTTCCAGGCGCGAACAGGTCGGCGGGGACCTCCGAGAAGTCCCACTCGAGGTCGTCGAAGATTTCGGCGAAGGGGCGGCCGTGCTCGTCGGCGGCCGTCGAGGGAACGTGCTCGAAGACGTCCGCATCCTCGCGGACGACGAGGTGTGCCGTGCCGCCGTAGGCCAGCGCGTCGTTCGTCCGGGCGATCGCCTCCCCTTCGTCCCCGGCGACCGGCGCGACCGGTGCCCGTCCGCTTGCGGAGACGATGTCTCGCGGATCGTAGCCCAGTTCTGTCAGCCGGAAGGTCGCCAGTTCGGCCGCTCTGGCCGCGCTCGTTACGCTCCCGACGAGGCTCCCGGTCGAATAGGCGAGCAAGAAGACGCCGCTCGTTTCGACCTCCGCGAAGTCTGCGACCTGTGCCGCCGCCGCTTCCGTCGGCTGCTCGTCGGTTTCGACCGCGAGCGCGGTGAGGTCGAACGCGTCGGTGTAGCCCATCTGTCGAAACTCCGTCTCCTCGGCGACCAGCGCTCGAGCGGGGCCGCTGCCGAGACCGTCGAAATCGTCGGTCGTGAGTTCCCAACTCGCCTTCTGCGAGCAAAGCAGCGCGAGCGCCGGCTGGTCGGTCGAGAGATCGACGTAGGGTACCGGTGCGTCGCCGATTTCGCCCAGCTCGGTGCTCGGGGTCGCCAGGCCGGCGGTCTGGATCTCGGTCAACAACAGTCCGGCTTCGATCCCGCCGTCGAAGTCGATGCCGAAGTCGAGGACCGTCGACTCGTTTTCGAGGTCGTAGCCGCCGATGTTCAACTCTTCGGCGTACTCGAGGGCTTCGTCGACGAGTTCGATCGCCATTCGGTTGAGGCTCTCCATGGGTTTCGCTTCACCTGCCTCCCTAAAACAGTTTATCAGTTCGAACCCCGAAACGGCTGACACGTGTCTTGCGTTCGGATCCGTTCATCGCTGCGCCGCTTCGGAGTTGCGAAGCGGTGGGTTGGGTGGCAGAATATCGTCTCCGACTCGATCGGCCGAAATTGACGATCAGGCGACCTCTTCGCGCTCCGCCCGGTCGCGGATCACGTCGCGCAGGTCGTCTGCTTCGCGGAGATCCTCGAGTTCGTCGCGTTCGACCAGCGCCGTACCGTCGACGGCGTCGCGCTTGGCTCTGTCGACGACGTAGACGGAGTGCGTTCGGGTTACTTGCCCAATCGAACTCATGATCCGGGCGCGCTTTTCGGCCGCTTTCGTAAACTCCGAGTGACCGGTCAGCACGACCTCGTTGTCGCCGTCGTCTTGATCCTCGCTTATCGCCTTGAACGGGGATCTGAGAGTCGGGTGGACGCTGTAGCCGGCTTTCGACAGTACCGCGACGACCTCCTCGTCGTCGGGGTCGGCAGCCGGGTCCTCGGGGGTCGAGTCGCTTTCGTGGATATCTTCTGCTCCCTCGAGGACGTCGACTGGACTGGTGAGCTCGGAGGTGAACAGTTCCTCTAAGGCCATCGCGACCTCGATGGAGGCGTTCATGCCGTCTTCGTACTTCGAGACGGTGCGCCGAGAGACGCCGAGTTCGTTCGCGAGGCGGCCGAGACTCCAGTCGCGGTTTTCGCGCTCGTCGGCGAGCAAGTCGCCGTCGATGTTGACGTACAGGCCGCCGGGCGCGGCGTAGATCAGCGGCGGCACGCCCTCGATGAACAGGTTGTAGGCCGTATCCGGGCTGAAGACCGGAACGCCGTGTCGGAAGTAGACGACGTCGGGTTTGAGGTCTTCGTCGCGGCTTCGCAGGCCGATGACCAGCGGCGTTGCGTGAAGGTAGGTGCCGAGCCGTTGCATCTCGTGGCCGGTCGCTCGATTGAACGCGTCGATGTTGCCGAGGATTTTGACGAGCAGTAAGTCGTCGCCGCGGCGTGCTGCGATATCGAAACTCTTCGGTCGAATCGCACACCGGTCGCTTACCACAAAGTCCGCGTCCTCGAGCATCGCGGTGACGTTGCCGACCAGTGCGGATCGGGACATGAGATAAAGTAAGCGACTGCTTCTACATAAGAGTTGTCCCGCACGAGCCCCGGTTCCGTATTGCGTTTTCCCGAAATATCGGAGGTATATTTATATAGTATCGTTTTGCCGATCGGAAGCCGTTCGAGGCGCAGTCGTCTAGAATTCAACGGGCGATCGATGGAACGATTCGATGCGAGTTTCGACGCGAGGTCCAATCGAATCGAGACGAGACGATCCGACGCGATTCGACACAGTTCGACGCGATCCCCACTTTGCTGAGATCGAAACGGCGCGTCTAGTCGATGATAGCGCGACGAACGTATGTCATCATCGGCGGCTTTAAGTTCTCCCTATCCGATTGTCCCTGTATAATGGCACGAGATACCATCTCAACGCCGAACGACGAGGATAGAGGAAGTCGGGGCGACCCGGCTGGATGCGAAATTCCGCGATTCTGAAAATCGCAGTTCATCACTCTTGCCCGTAACACACTCCCCCGAACAGACGATTCCGTCCGATCGTACCGTCCGCCTTCTCGATACCACACTCCGCGATGGCGAACAAGCACCCGGCGTCTCGCTCTCGCCCGACGAAAAAGTCGAGATCGCTCGCGCGTTAGAGCGGGCGGGCGTCTCGGTTATCGAGGCTGGCAGCGCCTGTACCGGCGCGGGCGAACGACAGGCGATCTCTCGGGTCACCGACCTCGATCTCGACGCTCGCGTGACGAGTTTTTGCCGCGGGATTCAGTCGGACATCGACCTCGCGCTCGATTGTAATGTCGACGGAATCCACCTCGTCGTGCCGGCGAGCGACCGACACGTCGAGGGGAAAGTCGGGACCTCTCGGGAGGACAACCTCGAGAAGACCGCAGAGTTGGTCTCCTACGCGAAAGACCACGACCTCTGGGTCGAGGTCATCGGCGAGGACGGCTCGCGCGCGGATCTCGACTACCTCGAGACGTTGGCAGAGACCGCGCTCGACGCCGGTGCCGACAGAACCTGTTTCGCCGATACCGTCGGCCACACTGGCCCGGAACGCACCGCCGAGGCCGTCTCGCGGCTCGCCGAACTCGGCCCGGTCAGCGCACACACCCACGACGACCTCGGACTGGGCGTCGCGAACGCCCTGTCTGCCATCTCCGCCGGTGCCGATCTCGTTCACTGCACCGTCAACGGACTCGGCGAGCGGGCTGGTAACGTCGCCTTAGAGGAGGTCGCCATCGCGCTTGAGCACGTCTACGGCGTCGAGACGCTCGAACTCAAGGAGGTGTACGATCTGGCACAGGTCTGTTCTCGCGCGACCGGCATCCCGCTCGCACCGAACAAAGCCGTGATCGGCGAGAACGCCTTCACCCACGAGAGCGGCATCCACACCGACGGCACGCTCAAGGACGACAAGATGTACGAGCCCTACGAGCCCGAAACCGTCGGCCGCGAGCGGCGACTCGCGCTCGGGAAACACGCCGGCCGTGCAGGCGTGAAAGCCGCGCTCGAGGAACACGACGTCGACGCGGGCGACGACGAGGTCGCCGACATCGCGACGCGGGTGACCGAACTCGGCGACCGCGGCCGACACGTGACGGACGCGGACCTGCTGGCCATCGCCGAGGACGTCACCGGGACCGAGCGCGAACGCGTCGTCGAACTGGTCGACATCGCCGCGACCAGCGGGGGTCCGATCCCGACCGCGAGCGTTCGCCTCGACGTCGGTGGCGAGGAACGCGTCGCCAGCGGCACCGGCTCCGGACCGGTCGACGCCGCTGTCTCCGCCGTCCGCGAGGCGCTCGGCTCGGCGGCCGACGCCGAACTCGAGTCCTATCACGTCGACGCGGTCACGGGCGGCACCGACGCCGTCGTGACCGTCGAAGTCACGATGTCTCGGGACGACCGCACCGTCACCGTCGCCCGCAGCGAGGCCGACATCACCCGCGCCAGCGTCGAGGCGATGGTCGACGCGCTCGATCGGCTCCTCGAGTCCGACCGACAGGCCCTCGCGATGGCCGACGACTGAGGTTCGATTCTCGGGGTGGTTTTCCGCGGTTCGACTGCTCGACTCGAGCTTCGATCAGTGAAATCGCTGTTCTGCAGTCAGTGAAACCGCCGTTCGGTGATCAGGCCGCGCGGATCGAACAGGTAAATGAAACCCAGAAACAGCGCCATCAGGACGACGAACACCCGCAACAACTCGACCACCGTGGTCGGCACGCTCGGCTCGAGCGTGGTCGCCATGATACACGCGACCGCGATCCAAATGGTTCCGACGATGAGTCGTGAGCGTTTGTCCATACACGACCGTTTCGCTCGAGCAAGGAGAATCGATCGGCTTTCGCTCGAGCGGGCGGGCGGTCAGCGTTCCGGTCTGTTCGCGGTCAGCGCTCTCGTCTCTATCGCGTCACTCGAGTCGATACCGCAACAGCGCCGCGATCCCGCCCAGGTTCGAGAGCTGTTGGCCCGGCGGGAACTCGCTCGAGAAGACGGTCACCTCGCCGCCTTTCTGTTCTGCGGTGCGGACGATGTCGTCGACCTCGAGCGCCCACTCGCCGTCGGGGCCGCGTTCCTTCCGGAGTTTGTCGTCGAGTATCAGCAGTTCCTCGATCGCGCCGTACTCCGCGGCTTTGTTGACTTCTTCGGGTCCGTAGGCCGCCTTCGCGCCGTCGGCGATCCGCCGGGTGAGTTCGTCGATGGCCTCGGCCTCGCTCTCGATTCTGGTCTCCTGCTGGACGTCCGCAACCGCGCCGCGCTTGAGCACTTCGTGAACGCCGCGGTCGCCGACCGCGGAGGTGTCGACCATGGTGATCAGATCGGTCAGATCGGCGTTGTTCTTCTCGAAGTGTTTGAGCGCATCCTGCTTGGTAAAGCCGGGTCCGGCGAGGATGATCGCGTCGACGTCCATCCGCGAGAGCACCGCCGCAAGTTCGTCGAACAGCTCCGAGCGGTCGCGCGCGAAGTCACCTTTGCCGGTCGGCCCCGTGATCGTCGCGCGCTCTTCGGTGCCGTACTGGGCGACGGTGTGGACGTGGGCGGCCCCTTCCTCGACCGTGGCGATAGCGACGTCCGGATTCTCGGTCGCCTCCTCGGCCTCCTCGAGGCGGGCCTCCTGATCCGGTTTGAAGTACTTCTCGATCGAGAGTTCGTCGCGCTCCTCGACGTTTAACGTGTGGTGAAAACCGAGCTGGTCCTCGCGCGAACAGGCGACGATTTCGCCGCCGACGCGCAGGCGGTTGGCGAACTTGTGGAACTCGATATCCTCGACGGCGATGGCGACCCACATCGGCTCGCGCTCGCCGCCCGTATCCCGCATCTGCTCGTCGTTTCGCTGGATTCGACGCGTCGTATCGCCCGCGACGCGGTCGCCGGGCTCTAGGACGTACTGCAAGTGCCAGAGATCGTCGATGCTCTCGGGGACGACCTCGACGCGCTCGCGGCCGCCTTCGACCTGCTCCCGGCTCTTGATCTGCATGGGCGTGTCTTCCGCGGGGGTGGGTAAGTGCTCTGCGATACCTCGCGATGTTGTAATCTGTGATACCTCGAGACGGTTGTGGTACCTCGAGACGGCTGTGGTCGCTCGAGGTCGATGCAGTTTCCGCTACCGACTCGAGCCGGCTCGGTAACACCGATGTCGCCGCCTCGTTTTGTGTCTGGACGTCCTACGAGAAGCTATGAACAAACTCGTCGACGGGGAGTGGCGGACCGACGCGTACGAAACGACGGGGGACGACGGTTCGTTCGAACGACAGGAGACGAATTTTCGGAACGAAATTCGAGACGATCCCGACGCCCGATTCCAGCCGGAGGCGGGCCGGTACCACCTGTACGTTTCCTACGCCTGTCCGTGGGCTCACCGAACGCTGCTCGTCCGCGCGATGAAGGGACTCGAGGACGCGATTTCGGTGTCTGTCGTCGATCCCTACCGCGACGAAGACGGCTGGCAGTTCACGCCGGAGAAAGCGGGCTGTACGCCCGATCACCTGTACGATTCGGACTACCTGCGAGAACTCTACGTTCGCGCCGATCCGGACGCGACCTGTCGCGTGACGGTGCCCGTCCTCTGGGACACGCACGAGGAGACCATCGTCAACAACGAGTCTCGAGAAATCCTGCGGATGCTCGACACCGAGTTCGACGACGTCGCGAACCGGGATGTCGACCTCTATCCGGAGGGATACCGAGACGAGGTCGACCGAATCATCGACGACATCTACGAGCCGATCAACAACGGCGTCTACCGGGCGGGCTTTGCCACCGAACAGGAGCCCTACGACGAGGCCATCGACGACCTCTTCGGCGCGCTCGAGGAGTGGGACGAGGCGCTTTCCGACCGGCGCTACCTCGCCGGCGACCGGCTCACGGAGGCCGACATCTGCATGTTCACGACGCTCGTTCGGTTCGACCAGGTTTATCACACCCACTTCATGTGTAACGTGCAGTTCATCCGCGAATACGAGAACCTCTGGCCGTACCTTCGGGACCTCTACCAGACGCCCGGCGTCGCCCGGACAGTCAATATGAACCACATCAAGGAACACTACTACACGACCCACCCGGACGTGACGCCGTCGAGAATCATCGCTCGCGGTCCGGATCTCGACTTCGAGGCCCCGCACGACCGCGACGAACTCTCCGGCGGGCCGCCGTCGGAACTGGCGGCCTCGAGCGCCGACGACTGACGGTTCAGGTATCGACTCGGCAAGCGGAAAGCAGCGGAGCGGCGACGCGGCGAGAATCTTTTTGACGGCTCCGCATCGACTCGAGGGCGTGCGACTCGTCCACCACGCCGACGGAGAGCGGACCCCGCTCGCGAGCGATGTCGAGATCGCGGACGGCCTTGTGAGCCAGACCCGCGGACTGATGTTCAGGCGATCGATCCCCGACGACTACGGACTCGCGTTTACGTACGATACCGCGAAGGCTCGAGACATCCACATGCTGTTCGTCTTCATGGCGCTCGACGTCGTCTGGATTCAGGACGATGTCGTCCGGCGCGTGGAGACGCTTCGACCCTGGCGCGGGTTCGCAAAGGAGACGGCGGACCTGATCGTCGAGCTTCCGGCGGGGACCGCAAGCGCGGTCGAGGTCGGCGACCGACTGGTTCTCGAGGACGACTGAATCACGTCGCTGCGTTTCGATACCGGCTGCTGTAGGTCGCCACGTTTTCGAACGGCTACGTTATCCCTCGGCGTTTTCGAGAGCTGCCTGATACTCCTCGAGCCACGGCGGACGATCCGTGTACTGCCACTCGGCCCACTCGGCCTTCTCGCCGGCGTAGTACGCCCGATAGGCTTCGACCGGATCTTCGCGGCAATATTCGTCGGGCATGGCCTGCGGGCGGGGGGTCGGCTCCGTCGTCGGAAACCCGATTTCGTCGGGATCAATCTGCTCGATCACCTGCCAGCTCGCGTGATCCTCGTCCTTGTCGTATCGCTCGACGAATTCGGCGTTGAGCGCTTCGGCGTGCTCGCGGAGTCGGAGCCAGTTCGCTCGCGATTCGCTCGCCCACCGGGTTACGGGGTGGTCGACGTGGGTCGGGCGGTAGAGAAACTCCGCCTCGAGGCCGTTTTCCCGCGCCGCGGTGCACATGACCTGGGCCGCCTCGAGGAGGAGCTTGTTCACGTGCTGGTCGCAATGATAGCGGGCGGCCAGCCGCGGGTCGTCGTCGAGCCAGAAGATGTTCATAGGTCCCGTAGGCGCCGACGCTGGTTGAGAACGTCGCCTTACGAGGTTGGTCTGTCACGCGGTCATGAACGTCGAGAAATCGTGTCGGTTCGGGCGAACGCGCAACCGCTCGAGAGCGGCTCTGCTATCGACAAATCGCTGTTATAAGAACTGGCTGCGGCGATACCGGGTAAACCCATCCCCAATCGTGTCTACGATACTTCTCGAGTGCGAAGCCGTTATTTCTGCCGGCGGACACCGGTTCGATCGAGAGCGGTGGTGTGTCGGGTGGATTTCGGGCGTTTGGCGGCTGTTACGACCGTTCGGCTGGCCGCAAGTGACGGGTTGGCGGCCGTTACTTCGACCTCGCTATCGGCGTCTCGAGTCACGATCCGGATTGTGGCAGCTGCAACGGTTCTCGAGCGGGTAGACGCTACAATACAATTAGCTATGTTCTGTAATTATCCAAGCGCATGGAAGAGCATTCGAACCTCGAGCGATCGGATGGAGAGCAATCGAACTCACGCGATAAACGACGAGCGTCCGCATGCGACGAAGGACGATCGTCTGAACAGGGATCCACGCCCGCAATCACCCGACGCCGAGCGCTCCAGACGGGCGCGCTTGCGGGTGCGGGGGCCGTCCTCGGTGGCATCGGGTTGGGAACCGGAAGCGTCGCGGCGGCACCAACGGGGAGTCGACCCGACGACATCATTCACCTCGACTACGACGATTACGACGACGTCAGCGACCTCTACTGGCTGTCCAACGGCGATGTCGACAACATCAATTTCGTCTCCGATCCGGTCCATTCCGGCGAGAGCGCGATCCAGATAGAGGTCAACGGCGACACCCACTGGGGTGCAAACGCCCACTACGAGTTCGAAGACGGCCTGTTCGAACTCAACACCCGCATGCGATTCGCGCTGAACACCAACTGGTCGATGGAAGGTCGGGACCCGTCGAACTGTCGGCTCTGGAACTGCGCGCTCTCACTCGGCGAGGCCGCCGCCGGGGGGACCGTCCCCGACGGAACCAACGGCTGGAGCAACCGCCTGTACGTGACCAGCCGCGGGACGGACCCCGACGGTCCGTTTCACCTGCTCTCGGATACCTACCACATCGACGCGGCACAGGATCACAACTACATCATGGACGACGACGAGCACGCCCTCGCACAACCGGATATCGAACCCGGCGTCTGGTACGACTTCGAGAGCTACGTCTGCGTGAACTCGGTCACCAACGGCGAGCCCAACAGCGACGGTGTCGTCCGCTACTGGCTCGACGGCGACCTCATCTTCGAGCGCGAAAACTTCAGCTTCACGTCGGATCTCGGCGACAACATCATCGACACCACCGGCCCCGTCAACCACTACGGCGGCCTCTACGAGGCCCCGAAGGATCTCTTCAGCTACTACGACGATCATTCGATGGCGCTCAACGGCACCTTCGAGTTCGAACCCTGCGGGTCCGGCAACTGCACGACGATCCCCGAGGAGGAGTCGGATACCGATTCCGACGACGACTCGTCTTCTGATTCGGGGTCGGACGATGAGACGGATTCGGACACCTCCGGCGACGTAAGCGAAGACTATCTCGAGGAACTCGAGGAGACGCTCGCCGACGCCGGCGTGGAGTTCCCGCAGGGATTTGGTGAGTTGTTCTCGAGGTAGAGTGCGGGCGCTAAAGCGATTCGGTGCCGGTCGTTTTGAGGGTGGATCGGGGGTGCTCGAGCGTCGGCGTGGACGTCCTCGATATCGTCGAGGTATGCGAGTTCGGAAACAGTCTGAATCACAGCGCCTTCCACGTTCTCGCCACATTGTTTCGCAGAGATTCGCGCTTTCGAACTCACCGGTCCTCACCTCCAGACCGGTCAGTGCCCGCTCGTAGTATTCGACTAAGAGAATGAGTCGGAGTTTGTCAAAAGCTCCGATTATTTATGTACAACTTGAAGGTGCTGGGGGTTCTACTATAAATAGAGATGACAGCGTTGGACCAGAAAAAGCGAATTGTCGGGATGTGTGAGAGCTGTGAATCGATATATGCAGCTCGAGAACGACAGGATAAGAGCATCCGACCAATCGGGGTTAAGTCGTGTTCTTGTGGTTGTGAGCGATTCCAAAAATTGGAACAGTAAGTACCGTTTGCACAGTGATCGCTCATCGTTTTTCACCTCCATCAGTCGCGACGGCTCGAGACTCCACGAGCGATCGAACGTTTGACGGCAGTTCGTCTATCGGAACGCTAAACCGGTCGGGTTGCTCGTGCGGCACTCCGAACCTGTTCGGATTCTCGAGCGGATCGACGTCGCCGATGTCTTTCCCGGCTGCGCTCCCTTTACCGAGCCGTCGGATCGTATCACAGTCCGGACAGCGGTAGGCCCGGTCGTCGGGATCGCCGTAGCCACGACGGAACTCCGGGGTGACGTGTCCGCCACAACAGAGACAGCGCTGGTTTTCTTGCTTCTCAGCACTCCAGCTCTGCATTAAGCGTCATCTCCGTTGGAAGAGACTTCTCTAGAGGTCCTAAATCACTGAAGAGATGTGATGAATTTAAGGTGGAAATGGGGTCGGAGGGATTGTGAACCACGAGAACCTCGCTTCGCTCGTCCTCTGGGCTCAAATCCCTCCTCGTGCATACCTGTCACTCGCGTATTTGCTCGCGACAGAAGTATGGGGTCGGAGGGATTTGAACCCCCGATCTACTGATATCTCCGGTGCGCCTCGGAACTCCAGAGGGTCATCACACGGACACTGATCAGGTGTCCGATCAGTATATCAGTCTGGAGTGTCGTCCCGGGCGCCGTAGCCTCTGGAGTCAGCCGCCATGCCTGGCTTGGCCACGACCCCTCGAGCAATCATAGAGCGATCCTCCCTAAAGCCGTTACGATTCGATTACAGCCAGGGGGCTCGGCCCGCGGTGTCGGTCGAATCGTCGCCGGGGTAGGTGTCGTCCTCGGAGTCGCTCGAGTCGGGAACTCTCGGCTCGCTCGCGTTCGATCGGTCCTCGGCACTGCCGCCGTCCGGCCGCGGATCGGTTTCGAGGGTTTCTCGAGCGGCCTCGCCGTCGAACTGGGGATCGATCGAGAGTACGGCAGCGACGAGAAGGGCCGCGAGCGGCGCCTCGCCGAAGGCCATCCCGAGCAGGGAAAGCGGGAGCAGTCCCAGCGCGACGGCGCTGCCGAATCGGAACCGGTCGATGTCCATGTAGGTCCGGAGGTACGGACCCGCGACGGCGATCGAGAGCGCGAACAGGACGCCGACGCCAGCCGCGAGAGTCCCGTTGGCGATCAGCGCGGGGTCGGCTTCGAACACCAGTTCGGCACCGCTTGGTTCGAGGCTCGCTACCAGTCCCAGCGCGATGATGATGCCGGGGTTTGGAATGTATTCGCCGACGGTCGCACTCGCGGTGTGGGCTGCGATGGCCGCGATGACGAGCGCCGCGAAGCGCTCGAAGATGGCGATGTTGACGACGCTTTCGATCGTGGGCGCGAGCGCCGCCTGCACCGCGGCGAGGGCGATCAACGGCAGGCCGACGACCAGGACGATAGCCGCCTGTTCTCTCGGCGAGCCGTTCATCTCCGCGAGGATCACCGCGACGGTAGCGCTGCCGCCGAAAATCAACAGTCCAACCTGAATCGCGCCGAGCGGGTCGTCGACGGCACCGGCGAGGATCATCGCCGGGAACACGCCGTCGACCAGCGGCAGGGCCATGACCAGCGCGAGCAGTTTGGCGTCGTCGCTGGCGAATCGCTCGAGGCTGAGTGCGACCGGGTGTTGTGACGTACTCATCGATTAGGGTCGATGGCCGTGACCCGGGGCCAGATGGGAATATACTAGACGGTCTCGCCCGGACTGGCACGCATTGAGCCAGCCATTCGACCGTTTCTGGCCTGCTGTGAGTTTCGAAAACCCGGCTGTAAACGGTGCGATGGAGAATGCGCTCATCTGATCACCGGTTCGGGCCATGCTGGAACTCACAGCGGACATACTCTATCGGAGTTTTGCATTATTAATAAACGTTGTGTGAGAACTGGTTCCAACACCCGGCAGATCGTCCGACAACAGTGTGCATTTCCTGACGGTGATGAACGACAGTCAGCATTCGGTTTCCGATCGTTACATTCTGTCGAATCGAACGAACGCTCGAGGTGGATCCGACCCGCTCTCGCTTCGAGATGTTCTCCCGTGGTTATGGGTCTCGTTCTGCGGGCTGAAAGTGCAACACGCAACGTTTTTTGCTCCCGATTCCGGACAGTTTACATGGCGAACGACGTTCCCGAACACGGGCCGTATTCTTCGAAGCTTCAAGTACCGGAAGCGCTGACCTTCGACGACGTGCTCCTTCGGCCAAAAGAGAGCCGCGTCGAACCCGACGACGCGGATCTGACGAGCCGCGTCTCGAAATCCGTCGAGGTCTCCGTCCCGATTATCTCCGCGGCGATGGATACCGTCACCGAGAGCGAGATGGCGGTCGCGATGGCTCGACACGGCGGTCTGGGCGTGCTTCATCGAAATATGAACGTCGACGAGATGGTCGAGGAGATCCACCGCGTCAAAAGCGCCGACGACCTCATCATCCCGACCGACTCGGTCGTGACCGCCGATCCGGAGATGACCGTCCGCGAAGTCGACGAGATGATGGTCAGAGAAGGCGTCGGGGGAGCACCCGTCGTCAACACGCGCGGGGAAGTCCTCGGGATCATCTCGAGTACGGACATCCGGCCCCACCTCGAGGTCAACGAGGACGACCCGGTCACCGAGGCGATGACCGACGAGGTCATCACCGCGCCGGAAGACATCGACGCGCGCGACGCCTTCGACTTGATGTACGAACACAAGATCGAACGCGTGCCGGTTGTCGACGACGAAAACCTCCTCGTCGGACTGGTGACGATGCAGGGAATCCTCCAGCGTCGCGAGTACAGCGAGGCCGTCCGCGACGACGACGGTCGACTCCGCTGTGGCGTCGCTGTCGGCCCGTTCGAAACCGAGCGCGCCGAAGCTGCGGACGAAGCCGGAGCCGACATCCTCTTCATCGACTGTGCGCACGCGCACAACCTGAACGTAATCGATGGCGCTCGAGAGATCAAAGAATCCGTCGACGCCGATGTCGTCGTCGGCAACATCGGGACACGAGAGGCGGCCGAGGATCTGGTCGACTTCGCCGACGGCATCAAAGTCGGGATCGGTCCGGGGTCGATCTGTACGACGCGGGTCGTCTCGGGATCCGGAATGCCCCAGATCACCGCCGTCTCGCAGGTTGCAGATGTCGCAAGTCAACACGACGTGCCGGTGATCGCCGACGGCGGCATTCGGTACTCCGGGGACGCCATCAAGTCGATCGCAGCGGGCGCTGACGCGGTCATGCTCGGCTCGTACTTCGCCGGAACAGAAGAGGCACCGGGTCGAGTCGTGACGATGAACGGCAAGAAGTACAAGCAGTACCGCGGCATGGGATCGGTCGGCGCGATGAAGTCCGGCGACGGCGACCGGTACCTGAAAGACGAACCGCAGGACGAAGACGAGTACGTCCCCGAAGGCGTCGAAGCCGCGACGCCGTACAAGGGTACCCTCGAGTCCGAACTCCACCAGCTCGCCGGCGGGATGCAGTCGGGGATGGGCTACGTGGGCGGCGGCACGATTCCCGAGTTCAAAGACCGAAGCGAGTTCGTCCGCGTCTCGGCGGCCGGACAGGCCGAGAGTCACGCCCACGACGTCGTCATCACGGACGAGGCACCGAACTACTCCCCGGCAGACGAGTAACCGGCTGCGTCGCAGACGACCGCAGACAGCCATATTTCGTGGGGCCGCGGCGACTCTCGAGCCGGCTCGAAGTCGTGACGATTGTGACGCCGCACCAGATTGTGACTGCGGCGGATCCCGACTCAGGCGATCGTAAACGAGTTTCCGCAGTCCGTACAACTGAGTCGGAAGCCGCCCTCGTCGGCGATCTCGAGGCCGTGTTTGGTTTCGGATTCACACGCCTGACAGTAGACGACCGATTCGATGTCCTCTACGTTGTGACTCGAGTCGGGTGCGCCGAACGCCCAGCCGACGACGGGTTCCTCGCCCTCGTTGGTTCCCTGCTGGAACTCGCCGGGGGCGAACCGAACGAGTTCACCAGCGTCGACGCTGACGGGTCCGTTTTCGGTTTCGAACGTCGCCGTTCCCTCGAGCACGTAGAAGACCTCTTCCTGGTCGTGATGTGCGTGATAGCCGCCGGAAAAGGACTCACCCGACTCGAGTTCGAAGTAGTTCATCGCGAAATCGGTCGTTCCGAGGGCGTCCGATATCGGCCGCCGAACTGACTGTGCTGCCATCGGGTTCGGTTCGTTGTCGACCTCGTCGATTTCGACTTTCTCCATCGTTTCGATATCGATCGATTCCGCCTTGAAAATACTGCCCTGATCGAGTCACTACCACCCTCACGAGGCGCGGCTCGCCCCGGGCGCTCAGTACTCTCGGGGCTCGTGCTGGACGGAAATCCAGCGCGTGGTCGTGTACTCGTCCGCGATCCACCGGTCGTTGTACCGGCCCATTCCGGAGGATTTGACGCCGCCGAACGGCGCCTGCGGATCGTCGTTGATCGGTTGATCGTTGATGTGGATCATGCCGGTTTCGACCTGCTTTGCGATGGCGCGCGCTCGAGTGATGTCCCGGCAGTGGACCGAACCCGAAAGCCCCATCTCCGTGTCGTTGGCCAGTTCGATGGCTTCCTCGTCGCTCGAGAACGGGATCACGGGCGCGATCGGTCCGAAGTGCTCGTTGCAGGCCGCGGCCATCTCGTTCCTCACGTCCGAGAGCACCGTCGGTTCGACGTAGGGGAAGTCGTAGTCGCCGCCGGCTTCGACGACCGCGCCCGCGTCGACGGTTTCCTCGAGGTAGTCGGTCATCTCCTCGAACTGGGATTCGTTGATGATCGGCCCAACGATCGATTCGGGCTCGAGCGGGTCCCCGACAGGAATGTGTTCGGCGGCTTCGGCCAACCCCGCGACGTAGTCGTCGTAGACGTCTTCGTGGACGAGATGGCGATTGATCGAGATACAGACCTGTCCCTGGTGAGTGAACGAACCGAAAGCGCCGGCCTCGATCGCCAACTCGAGATCGGCGTCGTCAGTGACGATGTGGGCGTTGTTCCCGCCGAGTTCCAGCGCTGGGAAGTTGAAGTTCTCGACCGCGTTGGTCGCCACGCGACGGCCGATCTCAGTCGACCCGGTAAACGAGATCACGTCCGGCACCTCGTGGCCCGAGAAGTGATCGCCGATATCTTCGCCGTAGCCCGTAACGACGTTCAAGACACCGTCCGGCAGCCCGGCCATCTCAAACACTCGAGCGAGCAGTAGTCCGCCGGTGACGGGGGTGTGCTCGTCGGGCTTTAAGACGACGCCGTTACCGAGCGCCAGCGCCGGTGCGACGGCCCGCATCGAGAGTACCGTCGGAAAGTTCCACGGCGTGATCACTCCGACGACGCCGACCGGCTCCTCGACGACGATGTTTTCCTTCCCGGGGACCGTCGATTCGGAGCGCTCGCCGCGATTTCGAAGCGCCATGCCCGCCGCGTGGGAGGCGACGCCGACGGCCGCTCCGCCCTCGAATTCGCCCTTCGCCTGAACGCCACCGCCTTCGATTGCAACGAGGTGGACGAATTCCTCCATGTGCTCTTCGAGTAGCTGTGCGGCCGTCGAGACGATTCGGGAGCGCTCTTGTGGCGGTGTCTCCGCCCATTCCGCCTGTGCCGCTTCGGCGACTCGGAACGCCTCGTTGAGGTCGTCGGTCGTCCCGCGCGGCACCTCGCCGACCGTCTCCTGGGTCGCCGGCGCGTTCACCGAGATAGTCGCTCGCTCGCCCTGCTGGCGCCACTCGCCGTCGATGTACTGTGCGTTCCACCCCGTTTCCGGCGCGATTCCAACGTCGTCGATATCTCCGTACTGCTCGTCTCCTCGAGTAGTGGGTGCTCCCATGATCCTGTGTACTCTGACATCTCATATTATGTTTTGCAGGTGACTGGAACTGTCATCTTCGTGGATCTAGCACGTCTCTATGACGGACATCTGTATGGCGGTTGCGAGCACTCACCTGTGTGGTTTCGGTAGTAGACAGCACAAAATCTGATAGCCATCGGTCCACGGCGAGGGCGAGTATCGACGAGTTTTATCTGTGGGTTTGGGTCCACGGGGATATCCCATCACCCCCAGTGCGAGGTTGACTGGAAAAGTAATACATACAACTATCCAGCACCGAGTCACAAACGTGAATCGCCGTACAGTACTCCAATCTGCGGGTGTGTTCGCGACAGTTGGGCTAGCGGGGTGTGTCGGCGGCATTCAGGAACACTTCGTGGGTTCAGTAAAGACCCCGGTCCCGGTCGAAATATACAACGAAGCCGACCGGACCAAGAACGTGCAACTCGAGGCCCAGGAGACGGGATCCGGACGCGGATCGTACGATCAGAGCTACTCGGTGACGCCCAACGAGCGCGTGGGTGCGCCGTCGATGGACGGCGTCGAACAGAGTGTAAAGGTCGTGCTCGTCGACCGGGACGGTGACAACGACCGGGTTGAGGTTGGAACCGTGACCTCCGAGACGACGCTCGTCTCGATAACGCTCTACGAGGACGACCTCGACCTCGAAATCTCCACGAGAGAGGACGCCGAGGCCAACGAGTCGAATGAATCGGCAACCGCGAACGAGACCGCAGCATCCGACAGCAACGAAACGACCGACTCCGAGAGCAACGAGTCAGCCTGAGCCAACACCGGCGTAGCGATCCGATTAGACGATTCTCTGGGGTGTAGTACCGCTCACGCATAGCGATGGAACCGCTCCGGGCGGCGATATTTTTCGAACGTTCTCAGGGATACGGATGGAACTCGCGCTCGAGATCGGGTTCGAATCCGAGATCGGCGGGAACGGTGATTGCGCGTTCGCCGAAGTACGCCTCGTCGGTGAAAAGCGGTTGCGCGCCGGGGACGACGACTCTCACCGCCTCGAAACCCAGTTGCTCGACATCTCGGGTCGTCAGCCGGGCCGCGTATGGACGGAGACCGGCGGCGCTCGTTCGGGAGACCAGTTCCTCGAGGGCGTCGGCCCCGGTGGGAACGGGATCCGGCCCGACGCTCGCGACCGGAATCGTCCGCTGGACGTCGACGAATTCCCTGACCGGTTCGGGAAACGTTGCGTAGTGGCCGATCTGTCCCGTCGCGGTATCGGCCTCGCCCCGGCCGATTCCGCGGAGTTCCATCCAGTTCTGGAGCGCTTCTGCCAGGGCCGAGCGGGCGGCGGCGGTGCCGTCGAGTGCCGCCGCAGAGCCAGCGGCGAACTTCGGCCAGTCGTCGGCTCCGCCGGCTTCGGCCTCGTCTCGATGGACGGCGACGGCGACGACCGGCACGTCCACGTCCTGTGTCAGCAACAGCGCGGTCACGGCGAGTCCTTCGCTCTGCGCCCTGCGCTCGAGTCGTTCGTAGGCTTCGTCTTCGACGGCGAGACCGAGGGGGTCGTACGTCGAGTACCACGACAGCATCGTCGCGTCTCGCTCGATCACCTCCGTCAGTCCCGATCGGACGGCGTCGACGGTCGATGAACCGAGTCCGAGTCCGGTCGTAATCGACGGCACGATCGGGTCACCGGGCTGGGGGAAGTGGACGGCTGCGGCGGGAAGCTGTGCCGACTCGCCAGTCTCGAGGTCGACGCCGTCGACCCAGCGACACGCCGTCGACGAATCGAACTCCGGTGCGTCGTCGGGCCGAACGAGTTCGAGCGGCGAGACTGGATTCTCGAGGTCGTCGACGGTCGCGCGGCGAAACTCCGCGTCACGATACACACCGGCGCAGTACCTCTCGAGACCCTCGCCGACCGCTTTCATCAGCGCCGCGTTCCAGTCGTCGTCGACGCCGGCGGCTTGCTTCGAGGCGCTCGCGTCGCTGAACGGCTCGGTATCTGCGAGCGTCGAGAGATAGTACGGTGCCGGAAACGACTCGGCCTCCCCGATCGAACGGACCGGGCCCAGCCGGGAGTCGATCGCCAGTTCGGCCCGCTCGACCGCCTGCTCGAGATCGAGCGATTCGTCGTTTGCGAGGTCGAGCGCTCGATTCCGTTCGTCTCCGCTGCACTCACACGCCGGAACCGGGAGACACTGCCGACTGGCGTGGGGAAGTTCGCGAACGCGACCGATGATCGATTCGTCGTCCCCGGCGAACGCGCGAACGCATTCTCGGCCCGCGATCGCGCCAGCGAGTCGCGCTGTACTTCGATCCGCGCTCGGCCGCTCGGGTGGCTCGTCGTTCGCTCGCGTCGAGGCGACTCGCTGTCGGAGACAGTTATAACAGGCCGTTCCCGGCGCGAACCCGGACACGGCGGCGTCGACGTTCTCGAGCGGGTGGCCGCCGACGCCGCCGATTTCGACGGCGATCCAGGGCGTGTTCCCACCTCGAGTCGCCTCTGTCGCCTGCTCGAACGTGTCCGATCCGACGACGTCGCTGACGACCGCGAACCGGGCGTCGGAAAGCGCCGTTGGGTCGGCGTCTCGGATCGTGATATCGATATCGGAAAGCGCGGCGTCGATAGCGGCTCGAACCGGGTCGTCGGCGACGACGTGGACCTCCATACCGGACCGGTCGGCGGCCGAGGTCAAAAGAATCCCGTTCGCGGCGGCGTCTTGTCACGCCGGCGATCACGTCGTCAGGTGCGGCGTCTTCCTCACTCCTCGGAGTTCTCCGCGGGGTCTTCGTCGGTCTCGGATCGCGGCGCGTTTTGAGTGCCCAAATCGTCGCTCCCCTCGTCGACTTCCTCCGGGTCGCGGTCGATCCGCTCAAGTTCGTCTTCGATCTCTGCTTCCCGTTCTGCTTCGTACTCGTCTTGTCGATCGGTGTCGTCTTCTGCCATACGTGTCGTTCGGTCGCAAGCGGGTTGATCGCCATGCCGTCAGTTGCAACGTCGGTCGATACCGATCGCCCGAGCGCAGTTTTTCGCGTCGAAATGTCCCACGCGACGTCCTCGAGGCTCCTTCCCGGTTGAATCTGCCGTGGCGAGACCGATACGGGTTCGGAACCGACCTCGGGTGAAACAAATCGGACACGAAAGACAGATAAAAGGGCGCCCATTCTAAACACACATATATGGACGTTCCGTACGATCTCACCTCGTACGTCAGGGTGTTAAAAATGGCAAAGACACCGTCGACGAACGAGTTCCTGCAGGTCTCGAAGATCGCTGGCGCTGGAATCATCTTCATCGGTCTCGTCGGGTTCATCATCGGCGCGATCATGGTGTTCCTGACCAGTGCAGGTGGCGCCTAATGCCGATCTACGCAGTTAAAACCACAGCGAGTCAAGAACGCACCGTCGCGGACATGATTATCAACCGCGAGGAGCCGGATATCCACGCCGCGCTCGCACCCGACTCGCTGACCTCCTACGTGATGGTCGAAGCTGACGGGAACGCGGTCCTCAACCGGGTCCTCGAGGATATCCCACACGCCAGAACCATTGTGCCGGGCGAGTCAGACATTTCGGAGGTCGAGCACTTCCTGTCACCGAAACCGGACGTCGAGGGGATCGCGGAAGGCGACATCGTCGAACTCATCGCCGGGCCGTTCAAGGGCGAGAAAGCGCAGGTCCAGCGTATCGACGAAGGCAAGGATCAGGTAACCGTCGAACTCTACGAGGCGACGGTTCCGATTCCGGTGACGGTACGGGGCGACCAGATTCGGGTACTCGACTCCGACGAGCGGTAGCGAGTCGGTTTACTCGGCGCTGTGCGCCGAGGTCGTTTTATACTAAATTTTGCAAGGAGCGGTCAGCGACACGAAGTGAGCTGACCCGACGACGTAAAATTTAGGAGCGCGACGGTTCCGATTCCGGTGACGGTACGGGGCGACCAGATTCGGGTACTCGACTCCGACGAGCGGTAGCGAGTCGGTTCACTCGGCGCTGTGCGCCGAGGTCGTTTTATACTATTTTGAGGAGAGGGGGTAATCGAACGTATCGCGGATCTGGCGTCGATCGTCTTCGCGTTCTCGGTCTGTGGACACGGACGGCGATGCTGTCGGGTGCGAGACTACCGTTTTAGCTCGGTGGCGATCTGTTCCATGTTCGCGACTGATCCGATCTCCTCGAGGAGGTCCTCGCGCTCGCGGACGTCCTCGGAGCTCGCGCTGTAGGCTCTGACGTACTCGGCGCGGCTGTGTTCGGTAAAGACGTGCCGGATCGAGAGGTAGCCGTCTGGAACGATCGTTCCACAGACTTTGCACTCGCGGCGCTCGTGTTCGGTCGCCTGATGGATGATCGCTGGCTCGACGTCGTCGAAGGTCTCGCCGCACCCATCGATTCCACAGTCCCAGGGCATTGGTCACTGTGAGACAACGACACCTAAAGATCTTTTCGACCGTTCGGCTTTACAACACGTACTCGAGACTGACGAATCAGAATTCATAACTTCCATGTCGCGAAACTGGCTGACGTGACTGCCGGAGCCGAGTTTCGAGTCGATTGCCACGTCAAGGTGCTCAACAGAGATGTCGTTGCGAACGCCAGGGCGGCGGGCCTCGACGCCATCATCTACGCGCCCCACTTCACGCGACTCCCGGAAATCCGTCGGCGGGCCGAGGTCTACTCGAGCGAGGACTTGCTCGTCATCCCCGCTCGAGAGGTGTTTACGGGGTCGTGGAAGAACCGGAAACACGTCCTCGCGTTGGGGTTGTCCGACCCCGTTCCCGACTTCATCTCGCTCGAGGCGGCGATGGCCGAGTTCGAGCGCCAGGACGCGACGGTGCTGATTCCACATCCCGAATTCTTGACTGTGAGTCTCGGCGAGGACGACATTCGAGCCTACGAGGGCACCATCGACGCGCTCGAAATTTACAACCCGAAACATCTCCCGCGGGATAATCGACGCGCGCGGGAGATCTCCGAATCGTACTCGATACCGCCGTTTACCTCGTCGTACGCACACGTTGCGAGTACGGTTGGAGCCGCCTACACCGCCTTCGACGGCGACTTCGAAACCGAATCGGACGTTCTCGCGGCGCTCGAGAACAGGGCTGGACGTCGCGTCGTCCACACCGACGGTCCACAGCGGTGGGCGACGACGGCCAAAGAACTCGCACATCTGGGCTATGAAAATACCTGGCAGAAGATCGATCGGCTCTTTCTCTCCGGTCAGGAGCCGACCCACGCCAATCACATCGCGTACGACGGCCGATTCGAAGACGACGCCGTCTACTGATCGGAACCCGCTCCGTCGAAATGGTCGGCGGCCCCCTCTCGAGAGCGGCTGATTCGATTTGTCTGCGTTACGACCAGCGTCCACGCTGGATGGTCCGTGCCAGCGCACCGATCGTTCCGAAACGAGAATCTGCTCGAGTAGCCCGACTCAGTGCAGGAAGTTTCGAAGTTCCTCGAGATCCCACGCGTTGATCACGTCTGCGGGTTCGGCCCAGCCGCGACGGGCGGTGTGGACGCCCCAGCGGACGTACTCGAGGGTCGCCGGCTGGTGTGCGTCGGTGTTGATCGCGATGATCGCCCCCTCCTCAAGGGCGGCCTGAACGGCGCTGCCCCAGAGGTCGAGCCGGCGCAGATTGCTGTTGACCTCGAGTGCGGTGTCGTGTTCGGCGGCCGCAGCGCCCAGCGCCGACGCGTCGATCGCGAGGCCTTCACGCTCGTTGAGCAGTCGCCCGCTCGGGTGTCCGATTACGTCGACCGCGGGGTTTTCGATCGCCCGGACGAGTCTGTCGGCGGCGGCCGCCGAATCCTGATCGAGCGCGCTGTGTGGGGAAGCGACGATGACGTCGAGCGCGTCGATCACCTCGTCGCCGAGGCCGATTTCGCCGTCGGCGTCGATGTTGGCCTCGATCCCCGCGAGCACCTCGATGTCCGCGGCGGCGTCGACCTCCCGAATCGCTTCGACCTGCTCGAGAATTTCCGTGTCCGAGAGACCCATCCCGCCGACGACGCCCGGTCCCTCGGCGTGGTCGGCGATAGCGTAGTAGTCGTACCCGCGTTCGGCGGCGGCCTCAACCATCTCCTCGATCGTGTTGTTGCCGTCGGACCACTCCGTGTGGGTGTGTAGATCGCCGCGGATGTCGCCTTGCGTGATGAGGTCCGGAAGTTCGCCGGCGGCCGCGGCGTCGATCTCCCCGCGGTCCTCGCGCAGTTCCGGTGGGATCCAGGGCAAGCCGAGTGCTTCGTACATCTCCGCTTCGGTCTCGCCCGCGACGCGCTCGCCGACGCGCTGGCCGGCGTCGGGATCGTCGACGTCACTTACGTCGAACGCGCCGTACTCGTTTAACTTCATGTCCCGCTCGATCGCGTAATTGCGCAGTCGGACGTTGTGGTCCTTGCTCCCCGTGAAATACTGCAGCGCCGAGCCGAACTCCTCGGGAACGACCACGCGCAGGTCGACTCGAACGTCGCCGACTCTGACGCTCGCCTTCTCCGGCCCGGATTCGATCTCGTCGTCGATCGATTCCCACTCGAGGAACGCCTCGATCGCGTCGGCTCCCGAGTCGGCGGCCGCGAGCGCGTCGACGTCGCCGATGGTCTCTCGCCACCGGCGGATCGAACCGGCGACCTCGGTTTCGGTGATCGCGTCGACGGACTCGAGGTACTCGAGCACGTCGTCGGCGAGCGGTCGGGCCTCGCCGAGCAACTGCCGTTGTCCGATCGTCCGCGCGAACTCGACGTTCTCGAGGATGTTCTGTTCGGTCTTCGGGCCGAACCCTTTGACCGCCTGAATCTCGCCCGCCTCGGCGGCGGCCTCGAGGTCGTCGAGATCCTGAATTTCGAGTTCACGGTATAGCGAGCCGACCGTCTTGGGGCCGACGCCTTCGACGCGGGTCAGCGCGGCCATGTCGACTGGCAGGTCCTCGCGCAGTTCCTCGAGTTCCTCGATCTCGCCGGTCTCGACGTACTCGACGATCTTCGAGGAGATGGCGTCTCCGACGCCGTCGATGTTTTCGACGGCCTCCTCGTTGCCCGCCTCGAGCTGGTCGGCGATCGGCGACGGATGAGCCAGAATGTTCTCGGCGGCGCGGCGGTACGCTCTCGGTTTGTACTCGACGTCGTCGGCCTCGAGGAGATCGGCGAACTCCTCGAACCGGGCGGCGAGTTCGGCGTTGGTCGTCATCGTGTGGTCCTCCGTTCGCCGCTCGTGATTTCGGGGTTCGGTCCGATCATCCTACCGGCCTCCACGCGATGCCGCAGTATCCTCGCGACCGAGCGCTTTCTGCAGGAACGACATCCAGCGTTTCGTATCCGCGGCCTGCTTTGCCTGTTGTTCGCGCTCGAGATCGGTCGAACCGAGGTTCTCGAGGGCGTTGAGCGCCCGGTCGATGCCGACGATGCTTCGGGCGAGTTCCTCCCCGGTCTCGCGGCTGATGTCGTCCTCCTCGATCCGTTCGACGCGCTCGAGGCGCTCGCGTCGCAGGTTCTTCTTGGCTCGCTCGACGCGCTCGCGTTCGCCGGCGGGTATCGTCTCCCGGCGCTTGATCTCGAAGACGAACGTCTGGAGGTCGATCGCCTCGCCCTGGACGGTGATCGTCTCCGGAATGTCCGCGCCGACGGTTGCTCCCTCGCGGCCGACGCGCTCGAGGAGCTGTTTTCGCTCGTACTCTTGCACACCTTTGCGTTGGGTCCTGAACGGCAAAAATGTACGTCACTGTCGCGGTGATACCGACCGCGAGTCGGCGATTGTGATCCAGGCCGGAACCCCAAATCCCTTAGCCGTGCCCCCCATACCCCCGGGCAATGGCCAAGTGCGACGTGTGTGGGCAACAAGAGAACATGCCGTACGAGTGTCGACACTGCGGCGGGACACACTGCGGCGAGCACCGCCTGCCGGAAAACCACGGCTGCTCGGGCCTGCACGACTGGAACGACCCGAAGGGAGTGTTCAACAGCGGCTTCGACGACAGCGTGAACTCGAGCGCGGAGGCCTCGACCACGGAGAAAATAGCGTCGAAGCTCCCGTTCGATACGGGCTCGAGCGGCGTGCTCGGGTACTTCCGCGGGAACATGACCTACACGCTGCTCGCGCTGATGTGGCTCACGATGGCAGCGCAGTTTCTCGCGTATAGCATCGGCGGGCGGGAACTCCACGAGACGCTCTTTACGCTCTCGACGGCGAACCCGACCTACGTCTGGACGTGGGTCACGTCGGTTTTCGCCCATTCGCCGTTTTTCATCATCGGAGCGCAGGGACCGGAAGGCAGCATCTTCCATATCGTCTTCAACAGCATCGTGATTTTCTTCTTTGGACCGTTGGTCGAGCGCTACATCGGCTCGAGGGACTTCGCGATTTTGTTCGTCGTCAGCGGCGTCCTCGCCGGAATCGGACAGGTCGGACTCGCGTCCCTCTTGGGTGAGCCCTCGAGCGTGCTCGGCGCGAGCGGTGCGGCGCTGGCGATCATCGGCGTCGTGACGATATTGAACCCCGACCTTCGCGTCTACCTCTTTTTCGTTCTCGCAATGCCGATCTGGGTGCTCGCGGCGGGGACGGTCGCCATCAGCATGCTGTTCATCGTACTCGGCTCCCCCGGCGCCGGGGGAATCGCCCACGGTGCGCACCTCGTCGGCCTGCTCATCGGGCTGGCATACGGCGAGTACTTGAAACGGACCAGGAACTTCCGGGTTCCCAGCCAAATACAGATGGGCGGGGGCGGCGGACCCGGTGGACCTGGCGGCCCCGGCCGCGGACGCGGCCCGTTCTAATCGCGTTCGGTAGATTCCCTCGAACCCCGACACTCATTTTCGCCCGACGAGTACGAGACATCGATGACAGAACTCTCGAGGCCGGACCTTCTCCCCGACGCCTCGCTTTCGACCGAGGAGATGGAGTCGCTCCAGCGAGAGATCGCCCGGAACGCGGTGTTCGAGGACGAGTTCGATATCGGCTCGATACCCGCAAACCAAACCGACGCTGGGAACGAATCCGGATTCGACCCGTCGAACCTCTCGAATCCACTCGCCGCAACCGCGAGCGACGACGATCCACCGATCGTCGCCGGCGTCGATCAGTCGTTTCTCCTCGAGGACGAACCCGAACGAGCGCTGAGCGCCGTCGTGGCAATGCGTGGCGGCGAGGTAATCGAACGAGTCTTCGCGGTCACGCCTCTCGAGATTCCGTACATCCCCGGCCTGCTGTCGTTCCGCGAGGGAGCGCCGATCCTGGACGCGCTCGAGGAGCTAACGGTCGACCCGGACCTCTTCCTGTTCGACGGCAGCGGCCGCATCCACTTCCGGCAGGCGGGCATCGCGACTCACATCGGGGTCATTGTTGACGCGCCGGCCGTCGGCGTCGCCAAGAGCCTCCTCTGTGGCGAGCCTGCCGGCGACCTCGAGGACCTGCCGGCCGGAACGCGCGTTCCCATCGAGGCCAACTCGAGGGTCGACGCCCCCGACGGCACTTTGCTCGGGTACGCGGTCCAGACCAAGCAGTACGAATCCTCGAGTCGGTACGTCAATCCACTGTACGTCAGTCCTGGCCATCGCGTCGGCCCCGAGACGGCCGCCGATGTCGTTCTGGAACTGAGTTCGGGCTATAAACTCCCGGAGCCAGTTCGGCTGGCGGATAGCTACGCGGACGAGGCGAAAACACTGGATAGATAACGTGTCTTCTTGCAGATTTTCAAGTAACCTCGATTCAGCGAGACACCGAGAGACAGGACTGCTGGCGCGACCGACAGTCGAGAAAAACCGTCGGTACTTAGGTTATGTCTCACGAACCCAACTGGTATGGCCATTGCTGAGGAAGCCGAGGGAACGGACGACGGGGAGCGGGACTCCCCTGGAGCAGGCGACGATCGCGAAACTGACACCGTAAGAGACGAATCGACGGCCTCGAGCGAGGACCGAGACCGTGCGACGACCGACAGCGCCGACGACCGCTACACCCGCAAGAAGTGCGTCCTCATCACCGGCTGTTCGTCGGGCATCGGGCGAGCGACCGCTCAGGCCTTCCTCGAGGAGGACTGGCAGGTCGTGGCCACGGCCCGAAACACCGATGACATCGCGGACCTCGCCGAGGCGGGGTGTACGACGCTCGAACTCGACGTGACCGAGCCCGACCAAGTTGCTCGAGTCGTCGAGGAGACCGTCGAGCTCGGCGGCGCGATCGACTGTCTCGTGAACAACGCGGGCTACGCCCAAATGGGGCCGCTCGAGGACGTCTCCACGCTCGACCTCCACCGCCAGTTCGACGTCAACGTCTACGGGCCCCACCGGCTCGCTCGCGCCGCGCTGCCGCACATGCGAGCGCAGGGCGAGGGACGAATAGTCAACGTCTCGAGCATTCTCGGCCGCCTCTCGTTCGCCGGTACCGGGCCGTACTCGGGCTCGAAGCACGCGCTCGAGGCGATGAGCGATTCGCTGCGGGCGGAAGTCGAGGAGTTCGGCATCGAGGTCGTCCTGATCGAACCCGGAACCGTCGAGACGGAGTTCGTCGAGCGGACCGACGACGAACTGCCGGAAACCCGGACGCCGGCTTACGAAACGCTGTACGAAATCTACGACGACGCACAGCTAATCGGCGGCGGCGGGCCGCTCGCGCTCAAGCCGAAGGCGGTCGCCGAGGCGATTCTCGAGGCGGGAACCGCTCGAGAGCCGCCAGCGCGATACCCCGTGGGTCCGATGGCACAGTACGGCTCGTACGCGCGATTCCTGCCGGACCGCCTCCGCGACGCGGCCTACGGGCTTCTTCGGAAATTCGTCTGATCGGCGGCCGAATTCGTTCGCGAAAACGGAGTTTTCGACTCGTTTCTCGCCCGGATCGCTCGGTATCAGCGAAGGCAAGCGGCGACGACCTCGAGCATTTCCTCACCGCGAACTTCGTCGGCGAACAGCGGGACCCGACGGACGTCGGTGCCGCGGAAGAGTTCCTGGGCCTCCGTCAGCGCCTTCTGCTGGACATCCCAGCGGCGCTGGCAGAACTCGCAGTCGTCGAGGTTCGGCTCGAGGAAGTCGCCCTCGACGTCGTCGGTGACGTTCGAAAGGGGCTCCATCACGCGGTTGACGACGAGCGTGCCGACCGGGATATCGAACTCCCGCAGTTGCTGTCGGAGGCGTTTAGACTCGAGGACGCTCATCTCCTCGGGGACCATCACGATTCGGAAATCGGTTCGCTGGGGATCGCTCAACGCGTCTCGGAGACGTTCGATCCGCTCGCGAAGCTCCTCGAGATCCTCCATTCCGGGCTCCTGACCGGCGTCATCTGCGCCGCCGAACATCCCTTTGACGCCCTCGAGCATCCCTCCGATTCGCTGGCGGAGTTTCATCACTTTGCCCATCATCGAGTCCATCAGCTCCGGCAATTGCAGGAGCTTGAGGGTGTGTCCCGTCGGGGCCGTATCCACCACAACGCGGTCGAATCGATCGTCGTCCATGTACTCGAGCAGAAGTTGGACGGCCGCCGCCTCGTCCGAACCGGGCATGTTGCCGCCGAGCATGGCGTCCATCGGGGACTCGCCGCCGAGCAGTTCGCCCATGCCGCCCATTGGCCCCTCAGCGCCGCCGAACGGATTGCCAGCGCTGTTCGACGAATCGGTTCCGAACCCGGCTTCGTCGCTGTCGTCGAAGCCGTCGGTCGCCTCCTGCCCGGCGCTTCCTGCAGGATCGTCGCTTCCCTGCGAGAAGATCGTGTCGGCGTTCTCGAGCGCCGCTTCGGGATCGATCTCGGCCGCGTACAGGGGAACCTCGTCGCGAATACGGGTCGGCTCCGCGGGAATATCCGTCTCGTAGGTGTCCGACAGTGAGTGTGCGGGATCCGTCGAGACGACGAGCGTTCGGACCCCGCGATGGGCGCTGTCCAGGGCCGTCGAGGCCGCCATCGTGGTCTTGCCGACGCCGCCTTTCCCGCCGTACAGGACGTACTCCGGCCCGTCGACGGGTTCGTCGCTCGGTTCGACGTCGACCGTCCGGCGCTGGTCGTCCGCCGCGACGGAGTCGGTCGGCGTCACCTCGATCGTGTGGTCGTCGCCGTCCTCGTTCGTCTCTTCGACCGGGTCGACGTCGAGTCCGCTCATACCTGCGGGTATCCCGTCCAGACACGAGTAACCGTCGGTCCGTCTCGAAAACGACGACGGCGGCTGCGGACGCTCGCGCAGTATTCGTGGCGAGATCCGTCGACTGAGGAATCCCCGGCCGGCGGCACGTCCACGATCCAGCGCGTTCACGAGGTCCCGTACGGAGCGATACTAGGTGTATTAACACCGGTAAACGGACTTGTTAGTCTAGGGGCCACCATTATATACGAGATCGTGGTCCGATGACGCGAACCGACCGCCAATGACGACTCCATCTAGCCTCCCGACGACCGATTCCGAACTCGTCCTCGAACCGGAACGTGAGACTCGAGCTGCAGGCCTGTTCCCGTACGACGCCCCCGAATTCGAACACATCCCCGAGACCGCACGGCTAATCCGCTTCACGAAGTCTGCTCGCGGTATTCTCCGCTCGAGTGACGGGCAGGCGGGCCGCGACGGGTCGACCGCCTGTCCGGACTGCGGCACCGAGACGATAAACGGAGCCGGGCTGTTCGCGTGTTCCCGGTGCGAGTGGTCCGGGTCGCTTCGATAGCGAGCCCTACTCGAAGTAGTCGACCAGCCGCTGGGCCGCGTCCTCGACCCGCGGCGTCACGAGCGCGAACCGGAGCCAGTCCTCTCGCGCACTGCCGAACGCGGTTCCCGGCATGCCGGCGACGCCCGCCTCGTCGATCAGCCGCTCGACGTTCTCGAGGGTTCCGGGGAAGTCGTCGAATCGAACCAGCACGTAGAACGACCCGCTCGGTCGCGTGTACGCCGCACCCGCTCGCTCGAGGGCATCGGTAAACGTCTCGACGCGCTCGCGGAGTCGGTCCCGATTGGCCTGGTAGTACTCCGGGTCAGTTTCTCGTAGCGCGTGCAAGACGGCGTACTGTGCGGGCCGACTGCCGGCGACGTTGACCAGCATGTGACGACTTCTCGCGCTCTCGACCAGTCGTTTGGGAAAGACTGCGTAGCCGACCCGAAAGCCCGTGATCGCCATCGACTTCGAGAACGCGTTCGTTACGATCCGATGGTCGGAGTCGACCGAGAGCGCGCTCGAGAAGGTCCCCGAGAGGTCGAAGTGGTCGTATACCTCGTCGCTCACGAGCAGCGCGTCGTTGGCTTCGGCGATCGAAACCAGTTCGCGGACCGTCTCCTCGGGGTAGACCGCGCCGGTGGGATTGTTCGGCGAGGTGACCACGATGGCGGCGGTATCAGCGCTCGCTACCGATCGAACGTCGGCCGGATCGAGCCGTCCCGCGTCGTCGGTTTCGACGTAGGTCTGGGTCCCCTCGAGCATGGTCGTCTTCCCGGGATAGTACGGGTAGACGGGATCGGTCAGGACGATTTCGGAACCCGCGTCGCGCTCTAGGGCGCGAGCCATCGCGAGGTAGTTCGCCTCGCCGGCCCCGTTAGTGACGACGACCTGCGAGACGTCCACGTTTCGGCGTGCAGCGATCTCCTCGCGCAACTCGAGGAGTCCGTCGCTGGGCGGGTACTGGAACCGGTCCGGATCCGCGTCGGCGTACTCACGGAGGCCGTCCCGGAGCGCCTCCGGCGGCTCCCAGTCCGGATTGCCGCTGACCATGTCGATCACGTCGCCATCGGCGCTCGCGGCGTACTGCATCACGCGAAAGAAAAGCGGCGTCTCGTAGTCCATGCGTTCGGGTGGGTGCCGACGGGCCGTGGATCTTTCGACACGACCGACGAGACTCGAGGGGCGGCCGAATCCGACGAGACCTACCCGTCCCGGGCTACCGGTCCATTGAAACTACCGGCTCGCTACCACTCGAGTATGAACGACGATATCGATCGCGACCTGCCGATGCGGGTCGGCGACGCGCTTCGAGACGCCGAGGAGACTCTCGCCGTGGCCGAGTCCTGTACCGGCGGGCTGATCGGCGCGACGATCACGTCGATTCCGGGTGCGAGCGATTACTTTGACGCCGGCTTGACGACCTACGCCTACGACGCCAAGCGACGCCACCTCGGGGTGAGCCGCGAGGCGCTCGACGAACACGGCGCGGTCTCCGAACCCGTCGCGCTCGAGATGGCCCAGGGTGTCAGAGATGTAACCGACGTGACGTGGGGGATATCGGTCACCGGCGTTGCGGGTCCCACCGGCGGAACCGAAGACGATCCTGTCGGAACCGTCTACATTGGGATTTCCTACGCCGGACCGTGGGGAACCGCCACCACCGAAGCGACCGTATCCCGCTACGAGTTCGACGGGGATCGGGCGGCGATCCGGGCGAAAACGGTCGAACAGGCGCTCGAGGATCTGTTGTCCGCGGTCGACCGAATTCACTGAAACTCCTGTATCGGGCCGATCGGCGGCGCGTCTCGACAGAAAGCTATTCCGTCCTTCGATTCCCAGCGTTCGGTAGATGAACAAGAAGGGACACGTTCTCAACGCAGTCCTGTTGAGCATCGGACTGGGCTACCTGCTCGAGCCGTCCGGGACCGAAGAGACGTTTGTGACGATTCTGATGATCGGCGTTCCCGTCACCCTCGGGGCGCTCTTTCCCGACGTCGACACCGAGTTCGGCAAGCACCGAAAGACGCTGCACAACCTGCCGATTCTGGTCGCGTTCGTGGGCTTCCCGTATTTCTTCGAAAACCTCGAGTACGTCTGGATCGGGATTCTCACCCACTACGTGCTCGACGTCGCGGGGAGCAAACGCGGCATCGCGCTCTTCTACCCGCTCTGGTCCGAGGAGTTCGGCCTTCCGGTCGGCGTCGCCGTCAAAAGCCGGATGGCCGATCTGGTGACCGTCGTCGTCACCGGCGTGGAACTGGTCGTCGCCGCGATCATCATCTACCGGATTCCGCAGGCCAGCCTCGAGCTGGGCGGTCAGGCGATCGGAACCGTGCTCGGGTAGCCCTCGGAACGAGGCCATCGTCGCCATCGCAGTCGTCGGAAACGACGATCGAGCGGAGTGGTTGTTCGCTTCGATCGAAGACCCATATCGAAACAGCTTGGTGACACGAATGAGGGGTTTGATTCAATGCATCTCTCGCGGGACACGATGTTCGGGAGGCAGGCGCTGCTCTGGTGGGCCGTGCTCTCGAATGCGCTTTCGGTCCTCGGCGTTTTGCTCTGGAACTGGAACGTCACGACGCTGGTGTCCGTCTACTGGCTCGAAATCGGGATCGGGCTGTTCTGGGCGACTTTCAGGGCTGGGTTCGCCGAGCGACCCGCCGACTATTCGCCGGAGATGTTCCTGTTCGGTGCGTTCCGGTATCGAAGGGGCGGCGTTTCGATCCCGCGAACGGATCTCGTGTGGTACGTTCACAATCTTCCGATAGTCGCCATTGCCGGGGTGGGCTTTGGCGGCATGTGGATTACTGTCGGTTTGCTGGCTGTCGGACAGATGCCTGAGTTTCAGGAAGTAATCCAACCCGGATCCGGGACTCTCTACTCCGTCCTTGCCGTCGGAATCAGTCTCTTCGTCGCTAGCGGCTGGAAGACGATGTCGACCTACGTGAGTGGCCGGCGGTACCGTGAGCTAAACGCACAGCAAGTCCTCCAAGATGCGCTCTGGCCGCTGTGGATTTTTGGGACTGTCATTGTAGTCGTCGCACCCACCGTCACTGGGGAAATAACGGCGCTCCTTTTTCTCGCCTCGCTACTCGTCGTGAAGTTCGCGTTCGACCTCGTCTGGACGTTCTACGGGACGATGCTCTCGTTCGAGGAGGAACTCGGCGGCTCGCTCGAGGTCACCGAGACCAGAACCGGTCTCGAGTGGGACCCGCGTCCGCTTGAGAGGTCGCGTCCGACCGATCCGATTCGACCGCACAGACTCGGCGTCCTCCTTGGCAGCGTGACCAACGGTGTCTCATCGCTGGCGGGTACGCTCGTGGGCCTGTTCGGCGGGTGGTTCTGCGTCCTTCTCGTGCTGGGCGCTGACCTCGTCGTTCTCGAGTGGCTCGCGGGCGCCCTCGCCTTGTTGGGCGGACTCGGCCTCTTCGATAACGTCCTCAGGTACTGGTGGACGAGTTATCAGGTCACCGAAACCGACGGTCTCGTTTGCTACGGCACGCGGTCTGCCGGGCCGCACTGGCGACTCAGGCCCGACCAAATAGTATCTCTCGAGCGGAACGTTTCCAGCGTCGATCGACTGCTGGGAACGGCGACGCTTCGCATCGACCTCGAGGACGATGAGCGAACGGTCCGACTGCCACACCTCAAGAAGAGCGACGCTCGAGCGGTGATGCGGACGATCGATGTCTCAGAAGAGACCGCGAAACGCGCCGTGACTGCGTCGTCTTGAGAACAGTTCCTATCGTCTCACTGCCGGTCCGCGTCGCGTCGATTCGGCGTCCACTCCTTACAGGGGTCCATATCCTTCATTCCGCCGTCGTGATAGCCGCAGTAGGGAACCATGCCCGAGTTGGTCCGAACGTACTCGAAGTGTTGGCAGTTTCCGCAGTACTGGTCCGCCGGTTCGACGGGGGTATCGGGTTGGACGGGAGCGTCGACGAATTCCGCATCCCGTCCGTCGCCGGTCTCGAGCGGCGACTCGATCGATTCTGGCTCCGAGCCACCGTCGCTGGTCGGGACCGCTCTCGACCCGGCGGGCGCGCCGTTCGTTCCAGTCCCGCCGGTCGAGCGCATTTTCGAGTCGCCATCGACGTTCGTCTGCGTCTCGACGTCGCCGTCGGGATCGGCCCCGAAGAGGCCGACGCCGCCGAGTGCGCCGCCGCTCGAGTTGTCCACCTCCACGACTTTCGTTTCGCCCTGTCGGGTTACGTTCATCTCGAGCATGCCGCCCGGATCGTTTCGCGTCTTGAAGTTGACGACGGCGGTAAACAGACACCACATCGTAATGAAAAGCCCGAGCAGGTACACCACCGAAACGTGGAGCGTGAGTTCCTTGCCGTGGAATCGCCAGTGTTCGGGATAGGCGTACGAGAACATCACAACCCCGAGCATGCAGAGACTCGTTCCAATCGCAGCGGCGGCCTTGACGCGACGTGAGGCGGGCAAGACGATGAAGACGCCGACGAATGCGGTCGGGACGCCGATGCCGGCCATAATCCCGGCGGCCCGGATCGGCCCTAGCGGGTGGGGGAAGTACGACGAGAAGAGTTCGGTCGTGGCGACGAAGACGGCGACGACTGCCAGAATCGCCCCGATAGCGACGAGCACCGCGCCCGTGTACAGCCGTCGGAGGCTCGACACCTCCCGTTCGTTTCCTCGATAGACCTCCGTCAGGCTGGTCATGGTACAGCGGTTGGTGCTCACACCACAAAAAATGATACGTCAGACAATTCTCGAAATTCTGGGGAAAACGACTGTCCCCATCCATCACTCTTCGGCGCTCGAGTCTCGACCGAGACGAAACCGCGACTGACTGAGACGAAACCGCGACCGACCGTGCTCGAGTGTGCTGTCGACGTGTCGTCGCTCGAGGCGCTGTTGAATACCGAGCGAAGCGAAAGCTTGAATCGACGCCCTTGCGAACGTCCGGTCATGAGCGACGACGAGGAGGAGCCAGACATGGAACTCGGCGAACGAATGGCGGTCGAGGGAGCGCCGCTCGCCCGCGTGAGTTCCCGACTCACGTGGCCCAAAGAAAAGAGCGAGGTCGACCGTCTCGAGGGAGACAGCGTCGTTCGGACGCCGGACGGCCCGCAGGAACTCTCCGAGATACTCGTCGACGTCGAGGAAACGTACTTCCAGCGCCACCAGGAGTTCGAAGCGCACGTCAGAGACGTGATCGGGACCGGCCCCGTTCCGACGGCGGGCGAGTGACTACTCGTGGCGACCGAAAACGCGGGCGGTGTCGACTGGGTGCGCGACCAGTTCAATCGCCTCTCGTGGGTCCAGAAGTCGCTTCTCGTCGGGGCGATACTCACTGTCGTGTGGACCAGAGTCGTTCCCTCGGGGATCGACGATCGGGTCGTCGTCGATAGCGTCCTGCTGATCGGCGGTCCACTCGCGCTCGGGTTGACCCACGGTCGGCGCATCGGCTGGACCGTAAACCGAACCGCGGTTCGAAACGCCGCCGCGCTCTCGCTGTTCGTGCTGCCCTTCTATCTCGTGGGATCGACGCTTCCGACGATCAGGACGTTTTACCCGATGTGGGAGACCTCAGCCGCACTCGGCGAGTTCATCCCGCACGCGATCAAGCTCTTTTTGCTCGCGCTCGCAGCGGAGACGTACTACCGCGGACTGCTCTGTGTCGGCGTCAGAGAGATCGGGTACAAGGCGATCTTCATCAGTCCGATCGTCTACATGATCCACCACTCCTCGAAGCCGCCGATCGAGTTCTTACTCTCCGGGCCGACGGACGTCCTCTTCGGGGCGGTCGATTACAACTCGGGTTCGATTCTCCCGTCAGTCATCGCCCACGGAGTCGGCCTCGTCTTTCTCGACTGGCTGGTGCTTCACGACCCGTTGTTCGACCCGACGGCGCTGCTCGAGGTGATCGAGTGGTTCCCGATTCCGCTCTGAGTGCTGGCGCGCCGGACCGGCGCCGTCCCGCTACTGGGGACGATTTTTCAAGCCGGACCACGAACCAACTTCTATGAGCCTCCCAATCGATCCGACCAGTATCGACCCCGAACACTACGGCGAACACCGGACAGTCCTCGAGATGGACCACGAGGAGGCCATCGAGCACGCGCGCGAGGTGTTCGAGGCGGAGGGGTTCGGCGTCCCGGCCGAGTTCTCGCCGTCGGACCTGCTCAACGAGAAAGTCGATGCCGATCGGGACCCGTACTACGTCCTCGGTGCCTGTAATCCGAAGATCGCTGATCGGGTCCTCGACGTAACCAAGAAGATGGGCGGGCTCTTCCCCTGCAACGTCGTCATCTGGGAGGAATCGCCGGGACGACAGGTCGTCTACCACATCTCGATCATGAAAATCGCGCGCCTGCTCGGTATCGCCCCCGATGATGAGAACTGGCAGGAAATAGTCGACGAAACGGGCGAGATGGTCGACGCCGCCTACTCGAACCTGTAGCCCGCACAGTTTCTTTGAACCGATTGTTCGATGACAGTCCGTCCGATCCTGGATGATACCTAGGACGCTCTCGACTCGTCCTCGTCCGCTGGCTCTGTCGACCCATCGTCAAACTCGTTCGATCCGTCGGCCGACTCGCCGTCGAGGTCGGCTTGCGCCTCGAGTTCTTCGACGTACCGCTCGCCGTCGTACTGGACGTAGCCCGTATAGAGCATGATGAGTCCGAACAGGATCAACGGGACGCCAAACAGCAAGAACAGCGCCGCGAGTGCGGTGAATAAGTCGGGCGGGAGGGCTCCCTGTGCGATCATACCCTCGTTCTGTGTCGGATCAGCTAAATGGGTTCCGTTCGTTGACCGCGCCAGGATGGAACCGCATCGAGACGGAGACCAGTGGGATCCGGACGCCTACGACGGTTCGCACTCGTTCGTCTCCGAGTACGGCGAAGACCTGCTCGAGTGGCTCGATCCCGAGCCGGACGAACGGGTACTCGACGTCGGCTGCGGAACGGGGCAGCTAACGGCCAAAATCGCCGCCCGAGGAGCCGAAGTCATCGGAATCGATCAATCGGAGGCGATGATCGATCGGGCGCGGTCGTCGCATTCGAACTGTTCGTTCATCCGTGCGGATGCGACCGAGTTCGATCCCGACGAGCCGTTCGACGCCGTCTTCTCGAACGCGGCGTTACACTGGATCAGCGAGCAAGACGCCGTCCTCGAGTCGATTCGAAACGCGCTTCGGTCGGGCGGTCGGTTCGTCGCCGAACTCGGGGGCGCTGACAACGTCCGGATGATCACCTATGCGCTCGAGACCGAACTGCGAGAACGAGGCTACGAAGCCGCGAAACCGTGGTACTTCCCGTCGATCGGCGAGTACGCGCCGCGACTCGAGGCCCACGGCTTCGAGGTGCGCTCGGCGAGGATGTTCGACCGACCGACGGAACTCGAGAACGGCGAGGAGGGCCTCTCGAACTGGCTCGAGCTGTTCGGCGAGGAGTTTTTCGAATCGGTTCCGGCCGACGAGCGGGATGCAATCGTCGCCGCGGTCGAAGACGAACTCAGGCCGACGCTGTTCCGGGACGGGTCTTGGATCGCGGACTACCGACGGCTCCGGTTCGCCGCGGTCGCGCTCGAGGCATAGAGCATAGCACTCGAGAAGAGGACAGCCTGCGTGCGCTGCGGGCGCTACGTTCCGCTCGAGAAGGCGTCGAGACTGGACTGCAACCCGGCGGCGAGTTCGGATTTCCTGCGGAGTCGCTGGTAGGAGACGGGCAGTTGCTGTGCGACGTGTGCGACCGCGTCGTGGAACGTTTCGGCCTCGCCGTACTCGCCGGCGATCGATTCGCGGCCGTCGGGGCCGTTCCCGTCGGCGCTGCCGGGTGGCCCGTCAAAGGCGTTCCTGACGCTCTCGCGGACCTGCCAGACGCCGACCGGGGCCCAGTAGTCGTCGCTGACCTCGCGCAACACGAGGCACTTGGCCTGCCTGCCGATCGACTCGAGGTGCTCGAGGACGCCGAGCCGGGCGGCGTAGTAGGCCCCCGCGGTCTCCTCGACGTAGCCGGTTCGACCCTCGTAGCCCTCGCTTGCGCTCGCCATCCAGACCGCGTCGTGGGGGTCGGGGTTCCAGATGCTGCCGGGGGCTTTCATCTCGACGAGTTCGAACTCCCACCGGCCGGGCGCGAGGACGATCCAGTAGCGATTGCCCATGTACTCGTTGGCCCAGACCTGCACCTCGTTGATGCTCGGGTTCGTTCGAATCCCCCCGCGGACGAACTTCCCAACGGTGTCGTCGACGGCGGTGATCGACCACCGCGTCGGCACGAGTCGTCGCTGTTTGGTCTCCCCGAGCGCGCCCGCCGAGAGGATCGAGTTGATCTCGTATACGTCGAACCCGCGACGGTAGAGGTAGGTCATCGCCCCCTGGGCCTGCCAGTCGTCGTCCTCCAAGGTCTTTTTCACCGCCCGCGGAACGTGGGGATTCTCCCGCAAATCGGCGTTTTTGGCGCTCGCTCGAGGACCGCGAGGCGTCGCCACGTCCGTTCCCGCGTCGAGGCCCAGATCGGGCGTATCGTCGAGCCCGATCTCGAGGTCGACCGGCCGATCAGAAATCGCGACCTCGCGCTGGACGCCGACGAAGCCGTCCCAGACGTCGTCGACCGACGGTGCGAGCCGGCTGGCGATGCTCGGCGAGTCGACGTTGGCGGACTTGCTCGAGTTCAATAGACCCGTCCGGCGCTGGAGGACGTCGTCGATGGCGTATCCCTGCTGGTACCACTTGCCGTCGGTGACGTACTCCTCGGCCCGGTCTTCGTCGCCGACGGGCGAGAGCAGGCCGATCGGAATGTCCGGATAGTTCGACCGGCCGACGAAGATAGAGGGGGCCGTCGAGCCGACCAGCGTATCGCCCGAGAGCGACTGCTCGAAGTTCCGCTCGAAGTCCTCGAGGTGGTCCGTGATCGCGTAGGATTTCTCCTTCGCGAGGCGTCGGCGCTCGGCCTCCTCGTCGGGCTCTAACTCCTCGATGTAGTCGTCGAGGCGCATTACCGGAGAGAGGAACCGATAGGGTTTGAATGTTGAGTTCGCGACCCGCTCGAGGATCGCCCGGTCGACGAGGTCACGACCATCGATCGAACTCTCCAGGAGCGGTACCATTTAACATGACGCTCGTATACCTATCTCGGTAGTGGCAGACGAGATCCTCTTCGTCGCCGTCGGCATCCTCGCGCTCGGGATCGGAGCGCAGGTTCTCGCCAAGCGGTTGCAAATCCCGAGCGTGTTGTTTCTGATCGTCATCGGCGTGCTCGTCGGCCCCGAGGGGTTCTCGTTCGTGACCCCACAGACGTTCGGAGACGGACTCTCGGCGATCGTCGGGCTGAGCGTCGCCATCATCATCTTCGACGGAGCGTTTCACCTCCGACGGGAGAAACTCGCGATGGCACCGCGGGCCATCTTCAGGTTGACGACGATCGGCGCCTTGCTCACCTTCCTCGGGACGGGGGTCGCGGTCAAATACTTTCTTGGCACCGCATGGGGCCTTGCGTTCCTGATCGGCGCGCTGCTGGTCGCGACCGGACCGACGGTGATTACCCCCATCCTCGAGGTGATAACGGTCAGAGAACACGTCACCTCCGCGCTCGAGGCCGAGGGAATCGTCAACGACGTGACCGCCGCGATCCTGGCTATCGTGATCTTCGAAACCGTCGTCATCGGGAACTCGCCCGAACTGGTCCCTCCGGCGTTCCTCCAGCGACTCGCGGCGGGGATCGGTATCGGTATCGTCGTCGCCGCGCTCGTCAGGTACCTGCTCGTTTCGGTCGACCAACCGGCCGAAAACGCCCCGCAGATAGCGCGGCTCGTGACCGTAACGGGCGCGCTCGTCTCCTTCGGACTCGCCGAGTCGGTGTTCTCGGAGACCGGCGTGGCCGCGGCCGCAACTGCTGGTATCGTCCTCGGAAACGTCGATATTCCACACCGGGAATCGATCCTCGAGTTCAATCGCGACCTCACGCTGATCGTCCTCTCGTTCGTGTTCATCTCGCTGGCCGCGCTGATCGACTTCGATTCCCTGTTCGGTCTCGGCACCGGGGGCATCGCCGTCGTCGTCGCGGTAACGCTGTTCATCCGCCCGATCCTGGTTGCGCTCTCGACGACCGATCGTCGATTCAGCCGCGAGGAACGACTGTTCCTCTCGTTCGTCGGCCCCCGCGGGATCATCCCCGCATCGGTCGCGACGCTGTTCGCGCTCGAACTCGAGGCGACAGGACAGTTCGAGGCGTCACAGACGCTGGCGGGGACGGTCTTTCTGGTGATCTTTATCACCGTCGTTATTCAGGCGGGCTTCGCTCGCCAGATCGCAGAGTACTTTCAGGTGATCCCAATGCGTACGATAATCGTCGGCGGCGGTCGAATCGGTCGAACCCTCGCCACGCGACTGGAGAAACGAGGCGAAAACGTCGTGCTGGTCGACCGGGATTCCGAGGTCGTTACCCGGTTGCGAGAGGACGGCTTCAACGCCACCGCAGGGAACGGAACGGACGATACCGCTTTGCGCGAGGCGGGTATCGACGACGCGAAGATCGCCGTCGCGACGACCGCGAACGACGACACGAACCTGCTGGTCTCACAGCTCGCACGGACGAAGTTCGACGTCGACACCGTCGTCGCCCGCGTGAACGCTCCCGAAAACGTCGACGCCTTCGAAACGCTCGGCGTGCGAGCGATCGACGTCTCGAGCGCGACGGCGTGGTCGATCGACAACGAGATCGAACGCCCCGCGCTGGCACACTGGATGACGGAACTCGGGGAGGGCCACGACGCACAGGAGATCACCGTGACGGCCACGGATCTTCCCGGTTCGACGATTGCCGACCTCGACGCCGAGATCCCCGACGGCTGTATCGTCGCCGTCCTCGCTCGAGACGGCGAGACGTACGTTCCCAGCGCGGACACCGTCCTCGAGGAGGGTGACCACGTGACGTTTATCGGCCGCGACGATGCCGTTCGGTCGGCTGTGCGGCGGTTCCACCCACACGACTGAGATTGGTTGGGTGACCGGCCTCGAGACGCTCAGTCAGCGCGAGCGACCGGCGACTATCGAAAGACAACCGTTAAAAGCGGCGGGAGGAAAGGTAGCGATATGAGTTCCACGGATAGACGAGAGACGCGTTCCTGTGTCTCTTGTGGGATCAACATCTCGGGAACGAACGCCGCAGCGTTCAAGTGCCCCGAATGTGGCAACCAGATATACCGCTGTGCAAAGTGCCGGAAACAGAGCAACCTCTATGAGTGTGACGACTGCGGGTTCACCGGTCCATAAGGTACGACAATGGGAAAAGTAGCCGCCAAAATCAAGGTTATGCCGAACAGCCCGGAGATCGATCTCGACGCGCTTCAAGAGCGCCTCGAGAGTGCGCTTCCAGAAGGTGCCAAAATCAACGGCACCGAGCGCGAGGAAGTCGCGTTCGGTCTCGTCGCCCTGTACGCGACGGTCATCGTCCCGGACGGCGCGGGCGGAACCGAAACCGTCGAGGAGAACTTCAGCGACGTCGAAGGCGTCGAGAGCGTCGGCGTCGAGAACGTGGGCCGTATCTAACACCGGATCGTTTTCGAGCAGTTACTTCGTTCCGAAGAGTGGCGAGCCTCGGTTCTCGAATCGCTCAGGTGCTCGAGTAGGTCAGTTCAGCTAGACGGAGCGGGTCGTTTATCAAACCGGCGGCGACGAACGGGGTCAGTTGTCCGGGCCTCTCGCGCCGAGGTCGGCCTCGGAGACCATCTGCGCGCCGGTCGGCGAGAGGTCGACCGTGACGTCTTCGGAGACGGCTTTGCTGATCTCGTCGAGATTTCCGGCGAGGACCGTGAGAACGTCCTGCGGGTCGATGTAGATCAACATGTTCCCGTCCTGACCTTCCGTCACGAGCTGCAGGTCGTTCAACGCGACCTGATTGTTCTGGATGGACGCGGCGACGACGGGGAGCGCGGTCGGTTTCCCCTGTTCGTCCTCTCGAACTTTCCGGATGTGGACCGCGTCGAGGTCGATGACGTGCTTGTACTCTTTGATCTGCTCTGCGCAGTTGACCATATCGTTGATGACGTCGGTTCGCTTGTCGTTGCCGTGGTCGCCATCGAGACAGTGCTGGCAGACGCGGAGTTCGATTTGCATAGCTCACCGTAGCGCTTCCGGACCGATGAGATTTCCGTTTCACCGGCCGGTACTCGAGTTCGCCGACGCGAGCGAACGAGTTCCAGGTCCCGCCCGCCGGACCCCTCGAGGTAAGACGTGCGTTTTATAACCGTCACCGCTCAAAAGGCTCGTACGACTATGCCGAAATCTAATGGGCCACGCCAAGGGACTCGGAGAAAACTCGCAAACAACCCTCGAGACCGCGGAACGTCGCCGCCACAGCGGGCGATTCAGGACTACGACGACGGACAGAAAGTCCATCTGAAGATCGACCCGAGCGTTCCTGACGGTCGATTCCATCCGCGCTTCGACGGCCAGACCGGAAACGTCGTCGGGAAACAGGGAAGCGCGTTCAAAGTACAGATCAACGACGGCGGCAAGGACAAGATCGTACTCGTCTCGGCCGCTCACATGAGCGCGCAGGAATGACGATCTTCAAAGAGATCGTCGACGAGGAGTTCCTGACGGTCTCGGAAGTGAAGGAACACCTCGCCGATATCGAAACCGAACGCTCGCTCGACGAGGACCGAGAGCTCCGCTACGAGCTCGCGCGGTCGATCGAGCACGTCAACCGGTTTACCGTCCTCGAGCCGGAAGACGCTCGAGCGCTCGTCGAGGACTTACAGGATCACGAGAAGGTCGACGAGGAAACCGCGTACAAGATTACGAACCTCCTGCCGCAGGACCGAGACGAGCTTCGATCAGTCTACGCACAGCAACGGTACTCGTTGTCGGGAGACGAACTCGACGACATCCTCAACATCGTCGCCCAGTACGCCTGACCTCGAAACTGCGTGATAGCGAGCCGACTCTTTAAGTACGCCGTCACCGTATCGGACCCTAATGAGCGAAGCCGAGCGCGATGAGACGAACGTTCGCCGGACGGTTGTGCTTGATTACCTCGCACACGGCCTCTCCGACGACGGCCGCCCGCAGTACGCGAAGTCGCCAGCCGGGTACGCGATGGATATCGAGGACTTCTCACTCTATCAGGTTGCGTTCGACGAGGACGAGCGGCTGACTATCGGGAGCGAGGTCGTCGTCGAGCCCGCCGAGGAACGTGACATCGTCGTCGATGCCCATCAAGTCGAGTACGATGCACTCTCGTCGGGGGCCCAATCCGAACTCGAGTACGTCGTTCAGGACTTAGTCGAGGACCACGAAGAGCGGTTCGTCGACTTCTACAACGACGCCCAACCGATCACACTTCGGCTCCACCAGTTGAATCTCTTGCCGGGTATCGGGAAGAAACTCAGAAACGGTATCCTCGACGAACGCAAGCGAAAGCCCTTCGACAGCTTCGAAGACCTCGAGGATCGGGTCTCCGGGCTGCACGATCCGGACGAAATCCTCGTCGAACGGATCCTTCAGGAACTGCGCGACGACGATCTGAAGTACAAGACGTTCGTCGGACAACGAGAGCAAGGGTAACGACCTGCTCTCGAACCGAGACGGAGCGTTTACACGCCGCGGACTCGAAGCGGCGAGCAATGAGAGATCCAGACGGCCTGATCGCTCGAGCCGGCGTTCGCGGCGATCCGGACCGTGACCAGCACTTTCTGATCGACGACCGCGTGCTGGATCGGCTACCGACGTATCTGACGGAGATCGATGCGGATACGTCCCACATACTCGAGATCGGCGGCGGGACCGGAGCGCTGACGGATCGGCTGCTCGCGGTCGCCGATGCGGTGACCGTGATCGAACGCGATCGGAAACTGGCCTCGTTCCTTCGCGAGGAGTTCGCTGCCGATATCGAGGCGGAACGACTGACCGTCATCGAAGGGGACGCACTCGAGGTCGAGATGCCCGAGTTTACGGCGTCGGTTTCGAACCTTCCCTACGGCGTCTCGAGCGAGATCTCGTTTCGGCTGCTTCCGGAATCCCGGCCGCTCGTGTTGATGTTCCAGCAGGAGTTCGCCGAGCGGATGGTCGCAGACTCCGGCACGTCCGAGTACGGTCGATTGTCGGTTTCGACCCAGCACTACGCGGACGTCGAACTCGTCGAAACGATTCCCAAAGAAGCGTTTTCGCCGCCACCGGCCGTCCAGAGTGCTGTCGTCCGGCTCGAACCGCGGGAACCGGAGTACGATATCGACGACGAGGCGTTCTTCCTTCGGTTCGTCAAGGCGCTTTTCACCCAGCGTCGGAAGACGATGCGAAACGCGATTCGCAACACGGGTCACATCTCGAAGCTCGCTGATCCTGACGCCGTCGTCGATGCGGCCGATGAGGACCTGCTCCAAAAGCGTGCTGGTGCCGTCACTCCCGCGGAGTTCGCCGCACTTGCAGACCTCGCGACGGACGTGAGCGATCGAACCGACGACGGCTGAGTGCCGGAATCCCTGCTCTCATACCCGGATACCGACAGTTCTCGACTGTAGTTCTCACCGCGGTCGACCGACGGATACAGGTGGATGCAACGACGACTCGCTCGAAAGGGACAGAGATGCTCGAGGTACTCTCCGGGTTCGACTGGTTGGGAGAGCAATTTTCGACGTCGAGCCAGCGACTCGTCGTGACGGTGGCGGCGGTTGGCCTATTGTCGTGTGTCGTATTAGCCTATAGCAAGATACAATGCTGGCTCTCCGAGCGAACTCGAGCGCTGTACGCCGATTTTGTCACGATGTTCCTCCTCGTCGGCGCGTGTGCGCTCACGATTGCGGTCGTTCTGGGTGTGTGGCAGGAAACCACGCGGCTGACGAGGGCCTTCAACAACCTCGAACTCGACGCGCCGGTGATCGCCAGAGTCGTCATCTCGGGTGTCATCATCCTGAGCGGATTCATCATCACCCGATTCGTTCGGCGGGTTATTCGGGAATTGTTCAGTTCATCGACGGCGGTGACCGACCATCAACGGGAGGTCACCCACCGCCTCTCGCAGGTGACGATCTGGTCGGTTACGCTGGTAGTGATTCTGGGCGTCTGGATCGAGGATCTGAGCGGGTTGTTGGTCGGTGCAGGGCTTTTCGGGGCTGGACTCGGGATGGCGGCGAGACAGACGGTCAGTTCGATCCTCGCGGGGTTCGTGTTGATGTTCTCTCGGCCGTTCGAGATCGGTGACTGGATCGAGGTTCAAGACAGCGAGGGAACGGTCACCGACATATCGATCTTCAACACCCGCGTCCAGTCGTTCGACGGCGAGTACATCATGATCCCGAACGATCTCATCGCGTCGGGCATGATCATCAACCGCTCGAAGCGGGGTCGCCTCCGGATCGAGGTCGAGATCGGTATCGACTACACCGCGGACATCGAACGGGCGGTCGAACTCGCAGAAGAAACGATGAAAGACCTCGACATCGCACAGCCGGCACCGGCCCCACACGTCGTCTCGAAAGGATTCGGTGATTCGTCGGTCCTTTTGAGCGCGCGCTTTTGGATCGACAAGCCGAGCGCACGTCGGCGCTGGCAAGCCAGAACGGCAGCCGTCAGGGAAATAAAGGAGGCGTTCGACGAGAGCGGGATCAAGATTCCTTACCCCCAGCGCGAACTGTCCGGCCGCGCCGAACACGGCGGACTCGTGTTCGCTAACGGAGAGCAAGTGCCTCCTGGAGCAGGCGACGCCGCCGATCCGAACGATGATTCGTCCGAGACCAACTCCGCACAGTTCGATGAACGAGCCGACGCGAGTTCCGACACCGACCACGCTGATCCGGACGCAGGCTCGGAGACGGACGGCGAACGGGTTGCCACCTCGGAGGAGAGCTAGATGGATCTCGCCGAGAAACGCGGCCTCGAGTCCGAGGTCTACCAGCCGGCGGAGGACTCGGAACTGCTCGCCGACGCCGCCTGCGACCGACTCGAGGAGGGGGACCTCGTACTCGAGGTCGGCACCGGATCGGGGTACATCGCGAACCGACTCGCAGAAGAAACGGGCGCGCGCGTGATCTCCTCCGACGTGAATCCCCACGCCTTAGAGCAGGCCCGAAGCGAGGGCGTCGAACCGGTCCGGGCGGATCTTCTCGAGCCGTTCGCCGACGGGAGCTTCGACGCGGTCGCGTTCAATCCGCCGTACCTCCCGACCGAATCCGAAACCGAGTGGGACGACTGGATGGAGCGCGCGCTCTCGGGCGGGGAGGACGGCCGCGAAGTCGTCGACCCGTTTCTCGATACCGTCGACCGCGTGCTCGCGCCCGACGGCGTCGTCCTCCTGCTGGTGAGCAGTCTCACCGGCGTCGACGAGGTCGTCGAACGCGCCGGCGAGAACGGGTTCAGCGCCGTCGCCGTCGCAGACGAATCGTTCCCCTTCGAGACGCTGACCGTTCTCGAACTGCTGTAATCAGGGTCTATTCGGGGTTGTTTTTCTGCAGCCACAGGTGTGGTTCTCCTCTTCGAGCGGACTTGCTCGAGAGCGCACGTCGTCGGCTGTCCGGCCGCCGACCGGACCGGGAGCCAGTCGGTCGATCGGAGCCGTCGATCCAGTGCCACAGCGTTCAAGACAGTTCCCTCGAACGTTCGACTATGCGACTCGAGGAGTACTGGGGAGTCGGGCCGAAGACCCGCGAGACGTTGGTCGCGGAACTCGGTAGGGAACGAGCGATCAGAGCGATCGAGAGCGGCGACGTTCGGACGCTCTCGGAGGCGGGGTTACCCCGAGGTCGGGCGACCCGCATTCTCCGACGGGCGACCGGCGGCGCGGGAATGGACGTGTTGGCGACCAGCGACGCCCGCAAGGCCTACAAGGAACTGCTCGATCTGGCGGTCGAACACGCGGTCACCGAGCGGGCAGCCGATCGGATCAGAGTGCTCACGCCCCGGACGAGCCGGGATGAGATGATCGACCGGCTTGACGGCGTGCTGGCTGCTCGGGACGCCTGGACGACCCTCGAGGACGAAGACAAAGAACGCGTGCTCGAGGCCTACGACCGCTACGACGAGCGAGACGAGAGCGAACACGCGGCCGTCGAAGCGGCGCTTACGTTACTCGAGGCGGGGGTCGATTCCGGGCCGTTCGCGGCGATCGCCGAACTCGAGCGCGAAACGTTAACGGAGGCCGCCGACGCGCTCGGCGCGTTGACGGGCGGTCGAGTTCGCGAGGGGGCCGACGACGAACTCGATCGACTTCGGACCGCACTCGGCGCGGTCGAGGACATGGACGCGAACGCGCTCGAACTCATCGAGGAGCTTCGGGACGACGGCATCCACGACGTCGAGGGGTTCCGCGACGCGTTCGAGGACCGCCTGCTGAGCGAGACGGGCGTCACGGTCGATCAGGTTCGAGACGCGATGCCAACCGACGCCAGCGACGCCACCGACTTCGTCGGCGGCACGCTCCGGGCGCTTCGATCGAACCTCACCGAGGCCGTCGACGAGCGCGAGACGGCCGTCGCGGCGGAATTCGAGGAAACGCTCGAGGCTGCGGACGATGCCGTCGAACAGGCGGTTTCTGCAGTCGACGAGATTGCCTTACACCTCTCGCTCGCGCGGTTCGCGATCGCCTACGATTGTACGCGACCGACGTTCGTCGGGGACGAGAGCGCTCGGAGCGACCGCGACGCGATTTCGGTCGTCAACGCCCGCAATTTGTCGCTCGAGGCGCGGGAAGACGAATCCGTCCAGCCGGTCACGTACGGTCTCGGCGCTCACGGCGTGACGAGCGTCCCCGAAGACGTCGGCTCCGTCCCCGGTGAGGAAGACGTGGCCGTCCTCACGGGGGCAAACAGCGGCGGGAAGACGACGCTGCTCGAGACGCTCTGTCAGGTCGTGTTGCTGGCGTCGATGGGATTACCCGTTCCGGCCGATCGGGCCGAAGTGACCCCCGTCGATTCGCTGGTCTTTCACCGACGCCACGCGAGTTTCAACGCCGGCGTGCTCGAGTCGACGCTGAAGTCGATCGTGCCGCCGTTGTCCTCCGGCGGTCGAACGCTGATGCTCGTCGACGAGTTCGAAGCCATCACCGAGCCCGGAAGCGCGGCCGATCTGTTGCACGGGCTCGTGACGCTCTCGGTCGACAGGGACGCGATGGGCGTGTTCGTCACACACCTCGCGGACGACCTCGAGCCGCTGCCCGAGGCGGCGCGCGTCGACGGCATCTTCGCCGAGGGGCTCGATCCCGACCTCGAGTTGCTCGTCGATTACCAGCCCCGGTTTAACACCGTGGGGCGCTCGACGCCGGAGTTCATCGTCTCGAGGCTGGTCGCGAACGCGACGGACCGAACCGAACGGACGGGCTTTGAGACGCTCGCGGAAGCCGTCGGCGACGAAATCGTCCAGCGGACGCTCGCGGACGCGCGCTGGAACGAGTGAGCCGACGGCAGTAACGAGCTGAGCACGCACGGCTGTTAGTAGAAACAAGTAGATGCAGAAAGAGGCCGATAACAGGAACGGACGACGGCCGAAACGAGTCGTCGCTACTCGTCTCTGAGACCCGGATTCGTGACGGCACCGTTCGCCGCCGAGCCGAAGTCGCGGGTGTACTTCGCGAGCACGCCGTTGTCGTACGGTTTTTCGGGCTGGTCCCACTCCTCACGTCGGGCCTCGAGTTCCGCGTCGTCGACGTCGACCTCGAGATCCCGTTCCGGAATGTCGACCGTCACCGTATCGCCGTCCTCGAGGAACGCGATCGGGCCGCCGACGTAGGCTTCGGGGGCGACGTGACCGATCATCGGTCCGCGGGTGCCCCCGGAGAAGCGGCCGTCGGTGATGAGCGCGACGTCGTCTTCGTGGCCGGCACCGACGACGGCCGCGGTCACGCCGAGCATCTCGCGCATTCCCGGGCCGGCTTTCGGGCCCTCGTTGCGGATGACGATCACGTCGCCGCTCTCGATGTGGCCCTCCTGGACGTAGGCCATCGCGTCCTCCTCGTTTTCGAAGATTCGGGCGGGACCCTCGTGGTAGAACTCGTCGTCGCCGGTCACCTTCAGGACCGCGCCGTCTGGCGCGAGGTTCCCCGAGAGGATCTTGATCGCTCCCTCTTCTTCCTTGGGGTCGTCGACCGAGTAGAGGAAGTCGGCGTCGATCTCCTCGTCGTCGGGCAGATCGAGCGTCTCGAGTTCTTCCTCGAGCGTCCGGCCGGTCACCGTTAGCGCGTCGCCGTGGATCAGGCCGGCCTCGAGCAGCCTTCGGATGACGACCGGAACGCCCCCGATTTCGTGGAGGTCGCTCATCATGCGGTCGCCGCCGGGCTGGAGGTCGGCGATCTTCGGCGTCTTCTGCGAGATCTCGTCGAAGTCCTCGATGTCGAGGTCGATCCCGGCCTCGCGGGCGAGCGCGAGCAGGTGGAGCACGCCGTTCGTCGAGCCGCCGATGGCCGTCTGGACGGCGATCGCGTTCTCGAAGGACTCTCGAGTGATGATGTCGGAGGGGCGTCGATCTTCCTCGACGACTTCCACGCCGAGTTCGCCGGCCCGCCGGGCGACTTCGTATCGCTCCTCGTCTTCGGCCGGTGCCGAGGCGCTTCCGAGCGGGGCGAGGCCGATGGCTTCCGAGATCGAGGCCATCGTGTTCGCGGTGTACATGCCGCCACACGAGCCCGCGCCGGGGCAGGCCTGGCGCTCGAGTTCGTCGAGTTCGTCGGCGTCCATGTCGCCGGTTCCGTACGCGCCGACGCCCTCGAAGACCTGCACGATGCTCACGTCTCGACCCTCGTGTTCGCCGGGCAGGATCGAGCCGCCGTAGAGAAAGACCGTGGGCAGATCGGTCCGGATCGCGGCCATCATCATCCCCGGCAGGTTCTTGTCGCAGCCGGCGACCGTCACGAGGCCGTCGATCCGCTCGCCGAACGCGACGAGTTCGACGCTGTCGGCGATGACCTCTCGAGAGATGAGCGACGCTTTCATCCCCTCCGTACCCATCGAAATCGCGTCTGAGATGGTGATCGTCCCGAACTCGATCGGCATGCCGCCGGTCTCGTCGACGCCGTCGATGGCCGACGCCGCGACGTCGTCGAGGTGGACGTTACACGGCGTCACGTCCGCCGCGGGGTTCGGAACGCCGATCATCGGCGAGCCAAGGTCTTCGTCGTCGAAACCCATCGCCCGAAACATCGCTCGGTGCGGCGCCTTCTCGGCACCCTCCGTCACGTCGCGGCTCTGTAGCCGCTCGTCCTTGCCGTGGTCGAACTTATCGCTGCTCATACTCGAATCTGCACTCGAGGGGTGATAAGTTGCCCTTTCTCTTCCTGGTCGTCTGGAGTACTCGACGAGCAGTCGTGTATCAAAATGGCCAGATCGCGTTATTCTGTCGGGATCGCATCACTCTGATGGGATCGTATCACTCAGATACGCCGTTCGGCGTCGTCGAGTGCCTCCTGCGTGTCGATGCTCTCGAACGTCTTCTCGGAGATTCCCTCGAGGCTCGCCTCAGGCACGGAAACCCAGTCGATTTTTTCCAAGGCCGCGACGACGCGGTTGTCCTCCTCACCTATCGTCGCGGCGCAGGCCCGAGCCATGGCGTCGGTTCGATACACGGCCTGGGTCGTCTGGAGCCAGCCCGCCTCGAGTTCGACGACCGCACCGTCGCGGCCGCGAGCACGGTCGAGGAGTGTTTCGAGGAGCGCGGGATCGACGAAGGGCATGTCGCAGGCGACGACTGCGGCGTACTCGCGGTCGCACTCCTCGAGTCCCGCGTGGATTCCGGCGACGGGTCCGCGATCCGGAATCGGATCGATCGCGAACCGAATTGTGGCGTTCGCTCCCGAGAGGGCGTCGGCGATCGGCTCTTTCTGTTCCGATCGACAATTGACGACCACGTCGTCGGTTACCGCCGCGATCCGATCGGCGACCCGTCGGATCATGGGCGTTCCCTCGAGTTCGGCGATGGATTTGTCGGCGTCGCCAAAGCGCGTGGAGTACCCGCCCGCGAGAACGACGCCGCCGACGGAGCTATCGACTGGCACGTCTAGGGGTTGGGAAACGACCAGTATAACGTCACGGGTCGTGGTGGGGCTCTACTGATCCGTCGAGGCGGTGGGCCACCGCTCTACAGCACCCCACCGGGCGGGTCAGAACTTAAAGTACTGCGACAGGGTCTCCTCACCGTCACGGTTCTGGAGCCGTCGGCAGACCGGTCGTGCCTTCGACCCGATCGGGTCAGGGAATTGAGCCAGTACTCGGAAGATTTCGGTCAGATCGAGCGCGCCGAACGCGACGGCGATGGCGACGAACAGCGCCAGACCGACGGGTGGCACGACGAACGTCGAGATCGGAACGAGACCGATAACGGGAACCGCGATAGGGGCTGAAAGCGCGTTCGCCAGTGCGAAAATCGGAAGCGCCGAGACGATTCCGGTTGCGATCACGCGCGCGTATCGGGCGTCAGAGACCGGATCGAATCCGACTTGCCACGCGCTCCAGACGTGGAAGATCGCCATCGAACCGTAGCCGATCGACGTCGCGATGGCCGCACCGTACATCCCATACAGCGGGATCAGTATCGTGTTCAAGACGACGTTGATACCGGCGGCCGATCCGGTCGCGATGATCGGATACCTGAGTTCGCCTTTCCCCTGTCCGATCGCCAGCATCGGGCGCGCCAGCGCGAACCCGACAGCACCCGGCAACAACAACAACAGCGGATCGACCGCGGGCTCTGATTCGGCTCCCCAGTAGACCGGTACGACGTCGTGTGCGAGAGCGGCCATCCCGATCGCCATGATCGCCGTGAGCAAGAACGTGTATCGCGTCGTCTTCGCCGCCAGCCTGGAGACTCGTTCGTTTTCTCCCTTCGACCACAGTTCGGACGTCGAGTGGACGAAGACGGTCTGTAACGTAATCGGTGCGAACCAGAGGAACTCCGCGAACACGAGCGCGGCTTTGTAGTGGCCGACCTCGTCCTGGTTCGCAAGCGCCTGTAGCATCATCACGTCGACGTGGTACAGCGACATTAGCAGAAAGACGAGCACGATCGAGAGCGTGTTAAACGACATCATCTCCCGCTTGGGAAGCGTCCCGGTGTCGCGTTCGAACACGCTGCGCAACGACTGGTGGAAGTGTAAGACGACGTGTCCGAGCACCGCGGCCAGACCGGCCGCAATCACCTGCCCGAGCAACGCACCGACGACGCCGTAGCCGTAGTATACCAGCGGCACCGCGACGACGACGAACGAGACGTTATAGAGGACCTTCAGCGGCTCCGAATACTTCTCGAGCCCGAATCCCATCAGCGATTTTCGGGCGAACATCATGTACTGGGAAGCGATTACCATCCCGATCATCACGTAGGAGTAGCGGGTGAACTCGGGGCCCCAGACGAACTCGAAGACGCCCGCGTAGGTGAGCAGGCCCAGAATTGCCGAGCCGATAACCACGAGCAGCGTCGCCAGCCGGAGGTAAAACCCGACCACAGACCGCTCCCAGTTGTCGATCGACCGCTCTTCGGCGACGTACTTTCGCACCCCGTCGGCGACGGCGGTGCTGACGAAGATCATGATGATCGAGTGGGCGGACAGCACCGTCGCGTAGGCCCCGTAATCGGCCGGGCCCATCCAGCGATAGAGCAGCGGCGAGGAAATAATTCCCAGAAACAGCGTGATGAACTTGCCGCTGGCGACGGTGAGGATGCCGCTCGTGAGACTTCGATTCATCGAATCACCGTTTGCTGTCTGCGAGTCATATCCTGAATTCACCAGCACGTCAGCGAGCGACCACGATCGGCGTCGAGCGCTATCGATTCCGGACCGGACGTTCGCACGCACCAAACCGCGTTCGATTTCAGCCGAGTGGTACACACCGATCCCCGATGTGACTTTCGTTTCGCTCGGCGCCGTGAGGGGAGTCCCCCCGAGCGATAGGGCGGGTACGACACACCCGTCGAGACAGGGATAGCTACCGGATGACCGTAGTTTATTATGCATCGGTTAGTTCGAAACGACCGCTTTATCACACCCTTAAACGCCATCTCAAGCGGCTCAGACGGGTTCGAAAACGCGGTCGATTCGAGAACCGCTGGTGGCCATTGCCATCGTCGTAATCTCCTTCCCTGCTGCGGACATAGCCGCCTCCATGGCGACCGTACGCGCAGGCGCTCGGCTTCACGTTGGATTCCAAAATCTCTCGCTCGCGCGCGAGCGACTCTACGGCGGCATCGGTATCGGCCTCGAGGAACCACGCCTGACGGTCACTGCGGAACGAGCCGACGGCGTCGTCGCCGGCGATCCGCTCGTCCGGGAGTACGCGACTCGAGCCGTCGACGTGCTCCAAGTTACGGGCGTATCGCTTTCGATCGGCAACCGACTCCCGCGACACGTTGGACTGGGGAGTGGTACCCAGCTCGCCCTCTCTATTCTCGCGGCCACGGCGAAGGCCTACGGCCTCGAGCCGGCGGTCCGGGAGCGCGCGCCGGCGATGGGGCGGGGTGGCAGAAGCGGCGTCGGCGTCGCGACGTTCGAAAACGGCGGATTCGTCGTCGATGCCGGCCACCCAACCGGACGATTCACCACGGAACCCCCCTCCGAGGGCGACTGGACGGTACCGCCGGTAGTCGCCAGACACGACCTGCCCAGCGACTGGCGATTCCTCGTCGTCGTCCCCGACGCTGAACCGGGGCGCAGCGGCACCGGCGAGGACGAAAGCATGCGCGCGGTGGTCGAACGCGCGGACCCCGCCGTCGCGGACGAACTCTCGAGCGTCGTCACCGGACGGCTCCTCCCGGCCGCCGCCGAGGGGAGACTCGAGGCTTTCGGGGACGCCATCGCCGAAATCGGCCGCAAGAACGGAGCCTGGTATGCGGACGCCCAGGGCGGCGTCTTCCGCCCGCCCGCGGGCGAACTCGCCGAATCGCTCGAGGGCTGTCCCGTCCTCTTCGGCGTCGGCCAGTCCTCGTGGGGACCGGTCGTCTACGGCGTCACCGACGAAAATCACGGCCGGGAGGCCACGGCCGCCGCACACAGCGCGCTCGAGGAACGGTCGCTCGAGGGCGAGGTTATCCTCGCCACGCCGTCTCGAGCGGGTGCGACGATCGAGGAGTGAGGGCTCGCTCGAGTCCCCCGTTCACTCGAAGCTTACTTTCTGTATCACCGTTTCCGAGCGCTCCCAGACGCGGGACCTGACGAGCCGGGTGAGCGCGAGCAGTCCGGTCAGTTCGACGAGGGTCTGCGTGACGACCACCGCCGGGACGAGGCCGTATTCCGCGGGGAGGGCGAGCGCCAGGGGGAGCACCACCAGCGAGTTGCGCGTCACGGACGTGAACATGAGCGCCCGACTCTCCCCGTCGGGGAGCCGGAGTCGCCCGGCCACAAGCCGAGCGAGAACGGGCATGACGATCAAGAACGCAACGTAGACCGGGATGACAACCGCGATTTGCTCGAGCGAATGCTGGACGCGAGGCAGTTGCGACGCGATGACGACCAGCAACGTCATAGCCATCATCGGAACGGACAACCACGCCATGACCGCCTCCCACCGACGGCCGGCTTCGGCGCGCTCGCCCCACAGCTGCGTGATCCACGCCAGCGTCAGCGGGACGGCGATGAGAAAGACGAATGCCTCGAGGAAGGGTGCCGGTTCGATCGCCGCCGCGATGTCCCGCCCCATGAACAACCAGAGATACGCCGGTAACAACAGCAGTTGGACGAGCATCAATACTGGCGTCGCAGCGGTGAGCTGTCCAGCGTCGCCATCCGCCATATCGGTAAACGCGATGACGTAGTCGATACAGGGCGTCAGCAACACCATATAGACGCCAACCAGGATAACCGGGTCAGCCGGAAGCAGTCGGGTGAGGCCGAAGACCACGACCGGGACGACGAGGAAGTTCATTCCGAGGGCTCCCGCCATGAACCGCCGGTTCGTGACCGAGTTTCGGAGTTCGACGAACGGAATTTCGAGAAACGTCACGTAGAGCAAGAGCGCGAGGACGGGATTGACGAGTTGCTCGAAGAGCGACGCCGTCGCGGGTCGAGCGACCGCGATGCTTACGGCACCGCCGACCGTGAGCGCGTAGACGCCGATCTGGTGGCGTTGCAACCACGCCGTCTCCATTTGGTTGGTGTAGGGAGGAACTCGAGGAAGTACCTTCGGATGGCGACCCCGAAGGGTCGTCGAAACCGCGTTCACACTCCCGTTTGGAATGTTACGGCGTAGTGCTCTTCCCGGCTTTCGCCGCTCGCGTCGCGATTCGGAACGCAGTGAGAATCACGCACTGCTCACGGATACGAGCCCACACACTACGCGGTTCTCGCGGATTTGTTTGCAAAAGAGCGCCGAGAGGGAGATTCGAACAACGTCCAGACGTGTTCGCTTTCGCTGCGCACGACTGGTCTCGTTCAAACTCCTCTATATCGTTTTCACGACGACAGACGGCTCGCTTCGCTCACCGTTTTTGTCGTCGTGAAAAGCGCCGAGAGGGAGATTTGAACTCCCGTGTCCGTGGGGACAGTAGATTTCGAATCTACCGCCTTGGCCGGGCTAGGCTATCTCGGCTCGACTCGTACTACCGGGGTAACGTTTTTACGGGTTTCGATTTTTCGCTCGAGTTGTTTCCGTTCGAACGTGACAACTAAGCAGAAAAGCTTTGAGCGTTCCATCACTGCATACTGCTATGGACCTCACACAGGCGAGCAACGAGTGCGAGTCGGTTCTCGAGGAGATAAGCGGCGCGGTCATCTGCGATCGGGACTTCCTCGAGACGATCCTCGTCGGCGTCGTCGGGCGAGGACACGTCTTGCTCGAGGACGTGCCCGGAACGGGAAAGACGCTGACCGCTCGCAGCGTCGCCACCGCGCTCGGACTGTCTTTCTCTCGCATTCAATTTACCCCTGACCTCCTGCCGGCCGACGTCACCGGCACGCACGTGTTCAACGAACGCGAGCGCGAGTTCGAGTTCAACGAAGGCCCGATCTTCGCGAACATCGTCCTCGCCGACGAGATAAATCGCGCGCCGCCGAAAACCCAAGCCGCCTTGCTCGAGGCGATGGAAGAGGGACAGGTCACCACCGACGGCGAAACGCGCCAGTTGCCACAGCCGTTTTTCGTCATCGCGACCCAGAACCCCGTCGAACAGGAAGGAACCTTCCAGCTTCCTGAGGCCCAGGTCGATCGTTTCCTCGTGAAAACGTCGATGGGATATCCCGACGAGTCGGGCGAAACGGAACTCCTCCGGCGGCGAGCCGGTCGAGACGATATGAGTCCGAGCGTCGACCCGGTTCTGGCACCCGAAACCGTCTCGGCGCTCCGCGGCGTTCCCGAATCGGTTCGTGTCGACGAGGACCTCATCGAGTACATCGTCGCCCTCGTTCGGGAAACTCGAGCGGACGGCCGAGTCGAGGTCGGCGTCTCCCCGCGAGGGACCCAGCGACTGTTCGAAGCCGCCCGCGCGAGAGCGACCCTCTCCGGTCGAGAGTACGCCACGCCGGACGACATCAAACGCGTGGCAGAGCCGGTGCTCGCCCACCGACTCGTCCTGACGCCCGATGCGACCGTCAACGGCGTCGAAAAGTCGGCCATCGTCGACAGCGTTCTCGAGTCCGTTCCGGTTCCGACGCTCGAGTGAGTGACAGCCTAACAGTCGGGAGACACAGAGGGATCTACCATCGATCAGAACCCATCGGCAATTCCGCGTTCGGCGGCCGTTCTATCGTCTGTTGCTCCGATATAGCAACCCTGAGAACGGTCGTCTAACTCTCGGATTTCGCCTACTGAAACCGACTTACCGAGGGGATAGGAATGAGCGTTCGTTCGATAGATGACGTATGGCTGGATGGAAGAGACGATCAGTGTTGGGGACCGGTGGGGCGCTCGTCGCTAGCACATTGCTCGCACCGGTTGGAACGAGTTCCGCAAACGCACAGTCCTCCGAATCGCTGCTGGCCGACTCGAACGGGTGGTCTTCATATCACGGAAACCCGGGAAACACCGCGTATGTGCCAGCTGACGGGAGTGTTCCTAAACCGGAGACGGTCGCCTGGGCGTACGACGCGGAAGGCGATATCGCCGTCGTCGATGGCACCGTTTACGTCCGAACGGACGACGAAGTTCACGCGCTCGACGACGAAACGGGCGAGTTGCAGTGGATTACCGAGGACATCGGTGCAGACGGAACCCCAGCGGTAACGGCGGACACGGTCTTCGTCGGCGGCGAGCAGCTAACCGCTCTCGAGGCCGAGACCGGTGAGGTTCGCTGGCAGGAGCAGTTCGACGAGGAGGCGGCCGTTCCGAGCCCGGCGGTTGCGTTCGAGCGCGCCTACGTCGTCGTCGGAGAAACACTGTACGCATTCGACACGGCTGATGGTTCGGTCGACTGGAAGCGATCGACGGTCCAGATCGAAACGGGAGACGGGAACGAGAACGTTTCCTTCAAGTCGATTCCGTTGGCCGTCGCCAACGATCTGGTGTATGCGGCCGTCGGCGACGCAGGCTTCGTCGCGCTCGAGGCGACGAGCGGGGAGACGAACTGGACTTACTGGTGGAAGCACTCGACCGACCCGCATGGCTACCTCGTCGCGACGACCGACAGGCTCTACACCGGTGCAATATCGGATGCTGATGAAAGCCCGGTTCTGAACGCACAGACGGGAGAGCGTCTCGCCAACACCTCCTTTCGGTTTCCGCTGGCGGTAACCGACAACGTTCGAGCTAGAACGAATCGACACAGCATGCGGGTGTCGAATTACGAGACGGACGAAAGCTGGTCGATCGGCGGATCGACGGATCAATGGGGACGCCCCGTGATCGTCGGCGAGACGGTCGTCGTTCCGTCGCATCCGATGGCCGACGAGCGCGCGATATTCGCGTTCGACCTTGCAGACGGGAGTCGGCAGTGGGCACTTGGACTGGACAGTCTCGACATCAATACGCTCGACGAGATGAACTGGCCGAGCGATGCGTTCGTCGCGACCGAGGATACGATCTATATCACGAGCCCCGGCCAGATCGTGGCGCTTCGACCGTCTACGGGGGCGCAATCGGACGAGGGGGACGATACCACCGAAGAGGAGACGGACGCTGAAGATCCCGAGGAGGACGATCCGACAGACGAGCGCGCTGGAAACAGTTCGGAGGACGACACTGAACAGGTCGGCGACGAACGTACTGACGGCGATGACGACGTTTCGGAACTCGAGGAGGTAACGACCGACTCCGAGAACGTTACGTCCAGTACGTCGGAGAACACCACCGCGGCCGATTCCAACGACTCGACCGACGGATCCGCAAACGGCTCTACTAACGGAAACGAAACAGAACCCACCTCCGAATCGGGGACTACCGACGGGAACGAAAGCTCCAACGCGTCCACGGCGAGCAATTCGAACTCGTCCGTCGATGGGAACTCGACCGAGGGCGCAGACGATAGCACACCCGGATTCACCGGCGGGACTGGGCTCGTCGGTGCAGGACTCGCGATCGAATGGCTTCGCCGGCGAAGCTCCGCCGACAAACCGGCGGTTGCGGACGAACTCGACGACTAAACTCGAACGGGTCGAACGGCGACAGGCAAAAAGGCGCACCGACTCGACGTGTTGTTCGTCGGATCGATTAGCCGGTGTTTTTCATGCCGGCGGCGATCCCCTTGACTGTCAACCGAAGCGTTCGTTCCTCGACATCGGTTCTGTGCGATCGATCCAGCAGATACGTCTGCAGGACGTTCAGCGGGTCAACGTAGGGGTTTCGACGCTCTAGGTTCTCGCCGAGCCAGTCACGGGTGTGCAACTGGTCGCGCCGACCGATCGTCGTGACGTACTCGGCAGCCTGCTCGTACTCCTCGGAGACGCGCGGGAAGAACTCCTCGCGGAGGTCGTCGTCAGCAAGGTCGGCGTACTCGGCGGCGATCTCGAGTTCGGTTCTCGAGAGCGAGAGGGCGGCGTTGTCGAGGGTCGAGCGGAAGAACGGCCACTCGTCGTACATCTCCTGGAGGGTATCCATCGAGCCGCCGTCCTCGAGGTACGCGCCGATTCCGGCGGCGAGCGCGTACCAGCCGGGGAGGATACACCGCGATTGGGTCCACGAGAAAACCCACGGAATCGCCCGCAGGTCCTCGACCGTTCGCTCGCCGCTGCGGGAGGCGGGTCGCGAGCCCAGATCGAGGTCTTCGATGACGGTGATCGGCGTCGCCTGTTCGAAGTACTGGACGAAGCCGTCGCTCTCGAGGAGGTCTCGGTACTCCTGTCGGGCGGCGGTTGCCATGGTTTCCATGGCGTCGATCCACTCGTCGCGAATCTCCTCTTCGGGCTGGTCGATCGCGTTCCGACGGGCGCGAAGTTGGGCATTGAGCATCTGCTCGATGTTTCGCTCGGCGATGCGCGGGTTACCGTACTTCTCGGCGATCGCCTCGCCCTGTTCGGTGAACTTGACCTGGCCGGTCACGGTGCTGTTGGGCAACGCCAGCAGCGCCTCGTTCATCGGGCCGCCGCCCCGAGAGATCGAACCGCCGCGACCGTGGAACAGCCGCATCGTCACGTCGTAGTCCTCGCAGATCTCCCCGAGTCGGCGCTGGTTCTTGTACAGCGACCAGTTGGCCGCCAGGAAGCCGTTTTCCTTGTTCGAGTCCGAGTACCCCAGCATGATTTCCTGGGTGCGTCCGCGGGCCTCAAGCGCCTGGGCGTAGGCCTCGTTCTCGAAGAGCGTGCCCATGATACGGCGGGCACCCGAAAGGGCGTACTCGGTCTCGAGCAGCGGGACGATATCGATCCCGCAGTGTTCGGGCAGGGAAATGATTCCGGACTGGTCGGCCAGAAACAGCACCTCGAGGACGTGACTCGGCTCGTCGGTCATCGAGATGGCGTAGGTGTCGATCGCTTCGACGCCGTACTCGGTCTGCCAATCGGCGAGTTCGTCGAAGAGCGTGAGCACGCGCGTCGAGGCGTCCGAGAGATCCTCGACGGCCTCGAGATCGATCACCGTCTCGTCTTGCAAGACAGCGTCGGTGAGGAACTCGACGCGTTCGTCCTCCGAGAGGCCGCGGTAGTCGATTCCTTCGCGCTCGAGTGCCTCCGCAATAGCATCGGTGTGTTTGGCCTGGTGTTCGCGGAGGTCGAGACTGGCAAGCGAGAAGCCGAAGGTCTCGACCTGTCGGCGGATCGGATCGACGTGGGCTTCGACGACGGTTTCGGCGCCGTTTTCCCGCAGGCTGGTCGCGATCAACTCGAGGTCGCCCAGGAGTTCGTCGACGTCTGCGTACCCGCCCGGTCGAACGTCGCCGACGCGGTCGAGCCGTTCGCGCATGAGTTTGAGCTTCTGTCGGTAGGGTTCGCCCGGATAGCGGGTCTGTGCGGTCTGTGCGCTACCGGGCAACCGCTCTCGGTCTTCTTCGAGACTCGACTCGAACGGACCGTCGACCTCGAGGCGGCTTCCGTCCTGACTCAGGACGCCCGAGAGTCGTTTGAGCTGTTCGCGATACCGCTCTAAGACGACCGACCGCTGGCGCTCGAGCGTGTTCGCGGTGACTTCAGGGGTGACGTAGGGGTTTCCGTCGCGGTCGCTGCCGGCCCACGAACGGAACTCGAAGAGCTTCGGCAGGTCGACGTCCGCGTCGAGTTCCTCCTCGAGGGCGACGCCGAACTCGTCGTAAACTTCGCCGACGACGTCGAAAAGCGTGTTCTCGAGGTACCACTGGACGTTTCGCGCTTCGTCTTCGGGCTCCGGCTGGCGTTTGCGAACCTGTGGCGTCTGCCAGAGGCTCGTCACCTCCGCGTCGACGTCGCGCCAGACCTGGCCGCGTTCCTTGTCGGTCAACAGCCGCTCGTCGAGCGTCTCGAGGTGGTTCGAGACTTCCCGAAGCTTGGATTTGACCGTTTTTCGGCGCGCTTCGGTTGGATGGGCGGTAAAGGTCGGCTCGATGAGCACGTCGTCGAGGATCTGCTGTGCGGTCTCTTTGTCCTCCTCTGCTAGTTCCTCGGCGACCATCTCGAGACTATCGTCGAGCGATCCCTCCTGGGAGCCTTCGCGAATCGACCGCACCCGCTCGCGTTCTTCGGCGAGGTTGATCAGTTCGAAGTAGGTCGTGAACGCGCGGGCGACGATTCGCTGTTGGTGGGGCGATAACCCTTCGAGTTCGTCGACCAGCGGATCCCGACTATCCAGATCGCCGGAACGGTAGTCGATCGCGGTCTGCCGGCACGATTCGACCGTGTTGAACGCCCGTCGAGAGGTCTGTTCCTCGAGGACGTCACCGAGCAGTGCACCCAGTTCGCGAACGTCCTGGCGTACGTCCCTGTTGTGCAGGTCCATAACATGGTTGTGATCGTCCCCCTTGAAAAAGCCGATGGAATTGAAATCTTTACTACGATTATTGTTTGTAGGAGTGTTCGTTGATCGTCGAAATTCTGGGTATTTTCGATAAAACTCGCTCAGAGACGAGTAAATAGGTTATACAACTATTTGAGTGCGTTTGTAATCCTATTTTGTGTGCAGATCGGGTTGGATATATTGTGGATTGTATTACTAAATAGTGAACAAACACTCTTGGAGTTCATTCAAAACGTCCGTAACGATCGGGACTTCGGCGCGCTCGCGGGGCGGACGATAGCCACGATTCGTGCTTGTAGATCGTCACAGTAGGCGTTCGGTCGGGGTGGAATTGTGGACGTTCGTTCGAGGCGGAATTAGTTACTACAGGCTCATTATCGTCCGTATAAGCAAAATGCTGCCGCGTTCATCGAGATTCAATGCAAACGATCGTTCTTGCTGCGGGACAGGGAACACGAATGCGACCGCTTTCCGAATCGCTACCGAAGCCGATGCTACCGGTCGCCGATAGTTCGCTGGTAGCGCACAACATGCGGGCGGCGGTGGAGGCGGGAACCGACGAACTGATTCTCGTGGTGGGATACGAGGGGGAAACGGTCCGCGAGGCGTTCGGCGAGACGTTCGAGGGCGTCCCGATCCGGTACGCGACACAGGATTCACAGGAGGGGACGGCGGACGCGCTCCGCGCTGCGAGTACGCACATCGACGGTCCGTTCGCGGTCCTGAACGGCGACATTATCTACCGACGGGATGCGCTGTCTGCGCTGTTCGAGGCGGCCCCGAGCGTCGGCTCGACGCGCGTCGAGAACCCGTCGAATTACGGCATTCTCGACGTCGTCGACGACACCGTGACGGGAATCGTCGAAAAACCGGCCGATCCGCCGGGGAACGTTGCGAACGCCGGCGCGTACGTCTTTCCCGAATCGGCCCTCGAGTGTCTTGACGTTCCCAAGAGCGAGCGCGGCGAGTTCGAAATTACCGACATCCTCGCTCAAGTGATCGACGACGTGGCGGTCAGTCACGTCGAACTGGACGACTGGCTCGACGTCGGTCGCCCCTGGGAGCTGTTAGCGGCAAACGAGTGGAAGCTAGGACAGTTAGAGACGGCGTTGAACGGCACGGTAAGCCCGGATGCCGAGATTTCCGGGCCGGTCGTCGTCGAAGAGGGTGCGACCGTTCGATCCGGAGTCGTCATCGAGGGTCCCGCGCTGATTCGGGCCGGCGCGACCGTCGGTCCGAACGCGTACGTTCGCGGGGCGACGCTGATCGACGAAGGAGCGTCCGTCGGCCACGCCGTCGAGATCAAAAACAGCGTACTGATGGCGGGAGCCAGCGTCAACCATCTCTCGTACGTTGGCGATAGCGTCATCGGCCGCGACACAAACCTCGGTGCCGGAACGACGGTCGCGAATCTCCGCCACGACGACCGCCCGGTGACGATGACCGTTTCGGGCGATCAGGTCTCCACCGGTCGTCGAAAGTTTGGCGTCGTCCTCGGCGATAGAGTCAAAACGGGGATCAACACGAGCCTGAACGCCGGGGTCTCGCTCTCGGAGGGGGCAACCACGACCCCCGGCGAAACCGTAACGCTCGATCGATAGCGAGCAGTCGACCGTCTCAGAGTACGACGGTAATTGGCCGTCGACCGTCCCAGAGCACGTGTAGTCGGCATAAAGAACACGAGACGCACTCTTGAGAACAACGTGGGGCCGTTGAGATGGCCGTATTCGCAGGTTCACGTCTCTGCTTAGCAACTCCATAGTAAACCGCCGATAGACGAACGACCACGCCATGTTCGGAACGAGCGGGCTTCGAGGAGTCGTTGGAGACGATGTCACAGCCGATCTCGCGCTGGCCGTCGGCCGCGCCGTCGCCTCGGAAGGGTACGACCGCGTCGTCGTCGGGCGGGACGTTCGAGAGAGCGGAGACGTGCTCCTCGAGGCGATCACTGCGGGGCTTCGAGAGTGCGGGACGGACGTCCTCGAGGTCGGCGTTGCTCCGACGCCGACGATCGCGAGAGCGGTCGGCTGGCTCGAGGCGGACGCCGGCGTCGTCGTCACGGCCTCGCACAACCCGAAGACGGACAACGGCATCAAACTCTGGTCGGCCGACGGCTCCGCGTTCGACCCCGACCAGTGCGCGGCGGTTTCGGACCGAGTGAAGAAGGAGAACTACGACATCCACGGATGGGACGGATACGGCTCGAGCGAACGCGTCGAGGATGTCCTCGATCGTCACGCCTCGGCGCTCCTCGAGAGCGTTTCGATCGAGGACCCGCCGAGCGTCGTCGTCGACGTCGGCAACGGAACTGGCGCGATCACCGCCCGAGTGCTCACGACGGCGGGCTGTACCGTCGAGACGCTCAACGGCCAGCAAGACGGGTGCTTTCCCGGTCGCCCGAGCGAACCGACACGGGAGACCCTCTCGACGCTCTCAGCGCTCGTCGAGGCGTCAGATGCACGGATCGGAATCGCCCACGACGGCGACGCGGATCGAATGGTCGCCGTCGACGAGACGGGCTCGTTCGTCCCCAAAGACGTCCTGTTGGCCCTCTTCGCTCGGCAGGCCGCCGAGCCAGCCGACGATGCGCTCGTCGCCGCCCCCGTCGACACGAGTTTGGCCGTCGACGACGCGCTCGAGCCCGTCGGCGCGTCGGTAACCAGAACGCGAGTCGGTGACGTGTTCGTCGCCGACCGAACGACTCGAGACGACGTGGTTTTCGGCGGCGAACCGAGCGGTGCCTGGATCTGGCCGGACGAGGTCCTGTGCCCGGACGGGCCGCTCGCGGCCTGCAAACTCGTGGAGTTCGTCACCAATCGCGGAACGTTGTCCGGTCTCGTCGACGAAATCGAAACGTATCCCATCCAGCGAACCTCGATCGAAGTCGCACAGAAGAACGCCGCGATGGACCGCGTTCGCGAACGCGTACTCGACCGGTACGACGACGTCGACACGCTCGACGGCGTCTACATCGACAGCGGCGACGGCTGGATTCTCATCCGAGCTAGCGGGACGGAACCGCTCGTTCGGGTGACTGCCGAGGCCCGAACTGACGCTCGAGCACGACAGCTGTTCGACGAGGCGGTCGAACTCGTCGAGGAATCAATCGCCTCGCGCGGACGACTCGAGGAAACCGCCTGCTGAGCACCGTGGGTTGGTTGTCGAACGCGTTCGTGTCAGTGACTCGTATTGTCGAGTTTGTGTTGTCGAGTCTTCGACGATTCCGTTGACTTCGATCCCTGACGCGGATCGCTTCCGTGGCCGTCCAGCGACCGACGCCGATCCGTTGTCAGTAGGCCGGCACGACGCCCAGTAGCGCGTTTAACGGAGAGATAATGAAGTAATTCGACCCCCAGTCCCGAACTGAGACGGTACTTCGAATTGAGTCCCGTATCTCGTAACGGCAACGGGGCGAAGCCACTGTGGGCAAAACATGAAGGAAATATGACCGGAGAGAGACACCAAGACGATGCTGCATCGACCGCGATAACCGAGTCGAACGGCCTGGACACGCTACTCATTGGTATCGACGCCGGCTGTATCCCCGTCTTCGATCGACTTTCGGAGGCGGGGCTCATTCCGACTATCGACCGACTCTGTACCGACGGCGTTCGGGCGCCGCTCGAGTCCCAGATCCCGCCGTGGACGCCGAGCGCGTGGCCGTCGATCTACACCGGCGTCAACCCCGGTCAGCACGGGGTCGTCGGGTTCGTCGGCTACGACGGCTACGACTACCACGTCTCGAGCAACGAAGACGTTCGCGAACATTCGATCTGGGATTTGCTGGATCGACACGGCCACTCGAGCGTTATCGTCAACGCGCCGGTTACCCACCCACCGGACGAGTTCAACGGCGCGGTAATTCCAGGGTTTTTGGGTCCGGAAAATCCGCCGTGTCACCCAGCGGGATTGCTCGATGATGTCCGCGAAGCGATCGGCGACTATCGAGTATATCCGAGCTACACCCGCGACGATGAGACGGTTTCGGAACGCGAAAAGATCGGCGAGTACCTGAATCTCGTCGAAATGCGAGGGGCGGCGTTTCGATACCTCGTCGACGAGTTCGAACCCGAATTTGGCTTCCTCCAGTTCCAGAAGACGGATACGGTCTTTCACGAGTTCGAAGGCGAACAGGAGAAAGTCGACGCTGTCTATGAAGAGACCGACAAGCAGATCGCAAAAACGCTCGAGGCCTGTGATCCGGATCGTATCTTCCTCGTGAGTGATCATGGCATGGGTCCGTACGAGGGCCATGAATTCCGAGTCAACGAGTACCTCCGGGATCAGGGCTACATCGAGACGATGATAGGTGGGAAAGGAATGCCCTCCTGGACGCCGATGCGACGGAGACTCCGTGAAGGCGAAGAAGTCGAAACGTGGGAACCCGGTGCAACCGCCCGCGCAGCATCAATCGCCGCCCAGTTCGGCGTTACCGCCAACCGCATCAGAGAAGCGTTAGAACGGGTCGGACTCGCGGATATCGCGATCAAATACGCGCCCGGCGGCGTCTCTCGGACGGCGAACGAGCAGGTTGATTTCGCCGAGTCGAAAGCCTACCTCCGGGCTCGCACCGAGCTCGGCGTCCGGATCAATCTCGAGGGTCGCGAACCGGACGGCGTCGTTCCGCCCGAGGAGTACGAAGCGGTTCGGGATGAACTCATCCGAGATCTCGAGGCAGTCGAGACGCCCGAGGGAGAACCGGTGTTCGAGACAGTCGAGCCTCGAGAGGAGTACTTCCACGGCGAGTGCGTCGAAGAGACGGTCGACATCGTCACAATACCGGCGGACTTCGAGCACGCGTTGACCGAACAACTGGGAGGCGATGGCTACTTCGGCCCGGTCGAGCCCTGGAATCACAAGATCGACGGTATCTTTGCTGCGGCCGGTGCGGGGATCGACGAGGAGGCGACCATCGATCGGGCGCATCTCTATGATGTCGCGCCGACGGTTTTAGCGGCGATGGGCGTCCCCTACAGCGATCGAATGGACGGCGAGGTTGTGCCGGTCGTCGATTCGGTCGATCCAGTCACCTATCCCGCGTACTCGGAAAGCGAATCCCGGGAACAACCTGAAGCGAACGAGGACGTAACGGAGCGACTCGCGGACCTCGGGTATATGGACTAACACCCGAAAAGCTCGCCATTTTCGCGAACTGAAACTGTGTTATACCGTCTATAGATATGTCCGACCAATGGAGAGACCGAACCGGGCAGGGATCTGAATGGGATTTATTTCAGAAGTTCATGTCGTCCACGATGACCTTCTGTTAGTGCCAACGATAAAACGGCATCCCGAGGTCACGATTACGTACAAGTATGCTACCGTCGTCGATGGAGAGGAGGTATACTTCGTCTCCTTGTTCGCCGAGGACTACGCGGCGATCAAAGAAACGATGGCAGCAGACGAAACCGTCTCGTCTGCCGACCGCGTTGCGACGTTCGAGAACCAAGCGATCTACCGCGTGACAGCCAATACGGAACGTGAAATCGTTCCCGATCAGTGTATCAAGTGCGGTATTTACGTCTTTTCGATCGTCAGCGGCGATCCTGGCTGGATCGTTCGAATCCACCTCCCTGACCGGGACACGCTGGCGGATTTTCAAAATTACTGCCGAGAGAACGATATCTCGTTCTGGATAACGCAGTTGCACGAATCGACAGCGTCCGCCGAAGAATCATACCTCCTCACCGAAGAACAGCGTGAAATCCTTTCGATGGCCTACTTCGCGGGCTATTACAATATTCCACGCACCGTGTCGCAGGATCACCTCGCCGAGCAACTTGGAATCTCTAATTCTGCCGTTTCACAGCGCCTACGGCGTGCAGTCGCTCAGTTGCTCAGCGTAATCCTCGAAGGCGAGAAGACACCGCGTCAGTACGATTAACAGTCCCATATAATCCTGCGACTGCAACCTCGGGAGGTTTGTCGGTTTCACATTTAGACCACCCGATCAGTGGACGGGCGCGTCTGCCCTGACTCGCCTGCGGAAAACGTACCACTCACCCGTATTCCATAGCTATCGGCGAATCCGATTCGATACTTAGACCCTTTGGTACGGAAAAAAGCTACCGTCGCGATAGCGAGAGCGCTGAGACAATCGGTTCCAGTAGCTGGCCACGGTATCAATCAACGTGAGAGGCAGTTACACGAAGTAAACACCGGATTAATTATCGGATTTCGGTTTGACAAACTGTTTCATACAGCACGACTGTCAGCCCCATCACTTCAACGAACGAGAATGAAGTACTTAAACGCTGGATATCCGAATCCACAGATACTGGGGTCCACTATTACTCTTGTTAAAGTGAACATCAATGCCGAAACGAAGCGGTTACCAGAATTCGAACCACGAAAAATCATCGACCCAAACCTCAACTTCACATACTGACGGTACGGAGTCAATTGCACAGGAAACTCAATCGAGCCGATCCAGGCGTTCGTTCCTTCGCGGTACTGCGGTGGCAGGCATCGCTTCTCTCGGAGCACTAACAGCGGCAAGTGGATCCGCGAGCGCATTCCACGGGGGATACGAGAACGTCGTAAACGTCGTCGATGCCGGAGCGGATCCGACCGGATCGGAGTCGATCACGCCAGTCCTCGAGCGCATTCGAGCGGACAACACCGCGTTCGAGTTTCCGGAGGGGGAGTACTACATGGACGAGCAGTTCCGATGTACGAACTACGACAATATCGGGTTTTTCGGTCACGACGCGACGATCGTCCCGGCGAACTTCTACGATTTTGATGGACCGCAGTTCCGTCTTTTCCGACTTGGAACGTACCTCAACCCCGGAAAACGCCTCCGGTTCGAGGGTTTCGATATCGACCAGACCGCACCTGATACGGGTATTCGAGTGATCGGTACGAACGTCACCGACAGTTTCGAAGTGCGCGATATTACAATCCACGGCCAACACGACAGCGGGACGTGGGGTCCGGCCCTGTTCGGGATTTCGGACCCGGACGGCGAAGGAATCGTCGAACGGTTCCGTGCTCCCGATGGCGGTCTCTACGGCGACTACACGCCGAACGCGGCGAACACCTGGAAAGGTCCGATCGGGATCGAGGCGAACATGAATCAGGGATACCTCGAGTTCAAAGACTGCGAACTCGATGGCTTCCCGAGCACCGGACTGTACGCATCCGGCGAGAGCGGGAGAATCGTCGTCGACGGGGGGACGTATCGAAACAACGGTACCGCGAGCCTCCGGCTCGGTGGCACCGACAGCGAAATCAAGAACGTGACGATCGAAGTCGACGAGGAGCCGGAGTACGGCTTGGGCCAGCGAGGCATTCGTATCGAGAACAGCGAGAGCGTTCACATTGATAACGTCGATATCTCGATAACGGCGCCACAACCGACCAGTCACGCCGTATCGGTGATGAACACCTGCGACGATATGCACTTCGAGAACTCGTCGATCGAAATGCGCGGCGATAAGGTAAACCACGGGATCGTCGTCTCCGAAAATGCCGGCTACACGTACATCGATAACATCGATATCGTCCACGAGACATCGGGCGGCTACCCGATCTGGATACGCGATTCGGATAGCGACGACCGGGTTCTCGTCGAACGAGTCAACATATCGGGCCGCGCCGGAACTGAGGGTGGGTTCCGTGACGGTATCTGGTGTGGCCGAAACAACTGCCGGTTCAGTACGTTCGTCGTCGATCAACACGGTCGCGGGGACGTCAACCGGAACGGAATCATGATAACCGGAAACGATACGGAGATCTACCGGGGCGAGTTCTACGCGAGTCAGTACCCCTACATCGATCAGGGTCACAACAACCACATTCGAAACTCCGTCATGGTCTCCGACGACGATAGCCTCGAGGGAGCCCGCCTCTACTCGAGTGCGTCGGAGCCGACGATCCAGTACAACCAGATCGTCAACGGAATCGACGACCTCGGAGCCTCGTCGGTCAGCAGTTGGCACAACGAGACGTGGTAGGCCGACCATCGGCGGAGTAGAGATTCAGTCGTTACTGTGATGGATGTCGAATAGCAGGATATCGGCCGGTAGCTGTCGCGAACACCCATCGTGGAGTACAACGTATCAACTATGAACTATACTGAGTGCCCACCGACATCGACAGCTAATCGGAACCGTCCGCGTTCGCTCTGATCGCGTCGCGGAAGGTAACGGCCTCGAGATCGCTGTCTTCGACCCACTCGAGGGTGTCTCTGATGTTCGATTCGGTTACTTCCTCTTTGAACGTGTGCGCGCCGATGATGCCGATCGCTTCCTGTTTCTCGACGTTCGCGAGCTGTGCTTCTGTGTTCTCGCTGCTGGTGTACTCGACGAAGTAGCTCCGATTCGTATCGAACGGATCGAACTCGTTTTTCGGATTGAGCATCGATCCCGGATTCACGTTCGCGATACCATCGTAGTATTCCGTCGCGAACTCGAGGGTCCACTCGTCGACGATATCGTACGGAGCGAGGAGGGTATCAACCGCGAAGTCCATCGACTCGAGGTCCTCCTTGCAGTCGCCGAGGAACTGGTTCATCAGATCTTCCGGGTAGCGTTCGACGGTTTCGCCGGCCGCGAACGATTGCCCGACTGCTTCCTCGAACTCGATGTATGGCCCCGTCGCATCTTCGGACGATCCGGTGATGGTTCGGCGGACGCTTTCGTCTCCATCGGTGATTTCGAGGTCGTAGATCTGATGAAAGCCGTGATTTCGCTTTTCGGGATATATTCGGGTGTCGGACGGATCGACATCCTCGACGAGCTCGAACTCCCCCAACGCGGTATGACCGGTCGTGTGGGCCATGATCTCCCAGCCGGCATCGGCGAGTTCCGTGAGTTCGGATTCGCCCATCCAGTCGCCACCGTTGAAGTCCTCTCGCCCTATCCACTCCGTGACGATTCCCACACTTGCGGGCGCATCAAACTCCTGATGAACGGGAAACGCCGTCTCGTAGTCGTCCATCGGGCCGTCGTCGTAGACGAAAACCACCGCACCGCTGTCGATATCCGGAGCGCTTTCGCTCCCCTCGTCCGACCCGTTCTTGCCGTCTGGCGACCCGTCGTCGCTTTCGTTTCCGCCCGGGCGAACCGTATCTAACGCATCGGTACAGCCGGCCGTCAGCGAGACGGCACCGGCCGCGAGTCCGCCGAGAAAGCGGCGACGTTTCGATTCAGAATCCATATTCTCGCCCGAACCTTCGAACCCGCCCTACCTACTTATATGTCAGTTAAGCGCCGGTTCGACGCTCGAGACGCCGGATATCCCCGCGGCCGCGAGATCGTCGCGGCGGGTGAGCCACTCGAGACTTCAGATGACACGGACTCATCTGGACTCCCCGGATCGAGGCTCTCGAGGCGTTGCGATGTGGATGTTGCACTCCGCTCGTGATCGCCGGAGTCACGAACGCTGTTGGTGACAGGCCGACACGATCCCTGTCAAACGCTGCCATAACGAGGCTATCAATGCGCTCAGTTACGGCGTTTATGCCGGGTATAATAAGGGGCGGACCCTACTTACCCCCAGCCGATACTGTGTCTGTTCCGGAATCTGATCGAGTATCGGTTGTGGGGGCGACCGATCGAATCACTCTTCGAGGGGTAGAGCCGTGAACGGGAATCCTGCGAGCGACGCGGATTCGATCAGTAGCGCGACCGTCGTCGTGTTGCTTCTAAGCGCCGTGTCGACGCCGCTTTTGTTCAGGTTCCTCGGCGCCTCGGCGTTCGGCGAGTACTCGCTTTTGCTATCGGTGTTCGCGCTCTACATGTTCTTCGTCAACGCGGGCGTTACCGACGGCGTTCGGACGGCCGCAGAAACCGATCGACAGCCGACGAACTCGAGCGCGCAGGGGATCGGCTTTCACTTCCTGGTCGCACTCGCCCTCGCGATAGCGGGTGCCGTGTTGCTCGCGCTTGCGGCTTACTTCGGTGTCATCGGCGCGGCGTTCGGCGACGAGGTGACAGGATACGTCTTCGTCCTCGCGCTGCTCGTGGTCGCAATACAGGTTCGCGACGTCACTATCCAGACGCTCACCGATCTCGGACTCGAGCGCTCTGCTAACCGACTCTCGATACTCGATGCGGTCAGTTTCGCGGTGATCGCACTCCCGCTGGCCGCGCTCGGCTTCGGCGTTTTTGGGGCGCTTGCCGGCCATCTCCTCGCAAGTATCCTCGTCTCCGTCGTCGGACTGCTCGTCGTCGACGATCAACTATCTCTCTCCGAGTTGTTCGCTCGGCCAGGTTCTGGATATCCGGCGAAGACGGTGGTTCCGGACGATTCGCTGGCGCTCGTGCTTGCGTTCTTGTTGCTAGTCCTGTATCACATCGATATCGTGTTGCTCTATTGGTTCACGGACAGCGCCGCCGTCGGCACCTATCGGATCGCGCTGACACTCGCGGAGAGTCTGTTGCTCGTTCCGCTGGCGTTACAGGTGGTGTTTGCCCGTTCGACCTCGGGGATGTGGTCCCAGAACAGACGCCGAAAGCTATCCCAGCTGATCGGGGAGACGACTCGCTATACGTTCTTGCTAACCGCAGTTATCGCGGTCGGACTGACAGCGTTGGCGGACATCGTTGTCCCACTCGTCTTTGGCTCCGCGGCGACTTCCGCAGTCGGACCCCTCCTGGTGTTGCTCCCAGGTGCGTTCGGATTCGCACTTGCGCGACCGATTCTCGCGGGATCGAAGAGCAGTGACCAACTCCGATACCCCGTGGGGGCGACGGCTGGTGCCGTACTGCTCAACGTCGCATTGGCGCTCCTTTTGATTCCGCGCTACGGGGTATACGGTGCAGCCGTCGCGACGAGTATCAGTTACGGGTCGATGGCCGTCTTTCACGCTGTGAGCGCTCGAGCCGTCGGCTTCGATCCGCTCGTGGATGCACGACTCGGGCGGGCGGCAGTAACCGTCGCACTCGCGACGGTCCCGATTATTGGTCTGTCAGCGGCGATTACGAACCAGTGGCTCGCGCTCGTGATCGTCCCTCCAGTCGGTCTCTGTATCTTCCTCGGCTTCAGTATCCTCGTCGGGGCGATGGAAACCGAAGAGCCGTTCGAAGTCCTCGCCACGTTACCGGATCCTGTCGGAACTGCGGCCGACGCGGCTCGACAGCGATTCGAACGGCTGCACGTCGGACCGTTGGCGTCCGACTGGTTCCAGAGCCTGCTGCTTCTGGTCGGACTCTCGCTGCTCGTCACCGGATTGTTCGTCGGCCTCTTCGGGTCCGGTATCGAAAGCCTGCGGTTTTAACTCGATTCCCGGCCGGGCGCTTTGAATCGGATCAATGACTGCACCGCAGGCGAGGGTCGCCTCTCGAGACACGAGTTTGGAAAAGGAGGAAGTAAGACGGCCGAACACGCTTCGGGGATAGCGGTTACTGTCGGTACTGGCGCTCTAAGTGCTCGCTTTCGGCCATGTCGAACACCATCGCGAACAACAACAGCGTGACGCCGAGCGCGAAGACGAGGAAACTCGCAGTTGTGCTCACGAGCACCGAACCGCTCCGAACGATCGCGTTCACGAGCGTCCAGAGCGCGGCGACGATTCCGACGCCTGCGACGCCTGCACCGAAGAGGTAAAACAACGCCAGCGGGTGGAAATCCGTGACCAGGTGCTTCGTCCGCAAGCGCCACAGGAAGTCCCGGAGCAACATCATCGACACGTTCGGAATGTACGTCGAGTACTCGATGCTCGATTCCTCGTCGCCGTAGACCGCCGGCATCCCGACGTCCGCGACTCGCATCTCGTTGACGTTGAGTTTGACCAGCAGATCGTTACAATAGCCGTAATACTCGTAGAGGTTCTCCACGTCGACCGCCTCGAGGGCGTCGTTGGAGATCACGGTGTAGCCGTTTTGCGGATCCATCGTTTTCCAGTAGCCCGAGGCGACCTTCGTCAGGAACGTCAGCATCGAATTCCCGACGAATCGAAACCGCGGCATCGCCGACCGATATTCTCGGTCGAGCAACCGGTTCCCTTTCGCGTAATCCGCGGCTCCCTCTACGATCGGATCGAGCAACCGCGGCAGTTGGGAAAGATCCATCTGGCCGTCCGCATCGACCGTTGCCGTCGCGGTGACGCCCTCCTCGAGCGCGGCGAGGTAGCCGGTCTTGATCGCCCCGCCAGCGCCCATGTTTTCTCGATGCTGGATCGGAAGGACCCGCCCGATGGAATCGTGAACGACCGCGCGGTTCATCAGCGCCTCTGGCCCGCCGTCGGCCCGCGGCTGATCACTTGGTTCGCCGTCGTCGCGCTGACGATCGTGCGCGTCCGCTATCGGTGGGGGAGACCCTGTTCTCTCCTCGTGATCCGCCCGGGCAGCATCGAGGATTTCGTCCCAGGTTCCGTCGGTCGATTGGTCGTCGATAACGTAGATCCGATCGACGTAGTCGGGCATCTCGCGGATCACGTCGCCGACGAACCCTTCCTCGTTGTACGCGGGGATCACGACCCCGACTGTCGCTTCGCGATACATCAGCGTCCACCGATTGCGCCCGGGGCGTCGATCCTCGAGGTGGAACCGGTCGCCTCGCTCGAATCCGCAGCCATACCACTGAAATCCACGCGCTCGCTATCGCCGTCATCGGTTTCGATCCGATCGATACGGCAACCGTCGAGCGGTGCAGTGGTGGACCGGCTCATTGTGCCTCGAGTAGGTCGCTTGCCGTCACGACGTCGACGTCCTGTTCTGCGATGTACGTGAGGAGGGATTCGAACTCCTCGACGGCCATCCCGTCCCCGCCGATTTCTTCGAAGCGAAGCACTGCAAGCTGGCCGTATTTGGCGGCATAATCGACGTACTCTCGCGTGACATCGCCTTCCGTGCCGGGGAAGACGCCGACGTTGTGCGGATCCGTCAGGGGCAACGCGTTCGGACTTCCGCCGTACCTGAACGCCTGTTCGTGTTGCTCTCGGAGGATGTCCATCGTGTTCGGACCGAGGATGTTCCCCGGCGTCACGAAGTGCTTGGCACCGTCGTCGAACCCACGACTTTCGAGGAACGATCTGGTCTGTTCGATCATCTGCTGTTGTTCTTCGCTCGAGTAGTCGGGGAGCCGAGACGAGCCCGTACTCGGGCGCGCGATCATCTCCCATCCGCCCTCGTACAGCTCCTGTAACGACGCGTACGAAAGCCGGCCGGAGTCGTTGACGGTTTCGGGGATGACCGATTCGACGCCGACGAAATCGTGCGATTGCATGGGCTCGAACGCCTCGGAGCGGTGGCTCTCGAGCGTTCCGTCGAACAGCAACATCACCTTGCCGGTGTCCGGCCTCGAGACGGACCGGAGATCGTCGAGCTGGCATTCGATGGCGCCGTTTTCACCACCGCGCGGGCGAGCGGCAATCTGTATTTCGTAGACCGAACTGAGATCGGTCTGTGGATCGACGCTGGTGGTTCCGAGGTCCACACGAACCCATCGATCGGCCGGTCCGATGAGCGATCGAGTGAACGAGTGTACACTGTTCGAGCCCGGGGCCAACAAATTCACCGTGAGGTGAAGCTGATCGCGACCGGTAAACTTGATTGCAAGCGAGAGGTTACGATCGCTGAGGTCGATGCCGCCCGAGATCGTCTGTTGTATTCCCGCATAGTCAGACGATTCGTCGGTGGTGAGCAGTGCCGACTGGGACCCCGCGTACGGATCGTCCGTGTACGCCTCGAGTTTGTTTTCCTCGAGCATCGGTTCCCACTGCTCGAGATCCTCGAACTCCGCGATCGATTCGCCGGGCAACTGATCGCCGTCACTGCCGTCGTCTTTCTCGTTCTCGTCGTCGTCCCCACCGGTATCGGAGTCGTCCGATTGGAACGGAAGCGACTCACGCACCTCTGCCACACACCCTGCAAGCCCTGCCGTCGCAGCGACAGTAGCCGTCGTTATGAACGTTCGTCGGTTGCGCTTCGTCATCGATACGGACAACGGGTCAACTGGCCTTTCTTATCCGGGTGTTAAGCGTTTCAGCGCTCCGGCCATTTTTCGGCCAGAGCGGGACGTAGACGCGATTATCCCGAATATAAGCGCTATAATTCGGTAGCCGAGATATTGGATGGAACGATTGTTTGTTTTCGGTGAAACAGTTGTTCTCTGTCCATTCAGACGGCCAATATTTTCATAACAGATTACGCCTCATATATGTAAATCCCCCCTCTGGTAACGCTCTCATGCGATGAGAGGAAACTCACCATTTGGTTCGATAGATCGAAGATCGTATCTCAAAGGTTGTCTTGTCGGCGTTGGATCGGCGCTCACCCTCGGCGGTGTCGCATCGGCCCAACACATCGAAGGGCAGTACGAGACAGTAATCGACATCGTCGATGCCGGTGCAGATCCGACCGGCGAAACGTCGATAACGCCCGTACTACGCGAACAGGTCGGCGACGACACGCTGATTCAGTTCCCCGAAGGGCGGTACGCGATGGACGAACAGCTTCGACTCACCGACTTCGACAACGTCGGATTCGTCGGCGACGGAGCGACCATCGTTCCGGCGAATTATCACCAGTTCGACGGTCCTCAGTATCGATTGTTCCGACTGGGTACCCGGGCTGCTCCCGGTCGAGACCTTCGGTTCGAAGGATTCGAAATCGACCAAACTGCCGACGAGACCGGTATCCGCGTCATAAACGCCGAAATCGAGGACGGCCTGTTAGTCCGAGACGTCGTAGTCAACGGCATTCACGACGCCGGGACGTGGGGTCCGGGACTGTTCAACATTACCGACCCCGACGGGGAAGGACGCGTCGACTGCTTCAAAGCACCCGATGGCGGCGTCCACGTCGACTTCACGCCAAACGAAGGGAACATGTGGAAAGGACCAACGGGAATTCACGTCAACGACTACCATCAAGGGTCGCTGATTTTCGAAGACTGTGAACTTGGCGGATTCCCAGGCAACGGCCTTTACGGGTTCAGCGAAAACGGTCAGATCGGCATCGACGGCGGATATTTCGAAAACAGCGGCACCGCTTCGATCCGCCTCAGCGGGTCACAGGGAGCGATCAGAAACGCAACCATCGTCGTCGACGATAACCCCGATCAGGCACCGGGTCAGCACGCGATCCGAATCGATCAGGGCGATACGTTCAACATCGACAACGTCTCTATCGAAGCCCAGGATCCAAACGGCGAGGCGATTCGAGTGATGAGCGACGTCGACGACGTGACGATCGAAAACACCGATCTGTACATTGGAGAGGGTGCTAGTTCGGGCATCCGTCTCGATGGGGGCGCAGGAACGGCGACGTTCGCCGATGTCGATGTCGAAATCGACGGCAGCGCCTACGCGTTCCGGATCCTCGGCGACGATGACGGAGCGGTCAGCTTCCAGAACGTATCGGTCACCGGCGACGCGAACGGGGTACCAATTCGTCACGCAATCCTTTGCGAGCGCGACGACGTCGACTTCGACGAGCTATCGGTCGAGCAAACCGGAAGCGAGGAGCGAGGGGGTCTTTACCTCAGCGGCGATGGCTACAGTGTCACCGACAGCGACTTCGAGACGTCGAACACGTCGATCGCCGTCACCGGTGCGAGCGACGTCACGATCGAAGGGACGACGGCCGAATCGGCCTACGACGAGTCCGTCCATATCTACGGTAACTCGGGGTCGGTCTCTCTCGAGAACAACACGTTCCCGGACGGCGTTCGGGACGATCGGTAACGCCTCGTTCGAGACGGATCGGCACTCGAGACGCTTAGCGGTGCCATAATAATCCGTCCCGGCGCGGAATCGCCACCAGAATGACTCGCGTCAGCGTCATTATTCCGACGTACAACCGAGCCGAAACACTCCCTCGAGCGATCGATAGCGCACTCGAACAGACCGTCGAGGACCTGGAGGTCGTCGTCGTCGACGACGGGTCGACCGACGAAACGAGTTCGGTGCTCGCCGAGTACGACGATCCTCGGGTCCGCCCGGTCGTTCACGCGACCAACCAGGGGGCTAACGTCGCTCGAAATACCGGTATCGATCACGCGCAGGGCGACTACGTCGCGTTTCTCGACTCGGACGATACGTGGCTGCAAGGGAAACTCGAGCGACAGCTCGCGGAACTCGAGGACCGCTCGAGCGAGTGGGTGGGCGTCTACTGCGACTCGACGTTCGAGTTGTCCGGGGCGGACGGACGACTTCGAAGCACCGTCGCGAGCGCACTCGCTACCCGCGACGAGACGCCGACGACGGAAGGGGACGACGAACTGATCGGCGAGATCCTCGCCGACAACGTCCAGCCGGGCGCGGGATCGACCCTGCTCGTTCGCACAGACGTTGCCGAGGAAATCGGCGGTTTCTCCGAGGAACTCGATCGGTTTCAGGACCCGGAGTTCTGCGTTCGAGTCCTCAAACAAGGGAAACTCGCCTACGTCGACGAGCCGCTGGTCGTGCGCGATGAGACCGGCCATCCACCAGCTTCGGTCGTCGCCGCTGCCAGCGATCAGTACCTCTCGATGCACGAAGAGACCGTCGAGTGCTTCGAGGACGAGGGGTTCGAGATCCGCTCGAGCCACGACCTCATTATCGCGAAACGCTACTTTGCTGACGGAAAGCCACTCCGTGGGCTGTGGCACCTCCGAACGGCCGCGGCGTCACCGCGCAACTATCCGGGGCTTTGCTGGGCCGCTGGATCCGGCGTTCGACGCCGTCCGCTGCCGATCGCTACCGCGCTTGTTTCTCTCTTGCTCGTGGCGGTCATCGGCGGAACGATTCTCTCTCGTCGACTCCTCACGTAACCGATTGCGGTCTTTCTCCTATCGATCCCTCCAGTAATCGGATGATCGTTTTTCCCGCTTTCCTCGAGTACTCAGTCGAATCGCACGCTGTGCGGTTTTTCTTGGGGACGCGTGGCTAGTCGATGACATCGAACTCGTCGAAACGGTTCCGCGATCGCTGTACCGTTTTGACTGTTGTATTCCGTTTCGAGTAATGGGATGCCCTGATATCGTAGAAACAAACCGGTTTGCGGAGGATTTGTTCTATATGTCGCGTTCTCTCATTGATGCTGTCGATTTGATCGACGCATCGCGGAACCCACCGCGGTGGACACGCTAGAGATAAACGGCAGCTACGCCCCTCTAAGTATCGTTCTGGGGTGCTGGACAGAACGTATCGCCACGAGCGACAGTATTATCCAACCGGTAGATGCGCTTGAGCGAAAGCGTGCCGGTCGCTCGAGGGGTCTCAGTCGATACGAAGGTCAATACGAATCCGAGGATCGCTAAGAAGGGTGTCTCTGGCGCCTGAGCGCTTAATTGAGTCATAATTATTGGACGGTCCCTCGAAGGGAGAACAACGAGGTGCACGCTCACTGGTACTCGTCAGGCGGGGGTTCCACAGCCACGGGTTCGGTCGAAGACCGCCCACTCGTTCACCGAGGTGGTTATAGACGATGAACAAGGAGCTCTTCGGCGTATTTGGAAGTATCGAGACGTTCAATCGGTTCCGGTCGAACGACGAGTTCGACGAAGTGCTCGAGGGAGCGACGATAACCGCCGGTATCAGGGATTCCGGACTCGGCACACCGGGATGGAGTGCTACGCATACCGCCGCAAACGGAATTTGTCTCGTCTGGGGTGAGGTATACGTTCCTGGCGACGAAACGAACGCTGCTCGCTGGTTACTCGAGCACTATCCGAGCGCCGGAACCGACGCACTCGAGAAACTCAATGGATCGTACCTCGCCGTCCTCGACATCGAAAGCGCCGACCGAGCGTTCGTCGTCACCGATATGGTCCGCTCTCGATCCTGTTTCTATACCGATGACCCCGGTGTCCGCGTCTTCGGGACCGATGCCGGCGAAGTCGGCCGAACGCTCGAGACGCCCTCGCTCGACCGGAACGGGGTTCTCGACTTTCTTCATCTCGGCGTGACGCTCGGAGAGAAAACGTGGGTGGAGGACCTTTCCCGGCTCCCGATCGATAGCCGACTCACCGCAGATTCCGTTGAGCAACTCGATCGGTTCGTTTACCGACCGCGCGAGTTCGACTACGTTTCCGAGCTCGCGGATCGGCTCGAGCGGGCGCTCGAGCGTCGGTCGATACTGCCGGGCGAGAGCGCGCTCTTGCTCTCGGCGGGGTACGACTCGCGTATCATTCTCTCGCAAATCCCGGAAATCGAACGGAGTTACACCGTGGGGTATCCGGACGGGCAGGAAGTAGACGGCGCAAAGCGCCTCGCGAATCAGTACGGCGTCGATCACACGGCGTTTCCGCCCGACGAGCGGTACCTGCACGCCGACGAATCGAAGGTTCGCTACTCACAAGGCATCAAAGAGTCGCTGCACATCCACCACGCCGGATACACTGACGAAATGGCCGCGGATACGATCTATCACGGCCTCCTCTGTGACACGTTCTTTCGAGGTCACTTCACCGAACAGGCCGGGATCGACGTCTTCGGTAAACGGATCTGTTTCAACCGACTCGAGGCGAACCCGGATCCAGTCGAGGTGTTGCTCGATCGATTCGGGTACGTTCCCGAGGCGAGTCTCGACCTCGCCGATCGACTGCCGTTCGATCACGACGTCGAGACGTACGTCGAGGATGCGGTCGCCGAGGCGGTGGACTCGATCGCCGATAGAGCCGACCAACCCCAGCACGAACTCACCGGCTGTGGGATCGCAAACCAGCCGTCGATACCGTTTCACAACCACCTCTCGGATAACTTTTTCACCGCGTTCATCGCGACGGACGCCGAGCTGGTCGAGTGGCACCTCCAGACACCACCGGAACACCGGACGACGGAAACGTTCCTCCGCGCGTGCGAGCGCATCGACGAAGACGTGCTGCGACACCGCCCGCCAGACCGACCGTACGATTCAGCGCTTCTCAACGAAGCGGAGGGGTTTATCCGACGGAAAACACCGTTTCTACCCTCGTTCGACCCGCCCTGGCCGGACCGCGAAACCCTCTTCGATCAGTACTGCGTCGATCAACAACTGCTCCCCCAACTCGAGCGTGCACATCCGCTCCCGGCGCGGCACAAACTCCGAATCAACGACGTCCAACGGTGGCTCGGTAGCTGGTCGGATAGTGAGGGTCCGCTGTCGTCGTGGTTAGGGCCCCCGGAATCGTCTCTTGCATAGGAAATTTCGTTGAATCAACGATCTTTGCGAGTTCCTACACACCACTCACGATCGGAACGGCCCCCGATACAACCGAGTCTCATTCTCGATGGAGCTGCAATAGTTAACTGTTGGACCGTTTCTCGAGATTCGATCGGTGAAGCGTGGGAATATTTATGCACTGTGAAGAATTAGCGTGAAACATGCGTCTGACGAGTGATAAGGAGCTGATGTATTCCGAACACGGGGATCGACGCGCAGGGCCGGCCGCGTCGGAATTTATCCCCGCGTCGGAATTTATCCCCGCGTCAGATCCCGGTTTGTATTCAGTACTCGAACAAATGGGGACGCCAGCCACCGTAGACGAAGTCGTCGACTACCTGATTCAACCTGCGGACCCACCCATCGAAACCTGGGGAGACGTCCACGAGCAACTGTACGAAGAACGACTTCCTGCTCTCGACGATGCGGGATTTGTCGAGTTCGATCAAGTGAACGGAACGGTGACCGTCCTCGAGCCCGAGCCGGACGACCACCAATTGGTTACTCGAGCGCTCGTCGGCGCCGTTTCGATCGTGATTTTGGTTGTACTCTTCGTGATTATCTAGACGGGCCTCGACGACGCGAGTATGGGTTATTACTTGAAGAATCGACGAACGGTCAACACGGTGAACATCAACAGTATGAGCGCACTGAGACCGATCCCCGAAAAGAACGAGACGATCGGCATTTCGAACACTGCACCCAGGAGTATCACGTAACAGAGGACCGTCGCTCCGATGTACGAATCGTCCCAGTTCGTCGCCTCGACGTCGTCGTCACTTTCCGAGTCAGTAACCGGATCTACCTGGAGATAGCGGTCGACCTTATCTGCCAGTGGTTTCCGCTCAACGATGCCACGGTTTTGTTGATAGTCGATTATTCCCGCCTTATCAAGTTTCGAAAGGTGGGACTGGTACAGCGGAATGTACACGCGCTGGCGCTGGGTCGATGTGAGCTCTTCGACGGTGGTTTCGTGCTCCCACGCTGCGACCTGCTCTGCAACGTCTCGCATGCGCACTGGCCCTTCAGTATGACGAAGATACTCGAGAACCAGCCGCCTACGCTCGTTTTGCAGCAGGTGGAATATTTCGTCTTTCGGGAAGGTGTCGTCCTCGGACTCGAGTTCACCTTCGTTATTCTCGTCCCGTTCCCCCTGTTCTTCCGAGCTGATATATGTCGACTTCATCGTGGTGATTCTCACTAATCAGAAGGTGATAATAAAGGATTGCAACCGTACATCTTTCGTAATTTTATTTTCACCCAGTTCATCTGTTGGAGATTGATTTTTGGTTATTTTATTCCTCCGTATCTGTGTCCCTAATACGTGAATAAGCAATAATTTAGAACGTGATGCCGAAGGTAATATCGTCATATCTGTACATGATGATAACCGATATTACTCCTGAATTTGCAGCCATTCCCGATTCTGAAACAGTCCAGAACCGACGAAATCCTTATCAGAGATATTCCTGATCGATTCGTTATAGATAGGGTGATATCACCCCTCGAATGACCCCCGATTTACCCGGCTTACATGGGCGATAATAAACCGTGAGCCCCCCGAACGAGAGGGTATGAGTGACACCAACTGGTGGTTCATCGACCTTGCACTCGTTATTGCGGGTACGGGGGCCATCACGCTCGGACTGTTTGGCGGTGTTTCGGGGTATGCGCGGATCTTGTTGGCGCTACCGCTCGTACTCCTCTTTCCCGGATACGCACTCGTTGCGGCAATTTTTCCGGATACGGTTGGCGACGATCAACAATCGTTCGACGACGAACGAACCGGCCTCGGTAGATCGGTACTGTTGAGCGGTGGAATAGAGCCGATAGAGCGCTTCATTCTGTCGATCGCGTTCAGCGTTGCGCTCATCCCCGGAATCACCCTCATTACGTCCGTAACCCCATGGGGTGTGACCTCCGAACCGGTACTCTTCGGGGTTTCATTAGCGACGATCTGTCTCGCGCTCATCGCGATCGTCTCTCGGTACCGAGTCTCACCCGAGGATCGATTCGCTCCCTCGCGGATACTCGTGTTACCGATGCTAACTGGATCGGAATCGTCGCCGTATAACAGGACGAATACGGGACGGACGAACACGCGACCCTACAACGTCGCGCTCGTGGTCGGCCTCTGTTTGCTCATCGCCAGTGCCGGATTCGCCGTGGCAAATCCGGCCCAACCTGACGGCTTTACGGAGTTTTCCGTCGAAACCGACGAGGTCGACGGCGATACGGAAACGATGTACGAACCGACGTTCACCGCGGGAGAGTCCCAGGACGTTCCGATTTCGATTACGAACCAGGAGCAAAGCGACCAGACCTACACCGTCGTCGTCCTCTTCGAACAGGTCGAGTACGGCGAGGATTCGACAACGGTCACGGAACGGGAGCGACTCACCAACAAATCGATAAGCGTTTCCGACGGCCAGACGCACAACGAATCACTCGAGATAACGCCACCGACGGACGGTGAAAACCATCGACTTACCCTCTTGTTGTACACCGGTGACCCGCCGTCGGACCCGACGGCTGAAAACGCGTACGAACGCGTTCGTCTTCCGATCGAGGTTCAGTAGTCGACCACGTACCGACTCTTTTCCGAACGCACGGATTTCTGAGCGGGTTTGATTCGAGGCTCGAGTTCCCAGCCATCGAGATGGCTTCGCGACGAGTGCACCGGTCAGAGCGGCGCTCTGTCGATTCGGTCTCGGACACCGCACGTTGGGGTCGATCATCACGGAGAAGAGTTACCGACGACGTGACCCGCTGTCGGACCCTGCTTCATCGGGACTTCTGCGACTGTTGAGCGTCTTCTGAGGCCAACCGAAACACCTGCGGAGTTTTCCATTGGGTGAGACGACCGTCGTTCTCGAGCGAACCACACCGTGTGAGGACCGGCTGCTTCGATCGACGAGAGGCTGATCGATGAGGCCAATCGATAAGGGGCTGGTCGACGGAAACGTCGTCCCAAAGCGGGTGAGGGCCCCTTTCTCATAATCGAAGAATCGCGCTGTCTGCCAGCTCGAGAAGCGTCGTGTGCCGGCGACACAAGCGATAGCGGACGATTGGTCGTTTGGTGCGATAGATCTGTTCAGTCGCTCCGTGAACGCCTTGCCGGCACGTGAATCCCCGCGAGTGTCGACAGGACAACGGCATAATGGGGCCTGTTGTGAGGTGGAGAGAAGCGCCGCCCCGTAAACGACGAGAATGCGGCGTTTCCGCTCGAGGTCACGGAACGATTCGTTCCTCGAGTATCGCGAAAACGGTGTCCGAACGGCCAAAAATCTGAGTGTGAAATCGGCGTCTATCGCCGGCAGCGACCGATCAAGCGGCGTTGGTCGCGGGTGATGGCGTACACAACGAAACGTCGCCGTTCGTGTACACGACCGCTTGCTCGGGTCTGCAGACTCGGTCCTCCGAGGGCGATGCCATCCGTTCCTGACCGTTCTCGTCTACGAAGAACGTCGCGTCGGTCGATTGTTCCGTCCGATAGACGGTGTAGTCGTGCTGTACGCTTCCGTTTTCAGGTAACGTTACGGGTCCGGTAGACGGATACGCCCCGGTTCGGCTAAACACCGTCATATAGGGGTGATCCGTGTACAGTTGCTGATTCGGGCGGATTTCGTCACCGTCCGGAGATCCGGTTAGATCGCCGATCGATTCGACCGCTGCAAGCTCCGATTCGTCGTACGCGAGGCGCTCGTGCTGGTCCGAAAAGATCGGGTTTTCTGCGTTGCTCTCGACGGCAACGATCATCGCACCGGGATAAATGAGCGTGAACACCAGCAAGATGCTGACGACGATCCCGGCCGAGAGGTTTCGGTTGAGCGACCGAAGCCCGATCGCACCGAGGATCGCCATCGGCGCGTACAGGAACGCGAACCACCGCGTCGGAATGAAGTTGCGGATTCCGAACATCGGAAGGACGAGGATGAACACGAGCATGATCGCCGCGGCGAGCAACAGGGTGAAGACGGACTGCTCGGCTCGACGTCTGTGGACGACGTACAGACACCCGGCGAACGTCAAACACAACAAGACCAGGAAACCGAGATTGTCGAGATACGGCACCGCCTGCTCGAGCAACGTCGTCGCGGCCTGGGTACTGCTCTCGGCATCGCCGCCTGAGGACCCGCTCGCAATATTGAGAAAGCCGGCGCTTTCCTCGAGCGTTTCGGTGAAGAACAACAACACCGTCGCGAGGAACGAGTTCTCGCCGTACGGGGTAAGCGACCAAATGAAGATCGTCAGCCCGAAGTTGAAGACGACGAGTCCGAACAGGTTGACCGGCTTTTTCGCGCGGAACACGCTCGTGTCGAGGCGAGTCAACCCGAAGGGGCCGAAGACGAAGATGATCTGTGCGACGAACGCGGCCAACAACAAGACCAGCATGATGAACGTCGACACCTGATGGGTCAGAATAATCGCGATGCTAAAGAGGATCAGAAGCGAGAAATCCCGCCCCGTATATTCGACGCGCATTACCCTGATCAGGGCGTACAACAGTCCGAGGAAGAAGACGAGTCCGAGGCTGGTCGGGATGAGATGCATTCCCCACATCGACACGTAGTTGGCGAACGCAAAGAGCGCGGCCGACAGCGTCGCCCAGCGGGCCGAGACCAGCAGGTTGGCCGTCGCGTAGACGAGAAGGATCGCGAACGGCATGACGACGCCCACCGAGAGATACAGCGCGCTTCGAAGCGGAACGTCGTAGATGAACGAACTCGCGACGACCAGCAGGTGGTAGAACGGTGAGCCGTAGTGTTTATCGTGGGAAATCGCCCCGAGCATCTCCGCGTCGCGGATCTGTTCGACGAACTCCATGTGCGTCCAGATGTCGATGCCGATGTATCCCGGTGTCGCGTACAGCGCGGCGAATCGAAAGACCAGCGCGAACAGCACGATCTGCAGGAGAACGACGCCCCGGTTGAAATCCCGCTCAGACGTAAAGACGATCTGAACGAGAACGAGCGTCCCAATCAGCGCCGAGAGTCCGAAGAAGTAGATGGTGCGTTCTCCTTGCAGGACAGTCAGTACGACCATCGACGAGAGCCCGACGAGTACGAGCGCCGGCATTGACAGTGCGACGCTCGAGGGGAGCGCCGGCAGCGCGTCCGCCTCGGTCCGTTGGTACAACGAGACGAGATACAGCCCGCAGGCGAGTCCGAGGACGATGGGGACCGTCTTCAGATAGATCTGGGAGACGAACAGCTGCAGCGGCAACAACGCCAGTGCGATCAGGAGGCCGACGACCGCAGCGATCGTATCGAGCCGAAGCGGCCGAAGCTCCGAGAGCGAACTATACTTCACGCGCAACACCCCTCGTGGCCCGCACCGATCCATTGGCCGCGAGGACCCGTCCGTACAGGGACGCGAGCGCGTCGCCCATCGACTCGAGGCTGAGTCCGTCGATCGTCTCCCGACCGTCAGATCGAGGGCGCTCCTCGGCGATGGTCTCGAGCCCGGCGATCAGGTCGTCATCGCGATCGCTGACGACGCAGTGTGACACGTCGCCGACAGTTTCGGAGACGAATCCGACGTCCGTCGAGACGACCGGCAGGTTACACGCGGCGGCTTCTTTGACGACCATGGGTCCGCTTTCGCGTTTCGACGTGACGAGGAGGACGTCGCTTGCGTTCATGTAATAGGGTATCTCGTCGTGGTCGACGCCGTGTACCGTCCGCAACTCGAGGTCCGTGTCCGTTCGGTCGACGAGCGCTCGAGCGCGCGAAACGTCCTTGACCGATCGATCCTCGTCGTACGGAAACAGCGCGATCGGTCGATCGGCTCTCCAGCCGACGCGCTGGCGCGCGCGGATCTGTGATATCGGTCTAAACAGGTCAGTATCCACGCCGAACGGGATCAGTTCGTGGGAAGTCTCGAGCCGCTGTGCTAACGCCTGGCTCGGAACGATCACGGCGTTCGATCGGCGGGCACCGAATCGGCTGAGCGATCGAAGCCAGTCCTGTTCGCTCATCAGGTCGGTTCCCCACAGGGTGAGGACGACCGGGCGGGTCGGCTGGGCGAGCGCGAACGGAGCGGTGAGACCGTAGTTCGCGTGGACCAGATCGAAGTCGGTCGCCCGAATTCGCGAGAGGATCTTCGGGTAGTATCGCACGTAGTCAAGCGGCGTGCGGCCCGCGTCCCCCTCGTACTCACCTGGGACGCCGAGAACCGTACACTCGATGTCGCGATCCTCGAGGACCGATACCTGCTGTTCGAAAAACGGCCGGGGAGATGTAACCAACTGTAGTACCTTCATGATCCTATCCAGGGTTCGTTGCGCGTGCGGACCGATCCGTATCGGCCGCGGGCGCTATCGATTCGATTTGTTGAACGATCAGGTCCGTCACGTCGATGCGCTCTTCGAGCAGTCGCGCTCGCCTGCGTTCCCACGTGTCGACGTCGTCCGCCGACGATTCGACGATCGAGACGGCCTTCTCGAGGGATCGGGTGTGCCGATCCTCGTCGTTGAACGCGAACAGGAGCCCGTACTCCTCCTCGAGTTCGGTGGTGTAGCCGAGCGACTGGGAGTTGACGTAGACAGACGGCGTCCCGAGTACCGCGGCCTCCGCCGCCGTCGTCGCTCCTTCGCCGACGACCACGTCGGCGAACGCGAGGAGGTCGTGCATCCGTTCGGGCGGCGCGGTGAACTCGTAAGGCTCGAGATCGGCCGGCGGATCGCCCTCCGCCGTGAGCAACACGTCAGCACCGGCGTCCTCGAGTCGGGAAACGACCTCTCGAGGGTCGTCGAACCCGCCCTGACCGACGTCGTGTGAGGCGTCCCAACTGCTCAGGCGAACGATGGCGAACGTATCATCTGCATCCAGGCCGACGGTTTCGAGGACACCCTGATCGGGTTCGAACCGATCGGGGTGGAGGTATGCGAGTTCGTGATAGCCGGGGTAGGTGACCTGCTTGTCACCGATATCTTGCTCGTAGCACTCGGGCGTACAGATGACGTCGGCGAACGGATACCCGAGCTTTTGGATGAGCGCCGCGTGCTCCGTGTCGTAGTACACGAGACTCTTCGTGCGCAACACCGTCGCCACGTGAGCCGCCGCGACGCCACCGATCGCCGTGATGACGTCCGGTTCGATCCGCTGTGCGCGACGGAGCAATCGAGCCTCGTAGGTCGCCTGGACGGCCGCCAGCGAGCCGATAGAGTTGGACTCGCCGGCCAGGAGTTCGTACTCAATCCCGTAGGCTTCGAGCAGGTCGGCCGCGACTTCGCTCTCTCGAGCGAAGACGAAGACGGTGTGGCCCCGCGCGTCCAACTCCGCGATGGCGTTGCGAAAGAAGTGGACGTGACCCGGATGCTGAATCGTGACGATGATCTTCACTCGTGAGCTCCCTCGTTGGTGGCACGTCGGTTACCGGCGGGTGCGGACCTCTCTCGAGCGATCGGGACGCGGCTCGATGTCTTCGATCGCGTCGAAACGGTCGCTCGAGTCCGCGTCTCCCCCCATACGTCTATCCCTTCGGTGGTGTCGGTCTGGCCCGAATCGATCATAACTTCCGATATTCGAACCCCGCGTCCGTCGCGTCCCCTTCCTCGAGCGCGCCCGTCACGTCGATCAGGGCTGGATTCTCGGCGACATCGCTGGCGACGGCGGTGAGGTCGATGTGTTCGAACTCGGCGTGTGGGGTCGCGAGTAAGATTGCGTCGAAGCCATCGAACGACAGCGTCTCTTGGACGTCGATACCGAAGGCATCTCTGACGGCGTCGTTGTCCGCGAACGGATCGTAGCCCTCGATATCGATGTCGTACTCGTCGAGCGTCTCGATGACATCGAAGACTTTCGAGCTCCGAATGTCTCCGACGCCCGGCTTGTATGCCAGTCCGAGGACGAGCACTCGACTCGTACTGAGTGCTTTTTGACAGTCGTTGAGCGCCCTGATCGTGAGATCGGCGACGTGGGCTGGAACCGATTCGTTGACCTTTCGGCTCGTTTGCATCAGTTCGGGATCGAACCCTTCCTGGGCCGACCGGTACGTGAAGAAGTACGGATCGACCGGAATGCAGTGGCCGCCGACCAGTCCCGGCCGATAGCCGTGGAAGTTCCACTTCGTGCTCGCGGCGTCGAGTACCGCCTGCGTGTCGACGTCCATGTGCTCGAACGCGATGGAGAGTTCGTTGACGAAGGCGATGTTGAGATCCCGCTGTGAGTTTTCGACGACTTTCGATGCTTCGGCGACCTCGATCGACGGCGCGCGGTGGACCCCGGCATCGACGATCGACTCGTACAGCGTCGCGACGTCCTCGAGAACCTCCTCGTTTTGTCCGCTGACCACCTTGACGACGTCCTCGAGTCCGTGCTCTGCGTCGCCGGGAGTCGCCCGTTCGGGGGAGTAGCCGACCCAAAAGTCCTCGCCCGCGGTCAGCCCCGATTCTCGTTCGATCGCCGGAATGAGGACCTCTCGAGTCGAGCCGGGGTAAACGGTCGACTCGAGGATGACCGTCGTTCCGGCGTCGATTTTCGACCCGACTGTCGTCGCCGCGCTTTCGACGTAACTGAGATCCGGCCGATCGTCGTCTCGAACCGGCGTCGGGACAGCGATGATGACGTACTCCGCCCGACTCACCGCCGCCGCATCGGTCGTATACGTGAGTTCGTCGTTCTGGATCGCCTCGTCGCTCAGATCGCCAGTCGTGTCCGTGCCCGACTGCAGCGTTTCGACGGTCGAGTCATCGACGTCGAAGCCGATCACACGGTAATCGGACTCCGCAAACCCGACCGCTAACGGAAGACCGACGTACCCCAGACCGACCACGCAGATCGTCGGTTTGTCGACGGACGGTTCCTGGGCGTGCTCGAGCGAAACGCTCTTTCGCCCGGCGTTGACTGGTTGCTGACCGGTTTCTTGCTCGCCAGTTCGATCCTCAGTGTCGCTAATTGGTGGAGTCATGGGTACTGTCTCGTTGCAGGTTCGATCGCACGCGGACGTGCGACGGAACCACGCTGACGGTGGTTCCGTGTTCGTGGAACCGGCTTCAGACTCGACAAGCAGGTTTGATCGGTTTACTATACCGCAGATAAACAGTTGTCGCACGGTCACCTGTCTCTGAATGTGCCGAAATAGGCTTCGATAGCCCAAATACCGTCCAAACAGCGATTTTCATCGTCTCGAGAGTTAGCAGGCTGTTAAACGAAGCTGTATAAACCCATAATGAAGGTGCTATAGGTCCAGTACATAATACGATCAGCGTGACGCCGGACGACTCCGTTCGGCCACGCACCGATCACCAAATGGCGAAACTATGGTGCTCAGCTCACAGCCAGATATCAGCGTTCTTCGCGCCGTGATGACTAGCAATGACGCTGTCAATACCGCTCTGGATTCGGCGTCTCATCTCGCCGTTCCGGACGTATTGTCAGTCCATGTCACAGAAATAATCGGTCCAGCCGGCGGCTATCCGCTCCTTATGCAGATGGTTCGAGCAGTGTCAGGTTGGGAAGCAGTCCTAATCGTGGTCCTGTTTTTGATGATCTCGGCTCTCGTCGGAATCCGCGTCACGGAAGCGATGTCCGATCGGGAGATGTCGGTCCCGACGCAGGCACTTTCGACCGACGATCAGCGCGAACCGGGCCCGGAAGACGACCCCGAGCCGACTGAGCAACCGCCCACCTACGAAAGCGTGGTTTCGGCCGAAACACCGCCTGAACTTTTGAGCGACGAAGGACAGGTCGTTCGGTTGCTCGTCGAGAACCACGGTCGGATCCGCCAGCACCAGATCGCAGAAGAGACCGGTTGGTCGAAGTCGAAAGTCAGTCGGACGCTTTCGAAAATGCACGATAACGGGACGATCGAAAAGACGTCTCTCGGCCGAGAGAACGTCATCACGCTTGCGAAAGACGGCATCGACGACTCCAATCAATCGGATTCGGATAATGTCGGTAACCCGGTCGCATAACCCTCGAGAAAGAACGTTCGATCCCTCGTCACATACTCGGTTTATCGTTTGACGAGTCGGTATCGAGCACCGATTTCGCCACGCCGTGATCGCGATACGAACCGTAGTATCCTATCTACCCGGGTTTTCACCGCTATCCGTTGGCTGTCGGTTCACGCACGCGAGTTCTTGCGCGACAGTATCAGTACCTGTGTGTTGACCAGTCACTTCGGTCAGTCAGAGAGTCAACTTAGCTGGTTGATAACGGCAAGAAGAGACCATGATGGGCCCATATCGACGTAGTGCAACTATTTTCCGAACGAAGAGCGGTTGTCTGACGATCCGGAGCAAGAAAATAACACACTCTTTCCGTTACATTGCATAGATTGTAGAGATAATTTCGTTGTGTGGGAAAATAGTGAGCAAATGAGCGGTTATACACACAATAGGTGGTAGCTTATCCGCGGTATAGTAATGCCCCGATAGACCAAGGTACTAGTAGATACCTGATCCGTCCCGCTGCGGACGCCATATACGGGTATGAGATAACGATGATACGAAACACCACCATATCTGAGGCCGCTATCTCGAACCGAGCTGTCAGCGTCTCCGTCACCACTCGGCGCAAGTTCGACAGCCGTTCAGTGACAGATGCGACACCAGGGTCGAACCCACGGACGTTCGCCGCGCCGTCGACAACAGAGGTGTGTCGTTAATGTGTGGGATTATCGCACGGATCGGCCACGGAGATGCCGCCGAAACGTTGCTATCCGGCCTCGAGAACCTCGAGTACCGCGGGTACGACTCCGCTGGTATCGCCGTCCAGAACGGGTCGGGCGTCAAAGTACACAAGTGCTCGGGAGAGGTGTCCGAACTCAAGTCCCAGCTCGAAGCGCGTCCGAACGGAAACATGGGCATCGGTCACACCCGCTGGAGCACCCACGGGCCGCCGACCGACGAAAACGCACACCCTCACACCGATACCGTCGGTGATGTCGCGGTGGTTCACAACGGCGTTATCGAGAACTACGACGAACTCAAAGCCGACCTCCGATCGAAGGGCCACGAGTTCGAAAGCGACACCGATACGGAAGTGATCCCGCACCTGATCGACGAGTATCGACAGGAGACCGGAGATACCGAAACCGCCGTTCAGAAGACCGTCTCGACACTCGAGGGAAGTTACGCGATCGCCGCGATCGTCGACGGAGAGGAAGCGGTCTACGCCGCTCGAAAGGGATCGCCGCTCGTGCTCGGTCTCGACGACGACGAGTGGTTCCTCGCGAGCGACGTTCCCGCCTTCCTCGATTTCACGGACGAGGTAATCTACCTGGAGGAAGGCGACCTCGTCGTGCTCGAGCCAGACTCATACCGGATCACGGACCTCGAGGGAAAGCCGGTCGATCGCGCGACCGACACCGTCGACTGGGACCCCGAGGATGCAGGCAAAGGCGAGTTCGACCACTACATGCTAAAGGAGATTTACAACCAGCCCACCTCGCTGTCGAACACGATCGAAGGCAGGGCCGGCGACGGCGAAGTCTCTTTCGAGGACCTGAGCCCGGGGACGTTCAGCGATGTCGATGCCGTCCAGTTCGTCGCCTGCGGAACGTCCTACCACGCCGCGATGTACGGCGGCCAGTTGCTTCGGTCGGCCGGAATCCGGACCGAAGTGCTCCGGGCAAGCGAGTACGAATCGACGACCGGACCGGTCGACGAGAACACGCTCGTCGTCGCCGTCACCCAGAGCGGCGAAACCGCCGACACCCTCGAGGCCGTGCGAGAAGCGACCAGCCGGGGCGCTCGCTCGCTGGCGGTGACCAACGTCGTCGGCTCGACCGCCGCTCGAACCGCCGACGACGCGGTCTACATTCGAGCCGGCCCGGAAGTCGGCGTCGCAGCGACGAAAACGTACTCCTCGCAGGCGGTCACGCTCGCACTGCTCACCCAGCACATCGCAAGCGACATCCCCAACGGAGAACCGACAGCCGACAAATCGGCGCTGCTCGAGTCGTTGCAGGACCTCCCAGAACACGTCGAAGCGGTACTCGAATCGAGTCGGGCCGAAGCCGTCGCCAGAGAATGGTTGGACAGCAAGTCGTACTTCTTCATCGGGCACGGACTCAGCCACTCGGTCGCGCTCGAGGGGGCGCTGAAGTTCAAGGAGATCACCTACGAACACGCCGAAGGGTTCGCGTCGGGACAACTCAAACACGGCCCGCTCGCGCTCGTCACCGACGAGACGCCGATATTCGCCGTCTACACGGGAGGCGGCGACGAGAAGACGAAAACGAACGCGATCGAAGCGCGTTCGCGGGGTGCGCCGATTATTGCAGTCGGTCCCGACGAGCATGCGCTCGCCGACGAGGCCGATACGCACCTCTCGGTTCCGGACACCCATCCCGTCTGGGCCGGCCTGCTCGCGAACGTCCAGTTGCAACTCGTCTCCTATCACGCCGCGAAGTTACTCGAGCGACCGATCGACAAGCCGCGGAATCTGGCGAAAAGCGTCACGGTCGAGTAATGCGTTCTCGTTCCTACTAACGATCGACTTCGAAGCTGTTTGTTCTCGACCTGTCCGAGCGTCCCATAGAGTCGATGGCTCGAGTCGCGAGTCCAGGGAGCTCCCCGTCTGGTACTCGTTCGTCGTAACCGTTTACTTGAACGTCGTTGTTCGTGATCGGCTCCGATACTCTCGGGAACCGATGTGATGACGACAAAGCCCAGATAGAGCGCGTGCGAGTCCACGACGGATTGTGATACGGGTGTCTGGCGATTGACCCTGTCGCCACAGATTCTCATCCGAATGTCTCTCCGTCGGCGAACTCTCGAGACACGGCGTGCGATCAATTCCCGACACCGAAATCTCGAGAGCGAGTCAGGTATCGTCGAATCATCGTGTGTCAGTCGCGTACCGATCGTGGTTGCCGAAATGTGTCGCGTGACTCCTGACTGACCTCTCGTCGCTGCGAGCGGATATGGTGTATCCGTCCCGGTGTCGTCACGATGGAGTGTCACCTCGTTCGTCAGATCCGTACCGTTCACAGTCGATCAGCGATGCAGCTTCGAGCAACTGCAGGCAGAGCCAGTTCGTATTGGGCCGCACGGAGAAAACATAAGACGCGGGCCGCCACCGGAAATCTACTCCCTGATTCGATTCACTCCTGCTCGAGCTCGAGCGTGACTTCTTCGTCACCGCCGTCGATCTCGACCTCTGTTTCGGTGTCCTCGTAGCCGTCCGCCGTGGCCGTGATCGCGTACGTGCCGTTCTCGCGCTCGAACTCTGCCTCACCGTCGTCGTTTACGTCCTGTTGGTCACTATTGAAGGAGTCAAAGAAGTCACCGTCGGCGTCTTCGACCTCGACCGAGGCGTTATCGAGCGAGTCTCCGGACTCGTCCTCGACCACGGTCGTCAGCGTGTGTGGGCCCCCGTCGTTCGAATCGTCGGCACCGTCGTTCGAACTGTTGTCGTTCGTATCGTCGGTCGCCTCGAGTTCGAGCGTAACGTCTTCGTCGCTACCGTCGATCTCGATCTCTGTTTCGGCGTCCTCGTAGCCGTCCGCGGAGGCGGTTATCGTGTACTCTCCGTCTTCGATGGAGAACGCGACCTCGCCGTCGTCGTCGGTCGTCGCTTCCGCGCCCCCGCCGGAGCCAGCGTCGACCGCCACTGTCGCGTTCTCGAGTACATCACCGGTATCGTCTTCGACGGTAGTGGTGAGCGTCTGTGACTCGTCGGGTTCATTCCCGTCGTTGGATCCATCACCGTCACTTCCGTCCGATCCATCATCGTCACCTCCGTCGGATCCGGAATCGCCGTCTCCGCTCCCGTCCTCAGCGCTTCCATCGCCGTCGCTACCGCTGTCGTCTTCGCCGCCGTCATCGCCACCGCCCTCGCTACTGCTATCGTCACTGTCATCTTCATCCGTCTGTTCTTCGACTACACCGCTACCATCGTCGCCGTCGGTACCGGCTGAACCGTCATCAGTCGACGGTGAGTCGCTAAACCGATCGCTGACAGTTTCGAGCGCATCGTTGACCGAGACGCCACTCGCCGCGAATACGACTCCCGTTACTAACAGGATGACACCGACGACAGTCAAGAGGATCTGGATACTGGTTTGTAGCGAGCGAGTCCGCGAATTCTGTTGTTGAGCACTCGGGGGCATAGTAATCAGTATCGGCTATCGGCTCGCACCGTTTTCCGTCGGGGCGATCAACGCTGTCCAAGCTGTCTCGAGTAAGAGACGACGTAGCGACTGTTCAGGCGTCAGTCCCACACTTCCCCACCAGAGCCCAGGTTCTGGGCACCGGCTCGAGAGGTCAGGAGGACTTTCCGGTCGAACGGATGGTTCGATCGGTGACGACACAGATTTCTGCATTACGAGTACGGTTTCTCCTCTGGGTGGTTCACTATAGGGTTGGTAAGACTATTTCAGATCTAAAACGATATCTCCCTCTCCATCGAGAATGGCCGGTGGAAACACCCCCCGATACGCCTCTCCATGGCCCTCATACCGATCGTCTCGCATCTTGTAGCGACGGTCCGACGGGGGCCGTTAGGTCATCCCCAAACCAGCCGTATCGGAGCTCCTCTGTGGGGTCGATCGAGAAGAACCGATGATCTCGATCCCGCTGGGGCCACGCTGGACGTTTAACAGGTCCATATTATCGGTGCTAGGTAGATTCCGTTCGAATATGAGCGGCTACACGCTTGCGTTCAAACCCGCAATTGGTCTGTACGGGCAACACGATCCGAGTGCCGTTCTCTTCGAGGACGGAACGCCCGTATTTGGCGTCGAAGAAGAACGACTCACCCGTCAGAAACACGCCCCCCAAACCTTCCCGACGAACGCGATCAACGCCTGCCTCGACTATCGCTCGCTCGAACTCAGCGATCTCGACGAGATCTACCTCCCGTACGACCCTAGCCTCCGCTCGAAAATCCGCTCACATTACGTTACCGACGCCGTCCGCGCCCCCGGAATAACGAGAAAACTCTCCGCCCTCGAAGACGTGCTCGTCACGGAGTTTCAGAGCCAGTTGTTCCCAACACGAAAGATCGAGTCTCAGCTCGAGGATATCGGGACGCCGGTGCCGCCGATCGAGTGTCTTTCGCACCACCGATGTCACGCGGCGAGTGCGTTTCACCCCTCCGGCTTCGACGAATCGCTCGTCCTCACGATCGACGCGAAAGGCGAGTACGACTCGACCGTCGTCTGGCGGGGCGACGAGAGCGGGTTAGAGCGGGTCAAGACCTACAATCATCCGAACAGCCTCGGGTTGTTCTTCGCAATCGTCACCGAATATCTCGGGTACCGAATGTTCAACGGCGAAGGGAAGATCATGGGCCTCGCTCCCTACGGAGAGGAGAACCCGCAAATCGAACACACGCTGCGGACCTTGATCGATGTCGGCGAGTCATACGACGTCACCGATCTTACCAAGCGGTGGGGGACCGGTCACGGAGTGAACCTGCTCGAGGACGTGTTCGATCGCCCACGTAAAGACGACACCGACGAGTTCGATCAGTGGGAAAAAGACCTCGCGTACACCGCACAAAAACTGCTCGAGGAGACCGTTCTCGATATCGTCGAGACCCACACGAAGACCGTCGACTCGAACAACGTCGCGCTCGCCGGCGGCGTCGTCCTCAACTGCAAGCTCAACAAGCAAATCCGAGAGGCGGCGTGTGTCGACGACATGTTCGTCCAACCAGTCGCAAACGATGCGGGACTCCCACTGGGTGCAGGCCTGGTCGGGCAGTCGCCCGGAAACGTCGATCGGTTCTCGGAGGTGTACCTGGGTTCGGCCTACGATTCGAGTGAGATCGAAGCACAGCTCCAGACGACGAAAATCGGTTACTCCGAACCCGAGGATCTCGAGCAGTACGTTGCCGAACGACTCGCCGACGGTGCGCTAGTCGGCTGGTTCCAGGGGCGTACGGAGATGGGCCCGCGCGCACTCGGTGCGCGAAGTATCCTCGCGGACCCGCGAACGACCGAGTCACGCGATCAGGTCAACCGGTTCGTCAAACACCGCGAAGAATGGCGGCCGTTCGCCCCGTCGATGCTCGAGGAGGCTGCCGAGGAGTATCTGGTCGACGGTCAGCCGTCTCCGTTCATGATCGAGGCGTTCGATATCAAACCCGAGAAAGAAGACGAACTGCAGGCGGTCGTCCATCCCGCTGACGGTTCGACCCGCCCGCAGACGGTTCGAGAGGATCAACACGGCCGGTACTACTCCCTGATCGAAGCGTTCGGGGACATAACCGGCGTGCCGGTCCTCCTGAACACGTCGTTCAATGATAACGGTGAACCGATAGTCAACACGCCAATCGAGGCGGTCAAAGACTTCTACGGGATGGGACTTGACCTGCTCGTCCTCGAGGACTTCGTACTCGAAAAAAAGACGTCACAATCGCTGAAAGGCCATACCGTCGAGGAGACGATCGAACCGGCTGAGTCCCACCACGCCGAGTACGAGCGAACGACACCGATCCGAAACTGATTCCAGTCGGTGAGGAAATTCCGGTACGACAACACGGACGACGTTAGCCCGTTCCAACGCTCTCACGTCACGCTGGCTCGAGTTAGTACGGAGATGTCAAGCCGCGATCCGACTAGTTTCCCCCCTGATGGACTCCAGTATCTTTTAGCTTGTCTGGATCGGCAAACGGATTTCGGCCGGAGATACGCTCAGATCCGCTATCTTTTCTGATTTCCTTGCCAAACGCAGGACGTTGACCGGATGTGCTTCCAGCGGTCTGCTCAGTGGGCTGCTTTTCGTCGCAGTTTCGTTTCTTATGAACTCGTAGACTTAATTTCTTGCTGAAAGATTCATCACAGTATTCACAGTGATACGCCTCTTCGGTAGCGGACTTTTTCGCCTCTCTTGCAGTTTCACGTTCGTCACAATTTGCAAGATGCCCATTCAAGGCAGCTACCGACTCGTATTCGGCCCCACAATGTTCGCATTTGACGTTTCTCGATCGCTCCTCGAGAAATGCCGATTCCTCGATGTCGGCTCGTAGTTCAGATCGTATTCTCTCGGTCTTGGACTCCCCCATTTCTGGCGGCTGATTCAATTTTGCGACGGTACATAGCTCACCGACGGCCTTTTTCTCAGAGGCGCTCAGATGGTCCGTGTGGTTAGAGAGCATCCACCGAACTCGCGCCAGCGTTTGTGGCGGCACCACAGCGGTTGCAGTCGATTCAATATCGACTCCTCCCAAATCAACCTCGAAATGGTCAGCGGCTGGTTCTATATGCCGAGATAACACCCCGAGTTTGACGATTGGAGCAGGAATCGCACAGTGTTTGGGGAGCGTCTCAATTACCGCCCAAAACGGACTCGTACAGCTCAGATCTGGCCCGTCACCCTGGTGGATCAGCGTCAATGAACCACTTTCTTTCGAGGCCCAGTACATAGTACAGCTGTTATCTGACAGTCATATAATATTGTCGTCCCTATCACATCTCACTCTCTTCCTGCTCGTTTTAGACATGACTGTAATCTCAATGGACCGGATGTACGTTCAGACAGGTTTGAGAGAGTACTCTCTGGTGGTTTTCCGCTTACTGTCGGTCTTACTGAAATTCAAGGAGAAAGCCCCCGCTCTTTGGGGCATGGCGAGAGCGCTCTCGCTATCATTCGAGAGATGTACGTCTCTCGCAATGACGAGACGGCAGAGCCCTCTCAAACCACAACCGAAAAGCGGAGCTTTTCGGGGATAGGGATGAATCCGATTCGAATCAGAGGGTCGATTTCACGGCTCGCACGGCGATTCACACAACCAGGCGGCGCTCCTCGAGTTGTTTGCCGTAGAAGTGCTCCGACAGGGATTCGAACCCTGGTCATTGCCGTGAGAGGGCAATATGATTGGCCGGACTACACCATCGGAGCGTGCGCTTATTCCTACTGCCGACCGTTGTTTAAGCATTCCGTTTCGACTCTGCAGTGGCGTCCAGTGACATACGCGCCCGGGCTTATTCGTCGAACGGAGACTTCGTCGCCTCCGGTTCGTGGCCCTCGAGGCTAATGATGTTCTCCCGACCAACGCGGAGTTTGCTGATGGTGCCATCGTCTTCCATCTCTGAAAGCAGCATGCTCACCTTCGATTTCGACCAGCCGGTCTCATCGACGATGTCAACCTGTTTCATTCGGCCTCCGTTCTCTTCGATTAGCGTTACGACCCGATCCTCGTCAGTAAGTAGTTCCGCCTCCTGCAAACCTTGTGAGGCCGCCCCAGTGGTTGCTGTATCCCCTGTGGCTTCCGCTGAAGATCCGTCGTCCTCGGGAGATAGTTCGACCGATGGTTCGTCGGTACTGTAGTATCGGACGAGAGCTCCTGCACCGACCAGTGCGGCGATGAGTAGCGCGATCACTAAAAGCGGGCTGGTCCCGTCCCCACTGAACATATCGAACGCACCCGACAGCCCTGTCATGCTTGACCGTTCGGTATTCTCGAGAACGATTCGCGGTTCGCCAGGGATGAACTCCATTTCGCCGGACCAGGTGACCCTGTGGGCGTCCTCTAGGGAGTCGCCGTTGTACTCGCCGTCCTCGTGTATTGACTGGAACGCGAGCGAGTCGTCGACGCCGACAGTAAACCGTTGATCCTCGAGCAGTACCCACTCGTCGAAGACATCGCCGGCTCGTACCGTCCCGTCATTCTCGACTTCCGCAAATCCGTTCCAGACGAACGACATTTCCACGACGCCGGTGTCGTTACCCGTGTTGCCGATCCCTTCCTGGTCCACGTATGCTTCCCGCTCGAAGTCAGTTGCCGTTGCGTCTCGTCCCGAGTTTTCGGCACCCGATTCGGTCAGATTCTCCGCCTGATTCTGAAAGCCGCTATAGAGCTCACTGTCCTCCGATTCGAAGTCGTCCGCCCAATTGGAGAACGCCTTGGCCTCGTCGCCTTCCTCTCCGCTTTCATTATCGAGTGCCCGCTCGTACTGGAACGTCCAGGTGGCGCTTCCGTTCTCGTGAATCGTTACTTCGAAGGCGACCTCATCGAATTCCTGATCCGTTTCGGTTGGCTCCACACTGGGTTCGAACGGGTGTTCGTCAACGGATGATTCAGTGTCACTGACAGTCGTTACACCCGCTGAATTGCTCGCGAGAGTCGACCCGCTGAGAGTTCCGAGGACAACGAAGAGGACGAGAAGTCCTACTAAAGACGACCGCGTCATTCGTCTACTACTACGCGTCAGTGCTAAAAGTCCTTGTGAATAGCGACCTACGTACACTCACGACAGTTGAACGGTATTTGACCGGATTTCTCAATATCGCCGACGAGAACGCGTTCAGAAAGATCTGGATCGTCCAACAGTCGCCACAGAAAGCAGCCCGGAGACGCCAGAACCCTGTGAAAGAAGGCGGAAACGCGGAGCGTGTTCAGCCAGGCGAGCGATTGGGCGATGTCGATACGCACAAAATGAACGGACCCGTACACTCGGTATGGTCGAAAACCTCGCCGAAGACGTACACGCGTTCACGAGCAACGTATTTCTGGTGACGGGCGATCGAACGGTCCTGATCGATGCGGGCGCGAATTTCGACGTCGTCTCCGCGATCGAGTCTCGAGTCGACGATCTAGACGCCGTCGTCCTCACGCACACGCACAAAGATCACGTCGCGAATCTCGAGGCGGTCAAAGACGCCTTCGACGTCGATGCGTGGGGATTCGATACGTCGGTCGACGGCGTCGACCACGAAATCGAAGACGAAGAGACGGTCGTACTTGGCGACCACGAGTACGTCGCGATGCACACTCCCGGGCACAAAGACGACCACCTCTGTTTTTACGCCCGCGAGCCCGGCGTTCTCTTCGCTGGAGATCTGATTTTCGAGCACGGAAGCTACGGGCGGACCGACCTCCCAGAGGGAGATCACCAGGAACTCGTCTTGAGCATCCACGACGTCCTCGATATGATCGAGAAGGACCTGCAGGTTATGCATGCGGGACACGGCCAGAGCGTCACCACTAACCCCTACGGCTCCGTCGATCTCTCGGCCCAGACAGCACTCAACGACGCCGAGTGAAAGGCAGTAGAGCCCTCAAATCGTCTCAAGAAGCGCTGAATACGCTGATTCGTACGCATCGGCGATCGCCTCCGGGTCGTTGCGCTGCTCGGCAGCGAGCGGTGGTAATGAGACCCGAGCAACGGGTTCGATCGAACCGGTGACGTCGGGAACCCGCGTTTCGAGCGTCCCGCCACCCGGACTCGAACCCGCAACCGCACAGGCGCGAGAAAACCGAGAGCCGCGGTAGATCCGCGCAGACCCGGGCTCGACGACGGCGACCGCCGAGACCAACTCCTCGTCGAGTGACTCGAGCGGTCGTGCGACGTTTCCGTACGATTCGACGACGGCTAGCTCGGCGGACGCGATTTCGCTCGTCAACGATCGAAACGCCGGAAGGTACTCCCGTTGCATCAGTTCGTTTAATTCCTCGAGGGACTCGACGGTTAGCGATTCTTCGAGTGGGAGTGACTCCTCGACGACATCAGGAACGTCAACAGTCCCATTGCGAACGTACAGCGGATCCTCGCTATCGGGTCGAACGACTCGGTCGACGATAAACTCTCGGTCAGGACGGCCGAGGATCCCCGCCGAGCCGGTCGTGGCGGGCTGCCAGAGTCTGTGTACCGGGTTGAGCGCTTCAGGGCCCCTATCAGCTCGTTCCATGTCGGCCAGCTTCGCCGCGTCTTTTCCGTAGAGCCGCCCTCGGGCGAGCGCCTCGAGACAGTCGTCGTGGTCGAACCAGTAGTCGTTCGCAGCCCGGGGTTTGTACCCGATAGCACCGGTTCGCTCGAGGAGGCCCGTCGAGAACGTGGTCTTGCCGGCGTCGACGCGGTCTCCGCCGGTAACGAGAACGATCATCTCGCTCGAGTCCCTTCGAACACGCTCGGCGTTTGTCTTCGATACGGGTGTTTCGGGGAAACGACGAGCTGTCGCTCCCGTTTCGATCGGATCATATCGAACCCAGTGAATCCGGCCCCGTTAATCCGGCGGGATCAGTCCTTGCGTCCGTAGTAGCCGGGTTCGTCCTCGTCGCGTGGTTCCGCGACCACGAGGTCGTCAGCGTTTGTCATCACCCATGGAATCGCCCAGTCGATCAGGATGTCTTCCGTCTCCCGGTCGATATCAGCATCCGTTTCGAGTCCCTGCAGGAGACGGGCGATTTCGTAAATCGTGTACATCTGGTCCGTCTCGAGAAGCTCTGCTGGCGTGTAAAAGTCACAGGGTGGGAGGCTCTCGAACTCCGATTTTGGAACTGGCATGGCTCGGTATAGGTCGGTGTCGCGGGTAAACGGTGTGGTTTGTGTGGACCGGTCAGCACCGCTTGTGGTGTGGCCACTCTCTGGAATCGGCATTCGAGACGAACTGTGACAGCTCGAAAAATGGAACGTGCTGTCCGCTACGTTATTCGAAGTGGTCGAGGCAGGTCTGGTACTCCTCGGCCGCTTTGTCCCAGTTGACGACGTCGAAGAAGCTGTCGATGAAGCTTCCGCGGTCCGGTCCGTAATCGTAATAGTAGGAGTGCTCCCAGACGTCGAGTGCGAGGATCGGGTGCGATCCCCAGAGTGCGCCCTGGTCGTGTTTGTCTACGGCTATGTTACGAAGTTGCTTCGCGACGGGGTCGTAGACCAACAGCGCCCACCCGCCAGCCGCGCCGGCAGCCGCTTCGAACTCACCTTTCCAGGCCTCGTAGGAGCCGAAATCTTCTTCAATTCGGTCGGCGAGATCACCGGATGGCTCGCCGCCACCGTTGGGTGACATGTTCTCCCAGAATAGCGTGTGGAGGTAGTGTCCACAGCCGTTGTGCGTGACGTTGCTGAGCGCACCGGGCGTCGAACCGAAGTCACCGCTCTCGCGGTTTTCGGCAAGGGTCTCTTCAGCGCTGTTGAGGCCGTTGACGTATCCCTGATGGTGGGTGTCGTGATGCCAGGTTACAACCTGCTCGGAGATTGACGGTTCTAGCGCATCGTAATCGTATGGAAGTGGTGGAAGTTCGTTATCAGTCATAGTTGCACACCTCTAACTTATCCGTCGGTCGCTCACCTGTTAAGTTTTAAGGAGTGAAATGATACCAAGCCGCACGAACGGCTCGATATCGGTATCACAGGCGCTCACTCCCAGTCACGTTCACAACGGGCGCTCTGTTAAAGCTTTCCGGGGATGTCCCAACCCGCTTGCCGTACGATAGGTTCGTGGATGTCGATTTCCGATTCGAATCGAGCCCCGCTAGTCGATAAATTCCTTGTGCCGGGCATGCTCGAGCCACTCCTCGAGCGTTGGCTGTTCCCAGTAGCGAATCGTATCGCTCCGGGCATCGTACTCTAAAATCCCGGCGTCCTCGAGTCGGGGCAGATGGACGTGTTGTAGGGACGTCTGGATCTGCGTTCGGTGCTCGTCTCGATGCTCCGTCTCTGCTTCTCGCGTGAGAATGCTGTCGACGAGTTTATCGAACGTTGCGATACCATCGTCCTGGTCTGCGAGATAATACAGCGCATACCGTCGGCGACGAACTGATAGCAAGTTGAAGACCACATCCAGCGATGGTGTCGACATCGCTTTCACGGCCGTCGGTTCACGCTCTGTTTTACCCATCCACTAACCACCTACCGTACGTTACCATTCGAAACCACCACTAGCCCTTATTGCAGCAGACACATTAGATGTTACGCCCTTCGGTAATATTATACATACGATATTTGATGACTCGCATTTATTCGTAAAATTCGGATATGTGCTCTATAGAGGAGCTTTAGTTAGTTCTGGCTGCTGAAGATGACATACCTGACAGTCACTGGACCAGAATTGAGTTGTCACTCATCGTTACTATTTGGATGACGTTCGAAAACACGTCGGTGAGAATTGGTACCGGTCCACACCGGCGTCGCCGACTTATTCGTACAGCCAGCCCGCGTCGTGTTGATCGTAGTCGATCAGTTCGTCTTCGTCGAAGTGGATCGCGATTTCGCGTTCGTTCGCGCCCTCGTCCTCGTGGTCGGCCGCGTGAACGACGTTTCGACCGAGGTCGAGCGCGAAGTCGCCGCGAATAGTCCCCGAATCGGCCTCGAGCGGATCCGTCTCGCCGATCATCTGACGGACCTGACGCGTCGCGTCCTGTCCTTCCCAAACCATGGGGACGACCGGACCAGCCGTGATGAACTCGATGAGATCATCGAAAAACGGCTTGTCCGTGTGCTCGGCGTAGTGTTCTTCGGCGCGCTCTTCGGGCATGTTGATGACCTTGATCCCGACGAGTTTGAGACCGCGGTCCTCGAGTCGAGAGATAACGTTCCCGACGAGGCCGCGAGCGAACGCGTCCGGTTTGATCATTACGAAGGTACGCTCGTGATCGCTCATTGGTCGTCCTCGTTTTCGTCTTCTTCGGAAGCGTCCGCGTCGGCTTCGGTGGACTCTTCTTCAGAGTCTGTATCAGCGCCTTCCGGCTCGGAATCGTCCTCGTCAACGACTTCAGCTTCCTCGAACTCGTCATCGAAGGCCGCTTCGTCGTCCGTCGACTCGGACTCGTCTTCAGCGGTCTCGTCGGATTCCGCGTCGGCTTCGGTCGGCGTTTCCGACTGGACGGGGCCCTTCTCGTTGCGGCCTTCTTCGGTCCACTCGAGATCGCGCGGTTCGCGACCGAGCTTGTAGTTTTTCTCCGCTTTCGAGTCGACGAAGTGGAGTACGCTGCCGTCGTTGCGAACGTACATGATCCCCGTTCCGGGTTCGATCTCTTCGCCGGTGTAATCGCAGGTTCGTTTCTCGACCATTGTTACTGTCCTCCAATCGAGTCGGCCTCGCGGGCGGTCTCGCGGAGCTGGAGTACGTCTCCTTCGCGGACCGGCCCGAGGCAGTTTCGGGTGATGATGCGACCTTGATTCTCGCCCTCCTGGATTCGGCACTTGACCTGCATGGCCTCGCCATGCATTCCGGTCTTGCCGACGACTTCGATAACTTCGGCGGGCGTCGAGCCGCTTTCTCCCTCTTCAGCACTCATCTTGAGTCACCTCAGTCGAGATCCTCGATCTTCCCAGCGATGTCCTCGACGTCGTCTCCGGCCTCGCCGGCGTCGACGATTGCCGCGGCGGCCGAGCCGACCTCGAGGCCGGCGGCGTGTCCGACGTCGTCTTGGGTTTCGACGAAGACGACGGGAATGCCCTTTTCGTCCGCGAGTTCCGGGAGGTGCATCACGATTTCCTCGGGAGTGACGTCCTCCGCGACGAAGACGAGGTCGGCGTTGCCGCGTTCGATCGCTTTGGTGGTTTCGTTCGTTCCTTTCTTTACACGTCCTGTGTCTCGTGCGACCTCGAGCGCCTCGAGGGCGTCGTCGGCGAGGTCGGCTGGGATTTCTGTAGTTACGTAAACTGCCATTGGTTGTTCACCTCTCCTACGCGCGGGCTCTCGCTCCCCTGCCATCCGGGCGCTGGGTCGCTGTCGGAGTATCGGTGTAGTCCGATTCCCCACTACCCGGGCCGGTCGATCCGGCAAAAGTCCTGTGGGGCTAGGAGCATCATCAACCCCGCGTAGGGTGTACACTGGAGTAGCGTAGCCCCCCTTAAAAGCGTGTTCAAACGAACGGGACTGTGGCAGCGACTCGCAAGCATTCGCCCTAGGAAACGCCGGCCCGCGGTCGGGACCTTTTACCCCCGCGACGACCACTCGAGAGACATGGATATCGTCCCCCTCGCGGAGGCCCTTCGCCGCGAGGCTATCGCAACGAACGAGCGTCGAATGCTCGTCCTCGCCGGTGATCGCGAGCGAGGCTACGAACTGCTCGAGTCAGTCCTCGAGACGCTGGCGGTCGGGATCACCGAGACGACCCTCGTCGGTCCCGAAGCGCGTCTTCGCTGCGAACAGCTCGAGCAGACGGGCGCGGACGAACTCCTCGGGACGACCCGCGAACTGATCGTTCTCGATGCCCACGACGACCTCCAGCCGAACGCGCTCGGCAAGGTCGTCGGAGCCGTCGACGGGGGCGGGCTGTTCGTACTGCTCACACCGTCGCTCGAGCAGTGGCCGAGCCAGCGGGGCCGCTTCGCCGATTCGCTGGCGGTTCCACCTTACTCGCTCGAGGACGTGACCGGCCGGTTCGTCGAGCGGTTGATCGAGACGCTTCGAGCCCATCGCGGAATCGCGATTTTCGATTCCGACACCGAAACGGTCGAAGCCGATGGTCTTACCGAGCCTGCGCCGATCCGATCCGCAGAATCGAATCCGGCTACGTCAACCGGGAACGACAGTACGCGGCCGTCGCCCCCGCGCTTTCCGAACGCCGCTTACGAGGCCTGTCTCACCGACGATCAGGCCGATGCGGTTGCCGACCTCGAGTCGCTGTTCGAGACCGATCGGGCCGTCGTTCTCGAGGCCAATCGCGGGCGCGGCAAATCCAGCGCGGCGGGCATCGCAGCCGGGTGTTTCGCGCTCGAGGGAACAGACGTGCTCGTTACCGCGCCGGACGGTCGGAACGCGGATGAACTGTTCGCCCGTACGGAGGAACTGGTCGAGTCACTCGAGGGCGACCGAAGCGAATCCGAAGCGTCGAACACTCCGAAACGAGACGGCGACGCAGTTCGAACGACCGCCGGCGGGCGAGTACAGTTCCTCGATCCGAGCGCCGCCCTGGAGGCAATCTCGGGCACCGTCGATGATTCGAGCTTCGCAACCGATTTCGATCCGGCGGTCGTCATCGTCGACGAGGCCGCTGGGCTGCCGGTGGCGATGCTCGAGGGATTTCTCGAGGCCGATCGCGTCGCCTTCGCCACCACGATTCACGGCTACGAAGGTGCTGGACGGGGCTTTTCCGTTCGCTTTCGGGATCGACTCGAGGCGAGTACTCACGAGGTGACCGACCGCTCGTTGAGCGATCCGATCCGGTACGCCGCCGGGGATCCCATCGAGGTCTGGTCGTTTCGCGCGCTCGGTCTCGACGCTCGCCCACCCGTCGCACAACTCGTACGCGACGCATCCCCGGAGAGCGTCGAGTACCGCCGGCTCGAGCCGACTGACTTGCTGGCCGACGAATCCCTGCTCCGGGAGGCGTTCGGACTGCTCGTTCTGGCGCACTACCGTACGGAGCCAAACGACCTGGCACGTCTGCTCGACGCGCCGAACCTCGAGGCCCGTGCGCTGGTCCACGAGGGCCACGTCGTCAACATTGCTATGCTCGCCAGAGAGGGGAACCTCTCGAGGGAAACCCGAGCAGAAATGTACGAGGGAGGTCGGATTCGCGGGAATATGCTGCCCGATATCCTCACCAGCCAGATTCGCGACGAGGATGCTGCCGTCCCAGCCGGGATCCGCGTCGTTCGGATCGCGACCCACCACGCCGCCCGCTCGCGCGGACTCGGATCGAAACTCATAGACCGCGTTCGCGACGAGTTCGAGTCCGAAGTCGACTGGCTCGGTACCGCCTTCGGCGCGACGCCGGGACTGCTCGAGTTCTGGGCGGAAAACGGGTTCAACTCGGTTCACGTCTCGACGACGAGAAACGAGACGAGCGGCGAACACTCGGTTCTCATGCTCTCGCCGACGAGCGAGCGCGGACGCGAACTCGCCGACCGACACGCCGACTGGTTCTCTCGGCGGTTCCCGGCTCTCTGCGTGGACTCGCTCGCAGCCGTCGATCCCGACGTCCTCCGCGGCGTTCTCCGAACCGTCGACGCGGCGCCGGAGTTCGACTTATCCGACCACGAGTGGCGGATGGTCGCGGGAGCCGCGTACGGCCCGGGACGATTCGACGTTGATCCCGGTCCGTTCCGAGAACTCGTTGTCCACGCACTCCTCGAGGGTTCGGAGCCTGCCGGCCTCTCCGCGAGCGACGAGCGACTCCTCGTTGCTCGAGCCCTGCAGGGACTGGCGTGGGAAACGGTCGCCGACCGACTCGAGTACCGCTCGGCGAGCCAGTGTCGACGCGCCCTCGGGGACGCCCTGGTTCCGCTCGTCGAGGAGTACGGAGCCGACCCGGCACTCGAGGTTCGAGAGCGGTTCAGGTAGCCGAGTGCGATCGTCCGTTCGAGGCGGTACTGCTTTGGGGGTTCCCGACTCGAACCGAGTATGGTGGATGCGCTCTCGCTGCTCGCAATCGCGTTGCTGATCGGCGGCGTCATCGGGACGGTCGTCCCGTTGGTCCCCGGTGGATCGCTCTCGCTCGTCGGACTCTTTCTCTACTGGTGGGGGTCCGGGTTCACGGAACCGGGGCCGCTCGCACTCGTCGTCCTCACGTTTTTGGGAGTACTTGCGATACTCGCGGAGTTTCTCGGCGGGGCGATCGCCGCTCGAGCGGGCGGGGCGTCCTGGAAAACGACCGCGGCGAGCGCGGTCGTCGGAATTCTGTTGATGATCGTCACCGGACCGCTCGGACTGCTGGTCGGACTGTTCGGAACCGTCTTCGTTCTCGAGATCGTTCAGGGCGGCACGCTCGACCGAAGCGTTCGGTCTGCGGCCTACGCGACGGCTGGCATTCTCGCGTCGACGGCGATACAGGTGTTGCTCACGGCGTCTATTCTGTTCGGCTTCGTTATCGCAGTTGCGCTCTTTTGACGCCGCCTTGGTTAGCCACGAGTCGTTTCCAGCGTCTGCGAACCCAGCATGTGCGAACGCACCCTCTCGAGCCGGTTCAGGGAAAGACTAAATGTGTGACAGTCAATCTCTCCCGTATGATCTGCTCCGAGAACGAGTGCGATCAGATTGCCGCGGTCTTGCTCCACATCCCCTGGGAGGAAAATCGAGCGGTCTGTGCACCACACGCTCGCGTGCTCGCTCGAAAAGACGGTATCGTCCCGGACCCGTTGCCGGATAGCGCGGACGACTTGCTCGAGGAGGACTGAAAAACGGACGCTCTGACGCCCCCGAGAACGAATTTGAATCGCGACTACGGGTGGGCGTAATAGGTCACGGTCTCGTCTTCCTCGTGTCGGTCGATCCGCGCGAACCCGATGCGCTCGAACTGGACCATCTCGTCAGACTCGAGATCCGCGACTGCCGGCTCCGCGCGACCGGTCACGTCGCTGTCGATGGTCCGCATTCGGACCGGGACGCTCTCGGCGGCGGGTACCCAGTGGATCACGTCGACGTCACCCTCCCGAACCACGTCGATCTCTTCACCCGTGTACTGGAGGGTCCCTCGAGTGTACTGGAAACACCCCAGTCCTTTCAGCCAGATTCGCTCTTCCGGATCCGGGAGATCGTCGGGCTCGAGGAGCACGGAATCGCCGACCGGAATCTCGCGAACGCCGCGGTCCTCGTGGTTCGGATGCAACGGCGGAGTCGCCTCGTCGGGGGGGCTGCCGCCGAGGGGGATCTGGTTTCCGTCGCGGACGAGAAAGCGCCGATCCGTCTCCTCGTCGATTCGGTCCCGATTCGCGGCGTACACCGAACTCATCGCGAGGTCCACGTCGCTCGTCGACGTTCCCAACTGGACCATCGCCTCGGTGATCGCCTCGCCGCGGATCCCGCGCCGGCGGAGGCTCCGCAGCGTCGGGGCGCGGGGATCGTCCCAGCCGTCGAGTTCGCCCTCGGCGATCAGCGCTTTGATCGTCGACGTGCTCATCTTGCAGTCGTACTCGTCGACGTTGACGTGGCCCCAGTGGATGACTTCGGGATACTCCCAGCCGAAGTACTCGTAGACGAAGCGCTGACGTTTGGCCGAATCCTGCAGGTCGATTCCGCGGATGATGTGGGTGATGTCGATGATGTGGTCGTCGATTCCGGATTGGAAGTCGAGCATCGGCCAGCAACGGAACTCCGCGGCCTCTTCGCGGGGATGTGGTGTATCGATCATCCGGAACGCGACCCAGTCCCGAAGCGCCGGGTTCTTGTGTTCGATGTCGGTTTTGACCCGGAGGACCATCTCGCCGCTGTCGTAGATACCCGCGATCATGTCTTCGAACTCGTCGAGAATCGTCTCGGGGTCTTTCTCCCGATGCGGGCACGCCTCGCCGTCGTTCTTGAGATCGCTAAATTCCTCGCCGGAGCACGAACAGGTGTAGGCTCCGCCCATCTCGATCAGTTTCCGCGCGTGATCGTAGTAGATCTCGAGACGGTCGCTCGCCTTGAACGTCGCGTCGGGTTCGAACCCGAGGTACTCGGTATCCTCGAGGATCGCGTCGTAGGCGTCGAGGTCCGGCCGCTTCGTCTCGGGGTCGGTGTCGTCGAACCGGACACAGAACCAGCCGTCGTATCGCTCCTTGTACGTCCCGATAACGGCCGGCATGCGCGCGTGACCCATGTGCCACGGACCGTTCGGATTCGGTGCACACCGCATTCGGATCTCGTCGTACTCCTCGAAGTTCGGTAGGTCGCCGAGGGGATGGTCCTCGCCCTCGTCTTCGGCCTCGATCTCGGCCAGCTGTTCGGGTGCGAGGGTCTCGAGACGCGTGCGTCGATCGTCGTGTCCGAGTCCATTGACCTCGTTGACGACGCCGCCAACGACGCCGGGAATCGCATCGGCGTGCTCCCGGAACGTCGGGTTTTCGCCCATCAACGGTCCCATGACCGCACCGACGTTCGCATCGCTCTCGTGTTTCACCGCGTTCAATAGCGCGTGTTTCTCGGCTTCGCGCTCGACGCGTTCGCGTAGATCCTCGTCCATGAGGCGTGACTATTCGCGGGCGGCCCAAAACTGTCGCGGTGTCGGCTCGTTCGTAGAGCGAGCCACGGGCGTCACTGGCCGATCGGTGAGGACAGCCAAATCGAAATAGTCCGAGCCCGGTCAGTAGCCGCGTTCGATCAGGTAATCAGCGAGTTCACACAGCTGTTCGCGCGCCTCGTTGTCCGGCACCACTTCCAGGCGATCTTTCCCCTGTGCGACGAGATCTCGAGCCGTCTCGTTCGCGTACGAGATCGACCCGACCGCCTCGAGTTCGGCGACCGCGTCGTCGATTTCGGCTTCGGTGACGGTTTCGACCGTGACCGTATCGAGCAGTTCCTCGACGTTCACGCCCCGCTTACGGGCGTGGACGGTGATGAGCGTCTGTTTGTTCTCAACGAGGTCGCTGCCCCGCTGCTTGCCGAGTTTCTCACTCGGCACCGTGAGATCGAGGACGTCGTCTTGAATCTGGAAGGCGCGGCCGATGTCGAGTCCGTACCCATAGAGTGCGTCGACAGTTTCCTCGTCAGCCCCCATCAGGACGGCCGGAAGGCACGCCGACGCCGCGTACAGTACCGCGGTCTTCTGTTCGACCATCTCGAGGTACTCTTCGGGCGTGACGTCTTTGCGCTGTTCGAAGGTGACATCGAGCGATTGGCCCTCGCAAATCTTCGTACAGGTCGTCGCGAGGATGTCGAGCGCTTCGACGATTCGGTCCGGGTCGGCACCCGCCTCGAGCATGATCTCGAACGCCTTCGAGTAGAGCGTATCGCCGGCGAGGATTGCCGTCTCGAGGTCGTATTCCTTGTGGACCGCCGGAACGCCCCGTCGAAGGTCGTCGTCGTCCATGATATCGTCGTGAATCAGCGTGAACGACTGAATCACTTCGACGCTCACGGCGGCGGCCATCATATCGACACTCCCGTCCGCCAGCGACGGGAACTCTCGATACGAGGTCGAAAGCGGCTCGACATCCGCGAGTGCTTCTGCAGTCGTTAGCAACACTGCAGGACGGAGCCGTTTTCCGCCGGCATCGAGTAAGTACCTGGACGCTTCGTAGAGCCGTTCGGGTCGCTGAATCGGTAACTCGTCGGGAATAGCCTCGTTGACCTGTTCGCGTCGCTTGCGAACACCCTCGAGCACGGCTTGTTCTCTCGCCTCTGAAGTGGTCATATCAATCGACTAGCTGGATGATGTTTCCGTTGCTCGAGACGTGGAGATCCCTACCAAGTTTGTAGCCCTCTCCCTGACAGAGATTGACGTAGCCCGACAGACCCTTGAGATCCTGGTGGGCCGGAATGATGTTCTGTGGTTCGAGCGCGTCGAGCATCGTGTAGTGGCCCTCCTGATTGAGGTGGCCGGACACGTGGATTTCGTCGTAGATTCGCGCGCCTTGCATACCGAGCAATCGCTCGGCCTGATACCGCTGTCCCTCGTTCGTCGGTTCTGGGATGACGCGAGCGGAGAAGACGACCTTGTCGCCGTCGTCCAGTTCGTACGGCGTTTCGCCCCGAGCCATACGGGTGAGCATCGCGCGCGGTTCGCCCTGATGGCCGGTGACAACGGGCAGGTAGTTCTCCTTGCCTTCGTTCATGATCCGTTTGAACGTCCGGTCGACCGACTTGCGGTGGCCGAACATGCCCAGATCGTCCGGGAAGTCGACGAAGTCGAGCCGTTCTGCGGTTCCCGAGTACTTCTCCATCGATCGGCCCAGCAAGACCGGCTGGCGGCCGATGTCCTTGGCGAACTCGACGAGACTCGTCACGCGCGAAATGTGACTCGAGAACGTCGTGGCCACGATCCCGCCGTCGTAGTCCTCCATGCTGTAGAGGACGTCTCGGAGGTGTTCACGCGCGACGTTCTCGGAGGGCGTTCGCCCCTTCTTGTTCGCGTTAGTACAGTCCTCGATGTAACAGAGGACGCCTTCGCCTTCGCGGCCGATCTCTCGGAACCGCTTCATGTCGATCGGGTCGCCGACGACCGGCGTGTGGTCCATCCGCTTGTCGAGACCGTAGACGATAGCGCCTTCGGGCGTGTGGAGGACCGGGTTGATCGCGTCGATGATCGAGTGGGTCACGTTGACGAACTCGAGTTCGACGCCCTCGTCGCCGATGGTCATCGTCTCGCCGGCGCTCATCTTGACGAGGTCGTTTTCGACGCCGAACTTCTGTTCGCCTTCGATCTGTTGTTTGACGAGTTCGATCGTAAACGGCGTCGCGACGACCGGTGCGTTGTATCGGTGAGCCAGTTTCGAGATGGCACCGATGTGGTCGAGGTGGCCGTGTGTCGGGACGATGGCCTGTACGTCACCCTCGAGTTCGGACATGATCCGATCGTCGGGAATCGCGCCCATGTCGATCAGGTCGAGGCTGTGCATCCGTTCGGTCTCGACGTTGTCGTGGATGAGAACCTTCGAGAGGTTCAGACCCATATCGAAGATGACGACGTCGTTCCCTGCGCGAACGGCAGTCATCTGCCGTCCGACTTCTTCGTAACCGCCAATAGTTGCAATTTCGATTTCCATGATTGTAGCACTGAAAGCCGCGTGGACTCTCAACGAAACGGTCCGCGGACTCCTGTTTCTCGGCCCCGGCGTCTTACAGCACGTCGGCCATCCCGCTATGCGCTCGCGGAGGCCGTTCCTCCGTTCGAACCCACAGTACCGCTGTGAGTCGCGAACGCACTTGCCCGCGGGTTTCGGTATTCCATTGTACACGCCGGGGTGTTAAAAACGCAGTGGGTTGGGATAATTCGTTGTCAGTGGCCCCAGCAACGACTGTCACGCTCTCCCGCCTATCGACGGGTCAAATTCGACTCCAGCTTACTCGATTGACGTCCCCACTGCGTCGCCAGCCAGAAACGAGTCGATCGACTCCAGGCCGAAGATCGACGCCGGGGCCTCGAGCTCGAGCAGCGTTCGGACCTTCCCCGCCATGCCGCCCGTCACGTCCGTCGCCTCGCTTTCACCGAGAATCGCATCCACGTCTTCGAACGACGTGATTCGGTCGACGACCGCACCATCCTCGTCGAGTACGCCGGGAACGGTCGAACAGAGTCCGACGCGGTCTGCGCCGAGCGCTCGAGCCAGGTGGGTGACCAGTTCGTCGCCGCTGATAATCGTTGCACCCGACTCAGCCGTCGCGACGATGTCTCCGTAGAGTACGGGAACGAATCCTGCTTCGAGCATCGCGTCAATCTGTCCAGTGGGTAGGTGAAGCGTTCCCGCCTCGTCTCGGTAGGCCGTCGAGAACGGATGGACGGGAACTGCGGGCACGTCCTGTTCGTGGAGTCGAGAGAGTACGAACCGGTTTAAGGTCTCCATCGCACCGTGAATATCCGTTACCGCTCCGATTTCGTCGGTCCCCTCGGTCGTCGTGACGCCGTGTTCGCTCGCGTGGTGATGCCCGAAGCTACCGCCGCCGTGGACGATGACCAGCCCGTCTTCGAGGGCCCCCTCGGCGAGCGCCGACGCGACCGCGGCCGCCGATCTCTCGAGCGCCGGTCCGTCGAGCGTTTCCGGTCGTTCCTTGTCGGTGACAACGCTTCCGCCGAGTTTCAGAATCGTCGCGCTCATTCGAGTCGACACACTCCCTCGTCCGCGAGTTCCGCTCGGAACGCGTCTTCACAGCCGGGCGTGAACTTCAGCGCCGTTTCTGTCGCTTCGGTGGGATCGAGTGCAACGATACAGCCGCCACCGCCCGAACCCGTCAGTTTCGCGCCGTAGGCATCGGCATCGCGTGCCGCCCAGACCATCGCGTCGAGCGATCGGGACGAGACCCCAAGCGCCGAGAGCAAGCCGTGGTTGAAGTTCATCAACCGACCGAGTTCCTCCACGTCACCGTTCTCGAGTGCCTGCTCACCGTTCCGGACGATGTTTCCGATCGAATCGACGGTGTTGGATGCAAATTCGTACTCCGCGCGGAGATCACGGACAGCGGAGACGAGCTTTCCGGTATCGCCCGCGCCGCCGTCGAATCCGATCACGATCGGTAGATCGGGCGCGTCGATCGTCCGACAGTCGTCGCCCTCGACGCGAACCGCGCCGCCGGTCGCCGAACAGAACGTGTCCGCCCTTGAGGCCTGCCCGTCCTGTACCTCGTATTCGGTTCGAAACGCTCGGTCTGCGATCTCTTCGGCCTCGAGCGTGGTTCCAAGTTCGCGCGTTCCCGCGTCGATCGCGGCGACGGCGACGGCAGCGGACGAACCGAGCCCCGCCCCCAGCGGGATGTCGCTCTCGATGGTGACGTCGAAGCCGACGTCCTCCTCTCCGGTCACGGACCGGACCTGCGAAATTGCCTCGTCGACGTAGCCCGTCGCGGCTGCGAGCAGCGACTCGGAAACGTCGATATCGGGCTCGTCTTCGGTCCGTCCACCGTACTCGACGGTAAACCCGTCGAGGCTGAGGTCCTCCGCTTCGACTCGGATCTTCTCGTCGTCACGCCGTTCGACGCCGACTCGCGCTCGTTGCTCGATCGCACACGGAACCGCGGGCTCGCCGTAGACGACTGCGTGCTCCCCAAAGAGATACACCTTCCCGGGAGCGCTCGAGAGTGCCATTATCGACAGATTCGCGTCTCCCGGCTTAATACCTGTCTTCCCGAGATTCTATGTAAGTGATCGACACAGTCACGCAGACCGATACTGTTGCGTTCGCTTCAGAGAACAAGCGCAGTGAGCACCTGGTAGACGATCCCGACCGCGAAAATCGCGAACAGAAGGCCGGTGGCTAGCATCACCGCAGGCGGGATTTGTCCTTCTTCGAACGAGAAGAGATACTGTCTCATACGTTCACTGTCGAGTCTCGACAGGTATGTCTTTCGTTGCTTTCTCGTCATTGATCGCTCGGTCGTCTCGAGCAGTGTAGTCGGACTTATGGCCCTGTCACTACAACCCTCGAGCAAATGTCGCTGGTCCTGCCGAGCGAACTCGTCGTCGATCGATTTCTTCCGACGGTCAGGGCGGTGCTCGCGAGACGACTCTCTGAACGCGGGATGACCCAGAACGAAATCGCAGCCGAACTAAGCGTTACGCAGGCCGCGATCAGCAAATACGTCGCCGGTGAGGCGGGCGGCGATGGGCGCTTTCGAAACGATCCGGACACGATCGCGACGGTCGACCGGTTAGCGGAGGGTATTCATACCGGCTCGATGGACGGCTACGACGCGCTCGCTGAACTCCTCGCGTTGATCCACCGCCTCGAGGATCGGGGCCCAATCTGCGAACTCCACGAAACGGAGATGCCCGAACTGCAGGGACTCGGCTGTGACCTCTGCGTTCGTGGACTCGATACGGACGTTCGGGTAGAACGCGAGGTCCTCGCGGACGTTCGGTCGGCCGCGCGTACGCTCGCGACCATTCCGGGGATGGCCGAGTACGTCCCGAACGTCGGCACCAACGTCGGAATGGCCCTACCGGATGCCGGCGACGAAACCGACGTTGCCGCGATTCCCGGTCGGATCTATTCGATGAGCGGGCGCGTCGAAGTGCCGGCCAATCCCGAGTTCGGCGCCTCGAGCCACGTCGCGACGGCGCTGCTGGCAGCGAAGGCGGCCGGCCCGGACACGCGCGGGGCGATCAACGTCGCGACCGACGACCGACTGCTCGAGGCCGCCAGATCGCTTGGGTACGACCCACTCGCGTTCGACGCCAGTTACGAGGATCGGGCCGACCGCCTCGAGACGACGTTTCGCGACCGAGGCGCTGTCCCACAGATCCTCTATCACGAAGGCGCGTTCGGCATCGAACCGATCACCTTCGTCTTCGGTGCCACGGCGACTGATGCGGCCGATCGGCTGCAGGAACTGGTCGAAACCGCCTCGAACTAGTTGGGAGCAGCGATCGGTTTTCTCGAGCACGCGACCACGTATTGGCACACGCACCGCTCTCGAATCGTCTCGGAGACCACGATCGGCAGAAACGAGAAAATTCGCGTCGAATCAGACCATACTTTCGAAGTCCTCGAGCGAGTACGACGGTTCGGCACCGCGCTTGTCGAGGACTTCGTTCGCGAGCAGCCAGTAGACGACCGACAGAGCCTTTCGACCCTTGTTGTTCGTCGGAACGACGAGGTCGACGTTACTGGTCTGGTTGTTCGAGTCACACATTGCGATGACGGGAATCCCGACGGTGATGGCCTCCTTGACGGCCTGGGCGTCACCGATCGGGTCCGTGACCACGACGACATCGGGTTCGATGTAGCCGTCGTACTTCGGATTGGTGAGCGTCCCCGGGATGAACCGACCCGTTCGCGCTCGAGCGCCGACGGCCTCGGCGAACTTCTCCGCCGGGAACCGACCGTACTGGCGACTCGAGGTGACAAGCACCTGTTCGGCCTCGTAGTTCGAGAGGAACTCCGCGGCCGTTCGGATGCGACCGTCGGTCTTCGAGACGTCGAGGACGTACAGACCGTCGGTTCGGACGCGGTGGATGAACCGCTCCATGTCCGCGGTCTTTTGCTGGGTACCGATGTGAACACCGGCACCGAGGTAGTCCTCGACGGGGATGAGCAGATCCGCTTCCTCGTCGGACATCACGTCGTCGTCGAGGGTCGGACCTGCGTCGTCCTCGTCTGGTTCGGCCTCGGCCGGTTCGTCGGCGTCGGCGGGCTGTTCGTCTACTGGCTCGACGTCGTCGGCGGGATCGGCGGCGGGGCCAGCCCCTTCGGCTGGCTCCTCGTCGATCTCCTCCTCGGCGGCGTCGAGCCCTTCCTGTTGTGCGTCGTTTTCAGTCATGTCGCGTCGTCTGCGATTCTGATGAGCTCGTTGAGCTTTGCGGTTCGCTCGCCGCCGACGGCGCCCGTCTTGATGAACGGGGCATCGGTTGCGACGGCGAGGTGTGCGATCGTCGCGTCTTCGGTCTCGCCCGATCGGTGGGAGACGACTGAATCGTAGCCGTGTTCGGTCGCGAGTTCGATCGCATCGAAGGCGTCGGTGAGCGTCCCGATCTGGTTCGGCTTGATCAGGATGCTGTTTGCCGCGCCGCGATCGATTCCGGTGGCGAGTCGCTCGGTGTTGGTGACGAACAGATCGTCACCGCAGATGAGCGTCTGGTCCCCAACCCTGTCGGTCAGTTCCGCGAACGCGCCGTAGTCGTTTTCGTCGAGCGGGTCCTCGACGTAGACGAGATCGTATTCGTCGACGAGCGTCGCGATGTATTCGATCTGCTCGTCGGTGGTACAGGTCGTGTCGCTGTACTCGTAGACGTCGTTTTCGTCGTCGTACATCTCCGCGGCGGCGACGTCGAGCCCGAAGCCGATTTCGAAGCCGACCTCATCGGAGACGGCCGACACGGCTTCGTCGACGAGTTCGAACGCTTCGTCGTCGTCGATCGACGGTGCCCACGCCCCTTCGTCACCTTTCCCGCAGGCGACGCCGCGTTCTGCCAGAAGGTCCGACACCTTCGCGTGAACGGCCGCGTTCGCAAAGACGGCATCGTCGACGCTCGGCGCGCCGACAGGTGCGGAGAGGAACTCCTGAATGTCGGTCGCATCGGCGGCGTGTTCGCCGCCACCGACGACGTTTCCGAGCGGAATCGGGAAGTTCTGTCCGCGGAACGTTCCCCCCAGGTGCTGGAACAGCGGCGCGCCCAGCACGTCGGCACCGGCTTTCGCCGCGGCCATCGAGATGGCGACGGCGCTGTTGGCACCGATCTTCGAGAAGTCGTCCGTTCCGTCGGCCGCGCGAAGTGCGCCGTCGACTTCGCGCTGGTTGCCCGCGTACGCCTCACCGACGAGTCGCGGAACAGCGTGTTCGCGCGCCGCCGCGATCGCCTCGCTCGCGGGACGTTCGATCGCCTCGTATTCGCCCGTGCTCGCCCCCGATGGGGCTGCGGCGCGACCGAACCCGCCGCTTTCGGTCAGCACGTCGGCCTCGACAGTGGGATTCCCTCGAGAATCGAGGATCCGTCGGAGTCGAACGTCGGTGATCAGCGTCATTTCTTCCCTCGTTTAACCGTAAACGGCAGTGCATCGGCGTCGTACTCTTCGGCGGCGACGAGAATCGGCTCGGTCTGGTTGGTGTCGATCAGAACGGGCGCACCGTAGGACACCTGCAGCGCTCGAGCGCCGAGGATTCGTGCTTTCTCGTATCGGTTGTAGTGTTGCTGTTGCATTACTGGTATGGTGAGACGACGTCGACGAGATCACGGTGTGAGACGAGCATTCGCCGACAGCAGTAACGCTCGACGCCGAGTTCGTCCAGCACTGCCTCCGGATCCTCGTCTCCCTCGTTCGCTCGTTCGTCGAATTCTTCCCAGTGTTCGGCGACGACGTTACCACACGTGAAACACCGGACCGGTACCATCATATCTGAATCACCTTAGCGGTACGATTTCTGGTAGCGCGCCCGAGCGCCGGGACCGCCCCACTTTTTGGGTTCGGACTGGCGAACGTCGTTGACGAGCAACGAGCGATCGAACTCCATGTAGGCGTCGCGAAGTTCGGCATCGTTTGCGTGCTGGACGATCCCTCGAGCGATGGCGGTTCGGACGGCGTCTGCCTGTCCGCTGATACCGCCACCCTCGACGCGAACGTCGATATCGACTCCGTCTCGGAGGTCGTCACCGGCGATGCGGAACGGCTCGAGCATTTTGAGCTGGGACATTTCCGGCTCGACCAGCTCGACCGGCTGGGAGTTGATTCTGACGCGACCTTCGCCGTCCTGTACGGTTGCACGAGCGACGGCAGTCTTCTTTTTACCACTTGTGTTCGTTACCATGTGACGTTAGCACCTAACTGTTCTGCGACTTCGTGAAGGTGAACGAAGCGGATGTTCGAGAGGCGATCGAGCGACGTGTCCTCGAGGATCTCTGCCTCGCGGTCGTCGTCGTTCTCGTAGGGGTTGCCGACGTAGACGCGGACGCCTTCGAACGCCTCGCGGCCGCGCGGTTTCTTGTGTGGCAACATCCCACGGATGGATCGCTTGAAGATCATGTCCGGACGTCGCGGGTACGCCGGCCCCTGATCTGAACTGAGCTGCGTTCGCGTCCGGTAGGTCCCGATAACGTCGTCTCTGTCGCCGGTGATGACCGCATCTTCGGCGTTGACCACGGCGACCGTTTCGCCGTCCAGTGCGCGCTGTGCGACCTGGCTGGCCACGCGACCGAGGATACAGTCTCGAGCGTCGACGACGACGTCGGCATCGAACTCTGCGTAGCTCATGCAATCACCCGGACGTTGCTTCCTTCTGGGTTTTCTTCGAGCACTTGCTCGAGCGGTACTGGTTCGCCGACCTGATCGATTTTGGTCTCTGCCGACGACGAGAAGTCGACGGCGGCGACGGTGACGTTTTTCTGGAGTGCGCCCGAACCCAGCACCTTGCCGGGAACGACGACAGTCTCTTCTTCTCGTGCGTACCGCTCGATACGCCCCAGGTTCACTTCCGCGTGACTCCGACGGGGTTTCTCGAGACGATCCGCAATATCACGCCAGACGTCTGCGTCCGCACTCCGCGAGGCGGACTTCAGCTCGGCGATAAGATCGTTGAGCCTCGGATTGGTTTTACTACTCATTGGTGTCCTCCAAATGCTGCAAAGGGGCGGCTCTCGACGCGAGAGCCGCGAAGAAGTGATGCAGGGAGCAGGATTTGAACCTGCGGACTCCTACGAGACAGCGCCCTGAACGCTGCGCCGTTGGCCTGACTTGGCTATCCCTGCCCGCACTTCCGTCTACCCCTCGCCCCTTCAAACCCCTTTCGGTTCGCGTGACTGTCGGCGCGCCGCTCTCGTAGCGTGCGGCAGCGGCGGCCGTCGTCTGGGTGTGAGGGTGTAGGGGTAGTGTCATCCGTTAATTATAGCTGTACTGCTTCTTCGAGTTCCGTCGCGCGAGCCTCGAGCGTGTCGACGGCTCGCGTGACGAGTTCGGCGACGGTGAACGATCCGTCGGTCTCGACGTGGAAGACGAAGGCGTTCGGCACGTCTTCGACGCTCACTTCCTTGCCGGGATACCGGTTGGACAGATCGTCGTCGAACTCGCTGGTCGGGATCAACTCGCCGTCGTCCTCGATGACGCCGCGAACGATCTGGGACCGTTCGTCCTCGAACTCGGGAAGGTCACCGTCGACCGACACGCGCTGGAGGTGTCGGTAACCGACGGCCACGCCGCCCTGATGTTTGGCGTGATTTTTCCCGCGCTCGATGACGGCGTCGGCCTCGGCCTCGAGACGCTGGTCGTCTTTGAGGTCGATGATCGGCACGTTGTCCTCGGCCGGCTGGACGAGGCTATCACTCGAGACGAGATCGCCCGAGTATGCCGTTCCTGGCCCTTCGACGTCGATCGAGAGCGTGACGGTATCGCCGTCGACGAACTCGCCTTCTGGGGGGGTCGAAAGCGGGACGAGCCCGAGTCGAAGCGCGAGCTGTTCGTCGAACATCACCGACGAATTTTCGATGAATCGCACTTCGTCGATGGCCATCGTCGGCACGTCGGCGACCATCGCTCGACGGAGGCCGTTTGCGAACGCGGGGGTGACCCCGCGAACGAGGAATCGGGCCTTTCGATCCCCGGTTTCGACGAACTCGACGTCGTACTCTTCTGTCATGGGTCTAGTATCCGCCTTTGCCTTTCGGGGCACGCGATCCGTCGTGCGGGATCGGCGTGACGTCCTCGATGCGACCGATCTCGATACCGGAACGGGCGAGCGCGCGAATCGTTGCCTGTGCGCCGGGTCCGGGTGACTTCTGCAAGTTGCCACCGGGGCCGCGAACGCGGACGTGCAGGCCCGTGATGCCGGCAGCTTTGACCTCTTCGGCCACCGCTTCGGCCATCTGCATGGCGGCGTACGGCGACGCTTCGTCGCGGTTTTGTTTGACCGCGGTCCCGCCGGAGGACTTCGCGATCGTCTCCGCGCCCGTGAGGTCGGTCACGGTCATGATGGTGTTATTGAACGATGCGTGTACGTGGGCAACGCCCCATTTGTCGTCGTCTGCCATTTATTGTTCCTCCGCTCGTTCCGGGTGGAGTTCGTCCGCGAGTGGACTGTTCTCGTCGAACTCGATGTCGTCTTCCTCGTCGATATCGACGACGTAGGACGGCACCGTATGTCGGCTATCGCCGACGACCACGTGGCCGTGCCCGATGAACTGACGCGCCTGCTGTGGCGTGTTCGCCAGTCCGTTTCGGTAGACGAGCGTCTGGAGACGACGCTCGAGGACGTCCTCGATCTCGAGCGAGAGCACGTCGCCGAGTTCGTCCGCTTCGTCGAGATAGCCGACGCGGGTGAGCCGGCCGAGGAACTCCTCGGTTCGGCGCGCGACGGCTTCTTCGTCCGCTGGCTGTGCGAGCAGGTCACGAGCCTCGCGCCGGTAGGAGCGAAGCTGGGACTGTGCACGCCAGAGCTCTTCTTTGTTCGCCAAGCCGTAGCGATCGAGCAGTGAGTGCTCGCTGGCGATGCGTTCGCCCTGGTAGGGGTGATTCGGGGTCTCGTAGTTTTTGGTGTCCGTTCCGAGTGGCATTATTCGTCATCCTCCTCGGCGGCGGCGGCTTCCTCCGCCTGCTCTTCGCGGATCTCTTCGACGTTGACTCCGATCGTCCCTTCGGTCCGACCCGTGGACTTGGTTCGCTGTCCGCGAACCTTCTGGCCGCGCTTGTGGCGGGCGCCTTTGTAGGAGTCGATCATCTTCATCCGGTTGATATCTTGCTGTCGAGTCAACTGGAGGTCGTTACCGATCTCGTGGGTGGTTTCGCCGGTGTAGAAGTCCCGCTGGCGATTCGTAAGCCACTCGGGCACTTCTTCGGCGTAGTTTTCGACGAGTTCGACGACCTCATCGATGACGTCTTCATCCAGTCGACCGAAGGTTGCGGTCCGGTCGACTTCGGCTTCGTCCGCGATGATACGGGCGGTCCGTCGACCGACACCGTTCAGTTCGGACAGCGACCGTTCGACGGATTTCGTCCCGTCGAGGTCGGCCTGACCGATGCGGACGAAGTATTGAAGATCTTCATCCTCTTCTTGTTCTTGTGGTTCTTCCTCGCTCATATGTCGTGTATCTCTGTCTTTCGTGCGCGCACTGCATGCTGACGCAAGCGCGCCAGTACTGTGAATCCGACGTCGTGGCGGGGATTTGAACCCCGGAGGCTTGACGCCACATGGTTAGCAACCATGCGCCTTGGGCCGCTTGGCTACCACGACACCGTGTCTGTTATCATCGCCCGTCTGGACTCGGGGACTCGTCCCCTACACGTATCGCATTGAGTGGTACCCTCGTCGGGTACTTAAGGGCAACGAAAGAAACTGCGCGAAGGAGGTGGCTCCTCGAGTCGGCGCTACGTCGTTGGCCGACCGGCCGTCGCGATTCACTGGTGTGAACCAATTGAACTTATTGTGATCCACGCAAAAAGCGAACCAACAGGTGTCCCGAAACGACCTCGCCCTCCGACTCGGTGCCGCGCTGGTCGCTATCGTCGCGATCGGATTGACTGCGGCGACGATCCAGTCGCCGCTCGAGACGGGCGGTACGGGTGGATCGGGCGGCGGCGAGGAGAGTACCTCGGGATCTAACGGGCAAACAGGAGTCGAACTCGGAGCCGGTGGGGAGATCCCGCAATTTTTCCAGTACCTCGTCTACGCACTCCTCATCGTCATCGCCATCGCACTGGCCTGGTACTTGCTCTTCCACCGACGAGAGCTCCTTCGTCTGGCTGCTGCCGCGATCGTTGTCTGCATCGTTCTCGTCGCGTTAGCCTGGATACTCGCCGAATTTGGTTCCGAATGGAGCGGCGAGGCCATGAATCAAAGCGGAGGCGGGGGGCCAGCACAAGACGGCGGAACTCCAGGGCAGGGCGAGGGTGAGCGGACGCCGATTTCGATCGTCCCGCTGCTGGGCGTACTCGGCGTCATCACCGCGATATTCGCCGGGGCACTCGTCCTCACGAACCGGCGCTCCGACGACAGCGGACTCGCCGCGGACGAGCACGGACTCGAGGACGAGACCGAACGCCACGCCGTCGGCGAAGCGGCCGGTCGCGCTGCGACGCGAATCGAAGCGGCCGACGACGACGCTGTCGACAACGAGGTCTATCGCGCCTGGGAGGAGATGACCGGGCTCCTCGAGGTCGACCGGCCGGAGACGAGCACGCCCGGCGAGTTCGCCGAGGCGGCGATCGCCGCCGGACTCGCCCGCCATCACGTCGAAGACCTGACCCGCCTGTTCGAGGAGGTCCGCTACGGCGGCAAGGAGACGACGGCCGAAATGGAAGATCGGGCCGTGGACGTACTCCGCCAGATCGAGACCGAGTACGCTAGCGACGAAAAGGAGTCGATGAGCGGACCGACCGACGGTGATGGCCGATGAGCGTCCGTAGGGGGTGGCTCACACTCGGTGTGATAACGTTCCTCGGCGCGATAGCCGTCCTGTCCGGACTGGGTGGGTTCAATATGGGACGCAGCGGTCTGGTCGCTGTCGCCTGTGGACTGCTGCTCGGAGCCGTCTCGGCGCTCTCCCGGCGTCGCGGTGTCCGAGAACAGACGAAAACGCCGGAACCGGAACGAACCTATCGCGTCCCCGCGCCGGGATCGTCACTCCGAGACGCAATCAGTCAGTTCCGAGACGCAACGGATGAGTACACCACTCAGAGTCGTCGGTTCGTCGACGGACTCCGAGCCGCGGTCGTTGCAGTGCTCACCCGCTTCGAAGGCCGCTCCGTCGAGGAGGCGACGGCTCGACTCGAGACCGGCGAGTGGACCGACGACCGGCGGGCGGCGGCGTTTCTCTCAAAGTCGGTTGACCCGCCCTCGAGGTCGCTTCGCAAACGACTCGCGGCAACCCTCGATCGCGAGACGGTGTTCCGGGAGGGCATTCGACGGGCTGGAGCGAGCATCGCGAATATCGGATACGGAGACCGTTCGGCCTACTCCGTTCCGGAGACGCTTCCGAAGTACGAGGCAGACGTGTCCGAGAAGGACGACTACGATCCGCGGACGACGACCAAGCGGGTCCACGGGACCGAACACGCCCGCGAGCGATCGACCGAGTACTGGACGGGTGTCGGTGCAGTCGCCCTCTTTGCGGTCGGGATCGGTGCTCTGGCCGAATCCCCTGCAGTCGTCCTCGCGGGCGTCGTCGGCGTCGGATATGCGGGCTTCGCTCGAGCGTTCGATCCGCCCGTCCCCAAGGTCGACCTCGAGCGAACGGTGTCGACGGACTCGCCCGAGCCCGGCGACGAAATCGATGTCAGTCTGACCGTGACCAACGAGAGCGACCGACTGCTCCCCGATCTCAGAGTTATCGACGGCGTGCCGCCGGGACTGGCTGTCGTCGACGGCTCGGCCCGAATGGGCACCGCGTTGCGACCGGGTGAATCGGTGACCCTCGAGTACACCGTCACCGCCCGTCGCGGCACCCACGAGTTCGATCCCGCGCTCGTCCTCGCGCGCGACCCGTCTCGATCGGCCGAATGGGAGGTGTACGTCGGTCAGGAAACGTCGATCGTCTCCAATCCCGTCCTGCGTCCGATCGCCGCTTCGATCCCGCTTCGGGCGACTGCGGCGTCGTTTTCCGGTCGTCTCCAGACGACCGACGGCGGCACCGGAACCGCCTTTCACTCCGTTCGGGAGTACCGACGCAACGACCCGCTCAACCGAATCGACTGGAAGCGCCACGCCCGAACGGGAGAGCTCGCAACCCTCGAGTTCCACGAAGAGCGTGCTGCCCGAGTCGTCCTCCTGCTCGATACCCGAAAGGTGTCATACCTCGCACCGTCGCCCGACGAGCGACACGCCGTCGATCGATCCGTTAGCGCGGCGGGACGAACCGCGGCGACGCTCCTCGAGAACGGGGACACCGTGGGACTCGCGGCGCTCGGTCCAGGGGAGTCGTCAGAAGAGGGGTATTCCTCGACCCAAGAGCCCTGCTGGCTCGCTCCCGCGGCGGGACGTCACCACCGCGTCGAATTCGAGCAGTTGCTCGCGACGCATTCGCAGTTCGCTTCCGTGCCGCCAAGTCGCGGAACACACTGGTACGGCCAGCTTCGAACGCTCCGACGGCGGTTTTCCGCTGAAACGCAGATCCTCTTTTTCTCGCCGCTGTGCGATCAGGCGAGCCTCGAGATCGCCCGAAAACTGGAAGCGTACGGCTATCCGGTAACCGTCGTCTCGCCGGATCCGACGACGGATCGAACCACCGCCCAGCAACTGGCCCGCGTCGGCAGACGGATCAGGCGGTTCGACTTACAGCGCGCGGGTATCCCCGTGATCGACTGGGACGCCGGAGAATCGATCGATGATGTCTTCGCCCGCATGCACGTTGGTGACGCCAGATGAGCGACGTGACTCGTCGGCCCACGACGCTCTCGAGGGCGGCGGCCATCGGCGGTGGAATCGTCGCTGTTCTCGTCTCGGGTGCGGGATCGATCTATGGGGCCGGAATCGGCGTCTTCGGGCTGGCGCTGCTTTCGTTCGGACTGGTTCGCGGAGACCGCAACGGGATCGACGTCGGCGCGTTAGCTATTTTCGTCGGCGTCGTCGCCGGCGGGTTGCAGGGAGACTCCGTCGAGTTGACTGTGCTCGCGACGATCGGAACCGTTCTCGCGTGGGACCTCGGCCACGACGCGACGGATCTGGGCGATCAACTCGGGCGAGAAGCGGAGACGACACGACTCGAGGCGGTCCACATCATCTCGAGTCTCCTGATCGGGCTCGTCGCGGCGACGATCGGATACGGCGTCTACGTCTTCTCGGCTGGCGGGCAGCCAATCACGGGCGTCGTGCTGTTAGTGCTGGCGGCGGCGTTTCTCGTGGTTGCGCTCGGTTCGCGTCGCGATCAAAGCGAATGGACCGGAAGAAGCCGGTAATCAGCGTCGCTAGTTTTTCGCCGCCGACGCGTCCGGGCCGTCCTCGAGGTACTTTTCGTTGACGACCCAGTGACCGTCCTCGTTTCGGACCATGTACTCGCCGTAGTAGGGGACCCGCTGTTCGACGACCTCGTGAAACGCGTCGCGAATCTCGGGTTTGGACATCTCCCCCATCGGCTTGAGGTCGTCGTTGCGGTTGAGACAGCCCTTGAGATAGCCCTCGTGGGTCACCCGTACCCGGTGGCAGTTCGCACAGAACGTCGGGTTCTCGACGGGATCGACGATTTCGACCATACCACGACCGGTTCCCGACGACTTCGACGCACCGTCACTCGCGTCATCGGCGGCGATCCAGTAGCGCTTTCGGTCGTGCATCTTCCGGTGTTCGATCTCGTCGGCCCGTTCTGCGAGCCACTCGTGGACCCGCTCGATATCGATCGCCCATTCGGGGTTGCCAGTCAGCTCGGGCATGTACTCGATGAGCTGGAGTTGCAGTCCCTCGTTCTCGGCGACGTGGTCGACCATCCCGGGAACGTATCCCGCCGTGTGCTCGAAGACGACCATGTTGAGTTTGACCGGATCGAGGCCGGCCTCGAGCGCGGCGTCGACGCCCTCGAGCACCCGCTCGTAGGCACCGCTCTTGGTGACCGCGGCGAAGTCGTCCGGATCGAGCGCGTCCTGCGAGACGTTGACCCGTTCGAGACCCGCCTCGACGAGGTCGGGGGCGCGACCCGGGAGGAAGGTTCCGTTCGTCGTCAGCGAAACCTCCATCGAATCGGGCGTCCGAGCGATAATTTCCTCGAGATCCTGGCGGAGCATCGGTTCGCCGCCGGTGAACTTCACCGCATCTACGTCGAACTCCTCGGCGACCTCGAGAAAGCGGACCACGTCGTCGGTCGTCATCTCGTCGTCCTGTGGGTCCATCGGGCCGCGGGTGTCTCCGAGCCCTTCGTTGTGACAGTAGACGCAATCGAAATTACACCGATCGGTGAGTGAAACGCGAACCCCCGTGACGTCGCGTCCGAACTCGTCGGTGAGCATAGTCGTCTCTTGCGGGTGGATCCGCTTAAAGACGCCGGGGAAAAACAGATCACGTAACCGGATTCGGTTTCGGATCGTCGCCTATCGGCGATAGCATCGAGGGGAGTCTTTCTTGAGTGTGGTCCCCGTAATTCAGTGTATGAGTACGATTGCGGAACTAACGGTTCCGGCCGACGAGTTCGCGCTCCGGGAAACGCTCGAGTCGGTCGACGACATTTCCGTCGAAATCGAACGCGTCGTCGCCCACGGTCCGAACCACGTCATACCCTACGTCTGGATCTCCGGCGACGAATCGTCGATGTCGGGTCTCGAGGAACTGCTCGAGGAGGACCCGAGCGTCGACGAGGCCGACCTCCTCACCGACCTCGACGAAGAACAACTGTATCGGCTGAGTTGGATCGACGACGTGACGGTGATCGTTCACATCCTCACCGAAGAGAAGGCGACGATTCTACAGGCCGCAAGCGAGGGCCGGTGGTGGCAGTTTCGCGTGCTCTTTCCCGAACGCGATTCGCTGGCGAGCACCTACGATTTCGCGACGAGTCAGGGGTTCTCGCTTGATATTCAGAAAATACATCATCTCGACCAAGGTCGAGAGGGACGATACGGGCTGACGGATGCGCAGTACGAAACGCTCGTATCGGCGCTCGAGGGCGGGTACTACGAAATCCCGCGAAATATCGACATGGAATCGCTGTCGAACGACCTCGATATCTCCCACCAGGCGCTCTCCGAGCGGCTTCGACGAGCGCATCGGTCGTTGGTCGAGGAGGCGGTCACGATCGGTCACGACGAGGAGGATGCCAGCGCCGTCGAGGGTATCGAACCCGACGCGACGAACTAGCGAGGGCGGAATCGACACAAGACATACCCCGGAACGGACTGTACGATCGTACATGAACGAGGAAATGCTCAAGGACCAGCGCCGACTCGTCGCGCTGTTGAGCGAGGAGGGGTGGGACGTCACCGATATCGAGCTGTCGGCCTACGACAGCCCGTGGGAGGATTCGAACGACCCCGAGGCGACGATCACGATTACGGCCCGAAAACCCTACGAGGACGACGAACCAGGGAACGAGGGTTCCGAAGACGAAAGCGATGATGGTGACGACGACAATCCGTTCAGAATTAAGTAATCGTCTCGCTGGCGTCAGTATCGGTCCGCCGGCATCAGTATCGAGCCACCGTCATTTCTCGAAAAATTTGAGTCAGCAGTCCCGCTGTGAGTCTTATTCGTCGTCGGCCATTCCACCGAAGGCTGCGTCGGCGTCGGCCGGAACGTCGAAATCGTGGTAGTGTTCGCCCTTCTCTTTCGTGAGGATGTTCAACGCGGCTGCGGCGCCGTCGCCTGCGGAGATTACGGCCTGCCACTCCTCGGCTCGGCCCATGGCTCCCGTTGCGTAGGCATCGTCGACGCTCGTCTCCATCGTAATATCGACGTCGACGACGTCGCCGTCGAAGGCAACGCCGAGGGAGGTTGCGAGATCGCGGTTGGCACCCGTCGCGAGAACGACGTAGTCGGACTCGAACGTCTCGTCTTCGGTTTCGACCGTGAACCCGCCGTCGTCACCCTCGGCGACGTCAGTCACTTCCTCACCCTGCCGGAGGTCGACGCCGTAGCTCTCGACCTGACGGCGAGCCGTTGCCATGAAGGCCGTTCCGTCTTCCGAGCCGAGTCCGAGATAGTTGAACAGGTGCGCCTTGTGCATCCACGTTTGGTCGGTGTCGAAGACGGTCGTCTCGAGGCCGTTTTTCTGTGTGAACAGTGCTGCGCTCAAGCCGGCGGGGCCGCCGCCGACGACGATAACGTCAGTCATGAACAGGTGTATCTACGGTCTTCCTCTCGGTTAGCTGTTGGTGTCCCCACCACGGACTGCCGCAGAGTGTCGTCGTACTGAAAGACCCAAGGGACGGCCGAATTCGCTCGGGAACGACGCGGAACCTCGAGACCGAACTGGCCGACTCAGGAACTGTCTCCCGGTCCGCCGAAATCACGATTCCAGCCGCGCCGTGCCGGCTCGCCGTCGCTCGGGGTGAACACGCGGTAGAGGACGTAGCCGACGACGGCTACCGGAAGAAGCGGCAACAACAGAATCGCGATCAGAACGGCGACGATATACCCGAGCGTCGACATTTCGAGGTTCGGTCCGTAACCCGTCGATTCGGACACATCAGTGCTCATACGTAAAGATTGTTGGTCCACGGTAATCCCCTTTTCGAAGACACCGGACAGTCACCGATCGACTACTCCGTTTCGAGCCCGGCACGCCCGGGGTCCGTCCCGTCGAGAACGTCGCTCGAATCGTCTCGAGGCCGATACTCAAGCGCTAGTTGCGTTTCGGTCAGCGAGAGGAACCGATCCGCGTTCCGAGAGATTCCGTGCGCGACGACCGGCGACTCCTCGAGCGGACTGGTCGCTGCCCGCCGACACACTCGTTGACAGTCTTCAGGACCTCAGTTCATCCCACTCGGTCCGCGGATCGGAGTTCGCGGCGAGGCGTATCAACGCGAATGCTGGGGCGACAAGCGCATTGCTCCTCGTGTGTTATTATATGGCATGATATCTGTCGAAGCCTTCGAAGAAATCGACGCGCCACCCGCCGCCGTCTGGGAGATCCTTCTCGAGTTCGACAGCTACCCCGAATGGAATCCGTTCGTTCGCTCGATAGTTGGACACCCGGTTAAAGGCGAACGGCTGGTGGTTACGATCCAACCGCCGGGCGCTCGAGCGATGACGTTCACGCCGGCGGTCATCGCTCTCGAGACGAACAAACGGTTTGCGTGGCGGGGACAGATCGTCGTTCCGTTCGTGTTCGACGGCTACCACGAGTTTCATCTCGAGCCCGTCGATGGCGCGCAACGGACGCGGTTTCTCCAGCGCGAGACGTTCCGCGGCGCACTCGTCCCGGTATTGCTGGACGAGCGCCAGATCGAACGCGGCTTTCGGGAGATGAACCGAGCGCTCAAAGATCGCGCAGAAGGACGACTCTCGATCGCGCACTGACTCGGTAGCAGCCTTCGAGGTACGCGAATCGCCTCGGTGATGAACAGGTCCTGACGTTCAAATAGGGGGGCGGTCCCAAACCGGGTGATGTACCCCCACGAACGACCGGTTATCCGTCCCGAAACTGACCGAGTGCGTGTACGCCCAGAGGCAAATGGGACATAGAGCGCTCGTCGCCTACCGGCGTCCCGACCACCTCTTTGACCTCCGCTACAGTCACTGGGGTGCGGCCAACCTCGAGTTAGCGGACCGAATCGACGCCGATTCCCCGCTCGGTTCCGGAACCGTTGATTCGGACGTCCTCGCCGACTCGGTCGCGCTCGATCGCGTCCTCACCAATTACCTCGATCCCTGTACGCACGAAGCGCTCTACCTCGTCTCGACCGATTTCGACATCAGGTCCTACCGCGTCTGCTGGCTCGAGTGGGGCGACGGCAGAGAACAGGGACGGGGAGCGATCGTCGAGATAGGGCCCGACACGTCGGACCGAGAGCTGTCTATCTGGTTTCGCGCCACGAAAACCGTCCTCGCGGACGTCATCGAGATGGGTGCCCTCTCGAGACGGGCGGCCCAGACGTATCTCGAGGCGCGAGTCGCCGAAGACAAAGACGGCCACGTATACACGTATCGCGGAACCGATGCGACCGGCGAGGAGGAGTACGTTCCGACACCGGACCAGTGGATCGACGAGGAGGAGTGGTGATCGAACGACGAGGGGAGATTTCCACTCGAGTTATAGGTCGAGAGCAAACGCCTTCACGGACCGTTCGATTGGCAGGCGTCTGTTCGGCACAACTTTCGAATTCCTGCACCGGACTTTCGAACGTCTAGCTCAAACTGACGCCGGAGCCTCATGTGTAAGTACTGTCTGCAGTGTGACTGGCGTATCAATGAAACAGGCGGATACACCGAATCCGAAGCCTCGAGGCTCGCCATCGAACACTTCGTCGAGACCGGTCACGCGATCGATTCTCTTCGACTTCCACCACCGGTCGTCCTGAAAAACTGAGTGGCGCGACACAGTCGACGGCGTTTCGAGGTGAGCGAGGCCAGATTCCGATCAGGCCCGCCGCTCTATGATTCGGTCGATGATCAACCGGGTCGAAAGGAGTTCGCCGTCGTGGCCCGGCTCTCGTGGCTCGGCTCGCTCGACCGTACAGTCGATCCCGCGACTCGCGAGTTCGGCTTCGATCGCGTCGTCGTCGTGGTGTTGGTCGTGGCCGAGGGCGATCACGTCGGGTTCGATCTCCTCGATCGGGACGAAGATGTCTTCCTCGTGGCCGAGGATCGCCTCGTCGACGACCTCGAGTGCGGCGACCACGTCGCGTCGCTGGCGGGCGCTGCAGATCGGACGCTCCTTGTGATCGACGTTGCTCGTCCGAGCAACGATAACGACGAGTTCCTCGCCCATCGTCGCCGCTTGCTCTAGGTAGTGAACGTGGCCCGGGTGGAGAATGTCGAACGTACCCTGTGCAACCACCGTTTGCGGGTTCGCCATCGCGCCATCCCCGTCGCTCCGTGTCATGGTTCGACTCCCGTCGTCGTGCCAAGACCGTTCGGTCGTTCGGTGCGTCGGTTCGGGTTCGATGCGTCCGCCGTCGGTTCGTCGGTTCGAATCACTCCCATTGCAGATCCTCGTCGATGTCGGCCTGTGTGAAATCGAAGAACTCCTCGGCGTCGGGCAGTTCGACGTCGATCACGTTCAATTGCGTTGGTTGTCCCTTCGAATCGAACGCCTGCCAGTCCGATCGGCGATACGGGGCGCCGATGATAACGTGAACGCTGCCGCGACCGAACGTCTCGAGGTCGGCATCGCTCGGTCGAACGACGCCGTTCGGGTGGGAGTGGATACTCCCGAGCGCCTTGACGTCGTTCGGAATCATATTCGTCCGAACGGTCGCACTGACGCTGTTGGTTTCTGTCCCCGGAACGACGAGAACGTCGGTGATGACGAGTCCGTCTCGCTCGAGCCCGAGCTCGCTCGCTTCCGTCCCCCGGAGAAACCCCATGTACTCGTTCGGGTGCGTCTCTGACGACGACTCCAGTGCGAACTCGAGCGTTTCCTCGGCGATACCGAGTATCTCGCTCGAGCGAAACAACGCGTCGAGCAGCCCCATACACCACTATCCGAGTTTGCGGTTGCTAAACGTTCCGAATGGTGGCCGATACGGAGATTACTGTTTCGCAGAATCGCTGCAAACGCCCGTACCACCGCTGGTGGTGTTCCGATACGCCGCCCCGAATATACATATTATACATACATTCTATATGTGTAGTTTAAATCCGTGCGCACGAACGAGTGTCCATGGGACTCGAAGAGGACGCACTCGACTATCACAGCGACGACCCGCCCGGAAAGATCGAAATCCGGACGACCAAGCCGACGAATACCCAGCGCGATCTCTCGCTCGCCTACTCGCCGGGCGTTGCGGGACCGTGTCGCGAAATCGCGACGAACGCCGACGACGCCTACCGGTACACCGCAAAGGAGAACCTCGTCGGCGTGGTTTCGAACGGCTCTGCCGTACTCGGACTCGGCGATATCGGCGCGCAAGCGTCGAAACCGGTCATGGAGGGAAAAGGCGTGCTCTTCAAGCGCTTCGCCGATATCGACGTGTTCGACGTCGAACTCGACCTCGAAGATCCGGACGCGTTCGTCGATTCCGTCGCGGCCATGGAACCGACCTTCGGCGGCGTCAACTTAGAGGACATCGCCGCCCCCGACTGCTTTCGGATCGAAGAACGGCTTCGCGAGCGCATGGACGTTCCGGTCTTTCACGACGACCAGCACGGAACCGCGATCATCAGCGGTGCCGCGCTGTTGAACGCCGTCGAACTCGTCGAGAAGGATCTCGAAGATCTCGAGGTTACCTTCGCGGGCGCGGGCGCTGCAGCGGTCGCCACCGCCAGGTTCTTCGTCTCGCTCGGGATCGACAGCGAGAACATCACGATGTGCGATATCGACGGGATTCTCACAACTGAGCGGGCAGAGGCGGGCGATCTGAACCCGTACAACCGGGAGTTCGCGTCCGATCGACCGGGCGAGGAACTGGCCGACGCGATGGTCGGCGCGGACGTTTTCGTCGGCCTCTCTGCGGGCGGGATCGTCTCACCGGAGATGGTTCGCTCGATGGCCGACGATCCGATACTCTTCGCGATGGCCAATCCGGACCCCGAAATCGGCTACGAGGAAGCGAAGTCCGCTCGAGACGATACCGTCATCATGGCGACGGGTCGCTCGGATTACCCGAATCAGGTCAACAACGTACTCGGCTTCCCCTTTATCTTCCGTGGCGCACTCGACGTGCGCGCGACGCAGGTCAACGAAGCGATGAAAGTCGCCGCCGCCGAGGCGCTGGCCGATCTGGCGAGACGCGACGTTCCAGATGCCGTCCGCAAAGCCTACGGCGATCAGCCGCTCCAGTTCGGCCCCGAGTACATCATCCCCAAGCCGCTCGACCCGCGCGTTCTGTTCGAGGTCGCCCCCGCGGTCGCCGAGGCCGCGATGGAAACCGGCGCAGCCCGGACCAACATCGATCTTGAGGCGTACGTCGAGCGACTCGAGGCCCGACTCGGAAAGTCTCGGGAGATGATGCGGATCGTGCTCAACAAAGCCCAGAACGATCCGAAGCGACTCGCGCTCGCGGAGGGCGGCCACGAGAAGATCATTCGAGCCGCTTTCCAGATCGCCGAACGAGGGATCGCCGATCCGGTGTTAATCGGCGACGAAGACGAGATCAGATCGACCGCCGCGAACCTCGGCCTCGAGTTCGATCCCGACGTCGCGGATCCGAGCAGTGGGTCGTACGATCGCTACGTCGAAACGCTGTACGACGGCCGAAAGCGAAAGGGCGTCACCCGAACCGAGGCCGAGGAGATGATTCGAGAGAGTAACTACTTCGCCTCCGCCATGGTCGAAAGCGGCGACGCCGACGCCATGCTGACGGGACTGACCCACCACTACCCGTCGGCGCTTCGTCCGCCGTTGCAGGTCATCGGGACCGCCGAGGACGCCGACTACGCGGCTGGCGTCTATTTGCTGGCGTTCAAAAACCGGGTCGTCTTCCTCGCCGACGCGACGGTCAACCAGAACCCGGACGAAGCGGTGCTGGCCGAGGTCACCAGACACACGGCCTCGCTCGCCGAACGGTTCAACGTCGAGCCTCGCGCCGCCTTGCTGTCGTACTCCGACTTCGGAAGCGTGGACAACGACGGCACGCGAAAGCCGCGCCGAGCCGCCGAACTGTTACGAAACGACCCCGACGTGGAGTTCCCGGTCGACGGCGAGATGCAGGCGGATACCGCGGTCGTCGAAGACATGCTAACCGATACCTACGAGTTTTCAGTCCTCGAGAAGCCGGCCAACGTGCTCGTCTTTCCGAACCTCGAGGCGGGTAACATCTGTTATAAGCTGCTCCAGCGACTGGGCGGCGCGGAGGCGATCGGACCGATGCTCGTCGGTATGGACAAGCCGGTCCACGTCCTCCAGCGCGACGACGAAGTAACGGACATCGTCAACCTCGCGGCCGTCGCAACCGTCGACGCACAGCGGCGGTAACCACAGCGGCGCGCTCGATAGAGTTTACCGAATCCGTGCGATCCGAATCGCCGAATCTTTTCGATCGAGAAATCGTCGATAGAAATAGCGTTACCGGAGATTCCGAGAGTTCCATTCGAACTCGAGTCGGCAGTTCGACCGCGATCTGCTGTTCGTATCGCGTCTTGACAAGGGTTATACGCGCCCATCTCAAATACCGGAGCAAGATGACACGCGAGTCTGCCGGGGGCCCCGGCGACGACGACGGAGATTCCGTCGTATACGATCTTGCTGCTGATTGCACCGCTGACGATCTCGAAGAAGGAAGCCCATATCTCGCCGAAATTAACGGCATCGTCGATTACGGCGTCTTCGTCGACGTTTCCGATTCCGTCTCGGGACTCGTCCACGAGTCCGTCCTCGATGGCACCTACCGCGTCGGCGACGAACTCGTCGTCGAACTCGAGAGCGTTCGCGAGAACGGCGACATCGCCTTCGAACCGTCCGATCTCGAGAACTACACGCTCGAGACGGTCTCTCACGACTACACGCTCACCGGAACCAATCGGCTCGAGGCGAACGTCGGCGACCAGATCCACCTCGAAGGAGAGGTCGTACAGGTCAAACAGACCGGCGGCCCGACGATTTTCCACGTGACCGATGAGTACGGCGTCGTTCCCTGCGCCGCGTTCGAGGAAGCGGGCGTTCGAGCCTATCCATCGGTCGAGGTCGGCGACGTCGTTCGCGTCACCGGCAGCCCAGAGCGCCACGAGGGTAGCGTCCAGATCGAGGTCGACGGCCTCACGACACTCGACGACGAGATCGAAGCCGAAGCACGCGAACGACTCGAGGCCGCACTCGAAGAGCGGGCCCAGCCACACGACGTCGAGCCGCTCATCGACTGGCCCGCGTTCGAGAAACTGCGACCGAACTTGGAGGAAGTCGCCACGCGGCTTCGCCGAACCGTTCTCGAAGGTCGGCCGATCCGCGTCCGCCACCACGCCGACGGCGACGGGATGTGCGCCGCCGTTCCCGTCCAGATCGCTCTCGAGCGCTTTATCGCCGAGGTCCACGAGGACGACAACGCGCCACAGCACCTGGTCAAACGCCTCCCCGCGAAAGCGCCGTTCTACGAGATGGAAGACGCGACGCGAGATCTGAACTTCGCGCTCGAGGATCGGGAGAAACACGGCCAACAGCTTCCGCTCTTGTTGATGCTCGACAACGGCTCGACGGCCGAAGACGTTCCCGCCTACGAGACGCTCGCCCACTACGACATTCCGATCGTTGCGATCGATCACCACCATCCGGATCCAGACGCAGTCGGTGAGTTGCTCGACGCCCACGTCAATCCGTACCTCCACGACGAGGATTATCGGATAACGACGGGGATGCTCTGTGTCGAACTCGCGCGGATGATCTTCCCGGAGCTTACTGAGGAGCTTCGACACATCCCGGCCGTCGCCGGCCTCTCGGATCGCTCGAAAGCCGACGCGATGGACGACTACCTCGCGCTCGCGGACGAGGAGGGCTACGACGAGGATCGACTGCAGGACCTGAGCGAGGCGCTCGACTACGCCGCGTTCTGGCTTCGCTACAACTCGGGCGATCAGCTGATCACCGACCTCTTGCAGATCGACTCCGACGACGAGGAGCGCCACCGCGACCTCGTCGAGTTCTTCGCCGACCGCGCTCGCGACGAAGTCGACGAGCAACTCGAGGCTGCAATGGCCCACCTCGAGCACGAGGACCTCGCGAACGGCGCACACCTCTACCGGATCGACGTCGAGAACTACGCCCATCGCTTTACCTATCCCGCCCCCGGAAAGACGACAGGCGAGATTCACGACCGGAAGATCGAGGAGACGGGCGATCCCGTCATCACGGTCGGCTACGGACCCGACTTCGCCGTCCTCAGAAGCGACGGCGTCCGACTCGATATCCCCGTGATGGTCTCGGAACTCGAGGAGGAGGTGCCGGGCGGCGGCGTCTCCGGCGGCGGCCACCTCGTCGTCGGCTCGATCAAGTTCGTCAAGGGCAAACGCGAGGAAGTGATCGACGCGCTCGTCGAGAAGATGGCGGACGCCGACATCGACGAGGAGCTCTCGACTGCGGCACCGATCGACGACTAACGCCGCAGCGGCGATTGGTCCTTTTTCATTGCGTTCCGACTGGGAGCCGATAGTTCGCGTTGAATTCGAAGGCTCGGTCAGACTTGGCAACCGACGTGCAGACGGAGCCCCGCCCCAGAAACACCAGTATGTCTCGAGTATCACCGACTACCGATAGACGATGATTGGCAAGACACTCTTCTCACTGAATTCAGTAGAAAATAATCATAAACGATACTACTTAGCCACCCTGTGTACTCACTTTTGACCGAATGCGCCAACTTACTGAGACACCGCTCGTACGGGATGGCAAGTCGATAATTCTCGCACACGATCACGGACTCGAGCACGGGCCCACTGCGTTCGAGGACGTTCCCGAGCGACTCGACCCGAGGACGGTCTTCGAGCTGGCAACGCACGACGCCGTGACCGGATTTGCAGTCCAGAAAGGACTGGCGGAGACTTATTATCCGTCCTACGACGACGACGTAAATTTGCTGGCGAAGCTCAACGGTACCAGCAGCCTCTGGATGGGTGAACCGTACTCGCCACGGACGTGTTCGGTCGATTACGCGCTCGAGCTCGGTGCCGATGCGGTCGGATACACGGTGTATCCGGGAACCAACCGCGAAACGGAGATGTTCGAGGAGTTCCGGGACGTCCAAGAGCGGGCTCGCGAGCACGACGTTCCGGTTGCCATGTGGTCGTATCCGCGCGGACAGGCGCTCAAAGAACACCGCAAACCGTCGGTTATCTCGTACGCGACTCGAATCGCCCTCGAGCTGGGCGCGGACATCGCGAAGGTGAAGTATCCGCGAAGCGGGCAGGCGATGGCTGACGCGGTCGCTGCGGCGGGTGACGTCAACGTCGTTCTCAGCGGCGGCTCCAAAACCGACGATCGTGAGTTCCTCTCGCTGGTCGAGACGGCGATGAACGCAGGTGCAAGCGGGCTGGCGGTCGGTCGCAACGTCTGGCAACGCGAAAATCCCGAGCAAATCCTCGACGCGCTCGAGGCGGTTGTCTTCGAGGAGGCAACGGCCGACGAGGCGCTTGCCGAATGACAGTCACTCGAGCGATCTATCGTGCAAACGGTACTCACAACTCTCGTATCGCCCGCCAAACGAACTCGAGCAGAAACGAACACAATCAGATAGAAATATGAACGCATCCGCAGTAGTTGGGAGCAGACAGACAGCTATGCTCCCCGCAGTGAGAAAACGCGAGATCGTCGAGTTGGTGTCCGAAGAGGGTGAATGTTCAGTCGCCGATCTCGCCACGGAGATGGACTGTTCGAAGGCGACGATTCGCCGCGACTTAAGCGACTTAGAAGACCGGAAGCTGATCGAGCGCTCACACGGTGGCGCAGTGCCGGTAACGACCGTCGGGAACGAACAGACCTACGGGCAAAAGGAAGTCCAGAACCTCGACGGGAAGATGCGGATCGGCGAACGAGCCGCCGAGGAAATCACCGAGAATCAGGTCGTGTTCTTCGACGCCGGCTCGACGACGATGCAAGTCGCCAAGAACGCCCCCGAGAACAGGTCGTTCCTCGCGGTCACCAACTCGCCCGTTCTCGCCCTCGAGCTCGGCGAGCAGGCCAACGACGTGAAACTCACCGGCGGATCGCTTCGCCACGAGACGCGAGCGCTCACCGGGCCGAGCGCGGAGCGGTTCATGGAACGGACGAACTTCGACGTGTTGTTCCTGGGAACGAACGCGATCAAACCGCCCCAGGGATTGATGACGCCAAACGAGGACGAAGCCCGGCTCAAATCGCTCATGATCGAGAACGCGGGACGGGTCGTCCTCGTCTCGGACGGGTCGAAACTCGGCAAACAGAGTTTCGTGAAATTTGCCGAGGTCGAGGATCTCGACGTGTTTATCACCGACACGAAGCTGACCGACGAACAGCACGAACCGTTCGACGCCGCCGACGTAGAGGTAATTGAGGAGGTCGAGCAGTGATTCTGACGGTGACGCTCAACCCGGCAGTCGATCACACGCTGACCGTCGATGACTTCCCCGAGACTGACCGGGTCGCTCGGGCGAACGCCGCTCGCGTCGATCCCGGCGGAAAAGGGATCAACGTCTCGAAATATCTCGCCGAACTCGAGACCGAGACCGTCGCGACGGGCGTCGTCGGCGATTTCCTCGGCCGGTTCGTCCGCGATCGGTTGTCCGCGGGCGAGATCGAGGGAGATTTCGTCGAGATCGACGGTCGAACCAGACTCAATACGACGATCCTGACCGACGATGCGGAGTTCAAGATCAACCACGACGGACCGCGGGTTTCGGCGGACGCCATCGACGACCTTCTCGAGACGATCGAGCGAAACGCACCCGACACCGTGGTCGTTGGCGGCAGTCTGCCGCCGGGCCTCGGCCCCGACGCGATCGATCGGATCGCCCGCACCGGCGACTGGGAGACCGTCGTCGACGTCGGCGGATCCATACTCGCAGCACTCGACGCGTCGTACGCGCTGTGTAAACCCAATCGCGAGGAACTCGCGGCGGCGACTGGTTGCTCCGTGCGCTCGCTCGAGGACTGTTACGACGCGGTCGAGACGCTTCGTCGAATGGGGTACGACCGGGTTATCGCGTCTCTGGGTGCAGACGGCGCGATCATGTCGACGCCGGAAGAGTGCATCCACGCGGCAGCGCTCGAGACCGAGGTCGTCGACACGGTCGGTGCCGGCGATTCGCTGCTGGCGGGCGTTCTGGCTGCACTCGACGACGGAGCGACGGACCGGGAGGCGTTACGAACCGGCGTTGCAGTCGCTTCGCGTGTCGTTTCGGTTCCTGGAACCGATATTCCGCCGCTCGACGAACTCGTCGGGACGACCGATCGCGTCGCCATTTCGGTGTCGGCCGACTGCTCCAGATAGCTCACGATCAGTTATGATCGAATTGACCTCACCGATGCACGTGTGCCCGACTCTGATCGATCGATGCTCGAGTTCGGAATCCGACTACATGCCAAAACTAACACATTTGGAGAGAGTTTTCGGTAGAAGGTCCGGTAAACTTCGTGAACGCGCCAATATTTTATCCATATTTTATAGCCAGAAACAATCGTATTCGAAGACTATATTGATTAATACAGAGGATAAATAGACCATGCCACCAGCAGACAAAGCAGAAACCGCACTCCGTTCGCACGTCACTACGGTCAAAGAGGACGTGATGACCGGCGTGTCGTTCATGATTCCGTTCGTCACGATCGGGGGGATATTTACGGCACTGGCGTTCTTGGTCGCTGAACTTCCAGAGTCCGTCTTCGGAATAACGATGCCCGGTGCGGGGGCGACGACGGAGACGGTCTTCCAATCGACCGGAACGCTTCCGTGGTATCTGGGTGAAATCGGCGGGCTCGGTTTGACGATGATGGTCCCCATTCTGGGGGCGTACATCGCCTACGCAATCGCCGATCGGCCCGGGCTGGCACCGGGTTTCATCCTGTCGTGGGCGATCCAACAAACCGCGATCATCGAGGCCGCTGGCTCGCTCGTCGGCTTTAGCGCAGACGGTGCCTCCGCCGGGTTCCTCGGCGCACTGGTCGCGGGGCTTCTGGCCGGGTACGTCGCTCGGTGGATGAAGGACTGGTCGGTGCCGTCCCTCGTCGAACCCATGATGCCGGTGTTGATAATCCCGGTGTTCACGACCGCGCTTCTGTCACCGCTCGTGATCGTCGGATTGGGGGTGCCGATCGCAATCATCGACGACACATTGACGACGGTACTCGGCTCCATGACGGGAGCGAACGCGCTCCTTCTCGGGGCGATTCTGGGGGCGATGATGGCGGCTGATATGGGCGGCCCCATCAACAAAGTCGCGTACGTGTTCGCCGCCGCGCTCGTTAGCGAGCAGATTTTCGGGCCGATGGCCGCCGTGATGATCGCCGGCATGACGCCGCCGCTCGGCCTGGCGCTCTCGAACTTCATCGCACCCCAGAAGTACTCCGCCGAGATGTACGAGAACGCCAAAGCGGCGGTGCCGCTCGGTCTCGCGTTCATCACCGAGGGTGCGATCCCCTACGCCGCGGCCGATCCGCTCCGCGTCATTCCGAGCTGTATGATCGGGAGCGCGACCGCCGGTGCAACCGCGCTCTGGCTCGGCGTGACCATGCCCGCGCCCCACGGCGGTATCTTCGTGTTCCTCCTCTCGAGCAACGCGCTCGTCTTCCTCGGGTGTATCGCACTCGGCACGATAGTGACCGCGACCGTCGCGACGGCTATCAAACCGGACTTCGAGAAAACGGTCGCCGACGTCGATACCGAAACGGGGTCAGCCAGTCGAGTGACCCACACGAACGACTGATCGTCCGACGTTTAACTATCACTCACCAGTATACAACAGACTCACCATGACTGAAACACTCACCGAAGATCGAATCGAAACCCTCGCACCCACCGACCACATCACGCTCGAGTCGCCGCCCGCAGACAAACAAGCCTGCATAGAACACCTCCTGGACCTGCTCGTCGAGGCAGGCCGTGTCGACGACCGAGAGACGGCCCTCGAGGCGCTGCTCGCTCGCGAGGCGGAGACGACAACCGGCGTCGGCATGGGTATCGGGATCCCTCACGCACAAACGGAGGCCGTCAGCGAGCCATCCGTGGCGTTCACCCGTTCGGAGGCAGGCGTCGATTTCGGCTCGATGGACGGCGAGCCCGCACGGCTCATTTTCATGATCCTCGTCCCCGAGTCCGGCGCGGACGATCACCTCTCGATCTTGAGCACCCTCTCGAGAGCGCTCATGCACGACGAGACGAGAGACGCCCTCTACGACGCGGAGACACCCGAAGACGTACAGGCCGTCCTCACGGAGGCAGTCGCATGAGTACCGAACGAACCGTAACGATCGTTCCCGAGGCCGGATTGCACGCTCGGCCGGCAGCGAAGTTCGTCGAGGCGGTCAACGATCACGAGTCGGACGTACAGGTCGGCCGGCCCGATACTGACGACCTCATTGCAGCCGGCAGCATGATCGCGGTCACCAGCCTCGGTGCCGAAGCCGGCGAGGAGGTTCGACTCGTCGCGGACGGCCCCGACGAAGAAGCGACGCTCGATGCGCTCGAGCGTGTTCTGACCACACCCGAGGACGAGATCGCAGATGTCGACAGTTAAACCGATGGCAGAACGCACTCTCACCGGAACGGGGGCGACGCCGCGCTCCGACGTGGGAACGGTCGTCTGGTATAGCACGTCGACCGATCTTCCGGATCCGAATTCAGTTTCTGTCGATCAAGAGGACGAGCGCGAACGGTTCGAAGACGCACGCGAAACCGCTCGAGACGAATTAGAAGCCGAACGGGAACGGACCGCCGAACGCGTCGGCGAGCAGGAAGCCGAGGTCTTCGATGCGCACGTGCAGTTCCTCGAGGACCCGCAGATTGAGGACGGTGTCGAGCGTGCGATCGATGACGAACTTCCGGCAGAGAACGCCGTCCAGCGGGCATTCGCCGACCCGATCGAACAGTTCGAGGGCATGGACGGGCGGATGGCCGAGCGGGCCGACGACCTGCGCGACGTTCGCGATCGGCTCGTTCGACTCCTCACCGACGACGACCGAGTCGATCTCGAGAGTCTCCCCGAGGGATCGGTCGTGCTCGCCGATCGACTCACGCCGAGCGACACGGCACAGCTCGACCCCGACCGCGTCGCCGGGTTCGCCACCGTAACCGGCGGGCGAACCTCGCACGCGGCGATCTTCGCTCGCTCGCTCGCGCTACCCGCCGTCGTCGGCGTCGGTGACGAACTCCACGATGTCGAAACTGACGCGACGGTCGTCGTCGACGGCGACGCTGGCGAACTCGTCGTCGACCCGAGCGACGAGCGCCGGGAATCGGCACAGACCGCCCACCAGGTGGAAATCCACGAGGAGGCGGTAACGACCGCCGACGGAACTGGCATCGAAATCGCCGCGAACGTCGGCCAGCCCGCCGAACTCGAGGACGCGAAAGCGCAGGGGGCCGACGGTATCGGCCTCTACCGCACGGAGTTCCTGTTCCTCGACCGCGAGCAGGCACCGGACGAAACCGAACAGTACGAAGCGTACAGGGAGGCCCTCGAGACGTTCCCGGATGGCCGCGTCGTCGTCCGGACGCTCGATATCGGCGGGGACAAGCCGATTCCCTACCTCGATCTGCCCGAAGAGGAGAACCCGTTTCTCGGCGAGCGGGGGATCCGACGATCGCTCGGTCCCGACGCCGACCTATTCGAGACACAGCTTCGCGCGCTGTTTCGGGCGGCCGCGGACGGGGATGGCTGCCTGTCGATCATGTTCCCGGTCGTCGCGACACCCAAGGAACTCGTTGCCGCACTCGAGACGGTCGAGAGGATCGCGAACACGCTCGAAGAGGAAGGTATCGACTACGCGATCCCCGAACTCGGCGTGATGATCGAAACCCCCGGCGCCGTCTTCGCCGCGCCGGAACTCGCCGAGCAGGTCGAGTTCCTCAGTATCGGGACGAACGATCTCACCCAGTACGTTATGGCCGCGGCGCGCGAGAACGAACGCGTTGCGGACCTCCGGGATCCACGTCGACCGGCCGTGTTACGGGCCATCTCTCGGACCATCAAAGCGGCCCACGAAAACGACGCGTGGGTTGGTATGTGTGGGGAGATGGCCGGGAATCCGGAGCTAACCGAACTCCTCGTCGGCCTGGGGCTCGATGAACTCAGCATGAGCGCGGTCACCGTCCCGGACGTCAAAGCGACCGTCCAGTCGATCGATACTGAGACGGCGGCCGAGAATGTCACACGAGCGCTCGAGGCATCGACCAGAGATCACGTTATCGACCGAATTCAACGCAACAACTCCAACCAATGAAACTCGTCGCAGTCACGTCCTGTCCGACCGGTATCGCACACAGCCAGATGGCAGCAGAGAACATAGAGACCACCGCCCAGGAGCAGGGCCACGACATCAAAGTCGAGGTTCAGGGCGCGATGGGTGCCGAAAACGAGCTCACGGCGGACGATATCGACGACGCCGATGCCGTTATCATCGCCGCGGATACGGCCGTCAATCAGGATCGATTCGACGGCAAACCGCTCGTCGAGGGAACCGTCAAGGACGGAGTGAACGACGCCGAAGGGCTGATCGCGCAAGCGATTCAACGAGCCGACGGTAGCGAAACCAGTAGCACCGAGGATGCCGAAAGTGACGCATCCGTGGAGACGGGCGAGGAGACTTCGACGACAGCAACGAGCGATCCCGAACTCGAACAGCTCGGGGGTGACCCATCGAAAGGCCTCTTCGCGCGTCTCCGGAGGCTATTTTCGTGAGGAAGATGCCCCAAGCTGAATCGAATACGGACGCAGTGTCCATCTCGAGGAACGAACCGTACTCCTCGATGAGCGGGTGGCATTGATGAGCGAGAGACAGTCCATCGTCGATGCGTTGGCAGCAGTCGTACCGCACGTTCGCGCGGAGTTTCGGGACGGCCGCGAGAAGACGAGGAACGAAAATCCCAGCGGTGACGTCCAGTCAGCCGCGGATCGGCAGATCGACCAGCTCTTCCGTGAGCAGTTGGCCCCGCTCGAGGCGGTCGGTGCGTTTGCCAGTGAAGAACGAAAACGCGTCGAAGACGTCGGTGACGGGTACAGCGTCGCCATCGACCCGCTCGATGGGTCGTCGAACCTCCGCTCGAACAACATCGTCGGAACTGTCGTCGGGGTTTACAACGGGTCGCTTCCGGCGAGCGGTCGCGATCTCATCGCCAGTATGGTGGTGCTCTACGGACCGTTTGCAACGATCACCGCCGCTATCGATGAGACGGTGACTCGATACGTCGTCGACGATGGAGCGATCGTCGACTCGAGTCCGGTGACCATCCCCGCGGAGGGCGAAATTTGCGGGTTCGCCGGCTCGACAAACGAGTGGCCGGAGGCTGTCGAGGACTGCTGGCGTGAGCTCCATCGCGACTACAAACTCCGATATACGGGCGCGATGGTCGCAGATATCAACCATTTGCTCGTCAACGGCGGTCTGCTTGGCTACCCCGAGCGGTCGTCGAGTCCGAACGGCGACCTTCGGCTCCAGTACGAAGCTAACCCGATCGCACACATCGTCGAAACCGCAGGTGGCCGCTCGTCAACGGGCCAAGAATCGATCCTCGACCGCACACCGGCAGAACTCCACGAGCACGTTCCCGCCTACTTCGGGAACCCAGAGCAGATCAGTTATCTCGAGTCGACGCTGGCGTAACGATCACAGTGGTTCCCCTTCTCGCGCGGTCGAACCGGAGCAACGCAGCGATTGTTGATCGATGTTAGAACTGATACCGCCGCTCGTCGTCCATCGACGGGTAGTTGTCGGCACCGGTCATCTCGTCGAAGGTCATCCCCGAGAGGTACTCGTCGTAGGTGACGTCGAATCCAGAGCGAAGGTGGAAATCGATGTTTCCGGTTTCGACGGTCGTCTGAAAAAGCATGTGGATCGCACGCCGGACGAGTTCGTCCGTCGATTCGGGCTCCATGGCGGTCTCGAGGAGCGCGAGTTCGTTTCTCGTCTCCCGGTCGAGCGTCACGTCGAGTTCATCGCCCAGGCTCGAGTACGATTCCGTAATTTCGTCGTTCAGGTCGTCGAGGGTCACATACTGGTGGACTCGAGTCGGTCGTATATGGCTTTCGTGCTCGCTCAGACACCGCCGATCGGTCGCGAGGATCACCACGCCTAAACCGTCGCTTCCCTAACTCCCGGCGATGACAGACGCGCCAGCGGAGCAGGATCGCCAGACAGCGTGGACGCTTCCCGACGACCTCGAGGCCGTTCGATCGGCGCTGATCGGGTGGTACGAGGACGATCACCGCTCGTTCCCGTGGCGCGAGACCGACGACGCCTACGAGATCCTCGTCAGCGAGGTCATGAGCCAGCAGACCCAACTCGATCGCGTCGTCGAGGCCTGGGAGGCGTTTACAGAGCGCTGGCCGACGACGGCGGACCTGGCGTCGGCGGATCGATCCGCAGTCGTCGGCTTCTGGACATCTCACAGCCTCGGGTACAACAACCGTGCGAAGTACCTCCACGAAGCCGCCCAGCAGGTCGAAGCCGACTACAACGGCGAATTTCCCGAGACGCCCGGGGAACTCGAGGAGCTGATGGGAGTCGGTCCCTACACCGCCAACGCGGTCTCGAGTTTCGCGTTCAACGCCGGCGACGCCGTCGTGGATACGAACGTCAAGCGAGTCGCGTACCGCGCGTTCGGGATTCCCGATGACGACGACGCGTTCGAATCGGCCGCAAATCAACTCATGCCTGCGGGGCGTTCGCGGGTCTGGAACAACGCGATCATGGAACTCGGCGGCGTCGCCTGCGGCAAGAACCCTCGATGCGACGAGGCGGGGTGCCCGTGGCGCGAGTGGTGTCACGCCTACCAGACCGGCGACTTCACCGCACCCGACGTTCCCACGCAACCGAGCTTCGAGGGGAGTCGCCGGCAGTTCCGCGGGCGGATCGTTCGACTCCTCGGCGAACACGAGGAGATGGACCTAGACACGCTCGGTCACCGAATCCGCGTGGACTACACTCCCGACGGTGAGCACGGACGCGACTGGCTTCGAGACCTCCTGTCCGATTTGGCCAGTGAAGGGTTACTTGAGGTCGAAGAGGGAGAAGACGAGACGATCGCCCGCCTTCGGAAGTAAGCGTGTTCGGACAACATCGTTTGAGCGTGTCGCCAGCCGGATCACAGCAGACGTGGTGGTCGGACGACCTCATACAATTATCGCGCTACTCGTCTCGCTGGACTGCCTCGAACTCCACGTCCTGTTTCTCGCCGGCCAGTGCGACGTGGCCGTAATTGAGCAGGCCCACGAACACGCCCCCGCCGACGATATTGCCGACCGTCGTCCAGGAAAGGAAGTGAGCAAAGTCGCCGAGAGAAACGCCTTGACCCAGGAAAATCGCAGTGATGATCTCCGTCGACCCGAGAATGCTGTGGTGGAAGGGGCCGAATCCGATCACAGCCGTTACGATAATCACGAACAGGATTCGGCTGACCGTGTCGCGACTGGCCGCGACGAGCCACGTGACCAGCCCCATCAGCCACCCAGCGATCACGCCGCTCGAGAAAATTACCCACCACGGGTACGGAAGGAGCGCGGACGCTAACGTTCCAAACGTATTCGGGTCGACGATTCCAAGCGCCGGTCCGATGACCGTAATGAGACCCGCAAATAGTACACAACCGACGAGATTCGAAACGTAGGTAACGCTCCAGACGCGACCGAGTTCTCTCAGGGTAGCTCTCCCGTCGAGTACTGGTAGAATAGCCATCGTCGAATGGGCGGTAAACAGTTCCGTTTGACCGATGATGACGAACAGGAACGCGATCGAAGAAACACCGCCGAGCGTGACCTGTTGGACGAGGCGTGATTCGAATCCTCCGGAGAACGTCAGCGCCATCGCCATCAGTAACGCGCCGAAGCTCAGGTTGAGTCCCGCAGATAATCCCGAGAGAAACACCCCTTTGGGCGGACGATTGATCTCTTTGAGAGCGCTCTCCATCTCGCGCTCGAGGATCTTCCGATACGAGAGTGAAGCCCCGGACGGTTCTGTATCAGAGTCCGTGGTCATGCTCTAGGTATATATACTCTGCCGGGGAAGGCATAAATGCGTCTACAGAGATTCGAGGCAGTCATACACACGTACGCGATGGGTGACGGTACCGTATTCGATCTTCTCTCACTCGTCGTTCGATAGTGACAGACGACGGGTTCACGGGGGCGTGATCCGGAATCTACGGAGTCCGACGAACTCGTTGTCAACTTGTAATACCCACCTGCGGTAACGCCCGGGAGAACGCTAGCCAGTGAACCACCCGTCACGACTCGAGCGTGGTCGTAAACCGCAGTTGGTAGGCCAGAAACGTGACGAATCCGAACAGCACGAACCCGATCTGGACGGCCTCGAGGCGGAGGACGAACCGGGTCACCTCGAGCGAGATCGGCGGGGAGACGAACGACCAGTCGACGAACCAGACCGACGAGAGCAACGCGGTCGCGCCGAGGGCGATGAGCACCGCTGGAACGACGCCGCATCGGACCCGCGGGCCTCCGTGCGATGGCCGCGAGCCGTGAAACACTCGCCGCTCCAGCGAGAAGTGGATCAGCAGCGTTCCGACGAGTACGACGCCCCCCGCGAGAACGCCGGCGACGCCGCCGATCGACTCTGCGACGAGCAACCAGAGGACCCACCCGGCTGTGACGAACACCGCAGTGCAGAGGCGACGCGGCTCGAGGATATCCCCGAGTTCGCTCGTCGTCGCCCCGAAGATCGACGCGCGCAGTAACGATCCGCAAAAGAGAACGCCGACGCCGGCGAGGGCGGTCGCGGCGGTTCGCGTCTCGAGGACGACGAGCAAAAACCACGTGCCGACGGCGAGCGCCTCGATTCCGGTCGTACACGCCGCGGCGGTCATCCCGATAACCCGACGCCTCGTCGTTTGGCCGAGGACCTCGGGTTGACTGATGACGCTCATGGCTGCCTCCGGCTTCGATTCGTTCCGGTTTCGTTATGTGATCTTTATTCATCGCCGATCAGTTCGGATGGCAGCACCGTTCGGATGGCCCGAATCAGCAACGACTTTAACGACGGCTTACCCCCTTGAAACCGATGCACGCGATCACGAACAGCGGGTGGATCGAAGTCATCACGGGGAGCATGTTTTCGGGCAAAACGGAGGAGCTCCTGCGTCGATTGCGCCGCGCCGAGATCGCCGGCCAGGAGGTTGCAGTTTTCACCCCAGCAGTCGACGACCGCTACGGCGAGGCCACGATCGGTTCACACGACGGGCGAAGCTGGGACGCGACGCCCATCGACCCCGAGACGGGTCTCGAAGCTGTGTTCTCGGCCTGTAACGGAGAGAAAGTGATCGCGTTCGACGAGGCGAATTTCTTCTCGCACTCGCTGGTCGACGTCTGCGAACGCCTCGCGGCCGACGGCCGGCGCGTGATCGTAAGCGGTACCGACCAGACCTTTCGCGGCGAGCCGTTCGAGCCGCTTCCCCAACTGATCGCCGTCGCCGAGTACGTCGAGAAGTTTCGGGCGATCTGTGCGGTCTGTGGCGAACCCGCGACGCGAAATCAACGCCTCGTTGACGGAGAGCCGGCGCACGTCGACGATCCGACAATACTCGTCGGCGCGGCCGAATCGTACGAAGCGCGCTGTCGGCACTGCCACACGTTTCGGGACGACTGATTGGAGCTACCCAGAGTCCAATGTGGAGACGACTCGAGCGCTCACATAGCGGGTAAGCACTGCTTATCGCCGCCGGGTTTCGAGTACGTTACGGCTACCCTCCGTCGGATAGTGCGGGCTCGATCGGAACGTTGAACAGAACTATCAACGGTGCTCTCGTCGGCAGGAGCATGCCTGAAATGGAACACGGAGACGACACGTTGTCGACGCTACTGGTCAAGGAAGCGGTCAGCAGAGGAATGGATTCGCCGATGCGAGAGCCGATCCTCGAGGCCGTCGAGGAGTCCGAAGGATCCAGCTCGATGGGCGGGCGAGTGCTCCCGTTGGCGGGCGGCCTGCTCGGTCTTGGGGTCGCAATCGGCTACCTTCTCGGCAGCGGCGAGTTAGATACCGATGACACGCCGCTCGAGGATCTCGAGACGCCCGAGGTCCTCGACGATGTTGTCGAAGACGCGAGCGAGTCGACAGAAGAGACGGAGACCGACGCCGACGAGACGGGTGGTTCGAGCCGATTGCTGCGACTCGGGCTCTTGATCGTCGGCGTCGTCGGCCTCGAGTTGTTGCGTCGTCGCCGGTCGGGCGAGGACGAGGAGTGGGAACCGATCGAGGAGTTCGAACCGGCCACGAGCGCGTCATTCGACGACGATTCGGCGGAGGAAGGCGAGGACGAGGACGAAGCGTCGTCCGAAGACACTGAAGCGCAGGCGGACGAAGAAACCGAAGAATAACCGACTCGAGCGCCATACTTGCCGGCGCTGCAAGCGGCGTTTTACACTACTCCGGTGGTCTTGATTCTTGTAGGAGCTCGGTGATCTGAGCCGTTCACACCGCGCCAGCGGCCTGATACTCGCCGAACTCCTCGCGCATCACGTCACAGATTTCGCCGACGGTCGCGTAGGCTTTGACCGCCTCGATGATGTACGGCATGATGTTTTCGTCGCCGTTCGTCGCCTCGCGAAGCGCCTCGAGGGTCCGTTCGACGGCCGTCTCGTTGCGGTCGCCGCGGACCGCCTCGAGTCCCTCGACTTTTCGGCGCTCGTCTTCTTCGGTCACTTCCTCGACGTCCATCGCGGGCTCTTCGTCGACCTCGAACTCGTTGACTCCGACGATGATTCGCTCTTTCTCCTCGATTTCGCGCTGGCGGTCGAAGGCCGTGTCCTGGATCTGTCGCTGGACCCACTGCTGTTCGACCGCCTCGAGCATGCCACCGCGCTCGTCGACCTCCTCGAGGATGTCGTAGGCCTCGGATTCGACCTCGTCGGTGAGCGATTCGACGTAGTAACTGCCCGCGAGCGGATCGATCGTATCGGCCGCACCCGACTCGTGGGCGAGGATCTGCTGGGTCCGCAACGCGGTTCGAACGGACTCTTCGGTCGGTAGCGCGAGCGCCTCGTCTTTCCCGTTGGTGTGAAGGCTCTGGGTGCCACCGAGCACCGCCGCGAGCGCCTGGTAGGCGACCCGAACGACGTTGTTCTCGATCTGTTGGGCGGTGAGCATCGAGCCCGCGGTCTGGGTGTGGAACTTGAGCTGTTTGGACTTCGGGTCGTCGGGGTCGAACCGCTCGTCCATGATGTCGTGCCACATGCGGCGTGCGGCCCGGAACTTCGCGACCTCCTCGAAGATGTTGTTGTGGCCGTTGAAGAAAAAGGAAAGCTGCGGCGCGAAGTCGTCGACGTCGAGTCCGGCGTCGATCGCGGCCTCGACGTACTCGATGCCGTCGCCGAGGGTAAAGGCCAGTTCCTGTGCGGCGGTCGCGCCCGCCTCGCGGATGTGATAGCCCGAAATCGAGATCGTGTTGAACTTCGGCGTCTCGGCGGCGCAAAAGTCGAAGATGTCCGTGATGATCCGCATCGACGGCTCTGGCGGATAGATGTAGGTGTTGCGGGCGATGTACTCCTTGAGCAGGTCGTTCTGGATCGTACCCCGGAGTTCCGACCGATCGACGCCCTGGTGGTCGCCGACCGCGATGTACATGGCGAGCAAGACGGACGCGGGCGCGTTGATCGTCATCGACGTGCTCACTTCGTCGAGCGGAATCCCGTCGAAGACGGTGAGCATGTCCTCGAGCGAGTCGATCGCGACGCCGGCTTTGCCGACCTCCCCTGCGGCCATGGCCGCGTCGGAGTCGTAGCCCATCTGCGTCGGCAGGTCGAAGGCCATCGAGAGGCCGGTCTGTCCCTGATCGAGCAGGTAGTGATAGCGCTCGTTGGTGTCTTCGGGCGTCGAGAAGCCGGCGTACTGGCGCATCGTCCAGAGACGGCCCCGGTGGCCCGTCGAGTAGACGCCGCGCGTGTACGGCGGTTCGCCCGGATAGCCGATGTCCTCCCGATAATCGAGGTCGGCGATATCCTCGGGCGTGTAGAGTCGATCGACTTCCTGTCCCCCCGTATCGGTTCTAAAGGTCTCCTTTCGTTCCCCGAATCGCTCGATCACCGGTTCGACCGCCGTCTCCTCCCACTCGTCGCGCTCGTCGCGGATCTTCTCGAGATCGTCAGGATCGAACATTATAGATACCGATGCCCGGGTGGGGCTTGAAAGTTGATGAACGCGCGTCTATTGTCGACCCCGACGTGAAACGGACTGAGTCGATCTGAGAGGTGCGATGTTCGCTCGAGGGACGCGATAATCGGCAATACTGGGATCGTCGGATCCGCCGCTTGCCCCCGTTCGGTCCGTTCGTTTCGGGCCCGACGTATCCACTCCTGGTGATCGTTATCGTCCTGTATCATACTTGTAGGTGGCTGACTCCGAATCGATACCGAAATCCTCCGGCGACTCAGTACTTGAGTCCGTCGATCCGTCGTGTTCGCTCGCCCGCTTGAACGCCTCCCTGAGCCGGTTCGGGAGTTCGAACGATTCGACCGCGAGCGCGAGGGGGACCGCCTCCGGATCGATCCCGGCGCGCTTTTGCTCGAGTCTGTCGACCAGCGGTTCGGGAAGCGCGCTCTCGTCGATCCGCTCGAAGCCGAACTGTCGCAGGTACGCGGATTCGCTCGTCAGGGCATAGACGGTTTCGAACCCGTCGTCTCCCGCGTACTCGACTAACCGTTCGATGATGTGTGCGCCGACGCCCTGGCCGCGCCAAGTCTCGAGGACGCCGATACTCGTGAGTTCACAGCATTCGTCCGGTTTGTCGTCGGACTGGTCGTCGTCGATCTTGTGGACGCGGATTCGAGCAAACCCCGCCTTTTCCCCCGACTCTTCGTCGATCGCGACGACGTAGTCTCGAGAGCGAAACGACGTTTCGTCGAGCCCCATCGACTCGATATGATCGAGAAGCCAGACCTCCTCTCTGTTTTTCGCATCTCGGACGTACATGATTCCACGTACGCGGCGTGTTCCCTAAAGCATTTGTGGGGTCTAACAGGCCGCATCCGAACCGGATCGGCCCCCGGATTCCAGTCGGCCGTATGTTTTCAGTCATCCGTATAAGCGGACGAATCGGAGAAACGTATCGCGGCCGCGCTACTCGTCTTCTTCGACGACCTCGGGGTCGCTCATGGCGCTCTGAAGGCTGTCGAGGCCGTTTATCCACTCGGTGACGAGGCCGTACTCGAGTTCTTCTGCCACCGACATGTCGAGTTCCTCGCCATCGATGATCAGCGTTCCAGCCTGTGCGGCGTAGCCCAGCGCCGCGTCGAGGTTCTCCTCGGCTTCCGCGTCGGCGGCAGCGCCGACATAGTCGTCGACGGTCCCGTCTTCGGCCGGGCCGTCCGCGACGTACTCCTCGGCGGCGAAGAAGACGCAGACGAGACTCGTCTGGACGCCGTCGACGAGGATCAGTTTCTCCTCGTCGTCGATGTCGACTTCCGAGAGCACGATTTCGCGAACGTCCTGAATTTCCTCGAGTGCCGTTTCCTGATCGATTTCCCCGTCGTCGTAGGCAGCGACGATTTTCGCGACGGCGATCGCCGTATCGTCCTGCAGATTCAACAGCAGGCGCGCCGAGTCCTCGTCTTCCGGATCGATGTCCTCGTCTTGAATGCGACCGATCCAGTTTTGCCATCGTTCTGCTGAATAGAACTCCGTCGGGGGATTGCTCATACTCACACCTACACCGGCCGCTTGAAATGCCTTTCTCTACATGGGTCGCTCGTCGGAAGTGCTCTTCAACCGATTTCGCGGGGATGAGGCCGTTAGGGGCGAGTCAGCGTGTCCACCGTGTCGATTCCGTAGACCCGCTCCGGCGTTTCGACGTGGGCGATTCTGACCGCCCTCTCGTACCCCTCCTCTACGAGCCAGCGAACGCGACGGGGAACCGTTTTCGGCCCCAAAACCGCACCCGGCCGATCGGGGTCGTCGACGAAGTCCGTTTCCATCAGAAACGGTTCGCCGCGTTCGGCCGCGATCTCGAGCCGATCTTTCTCGCTCATCACGCTCGGTGTCGGCCCCTCGAGACGTCCCGCCGCGTAGTGTTTGACGACCCGGTGTGCCGGCAACCCGGCTTCTTCGGCCCACGCGGCGACCTCCGGCATCGCCTCGCTCGCTTCGGTGTGTAACTGGACCGCACACTCGAGGGAACCACCGTGGTCGAACGCGTGTCGCATCACTTCGTTCGAGGCCGTCCAGACGGCGTCGTCGACCTCGTAGTGTGGTCGACCGGATTTCAGCGCCAGGGCATCGCCCGACTCGACGTACTCGGCCGCGAGGTCGATTCCGTCCTGCATGATGTCACGAGCGATCTCGGGTGCGTACCCTCGTTCGTCGACGAGTCGCGAAACGAGGCCGGGGTGGACTCCGAGGACGGGCCACGCCCGCCCGTCGAGAACGTCCGATGCGGCTTCGACGATCTCGAGCGTTCGCTCGAAGACCGGGCGGAAGTCCTCGCCGCGCTCGGCTTCGACGCCGAGGTGCCACGACGGTTTGTTGACGACGAGCAGATGCGTCCCGCCGAGCCGGGCGAAGTCCTCGACGGCGTCGATGCCGCGGCCGTGATCCGGGTCCAGGTGCATGTGGTTGTCCAGCACCGGCGTATCCTCGTCGATCATGCCTGACAGTGGGCCCCCCTCGAGTGAAAAGTCACCGACTTGCGCCCCGATTGATCGGGTGGCGACTCGAACCGCTACCGGTTGCACTCCCGATCGAAAACGATCGCATCTCGAGCCTCGATCAGTGCGTTGAACCAGTAGAAATACACCCGAGGCCCTCTTCCGGGTAACCCAATGACCGTTCGATCCGCGATCGTGCTGGCCGCGGGCGAGGGCGTTCGCCTTCGGCCGCTGACCAGACACCGGCCCAAGCCGATGTTGCCCGCCGCGACGAAACCGATCCTCGAGCACGTCTTCGACGAACTCATCGAGGCCGGTATCGAGCGGCTGACGATGGTCGTCGGCTACGGGCGCACCTCCGTCCAGTCCCATTTCGGATCGAGTTACCGAGACGTTCCGATCGAGTACGCGATTCAGAACAAACAACTCGGCAGCGCACACGCGCTCGAGGCCGCGCTGCCGACCGTCGACGAACCGTCGCTCGTCGTCAACGGCGACCAGTTGATCGACGCGTCGATCGTTCAGGACACGATCGACCGCCACGACGAGGGTGCCGCCGGAACCATCGGCGTCATCGCGGCCAGCGACGTTACGGCGTACGGCGGCGTCATCGTCGACTCGGACCGTACCGTCGCAGAACTCGTCGAGAACCCGACGGACGATCGGAGCTACCGACTGAACGCGGGCGTCTACGTGCTGGAACCGGACGCGATCGACATCGTCACGGCCGTCGATCCGCGTGATGGGGAGTACTCGTTGGTCGACGGCCTCTCGCTGCTACTCGAGCGCGGGAAGACGGTCAACGCGGCCGAAACCGGGGGGATGTGGATCGACGCGACGTATCCGTGGGACCTCCTCGAGGTCGCCGAAACGCTGTTCGATACAGGGACAATCGAGAACGCCGTGTCTCCCTCCGCACAGGTTCACGAGTCGGCCACCATCGTCGAGCCGGCAATCGTCTCCCCCGACTGCGTGATCGGTCCGGGCGCGGTCGTCGGGCCGTACGTCTCGCTCGGACACAACGTCACTATCGGACCGAACGCGACCCTCGAGAACAGCGTCGTCGATTCGGACACCCGAATCGGACCGAACGCGACCGTCCTCGACTGCGTAACCGGCCGCGGCGTCGAAATCGGGGTCGGGTCCACTGTGATCGGCGGCCCTAGCGATGTCCGCGTCGGGAGGACCGTCCACGAAGGACAGCGACTGGGCGCGTTGCTCGCCGATCGGACGACAGACGAGGGCGGCGTCACGTACGCCCCCGGGACCATCGTCGGTTCCGAGGCGACGATACATGCGGGAACGACGGTTCGCGGTTCGGTCGAGTCCGAGACGGAGGTCCGATAGGAATGTGTGGGATCATCGGCTACGTCGGTTCGGACGGGAGCGACGCCACCGCTCCCGATGCGATCGACGTCTTGCTCGACGGGCTCTCGACCCTCGAGTACCGGGGATACGATTCCGCTGGCGTCGCGCTCGCGAACGGCGAACTCGACGTGTACAAAGCCGAGGGCGAACTCGAGTCGCTGACGTCCACACTGCCTACCGGGTCGCTTCGCGACCCCGCGGTCGGTATCGGACACACGCGCTGGAGCACGCACGGACCGCCGACCGACACGAACGCCCATCCACACACCGACGCGGACGAGCGCGTCGCGATCGTCCACAACGGGATCATCGAGAACTATCGGACGCTACGCGACGAACTCGAAGCGGACGGTGTCACCTTCGAGAGCGAAACCGACACCGAAGTCGTCCCGCACCTGATCGCGAGCTATCTCGGGTCGGGAGACGGTGATGATCGAATGGGCGAGCGAGACAGGGGCGATCGCGAACGGGCGTTTCGCCGCGCGATCGACCGCCTCGAGGGAAGTTACGCGATCGCGGCCGTTTTCGAAGGCGACGAAACGGTGTACGCGACGCGCAAGGAGTCGCCGCTCGTGCTCGGTCTCGAGGGCGACTCATCCGGCGAGGCTCCCGAACGAGCGAGCGGCTACTTCCTCGCGAGCGACGTCCCCGCGTTCATCGAGCACACGGATCGGGTCGTCTACCTCGAGGACGAGGAGTTCGTTCGGCTCGATAGCTCGGGCTGGGAGGTGTCCGATTCGGACGGAAACGCTCTCGAGAAGGCAGTCCAGACCGTCGACTGGGACGCCGATGACACCGGTAAGAGCGGCTACGACCACTACATGCTCAAAGAGATTCACGAGCAACCCTCGTCGCTCAGGCAGTGTCTTCGGGGGCGAGTGAACGAACTGCAGGGGAGCGTGACGCTCGAGGAACTCGACGCGGTCGTCGAGCAGGAGTTTGCTTCGCCGGTGCAGTTCGTTGCCTGTGGAACCTCGTATCACGCCGCGCTCTATGCGGCGTCGCTATTGCAACAGGAAGAGACGCCTGCGACGGCGACCATCGCGAGCGAGTTCACGACCGACCGCGTGCCGGTGAACGATGGGTCGCTCGTCGTCGGGATCACCCAGAGCGGGGAGACGGCAGACACGCTACGCGCACTTCGGGAGGCAAACCGCGCCGGCGCGACGACCCTCGCGGTGACCAACACCGTCGGGAGTTCGGCCGCTCGAGCGGCCGATCACGCGCTGTACATTCGCGCCGGCCCGGAGATCGGCGTCGCGGCGACCAAGACGTTCGCCAGCCAGCAACTCGCGCTGTTGCTGTTGAGCGTCGCGTTGACCGGTCGAAGCTCCCACGACGACATCCAGTCGCTGCGACGCGTTCCCGATCAGGTACAGACGATACTCGACACCTCGAGTGCGCGGGCGATCGCCGCGGAACTGGTCGACTCGCAGGCGTTTTTCTTCATCGGACGCGGGATGCACCACCCGGTCGCGCTCGAGGGGGCGCTGAAGTTCAAGGAGATTACCTACGAACACGCCGAGGGGTTCGCGGCCGGCGAACTGAAACACGGGCCGCTCGCGCTGGTCACCGAGGACACCCCGGTCTTTGCGATCGTGACCGGTGACGGGGGGACCGCCCGCAAGACGATTTCGAACATCAAGGAAGTCGAGGCTCGAGACGCACCGGTTGTCGTCGTCACCGACGGCGTTTCCGACGTCGAGCGCTACGCGGATCACGTCCTCCGGATCCCCGAAACCGACGAATGCAGCGCCGCCGTGCTCGCGAACGTCCAGTTACAGCTCATCGCCTACTGGGTGGCAAACGAGATGGGGAGATCGATCGACAAACCGCGGAACCTCGCCAAGAGCGTGACCGTCGAATGACCGATTACTGGGACCTCCTCGTCGCGATCCTCGCCGGGATCGTCCAGGGCGTCGTCGAGTGGCTCCCGGTCTCCTCGCAGGGGAACCTCTCGCTGTTTCTCACGCTGTTCGACATCTCGCCAGATAACGCCCTGCAACTCGCGCTGTTCTTGCAGTTCGGAACGACGCTCTCGGCAACGCTTTACTACCGCGAGGAGATCGGGAGGAGTCTCGAGGCCGTTCCCCAATGGCGCCCCCGGTCGGCGTTTACCGGGCAGAACGCGGTGACGACGTTCGTCGTCGTCGCGAGTATCGCGACGGGGGCGATCGGCCTTCCGATCTACTTTCTCGCGGTCGACATCGCCAGCGAACTCCGCGGCGGCCTGTTCATCGCGATCATCGGCGTCCTCCTCGTGTTGACCGGCGTGCTAGAACTCGCCTCGAAGTCGACGGATCTCGCGGATCGAACGGAGCCAACGCTCCGAGACGCGGTTATCGTCGGCGGAATTCAGGGGCTTTCGATCCTGCCCGGCGTTTCGCGTTCGGGTGTGACGACGAGCACCCTGCTCTTTCGCTCGTATCAGGCACCCTCCGCGTTTCGACTCTCCTTCCTGCTCTCGATCCCCGCGGGAATCGCTGCAGGCGTGTTGATCTTCGTCACCGAAGGCGGGGTTCCGGGGATCGGCCTCGAGATGGCCGCCGTCGCCATCGCAACGAGTGCGGTCGTCGGTTACGCGACGATCGGACTCTTGATGCGGGTCGTCGAGCGCATTCCCTTTTGGATCGTCTGTTTCGGCCTCGGCGGCTTAGCCATCGTCGGCGGTGGTGGCGTGGCGCTGCTTACGGCCTGAACCTACGCTTCGTTCGCCCTTGACTGACGGACTCAATCTTCTGTCGCCCCTTCCTCTATGCTCCCGCGTTCTCGCATCATCGAGGTACCCCGATCGATCCACCGCCTTCGGTAGAAGATCGCCCCGAGGTACGCGACTCGGAAGACGAAGTCCAGCACGATGGCGACGTAGGCCGCGATGACGCCGTACTCGAGGACGACGCCGAACACGTAGGTGAATCCGAGCAGGAAGACGAAGGTACCTATCACGCGGGCGATAAACGGCGGAATCGTCTCGCTCCCGCCGCGGAGCGATCCGGAGAGAGCGAGGTAGGCGGCGATCAACACCGCGGCGATCGCGTAGGCCTGGGCGAACCCGCTGGCGTAGGACACCGTCGCCGGATCGTTCGTGAACACGAGCACGAACTGCTCTGCGAAGAAAAAGAGCAACAGACAGAACCCGCCGACCGTAAGCGTGCTGAGGCCGGTCGCCGCCAGGCCGTTGTAGAACGCGGTTTCCGGCTCGCCGCGGCCGAGTGCCTGCCCGACCAAAATGTTCGAGGCGACGCCGTAGCCGCGAGCGAGCGGCGAGGCGACCTGCTGGTACATCCGACGACCGATGTGGTAGGCGGCGTTGACTTCGGTTCCGAACGCCAGCAGGATGGCGTTGAACGGGAACTCGGCGAACATCTCGGTGAGCCCCTCGGCGATCCGCGGCCAGCTAATGAGGACGAGTTGTTTCGTGATGACGAACTGGCGCGGGACGACGTACTGAATCTCGTTGAGCGGCGACCAGAGTATCGCCAGAAAGGCGAGTGCGCCCAGCGAGTCTGAGACGGCGGTCGCGAGCGCGATGCCGATGACGCCGAGTTCCGGAAACGGTCCGAGACCGAGCGCGAGGCCGACGGTTGCGACGATGTTGATCGCGTTGACCACGCCGTTTACGTACATCGGCGTCCGCGTGTCGCCGGTGCCGTGAATCGAGCGCGCCGCGATGAAGTTGACGTGGATCGCCGGCGCAGAGAGCATGACGATCATGAGGTAGACGCTCCCGTACTCGATCACGTCCGCGAACGCCCCCTCCTCGGCGAGCGATCCCAAAATCGAGATGGCAAACTCGTTGAGAAAGAGGCCGAACAGCACGAACGGGATTCCCCCGATGATCCCGATCAAAAGCGCCTGCGATACCGCCTGATCCCTGTTCGCGTCCGCCTCGGCACCGGTATCCTGACTCGAGAGGGCGATCGCACCGTCGCCGATCCCGATTCCGAATCGAAGGGGAAGGCGAGCGTAGATGTCCGCGAGTCCGACCGCGGTGATGGCAGCGGGTGAAAAGAGGCCCGCGACGATCAGATCCGTCGTCCGCATCAACGTCCGGAGCACCTGCTCGGCCATCACCGGCCACGACAGGCTGAACACGCGCTTCCAGACCCGCCAGAATCTGCGACTGGTCAGTGAAAGGACGACGAACACGCTGTGGGTTTCAAACGTTCGCGGATTAAGGATTGAGTTGGCGGAAACGTGACCCGGAAAGGACGACTCGAGAAGTGGATCGACCGAATCGAACGACTATCAGTTCACTGCGGACTGATCATTTAGATTCGTTCTGTGGGTTCTTGGCGTCGGCCGGTGGTGACGCAGTGTCCGATCCCGTCCGTTCGGCTGTCCGATTGTGGTCGTCGGTCCCGAAGATCCGCTCGCGAATGCTTCGTTTGTGGCTTTTCTCGGCGAGCAACACGGAGCAATCGACCTCCTCTAGGACGTCGAGGACGAGCGACCCGCGAACGAGTCGCGAAATCAGCCCTCGCTCCGTGGCACCGATCAGGAGCATCGTCGCGTCCGCGGCGGCCTCGGAAATACGCGTCTGAATGTCGCCGGTCTCGACCCGAATGTGGGCGTCTTCGAGGTCGTGATCGCCAGCCCATGCTCTGAGGAACTCCTCGCCGCGCGCGCGGTCGTCGGCCACGTGAAACAGCGTCACCTCGGCGTCGAACTGGTCGCGCAAGGTGTGTGCGACCGCCGCCGCAAGGTCGGAATCCGGACCGCCAGCCGTCGGCAAGAGAACTCGAGACGGGTCGAATCCTCGATCGCGAAACACCAGGAAGTCGCTGGGAAGCGAGTGAGCGAGTTCGTCGATGGCGCTTTCGGCGCGCCCGGGTGCGCCGTGGGAGTCCGGACCCCAGCCCATCACCGTCATGTCCGCACCGTAGCGGCTTGCGGTGTCGAACACCTCCTCGAAGGCTCGGTGGGAGAGGACAACGTGGGTCTCGATGTCCGCTCCGTACGTTTCGGCGTCTGCCTGTGCCTGCTCTAAGAGTTGCTCAGCCGCCTCGTAGTCGCCCTGCTCTCGAGCGCTCTGGAGCGACGTTTGATCCGGGATCTGCTCGATGTTGACGGCGACGACGGTTCCGTCGCGCTCGTTCGCGATGGCGGAGGCAAGCGTTATCAGATGGGCTTCGTTGCTCGGGTTTGCAAGCGGCACCAGCACGCGGTAGTCGCTCTTTTCGGGCTGGACCGACGCGGCAGCCGAGACGGCGGCGTCGGGAAGTTCCTCAGAGCGGTCGAGGATCCAGCCAGCGAGGACGCCGGCAGATTCGACCTTCTGACGGGCATACAGGAGATACCAGACCGCAGCGAAGAGGACGAACAGCGCGGACAGGAACACGATCTGCGGATTGATGTACACGATCAATGCGAACGACGAGAGGGCACCGATGATCGGAACGACCGGATAGAACGGGACCTCGAAATCGGGATCGTATCCCTCCGGCTCGGCTTCTCGCATGACGATGAGGGCGATGTTGAGCAAGCCATAGACGATCAGGTGCAACACCGAACTCGCCGTCGCGAGGGTCTCGAGGTTGCCCACGAGCAAGAACACCACGATCAGAGCGCCGGTGATCGCGATCGACCTGTAGGGAGTGCCAAATCGCGGATGGATGTCGTTGAGCTTCGGCGTTACAATTTTCTCCCGGCCCATCGCGAAGTTGATTCGAGACGAGGAAAGAATCGACGCGTTCGCCGAGGAGGCTGTCGCCAACAATCCGCCGAACAACAGGAGAGTAGCCCCGATCGCCCCGAGGTCGTACCCGGAGATACTATACTGGCCGAAGAGGAGCTGAGCGGCGTCGACGACGGCTGTCTTATTACCATTTACGAGCTCTGTGGGCACCGAGGCAAGAAGTAAGGTAAGAAACACGGCGTAGATAGTCGTCACGATGAGAACGGATCCGATAACGGCTCGAGGAAGGTTTTTGCCGGGATTTTTGATCTCCTCGGCGACAGACGTGATCTGAACGAACCCGAGATAGGAGACGAAGATGACGCCGGTGACGGGCAACACCTCGCCGGTCGTTCCCGACGGCGCGATGGGGCGTAGCGAGTCGGCGTCAGCGTTGAAAATCGCGACGGCCGAGAACGTTCCCAGGATTCCCAAAAGCACCGTGACGATAATGATCTGGAGCGTCCCGGTCTCTTTCGCCCCGGCGTAGTTGACACCGATGAACAACAGGGCCCCGACGAGCCCGATTACCTGCGCGGGCATGAGCGTTACCGGACCGATGCCGACCGCACCCATGCCGAGGAAGTCGTTGATGTACTCTCCGAGTCCGAACATATAGAACGCGGAGGCGAAGGCGAGTCCGATCCAGTTCGCCCAGCCGGCGATCGAACCGAAAAGCGGCCCGAGAGCGCGGTTGACGTAGAAGTACGCGCCGCCTGATTTCGGCATCGCCGTCCCGAGTTCGGATGCCGAGAGCGCGGTGAAAATGGCGATGACGCCGCCGATAATGAACGTCAGAATCGTAAGCGGTCCAGCATCCGCGACGGCCTCGCCGGGAAGGACGAAAATTCCCGCCCCGATCATCGTCCCGATTCCAATCGTCAGTGCTGCGAACAGTCCAAGGTCTTTTGCGAGTTCTTCGTCACTACTCATGGTGGATCACCGCCCGTACTCGAGCGACCGCCTGTAGCTACGTCGCCGCCGGGAACGACTGTCATCCGCTGTGTTCGACGGAATCTGCCACGAGTTCCTGTACAAACACTCGTCAAATCCGCCGATCGGACGCGACGTGACTGTCGACCGGTCGACCAACCGAATCTCCTGGGAGTCAATATAGATGTTCGGCGGGGGAGGGGAGTTGAACCTTTTGCATTGGTTGTGAAACCGACCGATTCGATCCCGCCGATCCCGCGCGTTCGAACCTCACCGTAGGGAAATATTGCACGTTCGAACCCCACGGCAGGGAAAGGCGATCCGCGCGTCAGGGGAGGACGATCACGGGAAAGTCGCTCTCGGCGACGAGTCGCGAGCGGACGCTACCGGAGACCAGATCGAGTAGCCGGCCGCCGCCTCGAGAGACGAAGACGATGGCGGAGGCGTCGACCTCTGCGGCGGCGTCGTTGATCGCGTCCACGATATCGGTCCCGTACAGCACCTCCGTGTCGACCGTGATGCCATCGGTTTCCGCCGGTTCTTCGAAGGCATCGAACGTCTCTTCGGCGTGTTCCTGGCGTTGTTCGACGCCCGCTTTATCCGGCGCACCGCCGGCTTTTTCGATGACGTTGACGACGGTGGCATCGATATCTTGTTCCAAAAAGTACGGTCGAAGCTTTTCGTAGGTCGTCGCGGCGTCGTCGGGGTTCGCGACTGGAACGAGCGGTCGGTCTAGCAGCGACGCTACCACTGGCGGTCACCTCGAGGCTCGGGCGTCTCCGTGAGAGCGCACATACCCCTACGTTCGTGCCCGTGGTCTTAGTTGGTTGTCTTCGCGGATGGGGGCTTCCGTCGCCACGTGATACGCTTCGCTGATCTCAGGTTCGATTCGAGGGCATCTGATGGCCGTCGTTTCGACTCGAGCGCACTGCCCGCATCGATCCGATACGATGGGAAACAACGAAACCCATTACCTCCTTCGGTCAGTAGGTCGCACACGACCGATCTCTCGAGGATGGATTTCCAATGGACCCGTTCACACTCCTTGGCGTCGACGTCGCGTTATTCGTAGTCATCGGCGTTCTCGCGGGTGCTCACTGTATCGGAATGTGCGGGCCGCTGGTGACCATCTACGCGAGCCGAATGGACGGCGGGGAGGGCGGCGCTCGAGCCGATGGCCACCTCTCGACCTACGAGGTTCGCCAGCACGCGCTGTTCAATATCGGCCGGACGGCGAGTTACACGCTTTTGGGGGCTCTCTTCGGCGCACTCGGGAGCCTGTTTTTCGTTACGATGGAGTCGCTGACCCCGATAGTCGACGTCGCCCGCGGCGGCGTCGGCGTCCTCGTCGGCGGTTTCGTCGTCGCCATCGGTGTCTACTACCTCCTCGGGCGCACGACCGGCGGGGTTTCGATCCCCGGCCTCGAGCGGGTCAGCGGCTGGCTTGCGACCCACGTCGACCGGCTGGCCAACGGCCCCGGAATCGTCGGGCTCGGAGCCGTTCACGGACTGTTGCCCTGCCCGATCCTCTATCCCGCCTTCCTGTACGCGTTCGCGATGGGGTCGCCGCTGGGGGGCGGACTCGCACTCGCCGCGCTCGGCGTCGGAACGATTCCCGCGGTCTTCGCCTACGGAACCGTCATCGAGGCCGTCGACGCGGTTCACCGCCGCCGGGTACACCGCTTGCTCGGCGTCGCGTTCGTCGCGTTAGGGTACGTCCTGCTCGCTCACGGATTGATGAGTCTCGGCTACCACATCCCGCATCCGATGCTGCCGTTTTACGACGGCCTCGACGCGGCGACGATGGGGGGTTCCCACCAGCACTGACCGACTCGTGCGGACCGCAGTCCCGACCGCCAACGCACGGCTGACCGATCCATGACCGACACCGAAACGACGGCCGACGGCTGTACGCTCTGTGAACTCCCGACGGAGGGAGTCGACGTCAGCGACGGCGACGGAAACGAATTCTGCTGTGTGGGCTGTCGAGATGTTTACGAAGCCCTGGGAGATGTCGAAGATATCGAGGCCGAAGATGTCCGCGAGCGCCGGGCGGAATCCGATGGCGACGACGCGCTCGAGGCCGGGCGGGACGTACCGGACGATCACGAGGCGACGTATCTCGAGGTCGACGGCATGCACTGTGCGACCTGCGAGGCGTTCATCGAGTCCGCCGCTGAACGAACTGACGGGGTTAGCAACGCTAGCTCGAGTTACGTGACGGACACGGTTCGAATCGATCACGACCCGGAGACGGTCTCCGAAGCGGAGTTGCGCGATTCTATCAGCGGACTCGGCTACAGTGCCTACTCCCGCGACGACGCGTTCAGCCGACGGCAGGCGGATAACTGGGCCATCGGACGGGTCATCGTAGGTGTGTTGATGGGAATGATGGTAATGCTCCAGTACGTGGTGCTCATCTACCCCGTCTACTTCGGCGGCCTGTTCTACGACGAGGGGACGATGACGTTCATCGAGGACGCACTCGCCCACGAGAGCGCGGCGGTGTTTTACCTGGTTATCGCCGCGCTGACGACGATCATCCTGTTAGTAACCGGCAAGCCGATCCTCCAGGGTGCGTACGTCAGCGCGAAGACCCGCCGGCCGAATATGGATCTGCTCGTCGCCATCGCGGCTCTCAGCGCGTACGTCTACAGCACGCTGGCGGTCATCACCGGCGGCCAGCACATCTACTACGACGTGACCGTCGCCATCATCGTCATCGTCAGCGCCGGCGGCTACTACGAGTCCTCGATCAAGCGCAAGGCGACCGAACGCCTCTCGGATCTGACCGCCGTCCAGGTCGATCAGGCTCGACGCGTCCGTCGAGGTGCGGATGCGTCCGCATCCACATCCGCTTCGGGGACCGAGGACGGTCTAGTCTCGGAGGACGTTCCGCTCGAGGACCTCGAGTCCGGCGATCACGTGCTCGTCCGAACCGGGGAACGAATTCCAATCGACGGCGAGGTCGTCGACGGCGACGCCTCGGTCGACGAGGCGGTCGTCACCGGCGAGTCATTACCCGTGAGAAAGACGCTCGGCGACGATGTCGTCGGCGGATCGATGGTCGCCGACGGCGCGCTGACCGTTCGGGTCGGTCCTGACGCGACGAGCAGTCTCGACCGGATCACCGAACTCGTCTGGGACCTCCAGAGCGGCACCCACGGCATCCAGAAACTCGCCGACAAACTGGCGACGATCTTCGTTCCGGTCGTCCTCGCGCTCGCGGTCGTCGTCACCGCCGTTCGCCTCGTACTCGGTGCGGGCGTGACGGATGCGTTGCTCGACGGGCTCACCGTCTTGATCGTCTCCTGTCCGTGCGCGCTCGGGCTGGCGACCCCGCTGGCGGTCGCCGCCGGCATCCGGGACGCGCTCGAGAACTCGATCGTGGTCTTTGACGACAGCGTCTTCGAGCGCATCCGCAACGCAGAGACGATCGTCTTCGACAAGACCGGGACGCTGACCACCGGCGAGATGAGCGTCGTCGAAACGATTTCGAACGCTTCGACCGACGACAAGGGCCTCGACGCTTCGACCGACGACTCGAGTCTCGATTCTTCCCTCCTCGAGAAGGCCGCGGCGCTCGAGTCCCAGTCCGCCCACCCGATCGGACGGGCTATCGCGACCGCGTGGGATCGACCGGAGCGGATCACCGACGGTGGCACGTCCCAGGAACAAGCGGAGGTACCGGACGACGGCAACGACGGTCGCGAACTGACGGCGTACGAACGGGAACAGCGGCGAACGGTAGACGATTTGTCCGACCCACAGGGCGACGCGTCGGCCGATTCGCCGGGTGACGAGCCGATTGATTCGCAGGGCAACGAGTCGGGCGGTTCGCTGGCCGGGGACCCGGCTTCGGCGGGCTCGATCAGCGACTCCGTGGAGTCCTTCGAGAGCCACCGCAACGGTGTCTCGGGCGTGGTCGACGGCGAGGAGGTCGTCGTCGGGCACCCGGACCTGTTCGCCGCCCGCGGCTGGACGGTGCCCGAGACGATTGCAGAACAGATCGCGAGCGCCCGAGAAACCGGGCGCGTTCCGGTCGCCGTCGGTCGCGACGGGGCGGCCGAGGGCGCGATCGTCGTCGGCGACGAACTCCGCGAGGAGTGGGACGAGACGCTCACCGCGATTTCCGAGGCCGACATCGACATCGTCGTGTTGACCGGCGACGACGCTCGAGCGGCGGATCGATTCCGTGAGGAGGACGCTATCGACCGCGTCTTCGCTGGCGTTCCGCCGGAGGGGAAAGCCGAGACGGTCGAACGACTGAAGCAAACCGGCGAGACGGTCATGGTCGGCGACGGGACCAACGACGCGCCGGCGCTCGCGGCCGCAGACCTCGGGATCTCGCTTGGCGGCGGCACGGCGATGGCCGCCGACGCGGCCGACGTCGCGCTCGTCGACGACGACCTCTCGTCGGTCGAGACGGTCTTCGAGCTCGCTCGAGCGACCGATCGGCGCGTCAAAACCAACATCGGCTGGGCGTTCTGTTACAACGGCGTCGCAATTCCGCTCGCGGTTGCAGGTGTGCTCAACCCGCTTTTCGCCGCGGTCGCGATGGGCGCGAGCAGTTTACTCGTCGTGACGAACTCCGCCCGATCGCTGCTCGAGGAGGAGTGAACAGCAGTTTCGGTGTCACAACCACGGAAGCAGTATCCCGCCCGTCACAACCACGGGAACAGCACCCGACGAATTCGGCCGAGGATCGACTCGCCGCCGTGGCGAACGCGGAGCGTCGTTCCCTCGGCATCGAATGAGAGTTCGTTCGCCGGGAACGTTTCGCCGTCGGGGAACCGTATTTCGCGGTCGTCGGCCGGAACCGGTCCACCGGTGCTGGTCCCGAACAGGCTCGACGACTGGAACGTCGGCTCGGTTACGGGTGCATCGTACTCGATCGTGTAGACGGTGGTTCCGTCGTCCTCCGAGCGCTCCCAGTCGACGATGTCGCGGTTCGGCGTCGTTCCGATCATCTCGAATCAACTGGTCGGGCAAAAGACGTTCAGAGACTTATATGTCTCCCACACGATTCGGGTGTATCCTACTCGGCCGTGGTCGTCACGTCGAGGAAGACGTCCTCTAGCGTCGAATCGTCGCCGGTTTCCATCCGTTCGACCAGCGTCTCGGGATCGCCTTCTTCGACGAGTTCGCCCTCGTAGAGGATGCCGACCTCGGTGGCGATCCGCTCGACGACGGGCAGGATGTGCGTCGAGAGGAACACGGTCGTTCCCGACGCCGCCAGTTCGGTGATCACCTCCCGTACCGTCCGCGCGGCTCGCGGATCGAGCCCGGAGGTCGGTTCGTCCAGAAAGACGACGTCCGGTTCGTGCATGATCGCCTGTATCAACCCGGTCTTCTGGCGCATCCCCTTCGAATAGGTCACGATCCGGTCGTCGGCATCCGCCGCGAGGTCCAGTCGCTCGAGTAGCGATTCGATGCGCTCGTCGATTTCCGCGGGACCCATCCCCCGTAACCCGCCGTGGTACTCGAGTTGCTCGCGAGCCGTGAGTTCCTCGTGGATCGGCGGCGATTCGGGCAGGTAGCCGATGTGTTCGACGAGTTGCTCCCGGTCGATGATCGAGATCCCCGCCACGCGACCGGAGCCGCTGGTCGGCCGAATCAGCGCAGTCAGCATCTTTATCGTGGTCGTCTTCCCCGCGCCGTTCGGCCCGAGAAAGCCGTACACGGTTCCCGGTTCGACCTCGAGGTTCAGGCCGTCGACGGCCGTGGTCCCGTCGTATTCTTTCGTCAAATTATCCGTGGAAATCGACCGGTGGTCACTTCTCTCAGCATCTGTTTGTCGGACGTTCGCTCTCGATTCCTCGATTTCGGATTCGTTCGTTTCGTCAGTCATCGGTTGGAACTCACCTGAGCTGGTACTTCTGATACCGGTGTACTGCTATCTGGAACGCAATTCTTGAGACAACGATTGCGAGAAGTATCGTGAGAAAGAGCGAACCGAGCCGGACGACATCGGTCGGCATCCCGATTTGGCGTACTATCGTGCTCTCGTAACCCAGTGAGGAGTACCCCAGCAAGGCAGGAACGGCGGTGACCGTCACGATCCCAAAGACACATGCCATTCGGACGAATGCCGAGACACCCGGTTCCGTGTACACTGGAGCGCTAGTGAAGAACCCGGAAACAGGGCTGAACCGGTCGCGATCGACGCCCATCTCGACAGCGAGGCTGACCGTAGCGGTACACGCACAGAGGGTTACGCCAATAAGAGCGAGCGCCACAGTCTCGAGAAGACTGGCGGAACTGAGCACTCCGAGCGGAAGAACGATGGCGGTAACGATCGGAACGCCGGGAACGAGTGCAGCGACGAGGAAGCCGCCGACGAATTGTCGTCCACCGATCGTCGTCAAGAGCATGGGAAGAACGCGATATTTGACCCCGATCGGATCCGATCCGAAGGCAAAGCCAGTCACGAGTCCGAGCGTTAGCACCAGAAACAAGAAAAGAGGCGTTCCAACGATAGTGAACATCGGCATCAGTATTATACCCATGAAAAAGACGACGTATGCTGTGTATAGAACCCCTTGCGGGGAGCGTCGCTCCGTGACCCACCGTTCTCGAGCGACGGTGAGCGCGGGACGCGAAACGTAGTCGCCGAGTAGTTTCTCGAGCCACCCCTCTTTGACGAGCGAGTGCGAGCCGTGGGGCCCCGTGGACCCGCTCGCTTCTCGAACCCAGAGTCGCTCGACGAGAACCGTTGTCACACCTACGAGGAGCGGCACCGCCAGCGCGAGCGTCCCGACTGCAGCCAGTGCGCGAGCGCCGTCGACGCCGAGTCCGGTCGCACCGAGGAACGCCAGGTCGACGATCCACGTCATCGGCAGCGAGTCGAACCGCTCGAGCAGCGGCGCGACCGATATCGATGTCGAATCAAGGACGAGCCACGCGAGGAGCACCGGGACCCAGCCGAACACGACGAGCAGATCCCGGTAGAAGTTCCCTCGAGCCAGCCGTCGGCCGACGAGTTGTGCGGCGAGCCTACTGGCCACGCCGACGCCGACGGCCAGTGCTGTGATTCCCGTGATCGCCGCGAAGATCGTTAGCCCAACCAGCGGCGACCGGAGTCCGAGCGCGGTTCCGACCGCCACGCCCGCGGCCGGCCCGACGAGAAAGACGCCGATGCGGGCGAAGACGAACACGAGCAGCCCCAGCGCTGGCGCTCTCGCTGGGACGGTCGTCAGGAGAAAGTCGGAGTCGAGACCTTCGAATCTCGCGCGCGTAACGTTCGAACTTCGCAACGCGAGCGCTCCGAACAGGAGGCCTGCGCCGATTCCCAGCAAGTCGATAGGGATCGATCCACTCGCCGCGATCGACGCCCCCGCGGATCGAGACACCGCTCCGAACACAACGGCGAGTGCGACCATCGCGATGAGGAGCACTCGTCGCCGCGTGCGCTGCGTTCCGGCCGCCACTTCCCGCCGACGGCGTCTCCACTCGGTCCGCGCGATTCGGGCGCTCGCTTTGATCCATGGCTCAGTCATTTCCTAGTTGAAACGTCCCGTAGAGATTTGTGTTATATCCGTCAGGAGTGTTGTCGAGGCCGGTGTATATTCTTTCTCATCGGACCGAAGTAGTCTCGAGGAAGATGTCTGGTGCGATACTCGCTCGGGTGTGGGCACACTCGAGGCGTCCACTCAATTCCAATCGCGTATCCGCGTGGATTTCCGCCATCTCCGCTACGAACACGAGCGTGACCAAACTGACGCCTCGAGCGAAATTCCCACCTTGCGAATTCGTGGCAAACTGTGTTAGCGGTGCTCCGCGTGGGATGTGGTGGCCCGAAACGGGCCAGACAGCGGGCGATCCCTACCCACGCTCAACACGAGACCGTGAGACCGTTCGAGCGAATACCATGGGTTTTCCACCCGGAAACGGCACCACCATCACCGTTTCCGGGCACGCTTCATGATTATGAGCGCAGTCGCCGGCTCGAGCGATCGGTTTTCGGGGGTGCGCCGAAATGATTCCGAAAGCACCTGCTCACAGTACTGCGACGGAGACGTACAGAAAGCCGAGCGAGGCAAGGAGCGATCCGGCCGCGTACACGCCGGACGTGAACAGCTCTCCGCGGAGCGTTCGTTCGAGCGATTCGGGACCGTCGTCGCCAATCGTCATCGGAACGTCGTCGGATCCGCGGATTCGGATGTCACCGCGGTCGACGATCAGTTCGCCGTGGACGGTACAGGACGCACCGTCAGGGAGGGACCACGTCTCGAGTTGATACTGTTGGCCCGTCCGTTCGATCTCGTCGCCGACCTCGGCGGAGAGGATATCCGTGTTCGTCAGCGAGACGGTATCCCGATCGTTTTGCAGGTAGACGGCTTCCGAGAGCGACCCCGTTTTGGCCAGAAGCGATTCCCGCACGCCGTATCCCTTCAGATCGGCAGCGGAAAGCGACCAGAGCGAAGTATCGCCGTGCTGGTCGACGAGCCAGTCCGCGTCGACGCGGATCGTTTCGTTCCCGGTATCGATGCTGAATTCGCCGGCTTCGAGGCCGGTTTCGACCGTCGTCCACCCGTCCGAGGGGTCGCTTCGAGAGCGAATGCGCCAGAGCAAGAGTCCGATCGGCGCCGATTCGATGACCGTCTCGCCTCGTCTGTTTTCGTTCACCGATTTCTCGACGCGAAGCTCGCCCGCGACGGTCTCTTCGCGACCACCGACCGGATCTGGTGCCCCGCCGGTGTCGACGGTCGAAATAGCGGTCTGCGCCCGCCTGATTCTCATGGCTCGGCGACCGAACCAGAGGAAGACAGAAACAACCCACCGCTAAACGCCGCTCCGAGGATTGTTTCTTCCATTATCGCCCATTAGTCACTTAATTAACAAGTGTTTTTTGGTCAGCGAAACGGATGGGAGCGAACGAAATTCCGGCTCGAGTTAATGGATGGAGGATGGAGAAAATTGGTCTCGAGCGCTCAAAAGCCGGGCATCAGTTCGGCGGGACCGAAGACGCCGTACTCGCCGGCCCGGTTTCGGCAGACGGCAGTCTTCAGATAGCCGATCGCCGGTCCGTTGACGTTCGCCGCCATACTCGTGGCGTCGTCGAGTTCGAACGTGTTGGTCCCCGTTTCGCCGTCGAACGTGGTGCCGGTCACGGAGACGGTCGTCGTCGTCGGTTTCTCGTCGTGTTCGACGTCGAGGATTCCGCCGACGGTCACGTCCTCGGCGTCGCAGATGCCAGCCCGCTCGAGTAAGACATCGTCCGCGTGCTCCATATCATCGAACTCGAGGACGCCGTCGTGGTCGTCGATGATGGCCTCGATTTCGTCCTCGGAGAGCGTCCGGGCGGTGTCGATATCGTACTCCGGCAGGTGGGCGATATCCTCTCTGACGGTGCCGCGGTTGTCCTCGTACCCCGATTTCAGGCCGACGCCCCACCAGATGTCGACGGACTCGACCTCGACGAACGACTGGGCAGCGAGCGCCGCCGCGCCGGTGAGGAACCCGGGCGTCGCGCCGGCGCCGCAGACGAACGTGATTCCGGCGTCCTCGAACGCCGACGCGCGCTCGTCGAGCATCCCGATGACTCGAGAGCGTTTGAGCACGTCGACCATCACGCCGGCGTAGCCGCCCGCTATGAACCGATCCGCAACCCGCGGGATGAAGTCGTGTTCGTAGTTCGGCAGCGCCAGCAAGACGGCATCGATGGCGTCGCCGTGGTCGATAATCTCCTGTATCGGATCCTCGGACGGGCGAGCCTGCGCGGATGCGACGACGCCCGCGTTCTCGCCGTGTTGTTTGACGCCGGACGACGCCGCCGCGCCGCCGTCCGTCTCGAGGTCGTCGTCTCTAGACGCGTCAGTTCCTCGGGTCCCATCAGTTCCCGGCCCGCTGTCGATGTTCCCTTCGGTCGCCTCGAGCAGTTCGTCGACGTCCAGTCCGTCGAAATCCATCGCGACGCCGTGGCGGTCACACGCCGCAACCGGCGTGAGCCCGTCTTTGTGCTGGCTCACCTCGAGCGTTCGTCGGCCGATACCTCCCGTTCCGAGCACCGCAAACGTCGTGTCGTTCATTGTAGGTTGTGTCGTGAATCAGTCGTCTTTCGGTCGTCGGTCGTCTCTCGATCGTCAGTCGTTTCTCAGTCGTCGGTCGATTCCGCGTTCGCACTGTCGGCGTTGCCGGCCGCATCAGTGGCCGTTCCCGTCGCGGTCTCGGTCAGCGATTCCTTGGTCGTCCGTCGCCCTCGAGCTTTCACCGCCTCCGGATCGAACTCGTTGACCGACCGGTTCGGCTCGAGGCCCGCCCGTTCGATGATCTCGATGTCGTCGCCGGCCGACTGCCCCTCGGTCGTCAGATAATCGCCGGTAAGCAGCCCGTCCGCGCCCGCCTCGAGGGGCAGGTGCTGTTCGTCGGGCTCGAGGTTGACCTCGCGCCCGCCGGTGAGCCGAACGCGCGATTCGGGGTGGAGCAGTTTGTAAACCGCGACGGTTTTGACGATCTCGTCCGTGCTAATTTCGACACCCTGCTCCGCGAGCGGGGTTCCCGCGACGGGATTGAGGACGTTGACCGGCAGCGACGAAATGCCGATTTCCTGTAGCGCAATGGCCGCATCGACGCGGTCGGTCGGCGTCTCGCCCATTCCGAGGATGACGCCCGCACAGAGGTCCATCCCCGCCGATTTGGCGACCTCGAGGGTGTGGACCCGATCCTCGAAGCTGTGGGAGTCGACGATTTCGGGGAAGTACCGCGGCGAGGTCTCGATGTTGTGATTGTAGTGATTGATTCCCTCCTCGGCGAGGATTTCGGCCTCTTCGGGCGTGAGAATCCCCAGCGAGGCGTCGACCTCGAGGTCGCACTCCTCGCGAACGGCGCGGATCGACTCGAGGACTTCAGCCCACTCCTCGGGGCGGAGTTCCTTCGAGACGCCGCGTTCGGCGACCACGATTCCAAAGCGCTGTGCGCCGTCTCGCTCGGCGCGTTTGGCCGCCTCGAGGATCTTCTCTGGCCCGAGGAAATCGTATGTGTCGATGCCGGTGTCGAAGTGGACCGACTGCGCGCAAAAGCCACAGTCCTCGGCGCAGTTGCCCGCCTTCGCGTTGACGATCGAGCAGGCGTCGACGGTGCCGTCGCCGAAGTGATCCCGGACGGCGGCTCCCGCTTCCGCAAGCGGCTCAACCGGCTGTGCCATAAGCGCCAATCCGTCGGTCCGATCGAGGCGTTCGCCGGCGAACACCCGCTCGAGCGCGTCGTCGATCGTCCGGTTGGTCGTCTCGTAAACCACGCTAGCTAGCGCAGTTTACGTAACTATAATTCTTGGGGACAGTCTCGAACGGGAAGCGATTTCGTCACCCCATAACTCCGTCAGTACTCATGAAATAACGACGGGCTGGTAGCTGACGCGATGGTGCTCAGGTTTGCAAACTCGAGACGATCACAGACGAAGAAAAGCTTCGACGGTGTCGGCTGGATTACTCGAGGAAGCTCTCGACGTGATCTGCGACTTCCTCGGGGGTGTCGCCGACCGGAACGCCGGCGTCGTTGAGCGCGCTGATCTTGCTCTCTGCGGTGCCGGTTCCCGAGCCGGAAACGATCGCGCCGGCGTGGCCCATGCGTTTCCCTGGTGGGGCCGTTCGACCGGCGATGAAGCCGGCGACGGGCGTGTCGACGTGCTCGTCGATGTAGGCTGCCGCCTCCTCCTCGTCCTCGCCGCCGATCTCGCCGCACATGGCGATGGCCTTCGTGTCCGGATCGTTCTCGAAGAGTTCGAGGGCGTCGACGAAGTCGGTGCCGATGATCGGGTCGCCGCCGATACCGATCGCGGTGGTCTGGCCGATTCCACGGTTGGTGAGGCTGTCGACGACCTGGTAGGTCAGCGTCCCCGAGCGCGAGACGAGCCCGACGTCGCCCGAGGCGAAGATGTTGCCCGGCAGGATGCCGAGTTTGGCCTCGCCGGGGGTGATGAGGCCGGGACAGTTCGGACCGATGAGCCGCGTGTCGGTCTCGGTGAGTCGCTTGTTCACTCGAGCCATATCCTGGGTCGGAATGCCCTCGGTGATCGCGACCGCGAGGTCGAGGTCGGTGTCGAGCGATTCGAAGATGGCGTCGCCCGCGAACGCCGGCGGGACGAAGATGACCGACGTATCTGCGTTTTCGGCTTCGACGGCTTCGTCGACGGTGTCGTAGACCGGAACGCCGGCGACTTCCTGCCCGCCCTTTCCGGGGACCGCACCGGCGACGACGTTCGTTCCGTACTCCATCATCTGTTCGGCGTGGAACTTGCCTTCCCCGCCGGTGATGCCCTGTACCACCACGCGCGTGTCGTCGTCGACTAGTACGCTCATTGTTCGTTCACCTCCTCAGCGTACGCGACGGCACGCTGGACCGCATCCTCGAGGGTCTGTTCGACCGTCACGAGGTCTTCGTTGAGAATTTCCATGCCTTCCTCCCAGTTGGTCCCGGCCAGTCGGACGACGACCGGTTTCGGGATCTCGTCGAACTGCTCTAGGGCTTCGTTAATCCCCTTGGCGACTTCGTCGCCGCGGGTGATTCCTCCGAAGATGTTGAATACGACGGAGTCGACGTTCTCGTCGGAGAACACCATGTCGAGCGCGTTCGCGATCCGGTCGGCTTTCGCGCCGCCACCGACGTCGAGGAAGTTGGCGGGTTCGCCGCCGTAGTGATCCACGAGGTCGAGGGTGGTCATCACGAGGCCGGCACCGTTGCCGATGATTCCCGTGTTGCCCTCGAGTCGGACGTAGTCGAAGTCGTACTCGTCTGCCTTTTGCTCTAAGGCGTCGCCGGTTGCCGCTTCCTCTTCCATCTCGGCGAGTTCGGGCTGGCGGAACAACGCGTCCTCGTCGATGTTCATCACGGCGTCGGCCGCGATGACCTCGTTGTCGCTGGTGACCATCAACGGGTTGATCTCCGCGTCGGAGCCGTCCCGGTCCGACCAGAGCTGATAGAGCGTCGTCAGCACGCTCGAGACGTCGCGTGCGATGTCGCCGTCGACACCGGCGTCGTAGACCGCCTTGCGGGCCTGGTAGGGATGCATCCCGAAGGAGGGATCGATGTGTTCGCGCGCGATGGCTTCCGGCGTTTCCTCCGCGACGGCTTCGATGTCGACGCCGCCTTTCGTCGAGACCATCGCGACGGGTTTGCCCTCGCCGCGATCCATCGTGATGCCGACGTAGAGCTCGTTCGTGAAGTCGACTGCCTCCTCGACCAGCACCCGATCTACGTGGTAGCCTTTGAGGTCCATCCCGAGAATGGAGTCGGCAGCGTCGCGGGCTTCGTCCTCGTCGTCGACGAGTTTGATTCCCCCCGCTTTGCCGCGGCCACCGACCTGTACCTGCGCTTTGACCGCGACTGGGTATCCAATCTCCTCGGCCGCGGCGACGACGCCGTCGACGTCGGAGGCGAGCTTCGACTCCGGCGTCGGAACCCCGGCGTCGGCGAAGACTTGCTTCGCCTGATACTCGTGTAGCTTCATATCCATTTGAACGGCTGTTCCCACGTCGCTTAAATCATGGCAGTTTCCACTCGCGAGAGCCGTTGCCCTGTCACGTACCACCATAATTTCACATTCCGGTAGTATCCGGAGTTCGGCGCTCTCGCTTTGGAAAAACCCATACTCAAATGTGATCGTAGCCGATATTCGTGAAGATCAAACAGCAACCATGCGGGATTGAATAATGGTAACACCCCACTCAGTTACCGTCATATTTTGCCCGAAATATACCGGGCTCGAACATCGATTTCCCCCAGTTCGACAAACTGTGTCTAACCCGCTTCCGGCCCGATCAGTTGGCACGCACTACCCGTGTTGCTGGCCGAAGCAATAGATGAGTGACTGCACATGTCCGGAAGTCTGCCATCCCAGCATTAATGCCTTCACTGCCCCCGAATACATACGAGAACGGTACACGCTGTGGCACTACTCAACTCGGCCCCGCGCCTCGAGTCGGCCCGCTCCCGGTTCGAAGCGGTCGCTCTCTTTCTCGTTCACAGCAACCTTCACATCTCGCTCTCCGCGACGAGCATTGCGCTCGTTACGATGCTTCTCGTGGACCTTCCGATCGATCCGGTCCCGCTCTTTATCGTCTTCGCCGCGGCGATGTTCGTCTACAGTCTCAACCGCTTTACCGACCTCGAGGAGGACGAGCAGAACGTTCCCGGCCGCGCGGCGTTTACCAGAGAGCACGGACGACTCCTGCTCGCGCTCGGAGTCGGCCTCTACCTGATCGCGATCGTCGTCGCCGTCGTCCTCGACCTTCCGGGCGCGAGGTATACGGTGATCCCGCTGCTCGTGACGATCGCCTACTCGTTTTTTCGACTCAAGCGGGTCTTCCTTGTGAAAAACCTGACCGTCGGCGTCGCCTGGGGGCTGATCCCGCTGGGGGTCGGATTTTACTACGACGTCCTCGAGACAACTGGCATCGTCTTTCTCGCGGCCTACGTGACCGCGATGTTGACAATCGCAGCGATCGTCTTCGATATCAAGGACATCGACGGGGATCGGGCGGCGGGAATCAGTACGGTCCCGGTCGTTTTCGATCCGCACCGAACTCGCATCCTCGCGCAGATTTCGAACGTCGCCGTCGCCGCGAGCGTCCTCATCTGCGTCGCTGTTGGTCTCGTTCCACCGACGTTTCTCGTGTTGCTGGCGTTCAACGCCTACGTGGGCGGATACATTCCGTTCGCCACCCGCGATCGGAGCGTCCTCTTTTACGGATTCATCATCGACGGCGAACAGCTCTTTCTCGCCTGTTGCGTGCTCGCCCTCGAGCTCACAGCTTGGTGATCGACCCTAATTCGACTCGAGTCCGGCGAGATCGCGACTACTCCCTGTCTGTCTCGCGCCAGTCACACTCCTGGCACTTCCATCCGGTGACGAATTCGGTGACCGACGGCATGTAGCCGACTTTCAGGACGTTCTCCCCACATTCCGGGCAGGACCGATCCGCCTCCTCGATGGAATCGGTTTCCATCACGGAGTCGCCCTCGATCAGTTCGGCCAGCTTTTTCGCGTTAACCATCCGTCCCTGAACGACTCGATTTGCGGCCATACTCTTCACTCCGTCTGGACGCCCGTAAGCCTTTCAACGACTCGAGCATTCGACCGTGGACTCACACGATCTGCAAGAACCGCTTCGAACGGTCTCGAGTCCCGTGTCGAGTGGAGGTGGCTCCTTCGAGACGCTGGTAAATCTCGAGGCAGTCATCGATCGAGTACGCGGACTCCGAGGAGTTCACGGGGACTGGTGTTAGACTGTCGAAAGATTGTCGACCATATGGTGGCGAGATTCAGATGAAATCGTCGCCGGGAACGGGATCAACGTTCGCCGTAGCGCTTCCGAACCGAGATCGGTGACACCTCTCGAGGCCGGGCAGCGTCGATTAGAGGTATTGTGACTCCCACTCGCGGCGCTCGACGATCTCCTGTTCCCCCGACTCCGTGATCGCGTAGTAGTTCGTTCGCCTGTCGAGTTGGCCCTTCTCGACTAGTTCTTTGTTGACGATCGTGTCGAGATTCGGATACAACCGACCGTGATTGATATCTGAGCTATAATATTTCTCGATTTCCTCTTTGATATCCTGGCCTGACGGTTGGTCGGCGCCGGCGATCACGTACAACAAGTCTCGTTGAAACCCGGTGAGATCGTTCATTCCACGAATCACTGCCACTGATCTAGTATTTGTTATTAATCTCGTACGGGATTGTAGGGATCCGCTCGAGCGAGTAGGCACTCTCCAGAAATAAGTAGGCCGTGCCAACTCACGAGCGAAAGGACAAGCCTCGAGGCGTATTCGATCCGTATTCTTCGGAACGGCCGTTCGCTTCGGTGCGATCTGAATCGTAGTCCAGGCCGAACGCTGTCGTAGAGCGTTCTTACCGAAACGCGAGGAAAAACATCTGTCAAAACGCACTTTGAGGTGGGATGATTTCGTCTCGAGGGCAGTCGTGAGCGCTTACGAGCGTTCGCGCCCCATCCGTGACAAAAGATCCACTCGTATACCACAGCTACAATTCACGAGCATGGTCTCCGAAAGGCGCTCCATCAGGGAGTTGAACAACGCCGAGACGGTCGCCTCGCTACGCTCGACACCGTGACTCGTCTCGTTAAAATCCCTTCCGTACGCGCGCTTTGCTCTCTTGTAAAACTCGGCCGCTGTAGTGCTCCGTCAGGGATTTGAACCCTGGTCATCGGCTCGAAAGGCCGAAATGATTGGCCGGACTACACCAACGGAGCAGTCGTCGCTTCGACACCGTACCGCGGTTCGGCCCGGTCTCGTGAAGCTACACTCACCGATTGCCGGGGGCTAGTAAAAAACGTTCCGTTCCATCCCTCCAGTGGCAGTGAATGACGTGGCGAACCCCTCCGGAGCGCTGCTCGAGACGATTTCCCTCGAAAACACCAGCGGGCGTACGGTCGCAAACAAGCGCAGACCGTTTTTCGACGCCGTTCCGGAGCTCGAGCGATTGCCGGCGTACTCGAGGGCCTTCTCAATGTTTTTCTATCTCTACGACAAACTTCATCGCATGAAATACGTCAGATTCCGCGACCCGGCCGGCGCGGTTCGCCGCGGCGAACTCGAGAACGGAACCGTCCACTTCGCGAACGAGAGCTACGATTTCGATGCCGACGAGATCGACATCCTACCGCCGACCGACCCCTCGAAGATCGTCTGTATCGGACGCAACTACGCCGACCACGCCGACGAAATGGGGTCGGATCTCCCGGACCGACCGATGCTCTTTCTCAAGCCGCCGAACACGGTCTCGAGCCACGGCGACACGGTGACCGTTCCAGCGGGGAAAGAGCGGATCGACCACGAAGCCGAACTGGGCGTCGTCATCGGGCAACAGTGCCGGAACGTACCGGTCTCGGATGCGAGGGATGTCATCGCCGGGTTCACCTGCGTCAACGACCTCTCGAACCGTGACGACCAGTCCGAGGAACGTAACTGGGTCCGCGGGAAGGCCTTCGACGGCGCTGCACCGCTCGGTCCGGTGCTTGCGACTCCCGACGAAGTGCCCGACGACGCGGCGGTTCGTTCTCGAGTCAACGGCGAGCTCAAACAGGACGGCACGCTCGATCAGCTCATCTTCCCGATTCCGGAACTGATCGCCGAGATCACGACCTACCAGACCTTAGAAGAGGGTGACGTGATCGCGACCGGGACGCCGGAAGGCGTCGGTCCGCTCGCCGACGGTGACGAGGTCGAAATCGAAGTCGAGGGCGTCGGCACGCTCTCGCACTCGGTTCGAATTCCCTGATCTGGACCCGACCAACTGCGGAGACGAACGTTTTTCGACGTCTCGAACGAACGGCCGTGCATGACCGTCAGCTACGGCGCGGTGCGCTTTGACTGGCTCGGCCATACAACGGTTCGCCTCGAGTCCCGGACAGGCGTGGTCATCTACGTCGATCCCCATCGGGACAGCGTTCTCGAGGGGACGGCACCTCGAGACGGCGATCTGGTGTTGGTTACGCACGGGCACAACTACGATCCGACGGGGATCGAACGGGTCGCTCGCGACGACGCGATGGTGGTGATCCACGAGTCGATCGACGGACGGGAGATTGACGACCGCAGCGACGATCGGTCGGAGCCAGTCCGCGACCCTCCGGCCGACCTCTCCTACGACGTGGAACGCGTTCGCGCCGACGAGTCGTTCGTTCTCGGACCGCTCGATCTGTTCACGGTACCAGCGTACAACGAACCAGACGGACCACACACCCGCGAAGACGGGTCGCCGTACCACCCCGAGGGAACGGGCTGTGGGTACGCGGTCACCGTCGACGGCGTTCAGGCGTTCTTCCCGGGACATACGGACGCCCTCGAGTACCACGAGGATCTCGATGTCGACATCTTCTTTCCGCCGATCGATGGCGACACCACGATGGACAGACACGAGGCCGCGGCGCTCGCCGGACGAATGGCTCCGCGGCTCGTCTGTCCGATCTACGGCGAGGCGGCCGGAGTTGACACGGAGGCGTTCGTCGTCGACGTAGCGAGTCGAACAGTCCCGGTCGTGCTCGAGAACCCGGATACGCCGGCTACTGCACTCGAGGGTGAACAGACGCTCGAGTAAGCACCGTCTACGTCCTGGGTGCCACCCGTGCCGAGATCAGCGCAACGAGTTCGTCGTGGCACCGACGTTCGAGGAGAGGTGGTGTCGCGTCTGGAGTCCCGTCCGAAACCGTTGGAATACCTTCGACTGGTGTTCGGGACACGCCACGACGAGGACCGCTCCTTTTCGGACCGGTATCACCGGTTGGGCCGAGTTGTGGGGTGCGAGTCGACAGCCCGGACAGCGGACGCCGCCGGCCGGTCGGTGATCCAGCGTCTCAGCGGTATCTTCGGTAGTTAACCCGCAGACCGAGGCAAACTGCTCGAGGTGGTCCTCACAGCTGACGACGGGGATCGTGAGGTGATCCAGAAGGAGAAACGAGACGGCCCGCCGGCTATCAGATTCGAAGGCGGACCGGCACGCGTCACACTGGACGGGTGGACGGCCTTCGTCAGCACCCGACTCCGAGTGCTGAAGATCTGCTTCTGGCATTCGTTCCTATCGGCGGGTCGCCATCCACGTAAGTAATTGGGTGTCGGTTGCTCACGCGGTATCGCTACCGCCCCCAGCGCCATCGCTACCGACCCCATCGACTCACGAGTCGTGATACCTATATTCACCTGCGGGTCGTCCGCCGCACATGGCGAGTGCAACGGTCTGCGTTTCGTATCACTTCGACGCGGTCTCGACGTGGCTCTGGGCGTTCGACGCCTGGGACATGCCGACGCGACACTCTCGAGGCGTCTACGGCGCCGATGTCGGAACGCCTCGACTCCTCGATCTCCACGACGAACACGACCTCCCCTCGACGTGGTGTATCCCCGGACACACCATCGAGAGTTTTCCGGCGGCCTGCGAGGCGATCGCCGACGCCGGCCACGGGATCCAACACCACGGCTGGACCCATCGCGGGCCCTCGAGTTACGAGAGCAGGGAGGCCGAGAGGGCGGATATCGAGCGCGGCATCGAGAGCATCGTCGCGCTTACGGGAGAGCGTCCGACCGGCTACGCCTCGCCGGCGTGGGACTTTTCCGAACACACACTCGACATCCTCCTCGAACTGGGGTTCGAGTGGGACTCGAGCGTGATGGCCGCGGATTTCACACCGCACTACCTCCGGCGGGGATGGCGTGCGCCCGCCGACGCGCCCTACGAACGCGGCGAGCCGACCGACATCGTCGAGCTCCCCCCGTCGTGGGAACGCGACGACTTCCCGCCCTTTACCTACACCTGGGCGGGCCCCCACCGGATGGGCTACACCGACGAGGAGATGATCTTCCGGAAGTGGCGCGACCAGTTCGACTGGATGTGCGAGCACGTCGACGGCGGGGTGTACGTTCTCACCCTCCACCCACAGGTGATCGGGCAAGCGCATCGAATCGGCCGCCTCGAGGAATTGCTCGAGCACATGTACTCTCGAGACGGCGTCGAGTTCGAGCGAATGGCGACCGTCGCGAAGCGTTTCCGAGAACAGAACCCGCCGGAGGCGCAGTGATTTGCTCGAACTGGAGGTCGGCCGATTACAGGACACCCATCGCCTCGAGGCGTTCGGGCAGATACGTATCCGTCACGAAGTCCAGCCCGCGCGCCGCGAGGGACTGCTGTTCTGCTTTCTTTCCGATCTCGAGTTGGAGTTCGATCTGCTCTTCCCAGTAGTCGGTCTGGAAGCGCGGATCGGAGAGTTCGCTCTCTAAGGCGTTGATGTCCGAATCCGAGAGCGGGTCCGTCGGCAGGTCGTACTCGACGATGTCGGCCGGCTGGATGCCGATATATTTGGCCTCGGGCGTCGCGAGATACTCGGAGAGGTGTGCGGACTTGATCGAGCCGTAAGCGACCGAGCCGTAGATGCGATAGGACCACGGGTCGCCGTCGGCGAAGACCGTCACCGGAAGCTCGAGTTCGTCGTGGAGCCGTCTGATCAGTCGCCGCGTCGCCCGCGCGGGCTGGCCGCCGAGGTGGACGATCAGGGCGTCGTAGTCGGCGTCGAACCCGTTTTCGACCAGCCGGTCTCGCATCCCGCCGGTCTCGACACAGAGGACGAAGTCGGCGTCGTTGTCGAGGAACTCGATCGTGTCGGGGTTATTCGGGATCTGGTAGCCGCCTTGCCCTACGTCGAGCTGACAGTGGATGTCGCGTTCGCCGCGGTTCGTCTGCTCGCGGATGTGGAGCGGCCCCATCACCTTCGCACCGGATTCCTCCGGGCGCATGTGAAAGTCCTCGCGGGTGACCTCCGAGACAATCTCTAAGTCCTCGATCAACTGGTTGGACTCGTCCTGATCGTTGAACTGGGCGTTGTCGTTGTCCCAGCTTTCGGATAGGTAGTACAACTCACGTAGCGTCGAGGAGCGGTCTTCCTCGAGTTGGTCCGCGAGGAACTCGATCGTGTAAACGGCCTTCAACAGCTTCTGGGCACCGCGAACCGAGTTCGCCGATCGCCTCGACGTCCGGTCGCCGTAGACCCAGACGCCCTTTTCCTCGTCGTACTCGATGTTGCTTTTCGTCCGGGTCGGGAGCGACATACTCGGTATCTCTCCCCCTTCGAACTGATCGTAAAACTCCGCGGCGAGGTCGATCAACTGTTCTCTTGCTTCCTGGTTGGTGTCCGTACTCATTGGTCTGTCACGGTAAGTTTCTCACTTTCGACGCCACTCACGTCGAGATCGAACGAAGCGTCGGCGTCGACCTCGTACTCGAGGGTCGTTTCCTCGCCGCTGGAGACGTCGTCGTCCCACTTGACGAACCACTCGCCGTCCATCTCCACGACGTTCGCGCCGTCGGAGAGGTTACGCGGTTCGGCGGTGACGATGTCCGTCAGTTCGAACGACTCGGTCGTACTCGTGTGGTTCTCGACGACGATCGAGACCGATTGGCCGTCGCCGTTTTCCTCGAGTTCGCGCTCGACGAGCACGTTGTTCATGATCCGAGCGACGGCGTCGTCGATGTTCGGCTCGGGATTGTCGGTCACTTCGGCGACCTTCTCGGCCATCTCCGGGAGGATCTGTCCGAGGACGCTCTGCTTGCGTCGGCGTTTTTCCATCGAGCGGCGCTTGTTGAGGTAGCTCTTGAGCTCTCGAGCAGCCTCACGGATGGCGAGTTCGATCTCGTCTTCGATCTCGGGGACGTTCGCCACGGCGTCTTTGGACTCGCTCGTAAACGGCACGTTCGTCGACGCCACGTGGACCATGATCACGGCGGGGCCGTTGGGCAGCCCGGAGCCGCCGGGCTGGTCGAGCCCGTAGTTTCGCCAGCCGATCTGTTTGACGACATCGGTCGTCGCACAGGCACCGCGCTGGTAGACAAGCGGTACGCGGTTCGCAAACCGAAGTACGTCCGCGCTTCCCTCGGCCTCTAACTCACCGCCGTAGGCGATGCCCGCCTCGACGATGAACGGATCGCCGCCCGAAACCCCTGCATCGCGCGTCGCCGCCGCGTAGAAGTCGGCGTCGAACTCCTTTCGCAACCCTGCTTCGATGAGTTCGTCTGTGATCGGCGAGAGACACCGCGTCGGCGGTGCCATGATGTCGGTCGCACGCATCCCGTCGACCAGCTGGCTCGAGGCGTCTCGATCCTCCGTGAGCTCTCGAACCAGCGGCGGATCGTCCGGAACAGTCCGCATGACGCCCCAGATCGCCTCGACGACGTTCTCTCGAGCGGTGTCGCCGAACGCGGCGTCGTCGTACTCTTCGGTCAACTCGGCGGCGCGGTCGACGGCCGAGCGGAGCTTCGCGTGGGTGAATCGATGGCGCGGATCTTCCGCGTCTTCGAACTGCCCGGCCAGTCGCTCGGCGAAGGCGTGAATCACTTCGTCGTCCTTGCGCGTGCTCGTCGCGTCGTCTGCGAGCGCGTAGACGTCTGCGGTCATCCGAGAGTCGCCGTCCGAGTCGGCCTCCGCGGATTCGCCCCCGAGACCGACGAGTTCGGCCCACGCAGCCTCGACGGCGTTCTCTCGAACCGTCTCGCCGAAAGTCGTTCCGTGATCGTCTTCGGCCGATTCGGCGGCAGATTCGACGATTTCGACCAGTTTGTGATGGCAGATCCGCTCGCGGTTTTCGACGGTCGTGGCGATGGTCTCCGCGAAGTCGGCCGTCGCGGTCGCTCCCTTGTTCGCCGTCGCGTCTTCGATCGCTTGGCCGACAGCGACGCCCTCGGTGGCGGTCGGCGTCTCCCAGGACATCTCCCGGCCGAAGTGTCGATCGCGGAACTCGTCGATGACCGAGTTGGCGGTCTTTTTCCCGACGCGGGTGAACTCCTCTTGAAGGAATCCGGAGATGCTGTGTGAATCCGTCGCCGACAGCATCTTCATCACGGTCCCGAGTTCGACGCCGTGGGGGTGCGGACGGATCTCTTCGGTCTCTTCGGGCAGTTCGTCGGTCGCCCGTTCCGCCTTGAAATGCGCGCTCGGCTCGTTGAGCTCGAGGCGGGCGTGGGGGTTGACGACCGCCGTGTGCTTGATGTAATCGTGAAGCTGGGCGCGCGCACGCATGTTCGCCTCCATCTCGAGTTCGATTCGCGTGCCGTGGGGGCGATCCCACGAAGCGGTCTCTTCGACGCTGATCTCGGGTTCGTTGTCGTCGGTATCGATGATCAGTTCGAAGTACTCCGCCTCGCTCGAGCCCTGCGTGCGACTCGTGATCTTCGCGGGCTTCCCGCTGGTCAGCTGCGAGTACAATACCGCCGCAGAGATTCCGATCCCCTGCTGTCCGCGAGACTGTTCGCGGGCGTGAAATCGAGAGCCGTAGAGCAGTTTCCCGAAGACTTTCGGCAGCGACTCCTTGGTCAATCCCGGCCCGTTGTCTTCGACGATCAGCCGGTAGTAATCGCCCTCCTCCTGAATTTCGACGTAGATATCGGGGAGAATACCGGCTTCCTCGGCGGCGTCGAGCGCGTTGTCGACGGCCTCCTTGACGGCCGTCACGAGGCCTCGAGCGCCGCTGTCGAAGCCGAGCATGTGCTTGTTCTTCTCGAAGAACTCGGCGATGGAGATCGCGCGCTGGTTTTCGGCCAGCTCTTCGGCGATCCCCTCCTCCTCGCCGAGTGTCGACTGGAACGACGTCATCGTTTCCCCTTATTAGCGGCGGGGCTAAAAGCTGTGTGCTACCGCGGTGAAAGTGATGACTGCTCCCAACGAGGGAGCAAATGGTGATCAATCCGGCCGTCAACTCGCGCAATTCCCACTCATCAGCGGCTGTTCGACCAGTTTCAGCACTACCCCAACTGTCGATGATGTGCGGTCATTGGATTCAATACGGCTACCGCGCTCGAGAATCGGTCTGCGACCGTCACCGGTTTGGTGGTCCTAGGGGATGACGGTCCTGGAGTTTGACGGTCCCTGAGTTTACTCTACGGGTACCTGCGCGTCGGCGGGCGAGTGCTCGGATTCGTCCTGATCGAGGTGGACCGTCAATACGGGAACCGGAGCTCGGCGGACGACCCGTTCCGCGACGCTACCGAGGAGGAGTCGATCGATTCCGCCCCGGCCGTGGGTTCCCATCACGACGAGGTCGCAGTTTTCCGGGGCGGCTTCGTCGACGATGACTTTACTCGGGGATCCCTCGAGCACCACCGTTTCGACCGTGACGTCCGCCGGCGCGAGTTCTCTCACCCGTTCGACCGCCGTCTCGCCTTCCTCGCGGAGGGCGTCGTTGATCCCATCCCACGCCGTTTCCATCGGGAGCCCGCCGTAACTCGCCGCGTTGACGACGTACACCGCACGAATCTTCGCGTCGTGGGCTCGCGCGAGCTCGATCGCGTACTCGAGTGCGTGTTCGCCCTCGGCCGAGCCGTCGGTCGGGACGAGGATTCGGTCGTACATCGTGGTATACAACAACATACAACATGCAGCAGTAATAACTGTGTTGTTCGTTTCCGAAAGCGCCTCGAGCCAAGTCGCGACCGATAGCATTTTTCGCCGCCGCCCCCTTCACGAATCCGTGAACGTACGCGGTACCGTCGCGGGCGAGGTCGACGTGCGAACGGTGACGACGAGCTACGGGGAGAGCGACCTCGCGGAGGTCCCGCTTCGCTTCGACGGACTCGAGGATTCGGCGTCCCCGACCGACGCGTCCAATCGCGAGTCCGGCGGCGCGTCCCCGAATTCAGTCGACGGAAAGGACGCGAGGACGGTCACTTTGTGGGGAAAGTGGACCGAATCCGCGGCGCTGCTCGAGCCGGGGATAGAACTGCTCGTGACGAACGTCGAGGAAGACGAGTATCAGGGCGAGACGCAGTACTCGACGACGGGTGATTCCTACGTCGTCGTCGAGCCGAGTTTTCTGGTGAACGTGACTGCCGTTCGAAACTGGGTCGAGTGTCCGCGCCTGTACTACCTCAACAAGCTCTCGGGGGTACCGCTGAACTATCCGGTCGTCAAGGGGACCATCGTCCACGAGGTCTTCGGGGACCTGCTCCGGGGCCGGGATCTCGAAGCCGCGATCGACGAGCGGATCGACGAGCGGGGGCTCGAACTCGGCTTACTGGGCGAAACGCCCGAAGCCGTCGCTGAAGACGTCCGCGACAACGCCGCCGCGATCGAGGGCTGGCTCGAGCAGGGCCGACTCACCGAGGAGGATGGGGCGGCGACAGCCGCCGACAACCCGGAGCGGGCGTTTACGCCCGCGGAGGGAAGTTGGCGCTCCGAGCAGCTACTCATCAGCGAGACGTTCGGGATCCGCGGTCGCGCCGACGCCGTCCGACGCGGCGCGCCGGTCGAACTCAAGACGGGCAAGAACCTGCGCAAGGACCCGCGGTTCAAGGACAAGGTCCAGGCCGCCTGCTACGCGCTCTTGCTCGAGGAACACGGTGGGGATGTCGACATGGGAACCCTGCTCTACACGAAAAACTCCGCGCTCGACCGGAACGAGGAAACCGGCGATCTCACGCCCGCAAAGGAGTTCACGATGGGCGACGGACTCCTGAAGTTCGTCGTTCGCGTGCGAAACGAGATCGCGGCGATGGAGATCGCCGGCGACGTGCCGACGGGGTACGAGGGCGACGCGAAGTGCGAGTACTGCTTCGAACAGGACACCTGCATGGTCGTCTCCGGCCGACTGGACCAGGAGTCGAAAGCGGGCCAGATCGGCCAGTCGCTTCCGGACGAGGAACTCGAGTACTTCGAGCGGCTCTATCGCGCAATCGAGGAGGAACGCCGCGAGATCCACGCGGAGTACGCCAAACTCTGGGAACAGGATCCGCAGGAGCGCGCCGACGACGACCGGGCGATCGTCGACCTCGAGTTCGTCGAGCGCCGGGAACTCGAGGGCGGTCGCTGGGAGCTTCGGGCGCGCCAACGCGGGGCATCGACCTCCAAATTGCGCGAGGGGGACCTCGTGTTGGCGAGCGACGGCCACCCGGTGAGAGGCAATTCGGAGCTCGCTCGAATCGAACGGTTGGACGATGTGATTGTCGTTACGGCCGACGAACCCGTGGAAGTTACTCGACTCGATGTCTATCCGTCCGAACTGACGACCGACCGGCTGCTCGTGGCGCTCCACGACGCCCTGCTCAAAGGGAGCGACCGTCGCAAGGACGTTCTTTTCGGACGCGCCGATCCCGACTTCGACGATCCGGGAGAGACGTTCATCGACAACAACGACGCGCAGGACGAGGCCGTTCGAAAGGCGGTCGGGGCACAGGATTGCGCGCTGATCCACGGCCCGCCAGGGACGGGCAAGACCTACACCATCGCTCGAGCGATCCGCGCGATGGTCGAACGCGGCGAGCGCGTCCTCCTGTCGGCGTTTACGAACCGGGCGGTCGACAACGCGCTCGAGGCGCTACTCGAGCAGGGGATCGAGACGACCGACGTGGTTCGAGTCGGCTCCGAAAGCGGCGTCCGCGAGGACATGCAGGCCTATCGACTCGACTTCGCGGGCGACCCCGAAGCGCGCGTCGCAGAGTTACAGAACGCGCAGGTCGTCGCGGCGACGACGGCGACCTGCGGCTCGCGGGTCATGAAAGAGCAGTCGTTCGACGCGGCGCTGGTCGACGAAGCCGCGCAGTTGACCGAGCCGGGGACTTACGCCGCGATTAATCTCGCGAACCGGTTCGTCCTCGTCGGCGACCACGAACAGCTCCCGCCGGTCGTACAGGCCGAAAACGACTTGACTGAGTCGCTGTTCGAGCGACTGGTCGAGCAGTCCCCCGACGCGGGCGTCATGCTCGATCGCCAGTACCGGATGAACCAGCGCATTCAGGCTTTCGCCTCGCGAGAGTTCTACGACGGCGAGCTTCGACCCGCGGAGCCGACGGTCGCGACGCGAACGCTCGACGATCTCGAGGGCGTCTCCCGCGAGCGTTTGCCCACAGAGCTTCGAGACCCCGTGAGCTTCGTCCCGGTGGCGGGCGACGACAGCCAGTACACCGACGACGCCGAGGCTACCCGGATCGCGGACCTGATCGAACGGTACGAAGCCGCAGGCCTCGAACGCACCGATATCGGGGTTATCGCGCCGTTTCGCGCACAGGTGTCGAACATCTCGAATCACGTTCCCGAGGACGTCGCCGTCGACACCGTCGACCGGTTTCAGGGCTCGAGCCAGGAGGTCATCATCGTCTCCTTTACCGCGACCGACACCCTCGAGGGACCGATATTCGAGGACTATCGCCGAATTAACGTCGCACTGACGCGCCCGAAACGCGCGCTCGTGCTGGTCGGCGATCCGGACGCGCTCGAGTCCGATCCGCTCTACGGCCGGATGCTCGAGTGGGCGCGTCAGTAGTGGTTCGTCGTCGGCTGGCGCTCTCTCGAACTGGGACGACATCGATTTTTGATCGGGAGGTGACTCTCGAACGGCAACCGCGTTGATAGCAGAATATGTAGTTGTTCAGTTGCTATTTCCGTGTTCGGGGGGTCAATCGAGTTTCGGTAGAGGAAGTCAATTGGCGTAGAACGGACGTTCTTAGTCGTTGTGGCCGATAAAACACGAACGCTGATATAAGGAGAAGCGAATATGAAGACATGATTGTCTTCATGCAGGAAAACCCACTGGCAGGGGCTATTCTTCTTCTGCTCTGGGTTGGCCTGCTTCTGTACCTGCTGTCGGCGTGCTGGTGGTTGATCGAGACGGTGGTTCTGGCCCGCGGGTGGAAGACCGATGCCGACGACATCGTGTGGGGGTTCGACGACATCCAGGTTCGGATTCTGACAATAGACGCCGAGGAAGTCGTTCAGACGACGGTCAATGCAGTCCCTGATGCCATCGAGGACGTTCGCGTTATCGCCGAAGCAGACCTCGATATCGACGGCGCGACCGTCCACGTCGTGCCCGACGACTACGAGTGCACCGCGACGAACAAAGGACGGGCGGTCGAGTGGGCGCTTCAACACGTCTTCTGTGACAAGGAGTACGTTCTGTACCTGGACGAAGATACGCTCATGGCGGGGTTCGAGGGGCTGCCGGATGCCGACGTGATTCAGTTCACCGAGAAACCGATCTACACCGGCTCTCGAGTTTCCTACCTCAGCGAGGTGTTCCGCATCGGCTACCAGTTCGAGCAGTTCGGGTTTCACCGGCTCACCTACCCACTCTACGCGTGGGGTGGCGGCATCGCTATTCGGTCGTCCATCGAAGACGACACCACGTGGGACGTCGCGACGATCACCGAAGATACGAATTTCGTGTGGCGAGCAGCCGATACTCGAGACCTCTCCTATACGCTCCTCAACGCACGCTTTCGGAACCAGGCACCGCCGTCTCTCCGCGCCATGATCCACCAGCGCCGTCGCTGGGTCTCCGGAACGATGGCAGACGGTCACATTCTCCCGAAGTGGTACCAACCCCTCTACTATACGCGAATCATCGCGTGGGCGTTTTCGCCGCTTGTTGCGATTCTCGCACTCGTCGCGGCGATGCTCCCGAGTTCGATTCCGACGGTCGAGTGGTATAATTGGCTCTCGGTCGGGCTGGTGGGTGTTCTGTTCATCTACATGGTCGTAGGCCTCATCGGCTACCGAAAGCATCCCCTCACCTGGCCGCTGTTTCTCGTGCTCACGCCGATTGCGGTCGCCGCCCACTCGATCGGTGCGTTCTGGGGTATTCTCAGCCCGGTCAAAACGTTCGAGGTGACCGAGAAGGTGACGCCGGATACGATCGAAGCGGTTCACAGCGAACTCGATCACGGCGATCTTACAAATCACGACGGGACGGAGCGACTCATCCGCGAGTCAGAGGCGGAGTTCGACATGAACACCAACATTCTCGACGACGATTGACGGGCTCGCGGATCTCGATCAGACCCACTGTCGGAGGGAGACGACAGCGTCGCACCGAACCGACAGCCAGGCGTCGGCCTCAGCGCGCTCGTCGAGCCGAAAGCGGGGCACGGAGTGTCCGTGATCGACCGACGCTCGAACGGGTCGTGGCTGCTCCGTACTGTCTGACTCTCGAGGCACGTCTCGACCCATGCCATGTTATTCGGTGTCATGCGCCATAAGTTCTCCGCAGGGTGGGCTCGAGTCGGCGGACAGCGCTGCGGTGAGCGCGAGTATCTCCACTCATGATGGTGGTGAGTCGGATCGGTCGACGACCGCCGCTTCGGGTGCGTTCCGACGGACGCTCCGGATTCCCTTTCTGGCGTTTTGTTTCGTGGTGTACCCCTCGCCGCTGGTCGCGATTATGTTTCCGTTCCGGTGGACGAGTCGCCAACGCCACTCGTTTGCGCGGTCTTCGAAGAGTTGAAACGTTCCCTGACTGCCGAATTCCACCTCCGTTCGGTCGTCGGAGGCTGTGTCGCTCGGGTCCCGTTCCGTCGAGGGTTCCGTCCACTCGAGTTCGATCTCCAACTCGATTTCGTGGGCCTCACCTTCTTCGTCGATGGGGGCGCGTTCGATCTCGAGTTCGACCGAGAACGTCTCGGGAAGTCGTACCCTCGTCGATTGGTCCTCGAGCGCTACCGAAACCGAGTCGCCGTCGTCGAATTCGTCGGCGATCGATCGGAACGTCGTTACGACCGCTGCTCGCGAGCGCTCAGCCTCGAAGGGGCGGAGTTCGTAGGTCATAGGAGCCGTTCGATGGTCCGAACTAAATAGGTCAGTTGCGTTCGATGCTGACGGTCACCCAGACGGACAGGTGAGTGCCGTTCGTTCTGTCGGACGAAACAGAATCGAACGTACGTCAGAATAAACAGTAATTCTTGAAAGGTGGTTTTATTTTTCCAGATCTAACAAACCTGTGTCCGATTGAATACGAAAACCTATAGCAGTCCCTTTCCGAGTGCCACCAATGGGTTTCGATCACCCCGCGGGATCTCGAGACAGCGGCAAGCTCCTCCTCACCAGTATTGGAGCGGTCTACATTGTAGCAGGGATCGCATGGGTGATTGGACAGATAATTCACGGCGAACCACTCGTAAACCTCCTGATCGTTCCGTTGTTGGTCGGCATCCCGGGACTCGTGGTTTTGCTGGGAACCCACCGATTACCCCGAACGGATGTCGACTCCGATTTCTATTCAGTGATCGGCAAGTGGTGTCTCGGGAGTATCGGCGTGAGCATTGTCGTTCTGATTGTCTATCACGTACTACCCACTGACAGCCTTTCTAACCCGAGCCGAAGCATCCTCATCCTCTCTGCGCTCAGCAGCGTCGCGGGGTTCGGAATCGGCATCCACGACGCGCGAGCGAAGACGCGAGCGCGCGAAGTGACCCAGCGCAATCGAGAACTCCAGCAGGTACGAGCCCAACTCGAGCGGTCGAACGAACGCTTAGAGCAGTTCGCCTACGCCGCCTCCCACGACCTCGAGGAACCCCTTCGGATGGTCACGAGCTATCTTTCACTACTCGAGGATCGGTACGGGGACGAACTCGACGAGGAGGGAGAGGAGTTCATCGAGTTCGCGGTCGACGGCGCAGACCGCATGAAATCGATGATCGACGCGCTGCTCGAGTACTCTCGCGTCGAGACACGGGGCGAACCGATGGAACCGGTCGACCTCGCGGACGTGCTCGCAACCGTCACGAAGAACCTCGAGATCCAGATCGCCGAAAGCGACGCGACCATCGAACTCGAGGAGCTGCCGCGGGTCATGGGTGATCGAGGACAGCTACAACACGTCTTTCAGAATCTGTTGAGCAACGCGCTCGAGTACAGCGAAGACGAACCGCCTCGCGTAACCGTCTCCGCCAGCCGCGACGATTCGATGTGGATCGTATCCGTACAGGACAACGGCATCGGGATTCCACGGGAGAGCCAGGAGGATATCTTCGAGGTGTTCGAGCGCCTCCACACCCGCGAGGAACACGCCGGCACGGGTATCGGCCTCGCACTGTGCAAGCGCGTCGTGGAACGCCACGGAGGCGATATCTGGGTCGAGTCCGAGCCCGGCGAAGGATCGACGTTTTCGGTCTCACTCCCCACTGTGGGCCCACAGCGCGAAATCGAACCGCGTCGCGAGGGATACTAACCGGACGAACCTGCGTTTCGCGTCGTCAGTCCGTTTTTGCAAGCACCAGCTACTCCCTACAGACGACTGTTGATTGACGCATGCAAACCGTCGTACACATCCTATCGGGAGACGAAGCCGAACAACAGACCGGACTCGCCATCGCACGCAACTTACTCGAGGACGAAACGGATCGCATCGACGACGTCGCGATCGTCGTTCAGGCCGAGGGGATCGCGACCGTGCGGACCGACGGCGACACCGTCGACGACGTCGAGGCACTGCTCGAGGACGGCGTCGAGGTCAGCGCTTGCTCGAACACGCTCGAGATGATGGATCTCGAAGAGTCGGATCTCCTCGAGGGCGTCGAGACCGTCCCCGAAGGTGCTGTGGAAGTCACCCGTTTGCAGGACGAGGGGTACGCGTACCTGCGACCCTAACCGTTTGCAGTTGCGGACGTGTCGGTTCCAGTTGCGAGTGTGCCGATTGCAGTTGCGAGTGTGACGAACCGAACCGATCGAGGCCGACTTCGGATCGATTCGTCTCGGCGGGCCACCTCAGTTAAGCGACGTCGGACCGGATCATGTCACATGGGCACACGAGTCATGGGCGTGATGACCGAGGACGTCGTCACCTGCGGGGCCGATACCGCTCTCGAGGCCGTCGCAGAGCGGATGCTTCGACACGAAATCGGCAGCGTCGTCATCACCGCGGAGGGAAACTCCTACGGGATCATCACGGAGACGGACATCGTCTTCGCGACCTACCGAACGGGGGCGTCGCTCGGCGAGATTCCGACGCGGAAGGTCGCGAGCCATCCGATCGTGACCGTCGAACCGACGCAGACGCTTCGGCTCGCGGCCAAGCGAATGGGCGACGAGGGAGTCAAGAAATTAGTCGTCGTCGACGGACTCGATATCGTAGGCATCCTGACGACCCAGGACCTCATCGATCACTACGGGGAGTTGAACAACGAACTCGAGAACGTTCACCAGAGCAGTCGACGCAGGTCTCGAAAGTGGCCGCGAGAAGACTTTTGATTACTGTTCGGTGATTCGGATTCCGTCCGGCTCGAGGCGGACGCCGACGCCGTTGGGTTTCGTCTGGAACACTTGGGCGTGGGAGTCGATATCGTCGACGCCGGCACCGACCTCGAACTCGTCGCTGTCTGGGAGACACTTGAACTCGCGTTGCTCGCCGTCCGCGAGGGTCAGATCCTCGAGGAAGACGACCTCGTTCGAGTCCCGAACCCGGAGTCGGACCGTCGCGTCGCGCGACAGACCGTTCTCGACGACGATCGTGTCACCGCCGCCGAAAACGCGTTGCACTGCACCCTGTGCGCCGGCCGTGAGTGCAGCGGCGCGCGATCGGAACGCCCCCGGATTGTTCTGGTAGGCCAGCAGGATACCCACTAGTGCCAGCAGTCCGAGCACGAGCACTCCGAGATGGAGCGGGGTGATCCGATCGAGCAGTCCCTGATCGGCCATCCCTTCGATCGTCGCACTCCGTTCGACGGCCGAGGAGGCGTTCAACGACTCGTTGTTGGTCGTGATCCCGTACGTATACTCGCCGCTTTCTTCGGGCGGTTCGATATCGGCCAGGACGGTCTCGGATTCGGACGACTCGAGCGTGAGTTCCTCCTCGAAGACCGTCTCCCCGTCGAGCACGAACTGGACGGTCTGTGTGTCTACGAGGTCGCCGATGTTGGTTATGTTCCCGGACATCGTTAGATTCGAACGCGGATTCGACGCGCCGTCTAACTCGAGGTCGCTCGCTTCGAACACCGAGCGGTTCGCCGTCACGTTCTCGGAGACGGTGGTCGTGTTCGCGACGAGTTCGATTCCTGAGGACGCGTTCGCTGTCAGATCGAACGAGAACGTTTCCTCGATCGATTCCGATTCGTTGAGCAAGAACTCGCGCGTCTGCGTCACGTTCGAAGCCACGTTATCCGCGTCCTCGACGCCCACGGAGAGGTTCTGTAACTCCGGCACTTCGCCGTTGTTTTCGACGCGTACCGTCGCCTCGAGGGGTTCATTCGAGGAAAACGTCTCGTTGAACTCCTCGAATTCGATGTCTAGGTCTCGGTCGAACTCGGTCACGTTCTCCCCGCTGGGCGTCCGCAGGGAGACGTTCTCGATCGGCATCGTGCTCTCGTTGAATTCCCAGGTGAACGTTTCCTCGAAGGGCGACTCGTCGATCGTTACGTCCCGTTCTTCGACGACGGTTCCGTTGACGAGGAATTCAGTTGGAACGTCCGTCTCCCCGTTTGGAATCTCCTCGCCGTTGTACTCGAACTCGCCGGTGACCTCGAGTTCCTCGCTGAAGTTCCCGATCTCGAGTTCGTCAGGAGGGATCTCGACGTTCATGTTCTCCTCGTGGTCGTCTTTGGAAACGACGGTCGCCGTTGTCTCGTTCGAGAGGCCCAGTTCGGGAATCTCGACGCCGACATCGAGTTCCGGAACGTCGCTGGAACTCGTTTCGTAGGATATTTCGCCGTCTTCCGTATCACCGGGGTCGATCTCGAGGGAGTCAGTTTCGACGGTTTCGTTTCCAACGGTGAACTCGACGGTCATGTCTTCGACCGGCACGTCACCGATACGCTCGAACTCGGCCCCAATCAGGATATCATCACCAGCGACCGCTGTGGTCGTCCCGAAGTCGCTGATGAGAATTTCCGCCTCCTCGATGTCGACGTCTTGTGTGACGGATTGCTCGCCCACGTCGAATTCGACTTGACCGGCTGAACTATCGCCATCTTCTGTTTCGAAGACGAACGACTCGTTGACCTGTGATTCTGGGTTTACGTTTACAGGTGCCGTCTTCGACTCACCGTTCCACGAGACGGTTCGATCGCCGGCGTAATTATCGTAGCCGTGATTGGTGATCGACGTATTGACGACGAGATTCTCTCCCTCGGCCGGATCGTTGACCTTCGTTATTTCGATCTCGAGAATCGGCTGATCGTACTGATCGTACGTGAGTACCTCGTTCCCGTCCCCAGTATTGACGACGATGTCATCTCCCGACGCCGTTTTGAGTTTGCCACCATCGTCGGGGTCCACTTCGATCTGGTCTCCATCTGTGGTCTCTAGGTCCGGAGAACCGTCCACACGCTGGATATAGGTAGTGTCGTCGGTATTGTCGTCGACTTCTACTAGCTGTCCGCCCACTTCGAGGCGTTCGTTTCCGAACGACGATCCGACGATGAGGTACTCGTCTTCGCCATTGATTTCGTGCGTTATGAATCCCTGAGTAGACGTTTCGTTCACTGATTCTCCGCTTACGAGGATATTGTTCCCCGGCCGGACGACTACGAAGTCATCTTGGGGTCCTGATTCCTGTGCGAGTGAGACCGCCGTTTCGTTCGTTGAACCAGTGAACGCTGTTCGCGATTCTTCGGTGTCGTCGGCTGTCGCCCCCACGCCGATACCAGCGCCGGCACCCACAACCGTTCCGAGTACCACGAAACACACGATCAACCCTACAAGGGCGTGTTTCGTACGCTCGGACACACGACGCGACCGGATCGACCGGGACCAGACGTTCGCAAACATTGTGGTGACTCTGGAGAGGGTGGCTGGCGGATTCGTTGGCGGATTCGAATTCATCGAGGCGACACCGATACTCTGATTCGACCTATTTCGATGGCGTATTGAAATACTCTCTGGGCGATTATTATAATATATCTAACTGGTTTACTGTTAGTAGAGACTAATATAGGTTCGAACAGATCGATATTTCGGCGCTCGAGTGCCGTCTGGCATCCTCGAGGTCGCAGCGAATCGACCGATGGTGGAGGGGGTCGATTACTGATGGACTGTGTCCGCTGATCGAGGTCCCAGTAGACGCTCGAGATAGTAATATCAATTATACATCAGATGGATAATGTCTCGAGAGAAATTCCCCAGTCGAGAACTCCACAACACTATTGAGCGTCGAACACCTATTCACGAGTAATTCCTCAGCGAAACGAAATGTCACGAAAACGAAAACGTTCGCGCGGGACTGACGGAACCGTGAGCCGTCGGGCTGTTCTGTCGGTCGGACTCCTCGCGAGTCTCGGAACTGTGGGGGCTCACGCGAGCGGCGCGTTCGATAGCATTTCGTCGAACCGGAATCTCGATTTCGGCGTCGCCGATGACGACGACGCACTGCTTGGATTCGAACCGTACAACGTCGAGGGGGAAGACGGCGAACGAGTGACCATCGCCGCCGTCTCGAATCAGTTTTCGAGCGCAGTGGAACTGACGTCGATCGAGGGCATAGGGGGTTCAGCCGTCCTCAGAAACATCGACACGCCGGTCGTACCCGTCGGGGAACGGGTCGAACTCGCGGCCGACCTACAGTGTGAAGACGACTTCGACGACGATGTCGAACTCGAGATCCGTGCCAGCGGGGCGTCGAACTCGGTTCAACTCGAGCGAGCCGTCCCCGTGACGTGTACGGGAGAAGCCGAACGCTGTGTCGTCAGGCGGGACGGACTCAAGTTAGCGGGCGAGGTCGAGCCGTGTGCCGTCGAGATCCGCAAGTGGAGCGGCGGCGATATCGAAGTCAAGATGGAAGACGACGGCCGCCCCGCGGTACTCGAGGACTCCCTCGATATCGAAGCGACCGGCAACGAGGTGGGGATCGAAATCGAACTCGAGGATTCGAGCATCGAGGGCGACCTGCAAGCTCGTGCCTTCACCAACGAATCCGACATCGAAATCAATCTCGAAGGAAGTACGATCGACGGAGACCTGATGGTTCACGCCAACGGGAGTGCGGTCGGCATCGAACTCAAGTTAGAAGAGAGCACGATCGGGGGTGACGTTACGATTCGATCGAGCGGCGGCGAAGTGGAAATCGAACTCGAGCTAGAGGAGAGTACGATCGGAGGCGACCTCGAGATTCGGGCGTCGGCCGGGGAGCTGGACGTGGATGAAGCGATCAATTCCGAAGACGTTCACGGAGTTATCACACGATCGTATTGAGCGACTCGTCGAGATCGATGCGCCCGTTCGCACATCGTTCAACACAGCCAGATAGTCGTCCGTCGTGACCGTTGTGACTCAGTTACGATCGGTTTTCGTTCGGAAGTGATCGCAAACACGCTGTGGGGCCGAGATCGTTCATCGTTCGTCGCGGGACTGTTTCACGCTGTATCCGTCGCGTTCTGCTGTGTATCGTCTCCCCGAACTCAAAGATGCTAAAACAACATCATATTGAATCAGTCATAACATAACAGGTGTTATATACGTTCCGTCTGTGCTCACTAACGAATGGTAACTGGGTGGCGCTATCGGATCGTCAGTGCAGCCGGAGTGGTAGCGTTTACCGTCGTCTCCGTGCTCGTAGCGAACCATCCAGAGTTCCAGCACCTCTTTACGACGTACGTTCCGGTATTCAATCGATTAGAGGAGCAAACGCTTACCGGTCCCATGTTTCTGTGGGCGGTCGGTCTCTGTTCGTTCGTGATGATCGGCTGTCTGCTGCCGCTTTATAAACCCCGGCCGCGACGCGTGCTCGATACGATCTTTCTCACCCAGAAACGCGTGGTAACCGGCGGACTCGCCATCGCGACGTTCGGCTTTTTCAAGTGGTCGCACCGACTGCCTCGAGCGACTCTCGTGATGGTCGTCGGATTGCTCTCGGTCGCGATGCCGCTGTGGTTCGTCTCGATGCGACGCCGACCGCCCGGCGACTCGGGTCGAACGCTGCTCGTGGGCGACGATCCGGACCAGATCAAACAGATTACGACGCAACTCGAGGGACCGATCCTGGGCTATCTCTGTCCGACGAACATTCTCTCGTCCCAGTTGGTAGAGAACGGGGAACTGGACGCGATCGAGGCCGTTCCCGACGGCGGAATCCAGACGGGCGACGGACTCCTCCTCGAGTACGACGAACTCACCGATCTGGACCGACTCGGCGGACTCTCGCGCATCGAAGACGTGCTCGTCGAGTACGACGTCGATACCGTGGTGCTGGCGTTTCACCAGCCCGATCGGGCGGAGTTCTTCGGGGCGCTCGACGCGTGTTTCGAACACGGAGTCGACGCGAAGGTTCACCGCGAGTACGCCGACAGCGTGCTCGTTTCGGAGGGCGAGTTCGGCGAACTGGTCGACATCGACCTCGAGCCGTGGGATCCGCTCGACTCCGTGTTCAAACGGCTGTTCGACGTGGTGTTTGCCCTCGTCGGACTCGTCGTCTTCGCCCCGCTGATGGTCCTCATCGGCGCGGCGATTCGGCTGGATAGTCCCGGCCCTATCCTCTACAGCCAGGAGCGAACCGCTGGCCTCGGGGAGACCTTTACCGTCTCGAAGTTCCGGACGATGGTACAGGAAGGCGAGTCCGCAACACCCGCCGAAGACGGGGAAAACGACCGCATCACTCGAGTCGGACGCGTGTTGCGAAAGACGCACATGGACGAACTCCCACAGCTCATGGCGATCCTGCTGGGACGAATGAGCGTCGTCGGCCCGCGAGCGGCCTGGACCGACGAAGAGCAGATACTCGAGCGCGAAACGGCGTCGTGGCGCAAGCGGTGGTTCGTCAAACCCGGTCTAACCGGGCTGGCACAGATCAACGACGCCAAGAGCACGGAGCCGGACGCGAAGTTGCGCTACGACCTCGAGTACATCCGCCGCCAGTCGTTCTGGTTCGATCTGAAGATCGTGTTGCGCCAGGTCTGGAAAGTGTGTGTCGACACCTGGGAGACGATTTCTAGCTGATGGCGCTATGGGTTCGAAGCCGGTACGCTGTGTTGTGATTCGAGTACCCAGAGAAATCCGGCTTCGTTCTTTTGGAACTCGCTCGAGGAGGTAGACGGGCGGCACGTGTCGACGATTCTTCGAACCCGAGACGAAGTCCCGCCGTTTAATACCGCGCCCGAGGTAGGTGCGTTCAATCGCAGTTCCCCCTGCACGGTCATCGATGGCACCCTCACTCGTCCACTTCCTCGCCGGCGCGACGCTCGCGCTGTTCGTAGCGACGCCGCTCGCGCTCCGGGGTCACCTGACGCGACGCCACCTGTGGATCGTCGCGATCGGCGGTCTCTGGGGCATGTTTCCGGACGTTAACTACGCGACGCCCGTGTTTCAGACCGAACTGGCGACGCTTCACGGCTCGCGGTGGGCGAACCTATTCGCCGCCCACCACGCGCTCGACCAACCCGCGTTCGCGACTCGAGAGCTGTTGAGTACCGGCGCGGCCGTCACGGGATTCGTGGGTGCCGTCGCCTGCTTTACGAGCGCATCGCTTGTCGGCGAGCACGGCCGTCGAGGGAGTGGGTCGCCGTGGAATCACCTGCTGGCTCGAGCGCTGGTGACGGGGTACGCCGCCGCGGTCGCCGGCGTGGTCGCGGCCGTCGGCGTCGGACTCGTATTCACCTGGGCTGGTCGAATGGAGACGCTGGCCGCGCTGTGGGGTCGCGAGAGCGCGATCGCCGGCTGGGTGTTCCTCCTGGGCTGTAGCCTCGGTGCCAGCGGCGTTTTCGGGATCGTCCTCGAGGTGCTCGACCGCCGGTGGCGGGTAATGAGCGCGGTCCCCGGCGCAGGCGTCGGGGTCGTGGTCGCGGTGATGGCCTGGGCGACGGTCGTCGCGGTCGCCGTGCCGCTCTGGATGCGCCTCGTGTTAGACCTCTCGCGTCCGATCCCGTACTTCCACCGGATCAGCCTGGGCGCGCTCGTCGTCTTCGGGGCGATGGTGGGGATCGTCTATCCGGCGACCCGCCGAGCCATCGACTCACCGCTGGCGGCCTACGGGCACTGAGAACCGGTTCGGCAAGGGAGGAGGAACCTCGTCAGAAATGCTCGAGAGCGGGCACTGACGGGGTTCAGTCATGAGTGATCGGATTCGAAACCGTCGGTTCGAAAACCGGGACGCCGGATCGGGAAAACCCCAGTTATCAGTAGTTGGTAATACGGTTTCTTTATTCAGAGTTGGCCGTGAAACTCACGCTCAGTACAGCAACCTCTTTTACCGAGGTCCTCCCTCGTTCGTTTTACTCACTCGATCGAACCCCGGCAAAACCTGTTGATGCCAAAAGGCCGCCTTCGCGGGGTTTCACCCCGCTCCGGCGGGGAACCGCTCGCTTCGCTCGTGGATACTACTATCTTTCCCAGCGTTCCATTTGCGTCTGTAGTTACCGAAGCATCCGATTCGATTTCAGGGAGGGTTCTGAATAAAGAAGCCGTGCTACTATCTACTGTTATTGTGACGAACCGACGGTGTTGCCCTCGAGCACGTCGGCTTGCTCGACGGTGACCGTTTCTCCATCGATCGCGTACTCGCCCGCGTAGGGAACCGTTACCTCGAGAGCGCCGTCTTCCGGCTGGACTTCGCGTTCGTACGTGATCGACTCGCCGTCGATCTGCTGTTCGGTGGCGACCGTCACCGGGCCGTCGGCGTCGGTGGCCGTCTCGATAGTGGCACCGGGGACGACCGCGAAGGCCGACGTGTTCTCGCTCGTCGCGAGAAGCTGGTAGCGGGCGAGCGCGTCACCGTCCTCGCCGCCCGTGCCGAGGTCGTCGTGGAGCTGGTGGGCGGTCGCGTTGTCCGGTACCGAGGCGTCGGTGTCGCCGACGACCACGTAGCCGACGTCGTCGCTCCGGAACTGGTCGTACCAGCCGTCCGGATCGTCGCCCGCCTGAAACTCGTCGAAGTAGGCGTTCGCGTATCCGTAGCTGTCGGACTCGCCGTTGACCAGGTAGTTGTACATCCGGTTGTCCGGCCACTCGCTCAGGACGAAGTTCTGGGGGTACTCCCGGTCTATCTCTTCGGCGTGGTCGTCGATCGCCGTCGCGACCTCGTACTGGCCGTCGGTGTGGGCGGTCTGGGCGACCAACGAGGGGACGAAGATCAGGCTCATCCCGCAGACGATCAGGGCGATGATGCCGAGATAGACGACCGTCGAGGCGTCCGTCGGGAGGATAATGTTCGGTTCGGACTCGCCGCCGTCGGCGTCGGTGGCGCGAGTGCTCGGTCGGTCGAGTGGGCCCGCTCGAGTCGACTCACTGTCCTCGCGGAACGGCACGGGGAGGCGGGCCAAGTCGACCCAGGCCGTCAGGTGGACGAGCCCGAGGCCGCCGAGTACGGACAGGGGGACCGCCAGTTGCGCGGCGAAGCGAACCTGAATCGCGGCCATGGCGACCCAGAAGACGACGTAGACGCTCAAGAGCAACCAGGCCGGTTCGTAGCGCTTGTAGGCCACCCAGCAGGTCCAGATGAGGACGACCAGCGCGACGTAGAACTGGATGCCGAGCTGGGACATCGGGCCGTGGATCACGGCGAGGTCGGCCGAGAACAGCGAGGCGGACTCGGTGTATCCCGACCGGAAGAAGAGATCGTCCGCGCGTTCGGCGAGGCGCGCCCACTCCGCCGGGCGCAGCCGTCGGAAGAGGAAGATCCCCGCCGCGGCGAGGACGACCTCGAGGCCGACCAGTCCGGCCGTCGGCCACTCGAGTCGCACCCAGACCTCGCCGAGAGCCGCGATTACGAGGGTGGCGGCGACGGTGAGGACGGGAACGATGGCGACGAACGCGTCGTGCCAGCCCCACCGGAAGTGCAAGAACCCAGTGAGGGCGCTGGCGACGAGGAGGCCGGCGACGATCGGTGCGGCGGCGGCCGCGGGAGAGACCCCGTCTCGAGCGTCCATCGCGACTTTCAGGCCGACGTAGGCCGATGCGGGGACGAACATCAGGACCGAGCCGCCCCAGGCGAGCGCGGAGAAGCTGAGTCCGACCCCGAGCGCGACGGCCGCGACCCAGGTCCAGGTGTCTTGGAGATGATCGCGCAGGGGTTGGGAGAGCCGCTGGTCCGGGTTTCGGTCGGGATCGGGGTCTCGGGCTCGGCGTCGGCGGAGATCGACCGCGAGCCAGGCGAACGCGACCAGCGTCACGCCGAGCCAGAGGTACTGGTGGAGGCGGTGCTCGAGAAAGCCGACGCCAGAGTAGACGGCGTGGACGGGCGTCAGCGCGAGCAGGACGACCGAGGCGATGCCGACGCGAACGTCGTCGGTGACGATCACGGCGAGCCAGTAGACGAGGACCCCCAGAAGCAGGGTGGCGACGACGGGAAGCCACGCGGCGACCGCGTCCGGGCCGACGAGTTCCGCGAGGAACCAGTTCGTCGCGTGGGTGAGCGGGCGGACGTTAGGAGCGCTACCCGGCATCTCCGAGAGAAGGCTGATATCGGTCGGGCCGTTCGATTCGGCGAGCAGGCGTTCCATCCAGTAGCGATAGTAGTAGGGATCGTTCCCCGGCGAGAGGATCGTCCCGTCGCGGAACACTGACGGGGCGTTCAGGAGGCGCATGGCGACGAGAAAGACGAGCGATCCGAGGACCGCAAGCGTCGTTTTCCCGTCGACGTCGATCGGACTCGAGAACTCGCGGCCCGGTTCGTCGTCGACGGCTTCGATCGACTCGCCCTCGAGTCCCGCCCGGACGCCCTCCCGGCTCGAAACCCGGTACTCGCCGTCGATCTTCGCCACGAGATCGCGGGAGACGAGCTCGCCGAAGGTGCCTGAATCGACGGGTAGGTCGTCGAACGTCCACGTCTCGTGGACGGCGTCGGTCTCGAGGAGGATCTCGAGGGTTTCCTCGCCGTCGGCTCGCTCCTCGCAAAAGCGCGCCGCCCTATCTGCGACCTCGGCGGGATCTGCGGCCATTACCGCGTACGTCCGAGTGTGGCCTGATTATCCTTTCGCTCTATTTGATTGTCTGAGAAGGGGATGTCTCCAGTTCTCGAGTTCGATATGAAATCAGTCTCGAGACATCCCCTCAGCGAACAGTGCTTAGAACTAGATACCACCACGCCATCCGAATCGACACGATGTTCATCTACAATGAGGCACAATATTAAGTACACACGACCTGAACGGAGAGTATCAATCTGATACCAAGAAGGCCAAGAAATCGCTCTCAATGACCGAACTGAAGAACCAGCCGATACTGGTCGCAGTCGCGAATTCGGACCACGTTGAACAACTCGTCCGGGCTGTCGGCGACCTCGCTCGCCTGCTCGATACGAGAGTGAAGATGGTTTCTGTCATCGTCAAACCGCACGGCTCCCCGTTTTCTATGGACGCTGATGAAATGATTATCGAGACGTTTTCGGGAGATACCCAGGAGATGCTCGACGCGGCGACGACCGTCGCTCCAGATGATGTCCCTGTCGACCATGAAATGTCCGTTAGTCACTCAGTGGCCGACGGACCCCACGTCCCATCAGCAGCACTGGCGGCGAAAGCCATCGCCGTTCGTAACGACGCGACCGTTCACGTTCTGTCAGTCGGTGAGTCCGATAGTGATCCCGACGCTGCAAAAGACGACATCGCAACTGCCACACTGACGCTCGAGGAGGCACCCGGTCCGGACATACGGATCGAAACACTGCTCCAAACTGGTGAGGATGTCTCCGACGCGATCGCTGAGACAGTACCCGACTACGACGTGATCATCTTCGGGGCGACACGCCACGGCGCGGTTCGACGCCGACTTGTCGGATCGATCCCGCAGCCAGTTAGTCATCGGACTGATCGGACGGTGCTACTCGCGCGTTCGGGTGCCGTCGTCGGTAGAACGGGCCTTAGGTACGTCGAGCGGCTCTGGGACCAGTCGTGACGCTGGCATTCTGGGCCCTCGTTGGCCTCGCAACCGTGACCTGTCTGTTCATGGCGTGGTCGCTCGGGGCGAACAGCAACTCTCCGCCGTTCGCCCCTGCAATCGGTGCGAATGCGATTTCGACGATGCAGGCAGCGTTCCTGATCGGGATTCTCGCGGCAGCCGGTGCAGTTACGCAAGGCGGCAGCATCTCCGAGACTGTCGGGGCCGACCTCATCGGCGGCGTCACGATCACGCCGCTCGCGGCAACGACAGGCCTACTGGTCGCGGCGACGTTCATGTCGTTCGGCGTCTACACGGGGTATCCGGTGCCGGCGGCGTTTGCGACCACCGGAGCAATGGTCGGTGTCGGCCTCTCGCTCGGTGGCGCCCCGGCGTTCGATACCTATCGCCGGATCGGAACGTTCTGGGTGCTCGTCCCACCGTCATCGGGTGGACTCGCCTTTCTCACGGCGACACTCCTTCGCCGGGACGATATTCCCGAGACGGTGGGGGTACCGCTCCTGGCAGCTGTCGTCGCAGGCATCCTCGCGCATATCCGTCTCGGAGTGATTCCCCATCCCGACCGTCCGCAGGGATCGGTCGCGGACCTGGTATCACTCACGCTAGGAAACCCACGCGTCGCCGGCATCGACGTCGTAGTGGTCGCTGTCACGGTCGTGTTTGCGGCTGTCGGGTTTCGGCTCATGCGACAAAAGATGTACGAGTCCGTCGATCAGGGAATCCGAGCGTTCTTGCTCATCCTCGGTGGGATCGTTGCGTTCAGTAGTGGTGGCAGTCAAGTCGGACTCGCGACAGGACCGCTCGAGGAGCTGTACGGTATCGAACTCGGACTGCCGGGGATTGTGCTCCTGATCATCGGCGCAGCCGGCATCCTGGCAGGTGCGTGGATGGGTGCTCCCCGATTGTTGCAAGCAACCTCGCGTGAATACGCACAGCTAGGCGTTCGCCGGTCGATTGCGGCGCTCGTCCCCGGATTCATCATCGCCCAGACGGCAATTGTGCTCGGCATTCCGATTTCGTTCAACAATATCATCATTTCGGGTGTGATCGGTAGCGGCCTAGCTGCTGGCACTGCCGGTGTCTCCCGCCAGAAAATCACCACCACGATCATCTTCTGGCTGCTCACACTGGCGAGTTCTATCGGGATCGGATTTGGACTCTACCGACTCTTCTCGACGCTCCTTGGGATTGCGTAGGTGATATTCAACCACGAAATTCACCGGACAACCGTCACCGGGACGGGCGCTTTACCGACCACGGTCGTTGCGACAGTACCGAGCAAGCGACGAAGCGCCCCGGTCTTGGGACCACCATGACCCCCCATCACCACGTGATCCACGTCAGTCGTGTCGATGTACGCGAGGATCGTCTCTGCCGGCTCACCGGTTTCGACAGCCGTTTCGACCGGACGGTCCTTCGCCGCAGTCTGATGGCGGGCACGCTCGACCAGCTGGTCGGCTCGAGTGCGTGCCGCATTGAGTCGCGCTTCGTCCGGCTCCAGAACACCGCCTTCGCTCATATCCGCGTCAAGCGGCGTCACGACGTTCAACACGGTGATCTGGCAGTCGAAGACGTCGAGTGCGTGTTCGAGGGCGTCGTCGGCTAGTGGTGAGCCATCCAACGGGACGAGCACATGTGATGGTTCCACACTCACTTACTCGCGGGTCAAGGGCTTGTATCTCACGTTGGCTACGAGAACTTCGCACATCTACCAATCGCCTGATTCAGTCGAACGATGGCGGAATAAACAGGAGCGCCGTGGTGCAGACATCCGCTGTATCCTGCACGACCGCTGTAACGACTACTGTCGGAATTGGCACCCAGTCCAGTCACTCTGTTATTCCAGTTCGTCGATGAGTCCTTGCAGTTGCTGGACGTGGTCTTCGAATAGTGCTTCGCCCTCGTCGGTGAGGACCGCGTTTGTACGAGGGCGCTTATCGACGAATTCCTTCCGTATCTCGACCGCGTCGGCCGCTTCCATGCGCTGAAGATGACTCGAGAGATTCCCCTCCGTGAGATCTAGATCCTCGGTGAGGTCGTTGAAACTCGACTCGCCGTGCTGGTAGAGATAGGCGAAGATCTGCAGTCGCGTCGGTTGGTGGACGAGTTTGTCGAGATCCATTCTACGTTCTCGTCAGCATCAGATAGGTTACTGTCGCGTACACCAGATACAGCGGGCCGAACGCCGCGAACCCCCACTCGTGGAGCGGTTCGACGTTCGGGATGGCGATGCCGAGACCGGCCATCAGGGCGCCGCCGGCGTGGAGCGCGTATCGGTCTCGGTCGCGGATGTGGTAGGCCTTTAGGGTCTCCCCGGCGACGACGTACGCGATCCCGAGCATCACGAGAACGAGGCCGAGCACGTAGGCGGTCATCGAAAGGTAGCCGAGGTCCGGAAGGAACGGCGCGGTGACGAACTGGACCGCGAACGCCCCGGCGTACACGACGAGGATTTGAAAGCCGACGTTCGGAGCCTCGCTTCCGGGTCCCCACGAGCGGCTGTCGGACCGCCAGTAGAGAGCCCCACCGAACGCGCCGAACAACCCGAACCAGATCACGAAAAACCAGTAGCCCGGGAGGCGCTCGAGGACGACGAACTGAGAGAGCGCACAGCCAACGGCGATCAGTACGCCGAACAACAGCCATTGCTCGGGCGCGTTTTCGTAGCGTTCCGCGATACCCATCGCGTCCTTGATGCGATCAAGGTCGCGCTGGAGATCCGCGGGTTCGATGTCCTCACTCATTGGTCCGTGTTGTGTGCACGTAATAGTTGAACGCGTCGGTGTAGCTCGGTTCGACTATTTCGGCGGTCACGCCGGTACCTGTCGCCGTTTCGAGACTGGCAGACGTGATGCCGTCAGCGAGAAAGCCGCGACGTTCGTCGCCGTGATAGAACAGCGTGCCATCGGCGACGAGCGACTCGAGCGTCTCGGTATCCGAGCCGGCACCCACGATGCGCACGACCGGGGGCACGCCGTCGAGTAGCTCCGTGGGCGTCCCGACAGCGGTGATGCTACCGTCGTTTACGAACGCAATACGCGTTGCGAGGTCCGCATCGACAGGTCGGTGGCTCGTCGTAACAACTGTCCCACCGTCTCGGACTCGGTCCCGAATGGCGCGGTGGAACCGTTGTACCATCGAGAGGTCGACGCCGGCGGTGGGCTCGTCCAGAAGATACAGCGGGGTATCGATAGCGAGCGCGAGGGCAAGCTCGAGTTTCCGTTTCATGCCCTCGGAGTAGTGTTTGATGCGCTTGTCAAGGTCATCTGCGAGCCCGAGATCGTCGACGAGATCGCGCCACCGGTCCGTGAACGCGGGGTGGAGTCGCGCGTAGAACGCCGCGGTCTCGCGGCCGGAGAGACTGTCAACACTCGCCCCGCCCTGTAACAACAGCGAGAGGCTGTGGCCGCCGTCTTCTCTCACAGGATCGCCGAACACGCGAACGTCTCCGGCGGTGGGATTGAGACTCCCAGCGAGACACGATAGCAGGACCGTTTTTCCCGTGCCGTTGGGCCCCATCAACAGCAGAACTTCGTTCTCCTGTACAGCGAGGTCGATACCGTTGAGGATGCCGTCATCACCGAATTCCTTGCGGAGATTACGTGCCTCAATAGCGGGCGTGTCGACGCTCATTTGATTTCACCCCGATACAGCGAGTGTCGAGTTGCGAACACGGCAACGCCGACCCCAGCTGCGGCGTACGCCGCGAGGAGTGCGACGAAGACGGGTGAGACAGGTGCGCTCGGTGCGGCGAGTCCGGCCTGGGTCCAGTCACCGACGGGAACGAGGTGATACACCGCGAGCCGAGTGGCAAGCGCGTTCGGCACGTAGTTGACGAACTCCGCGCTGGAAGCGACCATGCCAGGCTGGATGCCGTTGTACCCGGTAAGGAAGAACGCGATCATGACCACGCTGATGGCGATGATGCTAGCGAATTTCGCTTCGGGCACAGCCGCGACCAGAACGACGGCGAGGCTCGCAGCGAACAGGCCGAGTGCGAACAAGCTACACAGCGCGACGGGAATGGAACCGGCCGACTGAGTGCCGTACGTCGCGCCGGTAGCCCACCCGACGCCGAGGACCGCGCCGGCCGCGCCGAGTGCGAACACGTAAGCGGCCGCGAACCGCCCGAAGAAGTCCGCGCTCGGGAGGACGGGAAGCGCTCGAAACTGCGCGTACCGACCCCCCTCAACGTCGTCGACCAGCGACTGTGAGAACGTGTTCAGGAACACGATCAGCGCTGCGAACGTCCCGTAGGAGATCGCGTTGGTCGCCTTGACGACGCTCGCCACCTCCGCCGACAGTGTGCTGGTATCGATGAAAAGGTACACCGTCATCAGATAGAACATCGCCGGAAACGCCACCGCCCAGAAGACGACGGCACCGTTTCGTCTGAGCGTTCGAAGGGATCTGACGGCGAACCCGGTGGTCTGTTCGAAGAAGCGACCTGTAGGTGGGCCACGATGGTTCTCGGCGCTCATACCAGTTGGATCGATACCCTCTCACAAATAAGTTTGTGGCGCAAAGTAACTTTGCAACGCAAACACCTCGTCAACAAACGATGGTCTGCTTGTACATTGCTGAGCTTGTACAGTGATGACGCCAAATTTCGCGAGAAAGAAGCCTTAGACGAGGGTGCTCGAGTCGAAGACTCGAGAGAGGAGTTGTCGCTCGACCGCGCGGAGATGCTGTGTGAACGTCGCTCGAGAGGCGCCGAATTGGAGGTGATTTCGGTGGTGTTGTGTTCCCGCGCCCGCTCGAAGTACCCGGAGTCGTAGGCGAGTTCGACCGCCTATCGTCGCTTGTCGGTCATCGACACGAGGAGATCACCCACCGTCGTCGTATTCGTCGGATGTCGGTTCGGCTGGATCGAACCGACGCGAGCGTCGGGACACTGTTCCTCGAGCGACGACGAGAGCGCGTTGACGCCCCCGCCTTCGGGACAGACGACCGTGACGGTCACCCGTCCGTGATCGACGACCGTGTCGAGAACGCTGCTCCCGCGTTCGGCCAGCAGCCCCTCAGGTGTGGGAGTGGAGGCGACCAGTTCGCACCGTCCCGTCCCCGCGTCGATCGTCGCCGACGCGACGCCATCGACATCTCGTCGGAGTGAGGGACGAGGTCGCGCTTACGGTGACCGACACCGCGACCGAGACGCTCACCACCGGCGACGCGGACGAACACACCGCGACCACCACTGCCGAGGATGCTGACGGGGATCCGATTGCAGAGGCGACCGTCACGATCGGCGAGCACACCGCGGAGACAAACGCCGACGGGATTGGGACTGTCGCCCTGGAAGCCGGTGAGTACACGGTGACCATCGAGGCCCCCGGTTTCGAGTCGACGAGCGAGACGCTGCCAGTTGCGGGCGGCGACGCGGTAAGCGTCGCGTCGCTCGAGTCGACCGCCGAGGCGGATGACGTGGCGCTGTCAGTGGTGTGGCCGGGCGTCGCTGCGCTGGTCCTCGTCGGATCGGTTTGCTACCGCCTTCGAGCCCCTACATTGGTTGCTCGTCGGGACTTCTCGAGTTCGGCCCACTGGGGAGACACACGGGCCCTGTGACGGTGTGTCTGGACGACAGACTTTCACCTCGAACGTCGTTTTGAACCGAATAACATAACCGGTGACTCGAGAATCCACCTCCCAATGCGGATCCTCCGGGTTGCCCAGAAGGTCTATCCCGACGTGAAAGGCGGCGGACTTTGCCATCCAACTAGTATCTAAATTGGAGTTTATCGCATCTAGTTATGACCCATATGTATACAACGACAAGGGATAATAGTCAAAATATTCAATAGATGCTTTGAATCTGAATAGTAAATCTTTCATTGTCCCTATTTCGAAAGCAGATGGGGGAAATGGAGTCATGCTAAGGCCAGATCTTGCATATAACCGATTCAGATCCATTGGTCTGAAAAAATTAATGTGTACATCTGGGATCCAGAAATGTGTATCATTCCAATTTGGGTGTAACCGTCGGAGATCTCTTCTGGAGGGGACAATGACAATTACAATTCCAGTATCCTTGATCACACTCGCCGCATCAATAATCAACTCAAGTGGATTCAAAACATGCTCCAGCACATTATCAATTACTACAACATCAAAAGCTTGGTCAACTTCTGCTGGCTCAAAAACCTTGTCTATGACATTCAAACCACCTTCAGTTGCTATATCAGCACGTATATTGCTCGGTTCAAATCCGACATATGTGTGATCTTTTTTCTCAAGTAATTTTCCCAATCCGCCATAACCAGAACCGATCTCAAGAACATCTACATTTGATCCGCAACTCATCTCTATCAGGTTTGATATGTATTGGTGGCGCTTTCGGGGTTCTGGAATTTTTGTATGTCGCGCGTGTTCTATCTCTGCATTTGCCTCTGAAGCAGTGTCTTCACCGGGGTCAAAAACATAGAGAAAACCACACTTGTCGCATGTCCCTATAGAATAACCATTGTACTGGTTTGATAATGATCTCTCTGAGGATCGGCATAAGGGACAGTCTCTCAGGTTTTCCGCGCTCATAAATTACAATACTATTTAGGTATCAAAACCTCTTTGATCAACTTGTTCTAGCATACTTCCGCTCCGCCTCAGACTAAACTATAAAGCGATCGTAAGTAGGGTTGAGCCATAACGAGAAATACAAAAGCAGCAAAACGTAAAGCCATTAGCCTTAGTAACAGTTGCTGAAAACGAATGTTGAGTATACCAACTTTGCAAGTAATTCTACACGCATGGAAGTTAAGCAGTTACCCACAGTCATGAGAACAACTTTAGCGAGAAAGACTCAAATCTCACTGGAGTACGATGACTGATGGATCATTCTCTGTTCTAATTAGCGTTTACGAAAATGATGATCCAGAACACTTAGACGAAGCCCTTAGAAGCATCGTTGAGCAATCAGTAGAACCCGAGGAGATTGTTCTCGTTGCGGATGGCCCCCTTCCTTCTGAGATAGAACAGACCATCGAAAAATTCACTTCAGCGCATCCAAATGTTTTTACTCTTATCCAGCTGGACTCCAATCAAGGTCTCGGTATAGCACTTCAAACGGGGCTCAAGAAGTGTTCTCATGATCTTGTCGCACGAATGGATGCCGATGACATTTCCGAACCACACCGATTTGAGACTCAAGTCTCATATCTACTCTCAAATCCTAATATTGATGTTGTCGGCAGTAATGTCGGTGAATTCTACGATAACCCCGATAATATCAAAAACGTTAGAAAGGTACCTTCAAGTGCAGCTGAGGTCAGATCGATGGCTCAATTTCGATCTCCAACAAACCATCCAAGCGTGATGTTTCGACGGTCTTCCGTTTTGGAGGCCGGGAATTATCGCTCGTACCGATCAATGCAGGACTACGAACTCTGGGTGCGAATGTTATCTCAGGGGTATACCATTGAAAACATTCCTGAGGTACTCGTAAAGTGCCGGGCCAGTAATGACCTATACGAACGAAGAGGAGGGGTCAAATATTCTCTGCTTGAGCTAGAAATACAGCGAGAATTCCTCCGTATGGACGCTATTTCTCGTGTTACTTTTTTACGGAATATTGCTGTTCGAGTTCCAGTTAGATTGTTACCGAACAGCCTTCGGAGTTTGATCTACCGAACATTCCTTCGAGACGGCGTTGAGACTAACGAGGAGACATCAAGAATATAACTGCGACGTGTTCCATCATGAGCCGAATCAATCGAAATTGCGGTTCCATCTGGACTCCATCTCGGATGTAGGTCACAGCGTTCTGTTCCTTCGAAACCAAACGGCGAAAGAAATCGACCTATCTCAATTACCTCGTTCGTCTCGAGATTCAAAAGGAAAAGATGCCGTTGACGGCTGCGATCGGGGTACGTATCCGTAACAATCCATTGCCCGTCAGGAGAGATAGACGGATGGCCATCGCCGTACTCGTCTAGGGGTTGAACAAGCTCTCGTTCATTGTTCTCAACATTAATAATATGATAGCCATCCCCGTGTCTTTCGGTACGCCCCCAGACTAGTATCTGATAATCGTTCAACCAACAGTAGTGAGAAACAACGCCATCATCCATAATTAGTTGAGTGTCCCCAAGCCTATCAGACACATACAAACGCGAAACACGTCCCTGTGATCCTTGCCATCGATGCAGGAAGACAAACTGGCCACCCGATGGATTGTACAGAACATGATTTAAATAATGGTCTTTGTGATCTACGTCATTATCGATGAGTTCTGAGAGTGGAATTATCAGTTCGCTTGAGTTCGAGTCTGTATTCACTCTCCAGAGCCCGTCTTCAGATGGGTGATGTATTTTCGTTTGATCATCAATGCCGTATCCATAGTCAGGTCGATTTCGATCGAGTCGATGATAGTTGAGAGAGATGAACTCTTGGCCCGATGGAGACATACTTTGAAGGGGTCGATCGTACGTCTTGATATTTGAGCCGGTTGCATCAATCAGATTTGTAATGACGGTTCCATTTTGAATATCATTGTACAAAATTTGGTCAGCGTGCGTCGGATGCCATTGCGTTCTACAACCTTGCTGGAAATTCCATGCACTCGAGGTTGTTATTGATCGAGACGAGTCACGCTGGTATAACTGCAGAGAGACTTGGGCGTTGTTCGTGAGACGATGATACACTAACGAGTCCATTCGTTGACTCCACGGTGAAGTGTCGAAATAGCCAAAGAATTCGCATCTATTGGATGGAGTCGTATCGAAATATTGAGCGGGAGTTAGAAGGGTTGCCTTTGGATGAACATCGAATGTGAAATCCTGGTCACCAAAGAGGAAATAATTTGATCGCTGGTAGATGTGTTTTGCTGCTTGTTTTATTCTCGGAAACCTGTTTAGAGTTTCCGCAATTTTCCGTTCAATAGGATTGAAGCTCATTCGAGTTCGTGAGGTGATACCTTAGCCAGACCAATAGTCGTTTTCGAACTGCGTTACTCAGCGATCCATTATTTATTAACCACAACAGTTTGAGATAGACGCATGGCCATTGATCTCCTTTACATCGTTTCGACGCTCCGCCAGAGTGGACCCACGAATCAACTCTACTACTTACTCGAAAATTTGAGCGAGGAGTTCAATGCCCGGATACTAACACTGTCCCCTGAACCAGAGGATTCAGAACTTGCTCGATTTCGTGAGCTAGATATTGAATACGAGACGCTTGGATTGTCTCGAGTCAAAGGAGCTCTAATAGGGCCAGTTCGTCTTCGGAATGCTGTGAACGAGTACGATCCAGATATAATTCACACACAGGGTATCAGAGCAGATACACTGGTCACTGCGTTCGTCTCTGGGCACCCCCACGTTACAACAATTCGAAACTACGCCTTCGATGATTATCCTGCAAAGTACGGACAGAAGAAAGGGATGCCGATGGCCGTTCTCCACACAAATATATTGAAACGGCTGCAGTACCCGGTTGCTTGTTCGGAGACGATAGCCCAGGCAGTGCAGCCGCATGGAATTGATGCGGCTCCAATTCAAAACGGAGTAGATACGACCTCGTATACTCCTGTAACTCCGTCTGAAACACAGAATCGGCGTGAGCAACTGGGATTGCCAACCGATGGGCCAATCATCATCTCTGTGGGATCCTTGATAGAACGAAAAGATCCAGTAACTGTTGTCCGCGGCTTTTCCCAAAGTAGTCTCAGCGACGACGGTTATCTCGTACTACTCGGTGACGGCCCACTACGAAAGAAGTGCGAACACGCGATTCAGGATACTAGTCGCGTCTTTTTCGAGGGGTGGGTTGACAATGTGGCTGCGTACCTCCAAGCGAGCGATTTCTTTGTCTCGGCATCAAAATCTGAAGGGTTGCCAAATTCAGTGATGGAAGCACTCGCATCCGGCCTCTCTGTCTGCCTCTCAGACATCCAACCACACAAAGAGATCCTCCAGTACGGTGACGTAGGCACTGAATTCGAAATTGGATCTGTTTCCGGTCTTGCAACCGCCCTTGGTTCACTCGTCGAGAAAGAGACAGCGGCGCCTCGAACTGTTGCTACAGATCATCTTAGTGCAGTTCGTATGTCTCGCGAGTATCAACAGACGTATCGAGAACTCGCGCAGGATGTCTAATATGATATTTAATCTACAACATTCTGAGTGAGGTTTGCTTATACGACCGAGCTATCAGTGATATCCAAGATCTTCTAACCGCTGCATCATCTCTTCAGAGTACGTATCGTCTGAACGTTCAGACACAGATCCATGCTGTTGATACCAGCCATCGCGTTTTTCACGTAGCTCATATGCGATATTCTGATTAGATTCTAAGATATCTGTCTCTTCATCTGGTAGTTCAAAGAGCCATTCTTGGTCTTTTCCAGTCCGAAGTTTATGGGATTTGGTTCGAACGACGTCTGATTGTGCGTCTTGAATATAATGTTCGCTATTAAACTCCGAGTTGAATTTCAAATATGGGTCCAAATTAGCAGCAGATGTTTGGGCTACTGCGAAATCACGGCTTTCTGTACGGAGATCAAGTCCTTGCATCGACTCTGTATCAACCCCTGCCTTCTCTGCGAGCGTACGGAGGATATCCACATGTTGCACGAGATCCTGCTCAACGTCTAGCCCGTGTGTGACTAGTGGTACATGGACCAATCCGTCATGAAGAACCAACGTATGCCCGAATACACCATACTCACCAAATAGCTCACCATGATCAGCGGTTACGATAAATATTGTTTTTCGGTTAGATTTTTTCATGACATACTCAATGAGGTCTCCTATCATTTTGTCAGTGTATTTGATCTCAGAATCATACATGGCAGATAAGATCCGCCAGTCTTCGTCTGAGAACTCTGAAAATCCGTTGGCCATATGTTCGTCTTTGTTATCACATATCTCTAAAACACGTCTCGCGGCTTCACGTGGCTCCATATGGAATTCTTCATCGAATGCATCAAGATACGGCAGTGGTGGATAATACGGGGTGTGAGTCTCGTTGTAATGGAGGTAGAAGAAAAATGGGTTATTGGATTGAGTAAAGTCCTGAACCCATCGCTTTGCTATATCATTGATGATATATGGTGTTGAATGAGCATACTTGTTTAACTCGAAACCAGCAGAGTGGGTGCGAATATTCGCAAGAAATTTTGCAGTTGTTTTGAGACCAGCGTTCTGGAGAAGAGTAGAGGCTTGAACGTATTTAAATCGATCAAATCCCCGATCAAGATTCGTCTCAGAAGAGAGGTGAGGATTCCGAGACAAACAGGCCGTTGTATAGCCAACATCCGAGAACAATTCGCTCGCTGTCGGAACTTCAGAAACGAGAACGTTGTTATCAAATCCGGTCTGATGATATGATGGATAGGTTCCAGTCAAAATAGACGTGATTGATGGCAATGACCAGCGTCCGTGAGAGATACAGTGATCATGGTAGTACCCTTCGGGGGAATCAACGATCTGTTGTAATTTTGGAGTCGTGTTTCGTGTTGCACCCCCTGGGGTCACATGATCAGATCGGACAGAATCAAGCGTTATCCAGACTACATTTGGTGGGGACATTCTACTATATCATATGAGCCTTAATAGAGATATTTAGTTTTTGATTCTGTATAGATAGTTTATGAGGGTCCAGAAAACGGAAGTACAATACCATTATATATGCTAATCCTGTGAAAACCCATGAGTTATTGGTGAAATATCTTATTTACAAGTACAGTTGTACAATACTGATGCTTGAAATAGTTTGCTTCGGATTGGATAGATAGCTGTTTATATCATTATATCTATTTAAACATCCAAATTAATATCCAGTAGCTAATTGTGAAACACATAGATTAGAACCAACAAACTCTATATTCTCTGGGTAGAAGCTATTACTTATTAATGTCTGGTGTCAATCTCAATAAACTTGGAGATGGAGATGGAGGATATCCCCAATATCTTTATTACTTGTTGTATATTAGCACATTTTTAGCCCCCTGGTTTGCGCTCTTTCCTACTAGTGCTGGCCTCTATGAAGTTGTCCTTTTAATATTATTTTCCCTCTTAGTTATAAGAGGAAAGGAATTAGTTCTTCCTGACAAATATGTATCTGCTGCTATTCTATTAATAATATTTGGCTATTCAATATCAGTGTTCAATGCACAGGAACCGACAGAAGCAATTAAATTACCTCTCCAGCTCACATTCATATTTATTATACAGTCGTCTGTGTTATACACTCTCACACGAACAAGACGGCAACTATACCATCATGCGATCGCCCTTGTTTTCTCATTATTTGCAATGGTGATCTATTTCGCTATTACAAATATGAGTGATAGTAATTTCATGAACGGACGTCTTATTCTATTCTTTGATAACCCGAATGTCTTTGCGCTTCACATTGCCCCCGCTACCGTCTTAGGAGCTTATATCGCCTATTCAAAGTGGAAACAAGATCGCATACAGCCTATGGTATTGACAGGAGCCATTGCAATTATTGGAATAGCGTTGATAGTATTATCACAATCTAGAAGGGTTTTCATATATTTGTTCATTTCGATTTTCTTGATTGTAGGAACCTCATTTGGACGACGGGATAGGATACTGAATTTGGCCGTGAAGGGCGGAGTAATAGCCCTCAGTTTTGGTGTACTAGGAATCTTATTACTTGCTTCTGGTTTCGTCCCAGACATATTCATAGAACGGCTAAACGTCTTAGATGGCAGGGGATCATTGGATAATAGAATTATACCAATTATTCTAGGTTTTAGGTTCCTAAAAGAAAACTTGATTTTCGGAGCAGGTTACAATAACTTCATGAACCACTTAGACTATCTTGCTATTACACCTCTTGAAAAGCGCTATGCTCACAAACCACATAACATGTTCATTATTCCATTTGTTGAAGGTGGTATTTTCGCAGGATTCGGTATTAGCGCTCTGACAGGGATTATTAGTTGGAGATCAGTCCGCAGCTGGAAATCTGGTTTGTTTGAATACTCAGAGATTGCTTTTGTGTTTGTTGTCTGTACATTTTCATTCTTTGCATCACAAATGTTTGGCGTTTTTTCCCTCCTACGTTTGAATTGGTTGATGATGTTTTTATGCCTAATATCTCTTAACATTGTAGCCGATCGGGGGCAAAGTCCAGAACAAGCTGGTGAGGTATAATAGATCTAAATACAGGCTTTTACTGCCATCTATGAACAAGCTTAATAGCATTCTGGAACGCTTGGGATCCAAATAATGATAGGAATAAAAGAGGATATCCTCTGATATTCTTAGGGTTGTTCCTGATGGCTCGGCAAAATTTCCGTCGGGCGTTATGGATATCTCCTTGTTTAGCCATTTGAAATCCTTCAGTGAGTAAGGAATTAGATAACCATCGCTTGTCAAGGATATCTGAATGCTTTTCATACAATTTAGATTTACCAGCCTTTTTTGCGCTAATATCGGAGGATATCCTGTTTTCATGGATATGATGATTAACAAGTGGGTCTGATACGCCATAGAGAAAGTATCCTTCTTTAAGAATCCGCAAATAAATGTCGTAGTCTTGTTTTGATGGCAGCGATTCATCCAATAGACCAAGTCTAATAAGGATATCTCGCCTTATTGTCACAGAGGAAAACGAGCCAATTTTATTTCTGACTATTATGTCATCTATGACTGTCTTTCCTTCTATCACCTCACTTATAGAATCATCACCTTGGTCATAGACCATGACGTATGAGGTATAAACACCGGCGCAATCTGGGGAAGTGCTTTCGAAAGTATTTACGACCGTTTCGAGATACCCATCATGGAATTCATCATCTGAATCCAAAAATGAGATATATTTCCCACTTGCTGACCTCACACCTGTGTTTCTGGCCGCATTTGCCCCACGGTTCGCTTCATGTCGAATTATATAATACTGCGTAAAGACATCATCGGGGATAGATAATACCTCCTCGAGTTCGCGGTCAGATCCATCATCTACTACTATTAATTCAATATTTGGATACGATTGTTGTGCAACCGAATCCACTGAACGCTGCGTTCGCCGAAAGCGGTTGTATGACGGAATGATAACCGAAACAGTAGGCCTTGTAATTTCTTGCTCTGTTGATTTCATTTCGAACTCTTTCAGACTGGATCGCCGAAGATCGACTGTATACTGTGTTCTTTGATTCACTCCCTAATACGGTATTCAACGTATGGGAATTGCTTGTATCCCGCATATTAAGGTGTGACCTTTATTATGGTTTGTATCTATCTTGCAGTTCGTCTTTGTAGAACTGGTCCATAAACTCAGTATAAAAGCCACCACAACGATTAACTAATAAGTTATGACCGAACGGCAGTAAACATGCTATCTATGGTGAAACCCCAATATCTGTTGCAAAAATTGAGGGACAAATTCTATAGCGGACACCTCCGCTACATAGTCCGTCAAATAGGCCTTAATAAAATTCTTTCTGATCCATACTGGAAATTGGTATATGTTTTCTCAGGAAAAACACAAACACACGACATAGATGGACACAAAATTGAATTTAAAACAGATACGTTCACCGAGTTTATGCGATTCCGGAGTTTTGCTGGGGAGGAAGCCATTCTTAAAGACCTGCTCCAATCCCTTAAGAAGACAGATATTGTTTATGATGTTGGGGCAAATGTTGGTACCTACACGTGCTTTGCAGCTATGAAACTACAATCTCAACAAACGGTAGCCTTCGAACCGGAATCTCGAAACGCAGAGCGATTGCGTGGCAACCTCGAGTTGAATAATCTCGACGCAAGGGTCCTCGAGGTAGCGCTCTCGGATACTAATGGAACAATCGATTTTGCCCTCTCGGGCGATGAGGCTGGGGAAGGAGAGCATGCGATTGCCACTGATCAGGCCACGGAAACAATCGAAGTCGAGACAGTTCGAGGGGATAGAGTCATCGAAGAACGCGACCTCACCCCTCCATCGGTTGTGAAGATCGATGTCGAGGGGGCAGAACTATCGGTCCTCCGTGGACTAAGCGAGACCTTGCGTGAAAACGTCCGTCTTGCGTACGTCGAAGTCCACTCAGAGAAACTTCCAGCCTTCGGCGACAGCGCTCCGGAAGTTCGCGCGTTTCTTGAAGGCGCAGGATTCGATGTTACTGAACTGTCTTCCGATAGAAGCGAATTTTTCTTACGAGCGTCAAAATGAATATGCTTTTCTAATCACTGTGAGTGTTAGAAATTTTGAACATATTATTTCTAAAGTACTATGGAAAACAAGGATATAGTGATATGCTGTCCAATCAGAATGACAAATATAATTTTATTGCCACATACACAATTACCGAGTGAAAAGAAAGAAATATCACAACGATATAGGTGGAGTAACAATGAGTAAATTCGAGTTGTTATTGAAGAATTTCTATAATCCGTTTTGGTGGAAAGATATGGCAATTCCCTACATACAGAAAAACTTAACAAAGAAATACTCTGAATTTCGATATTCTGAATCTGCTCCAGTATGCGAATTAATGAGTGAAGACTGGGATAATCTAATAATTCTTGATGCATGCCGGTATGATCAATTCGAAAGTCTAAACTCATTCTCATCGGATTTGGAATCCCGTAACTCTCTTGGATCAGCAACACCAGAGTTTTTGCGGGAAAATTTTGCAGGGAAAACCTATCACGATACAGTCTACGTCACTGCAAATCCTATGTATAGGACCCAAGGACTCAACGATGTATTTCACGATGTTGTGGATGTTTGGGAATTAGAATGGGACAGTGAACGACGAACAGTACTACCAGAGACTATGAAGGAAAGAACGCTTGAAACATACAGGGACTATCCGAATAAGCGTCTTATCGCTCACTTCATGCAGCCACATTACCCATTTATTGGGGAAGCAGCCGATGTAATAGGAGATCATGCTGGGTACGAGTTTGCCTATAGACAAGTTCAGGGACAAGATGCCATACGCGATGATCCGACAGTATGGTCATTGCTTGAGGACGGTAAAGTAAACGAAGAAAGCGTTTGGAAAGCGTATAACGAGAATCTCAATATCGTCTTGGGACACGTTGAGAATCTCGTCGAAGATTTTTCAGAGAAAACTGTTGTCACCTCTGATCACGGAAACTTGGTTGGAGAACGTGTCCTACCTTTTGGAAGTCGCCAGTATGGACACCCGGTTGGTGTGTACACAGATGCACTTCGGAAAGTTCCATGGGTCGAAATTGAAGGTAACAGACGAAAGGAAGTGAAAAGTGAACCTCCCGAAGATCATATCACGGACGATCATACGACTGAAGCGGACTCAACTGTGACGGACAGACTGGCGGATCTTGGTTACGTTGATCAGTAAGTGCAGTACTCAAGTATGGATTTCTACTAATGGATCAAACAACCGAGGACGGGTCTCAAAAAAACGTAAATAGTGGCAGATCACTTCAAGTCATCTCCCAAGGGGCGTCATTACATTTTGGTGGGAAAATCACCTCGCAAGGCTTAAAGTTTGTATTCAATCTGCTTTTGACTCGAGTGCTCGGTGCGACGCTATATGGCGTCTATACCTACGCCCAAACGTTGATTCAGTTTTTCATGGTGTTTGCTCGCCTCGGTACAGGCAAGTCTATACTACGATTTCTTCCAGAACACTCAGATAATCCCCCCCGTCGCGACTGGACAGTTAGAATAGCCTATCTCACCGCGTTGGCCGCAAGTATCCTCATCAGTGCTGGGCTATACATTTTGGCACCTTTAGTCAATAGTTTCACTCTAAGCACACCCGAGTTAGTGATTATACTTCGAATCCTCGCAATTGCTCTTCCCTTTAATACCCTTATCAATCTCACGGGTGCCATCTTCCGTGGATTGGAACGAGTCGAGTTGCAGATTATAGTTCAAGATTTTACTAAACCACTTATACAAATCGCTATTGTGGCAGTCGCATTCGTATTTGGGTTTTCACTCGTCGGGGTGGTAACAGCGCTAGCCGTTGGAACAGTTCTCACATTCAGTGTGGCAATTTCGATTCTGTATAACCAAACGGATATTCGCCCAACAGGGGACCTATCGAGTGGAAGCTTTCGTCGATTCTACAACTTTTCACTTCCACTTACATTCAAAGATTTGGGGAGTAAGCTCTACACACGAGTCGACATACTGATGGTCGGCTTCTTTTTAACGGGATCGGCTGTTGGGATCTATCGCATATCGGTACTGATGACATCGTTTCTAACCCTCCCATTGTCTGGCATCAACCAGCTATTCCCACCTGTTGCATCTGATCTGCATTCGAATGGCGAGCGGAAAGAACTTGAGGAGATCTATCAAATTCTCACTCGATGGACATTCACGATTGTGATACCACCAGCTCTCGCAGTCATCGTGTTTAGTCAGGAAGTACTCCAGATATTTGGAGAAGGATTTTCAACCGGCTCATTTGTGCTAATTTTGTTTGCAGTAGCACAATTAACAAATTGCTTAGTCGGACCGAGTGGGTTTTTATTGATGATGACGGACCACCAATACCTAAACCTTGCAAACCAGTGGACGCTTGGTGTCTCGAATGTCGTATTGAATTACGTATTGATCCTCGAGTTCGGTTTTATCGGTGCAGCAGTCGCAACAGCGGGGTCACTTGCAATGATCAACGTGATCAGAGTAGTAGAAGTCTGGCATTTCGAAGGAATGATCCCCTATTCTACAAAGTTCTGGAAACCAGTCTTCGCTGGAATACTTACCATTCCGGTTATGTTGGGTTTGGAATTTTATCTCACTGGATACGTGCTCCTCGTCGTTGGGTCAACCTCAGGACTTCTTGTATTCGTCACTCTATTGGTAATGTTTGGGTTTGAGGACGAGGACAAGGAATTTTACTACGAAAACGTCAGACCGTACATGAGGAAATTGGGTATAGTTAACTGAGCGGATTATCCAATTTACTCGAGCAGGTTCCCACTCACACGACAGCCACAGGGACTGGCGGTGTGTTCGGTTGGCCCGCGACTCGTGACCATAACCACAGGGTCACCACAACGAGGACACGATGGGAAGGGATACTCCGAATCGCCATCTGATTCACCCTCTTCACTCATCGCGATACACCCGAGTTCCCGCAGGAGTCACGAGCAGTGGAATCCCTCGTACCTCGAGCCGCACCTCAACCCCTTCACTACAAGACTCGAGGAACCGCTCGAGCGCTTCGGGATCGAACTCCCTGCCGAGCTGGTAGGCGTCTCGAGGAAGGCCGTGTTCCTCAAGTGTATCGACGATCTCGATGACGAGCGGGTCAGCCGTCGCGCAGGTCATAGAGACCCACCTGTAGAGGGGCAGAGCAAGGCCCGATTTGTTCGACTTCGATTCATCTGTCGGACGGGATGTTTAAGCCCGCGGAGAAGATATCCAATCATGGCAACCGATCCTTCATGGGGTTGGAAGCCACGTCTCGGGTGCCTGTAACACCCGGGGCATTTCAACGGAAACGCCCATCTCTGCTATTCATGGCTTCCGTTCGGGCCAACGTACTGTAGTGTCATATAATTACTGTTTCGTCGTGGAAATTATCTCCCAGAGATGGACGCTGTACTCCGACTCGAGCCAGCGCTAGAACGCTAGTCCTCGGGTTCGAGTTCCGATACGTCGAGATCCCCCTCGAGATACGTCCGTCCGGTATCGGTCAACTGGTACAGTCCGGTGTCGACTGCGGTCAACAATCCGGCGTCCGAAAGCGTGCGACATCGCTTGCTCACGTACTGGCGGTCGTAGTCGATGTTCGCTCCAAGCACTCGTGGCGAGACGAGAATCGGGTGCTCGTCGAAAAAGAGCATAATTTCGTAGTCGACGGGAGCCATCCAGCGAACGCGCTCGACCATGTGATATCGGTATGCTGCGTGCAGCACGGAAAAATCAGTACTATCTCACGGAGTTGAAACCATCTTCGTGGTTTCTGAAAAACCACGTTCGTAGTCAAGATTTATGTCAACGGGGGACCTCGTTGCGGGCACGGAAGCTAAACGCGACGCTCTACCGATATCGTCGCAGAATTGCGGATCGGTGTTAAGGCCACCAGATCCGCGTCAGCCTCCGTATTCAGCCTACGGAAGCCATGTCAAACGACGATCCACGGGGTAATGAAAGCCCCGACCGACAGAACGCATCGACCCGCGCGACGCGACTGTTTCGCGAGCGCCTCGAGACCATCGACCACCTCACGACGATCCTCCTCCGCGAGACGACCCGCTCCCCGGCGCTCGAGCATCTCGAGCCCGCCGAACGCAGCGCCGTTCGCAGACGCCTCCGCGAGATCGACGCGGAGACGAACCGAATCCTCTTGCTCGCGTTCGGCCCCAAGGCGACGATTCCGAACGCGGACCTCGAGTCGATCGACCACACAACCACCGACGACGCACCCACCCACGAGACGACCGACGACACTCGAGGTGAGCCCGATGCGTGACGACCGCGTGGCCGCCCTCGCAGAGCGCGTCGAAACCCTCGAGCGTGACCTCGAGTCGAAAACCCAACGAATCGACGATCTCGAGCGCGACCGCGACCGACTGACGGATCGGGTCCGGACGCTCGAGGACCGACTCGAGAAGTACGAAAACCAACTCGAGGACTGTCAAGACGAACTCGAGACCCACGGAGACCGACTCGAGGACTGCGAGCGCGAGCGCACGCGCTGTGACAGTGCCGTCGACGCGGCGTTGAACAAGGCCGGGACCAACAAGGCCCGACTCGCGGAGCTACAGGCCCGCGAACTCGAGAAGGGCGCACACCTGAAAGCCGAGACCGTCGACGTCCACGAACTCGAGGTCCCCGGCGACCGCCTCGAGCGGGTCACCAAAGACGACGGCGAGGCCTACCTCCGACTCCCCGAGCACGCCGACCCGCTCGCGGACGGCGAGGTCTCGCTCGCCTACGGCGATCTGCTCCCGATTCAACAACTTGCCAGGATGGACGAGGATATGCGCCGATCGGCGGCCAACGCCCTGCCCACGCGGTTGGCGGCGAAACTCTGGCGGGCGCGCACCGACGACGCCGTCGGCGACGATCCCTGGGAACGCGGCTGTAAGGCCGTCGCCGAGTACGTCGCGGCGAGCGATCTCAGACACTGGATCCGAAGACGGGAGCCGGGCATCAGCGAGAGCTACGCCAAGAAGTTAGTCTCGAGGGTGATCGACGCCGCGCTGGACCTCTCGAAGAATCGCCTCGCGGTCCACCGGAAAACCGAGCGAAAGAACGGCCTCGAGTACACCGAACGGCGGCTGGTGCTCCCCGCCGACGCCGACGTCCCCGGGGAAACGACGGGCGGCGACTAAGCGCCGGTGACAACTGGTGTCCTCGGGTGACCGGGGACAGTGGCTCACAGGAAGCCTCGAGAGAGGCCGAGTAACGCGCTCCGAACCGTAATTCACAGCAAGAACGCGGGTGTAGGCGGGTCGGCTACCGGTGGGTCTGTCGCTCGAGTGGTCGTCGGTGGTCACGAAGACGGACAGGGATCGACGGTGAGCCTGAAGACAACAGCTGTCACCGGTGCACTAACTCGAGTCGCCCGGATGAGACGACTGTACCCACGCATCGCGAGAACACCGGTTGTGGAAGAAACCGTCGGTGGAGAACTCGATGTACTGCCGCTCGAGTTCACCCGTAGGCGTTTGCTAATTATTATGGTTGATATTGTTACACGCGCTATGTGCCCGCTCACCCGCTCCAGCGGAGACGATCTCCGAGATCACGACGAACGATTCACGGCGTCCAGTCGGTCGGCGAGGCGACCGCGAGCGAACGGTTACTCGAGTAACACATGCCACTGATCGACGACGACGGCAATCTCTTCGGCGTCGTCAACGTCGTCGACGCGCTCGTCGTCCTCGTGTTGCTCGCCGTGCTCGTCGCGGGGGCCGCGCTCGTCGTAAATGGCGGCGGATCGGCAAGTGTATCGGCGGATCCCGACGAACCGGAAACGAGATACGCGACCGTCGAACTCGGTGACCAACCGGACTACGTCGTCGAGCAGCTCAGCGAGGGTGACACCGCCCTCGCCCGGGGCTGGGGCTCCGACGGGACAGCGGCGAACGTGACGGTGACGGACGTCTCCGTTACCGCCCGAAATGGAGACCAAACGAACGCCTCGACGGACGTGACGATTCGCGTTGCACTCGAGGGAGTAGCCCCCGAAGACGACGGCGAACGAACTGCGTTTCGTGTCGACGGCGACTCGCTCACGCTCGGTAGCGAACTCAAGCTCGACCTGGGCACGTATGCCACGAGCGGGACGGTAACTGCTCTCGACTCGGACGAAGACGCGCTCGCGGCCGACGAAACCACCACCGACACCGAAGTCGAACTCCGAAACGTTACGCCCGCGGTTGCAGACGGACTCGAGGAGGGGATGACTGAAACCGTTCGCGGCGAGACGGTCGCGACGATCCAGTCGGTCGAGAGCGAACCGGCGACCGTCATCCTCGAGAGCGACGGCGGCGATATTTACGAACGGGAGCATCCCCAAAACGTGGACGTCACGCTGACGGTCGAACTGGCGACGACGGAAACCGAGACCGGGACGAGCTTTCGGGGGAGACAACTCGGGATCGGAACGTCCGTTGTCCTCGATTTCGACACAGTGACCGTCGACGGCGAGGTGACCGCCCTCGAGTGAGTACGTGCGGCTGAATCCGACTAAAATGGCCTATCGAGACGGCTAGTCGTCCCTTTCCACCGCGAGCTGTTCCTTTCGATATCGCGCTTCCTGGTCGTCCAATACCGCCTGTCGCTTCCGTTTCGCCGCGTCGGAGAGCATCTCCTCGGACCACTCGAAGCCGCCGTCGGTCTCGAGTTCGACCGATTCGACCCCGGAAAGCTCACCCACCCGGCCTTCGACCTCCTCGAAGAAATACGGGACCATGTGGCAGGCCGGCGTCGTCAGTCGCATCGAAACCTGCACGTGACTCCCGGACACGTCGACGGATTTCACCAGTCCCATTTCGACGATATCGAGGTTCGAGCCGGTCGCAGCGCTGCACGGATCGACGACCTCTCGAAGCGATTCCCGAACCGCTCGAACCGTTGTCACGGAGACGCCACCTCGAACCCGGTCGTCGACCACGGCTCCTCGACCAGCTCCGCGTCGCTGTACTCGTCGTCGACCGTTTGGGCCTCGAGTTCCTCCAGGTCGAAGCCGTGCGCTTCAGCGAAGTTCTCGCCGAGGATCTTTCGTTTGTCCGCCTGGGTGATGGTGAAACTTCCGCTCAGGCTTTCCATCTCCGGGAAGTCGAACTCCCAGAACCGCTCGAGCAGCAACTGCGGGTGGAAGTGCGGCGCGCCGGTGCCCCAGATGATCTTGTCGATCGCGCGTTTGCCGCCGGCGTAGAGGAGATCCTGCATCGTCTCCGCGAACGTCTTCGGCGTCGTCACCGCCTCCGCGAGCGTCAACTCCAGATTGACGTAGACGTTCGGGAACCGGGCGATCTGCCAGCCGGTTTCTCGAGCGAACGTCAGGCCGCCGTGGACGATCTCGAAGGTCAGATCGGGGAAGCTCGCCGCGGCCTCCTCGACGTCGCCGACCTCGTAGGAGTCCATCGGAACCGCGCCGAACGGCATCGCCTTGTGGACGGCGACGACGTCGAGCCCGAGGTCGGCCACGTGTTCCCACAGCGGAAACGCCACTTCCGGGTCGTCCATCGTGAACTTGTGGTGAGTGCCGCTTTCCTCCCAGTAGGATGGGTAGACTTTCACGCCGTGGGGGTCGAATTCCTCGACTTGTCGGGTCAGTTCGCCTTGCGGGTCGTCGAGTCCGACCGCGTCGATGCTTCCCAGCGCAGCGCTCCGCGTCGGGTTGCGCTCGAGGAACGCTTGTGCTTTCTCGAGGGACGTCAGCCCGTCGTGAAAGACCGTAATCGACTGCGGGTGAAACACCGAAAAATCCGTCTGGCTCTCCCGGAACAGCACGTCTTCGGTGTATTCGACGGGCCAGTCGCTCAAAAACGTCTCCGGCGTCCGTTTGTATCCCTCGGGCATCGCATCCTCGAGTCCGACCCCGATGTCTGCGACCTGTTCGGCGTATCTCGGAACGCGGAAGTTCGATTCAGCCTGGTTGTACGCGTGGGAAACGGCGTCGACGACAAATACATCGTCAAGTGTTACCATGCACATAGGGAGTGATCGATCACTATAAATCTGCGGACCATCGCTCCAAGAATATATTAAATTTGACAGAGATTGCTATCCGGCAACCACAGATACGAATTGAACGCTACCGCCTCTGCTATCTACGGGAATGTTTGCTGAGCAGTGCTGAAGACTGGTCAGATTGTATCTCTTATCCGATAGATGTCAGTTATATGCTGTATAGACTGGGCTGGATCCTCGAGACGTGAGACACGGAACGGGGCCAACGCCACGCTGTCGGCCACCCATGAGGTTTAGGGAGTCGAACTAAGCCTGTTCCTCATCTATATAGTATTAAGTACAACAATGGTGATAAAATGACAAAGGACGACTCTTATTTACACACTAACAGGTCCCGTCCAGATCCGACTGGGAACCAGGTGTCTGTGTGCCATAACTGGCAAGAAGACGAGTCGCCTGCTTTAGGCGTGGTTAACGCCATCGCAGCAGCGACTGATACTGCCCCAGAGCGCCTGCAACCGCTCTACGAGAGTGTTGACCCTGATGCCCTCAACATGCTCTTCGAATCAGTATCTGGCCTTGATCGGCACCCTTCACAGCTTTCCGTCTCGTTTCGTCACGAAGGCTGTGATGTGGTCGTTCAGAGCAACGGGAAACTGTATATCTGGCTTGAAGTGGGAGAACACGACGAATGAGCCGACATTATCGATTAAACAGGACAGCGAGTAGCTTGCGTTCAGCCGCGTGAATGTGCTCAGAGAACGTTGGGGACGTAATATCCAGTTTTTCGGCTACTTCCTCTCCAGTGCACTCCCGTGGCCATTCGTAGTAGCCGGCATTGAACGCAGTTCGAATGACTTCCCACTGTCGTTCGGTAAGTTGCGTCCGAATGATTTGTTCTGTTGCAGAGTGAGTGAGTATCGGTGAAAACGACTCTTTTTCCTGTTTTGAAACGAGTTCTACCGTAGTGTTCTCCGCGAGAAACTCCTCGATGACCGTCGAGGCATCATATTTGGGAGGGATCTCTGCGACGATTCGCCCCTCTCCATTCAGAGAGATCGCCTCACGAGGGAGCGCGCCGAGTTCAGCAAGGGAGAACGCCGGACAGTTCCCGGAAGTGAGAAATTCGAACAGTCCTCCGTCCTCGTATTCATACAGAAGGGTGGCATCTATCGTTTCGTATGACGCTACGAGTTCGAGAACCCGAGTAGAATTGATCCCGGTAATGTTGAAAAATTCAGCATATTGATCGTCCATTCGAGGAACCATATCGGCGAGTTCTATGACACAGCCTTCATTTTCTGTTGCACTAATAAACGGATATGTTGGGTCGTCGATCGAAAACTCGACTTCTACGACGATATCCTGCGATCTACCCGAGGCACCTTCAGGCATGGACTAGTTGTTTGTTATGTAGATCGATATTAAGACTATCCCCCAACATATTGGTAAATCAATGATTATGTCTGATTGATAGGCGTGTTTTCACGTATTGTTCCCTATATTTACTATTGCTTGATATAATTTCCTCTCTGCCTTACTCGCTTACGGCTGACACCGTTCGTTCCTCGAGGGTCACATGCAATCGATTCTCTCGGAGTGGAGTGGGTCTCACTGCTGATGTCGTGCTACCCGTCAATGCGCCTCGAGCGGGCGTAAATGGGATCGCTCTCGGAAAGACCTCAGAGGCGTCCGTTCCGCAGGAGCCAGTAATGGACTAGCGAGGGGGTCGTGACACGACCAAATCTTTCCGTTTTTATGGCTCCAACGGGCTACAATCATCGAGAAGGCGGAACCGCCCTTCCGGGGACTCGGTGTGCGATCGTGGAATCGACGGGAACGCCCTCGGTTGCAACGCTCGAGTTATTTTCTGTACCTGGGCGAATGGGACGGTCGCCTTATTCGATTATGTCACACGGACCATCGCAAGACGCAACGATGTCGAACGACAGTCGAACAGCAAGCGAGCAGACGGAACGGGAGGGTCCTTCTCCGACCGTCCCCGCCGGAAAGAGCATCGCGGAACTCACGATCAAGGCGGTCCTGATCGGCCTTGCGCTCAACGTGGTGTTGTTGACCGCGAATATGTATCTCGGCATGCGATCGGGGATGACGATCAGCGCCTCGATTCCGGCCGCGGTCATCAGCATGGGCGTGTTCTACGCGCTTCGAAACGCCGGTATCGGCGGGACGATCCTCGAGAACAACATCGTCCAGACGATGACCTCTGCGGGCGAGGCGCTGGCGGCCGGCGTGATCTTCACGATCGCTGGCGTCACGTTCCTCGACCAGCCAATCGATATCGCGGGGACCGCGTCGGTCGCGGTTCTCGGCGGGCTCCTCGGGGTTCTCTTTATGATCCCGATGCGGCGCTATCTCATCGTCGAGAAGCACGAGGAACTCCCCTATCCGGAGGGGACCGCGTGTGCGGACGTGCTCGAGGCCGGCTCGCAAGGAAAGGACGGCGTGAAGCTCATCTCGCTCGGCTTTCTCGCGAGTTTCGTCTACATGTGGCTGGCCAGCGGAATGGCCGCGTTCAGGACGACGCTACAGACGGCCTTTTCGGCGGGCCAGACCCGCGGGTTCGCCATCGGCGGCGATTTCACGCCCGCACTGATCGGCGTCGGATACATTATCGGGCCGAAAATCGCCGGCTACGTGTTCGGTGGTGGGTTGATCGCCTGGATGATGTTGATTCCACTGCTCATTACGGGCGGCTTTGTTCCGGAGTCGGCCGCCGACGCGACGCTCATGGCCCAGGCAAACGCAGTCTGGGACGAGTACATCCGCTACGTTGGTGCGGGTGCGATGATCGTCGGCGGATTCTACGCGATCCTGTCGATGAGTGGGACGATCCGTGATGCGCTGGGAACCGCTATAGCCGATGTACGCGGTTCGACGGCGGCGAGCGAGCAACGGCGGCGAACGCAGCGCGACCTCCCGATGAAACTCGTCGTCGTTGGGGCCGCCGTGATCGCGCTCGCGCTGGTCGCGGTCCCGCAGGTCCAGGTCGGACTACTGGGCGGAGCCATCGCGGTCGTCGCCGCGTTCCTCTTCGTCGCCGTCTCCGCGTATCTGGTCGGCGTCGTGGGGAGTTCGTCGAACCCCGTCTCCGGGATGGCTGTCGCAACGATCCTGATCGCCGCGCTGGCGCTGAAATCGACCGGCGTGACCGATCCCGTTGTGGTGCTCGTGACTGCCTCGGTCGTCGCGATCGCCGCAGCGGTCGCGGGCGATACCTCCCAGGACCTGAAGACCGGCTACCTCCTCGGTGCCACGCCGCGAAAGCAACAGATCGCACAGATTATCGGGATCGGGATCTCCGCGCTCTTTGCGGGCTGGGTGCTGTCGTTCTTCCATCAGGCCTACGGTATCGGTAGCGAGACCATTCCCGCACCGCAGGCAGGGATGATGGCGCTGATCTCCGAGGGCGTTCTCACCGGCACCGCCCAGTGGGGGATGATCCTCATCGGAGCCGTCTTCGCGATCGTCCTGATCCTCATGAGCGTTCCCGTGTTGCCCTTCGCCGTCGGGATCTACCTCCCGATCACGCTCGCAACGCCGATCTTTCTGGGCGGCTTGCTCCGCGCTGGAATCGACAAATACGTCGCGTGGAACGGCGACCCGGACGGCTCCGCCGCAGAGCGGACGACCTATCGGGGCCGGATCATCGCCGCCGGGTTGATCACCGGCGAGGCGATCATGGGAATTGTCATCGGCGCGCTCTACATCCTCGAGATCGGCGCAGCCACCGGCGCACCGTTCGCGCTCGGATTCGGCGCCGAAACGCAGACGATCCTCGGCGTCGTCGCCCTCGTGGCCCTCCTCGGGATCTTCACTCGAGGCGTCCTCGGCGGATCCCGGACGGCTGACGCATGAGCGCGCACGCGCCGGGTTCGATTCCGATCCGAACGACGGACGACTGGGACGTAACGACCAGCGACGGCGACCGGCGGGTCACGATCACGTGGACGAAGTCCCCTCGAAACCGGCTCGACCGGTTCTTGTTCGACCTCTTCGGCACGAGCCGAGAGCGCGAACTCACGCTCGATTCAGTCGGGACGACCGTCTGGCAACGCTGTGACGGTGAGCACACCGTCTCGGAGATCGCATCGATCGTCGCCGACGAACACGACGCCGATCGGGTCGAACCGGTCGACGAGACGCTCGCACACTTCCTCATGCAACTCGAGGAGCGAGACCTCATTCGGTTCGAGGACCGGCCAGACGGCTGATTCGACGGATAGTCGAGTGGCCGCGAGTAGTCGTACTGGTGTTTCTCGCTGCAACAGGTAGCTCTGTGCTCCCTACTGCGTCGATCCCCCGCGGCGATAGACCGGTCTCGATCGTCGAATTGCTCGAACGGAAGTACCCGATTCTCCGTCAGCTTGATGTCACAGAGAGGGTCGAACCGACAACAAAAAGCGAAGATACGTCACACTAATCTCGGTTGTACCGAGCGTTTGGTCGTCCGGGATTTCCCCTACTAATTGGAGTGCTGGCGTCTCCTGTGAACGGGGCGGTCTGATCGCTGTCCCAACGTCCGGTTGGCGGTCTGTTACCCCTCAGATGCACGGTTTCGGAACTCAACCGATACGGGCGATGCAAGCTCAAAGAATGATTTCACTCTGAGATAGTTCTTTTTCTATACGGGGTAACTGGCTAGATATGGATAGACGAACGTTCGTGGCCGGTACGGCAACGACGGTTGCGTTAACGGCTGGCTGTCTCGCATCGGGTGAAAGCAGGTCGGACGATGATCCGTCGAACGGGTCGAATGACGACGAATCGGACGATTCGAAGAAAGACCCATCAGCGGAACAGCGACCGTATACTGTCGTTGGAGATGAGACCATCGGCGGATCACCAGTACAACACGAAGTAACCGTCGTCGATGGCGACCTCCACTCTCCCGACTCTCCGCTCCGCGTTGAGGTGACGGTCACAAACACGTCCGATGAGACACTCACGTACGGTGAACGCCGCGAGACGCTGTTCTGGGGTAATCGCTCGGAGAACGGCTTTACGCTGCTCCCCGAACTGGATTCGGAGACGACCAGTACAATCCGCGAGTTCGATACGGAGTCCGAGTATTGGGTCGCGACGAGCCCGTTTGCAACGACAACCGACTATCAGGTCGGTACCCTCGAGCCCGATGAGAGCCGTTCAGAGACGTTGAGCGTGGTGGTTAGTCATCAGGAAGAACCGCCGGAGAATCCGCCGACGGAGATGTCGTTCAACACTCGATTCCGTGCTCCCGCCGATGTGGGTTCAGAAACCGAATCCCAACCATCGGAATGGGGTTTTACACTCAGTCTCGATGGCGATACGGAATCGTACGTCGCCGATGGTGATGAGGCGGTGCGCGAGTTCCCCCTTCAGTATACCGTTGACTTGGCGCAGGCACAAATGCAATCCCCCGACGAGCCGATGCAAGTCGAGGTCTCGCTCACGAACGAGTCGGATCAGCGGGTACAGTATGGTGAGCGCCGAACAGCGATGTTTTGGAACGCTCGAGACGACGGGTTCGTTCTGTATCCGGAACAAGAACTGCCTGACGAGAACTACGAGCGAGACGCTGACTCTGGACTGTGGGTTGCAGAAGGTGGATTCGGGATGACGATGGATTACCAATTCGAGACGCTCGAACCGGGAGAAACTCGTTCTGAGACCCTTCTGGTGCTCGTACAACCCGATGAAACGGAGGAGATCAGAGAGAGCCTCCCGTCGGAGCTGTCCTTCGAGACACCCCTCTCTATCACCCAACTCGACGGGGAATCCGTCGATGATGTTTCCACAAACTGGGGATTCGCCCTCCAAGAGAACGCAGAGTAACCAATCTCGAGTCACTCGTCGAGCGAAACGTCCCCTCGTCCGGTCGAAGTGGACGCGTCGCTCTTTTGATTCTGTGAAATATACTCAAAGATACGCCGAGGTCGTTCACACGTGGAGGCTCGAGCAGCAGCCGTGAAGGCTGATACCACCATCATACGCTCCGTCGTTCCCATCAGTTCGAGACCAACGACATCGTACGGCAGGACAAAACACCTATATCACTGCAAAAGACGTACCACGAATATGAACTCTCCGGGTAAGCCATGGAATTAATCGACGAAGATGGGAACCTCTTCGGCGCAGTCAACGTCATCGACGCGCTCGTGATCGTACTCGCTCTCGCGGTCGTCGTCGCTGGAATCGCCGTCGTCGGCGTCCTCGGCACTGGAGACGACCCTGAAGAGACCGCTATCGAGACTCAGTACGCGACGATCGATGTCGGCACCCAATCGATCGCGACCGCCGAATCCATCACCGCGGGCGACGAGATGACGACCGGTGACGAACGGCTCTCGATCACCGACGTGTACGCGACGCGGACCTCGAGCGACACCGCAGACGTCACTGTGCGCACCGAAGTTGCGGCCAGCCAGCACGAGAACGGAACGGTCACGTTCAACGACGGTCAGTTCGCAACCGGCCAGAACGTCTCGATCCAGACCGACGAGTACGACGTGACCGGCAGCATCGACGCTGTCGAAGCCAATACGACCGCGCTCTCGACCACCGAAACGGCGGTACTGTTCGAAGACACCGTCGATCGGGAGACGGCCGAACAGATACGGGCCGGTAACGAGTCCGCGGTCGGCAACGACACGGCCGCGACGCTCGAGTCGGCCTCGATACACCCGATCGGCGACGATCAGTATCGCGTCACCGCTGGGGCGACGCTCACGACGCTCCAGGGCGAGGACGACGTTCGATACGGAAAGCACCTCGTCGAACCCGGCGCGACGATTCCGTTCGCGACTGACTCGTACACCCTCGAGCCGACGATCCTCGAGACCGGGACGACGGACGAACCGGGCGAGGCGACGACGACCACCGTCGAACTCGATCTGAACGGACTCTCGGATCGCGAGGCCAGCCTGTTCGAACCCGGACTGACCGAGACGGCCGGCGGGGAGACGTGGGCAACGGTCACGGATGTGGATCGCGAACCCGCCACGGTCGTCGTCGAAGCGGAGGACGGCACCCTCAACGAACAGACCCACCCGACGAAAGACGACGTGACGCTCACCGTCGAACTCGAGACCCGCGAGACGGATCTCGGAACGGAGTTCAAGGGTGAGAAGTTGCGTACCGGCGACACCATCTACTTCGACTTTGGCGTCACGACCGTCGAAGAACGCGCCTGGATTGTCGACTGAACGGGCGTTAGTCCTCTTTTCAAGTCAGCAACCGCCTGGAAACGACCAAAATCGCCGCTCCTGCGGCGACGACGCCGATGAGTGTCGGAACGAGCTGGTCAGTTCCCCAGTCCCACCCGAGGAATTGTGTTCCCACAATTGCAATAAGGGCGAATAAGAGACCAACTGCAGTTATTACGGACGATTGATTGCCGTATTTGGAAGCCATATGTCGAACTGTGTGGAGCATTGCTGTAAAAGTGTGCGCCGAGTCTCGCACCTAGATACCGGGACTGTGACCCGACCGACCGACGAGTACCAATCTCACAGAACTATCTGCCTCTGTAAGCTGGCTCGAGTGCTCTGCCCGTACTTGACGGTGTTGAAACGCCGACACCTGTTACCGACACGGAAACTCCGATGAAAACATATATGATTGGACGAGAAATCCCACGCCTGTCAGTATGGAACTCGAAGAGTTCACGCAGTCCAACGCCCCTGACGAAGGCGGCGACGGATTCCAGAAGGAGAACAATCGTCTGCTAGATATCCCGCTCGATGGAACCGTGATGGTCAAAGCCGGATCGATGGTCGCGTACACCGGCGACATTACGTTCACGGGAAAATCGTCGGCTGAAGGCGGTCTCACCGGAATGGTCAAGGAGGCCGTAAGCGGTGAGGGGACACCCATCATGGAAGCGACGGGAAACGGCCACCTGTATATCGCCGAGCAGAGCAAGAAGGTACAGTTGCTCGATCTCGACGCTGATGAATCGATCTCCGTCAACGGAAACGACGTCCTCGCGTTCGAAACGAGCGTCGACTACGAGATCAATACTGTCAAGAGCATCTCGGGGATGGCGGCGGGCGGCCTGACGAACGTTTACCTCTCCGGTCCGGGGGAAGTCGCGATTTCAACGCACGGTGACCCGCTCGTCATGACGCCGCCGGTCTACACGGACCCGGATGCGACGGTCGCATGGAGCGCAAATCTCTCCCCGTCGTTCGAGACGAACAAGCTGTTCGAGATCGGCCAGACCTCCGGCGAATCGGTTCAGATGGAGTTTACGGGTTCGGGGGGATTCGTCGTTGTCCAGCCGAACGAAGAAGGATCCGTTACCGAGGCGTAGGCAAGTAACAGTACTGCGGCAAGATACTGAGTTCACACCCTGTTAGCAAACCGCATTGAGAAATGAACCGTTCTTTCGACAATTATATATAACATCATTTGTGCTATACAGATAGAATGTCATTCCTTACCACAGCAAAGGATTTCAGCCAGCTTGTGAGCAAATATTTCGTATTGTGGGTCGTGATTGCGGTTGTTCTTTCATTTCTGAGTCCTGAAACGTTCGTGTGGATTGGCGAGTACGTGTCTCTATTGTTAGGTGTTGTGATGCTGGGAATGGGGCTTACGCTCACTACCGACGATTTCAAACGGATTCTCGAGCGCCCGCGAGACGTGCTCCTCGCAGCGGCGGCCCAGTGGCTGATTATGCCAACTGCGGCGTATGCGCTCGTGCTCGCACTTTCGCTGCCTGCAGAGATCGGCATCGGGCTCATTATTCTGGGAGCAGCACCGGGCGGGACGGCCTCCAACGTGTACACGTATCTCGGGAAAGGCGATGTTGCCCTTTCAGTAACTGTGACCTCCATGACGACGCTCGCAGCGCCGATCGTGATGCCGGCCTGGGTGATCCTCTTTGCCGGGGAGCAGATCCAGGTCACGTTTGCGGAGATGTTTCAGGAGATCGTTTTTATCGTCGTGGTTCCGGTCGTTCTCGGTCTCACGCTACGGCGTATTCTCGATCGGTATGCACCGACTGCTGCGAAAGCGGGATTGACGGTCTTCCCAGCGGTCAGCGTACTGGCAATCGTCGCGATCGTTGCAGCGGTCGTCGGCGCGAACGTCGAAAACCTCCTTACCGCGAGCGTCATCGTCTTATTTGCGGTTGTTCTCCACAACGTGATCGGCCTGTCTGCTGGCTACGGGACGGGGTACGTGTTCGGAATGGCGGCAGATCGATCGCGCGCGTGCTCGTTCGAGGTTGGAATGCAAAATAGCGCGCTGGCTGTCGCGATCGCAACCGGGTTCTTTTCACCGTTGGCATCGCTAGTCCCTGCGCTTGCGGTCGTTCTCCACCAACTTACTGGTCCTGCGCTGGCTTCCTATTTTTCGAGCCGAGACGATGAGCCAATCGACGAAACAACGAAGCCAGCCCAATCGGTCAGCGACTAACGTCAGTGTTCGCCGATCGGTGAACCGTTTTTCCAGCACCGTTGCAGATATCGAGCGGGTAGCGCAATCGACGAACCAGGCGGGGGACTCTCGAGAGCAAGAACAAGTGCAGTTGCCGGGAGTCGAGGTGAAGAACGGTCTTTGCGGCCAGAGAAGGTCACGAAACCCATATGCTTAATTGATTTTCGTTCGATTAGGCAGGTATGTCAACCGAACTCCAGGCCCTTTCCTCGATACTGGACTCCGACCAAATATCGTATACACAAGCTGATCGACATGAACGATCTGTCGATTGGGGGACCAGCGAGGAGAACGGCGTGCCACCGGACGTCGTCGTTTGGCCCGAGAGCACTGCAGATGTGGCTGCAGTACTTTCGTGGGCCAACGAGGAAAGAATCCCAGTCACCCCGTACGCCGCCGGAACGAGCCTCGAGGGGAACGCCGTCCCGCTGGAGAAGGGCATAAGCCTCGATATGACTCGAATGAACGAGATCCATGAGATTCGGCCAGATGATCTCCAGATCGATGTTGGACCCGGGATTTACGGCGACGAAATCAACGAAGCGGTTGGAAAACAGGGCCTCGTTTTGCCGTCGCTCCCCTCATCGGGAAAAATCTCGACGATCGGCGGGATGCTCGCGAACGATGCGTCGGGTATGAAGACCGTAAAGTACGGCGAAGTCGCAGACTGGCTCCTCGAGGTTGAGGCCGTGTTGCCGACAGGAGAAGTGATAACTGCCGGGAGCAAGGCGACGAAGACTTCGTCCGGGTATAATTTGCTGGACTTGCTCGTCGGAAGTGAGGGAACGCTGGGAGTCATCACACGAGCGACGCTGCAATTGGCTGGCCGTCCGGAGCAGATCTGGGGCGGGCGAGCAACCTTTACAGAGCTCGGCGATGCGGCCGATGCGATTTTCGATACGATCCGTTCCGGCGTTGACGTTGCCAAGATCGAACTGATCGATTCGATCAGTGCAGAGATGGCGAACGCCAGTCTGGATACCGGCTTATCGAACTCGCCGATGGTGTTTCTCGAGTTCCACGCGAACCACAGCATCGAAGCCGAAGTGGAGTTCTGTCGGACGATATTCGAAGCACACGATGTCGACGAGTTTGCCGTCGCTGAGAGCGGTCCAGAGATGACGGATCTCTGGGAAGCGCGGCGTGAACTCGCGGACGCTGTCGATCCCTTTGATCCGGACCTTTCTTCGCTCACTCCCGGGGACGTGACGGTTCCGATCAGCGAGTATCCGGAGATGGTGAGATACGTTAAAGAATTGGGTGATGAACACGACTTTCTGATCCCGTGCTTTGGACACGCAGGAGACGGGAACCTCCACTACTTCGTCATGGTCGATGTTGAGGACGAGGAGATGGTGGAAACAGGGAAACAGATCTCGAAGCAAATCGTCGAAAAAGCAATCGAAATGAACGGGACCGCGACTGGTGAGCACGGGGTTGGAATTGGGAAACAAGACTACCTTGCCAGCGAGCACGGAGACGCGGCGGTCGAAGCGATGCGATCGATCAAGCAGGCGTTCGACCCGAACGGGATACTCAACCCGGGTAAAGTTCTCCCCGAGCCATAGACTGGGTAAACGGTCGAAATACTCGCCGGGGAAGGGATCAACCACTACAATCACAACATCGAAACCTCGCCGCGGTACTTCCTCGAGATCGTCGACTTCCACAGCTTCGAGGATCGGGCCCACACGCTCGAGGTCGCCACATCGGCGGGAATGGACCTCTGTGCGGGCGTCATCCTTGGAATGGGTGAGACGTCGACCGTGACATTTACATCGGTATCGAGGTCGGTGAAATCTCGGTTCGGTTCGAACGGCGCGAATAACAGTAGCGGCAAACGAAGAGATTGCCCGCTCGAGAGAACCACTCCTTTCGAGACCTTATCGAACTGACCAACGGATACCCGCGCCGGCCAAACAGACGGCCGAGACAGCCGGAGCCACACCGAGTGTTACTCAGGGACGAACGAATCAATCCTGACTCCTCGAGCCGTGACGGGCGAACTGACCTGGATCAGTCGTCGTCTCCCGTCACTCCGGACGCGGGTTCCTCGAGGTCGACTTTTGACTCGGTCAGATCGCTCCCTCGCCACGTGCCGCGTCGGTACCACGCGTAGGCGATCGCCGCTCCGATGACGTTCGAAACCGCGAACGCGAGCCAGATCCCGGTCTCTCCGAACGGCCCCGTCGCGAACCAGGCGATCGGAAAGCGGATGACGCCGAGCATCAGGACGGAGATGGCGGCGGCGGTGAGCGTCTTTCCGGCGCCCCGGAAGCTCCCTGTGTACGCCCGCATAATACCGATGAACCCGAACGACAGCGCGACGTACCGAAGGAACTCCGCTCCGATGGAGACTACTTCGGCGGCGTTTTCCTGATCGGCACCGACGAACACCGAGACGATGGGTTCTGGGACGAGGAAGACGAGGATTCCGGCAACCGTGAGGACGCCGAAGAGGACTTTCGCCGCGAGCCCTGCCGCCTGTTCCGCACGGTCCGGTTTCCCGGCACCCATGTTCTGGCCGGTCATCGTTTCGACGCCGCGGGCGACGGCGATTGCGGGAAGGAAGACGACCGAGAAGACGCGCGTTCCGATGCCGTAGGCGGCAACGACCGTATCCGGGAACATCGCGACGATTACCAACAGGAGGTTCATCGACAGCGCTCGCCCGGTGCCTTCGATGGATGCCGGCAGGCCGATTCGAAAGAGCCGACGGAGATACGCGAGATCCGGCAGCATATCCCGGAGGTTGATCTGGATACCATGGTTGCCGCGGAACATGATCACCAGGCCGACCAGCAGGGCGAGTGCCCGCGAGAACACGGTGGCGATGGCCGCGCCCTGAATACCGAGTTCGGGGAACGAAATCGTACCGACGAGGGGAGCGTTCTCGACGACCGTCCACCCGAATATCAAGAACGGGTCGAGGATGATGTTGAGCACGACCGACCCGAACATGACGAGCATCGGGGTGATCGTGTCCCCGGACCCTCGCATGAGGGAGATGAAGATGGCGAAGCCGAACATGAACAGCAAGCCAAGCGAGATGACTTCCATGTAGTCTGTCGCCATCGGTAGGACGTCATCCGATGCGCCCATCAGGCTGAGAAACGTATCGACGCCGAAGTACCCGACTACGCCGAGGACGAGTGAGGCGATAGCGGCGAAGGTTACGGATTGCGAGGCGGCGTACTCGGCCTCACGTTTCTGGTTTGCACCAGTATACTGGGCGACGAGGATGCTGCCGGCGACGGCGATTCCCATCCCGAGCGATATGAGAAGGAACACGAGCGGGAACGCGAAACTGATCGCGGCCAGTGCGTCGGTATTGTACTGTCCGAGCCAGAACGTATCCGCGAGATTGTACGCCGTCTGAAAGAGGTTCGTGACGACGATCGGCATCGCGAGGAAGAACAACGGCTTCCCAATGCCGCCCGACGTCAGATCGACCTCTTCGGGACCTTTGAAGAGTGAACTGATGCGGCTTACGAGTCCCATTACTGTGCGACCTCCGTGTGCTCATCGACGAGCAGGTGCCTCTGAATGTATCTTATCATTGTATTGTAAAATCGAGCGGGACCGCGCGGCTAGTGAACCGCTCGGGTAATTCGTCGAGAAAGGCGACGAACAACTGGTCTTTGGAGTCGTCGTGGTGGTGAATCGACCACTTGCTCGGACCCGCTTTCGCAGCGATATCCTGGAGGATAAGATCCGTGTATCCGCACTCGCAGAGAACACGATACGTTGCCTCCAGAATCTCGGTGGCTGGTTCGTCCGCCATGACGGGAGATATCCAACTTACTAACCAGTCAGTCAAAAACCTTCGGGAGTTCGAATCGATCGGGATCTCATCGCCACAGTGGATTGAAAGGGTTCTGAGGGGCGTAATAGAGCAGTTCGAATACTGACGACCCAGTCAAAACCGTTATCTGGCGGAGGACGTACATACCAGCAATGGCCGACCTCCCGGAACGGACTTCTTCGGAGCCCAACGTGGATATCATGCGTGCGACCTATCGCGCGCTTCGAGAGCACGGATACGCCGATCTCACGATCAAACGCATTGCCGAAGAATACGGGAAATCGACCGCCGCCATTCACTACCACTACGACACGAAAGAGGACTTGCTCGCAGCGTTTCTGGACTTTATCCTCGACCGGTTCGTCGAGACGATACACGAAGTCGAGACGACGGACCCCGAACGGCGATTGGACCTGCTGCTCGACCAACTCCTCGTCGCACCGGCGGACCATCACGACCTGTTGATCGCAGTACTCGAGATGCGGGGCCAGACGCCGTACAACGAGACGTTTGCCGACCGGTTCCAACAGAACGACGAGTACGTCCGATACATGCTTCGAACGGTGATCGATCACGGCATCTCCGAAGGCGTGTTCACTGACGTCGACGCCGAACACGTGACGCGAGCGCTCATGACCATCGTTGACGGTGGCCGTACGCGTGCTGTCGTTCTGGATGAGACGGATACGCTCGCGACAGCCAGACGGACGGCGGACGAATACGTAAATGCCGTTCTCAGAGCTGAGACGGATCGCGCTGAAGAAACGTAGCGCGACTCCTACTCGTTTCGTAACTGTTCGTTTCGTTGCTCCGAACGCGCGGAGATTTTTGGTTTGATCAGTCCGATTCCGCGTCCCGCTGGCGTTCTCGGAGTTCGGCGATTCGGTCTTCCGTCGAGGGATGCGTACCGAACAGCCAACGCTCGAGCCGGTGGAGTCGTCGTCGTACCTCCCAGTAGGCCGGCTCGATATCCCCCTCGGGCCCGAGCATGACCTTCTCGAGTTCGGCCGGCTCAAGCGGGAGGATCGACAGCGACGAGACGCCGGAGACTTCCCGCAGGTCGCGAGTGGGGGTCTCCTCGATGGTCCGATCCAACCTCGATAACGCGTCGGCGAGGGCGGCCGGCGAGCCGGTAACCTCCGCGGCCGCCCGGTCGGCGGCGACCTCTCTGGCTCTCGAGAGGCGAGCCGAGATGGTCCTGCCGACGACCCAGACCACGGAAGACAGCGCCGCCAGCGGGACGATGATGATGACGGTCCACCCCGGCTTCTCGATCGCTGCGATGCGCGAGCGGAGGCCGTCGGCGAGAACGATCGGAAGCGAGACGGCCGTCATGACCATCGCGTCTCGGTTTTTGACGTGGGCGAGTTCGTGGGCGATCACCGCCTCGAGTTGCTCGCCCTCGAGCGCGTTGATCGTCCCGAGCGAGAGGACCAGATGCACGGACTCGGGCCGAAAGCCAACGGCCAGCGCTTCGGGCGTCTCCCGATCGGAGACCGCGATGGTGGGCACGGGAACGTCCAACTGGGCGGCGACGCGCGTCGTCGTTTCGTACAGCTCCGGTGCGTCGTCTCGAGACACGGTGTGTGCATCTGCCAGCCGTTCGATCGTCTCGAGGTGCGTGTACTCGAGGTAGCCGATCGTCAACAACGTTCCAGCGGTGATGGCAAAGGCGGCCTGTGCGGCGAACGGACTCTCGAAAACGGCGAAGAGCGCGTAGAAGACGACCCAGACGCCGCCGAGCAATCCCGCCGTGACGAGCACCAACCCCAGGATCGCGGCGACCATTCGGAGACGGAGAGCCGTTAGGCGAGTGACCATACGAGTGCAGTGTGACCGGTGGAATAAAATACTGATTGACACGTCCGCTATCGTCGCTTCGAGTTCGACGGCCATCCACGGGTCGATGTTCTTGTAGCTATCCCGTCGGTCCGAACAGCTACCGAGGTTTCGCAACGGTGTGTGACTAGCATAAAAATAAAATCACCGGACGGCACTCGATATACTATGGGGAAGTGGTTTCGGATCTGGACGAAGATTCACCACTATCACTATCCGATTATCGGCCTGTTTGGTCTGTTCGCCACAGTGATGGTCGCGTCCCCGGGAGCCCACGTGAGTAGCTTGGGACCGCTTCGCGTTGACCCGTTCTACGTGTCACTCGTCGCGTTCGGCAGCCTTCTGGTACTGTCCCTAACCGACGAGTACGACCCCGAAGCGTACGGTCTCGAGTCGTCGGACGACGATCGGTAATCCGGTTCAGCTCTCGACTGCCTCGAGAACGCGCTCTGCCAAGACCGCGTACTGTTCGGTATCGGTCCGCTTGCGCTGGTACTCCGTTACGCCCGCTTGGATCGCATCGGCCTTGAGAGCCGCCGAATCATACCCCGTAAAGAGGATAAATGGAAGATTGGGCGCGGTGGTGCGAACGCGTTCCAGAAACGCGAGTCCGTCCTGGCCCGGCATGTCGTAATCGCTGATCACGCAGTCGACGGTCTGGGCACGCAACACCTGCAACGCAGCGTCGACACTCGTTTCGGTCACGACCTCGAGCGGATCGCATTCGCGCTCGAGTAGCGTGGCGGCGAGATCGACCAACGCCTCGTCGTCGTCGACGTGTAACACGCGGATTCTCTCGGTTTTCTCGGCGGTGGTTAGATGGTTCACAGTCTCCCCTTCTGTTGCTGATGCTGGCTATGTGTAATGGAAATAGATAATGTTACCGGCCGCATCGATCAGCGAGCGACCGAAAGAATAGCGGGAGCAGCAAAAACTATACGAACAGCCTCCTATCTCAGTAATTAGACTACGAACGATGAGTAATACAATAGTTATTACAACGGACGGGAGCGAATATTCCGAATCCGCAGCCGAAGTCGGGTTCGAGATTGCCGAGAAGATGAACGCGGCCGTCCACGTCCTCTCCGTCGGCGATACGAACTTGACACAGATATCATCCATCGGCGGCGGGCCGCCGAAAACGAAAGACGACGTGACCGAAATCGCCGCCGGATGGGCGGCCGACCTCGCGGCGACGGCCCGAGCCGAGGGTCTCGAAGTCGAAGAAGTCGTCCGAACGGGCATTCCTGCACGGGAGATCGCCGACTACGCGGCGGAGATCGACGCCGACATGATCGTCATCGGAACGGCGGGTCGCAGCGGGATCGAACGCATGGTCGTCGGGAGCGTCACCAACAAAGTCGTTCGAACCGCGCCGGCCCCCGTCGTTACGGTGCGTCCCGACGGAACCGTCGACGCGGCCTGACTACTCCGGTTGCACACCCGCAGCGGTCAGTCCTCGTCGTCGGTCTCGGACTCGACCATGGCGGCCTCGAGAAGGGTCTGGCGATCCGGGAAGTACGCCGGCGCGTCGTGGTCGGCCTCGAACTGGACGATCTGCTCGAGTGCCGCCTGCCACCCGTCGCTGTCTCGCTGGAGGTCTGTTGCGAGGTCGGTGTAGTCGGCTGCGAGGCTCTGGAACGCTTCCATTCGAGCCTGTTTCGCTTCGACGATGGTCTGTTTTTCCTCGAGATCAGCTTCGAGCGCTTCGATCTCCGCGAGGTCTGCCTCGCGGTCGCGGCTCCCGGGACCGACCGCCGATGAGGGTGATTCCGGTTCCGTGACGGCGTCCGGACGCTCCTCGAGGCGCGTTCGAATGGTCGCCATTTCGGCGTCGATTTCGTCCAGTAACTCGTCGGCCTCCGCGCCCATCCGTTCGACCGATCCGGAGAGCAGGCCCGCCTGGGTCCGACAGTACTCGACGAGTTCGTCGACCGACAACGTGTCCGCATCGTCCTCGCCCATGCCCGATCGTTCGGACTGGGAGAGCAAGTCAGTTGGGACCGTACTGAAAACCGAATGCGATCAACCGACACTCGCCTAGTGGCGGGTCATGAGCCGGAAGAGAACGCCGTAGAGCAATCCGAGGATCGCGCCGAACAGCACGAGACCGAGTAGACTCGGTTCGTGGAGATACGGCAACGGCCGCTCGAGTCCAACGACCTCCCCCCACAGCGGCAACAGCGTGGCGACGAGCAGGGCCCAGAGGACGAGACCGTAGAGCACTCCGGCGACGGCCGTCGCGACCGGAAAGCCGAGCGGTCGCTCGAGGCTCGTCACGCCGAACGGATCGGTCACGCGAAGCAGGTTCACGACGGCGAGAAAGAAGATTCCCGCGAAAAAGCTGTGGATGAAGTGAAACGCCCACGCGACGACTATGTCGTCCTGTCCGTACAGGCTGGCGATAGATTCCATCCGCCCCGTTTCGTGTAACACGATTCCGAAGACAAATCCAGCGACGAGCGCGCCGACCACGGCGCTCGCGAACGCTTCGTTTTCGGCGTCTCTGATTCCAACCGACCGTTCGACGGCCATTTGTGTCCGACCGCTCGAGCGATCGCTCGATTGTTATGGGTTCGATACAGACGGAATCGGAGCGCTTCGGCCGATAACTCTGCACGTACGAGCGTGGAGACGGCCGAACGTGATATGGCGACGACGATTACGGACGAGAAGCCAACGGCCATGCGTCATGTTATTGGTAACCATATCCTACACCGAACTATCCTTTCAGCGTAACCCGTGGATAATTTACACGTTGTCTTAAACGACCGGAACACTCAGGCCCGTTCATCAATCGGCTTGGGGCTGTTCGTTCGTATCACTTCGATCCGTCTCGGGCGAGGTAATCTCCGTCGGACGCGCTCGCCCACTATCGGGATCGGATGACACACCATGATACGATTCGAGTCCCCCACAGACCGCGCCAGTAGTACTAGCATCCGATCGGACTCGAACGTTCCAACCGACGGTGAGACACGATGACAACAATTGCAGAAATCACGATCACGGCGGCCGATTTCGCACTCGCGGACACGTGCCAGTCGAACCCCGACCTCGAGCTTCGAGTCGAGAGCGTCGCCGGGGAAGGGAAACACCCGATGACGCTCGTGTGGTTCTCGAGTTGTGATCGAGAGGCAGTCGAATCCGCACTGGCCGACGATTCGACGGTAACTGACTTCAAACAACTACTCACCAGCTCTGACGGCACAGAGCGTCTCTACCGTCTGGAGTACGACTCGAACGTCACCGAGCGGTGTGAGTGTGTCTTCGAGTACGACGGATCGATACTCGACGCGAAGGTCTCCGACGGGCAGTGGACGCTCCGACTGCTCTTCCCGCGCCGGGAGAGCCTCTCGAGTGCGATAGAAGCCATCGAGGGGTTCGACGTCACCGTCGACGTTCGGCGAATGGTCGAGGCGGACCGAAACGCCGATCTCGAGGCCAGCGCCGCGCTGACCGAGCCACAGCGGGAGGCGATCGCGGAGGCCTACAGACAGGGATACTACGACGTCCCTCGCGAGATTTCGCTCGAGGAACTCGCGCGCGAACTGAACATCTCACATCAGGCGCTATCCGAACGGCTCCGGCGAGCGAATCGCGTGCTCGCCGGCGAGCAACTGAACCAGCCCCGCGGCGAAATCATACGGAACTAGCCGCGGGCACGAACGTTCGTGCTCGCGGCGGGTAATGCGGTGCTGGCAGGGAGTGAACACGCTCTCGGTGGCTTTTAGAAGAACGTATCAGCGATCGCGCTAATCCGGGGATAGAACCAGTTCGCACACCATACGGTCCGAGTAGCGAATACCCCACAACTGTTCGAGGTCGCCTTCCGTGGTGACAGCCTGCGGATATATACGTACGAGCACGCTGTGACAATCGCATGTGGGCCCGTGATAACTGAAGATCACGCTGTCCACACCCACACGAGAACTGTCTGGCAGCGGCCGACTCCGATCGACCGGCGTCCGGAATTTTCGCCCTGTGAGCGCTGGACGCCCGCTTCGACGGTATCGATCCGGCCGCTTTTCCAGCGGAGTGGTTACGGGTCTCCTCTCTCGACTGCCGAATCGAACCGAGGCGTCGATACCCTCGGAGAGTGTTGCGGTGCGGCGTCGGGTGAACGCTTAATACTCACGTCGTGAGACGCGTCACATGGGAGAACCTGACTCGGAAAACTCGGATTCTGACGACGACGATTCTGCGGGAAAATACGACCGCTACATCGACCGACTGCTCGATCTGCTCAGTTTCTTCTAGCGGTAACGGATCGCGTTCGGCTCTCGGGTTACGAATCGCGCCCGTTTCTCAGGTTACGGGCCGTGCCTCGAGTTCGAAACGAACGCCGGCGGTCAGGCCGCCCGCTCGAGCGTTTCTTCGTTCGCTTCGATCAGCTGAATCAGGACGGATGCGAACAGCGATTCGACGCTCCAGATGGCGGTCTCGCTGCCGTCGTCGTCGACGACGCTCAAGAGCACGCTATCGTCGTCGACGACGGCGATCCGTCCGGAGCGTTCGTCTTCCGTTCGTGGTTCACGGGGTTCCTGCACGCGAAGGTTCTCTCGGTCCTCGAGTCGATCACGAACCCGCTGGGCGCTGCTGATAGCGGTGACCGACACGCCGTCGGTCGCTCGGTCTTCGAGAACGGACTCGATCGACGAATCGAAGAGCGCCGGCAACCGGACGGCGAAGACGATCCGGTCCTCCGCGTTCGAGAGGAGGTCGACGATGCGGTCGTCGATTCGGCCACTCCCGCGGACGGTCCAGATCTCCTCGGTGGTTTCTTCCGCCGGCATCTCCTCTTGGACGCGCTCGACGTACTCGAGTGCCCGTTCCTGTTCGTGTTCGAACCGCTCGCGAAGCGTCTCTCGAGCCTCTTCGACGCGGACCGGCCGGTATCGAATCGGGCTGGCGTGGTGCACTTCGAGCAGTCCACGGGCCTCGAGGTTTTCGGCGACGCTGTAGACCTGCGAGCGGGGAACGTCGGTGATTTCGGCGACGTCTCGTGCGGTTCCCGACCCCAGTCGGTGGAGCGCGATGAAGACCTTGGCCTCGTAGCCGGTGAGCCCGAGCCGTTCGAACGCCTCGACCGCGGCCCCTTCGTCGTCCGGTCCCGTTCTGTCATCGGTACGTACCGGATCGCCCAGTTCCGTTTCGTCGTCACCCTCGCTCATTCGTCTGCCCCTCCGTCTTTCTCGTTCCCCTCGAGATTCTCGGACTGGGGATCGTCCGGACTCTCGGATTCGGTAACATCCGGTGTCTCGGAGCCGGTATCACGGGTCGCCGACTCGGGGCGACCGCCGTCGCTGGCGGCGGTCGCCGACGCGGAACGCCGGGACGGATCGAAGGAGACGTCCGGGCCGAAATAGCGCGTCCAGAGCACGAGCAGCGTCGGCAGGACGACGACGCTCGCGAGGAACGCGTACGTGATCGTCAGCGCGGTGATGATGCCGAACTGGCGAAGCACGGGCAAGATTGCGAACGCGAGCGTCCCGAAGCCGCCGACCGTCGTCGCCGCGCTCCCGAGCAACGCGCCGCCGGTTCCAGTGACGGTTGTATGCATCGCATGCCAGACGTTGCCCTGGCGCTCGAGTTCGAGGGTGTATCGAGCGCTCACGTGGATGCTGTAGGCCACGCCGAGCCCGATGGTCAGGCTCGTGATCATCCCCGTCAAGACGTTAAACGGCATCCCGATGAGGTACATCGTCCCGAGGATCCAGCTCACCGAGAACGCGACCGGGAGCAACGTTACGGCACCCAGCGTCGCGCTGTTGCCGGTCAGGCGATAGGCCACGGAAAGGAAGACGAAGACGGCCACGAGCGTGATCATGAGGCTCTGCAAGACCGTCTCCAGAAGGTCCTGCTCGACGACGTAGCTGACGACCGGGTCGCCGGTCGCGATTGCACTCCAGCGTCCGTCGGGTTCGGTGACAAACTGGTCGCCGCCCCCGCCGCCATCGCTGATTCCCGCGGCGATCGTTCGCATCTCGTCGGTCGTGTTGTCGAAGCCGGCGTCCCCGTCGATGGCGACGACCATGCGGACTGACTCGTACTCGCCGCCGTCGGTTCGGTGGATGACCTCGCTGGCACCCTCCTCGTTTACCTCGAACAGTTCGTCGTACAGCGCGGAGACGTTTTCGTCGGGAACGTCGTCGCCGTTCGTATCCGCGGCGGTGAACGACTCGTTGAACGACTCGTTCTGTGTGGCGGTGTCTTCCATCACCGAGAGCGGACTCTGCACCTCGGCCTCGCCGTTCGCGAGCGTGTAGGCGACGTCGCTTTCAGTCGCCTCCGCTTCCGCCCCCTGTATTCGCTCGAGCGTCTCGTCGTCGGTAACCGCCCCGTGCGTGAGTATCTCCGCTTGCGAGTCCGCGCGCTGGAAGTTCTCGTTGACGTAATCGAGGTCGTCGGTGGCCTGATACTCGCCGGGGCTCATCGGTCCGGGTAGGTTCTCCGTCCACCCGGGTGGACTCTCCGCGAGGAAATCCTCCTGGTTGAAACTGGTGTCGACCTGCGTCGCGCCGTAGACGCCGCCAGCGGTCAGCAACAGGACGGCGACGATGAGGATCAGCGGGGCCTTCCGTGCCGCGGTCGATCCGACGGCGAGGACGTCGCTGAACCGGCCTTCGCCGGTCCCGAAGGCTCGCTTTCGTCGGTCGTAGCCCCGTGCCTCGAGGAACGAGTCGATCTCGATTTTCGCCGCGGGAATGAGGCCGCCGAAGACGATCAACGCGGCGACGATACCGACGGAACTCACGATGCCGAACTCCTGAATCGGGCCGATGGGACTCACCAGGTTCGCGAGGAAGCCGATCGCGGTCGTCGCGGTGACCCAGACGAGTGCGACGCCCACGCCAGCCAGCGCGATCCGCATCGACCCGCGGACATCGTCTGGTTCGTGTTGCTCGCCGGTCGCCTCGGCCCCCGATTGCGCGGCCGAACTGTCTGCCGCCCCGCGCTGCTCGCGATGGCGCATAAAGACGTGAATCGCGTAGTCGATAGAGAGCCCGATGAGCAAGACCGGGACGGCGACGAACATCTGGTTGAACGCGATTCCCGCCCACCCCATGAATCCGAACGTCCAGATCAACACGGCACCGATACCCGCGACGCCGAGGACGATGTCGATCGGATCGCGGTAGGCGATTGCCAACGCGGCGACGACGAAAAGAAGCGCGAGCGGGCCGACGATAGCCAGACTGTCCGCCATCGAGCCGTCGATCTCGTCGGTGAGGATACCGCCGCCGAAGACGATGTAGCCGCCGGCGAGTTCGTCGTCGTCGTAGTCGGTCGCGAGTTCGCGAATGTCGAGTTGACTGTCGACGATTCGGTCGCTAACTGCACCCATCTCGGACCCGCCGCTACCGCTGTCCGAAGCCGACTGCGTAATCGAGGTCATCCGCGCGTCGGCCTCGGTCGACCCGGGTTCGTACGACGACGGCATCAGTCCGAGCGCCGAACCGTCGCCTGCGTCGGTGTCGTCGCTGAGCGTCCGCTCGACGGCGCTTTCGAACTCCTCGTCGTCGAGATCCTCGAGCGCTTCGATCTGGTCATCGAGGGCTGGCTGTTCGTCGCTCTGAGCGCTCTCCTCGAGCGCCGCCTGGTCTTCCTCGAGCCGTTCGGATTCGGACTCGAGGGCTGCGTACTCGTCTTCGAGAACGCCCATCGTCGCGGCGGTGTAGACGTCTTCCATCTGCGCTGTCAGTTCGCTATAGGCGTCCTGCTCCTGGGCTTGCTCCCCGTACTCGGCCTCGAGTGCCACGAGTTGGGATTCGATCGAGCGGGCGTTCTCGATCGCGTCTTCGTACGCGGCGGTCTGCTCGTCGTCGAGTCCCGCGGTCGCCTCGGCGACGGTTTCGTCGATCTGCGTCTCGTATTCCTGGGCTTGGGTCTCGTACTCAGGCGTACCGGGCTCGGCCGTCGCGTTCAATTGCTCGTAGGCTCGCTGGGTTTCGCGAACGTCGTCGATACCTGCGCTGAGTCGCTCGCTGGTCTCGTTGAGTTCGGCGCTTCGGTTCTCGAGTTCGCTTCCCCGCTGTTCGAGTTCGGCGACTTGCTCGTCGGCGATCGCGGTGTAGGCCACGAGGTTTTCGACGCCGACGATCGGGTTCTCTTCGGCGAGGGTGTCGTTGATCGACTCGTTGTCCCGTAGCTCCTGTTGGAACTCGAGCGAGGCGAGCAACGACTCCTGCGAGAGCGCGTTTTTGGAGGTGCCGGCAGGCTGGGTCCCTCCACCAGCGCTGTCAGAACGGTTTTCAGTCGTGTATATCAACTGTACGCTCGTCGTGTTTTCGGCCTCTTCGGCGGTGAAGTTCTCGTTGATGTAGGCCTGTGCCTCGCCCTCCGGCGAGTCGCTCTCGAACTGGTCGAGCGAGGAATCGTCGTCGACCATCGTCGCCCCCGCCCCCACGAGGGCGGTCAACACTAGAAGGACGACGATGACAGTTTTGGTACGAGTCGTGACGACGTCGGCGATACGCTCGGGAAGACTCATCGATGCGGCCCTCCGAAGAGAGCGCTGGGATCGGCAGAAACCATGTTGTTGTTACGATCCTACAAAACGCTCGGCCAAGTACTTATTGGGAATCAAACATTATCGTGAATGTCGTAACTGTTGATGAATCCGGGCATAATCGGAAGAAGGGACTAATTCAATTGTATCTGAATGTGTCCTCGAGAGAAAACTATCTCGATTTGATATATTCAGGACCGAGTAAGCGACCGTCCAAAATGGAGGTTCGAGGACGAAACCAGAATGGTATCTTCCGTCACGAGCGCCGGCCGCGTTGACTCACTTGATCGACACGGTCTGGAGGTCCTCGGCGAACCGAACGTCGCCGTCGTATCGACTCGAGATGGACTCGAGCATCTCCTCGTGGCGTCCGTCGGTGTGCGGGTAGAGGTGGGTCAGATAGACGCGGCCGATGTCCGACCCCTCGAGCGCCCTGCCGAGCTTCTCGGGCGTCGGGTGGTTCGACACGTCCACGTCGTCGGGGAACGAGCAATCGTGGACCAAAATCGCACACTCGTCGGCGAAGTTCACCAGTCCGGGGAACGCCTCGCTGTCGCCGCTGTAGGCGAACCGGTCGTCGAACCGGTAGGCGAGACAGGGCAGCGAGTGGCGAGTTTCGTACGCCGACACGTCGAACCCCGCCACGTCGAAGTCGCCGGGAACGACCTCCCTGACCTGCACCTCGAGTTTGCCCTGCATGTATTCGTGGACCTCGAGAAGCCCGTCAACCATCGCTTTGGTTCCCTGCGGACCGACGATCTCGAAGGTTTCCTCGCCCGCGAGCCAGCGGGCTTTCATCAGCGGGAGCAAGTCGGCGACGTGGTCGAGGTGGTGGTGAGTAAGCAGGACGCTCGCGATCGATTCGTAGCCGATCCCCGACTGCTGGAGCCGGTGGAGGACGCCCGATCCGCAGTCGATCAGGAGGGTGTGTTCGGCTTCCTGAACGACTATTCCCGTCTGGAACCGCTCGCCGGTGGGCATCGCGCTTCCGGTTCCGAGAAAGGTGACTCGCATGGTGGGGTCGACACCGCCCGCACCGATAAACGTGGCTCTCCACCCGTGGCGGTGAACATCATCAAACAGCAATCTCGCTGGTCGGTACTCCACTGTACCCGCTGATCGCGCCGCGTGTTCACAGCGATTTCGTGTCGATTCCGACGAATATTTCCGACGGATAGTGTAATTCAAATCATGAATCGCGTTATCCGCTACGTTATCTCGATCGTAGTCGGACTGAGCGTTACCGCACTCACAGTGTGGGTCGCAGGAGCCGAAGGGTTGCTATTTTTGGCGGTATTCCCGCTTTACACGACGACGTCCGCGTTCGTGCTGAGCCACACGTCCGAGTGGTCTCGAAGCCTTCGAATGGGAAAGAAGGATTTCTCCGACCGAATCCGTGGAGCCACTATCGGAGGGGTCAGCGCATTCTCGGTTTCGTTACTGTTGGAGGTTTCTATCGCCGTCGGTATAACGGGGATCGGCCTCATGCTATTTTCACTCTCAGTCGGTATCGCGGAATCCGCAACTGAACGCGAGCGATAGCAATCGAGAACACGTCGGTTTCCGGCACGACATTATTCCCGGTCGAAAACAGTAATTATATGACACTACAGGACGTTGGCTCGAATGGAAGCCACACACTCCGCTGAAGGGGGCGTTTTGTATTGAAATGCCCCGGGTGATTAGGGCACCCGAGACGTGGCTTCCGACCGCTCAATGGATCGGTTGCCATGATTGGATATCTTCTCCGCGGGCTTAAACATCCCGTCCGACAGACGAATCGAAGTCGACTACCGCCAGCAGCTGTGAACGCACCACCTGCTGCTCAATCACCACCAGCCACGGCACACGCACTCGAGGGTGAGCGCGAGCCATGACCCCGCCAACGAACAGTCTGGTCCTCGAGATCGTCCGCACGCTCGAGAAAGAAGGGGTCCCTCGAGATTCCTACCAGCTCGGCACGGAATTCGACCCCGAAGCACTCGCTCGACTGCTCGACTCCGCCGACAGTGCGATCGAAGTTCGCCTCGAGGTACGGGGCGTCTCGCTCGCCGTGACAAGCCACGGCGTCTGGGTGACCGACGACCCGCCGTCGCCCCCGCCCGAGTGCCCCCGATGTGGACGCGAAGTGACGGCAGTGATCCAACTCGTTCCGACCCACCGCACCGCCTATCCCTGTGGCTGTCCGGTCGAGGGGGAGTCGATCGAGTAAGCTGTAACAGCCGAATCTATTGTGGCTGTTGAGTTTCATGCGTATTCTCGGCTAAACAGTGGCGATCATCCCAAACTAACGTCGAGGTAGAGCATCACGATCACGCCGGCCATCAACCCGAGGGTAGCGATCCGTTCGTATCCGCGCGTGTGGGTTTCGGGGATGATTTCGTCGGAGATCACGAAGAGCATTGCTCCCGCGGCGAATCCCATCGCGTAGGGAAGCAGCGGTTCTGCGGCGCTCACCGCCAGCGCGCCGACCACGGCGAGCGGGATTTCGACAACGCCCGAGCGCACCCCGGCGAAGACCGCGTAAAAGCGTCGGTCGAGCCCGGCGTTGATCGCGGCTACGGAGACGGCGAGCCCTTCGGGAATGTTCTGGATGCCGATGGCGAGCATGAGCGGAATCGCGCTTTCGACATCGCCGGAGCCGAAGCCGACACCCACGGCCAACCCTTCCGGCATGTTGTGGAGCGTGATCGCCAGGATAAACAGGACGACGGGCACCACCCGTTCGTTATCGAGGGGAAGCGACGTGCCCGGGTTAGCCTGATCCGCTCGTTTGCGACCGGTCAGCAGATAGTGTGCGTGTGGGACGAGCACGTCCGCTCGATCGAGAAAGATCGCGCCGAGCGCAACGCCCACGAGCGTGGGAATCGGGTCTCCTCCGGAGTACTGCTCGATTCCCGGGATGATAAGGCTGGTGAACGCCGCGGCAAGCATCACACCGGCCGCGAATCCGAGCGCACCGTCGAGTGCCCGGTCCGACGGGTTCCGCCAGACGAGCACCAGCGACGCTCCGAACAGGTTCAACATCGCGATAACGATTCCGCCGACGAGCCCCTGAATCACCGGGTCGTCACCGACAATCCGTACGAATAACTCGACTAGTGAAACCATGCGTTCATCTTCCGTTCGTTGGACGCCCGTCGGCGCGTCGTCGCTCACTGAACACTGTTTGAGAAATAGACGCCGACGATAATCAAACGCTCCGTTTGTGACCGCTGGCCACCTACCTGCAGTGTCAATTACCCCAGCAGCCGTTCACCGGCGATCGGAAACCGACCGCTGGCGGCCCTTCGGGACCACCGACTGTAGTTCGCCGTGGACGTAGAGGCCGACGCCCAGCGGCTCGAGTTCTTCACCAATTTCATGGGCAACGATCAGGTAGCCCCAGTCGCCGTCCCACTCGAGTTCCTGATCCTGGCCGTCGGTGAACGCTCGAGCCTCCTCGCGGGAGAGTTCGATGACGCAGTCGGTCGCGTGGCGGCCGAAGCGCTGGACGAAGTCGGTCGTCGGCTTCCAGTGCTCCTGGCGGGTCCGCAGGCAGGTCATCCCGATCGCTTCGATTTCGATCGGCGATGGGGCTTCCCCTGCGTAGATCCAGATCTTACCCGCGCCTTTCTCCCAAAAGGTGTACTCGTCGAAGGTTTCGGCGGGGATACCGAAGCGATCCGCGAAGTAGTCGACGACCTCCTCGCGGGTGGCCCGTCCGTCGACCCGGCGCTCGGCCGCTGTCGCCGGCAGTCGATCGAATCGGTGGCCGACGTTCTCCTCGAGCGCCTCGTCGTCGGGTTCGACTGCCGACCCGGCTGCCGACTCGTCGTCTCTCGCCATCAGGCGGTCACCTCGAGTTTCGCGACGAAGAAGCCGCCGGTGTCGTTCTGGTGGGGGTAGATCCGCGCGGCCCGCTCGAGCGACGAGTCGTATTCCTCGTCGTCCCAGGTCGTGAGCCCCGGCGAGTGCTCCAAACTGAGATCGAAGTCGACGACCTCGCAGGGCTCGTTCTCGAGAGCGTGCTGGACGACGGCCTCGTTTTCCTCGGGGGCGAACGTACACGTCGAGTAGACGACGGTGCCGCCCTCGCGAGTCGTCTGGATCGCCCGCCGGAGGATCCCCTTCTGGATCCCGGCGACCGAGTGGATGTGGTCTTCGGACCAGTCCTCGAGCGCGTCGGGGTTCTTTCGAATGGTTCCCTCGCAGGAACACGGGGCGTCGACGAGCGCCCGATCGAAGCGGTCGAACTCGAAGGGCTTTATCGAGAAGTTTCGGGCGTCCTGATTCGTGACCGCCAGGCTCGTCGCGCCGAGTCGCTCGGCGTTGAATCGCAGCGCCGACAGGCGGCCGAGGTTGTTGTCGTTCGCGACGACCGTTCCGCGGTCGTCCATTAGCGCCGCGATTTGAGTGGTCTTTCCGCCCGGCGCGCCGCAGGCGTCCCAGACTCGCTCTCCCGGTTGGGGATTCAGTACGCCCGCCGGCACCGCCGAGACTTCCTCCTGCCCGTAGGTGAATCCGTGAAACGACGTCCACGTCGATCCCGGCGAATCGGTCTCGAGGCGCAACACGCGCGGGTTCCACTCGGCCTGTTCGTACGCGACGCCCGTCTCCTCGAGCACCGCAATCGTTCGCTTGACCGACGCCTTGATCGTGTTCACGCGGACGGCGGTTCCGAGCGGCCGCCGGCACGCCTCGAGAAACGCCTCGAAATCGTCGATAATGGGTCGATACCGCTCGAATGGCTCCATTGGGCCCACCTTCGGCCGCACCTCGTTTGTGGGTTTCGGACCGCTCGTCGGACGGAACAGTCGAGCGGTACTCGCGCTCGTGACATCGGCCCGCTGCCGTTTTACGTCCGGAGCGTAGCTCGTACTAATCGTTTGCCTGTTGTTTTATGAGCACTCCGGGTCATCACACAGTATGTCACGTATCCGCATCCAGGGACCGGAAGTCGACCTCGAGAACGCGACGCTCGTCGAGGGGTTTCCCGGAATCGGACTGGTCGGCAAGATCGCCACCGATCACCTCATCGAGGAGCTGGATATGCGCTACTACGCGAGCGTCCACTGCGAAGGGCTGCCACGTGTTGGGATCTACCGCGAAGGAGACCGAACCGTTCGCCCGCCGGTTCGACTCTACGTCAGCGAAGACAAGAACGTGCTCGCCCTGCAAAGCGACACGCCGATCAGCGCCAGTGCCGTCGATACCGTCGCGTCCTGTCTCACCGGGTGGCTCGTCGACGAAGGCGTGCGACCGGTCTACCTGAGCGGCCGACCGGCCGAGCAGGAGGGAATTCCCCAGATCACCGGCGTCGCAACGGGGGATGCGGGCGACGCTCTGGACGAGATCGGCGTCGATCCGCCGTCCGAAGACGGCGTCATCAGCGGTCCCACCGGCGCGTTGATCAACCGGGCTGCACAGCAGGACTACGACGCCCTCGGGCTAATCGTCGAGTGCAATCCGAACTTCCCCGATCCCGAAGCCGCGAGCGAACTGCTCGAGCACGCGATCGCGCCGCTTACGGACCTCTCCATCGACGTAGACAGGCTCATAGAGCGGGACGAAGAGATTCAAGAACACCGCGAACAGTTCGCCAAACGAATGCAAGAGATCGGACAAGAAGAGAGTTCGCAAGCGCGGCCGTTACGAATGTATCAGTGAGGTATTCAGTGCTCGACGGGAGCGACTTCGGTGATATTGCAGAGATATCGCCGCGTCCGGCGTGATTCGAACAGTCTCGAACGCAGACGTGTTCAACGACTGGCCCGTTCCTGTCGGTTGATTTCCGTCAGAAAGGTTCCACGTATTTTTTACGACGGGGGTCGTTCAGGGGCCATAGAGATGATTACGGAATCCCACGACGTAGTGGTCGTCGGCGGCGGAACGGCCGGCTGTTTCGCCTCGGCGACCGCTGCGCGGGAGGGCCTCGACGTCGTTTTGCTCGAGCGGAAAACCGAGGAGGAAGGCGGGAAGATCGCGTGCGGCGACGGCCTGAAAGGCAAGAGTTCGCTTCCGGACGTGATCGACAGAGACCGGCTCAAGTCGGAGTCGTTCACCAACCGAAAAATCCAGCGGGCGATCTTCCAGAACCCCCAGACGGGCGAGGAAGTCGACATTCCCTTCAACGAAACCGGGGCCGTCATCGACCGCTGGAAGTACGGCCAGATCCTCCTCGACGAAGCGGATCGGGCCGGCGTCGACCTCCACTACAACACGGTCGTAACCGACGTTATCCAGCCGAACGAACGCGTCGAGGGCGTCAGGGCAGTCCGAAACGGCGACCCGGTCGAGTACGAGGCCGAGGTCGTCATCGACGGCGCCGGCGCGCTCTCCCTCCTCCAAGACAAGACTGACTTCTCCGCATCTACCTTCGATACCCGCGTCGACTACTCGCAGTTTTGCTCGGCCTACCGCGAGGTCCTCGAGGTTCCAGAGCCGGTCGAGTGGGACGACGCGCTCGTATTCAAGCCGACCGCGGAACTGGGTTACCTCTGGTACTTCCCGCGTTCGTCGACCGAGATCAACGCCGGACTCGGCTTCCAGATGAACAAACCCTCGATGAAGCTCGTCGACGTCCTCAAGGACGACCTCGAGGCCCACCCCGAATTCCAGGGTGCGACGGTCAAGAACAAACTCGGTGCCGCGCTCCCGACGCGACGGCCCTACGATTCCGCGGTACATCCAGGCTACGTCGCCGTCGGCGATTCGGCGGGACACGTCAACCCCTGTACCGGCGGCGGGATTCCGGGCGCTGCGAAGGCGGGCCACTGGGCGGCGAAGGTCGCGACCGAGGCTATCAGCGACGGCGACGTGAGCGAGGCGGCTCTCTGGGAGTACAACCGCCGCGTCCAGACCGATTTCGGCAAGCGCTTCGCGGCGATGGACCTCTACAACATCTTCGGCGGCGCACACGAAATCGACGATCTGATCGGCGTCATCACCGCCTTGCCGGGACAGCAACTCGTCGACGCACTCGGAAAGAAAGGGACCGCCGAGATGACGCTCGGATTGAAGCTCAAGACGATCCTCAAGACGGTCGGCCACTGGGACATCCTCTACAAGCTCTACAAACTCCAGCAGGAGGCGAACTCGCTCAAAGAGATCTACGACAGCTACCCCTCGAACCCTAAATACTTCGACGCCTGGCGGCAGGACCGAGACGGCGTCATGGATTCCGTCTACGACCTCACCGGCGCGGAGCCAAAGTACTGACCACGCCCATCTTTACCGGTGTGGAGCCGAAGTACTGACCACCCCTCATCCCCTTCCGCTTTCACAATCCCCTTTTCCGTTCGTCGCCCAATACTCGCACATGGCAGACGACCTCGCACCCGGAACGTGTCCGACAGCAAGCGGCATGCCGATGCTCGGACTCGGCACGTGGCAAAACACCGACCCCGAACAGTGCGCCGAAAGCGTTCGAACCGCCCTCGAGACGGGATATCGACACATCGATACCGCCCAGATGTACGAGAACGAGTCGGCCGTCGGCGAGGGTATCGCTCGAGCCGATGTCGACCGGGAGGATATCTTCCTCGCGACCAAACTCCTCCCGGAAAATCTCGGGCGCGAAGACGTCCTCGAGACGACCCGCGAGAGCCTCGACCGCCTCGGCGTCGACTCGGTCGACCTGCTGTACGTCCACTGGCCGACCAAGGCCTACGACCCCGAGGAGACGCTCGGTGCCCTCTCGGAACTGTACGACGACGGGCTGATCGACAACGTCGGCGTGAGCAACTTCGAACCCGAACAGCTCCAGGTCGCAGTCGACGTTTGCGACGCGCCGATCTTTGCCAACCAGGTCGAATTGCATCCGTTGCTCCCGCAGGAGCATATCCGCGAGACCTGCGAGAACCTCGACATCGAAGTCGTCGCCTACTCCCCGCTGGCCCGCGGCGGCGTCTTCGACCAGCCCGTCCTCGAGGAACTCGCGGCCAAACACGACGCGAACGAAGTGCAGGTCAGCCTCGCGTGGCTCCGCGAACGCGGCGTCAGCGCGATTCCGAAAGCGACCGGCGAAGCCCACATCCGAGACAACTGGGAATCGCTGACGCTCGAACTCGATCGGGAGGACCTCGAGGCGATCGATGCGATCAAGGAAACCCACCGGGAAGTCGATCCGGCGTTCGGCCCCTGGAACTGAGTCCCAACTGAATCGTCGAGTGATCCCGCCTCCACTCGAGACGCCACTGATTCTGTCGTTCCGATTGCCTTTCTCGATAACCAGGAGCGACCGCCGCTCGGAATGGCGTGGCTGAACGACGAGCACGCACACACCTATCAGAGAAGGTGATCGTTTCAGCGGGTGAGGGACCCACTTACGCGGAAACGACGCAACGTTCTCGGCCCGGTAGAAGGGACTAAACCACCGAAACGGCAGTCTCGAGCCATAGCCGTCTCATAACAATATACGGCCGACGTGTAGCCCGACGTGTAATGAATGCACGAGGTGTACCTGAATGAACTGTCTCTTTTTTACGAATACGCCAGCACACGTTCATCTCTACAAACACACCATCGCCCGCCTCGAGGAGTTGGGCCACGACGTTCTCGTGTTCGCCAGAAGCGACGAGTGTACGGAAGCCCTGCTTCGAGCCCACGGGCTCCCGTACGTGATCTACGGCGGTCGGGGAGAGGCGAAACACTCGCTGTTGTGGGAACTGCCCGTTCAACTCGGTCGGATCGTCCGCCGAGCCCGAGAATTTAGCCCCGACGTAATATTCGGGATCGGTCCCTACGCCGCCTACACCGGCCTCGTGACACGGTCGCCTGCGATCGCAGTGCTCGACTCGGAGCCCTCGCTGGATCACGTTGTCGCCCGACCGTTCGTCCGCGCGTTTCTCACGCCGGAGGCCTTCCAGAAGGAACTGGGCGAGAACCACTACCGGTTCCACGGGTTCAAAGAGTCGGCCTACCTCCACCCGGATATCTTCGAGGCCGATCCCGACATTCGCGACGCCCTCGGCGTTGATCCCGACGAGTCGTTCGCGATCGTTCGGCTCAACTCCTTTAACGGCCACCACGACGTTGGACGGAAGGGGTTCTCGCTCGAACAGCGCCGACGGTTACTCGAGGCGCTGGCGTCCGAAACGACCGTCTTCGTTTCGGACGAGGGAAGCGACCTCGACCTCGGGAACCTCGACGTTCGGCCGTTCGATCTGCACCCGGCGAAACTCCACGACGCGCTTTCGGAAGCCGACTTGCTGGTCGCGGATACCCAGACGATGGTGACCGAAGCCGCACTGCTCGGAACACCGGCGATCAGGTCGAACTCCTTCGTCGGCGAGTCGGACATGGGCAACTTCCTCGAGCTCGAAGACGAGGGGCTCATCTACAACCTCTCGTCGTTCGATGCGGTCCTCGAGCGGTCACGAACGCTGCTCGCCGACGAGTCGGTGCCCCAGCGGTGGGAACGACGCCGCGACGAGTACGTTTCCGAGATGGTGAACCTCACGGATCTCCTGTGTGCCGTCGCGTTGACGTTCACCGAGTCGACATCCGGGACGACCCTCGGCGATGTCGCGGAGGTGAGCGGATGAAGGTCTGCTCGGTCGTCGGTGCCAGACCGCAGTTCGTCAAAGCTGCGGTCGTCTCCCGGGAGCTTCGAGCGGTCGGCGAGGAAGTCCTCGTCCACACCGGACAGCACTACGACGAGGAGTTGTCGGACGTGTTCTTCGACGAACTCGAGATTCCGGAACCCGACTACAACCTCGGCGTCGAGTCGGACACCCACGGTCGGCAGACGGCGGCGATGATCGCCGCCCTCGAGCCCGTTCTCGAGGAGACCGATCCCGACGTCCTCCTGTTGTACGGCGATACGAACTCGACGCTCGCCGGGGCGGTCGTCGGATCCAAGCGCGACGTTTCCGTCGCCCACGTCGAGGCTGGACTACGAAGTTACAACCGCGATATGCCCGAGGAGACCAATCGCGTGCTCACGGATCACGTTTCTGACCTCTGTTTCGCGCCCAGCGAGGAGGCAGTCGCGAACCTCGCCGCGGAGGGCATCGACGACGGCGTCTACTGGACCGGCGACGTGATGTACGATACGATCCTCGAGGCTCGCACTCGAGCCCACGACCGGTCGACGATCCTCGAGAATCTCGAACTCACCCCCGACGGGTTCGTGCTGGCGACGGTCCATCGCGCGAGCAACACGGACGACCGGTCGAACCTCGAATCGATCCTCGATGGCCTCGCGTCGTCGTCGCTACCCGTCGTCTTTCCCGCCCATCCGCGGACGATAGCCCGCCTCGAAGAGTACGGACTTCGAGCGCGCGCCGAGGAGGTGCTTCGGCTGATCGAACCGCAGGGCTATCTCGACTTCGTTCGACTCCTCGATGCGGCCGAACGAGTTGCGACCGACTCCGGCGGCGTCCAGAAGGAGGCGTTCTTCCTCGAGACGCCTTGCGTGACGCTCCGGCGGGAAACCGAGTGGACCGAGACGGTCGAGGCCGGGTGGAACGAACTCGTCGGTCCGGACGAGGACCGAATTCGTGACGCGCTCACACGAGAACGAGGCACCCACTCGACGCCACAACCGTACGGCGACGGCATCGCGAGTCGACGGATCGTCGGACTCCTCCAGCAGGCCATCGACGACGACTCGAGTCCGTCCGTCGAGCCGTTATCGAACGGACTCGCGGATTGACCCACTGACGTTCATCCCAGATCGATCATCAGCGGACCATAAAGATGACAAGCAAGCACGTTGCGACTCGATATGCTCAGTCGTCGGAGCGCAAATTCCGTGCGAATACACCGCATACGAGTGGCTCTCCGGCGATCCGAAATTCCGACAGACGTTTCCGCTCCCCCAAACGGTTTAAGCGAAGTAATTATATCTAATTACAGACGATGACCGAGAACTTTCCCGACTACGTCGACGTCGATTACGACGACGGCGACGGTCAGACGCCCGAGGAGTATCCACACATTCACGACAAAATCGAGAAGGCCATCGAGGTAACCCGTCAGGGACTCGAACAGTACGAGAACCCCGCGGTCATGTGGACCGGCGGCAAGGACTCGACGCTCGTGCTCTACTTCGTCAAGGAGGTCGCAGACCGGTTCGACCTCGAGGTTCCGCCGGCGATCTTCATCGATCACTACCAGCACTTCGACGAGATCCACGACTTCGTCGACCACTGGGCCGACGAGTGGGATCTGGAAGTCATCTACGCGCGTAACGAAGACATCGGCGAGTACGTCGAGGAGCACGACCTCGAACCCGGCGACGACATCGACATCTCCGAACTATCCGAACACAACCAACATCACGTCGATAACATCCTCGAGTACGAGGAGGACACCTTCCCGTTCCTGCTCGACACCTACGCGGGGAACCACCTCCTCAAGACCGTCGCGCTCAACGACGCCCTCGAGGAGTACGATATCGACGGCATCCTCTCGGGCGTCCGCTGGGACGAGCAGGAGGCTCGCGCCGACGAGACGTTCTTCTCGCCGCGACACGATCCGGACATCTACCCACCCCACGACCGCGTTCAGCCCATCCTCCAGTTCGACGAGGCGGCCGTTTGGGAGGCGTTCTGGAACTTCGCGGTGCCGGACACCGTCTCCGAGTTCCCCGACGACGGCTACGTTCCACAGAGCGACGACGACCTGCCGAACGACCTCACGCAGGAGGACATTCCGGTCTCGCCGAAGTACTTCGCCGGCTTCCGCTCGCTCGGCAGCGAGGTATCGACCGAAAAGGCCGACAACGATCCCGCGTGGTTGCAAAACTTAGCGGAGACGACCGAACGTGCGGGCCGCGCCCAGGACAAAGAGGACCTGATGGAGCGCCTGCGCGATCTGGGCTACATGTAGGCCACGCCGACAGCGAGAACTGAGATACGACCGTCGATCGTCTTTTTGATCGCGTTTACAGCTTGGACTCGAGAGCGTGCCGGACCGCCTGTGGCCCGTTATCGGGAGTCATACTAGTAAGTGGGGTGAATAGGAGCCGGTCAGTTCGTCACTCGATACTCGCCGTGTTTGACGCCGATCGCGAGCATGATCGCGCCGAACAGCGCCATCGACGGCAACACCATCATCATGATCGTGTCCATCCCCATCGGCGTCATCGGTGTGATTTCGGGGAGGACGACCAGTCCGCCGATTCCGACGAGCAGTACGAGGACGAACGCGCCGATCGTCTTCGGTAAATCGAGTCCCATACTCGTACTGAGGAGTCAGTTCTTGTAAGCTGAACGGAACCAGAAACGGCGCCACGAACGCAGGTCGAAACGACAACTTACGAGCGCGACTGGATTATCCAGACGGTCGCACGAGATTCGCGAGCGCGATCAGAATGCCGAAGAACCAGCCGAGCGGGAAGGAGATCCCGACCCACATCCCCGCGTAGGCTGCACCCTCGAGCTGGAAGTTCTCGCGAAGGTAGTCGTTTATTCCGCCGACGAACAGGACGTTATCGAGGATCCAGACCGCAAAATCGTAGCTGGGTTCGAGAACAACCCCCTCGAGCGAGGGCGTGACGAGCGCAGCGACGACTGGCGGGAGAAAGATCGCCGTCATCGCGAACGGGTAGGCGAGAATCACCGAGACGAATCGACCGCCCACTTTCGAGAAGGTGGCCGCCAGTGCTGTCGAGACGACTGCCACACCGCTTGCAGCCGCGATGGGGATCACTGCATCGGTCGGTAACTGGAGGTGGGCGACGACGGTCACGCCGCCCCAGAAAACGAGGGCGATGGCGGTCACACCGACGACACCGATCCGAGTTCGAGTCGAATCCAGCTTCGAGGCGTAAAACCGCATCGCGAAACCGACTACGGTCATCGGATAGACCGCGAGCAGACTGACCAGACCGAGAAGACTCCAGACGCGGTAGCCAACCCGCTGTGGAAGGGTTTCCGGCTCCCACTTGCCCATGACCGAGTGTCCGCGACCGCGCTGTCGCGGGAAGATCAGTTCCATCCAAGCGCCGTGTAACCGCTGTAAATCGACCCTCACAGCGCCAACGATACCACCACCACCAGAGCGAGACCGGGTAGACATACGGAACCCAAACTACCGATACACCGTAAGTTTTCCTGCTGCGCTCCGGCCGGCGGTCGAACCGTCAGTATTCGACGTCGACCGCCGCCCCGATGTCGACTGCGGTGCCAGCGTCGGCGCTCTGGGCGAGTGCGTCCAGCACGGCCATATTCGAGATCGCTTCAGATCCGTCCGTTCGCGGCGCCTCCCCGTTCTCCACGCAGTCTGCGAAGTGCTCGACCTCGAGACGGTACTGATCGACCGGCTCGAAGGTCTCTACGACGCGTCGGCCGTCGATCGCGTACTCGAGCTCGAGCGGTTCGCCCGACGGAACGTCGAAGGCGTCTCTGACCTCGAGCCAGCCGTTTTCGGCCTCGACCCGATAGGACTGTGTTTTCTGCGTATCGAAGCCCGAGGCGATACGAGCCGACGCGCCGCTTGCGTACTCGAGGATGCCGGCCAGCTCCGTGTCGACGCCGGCATCGCGCGAGTCGTCGGCGTGGGCGTAGACGCGAGACGGTTCGCCGAGGAACTGGCGGACGACCGACACCGGATAACAGCCGACGTCCATGAGGCTGCCGCCGTACAGGTCGGGAGAGAGGCGAATGTCGTTCGGTCGTCCGCGCAACGAAAACTTAAACGACGCCGTGACAGAGCGGATCGTTCCGAACTGTTCGTCTGCGATCTCGAGCGCGCGCTGGGTTCGGGGATGATAGAGGTACATGAACCCTTCCATCAGCGTCACGTCGCGTTGCTCGCAGTAATCGACGACCTCCCGCGCTTCGACCGTGTCGACCGCCAGCGGCTTCTCACAGAGGATGTCTACGCCCGCGTCCGCCGCGGCCTTCGTCCACTCCGCGTGCAAGCCGTTCGGAAGCGGAATGTACACGGCGTCGATCGGCGCGTCCTCGAGCAGACTGCCGTACCCGTCGTAGACGTGTTCGATGTCGTACTCGTCCGCGACGACTGCTGCTCGGTCCTCGCTTCGGGAGGCGATCGCAACCGTTTCGTGATCGCTCGACTCGACGGCCGGGAGGAACGCTTTTTGGGCGATTCCCGCCGTGCTGAGCACACCAAAATCCATACTCGGACAGAGAACGGATTGCTATTAAAACCTGTATGCATTCGGAACCGGCTCGATCTATCCGGCCCGCGCGTTGGAATATCGGCGTTTCTCGAATCGTGGTTTCTCGACCTACTGGCCCGGCACGACGGGTTCGAGATCCGTGACCTCCTCGAGCGCTGGTATCGACTCCTGTGCGCCCTCCGTCTCGGTCGCCACCGACGCTGCGACCGTCGCGATATCGGTTGCCGTTTCGATCGAACGGCCGTCCGCCAACTGCGCGCCGAGGTAGCCACAGAAGACGTCGCCGGCCCCGGTCGTGTCCACCGGATCGACCGACGGCGGGGTAACGCGATGCGACGTCTCGCCCGAGACGATCACGTTGTCGCCCCCGCGCGTGCGGACGATAGTTCCCTCGAAAGCCTCGAGTTCGCCCTCGAGTGCGTCGTACTCGGCTTCGTTGACCACGACGATGTCGACGGCAGGTTCCGTGAGAAGGGGTTCGACGCCGTCCGTCGGTACCGGGTTGAGGACGACCGTCGGCCGGACCGCCTCCCCGGCCAGTTTCCCCAGCAACGATTGCATCGTCGAGAGGGGGATTTCGTTCTGCAGGAGACACGTGTCCGCGTTCCGGATCCGATCGTAGTGGCGCTCGACGTAGCGAGCGCCGACCGCTTCGTTCGCGCCGCCGAGAATCGCGATCCAGGACTCCCCGTCGTCGTCGACGAAGATGTACGCCTTGCCCGTCTCGCACTCGGCCACCGCGACCGAGTCGACGACGACGCCGCGGTCCTCGAGCGTCGAGAGGACCTCGTAGGTTCGTTCGTCCTTCCCTACGGTTCCCAGAAACGTAGATTCAGCCCCACCCGACGCTGCAGCGACCGCTTGATTCGACCCTTTGCCGCCGATTCTGTTTCGAAACTCGTCGTCGGCGATCGCCGCCGGGATGCGTTCCGTTCGGACGGTTTCTCCTAGCGCTGGAAACCAGTCGTAGGCCGACTCGAGCGTTCGGATCTCGCCTCGGGAACAGTAGGTGGCCCTGTCAACATTGACGCTGCCCAGCGTGACGACGTTCGACATTCGTACTCGAGGTAGCGTATCGCAGCTATTTCGTCGTTCTGATCCGAGCGAGCGAATGCTCATCAAGATACGTATGGAAATCGAACCGTCTGACGGCGGCGAATGCCGCGATCACGTGTCATTTATAGCCGGACTGCCGAGTGCCGGCAATGGAACGTCGGACGGTACTCGGGCGAGTCAAGTCGCCGCCGGTTTCGTTTTTCTTCGCCACGGCGGTCGCACTCGTCACGTGGGTCGCCCTCGCCGACACTGGGACGATGGCGACGATGCTATCGATCACGCTCTTTTGCATTATCCTCTGGGTTCTCACGCCGGTACCACCGGCCTTCACCGGCATCCTCGGAATCGGGCTCATCGCGGTCACGTTTTCGACGGATCTGGCACTGACCGGCTTTCAGGAACCGGCAACCTGGCTGATCGGATTCGGACTGCTCATGGGTGAGGCGACGCGGCGAAGCGGCCTCGCGAACTGGGCGGGAAGTTGGATGACGAGCCGAAGTATTTCTCCGGAAGTTCGATCGGATCCCACCCGGGCGTATCGGCGGCTCCTGCTCGTGCTTTCGCTCGGCGCACACGCGCTCGCGTTGCTCGTCCCCTCCTCGCTCGTGCGGATCCTCGTATTGGCACCAATCCTCAAGGAGACCGGCTCGTTGTTCGACTCGCGGCAGGCTCGAGTCGGGATCTACCTCGGTCCGCTGTTCGCGACGTTCTACGGCTCGCCGGGTATCCTGACCGCCGATCTGCCGAACATCATTCTCACCGGTTTCGCACAGTCGATCGCCGGCCAGCAGATCACGTGGACGGAGTGGGCGCTCCACATGTACCCCGTAATGGGAATTTTACGCGTATTGCTCGTCATCGCGGTCACTTACTACCTGTTCCGTCCCGAGACAAATTCCGGATTCGAGCTTCCCGACACCGACGGTGGAACTGCCGGGGAGACCGAAAAGCGGATGCTGCTCATCTTGCTCGTCGGGGCGGTCGTCTGGGCGACCGATTTCGTCCACGGCTTTCACCCCGTCGTCGGCGCGCTCGTCGTCGTCGTCCTCGCCTTCCTGCCGTCTGTCGGCGTCGTCGATTTTCGGGAGGTAGGTGGGGAGACGGACTACTCGATCCTGTTTTTCATCGCGGCCGTGTTCGCCATCGGCGACGGACTCTCTCAGACCGGGTTCTCCGACGGCGCGTCCACGTATCTCCTCGAGTTGATCCCGACGGACGCGCCGCTCGCGATAATCTTCGCGTGTATCTTCTTCATCACCTTGGCACTGACGTTCGTGATGGAGGGACTGGCCGTCGCAAGCGTCCTCACCCCTGTTCTGATACCCTACGCGGAGGCTGCAGGGCTGCCGCTCACGCCAGTGTTGATGTCCGAGGTGGTGGCGTTGAGTTCGTACTTCTTCCCGTACCAATCGGCGGTGTTGATCGTGATGCTCGCGGAGGGCGACGTGGAAACGAAGGAGTTGATCACCACGACAATCGCGTGTTCGCTCGCGACCATCGCGTTCTTACTCCCGCTCCAGTTCGCGGTGTTTTCACTGTTGTACTGACCGAATTTCCCCAACAGTTGCTGATTTCAGATCGCCTCTCCTCGAGTCGATGTTCGGATGGTCGACTCTACGATCACGGGTCAGATTCCACCGAAGTCACTAGAGAGCGATCTCTCACGAAGTAGTAGTCCGCCGTCGCACGTCGTATCCGGTACCGAGTCGTGTCGATCTTAGTCGCTAATGAACTTGTTATCTCGCCAGTTGACGCCCGTCTGGGCGGCCTTGCGGTCCCCCGGTCCTTCGACGACCTCCACGTCCGCCGGTCGCGGTTCGCCGTCGACGATCCGGGTGGCCTCGAGATCGCCGTCGTGTTCGGAGATTGCCGTCAACGTCCCCTTCTCGGCGGCCTGTGCGATATCACAGAGCACGAGGAACATCTCGTACTGCAACAGAGAGTTCTGGAGGACGGTTTCCCGGTCGCCTTTGAACGCGGCGAACTCGACCAGTTCGGATTCGATCTCCTCTTCGTCTTCTTCGTCCCAGCGGAAGGAGTTGCGCCGCTCTTCGGGATCCTCCTCGTAGACTCTGTTCTCGGTGACGCTGGCTTTGAGCTGGGCCGCTGGCGTGTACTTGCTTACCGATTCGTCTTCGGAGACGGCCTTGAGTATCAGCGTGTTGTTCCGACGCGTGAGTTCGACATCGGTCACGCCATCCGGATAGACCGCCTCGTCCAGATGCTCGCGAAGGTCTTCGAGTGGCAATTCGAGGGTCGAGTGGAGCCGATATACGTGTCTTGAATCCTCTGTTGACATGGTGGGAAGGTGTGCCGGCGACAGTCGTTGGTTGTAGTACGGGAGCGTGCCATATATGACCTGCTGTTATATACGGACACGTCGGGTCCGTACCAATGTTGGTCGTTCGTCAATTCGTCCAATACGCGCCTAGGCGGCGTTGAGCGTTTCCTCGAGTTCGCCGCGCTCCTCGAGTTCCGAAAGGATGTCAGAGCCGCCGACGAACTCGCCGTCGACGAACGTCTGCGGGATGGTCTCCCAGCCGCTGTGTGCCTCGAGTGCCGCGCGGTATTCGGCGAGTGAATCCAGCACGTCGACGGTCTCGAACTCGTCGCGGTGCTCGCTGATCAGACCCAGTGCGTTCCGGGAGTACCCACACTGGGGCATCAGTTCGGTTCCCTTCATGAACAGAACGACCTCGTTCTCTGCGAGGGTTTCTTCGACGTGTTCGTCGACTTCGTCCTGATCAAGGCCCTGGTTCGGTGGGAAGTCCATGTCTGTCCATACGGGAGTGTGTCAGATAGGCCTTGCGTCATTCTCCCCGCGAACCACCTGTGAATTCATTAGTACTCCAACTGTTTCGGCATCGAACGCGGGCGTCGATGCTTACGACTCTTCGAACTGCTCGAGGCGGACGATCCGGTCGTCGTCCGCCCGGGGAAACCCGCCGCCAGCTCGACCGTCCCGGTTCGATGTGAGGAGATAGAACGCTCCGTCGGGCCCCTGCTCGACGTGTCGGAGACGACCGTACTCGCCCTCGAAAAGCGGGTGGGCGACCGCGGTCAGCCGGTCGTCGAGCCAGTCCGCGTCGTACGCGACCTCGCCATCACCGTCGACAGCGCTCGAGGATTCGCCGGGCACGGTTAGCGTAACGGAATACAGCGTTTGCGAGGCGAGCCCGCAGGCGAACAGCCGGTTCTGCCAGTTCGCAATCGCGTCCCCGTCGGCGAATGCGATCCCCGACGGTGCCCACGTCGTCTCGGGGCCCGTGTTGAGCACGGGCGGCGTGACCCGGTCGTACTCGTCGCCGTAGGCTCCGTACTCCGGATCGTCGGGACCGCCGCGAACGACGTCCCACCCGTAGTTCCCGCCGGGGTCGACGATCGAAACCTCGTCTCGGCTGGTCGGGCCGTGTTCGGCCGCGAACGCCGTTCCGTCCGGTCCGAAATCGATTCCCTGCGGGTTTCGGTGGCCGAGCGAGTACGTCCGGGGATCGCTTTCGGCACCGAAGTCGGGGTTCCCCGGCGCGGCGTCGCCGTCGGGCGTCACGCGAAGGATTGCCCCCGCGAGCGACGACGGATCCTGGGTCTGGGACGGCGTTTCCGCGTCGCCCGTCGTCACCCAGAGATTGCCCTCCGGTCCGAACGCGAGGCGACCGCCGTTGTGAATCGCCGCACCCGGAATCCCCTCGACGATCGGCGAGATTTCGTCGCGCTCGAGGTCGTACCGGACGACGCGGTTTTCGATCTCGCCGGTATCGACCGTGTAGTAGACGAACAACGCCGGCTCGTCGGGGTAGGACGGATGTGCCGCGACGCCGAGCGTTCCGCCTTCGCCCGGTGCCGACCGATCCGGTAGGTCGTCGGCCTCGAGAACCGCCTCGCCAGCCGTCGGCTCGAGTCCCGTCTCCTCGCCTATTGCGCCGGCTTCGAAGCGCCGGACGCCGCCGTCTCGTTCGGTCAGGAACGCGTCGGTATCTGCGAACGTGAGATCCCACGGGATCTCGAGGCCGGACACGACCGTCGTCGGTTCGACATCGGCTTCGGAAGGTGCGCCCTCGGCGGGCTCCCAGTCCGGTTCTTCCCACTCGTAATCGGGGGCGTCCCCAGGTTCCGCGAGTTCCGTCTGGGTCGAGTCTCGAAGACACCCGGCGGCCAGAATCGAGACCGCACCGGCCGTCTGCAGAACGCGTCGTCGTGACGGACGATCCATGCGAACGGGAACGATGCGGAGACACGACTGTGCTTTGGTCGGCGTCCGTTTTTCCGGTGGTTCGGCTCGAGGAGGAGATCGGTACTTCCGGTGATCGATAATCCACTAGCGTCAGTCGGCGGCCGTGGGCGAGGAGAGAACGTCGAGTTTTTCCGCGGTATAGCCGAACACGTCGCGGTAGCCGTTGGCGGACATGAGCACGGGATAAAACGGCTCGTCGGCGACTTGCATCTCGCCGTCCGCTGCGGCGAAGGAGTCGCCTTGCTCGACGCGGGTGAAGTTGTCGACGAACACTTCGTAGGTATCGGCCTGGTCCTTCCAGATGCAGTCGACGAGGCGGTAGACGGGGAGATCACGGCTGACCGTATCGCCCGGCAGTGCGCCGGTCGCGGTGAGAAACGCCCGCGTGAGACTGTAGGCGTTTTCGGCGGCCGTTTCGCTTCCCTGTAAGCCGCACTCGACCTCGATCGTGTCGATTTCGGTGAACAGCCGCCCCTCCGAGAAGTTCCCAGTCTCGACCATCGCCGCGACGGGGAGTTGCGGGCAGAGTTCCCGTGCAGTGTCAGTGACGTCTTTGACGATGGCGAACGGTTCGTTGTGACTCTGGGTCGAATGCATCGAGAAGGTGAGACAGTCCTCGAGTTCGTCCGTGAGTTTCGCAGCTAACTGCCCTTCGTGCGTCTCGGCGTCCGAATTGCCGGGAAACGCGCGGTTGAGGTCTTCGTCGACGTATCTGACCTGTTGCTCTAACGCTCGCTCGTTCGCGACGACGAGTTTGACGGGCCGTTCGACGGCCGGCCGCTGCTCGAGCAACCGCTCGACGGCTCGAACGCCGCAGGGCTCGTCGCCGTGAATGCCGGCGAGAATCGCCAGCTCCGGCGTTCCGGAGCCAATCTGTGCAACTCTCATTACCAGCAATAGGTTCGTCAGCCTCAAAGGCGATTCGGTTACGAACGACTCTCGGGGCGGCGTACCACGGCGAAACGCGCCCCGGTAGCGACTGTCAAATATTGGCAATGTGCGTTGATGAACTGTCGGCCGGTACTCAGTCGATGGGTCGACGATCAATCGAGGCGGTCACTCGAGGCGATCCGCGTATGCGCGGTCAATCTCACGAGCCGTCGGATGCGCGTCGTCGAGCCGGATCCGCCAATCGTCGATGCGCTCGGGCGACTCGAGCGCGTTGGTCAGGGCGGTGCGGACGTCGAGGACGTCGACGCCGTAGTAATCGCGAGGCACGCCCTGAAGGTACTCGAGGGCCGTTCGAAACAGCGAGCGCATCCCGTCGTCGTCCCGAAAGTCGACGTGTTTGTAGGCTCCGGCGGCGACCTGCACCATCCCGTGGAGGAACGCGCTCTCGGTGCGTCCGCGGCCGTAGTTGTACCACTCGTCCTCGAAACAATCGTGGCTACGGTGGTACTCGCCCGCGTTGAACAACCGAACGCCGTGGACCGTGGCTCGACGGAGCGTCGCGTGTTCCCAGCGCTCCCCGTCCGCGGACCACCCCGGCGGGTTGCCGTCGGGCGGCCCGACCGTCGGATCGTTCGTGTGTTCGTCCATGGGGACACGAACGCAGCCAGCGGAATATCGGTTCGGGTCCGTGCGCCGGTCGGTCTTCGCGTTCGGGTTTGTGCGTCAGTTGTTCTCTCTCGCGTTCGAGTCGCCGACTCGAGCCCGAACCCTAAAACGGCCGATGTCTTTATCCGAACCCCATCGAAAGTTTCAGTTAATGAAACAGCCGTACGGTCGGTGTGAGGACTGTGGTGAGCGTCTGTACGAACATATCGATGGTGGGTACAGGTGTGGGAACTGCGGCGAACGCTACGACGAGACGTTCTTCGACGGCGACTCCCAGTCCGTCGAAGTCGCCGCGCCGGCGAACTGACGACGCAGGCTGTTTCTCTCGACAAGTTCCCGTCCTTCGGCGGCGTTCGTTCGAGGATTCGCTCGAGGGCGAAATCGGGACGTTTTAACCACCCCGGAGCGAACGAGTGCGTGTGTGCGAGGGTAGCCAAGCGGCCAACGGCGACGGACTCAAGATCCGTTCGTGTAGACGTTCGTGGGTTCAATTCCCTCCCCTCGCATCACTGTCCGGCGCTTTCGCCCGCACGCGGTAGCGACCGGCCACGATGCGGAAGATCAACACGAAGCGATCTTCCCTCGCAACTTACTCCTGAAATCCGAACTCGAGCGGTAGCGACGCATTTGACGTGACTGTCCCGAAATTGAGGCCGTTAGCGCGCGGTCCAGCCGCCGTCGGCCGCCAGACACTCGCCGGTCACGTAGCTTGCGGCGTCGCTCGCGAGAAAGACGACCGGGCCGGCGATTTCCTCGGGCGTGGCGAATCGCTCGAGCGGTGTTCGATCCAGAATCGACTGCCGGAGCCGTTCGTTCGCCTCGAGGTCTTCGGTTAGCGCCGTCGAGACGTACCCCGGCGCGACGGCGTTGACTCTGACCTCGGGTGCCCAGTCGAGCGCCATACTCTTGGTAAGCCCGACGAGGCCGTGTTTCGAGGCGACGTACGGGTGCTGACGGGGAAGCCCGACGAGCCCGCCGACGCTCGCGACGTTGATCACCGCGCCCCCGCCGCTCTCAAACAGCGATTCCGCCGCGGCGGTCGTCACCTCGAATGCTCCCTCGAGGTTGACCGCGAGCACGTCCCCCAGACTCTCGGTCGACACGTCCTCAGGCCGACCGAGCGCGTCGTCCGGATTGAACCCGGCGTTGTTGACGACGATGTCGATCCCGCCCAACTCGGCTTCGGTGCGCTCGATCACCGCCGAAACCGCGTCTCGATCGGTTACGTCCGCGGTGGCGGCTATCGCGGTGCCATCTGCGTCCTCGATTTCCGCGGCGACGGCCTCGACTTCCTCGCTCGTTCGAGCGGTCGGAACGACCGCCGCGCCGGCGGCGGCCAACTCGAGTGCGATCGCTCGCCCGATGCCGCGTCCACCGCCCGTTACGACTGCGACTCGTCCGTCGAGATTGAATGCGTCCGTCATAGATTGGTTTCTGTCATGTTGGATCGGGTCTTTCTCAGTGCTGACGGGCTGGTACCAGTTGCAGTTTTCGACCCCTGGAGCCGTCAAACCACCACAACTTTTCGTTTCGACACCCCATACTCGAGCAATGGACGAACTCGAGCGGGCCGACGAACGGGCAGAGACTGCGCTCCGTGCCGCCAGAGCGGGTGCTGAAATCGCCGAGGAGTCGTTTCGAACGACACTCGAGGTCGAGACGAAAGACGGGAAGACCGATGTCGTCACGCAGGCCGACCGCGACGCGCAGGTCGCCGTCATCGACACGATTCGGGAGGAGTTCCCCGACGATCCGGTCGTCGGCGAGGAAGAAGACGAACTGAAGGAGGTCCCCGAATCCGGCCCCGCTTGGATCGTCGATCCGATAGATGGGACGAACAACTACGTTCGCGGTATCCGGGTGTTCGGCACCGCCGTTGCGGCGGTTATCGACGGCGAACCGGTCTCCGGGGCGACCGTTCTTCCGGCGCTCGGAGATACCTACCGCGCCGGGCCGTCGGGGGTCTACCGAAACGACCGGGAGATTTCGGTCAGCGAGACCGCAGACCCCGAAGCCGCGACCGTCTCCCCGACGTTCTGGTGGGACTTCGATCAGCGCGATCAGTACGCCACCGCCACCCGCGAGGTCGTCGAGCGATTCGGCGACATGCGACGCTTCGGTAGCGCCCAGGCCACCCTCGCGATGGTCGCCTGCGGCGGTCTCGACGGGACGATGACGAACCTCCCGACGAATTCGTGGGATACCGTCGCCGGCGTCGCGATGATCCGGAAGGCTGGAGGCACGGTCACCGACCTCGAAGGCGAGCGCTGGAAACACGACAGCACCGGGCTGGTGGCCTCGAACGGTGCGATCCACGACGAACTGCTCGAGGCGACCCAGGCGATCGATAGCTGAGTCCGGCCCAACCGACCGACGACTGAGGCCGACTCGAGCGACCACGGTTCCACTGCTTCGAGTAACTAGGATTCGTACCGCCTCAGCAATTACGCTTCGACCAGATCGCCCGACGACTGAACCTCGCGGCGAGACGGCTGTGGCAGGGCCGATCGGGTTCGATCCGTCAGCGAAACCGGAAATGGTAAGCGGTCGCCCCAACGGATATCGATCATGGACGACTTCATCGATCGGTACGGTCCGGTCCGGGTGTGGGCCGCCACCGTCGCACTCCTTGCCTCTGCGATCACGCTCGGGGCGATCCTCTTTCCACAACGGGTGTACGTCGACATCATCTGGCACTACTTCTGGGGGCCGGTGGTCGCCGACGCCCACGGTTGGAGCTGTGTTACGTGGGCCGGCGGCGAACAACTCGAGTGTGCGGCCGCACCGGGAGACGCTGGGCCGACCGCCTCGCCAGGGTATACCGTACAGTCGTACGCGGGCTACATTCCGACGCTCGTAATCCTGTTGATAGGTATCATCTTCATCATCAAGCGACTCGATATCGACCGCTATCGGGCCGGCTTCTACGGGTTGTTCCCGTTCTTCCTGTTCGGCGGCGTGCTTCGAGTCGTCGAGGACGCGAACGTTGCGACCTACACCGCAACCGGTGAGCTTCCGATTCAGATGCCCTGGAACGGCATCCTGATCAGCCCGCTCATCTACTTCACCGTCTTCTTCTTCACGCTCTTTGCCGTCCTCGTCTCGGTCTGGCTCGAGCGAAACGGCTACGTCTCGGGCTACGAGTATCCGCTCGCGGGAATCGGAACGCTCGCGCTCGCCTCTGCGCTCGGCTATCTGGGCTACCTCGCGGCGACGAAACCATATGTGGAGTTCTACCCCGGCTTGTTGCTCGTTACGCTCGGCGGCGCGACGATCGCGACGGCGATAACGTGGCTGTTGATACAGCAGTTCGCACCCGGTCTCAACCGAGGGACGGAGTACATGGGAATCGTCGTTATCTGGGCCCACGCCGTCGACGGCGTCGCGAACGTCGTCGGCCTCGACTGGGCGACCGTCTTCGGGCACTCGGCGAACCTCATTCCCAAACATCCGATCAACCGGTGGATCGTCAACACGACGGGATCCGTCCTTCCCGCAGATATCGTCGCGGTGACTGGCGACGCGTGGCCGTTCTTGCTCGTGAAACTGGCCGCCGCCGTCTTCGTCATCTGGATCTTCGACGAGACGGTCTTCGAGGACAGTCCGCGCTATGCGATCTTGCTCATGATCACCGTCGTCGCGGTCGGACTCGGCCCCGGAACGCGGGACATGATCAGGGCGACCTTCGGCGTCTGAACGCGAGAGCTGTTCTCCCGGTCGTTCGTCGTTCGATATTTTCACCTACTCGAGTCCCGTTCGTGTTGTTTCTGCCTCTCGCTCGAGATGCTCTCAATCCCCATCGAACAGCGGGAGGCTGGACCGAGCGAGCGGGGCCTTTAATCACGCGCGGCGGAAACGAACGAGCATGACCCAAACAGCGGGGTGGTTCGCCACGCTCGCGGCCGACCCCGACGCAGACGACGACGCGCTCGTCGACGCGGTACGCGACGGACGCGCTGACGAACCGGATTCCTGGCCCGAGCGGGCCGTCGACGAGGGGGTCGTCGACGACGAGGACGCCTACTACGACCGCCTGCACCGGACGACGATGGCCGCGACTCGAGCGGCCGTCACCGAACGCGAGCGGGCCGACGACAGCCAGTTGATCCACGCGATTCGCGCGATGGACGACTGCCAGCGGACCGCGAACGAACTCGCAGAGCGGGTCGCGGAGTGGGGCGGCACGCTCGATCCCGACGCCGGAACGGGAATCGAATACGCGCGAGACCTTGCGACCACGGAACCGGAGCCGGGGACAACGGCCGTCGTCTCGCTGGCCGAGCAGGTGGTCGCCCTCGAGGAAGAAGCAGACGGGCTGCGGGCCTACATCGAGCAGACGATGCCGACCGTCGCGCCGAACCTGGCCGCGCTGGCCGGTCCGGTACTCGGGGCGAGACTCGTCTCGCTGGCCGGCGGCCTCGAGTCGCTGGCGAAGAAACCGAGCGGCACCGTCCAGGTGCTCGGGGCCGAAGACGCCCTGTTCGCCCACCTCCGCGGGCACGCCCCGTCGCCGAAACACGGGATCATCTACACGCACGACGGCGTTCGCGGAACGCCGATGGAAAATCGCGGTTCTGCCGCACGGGCGCTCGCCGGGAAGCTCTCGATCGCCGCGCGCGTCGATCACTACTCGGGTGAGTACCGCCCCGATCTCGAGGCCGAACTGACCGAGCGACTCGAGACGATTCGGGCTCGCACGGGCGACGAGTACGACGGCGGCAACGACAATAGTGGTGCAGTCGAGAATGCAAACGGAGGGGAGACGGATGAGTAAGCTCCTCGACGGCATACAGCGACGACAAATCGACGGCGAGGAGCGACTCGCCACCCGAGGAGAGCCGGTCTACGGCGAGCCGACCGAAGACGGTTGGCGTGCGTGGGACCCCCATCGGTCGAAACTCGGCGCGATGTTCGAACTCGGAATGGACCACGGACTCGAGGGCGGGGAGACAGTGTTGTACCTCGGCGCGGCCAGCGGAACGACCGTGAGCCACGTCGCCGACTTCGCCGGGCCGACCTACGCGGTGGAGTTCGCGCCCCGGCCGGCACGAGCGCTCCTTTCTGCCGCCGAGTCGCGACCGCGCCTGTTTCCGCTGTTGAAAGACGCCCGCAAGCCGGATACGTACGCACACGTCGTGGAATCCGGCGTCGACGCGATCGTCCAGGACGTCGCGACGCGCGGGCAGGCACGCGTCGCACTTGAGAACCGCCGGTTTCTGGCCGAGGATGGCCGCCTGTTGCTCGCCATCAAGGCACGAAGCGAAGACGTAACGCGCGATCCCGAAGCCGTCTTCGCGGATGCCCGCGACGAACTGACGACGGGTGATGACGGATACGAGATCCTCGAGACCCAGCGGTTGGACGACTACCATACCGATCACCTCGCAATCGTCGCACGGCCGAAGTGAGGGAAGTGCTGGAGGGCCGTCGACCGTTTCCTCGCGTCGGCCGATCCGTCCGAGTCCAAACCGTATTTACCGCCGCGCACGAAAGCCACGGACGATGGAACGCGGGTCGTCGGAATCGTTCACACGGATGGGCACACTGGGCATCGAAGAGGAGTGTTTCGTCGTCGACGGCGACGGACGGCCCACGAGCGGGACGGACGAACTCGTCTACGAACACGACCCGCCCGAGATTCTCGAGGGGCGACTCGATCACGAACTGTTCAAGTTCGTCATCGAGACCCAGACGCCGCTGATCGAACGCCCCGAAGACGCTCGAGATGCGCTTCTCGAAATTCGACGGGCGCTGGTCGAGCACGCCGAGGCCCACGGCTACCGGATCGCCGCCGCGGGGCTGCACCCGCTCGCGAAGTGGCGCGAACTCGAACACGCCGAAAAGCCCCGGTACCAGTCCCAGCTCGACCGAATTCAGTATCCACAGCACCGGAACACGACGGCGGGCGTCCACGTCCACGTCGGCGTCGACGACGCCGACAAGGCGGTCTGGATCGCCAACGAACTCCGGTGGTACGTCCCGATCATGCTCGCGCTCTCTGCGAACTCGCCGTACTGGTGCGGGTTCGACACGGGGCTCGAGTCGGCGCGGGCGAAGATTTTCGAAGCGCTGCCGAACACGGGGATGCCGACGTACTTCGAGGACTACGAGGCCTTCGACACGTTCGAGCGCCGGATGCTCGAGACGGAGTCGATTCGGGACAGGGGCGAACTGTGGTACGACGTGCGTCCGCACACCGAACACGGCACCGTCGAGATTCGAACGCCCGACGGGCAGGCCGATCCGAACATTGTCCTCGCGTTCGTCGAGTACGCCCACGCGCTCGTCGAAGCGCTCGCCGAGGAGTACGAGGACGGAACGCCGGGTCGGAGACACCGACGCGAACTCTTAGACGAGAACAAGTGGCGGGCGATCCGCCACGGCCACGACGCGGCGTTCATCGACCGCGACCTCGAGGGCACACTCGAGTTAGGCGAGGTCGTCGACCGCGAGTGCGAACGGCTCGGAATCGACGGGATCAAAGCCGTGTATGAGGCCTCGAGCGGAGCCGAATCCCAGCGACGACTACGTCAGACCCGGGGTGACGACGCCCTCTGTGACTCGTTGTTCCTCGAGACCGAGTAGCGGGACCGAGACGGAGACGGCGGGCGTTCGCCACGCAGGCGGCCGTCAGCAAAGATTTAACAGTACGGACACCTTTAATTCGGGAAGAAAGAACATGGCTTCGGATGAGATCGACGGCCACCAGCCGGACGATCCGGACGATCGGAACGACGGATCCGACGGGTCTGGCGACCGAACGCGCGAGACGGCGGCCGACGAGGTCGACCAGCGGATCGTCGATCTCCTCTCGTGGATCCTCGACACGGAAACGCGAGCGAAGATATACGTCTACCTGCTGGCCAACGCGGGGAGCACGTCAGAAGAGGTCGCGAAGGGGACCGGCCTCTATCCGAGCACCGTCCGCGAAGCGCTCGCGGAACTGCACGAAGAGGATCGGGTCATCCGGGAAAAACGCGCCAGCGAAGGTGCGGGAAACAACCCCTACGAGTACACGGCGATTCAGCCGAGCGAGCTCGTCGGCGGCGTCGTCGATCAGGTTCAGCAGGAACTGAACACCATCTTCACGCTCGACCGACTCCTCGATCGAGACGGGACGACGGAACTCGAGAACGGCGAGGACACCGACCCGGTCACGATCACGGTCGACGACGAGACGCCTGAGGACGAATCGGATGCCGACAGTGAGGCGGAATCCACCACTGGAGAGGTATCCGACGAGGAGACAGGATCCGTCGACGGGTCTGAATCCGATGAGCCGTCCGAAGACGACGATTCGTCGTCGGGCTCGAGTTCGAACTAGGGACTCGGTTCGACTAGCTGAGCGGACTCGAGCGAAAACACGACTCGAGGCTCTTTTCGTCGCGTCGATCGCTGTGCAGCGGTGTCGGCGTCAGCAATCGGTCGCCGACTCTCAGTCGTGAATGCCGAGAATGCCCGGTCGCTCGAGTTCGAGGTCGCTGTCGACCGCTCGAGCGGTCACCGTCGGCCACTGCCCGGTGGTCGTCAGCGGTTCGAACTCGTCGTCGGTGACGAGAACGGTCCCCTCGCTTTTAGCACCCTGGACCGTCGGGTTCCAGGCGTAGGCCATCGGCGTCCGGACGGTCGCCTCGTGGCCCGGTGTGGCGATCCATTCGCGGCCCGCGAACCCGGCCGCACCGCCCTGGTGGTGATTCTGCCACTCGCCCTCCCAGCCGACCGCGTCGTAGGCGTGCTCGATTTCGGCGAACACGTCGCCCGCCGTGCCGGCTGTGTTTCTCGTCTCGCTCGAGCCAGATTCGTTCGAGCCTGTTTCGCCCGGTTTCGCGCTCGACATCGTCGTGTTCACGCTCGAGTTCGCGTATTCTTGCGTGGCCGCGAGTGCCGTGGTCTCGACGCGGGTTGCGGCCTCGTGGCGCTGCTCGAGCCACTCGGGCGGATCGAACGCGACGGTTCGGGTACAACTCGCGTGTAGCCTGTCTCGCTCGGCGGTCACCGAAACGAGCGCGTACTCGCCCAGCTGCTCGCGTTTCGGCGTGTAGTGACGATACGTCGGGGCGCGTTCGGAGCCACCGACGAGCAACACCGGGGCTTCGATCTCTCGAGCCGAGAGCGCGACTCGCAGCGCCGAGGCGACCTCGTGTTCGGTGTCCTCGCTTCGCAGTTCGTGACACACCGATTCGACGGCGGCGGCGGTTTCCGCGCCGAGGTCGCGGTACCGCTGGCGGTCCTGCTCGGTCAGGGGTTGGCGGAGCGCGCTCGAGTCGACGCGTTCGAACCACGGGATGTCGATATCCGCCGCGGCATTTTCGCCGGCGTACTCCGCGAGCGCGTCCTCGAGGTCCGTTTCGTACCACGGGAACCGCTCGATTTCGGGTGTGTGTTCGAGATCGGGACACTCCTCGGCGAGGATGCGGTCGGCTTCGATGTTGTCGGCGAGCAGCGTCAGTTCGTCGCCGTCGTAGCCGATCGCCGCGACCCCGGCGTCGGCCGATCGGTCGATGACGTTCGAACCGCCAGTGAGCCAGGCGAAGGAGTTCGGACGCGCGAACCAGATCGAGTCGAGGTCGCGATCCTCGAGATAGTCCTCGAGTCGCTCGAGTTTTTCCATGCCGGGTGCTTGCGTGGCTGGCTCTTGAATGCGACGAAGCCGCTTCTTTTTCGGTCTCGAGAGAAGGATCGATGGAGGTGACTAGGTTTGCGAAGAATGCGGTGGCTTTCGGCTACCCGACGTACGCTGCTACTACCGGGTATACAGATAGCACTCGACTCATGCTACCAGTACCTAACTCACGCTGGCAACAGTGATTTCCACGTCCTCCCCAGCCGATTCACTCATTCACGGATTCGTTCGTTCATCCACTGGAAGACGCTTCGCGACTTCCAAGCCGTTCGGTCACGAAGTGACCGAAGACCTCGCACATCACCGAATCGCGCTTCGCCTCACTCAGCGCGATTCAGCGCGCGCCACCGCAGGTGGTTCTGTCGTTCTGGAGTCCGTGCGATTCGGTATTATTCCGCTGAAAATTTTGGCCCTTACCTCGCTCGAGAACCCCTCAGGACCGGATCTCTCGAAGCTTCTCGCGGCCCGGTGCGATCAGTTCGTCGAGGTAGCTCGCGAGGGTTCCCTTGGCGTCCGCGGGGTGGAGTTCGCCGGACTCGAGGTCCGCCTCGAGCGACTCGTACTGTTCGTAGGTAACGTTCCCGCCGTACTCGTCGGGACGCTCGACGACGATTTCGCTAAAGCGCGGGAAGACGTGGTACTCGAACAGTTCGAGGACGGGGTTCTCGAGGTCGCCCTCGGGATCGGCCGTCGGCGGACAGAACGCGGAGTTGACCTTCTCCTCGAGTTCGTCGGTCGAGTCCTCCATCGAGATGGTGACGCCCTCGCTCGAGGACATCTTCCCCTCGCCGGTCGTGAGGTCGGCGACGATGGGCGTGTGCAGTGCTGGCCGTACCTCGTAGCCCAGTTCGGGCAACTCCTCGCGGGCGAGCATGTGGACTTTTCGCTGATCGATCCCGCCTACGGCGAGGTCCAGATCGAGGTACTCGATGTCGAGCGTCTGCATCAGCGGGTAGACGACGTGGCTCACCTTCGCCGTCTCGCCGCCCTGAATTTCGGCCATCGCGCGCTGGGCGCGGTTCAGCGTCGTCTCGAGTTCGAGGGCGTGCAGATCGAGCGTGTACTCCTTCTCGAGTTGGAACTCCGAGCCGTAGACGAACTCCGCCGAGTCCTCGTCGATGCCGTAGGCGATGAACTGGGCTTTCATCTGTTCTGCGGTCTCGCGGATCTCCTCGAACGTGCCTTTTCCGTTGAGGTAGGCGTGGACGTCCGCGAGCAAGACGACGACCTCGAGGCCGGCTTCCTGCAGATCGATCAGTTTGTTCGCGGTCAACAGGTGTCCGAGATGAAGAACCCCCGAGGGCTCGTAGCCGACGTAAGCGCGCTTGCCCGCCGGATCGGCGGCGAGTTCCCTGACCTCCTCGTCGGTGACGACCTCCTCAGCGTTTCGCATAATCCGCTCGTACGCGTCCATAGGTGGACCCAACCGCGGCAGGGATTTATGCGTTCTTGAACGATGCCACCGAATCTGGGGGCCTTCTCGGACGCGAAACGTCTCGGCACGCCCTGTGCGTGCCAACAGGCATAACTGGTGGCAAACCCACCCCCGGACTTTTAGGTGTTCGTCCATTGATTTCGTAGTATACAATCTCCCCTCCGGGAGACCGGACTGAATTACTGACCGCTGCTGACTCGCTGCTACCCGCCGTCTCGTCGCTCTCGCCGATCTCGTTGTACCCATCCGATACGCATCCGGTGGTCCCCCGAGGCTGGACACAATAGTGATCATGAGCAAAACCAAACACAACACGAAGACGGACGAGTCGGGAGCCCATCGTGGCGTCGAATCCCTTCAGGCGAGCCCCGACTTTCGAGGCCCGGTCGAATCCTCGAGACATCACGAGTCGAACGATCACCTCGCGCTCGTCTACGACTCGAGGGACGAACAGCTTCAAACGGCAATCCCGTTCGTTCGACAGGGGCTCGAACGGGGCGAGCGGTGTCTGTACATCGCGGACGAACACGACAGGGCGGAGATCAAATCGGTGATGGAACGTGCAGGAATCGACACGGAAGCAGCCCTCGAGTCCGGCGCGTTGACGATCGATACAGTCGAGAATTCGTACCTCCGAAACGGCGACTTCGACCCCGACGAGATGCTGTCGCTCCTCTCGAAGGAAATAGACGAGGCCGCCGATGCGTACACCGGCTTTCGAGTGACCGGCGAGATGACGTGGGTGCTCGAAACTGCCGTCTGCCTCGAGGACCTCATCGAGTACGAAACCAGACTCAATGAGCTGATTCCCCGCGAAGACATCATCACGCTCTGTCAGTACGACCGCCAGCAGCTTCCGGCGGAACTGATTCAGGATGTCATCGAGACTCATCCATACGTCGTCCAGCAGCAGACGATCTGCCAGAATTTCTACTACACGCCACCCGAGGACTTCTTCGGCCCGGAAACCCCAGGAAACACCGTCGATCGGATGATAGATACGCTCTACGACCGGTCGACGACCAAAAACGAATTGAAAGAGCGCCGCCAGTCCCTGCAAGAACAAAACGAGATTATGGCGGACGGGACCCAGTGCTTCGAGGAGAAGCTACAGTCGCTGTTCGAACTCGGGTGCGAGCGGTTCGACCTCGAGTTCGGCGGATTAGCTCGCGTCGATCCGGACACGAACTCGTTCGAACTCGAGTACACGAACGCTCCCGACGATACGTTCGAACCGGGTCTCGAGCTCCCGCTTTCGGAGACGTTCTGTCCCGCGGTGATCGACGAACCCGGGGTTGCAACCGTCACTGATCCACCGCTAGCCGACTACGGCGACACCGCGGCATATCAGGAGTGTGGCCTATCAACGTACCTCGGAACTCACCTCGCGTTCGAAACCGCGACCGACCGGACGTTCTTTTTCGTTTCCGGCGACGCCAGCTCGGAGGGGTTCAGTGACGATGAACGCGCGTTCCATCAACTGATGGGCCAGTGGGTCAAATACGAACTGGAGCAAGAAGAACGCGAACGCCACCAGCGAACGTTATACGAAATCGCAGCGGACACCGATCGAACGTTCGAGGAGAAACTCGACGCGATTTTCGAACTCGGGTGCGAGCGCTTCGACCTCGAAGTCGGCTGTATCGCCCGGATCGACGAATCGAACGACTCGCTGGATATCGAACTCGCGAGCGAATCCGACACCAAGTTCCTTCCTGACCGCACGGTTCCGCTTTCGGAGGCGTACTGTCAGGCGATCTCGAGCGGAAAAGAAACGGTGAGCGTTACCGATCCAGTCGGCGACGGGTTCGAAGACACCGACGCCTACGGCGAGTACGGAATCGAATCCTACCTCGGCACGCGGATCGAACTCGAGGAGTGTCAGGACCGAACGTTCTTTTTCGTCTCCGCCGAGGAACGCTCGCGGGAGTTTTCGCCGGCAGAACGAACGTTCCACCACCTGATGGGGCAGTGGGTCAAATACGAACTCGAACAGAAACGGCGGAAAGAAGACCTCAAAGAGTCGAACGAGCGGCTGGAACAGTTCGCGTATGCGGCCTCTCACGATTTGCAGGAACCGCTCAGGATGGTCTCGAGTTACCTCGAACTCATCGACCGTCGGTACGGTGACGAACTCGACGACACCGGACAGGAGTTCCTCGAGTTCGCCGTCGGCGGCGCAGAACGCATGCGGGAGATGATCGATGCGTTGCTCACCTACTCCCGCGTAGAGACGCACGGTAACACCTTCGAGTCGGTCGAGCTGGACGATATTCTCGAGGACGTTCGCGACAGTCTCCAAATCCAGGTCGAAGAACAGGACGCGGAGATCACCGCCGATCCCCTCCCGCGAGTCACCGGGGACCCGAGCCAGTTACGACAGGTCCTGCAAAACCTTCTCAGTAACGCGATCAAGTACAGCGGCGAGAAGCCCCCTCGCATCCACGTCTCGAGCGAGAACCACGGCGGGAACGTGATCGTTTCGGTCAGCGACGACGGGATCGGGATCGACTCCGAGAACACCGATCGGGTGTTCGACGTCTTCGATCGCCTGCATAGCCGCGCGGAGTACGACGGTACCGGGATCGGACTCGCGATCTGCGAGCGAATCGTCGAACGCCACGGCGGGAACATCTGGGTCGACTCCGAACCCGGCGAAGGATCGACGTTTTCGTTTTCCCTACAAACGTGATGCGCGTTCGGCTGCCGGAGATAGAAGCGTCAACAACACAAACGAAGGAATCGTGATTCGAGGCGGTAATACGATGTTACCGCCGACGGGAAGGTGAACGCGCGCGGAACGGTCACGGACGCTTTTGCGTCCCAACTCGAATCGGTCTCCGCATGAGCGATCCCAGTCCCGGCGACGACGAGACGAACGTCGGTTCGGACCACCGGGCGGGAGACGAGGACATCGGCGCGGACGAACGGATCGAATCGGATGAGCGGGTCAACAATGCAGGCCGGGGTGACGACGGCGATCCGCGGGACGAGTCGACCCAAATCGCAAACGCCGAGCGCCGGCGGAATAGCGCGTTCGTCAGCGGCGTCGTCGCCGTAATCGGCATCTGGGTCGCCCTCTCAGTGCTCGTCTACGACGTTGGAACGGCCTCGCTGTGGAACAACATCGCCGTCGGTGGCGTCGTCTTCCTCGCTGGAGGATACAACTACTACCGACTCTCGAACGATATCCCGCTCAGTACCGGTATTGCGACGCTCGTCGCGATCCTCGGAATCTGGTTGATCGTCGCACCGGTGCTCCTCGAGATGGGGACGGGACCGTTCTGGAGCACTGTCGTCTCCGGACTGCTCATCGCCGGGTTGGCGGGATACAACGCCTACGAATCTCGCGAAGCGAGAACGGTCGCGACGGATCCTAACTCGACACGGCGGTAAGCGAATTGGATCGCGGTAAAACACTGAAAAGCGGTGAAGGCCCCTCGCTCACCGGGACGCCGTCGACTCGAGCTGTCGGAGTCGATGGGAAGCGGCGTGGTGGCCAGTCGCGACGACGGCGAAGACGATCATCGTGAGCGCGAATCCGGCGGCGATCACCGGGGAGACGCCGTTGACGTAACTATTTCCCAGTTGACCCAGTGCGAGTGCCAGCGGGACGACGGAGGTGAGCGAGCATTCGATCGGTGACGTACGAAACAGTTCCGCGTACCTGATTGTTTCAACCCAGAGCATGATTTAAACGACGGTTACCAGTGCTGAGGGATGGCCCGTCGTATTCTTTTTGGTCCGGCCGCCGATATTCGGGCCCTCGTTTGCCGGATCGATACGTTCTTTCTTTCCGCTTTCCAATCTCCTATTATGCGGATCCGAGAGTTCAAAGACGTACTCGAGGACGTCACCGACCACGACGCCGACCCGGAGGACTGGCGGGCGGTCGCCGGTGACCGCGCCGGCGGGGTCGGCGAAGATATGTATCTCGCCCATCCCCGCGCGGGCGTCTTCTTTCTGAAGACCTACGCCAAGAATCCCTTCGAAGTCCACGGAGTCGGGGCGCGAGTCGCCCGGAATCTCGACGACGAAATCGGCTCGTTTCTCCCCGAACGCGAGAGCGGCGGTCGGTTCGCCGTCCAGTCTCCGCCCGAGGACGAAGACCACGCCGAGTCGGTCGCAAAGCGGCTGCAAACGGTCGTCGAAACCCACGCGGACGCGCCGACGACGCCGGAAGACTTCTTCGACGACATGATGGACGCCCTCGAGAGTCCGGCCTTCGGCCCGATGGAGTACGACCAGTACGACCGGCCCGACGAACTCGATAGCCTTGCCGACCGCTTCGACGAGGCCGAGAAGCTACTGAGCGAGGAACTCGACGACCTCATCGAAGCGGACGAGGTCGACCGCGGGTTCATGTGAGACGAGGACTCCTCGTGGGACTTGTGCACGCTGGTTGCCGGGAGGGCCCCCAGTTGCCGGTGAGGCTTTGTACGCCGGCCTCGAGTCACCACGTATGACCGTCGAGGACACGATTCGCGCGTACTACGAAACGTTGCGTCGAGGCGGCCAGTTGGAGTTGTACTTTCTCGAGGCTGACTCGACGACCAAATTCGGCGTGAGCGAGTCGCTGTTCGGTTACGACGAGGTCGCCGACGCGCTTTCCGAACAGACCGAGACGACGAGCGAGTGGACCGTCGAGAGTCACAATCTTCTCGTCGACGACCACGGCGCGTACGCCACCTTCGCGGACGAGGTGACGCTCGCGTGGACCGATACGCGGAGCGGGGAACGGTGGCACTTCGAGACGCGCTGGAGCGGGACGCTAGAGCGCCGGGAGGGAGCCGAGGACGAATGGAGGTTCCGAACGATGCACGTCAGCGCACCGCAGCAGCTGTGAGCCGTCGGAATACGACCGGGAGCGACGGCCCTGCGGAGACTCGGCTGCAGACCGGCTTCGTCGTCATCGTCGGGCTCTCGAGCGGATTGATGGCGCTTTTTGGCGACGGATCCGTACTCGTCGTTGGCGTTGCGATGCTGGCCGGTCTGGTAGTGGGCGGCTGTTTGCTCTGGTATCTCCGCTGGATCGTTGGGTGACGCGTCGCGGCGGTTTTTCGTCGGCACGACCGCTCGCGCTGGGCTGTAGAACGCGGTCGTCGCGCCTGCTCGCCTGGGCCGCGGTACGCGGTCGTCACCAGCGATTGCGTCGGACTGTGATGGCAAGCGAGGGTGCGCGAAGGTGGTCACTCCTCGGTCGGTCGTTCGATGAGCCGGGCGACGGTCACGACGGTCGTGAACTCCGAGGGCGCTCCCCGAATTCTCACGACGCCGTCCTCCGGAACGTACTCGATAAACTCGACGGTACTCGCTTTCGGGAGGTGGACGTGCTGTAACTCGAGTTCGAGTTCGGCGAGGAACTCGTCGGGAATCGCAGGCGGCGGGGTATTCGTTTCCCACTCCGCGACGGTGTCGATCAACTCCTCTACCGAAACCTCGCCGCCGTGATCTCTCAGATAGTAGAGTACGTGCCGCCGGCGTTCATCGCTGAGCAGTTCGAAAACGGTGTTGAGGGAAACCATTACTGTCTAGTGGTATCCGATCGATATAGCTGAACTGCTCGGTGTCGGTTCGACAGACTGTCTCCAATCGCAGATAATCACGATGGGGTAGCAGGCTGCCTCGGTGTCCGCGCGGATAGTACAACAGCAATTGTTCAAAATCTGATAAGTCTTATCAGTCGCTGAGGCGGACCCGTGGGTGATGGGACTTCGAACCCGCCTGGTAGCCGGCCTGTCGAATCGGTGGTCTCCCGACGCGGCAAGCGCGAGGCCATCCCGTGCTCGAGTCGCCGACTCGCTCGCGTTCGGCATCGTCGGGGTACTGTTCGCGACGTGGGCCGTCCGCATTCCGGCGGTGAGCGCTTCGCTCGGGCTTTCCGAGGGCGACATCGCGCTCGCACTGCTCGGTCTGGCGCTCGGAAGCATCGGCGGCCTCGCAACGAGCGGCGTGCTCGTCTCCGCCCGCGGCGGGCGGACCGTCATCCGCGCCGGCCTGATCGTCTACTGTCTCGCGCTCCCGCTGGCCGCGTTCGCGAACGGGCTCTGGACGCTCGTCGGCCTGCTGGTCGTCTTCGGCTTCGGGAAAGGGCTCGTCGACGTCGCCGCGAACGCACAGGGGGTGCGGATCGAGCGGGGGTATCCGGGACAGATCATGGGAAGCTTCCACGCCATGTTCAGCGCCGGCGGACTGATCGGAGCCGGTCTGGGGGCGGTCGCCGCCGGCATCGGACTCCCCGTTCGGGCGCACTTTTCGCTCGTCGGCGGCGGACTGCTCCTCTCCGGCCTCGCGATCAGCGGCTGGCTCCTTCCGAAATCCGAGAGCGCGGGGACGGGTCCGACGTTCGCGCTTCCCTCGAGAACGCTCGTCGGCTTCTGTGCCATCGGTTTCTGCGCGCTGTTCGTCGAGGGCGTCGCGAACGACTGGAGCGCCGTCTTCCTCGAGAGCGCAACCGGGGCGGAGGCGAGCGTCGCCGCCCTCGGGTTCGCGGCGTTTTCCTCGATGATGATGGTCGGACGGTTTCTCTCCGATCGCGCGGTCGAAACGTTCGGTTCCCACCGGTTCATCCGCATCGCAGCGGTCGTCTCCGCGGCGGGTCTCGCGATAACGCTCGTGGGCGAGACGCTGTTCTCGCTGTTCGGGTTCGGACTGCTGGGCTTGGGCCTCGCCGGCGTCATGCCGGTCATCTTGAGTATGGCCGGCACCCACGACCCGCAGGCTCCGACTGAACCGGCAATCGCGGCCGTCTCCTCGGCGGGATACGGCGGGTTCGTCATCGGCCCGGTCGCGATTGGAATGGTCGCCGAAACCGCGACGCTCCGGCTCGCGTTCGTCCCGGCGCTGGTACTGGTCGCCGCGATCGTGCTCTTCACGGCGATTCTCCCGCACGGCCCTCGAACCGCCGCCGACGGCGAGGTAACGACCTCGGATTGACCGGTCGCACGGGCGTCTGACTCACTCGTCGGCCCGCCGCTCATCGATCCGTCCGACGATAAACCGCTTCCCGGCGACGTCTTCGGTATCCGCGCCGCACCCGCCGACGGTGTACACCCCATCGTCCGTTTCGAAGCGGATCGTCGCCTCCGCCGCGAGTTCGAGCAGCGAAGCCGGTTCGTCGTCTGAACGCGAGCCGGTGTACTCGACACCGATAAACTCGCCCTCGAGTTCGCAGGGCCGACCGGTTCCGACGAACTCCCCGATCACCCGGCCCGTTATCCGCGCCCCCTCGGCGAGTCGCGGCTCGAGGCCGCGGATGCAGTCCGTGATTTCGACGAAGGAAAACGGCGGTTCGTCGGAGCGGCCGTTGTAGACCGTCTCGTAGACTTCCCACAGTCGAGTCAGGAAATACCAGTGAAAGACGTAGGCCGTGGTGTAGTCGTCGACGATCACGCCGTACTCGTCGGACAGGCGGTTCTGAGGCGCGTAACACGCGCGCTGGCGGTCTGTCAGGAGGAGAAACGGCCCGGGGAGGTCGCGTCGGCGCACTTCCGTACAGACGCCCTCGAACGTCGAGCGATCGAACGGAACCGATTCGTCGGGCGGGACGTACAGCGAAACCTGCACGTAGACGCCGCGGTCGCGTGCGTCTCGAAGCAGCGGCCGAAGATCGGCGAACCGATCCGAAGTAACGGCGAGTTGCACGTGCTCGGTCGCCGCCTCGAGGTTCTCGCGGGCGTGTTCGAAGACGGTTCGCAGTCGCTTGACGAGCGAGACCGCGCCATCCTCGGCGGCCGGCTCCCGGTATCGTCGCTCGATTTCCGAAATCGCGGTCTCGTAGCGATCGATCGCCGTTCGCAGCCCCGAGAGCGCCTCGGACGGATCGTTCGCCTGCGCGTAGAGCTGGTCTCGTTCGTAGACGACCGCGTATCCCTCGTCTTCGAGCGCGCGGAGAACGTCGTAAATCCGCGGCTGGGGGACGCCGCTGGCCGACGCGAGTTCGCTCGCCGACGCCGATCCCAGCTCGAGGAGGGTGACGTACGCGTCGGCCTGATACGGGGACAGTCCGGCGTCTTCGAGAACGGCATTCAACTCGCCCGTGTCCATGCTGGTTCCGTTCGAGGGCGGTCCTTTTAGGTCCGTTCCTGCACGGGAAAAAGCGGAGACACAGCAAACCGCCGCCTACCGTTCGATACGACGAACCCACGTTTCCGGCGAATCGAGTTCGTCGTGGCTCGGCAGGGTTTCGGGCTGTTCCCACACCCGGCTCGCCGTCTCGAGGTCCCGTATCCGGACGACGTGTTCGAAGAAGTTCTTCCCGCGTTCGTACTGGCGCTGTTTGAGACCCAGTCCGAGCAGTCGACGGAACAGCTGCTGAAGCGGACCGCGACCCTGCCGCCGCGCGTCGAGCTTTCGGCGCAGGTCCTCGTACTCGTCGTCGAACGCGTGATCCATCAGCAACTCGGCGTAGCCCTCGACGACGGTCATCGCGGCGTCTAACTCGCGGAACGTCGCCCTGTCGAAGTTTCCGTCGGCGAGCGCATCGATCCCCTGTTCCATCCGGCTCTCGAGGTGGTCGGAGAGCCAGGGTGCGGCCCCGAACTCGGCGGCGTGGGTCACCTCGTGGAACGCGATCCAGCGCCGGAACCGGTTCGGGTCGACCTCGAGGGCCGCGGCCGCGTTGAGAATGTTGGGTCTGACGAAGTAGAGCGCGTGATCGTCCGCGGGCCTGTCGGCGAGCAACAGCGGGTCGTACTGCCCGAGGACGTTTCGCCCGAGAAAGGATAGCAGGACCGTCATCGTTCCCGTGTTGATCGTTCGGGCCACGCCCGGGAACACCTCCGTGTGGTTTTCGACGGGGGCCATCACCCGCTCGAAGGTCGCCACGTTGGCGTCGATCCAGTGGTGGCGGTTCTGGATCTCGATGGTGTCGGGAACGTCGAACGCGGCCCCCGAAACGTCCCGAATTCCCGCCCTGGCTTCGCGAACGTCTCGAGCGTAGGCCTCGCGCTCACCCGGAGCGAGATCGAGCGACCCGGCGTCGGTCGCAGCCTTTGCGGCCTCGGCGGCAGAGCGCCAGTCGACCGCGTCGTCCCCCGATGCGCCCGCAACCGCTCGAGCGCTGCGATAGAGGTTCATAGCGTGAGTAGGACAAGCGGACGCAAAAGCGTTCGGCTCGGTCGCTGTCTGCGTATACTCGGCGACGCAGACGGACTAGTTGACGATGACGTCCGGTTCGTCGCGTTGTTCGTACGTCTCCTCCTCCGCATCGTCGCCGCGGAACTTCTTCAGCGCGACGCCGATGCCGACGAGAAGAGCGAGTCCGACGAGGACGCCGATAGCGCCCTTCCCGCTCGAGTCGTCGTCGGCCGCCGCCTCGTCATCGTCCTCGGACGCTGCGTCTTCGGACTCGACGCCCTTGCCGAAGGGGAGCGCGTCGTTGATCGTTTTCGGTCCCAGTTGCGCGTCGCCGTCCAGATGCAACTCGATGAGGGTAAATTTCTTGCCCATACGATACCAGTCCACGGGTGCACACTTAGCCGTTGTGCTGGGACGAACGGTGGTTCGGTGGGTGCGGGAAGACCTCGAGGAGACCAGTTCGTTCTCCCGGTGTATTCGTACCAGTAACCCGTTGCGAGATCCGAGGGGTTGATACTACGTTTCTTCCTACTTATACCTCTCGAGAGGCCTCACAGAGAATACTCGAGCCTGTCCACAGTTGTGACGGCACGAGTAACTCCATGGTTATTCAGCAGACACTTTTATAAAAAGAAGTGGTGGTAATGTAGTTCCAAAATTAATAATTGGTATATGACTTATTGATGAAGCATGTGTGTACTTGAAACCGAGAACCTGTCGAAAAAATACGGTAACACCACCGCCCTCGAATCGCTGGACCTCCGTGTTGAATCGGGCGAGGTGTTCGGTTTTCTTGGGCCTAACGGGGCCGGCAAATCGACGACAATCAATATATTGCTGGATTTAATCCGTCCGACATCAGGAACGGCGTCCATCTTCGGTCTCAATCCGCGTGAAGATGGGCCAGCGATCCGTCGGCGGTGCGGCGTTATTCCCGACGGGTGTACGATGATGCCTAACTGGACCGGCCGCGACCATGTCGAGTTCGAAATCGCTTCTCGCGGCGTCGACGACGATCCAACCGCCCTCCTCGAGCGGGTCGGGCTCGGGGACGACGCGGACCGCGTCGCGACTACGTACTCCCGCGGAATGACCCAGCGCCTGCTCCTTGCAATGGCGCTAGCGGGAGACCCGGATCTGATGATCCTCGACGAACCCTCTACCGGTCTCGATCCGAATGGCGTTAAACTGATGCAAGAGGTCGTCCGCGAGCGCGCTGATCGTGGAACGACCGTTTTCTTCTCGAGTCACCTTCTCGCGCAGGTTGAAGCAGTCTGCGACCGTGTTGGTATCCTTCGGGACGGCGAACTCGTCGCAGTCGATGCGATTGATTCGCTCCGCTCTGAACTCCAGACAGAGATGACGATGCGCGTCTCAGTCGAACGTGTTCCGGACGACCTAACGGCACTTTCAGCACTCGAGTCGGTGTCCGCCGTTCGAACGGCAGACGAGACAATCTTAGTCGAATGTGTGGACGGGGCGAAAGTAGATGTGCTTACAACATTGGAGGAACTCGGTGCCGACCCACAGGATTTCGATGTCGAGTCTGCGTCGCTTCAGGACATCTTCGCAGAATATACTGCCGCGAAATAGCAGAGCGAGAAAACGAAACGACTCAAACGAGATCGACAGCGTTGAATCGTCGTGTCGCGACGAGGGGTGGAACGACAAGCCAAAAGAGAAGAATTGGTATCGTTAGCCACTCATTCAGATACCATGGGACTCCGTTACTTAACTCGAGAGGGACGATGGTTGAGTATGAGACAAACTCGGCGTTAAGATCCTGACCAACCGACGTACCGTAGCTATGCGAGTTCGGAAGCCCCGTCAGCCAGTTCGTTGCAACGAGATACGCTCGGAATGGCACGAGACGAGTGATTAAAAGAGATATTGTTTGTGGGATCTCTCCGAAAATAGGGGTCAAAATTGAGGTGAACGTCATGCGCCAGAGCATTCCGGTTCCGATGAAGACTGGAATAAGAACGGCGACTGCTCGGCGACCGGTTTTAACGAGCATCGAGACGGTCATTGCAAGCGAGAGCCAGACGAGGATATAGAGGACTGAAACAGCAATAAACGCAAGTGCCGCGAGTATCGGCGGTGGTCCTAGAACGAACGAGCAGACGAGAAATCCGCAACTCAATACAAGGAGTAGAAGTGCCGAGAGTGCACTTGCATGGCCGAGAAATTTCTGAAGGAGGTATTCATTCCGAGAGTACGGAAGTTTCAGTATCAGCGGGAGGCGGCCAGTATTTCGGTCAGCCGTAACTGATGCGTATCCGGCAAAGATAGCAGTGAAGCCGCCGATAATCGATAGAAACCATTGAAACGCAACGATTGGATACCGTGAGCCCAGATTTTGCTTGGCCTCAACATAACTAAACGCGAGTTCTGTTGACGATGCGACGGCAAGTCCAAACAGCACTACTGGGAAGAGCCAGTACCGATACTTCGTGATGTATGTGGAAAATTGCTTCTTGACGAGAGCGAGTCGTGTCTTCGAATACATTCGATCTAATCTGTGGTCCTTCATATGATGAATCACAAACATATGGATTATAAAATAAACGCTTTCGGATAGTCGTTCTATTGCCGGTCACTGGTAAAGGAGATACTCTTCGTAGCCAATTGTTGATGTAGTGCAGTCTTCCGATTCATATTGGTCTGGTAGAAACACAGTCTGGAAACAATGCCACTCACAGGACTAGTTTTGACCTCACCTTTGGTGACCGCGTCCGTATCAACGATCACCTACCTAAGAGCGTATTTTGAGAGTGATACCCCACAGACAGCACTATGTAATCACTCGTATTATGGCGTTTCAAGTCATGAGGCGAGTATTTTCGTAATACTCGCCCGTTATCGGAGACGACCGGTACGATTAAGTGTCCATCACCTGCGGTCTTTCGTATGAGTGGACGACCGCTGGACGTCCTCGAGGCGTCACTCGACGAACGGGTCAGTGTCCGATTAAAGAGCGGCGACGAGTACGTCGGTAACCTCACCGGCTACGATCAACACATGAACCTCGTCTTAGAGGACGTGACGATTCCCGTGGAAGACGAACTCGCAGACGACGCCTCGGGCGAAGACACAACCATTATACGCGGCGATAACGTCGTTTCGATCACTCCATGACTGGCGCAGGAACCCCGAGCCAAGGAAAGAAGAACAAAACGACACACGTCAAGTGTCGACGCTGTGGCGAAAAATCGTACCACGTAAAGAAAGGCAAGTGCTCCTCGTGTGGCTTCGGTAAGTCCGCCAAACGACGCGAGTACGAGTGGCAGTCGAAGACCGGCGACAACTGATTCTGCAGGTATCCGCGTCTGCTGTCTGCCGTTGGCGAGACGAGCGACTGACCGTTTTGTGATCGAGATGGGAGTTCAGTTTTACACCGCCAAGCGACCCGCTCGCTCGCGTGTCCGTTGCCGGTAATGGACAGTCCTTAGTTCTGGGCGACGAACCGAGCGGTATGGAGACGACAGACGCCTTCCGTGGCCTCGAGTGTATCGACTGCGGGGCGACGGTAGACGCCGAGGACGCGACCCACGAGTGTCCCGACTGCGGGGGGATTCTCGATCCAACCTACGAGTACGGGGCGATCGACCTCGACCGCGACTCGATCGAGTCGCGGCCGTTCGACTCGCTGTGGCGCTACGAGGAGCTACTGCCGTTCGCCCGGGACTCGGCGGTGACGATGGACGAGGGAGCGACGCCGTTAGTCGAGTGCGAAAAGCTGGCCGAAGAGTTGGGGGTCGGCCGGGTGCTGGTCAAAGACGAGGGCCGGAATCCGACGGGGACGTTCAAGGATCGGGGCCAGACCGTCGCCGTGACGGCCGCGACGCAGCACGGGGCCGATACCGTCGCGCTGGCGTCCGCGGGCAACGCGGGACAGGCCGGGGCGGCCTACGCCGGACGGGCCGACCTCGACTCGGAGGTTTTCGTGCCCTCCCGCTCGGGGTTCACGAACAAGGCGATGATCAACGTCCACGGCGGCGAGATGAACGTCGTCGGGGGGCGGATCGGCGACGCCGGCGCTGCCTTCGAGGAGGCGCTCGCGGAGAACGACGAGTGGTACTCCCTGCAGACGTTCTCGACGCCCTACCGTCACGAGGGGAAAAAGACGATGTTCTACGAGATCGTCGAACAGCTCGAGTGGGCGGTTCCCGACGCGATCGTTTACCCGACCGGCGGCGGCGTCGGGCTCGTGGGGATGTACAAAGCCGCCCAGGAATTCGAACAACTCGGCATAACCGACGAACTGCCGAAACTCTACGCCGCACAGGCCGAGGGCTGTGCGCCCATCGTCGAGGCGTTCGAGGCGGGACGGAACGTTCACGAACCCGTCGAGCACCCCGATACGATCTGCGGTGGGATCGAGATCCCCGATCCCGGCGCGAGTCCGTGGATCCTCGAGGCGCTCAGGGAGACCGACGGCGGCGCGGTCGCCACCGACGACGACGACATCCTCGAGGCCGCGATCGCGGTGGCGAAAGGGGAGGGTCTCGAGATGGCCCCGACCTGCGCCGCCGCCGCGAGTGGGGCATGGGACCTCGCAGAGAACGGCGAGTTCGACGGCGACGAAACGATCGTGATCCTGAACACCGGCACCGGGAACAAGGAAGCCGACGTGTTGCGCAGTCACCTGATGGGCCACGGAATCTGAAGGCTGGTGGGCCACGAAACCTGCGTTCGGATGGACCATAGGGTCTGAGCACGAATGGCAGGCGCTGAGCACGGGTAGCAGAATCCGAGCGCCGAAACGAGCAGATCCGAGCGTTGGTGTCTGATTCTGGCACATCGCCAGCGCCGACGAACGAGGCCTATTGGTCATTGCTATCGTAGCACATACCACAGCTACCGTTTTTGTGTCTCGATTCGTTGTCGGTCGCATGGAGGTCGAGGAATACTTCGACGATACTGCCGCGTTTTACGACGCCGTCTACGGCGAAAGCATCGATGGCGACCGCGAGTTCTACCGTGATCTCGCCACCGATGCGGACGGTCCCGTTCTCGAGGTCGGCTGTGGCACGGGTCGGATCTACCTCGAGTTGCTTCGAGCGGGCGTCGACGCCGACGGCATCGACGTCTCGAGGGGAATGCTTGACGTTCTTCGCGAAACGGCGGTCGAAGACGGACTCGAGCCGAGTGTCTGGAAAGCCGACGTGACGGAGTTCGAGGCCGACCGGGAGTACGCGCTCGTGATCGTCCCGTTTCGCGCGTTCTTGCACCTCACAGAACTCGACGACCAACTCGAAGCCCTCGAGCGGATTCACGACGCCCTCGCGTCCGACGGCCGTCTCGTCCTCAACGCGTTCGCCCCGAGCTTCGAGGTCATCTGCGAGCAGTACGGCACGTGGGAAAAACGCCAGCTCGAGGTCGATGGGGCGTCGTACACGTACCGAACGAAAACCGAAATCGTCGACGAAGTCGAACAGCTCGCTCGGATTCGAGCGGTGGTTTTCGATGGGGACGGCGACCAGCTATTCCGGACCGACACGCCGTTGGCGTTGGTCTCGAGACGCGAGTTCGAACTGCTCTTTCGACTCTCACCGTTCGCTTCGTGGCGGGTGTTCGGCGACTTCGAGCGCGAACCGCTCGAGGACGCGAGCCAGGAGATGGTCTGGATCGCCGAATGATCGGTACCGCGTCGTGGCCGATGGCGTGGCTGACGGTAACACGGAAACCGGCCGTAGTCGTGCGGTTCCGAGAGCGATTTACGCACCGAGCGTCTTCGATCCGAGGAGACAGAATCAATGTCGACTGATCCGGATACGGGCGGGTCCGCCCCTCCAGAGTCGTCCGACCCCGCGAGCGAACGCTCTCCGACCGAGACCCAGTCCGGGTCCGTGACGTTCTCTCGAGACGGAATCCGGACCGGAATCCTCACGTGCGTTCCGATCGCGATCGGCGTCGCCGGCTACGGCGTCGCCTTCGGCGTGCTCGCGCGCCAGTCCGGATTGAGCGTCGCCGAGGCGGCGCTGATGAGCGCGGTGGTGCTGGCCGGCGCGTCCCAGATCGTCGCGGTCGAACTCTGGGCCGACCCCATCCCGGTCGCGGCCATCGTCTTCGCGACGTTCGCGATCAACCTGCGGTACTCGCTGATGGGCGCTGCGCTCCGACCGTGGTTTCGCAAACTCACCTCGAAACAGGCCTACGGGAGCCTGTTTTTCATGGCCGACGAGAACTGGGCGCTGACCATGCGCGACCTCAAGTCGGGCAGCGGACGCGGCGCGTTCCTCCTCGGAAGCGGACTCATCCTGTGGCTGTTCTGGGTCATCTCGACCGTCCTCGGGGCGACCGTTGGCGGTGCGATCGGCGATCCGCAGCAGTACGGCTTCGATTTCATCCTGGCGGCGGTCTTCGTCGCACTCGCGGTCGAACTCTGGGAAGGGACCTCGACGCTTGTCCCCTGGCTCGTCGCGCTGGGAACGGCCATCGCCGCCGCGAGCGTCCTCCCCGGACAGTGGTACGTCATCGTCGGCGGACTCGCGGCCGCGCTCGTCGAGGTGATTCGCCATGATGAGTGAAGGAGCGCTCTCGCTCGAGCCGATCGTCGTCGCCGTAATCGTAGCGATGGCGGCTGCCACGGTCGTCACGAAAGTCGGCGGCCTGTGGCTGCTCAGCCGGTTCGACGTGAGCGATCGGCTCGAGGCGGGACTCTCGGTGTTGCCCGGCGCGATCGTGATCGCGCTACTCGGTCCCGAACTCGCGGCGGGCGGACCCGCCGAATGGGGGGCCGGCGGCGTCGTATTGCTCGTCATGTGGCGTACGGAGAACATATTACTGGCGCTCGTCTCGGGCGTCGTCGCCGTCGTGGCGTTCAGAGCAGTCGTCTGAGTGAGACCGATCGGTGCGCTCGAGGTGGCTGCCCGTGTTCAACCCGTTCGATCCGGAACCACAAAATGGCGGCCAAAAACGCTATACGCGCCGATTCTCGAGAAACGATCGATTCGCAGGGCTTTTGCTCGTTGTCGGGAAACGGGGCGGTATGACTACGCCATGGGAGGACTGGAACCACATCCTCAAGATCGATCCCGACAAGGATCTGCCGGAGGGTGTCACCTACGGCGATCTCTGTGCGACCGGGACCGACGCCGTCGAAGTCGGCGGGACGATGGGAATCACCGAGGAGAACATGAGCGCCGTCATCGAGGCGTGTGCAGAACACGACGTCGCGCTCTATCAGGAACCCTCGAGCCCCGACGTCGTCGTCGAAGACGACGCGCTCGACGGCTATCTCATTCCGACGGTGTTCAACGCGGGCTCGCCGTTCTGGATCACCGGCGCGCACAAGGAGTGGGTTCGACTCGACACCGAACTCGACTGGGAGCGAACGGCGACGGAAGCCTACATCGTCATGAACCCCGACGCGGACGTCGCGACCTACACGGAAGCGGACTGTGACCTCTCGGCCGAAGACGTCGCCTCCTACGCAGAGGTCGCAGAGCGGATGTTCGGCCAGGAAATCGTCTACCTCGAGTACTCCGGCACGTTCGGCGATCCTTCAATCGTCGAGGCGGCGGCCGAGGCGACCGACGAGTCGACCCTGTTCTACGGCGGCGGCATCGACGGCTACGATTCGGCCTTCCGGATGGCGACACACGCCGACGTGATCGTCGTCGGGAACCTCGCTCACGAAGCCGGCGTCGACGCGGTTCGCGACACGGTCGAGGCGGCCAACGACGCATAATGTTTGATAGGAGACAAGACCTGCCACCGGCGTTGTACTCACACTGATCGCGCTGGAAAAAGTATCAATGGCCTAAACAGTTTTGCGTGTTGGCCGGCCACGTGGGGTATGAGCCTCCTCGCCGAATTCGAAGTAACGTCTCCAGACTTCGTGCTGGGGCCGACGCTCGAGGCCGTGCCGGCGCTCGACATCGAACTCGAGCGCCAGTACGCACTCGAGTCGGATCGACCGATTCTCTTCTGCTGGATCCGCTCCCCTAGCGAGACGAACGTCGAACGCGTGCTCGAGAGGGATCGAACAGTCGCGCGATTCGACCTGTTAGAACGGAGCGGAGGGAGGGACCTGTACAGACTCGAGCGCAGCGACCGAAGCCGGACGGAGGTCGTCGAGAGCTACCGCCAATGGGTGTCTCTGGGCGGCGAGTTACTCACCGGCCGGGCCGCCGACGGTCGCTGGGTGTTCGAGATGCGGTTTCCGGACCGGGACTCCTTTACCGAGTACCACGAGTTCCTCGAGCACCACGGCGTCGAGTTCGACCTCCTGCGGATAGCCGACGGCGAGGAGGCGGGGGAAACAAAGACGGTGCTGACTCAATCCCAGCGAGAGGCGCTAACGCTCGCGAACGAATACGGGTTCTTTTCGGTGCCCCGCGAAGCGACCCTGAGCGACATCGCCGGCGCGCTCGGCATCTCTGACCAGGCCGTCAGCGAACGAATCCGTCGGGGACAGGCCCGTTTGATAGAAGCGTACCTCGTGTAGGCTATCAGGCTTATTCGGCGAACTGTCGGCTATTTCACTCGAGGACAAGCGTCTGGAGTCTCGGCAGCGCCGTCGTCACGTCCTCGCGACGGACGACCGCCGCAGCGTCGTCACAGGGCGTCGACTCCAGGTTGACGATTCCGAGGGTCGCCCCGGTCGAACTCGCCGCTCGAGGGAGCGAGGCGGCGGGTTCGACGACGAGCGACGAACCGATAGCGAGGAAGATGTCGCTTTCGCGAGCCAGAGTGCGAGCGCGCTGGAGCGTCGCACCCGAAAGCTGCTCGCCGAAGAGCACGACGTCGGGTTTGTACGTCCCGCCGCAGTCACAGGTCGGCGGGAGTTCGCCATCAGCGACTCGGTCGAACGCTTCCTCGGCGTCGATCCGACGACCGCAGGCCGTACAGACCGCTCGATGTGCGTTCCCGTGAAGCTCGAGCAGCGTCGTCTCATCGTCGCGGTCGGTACCGGATTCGTTCTGCCACCCCTCGTCAGCATTCGTTTCGTTAGCCGGCAACGCCCGCTCGTGCAACCCGTCCGTGTTCTGTGTGATGATCGCGTCGACGTACCCCGCCGCTCCCAACGTCGCGAGCGCATCGTGGGCGACGTTCGGTTCGTAGCCGTCGCCAAACATCGCCTCGTGGAGCTCGAGTCGATCCTCCCAGAATCCGGCCGGATCCCGCCGGAATCGACCGTAGGTGAACTGGCCTTCGTCGAAGCGCTCCCAGACGCCGCCCTCACCCCGGAACGTCGGGACGCCCGAGGGCGCGGAGATTCCTGCGCCGGTGAACGCCACGACCGTCCCGTTTCGTTCGACTTCGTCGGCGAGTCGCTCGAGGTCGTCCATACTCGAGACTCGAGCCGGTACCCCAAAGGCTGTTTGATGGGTGCTGTCGGTGATGATCGGCCCGGCCGTGTACTCGGTGTGACGATCTCGACCGTTCGTTTTGGTCAGTCGTTTCGCCCGCGAGCGCGAACGATGGCGCTTAAGTTTCGGCTCCGAGAATCGGTGGGTATGCAGGACAGAACCTACACTGCCGACGCCGAGCCAGGTGACGACGTAACCGTCGCCGGGTGGGTCCACGAGATCCGAGACCTCGGCGGCATCGCCTTCTTGATCCTCCGCGACGCGACCGGGAAGATCCAAGTCAAGTTCGAGAAAGACGAGATGGACGAGGACCTCGTCGAGACGGGACTCGGCGTCGCTCGAGAGAGCGTCGTGAAAGTCTCCGGCGCAGTCGAGGAAGAACCGCGCGCGCCGACGGGTGTCGAAGTGACGCCCGAATCGCTCGAGGTCATCTCGGCTGCGGATCCCGAACTGCCGCTCGATCCGTCGGGGAAGGTCGACGCGGAGATGTCGACCCGACTGGACAACCGGACCCTCGACCTCCGCAAGGAGGAGGTACAGGCCGTCTTCGAGATCCGCGCGGAGATCCTTCGGGCCGTTCGCGAGCAGTTCCGCGAGTTCGGTTCGACGGAGATCACCACGCCGAAAATCGTCGCGACGGGGACCGAGGGCGGGACGGAACTGTTCCCGATCACGTACTTTGGCGAGGAGGCCTTCATGAACCAGTCGCCGCAGCTGTTCAAGCAACTCATCGCCGGCTCGAACGTCGAGCGGGTCTTCGAAATCGGCCCGATCTTCCGCGCCGAAGAGCACAACACGCCGCGACACCTGAACGAGGCGACCTCGATCGACTTCGAGGGCGCGTTCTGCGACCAGAACGACGCGATGGATGTCGTCGAAGGCGTCGTCACCGCAGCTTACGAGGCGATTTCGGAGAACTGTCAGGACGAACTCGAGGCGCTCGGTCTCGAGGAGGAGTTCGAGGTGCCCGACGAGGCGTTCCCGCGCATCAGCTACGAGGACGCCATCGAGCGGATCAACGCCACGGGTGAACTGGACGAACAGCTCGTCTGGGGCGACGACCTCTCGACGGCGGCAGAAGAGGCCCTCGGCGCCGACGTCGGCGGCCACTACTTCATCACCGACTGGCCGAGCGAGATCAAGCCGTTCTACATCAAAGACCACGACGACGACGAACAGCTCTCGACCGGCTTCGATCTGATGCATCCGCGGATGGAACTCGTCTCCGGCGGCCAGCGCGAACACCGACACGAGAAGCTCATCGAAGGCTTCGAACAGCAGGGACTCGACCCCGACCAGTTCGAGTACTACACGAAGATGTTCAAGTACGGCATGCCGCCCCACGCCGGCTTCGGACTCGGCGGCGAGCGACTCGTGATGACGATTCTCGGCCTCGAGAACATTCGAGAGGCTGTTCTCTTCCCGCGTGATCGTCAACGTCTGAGTCCGTAGGACGAAGACGCCGGACAGGCAGCGCCTGTCGACGTAAGCAAGGTCGCTTTCGTCGATCGCGGTTCGTTTTTCGAGGTAATTGACTGGAAGACCGGCGGTTACCACCACCCGTCGTCATCGTCGTCGTTATCGTCGTTATCCGTACAACTCCCGCTGCTGATCGCGTCTGCGAGATCGGAGCCGACAGCTTCGTCGCCGAGGAACTCGAGGTGACCCCCGACGCTGGCCGTAACGTCGATGTCCGTATAGTTCGTGGCCGGGGAACAGCCCGCGCCTTCGTTTCCGAGCGCCGTGTCACCGAGCCCGCCGTACGCACCGCCGACAGTCGAGTCGTTCTCGGAGTGGTAGTTGCGGACCTCACAGGTGTTGCCGAGGCCGTCGTTCCACGGGGAGCCACAGACCGCCGATCCGTCGGCGGCTGCGCCGAGTGAAGCGACGGTTTCGAGTTCGTAGCCGGAACTGAGTTTGTCCGCGGTCCACAGGACACACCGCCCGCCCAGAGAGTGGCCGACGAGGCGGATGTTGCCCCCGCCGTTGTCGTAGAACTCCTCGGCGAGGCCGGCGGCGACTTCGCCGACGTCCTCGGTGTCCCCTTCCGCGCCGAAGTAGTTGACCGTGCTCGCGGGCCATTCGAGAACGACGCTTTCGTCCGGAGAGAACCCGCCCGACTCGATAGATCCAAGCACGTCATCAGCCTGACTCCGTGCGGTCGAATCGCCGAACCAACCGTGGATGAAGACGAACAATTCGTCCGTGACGGGGAGGCTGCCATCGGCGTTCCACCCCAACAGTCCGTCGTCGATTTCGATACGTTCGATATCCCAGGGTGCTGCCGTCGCTGTCAGCGTCGTTGCGGATAATCCCGTAACGCCCGCGAGCGTCACGCTGGTCGCTGCGAGAAGCCCTCGCCGTGTCGTCGCTGTCGATTCTGTCTCCGCTGACAGCTGCTGCTCTGACGTTTCAAGTGCCGGCCCATTGCTGCCCGTACTGTGGCTGTTATTATCTGCCATATTACGGGCAAACTGTCGGTAGACGCAAGCAAAGATTCGATTCTTCAGGAACGAACTCATTTATATCCGGGTCGGAACGTACCGGCCTCAAGTACGGTCACAGTCGTTTGTCTGTTAACGCAGGCCGGAATGTTTTTACCATTGGTAATTGTGTCCCGCTCTATGAAACGAGTGACGTATGTTGTCACCCCACAGAGGGCGTACTTCGACCCGACGCAACGTCGGTTTCGGGAGAACGGGGTGACACTCGAGTCGATCCACGAGGTAGATATTTTGACGGACGGGACGATAACAGTGTTTCTCGAGGTGACGGGCGAGGTGTCGGCGATTCGGCGATCCTTCGACGAGGACCTGCCCCGGTTGGTACACTGTGAAATCAATCGCACCCATCGGACGGCGATGGTACAACTTCGCTATCGCCCAACCGAGTTCAATCGCGCGATTCTCGAACCTCATCGGAATCATGCGGTATTTATACAATATCCGATGGTGTTTGTCGATCCGATGCGATCGTCCCTGAAGGTGACGGTCGCGGGGCCGTCCGAGGATGTCCAGCAACTCGTCGCCGAGACCCGTGACCTCACCGATCTCACCGTCGAGACGGTTTCAGAATACGATCACACCGCCAGCCAGCAGTTGTACGAACTCACCGCCCGACAGCGCGAGGTCTTGTCCACGGCCTACGAATGCGGGTACTACGAAGTCCCTCGAGAGGCAACCTACGAGGATATTGCACTGAAACTGGATTGTTCCGCGAGTTCAGTCGGGCAGACGCTTCGACGGATCGAGTCCAGACTCGTCACCGTGACCGTCGCGAACCGGCCGGGGAGGCAATCGGAAACACAGAACGCGTGATAATAGAAAAATCGGCCGACAACTGCGGTGTAATTCGAATCCGCAACGTTATACTCCCCCAGTCGCAAGGGTCGCCAATGCGCGAGGAGGCGACGGCGTTCGTACCAGGGCATATTACGGGATTTTTTAGCGCACATCCGAACGAGGACCCGACCAGCGCCGGCTCTCGAGGAGCGGGGCTCACCCTGTCCGACGGCGTCGAGGTGACGGTTTCTCCGGCCGAGGAGTCCGTCACCGTCCTCGACGGACGAGAAATCGACGTCGAACCCGTGACCGGCGTCCTCGAGTCCCTCGAGGCGTCCGCCCGCGTCGAGGCTCGATCGGAGATTCCCCTCGGGTCCGGATTCGGCGTCTCGGGGGCGATGGCGCTCGGGACCGCACTGGCGGCAAATCAGGTCTTCGATCGGACGCGCTCGAGAAACGAACTGGTGACGGTCGCCCACGTTGCCGAAGTGCGGGCCGGAACCGGGCTGGGCGACGTCGTCGCACAGGCCCGCGGCGGCGTTCCGATTCGCCTCGAGCCGGGCGCGCCGGCGTCGAACGAACTGGACGGCATTCCGGCACGAGCGCGCGTCGAGTACGTCTCGTTCGGGCAGCTTTCGACGGCCGAGGTGTTGTCGGGAGATACGGAGCTGCTATCGGCTGCAGGCGAGCGAGCACTCGCGCGCGTCGTCGACGAACCGACCCTCGAGACGTTCGTCGAGGCCTCGAGCGGCTTCGCTCGCGAGGCGGAGTTGCTCACGCCGGCCGTTCGCGACGCGCTCGAGGACGTGGCCGACGTCGGCGGGCAAGCGTCGATGGCGATGCTGGGGGACACGGTGTTCGCGCTCGGAACCGGGCTCTCGGATGCGGGCTACGAACCCGACGCATGCGAGACGTATCCGGCGGGCGCAGTCCTCAGATAACGTCGCGGTCTCCGATTTTCGCAGTGCCTCGAGCGGAAAGACGAGTTGGTCGACCACCGAGACGGGCGTCCGCGGGAATCGGTCGGCTTTTTATCGACGGACGCGAGCGACGATTCGTGAGCGATCACGAGACCGTCCCCGCCGAGGTCGACCGCGAGGAGGAGATTCCCGAGGATCACCCGAGATATCAGGACCTGCTCACGCGCCATCGGATCGAAGCTGGCGTAGAGAAGGGGATCACGCACCTGCAGGGAATGCACGCCGAAGGCCGCGGGAGCGCCTTCGATTACCTCCTCGGCGAGGAGACGATTCCGAGCGCCGCGGCCGCAGAACGTGCGGCAGCCGCACAACTACTGCTCGCCGAGCACCCGGTACTCTCGATCAACGGGAACGTCGCCGCGCTCGTCCCCGGAGAAATGGTCGATCTCGCCGCCGCCGTCGACGCCGACCTCGAGGTCAACCTGTTCAATCGCACGCCCGAGCGGATCGACGCCATCGCCGAACACCTCGTTGAGCACGGGGCCGAGGACGTAAAGGGGATCGAGGCGGACGCCCGCATTCCGAACTTGGACCACAAGCGCGCGAAGGTCGACTCGGACGGCATTTACACGGCAGACGTCGTCGTGGTTCCCTTAGAGGACGGCGACCGAGCCGAAGCGCTCGAGGCCATGGGCAAGACCGAAATCGTCATCGACCTCAACCCGCTCTCGCGGTCACCGCAGGTCGCCGAGATTCCGATCGTCGACAACATCATTCGCGCCGTCCCGAACATGACCGAGCAGGCCCTGGATCTCGAGGACGAGACGGAGTCGACCCTGCGGCGGATCGTCGAGGACTTCGACCGAGAGCAAGCGCTCGCAGCGGCCGAAGAACGGATTCGGTCCGGCCAGCTCTGAGACGACGCGTTCACGGACGCGGTTCGAACGGACGATTACACCTTCGGAAAGGTGACCGTTCAGTTCGAGAAGACGACCGTTCAGTTCGAAAAGATGACCTCGCGGATGTCGTCGACGCTCGCGCGACGAACGACCGCGCGGACCGGGTCTCTTGCTCCACCGAGGTTTCTCGAGTCGCCGTCGAAGACGACGAGTTTCCCCTTCTTGCCGGGCTCGAGCACGCCGTACTCGAGATCGGCGATCTCCGCGCCGTTGACCGTTGCCATTCGGAGGATTTCCGCGGCCGGAACGTCGGTGAGCTTCGCGAGCATCGCCATCTCGCGGAACATCGACGGCGAGTTGAGCATCACGTTGTCGGTCCCGAGCGCGACCGTCGTTCGCTCGAGGAGGTCCGAGACGGGCGGTAAGCCGACACCCGTGACGAGGTTCGAGCGCGGACAGATGGCGATCGGCACCTCGCTGTCTTCGATCCGCTCTAGGTGAAGTGGTCGCGGATGGACGACGTGGACGAGAAAGTCCGGATCGAGGTCGAGCGCCGGGTTGATGTCGCTCTCGTCGACCTCGCCGGCGTGGATCCCGAACGGCTTGCCCGCGTTTCGCGTCGCCCTGCGTTCGCGGTCGAAAACGTCGTCGTTCGCGCCGCTGGCCCCGAATCCGTCGCCCGCTTCCATCGCCTCGACCGAGCCGCGAGCCAGCGCGAACGCCTCGATATCTTTTCCGGCGGCGGCCTCGCGAAACATCTCGACGCCCTCGACGTCACCCTCGCGAAAGTCGAGACAGGCGGCCGTGCCCGCCCGTTCCATGTACTGTAGCGACTGGCTCATCGCCGAGACGAGTTCGTTTCGCGATGCCTCGCGCAGCAACCGGTGTTTCAGCCCGTCTGGTGGCGCGACCAGTTCCTCGAGCGAGAGCCCGCCGCCGGCCTCCTTGGCGATCGAGTCGCCGATGTGAGTGTGCGCGTTGACGAACGCGGGGATAATGATATCGTCGCTCTCGACGCGTTCTTCTTCGATTCGATCGATTCGACCGTCGCTACCGACGACGATTCGTCCTTCGACGGGTTCGAACTCCCTCCCCCGAAGAATCGTGCCCGTGCGTTCCATACACCTCCTTTCGTTGTCACCCCCTTGAACCGTTCGCTGGTGGGCTAGCGTGAACTGGTCCTGCAATGGCGGCGAGTGCGAGAACGGAACGGATATCTTTTGACCGTCGACCCGCTACCAATCGATATGAAGAGACGGGCGGTGCTCGTCGGCGCCGTGACGCTCTCGCTGGCCGGCTGTCTGAACGGTGGGCAAGGCCGCGGGAATCAGGATTCCGACCGGATCAACGCCACCGGCGATATCGAACTGCTGATCGACGGCTCCGAGTTCGACCTCTCCCAGGACCAGTTTCAATCCGAAAACGTCGACACCGAGTCGCTCTCCTTTCACCTCCACGAGGGCGACGACGACTGGTACATGGAAGGAAAGAGTCGAGTAACGGTCGCGGAGGGCCTCGACCTCCTTCCTGACTTCGAGTACACCCAGGAGAGTGGAAATCGCCGTCTCACTATCGACGGAACGGAGTACGACGCCAGCGAAGAGGGCACCGAAATCGCGTGTTTCGTCGACGACGAGGAGGTCGACCCGACCGAATACACGCTGTCCGACGGCGACGACCTGCGCGTCGAAATTACCACCGAGTAGGCCGGTCAGTCGCTCGAGTCGCCGACGAACTGATCTAAGGTCGTGTACAGGCCGTCGCGAACGTCGCTAACGAGCGGGCCGTCGATGTCGAGACCGAGCACGTCGAGCGCCGCCCTCCCGACCCTGACACTCGAGTCAGCGGGCGAGTAGACCCCGAGTCGCCACTGTGAGTACTGGGACCCGCGCAGTGCATCGACCAGCGGCGACTGCTGGCCCAGCGATCGAACGTCGCCGTTTACCATCACTCGAGACGTGGATTCGGTCATCGACGGTCGATCCGGTACGTCCAGAATCACCGCTTCGGAGTCGACATCCGCTTCGGCCGCGATTTCGTGTTCGAACTCGCGGATGGAGTCGTGGTCGGCTTCGATGATCCCGCCGGGAACGTCGTCTATCTCCGCCCAGACGGCGCGTTTGTAGAGATCGCGGTTGTCGAGTCTGCGAGAGTACTCCGCCGTCTCGGGGTTCGAGCGCAGGGCTGCGACCAGGTCGTGGTCGTCCATCCGCTGGAGCGTCGCCGCGTCGGTTTCGGTTTGCTCGAGAAGCCGTTCGCCCGCACGTCTGAGCATCGCCTTGCTGATTCGGGCGACGCTGTGGCTGTAGACGGTCGGGTTCATGAGCGCACGAGCGACGAGCAGGCTTTCTGCCGTCTGGACGTTCCCCTCGGCGAGGACGAGTTCGCCGTCGACGAAAGAGAGTTCGCGCACGAGGCGTCCGTGATCGATCGTTCCGTACGGAACGCCCGTATGGTGGGCGTCCCGGACGAGGTAGTCCATCCGATCGACGTCGAGTTCGCCCGATATCAGTTGCCCGAACCGGCCGTCGCCGGCGACCAAGTCGGCGACCGCCGCCGGGTCCAAGTCGTGGTCCCGTAGCGCGTCTCCAACGTCGCCTTCGGCCAGCAGGTCGTGAACGTCGTCGTGGTATCGGCCCGTCCGGCGGTAGGTCAACGACTCGAGGTTGTGACTGAACGGCCCGTGTCCGACGTCGTGTAACAGGGCGGCGGCCTGGACGCGTTTTCCCAGTTGCCCGTCGACGCCGAGTTGCTCGAGGGCGTTACACGCCAGGTGGTAGACGCCGAGGCTGTGTTCGAACCGAGTGTGATTCGCCGACGGATAGACGAGCGAGACCGTTCCGAGCTGTTTGATTCGACGGAGCCGCTGTAGCGGAGGCGTATCGATCAGATCGCGGGCGATGCCGTCGATCTGGATGTGGTCGTGGACGCTATCCTTGATCACCTTCATTACCGGCGTTTCGGCCGGATGATACAAAAACCGTGTGTCCAGCACAATGGGCGGTTTCCGTCGGCTCAACCGCTTCACTCGAGCGGGTGAGTGACGGTGTGCGGACGGGCGTATTATTAAATCTTCAACTGAAATAATAATATTTAATATATGGATGGGTTTCAGTGATAATGATGGGTGGATTCCATCTCCGGGCGCTCCAATCGGACCAAGGCCTCTCGACGATCCGTTTCGATAGGCAAACCCAAAGTATTACAACCAATGTTTCATTAGCTAAAGTTGAGTTGATTGGCGTGAATTGCCGTTTCGACTGCAATCACTCGGATGGCAGGCGTCTCGAGGCCTGTGAACGGCTGATAGTCGATCGGGTGACGAACGCCGAGACCGTTCGAACCCTCCCGGTCGCCTCCCGTTGGACAGCCCGCGTGCGAGACAGGCGAGTCTGTCGGCTGACGGGCCGGACGCGGTCGCCTACGGAACCATCCATGACGACGACAACTCGGAGTTGCGACCCATGATATGCGCCCTCTTCCGTCGGATTGGATCGTTCGCGGTCGTGCTCGCTGGCGTCTCGCTTCTCACCTACAGCTTCGTGTTTCTCACGCCGGGCGATCCTGCGTCGACGATCCTCAGAGAGCAACGCCAGAGCCCGCCCTCGCAGGCCGAAATAGAGGCCTTCCGGGCCGAGCACGGTCTCAACGAGCCGTTTCTCTCTCAGTACATCTCGTGGCTTACGGACGTTCTTCAGGGCGACCTCGGCACCTCTTACGCCCGCTCGGAACCCGTCGCGTCGCTGCTGGTCGAGTACTTCCCTAACACGCTCGAGCTTGCCCTGGCAGCCATCGCCGTCTCGCTGTTGCTCGCCGTTCCGGCGGGCGTTGCCAGCGCCGTCCACCGCGATACGTGGATCGACCGAACCAGCCAGGTCGTCGCGTTGCTCGGCGTTTCGATGCCGAACTTCTGGGTGGGCTACCTGCTGATTCTCGTCTGTTCGCTCTGGTTAGGACTAACCCCCGTTTCCGGCGTTGGGACGCTCGGCCATCTCGTGCTCCCCGCGATCACCCTCGGCACCGGAACGGCGGCGGTCGTGACGCGGCTGGTCCGAGCCTCGATGCTCGAGGTGCTCGAAGCGGAATACGTCGATACCGCGCGGGCGAAAGGGCTCCGAGAGCGGCTCGTGGTGTACAAACACGCGCTTCGGAACGCGCTGATCCCCGTGGTGACGATCGTCGGCCTCCAGTTCGGCTTCGTCCTCAACGGGGCGGTAATCGTCGAAGTCGTCTTTCAGCGGCCGGGCCTCGGAACGCTCCTCGTCGATGCGGTCTTCGCTCGAGATTTCCCGGTTATCCAGGGAGTCGTTCTGGTGACCGCCACCGCGTTCGTCGCGACGAATCATCTCGTCGACCTCGCCTACCTCGCGCTCGATCCGCGCCTCGGGCCGACCTCGAGCGGAGGTGAACGCCGATGAGCGAACACGTCGCTGGTCGAGAGCGGTTACGTCTGGCCGCGACACGGGTCCTCGAAACGATTCGTGGACTCCCACGGACCCGTTTCGGGACGGCGCTTCGAACGAACGGACAGGTTCGCCTCGGCGGCGCAATTGTGTGCACGCTTGCCCTCGTCGCTATCGTCGGACCGGTGCTCGCCCCGTACGACCCGACGGCACAGGCGCTCGAGGCCCGTCTTCAGGGGCCGTCGCTCGCCCACCCGCTCGGGACCGACGCGCTCGGTCGCGACGTGGCGACCCGCCTCGTCTACGGAGCGCGCGTTTCGCTCGCTCTCGCGGTCGGCGCGACGGGGGTCCGGATGGTCCTCGGAACGGCTATCGGCCTCGTCGCGGCCGTCAACGGCGGAATCGTCGACACCGTCCTGATGCGGCTGGTCGACGTTCAACTGGCGTTTCCCGGACTCGTTCTGGCGCTCGTGATCGCGGGGACGCTCGGTCCAAGCCTGCACAACGTCGTGATCGCACTCTCGGTAGTCGGGTGGGCCACCTACGCTCGCGTCGTGCGCGGAACCGTCCTTGCCGTCAAAGAACGACCGTTCGTGGAGTGTGCTCGCCTCTACGGGACGCCCAAACGGCGGATCGCCAGACGCCACCTGCTACCGAGCGTCGTCAGTCCGGTCGTCGTTCTCGCGACGCTCAACCTCGGAACCGTCGTCCTCGCCGCCGCCGGCCTCTCCTTTCTCGGCCTCGGCGCGCAACCGCCTACGGCCGAATGGGGGACGATGATCGCCGACGGCCGGCAGTATCTCCGGTCCGCACCGTGGCTCATCACCGTGCCGGGCGTCGCGATCGCGCTCACCGTGATCGGCTGTAACCTGCTCGGGGACGGACTGCGAGACGTACTGGATCCGAATCACCTTGAGGATGGGAAACGGGGGCGACCCTGACGTGAGCCCGAGTCTCTCAGTCGACGACCTGCACGTCCGGTTCCGGACCGGGGGCGATCCGGTCCACGCCGTCAACGGCGCGTCGTTCGAGGTCGCGTCCGGCGAAATCGTCGGTCTCGTCGGCGAGAGTGGTTGCGGAAAGTCGGTCACGGCGCGATCGATCGTCGGCCTCGAGGAGCCCGGCGAAATCGTCGGTGGAAACATCCGATTCGACGGGACAGAGCTCACGACGGCCGACGACCGAACGCTGCAACACCTTCGGGCTCGAGAACTCGCGCTGGTCTCGCAGGACCCCTCGACGGCGCTCAATCCGGTCTACACGATCGGCGAGCAGATCGCCGAGGCGCTCCGCGTCAGCCGGCGACCGGACGCCCAGTCACTGCTCAGGGAACTCGCGGTCGGAGCGAGTTCGCGCCTCCGGTCTCGAAAGACGAGAACCAGGGTCCTCGAGTTGCTGGAGACGGTCGGCATCCCCCAGCCCGAAGAACGGATCGACGCCTACCCCCACCAGTTGAGCGGTGGGATGTGCCAACGAGTGCTGCTGGCCGTCGCGCTCGCCCGCGAGCCGTCGGTACTGATCGCCGACGAGCCGACGACGGGACTGGATACGACGACCCAGAGCGCGATTTTGGATCGCCTCGACGCGCTCACCGACTCTACCGAGATGGGTATTCTGTTGATCAGCCACGACTTCGGGGTCGTCGCGGAACGCTGCGATCGAGTCCTCGTCATGTACGACGGTGTCGTCGTCGAGCGAGGATCGGTCGATTCGGTTCGCTCGAATCCCACCCACCCCTACACGAAGGCGTTGCTGGGATCCCTCCCCGGCCGGTCCGAGCCCGGGACTCGACTCCCGACGCTCGAGGGAGAGCCATCTGACCGGTCCGTACCCCCCGCCGGCTGCGTCTTCGCCGACCGCTGTCCGTCCGCGACGGCGGACTGCCGGAAGACGAACCAACCCGTCGTCCCTGTAGGTGACGAACACGGCGTACGCTGTGGCGTTGAGGAGGCGCGTGACGCCTCGCTCGAGTCGATGCCGACGAGCGCAGCCGACCCGGCTGCAGGCGATTGGCGTTCGGATGAACGATCGTCCGCGGATCGTCGGCAGACACGAACCCCAGCTGCCGACGGCGGAGCGCTTACGCAACGGACGGCGGACGGAAACGAGGCCCCGACGGCCCCGCCAACCGGATCCGAGGGGTGGATCGACCAACCTGAACGGTTGGATCGACCAGCGCAACCGATGCAATCGGATCAGCCGGTGATCGAACTCGAGGCCGTGACCAAGTCGTTCCGACGTTCCGACGGACTCGTCGATCGGCTCCCCTGGTTCGGATCGGACGGGCAAATACGCGCCGTCAGGGGCGTTTCGCTCGAGCTATCGGCGGGCGAAACCCTCGGACTCGTCGGCGAGAGCGGCTGTGGAAAGTCGACGCTCGCGCGGCTCATCACGGGACTCGAGGAGCCGACCGAGGGCACCGTTCGGCTTCGCGGCGACGCCGTCGGCGGCGTCGACACACGGACGACCGACCAACTCGCCGAGATCGGTACCGGCTTCCAGAACCCGGGGGCGAGTCTCAACCCGAAGCGAACGGTCGGCGAGTCCGTCGCAGAGCCCCTATCCGAGGCGGGGTGGGCCGACTCGAGACGGGACGAGCGAGTCGAGGAGTTGCTTTCGCTCGTGGATCTGTCACCCGCGTTCGCCGATCGGTATCCACATCGACTGTCGGGCGGACAGCGCCAGCGCGTCGCGATCGCTCGCGCGCTCGCACTGGAGCCGTCGGTGCTCGTCCTCGACGAGCCCACGGCTGCTCTCGATGCGTCGACCCAGGCGACAGTTCTCAATCTCCTCGCTGACCTTCAGGATGAACTTGGACTCTCCTACCTGTTCGTCTCTCACGACCTCGATGTCGTGCGGACCGTCGCCGATCGCGTCGCGACGATGTACCTCGGCCGGTTCGTCGAGGTCGGCCCGGCGACCAGTACGCTGTCCGATCCGGCACATCCCTACACGCAGGCGCTACTGGACGCCAGTCCGCGTCGATCGGCCGCGGACGATTCGGACGCTGTTCGACTCGTCGGCGAGCCGCCGAGCCCGAAAGCACCGCCGGAGGGCTGTGCGTTCCATCCCCGCTGTCCGGCCGCGACCGAGGAGTGTGCCAATATCGATCCGAGCCTCGAGGATGCGGGAGCGTCGCGGTCCCGATGTCTGTACGCGCCCGATTGGACGGACGACGAATACGAGCACGAGCAGCGTCGCCAACGGACGAACCACGCGGAAACCAACGACCGATGAGAAACCAACGACCGATGAGAAACCAACGACCGCTGATCTACCACCGATGAGCCACCGATTACGATCTCCGATACACCGACGTACCGCCCTGAAAATGGCCGCCTCGACCGGGGCGCTCGCCCTCGCCGGCTGCCTCTCGAGCGACCCCACCGCGGCCGAGATGCGCATCGGCGCGCCGTGGGAACCGAACGTCGATCCGCTCGACGGCGGGAGCACGCTCCGTCGTCTGGGAATTACGGAAGCGCTGCTTGGCGTCGATTACGACGCGAACCCCGCGCCCGAACTCGCGACCGATTGGGAGCGTCTCGACGACCGAAGCTGGCAGTTTTCGCTTCGCGAAGACGTCACGTTCCACGGAGGCGATTCGTTCGACGCGACGGCGGCAGTCGAATCACTCGAGCGAACCCTCGAGTCGGCGGCGTTCGCGGACCTCCCGATCGAGACCGTTTCGGCCGACGACGAGTCGACTGTCGTCGTCGAAACCGAAACGCCGTTTTCGCCCCTCCCGGCTCACTTCTCGCGAAACGAAGCGGTGATCCTGAATCCGAGCACGTTCGACGAGGACGGATCGATCTCGGAGCCGGTCAGCACCGGACCGTTCGCCGTCGACTCGTTCGGGTCCGGCGGAGCGGTCTCGTGCGTTAGACACGACGAGTACCACGGCGAGCGCCCAGAGATCGAATCCGTCCGCTACGAACGCGTCGAGGACGACCAGGTTCGGCGCATGAAACTCGAGAGCGGCGAACTCGAGATGGCCAGAATCCTCCCGCTCGGGACGGTCGATGCGCTCGAATCGGCCGATGGAATCGACGTCCACACGCCCGAAATCCCGCGAATCAGGTTCCTCACGTTCGATACGACCTCGGAACCGTTCGACGACGAGCGCGTTCGGCGGGCGGTCAACTACGCGATAGACCTCAAGGAACTGACTGAATCGATCCTCGAAGGCATCGACGACCCGGCCGTGGGACCGTTTTCGCAGGACATTACGGAGTGGGCGAACCCCGACCTCGAGGGATACGGCCACGACCCATCGCGGGCCCGTCGCCTCCTCTCGGACGCCGGTTGGGCCTCGGCTGGCGGAAACGACGTTCGAACGCGCGATGGAGAGACGCTCGAGATCGAGATCCCCACGTTCGACGCCAGAAGCCTCCCGCTGATCGCCGAGGTGTTGCAATCGGACCTCTCGGCGGTCGGCTTCGACGTCGACGTACGGACGATCGAGTACAACGCCATGCTCGAGCAGGTCAGTCAGGGCTCGTTCGACGCCTACCTCACGTCGTGGGGGACGCTCTACTATCCGGACCCCGATCGACTCGCCGAACTGTTCCACTCCGAGGAGGCGACGCTCCACCACGGCTACGAAAACGAGGAAGTCGATGCGTTACTCGAGGAGGCGCGCGAACTGGACGACCGGACGGAGCGAAAAGAGCGCTATTACGAGGTCCAGTCGATCGTCCTCGAGGAGTCGCCGGTCGCGTTCCTCACGAACTACACGAACGTCATCGCAACCGCTGGCGACGTGAGCGGCTACGAACCGCACCCGATCGAATCGCGGTACGGCCTCGAGTCGATCACCGTCGACGACGAGTAAAACCGCGAACGGATGCTCGCGTAACGAACGCCGGATCGATCACTCCAGCGCGGCGAACGGCGAGTCGGTCACTCGTTGACGAGCAGGAGCTTTCCGCTGAAATCGCCTTCTTCGGCGCGGCGATGCGCCTCGGCGACGTTCTCGAAGGCGAACCGGTCGTCGATATGCGGTTCGATGACTGTATCATCGACCAGCGTCGCGATATCATCGAGTTCGCGGCCGATCCGTTCCTGTTGCTCGCCGAGCAAGACGGGAAGGATAACGAGCACGACGCCGAGCTCGAGCGAGCGCTGGTGCATCGCCGAGAGATCCTGTGTCGAACTCGACTCGGTCGTCACGACGGTACCGTACGGCCGGACGGCGTCGAAGGCCGTCTGGATGTGATCGTCGCCGACCGGATCGAAGACGACGTCGAAACCGCCGTCGCCCGCGTGTTCTGCGACGTAGGTCTCGACATCGGTCGCGGTGTAATCGACGGTCGCATCGGCTCCGAGAGCGCTCGCGAGTTCGCGTTTCTCGTCGCTCGAGGCCGTCGCGACAACGTGCGCGCCGAGCCAGTCCGCCAACTGCACGCCGACGTGGCCGACGCCGCCCGTTGCGCCGTAGACGAGCACGTCGTCGCCGAGCGAGACCGTCGCCTTCTCGACGAGCATCTCCCAGGCGGTGAGCGCGACGACCGGCAACGCCGCGCTCTGTTCGAGCGGGATCGACTCCGGAGCGCGGGCGAACGTTCCCGCGTGGCCGACGACGTAGTCGGCGAGCGAGCCCTGTCGTCCCGCGCCGCCCGGCATTCCGTACACCTCGTCCCCCTCCTCGAACCGCGTGACGTCCGCGCCGACGTCGTCGACGACGCCCGACACGTCACAGTGCAGCGTCGCGGGGAGTTCGGGCGCGAAGTCGGGAATCGCACCCTGCCGGATCTTGTAATCGACGGGGTTGACGCTCGAGGCGACGACCTCGACGCGGATCTCCTCGGGGCCGGGCTCCGGAACGTCGCGCGTGGTTTTTTCGAAGACATCCGGGTCGCCGTACTCTTCGATCACGTGTGCGGTCATCTCGGAAGGCATGTCGCTTCGACGTTCGGTCGCCGGCGGGGAATATGCGGCGGTTGCGGCGATCGAGCGGGGAACGGTGTGGGCGCTGGTGGGTGGTTATTCGATCCGATCCAGAAACGAACAAAGCGCGTCGACAGCCGTCTCGAATACCGCTTCCCCCTGCTCCGCCGTGGCTCCGGTCGCGTCCCCGACCGCGCCGTTCTCGCTGAACCCCTCGGTGAACCGGTGGACGACGCCGCCGTCTACCGTATCGTCCCACTCGAGCGCGTCGCCGGCGACGGGGTCGCCGACCTCCTCCGGACACAGGTGGAGTAAGACGGCCGTCTCGAGTTCGCCCGCGTGGCCGACGTGGTCGTCGACGGCGCGCATCCACTCCCAGAGGAACGCCTCGAGGTCGAACTCCGACGAGTCGGCGACCTCGCGGGCCAAGTTCCCGAGCGTCCCGCCGTTGCCGCCGTGGCCGTTGACGAAGACAACCGTCTCGACGCTCGAGGCGGACAACGACTCGAGGACGTCGCGGACGTAGCTGCGAAGCGTCTCGGACGAAACCGAAAGCGTCCCGGGAAAGTGTCCGTGGTACGGTGCGACGCCGACGGGAAGCGCCGGTAGAACGACCGAGTCGGCCGTCGACTCACCGTCGGCCGTCTCGGCAATCGCCCGCGCGATGATCGTATCGGTGCCGACCGGCGCGTGCGGGCCGTGTTGTTCCGTGCTGCCGACGGGCAAGAGTGCTGTCGTCGGCGCTGCGTCTTCCACGTCGGTCCAGGAACTCGTCTCGAGTTGCATCGACGGTCGATACTCGAGACGGCCCATAAGAAATATCGATCCGGGTGCGCGTCGAAAAAGGGTACATGTCCGCAGGATGAGAAATGCGAAGGCAAGACGAGGGACACGAACGCGAGACAAACACGAGACGAACACCAAAACGCGGCCGGTGCCGAGTCGGCAGTTAGTCTCGGCGCTTGAGTTGTCGATAGAGTTCTATCACGTCCGTGAAGTCCTCGTCGCCATCGTTGTCGATGTCGTAGCGGCCCGGCGTCGGCTCGGGGTCGGTGATCGAGGCCGTTTTCCCGACGGTCAGCGTCGTCGACTCCTCGCCGACCGAGAGTTCGTACTCGCCGGCTTCGACGACCCTCGAGCGCCAGCCGGGCATGTCGCCGGGGACGACCTCGAGCGTCGACAGGTCGAGGTCGATAGAGACGGTCTCGCTGTCGCCGGCTGCTACGGACACCCGCTCGAAGCCCATCAGCCGTCGGTGGGGCTGGAGCACGGAGCCGTAGGATTCGGTGTTGTACACCTCGACGACGTGTTCGCCGTCAGCGTCGCCGGCGTTGTGGACGGTTACCTGCGCCGTGATCGTCGGCATCGACGCGGGGTTTTTGACGGAGTCGGTCGACAGCGACAGGTCGGAATACTCCCAGTCGGTGTAGGAGAGGCCGTGCCCGAACTCGAATTGAACCATCTGAGCGCCGGCACCGTCGGGGTGGCGCGGCGGGTACTCGTCGTAAATCTGCGGGACGTGTCCGACGTGGGACTCCCAGGTGAACGGGAGTTTCCCCGAGGGGTTGTAGTCGCCAAAGAGCGTGTCGACGACCGCGACGCCGGCGTCGCTGCCCGGCTGGCCGGCAAATATCACGGCGTCTAGGTGCTCGAACGTCTTCGCCGTGCCGCGCGGACTTCCGGCGAGGATCACCCCGACGAGCGGGGTGTCGTCGTCGGTTTCGGCGTCGACGATCTCGACGAGCTCGCGCTGGGCGGCCGGGAATCGCATCTTGTCCCGGTCGCCGAAGCCCTCGTTGTGCGTTCCCTCGCCGAGGACGATGACGACGGCGTCGGAACCGGGAGCAGCCGATCGGATCGCCGACTCCTGCTCGTCGGTGACGTCGAAGAAGCCGTTGTCGAAGTTCTCGTAGAGGCTTTCGTAGGCGGCCGGCTCGTACTCCGTCGGTACGTGCGTGAGGCCATCGCCGAGTCGGGCTTGCAGTTCATCCTCGATCGTGTTCTGGCGCGGGCGAGGGCCGTCCTCGGTCAGGTTGCCGTCCTCGATCCCCTGCCAGCCGAGCGTCCAGCCGCCGTGTTGCATCAGGAATCGGTTTTCCGTTCCCTCGTAGACGCCGGGGCCGGTCAGCAGCAGGTCCTCGACGCCCTCGAGCGGCAGTGTTTCTTCCTCGTTTTGCAGGAGCACCAGCGACTCCTTGGCGAGGCGCTCGGAGACGTCCTGCGCGCCACCGACGAGGTCGGCGATCTCGTCTTCCGGCACGAGCGGCTCCTTAAACAGTCCGAGGTCGGCTTTGAGCGCGAGGATACGCCGGACCGACTCGTCGATGCGGGCTTCGGAGAGGTCGCCGCTCTCGACGAGGTCGACGGCGGTGTCGATGAAGTCGGTCGGCGCGGTCTCGCCGCCGCACATGTGCATGTCGACGCCGGCCTCGATACCCTGTCGGACGGCCTCTCGCCAGCCGTCGTCGGTGTCCGGCAGGTACTCGTGGTTGCTGATCAGCCGCTCGAAGTCGTCCCAGTCGGTCAGTACCACGCCCTCGAAGCCGAATCGGTCCCGCAGCACGGTCGTCAGGAGCCAACGCGAGACGTGGGCCGGCTTGCCGTTGACCGCGCCGCTGTTTACCATCACCGTCTTGGCCTCCTCGAGTCCGCGCCGATAGGGGTCGAACTGTCTGGTTCGAAGGTCCCGCATCGACGTCCGGGCGTGGGTCCGGTCCGAGCCGGTGTTCGGGGTACCGTAGCCGGCGAAGTGTTTGACGGTCGCGGTGACCCGACCCGTGCGCTGGAAGCCGCGGGCGCGTGCCTTCCCCATCTCGCCGAGCAGCATCGAATCTTCGCTGTGACCTTCGAAGTACCGCCCCCAGCGCATATCACGGAGGATGTCGAGCGTCGGTCCGAAGATCCAGTGGCCCCCCATCGCCGCGATCTCGCCGCCGGTGTGGGTCGCCGCCCGCTCGACCAGATCGATGTCGCGGGTGACGCCCATGTTCAGCCGCTGTGGAAAGCTCGTACAGCCCTCGAGCAAGGTGTTCCCGTGAAGGGCGTCACAGCCCCAGATGAAGGGGATCGCGGGATCGGTGTGGTCCATGGTAAACTCCTGTAACCGGTTGAGCCCCGCGACGAACTCCTCGCCGTCGAACGTCGGCCCCGTCGCGCCGCCGTTGAGGATCGAGCCCACGTGGAGTTCGGTAAAGAGTTCTCCCAGCGTGTCGACGTCGTCGTGGTCGTTGAACGCCGTGTCGGGACCGAACCCCTCGCCGAGATTGTCGATCGCGACCTGGGTCATCTGTCCGACCTTCTGCTCTATGGTCAACTCCTCGAGCAACTGATCGATCCCTCGTGCGTTCATCTGATCTCCCTTCTCGCCGGCTGCAACGGTGTTCGAGCCGATGGCGACGCCCGAGGTTGCCGTCGCAGTCCCGGCCGCTTTCATGAAGGTGCGCCGGGACGCGTCCGTTTCATCGGACTCGAGTGTGTCATTATTTGTCATGATGCAGGGAGACACAACTATATCCTGGGTAAATAATTTTCCGGAGGTAGGGAGTACGAACAACCCGAATGTCGGCTGTAAGGGGAAAATAGAATCCCGTACGATCAGCGTACACAGCACGCCGATAGAAATCGAAAATCCGCCCGTTATGTCGACCCCGAGGCCTGTCCGTTTGCCCTAAATCCGTTACTCGAATCCGCCGCGGTGGACGATCTCCGAGAGCGGTTTCCGGCCGCTTGGCGCTTCTCGCTCCTCGAGTTCGTCCGGCAGCGACTCGGGGGGTGCGCGCTCGCCGACCGCGAACATCGCCTCGACCGCGAACTCGTCGGGAATCTCGAGTTCGTCGGCCGCTCGTTCGTAATCGAAGCCGGCCATCCCGTGGACGGCGAGACCGCGGCGAGCGCCCTCGAGCGCGAGGTTCTGCCAGGCCGCGCCGGTGTCGAACGAGTGGACCGGCGCGGGTTCGCCGTTGTGGTCGAACGTCGTCTTCGAGGCGACGACCGCGAGCACGCCGGCGTCTTCGGCCCAGGAGTTGCCCTCGTTGAGGAGGTCGACGAACTGGTCCCACTCGTCGTCCTCTCGCGTCGCGTAGATAAACCGCCAGTGCTGGTTGTTAAACGCGGAAGGGGCCCACCGGGCGGCCTCGAAAAGCGGGAGGAACTCCTCTTCCTCGAGCGCCTCGCCGGTCATCGCACGCGGCGACCAGCGGTTGACGAAAAGCGGGTCGATATCGTAGTCGGGGTCGCGGTGCTTGGCAACTTCCTCTTCCAGTTCGCGTTGCGTAACGGCTGTTTCTTGCATCGCATCGGTGTTCGAACCCCACGTATGTGGGTGTTTTTGGACGGCCCGGTTACCAGGTAACGGTCGTGTCGTCGGATAGCGGTACCGAATGCCGCGGGAACTGGAGACAACCCATCACAGGAAGAGTTAGCGAAAGGAGGCGTCGAAAATACGATCTCTCCTTTTCGTCCTGAATCTCTGCGTTCCATCCCGATTCGTTCTATCAGACACGAGTGATATTCACGGAGTACTGAATACAGGGCGCAAATGTAGTACGAGCCGGTGGGCAAGTCAAACGATAGTATTATTCGGCTGATTCGTCCACGCCGATTGAGTTATCGGTCCCGGCTTTCCGGCGCAGCCACTCGAGGGTTGCCGCACCGCCGAGGAGACCAGCGCCGCCTGTGAAGCCAGGCATCTCGTCGTCCTCGCTCACTTCGCTCGAGACGTTATTCGAGTTGCTCTCATCGTCCACGGCGTTCGAGCCGTCACCGCTACCGTCGTCCCTGTCTTCTCTATTGCTCTCGTTTCCAGCGTCTTTCTCGTCAGCGCTGAGACCGTCGGAACCGGCGTCTTCGCTATCGCCGTCTTTCGCTTCACATTCGCAATCGGATCTGTCGTCGTCATCTTTTCCGTCTTCGCCGCCGTCCTCGTTGTCCAGCTCGCCCTCATCGTCGTTCTCGTTGTTATCCTCGGTATTTTCCTCGTCGTCTTCGTTGTCCGACTCATCCTCGCGTGGTCCGCTGTCGGAGGCTCGAAGCGCGACGAGCCCTTCGGCGCTCGGGATGTAGAGCGTGGTTTTGTCGGCGGCGATTGGGCGACCGTACTCACTGTTGGGAAATTCCTCGTCGAAGTCGAGGACCCACCGTTCGCTGCCGTCGGCGATGTCGAACGCGACGAACGACCTCTCCGGATAGTCGGCTTCTACGTGATCCGGAACCGTATCGAAGTGATCAGTGATCAGTGTGTTGCCGATGACGATCGGCGCCATCCACGCGTGAACACCGCTCCTGACGCTCCAGTGATTACCGTTTTCGTGATCGCGAACGGTGAGCAGGCCGTCCATGTCCCAATGGTTCTGGACGAATGTCGTTTCCGTTCCAGCTCTCACCGAGCGCTCGCGATAGTCGCCGCTCCCAGCTGCTGTACTGAGTCTGAAATTGCCATCCCCTCCGGTCAGATTTACGTTTACGAACGCTTCATTTGCGGTGATCGGAGCTGTGGTATCGCCGCCTGCGTGATCGGGTGTGAACGCAACTCCCCACTCTCTGTCGCCGGTCTCAGCGTCGACCGCGCCGAACCCGCAAGTGAACGTGGACTCGTACTGTTCTCCGTCGCGCTCGTCGATGAACGTCGCACCCTCGAGTGCGGCGTAGACAGTTCCGTTCGCGACGGCGACCGTCTCCGGGCGGAACGGAGATGGCACCAGCTCCTCGGACTCGTAGTGCGGATCCTCGGCTCGCACGTCTACGGTCTCGACCGTCCATCGAGTCGACCCGTCCGCGGGCTCAAGCGCGTAGAGCACGCTGTCGACGACGAGATAAATCGTCTCGTGTGCGATATTCAGATCCGCGAGCGACTCGTCGGTTTCGAACTCTCTCCCATCTGAGCGACCCGTCTGTGGCGTCGAGCGCCGCGAGGTGACGGTCACCCGTAACGTAGACCGTCCCGTCGAACACCGCAGGGGTGCCGGTCGCACCGACATCGGTCTTCCACTCGAGTTCGCCGTCGACGGCGTCGAGCGCGTGGATTTCGCCGTCCGTTCGGATGTAGACTGCGCCATCGACGACAGCCACCCAACCGGCCTTGACGGCGGCCTCAACGTCCTCCGAATCCGGAAGTTCGTACTGCCACGCTTCGGTGTCCGGTTTCGGGAACTCGCCCTCAAACGGGAGGTAACGCGAGTTCGCGGCGTTGCCGCGGGCGGAGGACCATCCCTCTGAATCACCGATCACGTCCGATCGCGACGTCACATTCGTCGAACCCGTCGACCCTTTCGCGGCCGGCGAACCAATCGACGCGAGCACACCGGCCGACGAAAGCGCCGCACAGGTTGCAAGCATGGATCGTCGATTCCGTGTTGTCATACGAGTCAGCAACAAAACTAAGCACCATTATTATTGAATCAGTAGCTGTAGCAACAGTGAAATTTCTCCCCATGCAACTGTTTCAGATCGAAATACGTTCGTGTGTCACACGCGGCTTCAGCAGGCTCTTATTTATTATTTAATGTGTCTGTTGGTTTATGAATAGGCTCAATTCAGCTCGTATCTCTGCACGACAGTTGACGGTAGCGTAGCAGGTAGAAAAGCAAGAAGATGCCGTGAGAAAGATCCCCTCTGTACTCAGTAGGCGGTTCTTGACAGTTACCGGAGAAAACGACCATCGGTCTGATACCTACTTGATCTGTACGTACCGCGAATCCCACGACCGGTCCCGACTACCGAACCCGGACTTCTGATACTGGTCAGTCGAGGAGACTGCCTGAAATCGCCGCGAAAACGGATACTGCGAAGCCGCGTTGGAACCGAACGCCGAAAACCGGTCGATCTGAGTCGGTACTCAGGCTAGTCGTCGGCCGGCGCGGGCGTCTCGCGTTCGATGTCGATTTCGCCGGCATCGAGTTTCACCTCGACGTTCCGGGCGGCTTCGACCATGTTCGCCATCTTGCCGTAGGCGACCTCTCGAGGGAGCAACTTCACGCCGCAGTCGGGCGAGACGACGAGCTGTTCCGGCGGGACGATCTCGAGTCCCTTCTGGATGTTCTGCTCGATCTGTTCGACCGATTCGACCTCGGCGACGTGGACGTCGGTGACGCCGAGTGCGAGGTCCGCGGTGAACTCGGGGTCTTTGAAGACCTCGAGCTGGTCGTAGTCGCCGTTGGCGAGTTCGAGATCGAACTCGTCGACGGGGAACTCGAGGATTTCGGGGTAGATGCGGGAGTAGTCGCCGTAACAGACGTGCAGGCCGATGCGGACTTCTTCGGGGATGTCTTCGACGATGTGCTCGAGCGCCTCGCCGACGATGGCGTGATCGTCCGGCGTCGTCGCGAGCGCGGGCTCGTCGATCTGGATGTAGCGCGCACCCGCGTCGACGAGTTTTTCGATCTCCTCGTTGACGAGGTCCGCGAGCTCGAGCGTGAGCTCGTCGTCGTCGTCGTAGGCCTCGTTGAACGACCAGTTCGCGAGGGTGTACGGACCCGTGATGGGGACCTTGACGGGGCGGTCGCTCGCGTCGGCGGTGAACTCGTACTCGTCGACGAGCCAGCTCTCGTCGTACTCGACCTCGCTGACGACGCTCGGTTTGTCGAAGTAGTTGTGTCCCCAGACCTTGACCGGGCCGTTGAACTCGTAGCCGTCGATGCGGTGGGCGAAGAACTCGACCATCTCGTTTCGCCGCATCTCGCCGTCGACGACGACATCGAGGCCCGCGCGTTCGTGTTCGTCGGTGATGAGGCGGGCGGCGTCGTCTTTGGCTTCCTGGTAGTCGTCCTCGTCGAAGCCGTGATCGGGGTCCTGATAGAGTTCTTTCGCGCGGTTGAGCCACTTCGGTTTGGGGTAACTGCCGACGACCGTCGTCAGCAGGAAGTGGTCGTTGTCGTGGTCGTTCGGTCGGAACTGGTCTTTGTTCTCGTTCGTGCTCATGCGGCTGTCACCTCGGCGAGATCCGCGGCTTCCGCAAGGATCTCGAGTTTCGCTTCGTGCTTGTTGTACGGTAGGTGGAAGGTCCCGGTGTTCGTCGTCAGGTAGACGGTCTCGAAGTCGGTGACGGGGATCTGGTCGAACGCCCAGTCGGTTCGATCCCGAACCGCTTCGGGATCCTCGACGAGCGTGTTCTGGCCGTCGACGAGTCCGAGCGAGATGTCGTCGGTCGCGCCGTACTCCTGAATGTTGTAGAGGTTGTCCTCCTGTTCGGAGACGAAGTCGAAGCCGACGGCGTCGATGTCGGCGTCGAGTAAGTGCGCGTACACCTTCTCCTCGAGTGCGCCCCAGTACGGGTGCGCGACGACGTCCGCATCGGTCGCGGCGGCGACGGTATCGATGGCCTCGCTCGCGCGTTCGTCGAGGCCGTCTTCGGGAGCGTCTTCGACGAGCGACGGCTCGAGTAAGTACAGCGTTTCGACCTCGGGGAAGGCCTCGACCTCGCCGGCGAGAAAGTCGGCGATCGCGGCGAGGAAGTCGGCGTCGTCGCCGTAGTGTTCGTCGGTCGCGAGTTCGGCGAGCGAGTAGGGACCGGGAAGCACCGCCTGCAGATCGTCGCCGTCTGCGAGTTCGGCGGTCGCCTCGAGTTCGGACGCGACGTCGCCGGAGAAATCGAGCTCGCCGGAGACGACGGGCTCTCGATAGAAGTTGTTGTTGTCGTAGTAGCGGACGATACCGCGCGTTTCGACAGCGTCGTGGACGGCGAGCGGATGTGCGAGCATATCGTCCCAGCGGAGCTGCCCGTCGACGATGCGGTCGAGGCCGGCGTCCTGCTGGAATTCGACGACTTCTCCGCGGGCCTTCTCGTAAGCCGCGGCGATTTCGCCGCTTTCGTCACCGCCGATGAGGTCGTGTTTCTGGTGTCCCTTGAGATCCGAGAGATCGTCTTTCGCCCAGTCGGGGAGCGCGAAGAGCCCCGCCGTGGTCGAAACGTATTCGGTCATGCGTAGGCCCGACTAGGCTATGCCGACGCTTAATATTTTCCATCCGTATTAATACACCACAGTAATTACTTGACACGGAGCGGGTCCGAAACCATATCGGTGCCATCGAGAGGACCGGTGACGAAGGATCTAAGGGGCGAACGCCGACAGTGTGAGTCAATGGAGACGACCCATCGGTTGCTCGTCGACGACTCGCGAACGCTGACTGCGGTCGCCGACGATTCTGTGGAACTCGTCGTCACGTCCCCGCCGTATCCGATGATCGAGATGTGGGACGACCTCTTTGCCGAACTCGATCCGGCCATCTCGAGCGCGCTGGAATCGGGGAACGGACAGGCGGCGTTCGAGGCGATGCACGCCCAACTCGATCGGGTCTGGGACGAACTCGAGCGGGTGCTGGTCGACGGCGGGATCGCCTGCATCAACGTCGGCGACGCGACTCGCACGCTCGATGACAGCTTTCGCGTCTATCCGAACCACGCTCGCGTCACCGACGCCTTCGAGAAACGCGGCTTCGACCCGCTTCCAGACATCCTCTGGCGCAAGCCGGCCAACAGCGCCGCGAAGTTCATGGGAAGCGGGATGATCCCGCCGAACGCCTACGTCACGCTGGAACACGAGTACGTGCTGATCTTTCGCAACGGCGGCGATCGGCGGACGTTCGAACCGGGCGCTGACCGGCGTTACGAAGCCGCCTACTTCTGGGAGGAGCGAAACCGCTGGTTCACGGACGTCTGGACGGAAGTCAGAGGCGAATTACAGGGCCTCGAGAACGTCCCCGACGACGTTCGAGAGCGGTCCGGCGCCTACCCGCTCGAGATTCCCTACCGGTTGCTGTGTATGTACTCGACGTACGGTGACACCGTTCTCGATCCGTTCTGGGGAACCGGAACGACCTCGCTCGCCGCCATGTGCGCCGGCCGGAACTCGATCGGTTACGAACTCGAAGACGGCTTTCTCGACGTCTTTGCCGATCGGATCAGCGACGTCGATACGCTCTCGAGAAGCGTCGGCCGGACCCGACTCGAACGCCACCGCGAGTTCGTCGAGCGTCGTCGAGCGGACGGTGAAGAGCCGTCCTACGAGGCGTCCCACTACGACGTCCCCGTGATGACGAAGATGGAATCGGACATCCGATTTAGGGAGGTCGAAGCCGTCGAACGGACGGACGCCGGCTATGCGGTCGAACACGTTCCGCTCGAGGAGGTTCCGGAATCGCGCTCGGACTCGGCGTAGTCGAATTCTTCGTCATCGTGATGGAAGCTACCGCGACACGTGCTTTTTAGGCGATTTCGGCCGAATCGCATCCATGGATATCGATCTGGATCGGTACGACTCGAGGCGCTCGACGGTCTACGCCGACCGCGGGATGGTCGCGACGAGCCAGCCGCTCGCCGCGCAGGCCGGCATTTCGATGCTGCAGGACGGCGGAAACGCGTTCGACGCCGCCGTCGCGACCGCCGCGGCGCTCAACGTGGTCGAGCCGACCTCGACCGGCCTCGGCGGCGACGTCTTCGCACTCTACCGGACTGCTGAGGGAACGGTCGAGGGCATGCGTTCCTGCGGCGGGGCACCAGCCGACGCGACCATCGAAAACGTTCGGGCCGCCCTCGAGACGACGGACGATCGGTCGGCCTACTATCCGGAATCGCGGGGGTACGCTGTCGACAGCGGCGACGACACCGACGATCTCGAGATGCCGTTTCTCGGCCCCCACGCCGTCACCGTTCCGGGCACGGCCCGCGGCTGGGAGGCGACGATCGAGGAATTCGGAACGGTGTCGCTCGCGCGAACGCTCGAGCCGGCGATCCACTACGCCATGGAGGGGTATCCCGTCTCGGAGGTGATCTCGCACTACTGGTCGGGTGCTGAGGACCTGTTTACGACGGAGAACGCACGCGAGGCGTACCTCTTCGACGGGAACCCACCCGAATCCGGCCAGACCGTGACGCTCCCCCGCCTCGGCGAGTCGCTGCGCACGATCGCGTCGGAGGGGGCCGATGCGGTCTACGAGGGCGAGATCGCCGGCGAAATAGTCGCCGAAATACAGCGCCGGGGCGGGTTCATGACGCGCGAGGATCTCGCCGATTTCGAACCCGAGTTCGTCGATCCCGTGAGCACCAGCTACAACGGGGCCGAAATCTTCGAGCTACCGCCGAACAATCAGGGACTGATCGCCCTCGAGGCGCTGAACATAGCCGAGGAGATCGGCGCGGGCGAGTACGCGTACGACTCCCCCGAGCGCGTCCACGCCTTCGCCGAAGCGACGAAACTCGCGTTCGTCGACGGCCACCACTACATCGCGGACCCGACGTTCGAGTCGGTCCCGCCGCTGGCTTCGAAAGTGTACGCGCGCGAACGAGCCCGGACGATTCGTGACGCCGAGTCGCCGATTCGAGAGCCGCCGATCGGCGTTCCGACTCGAGCCGCAGAGGACGCCGACACCGTCCTGTTGACCGTCGGCGACGAGGACGGGAACCTGGTTTCGTTTATCAACTCCCGGTTCGCCGGCTTCGGAAGCGGGCTGGTCGCCGGCGAGACGGGAATCGCACTCCAGAATCGCGGCGCGTCCTTCTCGCTCGATCCCGCCGATCCGAACAGCCTCGAGCCCGGCAAGCGCCCGTTCCACACGCTCGTTCCCGCCATCGCGAAGTTCGAGGAAGACGACTGGGCGGCATTCGGCGTGATGGGTGGATACATGCAACCCCAGGGACACGTGCAAGTCATCTCCAACATCGTCGACTACGGGATGACGCCACAGCAAGCCCTCGACGCGCCGCGGTGGCGATACCGCGAAGACGGAACGCTCGGCGTCGAAGAGCGATTGCCGAACGCGTCGAAACTAGCGCGGATCGGCCACGACGTTCGCGTCCTTCCGCCCACGCTCTTTGGCGGCGGCCAGCTCGTCAGATCGCGAGGCGGAACGCTCGAGGGTGGAACCGAACCGAGAAAAGACGGCGCAGTCGTCGGGTACTGAGTTCGACTTCGCCCCAGACTACGGCCGTTCGGATCATCGTAGCCACGAGTCCGGTTCGACCGCGAAGGCGATCGTTAGCGCCTGCGGGCCGTCGATCGTCACCAATCGTTCCTCGGAAACCGGCGGCGAAACCAATCGCTCCGCAGAAACCGGCTGCGAAACCAGCGCGAAGTTTTTCCTTCCAGAGCCCACATTACCTGTATGAACCGCGTGCACACGGAAACCGATCGATCGTCGATCCACGTCCTCGTCGTGGGTACGTCGCCGTGGGCACAGTCGGTCGTGTCGTCGCTCGAGTCGCGCGACGTCTCGGTCGGCGGACCGATCGATCGACTCGAAGACGACCTCGAGGGGTGCGATTGTCTGGTTACCGACGACCGTTCGCTGCTCTCGAATGTCGACTCCCAGTGTCCGGTAGTTATCTCGCTCGACGACGATGAGACTGACCTGACCCGCCGAGTGCTCGAGACCGGTGCGGACGAAGTGATTCGATCCGACGAGACACGGAACGCGGAGCTGTTAGCCCACCGGATCGAGCGGGCGATCAGGTGTTCGCCGTCGAGTACGGACGCCGATGACGACCACAGATTGTGCCGAGAGCTGCTCTCGCACACCCGCGAGCCCCTGCTGGTTTTAGACGAGGACCGGCGTCAGCGGTTCGTCAGCCCGACGATCGAACGATTCACCGGGACCGGTCCTGAAGCCTGTCGCGGCGAGGTGGTCGACGACGTGATCCACCCGGCCGACGCCGACGACTTCGTCGACGCGTTCGAAGCGGTCCGTTCCGATGGCCCGGGAGCGACGACGACCTGCGAGTACCGGTTCCGTCACGCCGACGACTCCTGGCACGTCCACGAGGCCGTCCTCACGAACAAACTCGAGGACGACATCATCGACGGCGTCGTCGTTTCGATACGCGACGTCACGGAGAGTACGAAAATCGAGCGGGAATTGCGCGAATCCTTCGAACGAGTGACGGACGCGTTTCTCGCACTCGACTCGGACAACCGCTTCACGTACGTCAACGACCGGGCAGAGGAGTTCCTCGGATACGATCGCTCCGAACTCGTCGGGCGACCGTTCCTCGAGGTGTTTCCGGAACTCCAGGGAACGGAATTCGAGGACGAGGCCCTCGACGTGATCGAATGCCAGGAGCCGCGGACCGTCGAAGACTGCCTCGAGCGCTATCAGCGCTGGGTCGAGGCGCGACTGTTTCCCTCCGAATCCGGCCTCTCGGTATACTTCCGCGACGTGTCGGATCGAATCGACCGCGAACAGACCCTCCTCGAGCGGACCGAACGACTCGAAACGATCGTCGAGAACGTCCCGCTGATCGTCTCCGTCATCGACGACGACGGGACGTTTACGTTCTCGAGAGGGAAGGCGCTCGAGCGCCTCGGGTACGAACCCGGCGAAGTCGTCGGCGAGTCGTTTTTCGATGTCTTCGAGGGATATCAGGCCGTCTGTGCGGACGCAGAACAGGCGCTCGAGGGCAATCCCGTTCACTCTCGACGAGCGGTCGGCGGCAGCGTTTTGGAAACCTGGTATCGTCCGATATACGAGGGCGAGACGATCGATCGAGTCATCACCGCCTCGGTCGACGTCACCGAACGCGCACAGTACGAAGACACGCTGAGCACGCTTCACGAAGCGACTCGGCACTTGCTCTCGGTCGGTTCGAAACAGGAGGCCTGCGAGTACATCGTCGACGTTGCCGACGACGTGCTCGATCTCGACGCGGTCGTCTTTCGCTTCGACGAACGAGCGAACGAACTCGTTCCCGCAGCCTACGTCCCGGACATCGAGGAGTCGATCGGGATTCCGGAACGCTTCACGCCGGACGATAGCATCGCCTGGGAAACGTTCGTCACCGGCGAGCCACAGCGCTTCGACGACGTCAGAGCGTCCCCGGCGGTGTTCGACGAATCGACGAACATTCGAAGCGGTCTCTACGTCCCGTTCGGAGAACACGGGGTACTGGCAGCAGTCTCGACTGAGTACGGCCGGTACGACGAAGAGACGTTCGAACTCGCACAGCTGTTCGGCGCGACAGCGGAGGCGGCGCTCGACCGCATCGGTCGGAACCACCGACTTCGCGAACGAGAACAGGAGCTCAAACAACAGAACAGGCGTCTCGAGCGGCTGAACCGTGCGAGTCAGTTGCGAGAAGAGATCGAAGAGCACCTGTTGCGCGCGAACACGCGTACCGAGATCGAAACCGGAATCTGCGAGCGGCTGACGTCGATGGCCGAATGCTCGTTCGCCTGGATCGGGGAACCCGATCCGGGGGGAAATCACATCGTTCCACGGACGAACGCCGGACGCAGCAACGACTACCTCGAGGCGGTTTCCGCGACGACCGTCGACGATTCGGCGACGGAACCCGCGGGACGCGCGGCGCGTTCACAGCTACCGACGTACGTCGAAAACGTCGCGAGCGAACTCCGAAACGGAGAGTGGCGGGCCGAGGCGCTTTCTCGTAACTTTCAGTCGGTTTACGCCGTTCCGCTCGTGTACGACGAGTTCATGTACGGCGTGTTGACGCTGTACGGCGCCCAGTTCGAAGCGTTCGACGAGACGGTCAGATCGACGCTGGCGGAACTGGGAGAAACGATCGCGTACGCGATCGATACGGTCAAGCGGACGAGCCCGATGGCGAAAACCGACCGAACCGAGATCGAACTCGAGATCGACGACGGCTCGGTGCTGAACGCGATCGCCGACGCGTTCGCGGTCGATGTCCGCGTCGAAGGAGCGATTCCACAGGCCGACGGTTCGACGATCGTCTTCATACGAACGGTCCACACGGCAGGCGAGCTCGAGTGGTCGTCTCTCGAGGGGGTGCGGGACGTGTCGGTAATTGCTGAAACGGACGATTCGGCGACAGTACAGATACACCTCGAGGACGAGTTTTTCGGAACCGTCGTGGAGACGAACGGCGGGGTGTTACGGGCGTTCCGGACCGACGATTCGGGAACGCGAGCGACTATCGACGTCCCGAACTCGGTCGACGTCCGGGAGGTCATCTCCGGTATCAATCGACGCGGTTTCTCCTCGACGATGCTCTCGAGACACGACAGGCAGTCGGAAGAACGGCCCGCGATCGGAACGAACTCGCGAAAACCGCTACTCGACGAGTTCACCGACCGACAACGGGAAGTGGTCCAAACCGCGTTCCATAGCGGATTCTTCGAGTGGCCTCGCCGGACAACCGGGGAGGACGTTGCGGCGTCGCTCGACATTTCACCGCCTGCGTTTCACAAACACGTGCGGTCGACCGAGCAAACGGTGTTTTCCTCATTGTTCGATGCGGAAATAACCACTGGAGACGGTTAATCAGTTAACCCCGCCTCGAATGTGGCGTTACACAGTTAACGGTCAAACTCTTTACGGCGACTGTCAAAGAGGGCTCTGTCTCCGACAGCGTATGGGGATACGCATATACCATGACCGAAATGACTACACAATCTTCGCTCACGTCAACTGATGAGCACTACTCCGTACAGTACGATAGACTCGACTCCGAACCGATCAGCGTCGCCGTCGCCGAAGCCGTCGCCGCGTTCTGTGGTGAGGACGTCACCGAACTCGAACCGCTGCACTACGCGATCAATGCCGATGCTCTAGAGCGGTTGTTCGAGCCGCGATCCGACGGACTTCGGTCCGGCGGATCTGTCACCTTCGAGTACAACGATTGTCTGGTGACGGTAACCGCTGCGGGCGAAATCGCAGTCGACTCCGGCACGCTCGAGTAAGTCGGGACATCGCCGTTTGATCGATTTCTGCTGTCGCTACCGCATTTCGTTTGACCGGGAAAACACCTATATAGTGTCAAACGTTATCATTGCACGTGATGGAAAGCGAACGCGGACGGAAGATGAAAGATATCAGCCACAAACCCCCCGACGGGCACCCGGTTACGGACGTCTGGAAACGGGGTCGAAGCGAGTAGGCCGGCTCTGACGCGCCGATATCGCCATTGTGTGCCTTCGTGTCTCACAATAACGAACAATATTTATCCCGTTCAATCACCAAATCAGACGTATGCAAGGAGAGATCAAACGGCGGCTGAGTCGTGCACGATACGCGGCTATCGGTGCGGCGATCGGCGCTGCGATCGGTGGATTCGTGAGCAGAAACGGCGCGAGCACCGGCGGTGCTGTCGGCGGCATCGTCGGAGCGGTCGCCGGCGAAAAGCGCGTGGCGGCTAGCACGCTCGTCAACCGGGTCAAAGATCGGGACGAGCCCTCGGCCGCGGATTCGAACTGAATCGGCGGTTCGAACGACCCGGTCGACTCGGTTGTATTTTTCAGGCAGTTCGAGGCGAATGCCACGAGTGTTCTGAACCCCTGGTTTCCGTGTTCGCGAGGATCACTCATTCTCGAGCGACTTGCTCCCGAGGCGCTTTACTCGAGTCCCTCGAGTCGTGGCGGAGCGATCGGTTCGATCCCGTTTTCGTCGACGAACTCCCGGAGGAACGGCGCTCGGCTTTCGATTTCGGCCGGCGCGTGACTATCCGTTCCGAGGGTGAACTCCACGCCCCGGTCGCGTATCATCTCGAGGAGTCTCGGTCGGGGATGGACGAGCGCCCGTTCGCCCAACGCACGGCCGGCGTTGATCTCCGGAACCGTTCGAGACGCTTCGAGCGCCCGCACGATCCGGCGATACTGATCGACCGTCGCGCGCTCTGCCAGCGGTTCGGTTCGCTCGAACAGGTCGATGTGAGCCGCAACGTCGAACAGTTCCGACTCGAATAATTCGACGAGCGACTGGACGTACCGCTCGACGAGAGCGTCGAGTTGCGCATCCGATTCGTCGCTGAAGTGTGTCGGAACCTGAACGTTTCGCCCGGCCAGTTCGTGGACGCTCCCGATCGCGTAGTCGAAGTTCGCTTCCTCGAGAAAGGATCGAATCTCCGTTTCGTCCTCGGGGTGGTAGTCCATCTCGACCGCATCGTAGACGGAAATCTCGGTCTCGTCTCGCACTCGCTCGAGTGCACGACGGCGACGTTCGTACGTGAGGTCGAGATTGAATCCGTGAGTTGCTCGGGCCGACCGCGGACCGTCGCGGGCCGAAACGGTGCAGTGGTCGGCGAATCCGATCCCCTCGAGACCGGCGGATTCCGCGGCGCGAACCATTCGCAGGAGAAAGCTGCCGTCGGAGTAATTCGAGTGGAGGTGGAAGTCGTGCATACGACGACCATCGGCGGCTGCGTGTTAGTTCCTTCGCCGACGTACGCGATGCGGTCGACTCGATCGTCGATCCGGAACGGAAGGCGGCGTTCTCTCCCGCGGTCGAGACGAGCCGTCCGACACCGGTTCGCGCTGATCGAGACGCGTAGTCGGCTACACCAGTTCGCCCAGCGCCTCCATCGTCCGCTCGACGTCCTCGTCGGTCGCCCCGCGGACCGAACCGACTCGAACGGCGTCGACCCCGTCGATCGCGGCGTAGGATTCGACCCACTCGCGCACTTCGTCGGGCGTGCCTGCGGGGGCGAGTTCGTCGAGCAGTTCGTCGGGCAGCGCCGCGGCCATCGCCTCCGTGTCCCGTTCAGCCCAGGCGTCTCGAATAGCCGAGACCGCCGACTGATACCCCTGCTCGGCGACGGAGTCGCCGTAGTAGGGCCCGTACGCGCCGAGCATGAACGCGAGCGTCGAGCGCGCGAGCCGACGTGCTCGTTCGCGGTCTTCGGCGGCGATTCCCCGAACGATCGGGCTCACCCTGAGCTCCGAGCGGTCCTTCCCGGCGAGGTCGCCACCGCGCCCTAGGTCCTCGAGTCGTGTCTCGAGCCCGTCGGCCGTAAATAGCTGCGGTGCCCAGCCGTCGCCGAAGCGACCGGCCATCTCGGTCGCTTTGGGGCCCAGCGTGGCGACGTCTATCGGCGGCGGGTTCTCGAGCAGATCGCGTTCGTACTTCAGCCCGGCGATGTCGAAAATCTCGCCTTCGTAGGCGGGCGTTCCGTTCTCGTAGACCGCCCGGATGATCTCGATCGTTTCGCGCGTCCGGCGCAGCGGTCGATCGAACGCCTGTCCGTGCCAGCGTTCGGTGATCGCCGGCGAACTCGGTCCGAGTCCGATGCGGTAGCGCCCGGCGGAAACCTCCTGAAGCGTGAGGGCGGTCTGGGCCAGCATCGCCGGCGAGCGCCCGTAGGGGGAGACGACGTCGTTGGAGATGCCGATGTCGTTCGTCCGGTCGGCGACGAGCGTCAGCACCGGAACGATGTTCCACCCCGTCGTTTCACCCATCGTGACGCGACTGAATCCGAGCGCTTCCGCGTGTCGTGCGCGCTCGGCGACCGATTGGGGTGTGTCGTGAGAGTCGAGGCTCACGAGAAGATCGAGGTCGGCGTTCACAGTGCTGTCCTCCGGCCGGCGACCGCAGCGGTCATTGCCATTACATCTACCGGCGTGTTGAATCATTATAAACTTCTGCGTCGGGACACCGTCCTCCCGTCGGATCGTCGCGGAGAGCGATCGCCGGTCACCGTACGAGTGCCCTCGAGATCGAACGTCGCGACGATCGCCTCGTGGCGTTCTGAACCACGTGGAAACGTTGATATCTGTCGTGGTCAATGATAGCTTATGACGTACGATTGCTCGTTTCTCGCGGATCTGCCGCTCGAGGACGATCAGCGTTCGTTCGCAAAGAGCCGCCGCGAAACCCACGCTGCCGACTGGGGAACCGAGGATTCGACTCGCGCGGTCGTTCCCGATGCGGTCGTCTATCCGCACTCAACCGCCGACGTTTCGACGGTTCTCGCGGCGGCGACCGAGCGTGGCGTTCCCGTGACGCCCTACGCCGCCGGGACGGGACTCGAGGGCGGTGCCGTCCCCGCCGCGGCCGGAATCAGCCTCGATCTCACGGAGATGGACCGCGTCGTGGAGTACCGGCCCGAGGACTTTCAGATCGACGTCGAACCCGGAATCCTCGGATCGACGGTCAACGAGGCCGCTGGCGACGACGGACTCTTTTTCCCACCGCTGCCTTCCTCCGGCGACATTTCGACGATCGGCGGGATGATCGCCACCGACGCCAGCGGGATGCAGACCGTCAAGTACGGCGAGATAGCCGACTGGATACTCCGTCTCGAGGCCGTCCTCGCCGACGGAACCGTCATCGAAACCGGCTCGCGAGCGGTCAAAACCTCGAGCGGCTACAACCTGACGGACCTGCTGGTCGGGAGCGAGGGGACCCTCGGCGTGATCACCGAGGCGACGCTCGAACTCGCCGGCCGACCGGCGCAGGTCCGCGGCGGTCGAGCGATCTTCGGGGCGCTCGAGGACGCCACCAGCGCGGTTTCCGACGCCGTTCGAGCGGGCGTCGACGTCGCGAAAATCGAGGTCGTCGACGGGTTGAGCGCGAGGATGGCAAACGAGTACTTCGGGATGGACCTGCCCGACGCGCCGATGGTCTTCCTCGAGTTTCACGCGGATCACGGCGTCGGCGAGGAGATCGAATTCTGTCGGACGATCTTCGAGGAGCACGACGTTTTGCGGTTCGAAACGAGTCGCGACGACGAGATGGCCGACCTGTGGCAAGCCCGCCGCGAACTCGCCTACGCCGTCGTCTCATACGATCCCGACCTCGAGCCGATTCAGCCCGGCGACGTGACGGTTCCGATCAGTCGATACCCCGAAATCGTCCGGACGGCCAAACGTCTGGGCGCTGAACACGATCTGCTCGTCCCGTGTTACGGGCACGCCGGCGACGGTAACCTCCACTACACCGCGCTTGTCGATTACGACGACCCGGCCCACCTCGAGCGGTGCAAGGAGGTCTACTCGCGGGTCGTCGATCGGGCGATCGCCCTCGGCGGAACCGCGACGGGCGAACACGGCATCGGACTCGGCAAACGCGACTATCTCGAGGACGAACACGGCAGCCAAGCCGTGGACGCGATGAAAGCGATCAAGCGGACGTTCGACCCGGACGGGATTCTCAACCCCGGAAAGATATTCCCGGAACACACGGACCGCACCGAGGGACGAAGCCGGTGACGATCACCGCCGAAATTGGCTGCAGTATTATGGGTTTCTCCGTCGTTATTCGTGCTATGTCACTGTCACGACATGGGTCCGGCTTCGAGGCGACCGCTCGAGCGTACCTCTCGCAAGTCCATCCCGTGTTCATGTTGCCGCCCCTCGCCGCCTCCGTGTTCGGTGCGATTCTCGCCCGGGAGATCCATCCGGCGCTTGCGGCGGTCCACGTCCTCGCGATATTTTCGGCGGTGTACACCGCGCACGTTAAAGACGGCTACGTCGACTTCCACAAGCGTGGCGAGGACGACGATCACCCGCTCACGGATCGGGGCTGTCGGCTCGGCCTCGTCGCCTCCACGGCGGTGTTCGTCGGGTGTTGCGTGCTCCTGTGGCTGCTGGTCGGCCCGATAGCCGTCGCGCTCACCGCACCGACGTGGGTGATCGCGTACCACCACGCGCCCCAACTCGATACGAACCCCGTGACGGCGACGACCGGCTACCCGCTGGGTATCGCCCTCGCCATCCTCGGCGGCTTTTTCGTCCAGACCGCGACGCTCACTCCCGTCGTCGTCGCGTTCGCGCTCGTCTTCCTCACGCTTCTGTCGGGAATCAAGGTGATCGACGACTCGCAGGATTACGACTACGATCGCTCGATTCGAAAGCGAACCGTCGCCGTCGTGCTCGGTCCGAAACGCGCGACCGCCGTCGCGTACGGGCTGATACTGACGGCCCTGTTCGCCGTCGTCGGCTTCGCCGTCGCTCGAGTGTTTCCGCCGACCGCCGTCCTGGCTTCGCTCGCGTTCGGCGTCGTCGCGCTCTACGCTCGCCGAAGCGGGCCGGAACTCGCGACCATGCTCCTCGTTCGGGGTTCCTACGTCTTCCTCGCCGTCCTCGTGGCCGCGGTCTGGTTCGAACCCCTCGCCTCGCTCAGTTGAGGAGACGAGCAGACCGGTTAGAAGATGATACGTGATCCAGAGTGCAACGTTTGCGAGGCCGAACACGGTGAACAGGGAGCAGAATAAACGGGCGAGTCCGCTAGGACGCAGTCGAGACGATTTTGACGACGTCGCCCTCCTCGAGTTCGTGCGTGTCGGCGATCTCCCGGCTCGATTTCGCGTCGACGGCGTGGAGGTAACCGTCGCCGATATCGGAGTGGACCGCGTACGCGAGGTCGACCGGCGTCGAGCCGTCGGGCAACAAGAACGCGTCGGGCAACACGTTTCCGCTCCCGTCGGACCACTTCGAGGCGTCCTCGACGGGGTAGGCCGTGAAGTACTCGAGCAGGTCGTAAACCGCGTAGTTCAGCGCGCTCTGTACGCCGGTGCCGTCCCAATCCGCCATCGTCTCCGAAAGTTCCTCGAGCGCCTCTCGCTGCGCATCGCTTACGTCGTCGCCGATTTCGACCGTCTCGTCGCCGGGGTCGTACGCCGCGAGTCCGGCGTCGGCCGCCCGCCTGAGCGCGAGTTCGCCCTCCGCGGTCGTCGGAACGACGGGCTTGTCGAGGTCGAGCAGGCGCTCGACGTTCTCTTCTGGTGCGACATCGATCTTGTTGGCCGCGACGACGATCGGTTTCGTCCGCCGGCGAACGTCTCGAGCCAAGGCTTCCCGGTGTTCGTCGGTCCACTGGATGGGGTCTTCGGGGTACTCGAACTCTCGGAGGGTTCGGGCGACGTCAGTCGGCGTCGCGCCGAATCCCGTGAGCATGTCGGCGAGCGCGTCGTCGATGTCGAAGTCCGGAGACCGCGATTTGCGCTCGACGGACTCCCAGTTTCGGTCGACGATGTCAGCCAGCCAGAGGTCCATTTCCTCTTCGACGAAGTCGATGTCCTCGAGCGGGTCGTGCTCGCCGATGTCGACGGGTTCGCCCGTTTCGCTGGTGCCGCCCGACGCGTCGACCACGTTGACGATGACATCCGCGTTCGTCAGTTCGTCGAGGAACTGGTTGCCCAGTCCCTTGCCCTCGTGGGCACCCGGAACCAGCCCGGCGACGTCGAGCAGTTCGATCGGGACGTAGCGCTTGCCGTCCTCGCAGTTATCGCTCGTACAGCGTTCCTCGCGCTCGAGACACGGGCAGTCAGTACGAACGTAGCTCACGCCCCGGTTCGCGTCGATGGTCGTAAAGGGGTAGTTAGCGACGTCGACCTCCGCCATGGTCGCCGCGGTGTAGAACGTGGACTTGCCGGCGTTTGGCTTTCCGGCAAGCGCGATCGAGAGCATACCTACCCGTCGTTCGGTCCGGAAAACTGTCTTTCGGTTCGAGGAGTCAGGTGGCGCGGTTCGGCGGGCACCATCGCTGTTCGGGTCTAGCGGCACTCGTCGCTCTGTTCGACGGGCCGCGCTCGGCGCGCTTTGCTCGCCGGACGGACTGTGCTCGCCGTGCCTTGCTCACCGGTTGTGGCCGGATCGGGGCGCGGCAGGGTCGCGGTATCCATCCACCGACGACCCTTTCAGCTGAAGGCTCGAGACTCATCACCGCTGCTCGTGAACACCCAGGCATGCAGTACGAAGAATTCACCGGGGAGGTACAACACCGCGCCCAACTCGACTCTCGAGAGGCTGCACTGAGTATTTCGAGAGCGACGCTCACGACGCTCTCTGAGCGGATCCAACCCGGCGAGGCATCGAACCTAGCCGCACAGCTTCCGGACGAACTCGCTCGATTCCTCGAGCGGGTCGACGACGTGGAACGATTCGGCTTCGACGAGTTCGTCGACCGCGTCGACGACCGCGACGAGCTCGGCGAGGACGATCCGTCGGAAGCGGCGTTTCACGCGCAGGTCGTGGTCGATGTCCTCGCAGAGGCGGTCGAGGAAGGAGCGCTCGAGGACGTTCGCGCGCAACTCCCGGCGGACGACGGATACGACGCGCTCTTCGAAATCGCAGAGAGCGAAAAGAGTCCCGCCTAGCGGGCATTTTCGCGGAGCCTTTCGAAGGCTCACTCGAGGAATCGAGCCTGCGTGGTTCCGTCGGTCTCCGGCATCTTGCATCGATCTTTTTTCCCGAACCAGCGGTAGCGCCGATCCGCGACGAAATCGTACGCGAAATCCCGAAGCCGTCGCGGCAGGTAGTAAAGCGGCCACAGGAGTCGGTAGAAGCCACCGAGAAGCGTTGCGATTCGGATGACGGCTCCCGATTTCACGTAGGCGTCCTCGCCGTCGATCAACACCACGGACTCGAGTTCGTCCGTCGGCAGGTCGTGGTCGGCGAGCAGACGCTGGCCCACGTTCGACTGCAGCGACGCGAAGTAAAACCGCCCCTCGGAATCTCGAGGCAGGATAAACTGAACGAATTCGTTGCAGAGAGTACAGACGCCGTCGAAGAGCACGATCGGGCCGTCGTCTGGAATCTCCTCGCTCATTGGACGATAACGCTACGATTCGACCATAATTCAGGGTTTCGGTCACGAGCGCCGCCGCGAGCGCTCGAACAGCCCGTCGGATGCGACTCGAGGTACCAACCGAGTCCGGCGTTCGCTGAAAACCGCCCGAGAGCGCCTACAGTTCGATGGCCATCATGACCTCGTCGGCGTACTCGCCGTTGAGTTTGTAATGGTCCGCTCGGACGGCCTCCGTTTCCCAGTCGTGAGATTCGAGGAAGTCGATCGCCTCCTCGTTCACCGAGGGAACGCTCTGGTAGACTTTTTCGTAGCCGTTGGCTCCGGCCCACTCGAGTCCTCTCGAGAGCAGGTGTGCACCGAGTCCGTTGTTCCGGTACTCCTCGATGACGCCGACGGTTAGCTCTGCGGTGTGGCTCAATTTGTCCAGTTCCGGTGCGTTGAGATGGACCCACCCGACGACTTCGTTTTCGACCGTCGCGACGAAGAACATCCGCGATTCGATCTCGTTGTAGCGGAGCAACGCGCTTTCGTGGTCGATTGCGTCCGCGACGCTCTCGGCGACGATGTAGGTCTTCTCCTCGGCGACCTGTCGGATCGCCCCGACGATTCCGGACAGGTCTTCCTGTCTCGCCGGCCGGATGTGAAATTCGAATGCTTCGGTAACGTACTCCTCTCGAGCGCCCGCGTCGATCGTTACCCTGAGTTTGCCCGCTTCTGACTGGAGGCGACCGTCCCGCTTGAGGATGGCAACGTGGTGGCGAAACCCGCCAGGGTCGATACGAAGATCCTGACAGACGGCTTCGGGATCGACGGCCCCCTTTCGCTCGACGTACTCGTAGATGCGTTTGCGGTCCTCGTGTCCGAACTCGAGTTCTTCGCTGAAGGCCATGGTATGGTATTCCATCCCAAAATACTTAGTCCTTGGCTGCAAAACCCCTCGGCCAACTCCCTACTGGTCGCCGCGTTCGCAATCGGGCTACTCGCGTGTGCACACGCGAGTCTGCAGGAGTTCTCCGTAGCGTTCTACGCGCACCGATGGGTCAACCGTCGAGTGAACGCGTGCTGTTCGATGGTGGATGACGGTGAGTCCGCGTCCTCGACGGGCCCGGATCTCGAGCGCCGATCACGATCGGGCCGATAGCTGCTCGAAATCAACCCGTTTCGACCACCAGTGGCCGACGGTGACGGCTCCGACCGCAGCGAGCACGAGCAGGGTGAGCCACGTCGACGGCGAAAATCCGAACTCACGCGTAGTAATACCAGCAAGAATTATACAGAGGATCACAGTCGCTCCGTATCGACGGGGCCACGGATCCGGGTTCGATCGGAGCGGGTCGACCTCGAGGTAGGACTCGAGTTGCGTCGCCCGTTGACATCGCTCGATGATTCCGCGATTCTTGTCGTAGTCGACGATGTCGTGTTCGTCGAGTTTCGGAAGGTGTGTCTGGTACAACGAAATGTAGACACGCTGGCGCTCCGAGGAGGAAAGCGAGTCGATCGTCGTCCCCTGCTCCCAGGCGGCGACCTGTTCTGCGAGGTCGCGCAGTTCGATCGGGCCGTTACGACCCTGTAGATATCGAACCACGTCGCGGCGTCGACTGGTCTGTAAGAGGTGGAACGCGTCGTCTTTCGATACAGCCTCGAGACGTCCGTCCGCTTCGATCGGCGAAACCGTCTCGGTCGATTCGCGTCGTCGGAATTCGTTTTCGCCACCAACACCCATTGCTGTTGGTATTTGCAGGCACATCACATAAAACTGCAACTTGTCGGACCGTAATTCAGCCGTCAGTTGCGGAGCACCCGCTCGGTCGGTCTGAGGTGAAACACCCAGCGGACCCGTTTTACTGGATCCGACAGGGCTTGACAGTGGGTTGGGCCACACAGCCACGAGTGGCCATAAAACGCTGATTGAGCATGAGTGATCCACAGGGCACACAGGGGATGTACCCTTCGTCCGCGGCTGGGTACCGCGGTCCACCGGCACTCACAGGGATAGTTGGTAGCCAATACGTTGCATTCGGTCGTCGGATTCGCACCGACATGACTACTGTTGTACTGTCCAATATTAAAGCTAACTGTGCGGGCAATACCAAACTAGATCTGGGTGAAAGTGGCCATATGGTTAATTATATCTGGTGTATGAGCAAACACTGCCATAATTACGTTCAACCACAGGTAGAAGTTGGACGAGTCAGAAAGGGAGTCCGAGCGAGTCACCAATCGAGTGGCCGGAACAGCGACGATGTGCGCGTTTCGTCGCGCGCAAGCACACGTCGGCCTCATCCGCATCGAAAGTAGACGGTGGGAAGATAGGTAGATAGTGAGCGGATGGGCAGACAGTAGGGAGATGGATAGAAGGTGGACAGATGATCAGGGTACTGCGTGTCGACCGCATGTGAGCCCGCTCAGAACGGAGTATCAGGGGTCGAGCCCAACCGGTGCCATTCGATTGGACAGTTCGGCGCTCACCAGAGCCGAGTGACTCCGGCGTAACCGTTCGGAGAGCGCCTGATGTGAGATACCTAGCTCCGATGCCAGTTCCTCGAGCGTGACCTGCCGTGGAACGTCGAAATAGCCGAGTTCGTGTGCCTTCAGAATCGTCTCGTACTGGGTCTCCGTCAGCGGCGTCTGGCCGTTCGCCGGGTCGTCCATCGGGCTGACCCGTGTGACTGTGACCCCGAAGTCGTGTCGTTCGAACGACGAGTGACAGTCGGATACGTCCGCGCGTTCGTGAAAGAGCAACTTGATGGACCATCGCCCGTCCTGCCCGCTCGCCTCGAGAATCGCGCCGTCGTTCTCCGAGACGATCCGCTGGAACGTCTGTATCCCCTGATTGAACTCGAGTCGGAGCAACCATTGGCCGTCGCTCGCATCGTCCATCGACGCGATCACGTCGACGGATGGGTCCGCCTCGAGCGCTGATTCAACTCGCTCCCGGTCGGGTCCCGAAACGTAGACGAGCGGCGGTCCGTCGCCGATGAGACCGTTTATCAGAAACTCGAATGTCGGGACGCGATCGAACGTTTCAGCGAGTCCGAGGCGTTCGGCCGGCACTCCGAGTTCCACGACTGTAGTCATCATCGATATCCACCACAAACACGTATAGACGAATTGTGTTAGCGGTAGCCTTGCCCGCCACCATTTCAGACGGACAGTCCCGTTCCTGTGAGAGTCAATTTCGGGTAGTAGTCCCAACCGAAACGATTCGTGCAATCGACGGGAGGAGTCAGGTTCGTTAAGCCGACGAGAGCGGCCAGTTACGAAAGGTGGATCGGCCACCAGCAGTCGGCCCGCGATATGATCGCACACTTTGAATACCGCGAACACGCGCACGGAAAACGCAAAAAACAGATCGCACGCGCACAGGCAAGCCCGTCGTATTTGGCCGAACCTGCCGACTATCCGGGTACGATGTACGAGACCGTCTTGATTCCGACCGACGGAAGCGACGAGTCCCGGGCGGCCATCGATCACGGAATCGCGCTCGCGGACCAGCTCGGTGCGTCCGTTCACGGGATCTCGATCGTTCCCGAGGGCCCACACAGCGCGATGAAACGAGACGAACTTCGTGCCGAGCCAGAGGAGGAGGCCCGCGAATCTAACCAACTCGTCGAAACCGCCGCAGAACGTGCGGGTATCGACGTGACAACCGGCGTTCGCGAGGGCGTTCCGCAGGAAGCGATTCTCGAGTACGCAACGGAGATCGACGCCGATATGATCGTGATCGGGACCGTCGGGCGGACGGGACTCGACCACGTGTTGCTCGGCAGCGTGGCCGAAGAGGTCGTTCGTAATTCGCCCATCCCCGTCGTAACGGTTCGACCAACCGAGTGACTCGAGGAGGCATTATCGGCTTCGGCGTCGAAAGAGCGATCCGAACTGCTCATCGTCCTAGAAGGGATCTACAGACTGATATTCGGATGTTTATGTTGTTCGGTACCATCACACACGTTCGGCATCTCGTGAATTTTACCGAAAACTGCCGATAGAAGCGCCCACATCAACGTCAAGCGAATGACGGGCGTCTGGCTATCCGACTTCGAACCCGATACGTACGTGATGACATCCGATGATACACTGTCCCGACGACGGATGATTCAGTATACAGGTGCCGCCGCGGCGACCGCGCTCGTCGCTGGCTGTGGCAGTAGTGGCGGCGGTGACGATGGGGGTGGCGGCGATGGTGGTGGTGGTGGCGGCGATGGCGGCAGTGGGAACGGTGGTGGCGAGACTGACGTTTCAGCGTGGGAAGACGTCGAAGAAATCGAACTCGAGGGCCAGACCTCGGGCTGGGTCGGCGTCGCGCCCGATCCGATCGCCGACGAAGAGAACCCGACGTTGGTGCTTTTCAACGGTCAGGAGTACACGATTTCGTTCGAGAACACTGACGGGCAGGAACACAATCTGCAGATCCTCAACGGTGATGGCGACGTCGTCGACGACTACGAAACCGACAGCATTTCGAGCGAAGGCGAAACCGCGACGCTCGAGGGCGTCCAGGCCAGCGACGAGATGACGAACTACATCTGCGAACCCCACGAGAGCACGATGGACGGACAGATTCAGATCGAAGAGAACGGCGGCGGAGGCGGTGGCGGCGGCAGCGGTAACGAATCCGAGGACGGCAACGAGTCCGACGGCGAAATGGGCAACGAATCAGCGAGCGGAACGGGCAACGAATCGGATGGCGGTACCGACAACGAATCCGAAGACGGAATGGGCAACGAAAGCGACGGAAACGAATCCGAATAGTACCGAAGCCAGTTCGGTTCGGTATCGGTCGCAGTTGACGCACATTTTTTAGGATGGCTCGAGACAGAGACAGACCCCTCGCCGACGGACCGCCCGAACGCAAGAATAAGGCCGTTCCAGCGTGATCGGACAACGATGCACTTCGACCACGCAGGAATCGCGACCGACGATGCAGACTCTCTCGCCGCGCTGTACGCCGATTGCTTCGGCCTCGAGATCGCACACGAAGAGGAGTTCGACGGACTCCGCGTCGTCTTCCTCGAGTGCGGGTCGGGGTACTTCGAACTCCTCGAACCGATCGAGGAGGGAACGATCGCCCGATACCTCGAGACCCAAGGGTCCGGAATTCATCACCTCGCATTGGCAACTGACGATCTCGAGCGAGCGCTCGAGCGCACACGCGAGTACGATGTCACACTCATCGACGAGGAGCCACGGCCCGGCGCGTGGGGCCACTCGGTCGCGTTCCTCCATCCGTCGGATACGGGCGGTATTTTGATCGAACTCGTCGAACACTGAGGTGACGCCGATCGAAGACCGAGCTGGAGCAAACGAGATTCCACGGTCGCTTCTCGAGAAGCGACCGGCGAACCCGCTATCCGAAGTTCTCGATCAACGCATCGTCCGAGTCACCGCCCGCGTCGTCGATACTGTCGGCGACGGTCGTTACGAACTCACTAAACCCGAAAACGTAGAACTGCCCGTCATCGAGGTGGTCCGCTACCGTTTTTTCGAGCGCATCGGTGGCGTCCGCATCGACGATGCTAACCGGCGCACCGTCCGCCTCGAGCGCCTCGAGTCGGTCTCGATGAGCCGGCTGGTCGTCCTGGTAGACGACGGCGGCGTCCTTCCCGTTTTCGTGTGCGGCTTCGGCGATTGCGACCGCGGGGCCGACGCCGGGACCGCCCGCGACCGCGACGACATCGGTCGACCCGTCGTAGGTGATAGCTCCCATCGGCCCTTCGATGTGAACCGTCTCCCCGCCCTCGAGGTCTGCGAGCCACGGCGAGAGATCACCGTCGGGGTCGATACCGACCGTGATTTCAAACGTGTCGGCGGCCGTCGGCGACGAGAGCGTGTAGTGGCGTGCGAGTTCCTCACCGTCGGGTGCCGCCCGGAGGAGAACGAACTGTCCGGGCCGGGGGTCGAACGACGGGGGTGCCTCGAGTTCTATCGCGACCGTTCCGGGTCCGACGTCACGAACCGACTCGACGCGGACTGGAGTTCCATCCATGGTGGCGTGTTCGAGCGACGGTCGAAAAGTCGTTCCGTTCTCCGTCCAAAACCTTCACTACGATCGTCTACAATCCTGGCATGGAATCGGCCCGTAAACCGGGTTACCGGCAACATATCAGCCGCTCCTCTGGTTTGGCGGTTGGGGTTTCAGAAGGCTTTTCATTTGGTGGGGGCAAGGTGCGACATAACATGGCTGAGGACCTTAATTGGGCAATCGGAGGTGAGGCCGGGGACGGGATCGACTCCACCGGGAAGATCTTCGCTCAGGCACTCTCAAGGGCAGGACGGCACGTGTTCACATCCAAAGACTTCGCGTCGCGAATCCGCGGCGGCTACACCGCCTACAAGATCCGAACATCGGTCGATCAGGTACAGAGCGTCGTCGATCGGCTCGACATCCTGGTCGCGCTGACCCAGCGAACGATCGACGAAAACCTTGACGAGCTCCACGACGGGAGCGCGATCATTTACGACGGCGAACGTTCCTGGGAGGCCGAGATTCCCGAGAACACCACGCCCGTCGACGTTCCCCTGAAATCGCTCGCCGAAGACGCCGGGGGAGCGATCATGCGCAACATCGTCGCGCTCGGTGCGGCGTGTGAAATAACCAACTTCGACGTCGAATACCTCGACGAATCCCTCGAGAAACGCTTCGGCGGCAAGGGGTCGAAGATCGTCGAGAACAACAAGAAAGCCGCCCGACTCGGGCAGGAGTACGTTCGCGAGAACTACGACTTCGACGAGCTCGGGTACGACCTTGAGACGACCGACGAGGACTACGTCCTGCTGAACGGGAACGAGGCGATCGGCATGGGTGCGATCGCCGCCGGCTGTCGGTTCTACGCCGGCTATCCGATCACGCCCGCGACATCGATCATGGAGTACCTGACGGGCCGGATCGAAGACTACGGCGGCCACGTCGTGCAGGCCGAGGACGAACTCTCTGCGATCAACATGGCACTCGGGGGCGCACGAGCCGGCGCTCGAGCGATGACCGCGACATCCGGTGCAGGGATCGACCTCATGACCGAGACCTTCGGACTCGTCGCCACCAGCGAGACGCCGCTGGTCATCTGTGACGTCCAGCGCTCGGGTCCCTCGACCGGGATGCCAACGAAGCAAGAACAGGGAGACCTCAACATGGCGCTGTACGCCGGTCACGGCGAGGTCCCTCGGTTCGTCGTCACGCCGACGACGATCACCGAGTGCTTCTGGAAGACCGTTGAGGCGTTCAACCTGGCGGAGAAGTATCAGACGCCCGTCTTCCTCGTCTCCGACCTCGCGATGTCGGTGACCGAGCAGACGTTCCCGCCGGAAGCGTTCGACATGGACGACGTCGAAATCGACCGCGGCAAACTCGTCGAGCAAGACGAGGTCGACGAATGGCTCGACGAAGAGGGCCGGTTCCGCGCACACGCCGTCACCGACGACGGCGTCAGCCCGCGTGCCAAACCCGGCACGATCGACGGCGCACACATGTCCACCGGCCTCGAGCACGACGAACTCGGTCGCCGAACCGAAGAAGAAGGCGAACGCGTCGAGCAGGTCGACAAGCGAAACCGCAAGGTCGAGACCGCGAAGGAACGCGAGGAGTGGAGCTACCGGGAGTTCGGCGACTCGGACTCGGACAACCTGATCATCTCGTGGGGCTCGAACGAAGGTGCGCTCGTCGAGGCGCTCGAGTACCTCGAGGAAGAGGGAACGAGCGTTCGGGTCATCTCCGTCCCGTACATCTTCCCGCGGCCCGACCTGACCGAGGAGATCGAGGCGGCCGACGATACGATCGTCGTCGAGTGTAACGCGACGGGGCAGTTCGCGGACGTGCTCGAGCACGATACCCTTACCCGCGTCAAGCGGATAAACAAGTACACGGGCGTGCGCTTCAAAGCGGACGAACTCGCGACAGAGATCACCGATAAACTCGCAGAGGAGGTTCCAGCACAATGAGCTCAGACGTACGATTCACCGACTTCAAATCCGACAAACAGCCGACGTGGTGTCCCGGATGCGGGGACTTCGGCACGATGAACGGTATGATGAAAGCCCTCGCGAACACCGGCAACGATCCCGACAACACGTTCGTCGTGGCGGGAATCGGTTGCTCGGGGAAAATCGGGACCTACATGCACAGCTACGCGCTGCACGGGGTCCACGGACGCGCCCTTCCAGTCGGGACCGGCGTCAAGATGGCCCGCCCCGATATCGAAGTGATGGTCGCCGGCGGCGACGGCGACGGCTACTCGATCGGTGCCGGACACTTCGTCCACGCCGTTCGCCGAAACGTGGACATGACCTACGTGGTCATGGACAACCGCATTTACGGGCTGACGAAGGGACAGGCTTCGCCGACCTCGCGATCGGACTTCGAAACGTCGACGACGCCGGAGGGCCCACAGCAGCCACCGGTCAATCCGCTCGCGCTCGCGCTCGCATCGGGTGCGACATTCATCGCCCAGTCCTTTAGCTCGGATGCGCTCCGTCACGCCGAAATCATCGAGAAGGCGATCGAACACGACGGCTTCGGATTCGTCAACGTCTTCAGTCCGTGTGTCACCTTCAACGACGTCGACACGTACGACTACTTCCGCGACACGCTCGTCGACCTCAAAGAGGACGAAGACCACGATCCGACGAACTACGAGGACGCCAAGGAAGTCATCACGGACGGCGAAAAGGAGTACCAGGGCGTGATGTATCAAAACGAGAACGCGCTGCCGTATCACGAACAACACGGCGTCACCGAGGACATGTCCGAAATTCCCGACGGCGCACCCGAAGACGCCATGGATCTGGTCCGCGAATTCTACTGAGTCGGTTTCAGTTTCGACGCGACTCGAGCACCGGTTTCGTTCTCCGTACACCTCAGCCACTCTTGGCCCGGAACTCCCGACGAGCGGGCCAGCTACTATGTATTCCGCACCACTCTCTGGGTTACTGTCTCGTGTACTGCTGTCGCTCGTGTCACGGTCAGCGTCTCGAGTTTTCCACGTGAAAATCGGAGGCTCCCGAAACCGCCGCTCAGGCAGGATGCTCGACGGACTCGAGCAGCATTTCGACGTTGACGCCCTCGTCCTGGAACATCTCGGGATACATGCCGGCGAGAACCAGATAATCTCCCTCGTGAGCGAACGAGGCCACTACCAGCTCGATATCGATCGCTTCACCCCGATATTCTGTTTGTCCGCGCAGCAGGTCGATGTCACGACTTTCGTCCAGAATTGAGACCGAAAACGTCTCCTCGTGCTTGATGTCCTGAATATCCGTATCCCCGTTTTCGATCTGGCCCCTGAATTCGTCGAGTAACTCTTCGCTATCCATCCCGTCGATAGGGTTGAACGACCGACCTGCGACGCTCATGTCGGGGGTCGAGACTGCAACGAACGCGGTCGCCTCCTCGGATTGGCCCTGAATCTCGAGCGCTTTCGCGTAACTCGAGAGCCAGAAGTTGGCTTTGACCTCGCGTTCGACGCCGGCTTCGACGGTCTCTTCGAACGTTTCTTCCTCGACGCTCATCTCGTCGAATCCGGTTTCCTCGAGCGCGCTGTCGGTCGGCGCGACGCGGTCGGAACTGAACTCGAGGGGTCCGTCGCCGGTGACGAAATCCAGACAACCGGCCGAGAGTGCGAGCGAACCTGTCACACCAGCTGCAAGAAAGGCCCTGCGTGAAGAAGTCATTGTAGGGTGTATTCGTCAGGATGGGCATATTCGTTGTGGCTTATTTAGTTTGACAGACACGAGATTTAGACGGACGGAACTGACCGCTCCATCGTGGACGTCAGGCCGGAACACATCAAGAGTTATCGGGGTCGGCCCCGCCATTTGAGACATGACGGAGTTTGCAAATCGGGTCGAGCAGGTGTCGATCAGCGGGATACGTGAAGTGTTCGAGGCCGCGGGCGAGGACGCGATAAATCTCGGTCTCGGGCAACCTGACTTTCCCACGCCCGAACACGCTCGAGCGGGCGCGATCGAGGCTATCGAATCGAAGAAGACCGACGCCTACACCTCGAACAAGGGGACGCGGTCGCTCCGAGAGGCCATCTCCGAAACGTACGACCGCGAGTACGGCATCGGCGTCGATCCGACGGACATCATCGCGACTTCCGGCGGAAGCGAGGCACTCCACCTGGTGTTAGAGGCGCACGTCGATCCGGGACAGGAAGTGATCTTTCCGGACCCCGGATTCGTCTCCTACGATGCGTTGACGAAAATCGCCGATGGAACCCCCAAGCCGGTCCCGCTCCGGGAGGATCTCACACTCGACCCGGCCACCGTCGAGGAGGCGATCACCGACGACACCGCCGTGTTTGTGGTCAACAGCCCCTCGAATCCGACGGGTGCGGTCCAGTCCGAGGAGGACATGCGCGAGTTCGCACGCATCGCGGACGAACACGACGTCCTCTGTCTCTCCGACGAAGTCTACGAGCGGATCGTCTTCGAGGGCGAACACCGCTCGCCGCTCGAGTTCGCTCAGACGGACAACGTGGTGGTCGTCAGCGCGTGTTCGAAGACGTACTCGATGACCGGCTGGCGACTCGGCTGGGTCGTGGGATCGAATCGGAGAATCGAACGTATGCTCCGGGTCCACCAGTACGGGCAGGCCTGTGCGAGCGCGCCGGCCCAGTACGCCGCCGAAGCAGCCCTGACTGGTCCACAGGATCCCGTCTATGAGATGGTCGACGCGTTCGAGAAACGGCGAGACCTCGTCGTTGACGGCCTCGAAGACGCCGGACTCGAGGTCCCAACACCCTCGGGCGCGTTTTACGTCATGCCCAAGGTTCCGGACGGCTGGTGTGACGAGGTTCTCGAGCGCGACGTGGTCGTCGTCCCCGGAGACGCCTTCGGCGCGCACGGCGACGGCTACGCGCGACTCTCGTATGCGACCAGCACGGAAGAACTCAAAGAAGCCCTCGAGATCATCGACGCGGCGACGCAGGCGGTGCGGTAGTCGCCTCCAGTGAGGTCCCACTCCGCAGGCTCTGATACTCGTCGGTCGATCGAATACATCAATTGCCTTCTCGCGCGTGAGAGAACCGATTGATAGGCGCTCTTAGGGCACGGTCGATGGAGAGTCCAAACCGTGAGTTGGTACAAGCTTTATGTAAAGTGTATTATTATCTGATGGTATGGTCCCCAATCTTAGTCGTCGTTCGCTCGCGGTAACCGTCCTCGGGGGAATTACCGTAACGGGTGCGGCCAACTATGGCTGGCGACAGTACAAAACGAGAAATTACCTTGATCTGCGGATACTCGGCAGGAATCGATCGGACGAGGCGACCGACATTGCGGTGACGGTTCTCGAGGATGGAGACCCCACCTACGAGCAGACAGCCGAACTCGAGCCAGCAGGTGACGACGAGCACAGGGACGAGCAACATCTTCCCGGTCCGTGGATCAAACAGCACGAACCGTACTCGCTTGAAATTACCGCTCTAGGCGAATCGGTTGCACTCTCGAACGAGGAGATCATCGACCAACTCGAGGACGCCGGCTGGGGGGTCGAGTCTGTGCGCGTAACCGCCGTTGTTACCGAGAATCGAACGCTCGAGACGAACGTCGAATCGCGCGAGTAGTAGAGCGCCGCCAACGCTATTTGTTAGCCCCGGCTGATTGGATCAGTCGACGTCCTCGTCCTCGAGGCGCTCGAGAACCTCTTGAGCGTTCTCGACGGCGGCTTCCTTCTTCGCGGGGTAGGCTTCGACTTTCGCGCGGAACGTGATGCCGTCGCCGAGGCGGCTCTCCCCGTTGAACGCGGCCTGTTTGTCGAGCGTGAGGTAGAGTTCGGTGTTTTCGGTGACCCGCTGGTCGAGTTCGGCGATCAGGCCGTCGAACTCCTCGAGATCAGCGAGTCTCGAGAGGACGTGGCGAACGTCGTCTGCGTTTTCGGCGCGCGCCGAGAGAACGAGGATCCGATCCCCATAGTGGCCCTCGCTCTCGACGCGCTCGAGTTCGAACTCTTCGGGGAGGAACGTTCGCAACGCCTCCTCGACGCGTTTTTCGTCCTCGGTGGCGTAACAGAACGTTCGCAGATCGACGTAGTGAAGCGGGATTTGTGGCATCGGTCCTAAGAGAACGGCATGGGTCGTCGTATGGGTCGATTACTCGTCGTCGTCGTCCGTTTCGGCGTCGTCTGGAGCGGCCTCGAGGGCGTCTTCGGGAACGCCCGACTCCTGGCCGTCCTCGAAGCTGATCGTGTAGGTGACGTCGCCGAACATAGATTCCATCGTCTGGGTGATCGTCCCGACTTCGCCGTCGAATTCGCTGTGTTTGTCGTGGAGCACGACGTGTTCGTCTTCCTCGAAGCTCATAGGTCGCTCTTCCCCGCCGTTGCGTAAAAAGGGACTGATTCGATTCCGACAGTTCGACAGTGGTGCCTCGAACGCGACTGCAACCGGGTTAGGTCTCAACCGGATTAGGCCTCGATCCCGAGTTCCTCGAGTAGAGTCTGTCCTGCGGCGCTCGAGGAACCGGGGCCGCGTGCGGTAATCAGGTCGCCGTCGACGGTGACGCTCGTCTCCGACTCGAGTTCGGCGTCCCAGTTGCCGCCCGCGGCGATCACTTCGTCTTCGACCCAGTAGGGGAGCTTTCGGCCGTCGGGCATCAGGTCGTCGTCGTCGACGATTCCCTCCTCCCACTCGTTCGGGAAGCCGGTGACGTCGCGGTCGTGGACGAGGAACGCGCCGTGGCTGTCCCGCGTGAACGCGAGGATGGCGATGGCGTGACAGACGACGAGGGCTTTCCCGTCGCCTTCGATCGTATTTCGGAGGAGCGTGCGCGCGTGTTTGTCCTGGTTGATGTCCCACTCCGTGCCGTGACCACCAGGGAAAACGACGGCATCGTACTCGCCGGCTCGAGCCTTCGCGAGCGGGATGGGATCGTTCAGTCGCTCGTCGGTCTCGTGGACCTCCATGACGTGTTCGGCGGTTTCCTCGCCGACCTGTTCGGGATCGGCGGACCGCTCGTCGATCCGCGGCGGTCCGCCCGTCGGCGTCGCCACGGTGATGTCGACCCCGGCGTCGGTGAGCGTCTCGAGTGGCTCGACGCATTCTTCTCCCCAGTAGCCTTCTTCGCTGACGACGAACAGTGCTCGAGTCATACACGCCGGTAGGGGATCCAGCACATTAACGACGGTCCAACCCCTCGGTTCTGCCGCAATCGCCGTCGGCAACCTATTTCGATCGCGGACGGTCACGACCAGTGAGAGTGGCCTTTTTCGCCGCAGGTGTCGTACCCTCGAGTATGGCAGAGAGACCGAATCCGTTCGATGGACTCGAAGAACTGTTCGATCGATTGAGTCGGCAGTTGCAGTCGGCGCGACGGGGCGACGACCGTGAAACCGGAGCGGACGCTGGCCGCCTCGACATGAGCGTCGGTTCGCAGGGAACCGGACTCGATATGACCGACGCGGGAGACGAGTTCGTCGTCGTCGTGGACGTTCCCGGGTTCGAGCGTGACGACATCGAGGTCACGTTGACAAATCAACACCTGATGATAGACGGCGAGCGCGAACACGCGATCGACGACAGCGACGATACCTACCTCCGGCGGGAGCGGCGCACTCGCTCGTTCAGCCGACAGGTCAGCATTCCCGACCCCGTCGACGCCGAGGGGGTCGATGCACACCTCAACAACGGCGTTCTGACGATCCGACTCCCGAAACTCGAGCCCGACGAAGCGGCGCATTCGATCGACATCGAGTGAGTCCGTCGCTCCACCCCTCGAATAGGGTGCGACCCTCGTCGAGAGCGCTACTCGTCCTTGTCGTTGAGATTGAGGGCGTCGAAAAACCGCTTTTCGAGGCGAGTACTGGCGAACTCGAGCAACTCGTTTTCGTCACCAGCGACGTCGGCGAACAGCCCGAGATCGATCCGGCCGCCGGCCATGTCGTGGTGACCACCAACGGTTCCGAGTTCGCCGAACGCACTGGTCAACGTGTCTCCAGCCTGAACCCGCGGATCGATCGAGCGCGCGCTTATTCTGATCGCGCTGTTGACGATTCCGTAGACCAACACGGTATCGACGCCCTCGAGATTGAGCAGGTAGTCAGCCGCCTGCGGAAGGGCGTCAGTCTCGGTGGTTCGGCCGACGCTCGCAGCCAGTGACGATCCCCGGCGCGTTCGCGACGCGATAGCGTGGCCGATCGCATCGAGGGTCGCCGGGGAGAAGGCACTGCCGTACAGTTGCTCTAGCATCTCGAGGTCAGCTTCCGGATAGACGGCCAGTGCAGCTTCGTACTCCCGTTCTGTCGGATCACGGACGAAATCGAGACGTTCGCGATGCAAAGCAAAGAGGAGTGCGGAGGCCAGTCGAGTCGCGATGGTCATCTCCAGATCGAAGAGGTATTCCACGAATATCGTCGCCGTGGCACCGTAGTCCATTCGAATGTCGACGAACGCCGCCTCGACATCGCCGTCGGGGTGGTGGTCGACCACGATGTCCGGTTCGATCGTCGCCGGAAGCTGTGTGTTCCCGCCCGGCACCGAGTGGTCGACGAAGGCGAGACGGTCGTCCTCGGTTATCGAAGCGGTTTCGATCTGTTGAATCCCCACGTTGAGCATGTTGACGAACGCTCGGTTTTGCTGGTGGGAGATCTCACCCCCGTAGACGATGGAAATCTCGTCCACCTCGTGTTGCTGTGCGATCCGTTTGAGCGCGAGGGCACTGGCGAGGCAGTCGGGATCCGGGTTGTCATGACAGACGATGGTGAGCGAATCCATCTCCGCGAGCGTTTCTCCCAGATCTTCCGCTCGAGACATACCTAATCCTACGGACACGAGCGGTTTGTAAGTCGCGGCGAGATGTCGAGCGTGTCGACTGGAAACCGCGAATTAACTGCCGTAACAGATCAATAAGTCAATACGCTCTGTTCCAGTGATCCGCATCAGAATAGCAATAAAACAGATGAATATGGCAAATTTTAGATTGCTAACTGCTCGAGTCGCAACGCCGTTTCGGGTAATTGGTCGTCCGTTCGTGCGACGGTAAGCCCTAGCGGTCGTGTCGTCGGCCCGTTAACGCTTCGCTCGCCGGAGCGAACGGAATTTGCGTGCCGAGATCGTTCTCGAGCGCTCGCTCGTAGAGCAACGCCGCTGCGGCGACCGTTTCGATTCCGGTACCGCCGCTGTCGAAGACGGTTATCTCGTCGTCGGCGGTGCGACCCGGTTCGGTGCCGGCGACCACCTCGCCCAGTTCGGCGTGGACGTGGTCGTCCGAGACGCGACCGGCCTCGCGCGCGGCGATAAACGAGCCCGCATCCTGCGAGACTCGCGCTCGCAGATCAGGCACGTACGTCGAGCGTTCGATGGTCGTCGCGTCGAGTTCCCGTTTGTCGGGATGGTACTGGCCCATCGCAGTCACGTGCGTGCCTGGATCAAGATGATCCCCGTCGAACACCGGCTCAGTCGCCGTCGTAGCGGTGATGACGACATCCGCACCGGAGATGGCCGCCTCGCTCGAGGAGACGGCCCGAACCGACGCCTCGAGTTCGTCGGCAAACTCGTTGGCGAACGATTCTCGGCTTTCCGCGGTCGGCGAGTAGACGCGAACCTCGGAGAAGTCCCGGACGGTGGCCGTCGTGTGGACCTGCCCGCGGGCTTGCGGACCGGTTCCGATGACGGCGAGTGTTTTTGCGTCTTCCCGGGCGAGCGAATCGACAGCAACGGCCCCGGCAGCGCCGGTTTTGAACGGGTTCATGCTCGCCCCGTCGATGATCGCGAGCGGTTCGCCCGACTGCGCGTCGAAAAGCGGCGTCACGAACCACGCGTCGCCGGCGTCGAATCCGGCGCTGTACATGTACCCACCCATCGCACCCGTTTCGGGCAGCAACGCGGCGTAGTCCGTGAACATCCCATCGGGATCGGTTCGAAGATACGCCGAGCGCGGATCTGCGGGTGCGCCCTGACCGCGCTCGCGGTATCCTTCCCGGACTGCCTCGACGTACGCTTCCGGCGATGCGAGTGCCGCGACATCGTCGCTCGAGAGAAACAGCGTTTCGGTCATAATCGCCCAAACGGGACAGGGAGAGAAAAAGACAGTGAGATAGCTCCGAGATCAGTCGGCGTTGATCGGTGGCCGCGTCGTTCCGGTTTCGTCTCTCGAGTCGATCGGTCCGTTGACGAACATCGCGTGACCGATGAGCGTCATCGCGGCTACCGATCCGACTGGTATCGCTGTCGTTATCGAGAGTCCGACGACGGTGAGAGCGACCGTGATGCCGAGCAGTGCGACTGGGATGAGGGCGAGAACAATGTCGTAATATCCAGTCATAATGTATACTATCCTATGTGGAATAGTAATATAAGTGTTTCCCATAATCGCCTGATACCGAATTAGATTCTAATACCGATCTAACTCGAGTGTTTTCTATAAGTTATGAAGATATCATTCGTCCGGATATCATTGTTGTATAGTTATAATACTATGCCACAACGTGGCAATCGTTCTCGGGTACGCCGAAAATCACACACAGAACCGCACGAAGGAGTCGGGTTCAAAACGGTGTGTTGAGCGAGACGATCGTAATCAGCGAACGAGGGGCCGAGTTCGATCATCGATCCGCGTATGTATACGATTCTCTATGTGTATGTATTCATATGTGTACTGAGCGAGGGCACAGCGTGCGACGATCGCTGATTCACACACCGAACAGGACCAACATACAGCCGTCAGTCTGCAGCGGAGATCACCGCACGGCGACGGCGAATGCGGTCCGCCACAAAAGGAGGACCACGAGTCCGAATCCGGTGATCACGAGGTTAAACGGGAACGGGGAACCACCCTCGAATACCGGCGTCGAGCGGATGATCAGCCCGATGTTTGCCGCGCCGATCCAGCCAACCGCGGTGTACCGTGCCGCTCGAGCAGGGTTGGCGTATATATCTTTGGCGTACAACCCGGCCAGCACAGCCGTCAGCGCCCAGCCGATGAGAAACGGGGTGATCGGTTCGACTACACCCAGCGGGTTCGCCAGCGGATCCTCGCTGTGATGGACGTACCCGTACGTGACGAGTCCGGCGACGGCCAGGATATCGATCGCCGCGAGACCGAGGCGTTCGCGGGTGAGGACGGCAGGAAGTGACTGACCCCGAGTTTCGGTGCTCATAGCCGTGCTAGGGTCCCCGTACCTATTGTGTGCCACGGTTTCCGTGGCGAACGCGTTCGGATCTCGCCGATAATTCGGGGGAAGTACGAGCGGTCCGTTCCCAGCGTGAATCTATATAGCGACGTGAACAGCCGGCTCAAACACACGTGCGTCCTCGAGCAAAAGACAGGAGGAGGGTCTCGGCGGAGGGGCCGAGAGTCGTCCAACGGACAGTGCCGACGTGCGAGGGCGGGCCTCGCACGGACGTGAGTTGCCACCGATACGGCTTTGTTACTGGTCGCTTTCGACGCTCGAGTCGTTTCGGTCGGTCAGGACACGGGAACGTAGGAACCGCCTACCTGCAACCCGATGCCGTTCGTCGCGGAAGCGGCTCCTCGACAGCGGACTACTCTTCGAGAGGGGTCCGCACCGTCTCGAGGACGCGCTCGGAAAACTCGAGCGACGAGAGCCCACCGGCGAGTTCCCGAAACCAGCTCGCCTCGACGTGCCAGCGCCCGCGAACCGAGCCGTCGGTCGTCGTCGAAGTCACCTCGAGGCGACCGGGATTCCAGTCCTCGCGCTCGTCGTCGATCGTGAGGACCGTCCGGACGACGACGCCGACTTCGTGGCTGGTCACGGTTTCAGATTCGCTAACCGCCTCGTAGGTGAGGTCGATCCCGCCGTCGGTTTCCTCGTAGTCGGTGACGTAGTAGCCGTTGCTCATCAATCGGTTCTCGAGGGTGACGGCTACCGGCCGGTCGTCGCTCATTAACGGACGTTTGCGAGCGAGCACGAAAAGGGTGGGCGTGTTCAAAGCGACAGCGGTGTCAGTTACAGCGGATCGACGAGGTCCTCGAGTGCGGCTTTCGGATCGTCTGCTTTCGCGACGCCGCTTGCGAGCAACACTCCCTCCGCCCCGAGGTCGCCGGCAGAGACCACGTCGTCGCCCGTGCTGATTCCCGCGCCACAGAGAACCGAGACGTCGTCGTCGACGCGACTCGCAGCGTCGACTGCGTCCTCGACGACATCGGGGTCTGCCTGACTGACCGGCGTTCCGGTTCCGATGAGTTCGGGCGGTTCGACGGCAACGGCGTCCGGCCCGAGCGCCGCGCTCGCGCCGATCTGTGCGGGGTTGTTCGCACAGACGATGGTCTCGAGTCCGGCTCGTTCGGCGGCCCGAACCGAGCCGTCGATATCCGCGAGTTTCAGCCGCTGCTCGGAGTGGTTGATGAGCGTTCCCACAGCACCGGCCTCGGCGACCGACTCGGCCAGCGTGTGTCCGGTATTGCTACCGTAGTCGATCGGATCGACGTGCTGGGCCCACGTTTCGACGCCGGTCGCCGCAACTCGCTCTATGTGAGCGGCCTGAGGTGCGACGGCGACTCGAGCATCGGTTTCCTCGTCGACGTCGCGGACGGCTTCCGCGACGGCGACTGGATCGCACGGATACGTCTTCAGATTGACGAGGATCAACATACCCGAGAGAGGCCCGCGAGCACAGAAAGAGGTTTCGACAGCCGAGCGAGCCGATTGGAAGAAGTCGACGGCAGGTATCGAGGGCCGAGAACTTCCCAGCGTATCCGATCAGTCCTTTCGCTTGACCACGTCGCCGAGGGTATAACTCCCGCTGGCGGAGCCGCCGTCCCAGTCAGCGTCCTCGCTCGAGCCGCCTTCCCCGGTGAGGCTCACGTCGAGGAACTTCTCGAGTTTCGACTGCACGCTGTCGGTCGGGAGCGTGTCCCCCCGCTCGAGTTTCGTGATGAGACTCGCCTTCTCGTTGAGTTCGTTCGCGAGTTCCGACTGGCTGAGGCCCTTCTGTTCGCGAGCCTGTCTGATCCGGTCGTCGTAGTCGGTCGCGATCTCGTCCATGTCGTCGAACATGTCCGTTCTGCGGGTCGACCCGCCGGAACTCGTGGAACTGCTCGAAGACGTACTCGAGGTGTTGCCACCCGAACCCGACCCCGAAGAGCCGCCGGAGCTCGAGCCCGTCGAATACTTCGTCGACGTACTCGAACTCGAGGCGCCCGTGTTCACCTCGGTGCCGAAATCTGTGCAATCCGAACACACGTCCAGCTTGGCACCCTCAACTTTGATCGTTTTCGGGGACGACGTCTCGGCGCCACACATTTCGCACTGAACCATGGGAGAGTCTATATTCCGGTGCGTGATAAACCATGCGGCGAGCATCGAGTCCACAACGCGAGGGCGTCGGTCCGGAGCAGTTCGTGTGCGCAGCGCTCACTCGAGCGCCGACCAGGAGTAGTAAAATCGCTGCAGCGCGGTGAGGTGGCCGACGACGCCGAGGAACACCAAGAGCCAACCGACGACGGTGAGTCCGCCCGGTGTCGCGTCCGCGAGCGGGTAGGCGAGAAAGCCCACGATCCCGATGATCGCGAGTCGGTCCGCTCTCCCGACGAGGCCGCCGTACACTCGATCGAGACCGACCGCCTGCGCCTGCGTTCCGAGGTAGGAGGTCATCACGACGCCGGTAACTGCGAGGAATCCGAGCACGTAATTCTCGATGCCAGCGGCCAGTCCGGCGATGACGACGATGTCAGCGTACCGATCCAGAACGTGATCGAGGAGGTCGCCGCCGGCTGAGGCGACGTTCTGCTCGCGCGCGAGCGCGCCGTCGATGATATCCAACCAGCCGTTGACGAAGACGAGGATCGCCGCACCGACGAACCAGATCGGATCCCCTCGACCGCCGAGCGCGAAGGCGACGGCCGCCGCGACGGCCATGCCGAACGCCAGCACGCTGACCCCGTTCGGCGTCATCCCGATCCGGTCGAATCCCTTGACGAAGGGATCCAGGAATTTCGAGATGTACGGCCTGAACTGATCCAGCGTCATGCGAGATACCCCATGAAGTCGACATCGCCGGCAGACGGTTCGCGCTCGCCTATCACGACCGCTTCGAGGGCGTCGGCGACCGCCTCGGGCGTCCGATTCGTCGTGTCGATTTCGTACACCGACTCGAGGCCGTGGCGGTCGACGGCTTCGCCGAGGATTACGTCGAGGGCTTCGCTCTCGGCGTTTTCGCTCGCTTTTTCCGCCGTCTCGCCGCGTTCGGTGAGTCGCGTTTCGAGCGTTTCCGGCTCGCATCGCAACACGGCGACCCGATCGGCGTCGAAGTGGTGTGCGAGATGGGATTCGATCAGCGCGTCGTCCGTCCCCTCGAGCCACTCCCCGAGCGCGTCCATGTCCGCGACCTTGCTCTGGCGGTCCTCGTCGACCTCGGTGTACAACGCCTCGTCTTCGAGCACGTCGTTGAGGTGGACGACCTCGAGCGTCGAATCACCGATAGAGAAACTATCGGCTGCTGAATCTTCTTCGGCCACTCGAGTCGCGAGCGCGTTCGTCGCGGTGGTCTTTCCGGTTCCGGGGGTGCCCGTGACGGCGACTCTCACGAGTCGGACACCTCCGGCGCGTTCGGGTCCGCACTGTCGTCGCTCGCCGCGCCATCGGGGAGTCCAAGGTCCGCGAGGACCGCATTGAGCGTCTCGACCGCACGTTCGGTTTCGGCGTCGGTCCCGCAGGTGATCCGGATACACCCCGGTAAGCCAAAACTCGTACAGTCGCGGACGATGACGCCCCGCGCTTGCATTGCTTCGGCGACGGCCGAGGCGTCACCCACTGCGACGAGGACGAAATTTCCCTCGCTCGGCCAGACGTGCGCGTCGACGTTCTCGCGCATGTACTCGCGCGAGGCGCGGGTCGTTTCGACGGTGTGTCGAACGTGCTCGTCGTCGTCGAAGGCCGCCAGCCCCGCGCGACAGGCCAGTTCGCTCGCCGCAAATGGGGTGTTCACGCGTGCGTAGGCGTCGGCCCACTGCTCGGGAACGACGGCGTACCCGAGCCTGACCCCGGCGAGGCCGTAGGCTTTCGAGAACGTCCGCAGGGTCGCAACATCGTCTCGAGCGTCGTATCCGTCGCGACCCTGGATCAGCGCGAGCGCGCTGTCGACCGCGGCGAACTCGCCGTAGGCCTCGTCGACGACGACGAGCGTGTCGTCGGCTGTTTCCTCGGCGACGCGCTCGATTTCCTCGAGACCGATCGTCGTGCCCGTCGGGTTGTGCGGACTCGTCAGGTAGACGACCCGTTCGCCGGCGTAGGCCTCGAGCACGGGATCGGCGGTCTGTTCGAAATCCTCGGTCCGCTCGAGGGCGTAGGTCTTGACCGCGCCGTGGTGAAATCGAGCGCTCATGCCGTAGTAGGCGAAGCCGGGTTCGGGAACCAACACGGCGTCATCCGGCTCGAGCATCGCCCGGTGGAGGTAATCGAGCGCGCCGTCGCCGCCGTTTGCGAGCCACACCTGCGAGTCGTCGACGTCCCACTCGGATGCGATAGCCGCGGTGAGGTCCGCGTGGGCGGCTTTCGGGTAGGCGTTGACGCTCGAGGCGGTCTCGCGGATAGCCTCGACGGCGGCGGGCGAGGGACCGTGGGGATTCTCGTTGGAGGCGAGTTTGATGAATTCGGCGGGATCACGCCCGAGTTCGCGGGCGACCTCCTCGATCCCCCGACCGGCCTGGTATGCGACGTGGTCGGACAGGTCGCGCGGTTGCATACGCGAATCCTGTTTCCCGTGGCTCTTAAGGGTGCTTACATGTGGTCAGTCGCACATCGCGGACCGTGGCGACCCGCGCTGTGCGGCGGCGAGCAGAGAGCGGGCCGCGGGCCGAATCGGTACGACGGATTGTTAGCGATCGGGAGGAGACACCGTTCGAACGCGGTCGATGTACACCGCGATCGCCGAATCGTCGACATCGAGTACTGTCAGTTATCTTTACAGCCCCAGCCGAACGCCGTCCAGCCGCCATCGGCGGTGAGCACCTCGCCCGTGACGAAGTTGTCTTTCGAAGCGAGGAACTCGACGCAGTTCGCCACTTCCTCCGGCGTCCCGAACCGATCGAGCGGTGTCCGATCCCTAATATCCTGTTCGTCGAATCCCGTATCGTCCTGTGCTTGTTCGACCATCTCCGTCATGATGTACCCCGGTGCGAGCGCGTTTACGTGGATATCGTGTTCCGCCCACTCGACGGCGAGACACCGGGTGAGATTGTTGACGCCTCCCTTCGCCGTGTTGTACGGCGTCCGATCCTGTTGGCCCATGCTCCCCATCATGCTCGAAATGTTAACGATATCACCGCCGTCGCCCTGTTCGATCATTCTGGCGCCGGCCGCCTGCGCACAGAAGAAGGCTCCCGTCAAGTTCACATCGATAACCTGCTGCCAGTCCTCGGGCGTCAGCTCCTCCGCAGGACCGCGGATGTTAATACCCGCGTTGTTTACCAGAACGTCGAGACGACCGAAACGGTCGACGGTTTCATCGATCAAGTTTTCGACGGATGATCTCTCGCTCACGTCGACTTCGACCGCGTAAGCGGTGCCGTCGTTCCCTTCGAATTCCTCGACGACCCGTTCACAGTCCTCGAGCGATCGCGAACAAATGACGACATTATCGCCGTTTTCCGCGAATTGTCCCGCGATACGCTTCCCCAGTCCCCTCGTCGAGCCCGTTACGATTACCGTTCGCGTGTCCGATTCGATAGCCATGACATAATTGATCCCCATCTACGCGCTCTTAATTATTTTTGTAATTGAGCGAATATAGGGCCATAGATCCTGTAAATCAAATGGTGCGTCTATCACCCTCGGTCGTGAAGTGAACGACATGTTCGGTTAGCGACGACTCCCGCGTCAGGGAGAGAATCGGGCAACCCGTACCCCGTCGTTCATTGGCCCTGTAGTCGCTCGAGGCGCTCGATCGAGTCCGCATCTGACGGGTTCTTGTCGTGGCGCACGCCCTGAAACCGCGGAAAGCGCAGCGCGTAGCCCGACGAATAGGTCGGCGACGATTGGATTTCCTCGTAGCCGACCTCGAAGACGATTTCGGGCTCGAGATCCACCTCCTGTCCCGTTTCAGCGATGATGTGTGGCTCGAGCAAGTCTGTCAGATCCGCTAGCGTCTCGTCGGTGATACCGGTCGCGACCTTGCCGACCGTCTCGAGGGCCCCGTCGGAATCGTCAGCACGCACCGAAAGTTCGAAGGTGCCGAGGAAGGTCGCGCGCCGACCCTCGCCCCACTCGGCACCGGTCACCACACAATCTAACGTCTCCACGTCGGGTTTGCGCTTTCGCCAGTGCTTCCCGCGCCGTCCCGGCGAGTACGTCGAGTCGGGATCTTTGAGCATGATTCCCTCGTGGCCGGCCTCGAGGGCTTCGGCGTCGATCGCCTCGATTTCCTCGGGGTCGTCCGTTCGCCAGAGCAGGGAGAGTCCTCGAATCTCGTCGGGAGAATCGCCAGCAGCCCCGTCGCCTTCCGCAAGTAGTTCGACGAGTTGCTCGTGTCGGGCCGTAAGCGGCGACTCGAGGAGATCAGTACCGTCGGCGTGGAGACAGTCGAAGAACACCGGGCGAACGGTCACGTTCTCGCGCGCTTTTGCAATGTCGTGTTTCCGCCGAAAGCGTTTGAGCACTTCCTGAAAGGGAAGCGGGGAGCCGTCCTCGTCGACGGCAACGACTTCCCCGTCGAGGATGGCCGGTCGCTCGAGGGTTTCCTCGGCGAACTCAACGACCTCCGGAAGCGCGTCGGTCACGTCCTCCATGTTCCTCGAGAAGACGCGGACCTCGGCCTTCGATTCTCCCGTTCGTTCGGGATCGGGGTCGTAGTGAAGTTGGACTCGCGCGCCGTCGTACTTCCACTCGACGGCGGCTTCAGACCACTCCTCGAGCACGCCTGTCACCGTGCCCGTCTGGGCGAGCATCGCCTGCACCGGCCGGCCAACCTCGAGGTCCATCGCGTCGAGGCCAGCGCGTCCGTCCTCGCGAGCCACGCGAGCGACCCGGCCGTAGTCGTTCGACACCTGTAACGCGCGTTCGACTCGGTCGGTCGGGACGTCGAACGCGGCCGCGATCGCATCCCGTACCGTGCCTTCGCCGACGCCGATTCGCATCTCCGAGAGGACGAGCCTGGCGAGGTATCTCGCTTCCTCGCTCGAGCAGCGGTTGAACAGGCCGAAGAGGATGTCGATCTTCCGGTCGGCGCTGCCGTCGCCGTCCGCCGCCGCGAGATCGCGGAGCGTTCGGTCGACCTCGCGGACGGTAAGCGAGTCCCCGCCCGCGTCACCAGCAGTGTCGGTGAACGCCCCCAAACCCTGCTGGCCGCCGTACTCGTAACTGGCGGCGACCTCGCCGATTTCACCCAGCTCCGCGAGTCGATCCTCCACGTTGACCGGGCTGACGTTCGTTCCCGCAGCGCGAGCGATCGCCTCGTAACACGAACTCGGGCCGATATCGAGCGTCGTCGAATCCCACGCCGGAAAGACTCGGCCCTGCACGAACCGCGCGAGGATCTCGAGTTCGGCTGCAGTTCGGTCGCCACCGCCGCGGTCGTCCACAGCCTGCTCGCCACTCCCCTGTTCGTCCGGAATCTGTTCGCCACCGCACTGTTCGTCGCCCGAGCTATCCGCCGTGCTCTCCTCGAGAAGGGCCCTCACGTGGTCGACGATTTCGAGATCCGCTGGCTCGGCTTCGATCGCGGCGACCCGCTCCGTGAACGTGGCGAACTCCATCGGCGGTGGCTACGTAACTGACGGTGTTAAACGAACTGACTGGCGACACGGATTGACGGCACTTGCGCGGTATCCCGTTTTGACCCAGCCACAATCGAGAGAGTCGTTCGAAGCGGTCACAGCACCGTCTCGATGGGCGTGCCTTCAAGGCAATCGGGAACTCACTCGCACGTATGCCAGAGGAGGAACTCGCTGCGCGGGTTGCGGACGTACTGACGGTCGACGCCGAGGAGTTTCGCTCTAGGGCCGAGGCTGACGCCGAAACGATTATTCAGGCGCTCGACGACGGCGTGTTCGACAACCCACAGGCGATCGTCGGCCTCGAGTACGAGTTCTACGCGATCGAATCCGACGCGTGTTCGCTCCGGCGGGTCCCGCGGCGTCTCCTCGAACTGATCGGATTCGAGAAGGAACTCGGGCTCCACAACGCGGAGATGACGACGAGCCCCCAGCCGCTGAACGCTGACGGCCTCCGAGCCCAGGAGTCGGAGGTCAAAGCGCGCCTGCGGACGGCGCTCGACGTGACCAACTCCGAAGGGATGCGTCTCGTCAGCGACGCCATGTGGACGATACCGCCGGAGGGAGAGGATGCGACGACCTACCTCACGGACAGCGTCGAACGGACGGTCGTGGATGGTGACGACGGCGAAACGGCCGGGCAGGGAGACGACGGCACGCAGATCCGGATCGCGACGAACATGAGCGACTCCGGGCGCTACCACGCGATGGCGAACACGGACCGTGCCCGGTCGGCGGCGATGGAAATCGACGCGCCGAACGTGAGCCTCGAGGCCGACACCGTCATGCCAGAGAGCCTGATCACGTCGATCCAGCCGCACTATCAGGTTCCCCACGCGATCGACCTCCCGCTGTATTTCAACTACGCGCTGCGCATCGCTGGGCCGCTTTTGGCGCTTGGCGTCAACTCCCCGTTCTTCCCCGCGGACTGTTACGACGAGGGCGCGGCGCCGGACGATATCCTCGCGGACGCGTGGATGGAACACCGGATCAGCGTCTTCGAAAGCGTCCTCAACGAACGCCACACCTCCGAGGGGAAGGTGCGGTTCCCGCGCGACCTCGGGCAGATCGAAGAAGCGATCGAACGGATCGTCGAGGACGACACGCTCGTGCCGATGCCCGTCGAAACCGGCGACCGGTTCGACGACCAGTTCCCGCACTTCCGGCGCAAGCACGGCACCTACTGGCGGTGGGTTCGGCCCGTCTTCGACGGCGCGACGCGCTCGGCCGCCAACGCCCGCATCGAGTTCCGACCCATCCCCGCCCAGCCGACGGTTCGGGATTCGGTCGCCTTTCAGGCCGCCTTCGCAGGCCTGCTCGAGAGTCTGGTCCGCCTCGAGCACCCGGTCTACGAACTCGACTGGGAGCACGCCCACGAGAACTTCTACGCCGCGATGCGCGACGGTCTCGACGCGGACATGACGTGGATCACCAACGACGGCAAGGAGACGACCGACTCGTTCGAGCTCTACGACGACCTGCTTGCCCACGCCGAAGACGGCCTGACGAATCGCGGACTCACGGAGGAAGAAGCCGCGAAGTACCTCTACCCGCTCAGGCGGCGCGTCCGACAGGGGCTCACGCCAGCCCAGTGGAAACACGACGAAGTGAGTCGGGCGCTCGAGTCGGGCGAGGACCTCGAGACGGCGATCGAATCGATGCAACGCCGGTACGTCGAGCGCCAATCGGAGACGCTCCTTGAGGGGAGTTTCGCCGATTGGGTCAGCGAGTGAGTCGCGAGCGGGTCTGTCGCTTCTTTTCGACCGCGGGCGACCGCTCGAGTCCGGCTGAAAGGGACTGATCAGCTCGGGCTAAAAGAGACTAAGTACCGTCGGACGCGTGTGTGCGTATGGTTACGTTCCTCTCCGGTGGCACCGGGACACCGAAACTGGTCGACGGAGTGGACGCTGCGTTCTCGCCCGACGACGTGACGGTCATCGCCAACACCGGCGATGACATCGAACTCGGCGGCCTGCTGGTTTGCCCGGACGTCGACACGTTGCTCTTTCAGGGCGGCGACGTGCTCGACCGCGAAACCTGGTGGGGCATCGAGGGCGACACCCACCGAACGAACGCCGAACTGCTCGAGATCGCCGACGCGGCGGACCTCCCGACCGGTCCGCAGTACCTCCCCGACGATCGACAGACCGCGGGTCGAGCGCTCGCCAACTGGCGGCGCTTTTCCGGCGTCGGCGAGTTCATGACGATCGGCGACCGCGACCGCGCCGTCCACATCACGCGGACCAGTCTTCTCGATCAGGGGCAGGGCCTGAGCGAGACGATCGCGTGTCTGGCGTCGGCGTTCGACGTCTCGTTCGACCTGCTTCCGATGAGCGACGACCCGATCGCCAGCCTCGTCCACACCGAGGAGGGGACGATGCACTTTCAGGAGTACTGGGTCGGATGGAACGCAGAGCCCGAAGTCGAGGACGTCGAGTTCCGGGGATCGGACGACGCAGAACCGGCACCGGGCGTTCTCGAGGCGCTCGCTGATCCCGTCGTTATCGGCCCGTCGAATCCGGTGACCAGCATCGGGCCGATGCTCTCGATTCCGGGGTTCGCAGACGCGCTGGGCCAGACACCCGTGGTAGTCGTCTCGCCGTTTCTCGGAGACGAGGCGTTCTCCGGGCCCGCGGAGGAACTGATGGAAGCGGTGGGCGCGGAGCCGTCGACTGCCGGCCTTGCGGAGACCTACCCGTTCGCCGATGCGTTCGTCGTCGACGATGCGGACGACACCGAGTTCGATCGACCGACGATTCGAACCGACATCAGGATCGACTCGAGCGACGACGCCGAACGTGTCGTCCGAACGACCGTCGACGCCATCGAGCGGGTCGAGTGAGTGAGCATGTTCTCCCCACCGCTCGCACTGGCGAGTCTCAGCGGCGAGGCGGACGCCGACTGGGCTCGAGCCGGCACGGCGTTCGCCGGCTGTGCGTTTCTCGGCGGAATCGCGATCGACGAACAATCTCGAGGAGCTGCCCGCGAACTCGTCGACCGCGACCGTAACGAGTTCCTGCCGCCGGATCCGTTCGAGTTTATCGACCGACAGCTCGAGGCCCTCGAGGCGGCCCCGATACGGCCTGGGGTTAACGTTCGAACGACGACGGCAGAACCAATCGTACCCGCCGCTCGAGTCTGTCGCGATCGAAATGCGCTGCTGGAGATAAATGCCCACTGCAGGCAGAACGAGTTGTGCGCGGTCGGCTGTGGAGAACAGTTGCTCGCCGATACTGACCGCCTTCGATCGTACGTCGAGACGGCGACCGAGACGGGGGCGACGACCGGCGTCAAAGTGCGTGCGGAGGTCCCCGGCGTCGACCTGCCGACGCTCGCCAAAGAACTCGAGGACGCCGGCGCGGCGTTCGTTCACGTCGACGCGATGGATTCCGAGAGCGTAATCGCAGATGTCGTCGACGAGACGGGGCTGTACGTGATCGCGAACAACGGCGTTCGCGACGAGCCAACCGTGCGCGAGTACGCCGACTACGGCGCGGACGCGGTCAGCGTCGGCCGTCCGAGCGACAACCCGGTCGTGCTCGAGCGCGTTCGAAACGCCGTCGATACTCATCTCGGGCTCGAACGGGATTCGATCGAGCACTGAGTCGGCGACTGCGCCGTCTTTCGCGCTCTCACAGCCTCCGTCTCACGATCGACGGACCACGCCGACGTTCACGCTCGTTGCCCGCTCGAAGAGTCGCTCGAGCGTTCGCCGCCAGGCCGGACGGCTCTGGCGTTCGACCCTGCGGCGGAGATCTCGATTCTCTGAGCGGAGGCGCTCTGTTTCCGCTTCCAACGTCGCCGCTCGGTCCTCGAGTCGATATCGTCGGCTGCGTTGGGCACCCAGGTCGTTCTCGAGCATCGCGAGTTGGCCCTCGAGGTCCGCGACCTCCCGCTCGAGACGGGCGATATTGCGCTCAAACGTTCGTTCGGCCCCCGGTCTCGGCCCGGAAGCCGCGTGGATACCATCGAACTCCTGCGGTCGATCATCGTCGCGGGAGTCGACGGGCGTACCGTGCTCGGCGGATCCGTCGGCGGCGGGGAGGTGCCCGCTCCGTGCGGCGTTCACGACGGCACCGATCAACAACACCAGCCCGCCGAAGTACAACCAGCTCAACAACAGGAGGATCGCTCCGATCGGGCCGGCGGACTCCGAACCCGCGGCGACGGAGACGTACACCTGGAAGAGTCCCTGCAGTACCGCCCAGCCGATAGCCGCGGCCACGGCACCCGGCAGTATCTCCCGAACGGTCGTTTCTACGTCGGGAAAGTAGTAGTACATCGGAACGAACGCGAGCGTGAGGCCGACGACGAGAACGATCGGGTTGAGAACCCCGATGAGCGTGTTCTCGGGGAATATCGCGAACACGACGCTCGCAACGGCCGCGGCTAGGAGCGCGAGACCGATCGCGAAGAACACGACGAAGGCGTCGCGGAGTTGATCGACGAACGACGCCTCGCCCGTCGACTCGTAGATCTCCGAAAACGCCGTGTCGAGGCCGCGGAAAATCTTCAGCGATCCCCACAACAGCGTGACGAGACCGATGACGGTCCCGCCGGTTGTCGCAACGGATCCCGAAATCGCACCCTCGAGGAGTTCGTTTCCGGCCGCAGGCAAGAACCCCTGCGTGGTTTGGGTGACTTGCGACGCGAGGCCCTCGTCACCGACGACCGAGACGAGAAAGAACGCCAGTACGAGCAGCGGGATAAGGGAGATAAACGCCTGATAGGCGATGCTTCCGGCCATGAACGTCACGTTTCGGTCGCTGATCCCGCGAACCACAGTCCCCGCGAACTCGCGCATCCGCCGGGCCGTGCTCGTCTCTCCGTTGGTGTCGCTCATAGCGAACGCTCGACACCAACCGAAAAAATCGGGGTGCTTGCGAGGCCGTCGACGAGCGGCCCAGGCGCTTCTGTCTCTCGTCCCGCATGGTCTCCGGGCTGTTGTCCAGCAAGTCCTAAGCCGTCGGCCGACAGATTCGACGACAGTGCATATGCGAAGTGCTGCCCAGAACGCGGAACTCGCGCTGTTGCTCGAGGTCTGCGGAACGCCGAAACCGGGCAACGTCGATCGGCACCGGGACCTCGAGGACCTGCTGTTCGAACACTTCCTCGCTGGCGCGGTTGGTGCGCAGAGCGGTCTCCGGATGGCCGAGTCGGGCGAGTCGGTCGGCCCGTCGTTCGAGCAAAGCGTTGCGGGAATGGCCGAACAGGGCGGGGGAAACACCCAGTTCGGGGCCCTGTTGTTGCTCGTTCCGCTCGTGAAGGCGGCGGACGACGGGATCTCGCGATCGACCGCCGAATCGGTCGTCGCGGACACCACCGTCGCGGATGCAAAAGCCTTTTACCGGGCGTTTGAGCACGTCGATGTCTTCGTTTCCGAACCCGACCCCGAACTCGAGGCGCTCGACGTTCGACGCGGGAGCGATGCCGCACCGGCACTCGAAGAGCGCGGGTTGACGCTTCTCGACGTGATGGACCGGAGCGTCCCCGGTGACGACGTGGCCCGCGAGTGGATCGCCGGGTTCGAGCGCTCGTTCGACGTCGCCGATCGGATCGCTACGGCGCGCGGTCCGGTTGCGGATAGAGCCGCAACTGCCTTTCTCGCCACCCTCGCAGAACGTCCCGACACCCTCGTCGCAAAACGCCGCGGCGGGGAAACTGCTGCAGAAGTGACGGAACGAGCCGCGGACATACTTCGAACCGACGGCCGAGCGACGGACCGGGACGCGGTCGAATCGTTCGCCGACGAACTGGTCTCGCGGGGGATCAATCCGGGAACCACCGCGGATCTGATCGCCGCCGGTTTGTTCATCGCCCTCGAGAACGAACTGATCGAGCTATGAGCGGCGCGAACGACGGCGATGGGGTGGACACCTTCGATGGCAACGCCGCGTGGCCGGTCACACTCGAGGGCGTAACCGAAACGGTCGTGACCACGCTCGGCCCAAACGGTCGCTGGAACGCGGCCGCACTCGGGCTGTTCGCCGAGCCGGCGGAGCAGGGTCAGGGCACGACCAAGACGAACGATGCGGAAACTCGAACCTCCGCACGCACGTGGGGGAACACGCGGACGCGGCGGAATTTCCACAGACGGGGGTCCGGATACGTGCAGTTTACGCGCAACCCCGTCGATTTCGTCGACGCCGCACTTTCTATTTACGAACTCGAGGAGCCCGTGCTCGAGTCCGCCGACGCGTGGGTCCGCGTTTCGGTCGAGCGAATCGATTCCGGCAGCGAGAACGGGACGCGGTGGGAAGACTGGCAGCTTCGGCCGCTCGAGTCGGCGGTCGAAACGGAAACTGTGCCGACGATAAACCGAGGGTTCGGTGCCATCGTCGAAGCGACCGTCGCCGCATCGAGACTCGAGGTCGACGGCTACGACGAACCCGTGCTGCGGGACCGACTCGAGTACTACGCGTCAGTGGTCGACCGCGCCGGAAGCGACCGCGAACAGGAGGCGCTCTCTCGCGTGCGCGAGCACAGCGAGTGGTAGGTCGATCGCGAGTGGTGGGTCGATTCCGCCTCGATGGCAGGGTAGTTCCTGCTCGATGTTAAATACGATCGGGCGGGATCGACCCGTAGATGAGGCTTCATTTCAAAACTGCAACCAGCGTCTATCGGAAGACACTGCCGTTCGTGGTGCTACGACTCGGTATCGGACTGCTCTGTGGACTCCTCGCCGTCGTCTACTTCGGAGCCATCGCGTGGTTCGGAACCAGATTGCTCGAGTCCAGTTCAATCTCCGAACTCGTCGCGTTCGTCGGTTTGGTTCTCGCGGTCGGACTGTTCGTCGCTGGGTGGCGACTGTTCAGCCGCTACGTACTTTACCTCGTTAAAGTAGCCCACATCGCGGTCATCGCACACGTCATCGAAACGGGTGAGGTGCCACCGAATCAGATCCGGTACGGCAAATCACAGGTAACCGAACACTTCACGGAAGCGAGCGCGCTCTTTGCCGTCGATCAACTGGTCAAGGCGGTCATCAAACAGTTCAACGGCGCTGTCGTCTCGTTCTCGGAACTGCTCTCTATCGTTCCAAACCTACAGAAGCTCGTGGAGCTTCTCGGAAAAGCCATCACGATCGCCGCCTCGTACATCGACGAAGCGATCATCGCACACATGTTCTGCAATCCCGAGCAGAACCGCTGGCGGTCTGCCAGAGATGGAATCGTTCTCTACGGGAAGACCTGGAAATCGGTGCTCGCGTCGACGCTTGCGATCGTCGTCGGATTGTACGCCCTCGCGTTCGTGCTCGTGTTGGCCCTGATACCGGTCGCAACCGGTCTCGGAAACCTCGGTGGCCTGTTCGAAGTTCTCGGCTGGGTGATCGCTCTCGGGACGGCCCTCACGATCTACACCGGTTTCCTCAAACCGTGGGTCAAGACCGTCGTGATCACCACGTTCCTCCTCGAGTCACGGGACATCGAGCCAGACAGCGAAACGATGGATCGCGTTGCGAGCCGATCCGAGCGGTTCCGGGAACTCGTGGGCAACACGCCCGAACGAACGGATCAGGACAGCCAGCAGGCACCAAGCCCGAATCTCGTCACGAACGACTGAATCCAGCGGTTGTCCAGCGATCGAATCCAAAGGGAGTCAATTAAGGCCCTCTAGACGGAACCAATCTCTATGGCAATCAAACCGGCCTACGTCAAGAAGACGGGGACGCTCCTGCTGGAGCAGTATCCGGACGCGTTCACGACCGATTTCGAACAGAACAAAGACAGCGTCGAGAAGCTTACGAACATCGAATCAAAGGGCGTTCGGAACCGAATCGCCGGCTACGTCACGCGCAAGAAAAGCGGACAGGTCGCGGCCTAAATTTCACGACACGTACTCGCGACGCTCGAGATCGGACAGTCCCCAAAGCGCTAGCCTCGGTGTATTACTCGAAGGTGAACGATTCCGTTAGTAATCACGCCGCGAGTCTGGAAATCGCCGTTTCGGATCCAGTTACGTGTTCAGTGTCCCTGGTCGCCGCCCAGTCCAGGTTCCATGTACGCGCCGACGTACAGCGCGATGATTCCGAACGCCGAGGCGAACGCGAGAAGAATAATTCCCTGCAAGATTGGTTCGCTCATCGGCTCCACGCTTCGCACGACCATTCCTGTCCCCATGTATCCATCGTACGCTGCGTATACGCCAAAGAGGATGCTTACGATACCGACGACAGCAGCACCGATACCGAAACCGCCCTCAAACGGACCGATGGCCGGCGAATCAGAGGTCGACTCACTCATCGGGACCACCCGGACGCGCGAGCAGTTGGCTGTGCGGTCTCGAGCGAAGCGCCACGATTGGCGACCAAGGATGACGTTCTCGAACGTGTGTGGGTACAATCGTGTTCCATTTAGCCTACTGTTTGGCTCCGTTTTCTTAATCTCTTCTATGCTCGTTCCAGAGACCGATCGATTTCGACCACCCGTGTACCGATCATGTTCGCTCGTTTCGGCGTCCGTATGCGAGTGAAATCCAAACGGTTTTGCGCCCCCAAACCTGAGGTGCGGAAAATGACTGTACGTGTAGGCGTTCTCGGTGCAACTGGCGCCGTCGGCCAGCGATTGATCCAGCTTCTCGACCCGCATCCGTCCTTCGAGATAACGACACTGACCGCGAGCGACTCGAGCGCCGGCCGATCCTATCGCGACGCCGCGAAGTGGCGCGTCGACTCGCCGATACCGACCGGCGTTGCTGACATGACGGTACAGGCAACCGAGCCGGATTCGGTTCCGGACGACGTCGACCTCCTGTTCTCGTCGCTCCCCTCGAGCGTCGGCGCCGAGGTCGAACCGGCCTTTTGCGAGGCTGGGTACGTGCTTTCCTCGAACTCCTCGAACGCGCGGATGGACGCAGACGTTCCGCTCGTTATTCCGGAGGTCAACGCGGATCACCTCGACTTGCTCGAGGTCCAGCGCGACGAGCGTGGCTGGGACGGTGCGATGGTCAAGAATCCCAACTGCTCGACGATCACCTTCGTCCCGACCCTTGCCGCGCTCACGCAGTTCGGCCTCGAATCGGTTCACGTCTCGACCCTGCAGGCCGTCTCGGGAGCGGGCTACGACGGCGTTACCTCGATGGAGATCATCGACAACGCGATTCCCCACATCGGCAGCGAGGAGGACAAACTCGAGACCGAATCGCGAAAACTGCTCGGCGACTTCGATGGCGCTGAACTCACGCAAAACAGCGTCGAGGTTGCAGCCTCGTGTAACCGCATTCCGACCATCGACGGTCACCTCGAGAACGTCTGGGTCGAAACGGAAGAAGATATCTCGGCCGACGACGCTGCGGCGGCCATGGAGTCGTATCCGTCGCTCGACCTCCGCTCCTCGCCGGACCCGCTCATTCACGTCTTCTCGGAACCGGATCGACCCCAGCCGCGGATGGACAGAACGCTCGGCGGCGGCATGGCGATCGCCACTGGCGGTATCCGCGAGTCGCCGTTCGGACTCCAGTACAACTGTCTCGCCCACAACACCATCCGCGGTGCCGCCGGCGCGAGCGTGCTCAACGGCGAACTGTTGCTCGAGAACGGCTACCTGTAAACCCACTCGAAGTGGCCCAAACCCGCCCGAAGTGGCCGATGGCGGAACAACGGTCGTCCGTCTCCGTTGATTACTCGCTACTCAGGTCGGCGTCGACGCGGAGTTCCGAATCGGTTACCGTTTCAACATTGTCCGCGGGAACTTTGATGTCGTCTTCGCCGGCTTCGCCGAAGCCGAGGCTCTGAATCCAGGCATTCGTGAGATTCGGTTCGGGATCGACGAACGCGACCTGCTCGATCGCGTCGACTTCGGTGACGATACCGATCTGTTCGCCGCGGATGTCCATGAGAAACTTTCCTTCGTCTTCCGTCGAGAGGACCGTCATATCCACTATACGTTTGCGCCTATGCAAGTAAATACATTGGGGAGCAGTCGCTGGAAGATTTTGGCTGGCGCTTTAGGTGCCGTCCCCGCTCACACTCATCGGGAAACGCGATTCACAATTACAGAGAAACGCGGTTCTCGAGTTCCGCGTCCCAGTCGGATCGCTCGATCCGCTCGACGTTCGTCGCGACGATATCCGCGAGTCGGTCGTAGTACTTCGGCGTATGGCCGGCGTTGTGGGGCGTGATCTGGACGTTTCCGAGCCCCCAGAGCGGATGCTCCTCGGGAAGCGGTTCGGGATCGGTCACGTCCAGCGACGCGCCGCGGATCAAACTCGAGCGAAGGGCATCGACCAGCGCGTCCGTGTCAATGACAGGACCGCGCGCGACGTTCACGACGACCGCATCAGGATCGAGCGTGACGAACTCCTCGTGGCCGATCAGGCCTCGAGTGGTGTCGGTGAGCGGGCAGGCCAGCACGAGGTAATCGGTTCGAGCGAGTGCCTCGTCGAAGGCGTCCGTTCCGAACCCGATCACGTCGTCGGTCGGGCCGCCCTTTTCAGGAGAGTACCTGACGCCAATCGTGTCGACGTCGAACGGCTCGAGACGCTGACAGACGGCCTCGCCGATCCCGCCGAGACCGACGACCGTCACCGTCGAACCGGCCAGTTCGTTGGCCTGGTAGTGGCGCCACTCGCGCCGACGCTGGCGGCGCTGTGCCTCGTGGAAGCGTCGCGTGAAGTGTAATATTGCGCCGAGCACGTGCTCGCCGATGTTCGGCCCGTGGACCCCCGAAGCGTTCGTCACGCTCACGCCTTGCTCGCGCAGTTTCTCGAGCGGTAGGTGGCCGGTTCCCGCGTACGCACACGCGAACACCTCGAGGTTTTCGGCCACCTCGAGCAGTTCCGCATCGAGTGACATTCCCGTCGCGAACGTCGCATCACGAATTTTCTCACGTTCTTCCGCCGGCGTTCGAGCGAGTTCGACGGTTCGGTCCGGAAGCCGCTCTCGCAACGTTTCTACGTACTGTTCGACCGGCATTCCGTGCGTTCCTCGTCGAAGGACGAGCACGTCGACATCATCGGCCATATACGTGCTGTCGGCCGGTGCCGTCAAAAACGTTAGTTACCTCCGACCGATCCGTCGGCAGATCAATCGTGAATGCCGCCGTCTCGAAGCGGTCGTTCGCCGCCATCTACATCAGTTGATCAACAACTCCTCGAGCGGGTTTTTCAGGACAGCGGACACGAATTTCAGGCAGTTTAATATGGTTCGCTGACTCCGAACGGAGTATGGAACACGTCGACGTCGCGATTATCGGCGGCGGTCCCGCGGGTGCGACCGCAGCCGAACGGGCCGCCTCCCACGGCGCGGAAACGGTCCTGTTCGAGCAGGGCGTCCCGCGAGAGGACCGCGCCGAAGTCGGCCCCGATTCGACCGACGCTGCGGGAATGCTCGATTACTGGATCGACATCATGGACTTCGAATTCGAGGAGATACCCGACGAGGTGGTCCTCCAGGAACTCGAGGGAACCGATTTCGTCGGCCCGACCTCGTCGGTCGAGTTAAACACCACCGGGATGGACGCCTCGTATCCGAAATTCGGATACACGTTCCACCGCGCGCGAATGGACGACTGGCTCCACGAACGCGCCGCCGACGCCGGCGCAGACCTGCGCGTCGGAACCGGCGTCAAATCGATCGAAACCGATCTCTCCGGGCCGTCCCATACGCTTACGCTCGCGAACGGCGACGAGCTCGAGGCCGAGTACGCGATTCTCGCTGACGGGCCACAGCGACGTATCACCCTCGACGCGCTCGATCAGTTCACCAAGCCGGGATCGAGCATCGCCGAACACCTCTCGCCGCCCGAGGCGAATCACATCGCCTATCAGGAGTATCGGGAGTTCCCCGACGAACTCTTCGAGAAAGACCGCCTAAAGTTCTGGTGGGGGTATATGCCCGGCGAAACCGCGTATCCGTGGGTGTTCCCCAACGACGGTACGGTCGCCCGTGTCGGTCTAACCATGCCCATCGGAATGACGCTCGAGGATGTCGATTCTCCGGAGTCGTACAAACTGTTGCGGGCGTCCGACGACGGCATTCCCTCCGGTTCGGAGTACATCCGGCGTCTGTTGGAACTCGAGTACGGCGACGAGTACGATATCGAGGAAGACTTCCCCATCGTCGAGGGCCGCGGCAAATCGAAGGGAACCGAAACGTACCCGATCTCCTCGACCCGCCCGGTCGAGTCACCCGTCGGGGCGAACATCGCCGTCGCCGGCGGCGCGATGGGAACGACCTCGGCGTTCCACGAGGGCGGCTACCACGTCGCCGTGCGCACCGGGAAAATCGCCGGTCGTCTCGCCGCGACGGACTCGCTCGAGAACTACAACGAGGTCTGGAAACGCGCGATCGGCGACGAGATCCGCCGAAACGTCGCGTTCGCCGACATCGTCGCCGAGTACGAACCCGACGACTGGGATTGGGCGTTCGAGACGATCCGCGACATGCAGGGATCTTCCGACGACGGATCGATCATCTCGAACCGGTACTCCGCTGGGATCGGCGCGGCCAAAATCCTCGCTGCGTACAAGAAACGAAAGTTCGCCTACCGGAACGGCAAGTACGTGCAGTTCAGCGAAGACGAGTACATCTACTAGTTCTCGAGGTCCGAAATCGGGCGGCGAGTCCGTCCTTCGGACGGGAGTCTTTAAACGCGTGGCGGTGCTATCTCGAGTGCGTGCCTCAAGTCCCCGTCCGAGCTTACCCATACGGGTGCGATGATCACACGGCGAACCCGGGCGCGCGACATCATGGTGGTACTGTTCCACCGGCCTGGCGGTCCAAACCGCCACACGGATGGTGAGGCCGTCTAACTCACCCGCCCGGCACGAGGGTTAGCCAGCCGACGCGGCACGCCGCCTCGGGATGAGGCTGGACGTTAGTGTTCCGGGCGTACACTTCAATCGTCTAGCGGTATCTCAGCTGTCGAAGACAGTTCCGTACAAGGGTCGTTGGCCCGTTCTAGCCAGCCAACACGCCGCCCGGTCAAGCGAATATCGACCTCGAGGGACGACTCCGTCAGATGGCTGGGACGACGTCATCGGACCGCTTGAGGCTGTTTCAAAAGCAGAAACGGTTCCGTTCTATTGATACTGTGTTCGATTCCATAGCTAGCCATGGGATACTACAGCCGCCTCAAAACCGGCTTCGTCCTGTCGATCGCCAGCGTTCGGGTCCTCTGGTTGCACCCGAAGCTCGCGTTGTACCCGCTCGGAAGTGCGATTACGGCCGCGGTGTTTATGGGCGCACTGCTCGGTCCGCTCTTTCTCGCCGCCGGTACGTCGTTCGGCGCCGTCGAACTCGCGGTCTTGTTCGTCGTGTATCTGGGAACGACGTACATCACCGCGCTGTTCAACGCCGGGCTCGTCTATTCCGTGCGCGAGGTCTTCCACGGCAACGACCCGCACGTCGGTGATGGGCTCCGGGCCGCAGCAGGAAACTCCGGGACGTTACTCATCTGGGCGTTCGTGAGTGCAGTCATCGGTATCGTGATCCAGTCGCTCGAGTCTCGCGGAGAGATCGCCTCCCAGCTCGTCGCGATGGTGTTTAGCTTCGGCTGGACGATCGCGACGTTCTTCGTCATCCCGGTTATCGTCTTTCAGGACGACGTCACCGCGAGGTCGATGTTCACCGACAGCGCGTCGACGTTCAAAGAGACCTGGGGAGAAACCGTCGGCACCACGCTCGGACTGGGGATCGTCCCCGCGCTTATCGTGCTCCCCGGCGGCGCACTCGCGATCGGACTCCTCGTGCTCTCTGAAAACCTGGCGATGGTCGTGATTGCGATCACCATCGCACTCGCTGCGATCGTCCTCTCGATGCTCGTCGGCGGTGTCATTACCGGTGTCGCAAAGACGGCCCTCTACGTGTACGCCACCGAAGACATCCAACCGGACGAGTTCGACAGGTTCGACTTCGATTCGATGTTCGAAACTGATGGTGGTGATTCAGCAAAGATATCCACCGGTCCGGGCGGTCTCAAAAACAGTAACCGTGGGATATGAGTTCGCCGAAGCGGATTTTCTGAGGGAGAAAAACCGGGTTCCTTTTCATATCAGTCCAAAAACGAGTGAGTACCAGTGAGTGAGGACTGCGATCTGACGGAATTGCTCGCTGTTCTCGACGACGAGTACGCACGAGCGATCCTCACCGAAACGAGCGTCGAACCCATGTCAGCCAGTACATTGAGCGACCGGTGTGACGCTTCATTGCCGACGATTTATCGTCGACTCGATCGGCTCACGGAGTGTCAACTCGTCACTGAAGAAACAGAACTTGCACAGGACGGAAACCACTACAGCGTCTACTCGGCGAACCTCGATAGCCTCGAGCTCTCGCTCGAGGAAGGGGAGTTCTCCCTCGACCTTTCCTATCGTGACCAGGACGTTGCCGATAAGTTCACGCAGATGTGGGAGGGGATGCGATGACTCAAGAGGTCGTTCGGATCGACGAGGCACCCCTGTTCGAAGTACTAACAGTAGCGAGTCTCTTCTTGGTCGCACTCGTTGGAACGCTTATTGCATATCAGGCCTACCGGGGCTACCGACGAAACGACAGCACGTCGATGCTGTATCTCTCTATCGGCCTGTTGTTGCTAACGGCGTTTCCGTTCCTGATCAATATCCTCATTACGACCCTCATCAGCCCATCGCAGGTAGTGACCGTGTTCTTCGAGAACACGAGTCGGCTGCTCGGGTTGCTGGCGATTATGTACTCGCTGTACGGTCATCACTGACGTCGTTCACTGGGTCCCGACGCACGGCTGTTGTCCCGTTTTTGGAGAATTACAATACGAAAGTTGTCGAAAGGTAGTGGAAAACGGGAGAGCCTGGAGGGCCGATTACTGCACACTGATGAACTCGTCCACCAACCATTGGGAGTCAACGGAGTATGAACGGGCTCGATTGGGGTCGACGAAATCGTCAGAGGTGATTGTCAGAGGCACCTCCCAATCGAGCCGATGGTCGAGGAACGCGGTCCGTTCGGAGGTCGGACATCGCGTCCTCACCAACTGATTACCTCGTTGACTACTAATACCACGACATGATTTTCTGACTGAGAAAACGCTCTCGATGTACGAACTATATGAAGACACCAACACAGATTACGGTTCGCCAACCCGTACGGAGTACTGCATCCTAGCGCCTCGGCCCGGCCTTGTATCGAAACCGGCGATTCAAACCACCTCGTCGGTGAAAGTTCCCCGGCCGACGGCGTTTCGGTACGATTTTGGGGGCTATCGTCGATAGTGGTGTATGGATCGTTCGGGATTCGTCAAACTCTCCGTCGTCGCCTTCGGACTCGTCATCTTCAGTTTTTTCGTCCGTGGATTTAGTCAACTACTCTTCGGTCGAGCGATCGCTGAAGTCCTGCAGGCCCCGATTGCCATCGTCGGCTTTTCGCTTCTTGTGTATCTCTTCGTCCGGGCAACGCTCGACGCGGCTGGCGTCTGGTCTGTGAAAAACGGCGACGCATAGCGGAAGGAAACCGTTTTTCGCCCCGCCTACGATAACACGGATATGAGCATTCAGGAACGGGACGTTTCCGAACTCGGTCCCGACGAGCGCGTCGCTTTTTTCGAGCGTGACGCCGGCATCGAGTCGGTTCGTTCGGACGTTCGGGACATCGTCGAGCGTGTCCGCGAAGAAGGTGACGTCGCCGTTCGCGAGTTCACCGAACGGTTCGACGACGTTTCGGTTGGAAACCTCGAGATTACGGATCACTGTGAACGCGCCTACGACGACCTCGACGAGGAACTGCTCGAGGCGATCGAAACTGCCGTCGCGAACGTCCGAGAGTTCCACGAGGCCCAACTCCCCGAAGACTGGCGAGAAACCTTCGCCGACGGGCGGGAACTTGGCAGACGATTTCGACCGATCGACCGCGTCGGCGTGTACGTTCCCGGCGGGAGCGCAGCCTACCCCTCGAGTGCGATCATGGGGGTCGTCCCGGCTATCGTCGCGGGTGTCGAACACGTTTCAGTCGTCACACCACCGGCCGACCAGATCAACCCAGTGACGCTCGCAGCAATTCACGCCGCGGGAGCAGACGCAGTCTTCAGCGTCGGCGGCGCACAGGGAATCGCCGCACTGGCCTACGGAACGGAGTCAGTTACTCGCGTCCAGAAAATCGTCGGGCCCGGGAACCGTTGGGTGACGGCGGCCAAAGCTGAAGTCCGCGGCGACGTTGCGATCGATTTCCTGGCTGGACCCAGCGAGGTCCTCGTGGTCGCTGACGACACTGCAGACCCCGAACTCGTCGCATCGGAACTGATCGCACAGGCAGAACACGACCCGAACGCGTCAGTCGTCGCGGTCACTGACGATGAGGCGACCGGTGAAGCAATCACCGATTCCCTCGAACAGCAGGCGAGCGAACGCGAACGCGAAGAAACGATCCGCTCGGCGCTCTCGAACGACGCGAGCGGCGTATTAGTCGCTCGCTCGATGAGCGAAGCGATTCTCTTCGCCGAGGAGTACGCTCCCGAACACCTCTCGATTATCGCTGACGACGACGAGGCGATTCTCGAGCGAATCGACAGTGCAGGGAGCGTCTTTCTGGGACCATATACACCAGTTGCGGCGGGCGATTATGCCAGCGGAACGAACCACGTCTTACCGACGAACGGGGGTGCACGAGTGACTGGCGGTCTTTCGGTCGAAACGTTCCTTCGATCGACGACCGTCCAGCGACTCTCCGAAACCGGCCTCGAGGATCTCGAGGACCCAATTACGACCCTCGCAACGGCAGAAGGGCTCGAGGCTCACGCCGAGAGCGTTCGATTGCGACTCGACCGCGACTGATACCAACGGGAGTGGTCCTCTCACCGCGAGAATAGCAGGTGCTGGTTTTACGTAGCTGACCGGTGGATTCGAACTCGAAATGCAACCGGATGTCGTCGATCCGACCGATCGGCGCGTACTCGAGCGAAACTACGACTACGCACAGAAGAATCTCTGGATACTCTCTATGTGGTACGAGTACGACGTCGAACGAATGGTCGAACTTCTCGCGGTCAACGGCGTCCCGCTATCTGCGAACGACGAAAGACGGTTCGGTGCCTATTACGACGCTATCCAGTCTACTCATAGCGGGAGTCTCTAATCACGGACCGAATCGTCGACCGCTCGAATGGCGTCAACGTTAACATCGTTGCGCGGGAATAGTAGTATATGAGCACCGAAAGCGTAGACGGTGGGGAAACCCGACCCCAGATCGAAGTAACCGAGGAAGCTGCGGAGCAGGCTCACTCGTTGCTGGAGGGAGAGGGATTAGACGACGGCGTCGCCGGTTTGCGGTTGTTCGTTCAGCAAGGTGGTTGTGCTGGGCTCTCATACGGAATGCGATTCGACGACGAACCCGACGACGACGATACGATCTACGAGCACCACGGCCTGCGAGTCTTCGTCGACCCGGCCAGTCTCAAATACATCGAAGGCAGCGTCCTCGACTTCGAAAGCGGCCTGCAGGCGGAAGGGTTCCACGTCGAGAACCCGAACGTCGTCAGCGAATGTGGCTGCGGCGAGTCGTTCCGAACGTAAGCTAACGCTTGGGCCGCCGAAAGCGCTCTCCTCCCCGGTCAATCGGTTTAGAAAGCCGATTTCGCGCTTGCCGAGTTGTCAACCACTACTCTTCGAGTTCGAACGCAACAGTCACTTCCGCCTGATACTCTCGATCTTCTACATTCGCGATTTCGACCCCGAGTTCATCGACTTCGATCCAGTAGACGTTCTGCAGCGTCGCCTCGGCGCGGTCGATAGCATTGTCAGCAGCAGCATCGAAGCTTTCTGTACTCGTCCCGATCAGCGTGATCTTCTTGAAGACCATTGCCCATACTACTAACGCACAATATCCCTTAAACGTACGCCGACTTGAGCGATCGTCGCCGATGAGTCAACGCTTTTGAGGGTTCCGATACCACGTTGTGATATGCCGACCACCGATAATTCGTACCCGAAGCCAGCAGTTTCGGAACTCACGCCACCAGATCGAACGCTCATGGGGCCGGGGCCAAGCGACACCAATCCTCGCGTGCTCCGAGCGATGAGTACGCCACTCGTTGGTCACCTGGATCCATCGTTCGTCGAAATCATGGACGAAGTACAGGAGTTGCTTCGATACACGTTTCAAACGGACAACGAATGGACGATCCCAGTTTCGGGAACCGGTTCCGCTGCGATGGAGGCTGCGATCGGGAACCTCGTCGAACCGGGAGATACCATGCTCGTTCCAACGAACGGCTACTTCGGCGGTCGGATGGCCTCGATGGCCCGCCGCGCCGGCGGCACCGTCGTCGAAGTCGATGCCACCTGGGGCGAACCGCTCGATCCAACTGCTGTCGACGATGCGCTCGCAGAATACGACCCGGACATCTTCGGGTTCGTCCACGCAGAGACGAGTACGGGCGTTCTTCAACCGAACGTCTCCGAACTCACGGCTGCAGCACACGAACACGATACGCTCGTCATCGCCGATACCGTCACTTCGATCGGTGGCGTCGAACTTCGTGTCGACGAGTGGGACATCGACGTTGCCTACGCCGGCCCGCAAAAGTGTCTTTCCTGTCCGCCCGGCGCAAGTCCCCTCACGCTTTCCGACCAAGGGATGGACAAGGTCCTCGCACGCGACGAAGAACCCCGCTCCTGGTACCTCGACCTGTCTTTGCTCGAGGGATACTGGGGAGAAAAGCGAGCGTACCACCACACGGCACCAATCACCAACGTCTACGCGCTTCGAGAGGCGCTCCGTCTCGTCGCCGAAGAAGGAATCGAAAACCGCTGGGAACGCCACGAACGCCTCGCTGGCGCGCTGAAAGCCGGCGTCGAAGGGATGGGACTCGAGATGAACGCTTCTGAGGATTACTGGCTTCCGAGTCTAAACGCAGTCCGAGTCCCGAACGGCATCGACGACGGTGCCGTCTGCGAGGCGCTGCTCGAACAGTACGATCTCGAGATCGCGGGCGGCCTCGGCGATCTCTCTGGAGAAATTTTCCGCATCGGTTGTATGGGACACTCTGCTCGTCCGGAAAACGTAATTTACGTTGTAACCGCACTCGGTGACGTGCTCGAATCGATGGGCGCTGATGTCGATCCTGGGAGCGGAGTCACTGCGACGCGCCGCGCGCTCGAAAAAACCGAATAACTTCCGTCGGACTACGCTGCCGCGCGTGGTCCTGGCGGGGCTCGTTCGACCTGATACTCGTCTCCGTCCACAACGATAATCGCCCACTCATAATCTGGACTCGTTCGCTTGAGTTTTGCCTCGAGTTCGTCGACATCACCCGGTTGTGCGACGAAACAGTGGAAGTCTCCAGACGCCGATGGAAGCGTGCCTGTCTCGAAGACGGTACTGACGTGGACGACTTTCCACTCTCGTTGGGCTCGAAATTCGGGGCCGTCGCCTTCGACGGTGTATCCGAGCTCTGCGAAGATCGACCTGGCCTGCTCGACGAGTTGCATGTTAACAGGTCCCATTCAGTAACTGGTACGATGGCATACATCATAAAGGTTGGTCTATCCGACAAACTCTCCGATAGTATTAAACGTTCGTATACAAAAATCAGCTAAAGCATTATGAATAACGGAATAACTCCACCACTAGTTGAAAACATATCCTAAGAGCATCTCAAGTAGGTTGTTTGTGTATTTCAGTGTCCCTGAGATACTGCTGAGCGTTGCATTGTGATTGGTTTGCTAGGAATGGTAGGTGAGTCAGATTCGAACACGAAAGAGTGACTGCCATTCTATTACGGTCGGCGACCACACTACACCCCACTCACAAACCCATAAGAAAGACGAAAACCCCCCACCCAGCGGGCGCTGGATGAGGGGTATAAGGTATGAAAAGGGGCGGCGAATCGGATTTCCCAGAGGGTCTCCCACTCCAGTACTGACCGAAACGCAGGCGGGCTTATCTTCCGTGTTCGGGATGGGTACGGGAGGAACCCCGCCGCTATGGCCGCCTTAATGCCGATTAACGGAATCGAACCGTCCACACACGCTCGCGTGAGCGTGTGACGCCAGTCTCGGTTGCGGTGCCGAACCGTGTGTACGTGTAGTCCAGTTCACGCCTGGACCCGTTTCCGGGTCCGTACATGATCCAAATGCGTATGAATGGTGGCTCGATCGGTTAGTGCTCGCGGGCTCAACACCTCGTTGCCTTGGTGCGTACACCCCGAGTCTATCGAACTCGTCTTCTACGAGTGATCTCAGATGGTATCTCTTTTTCAAGTGGGTTTCGAGCTTAGATGCGTTCAGCTCTTACCCCGTGGTGCGTGGCTGCCCAGCACGTGCTCTCTCGAACAACTGGTACACCAGTGGCACCCATTCGTAGTTCCTCTCGTACTATACGAACGTTCTCGTCAGATACCGTAACACCCCCAATAGATAGCAGCCGACCTGTCTCACGACGGTCTAAACCCAGCTCACGACCTCCTTTAATAGGCGAACAACCTCACCCTTGCCCGCTTCTGCACGGGCAGGATGGAGGGAACCGACATCGAGGTAGCAAGCCACCCGGTCGATATGTGCTCTTGCGGGTGACGACTCTGTTATCCCTAAGGTAGCTTTTCTGTCAGCAATTGCCCGCATTAAGCAGGCTAATTGGTTCGCTAGACCACGCTTTCGCGTCAGCGTCGATTGTTGTGCTCGACACTGTCAGGCTTCCTTATGCTCTTGCACTCTTACTCGGGTCTCCGACCCGAGTGAGGAAACCTTGGGGCGCGCTCGATATCTTTTCAAGCGCGTACCGCCCCAGTCAAACTGCCCGGCTACCGGTGTCCTCCGCCAGGAGTGAGAGTCGCAGTCACCATCGGGTAGTATTTCAATGATGCCTCGGTGGCCCGCTAGCGCGGGTACCTGTGTAACGGCTCCTACCTATGCTGCACAATGGCGACCACGTCTCAGCGACAGCCTGCAGTAAAGCTCTATAGGGTCTTCGCTTCCCCTTGGGGGTCTCCAGACTCCGCACTGGAATGTACAGTTCACCGGGCCCAACGTTGGGACAGTGGCGCTCTCGTTGATCCATTCATGCAAGCCGCTACTAAAGCGGCAAGGTACTACGCTACCTTAAGAGGGTCATAGTTACCCCCGCCGTTAACGGGTCCTTCGTCTCATTGTACTGAGTGTTCAGATACCCGCACTGGGCAGGATTCAGTGACCGTACGAGTCCTTGCGGATTTGCGGTCACCTATGTTGTTACTAGACAGTCGGAGCGCCCGAGTCACTGCGACCTGCCTCTCTCCGAGGCAGGCATCCCTTATTGCGAACGTACGGGACTAACTTGCCGAATTCCCTAACGTCGGTTGATCCCGACAGACCTTGGCTTTCGCCGCCACGAGTACCTGTGTCGGATCTCGGTACGGACAGTGTGATCGTCTTTTCACGGGCTCCAGATTGACCCAGCTTGCGGCATCCCACCATTCTTCCGCTTCGTGCCATTACGGCTTCCACGAAGTTCGATGGTTACACCGGGCGAATGCCCGGCCTGGGCGGCTCCAAAGCGTCGACTTTTAATTCACACTGGCATAGGAATATTAACCTATTTCCCTTTTGTCTCATTCGAACTGCGGTGAGACTTAGGACCGGCTAACCCTCAGCTGATCAGCATTGCTGAGGAACCCTTACTCGTTCGGCCGTCGGGGTTCTCACCCGACTAACGCTGCTACTATGACCAGAATTTTCGTTACTGCACGGTCCACACGAGATCTCTCCCATGCTTCCACCCGAACAGTATGCCAACCTACGGAATCACACCTGTAAGGTGTGTCGCTCGGTCTCGGTGGTGGACTTGAGCCCCGATCATTTCAGCGCGCCGAACCTCGGCCGGTAAGCTGTTACGCTTTTCTTAGAGGGTAGCTGCTTCTAAGCTCACCTCCCGGCTGTCTAGGGCTCGGCACCACTTTCGATCGCACTTAGTCCACACTTGGGGACCTTAACCCAGCTCTGGGTTGTCTCCCTTACGGTACACAGGCTTACCCCGCGCACCGGTCTCCTCACGTCAACAGCGTTCGTAGGTTCGGAGTTGGACAGGGAGGCGAACTCCTCTCGGAGGCCGGTCTCCCAATCCGTCGCTCTACCCCACGAACTACCTCGGTGAAGGTCATGCTTCGACATGTTTCGGTTGGAACCAGCTGTTTCCGAACTCGATGGGCCTTTCACCCCTACACATAAGTCACGAGAGGGTATTGTAGGACACCAACTCTAACGGGCCTCCACGTGCCTTTCGGCACGCTTCGCCCTGCTCATGCGTAGATCGTCCGGTTTCGGGTCGTGTCCGGTCGACTCCCCGCGCTTGAACACGGTGACCCTGGTGCAAAGCACTGCGGTCATATCGGTTTCCCTATGCCTTCCCTGATAAGCAGGTTAGACTCGTCGAACAGACACACTCTCTGGTTCGTTTTTCAAAACGTACGACAGAACACCGGCTTCCAACACAGCTTACTACAGGTTCGCACCTGATTCATTATGTGTCGGACCTTTCGTGCCCTGTCGTTCTATCGCCAACTGATTTCACGCCCTATTACACCTCCCTTCTTGGGGTGCTTTTCAGCGTTCGCTCACGCTACTTGTTCGCTATCGGTCTCAAGGAGTATTGAGTCTTTGCGGTCAATGCCCGCAACATTCACGAGGAATATCCAATCCCCGCTACTCTGGAGCTGACGCACATCATACTGATCTACAGTACGGGACTGTCACCCTGTTTCGTACTCCGTTCCAGGAGATTTCTTGTAGATGGTCTGATGCTGATTGTCAGTCCGAACACCACATTGCCCGTGAAGGCTTCGGTTTGGACTGTGTCGGGTTCACTCGCCGTTACTAACGACATCGCGAGTTGCTTTCTTTTCCTGTCGATACTAAGATGTTTCAATTCTCGACGTTCCCCATTGCGCGAAGCAATTGCGGTGGGGATTCCCATTCGGAAATCCTGCGTTCTTCCCCTCCGTGCGGGTCCCGCAGGCTTATCGCAGCTTGGCACGTCCTTCTTCAGCTCTTGAGCCGAGCGATCCACCAGCTGGCACAGTAGCCACGTTCTTTCGGATCAGTAGTGACCCGGGAACGGGTCCAGTGGACGCCTGGACTACACGTACACACGGTCTCATCTGCACGCCCGTAGACAGCGGGCCTGCATTAACCCTTCCCACCCACGCTTGCGCGGGGTGGTGCATCGGTTTGTGCTTCGGATTAGATCAAAGCGCCGTCTCCCACTTAAGGGGCACGATTCGCTTCGACCTAACCCGAGTCATGGACCCACAGGGATTCGAACCCTGGGCATCCTCCTTGCAAAGGAGGCACTCTACCACTGAGCTATGGGCCCACCCCGATCTCGTCAACGACGCGATCGGGGATCAAACGGAGTGTTAGCTTTGACAGTTCTAAGGTGCTCGCTCGGCCGAACGCTGGTCCGAACTGTGGACGCACGACTACTGCTGTGGGCCGGGGCGTCGCCCCGGTCCCGGTCTGTGGAGGTGATCCAGCCGCAGATTCCCCTACGGCTACCTTGTTACGACTTAAGCCCCCTTGCGAAGCCCAGATTCGACCGGCGAATGCCGGCCTCATCCGGACCTCACTCGGGTGCTTTGACGGGCGGTGTGTGCAAGGAGCAGGGACGTATTCACCGCGCCCTTCTGAGGCGCGATTACTACCGAATCCAGCTTCATGCGGGCGAGTTTCAGCCCGCAATCCGAACTACGATCGAGTTTCGGAGATTAGCGTCGCCTCTCGGCGTAGCATCCCACTGTCTCGACCATTGTAGCCCGCGTGTAGCCCAGCACATTCGGGGCATACTGACCTACCGTTGCCCGTTCCTTCCTCCAGTTTGGCACTGGCAGTCCTCTTAATGTACCCAACCACCTCAAGGGTGTTGCTGGCAATTAAGGGTGCGGGTCTCGCTCGTTGCCTGACTTAACAGGACGCCTCACGGTACGAGCTGACGGCGGCCATGCACCTCCTCTCAGTGGCTCCAGTAAGCTCATCACACTGACTTTCACTGCACACTGTCGATGCTGGTGAGATGTCCGGCGTTGAGTCCAATTAAACCGCAGGCTCCTCCGGTTGTAGTGCTCCCCCGCCAATTCCTTTAAGTTTCATCCTTGCAGACGTACTTCCCAGGCGGTCTGCTTCACGGCTTCCCTACGGCACAACACAGGCTCGTAGCCTGTGTCACACCTAGCAGACATCGTTTACAGCTCGGACTACCCGGGTATCTAATCCGGTTCGTGACCCGAGCTTTCGTCCCTCACCGTCGGATCCGTCTTTCCAGAGCGCTTTCGCCACCGGTGGTCCGTCTCGGATTACGGGATTTCACTCCTACCCCAGACGTACCCTCTGGATCTTCCGGTCCCAAGCCACACAGTTTCCACCGGACGCCTCTCCGTTGAGCGGAGAGATTTCCCGATGGACTTGCGTGGCCAGCTACGGACGCTTTAGGCCCAATAATAGCGGTCATCACTCGTGCTGCCGGTATTACCGCGGCGGCTGGCACCGGTCTTGCCCAGCACTTATTCGCCGACCATCCTACGGTCGGAAAAAGCGAGGACTATATGCCCTCGCACTTGGAGTCCCCTTATCGCACTCGCGTGCAGTGTAAAGGTTTCGCGCCTGCTGCGCCCCGTAGGGCCCGGTATCTTGTCTCAGATACCGTCTCCGGGCTCTTGCTCTCACAACCCGTACCGATTATTGGCACGGTGGGCCGTTACCCCACCGTCTACCTAATCGGCCGCAGCCACATCCTATCGCGCCTGAGCATTTCTGACTCGCGCCACTCCAGGCACCAAGTCGTATGCACTATTAGCCTCAGTTTCCCGAGAGTATCGTGCTCGATAGGGTAGTTTGGCCACGTGTTACTGAGCTATCTGCTACGAGTCTCAACTCGTACAACTAGCATGGCTAAATCGGACTCCAATAGCAATGACCTCCGGCAGGATCAACCGGAATGCTAAATCCCCTGTAAAACAGGGGGGTTTGGCGGTGAATGTTAAAACACACTCACACATTGCGTGGTCCACAGTTCGACGACCTCATCGCCGACCGATCGAGCGTCACCGAACTGTCAAAGCTAACATCAGATCCCATCTTAACGGCGGACCGCAGGGGTAGGATCCTCATTTCCTTCGGACTCAATCATACGCCCTCAAGGGTACAAAACCCCTTCGGACCATGACCGTCCAACCCGGCAAGCCGACCATATCAGCCCACCGGCCACGTGTTCGCTACGTTCACATCCGAACCGACCTATCCTAATAAGGCCGTCGGATTACACCCACGCCGAAAACCACATCCCGGCGCCGGTATCCACGTACCCAATCGAAGACCATCGCCCCATATAAGGCCATCGTCTTCACCCCGACCAAGACCATCCCGGTCGAGAACAGGTACGCACGTGAACGAACTACCCTCCGTGCTGGAACACAGCCAGAGGGGACGCGACATCCCGCGTCACGTCGATTGCATTCAATCCGAAGAGACATCCACATAAAAGACCGTCGAACCAAACCCACTCCGCAACCCGATACCATGCCACGGTTTTCCAATAGTCAGCTACGAGAGAATGAGGGTTACTCGTGAGCGGCGTCCCATTCGGTCGGCTTCCGAAAATTCCCGCACTGATTGCACTTGATCCGGCCCATCGAGTCCATCGCATTGTCGATACGCTCGCAGTTCGCACAGAACCAGCCGTACCGTCGGTCCCGATCTCGAGACTCGTATGCGACGAGAAACGGCGCTTTCGAGCCCGTATCGCCCTCGCGTTCGGAGACGAAGACCGTACCATCTTCGGTGGAGACCGTTTGCATGAACCAGCCTAGGCTCGCTCGAGATAAATGCGTGTCTTTCCGTCAATACGTTTTTGCCTCGCGTACGCGGGCGCGCGCCAATGGAGAACCGACGGAACCAAGCCGACAGTATCGTAATTTTCGATGAATGTCTATTCGGCTGGTACAGTACTCCGACGTCGAAAACGCCTGTGACTATCCCCAGCAGATCGGGCGACTTGTCCGGGCGATCCGCGAGCGCTCGGACGACAAAACGCTACTCCTTGGGACTGGCGACAACACGTCGCCCGGGGTTTTGCCGCTGGTGACCGACGGGAAACAGGCGCTCGAGTTCTACGACGCGATCGAACCGGACGTAGAAACCTTCGGCAATCACGATTTCGACTACGGGTACGAAGCGACCCTCGAGGTCGTTCGAAGCTCGCCACACCAGTGGGTGACTGCGAACGTACTGCGAAACGGCGATCCGTTCGGTGCCGAGGTTGGGGTCGAGCCGTGGGTGACTGTCGAACGAAACGGAACGACAGTCGGTGTCACCGGTGTCACGACCCAACGAACCGGCTCGCTGAATCCGATGGCGACGGGATTGTCGTTTCGCGACCCGATCGAAGCCGCGGACGAGGCCGTAGCAGAACTCCGCGCCGCGGGTGCCGACATCGTCGTGATCTGTTCGCACCTCGGTGGTGGTGACGACGCTCTCGCGCGTGCGGTCGACGCCGACGTTATCCTCGGGGGCCACGTTCCGAGTACGCGACTCGAGCGAATCGACGGCACGCTGGTGACTCGGCCCGGTGACGGTGGCGACGCAATCGTCGAGGTAACGGTCGCAAGCGAACCCACCTCGAGGATCGTTCGGACGGACGAGTACGATCCTGCACCGGATGTCGTCGACGCGTTTCGAGAACTCGAGGAGTCTACCGGACTGACCGATGTCGTGGCGACCGTTGACGAACCGATCGAGCGGATCGAATCGACGCTGTTCGGTGGCGAAAGTCGGGTCGGTAACTTCGTTGCCGACGCCTACCGGTGGGCGACCGGTGCCGATGTCGGCCTGCAAAACAGCGGCGGGATTCGTTCCGGGGACGCCCTCCAGGGCGAGGTAACCGCATCGGACTTGATCGGTCTGATTCCGTTCGACGAGCCGGTCGCGACAGCAACGCTTACAGGTGAGCAACTGGCAGCAGTGTTCAACGGAGCGGCTGGTATCGAACTGGGATTTGCTGAACCCGGCTGGTGGCACGCACACGTAAGCGGGATCACGCTCGAGTGGGACTCTGTCGACCACAACGTTTCGATCCGGCGGGTGAACAGCGAGCCGTTCGATCCCGAAGCAACTTACGAACTGGCAACGTCCGATTACCTGTTTCACACGGATGATGAGTTTCCCGCGCTTCGTCCCGCGAGTCGAACGGAAACGACAGACGGAACGCAGTACGACGTCTTACTCGAGTACGCGCGAGAGTGTGGAATCGATCCGGCGATCGAGGGGCGAATCCGACGGCGATACTGAAACGTTTACCAGCGCGGGGACTCTTGGAGTGGATGATGACGCTGGTCGTGGTTCCCGTTCGATATCCCTTGACAGCGCGGTCAAAGCGGACACTCGAGCGGGCAATTGCAGTCGCACGCGAGCGCGATGGTGCACTGACTGTCTTACACGTCAATCTGTACCAGAACGGAAAGAGCGTGAACCGAACGGAGTTGAAAACGGCGGTCGAACGGCATTTCGGCCAGCTGGAGAACGTTCGGTACATCGTCCGCACGGGATTTTTGGTCGAAGAGAGTATCCTCGAAGAAATCGCAGCGGAGGGTGCGGACGTAGCGGTGATCGGTACCAAACAGGTGAGTCGGTTACGGCGGATATTCAGGCGGTTTACAGACAACCCGAACATCGACGACTATCTCCGATCACACCTCGATTGTGAGGTAATCACGGTGGATGCATCTCGAGAGTGATCGGAGACTGCCGGTGAGGTGACGGCCGCTCGCCCGATTAGACGTCGCGAACGACGAGAACGGGGATCGACGCGTTGTCGACGACTCGTTCCGAGACGCTACCCAAAGAGACGATTTTTTCGCGGGGGCTCTTTCCGTGGGTCCCGATAACGATCAGATCGATGTCCCGTTCGCCTGCGTACTCGAGGATCGCCTTCGACGGCGTCCCGCGCACGAGCGAGCTGACGACGTCGAGGTCGCGTTCGTGGGCTGCGAGTTCGATTTCCTCGATAGCTGTTGTACCGTCTGATTCGAGCGATTCCTCGAGGTCCGCTTTCGCATCGTCGGTGGCCGCCGTCGTAATGCGACTGTCGACGACGTAGAGTCCGTGGACCGTCGCACCGTTGTTCGCAGCGATCGGAAGGGCGTGAGAGAGCGTTTCCGAAACGGTGTCGCTGCCGTCCGTGGGCACGAGGATATCGTCGTACATCTGAAGGTCTACCGTCGAAATCGGACTCCTGGCCCATAAAAGAACCCCAACGGTCCGTTACGATTCCGGCGAATCTGGCTTGGTCTCGGGTTGTACCTCGGTTTTCGGCGCGCGTTGCTGGACGTGGGCGTCCTCGATGGTCGCTCGTGCGACGCCGCTCGTTTCGTCGAAGACGTGGTGGGTGTGTGGGTACGCGAATTCGATGTCGTTTTTCGCGAACCGCCGTCGAATCTCGGCCTGTACGTCCGAACGGGCGATCGTCTGCTTGTAGGGGTGTTCGGTCCAGAATCGAACTTGCAACCGCACGCCGTGGTCGCCGTACTCGAGGATGTCACAGATCGGTGCAGCGCCGTAGCGTGCACTGCCGATTCGGATGTCCGGGCCGCCCGAGATGACGGTGTCGATGCTTCGTGCTGCTCGCTGTGCGTGGCGTCGGGCAGCATCGAGATCGCTTTCGTAGGTCACGTCGAACGCGACGGAGACGCGCGTTCGTTCGTCTTCTGCCGAGTAATTGATAACGTCGCGGCGGTGGATCTCGGAGTTCGGGATCACGAGAAACGTATTATCGAGCGTGAATATCTTGGTGTACCTGATGGTGATGTCTTCGACGAACCCTCTGTGGCCGGCGTCGGAGATTTCGATCATGTCGCCGATCTCGAAGGGGCGATCGGAGAGGATGAAAACGCCGTTGATGAAACTACTGATCAGGGGGGCGAGAACGACACCGATAATCGCGGAGATGACGGCGACCGAAAAGAAAATCTCGCCGCCGCCGAACCCGAATATCGTTGCGATGAGCGCCAACGTGAGCAAAAGGACGCTGATGCGAACGCCTCGGAGGATCGTGCGAGTGACGCTCGGTCGATCGATCTGTCGAGCGACAGTTCGGCCCGTGAGACGCACGGCCAGTTTCGAGAGATACCAACCGATAACGAAGATAACACACGCCAGAAAGATCTCGAACCCGGCATCGACGAGTCGTTCCGAATCCCAGCCCGAAAAGACGCCGAGGAAATCCTCGATCACCGCACGCTCGCCGAGCTGTAGCGATTCCTCGAGCATGGAGACACAGTCAAGTCGGCGGTGGTTAAGCGTTCTGACCCTGCTGCGGTTCACAACCGAATTTCGAAAACGAGTGTTACTCAATCCATAATAAATCATTTACCGCTCGAGAGCATACGGTTAGCTATGTCACAGGACGAGCTTCGCTCGACCGTCGAGCGCGTCGGGGATCGGTTTAACCTCGGCGAGTACGAAATTGATGCCTATTTAACGGTCCTCGAGCAGGGCCAACTTACCGCAAGCGAGATCGCAGACCGGACGGATATTCCCCAGCCGCGAGTCTACGATACGGTCCGGAGCCTCAGCGATCGCGGACTGGTCGAACTGCGGGAATCTCGTCCGATGAAAGTCGTCGCGATCGATCCCGAAGAGGCCTTCGAGAACGTCCAGAGCTCTCTCGAGCAGATGATCGACGAACTCGGCTCTCGGTACACGGCTCCCGCTCGAGACACGGAGGCCGTCTCGCTCGTCAAATCGCGATCGACGATTCTCCGATATCTCGAGGAGGTAATCGACGCCGCCGAGTACGAACTGGCGCTTTCGTTAACACCGGATCTGTTGACGCGGTTCGAGGAGGAACTGAAGGTGGCCGTCGCCGCCGGTGTGAGCGTCGACCTGATCGTTACTCCCGCCTCGGAAGCACCTGAGCCCGACGAGTTCGACTATCTCGAGGTCGCGACGACCGCGCGTGCGCGACGAGGAATCACGACGCCGGTCGTCGCCGTCGCCGACGGGAACTATTCGATCTATGCGACCCAGGACGCCCTTCGGGACGATCAGGATCGATACGGCGTCATCTTCAATCGGTCTGCGCTCGGGTTCTTGGTCTCGGGGTTCTTCGGTACCGTCCTCTGGACGACCGCCGAGCAGACCCTCGGCGAGAACGGCAGGGGACGCCCCTACCCCCGTCGATACGCCTCGATCCGTCGCTGCGTGAAAGACGTGATCGACGAGGGCGGCGAGTTCTACGCGACAATCGAAGGCCGGGACGTCGCAGTCGGCGGCTCGCGCGTCGTGCAGGGATTCGTCACCGATGTCTCCTTCGAGGTCTCCGAGGAGGTCGCGTCGTTGACTCTCGAGACCGAGGACGAAGAGCTCACGATCGGTGGTCGCGTGGCCGCGCTCGAGGATATCGAGGCCCACGAGATTCGAATCGGGCGACACAAACCGCCGTCGCTGGAAGACTAGCTGGTTTCGGCGCGAACCGGTGCTCGTCCGTTCGCAATGATCGTTTTACCCAGCGAATTTGATTTCGGAGTTGCTTACACTGGCCGCCATAGCCTATTTAGAGCGATTTCGAGCGCCGAGGGTGAGAATTGACCAGTGCCAGTAATCGCACCCTCGGTCGCGTCCGAGTCCCGTTGTAAGCACCTGTTAGACGCGTGGTAAACCTGGACAGTCCGTTTTTATTACATCGTTGCCTGCGAAGGATTATACGGGAGAACGGTCTCTAGTTGGAAGAGATGGGCCCGAAGGTGATCCGGGAACGCACCCGGCGTGGAGTATCCCGCCGGGGATTCCTCACAGCGGCGTCAGTTTCCGCGGCCGCGACTAGCGTTGCCGTCGCCGGCTGTCTGGGGCAGGCGCGCGAACCGGGGACGATCGTTATGTCCGGAGACACGGACTTCGAGAGCATCATGCACACCGAAGGGGAGACCCCATCCGTCCAACAGGCGCTCTGGGATGCAGGCCTCGACGAGGACATCACCGTCGAGGTCCAAGCGGGCGTCGACGATTCCGCCCAGCGGATGCAGTCGTACCAGTCTGCGCTCCAGGCGGGACGATCACCGCCGGACATCTTTATGATGGATAGCGGCTGGACGATCCCGTTTATCTTACGAGAGCAGACGACGCCTCTCGAGGAGGTGCTCTCGGCTGAGGTCCTCACGCGAATCGAAGACGAGTATCTCGAGGCGACGCTCGAGACGGCGCGTGATCCGAGAAATGGGACGCTCCACGCGCTCCCGTTGTTCCCGGATTTCGGATTGATGCTGTATCGGCGGGACCTCATCGACGATGTAGGATACGAGACGGACGGGTGGGCGACGGAGCCGCCAACGTGGCAGGAGTTCTCCGAAGCGACCGCCGACGCCCGCGAGGAAAGCGGCGTGGATTTCGGATTTACGACGCAGGCTGCGGCCTACGAAGGGCTCGCCTGTTGTACGTTCACGGAGGAGATGTCGACCTGGGGAGGCGGCTACTTCGGTGGCACCGAAAACCTGTTTACCGCGGGAGATCGGCCGATTACCGTCGAATCGGAACCCGTACTCGACGCGATTCGGATGATGCGGACGTTCATCAACGGTTCCGACGACGAGTACGCCCTCGAGGGCTATCGACAGATCTGTCCGTCGGCTATCGTCCAGTGGACCGAAGAGCAGTCTCTGAGTCCGTTCGCGAACGGGGACGCAGTCGCGCATCGAAACTGGCCGTTCGCGGTCGCCCAGACAGGTGCCGAAGACGCCTTCGGTGAAGATTTGGGCGTGATGTCGATGCCGTACGCGGTCAGCGAGGAGGAAGCGGAGTTCGAGGGCGTCGGCGGAACGGCCGCCGGCCTCGGCGGCTGGCACCTGACGCTCAATCCAAACACCGAACGGATCGAGCAGGCCGCGGCAGTCATGGAGGCGTTCACGGCCGAGGACGTCATGCTCACTATCTTCCAGCAACTGGGCTATCTGCCGCCGATTCTCGAGTTGATCGAGGACGCGAGTGCCGACGAGATCGGTCCCATCGCCCGGTACACAGAACAGATACGGATCGCCGGAGAAAACGCCGTTCCGCGACCCGTTACCGATCTCTGGCCCGAACAATCCGCGTTGATCTTTCAAGAAGTCAATGCCGCCTATCGTGGCGTGAAATCCCCGGAGGGCGCCATGTCCGACCTCGCAGAGCGCCTCGAGGCGAGCGAAGCGAGCGTGGAGGAACAGCATGGCGACTGATACTGACACCGAAGGAGAGGTATTGATCGGCGAGGACGGCGAGTCCGAGTACGATCGTACCGGCAACCCGATCACCAACTGGATGGAAGGATTGAGCGAGGCGGCCTACGCCTACCTGCTCTTGCTTCCGGCGTTCGCGTTGCTTGCGCTCATCGCGTTCTATCCGCTCATACGGACGTTCGTGATGTCGCTCCGGGCGGACCAGACCAGGGGCGCGGAGCCGTTGGGCGGATTCGTCGGAATCGACAACTACGTCGACATTGTCACGGGAAACGCGCGGCTTGCGCGGCAATTTCTCGACGTTTCGATCTCGTCTTCGTTCCCGTTCCTCGAGTTCGGCGTCCCGTTCTTACAGCAGGCGCTTTTCGTCACGCTCGCGTTTGCGGTCGTCAGCGTCGTCCTCGAGACGCTAATCGGGTTCGGGCAGGCGTACGTCCTCGACCAGGACTTTCGCGGTCGGCGGTGGGTTCGCGTCGCGATCATCTTGCCGTGGGCCGTTCCGATCGTGATCCAGGGGATGATCTTCTTCTTGCTCTTTCAGCCGACGGTCGGCTTCGGAAGCGATCTCATGCAGTCGATCGGGCTATTCGGAGCCAATCCGCTGGCGAATAGCCGCGACTCGTTTCTGATCATCCTCATCGCTGATATCTGGAAATCGTCCGCATTCATGGCGCTGCTCATCCTCGCCGGACTCCAGAGCATCGATCGGAGTCTCTACGACGTCGCGGAAGTCGCCGGGGCGTCGCCGTGGCAGCGGTTCAAGCTGATCACGCTCCCGCTGGTGTTGCCCGCGTTGCTGGTCGCGATGTTGTTCCGGACGATGGACGCCATGCGCGTGTACGGGCTCATCGAGTCGACCGCGGGCTGTACGGCCGTCCCGTCGCTCACCTGCCTCGTCGTCGAAGCGATGTTCGGCGGGACCCGAATCTACGCGACCGCCGCCGCCGTCGCGTTCACGACGGCGCTCGTGATCGGGCTCATCATCGCGATGTACGTCTTCTTCTTCCGAGATACCGAGAGTGGTGTTTACTGATGACCGATGATTCGACCACCTCCGACGACGAATACGAATCGACTCCCGAAGGACTCGACGCTGGGGCCAGCACCGACGCCGATCCGGAAGATCGTACGGGCGTCGAAAACGGTCATCCGGCGACTCGAGCGGCCGACGGTGGACCGGGTAACGTCAAGGTGGCCGACGGCGGGACGGCTAACCGCGAGACGGAAGACAGCAAAACGACCGTCGGCGGGTCCGAGGACGAACCCTTACGCCGAGGGCCCTTTCAGCGGTGGGTCGCCGATTCGATTTCGAACCCCGGACGCGTGTACAGGTCGATGTTCTACGTCGCGACGATATTCTTTCTGTTGACGACGCTGTTTCCGTTCTACTGGCTCCTGATGGTAGCGTTGACGCCGGAGGGGCGTCAACAGGATATTTTCCTCACGCCGAACGGGTTCAATCCCGGCGCGTTCGTGGAGGTTTTTCAGGTTATTCCGTTCCACCGATACATGTTCAATAGCTTCGTCATCGCGACGGCGTCGACCATCGTCGTGCTCGTCATCGCGAGTCTCGCGGGCTACGCCTTCGGACGGCTCGAGTTCCCCGGGAAGCTACCCCTGTTGTTGCTCGTGTTGGTCATTTCGTTTTTCCCGCCAGCGGCGTTTTTCATCCCGTTGAACGATTTGTTCAACACGCCCGTCGGGATACTTGAGCCGATTACGGGCAACGGAACGCTGTACAACACGCCCGGCGCGATGGTGCTGCCGCTGTCGGCGATCTTTATGCCGCTGGCCATTTTCATCCTGACGACGTTTTACTCACAGATACCCGACGGTCTCGAGGACGCCGCACGGGTCGAAGGAACCACCCGACTGGGCGCGTTGTTCCGGGTCATCATCCCGTTGTCGGCACCCGGCGTCGCGACCGCCGGCGTGTTGACCTTCATCGCCGTCTACAACGAGTTCTTCTTCTCGTTTCTGATGACCGACGGCCAGCCCCAGAACTGGGCCCCGATCCTCGAGGGAATCCTCGGGTATCAGGGCCAGTACGAAGTGATGTATCACCTCATGGCCGCGTCCAGTATCATCGGGGTCATTCCCGTCGCGATCCTGGTGATCGTGGCCCAAGAACGGATCGTCAGCGGACTCACCGCGGGCGCGCTCAAAGAATAAGAGACTACCATGGCACGAGTACGACTCGAACACGTCACGAAACGCTACGAAGACATCACCGCAGTGGACGATATCTCACTCGACATCGAGGACGGAGAATTCCTCTGTCTCGTCGGGCCCTCTGGCTGCGGGAAATCGACGACGATGGAGACCGTCGCCGGGCTGACGAAGCCGACCGACGGCACCATCTACATCGGCGAGCGCGAGGTCACGAATCTCGCGCCGAAAGACAGGGGCGTCGCGATGGTCTTTCAGAACATCGCGCTGTTTCCCCACCTGGACGTCTTCGAAAACATCTCGTTCGGGCTTCGGCTGCGAACCTACGACGACGACGAGATCGAACGGCGCGTCTCTCAGGCCGCCGACATCGTCCAGCTAGAGGGGATGTTAGAGCGGATGCCCGACGAGCTATCGGGCGGACAGCGCCAGCGGGTGGCGATCGCCCGCGCGATCGTCAGAAATCCGGGCGTGTTCCTGATGGACGAACCCCTCGCGAATCTCGACGCGAAACTGCGCGTCCACATGCGGACCGAACTCCAGCGGCTCCATCGGGAGCTACAGACGACGGTCATCTACGTCACGCACGATCAAGCCGAGGCGATGACGATGGCAGACCGCATCGCCGTCTTAGACGCCGGGAGACTCCAGCAGATCGATCCGCCGCTGGTCTGTTACAACGAGCCGGACAACCTGTTCGTCGCCGGCTTCATCGGCTCGCCGTCGATGAATTTCATCGAGGGAGAACTCGTCGAGGATGGGCTCGAGACGCCGAACTTTCACGTCGCGTTCGACCCATCTCGCGTTCCCGACACGTCCATCGGACGGTCCGTTACGCTCGGGATTCGACCCGAGGACATCCACCTCGCGACGAAGTCAGAGACAGTTACCCAGTCGACACAGCCGATCTCGACCCGAACGGACGTCATCGAACCGATGGGTGACGAGATGTTCGTCTACCTGTTGCTCTCGGAAGGCGCCGAGGGCGGGATGGATCGAGATGCTGCCTCCTCACCGGATCAGCTACTGATGAGCGTCACGTCCGATACCCAGATCACCGACGACCAGCAGGCCGATGTCGTCTTCGACGGCACGAAGGTTCACCTGTTCGATACGGAAACGGGAACGGCGCTCACCCACGGGATCGCAGAACGCGGCGGAGCGGACGACGGAGCGACGATGACCGAGGCAGACGATTGAAACGACCTCCCCTCGTGATCGGCCGTTCGAGGCGAAAGCGCCCGCTCCCTCGCTCGCTGCAAATCGCCGATGGACCAAAGACGACCGAGTCACTACCTTCGACCGTCGGACAGCCACTGCCGTCGCACAACCCGGACTAGCAGGGCTAATCAGAACCTATGACTCTCGACCGAACCGATATCAAAACCGGAATCGTGGGCCTCGGAAACATCGGTCAGTACCACGCCGAGCGGCTGCTCGAGCTCGGCATCCCGTTGGTCGGGGGGATGGACGTCGCCCCAGAGGCGCGAAAACGGTTCGGGCGGCGGTACGACGTCGACGTGTACGAGGACTACGAAGAGCTATACGACGTTGCCGAGGCGATTATCATCACGACGCCGAACAAGTTTCACGAGCAGTACGCCGTTGCAGCCTTCGAAGACGACCTTCACGTCCTGCTCGAGAAGCCACTCGCCCACACGCTCGAGAGCGCAGAGCGGATCGCCGAGGCGGCCACGGAGTCGTCCGGGGTCACGATGGTCGGATTCAACAATCGCTTCGCAAACACGGTTCAGATCGTTAAAAATCGGATCGAACGAGGAGAACTGGGAACCGTCCAGCACCTCGAGGCCAACTACGTTCGTAGACGGGGGATCCCCGGACGCGGTTCGTGGTTCACCCGGCGAGCGATCGCCGGCGGCGGCGCGCTCATCGACCTCGGCGTGCACGCGGTCGATCTGTCGCTCTATCTGCTCGGGTACCCACAGGTCGAGGAAGTAACCGGTGTGACACGCGGCGAGTTCGGCTCTCGAGACGAATACGCCTATCTCGATATGTGGGGAACCGACTCCGGGCCGAGCGAGTTCGACGTCGACGACTCCGCGAGCGCTTTCGTGCGCTGTGAACAAAATCAGACGATTTCGCTCGAGGTAGCCTGGGCGACCAATCGCCCCGAAAGCCACGAGTTCGTCGTTCGCGGCACCGACGCAGCCGCGAGGTTCGATCTTCTCGAGAACGACTTGAGCGTGCACTCGGCCAGTAAAACCGGTCCGGATCACCTCGAAGATACGTCGATAACGACCCGACAGAACGATACCCACAGCGACGAACAGGCCGCGTTTTTCGACGCGATCGGTACCGATATCGACCTCGAGAACAGCGTCGAGCAGGCACTCGACGTCCAACGGATTATCGACGCGATCTATCGATCGAGCGACGACGGGAGCACGATTTCGTTCTCGAGTTGACGCTGGGTGGTCACTCGTTCCCGCAATCGAAGGATTTCTACGGACCATCGGTCGTGGTCCGTGGGTTACTGATTCCGTGGGTTACTGATTGGGGCGTTGACAAGCCCCCGTCTTATATCGCCGCTGGCGTCAAACGAACCCTATGGAGATCGGTCTGCACACCCCGCCGCTGGCGAACGAATCTCTCGAGGGTGCACTCGCGTACTGCAACGAACAGGGCGTTACCGCGATTGAACCCGGCGCCGGCGGATTTCCGGGACAGGATCACCTGGCACGTGCCGATTTCTTAGACGACGACGACGCGCAGGCCGACCTCGAAGACGTCCTCGAGACGTACGAAGTCCGAATCAGCGCGCTCGCCGTTCACAACAATCCGCTCCACCCGAACGAACATCGAGCGGAGACGGCATCGAGGGAGCTTCGAGAGGCGATTCAGCTTGCCGACCAGCTCGAGGTGTCCACGGTGACCTGCTTTTCGGGGCTGCCCGCCGGCGGCCCGGACGACGAGGTACCGAACTGGATTACGGCGCCGTGGCCGTCCGAACACGCCGACGCGCTCGAATACCAGTGGGATCTCGCCCTCGAGTTCTGGGCAGACCTCGCTGAGTTCGCCGCGGACCACGGAGTCGACGTCGGAATCGAAATGCACCCGAACATGCTGGTGTACGAACCCCACGGACTACTCCGATTGCGCGAAGCGACCAACGACCGGGTCGGGGCCAACTTCGATCCGTCACACCTCTACTGGCAGGGAATCTCCATCATGGACGCGATCCGACTGCTCGGCGATCACGGGGCGATCAACCACGTCCACGCCAAAGATACCAGAATCTACGAATCGCAGACCCGAGAGAAGGGCGTTCTCGATACGACGCCGTACGACGACGAACCGAATCGGTCGTGGCTGTTTCGGTCCGTCGGCTATGGACACGACGAGCGCCACTGGAAAGACATCGTTTCGACGTTACGCATGGTCGGCTACGACGGCGTTCTGAGCATCGAACACGAAGATTCGCTCACCAGTTCGCGCGAGGGTCTCGAGAAGGCGATCGAGTTTCTCGAGCGGGTTCGCTTCGATACGAAACCCGGAGACGCATACTGGAGCTGACTCGAAGGGGAGACACGGTTGTCCCGAGTAGCTACCGACGGCGCACTCGAGACCGAATGGTCCGTCCGGCCCGGAGCTTGAGTATCAGTTATCGACTGAATTGACCGCCCCGGTGGAGGAACTCACCTCCGAAACGTCGACCCGGCCGCCGTCGTACACGACGATATCGTATCCCTCGTACGTGAAGGAAACTCGAATACCGGACCGGCTCGATTCGTCCGGGTGATCAAACAGGAAGTCGAGCGCTTCGGGATCGATTGCAGAATACAGCGGTTCGTACGCGGGCGGCCTGAGATCCACAACATCGACACCTTCGGCACTTGCGACGGCTTCGATGATGGCTTGGCTCGGGGGGAGCTGCCGACCGGCCGTGGAAGTGTCTGTTGGATAGACCATAACCAATGCTAACTCTTGACAAGCAATAAGTTTGCTGGTTATTTTCGGGTGTATTCGACTTCTCACCCCCACTTCGTCAACCGCTGTTCGACGCGTTCGTTCACGAATCGATGATAGTATTGAATGCCTGATTGTGTTTTTATCGATCGTATGCGACCCATAACAATACTCACTATTCCGGACGTGATGAACGTGGAACCCGTTCCCGTTTCGGCGGGACCCCGCCGATCGATCCCGGAGAACGGCCACATCGCAAGCTATGAAACTCGCACTCATCGGCTTCGGCCAGGCAGGCGGGAAAGTTGTCGACGAGTTCCTGGCGTACGAGCGTACGATCGACGGGAGCTTCGTCGAATCGGCGATCGCGGTCAACTCCGCGACGGCCGATCTGCAAGGGCTCGAGCAGATACCAACGGAGAACCGAGTACTCATCGGGCAGACGCGGGTGAAAGGACACGGCGTCGGCGCTGACAACGAACTCGGAGCGACGGTGACCGAAGAGGACATCGACGAGATACAGGGTGCCGTCGATTGCGTTCCAGTCCACGAAATCGACGCCTTCCTGGTCGTCGCCGGAATGGGCGGCGGAACCGGTTCGGGCGGCGCACCCGTCCTCGCAAAACACCTCAAGCGCATCTACTCGGAACCCGTGTACGGACTCGGGATTCTCCCAGCAACGGACGAGGGTGGCATTTACACGCTCAACGCAGCCCGATCGTTCCAGACGTTCGTCCACGAAGTCGATAACCTACTCGTCTTCGACAACGACGCCTGGCGACAGACTGGCGAATCGGTACGCGGCGGCTACGGGCAGATAAACCGCGAAATCGCAGAACGGTTCGGGCTCCTGTTCGCGGCCGGCGAGGTCACAGAGGGAGACCACGTCGCCGAGAGCGTCGTCGACTCCTCGGAGATCATCAACACGCTCTCCGGCGGCGGCATTTCGACGGTCGGGTACGCTCGAGAAACCGTCGAAAACCCTACTGACGGGCTCCTCTCTAAATTCCGCGATGGGCACTCGACCGACGAACTGTCCGCAACCAACCGGATGACGAGCCTGATCCGAAAGGCAGCGCTCGGTCGACTCACGCTTCCCTGTGACATCTCGAGTGCTGAACGCGGGCTCGCAGTCGCGACTGGACCGCCGGCGTATCTCAACAGAAAGGGCGTCGAACGCGGACGCAAGTGGCTCGAGGAAGAAACGGGGAGTATGGAGATCCGCGGCGGCGATTACCCGCTGGTCGGGGAACGCGAGGTCGGATCGATCGTCCTCTTGAGCGGCGTGACATCAGTTCCTCGAATCGAGACGCTACAGCAGGTCGCGATCGACGCCAAACACCGAACCGCGGACGTTCAGGCCCAGAGTCACGAGCAGTTCTCGTCGCTCATGGACACCGGCGGCGAGATCGACGCGCTCTTCTGATCGCCCGCTGCTTTCCGCGTCGCTTCTCGGAGACGACGATGCGGACCGTCGTGAAACGATTTACTCGAGCGAGAGCGCGCTGGTGTCGATCGACTCGCGATGGCCGTCGAGAACGGAGAACCGCTCGTTACGCCGCGTCTCGAGTAAGTACAGGAGTCGCCGCGCCCACCGGAGCTTTTTGGCTTTCATCGAGTCGACGGAGGTGTCTTCGAAGTCCCAACCGACGAAAACGAGCCGACCGGCACCGAGTGCGTCCGCGAGAAACGCCGCTCGATCACCGTCAGTAAAGCCGCCCGGATTCCGAACGGGACCGGCCGGGGCAGCCTGCGTCGTCGGCAACACGTACTCGAGGCGACATCGCGGGACGACATCCCGAACCGCTCCGATGTTGTCCCCGTGTGCGTGTACCGCTACGGGCGTGCCTCGCTCGGTCAACCGAACGACCGTCTCCGGATTCTTATCGAGATCCGTCACCATGCAATCGACCGGGATATCGTGCGCTTCGAGCGTATCGACCGCGGTCGACGCCCCGAAGACGACGTCGCACCCTCGAGCGCGCTCGAGCGAGTCTCGCGTCTCGAGGGACGGTCCCGCCCCCGCGATCGCGACGGTTGACCCCCGAGTCGCACGGAGTCGCTCGAGATCGAACGGCTCGGTCAGTTTCGCGAGGATATCGCGTGCGCGTTCGTCGGCCGCTCGGTCGAAGCCGAAATCCACCAAAATGGCCTCGTAAACGGGTTCGAATTCGTGGTACTCCATAAACTGATTGCTCGGCGTACGTGCTGTGAGCTTTCTATCACTCCGTTTCTGCCGAGGATAGTTGTCACTTCGGAATGTAGGACCACAATAATTCCGTGTTGTGGGCCGGGGGTCGCCTCCAAAGTACCCCTACCCGGGAGGCCGCCCGGCGTCCACTCCCTTCTTTCGAATCCTCCGGCATAAGCTTTCTCTTACCGAAGGACCCATCCGTGATCCGTCCAGCACGCAGTAATAATGTCGTTTTCATCGCATAGAACGCTTGAACGTCGGGAAATTGGCTCTGGTATTTTCGATAACTCGTATTCGAGGAGACGGTCGGAAGCCACAGACGGCACGGGCCGATTCGACCACCTGCAGTCGGTTGGTAGCGCTGGTGTCGTTCTCGGTGTGCCGGTCGATTCCGATGATCGAAGCGAACTGGTCGTAAGTGGGCTGTTGTTGGTGCTAAGTGAGTCGGTGCAGGGCCAAGTGGGTCGTTGCAGGTGCCCTCAAGCCTGTGACGGTTGTTCGGCGAACACTGAGCCGATACGGGCGGCATCGCGAGTCTCGGCGACGTCGTGGGTACGAACGATGTGTGCTCCGCGTTCGATCGCCATCGAGGTCGCCGCGAGACTTGCCGGGAGTCGGTCGTCGGTTCCGCGGTCTGCGATCTCGCCGAGGAAGTTTTTTCGATTGATCGAGATCAACATCGGCCGATCCAGCGCACGAAAGTCCGACAACCGTCGAAACGTCTCGCGGTCGTGCTCGGTCGTCTTGGCTTCACTCCAACCGCCGAAGGCCGGATCGACGATGGTCTTCTCGGTGAATCCGTTCTGTTTGAGCGCTTCGTAGACCATATCGACGTAGTCTGCAGCGTCTGCCCACTCGCTAGACCGTCGACTCGCCCAGTCGGTTTCCTCGACCGCTCCCGGCCGCTCGAGATCGGGTGGACTGGCCATCTTCACGACGGCGGCGTCGTGGTCCCGACAGACGGTCGGCATCTTCGGATCGGCGAAGCCACAGATGTCGTTGACCATATCGAAGCCTCGAGAGAGGGCTTCGTCCGCGACGGTGGCATAGCGCGTTTCGATCGAAAACACCGCGTCCCCGGAGACGTGATCGATCGTCTCGAGCGCGACGTGGAGTCGCTCGAGTTCCTCTTCGGCTGTGAGGACTTCGAACCGCTTGTTCGCCGACTCGAGGCCGATATCGACGATGTCAGCCCCTTCGCCGATCAACGCCTCGTCGACGTACGCGGCCGCGTCGACGGGATCGTCGTACACGCTCGGATCGTAGGGCGATTCCTCGCTGACGTTCAGGACGCCCATAATCCGTGCCGGGTACTCGTCGCCGATACCCAGCCCAGCGGCGTCGACGCTGTTCATACCCCCAGTGAGAACGGAAGACAAAAAGGTATCGCGGTTGCGGTCGGATAGCTCGGTTAGTCGGGAGATGGCTTCGAAGCGCCGTGGTGGGAACTAGCGAATATTGTCGAGATAGTAGTACGGCGGATCCATGCTGGTGACAGCGGTCTATCGGCCGGGTCGAGTCTGCTGCGTCTCCGTGTCGGCCCCCTCTTCGAGCAACGCGAGTCGGGAATCGCGCAACAGCACCTTCTCGACGATCGACGGGTTCTCGAGCAACCTGTGTTTCGCGTGAGCGCCGCGCCCGCGTCCTCGCCCCGTCCGTTCGGACTGGATCACGTTGAGGAAGTTCTGCTCCTGGAGAATCTCCTGAACGCGGCGTTCCGAGAGGATGTCGAAGTCCAGCCGTCTCGCGAGTTCTTTGTACTGATTGTAGATAATTTTCGTCGGGAACTCCTTTTCGGAACTGTTCTGGGTCAACACCGTGAGCGCATACAAGATTGCTTTCGCCTGCTGTGGCGATCCTTCGATCAGTTCGTTGAACCGATCGGCCTCGGTCTTTTCTTTCGCTTCGCGGACGTTTTCGGCGGTAACGCGTGCGTCGTTTTGTTTCTTCGCGAGCCGACCCGCGTTTCGGAGAATATCGATCGCCTTCCGTGCGTCACCGTGTTCCTGTGCCGCGAGCGCCGAAGTCAACGGAATCACGTCGTCTTCGAGCACGCTATCGTGGAAGGCATCTTGGCGTTTCTCGAGGATTTCGACCAGTTGATTCGCATCGTACGGAGAGAAGACGAGTTCGTCTCGAGAGAGACTCGATTTGACCCGTTCGGAGAGGTGGTCCGGAAAGTCGATCTTGTTCGAGATACCGATAATGCCGATGGATGCATCCGAGATCCGTCGGTTCTCGCCGGCGCGAGAGAGTTTGCGAAGGATTTCGTCGTCCTCAAGCATGTCGATCTCGTCGAGGATGACGATCGTTACGTCGGTGCAGTGATCGATCGTTTGCCAGAGTCGCTTGTAGTAGTCGCCGGTCCCGAGCCCTCGATCAGGCACCGTGACACCGCTGTTTTCGGGTTCGTTGACGATCTGTGCGATCGTTTTGACGACCGACGCTTCGGTGTTTTGCTCGCCGCAGTCGATGAAGGCGTACTTGACCGTCACGTCGTCGCGTCCGGCTTCCGTGATCACCCGCTGAGTAACCGACCGCGAGATGAGGGATTTGCCGGTTCCAGTTTTCCCGAAGATAAACAGGTGATTCGGCTCGCTCCCGAACACTGCAGGGTTGAGTGCATCAGCGACCCGCTGCATCTGCTCGTCTCGACCGACGATCCTGTCTGGCCCTGGGAGATGCGTTATCTCGAGCAACCGCTCGTCGGCGAAGATCGGATCGTCGTAGCGAAAGAGCGGGTCCCGGTCATCGTTGGAGGACATTCCAATACGCGTGGGATACTAATTGGATTATGATAAACCCATAGGGTTGCCTCGCGTGTGTAAATGTTATATATGTCCCTTTGTTGGGGCCTGAAGAGCGATTATTGTGGACTTTCGTGGGAAGTGCTGCTCTCGCGTTTCTATGAGTGTGCCTGCGTCTGACCCCCCACCAGTGTCGCGAGTGTAAGTGCGTTGAGGAATGGGCGGGGAGGGGCTCGAAGTTGTCGGATTCAGACGGACTCAAATCGGTACTCGAACAGGCTCGAATGAGCAAGTCCTCGAGTGGATAGGTCCTCGAGCGAGCAGGTCCCGTGGTCGAATCGATTCGAGCAGGTAACTCGATTGCTCCAGTCCGTTCTGTCGAGCCAAACTGGCTCGAGAACGAGTGAAACAACCAACGGACGCGACAGACAACCGGTGAGAGCCAGCACCCCGACAGCCAGTGGAGGGCAACACTGACAGCCAGTGAGAGCCAGCATTGACAGCCGGTGAGAAACGTCGTTCGGTCCATCGAGACCTCTGCTCGATCGAAGGCTGATATGGTGGTGCGTGATGTTGGGGGACACACACCCCCGTCGCGTTTGTAACGCCGAAAGAGGGGGTGGGGTGAGAGAATATCGTCGAATTTAGCACTTCCCATCATTTTGCGGACGGGATTACATCCGCGACGGAGGTGTGTTCCAACACAGAACCCCCACCCACATACGCCGTTACAAACGCGAAGGTGGTGTCTCCCCCCTCATTGTTAATCGATATCACGGATGAGAAATTGCCCGTAGGAGCCAAAATAACTCCGACTAATCGCAAATCACCGTTCAAAACCGACTCATACCCTGTACAAACCATCTTAGTCTAGTTATTACACCAGTCAGGATATTCAGTCAATATATTCAGACAGAATGTCATTCATAAATCACACTCATTCATGCACTAGTTATACTAACTAGACTAGCTAGGACTAGAGAACACGAGAAATACAAGGAATCACGGCAATGGGTATCACTTACGAGCAACCCAAATCAACAGCACACCCCCAGCCAATCGTATACACGGTCAATCGCATACTTTCACCCATCAATCCATTTTCGTCCCTCCGTATCCGCCGCTCGAACCATCGCTTTCCGAACAGACTTCTTTTCCCTGCTCACGAATAGCCGAGTACATGGACCCAAGCGATCCGCCTGCCGTGGCCGTCGTCGACGCGACGACCCCGGGAAACGTGGGCACCATCGCTCGAGCGATGAAGAACTTCGGCTTCGAGGATTTACTCCTGGTCGATCCGCCGGAACTCGATCCGGACGGGGAAGCCTACGGCTTCGCTGGCCACGCTCGAGACGATATCCTGCCTGACGCGACGGAGCTTTCGTTCGACGAACTCGTCGAAAACTACCACACGATCGGGTGTACGGCCGTCACGAACGAGGACGACCAGCACCACGTTCGATTTCCGTACTCGACGCCCGCCGAACTCGCCGAGCGATTGCCCGCCGTCGCCGCTCCCACAGTACTGGTTTTCGGCCGCGAACGCGTCGGCCTCACGAACGAGGAACTGAGCCGGATCGACGAAATCTGTTCGATCCCCGCGAGCGCGGAGTATCCCGCACTCAATCTCGGACAGGCGGCGACGATCACGCTCTATGAACTTCGTTCACTCGCACTCGAGGACGGCGACACGCAACTCCCGGACAAAACGCGCGTTCGCGCGCCGGAACCGCTGCTCGAGCGACTCTACGAGCAGTGGGGGGATCTACTCGTAGAACTCAATCATCCCGAAGAGAAACGCGAGAAGACGATGCGAATGATCCGCCGCGTGTACGGCAGAGCGGATCCGACGGAAGGTGAGGTCAACACGTTTCTCGGATTGTTGCGACGGGCGACTGAGCGGCCGGATCAGCAGGTGCCGGACGATCGCTCCAATCAATAACTAGCGAACCTCCTCAGGCTCGCTTTTGAATCTCCTCGCGGAGCAGTTCGCTCACGAGGTCGCCGTCCGCCTTCCCGCGAAGCGCGCCCATACACTCGCCCATCAGTCCGGAAAAGGCTTGCATGCCCTCCTCTTCGACCTGCCCTTCGTTGCGCTCGACGACCTCGACGATCGTTTCCCGAACCTCGTCTTCGCCCGCGGAGCCGAGCCCCGCATCCTCTGCGGCGGCTTCCGGCGACTGTTCGGGCTCTTCTGCCAGCACCGACAACAGGTCCGGAATCCCCTCGTTCGGCAGGTCGCCGTCCTCGGCCATCTCGAGGACGCCCTCGAGATGATCAGCCGTCAACTGATCGACCGGCACGTCGTCGCGCCGGAGTTCCGTGAGCGTCGACTCGAGCGTGGTCGCAGCCAGCGTGGGATCGATACCGTCTGCCACCACGTCCTCGAAGAAGGACATGTGCGTGCCGTAGGCGACCTGTTCGGACAGCCCCTCGCCGAGACCGTACTCCTCCTGGTAGCGCTCGACCTTCTCGGTCAGGAGTTCGGGCTCGGGCACGTCACTCGGGTCGGGTTCGACCGGCGGGACGTCCGTCTCCGGGTACATCCGCGCGGCACCGGGCAGCGGCCGGAGGTATCGAGTCGTCCCGTCGTCGTTGGCCCCACGGGTTTCCTCCGGGACGCCCTCGAGTGCGGTTCGTGCGCGCGCTGCGACGGCCTCGATAGCCGATTCCGCAACGGCAGTCTCCGCGGCGACGATAGCGACGGCGTCGTTTTCGCCAGCGTCGACCGCATCCCGAAGCGACTGGACTTCCTCGTCGGTCACGCCGTAGGCCGGAAGCTCGTCGGTGTGGAAAATTCCCCCCGCTCCGTGGCGTTTCGCGTGATCCGAGAACTCGGTTCCGAGTCGTCGATCCGGCGCGATTTCGCGTCCGACGAGCCCGTCGAATCCGTACAAGGGAACGGCGGTCACCGACCCCCCCGACGAGAGCGCACCGCCGATAACGCCGCTTTCCGTCCCCTCGAAGACCTCGGTCACGGTCCGTGGATCTCCAACGCCGGCATCCCGTTCGGCGAGTTCCTCGACGATTTCGACGAGTTTCGCCTGCCGCCGGACCTCGTTGCGGACGATGTCGTCGATATCGTCCAAACTCTGGACGCCTTTGATCTCGACGCGGGCACCGTCCTCGATGGAGACGTTGACGTCCTGGCGGATCGTCCCGAGCCCGCGCTTTACTTTCCCCGTCGAGCGGAGCAACATCCCGATTCGCTCTGCGGCCTCGAGGGCCTGTTCCGGCGATCGGATATCCGGGCTGGTTCCGATCTCGACCAGCGGAATGCCGAGCCGATCGAGACCGTAGGTGACGCCATCGTCGGTCTCTTCGACGCGCTGGGCGCTTTCTTCCTCGAGCAGGAGGTCCTCGATCCCGACCGCTCCGTCGCTCGTCTCGATCGATCCGCCGGTCGCGATCAGCGTCGACCGCTGGAAGCCCGACGTGTTCGAGCCGTCGACGACGATCTTTCGCATGACGTGGGCCTGATCGACCGGGTTCATGTCCATCAGCTGGGCGACCTCGAGCGCGGTCTCGAGGGCCTCCTCGTCCAGTCGATGCGGGGGTTCGTCGTCCTCCTCGACCAGACAGGTCGAGTCGTAGGCGAGGTAGGTGAACTCGCGCTCGACCTTACTCTCCTCGACGGCGGCGTCGTCGAGTTCGCCGAGTTCGCTGCGCGTCGGGTGGAGATAGCGGGTGAACTGACGCGACGCGTCCTCGGGTTCGCGAATCGCCGTCGGGCACTGACAGAACAGCTTCGTCGCCGTATCGAGTTGCTGGTGGATCTCCAGCCCGGCGACGAGCCCGAGTGCTTCGTAGTCGTACTCGTCCTCGGTCATTGTCGACCACTCGGAGGGCGAAGGGTAAAAAACCGTTCAGTTCGTCCGGGCCGTTCCGGTCGTCGAGTCCGATGGAGCGGTATCTTTCTGGTCGGCGTCGATCGCCTCGTCCCGTTCCGCAACCGCCCGCGAAACCGCCTCGAGGACCCCTTCCGAATCCTCGAGCACGCCTACCAAGTCCTCGGACACACCCGAAGAATCTGCCTCGCGTGCGCGCGAACAGCACTTTTCATACAACTGTCGAGCCTCATCGCCGGCGAAGTGTCGCTCCTCGAACGGCCGCGTCTCGACGACGACGAGGGGTGTCCCGGCTGGCAGTTCCTCGAGAACGAGTTGGTTCCCCGAACTCACCGTGACGTCGGCGAGGACCACCGCGTCGCTCGCCGTCACAGCCGCCTCGAACGCCTCGATGTCTCGCTCGGAGAGCGAATCGAACGGCGCCGCTTCGATTCGCTCAATCTCGAGTCGGCGAGCGGTTTCCGCGGCGATATCGCTGCTCGGAACCGGTCCGAGTGAGGTTCGAACGCCCGCGTTATACAATCGCGCGAGCACGCCGGTCGCCGCCGATCCGGAGCCGAGGACGTGGACGCGATCGGGTATCGTAGGTGCGGTACTCGCCGTTTCGCAATCGTCGTTGTCATCGCGGCCCGAAAGTTCGGCGGCCGGTAGCGCGGTGACCGTCCCCGTTCCAGTAACTGGGTTTTCGGTAACGGCTGCGTTCGAATCGAACACGTCCGAGAGCGTTTCCGCGGTTAGCACGTCCTCGGGCGGTCCCGTTCGCCGAACGCCGCCGTCGGCGAGCATCACCAGCCTGTCACAGTACCGCGCCGCCAGATTCAGGTCGTGGATGGCTGCACAGACCGCTTGGCCGCTCTCGACCAGCTCCCGGACCAACTCGAGGGTCTCGATCTGATGATTGATGTCCAGACTCCCCGTCGGTTCGTCGAGCAAGAGCGCTGGCGTTTCCTGTGCGATGGCTCTGGCGAGGACGACCCGCTGGCGCTGTCCGCCGCTTATCTCGTCGATCGGCCGGTCCGCGAGCTCCTCGGTACGGGTTCGCTCGAGGGCCTGCTCGACCGCGTCCCGATCCGCCTGCGTCGGCGGCGAGAACCGCGACCGATGCGGATACCGCCCCATTTCGACGACGTCTCGAACGGGAAACGAAAACGAGAGGCTCGTATCCTGCGGAACGACCGAGACGAGCCGGCTCGAGGCGCGTGCCGACACGTCGTGAACGGCCACGTCATCGATCGTGATTCGTCCCTTCTCGGGCTCGAGTGCGCCGCTGATCGCACGCAGCAGCGTCGTCTTCCCGGCCCCGTTCGGGCCGACGAGCCCGACGAACTCACCCGGCTCGATGGTGACCGATACGTCCTCGAGGACGCGGACATCGCCGAACGAGATCCCGACGTTTTCGACGGCGATCGCGCCGGAAGTCGCGTTTTCACTCTCGTTCATACCGAATGCACCTCTCGTCGGGTGAGCAAGAACAGGAAAAACGGCGCGCCCAGCGCCGCGGTAACGATGCCGACGGGAACGACGGGCATCCCGAACTCGATCCCGAGCGGCAACGACACCGAATCGAGCCGGGCGATCGTATCGGTCGCGACGAGAAAGGAGGCACCGGCGAGCGCGCTCGTCGGGAGCAAAATCCGGTGATCGGGGCCGACGAGCAGCCGCATGATGTGCGGGACGACCAATCCGACGAAGCCGATGACGCCCGCGACCGCCACCCCCGCGGCCGTGACGATACTCGCGAGCGCGAGCAAGAGCAACTTCGTTCGCTCCACGTTGACGCCGAGGTGCTGTGCGTCCTCTTCGCCGAGCAAGAGGACGTTCATCTCTCGAGTGAAGCCGCCGAGGACGAGGACGCCGATCAGCGAGATCGGCAGGGCGAACGCAACGTCGCCCCAGGAACTGTTCTGGAGGTGCCCCATCATCCAGATGGTCGCTTCTCTGAGGTCGTCGCCGCTGTAGACGAGCATGTAGGAGATGGCCGCGCCGAGAAACGCCTGCACGGCGACGCCCGCGAGGAGCAACGTCGCGACGGGAGTTCTCCCGCCGTCGGTCGCGATCGCGTAGACCAGAAAGGCGGTTCCGAGCGCGCCGACGAACGCCGCGAGGTGGAGCCCCCCGAAGGGAATCAGCGTGGGAAACGCTATCGCCGCGACGGCACCGGCGGCCGCTCCCGAGGAGACGCCGATTATGGAGGGATCGGCAAGCGGGTTCCGAAAGAACCCCTGCATCACGGTTCCAGCGGCCGCCAGCGCGAATCCGACCGTCGCCGCGAGTGCGATCCGGGGCAGTCGCAACGTTTCGACGATGACCTGATGCGTCGTGGCGATGTCGAACGAAAAGACGTTCGTGTACTCGAGGCCCGGAACTGGGATCGTCCAGCCGATCAGCGGAATCGAACCGGTCTCCATCGCGAGTCCAGTCGGCACGGCAATGGCGTTGAGAATCGCCATCGCGACGGTCGGTGGTTCGATCCAGACCGATCCGAGTCCGGCGCTGACGACGACGGCAGCGACGAGGAGGCAACTCAGGCCGGCCGACCAGAGAACGGTTCGGACCGATCGCTTCATCGACACCAACCAGGGTTGGAGTAGCCAAATATTTGTTGAAGTACCGCGGATACACAGCCGAATGCAACGGAAACTGGCAGTATTATTGACCATTGTCCTCGTTACGTCGGCGTTCGCGCCGCTGGCCGCGGCCGGTGAGCCCACCGAAACCGACGCGAGCGAACGGCTGGGTTCGACCAGCGCGGCGCAAGCTGAGTGCGAGTACCCAGCAGAGTTTACCGACGCGACGGGCGAGACCCTCTCGCTCGAGCAAGCGCCCGATTCCGTCGTCGCGCTCCAGCCGAGCGACGCGCAGACGATGTTCGAAATCGGTGCCGAGGATCGACTGACTGGAATGCCCGAAAATCCAGCAACTGCCGACCTCGAGATGGGTGACAGAGAGGCGATGACGGACGGCTACGACGTCCTCGTCGAACAGGTCGTCGCGCTCGATCCCGACCTCGTCCTCGCCGCCAACACGACCGAGGACGGAGACGTCGATCAGCTTCAAGAGGCCGGACTCGACGTCTACGTCTTCGGCGAAGGCAACTCGATCGACGACGTTCGGGAGAACGTACTCACTACGGGCGAACTGGTCGGCGAGTGCGACGGCGCAAATCAAACGGTCGAATGGATGGACGAGCGGATCGAACTCCTCGAGAACGCGACGGCTGACGATACCGAGGACCGACCGCTCGCGTTCTACGACATGCGCGGGGGATCGACCACTGGAACGAACTCCTTCCAGCATGAAGTGCTCACCACTGCCGGCGTTGAGAACCTGGCCGAGCGGGTCGGCCTCGAGCGGTCGTGGGGCGAAATCGACTCGGAACAGATCGTCGAGGAGGATCCCGAGTGGATTATTCACCCCACCGGCGAGGAGGGAGAATTCCCGTTCAGCGCCGGCGTTGAGAACACGACGGCCTACGCCGAGAGTAACGTGATGGCCGTCGATAACAACGCGATGAGCCAACCCGCCCCGCGGGTCGTCTTCGCGATCGAAGAGATCGTTCAGAACATCTACCCCGATTCCTACGCCGAAATCGAGGCGGACTTGGCGAACATCGACGATGAACAACGGGTGTACGACCCAAGTGAACCCGGTGATTCGACAGAAGATGACGGCGGCGAACCGAACGACGACGGTGAGTCGATCCCCGGATTCGGCGTTCCGGTCGCCGTCGCGGCCCTGCTCGCGGTGAGCGCGTTCGCACTCCGCCGACGCTAGGAGTAAGAGCGACACGCTTGCGGCCCGTCCCTGTTTTGTACCGGGTTGATTCTCAGATCATCGTCAGCCGATGAAAAGGATTTACCCGCCGGCCTTCGCAGGGATGAACATGGTCGAAAACGTCATCTGGCCCGCCTATCTCGATGCGACCTGTTCCCGGGCCGACGGACGCCGCGTCCCCGAGGATCTCGCCGTCGACGAACCGACTGTCGACGAAATCGCGAAGGCTGTCCAGCAGATCGGCTACGACGCTATCGTCGAGCGCGATAAGTCTTACTCGAGAGCGCCCTGGGACGAGCGGGGTCGGGTCGTCGTCCGCGGTGCGGAGGACTCGACGAAGAACGATCTGGTGCAGGCCGTGGCGGCCTACGTCGTCGCCATGCGCGAGTGATGCAGCGAGTTGGCCAGGTCGTCCGAATCTCGCAGGGACTCGTTATCCTCAAATCGGACGCCGAATCGTCGGGTGCGACGGGAGACCGCGACGACGTCGACGACGCGATCGGCACGATGGTACTCGACGATAGCCTGTCGAACGTCGGTCGCGTCGTCGACGTGTTCGGTCCCGTCGACCGGCCGTATTACGCGGTGACAACTGACGACGGCGTCCACCAGCCGTCGCTGGTCGGAACCACGCTCTACGCGCGGTAATCGCCGCAATCCGTCCTCGAGAGCCCCCCATCCAAAACAGCATCCTCGAGAGAGACGATTCGAGAACGAACGGTCTCCAAAGAAGAAAACACAGATACCGGAGGCCTTCGAACGACCGGCTATGAACCAACGGGCACGAATGGTCCTCGCCGTCGGGGTGACGGTCCTGCTGTTTCTCACCGTCCAGTTCGGCGCGCTGGCGCTGGTAGAGCCGTTCCACGACGCCGACCGACAGGCGGTCGACGACCCCACGGACCCGACCAATAGCGCGATCTACTTCGCCGTTATTCTCGTCGCAACCGGACTCATGCTGGCGGCGTTCAAGTACGACGCCGAACGCCTGATTCGGGGGTTGATAATCGCCGTGAGCGGAATGCTCGCTTACTACGTCTTCACCGAGGTCCTCCCGCCAGCGGTTTCGGTCGGTTCGGTGAATGCGCTCGCGCTCGTCGCCGCCATCGGCGTCGCCGGCGCGCTCTTCGTCTATCCGGAGTGGTACGTCATCGACATCGCTGGAGTGGTGATGGCCGCCGGTGCCGCCGGACTGTTCGGCATCAGCTTCGGATTGCTCCCGGCGATCCTGTTTCTCGCCGTGCTGGCGGTCTACGACGCGATCAGCGTCTACAAAACCGAGCACATGCTGGACCTCGCAGACGGCGTGATGGACCTCAACATCCCGGTGATCTTCATCATCCCGACGAGTCTCCCCTACTCCTACCTCGCCGAGGGCAGCACTGACGGCGTTCTCGAGGACGACTCGAGTGCCACCACCGACGCACCTTCGACCCCTGACTCGAGTGCGATCGGCGGTTCGAGCACAACTAACGACTCGAGTGACGCCGACAATCCGACTGCCACCGATGGCTCGAGTGCCACGGCCGGTTCGGACGACGACCGAGAAACCGGACGGGACGCCCTCTTTATCGGCCTCGGCGATGCCGTCATCCCGACGATCCTGGTCGCAAGCGCCGCGTTCTTCCTCGAGGAAGGGGCGATCGACGTTCCGGGGATCGCGTTGAACGTCCCGGCGCTCGGAGCCGTGATCGGCACCACCGCCGGCCTTCTCGTCTTGATGTATATGGTCACGAAAGGCAGAGCACACGCCGGCTTACCCTTACTCAACGGCGGTGCGATCGCCGGCTATCTCGTCGGTGCTCTCGCGACCGGCGTACAGATTTCGACGGCGCTTGGACTGTAAGCGCGGCACTCGGCCTGTAACTCCTATTCGGGAACCTGCTATCGTCCCTCGCCGAGGCACTATTCGGCCTCGTGCTCGACGCCCTCGATCAGGGTGTCGATGCGGTCGTCTTCGTCCGGAATGTCCTGCGGATAGACGCCCGCGAAAATCAGGTGGTCGTCGCCGTGATCGGGCTGGCTGATATCGACGAACACGTCGACGCTCTCGTCGTCCTCGAGCGTCGCTTCGCCTTCGAAGGTCGCCACCGATACCGTCTGGGATACGGCCTCGAGTTCTCGACTATCGATTTCGGTATCGCTCGCTATCGAAAGCTCTCCGTATCGATCCTGTAAGTCCGCGAGGAGTTCGTCGTGTTCCATCTCCCCGACCGGATTGTAACTCTCTCCTGCAACGTCGACCTGCGGTGTCGAGATAGCGCCGAACACGCCGGCTTCGATTTCTCCCAGTCCGAGGATCGAGAGATCGATCGTTCGGCTGTACTCGTTTGCGTAACTCGTCACCTCCACCGTTTCGGTGGCGACCGATTCCTCGTCGGTCCACCGGTCGGTCTCGTCGTGTTCGTACCTGGTCGCCTCGAGCGCGGCATTCGAAACCTCCGCCGGGATCGCCTCGTACGTGGTCAGATCCTCGAGAAAGTTCCCGATACACCCCGCAGTGAGTCCCGCGCCCCCGACGCCGGCTGTCGCGATGAATGCGCGGCGGTTCATACTCCCGAGGCACTTGCAGTGGCAGTAAAAGTATCGTGTGCCCTCCCGCGCCCGACACGCTGTATTCCGTCCTTACTCGTATCACTCGAAACAACAGTTCGCGTTATTCGTCGGTTTCGAGCCGATAAGTCGCGCCGTCATCGGTGTCTTGAACCTCGACGCCGAGCGCCTCGAGTTCGTCCCGCAACTCGTCTGCGCGCTCGTAGTTCCCGCGCTCGCGTTCTTCCGCTCGAACGTCGAGGACGAGTTCGACGACGTCGCCGGCCAGCGCCGCCGATCCGGTCGTCTGGCCGTCGAACGAAAGCCCGAGGATCCTGCCGTACTCCTCGAGCGTTTCGACCGCGCGGCGAAGCCCGGCGTAGTCGTAGCCGTCGTCGCTCCCGTCACCAACAGCCGAATCTAGGTGGCGATTGATCGCCGTCGCGACCTCGAGCAGCGCCGACTGCGCCTCGCGGGTGTTGAAGTCGTCGTTCATCGCCGCTTCGAAGGCGTCTCGAGCGTCGTCGATAGCGGTTCGCAGCGTCTCGTCGTGTGCTTTCGTCGCCGCATCCGGCGAATCGACGGCCTCGATGGCGGCGTCGTAGGCTCGCTCGAGTCGGTCCCAGCGCTCTCTGGCTTCGGCGATCGTCTCGTCGGAGTAGAGCTGTTTGCTGTTGTACGAGCCGGCGGTGAGGAAGGTTCGGAGCGCGTTCGTTCCCCAGGCGTCGACCGCTTCGCCGACCGTGACGAAGTTGCCGAGGCTCGAGGACATCTTCTCGTCGTCCATCTGGAACAACTCACAGTGGAGCCAGTAGTTTGCGAACCGGGCGTCGGTCGCCGCCTCGGACTGGGCGATTTCGTTCTCGTGGTGGGGAAAGACGAGGTCCCGTCCGCCGACGTGGATATCGAGCGTTTCGCCCAGGTGGGTCATGCTCATCGCCGAGCACTCGATGTGCCAGCCGGGACGTCCCTCTCCCCACGGCGAGTCCCAGGTCAGCCCCGCCGGTGGGTCGCCGGAGACGCCCTCGTGGCGGTGTTCCTCGACCGCGTCCGGATCGACGCCACCGTCCTTCCAGAGCGCGAAATCCGCCGGGTGCCGTTTCTCACTGCGCTCGTCGGGTTCGCCCTGCGATTCGATTTCGTCGAGATCTTGATTCGAGAGTTTGCCGTACTCCTCGAACTGCGTCACGTCGAAATAGACCGACCCGTTCGACTCGTAGGCGTACCCCTTCTCGACCAGCGTTTCGACCAGATCGATGATTTCGGGGACGTGCTCGGAGACTCTCGGGTAGACTTCCGCCCGCAGGAGATTCAAGGATCGCATGTCCTCAATCGTTCGATCGATATACGTCCGGGCGACTTCCGATTCGCTGTCGCCGAGGTCGTTCTCGCCCACGCGCGCGACGATCTTCTCGTTGACGTCGGTGAAGTTCTCGACGTGACGAACGTCGTAGCCGAGGTGCTCGAGCCAGCGATGCATCACGTCCACGTGGACCCACGAGCGCGCGTGCCCGAGGTGGGGCGGATCCGAAACCGTCAGGCCACAGTAGTAGAGAAGCACGTTCTCGGGATCCCGTGGCTCGAACGGCTCGACCTCGCCCGTCAACGTGTTCGTCACGTTTAGGGTCATTACCTCACCGTATCCGTGGACGGAAGTTAAAGCGTGTGATGATGTATCGGTACACTGACGCTGCCGATTCTCGAGATCACGCGCTGGACCCGCCTCGAGGACTCGCTCGAGCGCGCGGACGGCGTTCGCTCCGTCGAGACGGTCGACGACTACGATCATCGTTTCGTGATTCATCCCAGCACCAGCGACGTCGATTTCCTCGAGCGCGAGCGCCTCGAGGCCAGATGCAAGCGACGACGGACCGACCGCACCGCTGACTAGAACCGCCGTGTAACCATCACCACCAGGACCGAATACAGAACCGCCAACTGCGAGTGACCAGTCGCCGATATCCGTCTCGTCCCCGTCCAGCCCCTCGACGGGGCCGATACCGCTTTTCATGGTGATGCGAACGTCGGATGAACTCGGCTCGTACTCGGGTAACTCCTCGGCGTATCGTCTGAGCGCGGTCGCGACGGCGTCCGTTTCGCCGTCGATGTCGAGAAACCGCGCGCCGGCGGTGTAGTTGACGACACCCGCACGCAGGGCGGTGATCAGAAACGGGTGGTCCGCTGCGGCTCGGCGCGTCTCGCTCGCGAGCGACATACTCGACACCGGGTATCCGACCGGCATAAACACGGGGGATCCGCCAGCGACGGTCGACCGCGGCGCTTTTGGCTCGAGACGCGAAAGGAGACAGTATGAACCCAACTGACGTCGAGGAACTCATCGAATCCGAACTTGAGGATGCCGAGGCGGAAGTCACGCGCGCCCGCGGCAAACACGACGACGATCACCTCGCGGCGACGGTCGTCTCCCCCGCGTTCGACGGACTCCCGCTGGTCCAACAACACCAGCAGGTCTACGACGCGCTCGAGGGGCACATGACGACCGATATCCACGCCCTCGAACTGTCGACGTATACACCGGCGGAGTACGAGGACGCCGCGTAACTCGGTGTCAACACCCTACCTTTATCGTCACGAACTAATACCGTACTGACATGGAATCTCTAAATACTCGCATTCGATTGCTGTGGATCGCCCAGGGGGCGATCGGTGCGGCCGTCCTTGGTGCGATCCTCGTCGGCATCGACCGGGTCATTCCGAACGTCGACGTTCCCGTGGCAGCGATAGCCGGCGTCGTTGCGGTCGCCGGCTTGCTCGCGATCGCCTACGCGATCCGGCTCTATCAGCGCTGGCAGTTCGAACTGCAGGACGACGCCCTCTACCTCGAGCGCGGCGTCGTGACGTTCGTCGAGACGGCGGTCCCGTTCGTTCGGGTCCAACACGTCGACACCCAGTTCGGACCGATCGAACGCGCGCTCGGCCTCTCGAGCGTCGTGGTCTATACGGCTGGATCGCGAAACGCGGACGTTCGGGTCCCCGGACTCACGCCCGACCGTGCGCGACGCTTGCAGGATACGCTTCGAGAGCTAGCCATCGAGAGTGACACGGACGACGCAGTATGAATCGTCTCCACCCACTCGCCGCGGTCACGCAAGGGTTCCAGCGAGCCCTGGCTGGTCTCTTTCTCGCCACGACAGCCATCACCCTGCTGACAACCCTTCTCGAGTTCGGATCGACCTCGTGGATGATCGTGGCCGCTCCGGTCGGATTCGTGCTGGGAGGTCTCTACGGCGTCGTCTATTACTTCCGCTACGAGTACGAGGTCACCGAGACGACGTTCGACGTGTCCTCGGGCGTTTTCTCGAGGCGTTCGCGTGAAATCCCCTATCGGCGCATCCAGAACGTCGACGTGCGGATCGGCGTCGTCCAACGACTGCTCGGCCTAGCCGTCGTCTCCATCGAAACCGCGGGCGGCGGACAGACGGAAGCGATGTTGAACTTCGTCAGCGAGGACGAGGCCACTCGCCTCCAGCATGATATCCGCCGCCGGACCGCTCGAGCGACGGACTCCCGTTCGAGTGCTTCTGAGAGCGACCGTGAACACGCTCGGGCGATGGATGACGAACCCGAGGCGACAGGCGATCCAGACTCGAGCGATCGCCGCGGACCCAGCGACGACGATCAGCCCCGTTCCGACGAGCGCACACCGCAAACTCCTCCCGGGGCACAACCCGATTATGCTCAACAGGATGGATATACACAGCACGCCGACGATACGCAGTCGCTGTTCGATCTCGAGGCCCGAGAGCTGTTGTTGTACTCGTTTACGTCGTTCCGGCCCGCACTCGGTGCGGCGCTGTTGTTTTTCGTCTTCATCGCGATCGATCCCGTGATCAACCATCTGGTGACTGTTGCCCAACCCGTCGGCGGCCCGACGGACCTCGAAACGGGGACCGTCGGAAACTACGGCGTCCTGACGATCGTTTCCGCTCTCTACGGTATCGCCATCACGTACCTGGTGAGCGTCGCCTACACCTTCGGCGCGTACTACGGATTCAACCTCAGCCGGGCCGGACGCGATTTCGTCTACGAACGGGGATTGCTCCAGCGATACAGTGGCTCGATCCCCTCGGAGAAGATCCAGTCGGTCACGGTGACCGACAACCCGCTCCAGCGGCTGATCGACTACGCAGGGATGTGGATCGAAACCGCCGGTTACGGTCCTGAAAGCGGGAGTGGGAGCCAATCTGCCGTTCCACTGGCAGAGAAAGACCGCGTCTACGAGTTCACCGAGCGACTGACCGGGGCCGAAACCCCGCAGTTTCAAAACCCGCCGACGCTCGCACGAAGACGCTATCTCGCGCGGTACTCGATCATCGCTGGCGTCTTCGTCGCCGCCGTGTTCGGCGTGTCGCTCGTGGCGTCGCTCGAGCAGTGGTACCTCGCCGCGATCGTTTTCGTCTGCGTTCCGCCCGCGGCGCACCTGCGCTACGTCAACATCCAGTACTTCGTCGGCGAGGACCACCTCGTGATTCGACGCGGCTTCTGGCGGCGTCGCACCACCGTTATTCCGTACTATCGAGTGCAGACGATCTCGACGCACCGATCGGTCTTTCAGCGACGGCTCGGACTGGCCTCGGTCGTCGTCGATACCGCGAGTTCGAGTTCGTTCTCCATGGCGGCCCCGACGATCTACGATCTGGAACTCGAGGACGCTCGAGCGGTTACCGAAACCAGTCGAAAACGGCTCCAGCGATCGCTGCGTGAACGCGCGAGCGAGGACGACCTTGGACTCACCGTCGATTTCACCTGACCTGATCGTCAACACGGCTCGAGAACGGTCCGGGCGACGCTTTCGCCTCGAACCTCGCGAACTCGCAGTTGCGTTTCCAAGGGTCGCGTCGGACTTTCGGTGGCTTTTACCTGACTCATCGCCACACTCCGCGTATGGCAGATGATGACGAGTTCCGCACCGAGGAGGACAGTCTCGGCCAAATGCAGGTTCCCAAAGACGCCTACTGGGGTGCACAGACCCAGCGAGCGATTCAGAACTTCCCGGTTTCGGGCATCTCGTTCGGACGCCGCTTCGTTCGGGCGCTCGGCGTCGTCAAGAAAGCCGCCGCACAGGCTAACCGAGACCTGGGCCTGGTCGACGACGAGATAGCAGAGGCGATCATCGACGCGGCCGACGAAGTCATCGCCGGCGAACACGACGACCAGTTCCCGGTCGATATCTTCCAGACCGGGTCGGGAACCTCCTCGAACATGAACGCGAACGAGGTCATCGCGAACCGGGCCGCCGAAATCATGGGTGCGGAGATCGGCGACCGAGTCGTCCACCCGAACGATCACGTCAACTACGGCCAGTCCAGCAACGACGTGATTCCGACGGCGATGCACGTCGCCGCCCTCGAGGCGGTCGAAAAGGACGTGATCCCGGCGCTCGATACGCTTCGCGAAGCGCTCGAACGAAAGGAAGAGGAATTCGACGACGTCGTCAAAACTGGCCGTACACACCTGCAGGATGCGACGCCCGTTACCCTCGGACAGGAGTTCGGCGGCTACCGGACGCAGGTCCAGAAAGGGCTCGACCGCGTCGATTCGGTCCGCGATCACCTCTCGGAACTCGCACTCGGCGGCACCGCGACCGGAACCGGGCTGAACACCCACGAGGAGTTCCCCGGCCGCGCCGCAGAGTACATCACCAAGGAGACCGGCGTGCAGTTCCGCGAAGCCGACAATCACTTCGAAGCGCAGGCCGCCCACGACGCGATGTCCGAAGCCCACGGCGCGCTTCGCGTCGTCGCCGGCTCGCTCAACAAAATCGCGAACGACCTGCGACTGCTCGCGTCGGGGCCGCGGAACGGACTCGGCGAGATCGAACAACCCGAAAACCAGCCAGGCTCGTCGATCATGCCCGGCAAGATCAACCCGGTCGTCGCCGAGGCCGTCAACCAGGTTCACAAACAGGTTATCGGCAACGACGCCGCGGTCTCCGCTGGCGCCGCGGAGGGGCAGATCGACCTCAACCTCTACAAACCCGTTCTGGCGCACAACTTCCTCGAGTCGGCGGAACTCATCTCGAACTCGAGTTCGATCTTCGCCGAGCGATTCGTCGATAAGCTCGAGGCAAACCGCGAGCACTGTGAGTCTGCAGTCCTCCAGTCGATGGCGCTCGCAACCTCGCTGAACGTCCACATCGGCTACGACAAAGCCAGCGAAGTCGCGAAAACGGCACTCAAAGAGGACAAGACCGTTCGGGAAGTCGCTCTCGAGAAGGGGTATCTGACCGAGGACGAAGCCGACGAAGTACTCGATCCGGCGAAGATGACCGAACGCGGTATTCTCGGGCAAGACGAGTAATCGGAACGCTCGCCCGAGTTACTTTCGGCCACTGCGGCGAAAACGCCCATCTGGCGGATTTGCGGTACGTACGAGAATCCAAGCAGTTTTTACGGATGCTGTCGTCTGACGAATTATGTACACCTGTCGTAACTGTAATCAGTCGTTTCAGACTGAACTTGCACTCGAGTTGCACCGGGACTCGTGTACGAAATCACAGCTCTGCTGTCACGTCTGCGGAGAGCGGTTTGCAGAGGGAGAAGCAACGCGCGACGGATGGCACTACGAGTGCCCGAACGACGATTGTGACGGGAACGGATTACAAGAGGATATTTTCAACGTCGACGACGTTCTGACGGCAACACACTAGCGCCGCAATCGACAGGCTACTCGAACGATATCGTCGCTCAGTTCACTTTTGGATATCTTTGTCGCCCATCAGGCCACACAGCGTTATAACGTTCGCCACCCTACAATAGGGGATGGCAGACGACAAGAACGCACGAGACAAAAAGGCCGACGACGCAGAGCGCCGCCAGCGAAAGCGAGAACTCGAGGAAGCGCGCGACCGCGCCGACGAACCCGAACCGATCGACCCCGAATCCACCGATCGACTCGGCGAACTAGACGACGAACTCGAGACGCTGGAGTATCCGGCAACCACCGACGACGTACTCGAGGCCTACGGTGACAGTGAGATAGACGCACAGAACGGACCGAAATCCGTCGCGGAGGTACTGCGGCCGGTCGGCGACGAATCGTACGAATCCGCCGACGATGTCCGGGCTCGGATCCTGGGATTGTTACAGCAGTGACCGGCTCCCCTCCGTTCTTAGGTCACTGTTCTCACGCGAATTGCGACCTGGGTACTTCCATCTCGAGTCGGATCGCCGTGCGTTCCCCGATCGTGGGCGAAGAATATGATATAGCGAAATACGGTATACGTGACCGATTCGAACCGTTAGATTATTAGTACAATTGTAGTAACTGATCTCTCGCAAACTGATTACCTAGAGAAAACCTAGGAAAAAAGAGAATAGATGTTCGACTCGTAGACCGTCCGAACCTGATCGCCCCAGTTGTGGGTGTACGTGTCGATAACGTCGCTCGCGACGTCTCCACGGAGGTACTTCACGACGCCGCGATCACCGGTCCGATCCCGGAGGTGCGTCGTGAAGAAGTGTCGAAAGTAGTGTGGCGTCACGTTTTCGGTCGCGCCACCACCCGTGCGATACCAGCCGCGCTCTCGAGCGTGTTTCTCGACGATATAGCGAATATCCGCTGGTGTGAGTCGCTGGCCCCACGACTCGCCGGTGTCGAGAAAAAGCGGTTCCGCCGATGATCGGCTATCCGGGCGGATCGCGAGCCACTGCAAGAGCACCCGGCTGAGTTCGTCGTCCACGGGAACGATCGTGTCTCGTTCCCGCTTGTTCGAGGCCGTTCGCTCCTCTCCGTTGACGGTCGTTCCTCGAGCGGGCGCTGCGGAGACGAACACCGAGTCCGGTCGACGCTCGAGTTGGACGCGGGAATTCAGATCGTACGCAATGTCCGAAACGTCGATGTTGAGGTCTCTCGCGTCGAGATTACAGAGTTCGCCGACACGCATCCCGGTTTTGAGCAGCGTGACGATCACCGCTCGCTCGAGCGGATGGCCGATCGAATCGACGAACGACCGCATTTCGGAAACCGAGATATCTCGGCGCGTGGGGTTCGTATCGATCGATTCGGACATCTCCTCCATGACAAGCGCCATCGGATTCTCCTCGAATTCTCCGACTCGGTTCATATAGTCGTAAAACCGGTTGAGATACGAGGCGTAGGTCGCGATCGTGCTGGGTTTTCGATTCCCCCGGAGGGAGTGAATCCAGGCCATACACTCGCGTCGATCGGCGTCGCCGGGCGATTCGACGGCCTCGAACTCCGAACTGACGTACGTCTCGAACTCGCGAAGGACGCGGTCGTAGGCCTCGAGCGTCCGATCGCTCTTGCCGTGATAGCGCTGGTCCTCGAGGAAGTACTCGATCGGATCGGTAACATCCTCGGCTGAATCGACATTAGTTGCCATCCGTATCCTCGATAACGGTATATCCTCCGTGGCGACCGCTGTATCGAATTCGGTTCTCGTCCTGAAGGTCGCTGAGTGTCTCCTCGAGTCGCGCTTCGATGTCGTCGCCGATTGTCTCGAGGAGTTCGTCCCACGAGTACGTGTCAGACGACAGCAATTCGAGCACCCGGGTTTCGAGGCCGTTACCCCCAGGGTTAGCGTCCCCAGAACGGGGTTGCTCGAGAGACGAATCGAACCCCTTTCGACCGGCTTGAACCATCGTTCGAACGAATTCACTCTGGCTCATGCCGAGCTCTTCGGCGTGGGATTGCCACTCGTCTTTCTGGTACTCGGGAACGTACGTCTTTACGGATTTCCGAGTTGTTTCGACCGACTCTTCCATACAGAACGCATTCGATTCCGTGACCTTCAATCTACCCCATATTTCGAGCTAAGGGATTTTATCTCGAAGTCTGTCCCGTTTTGCAGTACCCCGGAAATCGGACGCCGTCCTGTGGTTTTGCTGTGCACCGTGCACAAATTAGGCGTTTCTGGCGATTTATCCGTGCACCGTGCACGGGCACGTTTTTGGGTACTGTTGGGAAATCCTATCGAGATTATGATAGTGGTATTCGCGACTGCCGCTATAGAATCGTTATGTTTAGAACTGGATAGTAATTGTGCACCATGCACGGAAAGAGGTGCACTTCCGAAAGTTCCGATAAACGGCCGCTGAGATCCTAAAACTCGAAGATTGGTAATCTTATCTCGAAGCCTATCCCGTTCTTCGGAGTGTCGGAAATCGTATGCTGTCTTGCGGTTTCCTTGTGCACCGTGCACTATATCGGTGTTTTCGCCGATTTTCTGGTGCACCGTGCACAGGGGTGATTTCGGGGGGTTCTGTCCCGTTTGTCTCTGAGTTATGACAGTCATGCTGGCACCTCTTGTTTCTCCGCTTCGTCGGTGTATTCAACCATCTCTGCAGCGTTATTGAGGTCGGCTGTGAGGCCGAGTGCCAGTTCGACGGTCTCCTCGAGGGAGTCCGTGTCGAGCTTCTCGTGAGCGGCCAGTAGCGTTGTGTCGTCGACGTCGATGAATGTCATCAGTTATCTCCTCCGTTGGGTTGGTCGGCGTGCTGTGCGTCCTGTGCGTCCGGCCCTACATACCACTGCGAATCGGGATCGTTCCGCCACCAGTTGATGTCGTCTCCTGGGCCTGATCCTGGCTCTCCGCACCGCTTACATATCCAGTAACCGGCCTCTGGCTCTTCCCTCACTTTGTCAGAGCGTCCGCAGTGTGGGCAAGGCGATAGTCCCGCATCTGCATTTACTGAACACTCAACACCGTCGATCCTCTCGGACATTTGTACGAGTTCCTCGCGTTGAACGCTCTCGAAGAACTCCTCGGGCCAGATCTTGTACCCCATCGTTATGAGGAATTTCCCGACCAGTAGGCGCGCTTTCGTCCTTCGGGGTAGGATCTTTCCTTCCTCACTCAGCATCTCCATCACCTGCCTGTAGGTCCTTTTTCAGCAATTCGAACGCCCTTCTCTTTTCCTCGCCTTGGAGGTGTCCGAGGGTGAGGTATCGGGCGGTGAAACTGCAACAGGCGTCACAGATCCGAAGGACGTTGGCCCCTCTAACCGGGATCCGCTCGCCCTTCGTATCTGCAATCAGCGATCCGCAACCAGCACATCGACCCAACCCGTGGTCGGACGACCCTCGGTTTGCGAGTGGATTCTCTTGCTCAGTCTCTGGGTTTTGATCGGTACTCACACAAGATCACTCCTGTTTATGTTGCACCGTGCACTGTCACCGGGTATGACCGAGAAATTCGGCGTCTCGATGCGCGATGAGCTTGCTGAGAGGATTGAGGAAACACTCGAGTATGGCGACAGCCGGTCCGATCGGATCTGCGAACTCACCGAGCTCGGCTTGCTCCTCGAGGAGGTCGCCGACTCGCACAGCGTCGAACTCCCCGAAGATGAGCGAGATCGGAAAGCGTTTCTCAAGCAGATTTTCATCGACGCGGAATTGTGAGTGCTCGCACGCCGACGCGTAAACCACTGATCGCTATACGAACTATTCATCGTGGCTCACCTGTGATCGGACGTACTGCTGTTCTTGCTCCGCCCGATGCCACAGCGGGATGCAGGTCACGAGCGCTCCCTGACGGGCGAGGAGTATGACCTCCATCTCGTAGAGTCTCGCCACGCACGCGTTCGACGCGCTCGGATAGTGGACTGGCTTAGCGTCCTTCCAGGCGTCGCGAAGATCGACGTCGGTTCCGACCCGAGCGGGCCAGGTGTCGGTCGTGATGTGGTCGCTGACCTCGCCGATCGACATCTCCGCAGCTCGGCGGCGTTCACTGGCCGGGTCAGGAGACAGGGACACCGCGCTCATATGGCGGTCACCCCGCCGGCGACGATCGTCGCCACCAGGCCGATCACTAGGACGAGCAGGCCGATCGTCCGCGGATCCGCGGTGGCGCGTGCATCGCCAGCGACCGACCAGCACGGGTGGGTCTTGTCTGGGAGTCGTTCGACGCGGCCGTCGTCCTCGAGGTGCGATAGTATCTGCCCGATCTGCCGAGGGTCCGCGCCGACGTCCGCCGCGATCTCTCGCGTTTGGATCCAGTTCCGGACTGGGTCATCGGCGATCTCGAGCAGCGACTCGAGCACCGTTTTAGGGCCGATCTCTTTCTTCTCGCGGATGATCTCCCGTTCGACTGGGAAGCCGTCGACTTCTTTTGCGTCGACCGGCGCGCCCGCGTAGACGACGTGACACGAGTTACAGCGGTGCGCGTTTTCGGCGGTGTGGCGCTCGATGTTGGAGTGGCCTTTGGGGCACCGGTATCGCCATGGGTCCGCCATCACCGACCACCTCGGCGAATATCCTGGACGTCACCGTAGAGTCCCAGCGAGACTGTGATAGTACGCGCGCGTCCCCGGCTCACGCCGAGATCGGCGGCAACGTCACCAAGCCCGTCGTGCTGGTTGACCGCAGCCTGGACGTCGGCCTCGGTTACCCCGTCGGGGAGCGCGATGTCTGGCTCGTCTGTCTCTCCGTCGACGGCGTCGACGGTGATCTCGTCAGTGGTTTCCTGGACATCGTCGCCGGTGCCCGCCGGCGCGTCGTCCGCGGCATCCTCCTCGAGGTCGACTGGTGCCTCTGACTCTGGTTCTGACTCGGTGTCGTCCTCGGTGGAGCTGCCGTTTTCACTATCGGTTTCGTGGACCCCGTGATCTTTCATCCGTCGGTACACCGCAGCATATCCGACTTCGAATCGCTCGGAGGCCTGACTGATATTGCCGTCTGCCTCGTCGTAGGCGAGCTCGAGGTCCTCGGTCTTGGTGTGGTCCAGGAGGTCTACCGTCTCCTCGGCTTCGTCGGTGTCTTCCGGCTCGCCGTCGACGGCGATCTCTTCCTGGTCGGTGTCGGGTTGGTTGTCCAGTTCGTCGCCGGCGACTGTATCGAGATCGCCGTCGCGAACAGTGACGGTGAGCTGACCGCGGAGTTTGTTCTCGTCGACCTCGAGAAGTTGAGCGCTGTCGACTTCGAGCGGAGCGTCCTGGAGGGTGTCGACGACGTCGGCGAGGCGGCGAAGTCCAGCTGCGGGTTCACTCATCGGAACCACGCTCCTGACATCGGATCGGCCTCCGCACATTCGACGTGTGCCTCTCCAGTCGGGACCATGGTCCGTCTCCCCCTCGAGAGGTTCGGCACAGACCTCGCAGCACTCGTAAGCGGTGAACTCTGGATCATCGAACAGTTCCTCAGCGCACCGCTCACAGCAGTGGACGATCTTCGACCCACCGTCGTCACGTGCAACTTCGACCATTCCCTCGGGTTCGTTGATGAAGTCGCCTCGGTAGTCGAGTAGCTGGCACAACTGACACTGTGGAGGGAGGTTCTCGCGCTCCATACCTTTCGAGGAGTTCCCGGTCATGCTGACCTCCTCGCTGCCGCGGCTGCGTCGTTACAGTTGATACAGACGCCCTCCACCTCGCCGGTCTCGATGTTCTCCCACTGGATGACGTCATCGGTGCTTCCACATTCGCACCGGCCACCGTGGGATTTGGCTACCCACTTCGGACGGCTGACTCCCTCAGTCATCGCGACCAACCTCCGGGGCCGCGTCCTCTCCGATCGCGATGCCGTCGTCGGTCGCGACGATCGTCTCTCGGCGGGTGATCTCCTCGAGGCCGCCGTCGGCTCGGAGCTCCGTCGCCCGCTCGAACCGACCACCGTCGGGAAGCGAGACTTCGTCATCATCCTCGAGCGCCTCAAGACAGTCCGGACAGACGTCTTCGGACTCGAGCCGGCGCGGATCGTATCGGACGCCTTCGACCGGCGTCTCGTGGATCGTTCCACACGCGCCGACGTGCCGGCTTCCCTCGAGGTACATCGACGCGCACCACGTTTCGTCGAGCGCCTGGACCCAGCAGTGGATCCCCTCGTCGGTATCAAAGTTGTCCGCGGGCGTTCCGTGGCGGGCCTCGAGAGCCTCGTGTTTGCACTCCTGGCAGAGGTAATCCCGATTCCCGCAAGTCGTACAGTCGGTCATCGCCGATCACTCGTGTAGACGACGTAGTTCGTCGAGAGCCACTCCTCTCCGTCTGGATCCCCAACGAGGTATCCGTAGCAACCGGCGGTCGGGGTACCTTCGAGCGGCTCGGCGTAGTGGCTTTGTTTCTCGGCGGCGTCGAAGCGACGGGCCGTCTTGATCCGCCGGAGTTCCGCGGAGTCTTGGTCGATGTCGTCGTCCTCGAGGCGGGCTCGCTCGGCGATCGCCGCGAAGGTCTCGACGATGGACTCGACCGCACCCGCCTTATTGAGGTCGACTCGATCGCGATCGTCCCGGTCGTCGGGAAACTCGCCGGTGGCCGTCATGCTGCCCCTCCGTGGAAAACGACGCCAGTCCGGAGCTCGGCGCGCTCGAGTACGCCCCCGAGGTAGTCGCTGGTGGTGGTAGTGGTGGTATCCGATTCGGTACCGTCTTGTGTGACTGCGTGGTTAGTGGTCATTGGTTGCGTGACTGCGTGGTTAGTCCGTGACCTGCGAACTGCCGGGGACGCCGTATCCTGGATAGATTGGGCGTTCCCGGTGGGGTTCGCACGTGGTCGATTGCACTGTTCATCTAGCTTCCCCATAAGTGCATGAGCGTCGATTCCGCCTTTCCGATAGCACTGGTAAGTGCCTATTACCGCCGAGAGAAGCGTCTTCGAGGCGTCTCTTGGCGTCTCCGCAATGGTTCCGAAAATGCGATAGTCAGGATTAGCTGACTGTTTCGGCCGCGTATGGAGACCATAGTAAGGCCCCCGCGGGGCGTTTGCGTGCATGAGGTTCTGAATTTATTCGGGGCGCTGGAACGCCCCGGATCGCAGTTGATTGGTGAGTCGATTCGCTACAGCGCGTTCGTCTCGACAGTGTACGATTCGGGAGCTTCCCACTCTCCACTGTCTTCGGCCTCGAATCGCGCGACGAGAGCTTCGCGAACATATCTGCTTTTGTTCCCGTCCTCGCCGGCGCGCCCCTCGAGGTCCTCCAACATTTCATCAGGCATCGTGAACGACGGTCGCGCCATGCTACTGCATTACTTCTGCACCACCATAATATTACCGTCTCGTGCTAATGTAGTGTAGCACTTCCGAATGCTACATTCTTATGTTACTGTGGTAGAATGGCAGAAGTATGAGCGAGCGGGACAAGCAGCTAACGACGTACGTGACTGAAGAGGAACGGAAACAGATTCGTGTGAAGGCTGCAGAAGACGGTTATTCTGGAGTATCAGGCTGGCTTCGGGATCTTGCGCTTGATGAACTGGAGGACGAAGAGGGAAATCCGAAGACACCAGCGATGGTGACGGCTGACTGATTCCCTCGAGAACCTAATTGAGAGCTCGAAAAAGAGCGTCTTCTGTTTGCTTACGGCCCGGCCGTCGACGTCACGCCGCCCGTCGCCGATATGCTTGACGTTTTCCACGCGATCCCAGCCGACTTCTCGCCATTGGCAGCCGTTCCAGACCAGCTCGACACGCCGCCAGTGGCCCATGTCGGTAGGACGGAACGAGAGTTTCCGCGGCGATCGCCCCTCGGGATCCCACCGGATATCGAACCGCCCGCGCGGTGTGACCATCAGTTCCCTCCGCGACGGAGCCGCAGCGTCGGATCAACGCGCACGCCAGCGGGGATCTCTCGCTCGCCGATCGCCATTTCGACCCGCCGCGCGTGCTTGCAGTGAGCGTCCCGATATCTCGAGTCGGCGCACTCGCACGCGCCGCCAACGATGTCGACGACGTACGTGTTCGTCTCGCCGGAGTGGACCTCGTAGAGCCCCGGTCCGTTGGGGACGACGACCATCGCCTCGCTGGCAGCACGGCGATCGCGTTCGTCGACGTCTTGGACGGACTTGGCGACGGACATCACTCGTCGACCTCGTCGAGCAGCGCTGCGACATAGCCATCCAGATCCTCTCGGTCGGCATGTCGAACAACGAGCTCGGCGAGCCGTGCACCTGGACCCCAGAGTTCAGACTGCTTGAGATCCTTCGCGAACTCGAGCACCAACTCGTCGACATCCTTCCCGGTGGGGGTTCTCGACGTAGCCGAGGAATCGTCGGTCCGGTCCATCGATCCCCCCGGAAACCTCACCATCGACGATCGTCTCAGCGACGCCGATGAACGCCTCCGCTCGCCCGTCAACCTGAACATCCCACTGTTCGAGTTGTTCGTCGCTGATCGCGTAGCGGGTAGTGCAGTCCTCGCGATCCGCGAGCACCTCCCGAATCGCGTTGCGCTTCCAGTTCTTGAGGTCCCGGAAGTACCAGAACATCGCGAACGCTTCGAGCGTCTCGAGTCGTCGAGAAATCGATATCTCCCCATCGGTGCGCTCGGTGACGTCATCGTGTTCGCGAACGACGGTGACCGGGCCCGATCCTTCGACAAGGAACGACCGCGGCAACGCAGTCCCGTCGGCGGTTTCGCTCTCGAGTTCGCCGGCAGCGGTGTCCTCGGTTTCGGCAGCGCCAGACATCACTCCGCACCTCCATCGTCGCCGTCGCGGTCGTGGACGTGCGCAACGATCTCGATCCGAGACCGTGGGTAGCCATACTGCGTGAGCGGCTCGATCTCGACGTCGGTCCGATCCGGGAAGACGACCTCGACGACGTCGTCGTCCGCGGGGTAGTCCGTGTTGAAGTCGGCGACCGTCTTGTCTCCGCGAGCGGTCACCTCGTTCGCGGGTTCCAACGGCAGTCCGACGACGACCATCGTCGAGTCGGGATCGTCGCGGTCCTGGACGTGATCACCGATGTCGATCGGCTCCCGATCGAGCTCGGCTTCGGCGATCTTCTTTTGCTCCAGGTTTCCTTTGGCGTGGGCGTTGTCGTCGTCTCGCGTCTCACACTCGCGCAACTCGGCGTGATCTGACTCGCCGCCATCACACCGGACTTCCGGTGCAGTCGTCGCCTTTGCGCGTTCGATCTCGAGCGCCTCCGCACGGTACTGGTCTTCCCGGCGTGGGTCGGCGTCCTGGCCGCGAACGTCCGCAGCGGTGATGCTCATCTAGATCTCCTCCGCGACCGCGGTCTCGAGGGCGTCGGTCGCGAACTGTCGTGCAGCGTGGAAGACGTCGAAATCTGGGAGCTCATCGGTCATCGATGTATGCTCGCCAGCGACAGCACTTAGCTGAAGGTCTGAGGTTTCCGTTTCCGATGCAATTTCCGATACGCTTTCGTGGGTCTGCGTTTGAATACTCATTGTCCTGGATAGGACACAGGTCGGGTGCTCTAACACCCGGCCGAGAATCGTTTTCCCGACCACCCTGTGTCTCTATCAGTACTTACTATATGCAGTCACATAAAGGTTACTGCTTGCAGTCACGGTACTGCATCCAGTAACTATTTGGTAGTGGCGACTGAATACAGTAATGTATGGCGACGAAGAACCAACAGCCAACGATGGCTGATGATCAATACCGGGGTCTTCTCACCGAGCGCGAGCGCGAGATTCTCTCCGGTGACGCGGACGTGTCGGATAACTACCGCTACCGCGTCGTGAGCCGTATCAGGACGAAAATGGATGCGCTCGAGGATGACGTCGAAGTCCTCGAGGAGCATCACGAAGGACTGTACGAAGAGCTGCAGGACATCGTCTGCAAGGATGATCGCGATGAGTAAGAAGAAAATCACGGTACGGCGGACATGCCCTGCCTGTAAGGGTCAGGGGAAGTCCTACGGCTACAACTACTGCGGGTGCTGCAAAGGCCGACACAAGGTCACTGAGACCGCGGTCGTAGAGGACGTTGACGATGCCCGCCGGGTGTCGTTACTCGACGACGATGTCTCGGATGCACTGCAGGAACTCCGTGAAGGAATCATCGACGCTGTCGACGAAATGGGCATGGGTGGACGACGATGAGTAATCGCTTTCTACAATAGGAACGTCATCGACGAGGTCTAAAGCAACCTCACAGGGAAGTAGATCAATAAGTTCGCCTACGACACCGTCGTTCCGGAACTCCCCACGGAAATCCGCGAACACGTCGAAGACGTCGCCGAGACGTTCACCGAGGGGATGGAATCGCCCTCTTTTATGCCGAACTCCCCGACGCTGATGAACGCCGGCGACGAACTCCAGCAGCTTTCGGCCTGTTTCGTCATGAGCCCCGACGACGACCTCTCGGACATCCACGAGACCGCAAAGAAGGCGGCCGAGGTCTTCCGGTCTGACGGCGTCGGCTACGGCTTTTGGAAGCACCGTCCGTTCGGCGACTCCGTCGGTTCGACCGGGGAATCGCCTCCGGATCGATCACGTTCATACGGGCCTATTCACATCCTCACCGAGGGCAAGGAGGTGTACGACCCCAATTGAGGTGTGTGCTTTCCTACCTCCTGACCTGTTCCACCTGTCGATGCTCTACCTTAATTCCTCGCCCATGTACCATACAACAATATACTTATCATATAAATAGCCTGCATTACCACCCTTTATGAGGAATGCATGAATACCGAACTTTTGTCACGTGAATTCGTGACCGCGTTTGACGGGTTCACGCGAAAAAACCGACTTGTCGTGATGCCATTAAGGGGCATCTTCACACGACCTTCGCACGCGGCGGAATCGGCCTCGCAATTGTCGGGGTGAATGGCGAGTCTAGCGCCATTCTCCTCGCGTTGGTCGCATGGTCGCTTGCGATGGTCATATGGTATGGCGAACTGCCCGATGACCAACGCCTGAGCGGCTAACGCTCTTGGCGATTTTCCCAGCACGCCACGATGTGTGACATGTGGTACGAGTTTGAGTATGATATAGAGTCCTATTAAATCTTTACGCACTCTAACAGCTCGCATTGTGGTCGGTATAGCAATTTAGATACGATTTAGAGGAGTGGTTTAGTCGTATTTTGAGTGGGATACATAATCACTCCTCTCGCCATTCGTAGTGGATCCACTCGAGATCGTCGCGATGGTGTTCGAGCCACTCCGTCGGATCGTCAGTCTTGCAAAGGACTTCGTCCCAGGCAGTGTGACCCGAATTCCGCACCTGGTACGAGATGATCTTCCCGAACCCATGGTACGAACTCTGGAAGACGATCGCCTCGAAGCCGCGATTTCGAAGCGCCAGAAACTCACCGTCAACGAACCCTTTCTGCAGTCGCCGGACGATACTCGAGACGTCGTGATCACGGACTCGAAGATAGTACTTCGAGAGCTCGTGTTTGAGAACCAGGCGTTCGCGTTCGTGTGCGCGCATACCTGGTGGTCCTGACTACGTGCATAAAGCCGTCTCTGGGGCGCTTCCGATAATTCCAAAACGCCATCGGTTAGCCCTCGACAGGTAATTCGAGTATTTTGGTTCCGCCACCAGAAGGACACCCGCCCGACTTGAATGAACCCGATTTTCCGATGGCTTTGTAAGTGAACTTTCCAAGGCTAATGCTGCTTGTAATCCGCTCGAAGAATAACGGAACGAGTGCAATAGAAACTGTCCATTCAAAAATATCTAACTCCAAAGTCAAATCAAACAGCCAATCTAAACATTCTTTGATATATGGCGGTGCAGAAACACTCACACCTGGCTCTATTTTATTATAATACTCACAGACAGGCCTAAGACGATCATACAACTTCTCATGAAGCAAAACACGGACCATCGAATCCGTTTCATCGCGGATAAAACGGATCCATTTCAAATCATCGCGAACAAGCATCCCGTGAATAGCCATACTGAAATACAGGCCCTAAGAGCACTAAAAGTGTGCTCTGCAAGGGTTTAAGTCCGATGCCGCGGCCAGACCCCACGATGTCCGCAGCACACCGTGACGATGACCTCCTGATTGCAATCGCATTGACACATTTCTCGGTCCAGTTCGAAGACGCCGATCCCGAGCTCGCGAACTACGCGTGGCAGCTCGCAGCTGATCGCCTGCTCGAGCATAACGTCTCCCCCGCGGAAGCGGTGGACGTCCTCAACGACTAACCCATATCGGAAATCGGAACTATCGGAAACGGCCTGGAGACGTTTATCTCACGGAACCTGAATGTCTCGAGTATGATCGTCGACCACCGCGTCCTACACGAGGACTTCGTCCCGAGCGAGATCGAACACCGGAACGATGAACTAAATCACCTCTCGGCGACCCTCGAGCCGGTTCTCGACGACGATCGCCCAGAGACGGCGTTCCTGTTGGGGCCGACTGGAGCCGGGAAAACGTGCACCGCGAAGTACGTCCTGGACGAGCTCACCAACCAGCGCCCCGATGTTCAGACCGCGTACATCAACTGTTGGCAGGAGTTCACCCGCTTTCGCGTACACTACCGGCTCCTCGAGGAGATCGACCAGGCCATCGATGTCCATCGATCGACGCCGAAAGATCAGCTGTTCAAACTCCTTCGGGAGGCCGACGACGAGCCGATCGTCGCGGTCCTCGACGAGATCGACCAGCACGAAGAATCGGAAACGCTGTACGACCTCCATCGCTTGCCACACGTCCACCTGGTGTTGATCGCCAATCGCGAGGAAGAGATGTTCGCCGGGTTCGACGACCGCGTTCGCTCGAGACTGCGAGCTGGGACTCGCGTCTACTTCGATCGCTACGGAACTGACGAACTCGTCGAGATCCTCTCCGAGCGAGCCCGGCAGGGGTTAGAACCGCAAGTAATCGATGACGACCAGATTCAGTCGATCGCCCACACCGCATCGGGGGACGCCCGCGTGGGTATCGGAATCCTCCATACGGCTGCCCGGATCGCCGCTCGCGAAGGCGAGGAGCAAATCACCGACGAGATCGTCGAGACCGCAGAGCCAGAGACACGGAATAAGTTGCGCCAGCAGATCATCGATGATTTGACCGAGCACCAGCGCATCCTCTACGACGTCATCGAGGAGCGCGGCGAGGTCGAACCTGGGGAATTATACGACGCGTACGAGGAGATCGTCGACGATCCGAATACTCGGCGCACGCTCCGGAACTACCTCTCGAAGATGACCCACTATGACCTGATAGAATCGAACGGCGACAGAGGAGGGCGGACTTACTCACTCGTCGGCGAAGACTGATTATTGGTGGACCTGTCACGGATTCGACCACGTAATCGACTCGCTCGAGATCACCCGCTGTTGTTCCTCGACCTCGAATTCGGCGAAGACCGACCGGGAGAGCAACGTGCCGTCATCGGCTAACTGCCCGGCCTCGCGAAGCGTCTCGCCGACGATCTCGTCGGGTTGGATGATCGCCCGAAGGTTCGCCATGCCGATCCCATCGGGCGTGATCGCGGCCACGTTCGCGGTCAGATCATGCCGGGTGACTGCTTGGGCCTTATGACCGTACCGTGGCGTGCCTTCCTGCGGGTCCGAGTCCTGCGGATAGCGACTGAACCCGTACTGGACTGTCACGCCCCGCTCCGAGCTGGGGAAGTTTGCAGAGAGCGTGTCGGTGTTCGAAGCCGTGATGAAACTCTCTGCATCGGTGTTCCGAAGCCCGATGAACTGCTCGTTTGAGGTGTCGTTCCACTCCGTCTCGAGCACGGCCTCGGTGACGTCCCGCCGCGTGGACGTCGTGAACTCGACGGGGGCCTGGTCGGGGTAGAGTTCGGGGCCGTCGAGATCTCCGAACTCGTTCACCTCGCTATCGAAATAGTAGTCGTATCTCGTATCGAAGAAACTGAAGATATCGACGATCGTCTCCTCGCCGTTGCCTGACGGATTCGACGTAGCCTCGAGGCGGAAGTGATACGTCCCGGGCTCGATATCCCCGTCAGTCCAGGCGTCGGCGCTGTCCCCAGAGAGGTCACTGAAGAAATCGTCGTCACCGAATCCTCTCCAGAAGAGACTCAACCCACTGCTTCCCTCGTAGATGGTCGCTCGGCCGACTTCGGTTTCGGTGTCGTGTTCGATGAGCGCTAACTCAACCGTCGGGTTGTTCCCATCAGACCCGGCGTAGTCCGTGTTAAACCGCGCACCGATCCCGATGTTGTCCGCCTCGAGGAGGTACTCGAGTTCAAACGGCTCGTAGATCACGTAGTCGCCCTCCTCCTGGAACGCGTATGCAGAACCACCGACGTAATCACTGTTTAGGTCCGACGATGCAGTACTTTCTTGGAGAACAGGCCTACGGCTTTCGATGAAATTCGATTGGACGTCTCGAACTTCGTCCGCCTCGGCAACGACGGGATCGGTGGGTTCGGGATCGACGAACGAACTGAACGGCTCGTCTCCGGAGCTCCCGATGAGCAGCTCGTCTAACTGGAGGACGATCACCTCATCGCCGAGCGCCGTATCGCCGGTCGTTGGGTCCGTGACGTCCGAGCCATACGCGTACTGCGTGGGAAGGTTCGGATCGTTAGCCACCAACGCGTCTCTAACAGCCTCTTGACCGGCATCCGTCAGGACGCCCTTCGAGGTGCTGTCGTCGTTCTCGACTGTGAGTGTGTATTCGACGTCGACGGGGCTGGAGAACTCACTCTCTGGGATCGTCGCCCGCGATATCATATCACCGTCCGCGTTGAAGAGCCCGATTTCGCGGATGGCCGTCTCTGTGACCGACGCACTGTAGTCGGCACTCGTCAGGTCGGGGAACGACTCCGAGACTGACACGCGCTCGAGTTCGTTGCCGAGCTCGGTGTTGTTCCGACTCAGCCCCTCGGCGGCGTCGCCGACGGCGATCTCGCTGATTGCGACTGGATCAGCCCCACCCCAGACATCGCGGGCCTGGTCGCGACCGACGTTCGTGAACCGAACCTGGTCGAACGCAACGCCACCGACAGTCCCCGAAGGAGTGATCACCGCTCCAACGTTCGTGCTGGTGATCTGGTTGCGGACCGAGTCCCCGATCGGCCTCGCGCATCTCGACGCGTTTGACCGTATCGCTCATCCGCACCAGCATGTCGTCCTGGTTGCCGCGCTTCTCGACGATCGTCAGGATGGTCTCGTCACTGCCCCAGAGATACTGCACCTCTGCGATCCGGAAGTCACCATCAATCCCACGGGGCTTGATTTCGATATTGATGACCTGGCCCGGCTCGGCTTCGTAGAGGCCGTAGGTCGTCACCGTCCCCGTGATCGTCGGCTGACGCTCGTCGAGGATGTTCTGGGCGACGTCCCGCGCATCGTCGATGTTCGTGATCTCCTCGCGAGTCACCTCTTCGGGCTCGCGGAGCGGGTCGTTCGTCCCCAGACTCTCCTGGAGGTCGAGCTTGTCGTCGCCTCGATCGACAGTAACTGACTCGTCGCCGCCGTTGAAGAAGACCGTCACCTCGTTGAGCGATTCCTTGCCTTCCTCGGGGATGTCGTACTCGAGCCACTGCGTGTTGTCGATATCGCGTGGCGCGGCCTCTGCTTCCCGTGGCCGGAAGTAGAACTCGAGATCTGCGTTGACGCCGAACTCTTCGTTTTCGGATTTCCCACCGAGTTCGTTTAAGACCGTCTCGACTCGCTCGCCACGGAACGATCGCGTGAGTTGCTGCTCATCGCCGACGGTGACGTTCTCGGGGACGAATTGAATCGGGGTGTACTCGGTGATCATCTCCTCGAGGGCCTCGAAGATGCTCTGGCCGCTCAGATCTGACTCGACGACGCCCCGTCGGAGGAACTGGTCGAAGCTGTAACACTCGACCTCGAGCACGTCCGCCCCGTTCCGATCGGCCTCGCGACGCTCGACGACGTAGCCCGTGAACCGGCGAGTGTACTCGTTCTCACCGACGGTCCGTATCGTCCCTTCGTTGTGGAGCGTCCCGGCGTTGACGACGTTAGCATAGGTTTCGGTCTCGCCGGACTCGACGGTCACGGTTTCACCGTCTTCGATGACGAGCGACTCCGGCGGATTCGGATCGAACTCCCGATACTCGAAGTCGAGACGCGTCCCTCGAGGAACCTCCTCGAACTTCTCGCCGTCGACGTCGTCCATGTAGGCGATCGCGTAGTTGCCGAACGGGTTGGCCGTGTCAACGATTTCGACGTCGAAGACCTCCGACTCGACAGTCTCCTCGTTGACGATCACACGCCACTCAGCCATCGGCCATCACCCGCCTGAGTTTGAGCGTCGGGACGACGATGACGCCCTGCTCTGCACTGGCCCGGACCGTCCGCAGCGCCTGGGACCCTTCCGGGACGACGTCGAACGCACCGAGTCCGTAGATCCCGTTGAAATCCAGCGTGAGAGATGTGCGACCGAGTTTCTGCCCTACCATGCTCTTGAGCGTAGTAGCTCTCGAAACTGCGTTATCGGTGAACTCAACGCCGATCTCGAAGCCATCGTACGCCGCCTTGATCTTGTCCTCATAGTTCGGAAAGTCGAATGTCGTCCGTCGAACGACCGAATTCGGCCGCCCGACTGACCGGTCGACCACGATATCGTCTCGGAACTCGACGCTCTGGGAACCATACGAGAGCGTTATCGGGCCGTTTCCGGTCGCGGTCGGTGTCTCTGCGACCTGCGATCCGCTTCCGTGCGTTGTGTTCACTCGAGTGAGCGAGACCTCGCAATCGACGAAGTTCGTCTGGCCGACATCGTAGGCGATCGTCACCGCAGTGTCTTGCTCTGCAGCTGGGGCGACGCGGATGTCGTCATCGTATTCGGGTAGTCGATATTCAGGAGGAGGTCCTCGCCATCGCTGTGAGATTTGAGCAGATCTGCGAGTTCAATCGCCCGGCTGTAGGCGTCACTCTCCGTGTATCGGACTGACAGCGTATAGCCCTCTGATCGAGACCACTGGTCCTGCCATCGGGGGTTGATAGACCCCTTGTTGGATGGCCCCGACTCGGGTTTCCCGATATCCTGGCCGACGAGCGGTGCCCCACCGCCCTCGGCGAGCAGCGGGAGTTCGAGCGTGGTGCCATCGCGCTCGAGCGTCGCGATCGCGACGGCCATTAGCCGAAACGCCCCCGTCGGTTCGTTTCGTCATCGCGATGCCTCGCGAGGCCGCGATCAACGCGGCGGGAATCGAGATAGACGGCGACGTCTTGTGACCTCGAGGCTCCGAACGACGGCGATTCACCACCGCCGCCACCGAGGGCCTCTTCCGTCCCTGGGACCGTCTTCGCACCCATCTCCATCCCGGTGCCAAAGTGCTGCATCAGGTCCGAACCCCAGCGCTCGGCCATCCGATCGTTGGCTCGAATATCGAAGCTGATGGAGTCGGATATCTTCGACTTCACATCGTCGACGGCGCCGTCGAGTTCTGGCATCGCGTCTCGGATACCGGAAACGAACTCATCGATGAGGTCCGACCCCCAGCCCGCCGCGTCGTTAACGAGCCCGGTGAACTTATCCGCCGTGTTCCCGGTCCACGTTTTGATGTCCCCACTGAGACCGGTCAGCCCCTTCCAGACTGCGTCGACGAAGTCGCCGGCGAGTGACGCACCGTCACCGGCGAGATTCCTGAGCCACGTGAGGATCCCCTTGATCGCGTCGACGGTCTTCGTTCGGATGCCGTTCCAGTCGGTGATGAACGCCGCCGTGAGCAGTGCGAGGGCAGCGATAACGGCTGCGATCGCGACCGGGACCGCGCCGACCGCCCCGACAACCGCCGTGACTGCGGAGATAACCGCCTTCCCGGCTGTGACTAAGGCCGTTTGCGCTCCCGCAAGCCCGCCCATGTACGCGCCGGCAGCCGCGACGGCTGCGCCGACAGTCCCGAGGACGGCGACGATCGTCCCCAGCACGCCGATCAACGTCCCCACGGCGCCGTCGGCTTCGAAGATAGCCGCAGACCACTCGTAAAACTTCGTCGTCAGCGGGCTCAACACCGGCCGGAGAACGCCGTCCATCTGGAAGGCAACGCCCTCGAGGATGGCGAACAGCCCGCTCATCGATTCGCCGATGACCGGCACCTGACTCAAGAGTCCCGTCGCTGCGACTGCGAGGCCGGCGGTCACGGCGGTCATCGCTCCCTGCCACTGTTCGCTGAACCCCTGCATTTCCTCTGCAGAGGTGCCGACGCTCTCGGACGTCGTCTCGAACTCGTCGCCGACGCTCTCGAGGTCGGATTCGGTCTCCTCGATACCCTCTGGGCGCATCTGGACGACTAACTCGTGTGCTTCACTCGACATGATTGGTCAGGTTTCAAACCGTTTTGCTTCCTCGTTGTACAGTCTCGATTTGAGCTTCGCCGCCAGAACCCGGTCCATGAGGCTCTTTTCGCGCGCTTCTGACGGCCAGGAGTTCGTCAAATCACAGGCCAGTGCCATCCTCAGACCTCGCTTACTTTTTGCGAAACCCGTCGGCTGCGCCTGCCTGGCGCTTCACCTCCTCTTCGATCGCGTCGAAGGCGGCCCCAACGTGTTCTCCAATCGCGTCCGGCCCGTACCGAACGTAGATCTCGTAGAACACCTCTTTGGAGTACTTCGCCTCGACGGTCACGTCCGCGAGGACGCTTGCAGCCTCGTCCATCGAGCGCTCGATGTTTTGCATGTCACCAGGCTCCGGGTCGTCGAGTTCGGCGAGCATCGAATCGACGTGACTTATGCGGTTGATGAGTTCGCCATTCATGACTGCCTCAAGGTGGGCGAGGTTCCCGCCGGGGAGCGTGACCCTCGTTTCGATGAGATCTCCGCCATGCTCTTCGTCGAGCGAGTCCAGGAGTTCCTCCTGCTCGGCTTCGAGCTCGCGACGCGTCTCTCTGGACTCGTCGACGAGTCGCTGTTTGCGCTCGGCTTTCTCTTCCTCGGTGAGACCCGTCAGTTCGTCCGGAAGTTCTCGAGCCATTACGTTGTCCCCGCAGGTGCGAAGTTGCTGACATCAGCCCCGGTACCCGAGAGACTCTGGGAGACGAATTCGCCTTCTGACGCCTCCCACAGCGGCATCTCCTCGAAGTAGACGTCGTCGATCGACCCCTCGAGGGTGGTGTCGCCGTTCGCGGAGGTGATCGTCCCCTCGATCGAGAAGAGCGCGACGTCTGAGGTGTCCTCGATCGAGGAGCCGGCGGAGGTGACGCCCATCCACCACTGGGCGAACGTCTCGTCGAATTTAGCGTACTCCACCTCGACCGGGACCGACAGTTCGCGTTTCTTGACGCTCTCGCGCTTGATGCTATCGGCAGTGAACAGTTCGATGTGCTCGGCAGAGAGCATGACCGACACGCTCTGGAGCCCAGCGACCGGCACGTCGCCGTCCTGAGGGTCCGTCACGGACAGTGTCATGCTATCGCCGAAATACGGTTCTGCAGCCATACCTGCGGCGTGACGCAACCACGTTAAAACCGTTTCCCCGAGTGAAGAGCTACCGTGCGCCGGTCAGATCGATCTGGATTGCCATCACGGAGTGATCGACGCCACGGGCGCGGGCACTCCCCCGGAGGTCTTCCTCGCCGACGGGCGCGATATCCGTCCACTGCGTTTGGTCCTCGAGGTCGACCGTGTAGCCACGGATGATCTCACGGACGTCGTGGGCGTACTCCAGGCACGGGTCCGATCCCTCCGGCGTCCAGACCTCCGCCCGGACCATTGGTTCCTCGACGAGTGTATTGTATCCAGCGCCGAGTTTCTGGTAGTCGTCCGATCCGGGCCGCTGGACGTAGATCGCGTCTCGCATGTCTCGAGCCTTCTTTGAAGAGAAATCCGTCTCCTCGTAGCGCTCGATGTAATCGGGTTCCCCGCCGGCGTTCGCCCAGTCCTCCGCGGCAGCCCCCTCGAGGATATCGACGATCGTCTGGACTGGATCCAGGCTGGAGCTCATGCGTCCACCCGGTCCATGAGTGCCGTCCAGGTCGACCCGTCGTCAGGTGCGTTGTGGTCGTTGGTGGCGTGGGCCTCCGCCGCCTCCTCGCCGGCGACCGTCTCGTCACAGCTCGAACACTGGTAGATCACTCTCCCGGCTCCATCCGAGACGGTTCCCGACGTCTGTTCGCCGGCGTCGGTACTCGAATCGGCGATCGTCTCGAGGGCGGTGGCGATGCGGCCGAGCTGCGTGAGGACACCGACCTGGAAGGCTTGCTCCTCGCTGAGGCCGTCGTAGTCTTCCTCTCTGGGGTCTTCGTCAGGAGTCTCCGCGGTCCGTGATTTGGATCGGTCACGCGGCATTAGAACTCACGCTCCACGGACGCGCTGATACCGCGCGCTTGTAGATACGCTTCCTGTGCTTCCTTTCCCGGTTCCACGAACGGGTTGGCCTCGGTCCCTTCTTTCGCGATCTTGTGGCGGACAGCCCACGCCGCGCCTTCGTCCCCGAGGATGCGTCGCGACCAGCGCTCGAGGCCGTCCATCGCGTGGACTGGGATCCAGTGTGGTTCCGATCCATCCTCGACAGCGGCGGCGTACCCTGCCGAGTAGCCCCACTCCCAGGTGCCATCGGCGAGTTCCTCCGGCGGGTAGCCAGAGTTCGCGAGGAACGAGTCCGCGCCATGCGAGACGTGTTCCTGCGAGACTTCGAAGCCGCGATCGGCGGCGTCCCGCAGCGCTTTGCGCGTGCCACGGCGGACGTTCCCCGCGGCATCCGTCGACGTCGAGCTGGTACTCACGTTCAGCATGGCTGGCGAGTGACGCAACTCTGTGATAAACGTAGCCCCGGAGAAACCGTGGACCGCTACCGAGTCGAAAAGATGCCGATGTTGGGTTGGTCCTCGAGGTAGCCGAGATACTCGCGCCCCCATTTGGTCTGCGTGAGCGAGTCCTGGGTCTCGCCCGTGACCGTGTTGTAGCTCACGCTCCCGCCGGCTTGGGACTCCGACTGCGCTTCGCCCTCGCGAAGCGCCCACTTGTGGGCGGCGAGGAGGATGATACGATCCTTCCGATTCCCGTGCGTTCGAGAGGTATAGAGCACCTGCTGGCCGAAGATATCTCGGTCCATCCGGTCGGCTGCCTCGATGAGGAGCTCGGCCTGACTCTTGTCTTCGCCATCGTCGGGCTCTTTCGGGATCTCGGTCGCGCCGTACTGCGCTTCCACCTCGGCGACGCTGGGGAGATCGTCGCTACTACTCATCGTCACGCCCCGCGAGTGCCTCGCGTCGGTCCTCGATCGCGTTCTGGACGCTCGAGCGATCGTCGACTTCCTCGAGGTCGTCCAGGAGGTCGTCGACGTCGCCCGCCGTGATCTTCGAGATTGCCGTCTGGTAGTTCGCGTCCGCCAGCTTCGCGACCGGGTCGACGTCGTCAGTGTCGTCGGTGTCGGGAGTTATGGAGGGGAAGAGAGTGTGACCTGGCATGACGATCACCGATCAGGGTCCTTTCGCAGGCTGTCTCCTTCCCAGTCACCCAACTGGCCCGAGGCCTCGTACGTGTCGGGGTTGTCCCGACCGTCGATCCCGGCGTCGTCGAGATCGTAGCGCTCCTGGTCGATCGGGTCGAACTCCTCTTCGGAGAACGCTGTTTTGCGGGCACGCTCCCGGAAGGCATGGTACTCGCCGTCGACGGCACGGGCGCTCTCATCCCGCCTACTGAAGATGGTCATACACGGCGAGTGACGTAACCCCCTGATAAATCTTCGCGGCGACGTCTTCGTCGGTTGTCTCGAGTGATGATGAGTTATGAAAGGCACCAATCCGCAAGTCGGTACACTATGACAAATATTATATTCTAACTTCCGAAGACGTTTCCATGGACATAAACTGGATTGAAGCAGTCGCAGAGTCGGTCAAATATCTTGCCGGTGGGTTTGCTGGTGCGTTTGTAACCTCATCTCTTGACTATGATCTACCGGCCCAGATCTCATTCTTCGTCGCCGGAATGGTGATGCTGTTCGTATTAGTTATCGTGTCCCGCAAAATAGACCCGGACAACCAGGATGAGATGTTGGAAGATGCAGTACGCGAATCAGTTGAGGAAACTGTTCCCAAGGCAGTTCAAGAGTCGATCCGGGAAGAATTACAAGTCGTTGACCAACAGAAGGGTGATTGAATCGATCCGATTCGGTAGCTACAGCTTAGAAGTGAGCTAAATCAATGGAGCTCGTCTGTAGTCGATTTGAAGAAGTATGTAATCGCAGAGCCAGCGACACCTCCAATCAAAGCCGCACTTTGCCACGAGGGTGCCTGCGAAGTGAGTGATTCCCCCATCTTCGCGATCGTGAAGATAACCACCATTGTGATTACAACCGCTGCAAAGCCGCCGACGAGGTTTTTAATGAGTTTGTCCCAGTCTGACATACCCTCATGTCAAAGTTAGAAAAGATAATAGTTTCGGCCGCAATTATAGCTCCGAATCTACCACGTGGCGGTCGTGATCGTCCCCGACGAGTCAGCCCCGACATCGTAGTAATAACATGTTGCCTCATTGTTTGTTGTGTCAATGTCGAGCCATCGCACGTCCCCAGTATAGTTCGTATCGCTGTTATGGACGAGATGGCGTGATAGGACGTATTCGACTCCATTGACGGTCGTTGATCCGCGCCCCTCATCATTAAACAGATGGCCGTTATTGACCATCACGACGTTTCCGCGCTCGAGGACATTCTGAACGTGTGGCGCATTCGAACAATAGAAGTACTCTCGGTAGTCGGTGTACCAATCCTCTGCGGAGAGGTCGCCATAGTCAAACGCAGCAAGTGGGGCGTGTGCGTAGACGAATGTCGGGATATCGGGGTCGTCGTCCATCAACCGGTGCAGGAATGATATTTGGTCCGGCGACACCATCGCCCCCACTTGATGGAGTTCATGATGGCCCTGATAGGGGTGGGTATCAAGCCAAACATGCCTAACTCCATCTTCCTCAAAACTCCCATAGCGTGGATACTCGTCCCGCGGGAAATACTCACGGTAGATGTCAAGCGGTCGATCGTGGTTACCGCGTGCGATGATTCTCAAGTCACCGTTGAGGTTGCTAAGGACTTGATTTTGAGCCACCTCAAAGTCACTTTTGTAATATTTGTTATCTGTTGCCCAGTTGCCCCAGTTGATGTCAGAGGTTGTTGGACCGAGTGGCCGAATATCTCCGAGATGAACGTTCCAGTCCACGTTCTCGGAATTTAGTCTGCTGACCGCATCATTTGATTTGCTTACTCCGTTCTCCGTCCGCCGACTATCCGCGATATGAGTGTCGGCGAGCAATCCTATTTTCACCATTCTCAATACCCCCACACTTGGATCCCGGACAGTCGGTGCAGGTGGCCGGTCCCTCCACTAACTCTAACCTGAGCGCGGACCCACCCCAAATCGTTCTCGTTCCACTCCCCATCGTCATAATCCTCTAATGTGAGTGGGATAAACGGGGTCATGAAATCGGTTCCAGAATTGGCTGTTATCTCGATTTCGAGCGTTCCGAGCCCCTGCGATCCAGGATCACGGTCCAATTCGACGAAGACACTCTCGCCGTCTGTATCATTTGATATAATCCCGCCAAATGCAAGATATGCAGGACCGGCATCTGCATTACCCACAAATGGGTAGTAAATACTTTCGTGCAAAACGCTCTCGTAACTTGTGTTGGTGAAGGTATACTCGGTCGTCCCCGGCTCAACCAAGTGGTTGACGTTAGACGATGTGATGAGTTGTGGACCATCTGCGGACTGATAATCTCTCGAGACAAGGCCACTGTCGCTATTCGGCGTCGGTGGGGCTCGACTCGTATACGTCTCGGGTTGGATGCCCTCCTGCTCTCGGTAGGTCGTTGTCGCGTTGTCCCCCGTCACAGGGTCTTTGAGATTCTCTTCCTCTGCACCCACCGATGAAAGCCCCGTCAGGTCCACGTCTCGCATCTCGTGCTCGCCAGATTGTGGAACCTCGAGGACCAACTTACCATCCTCGATATACCAGTCAGCGTCGATATTGGTGATTTCGTCATTCTCAACATCCCCAAGGACGATGCGTTTAGTCACTGCTGCGTCCTCCGTTTCGTTGCTGGTTGACTCGGTTGGCGGCCCGTCGTCCGCGTCGCTTTCCGAAGAGCACCCCGCTAATGCCGTCAGGCCCATCGCCGAGGACACGGCAAGCACCGCCCGACGTGTTAGATCCATGCGAAACTCCACTGATAGACTGACAATAAGTTATGTGGTTATCTTCGCTTGACTGACGCATGGTCTGTCCGGACACCTCCCCAGTAAAACTGTTTCCCTCGCTCGAGAAGAAAACCGAGATCGCCGCGATCACCTACGCCGTCGAGTGCGTGACCGTCGCGCCGCCGTCTTCCTGCCGCCAGACCGCGTCAACATAAGACCTCACGTTCGATCCCTGGAGATCGCGGATCGGGTCCTCCCAGTCCTTCGTGACGAGATCCATGTCGTCCCAGAGGACGAGCGCGAACAGATCTCGATTGTAGGCCACCGCGCCGATGTCGTCCGTATCCTGGTAGTTCCAGGAGCCATCGGGACTGAGGGTCTTCGTGTCGTCGGCTCCGTTGTAGGTGCCGTGCGACCCCTTCCAGCGCTCCATCCCCATGATGGACCCCATCTGTCGGTCCTGCAGCGGCTCGGTCGATCCGCCACGGTTGGCGTAGACGACGTTCGTGTCGTCGAAGATCGCCTTCTCGAACCGTGGGTGAACGATCGCCGCGTTGGCCTCGCCGAAGTCCTGCATGTCGACCTCGGTCGCCCCGCCGTTGAGCGCCTGGACTGCAGACGCGTCGGTCGTCCCGCCGACATCAGCGTCGAAGGACTGTCCAGCGCCGTCGACGAGGTTGACGAGACCGAAGCGGTTGATCGTATTCTCGACTGCCGCGCCGGCCTCGCGAGCGAGCTGCTCGACGACGTCCGGTTCGGACTCGTTGATGATCTCGTCGGAGATCTCGAAGCCTCGAGCGACCTTTTGGCAGTCGAAGCTGACCGTGTCGAAGCCGTCCTGTCCGGTCTCGATCTCCGCGCCCTGCGCGATGACGTCCGCGTGGCTCTCGTCAGTGACCCGCGGGATGTCTCCCTTGCGCTTGGTGGCGTTGTGGATGAACGCCGCGTCGCGGAAGATCTTCCGTGGCTGTGCGCCCTGGATGATCGTCGTCTCGAGTTCCTCGCGGAAGAGGACGTCCAGCTCGGTGACGCTGTCGTTCAGCAGTGCGCGCTGGATGTACTGATCCTTGTCCATCGTCGCGTCGCCCGAGAGGAACCGCTCCTGGTCGTCCTCGTTGAACTCCTTGCGGGCCAGCGTCCGGGCGACGCTCTCTTCGTGCGTGTTGCCGAGTTCGCCGTCGTGCGCGGCGGGCGAGTAGCCCTGCGAGACGGGTGCAGCCAAGTGACGCGTGTTGTCGACACTCTGCAGGTGTCGCTGCCGTTCGTCCGCGTTGGTGATCCACGCCCGACCGACGTCGGATGCGGAGAAACCGGTGTTGTCCAGCGCTGCGAGTAGCAGCCCCTTGAGTCGGGGGTTGCCGGGGCTGTCGCCAGTACGACTTCAGCTGTCGTTGCGTTTTGTAGTGTGACACCATCGTTATGCACTCTCCTCTGCGACGCCGATGTGTTCGATCTGGATCGGGGCGTCGCCACCGTCGCCGCTGTCGTCTCTGAACGCCCGCCCGACGACGTAGTCGCCAGCCGACGCGGTCTGTACCTCTCCGTTCTCACCACTCCCGCCGCCACTCGCGATGAGATCGCCGGAGGTCACGTCGCCAGTTCCACTGGTTGCTCGAGCACGCCCGCCGCCCTCGAGGACGAGAATAGTATCGCCAGCCGCCGCGCTGTAGGCGGCGAAGCCAGTGACGGGCTCGCCGTCGGTATCCGACGGAGTCACCTCGTCATCATCAGTGCCGGCCTTGACGAGTTGGCCTTGTTTGATAGCAACTTCCGCGACGTAGGCGTGGGCGGAGTACTGCCGCCCAGGACTGAGCGCCACGGGGAGTTCGTAGTCTCTAAACACCATACTCCCGGCGTGACGCACCCCTCTTATAACATTTTCTCCGTTGAGAAACAGCCGTGGAATAGACGCCGATGTCTACGTCAGCATGACGTCTTCGTGCTCGCCCGAACCGCCACTGTCGCCATCCTCACTGTAGAAGTCCTCGCCGTTCTGATGCTCGCGGGCCTGACGGACAGGCTGGTCTTCGAGCTTCGAGAGTCGGCGTTCTTTCTCCTCGATTTCGTCCTCGAGCTCCTCGACGGTCTCGTCGACGTCACCTTTGTACTCCGAGAGCATCTCCTTGACCGACTCGAGTTCGCTGGTGAACTTGCCGATCGTGTCGACGGCCTCGCGAAGCTCTTCCTGACCCATGCCGTCGCCGTTTTCGTCACCGTTTTCGTCGCCATCACCATCGCCCTCTGGTTCTTCGGCCATGTTCTCCATGACCCACTCCTCGAGGCCCTGGACGGCAGCTTCCTCGAGGTCATCGGCGCCGGCGTCCTCGACGAACTTCTCGAGGCTGTCCTGGATCTCTTCGGGATCGACGTCGGCGTTCTCGCCAACCCACGCGAGGAACTCGGATGCCGGAGCCTCCATGTCTCCCTCGGACTGTCGGTACTGTTCGATCAGCGTCTGGATGAGTTCGAGGTCGCCGCCTTCCTGGAGGACCTGCTGCATCTCGGCGAGCAGCTTGTTGATCCGCTGTCGTTGTTTTTTACCCATATCCCCGGCGTGACGGGAGGTGTTTAAAGGCGTTTCCCCGCTTCCCGGAGGCCCGCTCTCGCCACCACTGCGGAGAATGAGGCCGGTATGATCGTAGCCGTGGTCCTCTGCCATCGCGATCGCGCGGCCCCGCGCCTGTTGTTCCATCTCGACCGGTCGGCTGGCGGGTCCGAACACCAGGCCGACGCCAGAGTACCACATCTCCGTGAGGCGACTCGCTCCCGTTTCGGGATCCGTCTCTGACTCCTCGCCGACGATCTCGACGCTCGGCCCGACCGGCGGCGTCTGGGTTCCCGGATCGTCTGCACTCTCGAGGACTTCGTCCATTAGCTCGATCGACGCCTGGCTCGCCGGCGACTCGCCGTGGAGCTTGATGTCGCCGTACATCCGGTCCTGGTCGTCGACGATGATGGAGTCGGTTGGGATCGTCCCGATATCGCCCAGCGATGCCGCGTTGTGCAGCGCCGGCCCGTGCAGGAAGTTGATCTCGGCTTCCTCGACGTCGTCGCCGGTCTCAGGATCGACCCAGTTCTCCGCCGAGGCGCGGATGCCTTCGGCACTGTAGATCGCCGTCGACCTCGAGCCGGCGTCGGTCCACGCACCAGGCGCGAGGAGCATCACGTTCTCGTACTTGACGCCGTCGCCATCCATCTCGATGCGCCGGATATCGCCCGGGTTTCGGAACTCCGCAAGGGCGGCGAGGTCGTCGTCATCCTCGTCGGGGTCGGCCTCGAGGTAATCCTCGAGCACGCCACGGTCCTGCATGTCCTCGCAGAGCTCGCGAGCGATGTCCAGGTCCATGTCCGGGTTGCCGTCCGCCATCTGCCGAGCGGCGTGCTCGACGTCATCGTCGTCGGTGTTCTGCAGGTATCGAACGCCGGGTGGGAGTCGTCGCATACCTGCGGCGTGACGCAACCCCGATATAAGCGTTCAGGTGCCGACGACCCGGACCGGCTGATGAGTACACTGAATGTGGGGAGACCACTCTCGGGCGTCGTGATCGATGAACCGGTCGTTGGCTTCCTGGATCAGTTCTTTTAGCCGATCCATGTGGACGCCGTTCTCAGGGGATTTGGTCGGAGATCCACTGACAGGCCTCCGTGCTCCGCTCGGGATCGTACGGCATTCCTGACCATTTAAACCGCAGTTCTTCGAAGTCGTCGCGCTCTCGGTAGCCGTCTTCGCGTGCGTTCCCCACTGCGTTTTGCGTGATGTCTCGGCCGATGCGCTGGGCTTCGTACTCATCGAGATCGGCGCCGGGGATGTCCTGGATGTGGTCCGTGATGGGGTTCAGCGACCAGCCGCGGGACTCGGACTCGAGGGCGTCCTGGAGGGCGTTCTCGAGGAAGCCGATCTGCGCGCCGTCGAGTGTCTGCAGCGATGAGCCGTTGATCGCCTCCGGGATGGGCGTCCTCGAGGCGCGCCGTGACGAAGTCGGGGAGGTCGTCGGCGTTGAACTCGAAGAGCGTCCTCGAGGAGTCGTCACTCCAGAGCACCTTCTCGACGACGTCCCGCCAGACGAGTTCCTCCTGGGTCAGGTCGTCGCCGCTGACCGAGTCGTGGAACAGCGCTCGGCCGCAGTTACGATTTCCCGTACCGTGCCCCCGGTCGCGATCGCCGTCGCTGAACAACCCCATCCCGCCACCATCGCCACCGGCGTCGTCGGCGAGCTCGGGCGGCGCTTCACGACTGTCGCTTTCGTCCCAGGCGGCGTGGCCGACCATTTCCCGGATCTCGTCGCGATGGAACGCCCAGTCGACCGTCGAGAGCCATTCAGTGACCTGGGTCGGGTCGCTGACGACGTCTCCGAAGACGACGTTGATCTCGATGTCCTCCGGGAACGGTGAGTAGCGTCGGAGGATCGGGCGGAGGATCTCCTTCTTGAACTGGTTTGCCCGACGGGTCTGCTCAGTCCGCGCCTGGCGTTCGAACTTCCGCTCCCGCGACTCTGCGGGCGAGCCATCACCGAGGCCGGCGCTGCCGAAGTTGGTCCACTCGAGCGGGATTCCAAAGGAGCCGGCGAGCAGCGAGATGTCCGTCTCGGTGATCTGCTTCATGCCGTCGCCCATGCCCGGTGACTCAAGGGCGTTGATCTCGAGGTCGCCGCCGTGCGTCCAGGCCGTTTCCTCGTCGACGCGCTCCGGGCGGAACTTGCGATTGATGCGCCTCATCACCTTGTCCGGGATGGACTGGCCCTCGCTCCCGACGGAGACGTCGTATTTCGGCGATCCGTGCAGCTTGATCGCGTTGGCTCGCTGCTCCTGGTTCGAAACGTAGCGGTTGATCTCATCCAGGTTCTGCTCGACCAGCGAGTCGCCGAGTGGGCCGCCCGAGGAGTCCTTGAACGTAAAGTGGCCGACGTTGTCGATATCAACGGGCTGGGATTTCGGCTTCCCGCGTGGCCCCTTGATGATCTGCCGGAGGGTTGTGATCTCGCCGTAGTCGTTCCAGTCGACGTCCATCGTCGTCGGGTCGATCAGCTCGAGATGAGAGAACTCGCCGGCGCGCGTCTCGACGATCTCCGGCCAGGCGTCGCCCGCCCAGTAGCTCTGGATGCCAGCGTCGATCATCGTCAGCTCGAGCGTGTCGCCGAACTGTTCGGTGAGCCACTCGTCGACCGTGCGACCCTGGTCGTCGGTGACCGGCGAGCTGCTCTCGAAGTCGACGCCCGTGCCGTAGGTCATCAGCGCCCGCGTGTCGATGAACTCGGTGATCGGGCCGCCGTTCAGGTAGATCTTCTCACGGCGCTTGAGTTCCTTGTATGTCCGGGGACGGGTCTGAAAGAATTTGTTAGGTCGGCTTGTGCCGCCTGCGACCCACGACGACGGCGTGGCGCGCTCGAGGATGCGGCTCAGGTAGTCCTTGACTCCCGACTGCACCTCGTCGTCGACGAGTGGTCGCTCGACAGGGTCGGTTGACATACCGACGGGGTGACGCAAGTCAGTTAAAAGGGTTTAGGTGCCCGGTACCGGGTCCTTGTGTTCGGCGTGGCCGCAGTCCTGGCAGACGTCCGCCTCGACGCCTTTCGGGTTCGTGCCGTCGCGTGTGTGCTTGTCGTGAACCGTCTCGGTCATCATCACGCCGCCACACTCCCCGCAGCGCTTGACGTCGAGGCTGAACGGGAAGCGCCGCGCCCACTTGCTCCAGTCGATCATCCCTCCCCGTCCTCTGGGGATTCTTGGTCGGACGTCGCTGCGCTGAACTGGTAGATCTCCATCGGTTTGACGCCCAGTTTCTTCGCGAGCACCGTGATCGCAAGCCGGGACAGTGCAGCTGCATCGGTGGCCGCGAGGGCGACCGCAGCGCCGATGATCCCCGCGAGTTCGACGAACGAGAGAGCGATGTCAGTCATCGTCGTTCACCTCGAGAGGGTCCGGATCTGGTCGCATGACCTCGCCGCACTCGGCACACTCCTGATATGGGACGACGTCACCGTACGACCCGTTATCGCGGACGTTCGCCCGTTCCATGTCTTCGGGAAGCTCGGTCGAGGGCTCGCAGTCGACGCACACCATGCGGCTTCGGTCGTCCTCCTCGGCTGGGCTGTAGTAGACGTACCCGAGGAGTTCGTCCTTGTCGTCCTCGACCTCGCCCCAGAATCCGAGGTCCTCGAGCGCTTCCTGGACCATCGGATGTTGTGCCGCCTCGTGGTCCGAGATGATCCCGATCTCGACGCGAGTATCGTGATCGATCCCACCGAAGACGCCACCGCCGCTGGGGTGGCCCGTGATCTCGGTGAGCTCGTCGCCGTCGTCAGTCGTGACCTGGAGGTGGGCGACAGTGCCGTCGGCGAGGATGATCCGGATGCCGTCCGACAGCGGGATGACTGCCCGGCACCCCTCGGGATCATGCGGGTTGGTGTAGTCGTCACTCGGCATACATCGTCCCCCGGCCCGACCACTTTCGATCGTCAGCCACCTCTCCGGGATCCCCACAGTCGTCGCATACGGCGATCTTGTGATATTTCCCCGAATAGAGAACCATTGTATGGGTTGGCTCGTTCTTACACTTCTCGACGTCACCCACCATTCCAGTGTCGGACTTGAAGTTCTGACACGAATCAGACTTGACCGCTGAGTGGTAGCCGACCAGTTCTGGCTCCAGTTCGGGATCGATTGTCTTGATCGGTGTGCCCTCCCCGCTGTTCTCACCGTCGGCGGGTTCGCTTTCACTCATCGCTGCTCACCTCGAGCATCGCGAGGGCTTTCTCCACCCGATCCCTCCCCTGTTGGGCTGTGGGATCCATCCCGCCGGAGGCGTCGAAGTGCTCGAGCGCCTCCTGGAGGAGATCGCGAGCCTGACTCGTGTCGCCACTGTCGGTATCGATCGTCCCCAGAATTTCTTTGGCCGTTGCGTCGCCGACGCCCCGAATCTCCGTTAGCTGGTCGTGCAGGTCAGCCATACCTGCGGCGTGACGGATTCCCTACTTAAACCTTCACCAGTCAGTTAACTCAGGATCGGGTTTGTTGAACCGGAGCTCGTAGCAGAGCCAGGCGGCGTGGGAGATGAGGTGAGTAACTGCCAAGGTGGCAAAAGTCAACCATTCAAACTGGAATCCAAGATAAGCAGCTACACAGCACGATATAGTCATTGACATTGCCCCCAATGTAACGCTATTTGCCTTTTCGTGACTTACCATGGCAGACGCCGGACGGGGGGTGTTCTTAAACCTTTACCAGCCAACACCGACGTTCCAGGCCCCGTCGCCGGCGGCTTGCATCGCCATCTCGACGCCGTCGAGCATGTCGTCGTGAGCCGCATTCGGGAACTGCAGCCACTCCTCGGTCTCGAAGTCCTCCCACTTGAGGTCGGACGTCGGATCGGGCGAGCACTCCCCAGATGGATCGCCGACGATCTGGAGTTCTCCAGATTCGAACTTCGCAGCGAGGTCGTGGATCCGGCCCTCTTTGCTTCCGCTGGACTCGATCGGCTGGACGGGGAACGTGGAGTTATCGCGAAGGCGTTGGGCGACGCCTGGGCTTTTGTTTGCCTCGACGAGAATCTGGTCGAATTCGATGCCGTACGCTTTTGCGAACCCCTCGAGGAGGTCATGCGCCCAGTCGGCGTTTGCCTTCACGGACATGCCACGGGCGCGATCGAGGAGCGGGAGGTAAGCCTCGTCTCCGGAGGGATGCGCGCCGACGATCGCCAGCGCCGAGTAGTCAGTGTCGTTCTCGGCGGCTTTCTGCAGGTCGTCGACGACGCCGATATCCATCCCGCCGAACCAGCGATACCGATCCGGCGTTCGCGGGAGCTCGTCGTTATAGATCAGCCAGTCCGACTTGAACACCTCGCCCGAGAGCGCGCCAGGATCCTGCTGATTTTCGCGCCTCCAGATGGCGACCGACTCATCTCCGTCCACGAGATCGTACAAGACTGCCTCTGGAGGTCGCTGCTCCGGCCAGATGACTCGGATCTCCTCGTCGGGGATGACGCCGTTCGGTGCGATGGAGATGCCCGCCGGCAGATCGGCGACGTCGTCGTAGACCTTCCCATCCTCGCCGCGGACCTTCCAGTCGCGGTTCTCGACGACGTCCCAGTCGGCATCGTGGATCGCCTTGTGGATCATGACGTCCCAGCGCGCGGAGTCGAGGATCTCCGTCGCGTAGACATCCGCAGGATGTTTTCTGGTCCCGATAACCGCCTGGACTGGTCCCTGCTCGAGGCCGCTGTCGTTGTCCGGGAGGTTCTTCTCGTAGTCCTGGAAGTGATTGCGAACGTTGCGGCGCTGGGTATCGGTGCGCTGGTTGTCCCAGTCCGCGATATCGTCGTAGACGATGACGTCGAAGTGCTTGCCGGTCAGCTGGGACTCGAGCCCGTACGGCGCGATCGAGGGCTCCTTGTGGTTGTTCGACGCCGTGGTCAGTTGCGTCCGGGCGCTATCGGCGATCTCGACGCCAGCGGCTGGTGCCCAGTGTTCGATGCGTTCGACTGCCTTCTCGGTTCGCTCGGCTGCGAGGTCGGCCGTCTTCGAGACGATCGCGACGCGAAGGGACGGCAGGTTGAGAATCAGCCATGTCGGAAACACGACACCGACGCCGTCGGACTTTCCCGACCCTCGAGGGAGCAAGGCAGCAAGTCGAGTCGGCGCGTAGGGAAACTCCGGTCGGACGGCTTTGTAGAGGGCGTTGTAGACGCGCTTGAGGTGTTCGCCCGGCGGGAGGCTGTAGTCGAAGCACTTGATCGACGTCGTCGTCGGGTGCTCGAGCGGATAGTTCTCGATCGCCTCGAGGATCTCGTCGTCCAGGTCGGCCGCCAGCTGCGTGCTCATGTCTCTGGGTTGCCCTCGAAGGCCCCCGCGAGTTTCTGGCGTTCCTCATCAGAGAAGCTGAGTTCGCGCTCTTCGGTGAGGTCGACCTCCTGTTTCTCCGTCTTGACGTACAGATACGACCGCTCGAGGAGGAACCGCGCCATCCCGGTGTCGACGTCCTCGTCGTAGAGGCCGGACGTGATGAGTCGCCGCTCGCCAACAGCTCGCGCGCGTTTGAGCGACTCGGAAAATTTGGCGTCCTTGTTTTCCCAGTCGTGAAGCGTGGACTCGTCGATGCCGACAGTCCGAGCGATTCCTTTCTTCGACATGCCGACTTTGGCCGCGTCCATGATGTCGTCCCAGTGGTCCTCGAGCTTCGAAGGCCGGCCACGGGTGCCGTCGTCGTCCCCCTCGAGGATCGACTCGGCGGAGGACTCCCCGATCATGTGGACGTCGGCCAGCTCGTCGACGGTCGAAGAGAGGACGTCGTCGGCGGTCTCGAAGCCAGCCGCCTCGAGTTGCTCCGCTATCGCCGGGCCGACGCCGTCGATAGATGTGAGTTCGGTCATGAGAAGCGCGTGACGCACCCCGCTTAAGAGCGTTGTGTGCGGTCTGGAGGTTAGTATCGCTGCGTTCGGGATTTGCAGTTCCAGCAGTGTTGCAGGCGCTGGTTGTCCGGGTCGTCACTGAAGACGCGGACGTAGTCTCGAGAGACGACAGTGCCGCAGTTCTGGCACTGTGGCGGGCCATCTGCGTTGGGCTCCTCGAGGTTGTCTGGCCGATACGTCTGATCGAACGTGGATGTGCTCATTGGTTCTCTCCGTCTGAGTTTGAGTCGGTGTTCTCGCTCGTGTCTCGGGGCTGACCGCCGTCGGTTGCGATGAGGCTATCCAGTGCTCGTTTCACCTCGTAATCCCACATCTTGCCGAGGATGGTGAACGCGATCGCCGTCGTCGAGATGACGATCTCGTAGCGCGGGGGATCGCCGATGCCAAGGACTGGCAGGACGACGATGGTCCCCCAGACGACAAAGAAGATGAGCGTCCCCACGGTCTTCTCGAGGGTTTCGTTGTCTGGCATCAGCGCCCTCCCGAGGCAGATCGCCTCACATCGCAGTCGTTCCAGTGGCCTATCCCAGTTTTCCAGCGCCGTCGGGTCCATCGAGTCATCTATAACGCTCATAATTCTGTTGTCGCTCGGGTGTCGGTGAGAGAGGGGTGCTCAGTGGCCGATGCAAGTCCGATCATGGTGGTGGCCGCCAGGGGCGGTTATTCTCACGCAAAGAGACCTATCACTATCAGTGTATGAGGCCACTGAAGATACTTCAGGTAAAAGTTAGGTCCGGACATACAAACGTTTCCGTGCATCGGATACGTCTGTTCGAACTTCTATCACGTCAACATCTTCGAGTGCCGATGTGCAGTTGTAAATACTGCGTTTCGACAGCGCTGTTTCCGTTTGGATTTCGTCGATCGTCATCGGCCCGTCCCCGAGGGCGCGGTACACGAGTCTCGCCCCAGGAGAGAGGTCGGCGACTTCCTGGGGGAACTGGTCAGGCATCGTCGGGATCACCCCGATCGGCGAGGTCGCGAAGCGCACCGCGCTGGTCGAACAGTTGCACGCCCTCGAGCGGATCCCACACTTCGACGTCGTCTGGCAGCGCAGCCTGGAGCGGGTCGGCGTAGTCGCGCCCCATCAAGATCAGCAGCTGGTCTGTCTCGGGAAGGTCGTCGACGACGTTGGCGGCGAGGTCGCGACGATCGTCGGGCTCGAGGTCAGTGATCTTCGTGTTGTACCAGGTGAGGAGATCGTCCGGTTCGACGAATCCGTGTTCGGCCGAGAAGATTCCCCACTCGTCGCAGTGGGCCTCGACGGCGCGGACACGCCCATCGAAGAGCCAGCTGTCGTAGAGGTCTCGAGCCGGGAACTCACGGTCCGGTTCGTCTTCCCCGTGTTTTGACTTACTGCAGCCGATGAGTCCGAACATCTCAGGGACCTCCGTCGGAGTCAATCCTCAAATTTAGTGAAAAATATGTTCGCTTTTGGGCCGGTTGGAACAGCAGGGGGACTCCCCCAAGATACTTAACCAGATATGTTGTTTTATTTGATATGTGTATAGATCTCCAAGGGGCAAGTTGGGCTGAACAGGCGAATTGTCTGATCGGAGTTTCCCAACCGTCTATCCTTGATGTAATGTTCGGTTTTGCAATTGCCGTGATTATTTTAGTTGCTCTCTGCAAAGTCCTCGTTTGGATTAGAGGCCTCAACAGCGGTCTACCACCCAGTAACCGGTAAGTATCGCTCGAGGCGTTGCCGCTGTTCTCACTCATTGGAATCAGCCTCTCGTAGCTTCTGGATGCGGTCGTTCGCCAGCCCGATCACGTCCTTTCGCGGGTCGTCGGTCCTCGAGAGATGTTGTGCGATCTTCTCGCGGAGTATCTCGCGATCGTTGATTCCAATCCGTTGCCGGCCGGTGGGGTCGGTGACCACGAATAGGTCACCGTTCGAACGAGCCGCTACGATCGCTCGACTGATCTTATCGAGTCCGTAGCGCCCGCGAGAGAGAATGCCGAGTACCGAGGGCTTGCTCGCGAGCGGTGGCTGGATGTGCCCGCTCTGGTAGTCGACGACTCGAATGACCTCTTCGTAGATGGCCTTTGACTCTTTGCGGCGTTCTGCTCTGGCCTGGTGCGTTTCAGCAGCCATCGTTACCGACCCCCGATGAACCGAACGTAGCCAGTCTGGGGCTCGATCGCCGTGCCGTGCTTGTTCATCATCTTCGTGATGTCGGACTCGACACGGTGGGGATCGTAGTCGTGGCTGTCTTCGAGTGAGGAAGTCACGGAATCGATCGCGACCATACTGTCTTCAGCTTCATCCTGGGCATCACAGATGAAGTCCCGAATCACCCGCATTCGATCCTTCTGACTCTTAGACGATCCCGACTCTACGACGTCGGCGTCGAACTCCCCGTCCTCGTTCTTGCCGATATCCTCCATCGACGAACCCACGATCTCGGTGCAGATGCGTGCGTGACGTTCCGTGATGACCTCCGAGAGCTCGAACTTCGCGATGGCCTCGGCGACGCGGACGACGTCCTCGAGCTTCCGGAAGGTAACCGGAACCGGGGAGTTGTCCTTCACGTCGTAGAGGCGACGCAGTTCGAGGAAGCTACTCCGGAGCGTCTCCTTAACGCTATCCGATGCGAACGGTGGCGCTGGTTGTTGTTTCGCGACGGCGATCCACTTCCGGAAGATCTCAGGGTCGACTGGCGGCTCGATCTCGTCGTTGACCTCGAGGCCTTGCTCATCTCGCTTTGCGGCGTCGCGAGAGTCCAGAACGTGGTCGGCGATCTCCCGATCGTCGTCCTGGTCGGGAACGTCCTGGACGGTGAAGATGAGGTCGAACCGTGAGAGGAGGTCCGACCGGAAGTCGAACTGATCCGGGATGGGTTCGTAGGGATCGAAGCGGCCGTCCCGGGGGTTGCCGGCGGCGATCACTGCGGCCTCGGTCTGGAAGGTAGCCGTTTCCCCCGCCAGTGAGGCGTTGATCTTCTGGTTGCTCATCGGCTCGAGCATCGACGCCCGGACGTCGGGCTTCATGTCGTCGAGCTCGTCGACGCAAACCGTGCCGCCGTTGGCCTTGACGAACGCGCCGGCCTTGAGCGTCCAGTCACCATCGCCGAAATCGTCCTGTTCAGCTGCGACCGTGAGGCCCGGGCCAGTTGCCCGGCGGCTCGTGACACCGACGGTACGCCAGCCGAGGTCCTGGGCGCGGGCGATCAGCTTCGACTTCGCTGTTCCCGGGTCGCCGATCAGGAGGACGTGGATGTTGGACCGATCCGAGTCACCGTCAGCGTACTCGACTCGATCGCCCGAGACCATCGCGAGGATCAGCGCCATCTTTTCGGTGTCGTAGCCGAACACCTTCGTCGAGAGACTTTCTGCAGCGACCTCGAGCGGCGGGCCTTCTGCGCCATTGGCGAGGTCCTCGATCCGGGAGCGCTCTTCGGCGGAGACGTCGAGATCCTGTTGGTCAGTCTCCTCTATCGAGATGTGTTCGCCCTCGAGGTAGGGATCGAACTTGGCTTTCTTCTTGTTCCCCGAGGTCTCCTGGTTGAAGTGGATCGTCCCGGAGACGACGACGCGATCGCCGATCGTCGCCTCGCCACAGATGTCGTCCTCGACGAACGCATCGATTTTCTGGCCGGCGCCGTCGGCGAGCTCCGGCGGGACCTTGATGCGGAGTTTTTGTGCGTCGACGAACTCCGACTGGTCGAAGTTGACCCGGAACGGCCCCTGTCGTTCACAGCCCTGGCACTCGTGCGGTTCCTGGAAGTCCGAGTCTGATTGGGGGATTCGGTTGAGCGTTCCGCAGAGTTTGCACTCGAACGCCGCCTCTTCGACTTTCGGATAGACGTCGGTCGCTTTCGTCACCTCCCCACGGATGCCTCGGTAGGATCCGAGGTGTTTCGAGGGCGAGAACTCGCCTGGATAGTACGTGTACTCCGGCGGGAGGTTATGGACGCGTACGTGGGCCTGCCCGAGTGAGATGTCGATCGGGAGGTCGTACACGCGAAGCGCCTCCTCGAGGTAGCGTTGCAGTTGCTCCGGTTGCGAGAGGACGTCATCGGCGATCGTCGGATCGAACGTGTAGACGTCATCGTAGTCGACCTCGAGGGATCGGCTCTCTTTTGGATAGTGCTGTGCGAGTTCCTTGATCTCCTCGCTGTAGTACCGTCGGAGGAAGTCTCCAAGGCGATCGGCGAGAGGTTTCGATTTGTCGTCGGATTGAGTTTGTGGCATTTTCGTGACGGCGCGTTTTCGTCCGCGAAGAAAACCGAATTGGACGGATCCCGACGCCACAGACGGCGTCGGACGGCGTCGGATTCGGTAGACCCCACGGTAGTCGACAGTTGTTTACACACTACACTACAACTACAGTTACACTGAGTGAAACGGAGGTGGGATACCTCGTTGGAAGGAAGTCATTCTTAGACCAACCCCTCCGAATCCGTTTTCTTCGCGGACGAAAACGAAGCTCCAGTTCGAGCCTCCGCTGCGTCGACGGTCAGTTGCTTGCCTTTCCCGGCGGGATCGACGTACTCGAATCCTGGGGCGCTCGCAGCGAGTCGCATCAGCTTGTAGCAGTAGTCCGCGCTGGGCTCGCCGTCGAATACGCTCCACATGATGTCATTGTAATCGAGGGAGGCCCGGCCGTGGCCGTCGACGGCTCGTTGGAAGGCGTGCTCGCGAACGCGACCGACGCGACCATCGCGACCGAGATCGTCGTACGATTGGTCTTCGTCGATCTCCTGGTATCGAAGCTCCAGTGCAGTGAGTCGATCCTGCAGCTCGAGTTTATCCTGGGTGAGGTCCTCGACGTCGTCCTCGAGGTCGGTGCATCGGTGCATCGCTCGCTGTGCGACCTGGAGGGCTTCCTCCGCAGTGACCTCTGGACCGTCACTCATCGAGATCACGCTCCAGGTCCTCGAGGCGTTGATCGATGGAACCGAACTCGCGACCGATAGTGGCGAGCCCGTCGTCGATCTCGAGACAGCGGCCGAGTGCTCGCTGCGAGATCGCCATCGCGTCCGATGCGGTGTCCGTTTCAGACATGGCGGATCACCACGTGGCCGCCGGTGCAGTTGTCACAGACCGTCCGCTTCCCGTGCTTGGGGTGGCGAATGACGACGTCGGCGGTCTCGTGACAGCCGAGCGCTCCGCAGATCGGGTTCGAGTGATCGGTCTGGGCGCTCATCGCCGACCACCTCGTTCGATCTCCTCGGGATCGAAGATCCGACTCCACGCGATTTGGGCGTAGTCGGGCCGATCGCCGGCTTCGATCCAGGACGACACCAGCTCGTCGACCTCCGCCGCCGGGACCATCTTCATCGCGATGATTGACCGGCTGGGATTGGGCTCACAGACGGCGAAGAGGTAGACCGCATCCTGCCCAAGTAGGTACTCGTGCTGTCCCTCCCGGAGGTAGTAGCGCCCGCGGGTCTGGCTCTCGCCGTAGACGACCATCGCCGACTTGATCTCGAGATCGGTGCCGCTCTCGATGATCGATAGCGAGTCTGCTATCTGGAGCAGGTCGTCGGCCTCGATCGCCGCCAGCGCTCGGGCGTCTATATGGACGTCGACGTCGTCACCGACGTGCTCGATCTCCGGGATCGCCTGGATGACTTCGGAGGCTGCGTTCTCCCCACCGCGTTTGGAACATATCGACTCTTGGATACTCACGCCCCGACACCTCCAGAGACCGAGACGTTTTGTGCACGGTGCACGCCTTTCGGTGCACTTTCCGAAATGCCGAATTTAGCGGTATTACAGTACTGAAGGTCCGATATCAGGGATTTTATCTCGAAGTCTGTCCCGTTTTGCAGTACCCCGGAAATCGGACGCCGTCCTGTGGTTTTGCTGTGCACCGTGCACAAATTAGGCGTTTCTGGCGATTTATCCGTGCACCGTGCACGGGCACGTTTTTGGGTACTGTTGGGAAATCCTATCGAGATTATGATAGTGGTATTCGCGACTGCCGCTATAGAATCGTTATGTTTAGAACTGGATAGTAATTGTGCACCATGCACGGAAAGAGGTGCACTTCCGAAAGTTCCGATAAACGGCCGCTGAGATCCTAAAACTCGAAGATTGGTAATCTTATCTCGAAGCCTATCCCGTTCTTCGGAGTGTCGGAAATCGTATGCTGTCTTGCGGTTTCCTTGTGCACCGTGCACTATATCGGTGTTTTCGCCGATTTTCTGGTGCACCGTGCACAGGGGTGATTTCGGGGGGTTCTGTCCCGTTTGTCTCTGAGTTATGACAGTCATGCTGGCACCTCTTGTTTCTCCGCTTCGTCGGTGTATTCAACCATCTCTGCAGCGTTATTGAGGTCGGCTGTGAGGCCGAGTGCCAGTTCGACGGTCTCCTCGAGGGAGTCCGTGTCGAGCTTCTCGTGAGCGGCCAGTAGCGTTGTGTCGTCGACGTCGATGAATGTCATCAGTTATCTCCTCCGTTGGGTTGGTCGGCGTGCTGTGCGTCCTGTGCGTCCGGCCCTACATACCACTGCGAATCGGGATCGTTCCGCCACCAGTTGATGTCGTCTCCTGGGCCTGATCCTGGCTCTCCGCACCGCTTACATATCCAGTAACCGGCCTCTGGCTCTTCCCTCACTTTGTCAGAGCGTCCGCAGTGTGGGCAAGGCGATAGTCCCGCATCTGCATTTACTGAACACTCAACACCGTCGATCCTCTCGGACATTTGTACGAGTTCCTCGCGTTGAACGCTCTCGAAGAACTCCTCGGGCCAGATCTTGTACCCCATCGTTATGAGGAATTTCCCGACCAGTAGGCGCGCTTTCGTCCTTCGGGGTAGGATCTTTCCTTCCTCACTCAGCATCTCCATCACCTGCCTGTAGGTCCTTTTTCAGCAATTCGAACGCCCTTCTCTTTTCCTCGCCTTGGAGGTGTCCGAGGGTGAGGTATCGGGCGGTGAAACTGCAACAGGCGTCACAGATCCGAAGGACGTTGGCCCCTCTAACCGGGATCCGCTCGCCCTTCGTATCTGCAATCAGCGATCCGCAACCAGCACATCGACCCAACCCGTGGTCGGACGACCCTCGGTTTGCGAGTGGATTCTCTTGCTCAGTCTCTGGGTTTTGATCGGTACTCACACAAGATCACTCCTGTTTATGTTGCACCGTGCACTGTCACCGGGTATGACCGAGAAATTCGGCGTCTCGATGCGCGATGAGCTTGCTGAGAGGATTGAGGAAACACTCGAGTATGGCGACAGCCGGTCCGATCGGATCTGCGAACTCACCGAGCTCGGCTTGCTCCTCGAGGAGGTCGCCGACTCGCACAGCGTCGAACTCCCCGAAGATGAGCGAGATCGGAAAGCGTTTCTCAAGCAGATTTTCATCGACGCGGAATTGTGAGTGCTCGCACGCCGACGCGTAAACCACTGATCGCTATACGAACTATTCATCGTGGCTCACCTGTGATCGGACGTACTGCTGTTCTTGCTCCGCCCGATGCCACAGCGGGATGCAGGTCACGAGCGCTCCCTGACGGGCGAGGAGTATGACCTCCATCTCGTAGAGTCTCGCCACGCACGCGTTCGACGCGCTCGGATAGTGGACTGGCTTAGCGTCCTTCCAGGCGTCGCGAAGATCGACGTCGGTTCCGACCCGAGCGGGCCAGGTGTCGGTCGTGATGTGGTCGCTGACCTCGCCGATCGACATCTCCGCAGCTCGGCGGCGTTCACTGGCCGGGTCAGGAGACAGGGACACCGCGCTCATATGGCGGTCACCCCGCCGGCGACGATCGTCGCCACCAGGCCGATCACTAGGACGAGCAGGCCGATCGTCCGCGGATCCGCGGTGGCGCGTGCATCGCCAGCGACCGACCAGCACGGGTGGGTCTTGTCTGGGAGTCGTTCGACGCGGCCGTCGTCCTCGAGGTGCGATAGTATCTGCCCGATCTGCCGAGGGTCCGCGCCGACGTCCGCCGCGATCTCTCGCGTTTGGATCCAGTTCCGGACTGGGTCATCGGCGATCTCGAGCAGCGACTCGAGCACCGTTTTAGGGCCGATCTCTTTCTTCTCGCGGATGATCTCCCGTTCGACTGGGAAGCCGTCGACTTCTTTTGCGTCGACCGGCGCGCCCGCGTAGACGACGTGACACGAGTTACAGCGGTGCGCGTTTTCGGCGGTGTGGCGCTCGATGTTGGAGTGGCCTTTGGGGCACCGGTATCGCCATGGGTCCGCCATCACCGACCACCTCGGCGAATATCCTGGACGTCACCGTAGAGTCCCAGCGAGACTGTGATAGTACGCGCGCGTCCCCGGCTCACGCCGAGATCGGCGGCAACGTCACCAAGCCCGTCGTGCTGGTTGACCGCAGCCTGGACGTCGGCCTCGGTTACCCCGTCGGGGAGCGCGATGTCTGGCTCGTCTGTCTCTCCGTCGACGGCGTCGACGGTGATCTCGTCAGTGGTTTCCTGGACATCGTCGCCGGTGCCCGCCGGCGCGTCGTCCGCGGCATCCTCCTCGAGGTCGACTGGTGCCTCTGACTCTGGTTCTGACTCGGTGTCGTCCTCGGTGGAGCTGCCGTTTTCACTATCGGTTTCGTGGACCCCGTGATCTTTCATCCGTCGGTACACCGCAGCATATCCGACTTCGAATCGCTCGGAGGCCTGACTGATATTGCCGTCTGCCTCGTCGTAGGCGAGCTCGAGGTCCTCGGTCTTGGTGTGGTCCAGGAGGTCTACCGTCTCCTCGGCTTCGTCGGTGTCTTCCGGCTCGCCGTCGACGGCGATCTCTTCCTGGTCGGTGTCGGGTTGGTTGTCCAGTTCGTCGCCGGCGACTGTATCGAGATCGCCGTCGCGAACAGTGACGGTGAGCTGACCGCGGAGTTTGTTCTCGTCGACCTCGAGAAGTTGAGCGCTGTCGACTTCGAGCGGAGCGTCCTGGAGGGTGTCGACGACGTCGGCGAGGCGGCGAAGTCCAGCTGCGGGTTCACTCATCGGAACCACGCTCCTGACATCGGATCGGCCTCCGCACATTCGACGTGTGCCTCTCCAGTCGGGACCATGGTCGTCTCCCCCTCGAGAGGTTCGGCACAGACCTCGCAGCACTCGTAAGCGGTGAACTCTGGATCATCGAACAGTTCCTCAGCGCACCGCTCACAGCAGTGGACGATCTTCGACCCACCGTCGTCACGTGCAACTTCGACCATTCCCTCGGGTTCGTTGATGAAGTCGCCTCGGTAGTCGAGTAGCTGGCACAACTGACACTGTGGAGGGAGGTTCTCGCGCTCCATACCTTTCGAGGAGTTCCCGGTCATGCTGACCTCCTCGCTGCCGCGGCTGCGTCGTTACAGTTGATACAGACGCCCTCCACCTCGCCGGTCTCGATGTTCTCCCACTGGATGACGTCATCGGTGCTTCCACATTCGCACCGGCCACCGTGGGATTTGGCTACCCACTTCGGACGGCTGACTCCCTCAGTCATCGCGACCAACCTCCGGGGCCGCGTCCTCTCCGATCGCGATGCCGTCGTCGGTCGCGACGATCGTCTCTCGGCGGGTGATCTCCTCGAGGCCGCCGTCGGCTCGGAGCTCCGTCGCCCGCTCGAACCGACCACCGTCGGGAAGCGAGACTTCGTCATCATCCTCGAGCGCCTCAAGACAGTCCGGACAGACGTCTTCGGACTCGAGCCGGCGCGGATCGTATCGGACGCCTTCGACCGGCGTCTCGTGGATCGTTCCACACGCGCCGACGTGCCGGCTTCCCTCGAGGTACATCGACGCGCACCACGTTTCGTCGAGCGCCTGGACCCAGCAGTGGATCCCCTCGTCGGTATCAAAGTTGTCCGCGGGCGTTCCGTGGCGGGCCTCGAGAGCCTCGTGTTTGCACTCCTGGCAGAGGTAATCCCGATTCCCGCAAGTCGTACAGTCGGTCATCGCCGATCACTCGTGTAGACGACGTAGTTCGTCGAGAGCCACTCCTCTCCGTCTGGATCCCCAACGAGGTATCCGTAGCAACCGGCGGTCGGGGTACCTTCGAGCGGCTCGGCGTAGTGGCTTTGTTTCTCGGCGGCGTCGAAGCGACGGGCCGTCTTGATCCGCCGGAGTTCCGCGGAGTCTTGGTCGATGTCGTCGTCCTCGAGGCGGGCTCGCTCGGCGATCGCCGCGAAGGTCTCGACGATGGACTCGACCGCACCCGCCTTATTGAGGTCGACTCGATCGCGATCGTCCCGGTCGTCGGGAAACTCGCCGGTGGCCGTCATGCTGCCCCTCCGTGGAAAACGACGCCAGTCCGGAGCTCGGCGCGCTCGAGTACGCCCCCGAGGTAGTCGCTGGTGGTGGTAGTGGTGGTATCCGATTCGGTACCGTCTTGTGTGACTGCGTGGTTAGTGGTCATTGGTTGCGTGACTGCGTGGTTAGTGGTCATTGGTTGCGTGACTGCGTGGTTAGTCCGTGACCTGCGAACTGCCGGGGACGCCGTATCCTGGATAGATTGGGCGTTCCCGGTGGGGTTCGCACGTGGTCGATTGCACTGTTCATCTAGCTTCCCCATAAGTGCATGAGCGTCGATTCCGCCTTTCCGATAGCACTGGTAAGTGCCTATTACCGCCGAGAGAAGCGTCTTCGAGGCGTCTCTTGGCGTCTCCGCAATGGTTCCGAAAATGCGATAGTCAGGATTAGCTGACTGTTTCGGCCGCGTATGGAGACCATAGTAAGGCCCCCGCGGGGCGTTTGCGTGCATGAGGTTCTGAATTTATTCGGGGCGCTGGAACGCCCCGGATCGCAGTTGATTGGTGAGTCGATTCGCTACAGCGCGTTCGTCTCGACAGTGTACGATTCGGGAGCTTCCCACTCTCCACTGTCTTCGGCCTCGAATCGCGCGACGAGAGCTTCGCGAACATATCTGCTTTTGTTCCCGTCCTCGCCGGCGCGCCCCTCGAGGTCCTCCAACATTTCATCAGGCATCGTGAACGACGGTCGCGCCATGCTACTGCATTACTACGCACCACCATAATATTACCGTCTCGTGCTAATGTAGTGTAGCACTTCCGAATGCTACATTCTTATGTTACTGTGGTAGAATGGCAGAAGTATGAGCGAGCGGGACAAGCAGCTAACGACGTACGTGACTGAAGAGGAACGGAAACAGATTCGTGTGAAGGCTGCAGAAGACGGTTATTCTGGAGTATCAGGCTGGCTTCGGGATCTTGCGCTTGATGAACTGGAGGACGAAGAGGGAAATCCGAAGACACCAGCGATGGTGACGGCTGACTGATTCCCTCGAGAACCTAATTGAGAGCTCGAAAAAGAGCGTCTTCTGTTTGCTTACGGCCCGGCCGTCGACGTCACGCCGCCCGTCGCCGATATGCTGACGTTTTCCACGCGATCCCAGCCGACTTCTCGCCATTGGCAGCCGTTCCAGACCAGCTCGACACGCCGCCAGTGGCCCATGTCGGTAGGACGGAACGAGAGTTTCCGCGGCGATCGCCCCTCGGGATCCCACCGGATATCGAACCGCCCGCGCGGTGTGACCATCAGTTCCCTCCGCGACGGAGCCGCAGCGTCGGATCAACGCGCACGCCAGCGGGGATCTCTCGCTCGCCGATCGCCATTTCGACCCGCCGCGCGTGCTTGCAGTGAGCGTCCCGATATCTCGAGTCGGCGCACTCGCACGCGCCGCCAACGATGTCGACGACGTACGTGTTCGTCTCGCCGGAGTGGACCTCGTAGAGCCCCGGTCCGTTGGGGACGACGACCATCGCCTCGCTGGCAGCACGGCGATCGCGTTCGTCGACGTCTTGGACGGACTTGGCGACGGACATCACTCGTCGACCTCGTCGAGCAGCGCTGCGACATAGCCATCCAGATCCTCTCGGTCGGCATGTCGAACAACGAGCTCGGCGAGCCGTGCACCTGGACCCCAGAGTTCAGACTGCTTGAGATCCTTCGCGAACTCGAGCACCAACTCGTCGACATCCTTCCCGGTGGGGTTCTCGACGTAGCCGAGGAATCGTCGGTCCGGTCCATCGATCCCCCCGGAAACCTCACCATCGACGATCGTCTCAGCGACGCCGATGAACGCCTCCGCTCGCCCGTCAACCTGAACATCCCACTGTTCGAGTTGTTCGTCGCTGATCGCGTAGCGGGTAGTGCAGTCCTCGCGATCCGCGAGCACCTCCCGAATCGCGTTGCGCTTCCAGTTCTTGAGGTCCCGGAAGTACCAGAACATCGCGAACGCTTCGAGCGTCTCGAGTCGTCGAGAAATCGATATCTCCCCATCGGTGCGCTCGGTGACGTCATCGTGTTCGCGAACGACGGTGACCGGGCCCGATCCTTCGACAAGGAACGACCGCGGCAACGCAGTCCCGTCGGCGGTTTCGCTCTCGAGTTCGCCGGCAGCGGTGTCCTCGGTTTCGGCAGCGCCAGACATCACTCCGCACCTCCATCGTCGCCGTCGCGGTCGTGGACGTGCGCAACGATCTCGATCCGAGACCGTGGGTAGCCATACTGCGTGAGCGGCTCGATCTCGACGTCGGTCCGATCCGGGAAGACGACCTCGACGACGTCGTCGTCCGCGGGGTAGTCCGTGTTGAAGTCGGCGACCGTCTTGTCTCCGCGAGCGGTCACCTCGTTCGCGGGTTCCAACGGCAGTCCGACGACGACCATCGTCGAGTCGGGATCGTCGCGGTCCTGGACGTGATCACCGATGTCGATCGGCTCCCGATCGAGCTCGGCTTCGGCGATCTTCTTTTGCTCCAGGTTTCCTTTGGCGTGGGCGTTGTCGTCGTCTCGCGTCTCACACTCGCGCAACTCGGCGTGATCTGACTCGCCGCCATCACACCGGACTTCCGGTGCAGTCGTCGCCTTTGCGCGTTCGATCTCGAGCGCCTCCGCACGGTACTGGTCTTCCCGGCGTGGGTCGGCGTCCTGGCCGCGAACGTCCGCAGCGGTGATGCTCATCTAGATCTCCTCCGCGACCGCGGTCTCGAGGGCGTCGGTCGCGAACTGTCGTGCAGCGTGGAAGACGTCGAAATCTGGGAGCTCATCGGTCATCGATGTATGCTCGCCAGCGACAGCACTTAGCTGAAGGTCTGAGGTTTCCGTTTCCGATGCAATTTCCGATACGCTTTCGTGGGTCTGCGTTTGAATACTCATTGTCCTGGATAGGACACAGGTCGGGTGCTCTAACACCCGGCCGAGAATCGTTTTCCCGACCACCCTGTGTCTCTATCAGTACTTACTATATGCAGTCACATAAAGGTTACTGCTTGCAGTCACGGTACTGCATCCAGTAACTATTTGGTAGTGGCGACTGAATACAGTAATGTATGGCGACGAAGAACCAACAGCCAACGATGGCTGATGATCAATACCGGGGTCTTCTCACCGAGCGCGAGCGCGAGATTCTCTCCGGTGACGCGGACGTGTCGGATAACTACCGCTACCGCGTCGTGAGCCGTATCAGGACGAAAATGGATGCGCTCGAGGATGACGTCGAAGTCCTCGAGGAGCATCACGAAGGACTGTACGAAGAGCTGCAGGACATCGTCTGCAAGGATGATCGCGATGAGTAAGAAGAAAATCACGGTACGGCGGACATGCCCTGCCTGTAAGGGTCAGGGGAAGTCCTACGGCTACAACTACTGCGGGTGCTGCAAAGGCCGACACAAGGTCACTGAGACCGCGGTCGTAGAGGACGTTGACGATGCCCGCCGGGTGTCGTTACTCGACGACGATGTCTCGGATGCACTGCAGGAACTCCGTGAAGGAATCATCGACGCTGTCGACGAAATGGGCATGGGTGGACGACGATGAGTAATCGCTTTCTACAATAGGAACGTCATCGACGAGGTCTAAAGCAACCTCACAGGGAAGTAGATCAATAAGTTCGCCTACGACACCGTCGTTCCGGAACTCCCCACGGAAATCCGCGAACACGTCGAAGACGTCGCCGAGACGTTCACCGAGGGGATGGAATCGCCCTCTTTTATGCCGAACTCCCCGACGCTGATGAACGCCGGCGACGAACTCCAGCAGCTTTCGGCCTGTTTCGTCATGAGCCCCGACGACGACCTCTCGGACATCCACGAGACCGCAAAGAAGGCGGCCGAGGTCTTCCGGTCTGACGGCGTCGGCTACGGCTTTTGGAAGCACCGTCCGTTCGGCGACTCCGTCGGTTCGACCGGGGAATCGCCTCCGGATCGATCACGTTCATACGGGCCTATTCACATCCTCACCGAGGGCAAGGAGGTGTACGACCCCAATTGAGGTGTGTGCTTTCCTACCTCCTGACCTGTTCCACCTGTCGATGCTCTACCTTAATTCCTCGCCCATGTACCATACAACAATATACTTATCATATAAATAGCCTGCATTACCACCCTTTATGAGGAATGCATGAATACCGAACTTTTGTCACGTGAATTCGTGACCGCGTTTGACGGGTTCACGCGAAAAAACCGACTTGTCGTGATGCCATTAAGGGGCATCTTCACACGACCTTCGCACGCGGCGGAATCGGCCTCGCAATTGTCGGGGTGAATGGCGAGTCTAGCGCCATTCTCCTCGCGTTGGTCGCATGGTCGCTTGCGATGGTCATATGGTATGGCGAACTGCCCGATGACCAACGCCTGAGCGGCTAACGCTCTTGGCGATTTTCCCAGCACGCCACGATGTGTGACATGTGGTACGAGTTTGAGTATGATATAGAGTCCTATTAAATCTTTACGCACTCTAACAGCTCGCATTGTGGTCGGTATAGCAATTTAGATACGATTTAGAGGAGTGGTTTAGTCGTATTTTGAGTGGGATACATAATCACTCCTCTCGCCATTCGTAGTGGATCCACTCGAGATCGTCGCGATGGTGTTCGAGCCACTCCGTCGGATCGTCAGTCTTGCAAAGGACTTCGTCCCAGGCAGTGTGACCCGAATTCCGCACCTGGTACGAGATGATCTTCCCGAACCCATGGTACGAACTCTGGAAGACGATCGCCTCGAAGCCGCGATTTCGAAGCGCCAGAAACTCACCGTCAACGAACCCTTTCTGCAGTCGCCGGACGATACTCGAGACGTCGTGATCACGGACTCGAAGATAGTACTTCGAGAGCTCGTGTTTGAGAACCAGGCGTTCGCGTTCGTGTGCGCGCATACCTGGTGGTCCTGACTACGTGCATAAAGCCGTCTCTGGGGCGCTTCCGATAATTCCAAAACGCCATCGGTTAGCCCTCGACAGGTAATTCGAGTATTTTGGTTCCGCCACCAGAAGGACACCCGCCCGACTTGAATGAACCCGATTTTCCGATGGCTTTGTAAGTGAACTTTCCAAGGCTAATGCTGCTTGTAATCCGCTCGAAGAATAACGGAACGAGTGCAATAGAAACTGTCCATTCAAAAATATCTAACTCCAAAGTCAAATCAAACAGCCAATCTAAACATTCTTTGATATATGGCGGTGCAGAAACACTCACACCTGGCTCTATTTTATTATAATACTCACAGACAGGCCTAAGACGATCATACAACTTCTCATGAAGCAAAACACGGACCATCGAATCCGTTTCATCGCGGATAAAACGGATCCATTTCAAATCATCGCGAACAAGCATCCCGTGAATAGCCATACTGAAATACAGGCCCTAAGAGCACTAAAAGTGTGCTCTGCAAGGGTTTAAGTCCGATGCCGCGGCCAGACCCCACGATGTCCGCAGCACACCGTGACGATGACCTCCTGATTGCAATCGCATTGACACATTTCTCGGTCCAGTTCGAAGACGCCGATCCCGAGCTCGCGAACTACGCGTGGCAGCTCGCAGCTGATCGCCTGCTCGAGCATAACGTCTCCCCCGCGGAAGCGGTGGACGTCCTCAACGACTAACCCATATCGGAAATCGGAACTATCGGAAACGGCCTGGAGACGTTTATCTCACGGAACCTGAATGTCTCGAGTATGATCGTCGACCACCGCGTCCTACACGAGGACTTCGTCCCGAGCGAGATCGAACACCGGAACGATGAACTAAATCACCTCTCGGCGACCCTCGAGCCGGTTCTCGACGACGATCGCCCAGAGACGGCGTTCCTGTTGGGGCCGACTGGAGCCGGGAAAACGTGCACCGCGAAGTACGTCCTGGACGAGCTCACCAACCAGCGCCCCGATGTTCAGACCGCGTACATCAACTGTTGGCAGGAGTTCACCCGCTTTCGCGTACACTACCGGCTCCTCGAGGAGATCGACCAGGCCATCGATGTCCATCGATCGACGCCGAAAGATCAGCTGTTCAAACTCCTTCGGGAGGCCGACGACGAGCCGATCGTCGCGGTCCTCGACGAGATCGACCAGCACGAAGAATCGGAAACGCTGTACGACCTCCATCGCTTGCCACACGTCCACCTGGTGTTGATCGCCAATCGCGAGGAAGAGATGTTCGCCGGGTTCGACGACCGCGTTCGCTCGAGACTGCGAGCTGGGACTCGCGTCTACTTCGATCGCTACGGAACTGACGAACTCGTCGAGATCCTCTCCGAGCGAGCCCGGCAGGGGTTAGAACCGCAAGTAATCGATGACGACCAGATTCAGTCGATCGCCCACACCGCATCGGGGGACGCCCGCGTGGGTATCGGAATCCTCCATACGGCTGCCCGGATCGCCGCTCGCGAAGGCGAGGAGCAAATCACCGACGAGATCGTCGAGACCGCAGAGCCAGAGACACGGAATAAGTTGCGCCAGCAGATCATCGATGATTTGACCGAGCACCAGCGCATCCTCTACGACGTCATCGAGGAGCGCGGCGAGGTCGAACCTGGGGAATTATACGACGCGTACGAGGAGATCGTCGACGATCCGAATACTCGGCGCACGCTCCGGAACTACCTCTCGAAGATGACCCACTATGACCTGATAGAATCGAACGGCGACAGAGGAGGGCGGACTTACTCACTCGTCGGCGAAGACTGATTATTGGTGGACCTGTCACGGATTCGACCACGTAATCGACTCGCTCGAGATCACCCGCTGTTGTTCCTCGACCTCGAATTCGGCGAAGACCGACCGGGAGAGCAACGTGCCGTCATCGGCTAACTGCCCGGCCTCGCGAAGCGTCTCGCCGACGATCTCGTCGGGTTGGATGATCGCCCGAAGGTTCGCCATGCCGATCCCATCGGGCGTGATCGCGGCCACGTTCGCGGTCAGATCATGCCGGGTGACTGCTTGGGCCTTATGACCGTACCGTGGCGTGCCTTCCTGCGGGTCCGAGTCCTGCGGATAGCGACTGAACCCGTACTGGACTGTCACGCCCCGCTCCGAGCTGGGGAAGTTTGCAGAGAGCGTGTCGGTGTTCGAAGCCGTGATGAAACTCTCTGCATCGGTGTTCCGAAGCCCGATGAACTGCTCGTTTGAGGTGTCGTTCCACTCCGTCTCGAGCACGGCCTCGGTGACGTCCCGCCGCGTGGACGTCGTGAACTCGACGGGGGCCTGGTCGGGGTAGAGTTCGGGGCCGTCGAGATCTCCGAACTCGTTCACCTCGCTATCGAAATAGTAGTCGTATCTCGTATCGAAGAAACTGAAGATATCGACGATCGTCTCCTCGCCGTTGCCTGACGGATTCGACGTAGCCTCGAGGCGGAAGTGATACGTCCCGGGCTCGATATCCCCGTCAGTCCAGGCGTCGGCGCTGTCCCCAGAGAGGTCACTGAAGAAATCGTCGTCACCGAATCCTCTCCAGAAGAGACTCAACCCACTGCTTCCCTCGTAGATGGTCGCTCGGCCGACTTCGGTTTCGGTGTCGTGTTCGATGAGCGCTAACTCAACCGTCGGGTTGTTCCCATCAGACCCGGCGTAGTCCGTGTTAAACCGCGCACCGATCCCGATGTTGTCCGCCTCGAGGAGGTACTCGAGTTCAAACGGCTCGTAGATCACGTAGTCGCCCTCCTCCTGGAACGCGTATGCAGAACCACCGACGTAATCACTGTTTAGGTCCGACGATGCAGTACTTTCTTGGAGAACAGGCCTACGGCTTTCGATGAAATTCGATTGGACGTCTCGAACTTCGTCCGCCTCGGCAACGACGGGATCGGTGGGTTCGGGATCGACGAACGAACTGAACGGCTCGTCTCCGGAGCTCCCGATGAGCAGCTCGTCTAACTGGAGGACGATCACCTCATCGCCGAGCGCCGTATCGCCGGTCGTTGGGTCCGTGACGTCCGAGCCATACGCGTACTGCGTGGGAAGGTTCGGATCGTTAGCCACCAACGCGTCTCTAACAGCCTCTTGACCGGCATCCGTCAGGACGCCCTTCGAGGTGCTGTCGTCGTTCTCGACTGTGAGTGTGTATTCGACGTCGACGGGGCTGGAGAACTCACTCTCTGGGATCGTCGCCCGCGATATCATATCACCGTCCGCGTTGAAGAGCCCGATTTCGCGGATGGCCGTCTCTGTGACCGACGCACTGTAGTCGGCACTCGTCAGGTCGGGGAACGACTCCGAGACTGACACGCGCTCGAGTTCGTTGCCGAGCTCGGTGTTGTTCCGACTCAGCCCCTCGGCGGCGTCGCCGACGGCGATCTCGCTGATTGCGACTGGATCAGCCCCACCCCAGACATCGCGGGCCTGGTCGCGACCGACGTTCGTGAACCGAACCTGGTCGAACGCAACGCCACCGACAGTCCCCGAAGGAGTGATCACCGCTCCAACGTTCGTGCTGGTGATCTGGTTGCGGACCGAGTCCCGATCGGCCTCGCGCATCTCGACGCGTTTGACCGTATCGCTCATCCGCACCAGCATGTCGTCCTGGTTGCCGCGCTTCTCGACGATCGTCAGGATGGTCTCGTCACTGCCCCAGAGATACTGCACCTCTGCGATCCGGAAGTCACCATCAATCCCACGGGGCTTGATTTCGATATTGATGACCTGGCCCGGCTCGGCTTCGTAGAGGCCGTAGGTCGTCACCGTCCCCGTGATCGTCGGCTGACGCTCGTCGAGGATGTTCTGGGCGACGTCCCGCGCATCGTCGATGTTCGTGATCTCCTCGCGAGTCACCTCTTCGGGCTCGCGGAGCGGGTCGTTCGTCCCCAGACTCTCCTGGAGGTCGAGCTTGTCGTCGCCTCGATCGACAGTAACTGACTCGTCGCCGCCGTTGAAGAAGACCGTCACCTCGTTGAGCGATTCCTTGCCTTCCTCGGGGATGTCGTACTCGAGCCACTGCGTGTTGTCGATATCGCGTGGCGCGGCCTCTGCTTCCCGTGGCCGGAAGTAGAACTCGAGATCTGCGTTGACGCCGAACTCTTCGTTTTCGGATTTCCCACCGAGTTCGTTTAAGACCGTCTCGACTCGCTCGCCACGGAACGATCGCGTGAGTTGCTGCTCATCGCCGACGGTGACGTTCTCGGGGACGAATTGAATCGGGGTGTACTCGGTGATCATCTCCTCGAGGGCCTCGAAGATGCTCTGGCCGCTCAGATCTGACTCGACGACGCCCCGTCGGAGGAACTGGTCGAAGCTGTAACACTCGACCTCGAGCACGTCCGCCCCGTTCCGATCGGCCTCGCGACGCTCGACGACGTAGCCCGTGAACCGGCGAGTGTACTCGTTCTCACCGACGGTCCGTATCGTCCCTTCGTTGTGGAGCGTCCCGGCGTTGACGACGTTAGCATAGGTTTCGGTCTCGCCGGACTCGACGGTCACGGTTTCACCGTCTTCGATGACGAGCGACTCCGGCGGATTCGGATCGAACTCCCGATACTCGAAGTCGAGACGCGTCCCTCGAGGAACCTCCTCGAACTTCTCGCCGTCGACGTCGTCCATGTAGGCGATCGCGTAGTTGCCGAACGGGTTGGCCGTGTCAACGATTTCGACGTCGAAGACCTCCGACTCGACAGTCTCCTCGTTGACGATCACACGCCACTCAGCCATCGGCCATCACCCGCCTGAGTTTGAGCGTCGGGACGACGATGACGCCCTGCTCTGCACTGGCCCGGACCGTCCGCAGCGCCTGGGACCCTTCCGGGACGACGTCGAACGCACCGAGTCCGTAGATCCCGTTGAAATCCAGCGTGAGAGATGTGCGACCGAGTTTCTGCCCTACCATGCTCTTGAGCGTAGTAGCTCTCGAAACTGCGTTATCGGTGAACTCAACGCCGATCTCGAAGCCATCGTACGCCGCCTTGATCTTGTCCTCATAGTTCGGAAAGTCGAATGTCGTCCGTCGAACGACCGAATTCGGCCGCCCGACTGACCGGTCGACCACGATATCGTCTCGGAACTCGACGCTCTGGGAACCATACGAGAGCGTTATCGGGCCGTTTCCGGTCGCGGTCGGTGTCTCTGCGACCTGCGATCCGCTTCCGTGCGTTGTGTTCACTCGAGTGAGCGAGACCTCGCAATCGACGAAGTTCGTCTGGCCGACATCGTAGGCGATCGTCACCGCAGTGTCTTGCTCTGCAGCTGGGGCGACGCGGATGTCGTCATCGTATTCGGGTAGGTCGATATTCAGGAGGAGGTCCTCGCCATCGCTGTGAGATTTGAGCAGATCTGCGAGTTCAATCGCCCGGCTGTAGGCGTCACTCTCCGTGTATCGGACTGACAGCGTATAGCCCTCTGATCGAGACCACTGGTCCTGCCATCGGGGGTTGATAGACCCCTTGTTGGATGGCCCCGACTCGGGTTTCCCGATATCCTGGCCGACGAGCGGTGCCCCACCGCCCTCGGCGAGCAGCGGGAGTTCGAGCGTGGTGCCATCGCGCTCGAGCGTCGCGATCGCGACGGCCATTAGCCGAAACGCCCCCGTCGGTTCGTTTCGTCATCGCGATGCCTCGCGAGGCCGCGATCAACGCGGCGGGAATCGAGATAGACGGCGACGTCTTGTGACCTCGAGGCTCCGAACGACGGCGATTCACCACCGCCGCCACCGAGGGCCTCTTCCGTCCCTGGGACCGTCTTCGCACCCATCTCCATCCCGGTGCCAAAGTGCTGCATCAGGTCCGAACCCCAGCGCTCGGCCATCCGATCGTTGGCTCGAATATCGAAGCTGATGGAGTCGGATATCTTCGACTTCACATCGTCGACGGCGCCGTCGAGTTCTGGCATCGCGTCTCGGATACCGGAAACGAACTCATCGATGAGGTCCGACCCCCAGCCCGCCGCGTCGTTAACGAGCCCGGTGAACTTATCCGCCGTGTTCCCGGTCCACGTTTTGATGTCCCCACTGAGACCGGTCAGCCCCTTCCAGACTGCGTCGACGAAGTCGCCGGCGAGTGACGCACCGTCACCGGCGAGATTCCTGAGCCACGTGAGGATCCCCTTGATCGCGTCGACGGTCTTCGTTCGGATGCCGTTCCAGTCGGTGATGAACGCCGCCGTGAGCAGTGCGAGGGCAGCGATAACGGCTGCGATCGCGACCGGGACCGCGCCGACCGCCCCGACAACCGCCGTGACTGCGGAGATAACCGCCTTCCCGGCTGTGACTAAGGCCGTTTGCGCTCCCGCAAGCCCGCCCATGTACGCGCCGGCAGCCGCGACGGCTGCGCCGACAGTCCCGAGGACGGCGACGATCGTCCCCAGCACGCCGATCAACGTCCCCACGGCGCCGTCGGCTTCGAAGATAGCCGCAGACCACTCGTAAAACTTCGTCGTCAGCGGGCTCAACACCGGCCGGAGAACGCCGTCCATCTGGAAGGCAACGCCCTCGAGGATGGCGAACAGCCCGCTCATCGATTCGCCGATGACCGGCACCTGACTCAAGAGTCCCGTCGCTGCGACTGCGAGGCCGGCGGTCACGGCGGTCATCGCTCCCTGCCACTGTTCGCTGAACCCCTGCATTTCCTCTGCAGAGGTGCCGACGCTCTCGGACGTCGTCTCGAACTCGTCGCCGACGCTCTCGAGGTCGGATTCGGTCTCCTCGATACCCTCTGGGCGCATCTGGACGACTAACTCGTGTGCTTCACTCGACATGATTGGTCAGGTTTCAAACCGTTTTGCTTCCTCGTTGTACAGTCTCGATTTGAGCTTCGCCGCCAGAACCCGGTCCATGAGGCTCTTTTCGCGCGCTTCTGACGGCCAGGAGTTCGTCAAATCACAGGCCAGTGCCATCCTCAGACCTCGCTTACTTTTTGCGAAACCCGTCGGCTGCGCCTGCCTGGCGCTTCACCTCCTCTTCGATCGCGTCGAAGGCGGCCCCAACGTGTTCTCCAATCGCGTCCGGCCCGTACCGAACGTAGATCTCGTAGAACACCTCTTTGGAGTACTTCGCCTCGACGGTCACGTCCGCGAGGACGCTTGCAGCCTCGTCCATCGAGCGCTCGATGTTTTGCATGTCACCAGGCTCCGGGTCGTCGAGTTCGGCGAGCATCGAATCGACGTGACTTATGCGGTTGATGAGTTCGCCATTCATGACTGCCTCAAGGTGGGCGAGGTTCCCGCCGGGGAGCGTGACCCTCGTTTCGATGAGATCTCCGCCATGCTCTTCGTCGAGCGAGTCCAGGAGTTCCTCCTGCTCGGCTTCGAGCTCGCGACGCGTCTCTCTGGACTCGTCGACGAGTCGCTGTTTGCGCTCGGCTTTCTCTTCCTCGGTGAGACCCGTCAGTTCGTCCGGAAGTTCTCGAGCCATTACGTTGTCCCCGCAGGTGCGAAGTTGCTGACATCAGCCCCGGTACCCGAGAGACTCTGGGAGACGAATTCGCCTTCTGACGCCTCCCACAGCGGCATCTCCTCGAAGTAGACGTCGTCGATCGACCCCTCGAGGGTGGTGTCGCCGTTCGCGGAGGTGATCGTCCCCTCGATCGAGAAGAGCGCGACGTCTGAGGTGTCCTCGATCGAGGAGCCGGCGGAGGTGACGCCCATCCACCACTGGGCGAACGTCTCGTCGAATTTAGCGTACTCCACCTCGACCGGGACCGACAGTTCGCGTTTCTTGACGCTCTCGCGCTTGATGCTATCGGCAGTGAACAGTTCGATGTGCTCGGCAGAGAGCATGACCGACACGCTCTGGAGCCCAGCGACCGGCACGTCGCCGTCCTGAGGGTCCGTCACGGACAGTGTCATGCTATCGCCGAAATACGGTTCTGCAGCCATACCTGCGGCGTGACGCAACCACGTTAAAACCGTTTCCCCGAGTGAAGAGCTACCGTGCGCCGGTCAGATCGATCTGGATTGCCATCACGGAGTGATCGACGCCACGGGCGCGGGCACTCCCCCGGAGGTCTTCCTCGCCGACGGGCGCGATATCCGTCCACTGCGTTTGGTCCTCGAGGTCGACCGTGTAGCCACGGATGATCTCACGGACGTCGTGGGCGTACTCCAGGCACGGGTCCGATCCCTCCGGCGTCCAGACCTCCGCCCGGACCATTGGTTCCTCGACGAGTGTATTGTATCCAGCGCCGAGTTTCTGGTAGTCGTCCGATCCGGGCCGCTGGACGTAGATCGCGTCTCGCATGTCTCGAGCCTTCTTTGAAGAGAAATCCGTCTCCTCGTAGCGCTCGATGTAATCGGGTTCCCCGCCGGCGTTCGCCCAGTCCTCCGCGGCAGCCCCCTCGAGGATATCGACGATCGTCTGGACTGGATCCAGGCTGGAGCTCATGCGTCCACCCGGTCCATGAGTGCCGTCCAGGTCGACCCGTCGTCAGGTGCGTTGTGGTCGTTGGTGGCGTGGGCCTCCGCCGCCTCCTCGCCGGCGACCGTCTCGTCACAGCTCGAACACTGGTAGATCACTCTCCCGGCTCCATCCGAGACGGTTCCCGACGTCTGTTCGCCGGCGTCGGTACTCGAATCGGCGATCGTCTCGAGGGCGGTGGCGATGCGGCCGAGCTGCGTGAGGACACCGACCTGGAAGGCTTGCTCCTCGCTGAGGCCGTCGTAGTCTTCCTCTCTGGGGTCTTCGTCAGGAGTCTCCGCGGTCCGTGATTTGGATCGGTCACGCGGCATTAGAACTCACGCTCCACGGACGCGCTGATACCGCGCGCTTGTAGATACGCTTCCTGTGCTTCCTTTCCCGGTTCCACGAACGGGTTGGCCTCGGTCCCTTCTTTCGCGATCTTGTGGCGGACAGCCCACGCCGCGCCTTCGTCCCCGAGGATGCGTCGCGACCAGCGCTCGAGGCCGTCCATCGCGTGGACTGGGATCCAGTGTGGTTCCGATCCATCCTCGACAGCGGCGGCGTACCCTGCCGAGTAGCCCCACTCCCAGGTGCCATCGGCGAGTTCCTCCGGCGGGTAGCCAGAGTTCGCGAGGAACGAGTCCGCGCCATGCGAGACGTGTTCCTGCGAGACTTCGAAGCCGCGATCGGCGGCGTCCCGCAGCGCTTTGCGCGTGCCACGGCGGACGTTCCCCGCGGCATCCGTCGACGTCGAGCTGGTACTCACGTTCAGCATGGCTGGCGAGTGACGCAACTCTGTGATAAACGTAGCCCCGGAGAAACCGTGGACCGCTACCGAGTCGAAAAGATGCCGATGTTGGGTTGGTCCTCGAGGTAGCCGAGATACTCGCGCCCCCATTTGGTCTGCGTGAGCGAGTCCTGGGTCTCGCCCGTGACCGTGTTGTAGCTCACGCTCCCGCCGGCTTGGGACTCCGACTGCGCTTCGCCCTCGCGAAGCGCCCACTTGTGGGCGGCGAGGAGGATGATACGATCCTTCCGATTCCCGTGCGTTCGAGAGGTATAGAGCACCTGCTGGCCGAAGATATCTCGGTCCATCCGGTCGGCTGCCTCGATGAGGAGCTCGGCCTGACTCTTGTCTTCGCCATCGTCGGGCTCTTTCGGGATCTCGGTCGCGCCGTACTGCGCTTCCACCTCGGCGACGCTGGGGAGATCGTCGCTACTACTCATCGTCACGCCCCGCGAGTGCCTCGCGTCGGTCCTCGATCGCGTTCTGGACGCTCGAGCGATCGTCGACTTCCTCGAGGTCGTCCAGGAGGTCGTCGACGTCGCCCGCCGTGATCTTCGAGATTGCCGTCTGGTAGTTCGCGTCCGCCAGCTTCGCGACCGGGTCGACGTCGTCAGTGTCGTCGGTGTCGGGAGTTATGGAGGGGAAGAGAGTGTGACCTGGCATGACGATCACCGATCAGGGTCCTTTCGCAGGCTGTCTCCTTCCCAGTCACCCAACTGGCCCGAGGCCTCGTACGTGTCGGGGTTGTCCCGACCGTCGATCCCGGCGTCGTCGAGATCGTAGCGCTCCTGGTCGATCGGGTCGAACTCCTCTTCGGAGAACGCTGTTTTGCGGGCACGCTCCCGGAAGGCATGGTACTCGCCGTCGACGGCACGGGCGCTCTCATCCCGCCTACTGAAGATGGTCATACACGGCGAGTGACGTAACCCCCTGATAAATCTTCGCGGCGACGTCTTCGTCGGTTGTCTCGAGTGATGATGAGTTATGAAAGGCACCAATCCGCAAGTCGGTACACTATGACAAATATTATATTCTAACTTCCGAAGACGTTTCCATGGACATAAACTGGATTGAAGCAGTCGCAGAGTCGGTCAAATATCTTGCCGGTGGGTTTGCTGGTGCGTTTGTAACCTCATCTCTTGACTATGATCTACCGGCCCAGATCTCATTCTTCGTCGCCGGAATGGTGATGCTGTTCGTATTAGTTATCGTGTCCCGCAAAATAGACCCGGACAACCAGGATGAGATGTTGGAAGATGCAGTACGCGAATCAGTTGAGGAAACTGTTCCCAAGGCAGTTCAAGAGTCGATCCGGGAAGAATTACAAGTCGTTGACCAACAGAAGGGTGATTGAATCGATCCGATTCGGTAGCTACAGCTTAGAAGTGAGCTAAATCAATGGAGCTCGTCTGTAGTCGATTTGAAGAAGTATGTAATCGCAGAGCCAGCGACACCTCCAATCAAAGCCGCACTTTGCCACGAGGGTGCCTGCGAAGTGAGTGATTCCCCCATCTTCGCGATCGTGAAGATAACCACCATTGTGATTACAACCGCTGCAAAGCCGCCGACGAGGTTTTTAATGAGTTTGTCCCAGTCTGACATACCCTCATGTCAAAGTTAGAAAAGATAATAGTTTCGGCCGCAATTATAGCTCCGAATCTACCACGTGGCGGTCGTGATCGTCCCCGACGAGTCAGCCCCGACATCGTAGTAATAACATGTTGCCTCATTGTTTGTTGTGTCAATGTCGAGCCATCGCACGTCCCCAGTATAGTTCGTATCGCTGTTATGGACGAGATGGCGTGATAGGACGTATTCGACTCCATTGACGGTCGTTGATCCGCGCCCCTCATCATTAAACAGATGGCCGTTATTGACCATCACGACGTTTCCGCGCTCGAGGACATTCTGAACGTGTGGCGCATTCGAACAATAGAAGTACTCTCGGTAGTCGGTGTACCAATCCTCTGCGGAGAGGTCGCCATAGTCAAACGCAGCAAGTGGGGCGTGTGCGTAGACGAATGTCGGGATATCGGGGTCGTCGTCCATCAACCGGTGCAGGAATGATATTTGGTCCGGCGACACCATCGCCCCCACTTGATGGAGTTCATGATGGCCCTGATAGGGGTGGGTATCAAGCCAAACATGCCTAACTCCATCTTCCTCAAAACTCCCATAGCGTGGATACTCGTCCCGCGGGAAATACTCACGGTAGATGTCAAGCGGTCGATCGTGGTTACCGCGTGCGATGATTCTCAAGTCACCGTTGAGGTTGCTAAGGACTTGATTTTGAGCCACCTCAAAGTCACTTTTGTAATATTTGTTATCTGTTGCCCAGTTGCCCCAGTTGATGTCAGAGGTTGTTGGACCGAGTGGCCGAATATCTCCGAGATGAACGTTCCAGTCCACGTTCTCGGAATTTAGTCTGCTGACCGCATCATTTGATTTGCTTACTCCGTTCTCCGTCCGCCGACTATCCGCGATATGAGTGTCGGCGAGCAATCCTATTTTCACCATTCTCAATACCCCCACACTTGGATCCCGGACAGTCGGTGCAGGTGGCCGGTCCCTCCACTAACTCTAACCTGAGCGCGGACCCACCCCAAATCGTTCTCGTTCCACTCCCCATCGTCATAATCCTCTAATGTGAGTGGGATAAACGGGGTCATGAAATCGGTTCCAGAATTGGCTGTTATCTCGATTTCGAGCGTTCCGAGCCCCTGCGATCCAGGATCACGGTCCAATTGGACGAAGACACTCTCGCCGTCTGTATCATTTGATATAATCCCGCCAAATGCAAGATATGCAGGACCGGCATCTGCATTACCCACAAATGGGTAGTAAATACTTTCGTGCAAAACGCTCTCGTAACTTGTGTTGGTGAAGGTATACTCGGTCGTCCCCGGCTCAACCAAGTGGTTGACGTTAGACGATGTGATGAGTTGTGGACCATCTGCGGACTGATAATCTCTCGAGACAAGGCCACTGTCGCTATTCGGCGTCGGTGGGGCTCGACTCGTATACGTCTCGGGTTGGATGCCCTCCTGCTCTCGGTAGGTCGTTGTCGCGTTGTCCCCCGTCACAGGGTCTTTGAGATTCTCTTCCTCTGCACCCACCGATGAAAGCCCCGTCAGGTCCACGTCTCGCATCTCGTGCTCGCCAGATTGTGGAACCTCGAGGACCAACTTACCATCCTCGATATACCAGTCAGCGTCGATATTGGTGATTTCGTCATTCTCAACATCCCCAAGGACGATGCGTTTAGTCACTGCTGCGTCCTCCGTTTCGTTGCTGGTTGACTCGGTTGGCGGCCCGTCGTCCGCGTCGCTTTCCGAAGAGCACCCCGCTAATGCCGTCAGGCCCATCGCCGAGGACACGGCAAGCACCGCCCGACGTGTTAGATCCATGCGAAACTCCACTGATAGACTGACAATAAGTTATGTGGTTATCTTCGCTTGACTGACGCATGGTCTGTCCGGACACCTCCCCAGTAAAACTGTTTCCCTCGCTCGAGAAGAAAACCGAGATCGCCGCGATCACCTACGCCGTCGAGTGCGTGACCGTCGCGCCGCCGTCTTCCTGCCGCCAGACCGCGTCAACATAAGACCTCACGTTCGATCCCTGGAGATCGCGGATCGGGTCCTCCCAGTCCTTCGTGACGAGATCCATGTCGTCCCAGAGGACGAGCGCGAACAGATCTCGATTGTAGGCCACCGCGCCGATGTCGTCCGTATCCTGGTAGTTCCAGGAGCCATCGGGACTGAGGGTCTTCGTGTCGTCGGCTCCGTTGTAGGTGCCGTGCGACCCCTTCCAGCGCTCCATCCCCATGATGGACCCCATCTGTCGGTCCTGCAGCGGCTCGGTCGATCCGCCACGGTTGGCGTAGACGACGTTCGTGTCGTCGAAGATCGCCTTCTCGAACCGTGGGTGAACGATCGCCGCGTTGGCCTCGCCGAAGTCCTGCATGTCGACCTCGGTCGCCCCGCCGTTGAGCGCCTGGACTGCAGACGCGTCGGTCGTCCCGCCGACATCAGCGTCGAAGGACTGTCCAGCGCCGTCGACGAGGTTGACGAGACCGAAGCGGTTGATCGTATTCTCGACTGCCGCGCCGGCCTCGCGAGCGAGCTGCTCGACGACGTCCGGTTCGGACTCGTTGATGATCTCGTCGGAGATCTCGAAGCCTCGAGCGACCTTTTGGCAGTCGAAGCTGACCGTGTCGAAGCCGTCCTGTCCGGTCTCGATCTCCGCGCCCTGCGCGATGACGTCCGCGTGGCTCTCGTCAGTGACCCGCGGGATGTCTCCCTTGCGCTTGGTGGCGTTGTGGATGAACGCCGCGTCGCGGAAGATCTTCCGTGGCTGTGCGCCCTGGATGATCGTCGTCTCGAGTTCCTCGCGGAAGAGGACGTCCAGCTCGGTGACGCTGTCGTTCAGCAGTGCGCGCTGGATGTACTGATCCTTGTCCATCGTCGCGTCGCCCGAGAGGAACCGCTCCTGGTCGTCCTCGTTGAACTCCTTGCGGGCCAGCGTCCGGGCGACGCTCTCTTCGTGCGTGTTGCCGAGTTCGCCGTCGTGCGCGGCGGGCGAGTAGCCCTGCGAGACGGGTGCAGCCAAGTGACGCGTGTTGTCGACACTCTGCAGGTGTCGCTGCCGTTCGTCCGCGTTGGTGATCCACGCCCGACCGACGTCGGATGCGGAGAAACCGGTGTTGTCCAGCGCTGCGAGTAGCAGCCCCTTGAGTCGGGGGTTGCCGGGCTGTCGCCAGTACGACTTCAGCTGTCGTTGCGTTTTGTAGTGTGACACCATCGTTATGCACTCTCCTCTGCGACGCCGATGTGTTCGATCTGGATCGGGGCGTCGCCACCGTCGCCGCTGTCGTCTCTGAACGCCCGCCCGACGACGTAGTCGCCAGCCGACGCGGTCTGTACCTCTCCGTTCTCACCACTCCCGCCGCCACTCGCGATGAGATCGCCGGAGGTCACGTCGCCAGTTCCACTGGTTGCTCGAGCACGCCCGCCGCCCTCGAGGACGAGAATAGTATCGCCAGCCGCCGCGCTGTAGGCGGCGAAGCCAGTGACGGGCTCGCCGTCGGTATCCGACGGAGTCACCTCGTCATCATCAGTGCCGGCCTTGACGAGTTGGCCTTGTTTGATAGCAACTTCCGCGACGTAGGCGTGGGCGGAGTACTGCCGCCCAGGACTGAGCGCCACGGGGAGTTCGTAGTCTCTAAACACCATACTCCCGGCGTGACGCACCCCTCTTATAACATTTTCTCCGTTGAGAAACAGCCGTGGAATAGACGCCGATGTCTACGTCAGCATGACGTCTTCGTGCTCGCCCGAACCGCCACTGTCGCCATCCTCACTGTAGAAGTCCTCGCCGTTCTGATGCTCGCGGGCCTGACGGACAGGCTGGTCTTCGAGCTTCGAGAGTCGGCGTTCTTTCTCCTCGATTTCGTCCTCGAGCTCCTCGACGGTCTCGTCGACGTCACCTTTGTACTCCGAGAGCATCTCCTTGACCGACTCGAGTTCGCTGGTGAACTTGCCGATCGTGTCGACGGCCTCGCGAAGCTCTTCCTGACCCATGCCGTCGCCGTTTTCGTCACCGTTTTCGTCGCCATCACCATCGCCCTCTGGTTCTTCGGCCATGTTCTCCATGACCCACTCCTCGAGGCCCTGGACGGCAGCTTCCTCGAGGTCATCGGCGCCGGCGTCCTCGACGAACTTCTCGAGGCTGTCCTGGATCTCTTCGGGATCGACGTCGGCGTTCTCGCCAACCCACGCGAGGAACTCGGATGCCGGAGCCTCCATGTCTCCCTCGGACTGTCGGTACTGTTCGATCAGCGTCTGGATGAGTTCGAGGTCGCCGCCTTCCTGGAGGACCTGCTGCATCTCGGCGAGCAGCTTGTTGATCCGCTGTCGTTGTTTTTTACCCATATCCCCGGCGTGACGGGAGGTGTTTAAAGGCGTTTCCCCGCTTCCCGGAGGCCCGCTCTCGCCACCACTGCGGAGAATGAGGCCGGTATGATCGTAGCCGTGGTCCTCTGCCATCGCGATCGCGCGGCCCCGCGCCTGTTGTTCCATCTCGACCGGTCGGCTGGCGGGTCCGAACACCAGGCCGACGCCAGAGTACCACATCTCCGTGAGGCGACTCGCTCCCGTTTCGGGATCCGTCTCTGACTCCTCGCCGACGATCTCGACGCTCGGCCCGACCGGCGGCGTCTGGGTTCCCGGATCGTCTGCACTCTCGAGGACTTCGTCCATTAGCTCGATCGACGCCTGGCTCGCCGGCGACTCGCCGTGGAGCTTGATGTCGCCGTACATCCGGTCCTGGTCGTCGACGATGATGGAGTCGGTTGGGATCGTCCCGATATCGCCCAGCGATGCCGCGTTGTGCAGCGCCGGCCCGTGCAGGAAGTTGATCTCGGCTTCCTCGACGTCGTCGCCGGTCTCAGGATCGACCCAGTTCTCCGCCGAGGCGCGGATGCCTTCGGCACTGTAGATCGCCGTCGACCTCGAGCCGGCGTCGGTCCACGCACCAGGCGCGAGGAGCATCACGTTCTCGTACTTGACGCCGTCGCCATCCATCTCGATGCGCCGGATATCGCCCGGGTTTCGGAACTCCGCAAGGGCGGCGAGGTCGTCGTCATCCTCGTCGGGGTCGGCCTCGAGGTAATCCTCGAGCACGCCACGGTCCTGCATGTCCTCGCAGAGCTCGCGAGCGATGTCCAGGTCCATGTCCGGGTTGCCGTCCGCCATCTGCCGAGCGGCGTGCTCGACGTCATCGTCGTCGGTGTTCTGCAGGTATCGAACGCCGGGTGGGAGTCGTCGCATACCTGCGGCGTGACGCAACCCCGATATAAGCGTTCAGGTGCCGACGACCCGGACCGGCTGATGAGTACACTGAATGTGGGGAGACCACTCTCGGGCGTCGTGATCGATGAACCGGTCGTTGGCTTCCTGGATCAGTTCTTTTAGCCGATCCATGTGGACGCCGTTCTCAGGGATTTGGTCGGAGATCCACTGACAGGCCTCCGTGCTCCGCTCGGGATCGTACGGCATTCCTGACCATTTAAACCGCAGTTCTTCGAAGTCGTCGCGCTCTCGGTAGCCGTCTTCGCGTGCGTTCCCCACTGCGTTTTGCGTGATGTCTCGGCCGATGCGCTGGGCTTCGTACTCATCGAGATCGGCGCCGGGGATGTCCTGGATGTGGTCCGTGATGGAGTTCAGCGACCAGCCGCGGGACTCGGACTCGAGGGCGTCCTGGAGGGCGTTCTCGAGGAAGCCGATCTGCGCGCCGTCGAGTGTCTGCAGCGATGAGCCGTTGATCGCCTCCGGGATGGCGTCCTCGAGGCGCGCCGTGACGAAGTCGGGGAGGTCGTCGGCGTTGAACTCGAAGAGCGTCCTCGAGGAGTCGTCACTCCAGAGCACCTTCTCGACGACGTCCCGCCAGACGAGTTCCTCCTGGGTCAGGTCGTCGTCGCTGACCGAGTCGTGGAACAGCGCTCGGCCGCAGTTACGATTTCCCGTACCGTGCCCCCGGTCGCGATCGCCGTCGCTGAACAACCCCATCCCGCCACCATCGCCACCGGCGTCGTCGGCGAGCTCGGGCGGCGCTTCACGACTGTCGCTTTCGTCCCAGGCGGCGTGGCCGACCATTTCCCGGATCTCGTCGCGATGGAACGCCCAGTCGACCGTCGAGAGCCATTCAGTGACCTGGGTCGGGTCGCTGACGACGTCTCCGAAGACGACGTTGATCTCGATGTCCTCCGGGAACGGTGAGTAGCGTCGGAGGATCGGGCGGAGGATCTCCTTCTTGAACTGGTTTGCCCGACGGGTCTGCTCAGTCCGCGCCTGGCGTTCGAACTTCCGCTCCCGCGACTCTGCGGGCGAGCCATCACCGAGGCCGGCGCTGCCGAAGTTGGTCCACTCGAGCGGGATTCCAAAGGAGCCGGCGAGCAGCGAGATGTCCGTCTCGGTGATCTGCTTCATGCCGTCGCCCATGCCCGGTGACTCAAGGGCGTTGATCTCGAGGTCGCCGCCGTGCGTCCAGGCCGTTTCCTCGTCGACGCGCTCCGGGCGGAACTTGCGATTGATGCGCCTCATCACCTTGTCCGGGATGGACTGGCCCTCGCTCCCGACGGAGACGTCGTATTTCGGCGATCCGTGCAGCTTGATCGCGTTGGCTCGCTGCTCCTGGTTCGAAACGTAGCGGTTGATCTCATCCAGGTTCTGCTCGACCAGCGAGTCGCCGAGTGGGCCGCCCGAGGAGTCCTTGAACGTAAAGTGGCCGACGTTGTCGATATCAACGGGCTGGGATTTCGGCTTCCCGCGTGGCCCCTTGATGATCTGCCGGAGGGTTGTGATCTCGCCGTAGTCGTTCCAGTCGACGTCCATCGTCGTCGGGTCGATCAGCTCGAGATGAGAGAACTCGCCGGCGCGCGTCTCGACGATCTCCGGCCAGGCGTCGCCCGCCCAGTAGCTCTGGATGCCAGCGTCGATCATCGTCAGCTCGAGCGTGTCGCCGAACTGTTCGGTGAGCCACTCGTCGACCGTGCGACCCTGGTCGTCGGTGACCGGCGAGCTGCTCTCGAAGTCGACGCCCGTGCCGTAGGTCATCAGCGCCCGCGTGTCGATGAACTCGGTGATCGGGCCGCCGTTCAGGTAGATCTTCTCACGGCGCTTGAGTTCCTTGTATGTCCGGGGACGGGTCTGAAAGAATTTGTTAGGTCGGCTTGTGCCGCCTGCGACCCACGACGACGGCGTGGCGCGCTCGAGGATGCGGCTCAGGTAGTCCTTGACTCCCGACTGCACCTCGTCGTCGACGAGTGGTCGCTCGACAGGGTCGGTTGACATACCGACGGGGTGACGCAAGTCAGTTAAAAGGGTTTAGGTGCCCGGTACCGGGTCCTTGTGTTCGGCGTGGCCGCAGTCCTGGCAGACGTCCGCCTCGACGCCTTTCGGGTTCGTGCCGTCGCGTGTGTGCTTGTCGTGAACCGTCTCGGTCATCATCACGCCGCCACACTCCCCGCAGCGCTTGACGTCGAGGCTGAACGGGAAGCGCCGCGCCCACTTGCTCCAGTCGATCATCCCTCCCCGTCCTCTGGGGATTCTTGGTCGGACGTCGCTGCGCTGAACTGGTAGATCTCCATCGGTTTGACGCCCAGTTTCTTCGCGAGCACCGTGATCGCAAGCCGGGACAGTGCAGCTGCATCGGTGGCCGCGAGGGCGACCGCAGCGCCGATGATCCCCGCGAGTTCGACGAACGAGAGAGCGATGTCAGTCATCGTCGTTCACCTCGAGAGGGTCCGGATCTGGTCGCATGACCTCGCCGCACTCGGCACACTCCTGATATGGGACGACGTCACCGTACGACCCGTTATCGCGGACGTTCGCCCGTTCCATGTCTTCGGGAAGCTCGGTCGAGGGCTCGCAGTCGACGCACACCATGCGGCTTCGGTCGTCCTCCTCGGCTGGGCTGTAGTAGACGTACCCGAGGAGTTCGTCCTTGTCGTCCTCGACCTCGCCCCAGAATCCGAGGTCCTCGAGCGCTTCCTGGACCATCGGATGTTGTGCCGCCTCGTGGTCCGAGATGATCCCGATCTCGACGCGAGTATCGTGATCGATCCCACCGAAGACGCCACCGCCGCTGGGGTGGCCCGTGATCTCGGTGAGCTCGTCGCCGTCGTCAGTCGTGACCTGGAGGTGGGCGACAGTGCCGTCGGCGAGGATGATCCGGATGCCGTCCGACAGCGGGATGACTGCCCGGCACCCCTCGGGATCATGCGGGTTGGTGTAGTCGTCACTCGGCATACATCGTCCCCCGGCCCGACCACTTTCGATCGTCAGCCACCTCTCCGGGATCCCCACAGTCGTCGCATACGGCGATCTTGTGATATTTCCCCGAATAGAGAACCATTGTATGGGTTGGCTCGTTCTTACACTTCTCGACGTCACCCACCATTCCAGTGTCGGACTTGAAGTTCTGACACGAATCAGACTTGACCGCTGAGTGGTAGCCGACCAGTTCTGGCTCCAGTTCGGGATCGATTGTCTTGATCGGTGTGCCCTCCCCGCTGTTCTCACCGTCGGCGGGTTCGCTTTCACTCATCGCTGCTCACCTCGAGCATCGCGAGGGCTTTCTCCACCCGATCCCTCCCCTGTTGGGCTGTGGGATCCATCCCGCCGGAGGCGTCGAAGTGCTCGAGCGCCTCCTGGAGGAGATCGCGAGCCTGACTCGTGTCGCCACTGTCGGTATCGATCGTCCCCAGAATTTCTTTGGCCGTTGCGTCGCCGACGCCCCGAATCTCCGTTAGCTGGTCGTGCAGGTCAGCCATACCTGCGGCGTGACGGATTCCCTACTTAAACCTTCACCAGTCAGTTAACTCAGGATCGGGTTTGTTGAACCGGAGCTCGTAGCAGAGCCAGGCGGCGTGGGAGATGAGGTGAGTAACTGCCAAGGTGGCAAAAGTCAACCATTCAAACTGGAATCCAAGATAAGCAGCTACACAGCACGATATAGTCATTGACATTGCCCCCAATGTAACGCTATTTGCCTTTTCGTGACTTACCATGGCAGACGCCGGACGGGGGGTGTTCTTAAACCTTTACCAGCCAACACCGACGTTCCAGGCCCCGTCGCCGGCGGCTTGCATCGCCATCTCGACGCCGTCGAGCATGTCGTCGTGAGCCGCATTCGGGAACTGCAGCCACTCCTCGGTCTCGAAGTCCTCCCACTTGAGGTCGGACGTCGGATCGGGCGAGCACTCCCCAGATGGATCGCCGACGATCTGGAGTTCTCCAGATTCGAACTTCGCAGCGAGGTCGTGGATCCGGCCCTCTTTGCTTCCGCTGGACTCGATCGGCTGGACGGGGAACGTGGAGTTATCGCGAAGGCGTTGGGCGACGCCTGGGCTTTTGTTCGCCTCGACGAGAATCTGGTCGAATTCGATGCCGTACGCTTTTGCGAACCCCTCGAGGAGGTCATGCGCCCAGTCGGCGTTTGCCTTCACGGACATGCCACGGGCGCGATCGAGGAGCGGGAGGTAAGCCTCGTCTCCGGAGGGATGCGCGCCGACGATCGCCAGCGCCGAGTAGTCAGTGTCGTTCTCGGCGGCTTTCTGCAGGTCGTCGACGACGCCGATATCCATCCCGCCGAACCAGCGATACCGATCCGGCGTTCGCGGGAGCTCGTCGTTATAGATCAGCCAGTCCGACTTGAACACCTCGCCCGAGAGCGCGCCAGGATCCTGCTGATTTTCGCGCCTCCAGATGGCGACCGACTCATCTCCGTCCACGAGATCGTACAAGACTGCCTCTGGAGGTCGCTGCTCCGGCCAGATGACTCGGATCTCCTCGTCGGGGATGACGCCGTTCGGTGCGATGGAGATGCCCGCCGGCAGATCGGCGACGTCGTCGTAGACCTTCCCATCCTCGCCGCGGACCTTCCAGTCGCGGTTCTCGACGACGTCCCAGTCGGCATCGTGGATCGCCTTGTGGATCATGACGTCCCAGCGCGCGGAGTCGAGGATCTCCGTCGCGTAGACATCCGCAGGATGTTTTCTGGTCCCGATAACCGCCTGGACTGGTCCCTGCTCGAGGCCGCTGTCGTTGTCCGGGAGGTTCTTCTCGTAGTCCTGGAAGTGATTGCGAACGTTGCGGCGCTGGGTATCGGTGCGCTGGTTGTCCCAGTCCGCGATATCGTCGTAGACGATGACGTCGAAGTGCTTGCCGGTCAGCTGGGACTCGAGCCCGTACGGCGCGATCGAGGGCTCCTTGTGGTTGTTCGACGCCGTGGTCAGTTGCGTCCGGGCGCTATCGGCGATCTCGACGCCAGCGGCTGGTGCCCAGTGTTCGATGCGTTCGACTGCCTTCTCGGTTCGCTCGGCTGCGAGGTCGGCCGTCTTCGAGACGATCGCGACGCGAAGGGACGGCAGGTTGAGAATCAGCCATGTCGGAAACACGACACCGACGCCGTCGGACTTTCCCGACCCTCGAGGGAGCAAGGCAGCAAGTCGAGTCGGCGCGTAGGGAAACTCCGGTCGGACGGCTTTGTAGAGGGCGTTGTAGACGCGCTTGAGGTGTTCGCCCGGCGGGAGGCTGTAGTCGAAGCACTTGATCGACGTCGTCGTCGGGTGCTCGAGCGGATAGTTCTCGATCGCCTCGAGGATCTCGTCGTCCAGGTCGGCCGCCAGCTGCGTGCTCATGTCTCTGGGTTGCCCTCGAAGGCCCCCGCGAGTTTCTGGCGTTCCTCATCAGAGAAGCTGAGTTCGCGCTCTTCGGTGAGGTCGACCTCCTGTTTCTCCGTCTTGACGTACAGATACGACCGCTCGAGGAGGAACCGCGCCATCCCGGTGTCGACGTCCTCGTCGTAGAGGCCGGACGTGATGAGTCGCCGCTCGCCAACAGCTCGCGCGCGTTTGAGCGACTCGGAAAATTTGGCGTCCTTGTTTTCCCAGTCGTGAAGCGTGGACTCGTCGATGCCGACAGTCCGAGCGATTCCTTTCTTCGACATGCCGACTTTGGCCGCGTCCATGATGTCGTCCCAGTGGTCCTCGAGCTTCGAAGGCCGGCCACGGGTGCCGTCGTCGTCCCCCTCGAGGATCGACTCGGCGGAGGACTCCCCGATCATGTGGACGTCGGCCAGCTCGTCGACGGTCGAAGAGAGGACGTCGTCGGCGGTCTCGAAGCCAGCCGCCTCGAGTTGCTCCGCTATCGCCGGGCCGACGCCGTCGATAGATGTGAGTTCGGTCATGAGAAGCGCGTGACGCACCCCGCTTAAGAGCGTTGTGTGCGGTCTGGAGGTTAGTATCGCTGCGTTCGGGATTTGCAGTTCCAGCAGTGTTGCAGGCGCTGGTTGTCCGGGTCGTCACTGAAGACGCGGACGTAGTCTCGAGAGACGACAGTGCCGCAGTTCTGGCACTGTGGCGGGCCATCTGCGTTGGGCTCCTCGAGGTTGTCTGGCCGATACGTCTGATCGAACGTGGATGTGCTCATTGGTTCTCTCCGTCTGAGTTTGAGTCGGTGTTCTCGCTCGTGTCTCGGGGCTGACCGCCGTCGGTTGCGATGAGGCTATCCAGTGCTCGTTTCACCTCGTAATCCCACATCTTGCCGAGGATGGTGAACGCGATCGCCGTCGTCGAGATGACGATCTCGTAGCGCGGGGGATCGCCGATGCCAAGGACTGGCAGGACGACGATGGTCCCCCAGACGACAAAGAAGATGAGCGTCCCCACGGTCTTCTCGAGGGTTTCGTTGTCTGGCATCAGCGCCCTCCCGAGGCAGATCGCCTCACATCGCAGTCGTTCCAGTGGCCTATCCCAGTTTTCCAGCGCCGTCGGGTCCATCGAGTCATCTATAACGCTCATAATTCTGTTGTCGCTCGGGTGTCGGTGAGAGAGGGGTGCTCAGTGGCCGATGCAAGTCCGATCATGGTGGTGGCCGCCAGGGGCGGTTATTCTCACGCAAAGAGACCTATCACTATCAGTGTATGAGGCCACTGAAGATACTTCAGGTAAAAGTTAGGTCCGGACATACAAACGTTTCCGTGCATCGGATACGTCTGTTCGAACTTCTATCACGTCAACATCTTCGAGTGCCGATGTGCAGTTGTAAATACTGCGTTTCGACAGCGCTGTTTCCGTTTGGATTTCGTCGATCGTCATCGGCCCGTCCCCGAGGGCGCGGTACACGAGTCTCGCCCCAGGAGAGAGGTCGGCGACTTCCTGGGGGAACTGGTCAGGCATCGTCGGGATCACCCCGATCGGCGAGGTCGCGAAGCGCACCGCGCTGGTCGAACAGTTGCACGCCCTCGAGCGGATCCCACACTTCGACGTCGTCTGGCAGCGCAGCCTGGAGCGGGTCGGCGTAGTCGCGCCCCATCAAGATCAGCAGCTGGTCTGTCTCGGGAAGGTCGTCGACGACGTTGGCGGCGAGGTCGCGACGATCGTCGGGCTCGAGGTCAGTGATCTTCGTGTTGTACCAGGTGAGGAGATCGTCCGGTTCGACGAATCCGTGTTCGGCCGAGAAGATTCCCCACTCGTCGCAGTGGGCCTCGACGGCGCGGACACGCCCATCGAAGAGCCAGCTGTCGTAGAGGTCTCGAGCCGGGAACTCACGGTCCGGTTCGTCTTCCCCGTGTTTTGACTTACTGCAGCCGATGAGTCCGAACATCTCAGGGACCTCCGTCGGAGTCAATCCTCAAATTTAGTGAAAAATATGTTCGCTTTTGGGCCGGTTGGAACAGCAGGGGGACTCCCCCAAGATACTTAACCAGATATGTTGTTTTATTTGATATGTGTATAGATCTCCAAGGGGCAAGTTGGGCTGAACAGGCGAATTGTCTGATCGGAGTTTCCCAACCGTCTATCCTTGATGTAATGTTCGGTTTTGCAATTGCCGTGATTATTTTAGTTGCTCTCTGCAAAGTCCTCGTTTGGATTAGAGGCCTCAACAGCGGTCTACCACCCAGTAACCGGTAAGTATCGCTCGAGGCGTTGCCGCTGTTCTCACTCATTGGAATCAGCCTCTCGTAGCTTCTGGATGCGGTCGTTCGCCAGCCCGATCACGTCCTTTCGCGGGTCGTCGGTCCTCGAGAGATGTTGTGCGATCTTCTCGCGGAGTATCTCGCGATCGTTGATTCCAATCCGTTGCCGGCCGGTGGGGTCGGTGACCACGAATAGGTCACCGTTCGAACGAGCCGCTACGATCGCTCGACTGATCTTATCGAGTCCGTAGCGCCCGCGAGAGAGAATGCCGAGTACCGAGGGCTTGCTCGCGAGCGGTGGCTGGATGTGCCCGCTCTGGTAGTCGACGACTCGAATGACCTCTTCGTAGATGGCCTTTGACTCTTTGCGGCGTTCTGCTCTGGCCTGGTGCGTTTCAGCAGCCATCGTTACCGACCCCCGATGAACCGAACGTAGCCAGTCTGGGGCTCGATCGCCGTGCCGTGCTTGTTCATCATCTTCGTGATGTCGGACTCGACACGGTGGGGATCGTAGTCGTGGCTGTCTTCGAGTGAGGAAGTCACGGAATCGATCGCGACCATACTGTCTTCAGCTTCATCCTGGGCATCACAGATGAAGTCCCGAATCACCCGCATTCGATCCTTCTGACTCTTAGACGATCCCGACTCTACGACGTCGGCGTCGAACTCCCCGTCCTCGTTCTTGCCGATATCCTCCATCGACGAACCCACGATCTCGGTGCAGATGCGTGCGTGACGTTCCGTGATGACCTCCGAGAGCTCGAACTTCGCGATGGCCTCGGCGACGCGGACGACGTCCTCGAGCTTCCGGAAGGTAACCGGAACCGGGGAGTTGTCCTTCACGTCGTAGAGGCGACGCAGTTCGAGGAAGCTACTCCGGAGCGTCTCCTTAACGCTATCCGATGCGAACGGTGGCGCTGGTTGTTGTTTCGCGACGGCGATCCACTTCCGGAAGATCTCAGGGTCGACTGGCGGCTCGATCTCGTCGTTGACCTCGAGGCCTTGCTCATCTCGCTTTGCGGCGTCGCGAGAGTCCAGAACGTGGTCGGCGATCTCCCGATCGTCGTCCTGGTCGGGAACGTCCTGGACGGTGAAGATGAGGTCGAACCGTGAGAGGAGGTCCGACCGGAAGTCGAACTGATCCGGGATGGGTTCGTAGGGATCGAAGCGGCCGTCCCGGGGGTTGCCGGCGGCGATCACTGCGGCCTCGGTCTGGAAGGTAGCCGTTTCCCCCGCCAGTGAGGCGTTGATCTTCTGGTTGCTCATCGGCTCGAGCATCGACGCCCGGACGTCGGGCTTCATGTCGTCGAGCTCGTCGACGCAAACCGTGCCGCCGTTGGCCTTGACGAACGCGCCGGCCTTGAGCGTCCAGTCACCATCGCCGAAATCGTCCTGTTCAGCTGCGACCGTGAGGCCCGGGCCAGTTGCCCGGCGGCTCGTGACACCGACGGTACGCCAGCCGAGGTCCTGGGCGCGGGCGATCAGCTTCGACTTCGCTGTTCCCGGGTCGCCGATCAGGAGGACGTGGATGTTGGACCGATCCGAGTCACCGTCAGCGTACTCGACTCGATCGCCCGAGACCATCGCGAGGATCAGCGCCATCTTTTCGGTGTCGTAGCCGAACACCTTCGTCGAGAGACTTTCTGCAGCGACCTCGAGCGGCGGGCCTTCTGCGCCATTGGCGAGGTCCTCGATCCGGGAGCGCTCTTCGGCGGAGACGTCGAGATCCTGTTGGTCAGTCTCCTCTATCGAGATGTGTTCGCCCTCGAGGTAGGGATCGAACTTGGCTTTCTTCTTGTTCCCCGAGGTCTCCTGGTTGAAGTGGATCGTCCCGGAGACGACGACGCGATCGCCGATCGTCGCCTCGCCACAGATGTCGTCCTCGACGAACGCATCGATTTTCTGGCCGGCGCCGTCGGCGAGCTCCGGCGGGACCTTGATGCGGAGTTTTTGTGCGTCGACGAACTCCGACTGGTCGAAGTTGACCCGGAACGGCCCCTGTCGTTCACAGCCCTGGCACTCGTGCGGTTCCTGGAAGTCCGAGTCTGATTGGGGGATTCGGTTGAGCGTTCCGCAGAGTTTGCACTCGAACGCCGCCTCTTCGACTTTCGGATAGACGTCGGTCGCTTTCGTCACCTCCCCACGGATGCCTCGGTAGGATCCGAGGTGTTTCGAGGGCGAGAACTCGCCTGGATAGTACGTGTACTCCGGCGGGAGGTTATGGACGCGTACGTGGGCCTGCCCGAGTGAGATGTCGATCGGGAGGTCGTACACGCGAAGCGCCTCCTCGAGGTAGCGTTGCAGTTGCTCCGGTTGCGAGAGGACGTCATCGGCGATCGTCGGATCGAACGTGTAGACGTCATCGTAGTCGACCTCGAGGGATCGGCTCTCTTTTGGATAGTGCTGTGCGAGTTCCTTGATCTCCTCGCTGTAGTACCGTCGGAGGAAGTCTCCAAGGCGATCGGCGAGAGGTTTCGATTTGTCGTCGGATTGAGTTTGTGGCATTTTCGTGACGGCGCGTTTTCGTCCGCGAAGAAAACCGAATTGGACGGATCCCGACGCCACAGACGGCGTCGGACGGCGTCGGATTCGGTAGACCCCACGGTAGTCGACAGTTGTTTACACACTACACTACAACTACAGTTACACTGAGTGAAACGGAGGTGGGATACCTCGTTGGAAGGAAGTCATTCTTAGACCAACCCCTCCGAATCCGTTTTCTTCGCGGACGAAAACGAAGCTCCAGTTCGAGCCTCCGCTGCGTCGACGGTCAGTTGCTTGCCTTTCCCGGCGGGATCGACGTACTCGAATCCTGGGGCGCTCGCAGCGAGTCGCATCAGCTTGTAGCAGTAGTCCGCGCTGGGCTCGCCGTCGAATACGCTCCACATGATGTCATTGTAATCGAGGGAGGCCCGGCCGTGGCCGTCGACGGCTCGTTGGAAGGCGTGCTCGCGAACGCGACCGACGCGACCATCGCGACCGAGATCGTCGTACGATTGGTCTTCGTCGATCTCCTGGTATCGAAGCTCCAGTGCAGTGAGTCGATCCTGCAGCTCGAGTTTATCCTGGGTGAGGTCCTCGACGTCGTCCTCGAGGTCGGTGCATCGGTGCATCGCTCGCTGTGCGACCTGGAGGGCTTCCTCCGCAGTGACCTCTGGACCGTCACTCATCGAGATCACGCTCCAGGTCCTCGAGGCGTTGATCGATGGAACCGAACTCGCGACCGATAGTGGCGAGCCCGTCGTCGATCTCGAGACAGCGGCCGAGTGCTCGCTGCGAGATCGCCATCGCGTCCGATGCGGTGTCCGTTTCAGACATGGCGGATCACCACGTGGCCGCCGGTGCAGTTGTCACAGACCGTCCGCTTCCCGTGCTTGGGGTGGCGAATGACGACGTCGGCGGTCTCGTGACAGCCGAGCGCTCCGCAGATCGGGTTCGAGTGATCGGTCTGGGCGCTCATCGCCGACCACCTCGTTCGATCTCCTCGGGATCGAAGATCCGACTCCACGCGATTTGGGCGTAGTCGGGCCGATCGCCGGCTTCGATCCAGGACGACACCAGCTCGTCGACCTCCGCCGCCGGGACCATCTTCATCGCGATGATTGACCGGCTGGGATTGGGCTCACAGACGGCGAAGAGGTAGACCGCATCCTGCCCAAGTAGGTACTCGTGCTGTCCCTCCCGGAGGTAGTAGCGCCCGCGGGTCTGGCTCTCGCCGTAGACGACCATCGCCGACTTGATCTCGAGATCGGTGCCGCTCTCGATGATCGATAGCGAGTCTGCTATCTGGAGCAGGTCGTCGGCCTCGATCGCCGCCAGCGCTCGGGCGTCTATATGGACGTCGACGTCGTCACCGACGTGCTCGATCTCCGGGATCGCCTGGATGACTTCGGAGGCTGCGTTCTCCCCACCGCGTTTGGAACATATCGACTCTTGGATACTCACGCCCCGACACCTCCAGAGACCGAGACGTTTTGTGCACGGTGCACGCCTTTCGGTGCACTTTCCGAAATGCCGAATTTAGCGGTATTACAGTACTGAAGGTCCGATATCAGGGATTTTATCTCGAATTGCCTTCCCTTCAGCACACCAAATATGGGCCTATAGTTCGAGATCATACTCTATCTGTGGCCCACGAGTCAGGATATGTATTCTCCGTTCGATCGCGATCTTCTCCTTAATTGCCGAGGATCTGGATCGACACATAGATCATACCGATTTTCTTATAGGATATCCGACCGCATTATTTCAATTGAATGGATGAGAAGTAAACACGTCTGAAATCCGGTTTTGTCGCTCAATTAGTTCTACGAATTCGGCCAATCGCAAATCGTGGCAGCCACAAATTTTCTTCCCGATGGGGCTCCAATCGATCCGTCGAGCAGCGGTTCGGTTGGCGAATTTTGGCTATTACTTTCGAGAGATCCGAGGGACGGGTAGTCCCAACTACGACGATCGTTGCTCGAGAAGTGGCGTCTCGAGCGACGAAACCGATCTGCAGTGTACGTCGAGATCGACGAATCCGGCACGTTTCGCTCCTAAAGACGCCCTACAACTCCAACTTACCGCTCGGAAGTCTTCCTGCAATGGGCTATCGAAACGCTCTCACGACCCGCTCAGTTCCGTGAACGGTGTTCCAGCCCAGGGGGAGTCGACACGTTCTCGATAGCGCCTACGCCGTCGTAGGGTCGATAATTCGAGCTCGCTCGAGCGGAAGCGCCCTCGAGATGACCATACCGGTTGGGTCTCGAACTGGATGCGCTACGGTGGTCCGCTGCGCTGGTCGGCCAGCGCGTACGCCCACTCGCCGACAGCAGGCGCTCGCTTCTGGTCGTGGCTCTCGATTCCATTGTCTGCATCTCTCGCAGCCACCTCGAGCGTCGCTGCGGCGGCGGTGCTGTCCAATTCGGCTGGTTCTCCGTGTGGCGGTTGATGGGATCTCGAGCGGAGAGAACGGTGCTCGAGCGTCGACAGGGTTGCTGGATCGGCTCACGACGCTGAGGAGATCGGTTGCCTGGCTTACGAACGATGATATCGGTCAATCTCCTCGCGCTCGCACGGCCCTCTGCGACCGTCCCACACCACTCAGTGCGCTCGACGACGGTCGTCTGTCGCATCGTCAGCTAGTACCGAGAGCGAAAGGATGGCGTCAGCTGTACTCGAGGTCGCCCGCTCGAGAAATCGTGGGGAGTAATTCGATACTGGTTCTCAGCCACCCGTGGTTATCGTGTGAGTGAACACGAGTACTGTAGACGCTCTGTGGCGAAGCACTCTGTGGGCTCTGGATCGGTTGGGTGGCGTCTTGTCGCCAGCCGATGACCCATTGGACGATGGAAACAGTTCCCTGTTGCCCCATTATAGACACAGCTGGGTCACCCGCTCCCAGAACTATTTCCGTTGGCTATAATCTCTCCACAGAAAACTATTGTTTTTCATACACTATTCTCTGGCCGAGATCGAACAGATAAATCGTATCTCGCTATATCGAAGAATCGGCCTTGTGCCGGTCGCCGTCACCTCCGTCTCGAACTCGTGCGCACAGAACAAATCGTTTTGACCCTGGAACCGAATTCTGCGGGTAGATGCTACTTTCCGGAACGGTTATCGCCGACTCGAGGACCGTCCTCGAGGACGGCGCACTCGTCGTCGAGGGGTCGGAAATCGCCGCGGTCGGCGAGCGATCCGAGATTCGCGATCGGTATCCGGATCTCGAGGAACACGAGTTCGATCTCCTGGCTCCGGGGCTCGTCGGCGGTCACATCCACTCGGTCCAGAGCCTCGGCCGCGGGATCGCCGACGATTCGGAACTCCTCGAGTGGCTGTTCGAGTACGTGCTTCCGATGGAGGCGTCGCTATCGGGCGACGAGATGGAAGTCGCGGCGAAACTCGGCTACCTCGAGATGCTCCAGAGCGGGACGACGACCTGTATCGACCACCTCTCGGTCAACCACGCCGACAGGGCGTTCGAAGCCGCCGGTGAGAGCGGAATCCGCGGAGTGCTCGGAAAGGTGATGATGGATCAGCGCTCTCCGGAGGGACTTCTCGAGGAGACCGACGACGCGCTCGCGGAATCCGAGGAACTGATCCGGGAGTACCACGGCTCGTTCGACGACCGGATCCGATACGCGGTCACGCCGCGGTTTGCCGTCTCGTGTACCGAGGCGTGTCTCCGCGGTGCCAGAGAACTCGCCGACGCCTACGACGGCGTTCGGATCCACACCCACGCGAGCGAGAATCGAGGCGAGATCGACACCGTCGAATCGGACACCGGCATGCGAAACATCGAGTGGTTGGACGAGGTCGGACTCACCGGCGAGGACGTCGTGTTGGCCCACTGCGTCTGGACGGACGAACGCGAGCGGGAGATCCTCGCCGAGACGGGCACGCACGTCACCTACTGTCCCTCCTCGAACATGAAACTCGCAAGCGGCGTCGCACCGATTATGGAGTATCTCGAGCGCGGAATTCCGGTCGCGCTCGGAAACGACGGCCCGCCGTGTAACAACACGCTCGACCCGTTCACGGAGATGCGACAGGCGAGCCTGTTACAGAAGGTCGATCGACTGGACCCGGTCGCTATACCCGCCGAAGAAATCTTCGAGATGGCCACGGTCAACGGCGCGAAGGCGGCCGGCTTCGATCGCCTCGGAAAGCTTCGTTCCGGGTGGCGCGCGGACGTCATCGGCATCGACACCGACAAAGCGCGGGCGACGCCGCTGCACGATCCGATCTCTCATCTCGTCTTCGGGGCCCACGGCGACGACGTCGAGTTCACCATGGTCGACGGAACCGTCCTCGTCGACGACGGCGAGGTTCGCTCGCTCGACGCCCGATCGATCCGCGAGGAAGCGTCCGAAATCGCCCTCGATCTCGAGGCGTATCGAGAATCCACGGACGACGCCCGTCCGTAACCTGGCTCAGTTCGCGGTCGCGATCGCTTCGATCTCGATCCCGACCCCTTTCGGCAGATTGGCGACTTCGACCGCGCTCCGGGCCGGCGGCTCGTCGTCGAAGAACGCCGCGTAGGTATCGTTCATCTCGTCGAACGCCTCGATATCGTCGAGGTAGACGGTGACTTTGAGAACGTCGCTCATCTCGAGGCCTTCCTCAGCTAACACCTGCTCGACGTTGGTGAGGCTCTGTTCGGTCTGTGCCGCGATCGGTTCGTCGGCGAGTAACTCGCCGGACGCGGTCAGCGGAATCTGTCCGGCGGTAAAGACGAGGTCGCCGTTCGTTGTCGCCTGACTGTACGCGCCGACAGCGGCCGGTGCATCGTCCGTGCTGATGATTCGTTTCACGAGTAGTCGTTCTCGGCGGGTCGCTTAATTATTGGCGACCGTGAGCCGGACGCTCTGTGATACTCCGTCCGTTCAGTCGTCGCTGACCGCGGCTGATTCGTCGGCCCGATCGGCTGGCTCGGCCGGATCGTCGAACAGCGGGCTCGAGTCGCCCGGGACGAACGTATTCAAAAGGAGTGCGGATAGGCCTGTCATGATGACCGCTTCACCGAAGAACGTTCGTGCCGCTCTCGGCAGTCCCTGGAGCGCTTCGGGGACGACCGCGACGCCGAGACCGAGGCCGAGCGACGTCGAGATGATGACCATGTTCCGCCGGTTCATCTCCACGTTCAAAAACAGCAAGCGCATTCCGCTTGCGGCGACCATGCCGACCATCACGAGGACGGCACCGCCGAACACGGGTTCCGGAATCGTCGTCACGACGGCTCCGGCGATCGGGCTCAGTCCCATGATCGTCAGGAAGATACCGCTCACCCCGACGACATGTCTGCTCATGATACCCGTGAAATTGACGATACCGACGTTCTGCGAGAACGATGTCACCGGAAACGAACCGAAAACTGCACCGATCGAACTCATGAGTCCGTCTGCGAAGATGCCGCCGCGAAACTCCTCCTGGTCGGGGTTTCGACCCTCGGCGGCGGTGATGCCGGACATATCCCCGACCGTTTCCATCGCGGAGACGAGAAAGAGAAACGCGAACGTGACGATCGCGACAGGGTCAAACGCGTACCCGAATTCGCCCGGCATCGGAACCTCGACCAGCGACGCGTTGGCGATCGGACTGAAGTCGACGACGCCGAACGCTATCGCGACCGCGTAGCCGACGACGATTCCGATGAAGACGCTCAGTATTCGCGCCACGCCGTCGAGAAAGAGGTTGAACAACACCGCGATAAGCAACACGAGCGCCGCGAGTCCGAGGTTCTGTACGGAACCGAAACTCGTCGCGGCCGGATCGCCGCCCCCGGCGTACTCCATCCCCGTCGGAATGAGGTACAATCCGATGATGATCACGATCAGACCCGTTACCAGCGGCGGGAAAAACGACTCGATGCGTCCGAACTGCCAGCCGATGAGCCCCTCGACGACGATTCCGGTGACCAGTACCGCACCGAAGACGGCCGCCAATCCCTGTTGGCTTCCGATGGCGCTCGCCGCCCCCAGAAACGTAAAGCTCGTGCCCATGACGATCGGGAGTTTGGCCCCGACCGGTCCGATCGTGTACGCCTGAACGATCGTCGCGAGCCCGGAGAACAGAAGGACCATCTGGACGAGATACCCCGTATCGGCGGCCCCCAACCCGACCTCGCCGGCAACGAGGAACGCGACCGCGGTCGACGGAACGATCATCACCAGAACGTGTTGAATGCCGAGCGGGATCGCCTCCGATACCGGCGGCTTTTCGTCGAGTTCGTACGCGAGATCTATTTCGCTGTCTCCCTGTCCTGACATGAAGCGTTGTCTCTCACCTCTCGAATTTCCCATTTATACCTTGTCTTCTCGAGAAACAACGCGGCTTCGGAACGCCTGAAACGACGACGCCCAAGGATGTCTGAAACGACGCCACTCAGAAACATCCGGACCACACATCGATCAATAGCTTTTATTCGCGCCACAAGAAGTACCGGCATGGAACAACTGGAGCGGTCGGTCCACGACGCGCCGATCATCGAGAAAGACGACTACGAGTACCTCGTCCACCCGATCAGCAACTGCGTCCCGGTGCTCGAGCCGAGCCTGCTGCGCGAAGTCGTCACTCGGATCGTCCGTGCTGCGGACCTCGAGAACGTCGACAAGATCGTGACTCCCGCCGCGATGGGGATTCACATTTCGACCGCGGTTTCGCTGACGACGGATATTCCGCTCGTCGTCATCCGAAAACGCGAGTACGGACTCGAGGGCGAAGTCTCGCTCACGCAGGAGACCGGGTACTCGAAAAGCGAGATGTACATCAACGACGTCGACGAGGGCGACAACGTGCTCCTGCTCGACGATATGCTCAGTACCGGCGGGACGCTTCGAGCGATCACCGAGGCGCTCGAGTCGATCGGCGCGACCATCGTCGATATCGTCGTTGCGATGCGAAAAGTCGACGGCGGCGACGCGATGGTCGACAGCGAGTACGACGTCTCGTCGTTGCTCGATATCGTCGTCCGCGACGGCGAGGTCACGGTAATTCGCGACGAGGAAGAACGCCAGTTGGTCACAGAGTAGTTCGACGAGTAGGAGGCAACTCCGTCCGGATCGAAACCGGGTAGCGAGTCGGCGGTCCGTTATCGGCCGATCGCGAGTTCGGTTTCCGTCTCTCCGTCGGCCAGCAGCGAACGAACTGCGTCGACGGTCGCGTCCGTTTCCGCGGTGTTTTCCATCAGGACCGTTTCGCTCGGGAACAGTTGCTCGCCGAGCAAGAGGCCGTGTTCTCGAGCGGTCGAACCGGTCACGGTGAGATAGACGCCAGCCCCCGTGTCCGCGATGGCCGCCTCTTCTTCGACCGTCGAATCCGGGTACACGAAGTCGATCCCATCGAGAATGTCCGTCCCGAGAACCGCCTGAACGAGTCGTTCGTACCGCGGGACGATACACAATGGCCCAGCGTACTTCTCGAGGAACTCCCGGTCAACCGATTCGGACGGCGGCGTCGCGTCCGGCGTCGCCATCAAGGTGTGATAGACCGTATCGCCGAGACCGGTAACCACCCGTACGTCGGTGTCCGTCGGGTCGATGCGGGCGTTGACGTCCGCGATTCGCTGTAAGGGCTCCGGCCGCAGTTCGACGACTTCCTCGAGGACGAGGTCGGCGCTATCGAATCCGAGCGCGAACTCGTGGGTTCGCAGGGCGCGAAACGGTTCTTCTCGCCCCACGAGTTGTATCGACGTACCGTCGGGAACGCTCTCGACACCCTCGAGCGGAATCGTGACGCTATCGAAGACGATTCGCCGCGGTTTCCCGGCCCGGTCGTCCCGAAACAGCGTGTACTCCGGCTCGGTCGGGTTCTCAACGGTGCTGTACGTTGCGAGACGATGGTAGACGTCGTGATCGCTCGAGAGCGATCCTTTCGTGAGCGCCTTCTCGTGTCGGAGCGTCGAACTGATGTCGTCCGCGAGGTCGCCGATTCCCAGTCGGTTCGCCAGCCGGTCGAGAACCGACTCGAGTGGCCGTCCTTTTCGAGGAATCGCGATCGGGATCGTCTCGCCCATTGACCGAAAAACTGCAACCGAGAAGTAAACGAGTTGCGTTTTGTCTCGCTCGCGGGTTAGTTCGAGAACATCGACCCGAGCTGGTCGCGCCAGTCGTTCAGTTCGGTGACTTCCTCGGAGAGCGTTTCGACTTCCGTCTCGACATCCGCGACGGTTTGCTCGACTTCCGTAACTGTCGATTCGACCTCGTCAACGGACGTTTCGACCGTCGAGATCGTCCCTTCGACGTCTTCAACGGATTGTTCGACATCCGTGACGGTGTTCTCGACATCTGTGACAGTTTCTTCGACAGCATCGACGGTCGCCTCGACGCCCTCGACGGTTTCTTCGGCCGCTTCGACCGTCTCCTCGACGGCCCTGACATCGTCGACGACACCTTCGACATCCGTCTCGAGATCGCCGATATCGGACTCGTTGGTTTCGACCTGGCCCTCGAGATCCTCTACGACGGTGTGGGCGGCACCGATTTCGGATTCCAGTTCTTCGAATCTGGTGTCGATACCCTCGACGTCGTCGGCGACCTCGTCGAGTCGATCCGTCGCCGAGTGTAACTCTTCGCCGAACAGCGCCGTCTCCGATTCGACGTGATCGACGTCCGCGACGACCTCCTCGAGTTCGGACTCGGCAACGTCGACCCGCGTATCGATCGAGTCGAGTTCGGATTCGACGCTCTCGAGTTCGGAGCGGAACTGCTCGATGATCTGTTCGCCGGTGCCGTATTCGTCGAGGAACTCTTCGATCGCTCCCGAATACGCGGCGACTTCTTCGACCCGGGACTGGAGGTGGTCGACCCGTGCGAGATCCGGCCCGTTCATCTCGATATCGAGTTCGGCACGGAGCACCTCGAGGTCCTGCTCGCTGACAGAGCCGGTGCGAATCTCGTCAGCGAGTTGGGCGCTGAGCGATCGGTCGTCGCCGTCGCTCGCCTCGTCGGCCGCCGCTGCAGTGACCGCTCCGGCGTCGACCTCGTCATCGGATTCGTGGTCGTCGGCCGCCGCTGGTGGCGTGTCGTCGATATCGGGCGTCTCGGAGCTGTCCGTTCGTTCCTCGGAATCGGTCTCGAGTTCGGGTTCGGCATCGTCGACCGACGCGGACTCGTCCGCTTTCGCCGGCGGAATCTCGTCTTCTTCGAAGTCGAGATCGACTCCAGAGGAATCGGCTTGTTCACCGTCCTCGAGGTCTCCGTCGTCCTGAGATTCTCCGTCACCCTCGATGCCGAGTTCGTCGGCGTCGTCGACGTCTTCCTCGTCCGCGAGCGATTCGTCTTCGGACGAAGCTTCAGCCGCGGCATCCGACTCGAGGCCGGGAACCGAGTCGGACTCGCCGGCGATCATGTCTTTGACGACCTGGTTTCGGTCGTCGGTGATGATCTCGTCGATCATCGTGTCGTCGACTTCGTCGCGTGCAGCCGAATCCGCCCCCGCCGACTCTCCCTGCGCTCCGCCCTCGTCGGCTGAAGCGTCTTCGTCTTGGGCATCGGGATCTTCGACCTCGACTGTGACCGAATCGGTCAGAAACTGCGCCGCTTCGGAGTCGTCGCCGATTCGGATCCCGTAAACGGTGACGAGCGTTTCCTCGGGGGAGAGCGTCCGAGTGAATTCGACGTGGTGGTCCTGAAACGCGGTCCAGTTTTCGCTGTAGTAGTTCGGGTGGAATCCGACGCCGTCCATCGGGAAGGATTCGGGGATGTCCTCAGAAACGGTGACGGTAACCGCTTCGTCGCGGCTCGAGTCGATTTCGAATCGAATCGCAGGAACCGGGAACTCGTCGGCGGCAAATAGTTTCCGGACAGTCACCCCGTCAGAACTCGCTTCGATTACCTGATCTGTGTCGGCGGCTGAACTCATGAGAGCAATATTAACTTACCATTACTATAAAATGCACGGCAGTTTGGGAATCAGCGATTGAAGACGCTAGAGGCGGGAAGAACACCCATACTGCCAGAAGTGGCCCATTGATCGGATTCGAGAGACCGGGCAGCCGATTTTTCAGAGGTCGACGCGGTCCCCGATTTCGATGATCTCGAGAGTTGTCGGGTACTCAAAACTATTCGTGTGGTGATAGAGCGCTTTCGGATCGGCGGTGAGCCCCTTCCACATGTCCCAGTGGCTCGGACAGAGCGTCTCTAGCTGGAGCGTGTTCGCCGCTTCGATGATCTGATTCTCGTCGTTGTACCAGCGGGTTCGTTTCGGCTCGCCGGTCTCCTTGTCGGGGACGTTCCCGACGGTTCCAAAGGCGAGCACGCCCAGGTCGACATCGTACTCGGTGCCGATTCGCTCGAACTCCTCGGCGGGTTTCGAATCGCCGCCGTGGAAGAACGTTCCCGCCTCGTGCTCGATGACGTAGCTGACGGGATGTGTCGCATCGACATCGCTCGCGGGTTCGACGTGGACGGTAAACTCGCCGATTTCGAGAGTATCTCCCTCGGATACCTCCTCGAACTGGTCGTCGGTGACGTCCCACTCGTCGGTCCAGCCTTCCTCTCGAGTGACGGCGAGGCTGTCGTCGGGTCCGTACATCGTCGCGCCGGTGGTCTCGAGGATCGGTGCCTGACTCGGGCCGTCGACGTGATCCGTGTGCTCGTGGGTCGCGAGCACGGCATCGGCGTTGGTTACGTCGGTCGGATCGAAGGGAACCGGAATCATTCGAATCGTTCGCGGTGGGCTGCCCGTTCCGAGATAGGGGTCGATGAAAACGGTCGTTCCCTCGCTGCCTTTCAGCGCGAAGCCGTTACAGCCGAAATACCAGACGGCGACGCCGTCCGGGTCGGCGTCCTCGATCGCGCGAACAAGCCACTCGCCCCAGTCGCTCGTTATCATACGTGTAAGTGCTCGGAGCGGGCGGGTAAGTGTTATCGTTTCCCTTCAAACGATGAGATCCGCCCGCATCGAGCGTTGCGATGACGATGGACTACCCACCCGGAAGGGCCTCCAGATTTCAGCAAGGTGTTTTCCGGTCGTCAACAGGAGGCCGAAAGCTCGACGATCGCCGCAGTCTCGCTGTCTCGGTCCGATCCGAGCCGCGAGCGGACCCGATTCGCGTCGGGATCGTACTCGATTAGCCCGGCGTCCTCCAGAAGCGGTAGATCCGCGTGCGTGATAGCCCCCACGACGTGTCGCCAGTCTCCCGGTGCGATAGATCGGTCGGTTCCAGCGTCTGATTGGCTAGTCAACTCGATTGCGATCGATTCGACCGTGACGGCGTGAGATCGGTCGGAGAGCGTCTCGAGGATACATCGACGACGCGGATCGGCGAGCGCCTTGAACAGTGCATCCGTCTCTTCGGCGCTCCGGTCCGGAAACTCGAACCCGTTCGTGAATTCCACTTCGAACGCGTCAAGGGTTCCTTCCTCGAGGGTAGACGTCTCGATGGCTGCCGTCGCGCGTTTGGTCTCGGAATCGTACGCGATCAATCCGGCATCCGAGAGCATCGGAAGATGACGATGGTGCAGGTCGACGAGAAGCGACTCGAGCGATCCGACTTGCAGTGTTCTGTCGGCCGTCTCGAGTCGTTCCGCGAGTTCCGACGCCGTCTGCGTCGACTGCGGGGCGTCGAATACGATCGCAACGAGACGCCGTCGAACGGGACTGGCAAGGGCCTTGAGTGTAGCATTCAGCCGTTTCTCCTCGCCAGTTGCACGTTTACTCGTCTGACCGTACGCATAGTTCGTCATTACTGGCTCTGGGAACGCTACCTCATTAAGCGCGTTCCCAAACCTCTTAGGGCTGTGAAAGCGGACAGTCACGGGAGCAGAACGCTTCGCCCGTCGACATGGGGCATATTCCGAATTATCGGTTAGAAATCACGTAGCGTCACGCCTTGTATTCCCTATCTGCAATAATAGCTTGAACGGGTCAGTCCTATTTCGAGAAACCGAGCGCGAACGCTCCGAGTCCGGTCGTTGTAATGATGAACCGTAGTATCTCGCCGAGCACCGGAACCGTCGAAAGTAAGGCGACGACGACCGCCCCGATCACCAACCCCAACCAGTAATTGGATTCGCCGGCGAAGGCGGTTCCGACGGCGATCACCGCCAAAACGTTTCCCACTATTACGACAATTACGAAGACGAAGATCCCGGGGATAACCACTAACAGACCGATGACCGTGATTACGAGGGCAATCACGCTAATAATCGTGAGGACGTACACGAGTAACCCATAGAGGAAAGACGTACCGGGATCGGTCCAAATTCGATCGACAGTGCGTTGGGATGTCTGTGGCGCGATTGCGAGGACGAGCGCGCCGATACCCACCGATATCGCGATTTCGATCGGGATCGCGAGAATCAGAGATTCAATCGGAAGGGTCGGATCTCTCGACTGTGTAAGCATTCCAAGGAGCGGATCGGGCTCGAGATAGCTCGATGTCAACCTGGAGGACATACCAGTACCGAGCAAGAAACGCAGTAAATAGTTTCTGGACGATACCCCGGTGTGAAACGCCTACCAGGTGCCGTGGAACGTATCGAACTCGAGGCTGTCGAGCGGTTCGTGACCGACGGCGATCTCGTACTCGCCGGGGGTGAGCATCGGCTTGTGGAACTGCGGGCCGTCGTCGGTCGTGATCCGCGGGCAACCGGTGTTGACGAACGCGTCCATGTCGAAGTTCCGGAGTCGATCCGGCGTCACCTCGTCCATCGTGATGAGGTAGGCGTCGTCGTTTTCGTCGAGGATGTCTTGGGCCTGCTCCCAGCGACCCTGTCCGATCTTGGTACAGAAGATGACGCCCCACTTCTCGGCGTCCATCGCGCGGTGGATCGCACCGTAGCGCTGTTTCATGAACTTCTCCGTGTCCGCGACGGTGACGACGTTGTTGACCGGGTCGGCGATGACGACGTGTTTGTCGGGGTGTTCCATCGCCAGCCCGAGCGGATGGAACTTGCCGCCGCCGACGTAGAGGATCTGGTTGGCGGGAACGTCCGCACTGGCGTAATTGCATCCGAGCACCTGCCCCTCGTGGGTCAGTCGTTCGTCGCCGCGACGGCTGTCGACGTCGTAGCCGCGTTCCTCAAGGAACTCTCTCATCTCCTCGTAGAGATTCATGTGCTGGGCCGTCGTCACGAGGCCAACCTCGGGGTCGTCGTCGGGGTCTGCGAGCGTCTCGAGGGCTTCTTCCATGATCGGCGTCACGTCGACGTTCGAGAACAGGGGCACGTAGATCACCTTGTCCGTGTCCTTCATCGGCGAGTGACCGAAGTGGACGAAGACGTCGGTGCGTTTCATCAGGTACGTATCGAGGTCGCAGGCTCCGTAACAGGGCTGGCCCGAGAGCATGATCGTCACGTCGTCGCGCACGCGTTCTCGCAAGTCGTCCGCGACCTTCGGCCCGCGGCGTTTGAGGCCTTCGGGGAACTGGAGGCCGACCTTCGCGGCGTCGCGGTCGTCGATTTCGTCGACGATCCGCTCGAGTTCGTAGTCCCACTCCCGGTCGTGTTTGAGGCTCATTCCTGTGTTCCGGAGGTCTCCCTCGCTGTACTCCGACTGCTGGCTCATTACAGTTTCATTCGTCGGCGCACGTAAAACGGCGGCGCTTTCGGGCCTCGTCGTGGAATCGGCCCGTTCGCCACGTAGCTCAGACACACGGGATTTCCGTACCCGATCCGGCGACGAAATGAGACCCGGGGTCCGTCGACGAGGCGAGACCATTTGTTGGCAGCCGGCACGTTCTCGTGGTCCGAAAAGTCATGGTACTGCAGTCTAAATGGGGTGTCAATGGTAGCACGAGGCGATTCGGACGGATACCTATTCGACCTCTATCGCCAGTACATCGGCGAGCCGTCGGGTCGAAACGACGTCTACGTTGGGTTCGGCCTGTTCTTCGGTGGTATCGGACTCGCAGTAACCGCGCTGGTGCTTTTTATTTGGGCAAGCACTCACGAACCCCGGTCGGCAGCGTACGTGACGTGGACTGAACCGGCCTACGGGTTCGGAATGCTATCGCTTCCGGCGATGATGCTGGGAATCGTCGTCTTGTTGCCCTCGAACCGACGGATGCTCTATACGTCTCTCATGGGCGCAGCAGTGACGTTCGGAGCCGTTCTCGGGTTCTTTTACGCGTATCCATCAGACTGGAACGGCCACGGACAGAATTACACTGTCGAAGTCGTCGCGATCTATGCGGTCGGTATCGCGGGACTCATCGCGTCGACGGGTGGCGCACTGATCGCACACTACCTCGAGCTCGCCCAGTCGGCCGGCGTTACCGAGACTCGAGACGGCGACGAACAGGCGGGATCCGAATCCTACACTGACGAAGAGATTCAACAGGACATCGACGACGCGATGGAAGACGTCGAACTCTCGTGGGGTGGCGTCGAAAAGGGCGACAACACGAAACTAAACTTTAGCAGCCACGAGTTCGACAACGTCGAAATCGGCGACACGGCAACGACGACCCGGTCGTCCGGCGTCGACTCGCAGGTGGCCGGACTCAAGGGCCTCAAAGGCGGCGAGACGAAGACGACGACCTCGAGTTCGTCCGTGGAGGATCAAACGGCGAAGCTCAAGGAACTCAGAGAACAGAAACGGGCCGAAGAGATGGCGACGAACGATTCGAATGGAGCGCTCGATACCGTGGCCTCATCGTTGCGGTCGGCCGCACACCGAGTCCGATCGCTTTTCGGCCGGAAGTAAGGCCGTTACTGGCAGAACGAATAGCGTTCACCTCGAACGATATCGAACGAAAAAACCTCACATAGATTTATAAGTCGTCAGCGGCCTTCCAAAACTATGGCCAAAGGCCTAGACGTTGGGACAATGAACATCCTGTCAGCCCAACAGGATGGCGACGATACGGTATTCGTACAGCAGCGAAACTCCTTCGTAGAGATCGAGTACTCGGATATGGCCGAGCAGATGCTCTCGCGAAGCGAAGTCCTCCACATTCGCAAGGACGACAAAGTGTACGTCGTTGGCGACGACGCGCTGAATTTCGCGAACATTTTCAACAAAGAGACGCGGCGGCCGATGAAACACGGGATCCTCTCGAACGACGAGAAATCGGCCATCCCGATGATGAAACTCATCATCGAACAGGTCGTCGGCGAGCCGACGTATCCGGACGAGAAACTCTACTTCTCGACCCCCGCGGATCCGATCGACGACGATCTCTCGACGCTGTATCACCAGAAGACGATCGAGTCGTTCCTAAACGACATGGGATACGACGCCGAACCGATCAACGAGGGGATGTCCGTCATCTACTCCGAACTCGCGGACAACAACTTCACCGGTCTCGGTATCTCCTTCGGTGCAGGGATGACGAACGTCTGTCTGGCCTACTACGCGGTCCCCGTGATGAAGTTCTCCGTCGCCCGCGGCGGCGACTGGGTCGACGAACAGGCCGCTCGAGCGACCGGCACGCCGGTCGACAAGGTCACCTCGATCAAAGAGGACGACTTCGAACTCGACTTTACGACCGACGTCGGCGGCGTCGAAGGCGCGCTCTCGATTTACTACGAGAACCTCCTCGATTACGTCATCGAAAACATCGTCAGCGAAGTCGACGAGGAAGACGTCGAGGAAGGTCTCGACGTGCCGGTCGTCGTGACCGGCGGGACCTCGAGCCCGAGCGGCTTCGAGGATCTGTTCCGCGACCATCTCGAGGACGCGAACATTCCGTTCTCGATCAGCGGCGTGACCCACGCGAACGAACCGCTCTACAGCGTCGCCCGCGGTGGCCTCGTCGCAGCCCGATCGGACGAGGACGTCGAACACGACCACGACGACGAAGAGGCGGAAGCGGCCGCGGCCAGCGAGTAACGACCCGACCCCCAATTTTCGCCGGAGCCCGCTCGGTCACGAAACTGCGACTGACTACTCCTCGTCGGCAGTCTCCGCTGCGTCGTAAAACCGATTGAGCGCGTCCCGCCAGGATTCGATCTCCGGAAACTCGCGCTCGTGTTCGACCGGAACGTCGGCGTACCCACACTGGCTGCACGCCACCGTCGTCACGTCGGCGAGCGACAGGCGCTCGAGCGGGGACGAACACCGGGGACACTCCTCCATACTGGTTCCTGTGACGGCACGTTCTTAACTTTATCTCAGCCGTCGATCGATCGAACGGCGGTTTCGCTCGATGCGGGCACTCGAACATTACATCCTCACTCGTCTGCGTATCGAACACGTCCTCGAGCGTGTCACGATAGGCTTCCGCCAATTTGGAAATCTTTTGTGTGCGGCCGGCGTCTGCCCGTTCAATGTGCGTGCCACAGCGACGAACGCTCGCCCGTCGGCTGGAAGGCGTCGACGACTTTCGAACGCCGTCTGCCGATCTCGAGCAGTATCTTACCCCGGCGGAAGTCGCTGCACACGTCTGTCAGTTCGCCGCGTTGCAGGGCGATCTGGCCGGCGAAACCGTCGTCGATCTGGGGACGGGGACCGGAATGCTCGCGATCGGAGCCGCTCTCTGTGACGCCGAGCGGGTCGTCGGAATCGACGTGGACGAGGACGCCCTGACGCTCGCTCGAGAGAACGCCCGAGCCGTCATTTTCGATGGCGCTGTCGATTCCGCCCCTGGCGAGGGTCCGTCGGGTTGGTCGCCGATCGAGTGGATTCGCGGCGACGTCACCAGACCGCCGCTGTCAATCGACGACGCGACGGTACTCTCGAACCCTCCATTCGGCGCACAGCGGGGAAACCGCCACGCCGATCGGGACTTCCTCGAGACGACCAGAGCGATCGCCGCCACCTCCTATACGATTCACAACGAGGGAAGTCAGGAATTCGTCGAGTCCTACGCGAACGACGCCGGCGGAACGGTCACCCACGCGTTCCGCGCCACGTTCTCGCTCGCGAACCGACTCGAGTTTCACACGGACGAAACGCGCACGCTCGAAGCGGAGGTGTTCCGAATAGAGTGGGACTCGAACGCGGAGTCGTGACGTTGCCAAGAGCGAACTCGCGAGGAAGGTCCCTCGCGTGCCAGTTAGCCGAGCTGAATCCGTAATCGAGCGGCGTTATCGGAGTCGATCGTAGGTCTCCTCGCTCGCGACCTGTACCACCGTCCCGTCCATGTCTGCGTAAATCGCTCCGTCTTCGCGGACGAACTCGATCCCGTCGGCTCGAGCGGTTTCGTCCGACTCAGGAACGTCAACTGTCGACGCTTCGACGGTATCGCCGTTGCTGCCGGTTCGTTCGACTTCGAGGACGAACGCTTCTCCTTCCGTGTCGATCGTAATGGTGCGATCGTTGACTCGAACGTCTGCCTGTGAGGACTCGGAGGTATACGCCAGTTGCTCCTCCCCGCCCTCCTCGGAGAACCAGATCTGGTAGACAGGATCGTTACCCGTTGGTTTCCAGCCCTGTCGTTCGACGTGAACGGTCTCGCGCCAGCCGGGACCGCCGACCGAAACCGTTTCTTCCCCGGTGAACTCGAGTTGCTGGGCCGTGACGGACTCCTGCCAGAGGTGTCGTTTTTCGCTCGAGACGATGACCCCGCTCGATTCGACGCTGGTGTCCTGCCCGAACGCGCCGACGTCGATGACGCCGACGATTTCGTTTTCCGAGCCCTCGACGTACTCGATCGTGTAATCGGCGACCGAGATCGACGCGTCCGCCGACCCGGTTTCGCCGGAGATGACGAACAGGTTGGTCGGGATCGCCGGCCCGGTAATGAGCGCGATGACGGCCACGATCACGATGAACGCGGCTTGACGCTCGGTGAGTGTGGCGAACGGTCCCGACTCATCCGGCGTGGCTCCTCGAGCGATTGTTTTGACTCGTTCTATCGCATCCCGCGTCGTCGATCGACTCGAGCCGGCGAGCTCGAGGATGCGGTCGGTTCGCTCTCGCACGCGGATATCGCGGCTGTCAGCCGGGGACCGGGCGAGTCGCTGTCGAATAGATGCGGGGACAATCGGCCGATCGGAGGCGGTAATTGCGAGGGTGACGATAAGGGCCAGTCCTGTGACGATGGCGATTCCGGGTCCCTGAAACAGGTAAAAGGAGTTCTGGTCGCCGTACCAGTAGATCTGCCAGAGCCCTTGCTCGAAGGCGAAAAACAGGATCGCAATCCACAGGCGAAGCGGATCTGGGCGGTACTGGCGTCGCCTTAGAAGTATCGCACCGAGGACGAAGCCGACGAAGAACCCGAGTGCGTGGCCCTGAATCGCGATGTTCGCCCACGAGGGGGCGGTGGCTGGACTCGCTCGTGGAACATACAGCCCGATCGGCGTCAACAGCGCCTCGTAGGTCGTCAGGAGCACGGTTTGTCCGCCGAGAATCGCCAGAACCGTGGAGATCGGATACCGCACGATCGCGAACCCGGCGAACGCGAAAACGATGCCGGAGAACCCGATCACCGGCCCGAGTGCGAACAGGCTCGTGACCAGCCCGACGGCGATCACAGCCAGCGGGAAGATCACGACGGCTCGAATCCAGGGGGTCGTCCACAGCGTTCTCGAGCGGTTCCCGTCACCTCTCTTCGGATAGTGTCCCCACGCGTATTCGGCGATGGGGGCGACGACCGCGGCTCCGAAGAGGTTACTGAGGAGGTGGCCCGCACTCGCGTGCGTAAACGAAGCCGAGAGCATTCCGAGCGGATAGTAGTACGACCAGGCTCGATACGGGATCGACACCGGGTCCGAAAAATCGGAGATCCCGTCCTGTACGAAGAGGTAGACCGCGAAGACGAACGCGAGAACGATGATGGTTCCCCACGGAACGCCGAACACGAATCGGGATCGAAGCACGTCTTCCCACGCCCGGTCGGGGTTTTGAATGTGTTTAACAGTCACAACTGAACCAACGAACGTCGCCACGAGAACGACGCCCAACACGACCCCGATCGGATCCATATCACTGTCCTGTGAGCGAAGTGGTATAGGGTTTATCTTCCCGATGCCCACATGAGTGGTCGGTAGACTGGCCGAGCGGTGTCTTCGAAAGGTACAAGCACGTGACGCTCGGATGAAATCGTATGGAACTGCGGGTCACCGAACGCACGGAGAGCGAACTTTCGATCGAGATCGGCGGGGAGGATCACACGTTCATGAACGTGCTCAAAGGAACGCTCCTCGAGCAGGAGAACATCGCAGCGGCGACCTACGACGTGAACCCAGAGCAATCGGGGGGACAGACCGACCCGATTCTGACGATCAAAACCGAATCGGGCGTCGACCCGGTCGACGCGCTCGAGGAGGGTGCAAGCAACGTCCGCGAGAAGACGGTGTCGTTCCGGAACGCGTTCGAAGCGGCCGTCTGATTCTGATTCGATAGTTCTCCGAGCCGAGAGCCCACGCCTCGAGAGCGACTCGGTCTCGTTTGTGTGTTCGTAGCGTAGCGACGCATCGAAGCGGCGGATTCCGAACGGATCGCCAATTCGGAGCCTGTCAGCTCTCGACCGTCCCAAATTAACAGACGACGTACACCACGAGTATCGATCCGTCTGGCCCGACGTGGATATCGATCCCTTCCGCGTCGTGATCGCCCTGGCCGACTTCCTGCGAGTCGAGCGATTCGAGGAGATTGGTTGCAAGGTCGTCGGCGAGCGCCGCTTCGGTATCGTACGCGTCGATCGAGTCCTGAGCGAGAACCTGGATTCCCTGTGGAGCACTCTCACACGGGAGGTCGAACGCCGACGGGTCCGTCCGGTCGCCGCCGTCATCGTCGGTGTACGCGCTGACGACGAGACGCTGATTTTCGGCCGTCGCGAACTCCTCGAGCCCCTCGTCGTACTCGAGGGGCGCACCGACCCCGGTCCCGTCGCTGGTCTCCGTTTCGGTAGCCGCTTGCCGCTCGTCGGTGAGTCGGTCGTGTACCAGCAGCGCCGTCTCATCGAGATCGATTCCGTTGGCTTCGGTAGCCTCTCCCGGAACGTCGGTTCCGATGCCGGGCAGCACCGACGCCGGAACGATGCCGGTGGCGAACAGGGCAACGATGAGGACGAAGACGGCGATGAACGGCGAGTACGGCTTTGCGACCTCGAGCCAGCTCGCGACCTCGAGGTCGCTATCGGCCTCGTCGAACGTCTGTTCGGTCTTCTCGAGGGTGTGATTGCCACAGCGAGCGCAGGGCGGTGAGTTGCGCGTGTGCTCGCGGCCGCAGTTCGTACAGGCCCAGACGTAGGTCGGTGACGTTCCGCCCTGATCGGCATCACCGCCGGCGTCGTCTGCACGATTGAACGAATTGTATCCGCACCGCTCACAGGGCGGATCGTCGGAGTCGTGCGGTTTGCCACACCACGCACACCGCCAAGTCACTGCTAGTAGCGGTCGAGCGCGCGAGCATAAGGATATTGTATTGCGGCTGCGACTCGAGAACGTTTCGCGGATCCGACTCGAGATCGCACCGTGGGTCGGCCTCGAGACGTAATCCGGCTGTCTACCGCGCCGATGCTGCGCGTCGGGACGACGAAACCGGCGTCCCGAAAACGCGCTGGGAGGTTACTGCCGAACCGGAACGTCCCGCTCGTCGAGGTAGTCTTTGACATCCCCGACGGAGTACTCGTCGAAATGGAAGATAGAGGCCGCGAGCCCGGCATCGGCATCGGCTTCCGTGAATACTTCGTGCATGTGTTCGGGGCCGCCACAGCCCGAGGAGGCGATCACGGGGGTATCGACGGCCTCGCAGACGGCCGAGGTCAGCGGAATATCGTAGCCGTCTTTCGTCCCGTCCCTGTCGATCGAGTTCACGAACAACTCGCCCGCGCCTCGAGATTCGACCTCGCGAGCCCACTCGACGACGTCGACGCCGGTTCCTTCGCGGCCGCCCTTTTTCGTACACTCGAACCAGCACGATTCGCCGTCGATTTCGACGTAGTTCTCGCCGGCCTCGTCGTACCGACGCTGTGCGTCGACGCTGATCACGATACACTGGCTGCCGAACGCGCGAGCGCCCTCGTTGACCAGTTCGGGCCGCTCGAGCGCGCCCGTAGTGATCGAGACCTTATCGGCCCCGGCGCGAAGCGTCTCCTTGATGTCCTCGGTCGTTCGGATTCCGCCGCCGACGGTCAGCGGGATGAACACCTCGTCTGCGACTCGGGACACGACGTCGAGCATCGTCTCGCGGCCCTCAGCGGAGGCGGTGATGTCGAGGAAGACGAACTCGTCGGCGCCGGACTCGTTGTAGGCTTTGGCCATCTCGACGGGGTCACCGGTGTATTTCAGGTCCTCGAAGTGGACACCGGTGTAGACGGCCGGGTTGCCGTCCTCGTCGAGGTCGACGTCGATACAGGGAATAATTCGTTTCGTGAGCATGTGCTGGTGTTGGAGCGACCGGCGTTTGATGGTTTCGACCACGAAACCGAACTGAACCCGCCGCGCACGTAGGAGGGCTTAAGTAACCGAAACCGAAAACGCTCGATATGGCAGACGACCACGAATCCACAGCCGACGATTCGGGAGCCGATGTCGGCCACGATCTCGAGGCCGAACGGACGACTGCACCGATGAGCGAGTTCCCGATCAGGAACGCCGGAATCGGCGCGCTCGTGTTGGCGGTTGGACTGGCCGTCGGGTACGGCGTGCCACTGCTGGCGCTCTGAAAGACGATTTCGAATCCGAGTCAGAAAACGTACTCGTCGTCGTGGCCCATCATTCCGTCGTCTTCGAGGCCGCCGCCTGCGGTCTCGTCTTCGTCCATCGGTCCGCTCGTTTTGTAGGCCTTGATTCCTGTCGAGAGGAGGTCTTCGACCGCTTCCTCTCGGTTGACGAACTCACCGCGTTCAACCATTTGCGCGATTTGCATCTCGAGGTGTTCTGGGATGGTGATCTCTACTTTCGGCATCTGACTCGCGTTTCGGCAAGGGGGTATTTAGATTTGACGGGGATTGTGCACGCTTGGGAACGCGAGACGGCAACAACCCGCCAGAAATCGCCCGTGTTGGGTGTGATTGGTCGTCGCGTTGGACTACTTGTTGCCCATCATCGAATCGATGGTGTTCTTGATGGTCGACCCAGGCTGGGTAATCATCTCGAGTTGCTCGTGCATGCGGCGCTGATTGAAGTAACTCGCGAACGCGAGGATCGTCGGGGGCCAAAGGCCGACGAAAAGTCCACGCTCGCGGTCGCCGCGAACGAAGAAATAATACCACGACAGTCCGACCGACGCTACCGACGCCAGCAGCGCTGGTCCGAGGGCCTGTTTACCGACGTCCTGTGCTTGTTCTCCGGAAACGCCTTGCGATCCCAGTTCTTGTTTCGAAGCCATGCAACAACACGCTCTATGAGACCGTACTAATTCGTGACGAGGGTTGCGACTGGAACCTCCACATTGACCGACGGGAGAATTGTTTCGAATCGTTCTCGAGGTCGACGGCGTCTGTTGAATGTCACATTTCTCCCCGTGATTCCGTGGACGGTCGGGGAACGTCCGAATACTCACAAGTGATACGATCTACTCGCGTGGGAAGCCGAACTCGAGCGGTAGAGCTACCCGTCCGGATACGTACGATCACACATGAAAGACGTCACCGACTGCTATCGAGAGTTTGGGGACGACCGACTCCCGCCGGGCCAGCGCGAAACCAGCGAGTTTCCGGTCCTCTCGAAGAGCGGAACGCCGCCATTCGACCCGGAAACGTGGGAATTTCGCGTTACCGGTGCCGTCGAGGACGAACTGTCCTTCTCGTGGGCGGAGTTTCAGGAGCTTCCCGCCGAAACCCAGCGACAGGATTTCCATTGCGTGACCGGCTGGAGTACGTTCGACCGGGAGTTCACCGGCGTCCCGTTTCTCGAGCTCGCCGAACGCGCCGGCGTCGCAGACGACGCGATCCACGTCATGTTCTCCGCGCTGGACGACTATACGACCGACTTGCCGCTCGACGCGTGCATGCGCGAAGAAGTCTTATTCACCTGGGAGCTCGACGGCGAGCCCTTGCCCCGGGACCACGGCGGCCCGCTTCGGGTCGTCACTCCGCATCGATACGCCTACAAGGGAGCGAAGTGGGTCGACGGCATCGAGTTCCTGACCGAACCCGAACTCGGCTACTGGGAGCGCCGTGGATACTCGGAAACGGCGAATCCGTGGCGTGAGGAACGATATAGTTAGGCTGAAGGCGCGCCGGTCCCGATGGTTGATCGATGGAGCGACCGTCGGGTGGATGGGAGGTGACAGGAACGCTCGAGCGAGACGCCCCCGAGTATCACAGCGCGAGCCGTGAACTCGAGGAGGTCTCGTTCGGGGCCATAGTCGACGCAGAACGCGAGCCGCGCCTTCAGTGGGCAGCTCCCGACGGACTCGAAGTCGCAGGAACCGGCGTTGCAAAACGGTTTCGAGCGAGCGGTCCGAACAGATTCGACGACCTTCGAGCCGACGCGGGACGGGCGTTCGATCGCCTCGAGTACGACGGACCGGAGATTGCTCGACCGCGAGCATTTGGGGGCGTCTCCTTTCATGACGGCCACGAGCCGGCCGGGTCGTGGGATGGATTCGACGCAGCGTCGTTCGTCATCCCCGCCGTTCAGGTCACGCGAAGCGACGACGGCGTCTGGCTCACGGCGACCGCTGCGAGCGAGGACGACGTGACCGAGCGCCTCGAGCAGGCCCACGCGCGCCTCGAGGAACTCCCCGCGATGCGCCCGAGTGGAAATAGTCCCGGCGTGGATACCACGACGCGTTCGACCACGCCGGCGGAGTGGACCGAGCAGGTCGAAACCGCGCTCGAGCGCATCGAACAGGGTGAACTCACCAAGGTCGTCCTCGCGCAATCGCTTTCGGCGACCCTCGACGGAGCGGTGGACGTTCCGGCAACCCTCGAGCGACTGCGGCGCACGTACCCGAACTGCTACCGGTTTTCGTTCGCCCACGAGACGGGCGGGACCTTTTTCGGCACGCCGCCGGAACGACTCGTCGCAAAACGCGGACGGACGGTCGAAACGGAGGCGCTCGCCGGCTCGGTTCCGCGGGGCGACGACCCCGAATCGGACGACGAATTCGCCGCGACGCTGCGGGACAGCGAGAAGGTCGGCCGCGAGCACGGCCTCGTCGCCGAGGCGATTCGCGAACAGCTCGACCCGCTGGCCGAGTCGGTGACGGCGTCAGAACGGACGATTCGACGGCTGGCGACGATACAGCACCTCCGAACGCCGATCACGGCGACGCTCGAGCGAGACTGTCACGTCCTCGAGATCGTCGAGGCGCTTCACCCGACGCCGGCCGTCGGTGGAGTGCCCCCGTCGACGGCCTGGGAGACGATTCGATCGACGGAGTCCTTTGACCGCGGCTGGTACGCCGCGCCGATCGGTTGGTTCGACGGGAACGGCGACGGGGAGTTCGCCGTCGGAATTCGTTCCGCGATCGCCGACGATCGCTCGGTGACGCTCTTTGCGGGCAACGGAATCGTCGCGGACAGCGACCCGGCCGACGAGTGGGAGGAAGTACAGCTAAAGTTCCGGCCGATCCTCGACGAACTCCAATGACGGGCCCACCGAACGAGGCGACGCTCTGGGCCCGCATTCTCGTCGAGGAGTTAGCCGACGGCGGACTCGAGGCCGTCTGTATCGCCCCCGGAAGCCGTTCGACGCCGCTTACGGTCGCCTTCGCCGCGCATCCCGATGTCGAGGTTTTCTCACACCTAGACGAGCGCTCGGCGGCGTTTTTCGCGCTCGGGCGGAGCCGACGAACCGGCGAACCGACAGCGCTCGTCTGCACCTCCGGAACCGCGGCCGCGAACTTCCACCCGGCAGTTATCGAGGCGAATCAAGCCAGAGTACCGCTGCTCGTTCTGACGGCGGATCGACCGCCGGAACTGCGCGATAGCGGGGCGAACCAGACCGTCGATCAGGTTAAACTCTACGGCGACGCGGTTCGGTGGTACGCGGAACTTCCCGAACCGAGAGCCGAGCAGCGACGCGCGCGTTCGGTTCGAACGACGGCGTCTCGAGCGCTCGCGAAGGCGAACGGAACGCTGGCGGGGCCGGTGCACCTCAACTGTCCGTTCCAAAAGCCCCTCGAGCCGACCGAGGTCTCGGGAGCAGTTCCGGAGTCCTTCACGGAGACGCCGGCCGGAAGCGGCCGAGACGGGCCGTACGTCCGGACGACCCAGGGGCGAATGTCACCTTCACCCAAGGACTGTCGGACGATCGCACAGGAACTCGAGACGGCTCGGCGGCCGCTGCTCGTCGCCGGTCCGGCGGATCCAGTGAGCTACTCGAGTGACGATTCTCGCGGTGTCCACCCGGAGACGGTCGCGCGACTCGCGCGGGCGGTCGACGCCCCCGTGCTCGCGGATCCGCTTTCGGGGCTTCGGTTCGGGTCGCATCTCGAGAAGTCGTCCGACCTGCCGCCAGTCTACGGCGGCTACGATACGTACGTGACGGAACTGCCGGCACCGGACATCGTCCTCCGGGTCGGCGCGTCGCCCACGTCCAAGCCGCTGCGGCAGTACCTGGCTGACAGTTCAGCTCGGCAGTTCGTCGTGGACCCTGCCTCCGAATGGCGCGAAGCCACGTTCACCGCGACCGATTTGATCGGCGCGGAGCCGACGGCGGTCTTCGAGGGCGTGCTCGAGGAACTCGCGGATAACTCCGGACGAGAAACGACCGCCGAAACGTGGCCCGAACGATTCGCGGCCGCAGAGCGGGCACACTGGCGAATCCACGGAGGATCGGTGGATGGGGAGAGTGAGAAGCCTGAACCGCTCGAGGGCTCGATCCTCTCGACGGTCTTTTCCGACGCGCCGGACCCGGCGTCGATTTTCGTCTCGAACAGCATGCCGATCCGGGACGCGGATCGATTCGGGCGGCCGCGGGCGGCGGCGCTGACGGTGCTCGCGAACCGCGGCGCGAGCGGGATCGACGGCATCACCAGCACGGCGCTCGGGGCGGGCAGCGCGACCGAGGACCCGCTGGTGCTCGTGACCGGTGACCTCGCGTTCTATCACGACTCGAACGGACTGCTCGCGATCGAGCGCTGCGACGTGGATGCGACGATCGTCGTCCTCGACAACGACGGCGGCGGCATCTTCCACATGCTCCCGATCGAGGCGTTCGATCCGCCCTTCACCGACCAGTTCAAGACGCCCCACGGTCTCGACTTTACCTCGCTCGGGGAGTTCTACGATCTCGAGTTCGAGACCGTCGACCCCGCGGCGTTCGCGGGGCGATACCGCGAGTCGGTCCGAAGCGAGGGCACGCAGATACTGCACGTCGAGTTCGACGCCGAGGCGAGTCACCGACGGCGCGAAGCGCTCGCAGAGCGGGTTCGAGAGAGTCTGTAGCCAGCACGGGCGTACAGATAACCAGGGTATAACCGGTTCCTGGCGAGTACTCGGGCCTCATCTTCGGTGTGCTCCCCTCGTTTCGTCAGTAACAGATTTTGTTCAATCGCGAACGAACGATTCCTCTCGAGTACTAGTGTACGCCGCGCTCGGTACTGTGTAAATATATGTATATGGTGAAACATTATGTGACATGACCTCACTTAGAACGGCGATTACTGGAACCTGGGACGAACAGGGCAGGTGGGTTATGGCGCTGATTTGCGGCGTTTCTGCTGGGATCGGCGGACTAACTGCAAATATTGTGGTTCCGCACGTTGTGGAATCAACAGCCATACAGGCCGTTCTCGGTGGACTGATCGCTGGTGCCGCCGTGCTCGTCGGCGTGACGGTTTTCACTCTCCTCCATCGGATGGGGAGATAGTTTCCTCCTATCGGGCGAGCCGAACCTATTTCACCGCAAGGTCCCCACTCTCGGACATGGTTTCAGAACACTTCGACCCCGAGCGGTGGGAATCGATCGACGAATTCGACTTTCGCGATCTCACCTACCATCGAGCGGTCGACTCGGGAACCGTCCGGATCGCGTTCGACCGCCCCGCGGTCCGCAACGCGTTTCGACCGGGAACCGTCGACGAACTCTACGACGCGCTTCAACACGCCAAACGGCAGACAGACGTCGGCTGTATTCTGTTGACCGGGAACGGACCCTCCCCCGAGGACGGCGGCTGGGCGTTCTGTTCGGGCGGGGATCAGACGATCCGGGGCGAGGACGGCTACCAGTACGAGGGCGACGAAGAGCGCGCCTCGGAGCAGGGTCGCCTGCACATTCTCGAGGTGCAGCGACTCATCCGGCACGTTCCGAAGGTCGTGGTCTGCGTGGTCCCCGGCTGGGCGGTCGGCGGCGGCCACTCGCTACACGTCGTCTGCGATCTCACGCTCGCCAGCGAGGACCACGCGAAGTTCCTGCAGACCGATCCCGACGTGGCGAGCTACGACGCCGGGTTCGGTTCGGCCTACCTCGCGAAACAGATCGGCCAGAAGAAGGCCCGCGAGGTCTTCTTCCTCGGAAAGACCTACTCCGCCGAAGAGGCAGAAGACATGGGGATGGTCAACGAAGTCGTTCCACACGAGGAGCTAGAGGAGACGGCCCTCGAGTGGGGCGAACGCATCAACGCAAAGAGCCCGACGGCGATGCGGATGCTCAAGTACGGCTTCAATATGGCCGACGACGGGCTGGTCGGCCAGCAGGTCTTCGCCGGCGAAGCGACCCGACTCGGCTACATGACCGACGAAGCCAGGGAGGGACGCGACGCGTTCGTCGAGGGGCGAGAGCCGGACTTTTCTGAGTTCCCCTGGCAGTACTAGGGTTTTCGGGAACGGGCGAGCAATATTGCGAGATCGAGAACGGTCAGAACCGCTCGAGAACCGGCTCGAACGTTCGACCGCAATGCCAACGTTGACACTCCCTGAAGTGGGACACTCGAGTAATGAGTACGGCAGCGGTTTCGCGGACGAAAGCCTGGGTGATGGCCGCACGGCCCCAGACGTTGCCAGCGGCCGCGGCGCCGGTGATCGTGGGCGTCGGCCTCGCGCTCGAGGCGGGCGTGTTCGAACCACTTCCGGCGCTGATGGCGTTCGTGGGGGCGGCGCTGATCCAGGTGGGGACGAACTTCGCGAACGATTACTACGACGCCAAGAAGGGGGCGGATACCGACGATCGCGAGGGATTTACTCGAGTGACTCAGTCGGGGCTCATCGAGCCCGATCAGGTCAAACTCGCGACGGTCGTCACGTTCGCGCTCGCGATTCTCGTCGGGACGTATCTGGTGTACGTCGGCGGGCTTCCGATCCTCGTAATCGGTCTCGTGAGCGTCTTCTGCGGGTGGGCGTACACGGGCGGCCCCTACCCGCTTGGCTACCACGGACTCGGGGAACTGTTCGTCTTCGTCTTCTTCGGCGTTGTCGCCGTGATGGGGACCTTCTACGTGCAGGCGGCCAAGCATCTCGCAGCTCCGTTGACGACCTCGATACCCGATGAAACGGTTACGACGGCCGCGTTCGTCGCGAGTTTGCCCGTCGCCTGCCTTTCGACGGCGATCCTCGTGGTGAACAACGTCCGGGATCGAGAGACCGACCGCGAGACGGGCAAGTACACCCTCGCGGTTCGGCTCGGCTACGGCTGGAGTCGCGTCGAATTCGTCGCGCTGCTGGCCGTCGCCTTCGCGATTCCGATCTGGTTCTGGCTCGCGGCGGATTTCGGACCGGCGGTCTTGCTGCCGCTGTTGACGATTCCCTACGCCGCGATGATTACGCGAACGATGCTCACCCGAACCGACGGGAACGCGCTCAACCCAGCGCTCGAGAACACGGGGAAACTGCTCACGATCTTCTCGATCCTCTTCGCGGCGGGGCTGGTGCTCGGATGACGCCGACCCTCTCGTTCCGGGGCTTTTCGCTCCCGCTCGAGTCGACGCTCGAGACCGCTCACGGGCGGATCGACGAGCGACAGGGTTTCCTCGTGAAACTGACCGACGGCGACGCGGTCGGCTACGGCGAAGCGACCCCGCTGCCGGGATGGACGGAGTCGCTCGAGGCATGTGAACACGGGCTCGAGCGGGCGAGAGCGACGATCTCCGAGGAGGGGCTGAGCGAGGCGATCGAGACCGTCGACGACTGCGTGGCGGCCCGCCACGGCCTGACGCTCGCTGTCGCGGATCTCCGGTCCGCTCGCGAGGCGACGCCGCTGTACCAGTACCTCAGCGACGACGCGCTCGTCGGTCGAGTCCCGGTCAACACGACGATCGGCGACGGAACGGCGGCGGAGACCGCCGATGCGGTCGAAGCGGCCGTTTCCCGCGGGTTCGACTGCTGTAAACTCAAAGTCGGCGTTCGTTCGGTCGAAGCTGACATCGAACGCGTTCGACGCGCTCGAGACGCGGTCGGTTCGGATGTCGAACTTCGAACCGATGCGAACGGTTCGTGGACGATCGAAGAAGCCGAATCGGCGATCGAAGGATTCGCCGATCACGGCGTTTCGATTCTCGAGCAACCGCTTCCCGCGGGCGCGCTCTCCGGACACGCGGCGTTGCGCGGTGGGGGCATCGATATCGCGCTCGACGAGGGGTTGCTCGAGCACGGCGTCGACGCGATCTGCGAGGCCGGCGCGGCCGACGCGATCGTCCTGAAGCCGATGGCGCTCGGGGGTCTCGACGTGGCACAGCAGATCACCGCCTGGGTGCAGCAACTCGAGATCACGCCCATCGTGACGACGACGATCGACGCCGTCGTCGCCCGGACGGGTGCCGTTCACCTCGCCGCGTCGGTTCCGGACCTTCCGGCCTGCGGGCTCGCGACGGGCGAGTTGCTCGCCGAGGATCTGGCCCGCGATCCGGTGCTCTTCGAGAACGGGTCGGCGGTCGTCCCGCAGGCGAAGGGTCTTGGGGTTTCGGGCCTCTGGTCTGGCTAATGCGTTCGCCCGCCGACTGGCCGACGAGGGATCTGCTGACTCATCGCCGAGAAACGTCTCCCGAGAAAACTGCCGTAATTGACGCTGACGCCGACAGCGACGAGCGCTGGAGCTACCGCGAGTTCGATCGCCGCGTCGACCGCGTCGCGAGCGCGCTCGAGTCGGCACTCGGTACACAACGCCGCGATACTCCCAGATCCAACGCCAGCGCGTCGCCGGACCGCGTCGCCGTGCTGATGGAGACCCGTCCCGCGTTCGCGAGCCTCGTCTTCGCCGCGATGCGAACCGGCCGCGTCCTCGTTCCGTTGAACGTTCGCGAAACGCCATCGGAGCTGGCATCCAAGCTCGAGCGGACGGCACCCGAGGCGGTGATCTGCGAACGAGAGACGGAAACGCAGGCGGTCTCGAGCACGGATCGACCGATTTTCTCCGTCGACGACCCGACCGACTCGACGCCTGAGCCAGTTCGACCGCTTTTTCGCGGGATCGAGGGCGAGGCGACGGCTCCCGACCCGGTTTCGCTCGAGCGCGACGACCCGTTTTTGCTCCTGTTTACCTCCGGAACCTCCGGCGAGCCGAAGGGGGTTCGACTGACGGTGGGGAACCTCGTCGCGAGCGCGACCGCGTCGGCGTTTCGGCTCGGCGTGCTGCCCTCGGACCGCTGGCTCTGCTGTCTCCCGATGTATCATATGGGTGGGCTCGCGCCCGTTCTTCGGTCGGCGCTCTACGGAACACCGCTCGTTATCCAGCGCGAATTCGATCCCGACGCAACCGCTCGAGTCGTCGACGGGTACGATATTACCGGCATCTCGCTCGTCCCGACGATGCTCGCGCGCATGCTCGAGGCGGGCTGGAGTGAGCCCGATTCGCTCCGGTTCGTCCTACTCGGCGGTGCGCCAGCATCGAACGAATTGCTCGAGCGGGCGCGAGACGCCGGCGTTCCCGCCTATCCGACCTACGGAATGACCGAGGCGGCGTCCCAGATTTCGACGGCGACGCCGGAGCAGACGCGCTCGCACGAGGGAACCGTCGGACAGCCCCTCGCCGTGACGGACGTAACGATCGTCGACGAAGCTGGTGACCCCGACGCACCCGGCGAACCCGGTGAAATCGTCGTTTCCGGGCCGACGGTGACGCCCGGCTATCTCGAGGAGACACACACCAACGCCGCGTTCGGAGCTGACGGACTCCATACGGGCGATATCGGATACCGCGACCGGGACGGCCGACTCTGGGTACTGAACCGACGGAGCGACCGCATCGTGACCGGAGGTGAGAACGTCGACCCCGGCGAGGTCGCGGACGTTCTTCAGGCCCATCCGCAGGTCGAGGAAACCGCGGTCGTCGGCCTGTCGGACCCCGAATGGGGCGAGCGCGTCGGTGTGCTCGTCGTTCCGAACGAACCGACCGCGGTGTCAACGGACGACCTGCTCGAGTTCTGTGGCGGCCGATTAGCAGGGTTCAAGCAGCCGAAAACGATCGGCGTTACCGATTCGCTCCCGCGAACGGCATCGGGAACCGTGGACCGAGAGGACGTTCGTGAGTTCCTCCGGGAGGAGGGCACGGACGCGGCGTCCCTCGAGTAACTGGGAACGTCCTATCCGATGTGGTGAAACCGAAGCCAGCACCGCGAGCGAGGCGAACATATAGGGGGTAAACGGCCCTACGTTCAACCGTGTGTACGCTGACTCTCGCCTGGCGGGCGTTCGACGATACGCCCGTCGCCGTCGCGGCCAACAGGGACGAAGCCCTCGAGCGGCCGTCGTCGCCGCCCGGCGTCTACGACGAGGAGCCGTTGGTGATCGCTCCGCGGGATACCGAAGCCGGCGGGACATGGATCGGGTACAACGAGCACGGCGTCTTCGCCGGTATTACGAACCGCTGGATCGACGCGGAACTGGCCGGTGATCGGTCTCGCGGACTGCTCGTCGGGGACGTTCTCGAGGCCGAATCGGCCACCGAAGCGGCACGGCTGATCGAAGCGACGACCGACACCCACGAGTACGACGGGTTCAACCTCACCGTCGCCGATGCGGAACGGGCCTTCTGTTACACGTGGGACGGCCGACTCGAGCGCTACGAGTTCGATCCCGGCGTCCACGTCGTGGTCAACATCGCCGTCAACGAGGTCGTCGACATTCCGTCGACTCGCCCGGAGCCGGCTCGAGCGCAGGCGGCCAACGCCCGAGCGGTTCGCGAGGAACTCGCGGTGGGATCCGACGAACCCGTCGACGAGTGGCTCGAGCGCGCTGGCGACGTGCTGGGCGATCACGAGTACGGCGTCTGCATCCACCGTGACGGGTTCGGAACGCGGTCGTCCTCGATCATTGCCCTCGGCGAGTCGTCGAGCTACCGATTCGCGGACGGCCCACCGTGTCGAACGCCCTACGAGGAGGTGACCCTCGAGGACGGGGCCGTGGACGCGGGTCTCGAAGGTAATCGCGAAACCGGTAGCATCGATGGCGACCGCGAAGGCCACATTTAAGCGCCTTGCCCTCCGTCTATGTGATATGCGCGCACATCCGTCTGTAGCCGCGAGCACGCTCGTGAGGTGGGATCGATGAGCGTCTCGACCGCCGAAGCCGAACTCTCCGCGGACGAACGGGCGGGCCTCGAACTCGTCCGTGAGACGGGCGGGATCCACCAGAGCGACTTCTGGAAGGAACTGGACGTCTCCTCGCGGAAGGGAAGTCGGATCGTCGAATCGCTCGTCGAAAAGGAACTCGTCGACCGCGAAGATACGGTGTACAACGGACACAACACCTACTACGTCACGCCGACCGCTCGAGATCTGGACTTCCGACTCCTGATGGCCGGCGACATGCTCTCGCCGTTCATCGGCGAAGAGGAGGTCGACCCCAACAGTGACGCCTTCTCGCAGTGGATCATGAACCTCGCGTACCAGGACTGAGAGAGCTTTTTCTCCAGAACCGGCGACTATCGATACCTGGTAGCCGCGTCGTTTTCTCGAGACGAATAGTTCACACTGCGACGTCTTTCCAATGTTCACCCTCTGACTGCCAATCAGAACGCAAGCGTTCTGATGACGCTCGCTGAGGAAGGGGCATTAGCGCCTCGATTTAGGTAAACCAGTAGAGCCGTATGGCTCTGTTGAAATCATCAGCGGCTACCAAAGTTTGAGAGGGACGGGTAAGTACAGAATGTCTATTGAGCGAACCCATGAAGCCGCTTAGGTACGATTAGCCGCTCGACAAGTAATGCGACTGCAAAACCCACGATACTGCCAAGTGCACCAGCATCCATAAAAAGCGTCAGGTTATCAAAGATAAGTCCAAGGCCAAGTATGACTGGGGCACAGAGTAGTGCGATGGCACCTGCGATATAAACAAGATTCTCACGGCGCTTCTCAGGAAGTTGGTTACGGGCGGTCCATGCAACAGGTCCAACGAGTAGAGCAGTTCCGATAGCAAATACTGCGACCAATTCCCACGGAACTGCGTCATACTGAATGAGACGTATTGCACTGAGGAAAGCCATTGTAGCAAGCGATACAAAGAAGATTAATCGCCCCGTTTGGCTTGACTGAACTGTTTTCATACGATGGTGACAGGTATCTGTCAAGGAATAACTTTCGGGGGATTCGGGGCTGTGAGTACTTACGGTGTTGCTCTGTTCGCATCTGTCGTGTGCGTGTGTTTCACGCTAGAATACATCTGAAGAATCGGATTTCAATAGAGCCAGCCGCATACAGGTGTCTCTCACGTACTCGTTCTCTCATCGGTCAGAAGCGACCAGACGAGTAACCCGCCCAACGTGAGTGTCACAACCCACCACGAGGCTTTGTGGAACGTGTTTCCATTGATGGCGAGATCCGCAGAAAACACGAGGAGATCCAGCAAAACGGCATAGAAGAACGACCACCCACGACGTTCTTTCATGTTATATTCATAAACTGATTGAGCAAATACCTGTTGGTGGTTCACGTTCTTGGAGATATCCCTACTCATCTCGAGCACACATTATTCCTGTCCTGAAACAGTAGTTATATGACACTACAGGGCATTGGGTCGAATGGAAGCCACACACTCCGCGACACGGGGGCGTTTCGTATTGAAATGCCCCGGGTGCTCAAGACACCCGAGACGTGGCTTCCAAACCGATGCGGCTTGGTTGCCATGATTGGATATCTTCTCCGCGGGCTTAAACATCCCGTCCGACAGACGAATCGAAGTCGACTACCGCCGCTCTCCGCTCACACACCGCCAGCGACCGCACCGCCGAGAACGGCACGCGCACTCGAGGGTGACCGCGAGCGATGACGGCGACGGCTGACAGTCTGGTCGTGGACATCGTCCGAACCCTCGAGAAACAGGGCGTTCCTCGAGACGCCTACCAACTCGGCAGGGAGTTCGATCCCGAAGCGCTCGCACGACTGCTCGACACGGGCGGTGACGCGGTCGAGGTTCGCCTCGAGGTGCGCGGCGTCTCGCTCGTCGTGACGAAGCAGGGGGTCTGGGTGACCGACGAGCCCCCGTCTTCCCAGCCCGAGTGCCCGAACTGTGGACTGCCGGTTACCGCAGTGGTTCAACTGGTTCCGACCCACCACAATGCGTATCCCTGTGGCTGTCGGGTCGAGGAGAATCTGCTCGAGTAGGCGGTATCGTTCGAGTATCGTACCGTCGGCGCGAGGAAAGTCATCGATACCAGAAACCGCAATTCGGTCTTTGATCGTGCTGTGGACGCTTCTTACTCGAGCGCGCTGCCGGCGCGAATAATCTCGCGCTCGCCGAAGGCTGGTCCCACGAGCTGGATCCCGACCGGAAGTCCATCGGTCTCGCCCGCAGGTACCGAAATCGCGGGCAGATTTGCGAGGTTGACCGGCACCGTGTTGGCGTCGGCGAGGTACATCGTCAGCGGGTCCTCGAGACTCTCGCCGAGTTCGAACGGCGGCACGGGCATCGTCGGCGAGGCGAGCACGTCGGCGTTCGAAAGCGCCTCGTCGAAGTCCTGTTTGACCCACGCTCTGGCGTCCTGTGCCTTCTTGTAGTACTTGTCGTGATAGCCCGCCGAAAGCGCGTACGTTCCGAGTAGGATTCGTCGTTTGACCTCGTCGCCGAAGCCTTCCTTTCGCGCTTTCGAGAACGCCTCGTTCCAGTTGTCGTTCTCGCCTTTCTCGCCGGCGGCGTGGCCGTACCGAACGCCGTCGAACCGCGCGAGGTTCGAGGACGCTTCCGACATCGCGATCACGTAGTAGGCTTCGACGGCGTGCTCGACCGACGGCAGACTGACTTCCTCGTACGTCGCACCCTCTTCCTCGAGGTCGTCGATGGCGTCCCAGAACGTTTCGACGACACCCTCGTCCGCGCCCTCGAGTAGTTCCGTGGGAACGCCGATGGTCAGGCCGTCGACGTCTCCGTCGGCCGCTGCGGCGTAGGAACTGGCCGCAGCACCGTCGGTATTCGGTGATTCTCGAGTCGTCGCATCCCGGTCGTCCGGACCGGCGATGACGTCGAGCAGCGAGGCGGCGTCCTCGACGCTCGAGCCGAAGGGGCCGATCTGCTCTAAGCTGTTGCCGTAGGCGACCAGCCCGTATCGCGAGACCAGCCCGTAGGTCGGCTTGATGCCGACGACGCCGCAGAAAGCGGCCGGACAGCGGATCGAGCCGCCGGTATCGGACCCGAGCGCGAGGTCGGCTTCGCCGGCGGCGACCGCCGCGGCGGATCCGCCCGACGATCCGCCGGGAACGTGGCCGGGCGCGACGGGGTTGTCCGTGGAGCCGAAAAAGGACGTTTCGGTCGTCGTTCCCATCCCGAACTCGTCCATGTTCGTCTTGCCGACGATGGTCGCGCCGGCGTCTTTGAGCCGGGAGACGACCGTCGCGTCGTAGGGCGGGACGTACTCCGCTAACATCTTCGACCCGCAGGTGGTCCGGACGCCCTCGGTCGAAATGTTGTCCTTGACGGCGACGGTTTTGTCAGCGAGCGGTCCCTCCTCGTCGCCCTCGAGGGTCTCCTCGGTGATGAAGATATTCTCGGACATGATCAGGAGACGTTCGGCCCTTTGAAGTAGCCGTCTTCGGTTTCCGGTGCGTTCTCGAGTGCCGACTCGCTGTCGAGTGACTCGCGAACCTCGTCCGGTTCCATGACGTTCGTGAGTTCGGCGTCCTGGTCGACCGACGGAACCTCGTCTAGGGTCTCGAAGTACTCGAGGATGTCCGCGAACTGGCCGGTGAACTGGTCGATCTCGTCGTCCTCGAGATCCACCCGGGCCAGCGACGCGACGTGGCGAACGTCCTCGGGCGTAACGGCGTCGTCGCTCATATAGGATTCCACCGGCCTGTCGGGAGTAAGCGTTTCGATACGACCGACAGACCGGACAGTCCTCGATCGCTCTATGCTATCGTTCTCGAGAGCGTTCCTGTCGACTCAGTCCTCTCCGAGCGCGACAGCGGGTCCTCAGTAGGTGGGGCTCTCTTCGGGAATCCCATCTCGAGCATTGGCGACGCGGCCGAAGACGAAGAGCGCGTCGGAGAGGCGATTGAGGTACGTGACGGCGGTCTCGTTTACCTCTTCTTCACCGGCGAGCGCGACGGCACGTCGCTCCGCCCGGCGACAGATCGTCCGCGCGTAGTGAAGGCTGCTCCCGAGGTCGCCGCCGCTCGGGAGGATGAACGAAGTCAGAGCTTCGAGTTCGTCGTCGTACTCGTCGATCCAGGACTCGAGTCGCTCGACGTGTTCGGCCTCGATTTTCGGGTCGTCCTCGTCGGGGTCGGGATTCGCGAAATCGGCCTGGACGATGTGGAGATGGTTTTGAATCTCGCGGAGTCTCGCCTCGAGGTCGTCGTACTCGGTGGGCCGAGTCGTTCCGATGACGGCGTTCAGTTCGTCGACCGTGCCGTAGGCCTCGATGCGGTGGCTCGCCTTCGACACCCTGTCCATCGTTCGAAGGTCGGTCTGCCCGTCGTCTCCCCGGCCGGTGTAGATATCCATGTGATGGCTTCAGGACCCCCTCGCATAACGGTAACGGTGGTTACCGAACCCGATCTCGCCGATAACGGCTGTTCTGTGTGAAACTGGTATGTCTCTCGTAGCTGTCCTTCTTCAGTATTCATCGCCGAACCCTCGGATTCTTGGGTGGGTTCTGTCACGTATTTTAGGCCGTCATAGAACAGTGGTATACCCGATCAACCAATCGCTTAGTACAGGCGAAGCACGCATCGCTCAGTACAGTAGAAATATGTATATCTGCAGTATATTCCTCAAAACGAATGGAACGAGAACGTGTACAGCGTCTCATTGGGGCTGCGATGGTCGGGTTGGGAAGTACACAGACTGTATTCGGTATTATGAATGATGATCTGATTTTCGCCGGTTTCGGCATTGTATATGCTTCGATCGGTGTCCTCTGGTTTTGGGTCGAAGCGTAAACGGATAGCACGGATGTATACTGAGCAACTATTTCTGTTCGATGAGATCGAAATGAAGCCTTGTGAGGGAGTGTATGACACTCTCAGATACTCAGTTTATAGCTTCCCCAATCAGTATTGCTGCACCCAGCAAACACCCGGTGAACAGAGCAATTAGTGGACCAACGAACATCCCTGTCTCGGGCGACGTTATGTCCGGTGTGACGATCACGGTCCGAACATTGAGCAGGAAAAGACCGAGCGTCACAACACCCAGCCCGCCGATAACCACAGAGCTGATACTCCGTTCAGTGACGTACACGCGACAGAGGGCAAAGGCGCTTAGTACTGGCGGGAAAGCCCAAATCGAACCGCCGATAGCCGCCGATCCAAGCGGTGTCTCTCCTATTTTAGAGAGTAGCTCAGGCGGACTACCGAAAATGGCGATGATCGTCACGATAGGTGCGACCGCTACCAGTAGTTCGATTGTTCGAACTCGAGACTGGACTCGCATGTCTGTGAATAATGTAGTCCCATTGATTAATAGTGATAGGGGTGATTTCGCAATCGCTCCGCGCTTTTTCAGTAGAGTGCAAATCATGGCTGCCCTCGGTGAGCCTGACCCGGCCGCCCCAAACCCGAGGGTGCTGGAAACGGGCGTCTGCGGTCGCCCTTTCGATCATTCCCAGTTGGTTGCAACGGGAGGAACATATTGGTAGGCGGAGTCCTGACCTACAAGAGAACGGGTATCATGGCACAGGCAACACTCGCAATTACGCTGCCGGAGCAGGTATGGATCCAGCAGGTGTCGACCGCACACCCCGATTCGACGTTTCGCGTCCTCGCGGCCGTTCCCGGCTCGAGCTCCGGATTCGCACTCGTGGAGGTCACCGGACCCGACGTGGCCGGTGTCGTAGAGTCGATGAGCGAACACGAACAGATCACGGAACTCTCGACGATCGACCGCGGCGAGAACGACGCGACGATTCACTTCGAAACGACGAGTCCGTTGCTTTTGTTTTCGTCGCGCGACTCGGGAATGCCGATCGAATTGCCGGTCGATATACAAAACGGGATGGCGACGATCGACGTGACGGGAACGCGCCAACGACTCGCGGGACTCGCGAATCAACTCGAGCAATTCGGCATCCAGTACCGGATCGAAACGGTTCGAGAGGAGTCGCGCGACCGCCAACTGTTATCCGAACGCCAGCTCGAGGTCGTGGTTGCAGCCGTCGAAGAAGGGTACTACGACACGCCGCGCCGGTGTTCGTTGACCGAACTTGCCGGTCATCTGGACATCGCAAAATCGACCTGCAGTGAGACGCTTCATCGAGCAGAAGAGACGGTCGTCAAACGGTTCGTCGATGATCTATCGCGCGTCGAAGAGAGTACGAATACGCGGGAGTCGATCGCTCCGAGTTAATTTCCCGTTGGAGCGGCGCAGCATGCGCAATTGTTATCAATCGTGCAATAATCAATTACCGACGAACGTCCCGGAGTAGCTTATAAATACACGAATATATTCGCACCAATTCTCGAGCGCTGGAAATCGGCTCGACACTTGAAACAGATCTAGTGGTGAAGACGGTGTAGAGGTTCCACAAATGACCAAATATGATTGCGTGCAAACATGTTTAACGCACGTGAATTCAACAGCCACACCGGAGGTGTTCTAATCCGATGAGCGCAGACGACGAGTCGTTCCACCCGCTCGGACAGGAATGGGAGAACGACCTCGAAGATATGCTCGACGATACCGAGTACGACACGGACCTCGGTATGAAAATGGCCCAGGACGCGATGCGGGTCACCAAGGGCGAACTCTCGGAGGCCGACTTCCACGAGAAGTACCACGAGGACATGATGGAAGAGTTCGGCCAGGACGACCGGCCGACGGAAGCAGCCTTCGAGGAGGCCAAAAAGAACGCCGGCGGCTTCGCCGAGATGCTGAAAGGACTCGGCGGCGACGGCGAAGACAGCCGCCGAGGCGTTATGAAGAAGATGGGGGCCGGCGCCGCCATCGGTATCGGTGCGTGGGGTTCCATGCAAGGCGGCGACGAACCGAGCGTCAGCGCGGCCGAAGCAGGCGGAACGGAAACCACCGAACAGGGCGACGTCCAGTGGGGGATGACGATCGATCTGGAGCGCTGTGACGGGTGTCTCTCCTGTGTCGAGGCCTGTACGGAGGAAAACAACCTCGATCAGGGAGTCAACTGGATGTACGTCCTCGAGTACGAGGACGGCGGTCCGGACAGCAGCCGAAACCGGCTCGTCCGACCGTGCCAACACTGTACCGACGCCCCGTGTGAGAAAGTCTGTCCGACGACCGCTCGCCACACGCGGGACAGAGACGGACTGGTTCTGACCGACTACGACGTCTGTATCGGCTGCCGGTACTGTCAGGTTGCCTGTCCGTACGGCGTCAACTACTTCCAATGGGACGAACCGGACGTTTCTGCAGAGGCGATCGCAGACGATCACTCGGAGATGGACGGCGATCACATGCATGACGACCGAGGTCGCTGGGTCGACAGTCGCGCCCCCCGTGGCGTAATGAGCAAGTGTACTATGTGCCCCTCCCGCCAGGATGGCTTCAGCGGCGAGGAGAAGGTCGGAACGTCGGCCTGCGAGGACGCCTGTCCGCCCGATGCGATCCAATTCGGCGACATGAAACGCGAGACCAGTGACCCACAGCGATATATCGACAATGCAGCCAGAGGTCGCGCTCTCGTCGAGATCGACAGCAGTCTCCCATCGACCTCGGATCTCGAGGATGCACTCTCTGGAGCAGATTCTGACCTTCAGTCGGTTCTCGAGGCCTCCGAAGACCTCACCGAAGAACTGCTTACCGTCATGAAAGCAGCGGAAATCGTCACCGAAAACTTCGGTGAGGACGACGCTGATTCCGTTCAGTACGAAGAGTCGATCATCGAAGTCTTTGACGTGCTCGAAGAGCACGGCCTCGATCTCGACAGTCAGGAAGTCCTCGTCGAACTCGAACTCGCCAGCGAACCCGGCGAGGACGAGGAGTTCGAGGGAGGCAACGAAGACGACGCGCAGGGAGCGCTCGAAGACTACGCCGGTTCGCCGTCTTCGAACTTCAAACTGCTCGAGGACATCGGGACCAACCCGAACGTCGTCTACTTCGGGAACGAACCCGGTCCAAATGCCCACCAGACTGAGACACCTGTCGCGTACAGCGATATAAGTGTTGAACGTGCTGACGGCTCTGAGATCGAACTCGTCGACAACCGCAAGGACGTCCTTGACGAGGGGACCGTCGGTGACTTTGGGGTGTCCCTATGAGCACCAAGACGCCCTCAGAAGAGGACATCCTTCGACCGATCAATACGTTCACGAGGAAGTACGTCGTCCTGTACGGCGTCTCAGCGCTCGCGCTCGGTGCCTTTCTCGTCGCGTGGGCGTATCAGCTCCAGCAGGGACTGATCGTCACCGGCCTCGGCGACTGGGGCTCCGGTGGCGGCTCCACCTGGGGACTGTACATCGGCGCGTTCATCTGGTGGGTCGGGATCGCACACGGCGGGATCATCCTCTCGGCCGCCGTTCGACTCCTCGGTATGGACCGGTATCTGCCGGTCGCCCGCCTCGCAGAAATGCTGACCCTCGCCGGCCTCTCGGCCGCGGGATTCTACATTCTGGTTCACATGGGTCGTCCGGACCGGATGGTCACGAGCGTCCTCGGTCACTTCCACATCACGGTCAACAACTCGCCGCTCGTGTGGGACGTGACTGTCATCACGGCCTACTTCGTGATGACGGCGACCTACCTCGGATTGACGCTTCGATACGACATTCACCGACTCCGCGATCAGTTACCTGATTACCTCGAACCGGTGTACAAGATGATGACGCTCGGCTACACGGAGAAAGAAGACGAGGTCATCGAACAGATGGTCTGGTGGCTCGCACTGGCGGTCATCATCATGGCACCACTCTTGCTTCACGGTGGCGTTATCCCGTGGCTGTTCTCGGTGCTTCCGGCGATGCCCGCCTGGACCGGCGCGGTTCAGGGGCCACAGTTCCTTACCATCGCACTGACCTCGGCGATCAGCGGCGTCATCCTCATCGCGTACGCCTTCCGTCGCGCGTACGACTGGGAGCACATCTTCACCGACGACATCTTCCGCGGACTGCTCCTGTGGCTCGGCTTCTTCTGTCTGCTGTTCCTGTGGCTGCAGGTCCAGCAGGTGGTCAACGGCTCGTTCCTCGGCCCATCCGTCAACTCGGCCGCGACCGATGCCAAAATCGGCCACCCGGTCTATCTGGTTTCGATGGGGCTTGTCTCGGCGACGCTTGCGTACATCTTCGCACAGGCGATTCGCCCGTCGCTGTTTAGCAAGCCGCGGGCCATCGTCGCCGGCCTCGCAGTGCTGACCGGAACGTTCCTCGAGAAACTGCTGTTCGTCGTCGAGGGATTCTTGCACCCGACCTTCCACATCTACGCGGCGACGCCGGGCGAGTACTTCCCGAGTGTCATCGAGTGGCTCTCGCTGGTCGGCACCATCGGCATGGTCGTGTTGTTCTTCCTCTCGCTGTCGAAGATGGTTCCAGTCGTGGAACTACACGCGATCGAACATCTCAATGAGGACCACGAACACGACGAACCAACTGCGGCCACCGAGCAGGAGGTGAAAGCATGAGTCTAGCTTCGACGGCGCTTTCGACCCTGCTCTATCACGGCTACGATGGAACCGGCGGATTCACCGGGTTCGTCAACGAGGGGACCTGGGTTATCTTCGCTCTCATTCTGGTTCCCATCTACGTGATGCTCATCGCCTGGTTCGTCGGCGAACCGCGCAACATCAAGTCCCAACTGCTCGGCGTGTCCTACCTCGTCGGCATCACCACTATGATGTGGGGCGGGATGTTCGTCCTCACGATGATCATCGGCGTGCTCTTCTACGGCGGCCTGCCCGAACCGATCGGCGCGCCCGGTCCGTAAGAAACGCCGAACCGTTTTTCGTTTCGATCGTTTTGCTTTTAGCGCTCGTTTGACTCGATTCGCGCGGAGCCTGCGTGCTCGAGTCACCCTATTGAATCACCCCGAACCAGTACACGTATCCCGCTCGATGCCCTCAATTCGCACAACACCGAAAGATACCATGAGTATTACAGAACACGAACTCAAGATCAAACTCGAGGGTATCGAGGATCCGATGATCGGCGAGGGGATCGTTTCGCTCGGTCTCGTCAACGACCTCTCGATCGAGGACGGAACCGCGAACATCTCGCTCGCTTTTAACGCGCCGTACGCCCCGGCGGAGATGGATATCGGCAACGAGATTCGGGAAGTCCTGGCCGAAGAGGGACTCGAGGCGAACCTGCAGGGTCAGGTCAGCGGCGCGATGGGGTTCGACGACGAAGTCTTACCGGATGTTCGAAACGTGATCGCCGTTTCCTCGGGGAAAGGCGGCGTCGGCAAGACGACGGTCGCGGCCAACATCGCCGCTGGACTCGAGGCCCGCGGCGCGATGGTCGGCCTGCTCGACGCGGACATTCACGGCCCGAACGTTCCGCGGATTTTACCGGTCGAGAGCGAACCGGGCGTAATGCCGAACGAGGACCTTGTGCCGCCCCGTTCGGACGGCGTTCGCGTCATGAGCATGGGATTCATGATGGAAGACGAGGACGACCCGGCGATTCTCCGCGGACCGATGGTCAACAAGTTCATGATGAAGTTCCTCGAGGGCGTCGAGTGGGGCCGTCTCGATTACCTCATCGTCGACCTGCCGCCGGGGACCGGCGACGCCTCGCTGAACCTGTTGCAGTCGATGCCGGTCAACGGAGCGATCGTCGTCACGACGCCACAGGAGATGGCACTCGAGGACACGCGGAAAGGAATCAACATGTTCCAGAAACACGACACGCCGATCGTCGGCGTCGTCGAGAACATGAGTTCGTTCATCTGTCCGAGTTGCGACGACGAACACGAACTGTTCGGCGATCAGGGTAAGGGAGTCGACAAAATCGTCGACGACTTCGACATCCCGATCCTCAACCGGATCCCGATGCACCCCGATTTCGGTGCAGACGGAGGAGAAGGAGCCGTCGCAAAAGACGAAGACAGCGACGTTTACGAACAGATCGACGAGCTCGTCGGTGCCGCCGCGGATCGGATCGGCGAGATAAACCGGCGCAAAGTATCCGACTTCCGCGGCGAACAGACCGCGAGCGCGGTACCAACCGAAACGGACGAGTAAGCAGTCGACGAGTAGCCCGCTTTTGATCCGCTTGTACCGGCCTACTCGAGTGTGCTCTCCTCGAGCAGCGATTCGATATACTTCGTGACGTGGTCGTCCATGCGACGTTTGTAGCCGGCCTGTCTCGCGAGTCGGTCGAGTTCTCGGGCGATCAGACTGCCGTACTGGACGGCCTTTTTGTCCCGGTAGGCGATTTCTCGCGGGACGTAGTCGGCGGCAACGGTCCTGAATCCCTTCTTTCGCATCTGGTCGTCGGCGAGGAGCCCCTCCGGGAGTCCAAGTGCCGCGTCGACGACGTCGTCGTGCAGCAGTGGGGCGACGGGATCGACTCCCGCGGCGGTGATCGCGCATACGTCGCGGGGTAACTGGGCCGGGAGCGTCGCGATGCTTTCGCGCACGGCTCCGCGAACCGTTTCGGCCGCAACGCGGTGATCGAGACGGACGACCTTTTCGTAGCCGCCGAACAGTTCGTCGGCGCCTTGCCCGACCGCGAGCCTGTCGAACCCGTCTTCGGCGACCCGCTCGGCGACGAGATACAGCCCGAGCGCGATCTGGACGTCCATCGCGTTCGTCCGTCCGGTCGCGCGAGCGACTTTGGGGACGGCGCGCTCGAGATCGGCCGGCTCGAGTTCGACGACGGTGAGGTCCCGATCCATCGCCGCCGCTGCCGTCCGGGCTGCTTCGACGTCGTGGCTGTCCGGAAAGCCGACCACGTACAGCGGGGCATCGAGCAGTTCCGCGACCAGCGCGGAATCGACGCCGCCCGAGAACGCGACGGCCGCGTTGTCGGTTTCCATGGTCGAGACCGCGTTCTGGATCCCCCTCGAGAGGGCCTCGAGAGCGGTGTCGTGATCGTCCGCTGGGGTCGGATCGGGAAGCTCCCAGACGCGTTCCGTTTCCCGGCCATCAGGCGACGTGCTGACGGAACCGGCCGGAACGAGTTCGGGAGAACGGAGTTCGGTCGGATCGAACGCCCACCGCGTGGGTCGATCCGGTTCTGGCTCGCCGGCCTCGAGCGAGTTCGGCGCTCCCTCGATGAAGAGCGGAACGCGTCCGAGCACGTCCCGGACGAGGCGGTCGTCGATCGCGCCGGCGAATCCTGCGGTTCCGGGAAGCGGGTCTCGATCCTCGATGGCGGCTCGCACGGTCGCGGGGTCGGTTCCGCGGATCGTCATTGAAAGAGTGTACCGATGCCTTTCCGCACGCGACGCGTGACGCCGCCCGCGGCCTGGCGAAAGCTGATGTGCCAGGGGGTCCGCTTGCCCTCGACGGAGGTCTTCCCCTCGCCGATCGCCTCGAGGATCGACTCGACCGACCGCTGATCGGTGTCCACGCGCGTCACCGCCTGCCCGACCATCTCGCTGATGTGGGCGTCGCTCCCCGCGGTCATCGGCAGGTCGTGGTCGTCGGCGAACCGTTCGGCCTGTCGATTGGCGCGGCCCGTCAGCAACCGCGAGTTGTAGACCTCGATCGCGTCGGCTTCGGCGAGTTCCTCGCGCGTGATTCGCGCCATTACTCCGTGGCGCGATTCCTGAAACGGGTGGGGGACGACCGCGATTCCACCCTGAGATCGAATCGCCTCGAGCGTCTCGCCGTAAGAGAGTCCGGGCGGGACGGCTTCCTCGACGCCGAGCCCGAGGACGTGGCCCGCTTTGCTCGAGATTTCGATACCTGGAATGCCGACCAGGTCGTATTCCGGCGCTCGGCGGGCGGCCTCGAGGCTCGCGTCGAGTTCGTCGTGGTCCGTGATCGCGATCGCATCGAGGTCGACGGCGGCGGCCTGCTCGAGGATGAGGTCGACCGGGTCTCGACCGTCGTACGACAGCGACGAGTGGGTGTGAAGTTCGACCGACAGCACGGGTTGACCTTTAGACCGACTGATCAAAAGCACCTCGGTACGCCGTCGCGGCTGAGACGATCGTTGATCCGCTCGCAGTTGCTCGTCGTTCGGCACGCAGTCACGAACGGACGCGATTGATATACACGAACGTGGATATGGAAATCCATTTACCGGGTCGCTTTCAACATGGGGATGAATGAGTCTTGCCGATTCGGACCGCGAACTCGTCGTCGAGGAACTGGGTCGCGATCCCACGCCGGCCGAGGCGGCGCTGTTCGAGAACCTCTGGAGTGAACACTGTGCGTATCGGTCCTCGAGACCGTTGCTGTCCGCGTTCGAGAGCGAGGGCGAACAGGTCGTCGTCGGTCCCGGAGACGACGCGGCGGTCGTCGAGCTGCCGTCACACGGCGATGCGGGGACGAACAGCGACGATAGAACCGAACGTGGGGGCGAGAGCGAAGGTGAAAGCGAGGGCAAAGACGCCGGCGACTCGACTTACATTACGATGGGAATCGAGAGTCACAACCACCCCTCCTACGTCGATCCGTTCGACGGCGCGGCGACCGGCGTCGGCGGAATCGTCCGCGATACGCTCTCGATGGGTGCGTACCCGATCGCGCTCGCCGACTCGCTTTACTTCGGCGAGTTCGACCGCGAACACTCCCAATATCTGTTCGACGGCGTGGTCGAGGGAATCAGCCACTACGGTAACTGCATCGGCGTCCCCACCGTCGCCGGCAGCGTCGATTTTCACCCAGAGTACGAGGGGAACCCGCTGGTCAACGTCGCCTGCGTCGGCCTGCTCACCGAGGACCGCCTCGTCACCGCGGAGGCCCAGCAGCCGGGTAACAAACTCGTCCTCGTCGGGAACGCGACCGGCCGGGACGGCCTCGGCGGCGCGAGTTTCGCGAGCGAGGATCTAGCTGAGGACGCAGAGACCGAGGACAGACCCGCCGTTCAGGTGGGCGATCCGTACGCCGAAAAGCTGCTCATCGAGGCCAACGAAGTCCTCGTCGAGGAGAATCTGATCGAATCAGCGCGGGATTTAGGTGCCGCCGGTCTCGGCGGCGCATCGAGCGAACTCGTCGCCAAGGGTGGCCTCGGCGCGCGGATCGACCTCGAGCGGGTGCACCAGCGCGAGCCGAACATGAACGCACTCGAGATCCTCCTCGCCGAATCTCAGGAACGAATGTGTTACGAGGTCGAACCGGAGAACGTCGACCGCGTGACCGAAATCGCCGAGCGATTCGACCTCGGCTGTTCGGTGATCGGCGAGGTCACCGACGGGAACTACGTCTGTAATTTCTCCGGAGACACCGTCGTCGACGTGGACGCCTCCTTCCTCGGGGACGGCGCGCCGATGAACGACCTCCCCGTCGAAGCGCCCCCACGACCGTCGGTCGACCGTCCATCGGTCGACCTCGAGACGGCGTTCGAAGCGGTCGTCTCGAGTCCGAGCACGGCGTCGAAACGGTGGGTTTACGAGCAGTACGACCACGAGGTCGGCGTTCGGACGAGCGTCCCGCCGGGCGACGACGCGGCGGTGATGGCCATCAGAGAGTGTGAAACTGGGCTCGCGATCTCATCGGGCGCTGCGCCGAACTGGACCGCCGCGGCCCCGCTCGAGGGGGCGAAGGCGATCGCCCTCGAGAACGCGACGAATCTCGCGGCCAAGGGCGCAACGCCGCTGGCTGCGGTCGACTGTCTCAACGGCGGAAACCCGGAGAAGCCAGAAGTGTACGGCGGCTTCAAACGGATCGTCGACGGCCTCGCAGAGATGTGTTCGACCCTTTCGATTCCCGTCGTGGGCGGGAACGTCTCGCTGTACAACGATTCGGTCGCCGGCCCGATTCCGCCGACACCGACGCTGGCGGTCGTCGGCACGAAAGCCGGCTACGACGCGCCGCCGCTCGAGGCCGCTCCCGAGGGAGAAGTGTTGCTCGTTGGCGACCTCGCGATGGATTCGGATTCGTACCGCCTCGGCGGCTCCGAGTATCTCGCCCAGTCCTCGGGAAGCGACCGGTTCCCGACGCTCCCCGAATCGCCGGAGTCGTTCATCGAAGCGCTTGCGGCCGTCGCCGACGACGACGCGACCCGCGCCGTCCACGACGTGAGCCACGGCGGACTCGCGGTAGCACTCGCCGAGATGGCGTCACAGGACGTCGGACTCGAGGTGGAGATCTCGAGCGACGATCCGTCGGGTGCGCTCTTTCACGAACAACCGGGTCGCGCATTGGTCCAGACAACAGATCCTGAAAGCGTTCGCGACGCGTTCCCCGACGAAACGCCGATCGTGTCGATCGGAACCCCAACCGACGAAGGGGTCGTCAGGATCGAAACCGACGAGCGGACGCTCGAGGTCGACGCGACGAGGGTTCGAAAGCTCCGCTCCACGATCGAACGAGAGCTCGAGTAACTGGCAGAATCGGCGTCAAAATTTCGAGTCCGTGCTACGCTTTGATTACGTCAAGAGTCGTGATATCGTGGAACTCGATCCGCGTTCCGTCTCCGCTCTCGGTGGTTTCGACGGTCCAGTCGTGTGCTTCTGCGATCACGCGAGCCAGCACCAGCCCCAGTCCGGGCAGCGCTAGATCGTCCGAACCGGTCGGATCGGATAATCGATCGTGCGGACCGCTCGAGCCGGTCTCGGCGTCGTCGGCGATGAAAAACCCACGGCCCCCCTCCTCTTTGTCGATCGTTCCGATCTTGACGGTCGTCTCGCCCGTACAGCGGGCTGCTACGTCGTCGAAGACGATCTCGAGAAGCCGAACGAACCGATCTTCGTCAGCTCTGAGCGTCGCGACGGTCTCGACCTCGAGTGCCGTTCCGTCGAGCTCGGATCGCGCGACGGCTGTCTCGATGGCCGTCCCGAAATCGATGGGGGAACGGGTCCGGACGCTCCGGGAGTTGCGGGCGAACTCTCGAACGTCGTCGACCAGCCGTTCGGTCCGGACGAGCGTCGTTTCGACCGATTCGTCCGAAACCGAAATCGAGTCGTCAGTTGCTTCATCGTCGATCTCGAGCGCATCCGAAATCGTCTGGATCTGCTCTTTGAGATCATTCGACAGCACGTTCGCAACGGCTTCGAGCCGTTGGGTCTGCTGCTCGAGTTGATCCGTCCGCTTGCGGAGGAGTTGGTCCTGTTCGGCGCGGTCGAGCGCGACGTTTGCGTTCTCGACGAGCGTCGAAACGAGATCGACGTCGGTCTCGTCGAACCGGTTCGGTTCGAACGAGCCGGTCATGAGCACGCCGTGGGTGCCGATGGGGGCAATGATCTCCGACCGAATCGGCGTCGACGGGTTGTACAGGTCCTCGACTTCGGTCAGGTCCTCGTAATACTCCGATTCGCCGGATTCGTAGACATCCCAGACGAGCCCCTCTCCTGGCCGAAATCGCGGGAGACCGCCGAATTCGTCGTGGGCCTTGGCCGTTCCAGCGACCGGATCCAGATAGCCCTGCGTATCGTCGAGTAACCAGACGCCGCTGATCGGCAACTCGAGGAGGTCGCTGCCGGCGTGGACCGCGATCGAACAGATCTCGTCGGGGTCTTCGGACTGGAACAGCCAGCGGGTGAGTTCGTGCAGCGACTCGATTATCTGCTCGTGCGTCCGCTGTTTGGTCACGTCGCGGATGATACCCGCGATGTTCGCTCGGTCGTCCTCGATCGGGACCAATCGAAGTTCGGTGATGCGCTCGTTCCCGTGGCGATCGGTAAATGGGATCTCGAGTTCGCGGAATTCGGCGGCACCGACGGAGACGTCGTCGATGGCCTGACCGATCTCGAGGCTGTGCTCGTCGTCGATCGAGGCTAACTGGGGGAGCGATTCGACGTGTTCGCCGAGCAACTCCGAACGGCCGATGCCGAAGTTGGCTTCGATCGCTTCGTTGACCGCGACGATCCGGTTCCCGTTGTCGAGGACGACGACCCCATCCCGAATCGACTCGACGACGGCGGCGTTCTGCGCGAGTTTGGTTTCCCGATCTTTCCGTTCGGTGATATCTCGCATGAACACGGAGAGCCCGTCCTCGGAGGGGTACGCGCGGGCTTCGAACCACGTTTCCAGACGCGTGTGATAGACCTCGAAGGAGACGGGAATCTGTTCGTCCATCGCCCGATAGAATCCGTCCGGGAACTGGGTCTCGATCGTCCGCGGCAGTTCGTCCCACATGACGCGGCCGATCAGCTCGCCACGGGAGCGTTTGAGAAGCGCCTGGGCCCGTTCGTTGATGTACGTGAACCGGTAGCCCGAGTCGAGCGCGAAGAACGCGTCCGTGACGCGATCGATGGGAGGAATCGATTTACTCGCCATTATCGATCACCGGCGAGCCCTCGTCTGACCTGCTGGTATTCGACGATCTGTCGGTCGACACCCTCCCCAATAGCAGGTTATTCATTAGCTGTATACGCCTACTACAGTTTCGTAAAGGCGCTATTTGAGTCTCGTGGCCGGATCGACCCGGTTCAGCTAGCCGATTCACACCGCGTCCAGAGACTGATTCCGGCCGCGAACGGCCCGCGTTCCGAGCGCCGCTACGGTGGGGAACCTCGAGAACTCTCACAGCGATACGACCGCTCCGACGCCTTCGTCGACGCCACGTTCGTAGACGTATTCTGCTGTCGCTGCATCCAGAACGGCCGACCCGACGCTCGAGAAGACGAGCCGTTCGTCTTCGCTCTCGCGACCGCAATCGCCAGCAAGGACGGCACCGAACTCGACGACCTCGCGGTCTGAATGCTCGGAGAGGTCACCGGTTTCGGCCGCCTCGTCGGGGACATCGGCAAAGAGTCGGTCCGCTCGAGCGATCGTTTCCGCGTCGAGTTCGCGCATCTCGGGCGCGTACGCACCGACCGCGATGACGATCGCTCCCGGTGCCAGTGCGTCGCCGGGGAAGACGGGTTCCGTGCTCGTGGTCGCGGTGACGACGACGTTCGCCCCTTCGACGGCCGCTCGCGGACTCGAGACGGCTTTCGCGGAAACGTCGAGTTCGTCCTCGAGCGCGGTTGCACACCGGACCTTCGAGTCGCTGGGGGCGTAGATCCGGACCGACTGAAGGTCCGTGGTGGCGTCGATCGCTCGAGTTTGCCAGCGGGCCTGGGTTCCGGCGCCGATCACGCCGAGATCGATTGGGTCTTCGTCGGCGAGTTGACTCGCGGCGAGGCCGCCGATACAGCCCGTTCGAACGTTCGTAATTCGCGTCGCCTCGAGGTAGGCAGCGGGGCGGCCGGTTTCGGCGTCGACGAGCGAAATCTGTGCGTTGACCGTCGACCGATCGCGGTCGGCGTTTCCGGGACAAACTGTGGCGAGCTTCGTGACGGCGTAGGGTGAGCCGTGTATGTACGCCGGCATGCAGAGTGCCGTCCCGGTGGACTCGTCGGGCGTACCGGTATCGAGGTCGGTTCCAATGGGATAGTGTGGGCGGTCCGGCCGTTCAACAGTGCCCCGATATTGCTTTTCGAACGCCGTGGCGACGACCGCCAGCACGTCCTCGAGATCGAGGAGGGCGGCGACATCCGAATGAGAGAAGATACGGACCATATCGGAACTACGGCCGACTCCTACTTCAGTGTACGTCAGACAGGTGACACACTCGAACCAGACTGCTGATAGATAACGCGGTAGCGGGCTATTCACCGTTCGAGTTTCCCGAATCCTTATCGGATACTGTGTGGATTGGTATCGTATGAAAATCGCCGTCATCGGCGGCGGAATCGTCGGGCTCTCGAGTGCGTACGCGCTCGCTTCGCGCGGTGGTGATGTCGTCGTTTGCGAGCAGGGATCGATCGGCAGCGGAAGCACCGAGCGGAGCGTGGGCGGCATTCGGGCGCAGTTCTCGACACCCGTCAACATCGACCTCTCGCTCGAGAGCATTCCCGTCTGGGAATCGTTCGAAGAGCGGTTCGGAGTCGATATCGAGTATCGGCGAACTGGGTATCTCTTTCTCGGACGGAACGAGGAGACGGTACAGGCGCTCGAGGAAACCGTTCGTCTGCAACGCGAGCGGGGCGTCCCCAGCGAACTTCTCGAGGCGGGGGAGATCGGTCGGTATTGCTCCGGCGTTCGGACCGAGCAGTTCACAGCGGGGAGCTATTCGCCGACAGACGGCTTCGTGGATCCTCACCTCGCGCTGGGTGGGTACGCGACGGCGTGTGCGGATGCGGGCGTCGAGATTCGCACGAACGAACCCGTTATCGACGTCCTCGAGAGCACGGACGGAGATCGGATCGTCGGCGTCGAAACCGCTACCGACCGACTCGAGGCTGATTTCGTCGTCAACGCGGCCGGTCCCTGGGCGGGTCGCGTCGCGTCGATAGCCGGCATCGAGTTGCCGATCGTTCCGACGCGACGACAGGTAGCGATCGTCGCGCCCGAGGAGCCGGTTCCGGAGGGCGATCCGCTGACGGTCGACCTCGAGTCAGGGACGTACTTCCGGCCTGAACGCGATGGGGACGCACTCGTCGGAGGGAACTGCCCGGCTGACAGCGATCGCGACGATCCGCGAGCGGATCCCGACACGTACGGGAAGTCGGCGGATTTCGAGTGGACTGCGGCCGCCCTCGAGACCGTCTCGAGGTGGACGACGCGTTTCGGGCCGGACACGCGAGTCAAACGCGGCTGGGCCGGTCTCTACGCCGTTACGCCGGACAATCACGCGATCGTCGAGGAGACGAGTCCCGGCTTCATCACGGCTGGCGGATTCTCCGGGCACGGCTTTCAACACGCGCCTGCGACGGGCGAACTCGTCGCCGAACTGGTGTTCGACGGGGCGATATCGCTCGTGGACGGGTCGGCGCTCTCGAGTGACCGGTTCGATCGGGACGAAGACAGAACCGAGCGAAACGTCGTGTGAGCGTTTCGAAACGTTCGTTCAGTAGAAGGCGTTTCGTCACGCTGCTCGAACGAAAATAGAGCGATTCATGCATGAGATTTCGATCGTGACGACTGAAGGAACCATATTTGTATCCGCACTTGCAACTGGTTTCGTATGAGTTCGACAGAACCTCGACGGCTGATTCTGGATACGGATACTGCCGGCGACGACACGCAAGCGATACTGCTCGCGGCGCTCTCAGACCGCGTCTCGCTCGAGGGCGTCACGATCTGTACCGGAAACGTCCCCTTCGAGTACCAGGTCGAAAACGCCAAATACACGCTCGACCTCGCCGGGGTCGCCGACGACGTATCGGTCTACGAGGGCGCTCGCTCGCCGCTGCTCAAGGAGTACGACTTCGCTGAGTACGTCCACGGCGAGGGTGGTCTCGGCGGCGAGCTCTTTCCGGAGACTGGCATCGAGTCCGCCGACGAGCACGCGGTCGATTACATCGTTCGAAAGGCTCGAGAAAACCCCGGCGAGCTGACGCTGGCCTGTATCGCGCCGCTGACGAACCTCGCACTGGCTCTCCAGCGCGAACCTGATCTGCCGGAACTGCTCGAGGACATCTGGATCATGGGTGGAGCCGTCAACACTCTGGGGAACATCACGCCGGCCGCGGAGTACAACTTCTGGGTCGATCCGGACGCCGCCCGCGCGGTGATGGATGCTTTCGAGACGACCCTCGTCGACTGGGGAGTCACGGTTCGGGACTCGTTGTTCGAAGCCGACGTGTTCGAGGCGGTCGAAACGATGGACACCGAGCTGGCGGAGTTCTATCTGACGATCACGGACGCCGTCCGGGAGTTTAACGCACAATCAGAAGACGATTCCCTGGGGGCGGACGTCACGACCCAGCCGGATTCGATGACCCTTGCGACGCTGCTCGAGCCGGATCTCATCGAAGAAGCGGCCACCTACTACGTCGAAGTCGACGACCGCGATGGGCTCACGCGGGGATACAGTCTCGTCGACGAACTCGGTGTGACCGATGGCGTCCCTCGAACGCGCGTGGTCGAGTCGGTCGACGGCGACCGATTCGAGCGGATGATGCTCGATATGTATCGCCACGGCGATCCACACTACTCCGCCTAGGCATCGACAAGCGACCCATCTCTGAACCTACCCAGCGCGGACTCCGTACCGGTGGAGTTCGGATCCGAATGGAAACGTCGTCTCGAGTGACGCTAACCGACCGTTGGGGCGAAAACTCGCACTGAAATTGCACAATCATAATATTTAATGGTGGTAATTTTTAGACGCTATCTCCGAAGCGATTGGGATACGTCAACTGTAACCGATAATACGGGTTCAGATGAACAACAGTCGGTCCAGAAACTATAAGATGATTCCGTTTAATCCGTATTCAGTATGCGACGACGCACATTCCTTACGTCAGTTGGAGCAGGAGCGACCGCCGGGCTAGCCGGTTGTCTCGTCAACAACGGAGACGACGGCTCGAGCGAGGCCGATATCACTGTTGGAATCGTCTACTCGACTGGGGGACTGGGTGACGAATCGTTTAACGACATGGCAAATGCCGGTGTCGAGCGGGCAGTCTCGGAGTTCGGCATCGACTACGAGGATGCCGAACCCGAGGAGGTCTCCGACATGAACGAGATGCAACGGCAGTTCGCCCGCCAGGACGATATCGATCTCGTCTGTTGTATCGGCTACGATCACCAAACCGATCTGGAACAGAACGCTGCGGAGTTCAGCGACCAGCAATTCATGATCGTCGATTCGATGGTCGACGCCGATAACGTCATCAATTATGTCTTCCGCGAACACGAGGGTTCGTTCCTCGTCGGTCAGCTTGCGGGCCTGTTGACCGAAACCGAGTACGCACACGCTGGCGGCGAGTCGAATCCCGGCGAATCGATTATCGGCTTCGTCGGCGGTCGGGAAACGTCGCTCATCAAACGCTTCGAAGCTGGGTATAGAGCGGGTGCGGAGCACGTCGACGAGGGCATCGATGTCCGGGACGCCTACGCAGGAAGTTTCACCGATCCCGCTACGGGCCAAGAAATCGCGAACGGGATGTACAGCGATGGCGCGGATGTCGTCTACCACTCCTCGGGCAACACGGGCGGCGGTGTCTTCGAATCGGCTCAATCGAACGGCAGGTTCGCGATCGGTGTCGACGACGACCAGTCGGTCAGCTCGGAAGATTTCAGTGACGTGATCGTCGCTAGCATGGTCAAATACGTCGATAACGCCGTCTACGAATCCATCCAGTCGGTCGTCGAAGACGACTTTTCGGGCGGGGAGACGAACGATCTGGGTCTCGAGGAAGACGGCGTCGATGCGGTAATTGGACAGGACTTCGAGGGCGAACTACCTGGAGACATCACCTCCTCGATTGAGGAGTCCCGTCAGCAGATTATCGACGGCGAGATAGACGTTCCGACCACTACTGACGATTCCTAGATACCATGTCTGCTGACGACGAGTCGGCCGACGGAGCGGGACCTGGCGCGGCCGCCGTCCACTTGGACGGGATCACGAAGCGGTTCCCGGGAGTCGTCGCGAACGACGATGTCGATTTCGCCGTCGAGCAGGGTACGGTCCACGCCCTCGTCGGCGAGAACGGAGCCGGGAAGACGACGTTGATGAACGTGCTGTACGGATTGTACGAACCGACCAAAGGAACCGTACGCATCGACGGCGTCCGCCACGAGTTCGACGGGCCCAGCGACGCGATGGACGCCGGTATCGGCATGATTCACCAGCATTTCATGCTCGTGGATACGATGACCGTCGCCGAGAACGTCGTGCTGGGAAACGAACCCACGAAGTGGGGCGGATTCGCAACCGATCGATCACAGGCGATCGAGGAGACGGCTTCCCTCGCGGAGCGGTACGGCTTCGACCTCGACCCGACCGCACAGATCGACGAGATCAGCATCGGCGAACAACAGCGCGTCGAGATCCTCAAGGCACTCTACCGTGGCGCCGATGTTTTGATACTCGACGAACCGACCGCGGTGTTGACACCACAGGAGGTCGAGGGATTGTTCGACATCTTCGCGGAGTTGATCGCGGAGGGAAAGACGATCATTTTCATCACACACAAACTCGGCGAGGCGCTGGAAGCGGCCGACGACATCAGCGTGTTGCGCGACGGGAAACTCGTGGGTACGGTTCCGGCAGACGACACCTCTGAGGAAGAACTCGCGCGAATGATGGTCGGCCGGGACGTGCTGCTCGACCTCGAGAAACCCGACGCCGAACGCGGCGATCCGATTCTCGAGGTCGAAGGAGTGAGCGTCGAGGACGACCGCGGTGTCCCGGCGGTTTCGGACGTCGACTTCGCCGTCCACGAAGGCGAAGTGTTCGGCGTTGCTGGGGTCGACGGAAACGGACAGTCCGAACTTATCGAGGCGATCACCGGACTGCACCAGCCCTCGATCGGAACGATCACGTTCGACGGCTCGCAGATTACAACTGCCTCGCGCAGCGATCGCATCGGGATGGGGATGGCCTACGTCGCTGAGGACAGACAAAAGCGCAGTCTCGTCATGGACTACGACCTCAGGCGAAACGGACTGCTCGGCTGTCAACGCCTGCCCGAATTTTCGAACGGGTTTCGAATCGATTGGGACAGCACCGAGGAGTACGTCGACGACGTGATCGACGAATACGACGTCCGACCGCCAGATGCCAGCGCGGACGCACACTCGTTCTCGGGCGGCAATCAGCAGAAGTTCATCGTCGGCCGCGAGTTCGAACGCGACCCCTCGCTGGTGGTCGCCTCCCAACCGACTCGCGGCGTCGACATCGGTAGCATCGAGTTCATCCACGACCGACTGCTGGACCTTCGGGCGGACGGTACGGCGATCTTGCTGGTGTCCTCAAAACTCGACGAAGTGAGACAGCTCTCGGATCGCCTCGCAGTAATGCACGACGGCGAGATCGTGGCGATCGTCGACCCCGATGCGGTCAGCGAAGAGGAACTCGGCCTCCTGATGGCCGGTGAAAGACCCGACGGTATTTCCGCCGAGAGTGCACGCATTCGGGGGCGAGAGTCCGCATGAGCGGGCTTCGAAGTCGGCTCGCCGGTACTCTCGATCGACTCGTCGACGCGTCGCCGCTCGAGCGCCTCATCATCAGTGTCGCGTCGCTGATTTTCGCGCTCGTACTCGGCGCAGTGTTGATCTTCGTCTCCGGATTCGTCGCCACCTGTGACAGTCCCGTCGTCTTCGTTCCGGGGGTCGGATACGGCTGTTACAATCCGATCGAGGTGTATTTGACGATGTTGCAGGGCGCGTTCGGCTCTCCGGTCAGCCTCGGACAGACCTTACAGGAGACGACGCTGCTGTTGTTTACCGGCCTCTCGGTCGCCGTGGCGTTCCGGGCCGGGTTGTTCAACATCGGGACCCAGGGACAGATGGTGCTCGGTGGGTTGGCGACTGCCCTGACCGTTCTCTGGATCAGTCAGTTCGTTCCTAACAACGCCATCGGAACGATTATCGTGATTCCGTCCGGAATCGCCGCTGGCGCGGTAGTCGGCGGGTTCTGGGGTATGATTCCCGGCGTGATGAAAGCCTACGCGGACGCACACGAGGTGATCACGACGATCATGCTCAACTTCATCGCAACCGCCATCGCGTTCTATCTCGTCAACAACCACGTCGGTGACCTCTCGTCCGACTCGGTCCTGACCGAGACGATTCCAGCAGTTGCACAGTTCCCGACGTCCATCGACAGCTCGCGCTTTTCGCTGTTTGCCCTCGGCGGCGGACTCCTGGTCGCGATCGGGATCACGCTCCTGTACACGCAGACCGTGTTGGGCTATGAACTACGTACGAGCGGCCTGCAGGAGGCTGCAGCCGAATACAGCGGGGTCAACGCTGAGAGAAACATCGTGACGAGTATGACTCTCTCGGGTGCGCTCGGCGGCGTCGCCGGCGCGATATACGTCATGATGGTTCAGTACCGCTGGCAGTCCGGTATTCCGTCGTTCGGTTTCGACGGCATCGCCGTCTCTATCCTCGCCGGAAACAACCCGATCGGCATCATTCCGACGTCGCTGCTGTTCGGGGCGCTCAAAAGCGGGAGCCTCGCGATCAATTTCTCGCTCGGCGTGCCGACCGAACTCGTCGAGGTCATTCAGGGCCTGATCATCCTCTTTATCGCGATGCCCGAGTTCTTCCGCCTGATCGGCAAACGGTCGGGGTTCGGCTCCGACACCCCTGCGACCAGCGGAGGTGAGCAAGCGTGAACGTCTCGACCGACTCGATTTCCAGGGAGAAGATGCTGTACACCGCGGTTGTCTTGGCCGTCGTGGCCGTGGCCTGTCTCTGGCTGTTCGGTCCAGTGGACGCGTCGTCGATATCGATGGCATTACGGCTTACGGTCCCTATCGGATTCGCCGCACTGGGCGGGATATTCTCCGAAAAGGCGGGCATCATCAACATCGGCCTCGAGGGACTGCTCATTGTCGGCGCGTTCAGCGCGGTCGCGAGCATGTACGCGCTGTCGCTGACGCCGATCGGCGCAAACGTCTGGCTGGCGTTCGGGTTCGCGATCGTCGCCAGCGCGGTGGTCGCTCTCCTGTTCGCGATCGCCTGTATCGAATTCAAGGCCGATCAGGTGATCGCGGGACTCGCGATCTGGCTGATTGCGCTCGGATTCGCCCCGTTCGCGAGCACCATCGTCTGGGGTCAGGTGAACAGTCCCAGCGTCGACGGGTTCGACGAGTGGGCGATTCCAGGTCTCGCAGATCTCCCCGTTTTCGGAGACATATTCGTGATGGCGCCACCCGTCATGTTGCTCGTCGCCGCGGGCCCGCTCACGTGGTACGTTCTCAACCGAACGAGGTTCGGGCTGTGGATCGAGGCGAGCGGCGAAGACCCGAAAGCGCTCGATACGGCGGGCGTCGACGTTCAGCTGGTTCGGTACGTTGGAACCGTTCTCTCCGGCGTGTACTGTGGGATCGGCGGCGCTGCGTTGGCCCTCAATGCCGGTACATTCGTCGGTGGAGGCGAAACGATGGTGAACGGACGCGGATTCATCGGCCTCACCGCGTACCTGATCGGCAACTACAATCCGATCGGCGCCTTCCTCGCCTCGTTTCTGTTTGGCGGTCTCGAGACGCTCCAGCTCGGAATTCAGCAGACCTCCGACATCCCCATTCCCTCGAGATTGATCGGAGTGCTCCCCTACGTGATCGTACTCGTCGTGCTCGTCTTCGTCGGAAAGACCCAGATGCCCTCGTCAGCCGGAGACCACTACGAGTCAGACGACTGACCCGGTTCTATCCCGGTAGCCGTTCGCGGCGGGTTCAGGCCAAACGGCTCGACTCGAGCACGGGATCGTTTTTCTCCACGAATTCGACCAGTACCGCTCGAGCGACTCCGATACCGCACATCGTTTCGAAGCCGGCTCAGAAGTGCTCTCGGAGATAGACTTCGGTTTCGGGAAAGAGCGACTCGAGTACCTCGAGTTCGCTCGCAGATTCCGTTTGGAGTCGCCCGACCCGCTCGAGGTCGGCTGCCGAACGGCTTCCGACCAGCAATTGCGAGAGCGCGCCAATGTCGAGTTCGACATTCGCCTCGCCGGCAGTTCGTTCGCAGGTCGCCGCTCCGCCCGATACCTCGAGAGCGAAGGTCCCGTCGTTCCACTCGACGAGCGGGTCCGTGACGGAGAGCGTCAGTCGACAGGGTCGTTCGGACGCGCCCGCACCCGGATACGCGACCGCCGAAAGCGCCGATTCGACGTCGACGATCCGGACCATCGGACCGGTTTCGACGGTACACTCGACCGCCTCCGGGTTCGGCGTCAGATCGAGCAGCGACGAATCGGTCGGTCCGGGGAGTTCGACGGTATCGACTTGCGAATCGTGCGTGTGACAGAACGAGAGCAGGGAGAGATAGTCGTCGTGTTCGTCGGCAGCGAGTTCCTGCACGGACATCGTTCGAGAGCCTTGCTCCTCACCGTCGATGGTGTACACGAGGTATCCGGCGGGTGAGCCGTTTCGCTCGAGGACGTAGACGAACGGATCCGGACCGTCGTTCGAGAGCACGCGGTGTCGCCACCACGCCTCGGTACGTTCGATCGAGAGGGCGTACTCGCTCGCGTGTCGCTGGTATACGTCATCGAGTACGTCGTACGAGTCGGAACTGACGGCGACGAACTCCGGGTCGTCGACCGCCGCAGTCGCGAACGCGAGCGCGTCCGGGGGACACGCATAGCGCACGCGGTTGTTGGCTGTCTCCCAGCCGTACTTCCGATAGAACTCGTACTGAAACGGCCAGAGAACCGATAGAATCCGATCCCGGTCGCGGTACTCCTCGAGCGAGCGCTCAAGCAGCGTCCGGACCATGCCCTTTCGACGCGATTCCGGCGGCGACGCGACCGATGCAAGTCCAGCAACTGGGTGGGAGTCGCCGCGGACGGTCGCCTCGAGCCAGTACTGCCGACAGACGACGCGCGGTTCCGCGTCGCGGTCGCCGTCCTCGTAGAGGCCACGCGGCGATCCGAGGCGCAATCGCGGCGTCTCGTGCTCGTCCGGATCGTACGCTACCGGTCCCGTTTGCGGGGCGAACGCGTAGTTCGTGTACTCGAAAAAGGTCCGCATCCCTTCGTCCGGCAGGGGACGATACTCGACCATACTCTCGCGAACGGATCGAACGCGCAATAACGTGGCGACTCGCCAGGTTTGCTACGAATCAGCGCTGCTCGCAATCGGCTCGTGTTCCTCGAGGAACGCCTCGATTCGGTTCAGCGCCTCCTTGAGGTCCTCGAGTCCCGTCGCGTACGACACCCGGAGGTGGCCCGAAGCGCCGTCGCCGAACACGTCGCCCGGGACGGCCGCGACGCCCTGTTCCTCGAGCAGCGTCTCGGCGAACTCTTCCGAACTCCAGCCCGACGGTACCTCGGGGAAGACGTAGAACGCACCTTTGGCCTCGAAACAGGGCATGCCGATCTCGCGAAAGCGCGAGAGGACGAATCGTCGCCGTCGGTCGTACTGCTCGACCATCTCCTGCACGTCGTCCGCGCAGGTGTCGAGCGCCTCGAGGGCGGCGTACTGGGGCGTCGTCGGCGCCGAAAGCATCGTGTACTGGTGGATCCGATTCATCGCACCGATCGTCTCGGCCGGGCCGAGCGCGTAGCCCAATCGAAGCCCCGTCATCGCGTGGGCCTTCGAGAACCCGTTGAAGACGATAGTTCGCTCGCGCATCCCCTCGAGAGTGGCGATCGAGGTGTGGTCTTCGTCGTAGGTCAACTCCGCATAGATCTCGTCGGCCAGCACCGTCAGGTCGTGTTCCCGTGCGAAGGCCGCGACCGGCTCGAGGTCGTCGCGCGTCATGATCGCCCCGGTTGGGTTGTTGGGATAGCAGATGACGAGCACGTCCGCGTCGGCCGCCCCGGCCTGCTCGAGTTGGGAAACGGTGAGCCGGAAGTCGTCTTCCTCGCGGGTCGGCACCGGGAGCACCTCGCCGCCGGCGAAGATCACGCCGGGTTCGTAGGAGATGTACGACGGCTGGGCGATCGCGACCGTATCGCCGGGGTCGACGATGGCCCGAAACGCCAGATCGACGGCCTCGCTGGCCCCCGCCGTGACGAGTATCTCTTCGTCGGCGCCGTACTCGAGGTCGAAGCGGTCGCCGACGTATTCCGAGATGGATTCGCGAAGCTCGCGCTTCCCGCGGTTTGCGGTGTAGGAGGTCTTTCCCTGCTCGAGGGAGGCGATCGCTGCGTCCCGGGCGGCCCACGGGGTCGAAAAGTCCGGTTCGCCGACGCCGAGCGAGATGACGTCGTCGCGCTCCTCGGCGATCTCGAAAAAGCGGCGGATCCCCGAGGGGCCGACCGACTCGACGCGTTCGGATAGGTCGATCGTCATGGGGACACTGACAGCCTGTCGTCGTCGTCGCCGTCGCCGAGTTCGATCCCGTTTTCCTTGTAGGAGGTCATCACGTAGTGGGTGACCGTCTGGGTGATCTCGGGGACGGGCGCGACCTTTTCGCTGATGAACTGGGATACCTCGCGGATCGAGTCGCCCTCGACTTCCATGTCGAAGTCGTAGTCGCCGCTGACCAGTCGCAGGGCCGTCACCTGCGGGAATCGTGCGAGGCGTTCCGCGATGTCGCCGTAGCCCGTCTCCCGGTCGAGCATGACGTTCAACTCGACTTCCGCGCGGACCCGTTCGTCCTCGAGTTCGTCCCAGTCGACGACGGGCTGGTAGCCGCGAATCACGCCCGCCTCCTCGAGCGATTCGATCGTCGCCTCGACCGCCGACTCCTCGAGGTCGGTCATTCGCGCGATATCCGCAGTGGTGTACCGCGCGTTCTCACGGAGCAACTCGAGAACCTCGCGTTCGCTCATACGGACGGATGCGCGAGCGCGAGTAAATTTCTTCCGGACTCGTGCCGGTCGTTCACACACAGAGGGGGACGACATGGATGCGACTGGCCCAACCGAGGACAGTCAGCGGTAGTTCTTGAAGAGAATCGCCCGCACGTCGTCTTTCGTCTGCACCTCTTCGGTCGATCCGTCCGGCAGTTCGACGCTGTAGCGGTGGTCGCCCGACGAGGATTCCTCCCACTTGTCGTCGTGGGTCTCGAGCAGACTCATCATCTCGTCTAACATATCGTCGTCGTCGGCCGCGCCGTCGTCATCGCTGCCGTCGGTGGATTCGGTGTCGTCGCCCGTCTCGGGGTCGGATTCAGCACCTTCTTCGTCGGCCTCGCCGCCGGTGGCGTCCGAGGACTCCTCTGGCCCCTGTCCGTCGGCAGCGCCGTCATCGGCCTCGTCGTAGGAAACTTCCTCGAGGTCGTCCGGTCCGTCGCCGTCCTCGAGCGAATCCACCGACACGTCACCCGCGTCGAACTCCCCGTCCACCTCGAGGTCGCCGTCGAGATTGTCGATCAGGAACTGCACGGCGTCTTTCTCGCGGACGTGACCGTATTTGCCGACGACCTGTTCGGAGATCTCCTCGCGAAGGTGCTGTACGAAGGCGTACTGTTCGTCCGTGACCTCGAGTGACTTCATACGTCGTGAATGTTGCGGGGGATACAAATATGTGAGTCGTCCCAGGGTCTCGGTCCAATCCCCACTCAGGAGTACTCCATACAGGTCCGAACTGAGTCGAGAGTGCTGATTCCGATTCGGCACCAAGGCAACGAACCCGACGCTTAAGGCCCGACGAGTAATACCCTCCCGATATGGTCCTGAAAGAATCTGAAACCAAACTGGACGAAGGCGACGCCGCTCCGTCGTTCGAACTCGAGGGAGCCGACGGCGAGACGTACTCGCTCGAGTCGTTCGCGGAGAACGAAGCGTTGTTGCTCGTCTTTACGTGCAATCACTGTCCGTACGCACAGGCCAAGTTCGATCTGATGAACGAACTGGCCGCCGAGTACGACGACGTCGCCGTCGTCGGTATCAACCCGAACGACGCCGAGGAGTACCCGGAGGACTCGCTCGAGAAGATGCGCGAGTACGCGACCGAGGGCCCCATCGATTTCGACGCCTATCTGCGAGACGAAAGTCAGTCGGTCGCCGAAGCCTACGGCGCGGTCTGTACCCCCGATCCGTTCCTGTTCGAGAATCAGGACGGTGAGTTCCGACTCGTCTACCAGGGACGACTCGACGACGCGTTGAACCCGGAGGACGAACCGACCAGATTCCACATCCGCGAGGCCATCGACGCCGTACTGGCCGGCGAGTCCGTCGACCTCGAGTGGAAGCCCTCGCAGGGCTGTTCGATCAAATGGGTCGACCAGTAACTGGAAACGCCTGCCAGAAACACGGCGGTTAAGCGTCCTGATCCACAACCTGTGTGCATGAGTCTCGAGACCATGGAACCGAACCCGACGTGGGACGCGGCGTCCTACGAGGGGACCGTCGAAACGCTCGAATCCCACCGCGACGAACTGACCTACAAAGTCTGGGGCGGCGACTGGTGTAAAGACTGCCGAGCGCTCCTGCCTGATTTCGGTGCGGCGCTCGAGGCCGCGGGCGTCCCCGACGACCGTATCGACGAAATCGCCGTCGACGAAGATAAGCAGGGTCCCGGCGTCGACGAATACGGCATCGACTACATTCCGACAGTGGTCGTCCTCGACGACGACGGCGAAGAAGTCACTCGATTCGTCGAATCGGAAGACCAACCGCCCGCGGTTTGGCTCGCCGATCAGCTCGAGACGACGCTCGAGCCGGCCAACTGATTTTCCCCACCGGTACGACCTCCTGCGACGAACTCCGACCGTCCGATCAGAACGGAACGTCGTCCTCGTCGATACCGTCTATGTCCGCCGTTTGGTGCTTCTCGGTCATGACTTCGAGCGCCTCCTCGATATCCGTCGTCGGCGGCGAGCACGCTCGATTCCGGCAGACGTACAGCGTCGGTTCGCCGTCGCGAGCCTCGCGGGCGGCCCAGATCGGCGGCGCGTCCGCGAGTTCGAGTCGGTCGACCCACGACTCGAGTTCGTCGTCGGTGGCTGGCCGCCGCGCGATGAGTCGGTCCGGAAGGTACCGCTCGCCGAGCCGATCCCGCCACGCGTCGGGGATCTCCGCGGCGGCGACCGTGATCTCGAGCAGTCCGTTCTCGAGGCGATCGGCGGCGAGACAGAGCGTCGCGTACTGGAGCGGGTTCGACTCGATCGTGTCGGCGTGGGTCTCGAGCGCGCTGGCTGCGATTTCTGCGAACGACGAGTCCGTAAAGCCGTCCAGCGCGAGCAGCGTTTCGACCGCGACGCCCATCGACGACGGCGTCGAGCTGTCGTCGAGTTCTTGGGGACGGGTCACCAGCGACTCGCCGCTTTCGGGGGTGAAATACAGCGTCTCCTGCTCGTCGTCCCAGAATTCGGCTTCGATGACGTCCGCGAGTTCGAGCGCGAACGCGAGCGGTTCGAGGTCGCCGGTCGCCTCGTAACAGTGGAGCGCACCCCGCGCGAGAAACGCGTAGTCCTCGAGGTAGCCATCGACGGCGACGTCCCCGTCCTTGTATCGCCTCGAGAGTCGACCCGCCTCCTCGTCCCAGAGGGTTTCGCGCACGAACTCGAGTGCCTCGGTCGCCGTGTCGGCGTAGGACTCCTCGCCGAGTACGAGCGCGGATTCGGCGAACGCGGAGATCATCATCCCGTTCCAGCCGGCGAGGATCTTCTCGTCGCGGTCCGGGCGAGGTCGTTCCTCGCGAGCGTCGGCCAGGGTTTCGAGCGCGCCCTCGAGCCGTCGTTCGATCTCCTGTTCGCCGAGTTCGAACTCCGCGGCGAGCTCCTCGAGCGTCGCGTCGCGGTTCAGCACGTTCGATCCCTCGAAGTTCCCCGACTCGGTAACGTCGTAGGCCGCACAGACCAGTTCCGCAGTGTGTTCGTCCTCGAGCACGGCTTCGACTTCCTCGGGCGTCCAGACGTAGAAGGCACCCTCCACTTTCTCGCCGTCCTCGTCGAGACTCTGGGCGTCGAGCGTGCTGAAGAAGCCGCCCTCGTCGTGGGTGAGTTCCCGGTCGACGAACGCGAGCGTGTCCTCGACGACCTCGGCGTAGCGTTCGGTTCCGGTCAGCTGGTAGCCCACGAGGAAGGCCCGCGGAATTTCGGCGTTGTCGTAGAGCATCTTCTCGAAGTGTGGCACCGTCCAGTCACGGTCGACGCAGTAGCGATGGAAGCCGCCGCCGACGTGGTCGTAGAGCCCGCCCGCGGCCATCGCGTCGAGGGTCGTCTCGAGCGCCTCGCGGTAGCCGTCGCGGTCCGTTCGATCGGCCGCTCGAGCGAGCACGTGGAGTCGGCCCGGTTGCGGGAACTTCGGCCCGTCGGAGCCGAACCCACCATACTGTTGATCGACGCTTCTCAAGGCCGTCCGGGCCGCACTCTCGAGGGTGTCACTCGAAGGCGGGGCAGATTCGTCGGCGTCCGCTCGACCGCTTCCCGTCGTTCCCTCGAGTTGGTCTCTGGCCGCGTCGGTCCACTTTTCGGCCCGATTTTCGATCGCCTCTCGATCCTGCTCCCACGAACCGCTGGTCTTCTCGAGGAGGTCGAGAAATCCCGGGGTTCCCCGCTTTTGCTCTTTCGGGAAGTAGGTCCCGACGTAGAAGGGCTTGCCTTCGGGCGTGAGCCACGCCGAGAGCGGCCAGCCGCCGCGGCCGGTGACGAGTTGGGAAACGGTCATGTAGACGCTGTCGACGTCCGGGCGCTCCTCGCGGTCGACCTTGATCGGAACGAAGTTCTCGTTGAGGACGTCGGCGACCTCCTCGTCGGAGAAGCTCTCCGACTCCATGACGTGACACCAGTGACACGCCGAGTACCCGATCGAGAGGAAGATCGGCACGTCGTGCTCGCGGGCGGTCTCGAGGGCCCGCTCATCCCATGGCTGCCAGTTGACGGGGTTGTCCGCGTGCTGGCGAAGGTACGGACTCTGTTCGTCCTCGAGCCGGTTTCGCTGTGTCGGGGTCGTCATGGACAGTTCTACGGCCGACGCGGGTAAAAGCCACAGGTGATCCGAAGACGATTCTCGACTCCTGTTGGATACCCCTGTAGGGGGTGAGGGGTGCTCGAGCGAATTAGGCGAACTCGACGAGAACGCTTTCGGTCCTTCGATGTGATGCTCACGCGGTTGAATAGCGAAACGAAAAGAAATGAAGCGACTCGGGTGTTAGTTGCCGCCGGCACTTTCGTTGCCAGCACCGCCACCCGATCCGCTGGCGCTCTCGTTACCGGCACCAGCGCCGTTGTCTTCGCTTTCGGTTGCGGTGTCGCCGTTACCGCTTTCACCGGGCGTGGCTTCGATGAGGTTCAGCTGGGCGTTTCGGAACGACCCGTCTTCGCCCATGGTATCGGAGTCTCCGGAACTGAAGTCTTCCTCCGACATCAAGTATCCAAGCGACGGGGCGGATCCGCCCATGTCGTAGTTGATCAGGTAGAGGTTCCAGTCGTCCGGCGTATCGAATTCGTCCGTCAACTCTGCGGCTTCGAACACCTCGTCTTTGGTTCCCTGATCCAGGGTCGAAGCGATTTCGTACTCCACGCCTGGCTGGTAGTCGTCTCCGAACACCACGACCATCCCGCTGCCACCGTCGTCCTGTGCGGCTGCGGTTCCCGCACCTGCAGTTCCGAGCGCCACTGCGCCCGCTGCGAGGGCACCTTTTTTCATGAACGATCTCCGCGAGTCGTCGAACAGTCCGCTATCTAATTCATCTGTCATGTCTCTCACTCTGAGTTCCCCTGTTCGGGGTAGACGGTTCTTGACCCAATTTTCGCATAAGTGCGGGCTATCGTTTCACCGTCTACGCTCGCTTTCTCTCTCGAGACAGTGTCGATAGCGCTTCTGTCTACGAGTTCTCCCGGTTTTTGACTGGACGAGACGGACACTCAGCAACGATTGTTTATCCGTCGAAACTGGATTGTAGGGACATGTTTCTACGCCGCCATCACGACGCCTGACGAACCGAGAGCGAATCGATTCTACGACGATGAACGCCGCTCGAGAATAGACGGTCCGGCGACGACGCCGCGTCTCGGTGCTGAATTTTCCTCGACTGTGACGATCGCATGGAACGTTCGCACAGCAAAACAAACGATTTCCGCGGACATTTCGTCGGGAAATCGCCACCGCGTACTGATCACGTGCAGCGATTGTCTCTGCCATCTCCGCCACTCCGATCCGGCAGAGCGTCCCAAAACGAGCGCGAAACAGATCGGATGACGGCACACCTCGACGAGACGTTCACCGTTCGACGCCGACTGTACTGTGAGCCAAACGCCACCACGAGCGGGTCAAACAACCGATTACCTGCCTCGAAACGAATCCAAAACCGGCGTGCACACGCCGGCGAAGCTACACCGGTTTACTCCATCCTCCGTCGACCGTACTCGACGAACGCGAATCCGTCGCGCTCGTCTCGAGCGCGTTCGTTCCACGCCTCCCGGTCCCACGCCGGAAAGGAGGTGTCGCCTGCTGGTTCCTCGTGTACCTCCGTGACGATCAATCGGTCGACCACGGGCAGGAACTGTTCGTAGACGGTCGCCCCGCCCGCGACGAAGATTCGGTCGGCGTCGTCGTGGCGGTCCCGCGCGGCGGTCTCGGCCGCCTCGAGCGCACCCTCAATCCCGGCAGCCGTAACGGCGTTCTCGGGCGTCTCGAGGTCCTGGCTCGTCAGCACGACGGTCGTCCGGCCGGGAAGCGGTTCGCCCAGCGCCTCGAGAATTCCCTCGTAGGTGACCCGACCCATGATGACCGGGTGATCAATCGTCGTCTCCTTGAAGTGTTCGAGGTCCGCGGGGATGTGCCACGGCATGTCGCCGTCCCTGCCGATGATGCCGTTATCTGCGACGGCGACGATGGCGACGAGTTCGCAGTCCGTCTCGAGCGCCTCGGCGTCGGTCACGTCGACTTCGTTCGGACCGGCATCGTCCGCGCCGGTCCGTTCGTCTCCGCCGCTCATTCGGCGACCGCGAACTCGAGTCCGTCGTGGGACTCGTAGTCCTCGAGCGAGACGTCCTCGGCCGTCAGTTCGTCGATCGAGACGTCGGCGACGGAGAGCGTCGGTCGCTCGAGCGGTTCGCGAGCGAGCTGTTCGAGCAGGCCGGGAACGTGGTCGAGGCGTTCGTCGCCCTCGGCTTCCTCGGGCGCGCTCGACTCGAGCCACGATTTCACGTCCCGGTACTCCGCGGGCTCGTCGACCGCCGCCAGCCGCGATTGTAGCGCCTTGAGGTTGTCCGCGTACCACTCGCCGCGGTCGCCGCGACCGCAGTAGACGTGCGAGTCGACGACGGTGTGGGCGAAGGTACCGGGTTCGAATCCGGTCTGGGCGGCGATCACCTTCGTCAGGAGCGCGTACGCGGCGATGTTGAAGGGAACGCCCAGCGCGATATCGCCGGAGCGCTGCGTGAGGTGGCAGTTGAGCCGATCTCCCTGCACGTTGAAGACGTAGGTGTAGTGACACGGAGGGAGCGTCGAGACCGCCGCGTTCGCCGGGTGCCAGGCGTTGACGACGAGCCGGCGCGAGTTCGGATTCTCCGAGAGCGTATCGATCACGTACTGAAGCTGATCGAACGTCCGCCGCCCGTCGGCTTCCTCGGTCACCCACCGATGGCCGTCCTCGGGCCAGGACTCGCCCTCGAGTTGTCCCTCCTCGTTCGGAATCGGGTACCGACGCCAAAAGCGGCCGTAGGCGGTATCGAGGTGTCCCGCGTCGTCGGCCCACGCGTTCCAGATCTCCGTCTCCTCGCGGAGATCTCTGACGTGCTCCTCGCCGGAGAGGTACCAGCAGACCTCGTGGATCATCGAGTTCCAGCGGTAGCCGTCCATCGCCTTGGTCGTCAGCAGGGGGTATCCCTCCTGCAGATCGACCTCGTAGTGCTCGCTAAACGACGAAATCGTATCGACGCCGGTCCGATTCGGCTTGTGTGTCCCGCCCGAGAGGACCGAATCGACCAGCTCGAGGTACTGACGCATTGTACACTCGTTTCGGTGGGACTCCCAAAACCGATTCGATTCCGGCGGTCGAGGGTCGAATTTCGCGGTCGTGGGCGGTGCTCTCGAAGTACTTTCACTCCGGTCTCAAAACGCTCATACCCGCGGCTTGTCTTCCAGTGCCCAATGAGCAACCGTGGCCGGCCTCGCGTGCTCTCGATTTCACCCAGGGTGCTCTCGAGCCGGTCGCTCGCGGCGTTGCAGGACGCTCGAGACTATTTCGACCCGGATCTCGTTCTGATTCCCGGACCGTCTCGAGCGCCGCAGGCCGACGCGCGAGCGCGTCACGTATTCGACGTTCCCGTCGTCCACCCGCCGCTGGCAAACGCCTCCGAACCGGTTCGACGACACGATATCGGCTCACATTCGCTTTTCGCCGTCCCCAGTGCCGACGCGCTGGGCGACGCCGAACAGGCACTCGAGCACCGCCTCGAGACCGCCCCCTCCATCGCCGGCGTCGTCTGTGACGACGTGACGACGACGGTTCGTCCGACGGCGCTCGAGACGGACCTCGCTCACCGAAGCGCGTTGTCCGCCGCGTTGCCCGCCGGCAAAACGACGACCGTGCTGACGGGCGGGCTCCCCGCCGGCTACGACGAACGCTGGCGGCTCGCGGCGGACGACGGTGCGGTCGTCGGCGTCGGGGTCGACGACGGGAATTCGCAGGTGGAATCGACGGAAGGAACCACTGTCGGAGTCCGAATCGTCGGAATCGGCTCTCGAGAGGGCTACGGAACGGCGGGGTCGCTCTCGGCGATAGCCTTCGACGCCGGTTCCGACGGCGACATCGGCTCCGACGGCGATCCCGAAAACCCCGACGTGGAGGTACTCGAGACGCTCCCCGCGGACGAATTCGGACTCGAGGCCGTGTCGGGAATCGGACCGAAAACCGCCGACAAACTCGAGCGCCGCGGCGTCGCGAGCCGGTCGGACCTCCTCGAGACCTCGGTCGAAACGCTCGCGTCGATGTCGGGGATCGGGCGGCAAACGGCGGTGCGGATGCACCAACACGCGACGGTGCTCGAGTCGGGAGCGCCGCGTCGACTCTCGGACGAAACCCTCCCCGCCGAGGATAGACCGCGGCCGCCGCTGTGTCTCGACATCGAAACTGACGGCCTCTCCCCGACGATAATCTGGCAGATCGGCGCGTACGATCCCGCGACCGACGAGTACCGCGCCTTCGTCGAGCGCTCGGACCCGACGGAACCGGGCGCTGTCCTCGAGTCGTTTTGCGACTGGCTGTTCGGGGTCCATCCCGATCGGGCGCTGCTCACGTGGAACGGCTGGCGCTTTGACTACCGGCACCTCGAGTCGTTTCTCACCCGGCACGTCCCCCGGTATCTCGACGCGTGGGACGACGTGGCGAAGCTGGATCTCTACGGCTGGGCGGTCACCGACGAAAACGCCGTCCTTCCCGGTCGGACGAACGCGCTCGAGGACGTTTCGGCTGCACTCGGCTACGAGGGCGCGGCCACCGGCCTCGACGGCGCACAGACGGCGCGGGCCTACCAGCGGTTTATTCGAACCGGCACGGAACTCGAGTGGGATCGCCACGAGACCTACTGCGAGGACGACTGCCGGGCGGTGTGGTACGTCTACGAACAGTTGCAAACTGCCGAGAAATCGACTGCGGAGTCGAGAACGGCACCGCTCGACGAAAGGATGTCGACGAGCGATTCCCCGACAACGGGATCACAGACCGGACTCGGTGATTTCTGATGCACCAGATTCGAACGCGAACGACTCGAACATGAACGACCCGAACACGAACGACCCGAACGCAGACGATCTGTCCGCCGATGGACCGACAACGGGCGAGAAATTGCTCGAGACGTTCCCACGGTACCGCGATTCGGCGGACGCGACCGTCCTCGAGCGGCCGGGTCGCGGCCCCGAGACGGTCCCGAACGAGGACCTCCTGCGACCCGAACTGGCGGCACCGCTCGAAAACGACTGTTACACGCATCAGGCCGCGGCCCTTGAGGCCCTCGAACGCGGCGAGAACGTCTGCGTCGCGACGAGTACGTCCTCCGGCAAAACGCGCATCTACGCCCTCCAGATCGCCCGGAACTACCTCGAGGCCCAGAGCGAGCGGACGGGTTCCGAATCGACCGATTCAACGGCATACGTCCTCTACCCGACGAAGGCTCTCTCGAGGGATCAGGAACGCGAACTCAACGACTTCTACGACCAGTTGGGTCTGGACATCACGGTACGGGTCTACGACGGGGATACCGAACGCGGGACCGAGCGACGGGAAATCCGTGAGGAGGCGGACGTCATCATCTCGAACTTCGTGGGGGTGAACACGTACCTCCACGACCACGACCGCTGGGCGCGATTCTTCTCGGCCTGCGATCTGGTCGTCATCGACGAGTCTCACACCTACACGGGCGTTCACGGCATGCACGTCGCCTGGGTCCTCCGACGGCTCCGACGCGTTCTCGAGTACTACGGCTCGGAGCCGCAGTTCGCCCTGACGAGCGCGACGATCGGAAATCCCCGCGAGCACTCCGAGACGCTGCTCGACGAACCGGTGACGGTCGTCGACGACGACGGCTCGCCGCGCGGGCCGCGCGATATCGTGCTCTGGAACCCCCCGCCGCGAGCGCGCGAGAACGAAAATGACAGTCCTGATTACGGCGAGGATGCGGGCGCTGTTCCGGACGCCGACGCGGCGTCAGATACTGATTCGGGCGTCCTCGAGCGCGTTCCGGCGACCGTCGAGGCGCCGAAACTCCTCTCTCATCTCACCTATCTGGGCGCACAGACCCTGCTGTTCACGCCGTCGCGAAAGCTCGCGGAACTCTCGGTCAAACGGGCGAGCAAGCACCGGACCGATCGCAGCCGGTACTACACGGATCCCGAAGGGGGCAGCGCCATCGAACCCTATCACGCGGGCCACTCGAGGCCGAAACGCCACGGAACCGAACACCAGCTGAAAACCGGCCTGCTCGACGGGGTCGCGTCGACGAACGCCCTCGAACTCGGGATCAACGTCGGCGGGATGGACGCGACGGTCCAGATGGGGTATCCAGGCCAGCGCCAGTCCTTTTGGCAACAGATCGGCCGCGCGGGGCGGGGAACGGATCGATCGCTGTCGGTTCTGGTCGCCGAGCACCGAACGTTAGATCAGTACGTCGTCTCGAATTCCGAGTTCCTGCTCGAGTCCGATGTCGAGGACGCGGTCGCGGACACCGACAACGACGCCGTCTTCGCCCAGCACCTGCTGTGTGCGGCGGACGAACTCGCGGTCGACGAGCACGACGTGGGGTCGTTCGCCGATCGAGATCGGCTCGAGCGCGGCCTCGAGATGTGGCGGCGAGCGGGGAAGGTGACCGGCGCGCTCGAGACGGGCGTCTCCTACTGCGGGCCACCTCGTCCGCAGTCGACGATTTCGCTGTACGCGACGCAAGGCGAGGAGTACGAGGTTCGACTCGCTGCGGATGTCGACGAGGAACACGATCCGGAGATGGAACCGCTCGCGCGCGAACGGGTCTACAGGGACTTTCACGAGGGTGCCGTCAGACTCCACGAGGGTCGCCAGTACGAGGTCACGGAGGTGGTACACGACGGCCCTACCCCGCACGTCACGGTGCGGCCGACGGACGTGGACTACTACACGGTCACTCGAAGCGACGTAACGGTTCTGGACGCCGTTTCCGAAGAGAGCCGAAACATCGGCGACTTCACGCTGCATTACGGGCGCGGCCGCGTGCTGGTCTACCACGGCACCTACGACGAGGTCGGGGTCCACGGGGGTAACCGTCGGGCGCAGGGCGTTCCGACGGACAACCCACCGCTCTCGATGGAAACCCAACTATGCTGGCTCGAGGTCCCTCGAGCGGTCGAACGGGACCTCATCGAAAAGTACCGCGACTTCTCGGTTCCCGGGCTCGACTCGGAGCTCGCCGACAGCCCACACCTCGGCTACGCCGCCGGACTTCACGCGGCGGAACACGCGACCATCGGCGTCGCGCCACTGGAGCTGATGGTCGACAAACGCGACCTCGGGGGACTCGCGACGCTGACGATCGATTCGCACCTGGATCTCGAGGCGACGGACGACCGGTCCGTTTCCGCGCCCGAAAACGCCCGGCCGGTCGCGTCAACCGGTGACGATCCGACAAACCTCGCCGCGGCACAGGCGACGGTTCGGGCGACTGCGTCTCGACTCGAGGACGCCCCCTCGAGCGGGTGGTTCATATACGACGGAATCGAGGGTGGGCTGGGATTCTCACGATCGATCTACGAACAGTTCGAACGGATCGCACGCCGCGCGCGTGAGCACATCGCCGACTGCGGGTGTGGACGAGTCGACGGCTGTCCGGCATGCGTGATGGACGAACAGTGCGGAAACGACAACCAGCCCTTGCACCGCGGCGCGGCTATCGACGTGCTGGATCGGCTTCTCGATTCCCGCGGAGAAACTGTTTCCACCCAGTCTGGTTCGAACGAGAAAGGTGAGCCTGCAGCAGAATCGGCCGATGACGGCAGCGGTCGGCGGCCACCGCTGTTTTACTCGTAGCCGGATCTCCCTACTCGAGCCCGCACGAATGCGGTTTACCGCCCGTTCACTCGTCGTCCCGCCCGATCGTCATCTCGTCGACGACCGTAATCTCCGTCCCCTCTTGGAGCTTCGTATCGGCTCTGTCGGCATCGCCGAATCCGGCGCTGACGACTCGAGTGAGGGCCTCTTCAACCGTTTCATCGAGCGTCGTTATCTGGTCGGGGCTGACCTCGACGACGAACCCGCTTGCAATATTGGGTGATGTCGGTACGAAAAGCAATACGTCCCCGCTCTCGGTGGGCCGTCCCGTCTTGAACGCGGTCATTCGAACCCCGTCCCAGGTCTGGACTTTGACCGGTGTCTGTAACGCGTCGTTCTCGCCGAAGGTCGTTTCCGTCGCGGTTTTCGACGCGTTGTAGACCAGACGCAAGCCCGGAACCCGATTGGCTCCGTAATCGATGAGATCCTCGAACACCGCCCCGAGTTTCGTTCGTACCAGCGGGCCGACGACGATCATCATGGCGATCAAGAGCGCGAGAAAGACCACGGCTCGGAGAAAGCGCGCGAGTTCTTGGCGGGCTGGGTCCCCGATAGCCGGAAAGAACGCCTCGAGGAACTCCGCGGTAATCACCACGCCGGGCAAGAGATTCGCGATGAACGAATACAGAACATAACAGATGAACACGGTTGCGAGAATCGGACCGAGGACGATGAGTCCACTCGCGAAGTCGCGTTTCCACCGACTCATACGCGCATCACGAACGCGAATACACAACGATGTTGTTAGTAGATTGTGATTGTCACAGAGCGTCTGCACGGAAACCGTGTCGCGGTGGTCGCCGTCGATCAGTACTCTCGCGGTTTTATACACATATATGGGTATATCATGCTCGAGAAAAGAGCAACGTTTACAGGTTCGTGCGTCCGGCTATCGAACATGCGCGAACACGTGTTGCTGATCGGCGGCGGCGGGCGCGAACACGCGATCGCTCGCGAACTCGCGGCCAGCGAGGCAAAACTATCCGCCTGCGCGGGGAACAGGAACCCGGGTATCGCTCGGCTCGCAGCCGAGTTCGAGACGCTCGAGACGACTGACCCGGCGGCGGTCGCGGAGTACGCCGAAGCGATCGATGCAACTATCGCCGTCGTCGGCCCCGAAGCGCCCCTCGACGCGGGCGTTTCGGACGCCCTCGAGGACGTTGGCGTCTACGCCTTCGGCCCGAAACAGGCCGACGCGAAAATCGAGACGGACAAAGCCTTCCAGCGCCGGTTCATGGCGGAAAACGACATTCCCGGCTGTCCCGACTTCGAGACGTTCGAGGACATGGACGCCGCGTGTGCGTTCGTCGACGAGTACGACGGCGACCTCGCGATCAAGCCCGCCGGCCTCACGGGCGGGAAAGGCGTGAAAGTCATCGGTGATCAGGTGACCGTCGAGGAGGGCAAAGCGTACATCCGCGACTCGGACTACGACCGGATCGTCCTCGAAGAGAGGCTGATCGGCGAGGAGTTCACCGTCCAGGCGTTCGTCGCCAACGGCGGCCTCGAGACCGCGCCGGCGGTCCAGGACCACAAGCGCGCCTACGAGGGCGACGAGGGACCCAACACCGGCGGGATGGGATCCTACACCGACGCGACGTTCGAACTGCCGTTCATGACCGAGAGCGATTACGACGAGGCCGTCGAAATCATCGAGGCGACGGTCGACGCTCTCGAGGACTACCGGGGCATCCTCTACGGCCAGTTCATGCTGACCGCCGAGGGGCCGAAAGTCATCGAGTTCAACGCCCGCTTCGGCGATCCGGAGGCGATGAACACGCTGCCGGTCCTCGAGACCGACTTCCTCGACGTGCTCGTGGCCGCTCGAGACGGCCAGCAACCGCCGGCACTCGAGTTCGCCGAGCAGGCCACGGTCTGTAAGTACGCGGTTCCGGAGGGCTACCCCACGGATCCGTCCGCCGGAACCAAAGTCCAGGTCGACGAAGAGAGCGCCGGCGACGCCCTGCTGTACTACGCGAGCGTCGAAGAGCGAAGCTCTTCGGGCAATCAGAACTCGGAGAGTTCTGATGACGTGGACGAACGCGAGGACGGCATCTACACGACCACCTCGCGGTCGTTCGCGCTTGTCGGCGTCGCGGACTCGATCAGCGAGGCAGAAGAAATCGCGGAGGACGCACTCGCCGTCGCCGGCGAGGAAGGGCTCCACATGCGCCACGACATCGGTAAAGCCGATCTCGTCCAACAGCGGATCGATCACGTCGCGGAGCTTCGAAGCGAGTAGCGTCCGCGGACTCGAGCGGTCTTCGGTGACGATCCGATCGTCTCGAGTCGATGTGGTTCGACGGGTTCGTTCGAAACGAAGACCTTCTGAAAACCCGCCCACAGCAACTCACCTTCGCAGCCTCGTCCTCCCCAGCCGCGGCGGTTCACTCCGTTCGCGGATCGCTTCGCTCACCGCTCACTGGGCGAGGGCTTCACTTCGTTCTGCCCTCGCCGTTCACCGCCACCCTCGCACGGCTTCGGTGGGCCGCTCGCGGCCCACCAGCGCGCGCCACCGTGGCGGGGTATCGGTCGCAGTTGTCTCGTTGTTTGTCGGACTCCGAACGAAATCTCGAGAAAAGACAGCGACAGCGGCGTTTCGCGGGCGCGGCCCGACTTAGAGCACGATGCTCTTCTTGCGCATCATCTCGTGGATCGAGGCGTCGAGGCCTTCGCGGCCGATGCCCGAGTCCTTGTTGCCGCCGAAGGGGATATCGCCCAGTCCGTGGCTCGGTGCGCCGTTGATTCGAACGCCGCCGGCGTCGACCCGCTCTGCGACGTCCATCGCGCGGTTGTAATCGGTCGTGAACACGGCGGCGTCGAGCGCGAGATCGGAGCCGTTCGCGATCTCGAGGGCCTCCTCGCGGTCCTCGAAGGTGGTCACGACGGCGATCGGACCGAACTGCTCCTCGTCGATGAGGCGGGCGTCGTGGGGGACGTTCGCCAGCAGCGTCGGCTCGAAGAACTGGCTGCCGAGTTCGTCCGGAACGCCGTCGGGTGCCTGTCGGCTGCCGCCCCGGACCAGGTCCGCGCCCTTCTCGACGGCGTCCTCGACGAGTTCCTCGACCCACTCGGCCTGATCTTCGGAGATCAGCGGTCCGAAGGCGGTGTCTTCATCGAAGAGGTCGCCGGCCTGCCACGTGCTCATGTTGTAGTCGATCCGCTCGACGAGGTCGTCGTGGACCGATTCCTCGACGAGGACGCGGGAGACGGCCGAACAGCGCTGTCCGGCGTACTTGAGCGAGCCCGACGTACAGGCGCCGGCGACCTCCTCGAGGTCGGCGTCGTCAAAGACGATGGCGGGGGCGTTCCCGCCGAGTTCCATGTGGAGGTTGACCATGCCGCTTTCGTTCGCGACGTGTTTGCCCGCGCCCGACGAACCGGTCATCGCGATCGCGTTGATCCGGTCGTCGCCCGTGAGGATGTCGCCGATGACGCTCGCCTCGCCGGGGACGAAGTTGAACGCGCCGTCCGGAATGCCGTCGACGTCGGCGATGACCTCCGCGAGAATCGCGGCCGAAATCGGCGTCTTGCTCGCGGGTTTGAGTAACACGCTGTTGCCCGCCGCCAGCGCCGGAGCGACCTGCAGCGCGGTCGTCGCGAGGGGATAGTTGTATGGCGTAATACACAGCACCGAGCCGATCGGTTCGTGTTTGACGATCGCCTGCCAGCCCTCGTGTCCCTCGGTCGAGCCCTCGCGGAACTCTCCTTTGCTCACGATGTTGCGTGCTTCCTCTGCGGCCCGGTCGAAGCGCTCTGCGGCCGAGCAGACTTCGCCCCGCGCCGAGGAGATCGGCTTACCCGCCTCGCGCACGATGATTTCGGCCAGTTCCTCCTCGCGCTCGCGCAGCCCCTCTGCGATCGTCTCACACCACTCGGCGCGCTCGACGACGGTCGTCTGTCGCATCGTCGGTTTAATCTCGTGTGCGGCCGCGAGCGCGTTTCGTGCGTTCGCTGGCCCTGCGGCGGCGACTTTCGCGAACGTCCCGCCGTCGGCGAGATCCGAGACCGAGATCGTCTCTCCGGTCTCGAGCCACTCGCCGTCGACGTAGATCCGCTCCGTCCGCTGTGCTGTCCTCGTTGCCATAACTAGCCCTATGATCTCCAGCTTGAAAATATTTACTCAAGGGTGAAAAAACGGCAATCTGTCCGTTACAGTCAGGATGGGCGAGAAGTCACGCTCGAGAAGGGGTGCTAACGAACGATCAGACGCCAATAGTCAACATAAGTTTTTGGAACACGAAGAAATTTTCTTGCATGGGGAACCTTTAAGTGGAATGCACCTGTATATAGAAACGAGATGAGCACCCAAAAGACCGTCCGACAGCAGGCAGATCACGTCGAGGAGAACGAACTTCGCCTTGACCGTGAAAAGGCCGAACAGGTCGTCGACGCGTTGAACACGGAACTTGCGAACGCGTACGTCCTGTATCACCAGCTCAAGAAACACCACTGGGTCGTCGAGGGTGCGGAGTTCCTCGACCTCCACGTGTTCCTCGAGGAAGCCTACGAACACGCCGAAGAGGGCGCAGACGAGATGGCAGAGCGCGCACAGGCCCTCGGCGGCGTTCCGGTATCGGGCCCGACGAACCTCGAAGAGCGTGCGACCGTCGAGTTCGAGGGCGAGGACGTCTACGACGTCCGAACGATGTTCCAGAACGACCTCGAGATGTACGGAGACATCATCGAGTCGATGCGCGATAGCATCGAACTCGCGGAAAACCTCGGCGACTACGCGACGGCCGAGATCCTCCGAGAGATCTTAGTCGAGGTCGAGGACGACGGCCACCACTTCGAACACTACCTCGAGGACGACACGCTGGTCCTCGAAGAAGCGACCCACTGAACCCCTGCAGAGAATCGCTCGAAGAGTTCTTAATTGTCTGCGGCCGTTTTTCAATCGTCGATTGTACGTCCGAGAGATAGCAGGCTCAGGTGTCAGTAGAATCCCTCGAGAAGTCGCTAGCAACTGGCGATATTGGCAAAATCCCACCGGACTACGGCTCGAGATCGACGGCTGTATCGCTTGCAATCCAACCGTCCGTGTTGTTTCGCTCGGTAACGACTAGCTTGCCGGGTCGCGGTTCGTGAGATGAGATAACCGTCGGCGATTCTGCCTCGACGCGTTCGGTGTCAGTATCCTGTTCTGGAACGGGGGCGTCCATCACGTGGAGTTAGGCGACCCTAAATCTAAAAAGGTTTTGGTCGGCCTAAGACTGGGCGCGATTCGTCGTTGGATTCGCGTGGTCCCCTTTCAAACGGCTGGCCGTCCACACCTCGCGCATGGAATTCGACATCGTTCAGGGAGACATCGCGAGACAGTCCGCCGACGCGCTGGTCAACGCCGCGGGAACGAGCCTCGAGATGGGCTCCGGCGTCGCCGGCGCGTTACGCCGACGTGGCGGCGAGCAAGTCAATCAGGATGCGAAAGAAAACGGTCCCGTCGATCTCGGCTGCGAATCGCTCGTGATCCCCGCCCTCGGCTGTGGAGTCGCCGGATTCGATCTTGCAGAGGGTGCGAGGATAATCGGAGAAGCACTGGCGAGTTACCGGCCGGAAACGCTCGAGGATATCCGATTCATCGCGTACAGCGACGAGGAGTACGATACGATCAGGGCCGCCCTCGAGGGCGTTTCGAACGAGGACGTTCCAGAGACCGAATCGCACGCCGAAAGCGAAGCGGATCGATAGCGCGTCGTTAGCGGCGTGACTGCTCGATTCAGGAGAGCGACAGCCCGCGGATCTCGACGCTATCGCCTTCTTCGACTCGCCCGATGATCTGGCCGTCCGTCCGCTCGACGAGCGAATCTGCTCGCTCGGACGGGACGGCGACGACGAATCCGGTGCCCATGTTGAACGTCCGGTGCATCTCCTCGTCGGTCACGTCGCCTTCGGTCTGGACGAACTCGAAGATCGGCTGTGCGGGAAGTGGATTCTCGATCACGTATCGGTTGTCGCCCATTCGCAGCAGGTTCGTCCAGCCGCCGCCCGTCACGTGGGCCGCCGCGCGCACGTCGGCATCGACCATCGGCTCGAGCAGGTCCGTATAGATGCGTGTCGGCCGAAGGAGTTCCTCGCCGATCGTTACCTCGGGATCGAGCGGGAAGGTGTCCGCGTAGTCGTGATTTTGCGTGACGGCCTCGCGTGCGAGCGTGAGGCCGTTCGAGTGAATTCCGTTCGAGGGAAAGCCGACGAGTGCGTCGCCGACGGCAGCCTCGCCGTCGAAAATCGCATCCTTCGACGCGAGTCCGACGCAGGTTCCAGCAAGGTCGAATCCGGTGACGACGTCGGGCATGACGGCGGTCTCGCCCCCCAGGAGGGTGAGATCGGCCCGCTCGAGGCCGACTGCGAGTCCCTCGCCGATCTCGTTTGTGATCTCGTCGTCCGGTTCGTCGATCGCGAGGTAGTCGACGAACCCGGTCGGGGAGACGCCGGCCGCGACGAGGTCGTTAACGTTCATCGCGATGCAGTCGATTCCGATCGTCGAGAAGTCCTCGAGCGCTTCGGCGACGAGCAGTTTCGTGCCGACGCCGTCGGTCGCCAGCGCGAGGTACCGATCGCCGATGTCGAGGAGGCCGGCGTACTCAGTCGTCAGATCGCTTCCGAAGGCCTCGAGCAACGCGGCGGTCGCGTCCTCGCTGGCCTCGATATCGACGCCCGTCTCGGCGTAGGTGAGTCCCTCCGATCGTCCGTCGGCGGCGGACTCCGAGTCGTCCGTCTGGTCGGTCATACCTGACAGACCTCCCGGACCGGCTAAAAGGTCACCGGTCCGGGCCTGAGACGACTCGAGGCGGCCAGCGAGCGGTTCACCGATAGGCGAGCCACCCAGAATCGTCGTCCTCTCACCAGAGTCCGAATATGAAGATAAACCCGGCCAGCAGAGCGACACCTGAGAGAAAGACGACGGCGAAGACCTGTTTGTTCCAGTTCCAGACGGACTTGCCATCGAGCGGCCCGAACGGGATCATGTTGAACGCGGCCAGAAAGAGGTTGATGAGCACGCCCATGTGACCGACGATACCGATCCCTGGTATGACCATCAAGGGGAAAAACAACAGCGCGAGGCCGTGGTTCGTCAACGGTCCCGCGAGCGCGATCATCGCGTTTTCGCGTTCGGTGATTCGGCCGGCGTGGTAGACGGCACCCGGTGCGGCAAAGAGGAATCCGACGAGCGCGCTCATGATCGCCAGAAAGAGCATCTGGTAGTTGGCCCGGAATTCGGCGACCTGCCCGTACCGGATCGCGACGACCTTGTGCGCGAGTTCGTGACACAGGAATCCGACGCCGACTGTGACGAAGCTCAACCCGACGCTCAAAACGAAGGCGGTTGTCGTCGCTCCTCCCCGGTGGATCGGCTCCAAGAGCAACGCGAACGCGACGCTCAAGGTGACCCACGCGGCGGCGAGGTCCAACAGTTCTTCGTCGCTAAACTGTAGCTCCGATTGGGTGGGATAACTCATCGGTCGCTCACCCTCGAGAGGATCACGAGAAATACCCTCGAATTAGCTCCAGACTGTTCTCTGCACCTCGGAGGAGTTCGGCGAAGAGTGCATCGACGCCGCCGATATCCGGCGCGAGGTACGGAAGGACGACGAACGGGAACAGCACCGTCGCGATCAGACTACCGATGTTCGTCAGCGCAACGATCATGATGAGTCGAAACAGCGGTACGTCGAACATGTCTTCGACGGCTTCGCCGAGCGGCCGCTCCGTGTCCCCGATGATCTCGTTGAGCACCTGAATGTCGCGGACGTTGACCGGGCGGTATTTGAGTTCGACGTAGCCGGCGAACCATCCCGGTGCGAGCAACGGATTGATGCTGGTGAGCCAGGCGACCGCGCCGCCGATACCTGCACTCGCCCAGCGCGCTCCGCCGAGGCGAGCGAGGGTGAAGGCGAAGAACCCGTTGAAGAGGAACCAGGCCGCGAACAGTCGGAACAAGAAGGCGTCCTGAACGCCGGCCATGATCAACAGGAGGAAAAAGCCGACGAAGACTGCCATCACGAGATAGCCGAACACCTTCACGACCGAAAACCGGCGGCCAGAATCCGTCTCGCTGATCGACTCGAGCGGCGGCAGCGACTCCGGATCCTCGAGATATCGCTCGATACCCGCTTTGTGTCCCGCGCCGACGACGGCGAGGACGTCGTATCCCTTTTGAGAGAGCGCGTGGAGATTGTGTGCGATGTAGGCGTCGCGTTCGTCGATCAGCGCCTCTGCACCGCCGGGACTAAACCGGCGGAACTCCTCCATCATCGCGGCAACGACGTCGCCGTCGGTCATCTCTTCGATATCGATTTCGTCCACGTCGTCGACATCGGTCGTCAGTACGTCGAGGGCGATTCCACAGAGCCCGCCAACGATTGCTCCGATTCCGAGTCCGGCCAGGACGCCGACGAGTCCGCGGATCGAATACGTGCCGACGTTCTCGAGTGCGCTCGCGGAGACCGGTCCGACGAACGTCTCGGTTACAACGAGGGCGACACCCGTGAGGAGTCCGAGTACGATACCGGCGATGACGCGAACGGAAAACCCGTTGAGGAATCCCCCCGTCGCATCCCCCGCGTTGTCCAGCGAGGGGAGACAGATCAGTCCGACCAATCCGCCGACGATGGTCCCGCCGCTGACTGCGCCGGCGTACTGCAGCCCAACTTGCCCGGTAACGCCGAACAACATGAGGTCGCCAAGGCCCACGAAGGGTGCCACAATCGCCGCGAAGACGAATCCGAAACACGCGCCGACGACGGCGCCGAACGTGATCCCGATGGTTCGGGGGTCGGTTACGCCGAGTGCTAACCCGCCGACCATCTTAAGTTTCTCTACGAACGATAGTCGGGCCCAGAACCGTTGAATCGTTATCTGGATGTCCCGGTCGACGAGCGCGACTCCGTGACCGTTTTTTTCGGCCGATTCGATCGCTGCTCGCATGTCCGCACCGGGTTCGATATCGAACTGGTCTCCGAGACGCGACTGGACGTACGACAGCATCCAGTAGGCGAGAAACTGAAAGACGGTGTTTCCGGAGAGGAGGTCTTCTGCCTGAATGTCGTCCGGCGTTCCGCCTTGCATCTGGCGGTATCGTCCTTCGTCGAGTTCGACGGCAACCATATCAGGAGACTCCTCACGTACTGTCTCCGTCACTTCATCGACGCTCGCCTGAGAAACGTGAGCCGTCCCGAGAACCTGCACGGACCCGCTCTCGCGGTCCGGCGGGTCGGAGGGTTCGGGAACGTCGACATCACCTGCATCGCTCATTACCGAACCAACTCGGGCGCGACTTTTACCAGTATCGAAGCGTGTCAATCGACAACGTCCCCGGAGCCGTGTCGAGAGATTGATTGCACTCGTCGGAAAAGACGGGGCGATGACTGATCTCCTCGAGACCGTGGTCGAAAACCGGGAAATGGTCCAGCCCCACCACGCGAACGCGCTCGATGTGACCCACGGCGGCAACGTGATGAAGTGGATGGACGAGGTTGGCGCGATGGCCGCGATGCGCTTTGCCGGCGAGGCCTGTGTCACCGCTCGCGTCGATCAGATGAATTTCGAACGGCCGATTCCCGTCGGCGATACGGCGTTTATCACCGCGTACGTCTACGACGTCGGCGACTCGAGCGTAAAGGTTCGGATCGTCACCGAGCGCGAGGATCTGCAGACACACGAACGAGAACAGACGACGGAATCGTATTTCGTCTACGTGGCGATAGACGAAAACGAGCAGCCGACGACCGTCCCTGAACTAACCGTCACAACAGCGGAGGGCGAACGCCTTCGGCGCGAAGCGCGTGCGGGCGAAAACGGACACTAATTCGAACCGGTCACGAACTGATTCGAACCGATCACGAGTTCTTGGGGCCGCTCGCGAGTCCACTCGCTCGTTCGCGGTCGACCGCTGGTCGTTTTTGGCTCACGTCGAATACTGGCTTCACTCACCGCTAGTCACCACTACTGACGCAGTCGAACCGTGACTTACTCGGCGAGCAATTCCTCGAGCGCTCCGATCGACTCGAGGACGTACTCCGGTTCGATAGATGCAGACTCGATATCTGATCGTCGGGTGACTCCGGTGAGCACGACGGCGGTTTCCATTCCGGCCCGTTTTCCGAGAGCGATGTCGGTATCGAGTCGGTCGCCCACGACGAGGGTCCGTTCGGGCGGTGCCTCGAGCCTCCCCATCGCGGCCTCGACCGCCGTCTCCGAGGGTTTCCCGAGAATCGCATCCGGTTTACGGCCCGCAACCGCCTCCATTGCGGCGAGAATCGACCCAGAGCCCGGAATTTCTCCCTCGTCGGTCGGAATGGTCGCGTCCGGATCGGTGCCGTAAAACGGGGTCGACCCCTTGAGCGCCCGCAGCGACTCCCAGATAGTTCCGTAGGAGAACTCTCGGTCGAACGAGCCGAGGACGACGCCGCTCTCGTCGGGATTCTGCGTGATCTCTAGCTCGTACTCCTCGAGAAGGGATTTCAACCGTTCGTCCCCGACCAGAAAAACGGGGTCGTCCGGGTGGTTCGACCGGAGGAACTCGGCGGAGACGACGGCGGACGTGAGGACGGCCTCGGGCGGAATATCGATCCCGTGTCGCTCGAGTTTCGTCTCGTAGTGTGTCGCCCCGCGAGTCGGATTGTTCGAAAAAAGCACTCTGTCCATCCCGGCCGCCTCGAGCGCGCGGAGGCCGTCGATGGCACCGGGAATCAGCTGTTCGCCCCGGACGATCGTTCCGTCGACGTCGAGGATCGCAGCCTCGAATGCGGTCATCGTCCGATACACGGCGGCTGGCGGATTGAGTGTTCGGGTTCCGGCCCACAGATCAGGCCGACCAGTGTCGTTTCGAGTGCGTCTCGCTCGAACGGCCAATGACTCGATCGGCCCGACGGCTCGAGCCGCCGACGTGTCTCGAGCCGCGGAAAGCCGTACTGGTCCACCGAACGGCGATGTCGTCCCACGGAGGGAATTCTTATCTGAAGACGACACATACCCTGTCGTATGGGACTGGAGGTCGACCCCCCGAATCCGCCCGAACTGTCGTTCGTCGATCCGAACGAGTACGAAGACGCGACGATCGGCGGCGGCGATGGAACCGAGATCGACTATCGTCGCGAGGAACTACAGGGGTTTCTCGAGGACGGGGCGTGGGAGGAAGCCTTCGAGGAGTGGCTCGAGCAGACCGATCTCGAGGAACGGGAGTTCGAAATCGCTCGGGACCTGGATCTCTTCGTCGAGTTCGATTTCTTCTGGGACGATTTCGCTGATCGAGTCGGCTATCACGCGCCGGGTATCCCCGAAGATTGGCAGGCCCGGGAGTACCACCCCGAACTCGATTCGTGGGGTACCGTCTCCTCGATCAACGCGGAACTCACCGAGTTCGGCCAGCTCGTCTCCGTCGTGCTCAAAGAGGAGTACGTCGACTGGGAAGCCCAGTACGAGCCACCGGAGGACCTCCCCGACTTCGATTAAGCGAGCCGGTTACAGGCGCTCAAGCGTGCTCGAATCTCAACGTCGTCTCACAATGTGAGTCACGAAGAGGCAGACGTCGCGGACGGATCCGGTATCGGCTCACCCACCGTTATCGGGTCCCCGGTCGCGAGACGACTCCCCCAGACCGATTCCGGAACGCTCGTGTTGACCATCAGACGGAAGTAGTGGTCGAACCACGCAGAATTTGCCCAATCGGGAAGCGTCTCCTCGCGCCGTTCGATGAACCGTTTCCGGAACCCGTCCGTTGGCTCTCCCGTATCAGGATCCCGCGTCGGAACGACGCATCGTTGACACGGGTTGACACCGACGAACGTACTCGAGCCGATCTCGAACGGGACGACCGATCCGGGCGTCTCGTAGAGCCGATCCTCCCAGAACGGCTCGGTCCCGCCGACGACGAGGTTCGGGCGCAGTCGCCGTCGCATCTCCGCGGTGTCGATACCGTCGAACCACGACGCGACGGCCTCGAGCGTTCCGGTACTGATGACGGTCGGTCCCGACGCGTCGGTGTCGTCGGGAAACCCGCCCTCGTCGGCTCGGACGACCTCGACATCGTACCCGAAAAAGCAGGTGAGCCAGGAACCGAAATCGTCGCGGTCGACGTCGAGGTGAAACGAAAAGCGGTCGTCGGTGCCCTGTTTCCAGACGGTGATCGTCTTTCGCTCGAGGTCGTATTCCGCGCGCAATCGATGAACCTGGCGCTCGCCCTTGCCGTTGACGTAGTTCCCGTCTTCGTCGACGATCGCGTATCGACGGTCCCACTCGAGGCCGCCGTTTTCGCGAATCGTCGTCGCTTCCACCGCCGTTCCATCCAGTGATTTGACGGGGTAGATGAATATTTGCTCGAGGTGAGCCATTGGCTGTACTAACGTGATCATCCGTGAAATCAGTACCTATATCACGGTTTTTTGCTCGCGGACGGTTTGCGCTGCGGAAAACAGGCATCGTCGCTCGTAGTTTTCGAGCGCTCGCCGATCGTTCGCAACGAGGTCGATCGTTCTTTCGAGCGCGGCTTGATTCTCGGCCGGTCGAACGCAGCGGATCGTTCCGACCGCAACCGCCGAAAGATCTTACTTCTGTCTCGAGTAAAATCTCATACTTACTAGATTACGTATGTTTTTTGGCGAAGGCAGGATTCGACTATCTCAGCCGATAATTCGGTAGTAACTTCCATATGACAGCTTCAAATAGGGTAGGTAGTGACACACTTCGGTCAAAACCCTCCGGGTTTATGCATCAGGATGTTGGGTGGTCATGTATATGTCCGAAACCGGGACGGAGTCCCGTCCGCTGGTCAGACAGCTTCCGGATCCAACCACAGCGTCGAACGTCCGAACGAACCCGTCGCTCGAGCAATTGCGCGAGTTCGCGAGCCCCGACGAGACGACGACCGAATACGGGTCACCGTCGTACGTCAGCGAGGTTCGCTCCCGAAGTGCAGACCGGACGAAAAACGCGATCGACGACGAGTTTTCCGACGACGATTACGACCTGCTCGCCGACGCCGTCGCCATCGCCAACGAGCGGGAGATGCTCTGTGTCGACCGGTTGCTGGGCCGCCATCCCAACGCGACGTTTTGTTGTCGGCTGTTCGTGCCGGTCGAACACGCTCGGATCGCGCTCGCGTGGGCCAAACTGTTCGAGCCGACCGACGGTCGCGAGCCCGACTTCGTGACCGTCCATCTTCCCGACCACGACGAGCGGGAGGTCCGGGTCCTACCCGACGACGGGTTTACCGCCGTTCTCGGGACCGATTACCTCGGCGAGGCCAAGAAGTCGTTCCTGCGGCTGTTCATGCGTCGCGTGAAGGAATACGGCGGGCTCGGCCTCCACGCCGGCAGCAAGCGCGTTCGCGTCCGCGACGAGGACGGCAAACACCGGACCGTCGGCCAGGTCTTCATGGGCCTCTCTGCGACCGGTAAGTCGACCCTAACCTCACACGGCTGCTGGCTCGAGGAGCCGGAGGAAGCCGTGATGGTTCAAGACGACGTGTGTGGGTTGCTGCCCGACGGCTCGGTCCCCGGAAGCGAAGGCGAAGGACTGTTCATCAAAACGATCGGACTCGATCCCGACGAACAGCCGGGCCTCTACGAAGCGGCGACGGCCGAATCCGCCGTCCTCGAGAACGTCGCCGTCGACGACGACGGAACGGTCGATTTCGACGAGCCTCGTTACACCTCGAACTCCCGCGCGGTCGTCCAGCGCGACGAGCTCGAGAGCGCCGACGAGGAGATCGATCTCGACCGAATGGATCAGGTCTTCTTCATCACGCGCAACCCGCTCATGCCGCCGGTCGCGAAACTCGACACCGAGCAGGCCGCCGTCGCGTTCATGCTCGGCGAATCGATCGAAACCAGCGCGGGCGACCCATCGCGCGCGGGCGAGTCGATCCGCGTCGTGGGAACGAACCCGTTCATCATCGGCCCGGAAGGCGAGGAGGGCAATATTTTCCGAGACCTGATCGACGCGCTCGAGGTCGACTGTTACGTGATCAATACCGGCTATCTCGGCAACGAGTCCAAAAACATCGGCGTCACCGAGTCCGTGACGGTCCTCACGGAAGTCGCGCGCGGAACGATCGAGTGGACCGACGACGAGCGGACGGGCCTGACGATCCCCGAGTCGGTGCCGGGACTCGCCATCGAGGAGTACTACGTCCCCGACCACGTCGAGGACTACGACGACGCGCTATCCTCGCTGCGGGCGGACCGACGCGACTATCTCGAGGCGTTCGACGAACTCCGCGACGAAATCGTCGACGCCGTCTACTAAGTACTCGGGTCGCAGTTGAGCGGTGATCGATCCGGTTCGGCGGACCGGCAGGCTCTCGAGATCCGATCTGAATCACGTAAATTTACGATCGTTGAATTGCGGCTGTGCGTCGATGGCTCTCGTTGAATTCTTCACGATTTTTCGCCGATTCCTGCATCGTTTGCCTAACACAGTCACGGTTATATGTGTCCAGTTCGCATACCCGGCAATGAGCGTCGAACTTCGAACGCCGACCGCCCGCGTCTGTGAACGATGTGGTCGCGGCGAACAGTGGGACGAAACCCTCGAGGCCTGGCAGCTTGCAACCGAAAACGGCGAAAAGCAGATCGGAAATCCACACTGTCTCCACGAGTGGGACATAAACGGTGCGTTCAATCCGTTCCGCGGAAGCTAATCCGTTCACGTACCGGGGGAGTTGAGCGCTTAGCTGGGTGCTCGTTTCTCGAGGCGCGACGTTTTTCTGGCACTTAGCCGTAACCAGACCTGTGCCGACAGTCTACCTAACATCGCCGCCGGATGCGGCCGCGGAGATCGCCGAAACCGTACTCGAGGAGCGACTCGCCGCCTGCGTCAACAGGCTTCCCTCCGAGTCGATCTATCGCTGGGAAGGCAAGATCCAGCGCAAGGAGGAAGCAATTCTGCTCGCGAAGACGACCGACGACGCGTACGACGATCTCGTCTCGCGCGTTCAGGAACTGCACCCACACGAGGTGCCCTGCATCGAACGATTCGACGAGGACCACGTGCTCGAGTCGTTCGCGACCTGGCGGGCCGAGAACGTCGACTGAGCCTGCGAATCGACCGACTGCCCGGTGCTGAGCCGATGGGGATTACGATCTCGAGTCAGCGCGGACTATCGACCTCGAGTGACGTAGCGTGACGACTGTGCGGTCGCCGCGGTCCGAACTAACCCTGTCAGACTGTCACAGGATCGGACTGCCCGAAAAAGCAACCCTTAAAACTCGAGCGAGGATTCATTCGGGTATGGCTGGAACCATCGAAGTGCTCGTTCCGGGTGGCCAGGCCAACCCTGGCCCACCGCTCGGTCCCGAGCTCGGACCGACGCCCGTCGACGTGCAGGCGGTCGTCAACGACATCAACGAACAGACCGAAGCATTCGACGGCACCGAAGTACCCGTCACCGTCGAATACGACGAGGACGGCTCCTACTCGATCGACGTCGGCGTTCCGCCGACGGCGGCGCTCGTCAAAGACGAGGCCGGCTTCGAGACGGGAAGCGGCGAACCGCAGGTCGATTTCGTCGCCGACATCTCGGTCGAACAGGTCAAAACGATCGCCGAGCAGAAACATCCGGATCTGCTCGCCTACGATACGAAAAACGCCGCCAAGGAGGTCGTCGGCACCTGCGCCTCGATGGGCGTCACCATCGAAGGCGACGATGCCCGCGAGTTCAAGGCGAAGGTCGACGACGGCGAGTACGACGACGTTCTCGTCGAGTAAGTCGAGAGCTCCCGGCCGAGCTCCGCGATTTTCGTTGTTCGTCGGTTCCAAAGAGGCTTCTCCGCCCCGCGTAACCGTCCTCGAGCGGCCGATACCCGGTCGAGATGCAACTGTCCTCGAGGCAGCGATAACCGCCAGCTGCTGGCACATTTTGGGAGTACCATTATTCGTCTGGACGTGAAATAGAGACGTATGTCCGACGAGGAGACAGAAGTCGAGTACGAAGGCACGCTTTCACGCGAAGACATCGCAACCCACTTCGAGACGTTCGCGGAAAACTTGCGAGAATCAGACGGGTTTGACATCGAAATCGGCGACGAAGCCGTCTCGATCAGCCCGCCCGATTCGCTCGAGTTCGAAGTCGAACTCGAGGACGAACCGGAAGACGACGGCGTCGAACGAAGTATCGAGTTCGAACTCGAGTGGATGCGAACCGACGAGGAGGATCCGCTCCCCGAGTCGAAAGAGTTCGAGGAGTAATCGAACGCCGACGAACTCGCATCGATCGTGTCGTTGCTTGTCATGGCGTCTGTCGTCCGCGAGCGCGCGGTTCGACGGTTTTAAGTTCGTCATGGGACTTCTCTCAAAGGAGACAGGCTTCGCCTGTTTCACTGACCCGTAGGAGCATCCCTGCGTACTACGGAGGTGAACGATGGCAAATTCGGATATCGAAACAGCAGTCGCTCGAGCGCTCGAGGACGCGCCGGATCGGAACTTTACCGAGACGGTCGACCTCGCAGTCAACTTGCGCGACCTAGACCTAGACGAACCGTCGAATCGTGTCGACGAGTCCGTCGTCTTGCCGTCCGGAACCGGCCAGGAAACCCAAATTATCGTCATCGCCGAGGGAGAAACTGCAGTCCGCGCCGAAGAGGTCGCGGACGACGTTCTCTCGGGCGACGACGTGGCCGATCTGGACGACGACGAGGCCAAAGACCTCGCAGACGAGACGGACTTCTTCATCGCCGAAGAGGAGATGATGCAAGATATCGCCCGGCACCTCGGGACCATTCTCGGTCCGCGAGGGAAGATGCCGGACCCGCTCTCGCACGACCAGGATGTCGTCGAGACCGTCAACAGACTCAAAAACACGGTTCAGATTCGCTCGCGGGACCGACGCACGTTCCACACGCGCGTCGGTGCCGAAGACATGAGCGCAGAGGAGATCGCCGACAACGTCGACGTTATTCTTCGTCGACTTCACGCCGATCTCGAGAAGGGCCCACAGAACATCGATTCAGTCTTCCTGAAGACGACGATGGGCCCGTCCGTGGAGGTGGCCTGAGATGAGCGCAGAAGCCGAGCGCAAAACTGAGAACCTGCCACAGTGGAAAGAAGCGGAAGTCGCCGAACTCTCGGAGCTCATCGAGAACTACGAGAGCATCGGCGTCGTCGGCATCGCCGGCATTCCGAGCAAACAACTCCAGGACATGCGCCGCGGCCTCCACGGCACCGCCGTGGTCCGCGTCAGCCGAAACACGCTCCAGACGCATGCACTCGAGGAGGCCGGACTCGACGAACTCGTCCCCCACATCGAGGGACAGGTCGGGCTGGTCGCGACGGACAGCAATCCGTTCGCACTCTACAAGGAACTCGAGGCATCGAAGACGCCCGCCCCGATCAACGAGGGCGAGGTCGCCCCGAACGATATCGTCATCCCGGAAGGTGACACCGGCGTCGATCCCGGTCCGTTCGTCGGCGAACTCCAGAGCATCGGCGCGAACGCGCGCATCGAGGACGGATCGATTCAGGTCATGGAGGACTCGACGGTCCTCGAAGCCGGCGAAGAAGTGTCGGCCGACCTCTCGAACGTGCTCAACGAACTCGGCATCGAACCCAAGGAGGTTGGTCTCGACCTTCGTTCGGTCGTCGCCGAGGGCGTGCAGTTCGACCCCGAAGATCTCGACATCGACATCGACGCCTACGAGAGCGACGTGGCGACGGCGGCCGCCCGCGCACGGAACCTCGCGATCAACGCGACGTTCCCGACCGAGGCGACCGCACCGACGCTCATCGCGAAGGCGACGGGCGAGGCAAAGAGCCTCGGCCTGCAGGCGTCGATCGAGTCCCCGGACCTCGCCGACGATCTCGTGAGCAAGGCGGACGCACAGCTTCGTGCGCTCGCCGCGCAGATCGACGACGAGGAGGCGCTGCCGGAGGAACTCCAGGGCGTCGAGGTGCCGACTGCCACGCAGGCGGAGCCCGACGACGAAGACGAATCGGCTGACGACCAAGACGAATCCGACGACCAAGACGCCGAGGCAGACACGGACGATGACGACGACGAGGACGCTGGCGGCGAAGGTCTCGGTGCGATGTTCGGATAATTTGAACTTAAGACAATGGAATACGTATACGCTGCACTCATCCTGAACGAAACGGACGAAGAGATCAACGAAGACAACCTGACGGACGTACTCGACGCAGCCGGCGTCGACGTCGAAGAGTCCCGAGTCAAGGCGCTCGTCGCCGCGCTCGAGGATGTCGACATCGACGAGGCCGTCGACGAGGCCGCAGCAGTTCCTGCCGCGGGCGCCGCAGCAGGCGGCGCGGCCCCAGCGGAAGGCGGCGCTGACGAAGGCGGAGACGACGAAGCGGCTGAGGAAGACGCAGCCGACGAAGACGACGATGACGACGAGGACGAAGGCGACGGCGGCGAAGGACTCGGCGAACTCTTCGGCTAATTCGCCTCGAGACGATTTTCCGTTCTTTCGACGATACGTTCGTAGTGCAGCTACCGCCTAGCCGAACGGGGACTCATCCGAGAGTTGATAACCGATCCCGCGGCCAGCCCCGGCATGGCGGTCCCCGCTCTCGAGTCGCTGGTCGATCCCGCACTGTCGGCCCAGCTAGTCGCGTGGATACTCGCGGGCATCGTCCTCGGGTGCTGTAGCGGGCTGGTTCCGGGACTACACGCGAACAATTTCGCGTTGCTGCTGGCGGGGGTCGCACCCTCGGTTCCCGGGCCGCCGCTGTTCGTCGGCTGTGCGATGCTCGCGGCGGGCGTCGTCCACACGTTCGTCAACGCGGTGCCGGCGATGGCGCTCGGGGTTCCCGACGCCGAGATGGCGATCACCGCGCTCCCGGCACACCGAATGGTGTTAGATGGTCGCGGCTTCGAAGCGATCCGACTCTCGGCGCTCGGAAGCATCCTCGCCGTTCTCGCAGCGATTCCGCTCGCGCTCCCGATCACCTGGAGCGTCACCGCCGTCTATCCCACGATCCGGTCGAATCTCTCGCTCGTGCTCGCGATGATCGTCGTCGCACTGATCGCCTCGGAACGCACCTGGAAACGATGTGCTGGCGCACTCCTCGCGTTCGGTCTGGCGACGGCTCTCGGTGTCCTGACACTCGATTTCGATCCGAACTCCCCGCTCGAGGCCGGCGGCATGCTCGCACCGCTTTTCGCGGGGTTGTTCGGCGCACCGGTGTTGATCGAAGCGATTCGCGGCGGTGGCGTCCCGCCCCAGCACGACGACGAAATTCGGATGCCGCGTCGACTGGTCGGGATAACGGCGCTTGCGGGTTCGTTCGCGGGTGCCGTCGTCGGGTACATTCCGGGCATCTCCGCGGCCATCGCGGCGGTCGCCGTCCTCGTCTTCGTTCCGGGAGAGTCGGATAATCGGGGCTATATCGTCGCGACGAGCGGCGTCGACACGTCCAACTCGATTTTCGCACTATTTGCGCTCGTCTCGCTCGGACAGCCTCGAACTGGCGTCATGATCGCCTTCGACAACGCGAACGCACCGCTCGATGTGCCGGTTTTACTCTTGAGCATCCTCCTTGCGGGCGTAGCCGGCTTCGTTCTCGTGATCTGGATCGGCGACGTGTACCTCGAGTTCGTCGGTCGACTCGCCTACTGGAAGATCTCGGTGGTCGTCCTGGGGCTGTTGCTCGTCCTCTCGTATCTGTTCACCGGGGTCGTGGGCGTCGGCGTGTTCGTCGTCGCAGCCGCGATCGGAATGGTTCCGGTTCGGCTTCGGACGCGGCGCGTGCACCTCATGGGCGTGCTGATCGGCCCCCTGATGATCGGGATCTGACTGGCAACCGCCCCACCGCTGGAACGCTCTATCCTGAACGAACGATTATGTATGACCATGGTGTAGCATGTTGTGGTGTTGTACCATGGTTGATGCTTCCATCGACGTCCTGTATCGCGGGGCACTCGAGTGCGATCAAAACTACATGATCGAGGGCGAAACGCTCGGGACGAAAAACGAGCCGAACCCGGACCTGACCTACGACGAGATTCCAGTCTGGAACCTCGTCATCGACCATCCCAAGGGGACCATCCTCTGGGACACCGGTTCGCACCACGACGCCCTCGAGGGCCACTGGCCCGAGGAACTCGCGCAGGCGTTTTACCCCTACGACGCCCACGAGTATCCGCTAGACGAAGTTCTCGAGGAACACGGCTACGGACTCGAGGACATCGACTACGTGTTCCAGACCCACCTGCACTTAGACCACGCCGGCGGGTTGGAGTTTTTCGACGGTACGGACGTACCGATTTTCGTCCACGAGCGCGAACTCAAGTTCGCCTACTACAGCGCGAAGACCGACAAGGGAAGCGGCGCGTACATCCTCGAGGACTTCGATCACGACCTGAACTGGCGAGTCCTTCACCGCGACCGGGAGCAACACTTCGAGGACGTAGAATTCGTGCGCTTCCCCGGTCACACGCCCGGTCTGACTGGGACGATGGTCCACCTCGACGGTGACGGAACCGTCGTTTTCACGGGCGACCAGGTCTATCAGTCGCCGAACTACGAAGACGAGCAACCGCTCGGCGCGTCGTTGCTCTGGGGAAAAACCGAGTGGTACGAGAGTTTGAGACGGATCAAGGAGTTCGAACGTCGCCACGACGCGGCGGTCGTCTACGGGCACGACGCCGATCAGTTCGAGGAGATCCGCGAGGGGTGGGGACAGTGAGTTACGACCGGTCGGTTTCCGCGGAGCAACACGCGCTTGAGCCCGAAACCGTCTGGCACCTGCAGATGCCCCAGATCCGGTTCGGTCGGGACGCAGTCGAGGAACTGGGATTTCAGCTCGGGGACCTCGGCGTCGACGAGGGCGCACACGGACTGGTCGTTACCGACGAAAACCTCGCCGGTATCGGTCACGTCGATCGGGTCACCGACCACCTCGAGGACGCCGGCTACGACGCGACAGTCTGGAAGGATGTCGAACGCGAGCCGTCGCTCGAGGTCGTCGGCGAGTGCATTTCGTTCGTTCGCGAGAACGAAGGCGAGGACGGATACGACTTCTACCTCGGGTTCGGCGGCGGAAGCTGCATCGACGTCGCGAAAACGACGCGTGCAGTGATCGCCAACGGTGGCGAGGCGCTCGATTATATCGCCGAACCGACCGGTAGCGGGGACGCGCTGACCGAGTCGGGACCGCCGCTCGTCCTCATGCCGACGACGGCCGGGACCGGTGCCGAAATCTCGCCCGTCGCCATCCTCTCCGTCGAGGAACAGGAGATCAAGGAAGGAATCTCGAGCAACCACATCCGGGCGGACGCGGCCGTGCTCGACCCGACGTTCACGACGACGCTACCGCCGGAGACGACAGCCAAAACCGCGATGGATGCGCTCGGTCACGCGATAGAGGGCTACACCACGCATCCGTTCGACGGGCTGCTTCGCGCTACGGATCCGCAAGAACGGCCAGTCTACGCCGGCCGGACGGAACTCACCGAGATGTTCTCCGAGAAGGCGATCGATCTGCTCTCTACCAACGTTCGAACCGCCGTTCACAACGGCGACGATATCGAGGCTCGAGCGGGAATGCTCAAGGGCGCGTTGTTCGGCGCGATCGCGGGGCTCACCGCGGGCGCGAGTCTCTGCCACGCGATGGCCTATCCCGTCGGAAACCGATACCACACCTATCACGGGGAGACGATCGCCGTGCTCACGCCGGCCTCGACGCTCGGCTACAACGCCGCGAGCGATCCGGAACGGTTCGCCGAAGTGAGCAGGCTGCTGGGAGCCGACACTGAGGGTATGGGTGCTCGAGAAGCGGCCGATCTCGCCCGCGAGGAATACGTCCGTCTCCAGCGGGATCTGAACGTCATCCCGAGCGGGCTCAACGAACTCGCGGGGATCACCGAGGATGATATCGACTGGCTCGCGAGCCAGACGGTCGAAACCCAGCAGCGATTGCTTCGGTGTAATCCGCGACCCGTAACGGAGGCCGACGCGACCGAGATATTCCGGGACGCGTTGTACAACTGGGAGTAGGTGTCGTCCGCGTCGCAGTCGCGGCTCGGAGCCGGAAACGGGACACCGGCACGTCCTGCCGAGGTCCAGCACCGGTTTACGTCTCGATGCCGTAGCTGATCGTAATGAAGGGGAGCATCCTGGAAACCATCGGATCGCCGCTCGTCCAGGTGGACTCGCCGGAGGGGGTAACGATCGCCGCCAAGATCGAATCGTTCAACCCCGGCGGGTCTGCCAAGGACCGACCGGCGCTCGAGATGGTCCGAACGGCCGAACGCGAGGGACTGATCGAGCCCGGCGACCGCCTCGTCGAGCCGACCAGCGGAAACACCGGAATCGGGCTCGCCCTCGTCTGTGCCGCTCGAGGCTACGATCTCACGATCGTGATGCCGTCGTCGAAATCCGAGGAGCGCCGGCAAATTATGGCGGCCTACGGCGCCGACCTCGAGCTCGTCGACGGCGAGATGGAAGACGCCCGCGAGCGCGCGGACGAACTCGAGGCCGAGGGAGCGATTCAGCTCGGCCAGTTCGAGAACCCGGCCAATCCGGCGGCCCACTACCGGACGACCGGCGAGGAAATCGTCGAACAGGTCGGTGAACGAGAGGTCGACGCCCTCGTCGCCGGCGTCGGCACCGGCGGCACCCTTTCGGGTATCGGCAAGCGGCTCCGCGAAGAGTTCCCCGATATCGACATCGTTGCCGTCGAACCGGAACGCAACGCCGTCCTCTCGACCGGCGAATCCGGGAGCGACGACTTTCAGGGAATGGGGCCGGGATTCGTCAGCGATAACCTCGATAGAGACCTGATCGATTCGGTCGAGACGGTGCGACTCGAGGACGCCGAAGACGAGTGTCGTCGGCTCGCGCGCGAGGAAGGCGTCCTCGTCGGGCAGTCGAGCGGCGCGACGAGCATCGTCGCCCGCCGCGTGGGTGAGCGGATCGCGGATCCCGAACTGAACTGCCCCGAACCGACGGACGCGTTCGACGGAGACGCAGCGCCGACGGAACCCCGGCCTGACGGAAGCGGCACGCTGGGCGGCGCAGAGTCCGGCGAGTTCGACGACTGTCCGCTGGTCGTCACCGTCTTCTGGGACAGCGGCGAGCGGTACCTCTCGACCGGCCTGTTCGACTAACCTACTTTTCGACCGACCTATTCGGCTACCGGATTCAGACGCACCCACAGCACCGCCGCTGGCGACCCCGTCGTTCGATGAAATACGTCTTTTAGCTAGCCGGAGATACATATTCCCGACCGGTGTACCATCACCTGTATGTCAGGCCTCTCACGACGACACCTCCTCGCCGGCACAGCAGGATTGGTCACGCTCACTGCAGGCTGTCTCGGTGATGGAGGACTAGCCACCTCACCGGGTCCTGCGGGCGACGGCGAAAACGCCACGGACGACGACGATGCAGACGATAACGACGTCGGAGACGATGCCACCGAAAACGACGATCCGCTCGAGTCGACGACGGTCACGTTCCAGCACGGCGACCGGCCGGAAGATCCCACGGTCGACCTGTTGACGAGCGAAGACCAGGCGGACCGCTGGGTTTCGGATCGATCGATCGCCGCCGACACCGTTTCCGAGTTCGTCGACGAGACGGACTTCGAGGAGGCGGGCGTGATCGCGCTCGAGGCCGGGGCGAACACCACGTGCTACGAGATGGCGGTCGAATCCGTCGGCCTCGAGGACGAGACGGTGACCGTTCGCGCCGAAGTCACCGAGACGGGTGGCGAGGATCAACTGTGCGCCCAACAACTCACGGCGGTCGGCGCGCTCGTCCGCGCGTCGGTCGACGCCGAACAACCCTCCTCGATTTCGGCTACGATCGTCGATGCCGACGGGACCGAACACGGACGCGGAGCCAACGTCTCGAGCGGGAGCGCAAGTGCGAGCGTGTCCAAGTCCGTCTCGACGAATCGATCCGAGGGGGAGAGCGGTTCCGACGGCGACTCGGGCACCGACACCGGGTCCGACTAGTCGGTTTCCGCTCTCGGTCTCGAGGGCAGTTCCGTCCCGGTGTCCGATCTCAGGCGCTGGTGCCGTTCTCGGCATCGGATCTTTTCTCGGCGTCAGTACCGTTCTCGAGAAAATCCCGTAGGCGCTCGACGAACGCTTCAGGCCGTTCGCGCGGAACCCAGTGGCCGCAGTCCTCGACGAGTTCGAGCCGCGAATCGGGGAGCAGTTCGTGGGCTCGCTTCGACCAGCGAACGGGAAAGAGCGGATCGTCGACGCCGTGAACGAGCAGCGTCGGCACCGACAGCGACTCGAGGTCGTCCGTAAAGTCCGTCCGGGCGTCGCCCTCGGCGGTTATCTCCGCGCGTTGGAACGCCTCGAAGGCGGTTCCGGCACCGGGTTCGCTCGCTCGAGCGCGAAACGCGTCGACGAACTCGGGCTCGAGTTGGCCTGCGTCGGCGACGACGTTCGCGAGCGCCAGTCGAGCGGTTTCCGTCGAGAGGCTCATCGTCGCCCAGCCGAACGAGTTCGCGCCGGGGACGTGTGCCGCGCTCTTGAAGAACTGGCCGCCCGGAATCCGGCGTCCGAGTCCGTAACTATCGACGAGTCCGAGCGCCGCGACGGTCTCCGGATGCTCGAGTGCGTAGCCGAGCGCGGCGCCACCGCCCATCGAGATGCCGGCGAGGGTGATCGGCTCGTCCTCGAGGCCGGTTTCGGCGAGAAACCCCTCGAGGACGGAGACGTAGCTCTCGATCGTCTGCTCGCCGACGGGAGCATTGTTTCCACCGGTAGCGACACTGTCGCCGTACCCCGGCCAGTCGGGCGCGTAGACCCGATAGTCGTCGGCGAGGGCGTCGATGGTGTGTTTCCACGAGAGCGTCGCGTCGTCGACGCCGCCGCCGTGGAGCAAAACGACGGGGTCGCCGCTGGTTCCGGCGCGGCGGTAGCTGAGACGAGTCTCCGACCGTCCTTCCGCCCCGTTCGGCGGAATCGTCACGACGCCGGTGCCGCCCGTCATTGGGTGAACTCCGCTTCGGTGAGTCGGACGACGAGCGTTTCCTCGACGTCCCGGAGGTCATATTCGGGAAGGTCTCCGTCGGTCCGTCGAACGTACAGCGGTTCGACCAGCTTCTGTGGGCCGAACGCCGTCGCGACGCGACGATCCGACGGCTGTTCGGGGGGTTCGTCGCTCGACTCGAGTTCGGGATCCGCCGATCCAGGGCGGTCCGGCTCGATGTTGCTCTCTTTGTCGCCGGTCGACTCGGCGTCCAACCCTGGCGCTGTGTCTCCCGTTTCGGCAGTATCGGGCGTCTCGAGGCCGTAGACTTTGCAAAACTCACCCGTCCCTTCGGGTTCGACCTCGCCGTTTCGGAGCTGTTCGGCCAGTCGCCGCGAGAGCCACTCCTCGTCGTCGATGCTCGGCTCCCGAACGAGACACTCCTCGACGAACCGCGTGAGGTACCACTGCAGATCGTTGAGCAGTGACACGGCGGCTCCGACGCTGACGGTTCGAACCGCGAGCGCGTTCTCGAACGGGCGCTCGAGATCGTACGTCGCCAGCGCCTCCCTGGACGTCTCTCGAGAGAGCAGTTCGTACTGGAGGTTCACACCGTCTTCCCCGATGAGACAGACGCGGGTCACTGTTGAGTTGTGCGCGGGACTCGGTAATGTGGGTTTCGCCTCCGCGTTCCGATCGAGAGACAGGATTCCCAGAAATCGTCCGGTCACGGGCCATTCATCGCGAGGGTGACCCCGCTTACTGGTTCGGCACGCGCGTCGCCTGGGCTCGCCCGCCAGTCCTCGAGACGACGCGGTCGACATCCCCACGGGCTTCTGCGACGTCGACGATCAGGTCCGTCAGATTGACCAAACCGCTCACGTAGGCGTCGCGGCGTTCACGACGGCGAGTACGAATGCGTTTGTCCTGCAGGATCTCGAGGGAACGGGCCTTGACGCGCTCGTAGCGGTCGCAGTCTTCGATTAGCCCCGCGTCCTCGAGTGCGGCGAATTCGCCGAATTCGCGGTCTTCGGTGCCGCCGTAGCGGATCGCCGGCGTTCCGAGCAGCCCCGCTTCGGTGACGATCGTTCCCGTGTCCGCGACGAGGAGGTGTGCCTCCCGGATCGCGTCGTGGAGCAACGCCGGATGGAGATCGTATTCGCGCGCCGGGAGGTCTCGAAAATCCATCGTCCCGGCCTCGTCGGAGACGAAGACGGTCGCCTCCTCGGCGAGCGACTCGAGAAGGTCTCGCCGTTGGGACAGCGAAAAGCCCACCGCGCCGACGTCGTGAAGCGCGTCGAAGGCGTTGAACCGAGCGATCGCGTACTGCTCGTCGTCGGCGACGCCGAGTCGGTCGCGAATGTCGGGGATCGGCTCGTAGACCTCCGGGTGGAGGTACGCACACTCTTTGAACCCGTCGAAGGTGTAATGATTCGAACCGAGATCGCGACGGGTCACGTGCGGGGTGATGATCGCGTCGGCGAAGGGCCGTGAGACGGTGTGGTTGAAGTCCCCCGGTTCATCGTCGAGAATCAGGACGGTTGGAGCCGCGGTAACGACCCCCGAAAACGCGGCGTACGGTCCGCGGCCGAAGAGCACGTCAGGCCGAAAGCGCCGGGCCTCGAGTGCGATTGCTGCGAGCTGTCCGGTGAGTTCGCTCGCGAACTCGAGCCGGGAGTATGCGGTTGCTTCGTGACTGCCGTACACTCTGTACGTGATACCAAAAAAATCCAGAAGGTCGGTTGTGCATCCATACTCGCGGGCCAGAACGAGCACCTCGTGGCCTCGTTCGACGAGCCGATCGATAGCGTTCCTGTACGTGTGGACGTGTGCCGGCGTATTCGTGAAGATGAGAACCCGCATCGGGTCGACGTTCCCACTATCGACCCTTTGTAATTAGAATGGTACAACTGACGGTGCACGGTTCTGTCAACAATACACACATTAGCGGGCCGCTATATGTGCGTACGCGCCCCGGAACAATCGGGTAACTGTTACATACACCCGGATAGCCGTCACCTATGGTGGTCGTCAAAAGCGGCTCGATAGCACCGCAGCCGTGTCAGTTGGCTACCGCGGCGGAAATACTGCTGCCCAAGGATGGCGTTTCCCACAGATCGGTTACGTGTTCGACCCGGTTCGATCACGGTTCGATCAGATCCGCATCGTTGGCCGCCGCCGTCGCCCGCTCGAGCAGGCCATCCGGTTCGACCGCCAGAAGTCGCTCGAGTCGCGCGTTGGTTTCGGCTCGGTCGGGCGCGACCCGATTACAGCCCGCGTCGATGGTCGAATCGGCGTAGGTTCCGATCTCGCGGGCCGTCGCGACGATATCCTGCTTGTCTCGAGTGAGCAGCGGGCGGTGGATCGGCAGGTCGGTGACGCGACTGGTGACCCCGAGATTCTGTGCGGTTTGACTCGATTTCTGCCCGATCGCTTCGCCGGTCACAATCGCGCTCGCGCCCGTCCGTTCGGCGATCTGTTCGGCGACCCGATAGAAAAACCGGCGAAGGGACAGCATCCGTCCCGTTTCCATCTCCTCGACGAGGTGCGCCACCGTCTCGCCGCCGGGAATTCGGTAGACGCGCAGGTCGAAGTTCGGCGCGTACTGGGTGAGTATGCGAACGGTTTCCATCGCCCGCGCCTCGTGGTCGATCCCGCCGTACTCGCCCAAATCGACGTAGACCGGCACGATCGGCGAACCCCGTTTCATGATCTCGTAGGCGGCGACGGGCGAGTCGATGCCGCCGCTTACCAGCGCGACCATCGGCTCCTGAGAGCCAAGCGGGAGTCCGCCCGGTCCAGAAACCGAATCGAGGTAGACGAACGCCTCTTCCTCACGGATTTCGACGCCGAACGTGAGGTCCGGATCCTCGAGGTCGACTTCCGGTTCGAACTCGTCTTCGACGGCCTCCCAGATGGCGGTGCCGCCCTCTCGAGCGACGTCCTCGCTCGTGTAGGGGAGTCGTTTGTCCGCGCGGCGGGCGTCGACGGCGAACGAGCCGCCGGTGTAGTGTCGGCGCGCGGTTTCGGCCAGCACGTCGTAAATCGCCTCGCGATCGGGCTCGAGGGTGACAGCGGCGCTGGCGGAGACGACGCCGAACGTCGATGCAGCGGCCTCGACGGCCGCTTCGACGTCGGCCTCGTCGGTTGTGATCAACGGTCGATGCCAACGCCGATCGACCGCGCCGGAGACCGACCGGTCCTCGAGCGCGGCCTCGAGGTTCTCGACGAGGATGCGAAGCATGTACCGCTTGACGGTCGTACTTTTGGTGTTCAGATCCCCGTGGCGAACGAGGACGGTGTCGGCTCCCGGCGGGTGCATAGCGTTCGATAGATGGGGCTCGCTATAAGGGGGTTACGAGGTAGTTCGACGGCTGGTTCGTTCGAACGACGCCTCGCACGAACGTACCTAGACGGCCGGTTCGGCGGCTTAGACGGCCGACTCGTCGACCGTGGGGCTGAGACTCCCCGTGTGCGTATAGATTCCCGCGACGAGAACGACGGCCCCACAGAGCGGAATGAAGACGCTGAGGGTGTAGATGAAGTCGAACCCGATCGACTGTGCGATCGGAACCGCGATCAGCGGACCGAGTCCGCCGCCGACGTCGCCGAGGACGTTGTTCGTGGCCATCGCACGCCCCATCCGCTCTTCTGGCGTGAGATCGGCCAGTAGCGCCGTAAGCGGTCCGCCGACGCCGCCCTGGCCGGCACCGATGAGGCCGCAGGCCACGACGACGAACCAGAACGATGGTGCCGTCGTCAGGACGACGAACCCGAGACAGTTCGTGAGCAAGAAACAGACGAGCACGGGCACGCGGGCTCCGACTCTGTCGCTGATGGCTCCCCCGGAAATCGTGAACACCGCGCCGGAGAGGACCGAGACGGCCATCAACAATCCGGAGGTCCCCTGCTCCTCGTAGTCGATAGCGTACCCAAGGAGTTCGACGGAGAGGGTCAGCGACTCGGCCTCAAGGTAGACGACGAGCGTCGAGAACAACACGCCGACGTACGCGAAGTAGAGGCCGAAATTGACCAGTCCGACGGTGACCGCCGGGAGCGTCAACTCGACGTCCAACGGCGAAACCGATCTGTCGGGGGATTCGACGTGCGTTTCCGGGACGATAAAATAGGCGATCACGCTCGCCAATCCCGCGAACGCTGCGGCCATGACGAACGCCGCCGCGTTACTGTATAATTCGCTGACGAGGCCGCCGAGTACCATCCCCGCCGGGAATCCGAACGTGATGCCGGCCCGGACGATACCCATGCTAGTGCCGCGCGAAGCGGTTTCGCTAACATCTGCTGTAATCGTATACGCCGTCGCGAACACGAGCGCGCTTCCGACCCCCCACATGACCCGTGCGAGGACGAACCAGAACTCGGGAACGTCGGGCACGAACGGGATCTCCGGGGCGAGGATAGCGACGACGTACCCGAACGTGGCGACGCCTTCGATAGCCAGTCCCGCGATGAACGGCGTTCGCGTTCCGATCCGATCGACGAGGATGCCCGCCGGCGCGTTCGCGAACAGCCGCGTCCACCGATTCGCAGAGAGAATCACGCCGACCATAAACGCCGAGATGCCGAGCACCTCGCCGAGGTTCGGCAGGATTGGGAAGATCACGCCGCCCCCGAATCCGACGAAGAAGGTGCTCGCGACGACGGCGAGCACGACCGCTCGAGCGTTCGGAGCCGACTCAGACACTACTGGGACACCACAGTGTTTCGGTTCGTAGTACAGGTTCGCGAGACACGCTAATGATTATTCCGAACGCTCGCGAGCGTCCAGGATTCGGCTCGAAAAGAGGGGGGCTCGAGGCCTTAGAACGTCGATAGCTCGCCGTCGATGACGCGGCGAGTGATGTCGGTGACGTTGGCGAGTCCGTCGTCGACGATGGCTTCGATTTCCTCTTCGACGTCGGAGAGGACGACGCCGTCTTCGGTGACGACGTGTACGTCCGCGACGTGGGGTTGGTCGATCGGTCGTCCGATCTGACTGAGCAGTCGCACGCGCAGGTCGCGAATACCGTCGACGTCCTCGACGACCCGTTCTGCGATGTCGGTCGACAGCAGGTTGTAGATCTTCCCGATGTGATTGACCGGATTCTTCCCGCTGGTGGCTTCCATCGACATCGACCGGTTCGGCGAGATGAGCCCGTTGGCGCGGTTACCGCGACCGACGGAGCCGTCGTCGCCCTGCTCGGCGGAGGTCCCCGTCACGGTCAGGTAGATCGCTCCCTCGTCGTAGTCGTCGGCGGTGTTGACGTAGACGTTCACGTCGCGGTCGGTATACTCCGTGGCGATCTCCTCGATGAACTCGCGAACCGATTCGACGGCGTCGATGTACGCGTCCATGTTCGGGAGGTACTCGTCGATCATCGCCGCGGCGACGGTGACGTCGATCTGATCGCCCTCGCGTTTGCCCATGATCTTCACGTCGGGTCCGAGATACGGGTTGTCGTCGGCGAACTCGCCGTTGAGTCGACTCTCCGCGTTGTATACGATCTGTTCGGTTTCCGAGAGCGGCGCGTGACCGACGCCGAAACTCGTGTCGTTAGCCATCGGGACGGTCACTTCGTCCTCGCCGAAGACCTCCTGCAGATCGCCGCTTCCTTCGCCCAGTTTCACGTCGACGACGATGTCCTCGCCGTAGGTGAGCTGTGGAATCTCGGACTCGAGATACTCGCGCGCGGCTTTGAGCGCGATCGTCTCGGTCGGAATCGTCTGTCCCTCGTAGCGTTTGGTGGCTCGACCGACGATGAGCACGTAAATCGGATCGACGACTTCGCCGCCGCCGAACGCCGGCGCGGCTTCGCCGGCCACGAGTTGGGTCTCGTCGGTGTTGAAGTGCAAGACTTTGCCGACGCGCTCGAGATATTCGCGCGCCAGCGCCCCGGCGACGTGCTCGGCGATGCCGTCACAGATCGAATCGGGGTGCCCGATCCCCTTTCGCTCGACGATTTCGACTTCCTGATCCTCGACTGCCCGTCGGTCGATCGGTTCGACCCTGATGTTCCGCTCGCTCATTGGATAGTCTTTCTTCGAGCGTGGTTCTATAACTTGCGGAAACAGTTCCGGACGATAATATGCCCCGTGGTAATTTACCACGGGTCGATACCGCGTTCGGGACACCCCGGGCGTTGGCGAACGCTACTCCTCGAGGAGCATCCCCAGGTACGACGTGCGAACGGTATCGGCCGCGTCGAGGTCGAGTCGGTCGAGCACCTCGAACGCGCCCTCGCGTGCCGATTCGAGGTCCTCGTCGGTGGCGTCGGTTTCGACTTCGACGTACTCGCCGACGCCGTCGACGGCGTCGCAGGTGATCGTGTAGCCCTCGTCGGACTCGAGTTCGAACCGTTCGCGTCGCTTGCTGACGGTCGCGGCGGCTTCGAACCCGAGGTTTCGAAGCACGGCGTTGAACGCCTCTCCGTCCTCGATCCCCGTTTCTATCTCCTCGCGCGTCTTGGACTCGTCATCGACCAGCGGTCCTTTGTACGTCACGACGGCTTCGGAATCCTGTTCGTCGACGGGTCTCTCTCGACGAATCCGGAGCGCTTCGTCGGTTTCGGCGAACGACCGGTGTGGCGCGTCGTAGTAGGTATCCGTCTGGACGACGGCCCCCAGCGCCGTCGCCTCGAGTTCGGTGAGTCGCTCGCGAACGCGCTCGAGATCGGCGGGGACTTTCACTTCGACCTCGTACATACTCGTCTCGATGGAGAGCGCGGGTAAGTATCGGTCGCTTCGATCCGGTTTCGGACGCTTCCGCTCGATCGTTTCCTCGAGCGAGCCGTCGGCGCGAAAACGTCGTCCTTAAATGTAGACAGGGGGACGTACAACGTATGACCGAGGATCAAGAGGCCGAGCTCGATGAGCAGGCCGATGACGTCGACGAAGAAAGCGAAGAAGAGACCGCCGAGGGGCTCCAGAACGGAGACTTCGTCGAGATCGCCTACACCGCACGTACCGTCGATGAAGGACAGTTGGTCGATACGACCGACCCCGAGGTCGCCGAGGAGGAAGGCGTCGACGACCAGGACCGCGAGTTCGAGCCGCGAACGATCGTCCTCGGTGAAGGCCACATCTTCGAAGGCGTCGAAGAAGAGATCACCGGCGGCGAAGCCGGCGACGAGGGAAGCGTCACGATCTCCGCCGAAGAGGCCTTCGGCGAATACGATCCCGACGATGTCCAGACTGTAAGCGCCGACAAGATCGACGAGGACGACCGCTATCCTGGCGCGCACGTCCACGTCGACGGCGAACACGGCTACATCAGCACGATCATCGGCGGTCGCGCCCGCGTCGACTTCAACCACCCGCTCGCCGGCGAGGATGTCGAGTACGAGTACGAAATTCTCGAGGAAGTCGACGACCGCGAACAGCAGGCCCAGGGCCTCATCGAGATGTACCTCGACCAGAAACTCGAACTCTGGATCGAGACCGACGAAGTCGAAGAAGAGGTCCCCGTCGAACCCGACGAGGACGCAGAAGACGATGAAGACGCCGAACCGGAGTTCGAGACCGAGACGGTCGAGAAAGAGACCCTCTACGTCGAAGCGACGCCACAACTGACGATGAACCAGCAGTGGATGTTCTCGAAACAGCAGATCGCACAAGACGTCATGAGCAAGATCGGCGTCGACCGCGTCATCGTCCAGGAAACCATCGACGGCATGGGCGGCATGGGCATGCCCGGTATGATGGGCGGTGGCATGGGCGGCATGGGCGGCGGGGACATCGAGGACGCACTCGAGGACGCCGACGTCGACGCAGACGAGATCGTCGACGAACTCGAAGGCGCAGTCGACGAAGAGTAACGGCAGACTCGAGCGACCGTTTTCGACGCAAATTTTCCGATCGTAGAGAGCTACCCGTCTCGACCTAGGCGATATCCCGACTCGTATCGATACTGACGCCGTCGGTTAGGTCGAGCGTGATCGATTCCGCTGGCTGGCAACCACATCGACGCTTCGGAACCGACAGACGATGTGTGAGTTCGGCGCTGGAAATATCGGTTTCGAGGTCGAAGACGACGTCGGCAGCGTGTTCGGTTCGTGTGCGGTTCTCGGGTTCTGTTGGCCCCTTCAAACAGTGCAGGTATGCGACGCTTCCGCGCTCGAGCATCCGTTCACCCAGTTCGTCGAGGAAATCGACGTACGCCGACTTCTCCGCCGACTCGAGGACATCCATCGTATCGATTATCAGATTCGACTCGTCCGGGATGTCCGCCAGCGCACGTGTGACATCCTCGATCGGGGTCTCTCGATCGACCGCACGAACCGTCGGAGCGCCTCGATCGGTCGGCGTGCCGACAGTCGCAGGTGTCGACTCGAGGGCACGAGAGACCGCATCTTCGGACCGTTCAGTTGTGAGATACAGCGTTTTCCGTGCCGATGTAAGTTCGTACAACAGCAGTTCGGATTGGCTCGCCGCAGCGGCTCTGTACGCGACGACGGATCCGGGAGCGAGTCCGCCGCCGAGCGTTCGGTCAAGCGCATCGATACCGGTCTCGAGTCGTTCGGCTGTTCGATCGACGGCTGTGGTCGTTCGAGAGAGGTATCCCTCCGCCGTGAGCGTTTCGACCAATGAATCGAACGCATCGCGAACCGGACTCGAACGAAGCGGCTGATCGGCCGCTGGGATCGTCGCGAGAACCGGCACATCGATCCGCTGGTCGTACTCCTCTGGGATCGTCTCAGTCATCGTCAGGACCGTTCCCGCAACGGGCGTCTCGAGGCGACGAGCGACGGCGACCGTTTTGGCTGCAGCGGTGAGACTTTCGTCCGTCGCGGTGCTCACGACGAGGGCGACATCGGCAATCGACAGCGGATCCGCGAGATCCGGTCCCGCGCCGGACGGACAGTCAACGACGATATCGGCCGATTCTGCGGTAAGCGCTCGGAGTCGCTCTTGCATTCGCGCGGAACCGGTCTGGATCGGTGCCGGAAGGACGTTTACGTTCGAGTGGTCAGGAACTGGCTGTGTGATCGCTGTGATGGGGTCGTTCGCTTCCCGTAGGTTGTCCGTCGCGTCACGGTCGACACCAGCGAGACTGTGGAGATTCGGGAGGTGACGGTCCGCATCGACTGCGATCGTTCGATTCCCGGCGCGGCCGAGCGCCTGCGCGAGCGCGAGTGTCGTCGTCGTCTTTCCAGCGCCGCCTTTCGCCCCAGCGATTGCGATCATACGTGATGGTGGCGTCGGTTTCGTACTTGAACTCTCGCCGGAATCGACGAACGAAAAATGGAGGGATTCAAGGTGGACGCAACTGCGTACACGAACGGATGCGATACGATCACCTCATCACGAGCAAACAACTTTCGCGCGCGGACATCGAGATCGTCCTCGATCACGCAGCCGAGATCGACGCTGACCGATCGGCCGTCGCCGGCAAACACGCCGATACGCTCCTCGGGTTGCTCTTTTTCGAACCGAGTACGCGGACGAAACTCAGTTTCGAGACCGCGATGAAACGCCTCGGCGGGGACGTCATCGACATGGGCGCGATCGACTCCTCGAGCGTGACGAAAGGAGAAAGCCTCGCGGATACGATCCGGGTTATCGAAGGGTACGCCGACGGGCTGGTGTTGCGCCATCCGAAGCAAGGAGCGGCGACGATGGCCAGCGAGTTCGTCGACGTGCCGCTGGTAAACGCGGGGGACGGAGCGGGACACCACCCGACACAGACGATGCTCGACCTGTATACGATCAGGGAGAACGCGGGTCTGGAGGATCTCACGATCGGGATCATGGGTGACCTGAAGTACGGTCGAACGGTCCACTCGCTCGCGTACGCGCTCGCGAAGTTCGACGCACAGCAACACTTCATCAGTCCGGATAGCCTCGCGCTTCCACGGGAGGTCGTTTACGACCTCCATCAGGAGGGCTCTTCCATTCGCGAACACGACGGGCTCGAGGAGATCCTGCCGTCGCTCGACGTCCTGTACGTCACGCGGATTCAACGCGAACGGTTTCCGGACGAAAACGAGTACCAGAAAGTCGCCGGCGAGTACCAGATCGGCCTCGACTCGCTTTCGAGTGCATCGGACGACCTGACGATCATGCATCCGCTGCCGCGGGTCGACGAGATCGCGCCCGAAGTCGACGATACGGAGTACGCGGCCTACTTCGAGCAAGCCCACAACGGCGTTCCCGTTCGAATGGCGCTGCTCGATCTCCTCCTGGGTGATTCAGATGAGTAACGACGAACACGAAAACGGCGCTCACAGCGACCCCAATGACTCCAGTGAGACCGGTGACCACGGAAACGTCCACACGCACGACCACGAACTGCGGGTCAGCAAGATCCACAACGGAACCGTCATCGATCACGTTCGGAGCGGGCAGGCGTTGAACGTCCTCGCCGTGCTCGGAATCGACGGCAGCGAGGGCGAGGAAATCTCTATCGGGATGAACGTCCCGTCCGACCGATTCGCCAGAAAAGACATTATCAAGGTCGAGGACCGGGAGTTGAGCCAGGACGAAGTCGACGTGCTCACCCTCATCGCACCGGACGCGACTATCAACATCGTTCGCGAGTACGAAGTCGTCGAGAAATCCCGCGTCGAACGCCCCAGCTCGGTCGAGGGCGTTCTCTCGTGTTCGAACTCCGGCTGTATCACGACCGGCGACGAACCGGTCACCTCGAAGTTCGACGTCCTCGAGGACGCGGTCCGCTGTTCGTACTGCGAGACGATTTTCCGCGAAAACATTCCGGCGCTGATCGACACCTGATCGCTGAAACGGGCTCATTTCTCCGTCTTCAAGCTCGTTCTCGAGACCGCGTAAAACAGTTTTATCGATCGATCAGCGCCCGTGAACTAACAGAAATCATAAGTACGTTGTGGCCGTAGTTCGAGCTGAGTATGTCGCGCACACTCAAAATCTTGGTCGCCCTGTTCGCAATCGCCGTCCTCTGGAAGGTCGTTTCCGGTCGTGGCGCTTCGGAGGTCGAATACGATTTCGAACCGACAGAACAGGCTGAACAGACGGAATAAACGTTCACTCGAACCGAACGAATCAGACGAGCGGTGGGGGCGAACCGTTCGAACGGACGCTAACTGAGCGTTTCTCCCCTCTATCGAGAAACCCGAACCGCTTATTCGTGGGGCGCCATACGACCGACTATGTATGGCGTCGTCACGCGTAACGAAGACGAACTGAACTGGCCGGAGTTCGATCGCGCCTTCTACGAAGTCAAAGACGTGACCGGCAGGTCTGCAGCCCCCGTCGCGAACGGAGTGAATATGGTCTCGTGTTTCGGCGACAACGCTGCCGCCGACGCTGACCCGTCGCTGGTCCCGGTCGACGAGGAGGGAAACGCCGCCACTCGAGAGCAACCCTACTTCGACTGGGCCTACATCTGCCCGACGCGCGAGGAGTACCGCGACGGACTGTTCGACATCATCGACGACTGTGTCGCGGCGAACGATGACGTTCGACTCGACGATATCGGCTTCCCGAGAGGCGAGTACTGTCACTGTGACACCTGTCAGGATCACTTCGCCGCGAGCGAGTACGACGACCGCCTCGAGTGGCGCGCGAGCGTCATCACGGAGTTCGTCGCCGAGGCCGCAGACCGGATCCCCGGCCGCGTCTACATGACGCTGTATCCCGATCCGTATCCCGGCCACCTCTACGAACGCGCGGGAATCGACCTCGAAGCGCTCGAGCCCTTCGTCGACGAGTTCGTCGTTCCACTGTACGACATGGCCTATTCGACGACCTACTGGCTCGAGACGATCGCGAAAGGGTTCGAAAGCGCACTCGAGACGCCCTTTAGCATCGAGTTGTACGCGATCGATATCGATATCGAGGATCTCGTCAACGCGACGAAAGTCGCCGACGCTTACGGGGAGTCGGTGCTGTTCGGATACGAAGCTAGCAACGGCCGGGCAACTCTGCGACGAATGCAAGCGGATGAGCGAACCGGCGTCTCGCACGGCAATCCGAACGAGTAGGATGAGTTACGGGAGCCCCAGCGTTCTTCGATACCGCTCCGGTCGACCCGAGCTAGAGCGTGTGGGCTCGACAGGCGCGCAACGCCGCTCGATCCCGCGTCTCTTCGGGCAACGTCTCGAACCACTCGGCGGCCGAAATTTCTCCGTCGGGATCCGAAATCCGTGGCGTCGTCGTCTCCGCTCGAGCCGCGAAAACGGGGAGAATACCGCGCATCCGGTAACCGCTCGTCCGGAGGTCGATACGTGTCAACATCGCAAGCCCGTCGTAACACGCCTCGATGCCTGCTTCCTCCGCGAGTTCTCGACGTGCGGTCTCGAGGAACGATTCGCCCGGGTCGATTCCGCCGCCCGGAAGCACCCACCGGTCGATACCACCGTGGCGAACCAACAGGATCTCGCCAGTCGGCCGGGAGACGAGCGTATGAACCCCGTAGGGTGCTCCCGTCCGCTGAATGCGACCGACGAGTGTTCGAAACCTGCGGCGCGAAACGGACTCCGTTCGTTGGCGCTCGAGATGCGACTCGTACCGATCCTCGAGTCTTCGCGTTGCATCTTCGGCACAGCGTGTGGCCTCGTCTGCCCGAAGCGTTAGCTCATCGACGGCCATTGGCACACCGGGGATCGGTCACGGGGACGGGACGTGTGGAGGGGATACTCATAGTAGCGCAATCTCTTTCGGGGAGGAATAACGCTTCGATCATCGGATCGAAGTCGCGCGACCCCGCTGCCGGTCGGCTACGGATTGCCGAGGCTATCGGAGGTCAACGGCCTCGAGATCGAGATCGGATAGCTCCTCTGGGATCGGTCGTTGAACGCCCGCCGTGATCGAAGGCGACGAGGCGACCATGTCCGCAGTGTGGACGAGCCGCTCGAGTTCGGACTCTGGCACAGGCCCATCGTACCACGGACCGTTGTGACTTGCGACGGCCGCGGCGACTCGATCGTCGAGCGGAGAATCGTACACTAGCTCCGCCATCAGCACGTCGTGGTCCGAGGTCGAAGTCTCGGACGCTCGCTCCGGCTGGCCGTACGTCCGCTGATCGTGGAGAATCGCCGATGCGTGGGCGAGGTCGATGTCGCGGTCCTCGAGGAGGTTTCGTTCGACGTACGAGTCGGCGAGGCGATCGATTACCGTCGAGAGCATGAGCGTCTGTGTCCACAGTCCATGTGGTTGTTGACAGACGGGATTATACGCTCTCGATGTCGACGCCGGCCGCTCCCAGAAATACGCTGGCGCGGTCGCCGTGAGTCGGATCGTTAGGTCACGAACTCGTTCGTCGTCTATCAGCTCGAGTGTCGGCAGCCGTCGTTCGATTTCGGCGATTGAAAGGGGACCGTCCGATTCCATGTCGGGTCGTACTATCCACTAATACATAATAAAACGAGAGTCTCTCGGGAAAAAGAGCTACTTGCAGCGGGCAGTCGAGTTCGGGTGCCAGCGGTGACGAACCGCAGGGGGTCGGTTAGATCGTCTCGCTATCAGCGTCACCAGTCCGCGTCCCGCTTTTATTCGCTTATCTCTTGTCGTCGCCCATCAGGCTACTGTCGTCAGACCGTGACTCGTCGTCTCCCATCAAACTATCATCATCGGACCGTGATCCGTCGTCGTCATCGAGTATCCCGTCGTCGTCTTCGCGCATCGATTCGTCTCCACGATCGGTCCCCGCTGCAGAGCCAGCACCCGCACCCGCCGTCGCACCAGTGGCGGTGTCGCTTGCGTCACCGAGGTCACCCTCGAGCCTGATTTCGTCGTCGGAGACGCTGGCGACCGCCGCCTCCTGAAGCGGGAACGTCTCCTCGTCTGTGCCCTGCCAGCCGAGTTTCGCCTTTATCGTGTCGGTAATACCTGCATCCGGTTTGACGTGTGCAGTTCCGTGCTCGACATCCGATACGATCCCGACCTCGTCGCCGTTTGCATTGACGACACTCTTTCCGACATCGTCGTCGTTGAATTGTGCGCACATTGCATCAATATTTACGGGGAACAACCACATGCCGGTGGTGCTTGCGAGTGTCACCCGATAGCGAATTAGTAATACATTCGAGTGATTCCATCAGTTTATCGAGATCGATTTCGGTTTCGATCGAGTAGCGGACTGCTCGAACTCAGCTACTATGAGCGCTCGATACGCTCGCCGGAGCTGTTCGGACAGCGCCTGATGGGAAACGCTTAGTTCGTCGGATAACTCCTTCATCGTGATTTTGCGAGGAATTTCGAAGTAGCCGCGATCGATGGCGGCGAGAAGGGTTCGGTACTGCTGGCTCGTCAGTCCATACTGGGCGTGTAACTCCGTCGTCGGATCATACAATCGAACGATTTCCGGCGTGATGCCGGTCGATCGAAGCCGTTCGTAGAACGTGCCTACGGCTTCACGCTCGAGAAATCGAACACTGAGCCGCCAGACACCGCTGTCAGCCGTCGCAGAGAGGACGGTCCCGTCTTCCGAGCGAACGATCTCGAACACGTCGACGATATCGGGATCGAACTCGAGATCGAACAACCATCGATCGTCACCGCCGCCGATCTTCGTGTACCGATCCACTGTCGATGATGCGGCTAGCGCCGACTCGAGATCTGGTAGGTCCGCTCCCGAAAGCCACAGCGTTCGATTTCTCGAGGCGATCACCTGTTCCATTTCGCAGGACAGGCTTGGAATAGCGTCGAAGACATCGCCGAGGCCGGTTTCGGACGCGGCCAGTTCGATGTCTACAATCGAAACCATGAATTCACGTAGCGCCGAGAGCGTAATAATCTCAGTTCCAAACATATTAGTACTGCTTGTCCTGACACTGTCTTTTACTGGTAAGCCAAGACTCCCTACGACAATGGCGCTTCGGAAGGACATGGGGACGCTTCCGAATGCTTTCCACCGCGTTTTCTGAACCAGAAATTCCTCTCAGCGAGTTATGTACCGTATCTGTGAATGTCAGTCCACATGACGTTATGGCCATTCAATAGGCTCTCACGAGGACAGCAAGTTGCTGTGGTAGCGTTGCTCGCAATTGCCGCCGGAGCGCTTGTGGCTCCACAAGTGTACGCCTTCGGAAGCGATGGAGACGCAACAGTCAAAGTCGTCGAAGTAAACGGCATGATCGACTCGAGTACGTCCCAGCAGTTCGAAGACGAACTCCGAGACGCACGCCACAACGACTCCGTCGAGGCAGTCGTTCTCGAGGTCGACAGCGGCGGCGGTCAACCGGCCTCGAGCGAACGGATGTACACGGCCGTCGAGCGGACGACCAAGGAGATGCCGGTAACCGCATACGTCGACTCGATTGGCGCGTCGGGCGCCTACTACGCGATGTTGCCTGCAGATGAAATTTACGTTTCACCGTCTTCGTCCGTCGGCAGCGTCGGTGTGACCGGCCCGGCACCGGCACCGACCGGACCGAGCGAGGGACAGACTGCGCCGGACAAGGGATCGCTCCATCCCGACGATGACCGGGCGGGAACCGAACTGATCCAAGAGATGTTCATCGACAGCGTGATGGAACAACGCGGCGATAAGATCGACCTCTCCCGCGAGGAGGTCGCACACGCACGAACTTACTACGGTACCGAAGCGGTCGACAACGGGTACGCCGACCAGATCGGCACGCTCGACGATGCGATCCACCACGCGGCCGATTCGGCCGGCGTCGACTCCTACGACCTCGAGTTCAACCGAAGCGAATCGAGCGATATCGGAATTCTGGGTCTCGAAGCGACCGAAAATGGCGAGGTAGCGATCGAAGATTCGGGTGGCTCGAGCATCAACCCGTACCAACCACAACTGATCGCACCGGAGGTCTGGCACCACGAGGTCGCACCGCAACTGCCGGATTCTGACGCTGGCGCGACAGTCGGAGGTGACCAGCAATGAGTACCGGTCGAACGCTCATCGCCACGTTCGTTCTCGGATTCGTACTGACGATCGGACTCGTCGCAGCCGGGACGGTCGTCGTCGACGATCGAACACCCGAACCGGCAGAAGTCGATCAAAGTCATTTCCAGCCCGATCACGCACTCCCCGACGAGACGCCGGACGGCGGCGAAATCACGATGGATAGCGAAGAACAGTCAAACACCGTCGTGATCTACACCGGCGCGACGACCGGCGGCCAGACATCGCTCGGTCAGTTGCCGATTCAGGACGTCAGTGACGGCCCTGAACTCTCGACTGGGTCGCTCGGCGGTACCGAACGAGGCGTGACGCCGCTGGTCACGACGCTCGTCGAAAACGGTCACGAGGTCGAATTCTACTCGGGAGCGATGAACGACGGTCCGCTCGCACAAACGCTGAGTGACGCGGACGCATTCGTCGCGCCTGGCTCCGTCTCGTTCACCGAGCAAGACCAGGAGACGATCACGTCCTTTACCGATGCCGGCGGTCGGTTCGTGATGACCGCAAACCCAGGGAGCTCGGATACCGCCGCCGAACTCGGCGATTCTAACGGGCTGTACACGGAGGCCGGCTACCTCTACAATCTCACGGAAAACGACAACAACTATCTCAGCATCTACGCCGAACCGACCGGAAGTTCGGACCTGACAGACGGCGTCGAACAGGTCGTCTTCCGAAGTGCTTCCTCGGTCGGTGCGAGTGACAGTGACACTGTCCTCGAGACGGACGCGACCATGTCGACCAGCCGCGAAGACGGGACCTACGGCGTTGGGGCTGTCGACGGCAACGTCGCAATGATCGGCGACTCGAGTTTCCTCGAGCCCGAAAACGCCTACCGCGCGGACAACAACGAACTCATCGGAAACGTGGCCGACTTCCTCGTGACGGGATCGGTCGACGAGACGAGCCTCCCGGGTGCCGACAACGAATCGCCTGCAGGGCAGCAACCACCGACAGATGGTGGGCAATCACAGGAGCCGATAGGCGACGCTGAGGATATCCCGGAGATGAACACGACCGAATCGGAGTAACGGTCTCGAAGGACACCTATTCACCGATTTTTGAGCGCTTGTATGCAGAGTCTCGAGGAACAATCTGTCCATACACCAGAGTTCAATAGTCACGACTGGGTCGGTGAAATTGCAGTTCGGTGCCAAGAGCTCACTAATCGAAACGATCAATTGGTCCTCTGGAGTATCGCTGAACGTGACAACGTACGATACGGTCCTCTTCGACAGCGATGGAATCCTCGTCGAACCACCTGCCAGCGAAACCCAGGCCGGTGCGACTCGCGATGCGCTTCGGTCGGTCGGTGCGGCCAACGTCGAAGCCCATCACGTCGACGCTATCGTCGAGGGCGTCACGCTCGAGGATCTGTACGAAATCTGTTCTACGCACGATCTCGAGCCGGAACGGTTCTGGGAAGCCCGGGAACGCCTCGACGAGGAATCCCAGTTCGAGACGTTTCGCGACGGGGCCAGAACCCGATACGAGGACGTCACCGTGATTTCTGATCTTCGACAGCGGTGTGGTGTCGTCAGCAATAACCACCACAGCACGATCGAATTCGTCTTGGAGTACTTCGACCTTCATTCGTTGTTCGAGACCTACTACGGCCGCGAGAAAACGATCGAGAGCCTCGAGTTGAAAAAGCCGAACACCTACTACCTCGAAAAGGCATTGGACGACCTCGAGGCCGACTCGGCGCTCTACGTCGGCGACAGCGAAAGCGACGTGATCGCGGCACATCGAGCAGGAATGGACTCGGTTTTCGTTCGCCGCAACCACTGCCGTTCCGTCGATCTCTCCGTCACGCCGACGTACGAGGTTTCGGATCTGCTCGAGTTGGCCGATATCGTTGATCATTCAGAGACGGGACGATAACGATGTCTGGCGGGCGAAAACCGAGGACCTCAACGGACGATGTTCTCCAAATCTTTCTCGAGGCCGAGGACCGATGTGAACCGTTTGATGCTCCCGAAATTTCTGATCTACTGAGTTGTCATCGGAATACGGCTCGGAACAAACTCGAGGATCTGACTTTTATGTGTGACCTCGAGTCGAAGAAAATCGCGAGCGGGAAAGTGTACTGGCGGCCCTGCGAGCAGGCGTAGTTAAACTTTGACCACTGGAACGTGGCTGGGGGTGGTCGTAAACTCTGAGAAAGCGGTGGCTCTCGGGCTTGTTCGTCGTTAGAATACGGGCCGGGCGCGATTGTGAACTACGCCCAAAAATGCTCGCTTCGCTGCGCCTTTCTGGTCTACTTCAAATCGCGCCGGTTTCGAGACGCACCGCTCGCGGATTTGCTCGCGGTGAGAAGCGGGCCGGGCGCGATTTGAACACACGGTCGGACGTGCTCGCTCACGGCTTCGCCGTTCGCAACCGCGGTCGCATCGCGACCGCGCTCTCGCTGCGCGCGACCTCCCTGCATTCAAATCGCGCTAGCCGCTTTGCTCCTCGAGTGATTTCTCGGAGCAAAAGCGGGCCGGGCGCGATTTGAACACGCGACCGTCTGATTAAGAGTCAGACGCTCTGCCTAACTGAGCTACCGGCCCTGTACCCGGAATTTTCGGATACGCGTTGAAATACGTTTCCCTTGGGACCCGTCGTGGGATCGGTGCGCACGCATCTGGGGTTCCGATCGCAATCACCGTTCACGGAACGTACCAATCTTCGGGAGCGTTAAGTGCTGTGAGACCTACATCACGTTCACATGAGTATGGGGGTTACGATCTCGTCGATTTCTGACTACGCGATTCTCGGCTGCGGGAGCGTTGGCTACGCCGTCGCGGAGGAACTCGTCGAGCAAGGCAAAGACGTTCTCATCATCGACCGCGATGAGAATCGCGTCGAGTCGCTCCGAGATCAAGACCTCGATGCACGAACGGCGGACATCCGCGAACCCGAGGCCGCCGAACTCGTCGCCGAACGCGATGTCGTGTTGATCCTCGCCTCGAACGTCGAGGCGAACAAACGCGCCGTCGAACACATTCGAAACACGGACAGTACCCAGTTCGTCGTCGCCCGAGCGAGCGATCCCGTCTCCGGCGATGAGCTCTCCGAACTCGGTGCCGATATCGTCATCAACCCGTCGGCAGTCATCGCGGATTCGGCGCTCCGAGCACTCGAGTCCGGCGAGCTCGAGTACAATGCCGGGAAACTCGCCCAACTGTTAGAGAAAACGACCGAGCGATTGGCGATCGTCACACAGGAGAGTCCGGACCCGGACTCGATCGCGAGCGCGGCGGCGTTGCAAGCGATCGCGTCCCACCTGGGGGTCGAGTCGGATATCGTCTACCTCGGCGACATGGGCCACCAGGAGAACAGGGCGTTCGTGAACTTACTCGGGATCGACTTGGTTCAATGGGACGAACTCGAGGATCTTTCGGGCCACGATACGGTCGCGCTGGTGGATCACTCGACTTCGACTGAGATCGACCTCGACGTCGACATCGTAATCGACCACCACGAGCCGGAAGCGGAATACGAACCCGAGTTCGTCGACATTCGCCCGAACATGTCCTCGACGTCGACGATCATGACGAAGTACATCCAGGAGTTCGACGTCAACGTCTCCGAGGAAGTCGCGACCGCGTTGCTATATGGTATCCGAGCCGAGACGCTGGATTTCAAACGCGATACGACCCCAGCGGATCTTACGGCAGCCGCGTATCTCTACCCGTTTGCAGACCACGACACCTTAGAACAGGTCGAATCGCCGTCGATGTCGCCGGAGACGCTGGATGTGCTCGCAGAGGCGATCGCAAACCGCGACGTTCAGGGGAGTCACCTCGTCTCGAACGCCGGGATCGTCCGCGACCGCGAGGCGCTCACGCAGGCCGCGAGTCACCTGCTTAATCTCGAGGGTGTGACCACCACCGCCGTTTTCGGTATTGCCGAAGAAACCATCTTCCTGTCGGCGCGGTCGAAAGATATTCGGATCAACATCGGCAAGATTCTCGACGACGCCTACGGAGAAATCGGCGAGACGGCGGGTCACTCGACCCAGGCCAGCGCAGAGATTCCGCTCGGCATCTTCACCGGGATCGAAATTTCGGCAGAAACGAGGGATACGTTCCTCGAGTTAACCGAAGAAGCGGTCAAACGGACGCTGTTCGATGCGATGGGAGTCGAAGGCGGAGAAGGGTCGAACGGTAACTAACGCGGTCGAACGAAACCTACGCGATCAGTTCTTCTTCGTCCTCGTCGGCGTTGCGGACGCGTTCGACGACGTCGTTGATGAGGATAACGTCTCCTGCGGCCCGGACCCACCGGTAGGGAACGATAACGCCGCTTGCGCTTCGTGCCTCGGCTTCGAATAGCTCCGTGTTGAGACTGCCCAGCGCGAGTCCGGTTACGGTCTGTCCGTCGACGTTCAAACGGAGGTCCTCGACTTCCCCCACGAAAACACCATTGTTCGAATAAACTTCACGACCCACGAGGGAGGTTATTTCCTGCTGTGTATCGTCCATAATTCCATTCTTGTATGGCACACTCTTAATTGTTAGTCAGACGGGCGAGGCGCTCGAGACAGCTACTAGGACAGATATCACGACCGGAACGCCCTTCTGTGAAATCTTCGGGAATCGACAGCGGGAACCGACGTTCTATGTATTTGCTTATAAACAACCACAAGGAATAAATACTGGAGACGACACTGCGGTCGGTACCGCATCGAATGAGGATATGGGCATGGGCAGCGTAGAGATCCGTGCCGGGGTGCCTCTGACATTCGGCCACCCGGACCAGGTCGGTTTGCCCGGCCGACCAACGATTTTACGACCGCAGACCCGAGTCAGTCAGCGAATGCTGTCTCGAGTATTCGATCGACGTCCGCGTATTCTGTGAGCAACGATTCCATCTCTTCGACGGTCTGTCGGCTTCGAGTCCGCCCGCTCTGAACGATATCTTCGGCGCGCTCGACGGTGGTGAGCGTGTCCGTCTGGACCGATAGTACCGGCAACCCTTGCTCGGTCGCCTGACCGAGAATGGCACCCGGCGGACGATGCCCGCCGGTCAGGACGAGACAGCGAACCCCCGGCGCCTCGAGAGCCGCGGTGTGGATCTCGGACCGATCACCGCCCGTGATGACGGCGGCGTTTTTCGTCCGGCGAAAGTGCGACAGTGCGCTTTCTGCACCCATCGCACCGACGGTGAATCGCTCTACGTACGAGTCGGAGTCGTCCCCGACGAGCGTCGTTGCGCCGAGTTCGTCGGCGAGTTCCTCGACGGTGACTCCCGCGAGCGTCTGCTCTCTCGGAAGGATTCCGTACGTCGAGATTCCCCGTCCATCGAGAAACGGCACGACATCCGTCTCGAGTTCGTCGTAGGCCGCCTCGGAAACGTTGTTGAAAACGACCCCCGCGAGGCGATCACCGAACGTTCTCGCCGCGGTCGTGATGCGGTCGAGGTCGCCGGGTGACTCGTAGGTGGCGACGAGGAGAACGCGAGCGTCGAGTAAGTCCGCGACGTCTGCATCCGTGAGATCGATGATGCCCCCAACATCGAGATTGCCGCCGCCTTCGACGAACAGTCGATCGCACTCGGAAGCGAGCGTTTCGTACGCTTCCTGGACTCGCTCACGGAGTTCGTCGGGCTCTTCTCGGCCGCGAATCACCTGTTCGATGAACGTCGGCGAGTAGACGATCGGCTCCATATCGTGGATTTCGGCCTCGAATCCGAGAAGTTCTCGAGCGAGAAACGGATCTTCGTCGAGAGTCTTCCCGACATTGCTCTCGAGGCGCGTCCCCCGCGGTTTCATGTATCCGACCGCACGGTCCGAATCGTCACTCTCGCGTGAGAGTCGGGCGAGCGCGATCGCGATCGCGGTCTTTCCGGTGCTCGCCTCGAGCGAACTGATGAGCACCGTCTCGGTGTCGGTTCGGTTGGTCGAGTCGCTAGCTGGGGTGGTGTCTGTGTCAGTCATAGTTTCTCCGTGTCCACGGTGACGACGAGGTCGATCGCCTGTGCGTTGGTCGGGCCCGCAACGAGCGGATTGATATCGAGTTCGAGGATCGCCGGGAAGTCGGTGACCAGTTGGGACAGGCGTTGGATCGCTTCTACGACCGCGTCGGTGTTCGCGGGCTCGCGGCCGCGAGCCCCGGCCAGAAGCGGTGACGCCTTCACGTCATCGATCATATCCCGCGCTTCGCTCTCTCCGATCGGCGCGACCCGGACCGACGTATCCTCGAGGATTTCGACGAAGATGCCGCCGAGTCCAAACAGCAGTAACGGTCCGAACTGCGGGTCGCGATTCACGCCGAGGATGGTTTCGGTCGAGTCGTCCAGATCGAGCATCTCCTGTACCTGGACGCCGAGAATCCCTGCGTCGGGCTGGTAGTTGCGCGCTCGCGCGATCAGATCCTCGTAGGCGTCGTACACTTCGGCGTCTGGAACGCCGACCTTGACTCCGCCGATATCCGATTTGTGTGCGATCTCCGGACTCGCGATTTTCATGACGACATCCCCGTCGATCGATTCTGCGAGTTCCCGCGCGTCCGCCGGATCGTCGACGACCGATCCGTTCGGGGTTGGTACCCCGTACGCCTCGAGCAGATCCATCGATTCGATGCCGAGTTGGTTTCCCGGACGCGATTTCGCGCGCTCGAGAATTTTACGGGCACGCTCGCGGTCGACGTCGAACGCCTCCGGTTCATCGCGCGTGCGCTCGCGAACGTCACGGTAACGAGCGAGGGCGTCGAGTCCCGAGACCGCTCGCGCCGGATCGAAGTAGTTCGGAATGCCGGACTCGCGAAGCGCCTCCTCTGCGGCTCTCGCTCGCTTCCCGCCCATCATCGAGGTGACGACGGGCTTACCGTGTCGTTCGCGCGTTTCGATTACGACCTCTGCGAGGTCGTCGTAGGTCAGAACGGCCGTCGGCGCGCTCACGACGACTGCGCTCCCGACGTTCGGGTCGGACAGGGCGGTGTCGAGGGCCTCGCCGAACCGGTCGACGTCCGCATCGCCGATGATGTCGATCGGATTATAGACGTTGGCCTCGTCTGGCATCGACTCGGATAACGCCGCGACGGTCTCCTCGGTAAGCGACGCCATCTCGAGCGTCGAGTCACCCACCGCGTCCGTCGTCAAAACGCCGGGGCCGCCCGCGTTCGTCACCACGGCCACGTCGCCGGACTCGGGGGCCGGAAGCCCCGAAAGCGCACGAGCGTAATCGAACAGTTCTTGAACGGACTGTGCGCGCAACACACCGGCCTGTTGGAGGCCCGTTTCGTACGCCCGTTCGCTCCCGGCGATAGCGCCAGTGTGCGAGGAGGCCGCGTGGGCCCCCGCGTCGGTCCGGCCGGATTTGACGAGGACGATCGGCGTTTCGTCGGTGACCGAACGGGCGACGCGGATGAACTCGTCTCCCGCCTCGATATCCTCGAGATAGCCGATGATGACGTCCGTCTCGGAATCGTCGCCCCACTCCCGGACGAAGTCCGTCTCCTCGAGCACGGACTTGTTCCCCAGCGAGACGACGTCGCGGAAGCCGATCTGCTGGTCGTTCGCCCAGTCGAGGACCGCGGTGATGAACGCCCCCGACTGGCTCATGAAGGATATCGATCCCTCGAGCGCGTGCTCCGGCCCGAACGTCGCGTTCATCCCGACGGGCGTCGACATGATCCCCAGACTGTTCGGACCGACGACGTTGAGGTCGTACTCTTCGGCGATTTCACGGAGTTCACGCTCGCGTTCTGCGCCTTCGCCACCGGTTTCTCCGAAGCCAGCCGTGATGACGACGACGTGTTCGGTTCCCGATTCGCCGATCTCTCGAAGCGTCTGGAGCACGACCGGCGGCGGGACGATGACGACCGCAAGATCGACCGAGGGGGCGCTCTCCACGTCCGGATAGCACTCGTATCCGAGAACGGTCTCGCGGTTCGGATTTATCGGGACGACCTCGCCCGCGAAGCCGCTCGAGAGGTTCTCGAGGATCGCCCGACCGACCGCACCCTTGCGGTCGGTCGCGCCGATGACGGCGACGGTCTCGGGTTCGAACAGCTCGGATAGCCTTCCCATCACGACACCGTTTCACGAGCAGTGTGTTAAACGTGTTCGACGTTCCCGGGTCGACGGAAGTCCGGTTAGTGCGTCGAAAGCGCCGAGACCGACCGGCTCGAGCCGAAAATAGCGACGAGGTAGATGACGATCGCGGCGACGACGATCGATCCGCCCGGCGGGAGACCCTGATTGATGGCGATGGCGTAGCCGCCGAGGACCGAAAGCTGTCCGAACAGGACGGAGAGGATAAGCGTCTCTTTGAAACTGTGTGCGACCTGCGAGGCGGCTGCAACGGGGATGACCAACATCGCGGCGACGAGGATGACCCCGAGAATTTGCATGGCGCCGACGACCACGACGGCGGTCATTACGATCAGGAGGGTGTTGTACCAGGTGACGTTGAGCCGGGCGACGCGGGCGGCCTGTTCGTCGAAGGTGATAAACAGCAGTTGTTTGTACGTCAGCGCGACGACGCTCACGATGAGGAGGCTCAACACCGCCATCAGCTGTGAGCCGCCGGTCGTCACGTAGGAGGCGCTTCCGAACAGGTACTCCTCGATATTTACGCCGGAGAGACCACGTCCGTAGCTAATCAGGAGCGTACCGACGGCGAAACTCCCGGTAAGCATGATTGCGATGGGTACGTCCCCGTAGGTGTTCGTCCGTGCCGTGAGCCACTGGACCCCGAGCGCGCCGAGCACGCCGACGACGAGGGCGACGGTCAGCAACGAGCCGTCCCAGCCGGTCGTTGCGCTGAACAACAGGCCGAAGGCGACGCCGGCAAAGGCCGTGTGCGCGAGCGTTTCTCCGATGAGCGCCATCTCCCGGTGGACCAGGTACGTTCCGACCAGCGGCGCGACGATTCCGATGAAGACCGCCGTCGCGATCGACCGCCACATGAACCCGTGACTGAAGACGTTCGTTCCCAGGTAGACGTCCATCCACATTCCGAAGAAGATAAACTGGTCGTACAGACCGCCCGCGATTCCGTAGCCACGGAGCCACTCGAGGCCGACGAACGCGAGCATGAGAACTGCCAACATCCCAGTCGCTCCGATTCCGACGAACTCAGCGGTACGTCTCAGATTCATCAGTGATGGTGGTGGACGACCTGTCCGGATGTGCCGTACGCCTCGGTCAGGGCGTCGCTTTCGACGAACGATTCGGTATCTCCGTGATGGTATAACTCCTGGTTGATACAGGCGATGTGATCCGCCCGGTCCGTGACGACGCCGATGTCGTGTTCGATCAACACGATCGTGATCCCCGACTCGTTCAAGGACTCGAGCAGGCGATAGAACTCGTCTCGAGATTCGGCGTCGACGCCGACCGTTGGTTCGTCGAGCGCGAGCAGGTCAGCCTCCGAGGCGAGCGCTCGAGCGATGAACGCCCGCTGGCGCTGTCCGCCCGAGAGTTGGTTGGCCCGCTGGTCGGCCAGGTCCGTGATCCCGACCGTTTCCATGGCGTCGTCGACGATTTCGCGATCCCTCTCGGTTAGCCTGGCGTGACCGGCGTGTGGGAACCGCCCCATCGTCACGACCTCGCGGACGGTCACTGGCATCGTTCCCCCGCGGCTGGTCGCCTGCTGGGAGACGTAGCCGATCCGTTCGCCGCGGTCGAATTCGGAAACCGGTTCGCCAAACAGTTCGATCGATCCCGAATCGGGGGCGTACAGTCCGAGCATGAGGTGCAACAGCGTCGTCTTTCCGGACCCGTTCGGCCCGATGAGTCCGAGAAAGTCCCCTTCCGAAATCGTGAGTGACACGTCTCGAACCGCGACGCTGTCCCCGTAGGCGAACGTGACGTTCTCGATATCGACGACAGGATTCACAGTACGCTCACTCCTTTCTCGGACGCGAGGTGGCTTATTTCTTCCATTTTCCGTCGACTTACTCCGACCCGAGCGCTCGTTCCAGCGAGGGAACGTTCACCGATTCCATCTGTTCGACCCACCCGTAGCCCGCGTCGTCCCACTCCTCGGTATTTCCCTCGAGCGGCGTCAGGGGCTCGGATTCGGTCGCGTCGGTTTCCTCGAGCAGTACGTCGACCATGTCGGGAACGTCCTCGCCAGGATCTTGTGTCTCGAAGGGGTCGTACAGGATCGTGTCGATATCGTGTTCCTCGACGAGGTCGATCATTTCGGAGATGTCCTCGCTGCTCTGGACGTCGTCGGGCGAAATCCCGGTCGGCGTATGGAGTTCGAATCCGTATCGGCGTTCGATGTACTGGTACGAATCGTGTCCGGCGAAGACGGCGACAGTGCGGTCTGCAGTTTCGGTGAGTTCGTGAAATCGCTCGTCGACGGCCCGCAGGTCCTCGATGTAGCTCGCCGCGTTTTCTTCGTACGTCTCGGCATTGTCGGGATCGGCCTCAGCGAGGCCTTCGGCGATCGTTTCGACGATGTCCTGTGCGATAACCGGATCGATCCAGACGTGCGGATCCGCGTTCTCCGGCGCGTCGGTTTCCTCGAGTTCCTCGACGACCGAGACGGTAGTCGGCTCCTCGCTGGTCTCCCAGACGACGTCCCCGTCGGCGACGAGTTCGAAGGCGACGTCCACCCGCGTCGTGTCGGTCCCGCCGAACACCACGTGGTCCCCTCGAGACTCGATTTCGAGGGCGTCGTCCTCGCCGTTCGCAAACGCGGCCTCGAGCTGAAACTGCGCGTCGCTTCCGAGCGGGAGAACCCGCCCCTCGCCGTCTTCGAGGACGGCAGTGATCGCAACTTCGTCGTCGAGCGGGACGTCCGGAACGCCGCCGTGCCAATGACCGTTGTGCCAGGACCCGACTTCCGCACCGGTGCGGTACTCGTAGAGGGTCGCGTTCGTGATGTCGACCTTCTCCGGGTCGAAATCGTGGTCCGCCGGTTCACTATCGATGTCGGTTCCGGTGTCCGTCCCGAGAAGGTGATTCTCGAGTCCGTCCATGCAATCGATTACGGTGATGCGGTCGTAATCCTGCTCGAACTCCCTGGCGTACTCCTGGGCCCATGCGAATTGCTCGGTGTCCAGATACACGAACACCCTCGAGTCTGCGATATCCCGCTGGAGGTCGCTGGGCGGCTCCCATCCGTGTCCCATCTGGCCCGTTTCGATGGCGTTCTCGATGTCCATCTCGTCCCCGGCGACCTGCTGGGTCCAGTCCCAGAGCGGAAAGAACGCGGCGTACCCTCCCTCAGAACTGCCCTGTTCCGGCTCGCTGAGACAGCCAGCACCCGCGGCGAGCGTGGCTGTGCCCACTCCCATCTGAAGGACGGAACGGCGTGAAAGGTTCATAGAAGTACGTTCGAGCGGACGAATAAAAGCGTTATTACTCAATAACTCATTGTTAATAACCCGTAGTACTCGAGAATCCTATCTTAGTAAGTAATCGAAAGCTACCAGCGGACGACGCGTCGGATCGAACGAGAGCACGAATCGATCACTTCACAACCACAAGACTGGCATCCACGACGTCTAAGCAGACCAATTTTCTGATCAGTGATCGTGTTCGTGGTCGCTCTCGTCGTCGTGTTCGTGAGTATCCCCGTCGTGTTCGTTGTTGCCCTCGTCGTCGTGTTCGTGATCATCCTCGCCGTGAGCAGTATCGGTTTCGGCGTCTCCGACCACGATCTCGAGGCCCGACGTTTCGTATACTACGTGTCCGTCGTTCCGGATCTGAAAGACGACCGTTGTGGAGCCGTCTCGTTCACCGTGGAGGTCGACGTGGTCGCCGTGGAAATCCTCATCAGGATCGCTTGCAACAACCCCCGTTTGTGCGTCGTCAGCCACTTCCACGCCAAGTGCGTACTCGTCGCCGAACTCGATGGCGTTCCCGCCTTCGTCTTCGGCGAACGCGCCGAGTGAGCGACTGTCGTCGTGGGGTACCTCGAGTGGACCACCGTGCCAGTGATCGCCGTGAATGGATGCGACGGCCGCGTCCCCGTCGCCCTGATCGAGGAGTTCGAACTCCGCGATCTCGAGGTCGTCGGGTTCTGTCGTCTCGTCTTCTTCGGTATCCTCCGCTTGTTCGGAGGTTTCCTCGTCGGTATCCTCAGATTCATCGTTATCGTCTCCGCCAAGACAGCCAGCGAGGCCGAACGTTGCGAGGGTTGCGGATGAAACGAGCACGGTCCGTCGGGCATGTGAACGTCGATTAGCAGACACTGTTATACACTGCCTTAATCTTGTGGCATCTTGGTAATAAGGGTACCTATTTTATTAATATGGGGTGTCTGGCAGATCTGCTGATAACGAATCACCAAATTCGGCCGTGAAACTGGGCTTCCGCTCGTTTGCTGAGAAATTGTATCCCTGTCGGGAGAACGCTACTCTAAGGACACCGAGACCTGCACGCCGTCCCGTCGCTGGTAAACGGGTTCTGGATCACGAGCGATGTCAAACACATCGAATCGAATGAGTATCCGGCCCGGTCCGACCGTCGCCCGACAGATCGGGCCTTGACTCGTCAGAACGACGTAGGGGGGCGCAGGCACCGGCGTCGCCGAAAGTTCGTATCCAGCCGATTCAACCGAATCGGCGAGAACGATAGGAAGTTGTTCGAGTATCCCTGCAGACTCGAGGGCCGAACGCATCGGTTGGACCACGCGCTTGCGGTCGGTTGTGTGGGTGCCGTCCCACGACTTCGAAACCATGTCGGCACAGTAGTCGATCCCGTCGACGATAGATTCGTGATCGCGCTGGATACAGCGCCGACACGCACGAACCGGATGTGACACGTCCTCCACTGTGACATCGAAACCCATAGCTGTCCCGACTTTCGAGCGCACAGATCTATACGGAACACTGCCGCTGGCAGTCCACCCTATCACTGAATTTCGCTTTGCGTTGCCGGATCAGATGACTAGAACGACGGACGCCAGCGCACCTCCAACCAAAAGCACGCCGCTGTAGGTAGCGACGCGGTTTTTGAACTGCTGACTCGAGGACGTTCTCGCCAGCAGCGCTTTGACGACGATGCTCGAGACCGTCGCCAGCAAAATCGCGATCGACGCTTCCGTCGGGCCGAGTTGGCCGCCTCGGTACAGGACGACGGCGGATGTCGTTGCGCCCGCGCTGGAAACGAGTCCGCTCGCGACGGCGGTGACGTAGAAGCCGAAGGTTCCGAACCACACCTCGGCGAGCGATCCGAACACGAGAACCGCGAAAAACACCACCCCGAACGCGAGCGCGTTTTTCATCGAAAACGGACTCACGAGATCGATCTCTACCGATTCTCTCCAGTCGGCGGAGATTGCCGCGACGATAAACGCGATGACGATCACCGCACCGAGCGGGACGAGCGCCTCGACGAGGATATCGACGCCACCGCCCATCGTAAACGCGAGGGCGATCGCCAGGTTTCGCACGGCCATCGCTGCGTCTGCGAGGATGATCGCCGCTACCGCATATGAGGCCGCCTCCGGACGCTGGTTGACGTGATCGAGCATCGTTCCGACGACGGCCGTCGAGGCCGCCAACCCGCCGAAAAACCCGGTGACGGCGATGCCGCGTCCGCCGTACGTCGAGACGATCGCGTAGTTGGCGATTCCGATTCCCGCCACGGCGACGACCATCAACCAGATCACCTGCGGTTCGATCGGGATATCGATCGAGCCGATAGTGAGGGTTTCCTCGGCCGGCAAGAGCGGATAAATGACGAACGCCAGAATCGCGAACTCGGTCGTCGAACGCATTTCCTCGCGAGACAGTCCCCAGGCGAACTCGTGGAGTTCCCGCTTGAGCACGAGCAACAGCGTGGAGAGAACGGCGACGGTGACGCCTTCGATGGCGAACCCGGCCGCGACTAACGACCCGACTCCGTAGGCGACGAGCATCGAAACGGACGTCGTCAGCGAAAGTCTGGCGTCGTCATCGTCGTCGTCCATGAGTCCCTTTACGGCGAGTAAGACACCCTGCACGATGACCAGCAAGCCGCCTAAGACGAGTATCCCCTCACCAATATCGGTCTCGAGAACGAGAATCGTGAAGACGGCTGCAAGCAGACTGATCAGCGAGAACGTCCTGATTCCGGCCGATCGTTTCGACCACTCGCGCTCGAGTCCGAGAAACAATCCGAGCGCGCCAGCGAGGGCAATTCGAACGACCGTTTCGTCGAGTGGCGCCTCGACGACCTGCAACGTGACTTCGTTCACTTCCCGGTATACTTCGTAGAACCAGATAAACAAATTGCTTACATTCACATTGACGTACGCGAACGTATCCGGTTTGGGGCGGCGATGTGCTCCGGTTTACGGTGTTGATGTGCTCTGCTTTGAGGCCGACGAAAAGCAGAGCACGCACCCGAATTCGAGAACGACCCGCGAAACGGCGATACTACTCACAGCCTTCCGCAGGCTGGAAACGGGAGGTATCCCGTCTTTAGAGGTCTACGTACTGTGTCTCCCACTCGCGCCGGGCCTCGAGTTCGCGCTGACCGCGTCGAGTGAGCGTGTAGAAATTCGTCCGCCTGTCTCGGCGTCCTTTTTCGACGAGTCCTTTGTCGACGAGGGTATCGAGGTTCGGGTACAGTCGTCCGTGATGAATCTCCTTTTCGTAGTACTGCTCGAGTTCCTCCTTGATGGCCAGTCCGTGCGGTTCCTCCTCGCCAGCGATGACGTAGAGTAGGTCACGCTGAAATCCTGTCAGGTCGTACATTGGGTAAGTACCGGTTGTACTTACTGTCGAAATTTAATAAACATGTCGGGTTGTTTCGATCAAACCGTCCGTTTTCCGAGTGCCGCACACGTAATGGATTCATCAGTACGTATTGTGCTGGTGAGGGGTTTACCGCGGTTTCACACATAACACGCAGTTCATGTTTAGCTTTCAGAGCATCTTGATGGATACAATTATCCCGGTCTCGAGCCAGAAGTTACTCGGCAGCGCAACGTCGAGATGAGGATACCACTCGCGTCGCTCTCGAAGAATCAACAGAGATGTCGTCCGTAAACAGGAAAGCAAACCGCGTGGCGGAAAAATGCCACGCGGTTGCTTGCCGCCCTGAATTGGTCCCCGCTGACGCTTCGGCCCTCCAAGCGAAGCGTCAACTGAAAAAATTGGCTCGGTATACTTAAAGGTACCGACAATGGATGACTGAGTAATATGTCAGTGGCGATTACCGGTAGTCGTCACATGTGTTCTTCCTCGAGTGCCCACCCCAACGCGCGCTTATAGTAGGTAAACATCTGTTCGACGCCGTCGTGGGTCATCTCGTCGCTCTCGAGTTGCTCCGTGAGGAATTCGTACTGCTCGCGGATCTCTTGTTCGTCTCGCATACGGGTTCGTACCCGTCGAAGACGGAAAAATGGCGCCGCTGGGCTCTCTCGTTATTCACGTTGGGTCCCGAGAACGGACGAACGCAGTCAGGACGGCAACGACAGGCGGTCGATGAAGCCTCGAGTCGGTGGACCTTTTGGTTTGCCGGCCGAACACAGCGGTATGAAAATTCGGGGCGAACGCGAGTGCACCGAGTGTGGGACCCGGTGGTCCTACTACGAAACGGGAAACGTTAGCTGCCCGCACTGTGGCACGCTCCGGAGCGTCGGTCTGGACGAGCGGACCGAACACACGGACCTACAGATCCAGTTCGATCTGACGCCGGTTCGAAACGCCGTTGCAGACAGTACCACGAGCGATCTCGCAGAACGCTGCCGGGAGCGTTCGCGCGAGTATATTCGCCAGCGAGGGTTCATCAAGGGTGGCGAACTCCGCGGGCTCGATACGACGTATCTCGCCGCCGCCGAATTACTGCACGTCGCCGACATCGTCTCCCGCGAACGGCAACTCGCGGACCGCGACGAGCTCTACTTCCTCTCGCTGCTCGAAACCGCAGACCAGGACGAGCGACCACCCGCATCGGACGTTCCCGACTCGCTTCGAGCCGCCCGCGGAATCGCCGTCGCCAATGCTATCCGAGACTACCGCCGCGATATCCGCACCTGGAGCGAGGAGCGAACGCTCACGACCGACCAACAGCGCGTTCTCGAGACGCTCGGTGACCACGTGACGAGGGTTCGAATGCTCGAGGGCGATATTCGACCGGAAACTGCCGAGACCCTGATTCGGGCGACGCGCGAACTCACGGCGGCCCTGCAGGGCGAGGAGGACGCTATCGAGCGTGCGAAACAACAGATCGAAGCGCTCGAGTTCGCATAACGCGGCTGTCGAACGTCCGCTCTGAGAACGAGGCCGAGCCGCTAGGGCAGGTCGACGTCGATTCCCTGCTGGGCGCTCGCCGCGTTGACCGTGTTGTGCAGGAGCATCGCGCGCGTCATCGGCCCAACCCCGCCCGGAACCGGCGTGATGGCACCGGCTTTCGATTTCGCGCTCTCGAAGTCGACGTCGCCGACGAGTTCGTACCCCTTCTCGTTGTCGGCGTCGACTCGAGAGATGCCGACGTCGATCACGACTGCGTCTTCGGCGAGCATCGACGCGTCGACGAGTTCGGTGACGCCGGAGGCGGCGATCACGATATCCGCCGATCGCGTCTTTTCCTCGAGGTCTTCCGTTCGGGAGTGACAGACCGTCACCGTCGCGTTGCCGCCGTCGGCTTTCTGCATGAGCAGGTTCGCCATCGGTTTCCCGACGATGTTCGACCGGCCGATGATGGTCACATCAGCGCCCTCCGTCTCGACGTCGTAGGCCTCGAGCAGCTTCTGGATCCCGTGTGGAGTACACGGTTTAAATCGGGGCTGACCGGCGACGAGTCGACCGACGTTTTCGGGGTGGAACGCGTCGGCGTCCTTGGCCGGATCGATGCGTCGAAGCACTTCCCTGTAGTCGATGTGATCCGGGACCGGCTCCTGGACGATGTAGCCGTGGACGGACGGATCGTCGTTGAGATCCTCGATTGCATCATACAGTTCGCTCGCGGGCGCGTCCCCGTCGATCTCGGCGTGGGTTCCATCGATTCCGACCTCCTCGCAGTCGCGCTGTTTCATGTTCACGTACGTCTGACTCGCGGGGTCGTCGCCCATCAGGACGGTCGCGAGCCCCGGTCGCCGCCCGGCGTCGGCGAGCGTTTCGATCGCGTCGGTCAGTCCATCGCGGATCTCGCTCGCAACGGCGTTTCCATCGATGATCTCGGTCATCACTCGAGTTGCCGTGAGCGAGCGTAATCAACGCTCGGGTTTGTGCCTATTTTCCCGCCCGTACGACCGGGTATATGCACGTTCGTGGCTATTATTGGCGGTCTGACGCTGTCTCGTCGTCGAACCATCCCCAGTGACCCTCCTCTGGTGGCCTGAACAACAATAGGGCGAGTCGGCTGAAAAGCCGCGTATCGGCGAGTGGCAGGCATGATAGCGCACCAAAAATTATAATAGGATTATAGTCAACCAGGTAACATACTCTACGAATGGGTGGCCCCAAATTGACGCGACGGAGAGCAGTCGTTTCAGGGTGCTTGTTGGTCGGTCTCAGTGGCTGTAACTCTCCTCTCGTCTCTATCGAAAACTCTCACTCACCCGGTGCCGACGGGTTCACCGCGGGAACAGTCCCAGCTGAAAGCGACCCACTTTTGCTGGTCTTTCCCGACGAACTACAACCCGATTCCGCCCCGACAGCACTTGCGGTGGGGATCCTCGAGACGCCGTCGTTTAGAGAATTACCCGCAGGATTCACCGATCTCGTTACCGGGTCGTCGCCGGAGAACGCTTCTACGATCGGAAAAGTAGCCGTGCTGGGATCGAACGCGGGTTCCGGGAGCGCTGGCGTCGTCTGGGCCGAGTGGTCGGACGACGAGCTCGTGGCGCTCCTCGAGCAATCCGGCCAAGACGCGACCGAAGCCGAGACGGCCGATGGACGGACTATCTACGAGGCCGGTGGCCGGAGCGCGGTGGTCCTCGGCGAACACGTCTTCGCCATTGGGACGGATGATCTCGTTCGCTCTGTCGTCGACGTTTGGCACGGCGATGGCGACCCCGTTTCGGACGCCGTGTTGGGACCGTTCGAACGCACCGCTCGAGATGCGCCGGTTCGGTTCGCGACGACCGGGCGCGCGTTCCACGATAGCTCGACGCCGCCGCAGAGGGCGGCATACGATCCCGTGACGAACACGTCGGTTTCGATCACCAGCGAAGATGGCGACGCGACCGTCGACATCGCATATCAGGTCGATTCAACTGACGCCGCAGAGTCGCTCGCCGACGCCCTACGCACAGACCTCGGCCTCGAGACTACAGCGGACGCGATCGACCCCGTTCTTCCGCGGGGGATCCGCAACGACTTGACAGTCGATCGAACGTCGACGGTCGTAACCGTTCGATACCGGGATACAGCCGAGACGGTAGCTGAGTACGGTGACGATATCCTCACGACGCTGGAAGCGATAACCGGGAAACAGTAGGCGACTACGAGCGATCGAACGAGCCGTTGCGAATTGGATACTCTACTCGTCTTCGTACAGCGGATTCTCCGCACACAGCGACTCGACTTCCTCGCGGACCTCCTCGAGGACGCTCTGATCGTCCGGGTTGTCGACGACGCGCGCGATCAGGTCGCCGACGGTTCGGCAGTCGTCCTCGTCGAAGCCGCGGGTGGTCAGCCCGGGCGTGCCGGCGCGGATGCCCGAGGGGTCGAACGGCGAGCGCGTCTCGCCGGGGACCGTGTTCCCGTTGAGGACGATGCCCGCGGCCTCGAGGGCCTCTTCGGCGGTACCACCGGAGGTATCGGGGTGGCTCTCGCGCAGGTCGACGAGCACGAGGTGGTTGTCCGTGCCGCCCGAGACCAGCGAGAAGCCGTTGTCGACGAGACTCTCGCCGAGCGCCTTCGCGTTGGCGACCGTCTGCTCGGCGTAGTCTTCGAACTCGGGCTCGAGCGCTTCCTTGAATCCGACGGCCTTGCCGGCGATGTTGTGCATGAGGGGACCGCCCTGTCCGCCGGGGAACACTGCCGAGTCGATGCCGTCTGCATACTCCTCGCTCGTCATGACGATGCCGCCGCGGCCGGAGCGGATCGTCTTGTGAGTCGAACCGGTCACGAAGTCGGCGATGCCGACCGGCGAGTCGTGAACGCCGGCGGCGACGAGGCCCGTGATGTGGGCGATATCCGCGAGGTGGTAGGCGTCGACCGCGTCGGCGGCCTCCTGAATGCGCTCCCACTCGATATCGCGAGGGTACGCGGAGTAGCCAGAAACGATGATATCGGGGTCGAACGCCTCGGCCTGTTCAGCCAGCCCCTCGTAGTCGAGGTAGCCGGTTTCGGGATTGACCTCGTACTGCTCGACGTCGTAGAGCTGACCGACGAAGTTCGCCGGGTGGCCGTGACTGAGGTGGCCGCCGTGGGTCAGATCGAGCGAGAGGATCTTGTCGCCGGGCTCGAGCATTGCAAAGTAGACGGCCTGGTTGGCCTGCGTGCCCGAGTGGGGCTGGACGTTGACGTGTTCGGCACCGAAGAGTTCCGTCGCGCGGTCGATGGCGTACTGCTCGACCTCGTCTGCATACTCACAACCACCGTAGTAGCGTTCGCCGGGATATCCTTCGGCGTACTTGTTCGTCAGGGCGCTGCCCTGTGCGTCGAGGACCGCTTTACTGACGTGGTTCTCGCTTGCGATCATCTGGAGCGTCGAGCGCTGCCGATCGACCTCGTTCTCGAGGGCGTCAGCGACGGCAGGATCGACTGCCCGGACGTGGTCGTGTTCCATAGTGAATTTCGTGACTGGACGCTCCATAAGTGTACCTTTCCTCGGCAAGTGCGGTCACTTCCGGGTCGACGCTACCACGGTAAAACCTACCAAATGATGAGATTCTGTTAGCTCGATACAACTAAATTAATCGAGGAGCATTCAACGAATTGATGCTACGGTGGGATGTCGTCAACGGTGGGCTTCGAGTCACCGACGCCGATAATGCGATGATCGTTATCGAAGGGCCGAACCTCGAGATCTCCGACTCGAGTCCGAACATCAATCGACCCGTCGACGAAACTGTCGTTGTCACGGCCGAACAGATACGCTGTCCGCACGCCGTCGTCTACGCATCCAATCTCGGAACGGGGGAGCAACACGAACTCGATCCTCAGGGCGAACCGCTCTCGCTCCCGGAGGGTGAATATCTCGTCGATATCGATACGCGGATCAAGACCTACCTCCGCTTTTCCGGTCGCGCCACGATTCATCGGACCGACGACATCGAAACGGTCGTCGTTTCGTTCCCGGAGCGGTCGCGTCTCGTTCTGGGCTTTCGGAGCCGTCACGAAATCCCGACCGAAACGATCACGATTCCAGAAACGCCGGACGGCCTCGCGAACGCGATTAGCCACCTCCACGTCTCCCAGAAAACGACCAGTCCAGATCGGTCCTATCCATCGCTTCGAGGACATCCACCCCGGGTCGAGACCGGACGAGCGCTCGAGATTCCGTCCACGCTCAGAGATGCTTCGACCGACTCGGGCATCACACTCACCGTCCCACCGGCGTACGAGGACCTGTTCGTCACCGCACCGCTTGCGTACTATCTGCACGCATCGGTCGAAACGAGTCGTCGAGGATCGCCTCGACTTTCTCTCAAGGACCCGGACTTAGAGTTGACACTTCCGTCGATGCCCGCCCTCGAGGGGGAAGTCGAGCGATTGCTTCGAAAGGTGTTCTTCCTCGATTGCCTGGTTCGGAACGCCGGCCCGTTCGGAACGTCGCTTTCGGAGTTGAGCGTGCTCGATGCACTCGACATCGATAGCGACCACCTCTACGACAGCACGATTCGAGAGCGACTCGCGACGTACCTCGAAATTCCGTACGAAACGATCGAGCATCGACTCCCCCACTGGCATCTCTCGACCTACGTCGATCCCGGCCCGGACACGGTCGAAACGTTGCCGTTCTTGCTCGATCGGATGAGCCTGATTTCGACGCCAAAGTGGTCCGAACTCGGCGAGCAGGAACTCGTCAAACGGTCGCTCGACGATTTCTATCGGAGCCGAGCCGCTGGCGCTCGACCCGGCGGCGGCCAGATTCCGTCGATCGATATTATCAAGCCCGAACTCGGGGGCGGGCGCGCTCACGGCTGGATCGCCGACGGCGTTCCGATCGACGTCTTCAAATCGACGCCCGAAGCGTACCAGAACCGACTTCGCTATCTCGAGCGGCGAAGCGACGCCTCGTCGATCGTCGTCGTGTTGAACGATCCCGAGATGGCGGGCGAACACGAGTCGGTCGCGAAAATCTATCGGGAACGAGCCGATTCGCTTCCGATCGAACTCTCCGTCGAAGAGTCGCTCACCACGGCGGAGCTCGCTCGCGTGTTCGAAGACGATCACGATTTCGTCCACTACATCGGCCACTGCGAAACCGACGGGCTGTGCTGTCCTGACGGGCCGTTGTCGACGGGTAGTATCGGTACCTGCAACACGCAGACGTTTTTCCTGAACGCGTGTGGCTCGTTTTACGAAGGAATGGATCTGGTCGAGAACGGAAGCGTCGCCGGCGCGGTGACGATTCAAAAGGTGCTGAACGACCACGCCGTCAAAGTCGGCTCGATGTTCGCGAAACTGCTCGTCCATGGATTCAGCATCGAGCGCGCGATGGATCTCGCTCGAAGACGGATCATGATGGGCAAAGACTACGCAGTTGTCGGCGACGGTACGCACTCGCTGTCACAGGGAGAACAACAGTATCCGACGACGGTAACCATCGACGCCGTCGACGACGACCAGTATCTCCTCTCGGTCGAGTGTTATTCGACTGGCGACAACGGATCGTACTATTTCCCGCACGCGGAATGCAACGACAACGCCTATTTATGCGGATCCCCGTCGAAACTCGTCTTGCCCGAGGAGGAACTGCCGTCGTTTCTCGAGGAAGCAAACGCTTCGGTAATCTACGACGGCGACGTATACTGGTCCGAACAACTGTCCGAAAAACTCTCAACAGCGCGTGACTAGGGGCCGCCGTAGGTACTCACTCGCTTGGCTCGCAAACTCGGCAGTCGGCGCGTCTGGAGAACGTCGGTAAATCGCTTGTTTCGCGTACGACCGGTACACCACAGATCATGTATAACGCCCATACGATTAGCAGTATCTCACTCTTGTATATAGTTATTACCATTACTTTCTTCGCCCAGAACCAGTTCCTTCGATGACCAGTCGACTACATCTCGTTCTAAAACTGACCTATTCGAGAGTTCGATGCGGCCAAAACGGTCAAGTCGGCCCACCCAAATGTCTCCGGCGAACGATTACCCACCGCCGACCGAGCGAGGTCGAACAGGCGAATCGTTCCTCATTTAACACTAATTCGAGTAGAACGAATGCCTGACCGATAAAAATTACCAATATACGGTTGAGAGTGTAACTTATCCTGTGCGAACGGCCAACAAAATTAAGTATATCCCAGGCTTTTACTTCGGTACACAGATGGCCTCGAATTTACTCAATCATCAGATTGACGATATCCTCAGAACAGTTCTAGAGGATGCAAGTGGAGACGTTTATATGGTGAACCCGTCGCGAGATGCGATCGAAGAGTTCGTTTCGGTTGCGACCGATTTCGACGGGTCGTTGCCGACGGTGCAGATGCTCGCCAACGAACAGACGCTGAAGGAAGTGATGGGCGACTTCATTATCGCATCGAACGCGGCCGATCTCATCAGCGACGATGCGCTCGAACTTCGGACGCTCGGCGAGACGCCGGAAAACTCGCTCTGTCTCACCGAAGACCGCGTCATCGCACTCGTTCACGCCGGTGACCGCGTTGGAGGTCTCGTCACCGACGATGACGAGTTCGTCGAGGACACCTTCGCATCCTACGAAACCCGGTGGGAGAACGCTGATGTGTTCAAGCTTCGAACACCGCCGATCAGCGACGTTCGCGAGACGCTTTCCGACGAGATCAGTCCCGATGCTGAGGCGGACTTCACCGCGATTCTCAACTCCCTCGAGACGGCTCGTGGCGACGGGGAGGGTCTCGACGAGGTGACGATTTCGCTGGTCGTCGCGGCCAAAAACGAAGCGCTGCTGTACGACATCAGCAAGTGGGGCGAAGACGTCGGGATCGCGTCGAAAGCGACCTTCTCCCGGACGAAAACGAAACTCGAGGATATGGGCCTCATCGACACCGAAAAGGTCCCGATCGACGTCGGCCGACCGCGGCTTCGACTCAAGATCGGGGACGACCGGCTCCGAGAGGCGGATAACGGCCAGATCGCGACCGTCACCCAATCGATTCTCAACTGACGTACTCGGTCAACGCGGCGCGGGCTGTCGTCTCTCGTTTCGTTCTGTTTTCTTCTTCCGATTATCCTCTTTACGCCGGACGCAGACGTAAACCCCAAGTCATCACCCTGTGAGGTCTCGAGTATGTACGAGGGCGTCCACGCGCGACCTGACGGCCGGAGCACCGTCGCTCGACTCGCCAAGACGGCCGCCGAGTACGGGTTCGAGGGCGTGGTCGTCCGGAGTCACGACGACTCGAGCGGGGAGTACGACGCCGAACGGATCGGCGAAGAGTACGATGTGGATGTCGTCAACGGTGTCGAAATACGGGCGGATTCACCCGAGCAGGCAAGCGGGTCGGTCGGCAACTATCGCCCGTCACACACGGTTCTCGCGATCCACGGCGGAACCAACGAGATGAATCGCTTCGCCGTCGAAAACGAGAAGGTCGACGTGCTCGCACACCCGATGCGAGGCGGCGGCGATGTCAATCACGTACTCGTCAAAGCCGCCGCCGAAAACGGCGTCAGGCTCGAGTTCAACCTCGGCGACGTTCTCCGAGAGAGCGGCGGGCAGCGCGTTCGAACCATCCAGTCACTTCGAAAACTCAGGGAAATCGTCAGCTACTACGACGCACCCTACGTCGTCAGCGCTGATCCGCGATCGCACCTCGAGGTCCGCGCCCCGCGCGAGCTCACGGCGCTCGGGGAGCAACTCGGCGCGTCGGCGGCCTGGATCGAACGCGGGCTCGAGGAGTGGCGGGAACTCGCCGAGCGCAATCGAGCGATCCAGTCCGATTCGTTCATTGAGCCGGGAGTCAAACGAACGAACCATGAAAAAGAGCATTGACGAACACGCGGCTCGGTTCGACGAGAAGGCGAGCGAGTACGACGATTCGAAGTCCCCGGAGTACCGCGCGTGTGCGGATCTCGTTATCGATCACGCCGACCCCGGTTCCGACGATATCGTTCTCGACCTCGCGACCGGAACGGGCGCGATAGCGCTCGCACTCGCCCCTCACGCAGAGCGCGTCGTCGGCCGAGATATCAGCGAGGGAATGCTCGAGCAGGCGCGTGCGAAAGCCGACGAACAGGGGCTCGAAAACGTCTCGTTCGACCAGGGGTCCTTCCGCGAGCCGGCATACAGCGGTCAAGTCGACATCGTCACCTCGAATTTCGCGATGCACCACCTCGCTGACGCGGAAAAACGGGAGGCGATCGACGTTGTGGCGAAGCTAGAACCGCGGCTGTTCGTTCTCGGTGACGTCATGTTCTTCGACGAACCCGATCCCGACGAGCCGTTTTACTCGCCCGAGGTCGACGACCCGGCGACCGTCGGCACGCTCGCCGACGCGTTTACGGACGCAGGATTCTCGCTAACCGCGGTCGAGCGGATCCACGGGCAGGTCGGCGTTCTGGTCGCCGAACGTTCCGGTTTGGACGACGGAGGAGTAGCGAACGGCGGATGAAGCACCTACCGAAACATCTCCGCCCGCGATGGCGATATCTCGCGGTCGAACTCGAGTCCTGGCCCGACGCGACGATCGATCGGCGAGCCTTCCAGCGAGAACTCTGGTACGCGGGCCAGAATTTACTCGGCGATCCGGGGAGTGCTGACGCCGATCTGTCGGTCGTCAGGTTCGAGTTCGACGGCGGCGTCGGGGAGACGATCATCAGAGTTCGCCACGGAGAGACACAACCGGCGAGAGCGGCACTCGCCTGTATCGACCGTATCGATGGGTCTCCTGTCGGGATTCGCGTCACAGGGATCAGTGGCACGATCCGTGCCGCTGAAGAAAAGTTTTTAGGTAAACGCGGGCAAGTCCCGGCAGAGAGAAACGTCGTGTTTGAGAACGCTGAGCGAGTCGCGGTCGGACGAAACGGATCCGCGGACATCCGACTCGACGACGCGTTCGTCGGCGCGACAGACCTCGATTTAGTGTGATACTATGCAGGGACAAGCCCAACAGCAGGCGTACGACCGAGGCATCACGATCTTCTCGCCCGACGGCCGACTCTACCAGGTCGAGTACGCCCGCGAGGCGGTCAAACGTGGAACGGCGAGTATCGGCATTCGAACTGAAAACGGCGTCGTTCTCGCAGTCGACAAGCGGATCCCGTCCCCGCTGCTCGAGGACTCGAGCGTCGAAAAGATCCACAAAGCGGACGATCATATCGGCATCGCGAGCGCAGGTCACGTCGCCGACGCGCGACAGCTAATCGACTTCGCCCGTCGCCAGGCACAGGTCAACCACCTGCGCTACGGCGAGCCGGTCGGCGTCGAAACGCTGACCAAAAACGTCACCGATCACATCCAGCAGTACACCCAGGTCGGCGGCGCACGTCCCTTCGGCGTGGCGCTCATCGTCGGCGGTATCGAGAACGGCGAACCGCGCCTGTTCGAAACGGATCCCTCCGGCACGCCTTACGAGTGGAAGGCGCTCGCGGTCGGTGCGGATCGGGGCGAACTCCAGAACTACCTCGAAGAGAACTACGACGCCGAAGCGGACCTCGACGGCGGCATCTCGCTGGCGCTCGACGCGCTCGCATCGGTCAACGACGGCGGACTCCTGCCGTCTGAGGTCGGTCTCGCGACCGTCGACGCCGAAACGGAGTCGTTCGAACAGTTCGATCTCGATCAGATCGAAACCCACCTCGAGGAAAACGACCTCCTCGGTGAGGAAGACACCGACGAAGACGACGAATAACGCAGCCGCCGATTTCGTTTTCGCGCGACGCACCGCTATCCCGTCAGTTGAACGAGAGAGTGGTGTCGGAATCGTATTCCAGCCTCGAGAGCTCCGCCTCCGAAATCGGCGGACACGGAAACGCCGTCGCCGACAAAAGCTCTTTTACTCGGCCGGAGGTAAGCACTGGTATGATATCACTCGACGAGGCGGTGACGGCGCGACTCGAGTCACACGGGGCGCGATTCGAAGTGTTAGTCGACCCCGACGCGGCACTCGAGATCAAACGCGGCGAGTTCGACGACGAACTGGAGGACTACATCGCCGCAGAGGACGTATTCGAGGACGCCTCGAGCGGTGACCGACCCGCCGAAAGCGACCTCGAAAAAGTGTTCGAGACGACGGACCCGCTCGAGATCATTCCGGAAGTGATCGAAAAGGGCGAGATTCAGATCACGGCCGAGCAGCGCCGTGAGATGCAAGAACAGAAACGCAAACAGCTCATCACCACGATCACGCGCAACGCCATCAACCCGCAGATGGACGACGCGCCGCATCCGCCAGAACGGATCGAAAGCGCACTCGAGGAAGCCGGATTTACCGTCGATCCGATGGAACCGGTGAGCGAACAGGTCGACGACGCGCTCGATGCGCTGCGTCCCGTGATTCCGATCCGGTTCGAGGAAGTCTCGATCGCCGTCCAGATTCCGCCGGAGCACGCTGGCAGCGCCCAGGCGAAGATTCGCCAGTACGGCGATCTCGAGAGCGAGGAGTGGCAACCTGACGGCTCGTGGATCGGCGTCGTAACGTTCCCCGCCGGCCTCCAGAACGATTTCTACGACGTCGTCAACGAGAACACGAGCGGCGAAGCGGAAACGCAGGTCGTCAAGGACAAAGACGACCTCAGGACCCGGTAGCGGGTTGCGTACAACTAGTTTCCGTCCTGTCGCGATCGATTATGCACGGTAGTAGCCGAGCAGAAAACCGCTCGCGAATCCGACGCCCACGGTGGTAGTCGAGACGACCGATTCGAGCCACCCCGCCCCCTGCTTTGCCTGTTGTTGTGTCTCGAGCAAGCCGGCACTGAGTCGGTCCCAGTCGACGGCCACGATACCGTTCGACTCGAGGTATCGAAAGACCATGAGTTGGACGCCGATGATGACCGCGACGGTTTTCGCGACGGTCTTTACCGCAAAGCCGATCAGCCCGCCGAGAATCGCACTCGCAGCGAACTCGAACCCCATCGACGTCGGATCGATCTCCACCATTGGTCGACCGAAGGAGACCGATCACGAAATCCGTTGTGGTACATGACATTCGATATTCGACGACAGTAAGCGCGTTTGCGCTACGAGTGTCGGCACGCTGTGGATGACGACCGAATGACACGATTCGGAACAACTGAATGAAGTATTCAACGACAATACGTTCGACAGCGCTACCGCTGCTCGTGACGGTGGGCGGACGCCACGGGATTCAAGGCGGTTGGACACGTAGGTCTGTATATGACTCTCACAGCGTCAACCGGGGTGACCAACGGGCATCTCTAGCGTGTCCGAGCGCCACTCGCGGTGGACGAACGCTCGAGAGTTACAATCGACAGGAGCCGCGGCTGTGGTGGTCCACAATCGTTCGGATATGATACAACTACTCGCATGAAGGCACTCATCGCAAAACGAATCGACTCGGGAACGCCCGATACGAGCGAAATACGCGAACTCGCACAGGCCGCGGGCTACGAGGTCGTCGGCGAGATAACGCAGTCTCGAACGGCCGATGCCGCGTTGCAACTCGGCGAGGGAAAAGCGAACGAACTGGCCGAACGGGCTGGCGAGACGGAGACCGAGACGGTTATTTTCGACAATCGACTCGGCCCGTATCAGATGTACAACCTCGGGCAGTTGCTCCCCGAGGGCGTCGAGATCATCGACCGGTTTACGCTGATTCTCGAGATATTCGGCCAGCGGGCCCAGACTCGTAAGGCCCAACTGCAGGTCGAACTCGCGGAGCTTCGATACGAACTCCCTCGTGCGGAAGCCAAGACGAGTCTGGCAAAGCGGGACGAGCATCCCGGATTCATGGGGCTGGGCGAGTACGACGAGAGCCGGGAACAGGACATCAAAGCCCAGATCAGCCGGATCAGAGATGAACTCGAGCAGATCGAGCGAACCGAACAGCACCGGCGCGAACGGCGTCGCGCCTCCGGCTTCGACCTCGTCGCGCTCGCGGGCTATACGAACGCGGGGAAATCGACGCTGCTTCGCCAACTCGCCGACGATCTGGATGTCGACGAAAACGAAGAGTTGCACCCGGATCTCGATTCGACTGCAGAGTCACAGGACCGACTGTTCACGACGCTCGGAACGACGACGCGTCGGGCCGACATCGAACCGCGGGACGTGCTCGTGACGGATACGGTCGGCTTCATCAGCGACTTGCCCCACTGGCTGGTCGAATCGTTCAAGTCGACGCTCGATTCCGTCTACCGCGCCGACCTCGTCTTGCTGGTCGTCGACGTGAGCGAGCCGATCGACGAGATACACGAAAAGCTCGTCACCTGTCACGACACGCTCTACGAACGCAACGAGGCACCGATCGTCACCGTGTTGAACAAGATCGACGCCGTGAGCGAAGCGGAACTCGAGGAGAAAGCCGCCGCCCTCTCGGCGCTCGCGCCGAACCCGGTCACGGTCAGCGCCCGCGAGGGAACGAACGTCGACGAACTACTCGAGCGGATCGACAGCGAACTCCCCGACTGGGAGCGCGAACGACTCGTGTTGCCGATGACCGACGACACGATGAGCCTGGTCTCGTGGATACACGACAACGCCAACGTCGAAGACGTCACCTACGGCGACGAGGACGTGCTCCTCTCGTTCGAAGCGCGGCCGATGGTGATCTCGCAAGCGCGCTCGAGAGCGAGCGATCTCGAGGCGGCCTCGGCCTGATCGGCGTTCGATCGCAGATTCCTTCTCCCGAATCGACCCACAACCCAACGATATAAACCGACTTCCCGTGATTGTCAGGGTATGGAACGAGTTGCAATCATCGGGGCCTCGATGACCCAGTTCGGCCAGCGAGACGAGTGGATCCGCGAGTTGCTCGCCGAGGCCGGCAGTGCGTGTCTCGAGGACGCAGCCGTCGATCCGACGGACGTCGACCATCTGTACGTCTCGAACATGGCCAGCGGCGAGTTCGAAGGACAGACGGGCGTCGTCAACGCCCTCGCCCACGATCTGGGCGCGGTGCCGGCCTACACCGAACGAGTCGATCAGACGAGCTCGAGCGGCGGCGCGGGAATGTACGCGGCGTGGCGTTCGATCGCAAGCGGCGCGAGCGACATGACGCTGCTCGTCGGCGGCGAGAAGATGACACATCGTACCACCGCCGAAGCGACGGACGTCATCGCGTCGCTCACGCACCCGTGTGAGTACAAACACGGTGTCACGCTCCCCTCTTTCGCCGGACTCACCGCGCGACACTACCTCGAGCGCTTCGACGCGCCCCGGGAGAGTCTCGGGAAAGTCGCGGCGAAAAACCACAAAAACGGCGTCGACAACCCCCACGCGCAGTTCCAGAAGGAAGTCGACCTCGAGACGATCCTCGAGTCGCCGATCGTCGCCGACCCGCTTCGGCTCTACGACTTCTGCCCGATCACCGACGGGAGCGCGGCGCTCATGTTCTGTCTCGAATCGGTCGCGGCGGAGTACACAGACGACTACGTCGTCGTTTCGGGGATCGACGGGGCGACGGACACCCACGTCGTCCACGAACGGCCCGATCCGACGATCATGGGCGGCGTCGTCGAGAGCGGCGAGGGAGCCTTCGAAATGGCCGGCTACGAGCCGGACGATATCGACGTCGCGGAGCTCCACGACATGTTCACGATCCTCGAGTTCCTCCAGATGGAGGGACTCGGTTTCGCGGAGCAGGGCGAAGCCTGGAAGCTCGTCGAGGAAGGGTACACGGACCGCGATGGCGAGTTGCCAATCAACACCTCCGGCGGGTTGAAATCGAAGGGGCATCCGCTCGGTGCCAGCGGCGTCGCACAGGGCGTCGAGATTTACGAACAGCTCATGGGCGAAGCGGGACCGCGACAGGTCGATGCGGATGTCGGCCTGTGCTGTAACGTCGGCGGGTTCGGAAACTGCGTCATCACGACCATCATGGAGGCTGCAGCATGACTATGGAAGCCTACCGGTACGAAGACGGATCGATCAGCTACCCCGGCCACCCGATCGGCCCGGACGGCAGCGAACCGGTCGAGACGATCGACCTGAGCGAGTACACCGCCGAGGTGATCACGTGGACGACGAGCACGGCGACGCCGCCCGGCGTCCGCGAGCCGAACACGCTTGCGATCGTCGAATTCGATGTTGACGGCGAGCCGGTTCGCGCGATCGGACAGGCAGCAGACGACGACATCGAGACGGGCGACGAAGTCGAACCGGTCTACGTCGACGAACTCCGAGAACCGGGCGCGGGAATCAGAGAACCCGATAGTCAGGAGTGGGACGGCTACCGGTTCGAACCGATCTGATCGTACCTCCGACTCCTCGTCAGTAGTTGTTTTCGTCGTAGTTTCCCGCACCAGTAGTATGAATCCGCTAGACGCTTCTCCGGTAGCTCTGCTCGCTAGTGACCCGCGTCGTCAGCGTTGTTGCCGTCGTCAGCGTTATTGTCGTCGTCAGTGCCGCGACCGTTGCCATCGCCCGGTGAATCGTCGCCGTCGCCCTCGGACGGCCGGTCGTCATCGTCGTCGTCGGTGAACTGGTCTTTGAGCGTCTCGAGTTCGGCGTCGACATCGACGTTCGACTCGTCGGCGGCATCGACGTTCACGTCACCAGCGCCGTCCGATTCAGTGTCCTCGCCGTCGATTTCGATCGATTGGGCCTCGTTCGCCTCGGTTTGCTCGGCCACCTCCTGCAGTCGACGGTCCACGTCGTCGCGGAGATTCCGAGCTTCCGCAAGCAGGCCGGCGACGCGTTCGTCGGCCGGAACCGATCCTTCGGAGACGCCGCGCTGGAGCTCCTCGAGGACGGTATCGAGCTGCGAGACGGTCGTCTTCCGGAGCTTCTTCGCGCGCTTTTCGGTCGACTTCGCGGCCGTCTTGGTCCGATCCCGTGCATCCCGTTCCGTCTGAACGAGCTTGATACCGCGCTGGAAGGCCTCGAGCGCGCGAACGTTCGCCTTCAACACCGTGAGCGCCGCCGGGATCGCGAACTCGTCTGCGACGCGGAGCAACTCGCGCGGCGTCGGTGGGCGCAGCGGGGAACGGCGGCGCCGCGGTTCGAGCTCGGCACGGAGCTCGTCGATGGTTTCTGAGAGCTCGCGGACGGCTTCCGCGAGGTCCTCGTCACGGTCGGTCATACGCTCTCTTCGGTCTCCCGGGTGAAAAACCGGCCGATCGGGTCGGTCACCGGAACGGGTACTTTCTCGGCAGGCACCGTTCGGACCCGCGAGACCGGCGATCCAAGCGCTTTTGTCCCCACACTTCCCCTCAACAGACGTGCAAATCGAGAACAGTTTCATCCCAGTCCGGGGAGTCGGTGAAGCGACCGAACGGCGACTCTGGGCGAACGGCGTCACCCACTGGGACGAGTTCGAGGGTGAGGTCGTCGGCGAGACGCTCGCAGAACGGATCGAGTCGTTTATCGAAGACGGCACGGCGCACCTGGCCCGCGGCGACATGTCGTTTTTCGCGGACGCGTTTCCGGCCTCGAGTCACTGGCGACTCTACGAGAACGTCAAGAACGACGCGTGCTTTTTGGACATCGAGACGACGGGACTCGATTCGACCTACAACGACGTGACGACGGTCAGCGTCCACCGCGACGGTGAGACGAAGACGTTCGTCAAGGGTGACGATCTCACCGCCGACAGACTCCAGACCGAACTCGATGCGGCGTCACTGCTGGTCACCTTCAACGGAAAGCGATTCGACGTCCCCTTCCTCGAGACGTGTTACGACGTGGACGCATCGATGCCCCACGTCGATCTCATGTACCCGTGTAAGAAACTCGGACTCGACGGCGGGCTCAAGCAAGTCGAACGGGATCTCGGCATCGATCGGGACAAACCCGACCTCTCCGGACGGGACGCCGTTCGACTCTGGAACGAATACGAACGCGGCGACGAGGAGGCACTCGAGACCTTGATCGAGTACAACCGCGACGACACGGCGAACCTCGAGCCGTTGATGGAGGTCGTTTCGTCCCGGCTGCACGAGACCGTCTTCGAGGCCAATTGGTAATTACGTCGACAAATCGATGCCTATAGCTCCCCGCAGTGCGTATCGACGATTGAAATGAGCGAGTACGCCTATGAAGTGGCTATCGACGTCCGTCTCCGCGACGTCGATTTTATGGGGCACGTAAACAACGCGATCTACGCGACGTATCTCGAGGAGGCCCGCGAAGCGTACTTCACCGATATCGTCGGCCAGTCGCTCGTCGAGCTCGACACCGTTCTGGCGTCGCTCGAGATCGAGTACGAAACGCCGATCGAAGCGGAGCAGACGGTGACGGTCGGTCTAGGTGTGACAGATCTCGGTGACTCGAGCATCCCGATTGAGTACGAGATTCGGGCGGGCGGAACGCGAGCGGCCACCGCTCGTTCCGTGCAGGTCTTCGTCGACCGGGAAACCGGCCGGGCACGATCGATACCGCCGGAGCTACGCACCCGTCTCGAGGCGGATTCGGTCTAGGCTCATCCGGACCGAACCGATTCGGTCTAGACTGACCCGGACAGAACCGATTCGGTCTAGACTGACCCGGACAGAACCGATTCGGTCTAGACTGACCCGGACAGAATCTAGTTCGGTCCGAACGAAAACCGCTTGCTACGGGTCAATTAGATCGTCTCTGGCTCATCTACCAGCCCCAACATATTCTCGAGAGCCGACGAGTCGCGTCGTCGGAGTACCCCGCTCGGTTCGATGTGATCCGTCCACTTCGCGACCGTCTATGGCTCATCTCCTGACGAGATCCGCTGTCACTCGCGAACGTGGACCTCTCCATCGCTCGTGACCGTGACCTGATAGCCGCAGTACGGGAATTCGACCCGGCCGTTCGTCCGCGGCGTTCCGTCCTCTCGAGGGGCAAACAGCGCGTCGAGCGCTTCCGGATTGAGAACTTCGTAGAGCGGCTCATATTCGGGTGGCTCGATCGCCGTCGTATCGACTCCCTCTTCGTTCGCGATCGCATTGATAATCTCGAAGCTCAGCGATTGCTGAGTACTTCGGTCGGATCCGTCCACTGAGAGTAGCATTGAGCGCACACTTACCACGATCCGGTATAAATCCTGTGACCTATATCCAGTCTAATTGGATATATATGATCACCAGTGTCAATATGTGTCCGCTACGATGTATTTTAAGCGTGCCATCGAAACTAGGACAGAGACTCTCAGAATCGTTGCTATCTCTCGAGGCCATCCATCAGAACGACGGTATACTGCGAGGCAAGTGGGCAGCGTATAGCGATAGAAACTAGCGTCTTCGATGCCAGTATCGATCTAATGGAACTGAATCGACTCAAACCGATCTATCTCTTCGGCATCGTCCTCAACGCCGGTGCGCTGGTGTACGCGCTGGCGACCGAATCGTGGTTGTACGCGGGCGCATTCGTACTGATTCTTGTCTATCTCGCCTTCCGGTTCCGGATGATCGCGAACGCCTGAGTGATGGAAAGCCACGACTCGATAGGAGTCACGTCCATCTCGGCACACGTTTTGCAGATCGCTCGGTCGTCTCGCGTTTTACTCCAGCGGAAAAGTGGGGAAAGAGTGTAGGGGGAGTTGTGTCGCCTCCAGATCGGGGGAAATCTGGATGGGCATGTGGTTATTATTGGTAATGGCTAATAACTATTTCCCTTGAGTTCTCAGTGTGGACGAACTTCTGACGGAACCGGTAGGCGTTTGATCAAGACGGTGCGCTTCGACGGCGTGGTCGTGGTACCGGTCGGCCGGAGCGAAACCGCAGCTCGAAGGAGAATGGCAGAAACGGGAGTTGGCAGAAAACGCTATGATGCGGGAGCGTCGAACGGGCCGGACGAAATCAGTCAGTATGGGATTCGAACCGACGGAGGTAAGCCAGAGCAGGGATTTGAACCCCGGGAGTCTCGATTACAAGTCGAGTGCATGAACCACCCATGCTCCCCTGGCGCTATGAGTTGGTTATTCCTCCCCCTTTGAGTGTGTATCGTTTTCTTTCCGATCCGAGAGCGATCGTTCCATCGCGACGCGAAACGGTTCGTAGCCGGCCCGTCGATAGAACCGTCGCGCTGGCTCGTTTTCTGCCATCGTCTCGAGAATCAGGTCGTCGGCCCCGCGTTCGACGAGCGCGTCCTCGACGGCGCGAAGCAGCGCCGTTCCGATTCCTTGTCTCCGGTAGGCCGGCAACACGTACAGGTTCGAGAGGAATCCGCGAGTCGAGGACAGCGACAGCGATCCCTGTTCGACCGAGAACGAAGCGAACCCGGCGACCGTCCCGTCGACTCGAGCGACGAGCAAGCGGCCGTCGAAGCTGTGTGCTCCGAAAATTTCGCGCATCGCCTCCCGGTTCTGTTCGGGGAGAATGTACGAGCCGTATTCGCGTTGGCCGTGAGCGAGTTCCACCCAGTGGGTGACGATCGAGTCGAGATCGGCGGCCGTCGCGGGTTCAACGACTGGCTCGCTCGGTGTCATTCGCTGGCTCGTTCGCGGGAATTCTCGAGTGCCGAGACGGCGGGGAGCGGTTCGGCGGTGAGCATGCGGAGCGCAGCACCGCCGCCGGTGCTGACGTGCGAAAAGCCGTCGATGCCGAGCGAACGAAGGGCGGATGCGGTGTCGCCCCCGCCGACGATACTGGTTTCTACGTCCGTCGCTGCCTCGTATACCCCTCGTGTACCGGTCTGGAACTGGTCGTCTTCGAAGACGCCAGCGGGGCCGTTGAGGATAACGGTTTCGGCGTCCTCGAGGAGCCGTTCGTAGTACGCGAGCGTCGAACTCCCGATATCCAGCGCACCCTCGTCGTCCTGCGGTGGCAAGGCGTTGATACCGAGTTCGTATCGCTGTTCGTCTCGGGAGATTGCGACGTCGCGTGGCAGTGCGATTCGCTCGCCGTAGGCGTCGAGGAGGTCTCGAGCGCGGTCGATCTCGTCCCAGTAACCCTGATCGTAGATGAAATCGGAGCTCTCGTCGCCGAGGTCGACGCCGTCGGCGATCAGGAAGACGTTGCCGACGACGCCCGCGGTCAACACGTGGTCGGCGAGGTCTTTCTCGAGGACGCTCCAAGCGACGTCGATCGAATCCGAGACTTTGGCTCCGCCGAGCATGTAAACTCGCGGTTCCGTCGTCTCCTCGATCGACCCGAGCACGTCGAGTTCGGCTTCCATCACGCGTCCGGCGTAGCTCGGAAGCACTGCCGGAAACCCGACCAGCGATGGCTGGGAGCGATGGGCGGCGGCGAAGGCGTCGTTGACGTACGCGTCGAGGACGGTCGAAAGGCCCTCGACGAGATGGGTCTGTGCAGCCCGCTCGGGTTCGAACTCCATGTACTCCTCGCTGTAGAACCGGGTGTTCTCGAGGACGACGCACTCGCCGTTCTCGAGCGAACTGACCGTCTCTCGTGCGGCGTCGCTGAAGGTCACGTCGGCGTATCCGACGGGCCGCTCGAGCAGGTCCGAGAGGTGCGCGGCGTGCGTTTCGAGCCCGGTGAAATCGTCACTTCCAGGGCGGCCCTGATGGGCCAGAACAGCGACGCGACCGCCGCGATCTAAAAGTTCCGAGAGGGTATCGACGTGGGCCTGCAGTCGCGCGTCGTCGGCGAGTGACCCGTCGTCACCGATCGGACTGTTGATGTCGACGCGAACGCCCACTGTCGTCCCTTCGACGTCCAGGTCGTCGAGGGTCTCGATCATTATCGACCCTCCATCGTCTCGCCCGAAAGGTCTTTCTATCGGTCTGAGGGCGTGATTCGAGTTGACAGCTTTCGACTGAGTCCGCTTCAATTGGGCGAATCGATGCCCGTTAGACGGAGCGACAGTCCGCACAGAGGAGTTGCCCGTTGGCTTCCCAGAGCGAATCCGCAAGCGAGCCACAGGCCTCACAGATCCCCTGCGTCGAGTACTCGTCCCCGCCGTTCGGGCTAATCTCGGTTTCGTCACTTCGTCGCGAATCCAGCGATTCAGTGACGGACGCGCTCGTTCCGAGATGGCCTCGCGTCTGCTGGGTCCCCGTCACCGACCGCGCCGTCGTCGCTTGAAACGATCCAGCCGCCGCGATGACATCTCGCTGGGTGAGCACACCGAGTACGTCTCCCTCGTCTTCGATGACGAGGTTTCGGATGTTTTCTCGAGCCATTAGATCGGCGGCATCGGTGAGTGCTCGATCGCCGCGTACGGAAACGACGGGAGTGGACATCACAGAACCGATCTCGGTCTCTGCAGCATCGTCCTCGGCGGCGACGAGTCCGAGGACATCCCACTCGGTGACGATCCCGACCGGTTCCGAACCCCGGAGGACGAGCACACAGCTAACGCGTTCCTCGCGCATGAGTTGGACCGCTCCGAGCACGGTGTCTGATTCGCTGACACCGACGTACTCCGTCGTCAGAACGTCCGTGACCGATAGTTCCGTCTCCATGTGTGAACAATACGCACGGCCACTCTAAAAGCTACCTCCGTCACATTTAATCACAGCCCCGTCGAACGATTCAGGTTAGAACTCGATCCCGGCGTTTCTCCTGCGAGTAGCTCCGTCCGCTCGTACTCACTCGAGTTCGACGCGTGTTCCGTCGGCTCGACAGGTTTCGAGGGCGTGTTTGGCCCCCATTCCAGCGTCGTGGGCGTTTGCCCCTCGGCCGACGCCGACCTGAAGTTCGACGTCTACCGCGTCTTCGACGTGGGCGATCGCTTCGCGGTAGTCCGGTTCCTCGAGATTCGGACAGACGACGATGATGTTGTCGCCGCCGACGAAAAAGGAGAGACTGTCGTGGGCGTATCGCATGTGGCGCATGAGTTCTGCGTACCCCTGTTCGATCTCGATGAAGGTGTCGAAGGCGTTGAGTTCGTCCGTGTAGTTGCCGGTCGCGTCGATCACGTCGAAGTGTGCGATCTGGACGTCTTCGGTGGTTCCGTGTTCGGCTTCCACGACTCGCCCGTCGAGGATTTCTCGTCGATGTTTGTCCTGTGCGCTGCCGGCATCCTGGACGAGTTCCGTCGCATCAGCCAGCGCCTGCACCGGACTCGTTCCGGTCGCGACGCCGAGGCTCAACGTGACGGGATAGCGGTTGCCGACCGACTCCTGTAAGACGGCGTGATCCTCGAGCGAGAGGCCGTTCGTCACGGCGATCATGTTGTCGAAGCGCGTAAAGAAGGTGTAGCCGCCGTGGTTACCGACGAACTGCGAGATATCCGCATACAGCCGCGACTGCATCGTCTGCAGGTCGGCTTCGCGGCGAGGTTCGGGCGTCACCGTCCACGGGCCGTAGTTGTCGATCTGGATGAGCGTAACCTGCGTGTTAGTCACTGTGCTCGATCTTTCGAACCTGTTCGTATAAGTGATACGTAATCCAGATCCGTGATGGTCGCCCCTGCGATCGCGCGTGTCGGTCGTGTGATTACGCGTGATTTTTTTCCGGGTTGGCTCCCTTCGGGTGGTACTCCCAGAAGTCGCCGGCGCGCAGCGCATCCCCGACCGCCTTGTGCATGTCGACGATCGTCTCGAATTCCGCCGGTTCGACGTACTCGAAGATTTCGCTCATCGGGACGACCGTCCGGTGGTTGATCCGAATCGGATACTCGCCGTACTCCGCGACGAACTCCTCGCGGTCCAGCGGGAAGTCTTCCTCCTCGTCGACCTTGTCCGCGATGATCCGCATGTCGTACTTGCGCATTCCGTCGCTCCCCTCTTCGCCGTCGGGATCGACCGGCCAGTTACTGCTCATACCCGACCGTGTGCGGGGGACCCGCAAAAGGATTACTCTCCATGGCCGTCGTGACACCGGCGATCCGGCCGCTCGAGATGGGGCAACGCTGGCGGGATCGCCCAATCAGTGGAGAAACGAAAACGAGGAGATCGCCAGTTAATCGTCGGCCGTCGTGGCGTCTGCCGTGTCGCTGAGTACTTCTTCGCGGTGCTCGTCGAGCAGCGGCGCGCGACCGTGGGGCTCGGGATTGGTCTCGCTCATCTTGATCGGATTGCCCGCGATCTCGACGTCGCGGTCGGCACCGGGCTGTTCGACCGGCACGAGCATGTTCCGCGCGTGGATGTGCGGGTCGTCGAAGATTTCCTCGGTAGTCTGGACTGGCGCGGCCGGAACGCTGCCCTCGAGCTTTCCGACGAGTTCGTCGGTGGTCTGTTCGATCGCCCAGTCGGCGATCTCCTCGCGAAGCGCCTCGCGATTCTCGAGGCGTTCGGCGGCGGTCGGATACGCCTGGGCGAGGTCCTCGCGGCCCATCACGTCGCAGAGCGCCGCCCAGTGGTTATTGTTGAACGCGGCGATGACGGCGTAGCCGTCTGCGGTCTCGAATGCGTCGTAGGGAAACAGCGTCGGATGGGCGTTCCCTCGGCGGGTCGGGGATTTCCCGGAGTACGACTGCTGATAGATGGCGCGCTCGGTGAAGCTGATCATCGAGTCGTACATGGCGGTGTCGACGTACTGGCCCTCGCCGGTTTGCTCGCGGTGGTTGACCGCGGCCAGGATGCCGATGCAGTTCAGCGTCGCCGTAAAGAGGTCGCCGACGCCGGGACCGGTCTTCGTCGGCGGACCGTCGGGCTGGCCGGTGGTCTCCATGACGCCGCCCAGCGCCTGTGCGATCAGGTCGAAGGAGGGCTGGCCCTGCCGATAGGTTTCGCCGGTCCGCGGATCGCCGAACCCGCGGATCGAGGAGTAGATTAGCTCCGGATTGTGTTCGCGAAGGGTCTCGTAGCTGAGGTCGTATTTCTCCATCGTCCCCGACCGGTAGTTCTCGACGACGACATCGGCTTCTTCCACGAGCGAGAGGAAGTCCGCTCGATCGGCGTCGTCGCCGAAATCCAGTTCGATGCTTCGCTTGCCCCGGTTGACGCTCTGGAAGTATCCGCCGTAGGCTTCCTCGCTTCCGTCGTCGACGAACGGCGGATTCGAGCGAATCATATCGCCGCCCGGGCGTTCTATCTTGACGACGTCCGCTCCCATATCCGCGAGCAACATCGTACAGTACGGGCCTGCGAGGACCTGCGTGAGATCCAGCACGCGAAGGTTTGACAGCGCTCCCATACATCGACGTTCCCGACACCTCCCCAATAATCTTTGCTATTAATCATGAGGTTGTGGTTGTGTCCCACAGGGACGATGAAAGGATGTTTAAAGAATATTATCATGGAAGATCATTAACTTTATGCCCCGGTATCCCATCGGTCGGAGTACGATGTCCCAAACGGTCGTCCTCGGCGTGATCGGCTCCGACGCCCACGTCGTCGGCATTACGATCCTCGAGCAGGCATTCAACGCAGCGGGATTCGATGTCATCAACCTCGGCGTACAGACCTCTCAGGAGGAGTTCGCCGAGGCAGCACTCGAGCACGACGCGGCGGCCGTACTCGTCTCCTCGCTGTACGGCCACGCCGAACAGGACTGCCAGGGATTCCACGAGACGCTCGAGTCGACCGGCGTCGACGCGACCACCTACATCGGCGGCAACCTCACAGTCGGGCAGGACGACTTCGAGGAGACGCGAGCGACCTTCGAGGAACTCGGTTTTGACCGGGTCTTCGACTCGGAAACCGATACCGAGGAGGCGGTCGCCGCCCTGACGCAGGATCTCAGACAGCGGACGCAGGAAACGGAACGAGCGACTATTAGTTCCTAAATGATCAGTTGCTAAATGATACGAGACGAACGCATTCCGGCCGACGAGCTACAGCGTATCGACGACGAAATCAGATCGAACTGGTCGACCGGCGACGCAGTCGACTTCGAGGAAGCGATCGACTACCACGAATCGCTGCCCCAGCGAAAGCGGTTCGCCGACGTCCTCGAGTCGGCGGACAAACCGCTCTTACAGCCCCGAGCTGGCGTTCCACGACTCGACGATCAGATCGAACTGCTCGAGTACCTCCACGGCGAGGGGAAAGCGGACCTCCTCCCGACGACCATCGACTCGTACACGCGCGACAACGAGTACGAGAAAGCCCAGGAAGGCCTCGAGAAAGCCAGAGACACCGGCGAGGATACGCTCAACGGATTCCCGGCGGTCAACCACGGCGTCGAGGGCTGTCGGGAGCTGATCGACGCCATCGACGCGCCGATCGAGGTCCGTCACGGTACGCCCGATGCGCGGCTACTCGCGGCGATCACCTTCGCCGGCGGCTTCCAAAGTTTCGAGGGCGGCCCGATCTCCTACAACATTCCCTACACGAAACGCCACGGTCTCGAGGAGACCATCGAGAAGTGGCAGTTCGTCGACCGGCTCGCGGGTGCCTACACCGAACGCGGCGTTCGGATCAACCGCGAGCCGTTCGGCCCGCTGACGGGGACGCTCGTCCCGCCATCGATAGCTATCGCGATCATGCTCGTCGAAGGCAAACTCGCCGCCACGCAGGGCGTGCGGTCGATCACGCTCGGCTACGGGCAGGTCGGCAACATCGTCCAGGACGTGGCGGCGCTGAACGCCCTGAAGGAGTTGGGCAACGAGTACCTCCCCGACGAGGTCGTCGTCACGACCGTCTTCCACGAGTGGATGGGCGGGTTCCCGCCCGACGAGGCTCGAGCGAACGGCGTGATCAGCCTCGGCGGGATGACGGCCTCGATCGCACAGCCGGATAAGGTCATCACGAAGTCACCCCAGGAGTTCCAGGGCGTTCCGACGAAGGAGGCCAACTCCGCGGGGCTGCGAACGACGCGACAGGTCATCGACATGGCTATCGAACAACAGATCGACATCGACGGCATCGAGGAGGAACAGGATCTCATCGAACGGGAGACGCGGTGTCTGATGGACACCATCTTCGAGCACGGCGACGGCGACGTCGTGCAGGGGACGATACAAGCGTTCGATTCGGGTGCTCTCGACGTGCCCTTCGCACCCAGCGACAGCGCGGCGGGAGCGGTGTTACCAGCCCGTGACGACGACGGCCGCGTTCGAATCTTCGAGTGGGCCGACCTCGAGATGGACGACGACATCAAGGAGATCCACAAGGCTCGACTCTCACAGCGGGCCGACACCGAAGGCCGGGATCAGTCGTTCCGGATGGTCGCCGACGACGTGGACGCGATCAGCGACGGCAAACTCATCGGCCGACCGCAAGGGGGTGCCTGAGATGGAAATAGACGCGATCCACGCGACGCCGGGCTACTCGGGGTTTTTCTTCGACGACCAGCGGGCGATCAAGGCCGGAGCCGAACACGACGGGTTCACCTACGACGGCGAGCCCGTGACCGAGGGGTTCGACGAGATCCGACAGGCGGGCGAGTCGATCATCGTCGACGTGGAACTCGCGGACGGCACCGAGATTCGCGGCGATTGCGCCGCGGTCCAGTACTCGGGTGCCGGCGGGCGCGACCCGCTGTTTCGGGCCGACGCGTACGCCGATGTCATCGAGGGTCCCGTCAACGACGTCCTCGAGGGACGAGACGCAAACCGGTTTCTCGAGAACGCAGAACGCCTCGAGGGACTCGAGATCGGCGGCGATCGGCTCCACACGGCCATTCGGTACGGCGTCTCGCAGGCGTTGCTCGGCGCAGCTGCACACGCGGCCGGAACCACGCGGACCGACGTGTTGGCCGACGCGCTGGGCACGGAGCCGGCGAGCGAGCCGGTTCCCGTCTTCGGACAATCCGGCGACGACCGGCATACGAACACCGAGAAAATGTTCATCAAGGGCGTCCCAGTCCTTCCCCACGCGCTGATCAACAGCGTCGAAAAGATCGGCGAGGACGGCGAGACGCTGCTCGAGTACGTCGAGTGGCTCGTCGAGCGGTCTCAGGAGCTGGGTCCTGCGGGCTACGACCCCCGGTTCCACATCGACGTCTACGGCATGATCGGCGAGGTATTCGACGCGCCGTACGACCGCAACGAGGTGATCGACTACTTCGGGGCGCTCGAGGACGCGGCGGCCCCGTACCCGATCCAGATCGAGGGGCCGATGGACGTCGGCGATCGAGCCGCGCAGATCGAAGCGATGGTCGAACTGCGCGACGGGCTGGCGGACGCCGGCGTCGACGTCGACATCGTCGCCGACGAGTGGTGTAACACCTTCGAGGACGTGCGGGCGTTCGTCGACGCAGAAGCGGCCGACCTCGTCCAGATCAAAACGCCCGACCTGGGCGGCATCCACCGGAGCGGACAGGCGGTCCGCTACTGCGAGGAAACCGAGACGCGAGCGTACCTCGGCGGCACCTGCAACGAGACCGAAACCTCCGCTCGAGCCTGCGCGCACGTCGCGCTCGCGACGGACGCCGCGCAAGTGCTCGCAAAGCCAGGCATGGGTTTCGACGAGGGGTACATGATCGTCGAGAACGAGATGCGCCGAACGATCGCGCGACGGGAGCGCGCAGCGCGGACGGATGCTGACGCCGATACCCCCGTCGACGAGGTGACTGCCAATGACTGAGTGGACCGACACCGAGACGTTCGCCCGGGTGCTCGAGCGGGTCGACACGAAGGAGAAGGGAAACTGCTTCGAGGACTTCGAGGTCGGCGATCTCATCGAGCACGATCCCGGCCTCACGCTGACGAGGTGGGGCAACGAGTCGTGGATGAGCCAGACGCTGAACCACGACCCGGCCTACTGGCGGACCGACGCCGCGACCGCTCGCGGGTTCGACGAACCGCCGATCCACCCGGACTACCTCACCGCCGCGACGCTCGGGATCACCGTCGAGGACCTGAGCGAGAAGGGCGGCTACTTCCTCGGGCGGACCGACGTTCGATTCCCCGCGACGCCGGTCTACGCCGGCACCGAACTCCGCGTCGAGAGCGAGGTCGTCGACACGGCCACCTCGAGTTCTCGCCCCCAGTACGGGATCGTCTCCTGGCGGACGCGCGGACTGGACGCCGAAACCGGCGACGTGCTCTGCTCGTACGAACGAACGAACATGATCCCGCGCCGCCAGCCCGTCGAAACCGACGGCGGGGCGGAGACCGAACCGGAGGACGACGAACGCGCCGAAGACGAGGAGCTCCCCGCGGAGTTCGTGACGCCCGAGGGCGGCTACTTCGAGGACTTCGCCGCGGCGCTCGAGGACGCCGACGGCCGCAACGCCGCGGTCGCCTACCGCCACGAGCGCGGCCGTACACAGGACGACGTGACCGTCGCGTCGTTGCCGCTGGCGACGCTCAACACGGCCAAACAACACCACAACGCGGACGTGATGGGCGACTCGCCCTCCGGCGGTATCGTCACCTACGGCGACGTCACGCGCTCGACCGCGCTCGGGCACGCCCGCTCGGACGAGCGGACCTGGCGGGAGGTCGGCTTCGACGACGAGACGTTCCACACGTTCGTCGCCAGCGGCGACACCGTCTACGCGTTCACGCGCGTGCTCGAGGCCGACGACGCCGACTCGCTCGAGTCGGGCACCGTCCGCTTCGAGCACATCGCGTTCAACCAGGACGACGAGCCGGTGTACTCCGGCACCCGAACCGCGGAGATTCAGAAACGATCCAGTAACTAACCGAGCGTATCGACAGCTACCCAAATTCCACACAGACACACCACGCACATGACAGACGACATCCGACTCTGCCGTACGTTCCAGACCGCACCGGCCGCCGTTCCGAAAGACGACTCGGCGAAGTACCTCGTCTCGGCTCTCGAGTCCGAGGGGTTCCAGGCGCCCGACTGGCTGGTCCCCGACATGGAAGACGGGACCGCGCCGGACATGAAAGCCGAAGGCCTCGAGAACACGATCGAACTGGTACCCGAGTACGAATTTTCCGGCGAAATCTGGCCACGCGTCGAGTGGAGCTACGAGGACGAGGAGTACTGCGAGAAAGGGCGCGACCAGATCGACCGGCTGGTCGCCGAAATCGGCGACGAGATCGACGGCGTCGTCGTGCCGAAGGTCGGCCGCCTTGAGGACGTCGAGCGGGCCGCGGAAGTCGTCGCGGAGGCCGAAGCCGAACACGGCTACGCGGACGGCTCGATCGGCCTCTCGATCATCGTCGAGACCGGCCGCGCTCGATCCGACCTGCGCGAAATCGCGAAATTCGGCGCTGACTCGAGACTCACCGCGCTGATCTTCGGTCCCGTCGACTACGCGGCCGAGCTCGGCGGTCGAAACCTCGGCGACGGCATGCCCCGCTGGGACGGCCTCCTCGAGGCGCTCTCGAACGAGGCCAGCGCCGGCGACCTGCTCTCGATCGGCGGGCCGTTCGACGACCTGTTCAAAGAGCGCGCCGGGCTGACCTACTACAACGCCGACGCGTACGCGGATCAGGTCGAACACGAGGCCAAACTCGGGCTGGACGGCTCCTGGTCGCTCTATCCGAAACAGACCATCCAGGCCAACACGATCCACATGCCGACGCCCGAGGAACTCGAGCGTGACGTGCACAAGATCGAGCGGTTCAACGAGGCCAAGCGCGAGGGCACCGGCGCGGTCACCATCGACGGCCAGATGGTCGACGAGGCGACGTTCAAAACCTTCCGAAACACCGTCCAGCAGGTGCGAGCGATCGACGACACCCGCCCCGCACAGACCGAGGACTACTACGAGGCGGCCCTCCTCGAGCGCGCGCGCGAACTCGAACTTTCCTACCGGTAGCAACTAATCGGTTTCGCACCGGTAGCAACTGGTCTGTGGCTAACCCACGATTTCTACGAATCGGTCAGAAACCGCGTTTGTACCGTCTTCTGGTCTCGAGCCTCGTGCTCGAGCAATCGCCGTTTCGTCGCCACGCCGTCGGCCGCCGAGTAGCCGTTGAGGTCGCCGTCGCTCCCGACGACGCGGTGACAGGGGACGAGTATCGGCACGGGGTTTCGCCCGCAGGCCTGCCCGACGGCGATCGGGCTGGTCTCGAGGTCCGCCGCGAGGTCGCCGTAGGATCGCGTCTCGCCGTAGGGAATCTCGGCCATCGCGGTCATCACCTCGCCGAGGAGTCCGTCTGGGGTGATGATCTCGAGGTCGAACGCCCGTCGGTCGCCGCGTTCGTACTCGTCTATTTGCGCTCGAATATCGGCGGTCGATTCGGTGACGACCGATTCGTCGATTTCGATGGTGGAGTTGAAAATGGGTACGTCCATGGGTGGAAGTGCGTTCAGTAGAGCATACCGATATATTATTCAAGCATCCGTTGTGGGGAGCGAAACCGAGAACGTGGCTCCCTCACCTGCGTCCGAGTCGACCCATATCCGTCCATCATGACGGGTAACGATTCGCTTGCAAAGTGCGAGTCCGATACCCGTGCCAGCGTGTTCGTCCTGAGCGTGGAGGCGCTGGAACACCTCAAAAATACGATCTTGATTCTCCGAGTCGATGCCGATCCCTTTATCACTGACTGACAGAACCCACTCGTTGCCGGCCTGTGTGGCCGAGACGTGTACACGTGGCGGTTCGTCACCGCTGTATTCGATAGCGTTCTCGAGGAGGTTCTGGAACAACTGGTAGAGCTGGCTGGCGTCACCGTCGACCGTCGGGAGCTCCTCGGTCGTGATTTCAGCATCGTGTTCTGCGATCTGTAACTGAAGGTCAGCCAGCACGTCCTCGAGGACAGCGTTTAGGTCCACTGATTCGAACGGATCACCCCTCGTCTCGACGCGAGAGTACTCAAGCAAGTCATCGATCATTGTGCGCATCCGGTCAGCACCGTCTACAGCAAATTCGATGAACTCCTCACCGGTCTCGTCGAGTTCGTGGGCGTATTGTTTTTCGATGAGTTGTAGATAACTCGTGATCATGCGTAGCGGTTCTTGGAGGTCGTGGGAGGCTGAGTACGCGAACTGTTCTAAGCGTTCGTTCGACTCCTTGAGTTTGCGCTCGTACGTCTTCCGTTCGGTTATGTCACGAGCGACGCCAACCATTCGCGTCGATCCGTCGTCATCTTGAACGGGTTGACCAGGAGCGACGATCCATCGCACTTCACCGTCGCGAACGATGCGGATTTCTTCGCCGTTCGGCTCGCCCGTTTCGAGAGAGTTCTCGATAACCTGCTGTGTCTTCTGTCTGTCCTCCGGGTGAACGACATCGATGAACTCGTCCCAGCGTTCGATTGTTGTGCCGTAGAGTGATTCTGCCGACGGATAGAACGACACCTGATCGGTATCGACGTTCCAGTCCCAGACGACCGAATCAGTTGTCCTGAGGGCGAATTCCATCCGGTCTCGAACGCGCTGCAGTTCCCGCTCGCGCTCTTTTTGCTCGGTCACGTCCTGGAGTGCTCCGCGGAGCGAGACGACCTCTCCGTCCTCTCTGTCGGGATCACCGACGACGTGGAGCCAGCGCACTTCGCCGCTGACCGTTCTGATCCGAACCTCCACATCGAACGAAGTGCCGGTGGTGAGTGCCTCCTCAACGGCGTTCTCGATGATCTCTTGGTCCTCCTCGTGGTAGAGGCTGAGGGCCTCGTCCAGCGATGGTTCCTCGTCGGAGGGCACCTCCAGAACATCGAAGATCTGGTCGGTCCAGAGCACCTCACGTGTGTCCGTATCGATCTCCCAGCCGCCGACATCCGCAATGCGTTGTGCCTTCTCCAGTAGTTCGCGCGTCCGTTCGAGTTCCGCTTCACGCTCCTTGCGATCGGTGATATCCCGAAAGTAGACGGAAAGACCGGACTCCGAGGGGTAGATACGGACCATCGCCCAGATTCCCAATGCATCAGAGTACCGTTCGAAAGTCGTCGGTTCCTGAGTGGCCATCGCCGTCTCGAACCGCTCGAATATCGAATCGGATTCGGTGTCCTCGAGCACCTCCCAGGGTTGTCGTCCGAGAAGTTCCCCTGCCGATTTGTCGAAGTACGCCTCGGCATGCTCGTTTACGTACTCAAATTTGAACTCGGCGTCGAGAGCATAGAACGCGTCATCGATTCGCTCGAAGATGTCGTCGAGTTCTCGTTCGAGTTCGTCGCGCTGACGCTCGAGTCGCTCGTTCTGCTCCTCTAGCTGTCGCTCGTACTTTCGGCGCTCGGTCAAGTCGCGGGTAACCTTCGTGAATCCCTGGAGCGTCCCCTCACTGTTCCGGATCGCGGTGATTATCACGTTCGCCCAGAAGTGCGAGCCGTCGTTGCGGACCCGCCAACCTTCGTCCTCGACCCGGCCCTCGGACATCGCGGTTTCGAGATTCTGCGTAGGTATGTCATCGGCGATATCGTCGTCGGTATAGAACGTCGAGAAGTGTTCGCCGATGATCTCGTCCTCTGAGTATCCTTTGATCCGCTCGGCACCTTCGTTCCAACTGACGACTGTGCCCTCGGGGTCGAGCATGAAAATGGCATAATCTTCGACGGCACTCACGAAGGCATGGAATTGCTCTTCATCCGGCTCTTGATCGTTTGAGAGGTTTTTCTGAGGTTTCCACCAGATCCGTGTCGAATCGTCTCTTTGTTTCGTTTCTATCTCTCCCCGTTCGGCAAGGTCCTCGAGATAGCGGCGTGTGGTTTGACGAGGGCACTCCAGCGCATCGGCGACTTCATCGGTAAAGAACGGTGTTGACGACTGATATGTTTGGCTGAAAAACCCCTTGACATCATTTATCGTGATATCTGGTGTCGATCGAGGGGAACCCATTTACTCCGCTTATCGTCGTGAGCCTATAAGCGCTTACGTTACCGATGTAGACTCCTCAAAATAACCGACATTTTGGGACAAAGTATGTGTCTTGTATAGAGCAGGACGCAGAAATCATACCCTTCTCGGTGCGATTTCCATCGGTTAGTGAAAAAACGGTAGGTTGGGATTTGAACTACTCCCGAGAACCTGCTCGCTTCGTTCGCAGAACCTCGGTATAATTCAAATCCAACTTTCCTCGCTGTCGCTCACGAAATTGTTTGCGACAGCAACGGTGGGGTTGGGATTTGAACCCAAGAGGCTGACGCCACCTGCTTTCAAGGCAGGCGCAATAGGCCGCTCTGCCACCCCACCTCGTCTCCCTTTTCCGCATCGGGTTAAAAAGCGTTGTCGGTCTCTCGGCGCTCGAGTCGTTCGTCTTCCCCAACCCTGAGCCCCAACTCCGCGACCGCGTTCGCGGTCTCGAGCGCTCGAACCTTCCCCGCGGCCCGCTGGGCCTCGAGCGTCGCGACCGTCGCACAGAGCCCCGCCTCGGTTGCGACGGTCGGGAACATCGCCGCGAAACCGGTGTCGAGTCCGGCGTCGGCCGCTCGAGTCGCGAGCGTCGACAGTTCGGGAACGGCGTACGCATCGGTGAAGTCGACCGAGTCGGAGAACGCGGCGAAATACGTTCGTCCGATCGAGGACGGCCCGAGCACGACGTCGTGGCGGCGGATCGACATCGCCGCACCGTCGATTTCGGTTCGCCCGACGAGCGGGGCGGTGGGTTCGAGCACGCCCACGCTCGCCGTCTCCTCGCGCTCGAGCAGGTGCGTGACCGTGTTGCCGACTCGAGCCGACCGGGTGGAGCCGACCTGTCGTTCGACCCGAGCGCTGTCTGCGCTTTCTTCCGTGAGCGCGTCGTCGACGAGCGATCGGACTTCGGCTTCCGGATCGCCGCCGTCGAACTCCGCTGGTAGCGTGTCTTCGTCCCGGTAGTTCACGAGCAGGTCGCCGCCGCTTGCCGCGACGGTCTGGAGCACGTCGGCCGTCGTCGCCTCGTAGAGTCGCCTCGCTTCGGGCTCCGAAAGCGGCGTCCGTTCGGCGAGCGACGCGAGTGCCAGTCCGTCTCGAGGTGGGTCGACCGGGACGACGACGATCATAGGTGTTCGTCGGCTCCGACGAGCCTTGAAGGCAGTGCTTCGCGGGTCCTCGAGCGTCGGCGAGCAAGCAGACAGATAGCCGAACCGGCAGACGGATGGCCAAACCGCCCGACGAATTATAGTTGACCAACCGAATACACCCCGTATGGACTATCGAACCCAGAGCGCGGTACTCGGACTGTTCGTGATCGGCGTGCTCGCCGCCCTCGGAATCGCCAGTTTCGTGGACAGCTTCGCGCTCCAGACCGCCGAAACGCTACTCGCGCCGACGATCGGATCGATCGTACTCGTCGCCGTCGTCGTTGGCAGTCTCGTCGCGCTCGGATCGCGCTCGAGGCGGTGGCTGGCGAATCCGTACTGGTAGTTCGGAGGGTATCTCACACCTCGACGCCCACTCAATCCGAAGAAAACTGGTTAACGGCCCTGTCGCCCCTTCGTTTGCCGATAATCAGTCGCCAGTAGCTCGGCGAACGCCTCGACCCACGCCTGGGTTTGGGCGTCGGTCTGGTCGTCCGGCGCAATCATCGGCACGAGTTCGAACCCGCGCCCGCGGATGCGCTCGCCGTGTGCCTCCTCGAGGTCGAGTTCCTCGGCGGGCGTGCGCGTGTACTCGACAGCGATTTCTTCCAGTGCGCGCTCGCCCACCGGGACGATTATTTCGGGGTTGATCATCCGGATTTCGGCCTCGAGATACGGCTCGCAGTTTCTGACCTCCTCCTCGGTCGGCCGACGGTCCGGATCGCGACACCGGGTGAGATTGGTCAGGTACACGTCGACCAGTTCGGGGTCGGCTCGAGGCGATGTCATATCACAAAGACCGAGGCGCTCGAGAATCCGTCGGACGCCGCCGCTGGCTGCCCCCTCGTCCGCGTCGGGAGCGACGAAGGGGACGCCCGCGTCGTCGGATTCCGAACTCGGACGCTCGCCGACGAACAGGAAGTCCGCTCCCACGTCCCCGTAGCCGTGGACGACCTGCGTTCGCGTTTCACAGAGCGCCGGACAGTTGCGACACGCCTCGTCCATGCCGAAGGGGTTCGCTCGAGAGTGTTGGTTCGCGTCCACAGCGAGCCTCTCGCGCCGTGGGAACAAAAACGCCGCGTCTGTGGTGTGAAGGAGGAGCCGAACTACGGCGACGAATCGGGCCAGCCCGAAATCGATCTACCGATCGAGACCGCCGCGTTCGGTAACCTCGAGGATGAACTTGACGTTTCGAACGATCTCTTCGGGGCTCGTCTCCTCGTCGGCGTCGTAGAGGTCGCTGGTCCGGTAGAGGATGCTCGCGAGTTGCTTGCGCTCGCTCGAGTCGCCGCGAACGTCGTCTGCGATTGCGCGCAACCGCTCGACCCGCTCGGGATCGGGTTCGAACGTGCGGTCGTCGGAAGCACTTGACCGTTGTGAGCCACCGTCTGCGGGATCTACCTCCTCGGAGTCGGTCATTCGTCTGCGGGTGCCGGCGTCTCGGTGCTGTTGGGTATCGCTCGTCGGTGGACGATGCCGACGTTGTTCGAGACGTTTTCGCTGATTTCGCGAAAGGCCTCGCCGGTGTCGTTGTCCTCGTCGAGCACGACCGGCGCGCCTTCGTCGCCGCCCTCGCGGACGGTTGGATCGAGCGGCACCGAACCCAGGAACGGCATATCGTGGGTGGAAGCGAACTCCTCGCCGCCGCCCGAGCCGAAGATGTCGTGTTCGCCGCCACAGTCGGGACACGCGAACGTCGACATGTTCTCGGCGATTCCCAGCACGACGGTGTCGTGCTTTGCGAACATCTCGAGTCCCTTCCGGGCGTCGTCGAGCGCGACGTCCTGCGGCGTCGTCACGATGACCGCGCCCGTGACGGGCATCGTCTGGAGCATGGTTAACTGGGTGTCGCCGGTTCCCGGCGGCAGGTCGATGACGAGGTAATCGAGGTGACCCCACTCGACGTCCTCGGTAAGTTGCGTGATGACCTTGTGGACCATCGGACCGCGCCAGATGACGGGATCGCCTTCGCCGGTCAGAAACGCCATGCTCATCAGTTTCACGCCGAACTTCTCGGGCGGAACGAGCGTTTCGTCCTCGGTCGCCATCGGCGGCTCGTCGGCGTCGACCATCCGCGGAACGTTCGGCCCGTAGACGTCGGCGTCGAAGAGGCCGACGCGCGCGCCCTGTTGTGAGAGCCCGGCGGCGAGGTTGACGGCCATCGTCGATTTGCCGACTCCGCCCTTCCCGGACGCGACGGCGATGACGTTTTTGACGTTCGGGAGGACCTGTTCGTCGGTGGTGAGGTCGTCCCGATCCGGAATGCTCGCGGAGAGATCGACCTCGAGTCCGTCGGCCTCGAGGACGGTCCGAACGTCCCCGGCGATAGCCGTCTCCGACGGCGAGTACGGTGCTCCGAGGGCGAGGTCGATCGTCACCTCGTCGTCCTCGACGGTGAGGTCGTTGATCAGCCCGAGTGAGACGATATCGTCTCCGAGATCGGGGTCCTCGACCGATCGGAGACGTTCGCGAACGGCGGCTTCATCCATGTCCGTACGTCCGCCCCGTGATCGAAAAAGGGTTGTGTTACTCCATTTGTGGCGCCTCTCGAGCGCATAATTAGTTCGAATATCAATGGGTTCGAATAGATCTGGCGCTCTCTGCGTCGGGTTCCCGGAACACCTTTTGCGCTCACGGCTGTGGTGACGAATATGATCGACGAGACGGCCGAGGAAATCAGGGAGATGCAAACACACAGTTCCTCGGTGGTGGCCATCAACGCGACGCGCGCGCTCAGAGACTTGCTCGACCGCGAGTACGCGACCGTCGAGGAGTATCTCCGTGCGTTAGAGCAGAACGGAAATGTGCTCCGGCGAGCGAATCCATCGCACGCGTCACTGCAAAACGCGGTTCGGACGGTCAACAGTGAGGTAACTGCTGAAGATCCTGAAACCGTCGAGGCGGCGAAGACGGCTACGGAGACGCACATCCAGGCGGTCATCGCTCGGATCGAATCCGCCAAGCGCCGAGCCGCGGAAAACGCCGTCGACGTGCTCCGTGACGGCGACACCCTGTTAACTCACGATTACTCCTCGACGGTTCTCGAGGCGCTCGAAATCGCCTCGGATGCGGGCAAACAGATCGACGTCTACGTGACCGAAGCACGGCCGAGATACATCGGGCGAAAAACCGTCAGAGAACTCTCGACGTTCGAGAACGTCGACCCGACGCTGATCACCGACAGCGCCAACGGCGTCTATCTCGAGGACTGTGACCGCGTCGTCATCGGAATGGACTGCATCGTCGACGAAACGCTGTACAACCGCGTCGGTACGCTTCCGATCGTTGCTACCGCCGACCAGCTCGACGTTCCCGTGACCGTGCTCGGCTCGGCGGCGAAGCTCATCACCGAGGGGTTCGTATTCGAAAACGAGTTTCGATCCGGTAGCGAGGTATTACTCGAACCCGCAGAGGGCTTTGCTGTCAAAAACCCGGCCTACGACGCGACGCCAATCTCGTTGCTCGAGAGCGTCATTACCGACGACGGAACGGCGACGTTTTGAAAGCGCTTCGAACGTCGGTCGTGTCCAACGAACCCATCTGCCCGCCAGATAACCTGTCCTGATTCTGTCGCTGATGATCGATCTATAGGATCGATCGTTCCGCCCTAGCTGCCCTGTTTCCTCCTCCGAAAGAGATGGCCAATAGCTCCCAGCACGCGAGAGCCACTCTGGGTCGCCGTCCACAGCGCCGTCCCCGCAACTATCACGACGCCGAGTATTGAGAGCAAAAAGACCGCCACGTTCGTCGCGGTCATCGCAGCGTACCCGCCGATGATCGACGCGACGAGCACGTTTGCAATCGTCGCAATCAGGACGGGCATGGGGTTTTCGTCCGTCTGCAACGATTGTTCCTCGTCGAACTGACTGCCAGAACGATCATCGCTTCGGATCTCGAGATGCGGACGAAACACCTCGAGGTTGTCCGTCGGGTGTACGATTCCCCGGCTTTTGTTGTAGTCGATGACGCTCTCTTCGTCCAGCGTCGGGAGGTGAGATTGATACAGCGGGATATACACGCGCTGGCGCTGGGTCGAGTCGAGGTTTGCGACGGTCGTATCGTGTTCGACCGCGGCGACGTGCTCGGCGACGTCGCGCATTTTGACGGGACCATCGGCGTCTAACAGGTATCTAATCGTCTCCCGTCGACGACTGGTCTGGAGGATATGAAAGATCATATCGCTCGAGAACCCGCCCGATTCCGGAGATGGTGGGCTATCTGCGGGTTCGTCCGACCGGTGAGACGGATTGGCAGTTTCGATGGACATACGCTACACCTGGGTGAAGAAATGACTACTATATAGTCTTTTTCTTCCGGAGTAATTGCAGAAATATTCCGATTTAGTTATTAGATAAATACAGAAATTCGCTAAATACTGAATAACAACAAATCAATCATCTGCGCCGCTGTTTTCAATGTCACTGCTGGAGAAATCGCTGCAAGGCTTGAGTTCGACGGGATGTGTGAGACGAACAGCGAGCGAGTAATAGCTGCTTGTTCGCGTTTATTTCGCACAAGTGGCTGTATTGTGTCCTTTTTAATAATACATATTCAACATTACGTTCCGCAGAATTACCGCCATAACTGTGGTTTCTTCGTGTAACTAGTTACGTCCTTCATAGCCGTTTCTACAGAACGAACCGGTGGGTCTGACCCGATCCACTATGAGAGACAATAGCAACAAACATCGCCGCGACGTTCTTCGGACCGCCGCAGTAGCCGGTATCGGAACAGTCGGACTAACAGGAATTGCCTCTGCGGGCGAACAATCGGAACACGACGGCAAGAAGAAAGGCGGCAAGGAACACCACGGAAAGACAAAAGACGACGAAAAACACGGCGGGAAGAAAGGCGAGACGAAGCACTACGACGAGAAGAAGGGTAATAAAAAACACGACGATACGAAGAAAGGCGATGGAAAGCACCACGGTAAGGAACACCACGACGAGAAACACCACAGTAAGGACGAACGCGATAAGGACCACCACGAAAAGGACCGCCACGGTAAGAAAACCGACGACAAGAGACACCACAGCAAGAAAACGGACGACACGGAACGTCACGAGAAGAAAAAAGGCGACAAAAAACACGGCAAGGAACGCCACGACCAGGAACACCGCGGAAAGAAAACCGACGACAAAAAACGCGATAGGAAAGCGAGAAGCGATCGAAAGCACGACAGACACTACGACGAGACCGACGACGGTCACCCGGACCCGGTCACCGATCCGGAAGGGTTTGCAGAATCGGTCCGAAATCAAGTCCTCCAGAATTTCGAAACGTAAATTCCGTCCCTATCCGTCGGTCACCAACGGCTAACGGATACCGAGGGGACGCTCTTTCTTCCGATGGATCGACAACCCGGCTACCGAAGTTCTTTCACGCGACGCTTCTCTCATTCGGCACTCTCACCATTACGCGCGTGAGTTTACCTTCGCTCGAGTTGCCGTCCCACTAGTTGGAGACTGGAGAGAAACTCGAGACAGCGCGTTCGAAAATACCCATTTTATTCATTGTCACAAACTTCGACACGGATCATTATCCCGGTCTCTGTCGTACGTTCTTCATGCGGCTCCTGCAGATTTTCGTCCCGCACGGCGATCGAGACCTCGTTCTCGAGACGCTCGAGGCGGAGGGGATCGACTACGCGATCACCGAAGAGACCGGGCCAGGCGGGTTCGAGGCACTGGTCTCGATACCGACGACGCCGGCCGGCGTCGAACCGACCCTCGAGAAACTCCACGAGGCGGGACTGCGCAAGGACGCCTACACCGTCGTCGTCGCCGCCGAAACGATCGTCTCCGATCGAGACGAGGCGTTACACGAGCAGTTCGCGGGATCTCGAATCTCCCGGGAGGAGATCCGATCTCGAGCGGTCGAACTCGCGCCCGCATCGTCGACGTACTTCGCCTTGCTCGTATTGAGTACGATTATCGCGACGGCGGGACTCCTGCTCAACTCGGCTGCGACCATCATCGGTGCGATGGTCGTCGCGCCGTTGATGGGGCCAGCTCTCGCCGCGAGCGTCGGTGTCATCGTCGATGACGACGATCTCGCGTCGCGCGGGGTTCGCCTCCAGGCAACCGGACTGCTCGTCTCGGTACTTACCGCAGCAGTCATGGGCTACCTGCTTCGCGGGACGGTCCTGTTGCCACCGGCGTTCGACATCACGACCGTTCCAGAGATCCAAGAGCGCATTACTCCCGGATTCCTCGCGCTCTTTCTCGCGCTCGGTTCCGGGGCGGCCGGCGTAATCAGTCTCACGCGCAACGTGGGATCGGTGCTTGTCGGCGTCGCGATCGCCGTCGCGTTGATCCCACCCGCTGCGACCGCCGGACTCGGCATCGCCTGGGGACGCCCAGAAGTCGTTCTCACCGCGGGGACGTTAGTGTTGATCAACATGTTTTCGATCAACCTCACCGCCCTCCTGTTGCTCTGGCTCTCGGGATATCGCCCGGATCGTACCGCGGGCATCGAACGGGCGTACGGTCGGCTTCGGTCCCGCGTCGCGGTTATCCTGCTCGCGATCGCAGTTCTGTCAGTCGTCCTCGTGGGAGTCACCTACGGAACCCACCAGACCGCCGCAGTCGAGCACGACGTGACCGTCGAACTCGAGGCGATGAGCGACGATCCCGCCTTCGACGAACTCGTGTTTCAGGAAGTGTCGGTCGATTACGAACTGTACGACGTGTACACTGATTCCCGCCCCGCGGTAACCGTACTCGTCGAGCGCCCTCCCGGCGAACAAGCGCCATCTGACTTCGCCGAAACCGTTCGCGATCGACTCGAGACGGCGACGGGCGAGGACTTGACCGTCGTCGTCGAACTCGTCGACACCCAGCGTGCTTGACATTCGCCCACGACTTCAGTCGTGGGTTTTCTCTTTTACTTTCTGTACTCCGCGCTCGCTGTGTAGCCCGCACAAAGCGACGATTACTGATACTCCTAACAACTCATTACCCGACGGGAAACACCCATTTATGTATGTGAAATATAAAATATGTACAGAATATATGGATGCTTGTATAGATTATTAGTACACAATACTTATTTCGTTTGCACACCCCCATACGTCTATGGACAGCTGGCATCGCGCACAAACGACACAGAAACTTCTCGTTGGAACTGGCTCATCGAGTTGTTCCGGAGAGAAATCGGGGGTTTCTCTATGAGTTCAATTGGCATCGGCATCGTTGGTCTCGGGGGAATGGGTCAACTACACGCGCGGAACGTTCTCGAGCATGGCGGGAGGATCAACGCTGGGGCCGATATCATCGAGCAAAAACGCACCCGGTTTGGAAAGGAGTTCGGCGCGCGCACCTACGAATCTCACGAGGGACTCATCGACGACGATGCCGTCGACGCCGTCGTCGTCACCACTCCAAATCGCTTTCACGAACCGATCGCCGTCGCCGCACTCGAGGCCGGACTCGACGTGCTCGTCGAGAAACCGCTCGCACACACGCTCGAGAGCGCGCGGCGAATCGCCGCCGCCGAAGCCGAGTCGGACGGGATCTGTATGGTCGGCTTTCACAATCGTCACGCGGCGTCGACTGCGATGTTCGACGAGTACGACAATCGCGGCCGCTTCGGCGAGTTGACCCACGTCGAAGCGAACTACGTCCGTCGTCGCGGCGTCCCCGGACCGGGCTCGTGGTTTACCGATCCCGGACTGGCCGGCGGCGGCGCGCTGCTCGACATCGGCGTTCACGCTATCGATCTCGCGCTGTATACGCTCGGCTTTCCCGAAGTCACCGAAGTGTCCGGCGTCACGAGGACCACGTTCGGCACGCGCGAGGAGTACGCCGATCCGGACGGGTTCGGCGACAACTGGGAAACGTCGTCCGAACCTTACGAGGTCGACGACTCCGTCAGCGCGTTCATCCGATGTGCGGACGGCTCGACGATATCGCTCGAGGCAGCCTGGGCGACCAACCGAGAGTCCTCGACGGACTTCGTCGTCCGCGGGACGGAAGCCGGTGCATCCTTCGATATCGGGGACAACGACCTCACGATCCTCGAGACCGGAACGGGCGGCTGTGATCACTACGCCGACCTCGACCTCAGCGGCGACCCGTCGATCACCGGCCACTTAGAGCAGGACAAACGGTTCCTCGAGGCTGTCGCGACCGGGATCGAGCCACAGACCAACACGATCGACGAAGCGTTGACCGTCCAGCAAGTGATCGACGCCATCTACCGCTCGAGCGAGAGCGGACGAGCTCAGCAACTGGCCGACCCGTCCGATCAGGAGATTCGAACCCAGCTCGAGTAACGCCGGTTCGCCGTACTCGTTTCGCGACTGCTACCCTGCCATTATTCGGCTTCGTCTCGAACGGTCGTCACGGACACCGTTCGCGTTCTGGGACCGTCGAACTCGGCCAACAACACCGACTGCCAGGTTCCCATCGCGAGCGAGCCGTTTTCGACTGGAATCGTGACCGACGGGCCGATGATCGATGCTCTGAGATGCGAATCGGCATTGCCGTCGAGTTGGTCGTGAGCGTGGCCCTCGTCGGGAACGAGGGCCGCGAAAAAGTCCTCGAGGTCGGTCCGGAGTCGGGCTTCGTCTTCCTGAAGGAGAACGGCCGCCGTCGTGTGCGCGACGAAAACCGTACACAGTCCCCGGTCGATGTCGCTCGACACCGCGTCCGCGACGCGGTCAGTGAGATCGACGGTCGTCAGCCGCTGCTCGGTCTCGAGGGTGATCTGCATGCGCGAACTGGGTGCGCGAACGCCAAGATAGTTCGCGTTATACGCCGGGGCCGCTTACAACTGTGCGGACGCCCAGGCTGCCCGTTCGCGCACCGCCGGGTTCGGGTCGCCGTCAGCGAGGTTCTCGAGCGTGTTTCGGGCCGTTCCCACCTGACCGTATCCGATCGCGGTGCAGGCGTTCGCACGGACCTGCGCGTGATCGTCGGAGAGCAGTTCGATCAACCGACGCTGTGCCTGGACTTCGTTCGTGTCGGCGGCGAGTCGACCGATCGTCACCGCCGCGTTCGCCCGCGTGTTCGGATCGTCGCTCTCGAGGGCCGTCGCGATCGCCGAATCGTAGGGTTCGACCGCGGAGGGCGTCACGGCGGCGACGTCACCGAGGCAGGCGAGCGCGTTGTTCCGAAGCGGGGGGTCGTCGTGATCGACCACCGACACGACGTCGTCGACGAACGCAAACGTCGAGACGGTGTCCGTTCTGACCGCCCGTCCGATCGCGGTGAGCGCCGAAACACCACCGTGTTGGGGAGCAACGCGTAGCACCTCGCGGAGGACCGGAAGCGCCGGCGTTATCTCGCCGGGATACTCCTTCGATAGCTCCGCCAACAGTTCGACGCCCCAGCGATCGATTTGCGCCCGATCCTCGAGCGCGCCGACGAGTTCGTCGATGTGATCGATCACGGTATCCGGCCGTGCCTCGGCGACCGCGTGGAGACACCGAAAGAGGTCTCGAGTCGCCTGCTGTGAGAGGGTTGCCGTCAGACACGACTGGATGCCCGGAACGGACGGTGCGACGTCGTCGGGCGATTCGCGTGCGAGTTCGGCCAGACAGTACGCGATCGATTCCTCGTCATCGGTCGACCCGGTCTCGAGAAGTTTGCGGAGTTTGGGAACCGTCGGGAGACACGCGTCGGGGCGAGTATCGACGGTTTCGCGGACCGTCTCGAGCGCATCTTTTCTGCTCGCGGGATCGTCGCCATCGAGCCGGGCCAGAATAGTCGGCAACTCGAAGCTCGCGACCGCGTCGGTAGAGCGCTCGATCGGCATCCCCCCGTCGCTATCCATGCTACCTGTGGGATACGGGATAAGCGCCAAAAGTCTTCCGATGGTTTTTCCGCCGATAGTCGGGCAGAAAAGACGGTCAGGCCAGCCAGTCTTCGGGCTTCGTGTCGTAATCGACGTCGGAGGCGGCGAGGTGTTCGACGTCCTCCCACGGCACGTCTTCGACGGTTACCTCCGTGCCGTCGTAGCGGATGCGCTTGCCCCGCTCTTCGGGTTCCGGTTCCCGGTTCCTGCGTTTTGCGACCTCGACGTCGTGTTCGTCGACCTCCTTGACGACCGTCAGGAGGTTTACCGGCCGACCCCAGAGCTCGAAGACGCGTTTGAGCGTCTCTCGAGCCTGCTTGAGATCTAGCATGACGCCGTTGTACTGATGGGCCAACAGCAACTCGTTGGCGTTGTTGTAGTTGCCGTCGTAGACCGCGATGGTCGGTTTTCCGAAGTTGGTAAACTGCAGTAGCAGTTTCTTCTTGACGTCCTCGGCTTCGTCGCTCGAGACGTGGAACTGGCCCGTCGCTTGGGAGTGTTCGTACGTGAAGTAGTCGTTTTCCGTGATGAACTCCTGGGTCAGGAACTGATCGAGGAAGGTCACGTCGTTGTGGCTCTCGCGGATGTCGAACATCCGATCCCAGCCGGCGGTGAACTCGACGTCTGCGAGCGCCTCCTCGACGCTTCCGTATCGGGCGTCGTCGAACAGGTAGCGCCCGATCCGCTCGAGATCGTTCTGCCCGACTCGCATCAGGAACCCGCGGTGTTGGCGTTTGACCAGCGAGTAATGTCGTCTCGCGAGCCCCTCGTACGTGAGCACTTTCCACGGGTAGCGATCGACATCGATCTCACCCGCCTGCGCTGCCTCGAGGGCGTCGTCGTCGACGTACGCCGACGGCAAGTCGGCAACGTCGTCGAGGGTCTCGGGGGTGATCCGAACGAGCGCCTTCGGCGGCTCGAGTCGCTCGCGTACCGCCTCGAAGTCGACCACGTCGGTGAGGTTGCGCCACGAAACGCCTTCGATGCGTAGCAAGCGCTCTAAGACCTCTCGCCTGTTCGTCTTGTTCTCGACGTACTCCCACAACTCCATCCCGAGGCTGTAGGGGTTGAGCCCCGGCGACGCTAACACTCGCGCCATGTGGTCGGCGTAGTTTATGAATTCGTCGTCGCCGGCGAATCCCTCGTCGCTCATCATCCGCGATTCGTGGTATGCGGCCCACCCCTCGTTCATCACCTTCGTCATCTTCTGGGCGGCAAAGTAGTACGACTCCGCGCGCATCATATCGAGGATGTCCCGCTGCCACGGCTCCATCTCGACGGCGCGTCCGGCCTCCTCGTCGAACTGCTTGCCGTACTCGCGGACGAACGCGAGGATGTCCTTTTGGGGCTGTTCGGGGAACTCGATCGAGGCGTCGTCGCTCTCGATGGCCTCGAGCCACTCTTCGTCGAAGACCTCGCCTTTGACCTCCTCGGAGAGACCGAGGTCATCGAGTTTCTCCGCCAGATCCTCGTCGATTTCGTCGGGCACGTCGCCCTCGATGTCGAGCCGTCGAGTGAAGATCTGGTGCTGGTCGATGTTGTCCTCTAAGGTCAGACAGTGGTCGATCCACTTCTCGACTTCCGCCCGCTCGATGTCCGGATCGGACATGTAGTCGTCTATCGCCTGCGCGTGGCGCTCTAGCATCGCCGCGGCGTTGACCGCGCCGTCATCAGCTTGTCCGCGCGTGAACAGGCCGAACCACTCGTTGTTCGCGAAGAAATCCGAGTGGGCCTCGACGTGGGTGATGACTGCCTTTTGATCGGCGATCGTATTCGATTCCTGCAGGAAGGCGTGGGCCGGATTGTCGTTGTTGACGATCTCGAAGGCTTTCCCGCCGCCGTACTGGCCCTGCTTTTGTTGCTTATCGTACTGCATGCCCCACCGCCAGTGGGGGTATCGCGACTGGAATCCGCCGTAGGCGATGAGTTCGTTCATCTCGTCGTAGTCGATGATCCAGTACTTGACCGGGTACGGCTCGAGGCCGAGCTTTTCGGCCAGATGCCGAGCCTCCGCGACCGGCTCTTCGAGTTCCCCGGCGATGGCCTGCTTTCGGAACCTGTCGGCGTTGGAATTGGTCTTGCTCATGTGTTTTTGGAGTCATTCACGTTGCTCGTCCGCCTCGCTTTCCGTCGAGAGGATCTCGTAGATCGCGTCGGTCACGTCGCCCTCGCCGTTGACGTACGCCACCGCGACGTCCTCGGCGTCGCGACCGAAGTGCTTCTCGAGTTCCTCGGCGTGCGTGGCGTTGATCGCGTTGCCGCTCGGTTGGGTTTCGACGTAAGCGTGGAGGTTTGCGGGGATCTCCTCCATTTTCGGGATGACGCGTTCGCCCGTGTCGTTCGAGGAGTTCTCGGAGTCGCCCGCGGCGAACACGTAGCGGTTCCAGTCGCTCCAGGGGTACTCCTCTAGCAGTTCGGCCGCGAGGTCGTACGCGCTCGAGATCTTCGTGCCGCCGCCGCTGCGGATGCCGAAGAACTCCTCGCGGTCGACCTCCCACGCCTCCGCGTCGTGGGCGATGTAGACGAACTCGGCGTTGTCGTACTTGCCCTGGAGGTACCAATCGAGCGGCGTGAACGTCCGCTCGACCAGTTCGCGTTTCTTCTCGCGCATCGATCCCGAAACGTCGCGGATGTTGACCACGACCACGTTCTTTTCCTTTTCCTCGATGATTTCGGGGTAGCGGTAGCGCTCGTCCTCCCGGCGGAAGGGGACGTGCCTGATCCCTTCTCGCCGAATCCTCTGCTGGACGGTCTCTCGCTCGACGTTTTCCTCGACCTCTTCGATGGAGTCCCACGTGCCGCGCTCGTCGGCCACGTCGGCGTGGGCTTCTTCGACCCAGGCCATCGACACGGGCAGGCTCTCGCCGCGAGCCCACTCGAAGACTTCGCGGGGCGAGATTCCCTCGACCTTGCACAGTTCCCTGAGGAACTCCTCGTCGAAGTCCATCGTCAGTTTGCGCTTGAGCCCCTCCTTGAACATCCGCTCGAAGTCGAGCGTGCTATCCGGGCCCGAGCGCGTCATATCCGTGAACGGCCCCTCTTTTTCCTCGATGACCTGCTTGCCTTTGGGCTCTAAATCCAGTCCGAGTTCCTCGTCGAGTTCCTGTGCGAACTCCTCGGGGTCCATCTCGTAGTACTCGTGTTCGCCGCCTTCCTCGCCGGGTTCGCCCGCTTCGTCACCGTCGCCGTCACCCGGCTGGGGCTGGGGTTGGCCGATCGGCTGCCCGACGTCCGGCGTATCGCCGTCACCCTGGCCGACGCCGCCCTGATCGCGCTGATCGTAGGCGAACTCCGGCAGCGAGACGATCTTGACCGGGATATTGACCGATCCGGGCCGGCTCTGGCCGAGGTCGCCGTACTGGATGAAATCGGCCAGGTCCTCCCGTCGCTTCTCACCCACCTCTCGGAACCGCTCGAGGTCGTCTCGCAGTCCCATCAGTGCACCTCCGTTCGTTCGGGTACCCCATCGGCACCCGTCGGGGAACGGTTCGCTTCCCGTCCCCAATCGTTCGTGTTCAGTTCCATCGGTAGCTCACCTGTCCCATGATGTGTCTGCTGGTCAGTTCCGCGGAGGCCTCGCTGTACCCGAAGCGATCGACCATCGTCTCGATCGTGCGGTCTTTGACAGCCTCCGTCTCGGTGCCACTCGGCGGGTCGTCCCACTGGCGCGGGTCGAAGTCCTCGAAGGTCCGCTCGACGTCGTCCCAGTCGTGACTCTCGAGGACCGAGTTGATGACCGGAATCGCCGTGAGATCCACGTCCTCGACGGCGAAATCCTCGTCGCGGTGGTCCCACGCGTGTCGGTTGAGCGCCGTGATGACCTTCTCGCGGCGGAACTGGACGACGCTCTCTCGAGGCTGGTTGCCCTGGTAGGCCTCCTCGGAGAACCGCCCGAGGTGTTCGACCTCGAAGAGCTTCATCTTCAGCGCGTCGGGTTCGACCTCCTCGCCGCGGTCGTTGTAAAGCGGCTGGTCGGTCTCCCAGGCGTAGACGTGCTCGACGTACTCGGCGACGGTCTCCTCATCGACCCGCTTGTCGTGCATGATCGCTTCGATGATGTCCGACTCCTGCTGGTCGTAGATGTAGTTCTTGACCGGGACGATCCGGTTCTCGAACTCGGAGCGTTCGCCAGTCGAGAAGACCGGCGCCTCGGCGAGGCCGTCAGCCATCGCGTTCAACACGTCTCGCGGCATGATTACGTCCTCGACGGGAAGCTCCGCGTGGTGGCGGTCGCGGTCCGCCTGGAGCAGTTCCGCGAGTCGGTCGCGGGTGTATGTCACCGGAACGCCGTGTTCGCCGTCGTGGCCGTCGCCGTTGAACTCGAAGTCCTCTTTCGTCCGGCGAGTGTCGCCCTCCTGTAAGTAGCCCCGGTCGAACAGCAGCGCCTTCTCGACGAGGTCCAGCCCCGCGGGCAAGTTCTCCTCGTCGAGTCGCGTGACCACGGCGTACAGGGCCGCGGCCTCGATGGCGTGGGGCGCGAACTCCCTGGTCGTCGTCTCTCCCTCGCTGTCCCTGACCGTCACCGACACCGGCTTGCGTATCTTCGCCTCGAGTTCGTCGTAATCGTCGGCCTCCCAGATCGACGTTTCGTTCGTTAGCTCCCGCCGGATAAGCTCGGTCTCGAGGCTCAGGTTCGTCAGGTAGCCGAACTGGTGTTTGTCGAGCCGGCGCTTGAGCGCTTTCAGCGGGTCCATCCCGTTGCGATCGGCGTGCTGGTTGAGTTGTGCCTCGAGATCCGGGTTCGAGATGATCACCATCTGCGTGTCGACGTCCATTCCGATCCCCTTGTCCAACTTCACGGACTGCTCATCGGGCACGTTCAACAGCTTCTGGAGCAGGTCCGCGTGCTGGGCCGCGTCTTCGACGACGGTGAGGACGCCGTTGCCCTGCGAGATGACCCCGTCGTAGCTAAAGGCCTGCGGGTTCTTTCGCCCGCGCGAGTCGAGTTCCTGCAACATGCCGTGCATCCACGAGCCGACCAGCCGTTCTTTGGGCGGGCCGTCGTCTTCGGAGTGGAGCACGCCGACCCCCTGTCCGACGTCGACGACGTAGTTTTTCACCCGGAGGTGATTCTCGTCGGTGATCGCCGAGAACAGTGACTCCTCGCCCTTTCGACGATAGCGTTCCTCCAAGTACTCGTAGGCCTCCCGCGAGAACGGATCGAGCTGCGAGTCGACGTGGATCGGCACGTGGTCTTCGAGCCGTCCGTTTAGCTCCGCGAGCAACTCCTCGCGAACCGCCTCGGGGAATACGGACAGCGGGTGGGCCTGCACCGGGCTCTCGTACCAGTGTTCCTCGTCGCCGGCGGTCGGATCGCCGCCGTAGCTCAGGCCCCTCGAGTCGGCGGCGGTCGTCACGTTCCACTCGACGGTGTACCGGCGGCCCTCGGGCGTCTTCGAGTACTCGCGCAGCCCGTTGACCAGACAGCGTTTGAGTTCGGACTTACCGGTCGCGGTCGGCCCCTCGAACCAGACGATCTTCTCGTCTTTGGCCCGCCCCGCGGCGATCGAGCGCAGGTCGTCGACAAAGCTGTTGAGCACCTCGGTGTTGCCCAAAATCGCGTGCTCGCCGTCGTTGTGCGGATCGTCGAAAAAGCGATAGCGCTGTTTCTCCTCGCCCTCTTCGACCACGGTCCGCGTCCCGGCGGCCTCGATGGCCTCGAGCAGGTACTTCGAGGCGTGGGAGGCGATCGTCGGGTTCGCGAAGATCCGATCGACGTACGTCCCGAGACTCATCGGTTCCTCGTAGGTCTCCTCGAGCGCGCGGTCGGCCTCGCGAACGTAGTCGTTTCCTCTCATGGTGGTTCTCCGCTCATGTTAGTCCTCGATTTCGGCTTTCGCCACCTCCGCGCCCGCGAACTCGAGCACCTCCTTCGCGCCGCCTTCGGAGTACCCCTGTTCGATCAGGGCGTCGATCCACGAGGAGCGCTCGTCGTCGTCGACGTCGCTCGCGCTGACCAGCGCGGAGAAGTTGATGTTGTGTTTCTTGTCCTCCCAGAGTTTGCGCTCTAAGGCCCGGCGCAGGCGCTCGTTGTCCTGCGGGTTGAACGCCTCGCCCTCGCGCGCGCGCCTCGAGACCCAGTTGCTCACCTCTTGGCGGAAGTCGTTCTTGCGGTCTTCGGGTACGTCGAGTTTCTCCTCGACCGAGCGCAGGAACGTTTCGTCGGGTTCTTGCTCGCGGCCGGTCAGCGAATCTTCGATCGTGTCGTCGTCGATGTAGGCCATCACGTGGTCCATGTACTTCTCGCCCTGGCGCTGGATCTCGTCGATATCGTAGGCCAGCGCGTGACGCACGTCCTCGATGGCTCGTTCGCGATACTCCTCGCGCACGGTCTCGAGGTAGCGGTAGTACTTCTCGAAGTTATCCTCCGGAATCGAGCCGTGGTGCTCTAAGTTCTCCTCGAAGAAGTTAAAGACCGTAAGCGGCGAGAGGAACCCTCGCTGGCGGTGTTTCGAGTCCATGATCGCCTCGGCGATTTCGTCGCCGATGAACCGCGGCGAGATGCCGACCATCCCCTCGCCGATCTCGGCTTTCGCCGCGGCCTCCTCGCGGAGCTTTTTCACGTCGATGTCGTCGCCCTCGTCGATCTCGCCGTTGTAGGCTTTGGCCTTCGAGAGTAGATCGATCGTTTCGGTGTCGGGCTCTTCAATCCGCGTGAGGACGCCGAACAGCCCCGCCATCTCGAGCGTGTGGGGCTCGACGTTGATGTCGGGCACGTCGGCGTTAGAAAGCATCTTGTCGTAGATGAGTGATTCTTGCTCGTAGGAGAGGACGTACGGGAAGTCGATCCGCTTCGTGCGGTCGTTGAACGCTTCCATCTTCTCGTCGCCCTTCTTGTCCTTGTACTCGGGCATGTTCGTCCGCCCGACGATGACCTGGTCGATGTCGATCCGCGGGTTGTTTTTGGGCTTGATCGTCATCTCCTGGGTCGCGTGCAGGAAGTCATAGAGGAACTCCCGCTGGAGCTTCAGGAGCTCCTCCCCGCTGAAAATCCCCCTGTTCGCGTTACAGAACGCGCCCGAGTAATCGAACGCGCGCGGGTCGCTCTCGCCGTAGACGGCGATTTTCGAGTAGTTGACGTCGCCGGTCAGTTCGGTTTCGTCCTGATTTTTCTTGTCCTTGGGTTCGAACGTCTCGAGGCTCTGGCGCTTGTTCTCGTCGGCGATCAGCCGGACGATCTCGACGTGGTTCTCGAGGACGGCCTGCAGGTCGTCGTCGTAGTACGCCAGTAGCTTGTCCATGTAGAACTCGCTTTCCGGATCCAGACTCTGTTCGTTCTGGATCGTGTACGGTGCATCGAGTCGCTCGTTTACATCCTCGAGTACCGTGAGCCGCTGCTCGAGCGGGAGTAGAACCAGCGGATCCTGATTCATCGGCGAGCGAACGGCGTCGTCGGTCGGGTCCTGATCCTTAATGACGTCACAGAGGTTGGTCCACCGGAATGTGTACATCCGGCCTTCCTCCTGAAGCGTGTAGTCCTCGAAGTATTTCCGAACCTGTTTGTCGAAGTGGGACTTCCCCGAGCCGACGGGACCGAGCAGGAGTTTGATCCGACGTTCCGGGCCGAGTCGACGAGCGCCCGATTTGACCTTGTTGACGAACTCGTGAATCGATTGGTGGATTACCTTCCCGTAGAAGGTGTTTTCGCCGTCGCCGAGCGGATCCTCGCTGGCGAGTTGATACTCCACGACCCCCTCGGTCTCGTCGTAGGCGGTCCCGTAGTAGTCGAACATATCCGCAACCCGCTGGTGGGCGTTACGGGTGATCTTCGGGTCCCGGTAGGCCTCCTCGAGATACCAGTCGAACGACTTGGTCTCGCGGAGGTCTTCGGGCATCGACTCCTTGTAATCGGTACTGAGCTTCTCGAGTGTTTCGATGTCACCAGTCATGGTATCTGTTGTCGGGGTTGTCTCTCTGTTCGTCGGCCCGTGCTCGCACTCGATCTGAATGAGAACAAACGGCGTCGCGCCGATCGACTCGGGTAGTGCTTCCCGGAACGCGGTGGCGTTCGCTTCGTGACCGCCGATTCTTGCCGGCGGCTGTCAAACCGAGAGACGATTACGTTGCTCCTCGAGGCAGCGGTCCTCTGAGAGCGAGTATCCGCGGGCGGCGTCGGGTGTGGTGTCATGGTTGCCATCACCGCGCGAGCGTGTAGCGATCGACACCTCGTCGCGTTACGACAGCACCTGGAGGTTCCCTCACGGTACGACAGCACCTGAGAGCAGGCACGATCCGGCAGTCATATACCGGAAGTATTTAATATGTAGTAATACAGCACCTTAAGCTTGGCCCCAAAGGGTATTTATGATGAGCCGCCTCGAGGCCAATATTGACAGAATCGCTGATTGTCAACGTCCATCGCACCGTGTGTTGGGGGATCGAGCGTATAAACAGATGGCCTGCATGGACACGCAGCCGCCAGCGCGCGATTTCCTCGTGGCTCGAGAGCGAATCCAATAGTCTCGTCTACCGAACCGCTCAGGCTGGGAAAATCACAGCACGACGGTGTCGACTTCGTCGATCCCTTCGAAATCGGGATCCCCGGAGTAGAGGGTATGGCACTCCTCGTGGGCCGTTGCTGTTGCAATATGAATCGCATCCGCGTATGAAATTTCGCGCTCACCGGTATCGTAGTACTTGGCTCGAAGCGTCGCTGCGTATTCTGCGATTTCGTCGACAATCGGGAGACTCTCGATATATTCGTACTCGTCGATCGCTCGAATCGCTTCCGTCGCAGTCGCTTCGTCTTCAACGACCTGAAGCCGGTACGATACCTCAGCGACAACAGTCGGTGTGATAAGCCCGCCTTCCGCAGGAGTATTCGCGCGTTCGATCAGCGACTCGGCATCGGTTGCCTGTTCGCCGTCGAAGAGAAACTCGAGCCAGACCCACGAATCGAGAAAAATCACGACGACTCGTTACCTGAACGGTCGAGCACACCCGTCTGCCCTCCCCATGCATCTTTCGACTCTCGGCGCAGTTTCTCGACATCGATATCGTGTTTCGAGAGTGTGGACTGGATCTCCCGAAGTCGATCCATCGCAGGCTTCTTCGGACGAACCGTCACCTCGTCTGCGTCCGTGAGGACGAACTCGACTTCCGTCCCTTCACCGATACCGAGTTCCTCGCGGATCTCCTTTGGAATCGTTACCTGTCCCTTGCTCGTTATCGTTGCATCTTGCGTAATCGCCATCGTCTTACTCGAGATATGCCTTCCTTACATAAAAATATCTCCTTACTCGGAGATGAAGTGAAGGATCGTGAATGGCTCCCCCTATTTCTCTCTCGAGCCCGCTGACGACGAAACTTTACGTTCCTCTCCCCTACCCAGCCGCAATGGCAGATCTGGCGGCCATCCCCGACAGTTGGACCGTCTGGAACGAGAGCGAGGACGGCCGCGTCGTCCTCGCGTACCGACCGGATGTCTTCAACGGCGACGCCTTTCCGGCAGCGTGCTTGCCGACGCTCTATCTCACCCACGGAAAGCGAACTCGTCGTCCGGGGGCGAATCCGGGAACCCCGGACACCGACTGGCACGTCACGCTCTATCTCGAGCCCGAAGTCCGTCTCCGCGAGACCAATCGCTTCCCGAGGCGTCCCGACGCGCTCGAGTGTCTCGCCGAACTCGCGCGACGATTCGACCGGGGCGAGATCGATTACCGCGAGCTGTACCAAGTTCCGCGGGAAGAGTACTTCGAACGGCTCGACGAGCTCACCGGAACGGACGATCTCGAGGAGTGACGGTCCAACCGAATAGTCGCTTCTCGAGTCTCCAATGTGGGACGTGAGGCTTAACCGCGAGTGGCGACTACCGCTCGGTATGTCGACCGTCACCCTCCTCGGAACCCGGCTTGCCGAACCGGGAACCGAATTCGTCTACCACGGCGAAGCCGACGCCTGCGCCGACTGCCCGTATCGAAGCCAGTGTCTCAACCTCTCGCCGGAAACCACATATCGCGTCACTTCGATCCGCGAAAACGCCCAGACGCTCGAGTGTGGCGTCCACGACGACGGCGTGCGAGCCGTCGAGGTCGAACCGGTCTCCGTCACAGCGAACGTCAGAAAGAAAGGCGCGTACGCGGGCAGTACGAACAGCCTGCCCGGCTCGTGTCCGTACGTGGAGTGTCCGAGCCACGAGTACTGCGAACCCGACGGCGTCGACCTCGACGGCGAGTACCGCATCCGTGAAATCGTCGGCGACCCGCCACACGACGTCTGTCACCTGAACCGGTCGCTGCAACTGGTCGAACTCGAGGTCGACGAGTAGCGCTTCGTCCCTGACGCTGTTTTCCCGTTGGTGTGACTCGAGCGATCTCAGTACCCGCAATCCGACACCCGTGTGAGCGCACCACCAGCCATCTCGGATTCAGATGTTCAAAGAGTTCAGAGCCGCGAAAGCGAACAGAGACGGACGGATATGGTGGTTTTCGAGTCCGCCCGACAGACGCAGGCACTGCCGTTTTGCCCCGACGGCGGCTACTGCAGTTGGTCGTCCCATGAGCACTACTCCGACGGACACCGACTCGACTCGAGACGATGAGCACGACCGAAACACACTCAACACGGACGCGATGCAGTGGGTGAGCGCGCTCGCCGCGCTCGTCGGACTGTATATCGTCGCGTCGCCGTTTCTCTTCGACGCTACGGAGACGGCGATCTGGAACGACACGCTGGTCGGCACGGGCATCTTCCTGCTCGCGGGTTACAACTTCATCCGTATGACTCGAGACCGACTGGCCAGCGTCGGCGTGGCGTCGCTGACCGTCCTCCTCGGACTGTGGGCGCTCATTTCGCCGGCGCTTATCGAGATGGGAAGCAACGAGCTCGCGACCGGAACGGCGATCTCCGGCGCGGTCGTCGCGGCCCTCGCGGCGTACACCGCGTACGCGAACAACAGCGCCGACACCCCCGAACGGGCCGGAACCCGCGCATAACGATCGATGGGTGACCCGGCGTTCAACCCTCTCTTTGTTAATCAGGCGCGCTCTCGACTCCACTCGACGAGCGGCCAGGTTTCACAGAATCAGGCGACGGCAAAATCAGTCGGCGGCGATGTCGTCCTCGAGGTCGAGCCACGAACTGGCCCAGCAATCGATCTCCTCGAAAACCGGCTCGAGCGACTCGCCTTTCTCGGTGAGGCTGTAGTAGGTCGCGATCGGCGCGTCCTCCTCGATACGTCGGTCGACGAACCCCTTCTCGCCGAGGTCGTCGAGGACGCGCGAGAGGGTCCGCGCGTTCGCGCCCGTCGAGCGCTTGAGTTCGTTGAATCGACGTTCTCCCTCGAGTAGATCGTGCAAAACGGCGAGTCGCCACTGCGACCCGATCTGCTCGAGCGACTGGATGACCGGACACGCGTCGGCGTTTGCATCTTCGGCCGACCGCTGGGTTTGCGCTGGTGACATCGTGTGTACCTGGTAACCCGTACGTCGCGAAAGGGTATAGGGGTTCGGAACCGAACCAGCTAACACGAGGTTAGTTCAGCGTCCGGCGGCCGACTCGTTTGGCGCTCGAGCGGCGGGCGACCCGTTCGGCACACGAGGGTCGTCCAAAAGGAGACAGCGGCCATCCGACGCGACCGAGAGACACAATGACCGAATCACCACCGACGACCGGGTTACACCACGTGACGAACATCTGTACAGACATGGACGAAACGAAGGCGTTCTACGAGGACGTTCTCGGCTTCCACACGGTCAAGATGACCGAAAACTATGACGATCCGGGAACGCTTCACTACTACTTCTCGTCGACGCCCGAGGGGGAACCGGGAACGAACGTAACCTACTTCGAGTACCCGAACTCGAGGGGTCAACCGGGCCCCGGCGCGAGCCACCACTTCGCGATGGGCGTCGAGGACGAGGAAACGCTCCTCGAGTGGCGCGAGCACCTGAAAGACCACGGCGTTCGCGTCTCGCAAGTTCGGGATCGGACCTACTTCAAGAGCATCTACTTCAGCGACCCCGACGGACTCGTGTTCGAACTCGCGACGGGCGGGCCGGGATTCGCCGTCGACGAGGACGAACCGGGAACCGAGTTCGTCGACCCACAGGAACACTAACGGTGAGCGAGGACGGAACACGATCCATGACTGACGACTCGTCCGAAACCGAGCCCGTCGAAATCGACGTCGGCGAGGTCGAGGGATCGATCTACCGGATCCTCTCGAGCGTCGTGATTCCTCGCCCCATCGCGTGGATTTCGACGACCGACGGCGACGGCGTCGACAACCTCGCCCCCTATAGCTTCTCGACCGTTGCCTCCGTCGACCCGCCGATCGTCCTGTTCGCACCGGTCGACGACGAGAAGGACTCGCCGACGAACGCCAGCGAGACCGGCGAGTTCGTCTTCAACCTCGTCACCGAGGACGTCGTCGAGGAGATGAACGAGACGGCCGCGACGCTTCCTGCCGACGAGAGCGAGTTCGATCACGTCGGCGTCGAGCGCGCGCCGTCGACGACCGTCGAGCCGCCGCGGGTCGCCGCGGCGAAAGCCGCCTTCGAGTGTACGCTCCACGAGACCATCGACGTCGGCGGGTCGGTGCTCGTGTTCGGCGAGGTCCAGCACGTCCACCTCGCTCCGGACCTGCTCGGCGACGACGGGAAAATCGACGTCGCGAACGTCGACGCGGTCGGCCGACTCGCCGGGAGCATGTACGCGACGACCCAGGAACGGTTCGGACTCGAGCGTCCGCCCTGATTGGACCGTCATCCTGATCGCATCCGCTCGAGCACTCGCTCTGAGCCGCGTCTATCCGTGCGCGTCGGTCGTCTCCGATCGATGTCGGCGCTGGCTCACTCGTCCGCATCTGCCGAATCACCCGGTACGTCCGACGACGTTGTGCCGGCCGGTTCGACGGCGGTCTCGCTCGAGAGGAGGTCGTCGATTCGCTCGAGCGCGCGCAGACACACCGGCGCGTTGACGGTCGCGAACGGACGCAGTTCGAAGGCGACTCGACACCGACCCGAACCGAGGTCGTCGACCCGATGAGCCGCCGCGGGAAGGCGGGCGACGTTCCATCCCCACCGTCGCTCGGACGGGTCACAAGCGGTGATCGCAAACGGGACCCAGATTCCCGGCCGCACGCGAACTCGACCCGTCGTTCCCGTCTCGAGCCGGCGGTGACTCGCCTCGACATCCGTCACCACCGGCGACCACTCGAGCCACCGGCGCGTATCGACGAGGAGGTCCCAGGCGGCGTCGGGATCGGCCTCGAGGACGTGCGAGGCCTCGATCCGGGGACCGTTCGGCGTTCGGACAGTTCGAAGTTGGGTCATAGCTGCTCCTACGGCGGGGAGGAAGTTGGCTTTCGGTGGTCTCGATAGTGAGAGTCGGCGTCGTTGGTAGATTCTTTCGGCTGTCGACCTCCTCGAATCGCCGTCCGTTCGGTATCGCCGCGAACAGGAATGTTATCATGACTCAATCAAAAAGATACGAACGTGACAGATCCGATTTCGAGGCGGCGAATTCTCGCGGGGGCGCTCGCACTTGGCGTCGGCGGACTCTCGCTCTCGGCTGCGAACGACCTTCTTGACGACTTCGCGCCGTTGTCCGGCGACGTATGGGGTGCCACAGATCGAACCCCTCCCGAGTCGGTGCAGAGTCCCCACGGAGAAGCGACGGTCGCCGTCGACGACGATGGCGTCCCCCACGTCGAAGCCGACGAGGAAGAAGCCGCGTACTTCGCCGTCGGATACCTCCAGTCGTTCGACCGCTTGTTCCAACTCGACCTCCAGCGTCGTTCGATGCGCGGCCGCGTGTCGGAGGTCGTCGGAGACGCGCTTCTCGAGGACGACGAGTTTCACGTTTCGATGGACTTCCTCGGCGCGGCGCAAGCAACGTGGGACGAACTCGCGGACTCGAGAGCGGGAACGATGCTCTCGGCGTACGCCGACGGCGTCAACGCGGCGATGGAACGCGAACCGCTCCCCCTCGAGTTTCGACTCCTCTCCTACGAGCCGCGCGCGTGGACGCCGGTCGATTCGCTGTTGCTCGACAAGCAGATCGCCTGGGATCTGACGGGGAACTTCGACGCGCTTCGCCAGGCGGTCGTCGCGGATCGGCTCGGAGAAGGCGTTCTCGAGGAGTTGTATCCGAGCAGTCTGGACCACGACACTCCGATTATCCGGGACGAACACACCGTCGGCATCGATACGGCGGGCACTGAAGCCGACGGCGATACCGGCGACGAATCGAGGTCGCTCGGCAGCGAATCGAGGTCGAGTAGCCGAGAACCGAGATCGCTCGGAAGAGGTTCGAACGGAAAGAGACTCGCGGAGTGGCTTTCCCGGTTCGAATCACAGCCGGGCGTCGGCTCCAATAGCTGGGTCGTCTCGGGCGCACACACCTCGAGCGGGAATCCGATCGTCGCGAACGATCCGCACCTGACGCTCATGACGCCGGCGCTGTGGTACGAACAGCACGTCGAAACGGCCGAACGATCGGTTCGCGGCGTCACGTTCCCGGGAATCCCGTTCGTCATCATCGGCGCGAACGACGACGGCGCGTGGGGGTTCACCAACGTCGGGGCCGACGTGCTCGACTGCTACGAGTACGAAATCGACGAGGACGGGCGGCGGTACCGGTACGACGGCGAGTGGCGCGAGTTCGACACCGAAAAACGAGAGATTCCGGTCGCGGGTGGCCAAAACCGAACGAAAACGATCCGCAAGACCGTCCACGGACCGGTCATAGAGCGCGACGGAGAAACCGTCGGCGTCGCGTGGACCGGGCTGTCGGCGACTCACACCGCAGAAGCGATCTACGAACTCGGGCGAAGTAGCGGGCTCGAGGACGTCCTCGCGGCGCTCGAGCGGTTCGACGCGCCCACGCAGAACGCGGTCTACGCCGATACGGACGGGCGGACGCTGTACGCGATGACGGGCCGACTCCCGATCCGCAGGATCGACGGCGAGCGCGTCGGCGGCGATCGGATCTTCGACGGATCAGCGGGCGAAGCCGAGTGGGACGGGTTCGAACCGTACGGCGCGTCCTCGTGGGATGGCTTCGTGCCGTTCGACGAGAAGCCACACGTCGTGGATCCGGACGTGCTGGCCACGGCGAACCAACGCGTGCGTGACGATCCCGGCCGGTACATCGGCGTCGACTACGCCGATCCCTACCGCGGACGGCGCATCTACGACGCGCTGGACGAACGCGTCGAAGCCGAAGCGCCGATCGATCCGGCGGACCATCGCGACGTACAGCGAGACCTCATCGACGGTCGCGCCTCGCAACTGGTTCCGGAACTGCTCGAGGCCATCGAGTCGAACGCAGCCGACGGCGATCGCTCCGAAGAACTCGAGCGAACTGCCGATCTCCTCGAAGAGTGGTCTTTTCGCATGGAACGAGAATCCCGAGGAGCGTTGGTCTTCGCTCGCTGGATCGACCACCTCAAGCGGGTCGTTTTCGAACCGGAATTCGGCGATGCGGGGCTCGACGAGTCGTACTATCCGAGCGACTGGATACTCGCGACGCTGCCCGAAGACAGCGAATTCTTCGCCGACACCGCTCGAGAACGAGCGTTTCTCGATGCGCTCTATCGCGCGCTCGCGGAGATCGACGACGCCGGCTGGGAGACCTACGGCGACTGGAACACGACGCGAGCGATCGACCATCCGCTGGGCGTCGAAGCGGGATTTTTGAACTACGAGGAACTCGCGGCGGACGGATCGCGCGCGACGCTCAAGAACTATCGCGTTGCATCGGGCGTCGGCAGCAGTTGGCGAATGGTCGTCGAGGCAGGTGGCGAGGGGTGGGGGATCGTCGCCGGCGGAAACTCGGGAGACTTCTTCTCGCCGCACTACGACGACCAGTTCGAGCCGTGGCTCGAGGGCGAGTACAAATCGATGGACCGAACGGTCGACGGCGAACGAGAGATCACGTTCGAGGAGGGATCGACGTGAGCGAAACGGATTCGTTTCGAGAGCGGACGGTTCAAGCGAATGAGGGACTCGAGCGCGTCCGCCGCGAACGTCGCCTTCACGCGGTCGCACTCGGAATCGCGGTTTCGATCGGTCTCGTCGCTGCATCCGTCCACTGGTTCGGTCTCGTTCTCGGCGGTGCGCTCCTCGGGCTCGTTTCGCCGACGCTGGCCCGCGGCGTCGGGTACGCGATCACGTTCGGAGCGCTCGTTCTGGGTGTGTTCGTTCTCACGATCGGTAGTTCGGTCTGGCCGGTTCTCGAGATGACACCTATCGTCTACGTCACCGTCGCCAGTGCGTTCGGCCTGCCGGTGTTCGGTTCACTCGTCAGGGGACTCGGATAGTTGCTGCTCCGGAGTGGACCGAACGGATCGCCGATGCACGTACTGTTTTTTCCTCGCCCGATGTACGCCGGGCCATGGAGTACACGACACTCGGCGAGACGGGGATGGAAGTGAGCCGCCTCTGTCTGGGCTGTATGAGCTTCGGCTCGAGCGACTGGCGAGAGTGGGTCTTGGAGGACGAGCAGAGCCACGAGATCATCGAGCGCGCGATCGATTTGGGGATCAACTTCTTCGATACGGCGAACATGTACTCGAGAGGCGAATCCGAGCGCGTACTCGGCGACGCACTCGAGGGATACGGCCGGGACGCACAGGTCGTCGCGACGAAGGTGTATCACCCGATGCGCGACGACGACCCGAACTCCGGCGGGCTCTCGCGCAAGACCATCGAACAGGAGCTCGAGGCCTCGCTCGAGCGACTGGGAATGGACACGATCGACCTCTATCAGATCCATCGCTGGGACGACGAGACGCCGATCGAGCAGACGTTGCGGGCGCTCGACGACGCGGTCCGCCGGGGACGGGTTCGCTACCTCGGCGCGTCGTCGATGTGGGCCCACCAGTTCGCCGAGGCGTTACACGCGAGCGACCGGCTGGGGCTCGATCGATTCGCCACGATGCAAAATCACTACAACCTCGTCTATCGTGAGGAAGAGCGTGAGATGCTCCCGCTCTGTGATAATGAGACCGTGGGCGTCCTCCCGTGGTCGCCGCTCGCTCGAGGCTATCTTACGCGCCCGCACGAGGATATCGACGCGACGACGCGCGGCGAGTCCGAGAAGTACCTCTACGAGCATCCCTACCGCGACGGCGGCGGCCCGACGATCAACGAACGAGTGCAGGAACTCGCCGCCGAGGAGGGCGCGACCATGGCGCAGATCGCACTCGCCTGGGTGCTTCACAAGGACTGGGTCGACGCGCCGATCGTCGGCACGACGAGCGTCGAACACTTAGAGCAAGCCGTCGAGGCGCTCGAAATTTCGCTTTCTGCGTCCGATATCGAGTGGCTCGAGGAGCCCTACGAACCGGTCGTCGTCTCGGGACACGCCTGATTCCCGTCGACGTTTCGGAGCACTCCCGAGCCAGTCGTCGGGTCGTGGTTGTAGAAATATAGTGCTGGGCGGCGTACCAGCCCCATGACTACACCCCTCAAACGGTTCCTCGTCATGTTGGGCGGATCGGTCGTCGCCGCTGCCGTCCTCACTGTCTTCCTCGCGCCGGAGAACATCGTGATGGCGGCATCGACGTTCGTCGTCATCATGGTCGCGGGAACGATGCTCTCGTACGTGATCGGCTTTCTGGGCACCTCCTGGGACGACACGGCCTACACCGAGTACGATACGGCCGGCGAGCCGCCCGAAGATCACACCGAAGCGGCCCAGGTCGACGTCGAGGAGTTCAGGTGGATGCTTCGCGAAGGGATCGGCGTGGCGATCGCCTCCCTGTTTGGACTCCTCTTACTCGCGGTGTTCATGCTCGAGGAAACCCAGATCTCCGAGTCAGCCGGCTTTACGACCGGCGAGATCGAATCGCTGACGCTCATCGCCGTGCTGGCGGTTGCGCTCGCGGTCATCGGCCTCTGGAGTTGGCGAGGAGAAGCTGAGTAGCACCCGTCCCCGAAACGGCTCGAGTCCGTTGATTGCTCGCGTCCTCGGCTCACGAACAGGACGGCCTTAGCTCATGAATAGCCGCCTGCCGGCGCGTTCGTGGCGCATCCCCATGATTTCGGTTAGCGGGGCGAACGAGGCCATCGCAACAATCTCGTCGTCGACGTGTCGCTCGCAGATGTCAGTGATGACCGGAAGCAGGTCAGCCAGTATCGATTGGATATCCGTGTGACTGAACCGACCCAGTCGCTGGGTCGCGCCGAGCACGCCCGTAACGAACGAGTACGCCTGTGCGAGACAGGCCTCGCGCCTCGAGAGCCCGCGTTGGGCGGCGACAACGCCGAAAACGACGGGGTAGTGACCCGGCGTCTCCCCGCTATCGATCGCCTCGGCGTAGACTCGCTCGAGCGGGCGGTCGCCGCTCGATTCGCTCTCGTCGTCCACGTCAGAGCGACGCTCCCGGTCGTCCTCCACGAGAACCAGTTCCGACAGTTGTCGCCCCGCTTTCGTCGAACTTTCGCGGAACTCCGCGGCCATCGTCACCGCGTGGAGTCTCTCGTCGACGGCCAGCAGCGCCTCGAGGTCCTCGGCCGCCGCCGCGTCGTGTGCGTTTGCGACCGCGACGGTTTCGCAGGGACCGACGATCCGCTCGAGGTAGCCGCGGATGATCTCCCCTAGCTCGTCCGCGCTCTCGATTCGATCCTCGTTGAGGTACTGCTCGAGGCCGTACGAGGACGTGTAGCCGCCGGTCGGGAGAAAGGAATCCGAGAGGCGCAACGCGGTCAGGAAGGGGGCCGGTTCAGTCGCCATGCTGGTGATCGTGACCGTCGTCTCGGGAATGGCTGTGGTTTGATTCGTGGGCGTGGTCGTGATCGTTCGCATGCGAGTGGCGGTGATCGTTCACATGGCTGTGACTGTGGTCCGTCTCGTGAGAGTGATCCGAACCCGCTCCGTGGCCGTGCTCGTTGCCGTGGGGTGGCTCGCGCTCGCCATCGCCCTCGAGGTCGGTCACGAAAAGCGCCGCGTCGACGGTCTCCGCTCTCACTGTCGCCCCCGGAACGACGTCCGCGACGACGCGCTCGACGATGTGGCGGTCCGCCTCGAGCGGGACGTACGCGACGCCGTCGTCGATCGCGAGATCCCAGTGTTGATTTCCGACGCGGTGGCCGAGTTCGAGCGCCGCTTCGAGGGTTTCGCCCGTCGGTTCGGGCAGGTCGACCGCCAGCGCCTCGAGCGGTTCGAACGCGACGACGATCATTCGATCTTCGTCGCGGGCCAGCACGTCGCCGATCGAGAGCGCCGGCTTCTCGAGGACGACGCCCACGTCGGTTCCGGCGTCTGTCGTCGTTCGAAACCGCGACCGCTGTCTTCGATCCGCTTCGATCACGACCCGCTCGAGGGTGCCCTCGTCGGCGTGGCGCTCTCGCGCTCGCTCGAGGTCCTCGTCGACGTGGACGTTTCCGAGGACGCCGTCGATCCGCTTCATCAGTACCTCCGGTCGGCGGGGATGCCGACCGCGAAGCGCTCGCGTCTCGTTTCGTCCCACGCATCGCGAATCGCGTTCGTCACGTCCAGTTGCCGGTATCCGAGAATCCGAACGACGACGCCGGCCCCGTGTGGCAGCGTCGAAACGCCGACGAGCGTGGAACCGGGTCGGTCGCCACCGGATTCGTCCCCGTCGCGTTCGGTGGCTCCCGCGGGCTCGGCTCCGTCTTCGGAATCAGCCTCGAGTCGATCGTAAATCCGATCGGTCAGCGACTGCAGGTCTCGGCCGGGAGCGAAGACGTATAGCGAGCCGATCACCTCGTACTCCCCGACGCTGGTCGAGTGCCTAGGATCGCGTTCGTCGGGTCGAATGTCGACCGTATCGGCACAGACCAGCGTGCCGTCGTATTCGGCTTCGACGCGCGCCAGATAGTGGTCGAAGTCGAACGACTCGTGTTGAGTCAATCCGTCCGGGACGAGCACGTCGCTGACGACGACCGCGGCATCGTCCGCGAGATTCACGTTGATCGTCTGGAGACAGCGGGCGTCCTCGTTGACGATCGTCGGCCCCGGCAGGTACTCGAGGTAACTGCCCGCGCGGGCCTCGAGGGTCGCGTCCAGATGGGCGTAGTTCGCCCGCATGCTGTGAACTTTCGTCGCGCTCTGTGTGGTGACGTGTGCGCGCGCACCGGGTCGGGTCTCGACGGCCAGTCGATGCCTGTCGCCCTGGGCGACGCCGCCGGTCGGCTCCTGGGCGATGAGCGTCGTGAGCCCCGGAACGGGATCGGTCTCGAGGGTTCCCGTCAGATGGTACGGAACGTTGACGCGGTCGCGAACGAGGCGCGTCTGGTTGTCACCCGAGCGGGCGAGCGTCGCCTCGAGCAGCCCGTTCTTTCCGGGTCCGCCCGCCGGTGCCTGGGCCAGCGATTCGGCGGCGTAGGACTCGAAGGCAGGCGGAAGCGGCTGCCCGCTCACGCTGTCCCCTTTCGCCGCATCCACGCTCACGCGAATAGCACCTCGTGTTCGATATGCTCGAGTACGTCGTCGATTCCCTTTCCGGCTTTGCAATCGGTGAAGACGAAGGGATCGTCCCCTCTGACGGCTTCCGTGTCGCGTTCGATCACGTCGAGATCGGCGTCGACGTAGGGTGCCAGATCGGTCTTGTTGACGATCAGGAGATCGGCCTGGGTCACGCCGGGGCCGCGCTTGCGGGGGATGTCCTCGCCCTCGGCGACGCTGATGACGAACAGGAAATAGTCCGCCAGTTCGGGGTTGAAGGTCGCGGCGAGGTTGTCGCCGCCGCTCTCGACGATCACCACGTCCAGATCGGGGTGGGACTCGGTGAACTCGTCGATCGCCGCGAGGTTCATCGACGGGTCCTCGCGGATGCCCGTGTGCGGACAGGCGCCGGTCTCGACCCCGTCGATAAGATCCTCCGGGATCATATCCGCGAACGATTCTCTGAACACGTCCGCGTCCTCCTGGGTCATGATGTCGTTTGCGATGACGCCGACCTCGTAGTCGCGCTCTAAGAGCGCCGGGACGAGGTGTCTCACCAGCGCCGTCTTTCCGGATCCGACGGGGCCGCCGATACCGATCTTCGCGACGTCGCGGTATCCCATTATTCGACCCCCGTTCCGTCAGCGGCCTCGAGATCGTTTGCGTCCTCGAGATCGTTCATATCTTCACGTTCGTCCACAGCTTCGGGATCGTCCAACTCCTCAAGCTGATCGCGGGAATCCGCCCGAATCGGGTCGTGGATGGTGACCAGCTTCGTCCCGTCCGGAAAGACCGGCTCTACCTGGACCATGTCGACCATCTCGGGCACGCCGTCCATCACGTCCTCGCGAGTGAGTAGTTGGGTCGCCTCGGCCCGGAGCTGTGAGACGGACTTCCCGTCTCGAGCCCCCTCGCAAACCCAGTCGGAGATGTACGCGACTGTCTCGGGATGGTTGAGCGCCACGCCGCGGTCCTTGCGCCGACGCGCGAGTTCGGCGGCCATGAAGACGGTGAGTCGTTCCATCTCCTTGGGCGAGAGCATCATCGGTCGATCACCTCGAGCGCGCTCCGCGTTCGTTTCTGCAGGTCGCTTCCTGCGGCCCGATCGCTGCATCGAATTCGTCGGCTTCCGGTAGTGGGTGTCGTTGTAGTTTCGTTCATAAATCCTCTCAAAGCATGTATCGCTGTGCGAGCGGCACCTCGTCGGCCGGGTCGCAGGTGACGTGTTCGCCGTCGATGGACACTTCGAACGTCTGTGCGTCGATGTCGATGTCGTCGGGACAGCGGTCGTTGTGGACCATGTCTGCTTTGCGTACCGACCGCGTCCCGCTCACCGGCCGCACCGGCGTTTTCAGGTCGTACGCCTCCCCGACGCCGTTCTCGGAGGCGGCCTCGCTGACGAACGAGACCGAAAGCGCCTGCTTGGCTCGACCCTGTGCGCCGGCCCGTTCGCGTCCGATGATCGGCTCACAGGTCATGAGCGAGCCGTTGGCTTCGCCCATCTGGGACCAGACGGGGAACCCGCCCTTGATGACCGCCTTCGGTTTGACCCCGAAAAACGCGGGCTTCCACAGGACGATGTCCGCCAGTTTTCCGGGCTCGAGCGAGCCGACGTAGTCGTCGATACCGGCCGTGATCGCGGGATTGATGGTGTACTTGGCGACGTACCGCTTAATGCGGGCGTTGTCAGCCCCGGTCCCCTCGTCGGCGGGGAGCGGCCCGCGCTGGGCTTTCATCTTGTGGGCGGTCTGCCAGGTTCGGCTGAGCACCTCGGCCATACGGCCCATCGCCTGCGAATCCGAGGTCATCATGCTGATCGCACCCGTATCGTGGAGGACGTCCTCCGCGCCGAGGGTCTCGGCGCGAATCCGCGATTCGGCGAACGCGACATCCTCGGGAACGTCGGGGTTGAGGTGGTGACAGACCATCACCATGTCGAGGTGTTCGTCGAACGTGTTCTCGGTGTAGGGCATCGACGGATTCGTCGAGGAGGGGAGCATGTGCTCGTGTCCGACGAGCTCGAGGACGTCGGGCGCGTGACCGCCGCCCGCGCCCTCGATGTGGAACGCGTGGATCGTGCGCCCGTCGATGGCGTCGAACGTGTCCTCGACGAATCCCGACTCGTTGAGCGTGTCCGTGTGGATACAGACCTGTACGTCCTCCTCGTCGGCGACCTCGAGACAGGTGTCGATCGCGGCGGGCGTCGACCCCCAGTCTTCGTGGAGCTTCAGTCCGCACGCTCCTGCTTCGACCTGCTCGTACAGTGCGTCCGGCCGGCTGCTGTTGCCCTTCCCGTAGAAGCCGACGTTCATCGGCCACTCCTCTGCGGCCTGGAGGAATCGCTGAACGTTCCGCGGGCCGGGCGTACAGGTCGTCGCGCCGCCGCCGAAGCCGCCGCCGAGCATCGTCGTGATACCGGAGGCGAGTCCGTGTTCGATCAGTTGGGGACTGTTGAAGTGAACGTGAATGTCGAGGGCGCCGGCCGTCGCGATCAGGCCGTCCGCCGGAATCGTATCCGTACTCGGTCCGATCACCATGTCGACGCCGTCCATCGTGTCGGGGTTGCCGGCCTTGCCGACGCCGACGATTTCGCCGTCGCGAACCCCGATATCGCCCTTGCAGATCCCCAGTACGGGGTCGATGATGACGACGTTCGTAAAGGCCCAGTCGAGCGTTCCCTCCGCCTGGGTCGTCCCCGACTGCATGCCCATCCCGTCGCGCATCGTCTTTCCGCCGCCGAACACCGCTTCCTCGCCGGGAACGCCGTAATCGTTCTCGATTTCCGCGAAGAGGTTCGTATCGCCGAGCCTGACCCGGTCATCTTCCGTCGCGCCGAACAGGTCCGTGTACTCGCGACGGGGCATCTCTCGAGTCATCGGTCGTCCTCCGGGAGATCGACCCCTTGATAGCCGTACGACGCTGCTCGCTCGAGTGCGCGTTCTCGTACGTCCTCGTCGTCGAGGGGACCGTTTACCAGTCCGCCCATTCCGTGAACGATGCGGTCGCCGCCGATGGCCACGAGGTCGACCTCGCGCTCGCAACCGGGTTCGAACCTGATCGCGGTGCCGGCCGGAATGTTCAGCCGAAATCCGTAGGCCTCGGTACGGTCGAACGAGAGGCCGGGATTCGCTTCGAAGAAGTGAAAGTGCGAACCGACCTGTACGGGCCGATCGCCGGTGTTCTCGACGGTTACTGCCGTCGTTTCTCTCCCCTCGTTTATCACGACCGGTTCCTCGGCCGTCTTGAGCTCCCCGGGGACGAACTCACTCATTTCCGATCACTCTCGACCCGATATCTGAAAAACGGTTGGTCATCACGGGAGAGATTATGCGTACAATCAGTGTAAAGATGCTCGTGTCTAACAATATTTGCCCACCAGTTTCAAACACGAGTACGTAATTGTGGGTATTTTCAGTACCGCCAATACTACCTCATATAGGACACATTAGGATTGATCATTCCGCCACTTATAAATTGAATAGAATATGTTTTGCGCAGTGAATAAATGCGGAGGTACGTGGTCCCGCGCTGCAAGTAGCCACCCTGCCGCTGGAACCCAATGTTTATTGCCTGTTACTTAGTCTCGAATGTTATGAGACACCACCCCGTGGTGTGGGATCCGAACCGAAGCGACGCCCAGTACCAGAATCCGATCGTCTACGCTGATTACTCTGATCCCGACGTGGTCCGCGTCGGAGACGATTTCTTTATGACAGCCTCGAGTTTCAACGCCGTTCCGGCACTTCCGATCCTCCACTCGCGCGACCTCGTGAACTGGCGCATCGTAAACCACGCGATCGACGAGCTACCGCCCGCCTTCGATCGTCCACAACACGGCAACGGCGTCTGGGCACCCTCGATCAACTACCACAACGGGACGTTCTACATCTTCTACGGCGATCCCGATCGCGGTGTCTACATGACCAAGACCGACGATCCCCGCGGTCGGTGGTCTGATTTGACTCTCGTCCACGAGGCCGAGGGATGGATCGACACGGCGCCGTTCTGGGACGACGACGGAAACGCGTACCTCGTTCACGCGTTCGCGAAGAGCCGCGCTGGAATCAACAGTGTCCTCCACATCGCGCCGATGGCGACGGATGGGACGCACCTCACCGGCGAGAGCCGCGAGGTGTTCGATGGCCACGACGACCATCCGACGATCGAAGGGCCGAAGCTGTACGAGCGCGACGGGACGTACTACATCTTTGCACCGGCCGGCGGCGTGAGCGACGGGTGGCAGACGGTCCTGCGCTCAGACGACATTTACGGTCCCTACAACGACCGGGTAGTTCTCGCCCAGGGAAACTCAGATGTCAACGGACCGCATCAGGGAGCCTGGGTTGATACGGACAGCGGTGAGGACTGGTTCATCCACTTCCAAGAACTCGACCCGTACGGCCGCATCGTTCATCTCCAGCCCCTCTCCTGGAACGACGGGTGGCCCGTCATCGGTCGCGACGAGGACGGCGACGGCACGGGCGAGCCGGTCCAAACGCACGAGAAACCCGACGTCTCTGCTGACGTGCTCCCTACGATGGTGCCCCAGACTTCCGACGACTTCGACACAGCCCGTTTGGGACTCCAATGGCAGTGGCACGGGAATCCCCAGTTCGGCTGGTATTCGCTCACCTATCGCCCCGGCGCGCTCCGCTTGTTCCCCCGGAGTGCGGAGGGTGCTGAGAACCTGTGGTCCGTCCCGAATCTCCTCCTCCAGAAGTTCCCAGCTCCGGCGTTCACGGCGACGACGGAGATCCAGTGTGAACTCCAAGAACAGGCCGGACACGGCGGGCTGCTCGTGATGGGCGAGGAGTACGCCTACCTCAGCGTTCGTCGGACAGCCGACGGTGCCGAACTGATACAGGGTCGCAACACCGCACCGTCGGACGGCGGCCCCGACACGGTGGATGAGCGGATACCACTCCAGCCCCCGTCTACGCGCCTCCGAGCGACCGTCGAAGAGGGTGGCCGTGTTCAGTTCGCGTACGCGACGGGAGACGCCGACTTCGAGCCGATCGGTACGCCGTTTCAGGCTCAGCAGGGGCGTTGGATCGGTGCAAAGATCGGGCTGTTCGCAGTTCAGTCGGATGAATCCACAGCGGCAGACGGATACTGCGACTTCGAGTACTTCCAAGTCGAAGAGTAAGGAGCACCGAGATACCCGTCTACAGACGTACGAGAAATCGGAGTCCCTATAATGCCTGTTCGGCGTCAGATTTCGTATCCCGCGTGCTCGAGAAACCTGGAGAGAAGCCGCCGATCTACAGGTTCGATCCGATATCCACGGGCGACCATTCCCTGTAGCTCTGTATCGTCTCGGTGCTCGCTCGCCTCTCCGCTACAAACATCCGTCCAAATAATTTTCAATATATCTACGTCCGTGTAGAATATTATCGTGATTTGACTGATTACCTCTATTTACCCATTTCAATATAATCAGGTATTCATTGAACTTCCTTGCGGCAAGTCTTTTGTATCTCTATTATTTTCAGATACTTAGTAGAATGAGTGGACGTTCAGGGCACACATCGGTAAAATCGTTGCTAGAATATAAAGAAATCTCAGTGGCGGCAGAGGTGCGATAGTCGGATGCGGTCAAAATCCTCTCGAGACGGCGTTCAGAACGCCGGTGACGAACAGTGACCGGCCGCAGCATCTCCCGGCGGGAGGTTCTCGCCGGCGGTGGGGTGTCCGGCCTCGCTGGACTTGCAGGATGCGTCGCCGAAGCGGGCGTGCTCGGCATGCAATCCGGCTCCGACGGGCCGACGCTCGCCGTCCTCGAGGATCGGTCGCAGGACTTCGCACTGACAGGGACGCCGAAGTATCGGACGACAATACTGGCGATCGAGGAGATCAACCGCGACGGGGGGATTCTGGGCGAGGAGATCGACGTCTTCGCTCCCGATCCCCAGTCGGACAACATGTTGTATCAGGATCTGACCCGCTACGCGATCTATCGGGAAGACGCCGACGCGATATGGGCGGGCTACTCGAGCGCGACGCGGGAGGCGATCCGTCCGATCATCAACGAACACGAACAGCTGTATTTCTATACGACCCAGTACGAGGGCGGCGTCTGCGATAAGACGGTTTTCCCGCTGGGCGCGACGGCCCGCCAGCAACTCGGTGCGGTCGTCCCCTACATGATCGAAGAGTACGGCGACGAAATCTACACGATCGCCGCCGACTATAACTTCGGACAGCTGTCGGGCGACTGGGTCCGGATCATCGCAGAGGAACACGGTGCGAAAGTCATCGGCGAGGAACACATTCCCCTTAGTGAGTCCCAGTTCGGGTCGACGATCAATCGAATCCAGTCGGCCGATCCTGATTTCGTGATGTCGATGCTCGTCGGACAGACCCACTCGTCGTTCTACGAACAGCGACTGGCGAGCGGGCTGACGAATATTCCGATCGGCACGTCGACGAACATGGCACAGGAGTACGAACACCTGCGGATAGACCCGCCTGCCCTGAAGGACGTCTACGCCGGCGTCAACTACATGGAGGAGCTCCCGACCGACCGCAACGAGGCGTTCGTCGAGCGCTACTACGAGCGCTGGGACGATGCGGAATACATCAACCAGGAGGCCCAGAACAACTACTTCTCGGTCTATCTCTACAAGGAGGCGGTCGAGCGCGCCGGCACCTTCGAAACCGACGCCGTAATCGAGGAACTCGAGGGCGGAATCGAGGTCGAAGCGCCGGAAGGCGACGTTGCGCTCGATCCGGCGACACACCACATAGAACACAACATGCACGTTGCACAGTCGGACGAAACCCACGAGATCACGTTCGAGGATGCGGGCACGATCGGCCCCGCGTTCCTCGAGGAGGTCGGGTGCGACCTGACCAGCGAGGCCGAACAGACCCAGTACGAACCCGGCGCATATTACGAGGGGATCTAAAATGGCGGGAATCGGACTCCTGAATTTCGGCTTCGAGTTCCTCGAGATATTCGCGTTCATCGTGCTCGCGACGGTCGGGCTCGCGGTGATCTTCGGCATGATGGGAATCATCAATCTCGCCCACGGCGAGTTCATCCTCGTCGGAGCCTACGCGACGACGTTCGCGTTCGCCGCCGGCCTGCCGCTGTCGCTCGCGATGGTGGCCGGCGTCGTCGTGACGGCGATTTTCGGACTCGTCCTCGAGCGGCTCATCATCCGTCACCTCTACGGACGGTTGCTCGACTCGATGGTCGTCACCTGGGGGGTCAGCCTCGTGATGATCCAGCTGGTGCGGATCGCGTTCGGAAACTCCGCTCCCGGTATCGGAATTCCCTTCGGCGAACTTCCGGTCGTGGACGGTCCCGCCTACTACCTCGTCCTCGGCGTGATCGCCGTCGCCGTCCTCGGGGGACTCTACGCGCTGTTCATGTGGACGGATTTCGGCGTCCGCGCACGCGCGACGATGCAAGACGCGGAAACTGCACGCAGCATGGGCGTCGACACCGACAAGATGTACATGTCGACGTTCACCATTGGCTCGGCGCTCGCGGGCTTTACCGGGGCGCTGTACGCGCCGGTGATGACGATCACGCCCCAGTACGGGACCGGATTCCTCGTCGAGGCCTTCGTCGCCGTCGTCGTCGGCGGGTCGTCGGTCATCGTCGGGACGTTGCTGGCCAGTGGCTTTCTCGGATCGGTCAACGCGGTGTTCACGAACGTCACCGAGAGCACGTTCATCGGACTGGTCGCGATGTTGCTCGCCGCGATCGTCGCGATTCGCTTGATGCCCGACGGAATCACCGGCTTCCTTGCAAAGTTTCGCCAACGGTGGGGTGAGAACCGATGAGCCAAGGCGCAAGCGACGGGCTTCACGCCAGAGTTACTGGCCTCCTCGGTGGTCCAAATATGATGGGGAACTCGCCCGCGTTCTGGGCTGGACTGGCAGTCGCCGTGGTGCTTCTCGCCGCGTTGCCGGTCCTCTTTGGCTACTACGCAGCGGAGATCGGCTCCGTCTTCCTCGCGTACGCGTTGCTCGGCATGAGCCTCGCGTTCATCTGGGGCTACTGCGGCATCCTGAGCTTCGGTCAGGTGGCGTTTTTCGGCATCGGCGGCTACACCTTCGGGATCGTCGCGATCAACGTCTCGACGGTGACCGGCCCGACGCTCGGACTGGTCGCAGCGCTCGCCGTTTCGACACTCTTCGCCGCGATCCTCGGCTACTTCATGTTCTACGGCGGCGTCCGGGACGTCTACGTCACGATTCTCACGCTCGTCGTCGCGCTCGTCTTGCACACCTTCATGGGCCAGACCGCGGGTGGCGAGTGGGCGGTCGGCGACGCCCGTCTCGGCGGGTTCAACGGCATGAGCGGCGTCCCGGACCTCGGAATCGGGATCGGCTCGATCGGGTACGAAATCGGAATCGTCGCTCACTACTACGTGACCCTGGGCGCGGTCGTGGCGACCTACCTCGGACTTCGCGTGCTGCTCAACAGCCGGTTCGGGTACGCAATCGTCGCGACCCGCGAAGACGAAACGCGGACCGAGCTGTTCGGCTACAACACGACGTTCATCAAGTTCGCCGTCTTCACGATCGGCGGCGCTGTCGCCGGGTTGAGCGGCGTGTTGTTCACGACCCAGAACAACTACATCGACCCGAGCGTCTTCGGAATTACGGCGGCTGCACTCCCCGTCGTCTGGGCGAGCGTCGGCGGTCGCACGTCCCTGCTCGGAACCGTCGGTGCCGCCCTCGCGATCCAGTTCATCGACTACCAACTCGCCATCTCCGGGAGCGAGTGGGCGCTGGTGCTGATCGGCTCGCTGCTCGTGTTCGTCGTGCTCGTGATACCGGAAGGCGTCGCACCGCGAATTCACGAGTTCGTCCGTGACCGTCGAACCACGTCGACGCCCGGAGCGCCGCCCGATAGCGATGGACCCGCGAACGCCGAGGAGGTGAGCGACTGATGGGGGTCAGCGATCCGACCGTCAAACCGACGCCCGCGGTCGACGAAACCGGCGAGGGATCCTCGCGTGTGCTCCAGACGAGAGGACTGACCAAACACTTCGGCGGGCTCACCGCAACCGACGAGGTCGACTTCGCGCTCGAGGAGGGCGAACTGCGCTGTCTCATCGGACCCAACGGAGCCGGAAAGAGCACGTTCATCAATCTGCTCACCGGTCAGCTCGAGGCCTCCGCGGGGTCGATCTACTACGACGGCCGCGATATCACGGAGCTGTCGCCTCACGAGCGCGTCGGGCGAGGGATCAGTATGAAGTTTCAGGTTCCCAGCATCTACGAGGAGTTCACTGTGGCCCAAAACCTTCGTATTCCGCTCCAGCAGGTCGTCGACGCCGACGAGTACGGGTCGCGAACGCGTAAAATCTTAGAGCGGTTCGATCTGCTCGCCGAGCGCGAGACGACCGCGTCGGATCTCTCGCACGGACAACAACAGCGATTGGAGATCGGGATGGCGATGGCCATGGAGCCGAAACTCATGCTCCTCGACGAACCAGTCGCCGGGCTCTCGGTCGAAGAAACCGCCGATATCGCCGAACTGTTCGAGGAAATCACAGCGGACGACGGCGTCGCCCTGATCGTGATCGAACACGACATCGACTTCGTCGAATCGATCGCGGATCGGGTGACCGTCCTCGATCAGGGCTCGATTTTCCGCGAGGGCTCGATCGAGGAGATCAGGGCCGATTCCGAAGTCAAGCGGATTTACCTGGGGGACGATCACTAATGCTCGAACTCACCAACCTACGCGCATCGTACGGACGGACGCCAATCCTTCGGGACGTCGACGTGGCAGTCGACGACGGCGAGATCGTCGGCATCATGGGCAAAAATGGCGTCGGCAAGACGACGCTTGTCAAAGCCGTGATGGGGCTGCTCGATGCCGACGACGGAACGATCGTCTTCGACGGTGAGGACGTGACGGACGATCCCGCAGACGTTCGCGCTCGTCGCGGGATCGGGTACATTCCGCAGGGGCGGGACGTCTTTCCCGAATTGACCGTCGAAGAGAACCTCCGAATGGGCGAGACGATAAACGAATCGAGCACCGACCTCCAGTACGAGGCGGTCTACGATTACTTCCCCATCCTCGAGGAGCGGGCCGAGCAGGACGCCGGAACGATGAGCGGCGGCCAACAGCAGATGCTCGCGATCGGTCGCGCGTTGATCGGCAACCCCGATCTGCTGTTGCTCGACGAGCCCTCGGAAGGCGTCCAACCCTCGATCGTACAGGATCTCACGAGGGACCTCACCCAGGTCAACGAGGAACTCGGGACGACGATCCTCTTCGTCGAGCAGAACCTCCACGTCGTGCAGAATCTCGCCGAACGATGCTACGCGATCGACAAGGGAACGATCGTCGACGAACTCGGGCCGGACCGACTCGAGTCTCGAGACGCCGTTACCGAGTATCTCGCGGTTTAAGCGGACTGGAAACGCTCCTGTTTCGTTCGACGAAAACCGAGGTTTGCGCTACAGATCCCACTTCTCTCGAGTATAGGCCATCTCCCAGAACTGGGCCTCGAGACGGGCGCAGGTCAGGAACGCCTCCTCCATGGCCTCGTGTTCGCCGGGATACCGTTCGCCACAGCGGTCGACGAACGCTCGCATCCAGTCGACGGCCTCGCGGAAGTCGTCGCTCGTGTACTTTTCGATAAACGGCGTGTACCGGTGTTCGTCGTCGGCGAGTTCGGCCATGTGTGCTGCGATGTCGAGATACCCCTGCCCGCAGGGATAGATCGCGGCCGCGATTTCGGCCAGCGATCCTTCGTGAGCGGTGCGGACGAGATAGTTCGTGTACGCGATGCACGTCGGGGATTTCTGCACCGACTCGAGTTCCGCCCGGTCGATGCCGTAGTCGGCGGCGAACTCCCGGTGGAGGTCCATCTCGTAGTCGAGGACGGTGTGTGCGACCTCGAGCAGGTGCGTCATGGTCTCTTCGTCCCGCGCTTTCGTCCCGGCGATGGCGAACACGCGCGCGTAGTCGAGTAAGTATCGGTAGTCTTGACGCACCCAGGTGAGAAACGCCTCCTCCTCGAGTTCACCCGTCGCGAGTTCCCGAACGAAGGGGTGGTCTTTCTGTGCCTCCCAGATGTGGTCGCCCGCCTCGAGCAACTGGTCACTGAACGCCATTACCCGAACAGAAGATTTTCCAGCCCAATATAACTGCCTACTATAAGCCGGTCATACCTCTGGGCCGAAAGCGAGGACGACCCCGACGCCACTCATCACCCGGGTCAGGACAGTCGAGCCGTCAGGTCCGCCTCGGTGATGATCCCGATCGTTTCCCCCGCTTCGGTTATCATGACCGCCTTGTAGTGCTCGAGGAGGTTGCTGATCTCATCGAGAGTGGCGTCTTTCGAGACCGTCGGGAAACTCTCACTCATGTGGGTGTCGATGGACTCGTCTCGAGATTCGGAATCGAGGTGGACCAGATCGCTCTGACTGATCGAACCGACCGGAATCCCATCCTGAATCACGGCGAGTTGGGAGTAGGCTTCGGTCTCCATCTTGCGAGCGGCCTCGCTGATCGGTTCGTCGGGCGAGACGCTGACGACCGCTTCGTTCATGAGGTCCTCGGCTCGGATAACGTCGCTTTCTGCCTCCTCGAGAGCGGTGACTATTCGACGTAGCGTCGAGAGCCGTGGATCAACGTCCCCGCCTTCGATCCGGGCGATCAACGGTTGGGAGACGCTTGCCTTCTCGGCAAGTTCGCTCTGGGTCAGCCCGAGATCGGTGCGGCGCTGTCGGAGGTCCGCGGGCGTCGGTAACTCCATGGTTCCAAATAACCACGGGTTATAGAAAGTCTTTGGGTCGTGTCGACTTTGGGCGGTATTATTCGTCTTCGTCGGCGTCGGTTTCGAAGACTTCGACGACCGACAGGGGAACGTCTCGAAGCGCGCCGCCGACCTCGCTCTTTGCGATTCGAGAGGCGTGTTCCTCCCCGTCCGCGTTGAAGACATCCATCTCGAGGGCGAGTCCGACGAGCGCGGTATCGGCCGCGATAAACGCAGAGTCGAAGGGTTCGCCGCAGGCGGGACAGCCCGTCGCACCGACTTCGACTTCGACGTACTCCATGTTCTCCTGATTGAGTCGCTTTCCGGCTTCGCTTACCGCGACGCCGATTGCATCGTCGACCTTGTCGACATCACGAACGAGCCACGCGGCTTCCATCGCGACGAGATAATTGCTCATACGCGTCCAACGTGGTGGGGGGTTTCCTCTCTTGCGGTTCGGTTCGCACCGATTTCGCCCCCGCTCGAGCGGCGCGCACGAGAGTCAGATGATGGGCATAACTTATGAGAAACACCCGGATCGATTCCCGCCATGATAGCCGTAGTTCGGTCACGAACCCACTTTCAGTTGTGTATCACACAAGCTGAGTTGAATCGCAACACGGCGTAGACCTGCAATCGCGAGACGACGATGAAATCGCAGTGAGATACACGAAGACTTATATACTCCCTCGGACTGAGCGACGATGAACGCTGATGAAATCCCGCGCACACAACGCGCTGCTGTTCGCAATGTACCAACTGTGCATCGTCGTCGGTATCGCGGCGATGCCACTCGCAATCGTTGCTAACCAGATTGGTCTCTCCCTCCCAGTACACCGAGTCCTCGCCAACGTCGGCGAAGCCTACGAGAACGCCCGAAAATAGACGGTCACGATATACACGACTACGACCACCGAATCTGACCCACACCGAATCGGATCGCACGGAAGCTGACACGTCCCGAAGTCACCGACCGAACACGAGACGCGTACGAATCGTTTCTATTCCCGGATCACAGTCCCGGTTACGATGTCCTCGAGCGTAGTCGAACCCCGCTCGAGAGATGTCCAAAATTGGCACTTCGCCCGTTCGCACAGCTTGCTCGAGGGCGGCGATGTCAGCACGAAAGCGGAAACCAGAGCGGTGACCGCCGGTGTTTTATATCGTCCCGGTCGTTAGACACCTATAATGCGAACACCAACACACGACTCGAAGTTCTCCCGGACGGTCGACCAGTTGGCGGACGACCCGGACCCGTACGGGCCGGAACTCGGTTCGATGCCACAGAACGACATCTCGAGCGCTGACCTCGACAACGTCAACAAGACCGGCACGACAACGATCGGCATTACGACGGCCGACGGTGTCGTCATCGCGACGGACATGCGCGCGAGCCTCGGCGGTCGATTCGTCTCGAACAAGAACGTCCAGAAGGTCGAACAGATCCACCCGACCGCGGCGCTGACGATGGTCGGCAGCGTTGGCGGCGCACAGTCGTTCATCTCGAGTCTCCGCGCGGAGGTCAACCTCTTCGAGACCCGCCGCGGCGACAGCATGAGCATCAACGCGCTCGCGACGCTCGCGGGCAACTTCGCTCGAGGCGGCCCGTTCTTCGCGATTCACCCGATTCTGGGCGGCGTCGACGAGGAGGGAAGCCACGTCTACAGCATCGACCCCGCGGGCGGCGTCATGGAAGACGACTACACCGTTACCGGCAGCGGGATGCAACTCGCCTACGGTCACCTAGAGCAGACCTACGAGGAAGGGCTCTCGAACGACGAGGCGACCACCATCGCGGCACAGGGAATCAAGTCCGCGGCCGAGCGCGACACCGGCTCGGGTAACGGTGTCTTCCTCTGTGAGATCACCGAGGACGGCGTCGACATTCAGGGCCACAACGACTTCGAAGAAGTAATCTAAGCCGCATCGGATCACTTTCTGCCGGCGTGTAATCACACAGAGTACCATCTATCGACCGGTCCGTTCGATACTCTTTCGGACTTATATGTACTCTCCTTGAGGAAGGGGGCTTAACGCCTGCATTCAGCTAAAAGAGCACGAGCGACTTTCGAGGGTGTCATAGAACAGTTCGCATACCTCCTCCGCGATCACTCAATGAACGATACGTACAGAGTGTACAGATAGCGTCAGCTCGGACGTGTGACCGTCTGAAAAATCGAGAGTGTTGTCTGTCGCTGTGAACGACAGGTGTGTCTCGGTATTACTGTCGGACGACGTTCGCCGCACGAGGCCCCTTGGGCGAGGACTCGATGTCGAACTCGACCTCAGTACCTTCCGTGAGGTCTTCGCCGCCGACATCCTCCATATGGAAGAAAACGTCTTCGTCGTCGTCGAGGTCGCCGTCATCAGTCGAAATGAAACCGTAGCCGCCAGTGTCGTTGAAGAAATCAACCTTACCGTTTGCCATTACAAACAAACAGAGGGTAGGATGAGGGATAACCCTTCCGAGGGTCGCGGTACCACGACTCCTCACACTACATTCGCATGTGTCGTGAACGGATTGTTTAGTACAAATAGGGTGAAAGAAATGCCATGCGAATCGTTCTATGACGTCCTCGGCTTCGTTCAATTTGGAGCACTGCGGCTGCCGTTCGGACTGTCGGGCGTGCGCGCTACGATTGCTCTTTTGCGAGATCGGCATCGGCTTTGATCGAACGCTGAGCGTCAGCGACTCGAGGAGCGGTTCCCTTTCGGTCTGAGAAATGGGGGATAGTGGTGCAAGCCGAAAGCCAACCAGTCCTTTCGACTGTATAGACACTGGATGCTACTCGAAAGTACGGTTCGATGATGCAGAACGCATATTGTGTTAGGAATCTAACTCCAAGATAATGGTCTCGAACCGAATGCTCGTTTCGCTCGGGGTCGTCGTCCTGGTACTCGTCGCTGGAATCGGGGTCGTCACATCGTTTCATCCCCTGTCAGACGAGCCAGCGGAGCAGGTGCACATCGAGTCCTATCCAGCCGGCCCCGAGAAACCGACTTCGGTCGATTCCTCGAACGTCGCGGACTATACTGCGACGTACGAGGAGCGGCTCTTCTACAACGACCTCCTCGCGAGCCACGACCACAGTTTCGAATCTGATGAAAGCGTGATAGCCGAATGTACCCCGCTCTCGGTGTCGAACGCGAGTACAGATGGGTTTGACGTCCAGCTCGAGTGTCGAGGCGGCGTTACCGACTCCGCGGAACTGTCCGCATCCGAGGAGTCCACGTACGCAGTCGACTACCGGGTGACGAATACGGCGACGCGACAGACAGCGTTCCAGGACTATCCCTTCGAAACGGACCGGACGTTCAACAACGAACGGGAGAACGAGTAGCGGGAGTTGGGGCCTTTGCCCCTTTGTTCGGACCCTCGAGCGCTTACTCAGAGATCAGGCGAACCGACCTCACAGCCACACGGCGAGCAGATGTGCTCTGTCGGCCCGCGGCTCGTGACCAAGGCGACGGGCGTCCCACACCGCGGACAGGCTGGCAGTGCCGACGATTCGCGGTCGTCCGGATCAGATGGTTGCCCGCTCATAGACCCCTCGAGCGCAGTTTTCTGGGAGCGCCGGCTAGTTGATAGCGGTACGGCTGTCGTGCGAGACGTTTATATCTCGGTAGAATGAACGTAATCATGGTTTCGAACCCTCGCGGGTTAGAAACCGCGCCTCGGGTGTCCTTGCACCCGGGGCATTTCAGCGCATGCCCCACGCGGCTGGTTGAAGCGCGGTTTCTATCTTGATTGTTGTCGGGTAGTCACTTATACTATTGGGATTTTGACGAGCAGAAACGGGGTAGACCCGCGTTCCCCGGACTGGGTTTGACCCAAACCTCGAGCTTTCACTGAGACTGTCCTGCAACGGTGCACCACAGTACCGCCCAACTGTCGGCGCTGATGACGTTCCTCGAGAAGATGCACTTTCTCCAACGCACCATCGTGGTGTTCCGCACCCAGGGCCAGAACCGGCGCGATAGATCACGTGATCCTATATCGCAGGCTGTCCTACGAACGGGTATGAGAGCCGTTCGATACCACGAACACGGCGACGCGGACGCACTGGAACTCGAGGAGATCCCCACGCCCGAACCCGACGAAGACGAGGTGCTCGTCGAGGTCAGCGCTGCGGGTATCAACCCCGTCGATACCTACTTCCGGGAGGGATCGTATTCGCCCGCGGCACTGCCGTGGATTCCCGGATCGGATTTCGCCGGGACCGTCGAGGCCGTCGGTGCCGAGGTAACCGCGTTCGAGCCGGGAGAGCGGGTGTTCGGCACCGGACTCGGAAAGGATATTCCGGGAACGTGTGCGGAGTACGTCGCGTCGCCGACCGACAGAATCGCGACGCTACCGGATGGGGTTTCGTTCGAGACCGGTGCGGCCCTCGGCGTTCCCGCGGTCACCGCCTGGCGGTCGCTGATCGACCACGCCGAACTCGAGCCGGCGGAGCGCTGTCTTATCCACGGCGGGAGCGGGGGCGTCGGTCACGCCGCAGTACAGATCGCGGCCGCGACCGGGGCCGAGGTGACGACGACGGCCTCGCCGGAGCACCACGAGAAACTCGAGTCCCTCGGGGCCGATGTCGTACTCGATTATGCGCGCGACGACCTCGAGGACGCGGTCATCACCGCGGGCGCTCCCGACGTGATTCTCGATCACCGACTCGACGACTACCTCCAGTTCGACGCGGACGTCGCGACGCAGGGGACTCGAGTCGTCGGCATCGGCAATACGGTTCCAGAGGCCGGCTTCTCGAACGTCCCGGCGGCGCGCTCGAAGGAGCTTCGGATCCACCTGATCAGCATGTTCAATACGCCGGATCTCGCCGCGGTGCTTCGCCGCGTCGCCACGTTGCTCTCGAGCGGGAAGCTATCGGCGGAGATCGACCGGACCTACGACCTGACGGAGGTTTCGGAGGCGCACGACGCCGTGATTTCCGAGAGCTTCTTCGGAAAACTGGTCGTCACGCCGTAGCGCGGCGGTCGGGCCGCCACCCCTTGTAGACCGACTGCCCGCTCGAGATCTGGGTCGGAAGTTTTTGCACCCGCGGGTAGTATGGGTGTCCATGTCAGTCACGTACGACTTCTCGGAGACGGTCGCAGTGGTCACCGGCGCGAGCGGCGCCCTCGGCAGTGCCGCAGTCGAACGGTTTCGAGACGCGGGTGCGACCGTCTGTGCCGTCGACGTCGTCGAACCCGACGCTGACGACAGCCTCCTCGAGCCGGACGACGCCGTCCAGTTTTACGAGGCGGACCTGACCAACGAGGACGAGGTCGCTGAGCTGTTCGAGGCCATCGTCGACGAGCACGGCCGGGTCGACCACCTGCTCAACATCGCCGGCACGTGGATGGGCGGCCAGCACCTCGAGGAGACGGATCTCGAGGAGTTCGACGCGCTGATGAACATCAGCCTGAAAACGGCGTTTCTGGCGTCGAAACACGCCCTTCCGCATCTCCAAGAAAGCGAGGGCTCGATCGTGAGCGTGAGCGCGCGCTCGAGTCTCGAGGGCGGCGAGGGCGACGGTCCCTACCGGATCACCAAAGCCGGCATCCGAATCCTCACGGAGACGCTGGCCGAAGAGAATCGCGGCGTCGTTCGGGCGAACTGCGTCATGCCGAGCGTGATCGACACGCCGATGAACCGCGAGATGATGCCCGATTCGGATCACGACTCGTGGGTCGACCCGCTCGAGATCGCGGACGTGATGGCGTTTCTCTGTAGCGACGGTGCGTCGGTCACGAGCGGCGCGGCTGTCCCGGTCTACGGCGAAGCCTGACAAAAAGAGGGCGTCAGCGATTAGCCGACGAGTCCGCTGAGAACACCGCTGATTTGAGTGTATGCTTCTATCGCGTTCAGTGTGAGGACGACGACCAACACGATGATGACCGGAATCCGAAGGACCCAGATCCAGGTGATCCCCCACGCGCCGAGGTTTTTGACTCCCTTTCCGAGTTCCTCAAGCCCGAGATCGCTTTTGATCCACCCGACGTAGATCGAGAGTAACAGGGCTCCGAGGACGAGCAGGATGTAGTTCGCGAGTTGGTCGTAGACCGTGAGCCACGACAGCCCGCCATCGTATGCGACGGGAACACCGGCGAGGAAGATGGCGGTTCCGATGATCGCCGTCGCCGGACCGCGGTCGACGCCATGTTCGTCGATCAGGTAGGAGACGACGACCTCCAGGATGCTGATCGCGCTCGAGAGCGCCGCGATGGCGACGGTCGCGAAGAAGATCGCACCGAGAACGCCGCCGAGCGGGAGATTGGCAAATGCTTGCGAGAGGGAGATGAAGATGAAGCCAGCACCAGCACCGATTTCTGTGATTTCAGAAACACCAACACCACCAGAGAAGAGGATTGGGAAGGCGACCAGTCCGATCGTGAACGCAATCGCCGTATCCAATCCAACGATGATGAGGCCATCCTTAGCGAGGTTACGATCCTCTCCGAGGTAGGACGCGTACGTGATCATCACGCCCATCCCGAGCGAGAGCGTGAAGAACGCCTGCCCAGCGGCCGCAGGGAGGATCTCAGTCCAGTTCGCCGCGATGGTACCCAAATTGGGTGAAAGATAGTACGCGTAGGCTTCGCCAGCGCCCGGAAGCGTCGCGGCGTAGACCGCGAGACCGATCGTCAGCGCGATGATTGCGGGTACCATCAACTTGACGGCAAGTTCGATACCCTGGCGGATACCGAGCCCAACGACGGCGATGACGGCGGCCATGAAAATTGCGTGCGTGAGAACGGGGGTTATCCCGCCATACGTCGCTCCGAACTGCGCTGCACCGTCCGCGGCAAAGTTACCCTGCAGTCCGTAAGCCGTGTACTGCAGCACCCAACCGGCGACGACGCTGTAGTACGACAAGATCACGAATCCAGCGAGGACGAACACCCATCCAATCCGTTTCCAGGGGCCTCGTCCAATTTGTTTGAGTGCACCGACCGGGTTTCGATCGGTGTATCGGCCGACGGTAAACTCGACCATCAATACCGGGAATCCGACCAACGCGATCAACGCGAGGTAGACGACGAGGAACGCTGCACCCCCGAACTCCCCGACCTGATAGGGAAACCGCCAGACGTTTCCCAATCCGACGGCGCTTCCCACCGCCGCTAGTATGAACCCTGTTCTCGTTGCCCATGTTTCTCGTTCTACCATGTGTGGGATATCAACCCCACCACCACAAATAACTTACTAGACATGATGTATTAGTGGAATGTCAACTCGAGGGGTTTTGCCTGAAAAATGGACGGAAATCTTTTTCCCAGTGGTTACACGACTGTTCTCTATGACTCGGAGCAGGTGGTCGCCGTGACGATGGAGGATCGTATCGCGGAGTTGGAGGAGTTTCGAACGGAGGCGTTGAAAGGAGGCGGCGAGGACCGGATCGAGAAACAACACGAGAAGGGGAAGATGACCGCGCGCGAGCGGATCGATTACTTCCTCGACGAGGATACCTTCACCGAGTTCGATCAGCTCCGGACCCACCAGACGAGCGAGTTCGGGATGGAAGAACAGAAGATTCCCGGCGACGGCGTCGTCACCGGCTACGGCGAAGTCGACGGGCGTACGGTGTTCGTGTTCGCCCACGACTTCACCGTCTTCGGCGGCTCGCTGGGCGAGGTGTTCGCCGAGAAAATCTGCAAGGTAATGGACATGGCGATGGAAGTCGGCGCACCCATCGTCGGTCTCAACGACTCCGCCGGCGCGCGCATTCAGGAAGGGGTCAAGAGCCTCGCCGGCTTCACCGAAATTTTCCGCCGAAACCAGGAAGCAAGCGGCGTCGTTCCACAGATTTCGGGAATCATGGGCCCGTGTGCGGGCGGCGCGGTGTACTCCCCCTCGATCACGGACTTCATCTTCATGGTCAAGGACACGAGCCACATGTACATCACCGGTCCCGGGGTCACCAAGACCGTCACCGGTGAGGACGTGACCCACGAGGAACTCGGCGGTGCGGTCACCCACGCCAACAAAACGGGCGTCGCCGAGTTCGCCTGCGAAAGCGAAGAGCAAGCCTTGGACAAGATCAAGCGCCTGCTCTCGTACCTCCCGCAGAACAACGTCGAGGACCCGCCGCGTGTCGAGCCCTGGGACGACCCGGACCGACGCGACGACGCGCTCGAGGACATCGTCCCCTCGAGCCCGCAGAAACCCTACGACATGACCAACGTGATCGATTCGGTGGTCGACGAGGGCTCGTTCTTCGAGGTCGCGGACAACTTCTCGCAGAACATCGTCGTCGGATTCGGCCGCCTCGACGGCCGGTCGGTCGGCATCGTCGCGAACCAGCCGCGGGTCAACGCGGGCACGCTCACCGTCGACGCGTCGATGAAGGGCTCGAGATTCGTGCGGTTCTGTGATTCCTTTAACATCCCGATCGTGACGTTCGTCGACGTGCCCGGGTACATGCCCGGAACCGATCAGGAACACCGCGGGATTATCCGCCACGGCGCGAAGTTGCTCTACGCCTACTCGGAAGCGACCGTCCCGCTGCTGACGGTCATCACGCGCAAGGCCTACGGCGGGGCCTACTGCGTGATGGCCTCGAAGAACCTCGGCGCGGACGTCAACTACGCCTGGCCGACGGCCGAAATCGCGGTGATGGGACCACAGGGTGCCGTCAACATCCTCTATCGCGAAGAACTCGCCGAGGCGGAGAACCCGGACGAACTCCGGGACGAACTCATCGAAGAGTACCGCGAGGAGTTCGCGAACCCCTACACGGCGACGGATAAGGGCTTTCTCGACGACGTCATCCTGCCGACCGAGACCCGTCCGCGCCTGATCGCCGACCTCGAGATGCTCGAGACCAAACGCGAGGACAAGCCGGACAAGAAACACGGTAACATCCCGCTCTAAGATGGCGTCCCAACAACAGGCTCGCGTCGAAGAGACGCCTGAGACGAACGCAGTGGAGCCGCCAAACGTCGAAATTAGTATCCCAGACGACGCCGACGAGGCGGAAGCGGCAGCGATCGCCGCGGCCATCGGTGCCCACGTCCGCGATCAGGAACTGGCCGCCGCGGCGGCAGCCGCCGCCGAGGGCGAAGAAACCTGGGACGACAAACGATGGGCGTTCGCGGGGCGAGTGCGTGCCCAACAACAGCGAACCGTCCGCGTCCCTCGCGACGCACCGACCAATTCCTGGAGTGCGGCGGGACGAACCGACCGATTCTGATCGCCGTCACTCGTTCTCGGTGACCGCTGGCGAATCAGTTGCGAAAAAGTAAGGTAGGGCGCTTGCAATGGTTCTTGTAGAATGTTCAGGAAGGTTCTGGTCGCGAACCGCGGCGAAATCGCGGTTCGAGTCATGCGGGCGTGCGAGGAGCTCAACGTCGGAACCGTCGCCGTGTACTCCGAGGCAGACAAAGACTCGGGACACGTCAGATACGCAGACGAAGCGTACAACATCGGCCCGGCGCGTGCAGCCGACTCGTACCTCGACCACGAAGCGGTCATCGAGGCCGCGCTGAAAGCCGACGCCGACGCGATCCATCCCGGCTACGGGTTCCTCGCGGAGAACGCCGAATTCGCCGCCAAGGTCGAGGCCGAAGACGGACTCACCTGGATCGGCCCCTCGAGCGATGCGATGGAAACCCTCGGCGAGAAGACCAAAGCTCGCACCGTCATGAACGAAGCGGACGTGCCGATCGTTCCGGGGACCACGGAGCCGGTTACCGACCCCGACGAGGTCAAAGCCTTCGGGGACGAACACGGCTACCCGATCGCGATCAAGGCGGAAGGCGGCGGCGGCGGCCGCGGGATGAAAGTCGTCTGGGACGAGAGCGAAGTCGAGGACCAACTCGAGAGCGCCCAGCGGGAGGGCGAAGCGTACTTCGACAACGATTCGGTCTACCTCGAGCGCTACCTCGAGAACCCGCGACACATCGAAGTCCAGATCGTCGCCGACCAGCACGGCAACGTTCGCCACCTGGGCGAACGCGACTGCTCGCTCCAGCGCCGTCACCAGAAGGTCATCGAGGAGGGGCCGTCGGCGGCGCTTTCGGACGAACTCCGCGAGCAGATCGGCGATGCGGCCCGTCGCGGCGTCGCGGCCGCAGACTACACGAACGCCGGCACCGTCGAGTTCCTCGTCGAGGAAGACCAGAGTCGTGACGGCTTGCTCGGCCCGGAGACGAATTTCTACTTCCTCGAGGTGAACACGCGGATTCAGGTCGAACACTGCGTCACCGAGCAGATTACCGGGATCGACATCGTGAAACGCCAGATCCGGGTCGCCGCCGGCGAGGAACTCGACTTCGAGCAGTCCGAGGTCGAGATCGACGGCCACGCCATCGAGTTCCGGATCAACGCCGAGAACGCGGCCGAGGACTTTCAGCCGGCCTCGGGCGGGTCGCTGACCACCTACGATCCGCCGGGCGGCGTCGGCGTCCGCCTCGACGACGCGCTCCGTCAGGGCGACGAACTCGTCACCGACTACGACTCGATGATCGCGAAGCTGATCGTCTGGGGCGAGGACCGAGACGAGTGTCTCGAGCGATCGCTCCGCGCGCTGCGCGAGTACGATATCGAGGGCATTCCGACGATCATTCCGTTCCACCGGCTGATGCTGACCGACGAGGCGTTCGTCGAGAGCCGACACACGACGAAGTACCTCGACGAGGAGATGGACCCGGCGCGAATCGAGGAGGCCCAACAGCAGTGGGGCGGCGACGAATCGACGGCTGACGGCGACGACGAGGAGGTCGTCGAACGGGAGTTCACCGTCGAGGTCAACGGCAAACGCTTCGAAGTCGAACTCGAGGAACGCGGCGCGCCGCCGATTCCGACCGGCGGCGAGGCGAACCCATCGGGGCCGAGTCCGCCGGCAGCGGCGGCGGGTGCGGACGACGGCGAAGACGACGTCGAACTCGCGGGCGAGGGCGAACTCGTCGACGCCGAGATGCAGGGAACGATCCTCTCGGTCGAGGTCGAAGAGGGTGACGAGGTCGCCGCGGGCGACGTGCTGGTCGTGCTCGAGGCCATGAAGATGGAAAACGACATCGTCGCGTCCAGCGGTGGAACCGTTACGAAGATCGCGGTCGAGGAAGGCGACAGCGTCGACATGGGCGACAGTCTGGTCGTCCTCGAGTAGTTGGCGTTCGACCCCATCCGTCAATTTTGGCGTCCGTTTTCGACGAATTGTGAACGCTCGTTCTCGAGCGGAGAGACCGACAATTGCGCTAGACGGTTAGAGCCGTTCGCACAACGCCCAAACGTCTTCTGTGGGATCGAGTCGATGCGGCTCTGCGCCGCGCTCAGTAACGATGCCGGCGTGGTACAACATGGCCTTCAACTGGAAGACCGTCGGCGCGTGATAAATCGACCCGTCCTCGAGCGCGTCGGATCTGAGGTCGCCCTCTTGGGTAAGTACGCGGCGTCGCGCGGCTTCGTCGCCGCGAACGAACAGTTCGACGGCGAACGCGGGATGCAGAACGTGCAGGTACTCGACTAAGGTGGGCAGCGACGGCGTCGGATTCCCGTCCGCGTGGATGTTCTCGAGTTCTGTGACGAGCAACTGGGTTGCGGGGTACGCAAAGACGATTCGACGGGCTAGTTGCCCCCACGCCGGTGCGGCGTCGATGAACCGTGCGGTCGAGCGATACCAGTCTTCGAACGCCTCGAGTGCCGCCTCGACGGAGCCGTGGCGTCGAATACCGAATCGAACGACCTCTCGACCGTGGCCGGTCAGCGTCACTCGGTCGGGGTGGACGCGTATCAGATCGAGGAATTCGGCACCCTGTCGCGCGGCGTCGGTCGCGCTGACGACCTTGTACCGCGAGAGCAGCGACGCCGTGTCGCCGTCGGCGTAGTGTGCGAGCGGGTAGCCGAGGTAGTTCTTCGGATGGTTGAGCCCGAACGACTGGTCGGCGACGCCCTGTGCACTGGCCTGGAACCGGATCGCGTTCGCGGCCGACGTCGTTCGGTTACCGACGACGCGGGGCGTCTCGAGCGGCTCGACGGAACCCGCCGAATCCACGCCGAGAATGCCGATGTTGAGTTCGCGCGCAAGCGTGCGATCGGTCTCGGTCACCGCCGGTTCCGGAGCCGCGAGGTACGCGGCGTTCGCCCCGTGTAGTCGATCGTGGGCCTGGACGATTCCCCGGCGGGTATCGACGGTTCCGTCCGCCGTGTGCCCTTTCGCCTCGACGGCGATCAACGGCGGCTCGTCGCCGAAGCGCTCGACCGCGAGAAACTCCGACTCGAGCGCTCGAACCCCGATGAGGTCGGGATAGCCGCCGCCGACCTCGACGCGGTTGAACGGTGCGAGGGTCTCCCGTACAGCACGCTCGATCGGCTCGCCCGCCAGCCAGTGCTCGCTTGCAAACTGCGTGTCGACGACTGCGTAGGTATCGTCGTCGCCGGGAAACAATCGCCGTTTGGTGTGTGCGAGAACGGTCGGTTCGGAAAGCGATCCCCCGGAAACTGACATACCGTGCCATTGGCGACCGGGGTGAAGAACGTTTTTGCTCGAGTGACAGTCCGCGGGAATCCACGTAGCGTCTCAACTCAGCTACTCTCGAGTGACGATGGTGCGGACGCCACCAGTTACTGCGTCGACGTGGACGTCAACCGGACCGTCGTCCATCTTGAGGGGGACCACCCACGTTCCGCTCGTTCGATACGGGTCCTCGAGCACCGCCGGTTCGTCATCTGTCTCGGGTTCGGTACTCACCTCGGACTTGGTACCCGTCTCTGACTCACCATCCGGCGCTGTCTCGCCACCCGCTCCCGACTTATCAACCGGTGCTGTCTCGCTATCTGCTTGGGTCTCGCCACCCGTCCCGGTCTTACCACTTGCCCCAGTCTCGAGCGACCGGCGGGCGATACGAATCGCCGCCGACGGCTCCTCGATTTCGATGTCGTCGGTCATTCGAAGGGTCACGACGGGCGGTTCTGCCATTCGAACGATCCGCTCCGTGACGCTCCCGACGAGAAACCGATCGAGGCCCGTTCGTCCCTGCGTCCCCATCACGATCACGTCGATGTCGTTGTCGTCGGCGTAGGCGAGCACGCTTTCGTGTGGAACGCCGCGTTCGATCGTGGTCGTGACCGGCACGCCGACGCGGTCGGCCTCGCGCTCGACGTACTCGACCGCACGCTCTGCGCCCGCAGTGACCTCCCCGCTGGTCATCGTTCCGAACGGCCCCTCGGGAACGATCGACAGCGCGTGGACAGTCCCCTCGAAGCGGTTCGCAATCGTGAGCCCGTGTTCGATCGCTCGCCGGGTCCCGTCGCTCCCGTCCGTCGGAATAAGCACGTTCTGGTACATCGATTCGATCGAATTTGGGGTGTCTCGTATAAATATACTCGAGTCCGAAGGGCGGTCGCTACCGCGAGCACCGGGACAGCTAGTCGTCCGTCGAGGAGCTGTCGACGCTCGAGTCTGCGGACGCGGTCGGCGAGAGGAGCGTCGACACCCGCGCGTTCTCTTTGATTTCGACGCCGCCGTCCGGGACGCTCAACGGGATCAACGGCAGGTGCGAACGCACCCGGACGGTCGGGTGCGAACACCCTCGAGCGAGCAGTTCGTTCCGCGGTTGGAGCACGAACGCCGCTTCGCTGTCGGTGAGGAACTCGTTGTGCTGGAGGACGTACTGGCCGCCCTCGAGTTTCCACCAGCCGTACTCGTCGTCAGGATTCTGGGTGGTAGTCGGAACGGCCTCGAAGTCGGCATCCTCGAGTTCGTCGCCGCCGAAATCGAGCCGCCCTGGGCCGTCGACGGTGTAGATCGCGCTCACCGTCAGATCGATACCGTAGTCGTGGACCTGCGTCGGTTCGTAGACGAGGTTATCGACGTGTGCCGTGAGCGGATGCTCGTCGGACATATCGGTTCGGATGACGGTACGCGTCCCCAAAAAACGGGCGCACGAAACGGAACCGCACCTTCGTTTGGCAACTCTGACACGGTTCACCGACGCCCGGACCTTGATGTGATGGCCCGCGTAGCTAGACCCGTCATGACCGACGTACTGACGGACAAGGTCGCCCGTTTCGTTCGCGCCGCAGGACCGAGCCCCGACGACACGCTCCGAGAGATGGACGAGTACGCCGCCGAATCGGGATTCCCCCACGTCGGCCCCGAGGTCGGCGGGACGCTCGCGCTGCTCGCGCGGATGACCGGCGCGAGGAGCGTCTTCGAGTTCGGTTCCGGATACGGTTACTCCGCCTACTGGTTCGCCAGGGCGCTCCCCGACGACGGCCGGATCGTCCTCACAGAAATCGACGAGGACGAACTCGAGATGGCCCGCGAGTACATGCAGGCGGGTGGCTTCGGAGACATCGCGGAATACGAACTGGGCGACGCACTCGAGATCGTCGAGCGCTACGACGGACCGTTCGATCTCGTTTTGCTCGACCACCAGAAACGCCGCTATCCGGAAGCGTTCGAGGCGGTTCGTTCGAAGGTTCCCGTCGGCGGAGCCATCGTGGCAGACAACGCGATGACGGCGGATAGTATCCAGTTCGAGACGGTGCTCGAGTTCCTCGAAGCGCGGGATCGGGGCCCCGAACGTCGGAACGATGATCTGACCGAGGATATTCCAAACGAGGCGACCGACGCCACTCGAGGCATCGCGACGTATCTCGCGACGGTTCGGGACGACGAAGCCTTCGAAACGACCGTTCTCCCGCTCGGAGAAGGGATTGCGGTAAGTTATCGGACGGAATAATCGGAGTCGTTTTCGACGACCGCGTCTTCGGTCCCGGGCGTCGCTCCGTATTCGCGGAACGCGAGGAAGACGGTCGTCGAACAGGCCGAGAGTAGCGTCGCCCACGTGATCGCACTGAGTGCGATCGTGGGGATTGCGATCGACTCCGGCGCCGCCGCAGCGATGGATCCGGGCTCGAGGACGTGCAGTCCGGCGACAGCGAGAAAGCTGCTCCAAAGAGCGATCGACACCGTTGCGAGGCGTTTCCGGCTGATGGACGCCGCGAATCGAGAAGCGGAGTACACGCCCCCGATCGCGAGTGCCGTACCAGCAGCGGTGAGAACTAACGAGTCGGTGGGTGTAGTAATACCACCGGCGACTGCAAAGAGCGCGAACGATGCGGCCAGAAGCGATCGGTCCGAGTGGGCGGGTGAGTGGATCACGGCTGACACTGCGTTGGTGGCACCAACATGCGCCCGGCTATATAGTTATTGGCTGCTCGCGTGTTCGTCACACGGTGACAGGATAACTGGAGGCGAGTTGGTCGCCGGACTCAGTTGCCGGTTCGTGCGGGTCGAGGAGCGACGTGCTCTTGGGGGAGGAGATCAGCAAACGGCTGATCGTCGAGCCACTCGAGGAGCGCACACAGTTGGTCGGTCGCCGCCTCGAAGAGTTCGGCCCCGACCGCCGGCGTCGCGTCGGTTTGATCGCCGAAGACGCCGTTCTCGGTGATCTCTTTCGAATCGTAGGTGACTCGAGCGCCGTTGACGGCCATGGTCGCGGGATCGAACGCCGTCATGCCGCCGTCGCGAGCGTCCTCGAGTCGGTCGTCGCGGACCAGTTCCTCGGCGATATGCATGATCATCGCCGTCTCTTTCGGCCCGCCGTGGGGGCCAGGTGTCTCGAACGCCTCTTCGATCAGGTCCGGGATCGATTCGTCCCACATCCACTCGACCGCGTAGGCCGTCCCGTCGTCGCGCAGCCGACGGCCGACCTCGCGCAGGTGCGCGACATTGCCACCGTGAGCGTTGACGAAGACGATGCGGTCGATCCCGTGGTAGGTCAGGTTCCTCGAGAGGCTCTCGACGTAGTCCCGAAAGACGGGCGCGTCGACCCACATCGTGCCGTGGAACTGTCGGTGGTGCGGGCTGACGCCGATCGGAATCACCGGCGTACAGATGTGGTCCGTCCGGTCGGTGGCCGCTCGAGCGAGCGCGTCGGCGATGAGGTGGTCGGTGCCCTCGGGGAGGTGAGGTCCGTGCTGTTCTGTCGATCCTAGCGGGACGACGGCGAGTGACCCGTTTTCGACGTACTCGCGGAGGTCCGGCCAGGTGAGATTCGGGAGGTACATGGGCTGTAATCGATCTCGAGGCCCAAAACGGTACGTGCAGAAATCAGGTTCCAAAGCCCGAATAAACAATATATAGCGATATGAAACTGGGCTGAGCAGCGAGCAGCCGTATAGCGAACCGCTCAGCGTAGCGACACACCGTCGTCGCTCGAGCACGGTCGCCGATTGTATCCAAACACGTAGATATAACTATATGACGGACGGATTGCTGAGAAAATGAACGAATTCTCGAGCCGATCCCCCTCCAAATCGGCGACGGACCGAGTACATCCCCGCGTACGGATCGTCTGGGCGATCAAATGGATGCTTGGTGGCGTCGTCGCGGCGGTCGTCGGAACGGTCGTGCTGTCCTCGGGTTCGGATCTCGAGACGCTCCTTCTCGCCGTTGCCGCGGCGAGTCCCGTCGTCGGAGTCGTGCTGGCACTCGTCCGTTACCGCCGGTTTCGATACGCGGTCACCGACGAGGGGGTCTACGTGCGCCGCGGACTGCTCACCGTCAACGAGACTGTCGTCCCGCCCGAGAGTATCCAGCAGGTCGACGTCGACGAGCCGCTGCTCTCGAGGCCGTTCGGGCTCGTTTCCGTCCGAATCTACACCGCGGGGACGTTTGGCGGGCGGGTTGCAATCTCCGGACTCGCCAGGGAGACGGCGACCGATCTCGCGGATCGACTCGATCGACTCGCTAGGGGTGATTCCGGCGTATGAGCGCGAGTACGAGCGTAAAACCGGATATCCGCTCTATTCCTGCCAGAGCGCTCGAGAACTTTGATTTAGGGATGTTTGCGACGCTCGCCGTGATGCTAACGATATTCGACGGCGGCTCGGTGTTCGGAATCGATGCGATCGTCTCGGTAGTACTCCGGCTTGTGTTGATCGCCGTCGTCTTCGGACTCTTTCAACTCGCTATCGAGAGCGTCCGATGGTGGCACTACGAACTCACCCTCGAGGAGGAGTCGCTCGTCGTCCGTTCGGGAATCCTCCGCCCGAAACGACGAACGATTCCCGTCTCTCGGATCCAGCAGTCGACGGTCTCGACGACGACGGTGAGCCGTCTGTTCGGGCTCGCCGCCCTCGAGTGTGAGACCGCCGGCAACCCCGACGAACCGGATCTCTCCATGCGATACCTCGAGCGGGCCGACGCCGACGACCTCCAGAGACGCATCGGATCGGTTACCGAGGTCGACACGACCTCGTCCGAACCACCGGAGCGCCATCGCGTCTTCACGCTTCGACCGCGAGAACTCGTTCTGTACGGCGTGACTCGAATTCACCCCAAGACGATACTCTTGGCCGTGCTGGCGTGGGTCGGGACCACCTACTTCGAAGCGGACGCGATAACCGACCTGCAAACGATCGTCATCACCGCTCTCGAGGACTTGCTACCGCTCTCGCCGGCAGTGATGCTGGTGCTCATCGTCCTCGCTGGCTGGCTCCTCGGCGTCGGCCTCGCGATCGAACGGATGGGGAACTTTCGCCTCTCCGCGGGCGAAGACTCGTTCCGGCGACGGCACGGCTTCGTCCGAACGACCGACGCGGACGTCTCGAGCGACCGAATCCAGCTCGCTCGCGTTCGATCGAACCCGCTCCATCGGCTGCTGGGGCTGGCGCAGGCGGACGTCGGCACCGCCGGACTTTCGGAGCCGATCCCGTTCGGACTGCAGTGGCCGCTCGCGCCGCTGGCGCGGCGAGACGTCGCGTGGGAGCTCCTCGAGCGAGCGATCGGCGTTGACCTCTCGACGGTCCAGTTACAGTCGCTCCCAACTCGCGCGCGCCGACGCTACGCCGTCAGATACGCCCTCGGCGTCGTCGTACTGGCCGTCGGCACGGCGATCGCCCAGCAGTTCGTCCCGGCGACTCGAGCGATTCCGCTCCCACTTTTCGTCCCCCTCCTCGTACTTTCGCCGCTCGCGGCCCACGTGACGTGGTCTCATCGTGGCTACGCCCTGCTAGACGATCACATCGTCGTCCGGCGCGGCTTCTGGACGCGTCGGACCTATGTCGTCCCGGCCGACACGATCCAGAACCTCACCGTCTCGCAGAGTCCGTTCCAGCGACGAATCGACCTCGTGTCGGTCCGACTTGATGTCGCGTCGATGCCGTTCCTCCCCGGCGTTCCGCTGCCCGACATCGACGCATCGGTCGGTGGGCGCCTCCAGCACCGGTTACTCGAGGACGATTCCGACGACGAATTCGCCGAAACGACGAGCGAATACGACGATGGATCTTCGATACCGAGTGAGACCTGATCCGTGAGCTAGCGACACCGAACACGGGTTTTATCTAGAGCAGAACGTCCGCAAAAACGTCAGAAATCAGTCCGTTCCAGGGTTTCTAGTCAGAGTCGATAGCGTACCGAGCCAACAACTGATAAAGATTAATAAATACTGCCGAACGAGTTGTTATATGGCAGTCGTAAGCGTTTCCATGCCGGACGAACTTCTGGATCGCCTCGATCAGTTCGCGGAGGATCACGGCTACACCGGACGCAGCGAAGTCGTCCGCGAGGCCTCGAGAAACCTTCTGGGCGAGTTCGAGGACACGCGACTCGAGGACCGGGAACTCATGGGAATCGTCACAGTGTTGTTCGACTACGAGACGACGAGCGTGGAAGAACAGATGATGCACCTGCGACACGAACACGAGTCGCTGGTCGCCTCGAACTTCCACAGCCACGTCGGCGACCACCACTGCATGGAGCTGTTCGTCCTCGAGGGCGCACTCGAGGACATCTCGACGTTCGTCGGGAAAATCCGCGCGACACAGGACGCTCTCACCGTCGACTATTCGGTGATCCCCGTCGACAGTTTCGACCCGATCAGTCAGGAACGCTGACGAGCGGCTTCGGCCGAGGATCGCGAGATCACGTTCCCGATTGCACCAACCTCCAGTCCGTTCCGAACGCGCTATCGGAAATTTCCACCCCTCGAGTAGGCGATATGGAGGGCGTACTTTTACTATTTCCCGCTCGTAGAACCACTCGAGATGGCATACACGAAGGTCAACTACGAAGAGGTCGACCAGGTCTCGAGTGCGATGCACTTTTTGAGCGATCCCCTGGAGACCGAGCAGGTCGGCGTGACGGTCGCCCGCTGTGATCCCCACTGGAAGAGCCAGCCACACGATCACAGCGAGAACGATCACGAGGAAGTCTACGTCCTCATCGAGGGAGAAGCGGAGGTTATCGTCGACGACGAGCCCGTCGAAATGACGACGGGCGACGCGCTGTGGATCCCACCGGAGTCGACCCGACAGATTCGCAACGGCGAGACCGAAAGCGCGTTCGTGCTCGTGAGCGCACCCTCGATCGCCGACGACGACGATACGGACGGCGAGTGGCTCCTGAGCGGCTTTGCGGGATAACTGACTTCTCGCCCGAGATCGGTCGGACCTTCTTCGTCGCTGGATTTCTCGATTCGACCAGTCCGAACGGCACGCAAAGCGGCGGCTCAGAATCGACGGTCCGAAAGCGAGCGGACGCGAGAAGGGGACGTGCGCGAGGAACGCAATTCAGGCACCGGTGTAGTTGAGATGCGCCGGGAGCGTTTTGTATCGCGGTGCTATCGTAGAGAGTAACTGAGAATCATGTACTCGAAACATCACGCCGTCGTTTCGGCGCTCGTCGCCGCTACTCTCGCTCTCTCGCTTTCGTGGTGGACGACGGCTTTTACGCATCTGTCGGTCGTCGCAGTCGTTGCGGTCGTACTCTACGGAACCGCACTCGGCGTGTTTATCGACCTCGATCACTTCCTGATCGCTCGAATCAAAACCGGAAACTGGGACGCGGTCAGGTTCTGTCTCGCGAACCCGGTCGCGGCAGTCGCCGATCAGGGACAAATCTTCGATCAGGGCGATGTCGGCGTTCTGTCCCGATTGCTGAGCCACGTCGTTCTCATCGGGCTGTTCGTTCCGCTTCATTTCGTATTCAACATCGGACTCGGAATCATCGTCGGCGTTGTCCTCTACGTCCACCTGCTGACCGATCTGATCTGGGACGTCCATCGCGCAGAGCCGAGCACAACCCAGGCCACCGACGACCGTCCACAGAGCGTTCGGTAACGCTGGACGACGAACCGAGCCGAAGTCCCAATTTCCCCTGCCCCCGAATATATCCCACTCGAGGACGACGAATGGCCTATGAACCCCCTCGAGGAGACCATCGTTCCCGACCGCGCACAGGGAGTCAAAGCAGAAGCCAGAGAATTCGCTCGAGAGCACATCGAACCCGCCGCCGCCGAGTACTACGAATCGGGGGAGTACCCCTGGGAGATCCTCGAGGCCGCCCAGGAAGCGGGTCTCGCCGGACAGGACATTCCCGAATCGTTGGGCGGGCGGGGGCTCGACCTCGCGCAACTACTCGCGATCACGGAGGAGTTCTACCGGGCCGACGCCGGGATCGCCCTGACGATTCAACTGGCCAGTTTCGGCTGCGAGATCACCTACGAGTACGGGACCGACGAACAGTGCGAGGAGTACGTCAGGCCCGTGGCCGAAGGCGAGCAGATATCCGGACTCGCCGTCTCGGAGCCGGAGACCGGAAGCGACCTCGCGGGAATGCAAACCAGCGCGGAACGGGACGGCGACGAGTACGTCCTCAACGGCGAGAAGTACTGGATCGGCAACGGCGTCGAGGCCGACTGGATAACCGTCTACGCTCGAACCGGCGATGACGAGGACAATCGGTACGGTAACCACTCGATGTTCATCGTCCCCACCGATACCGACGGCTACGAGGCCGAACACATCCCCGAAAAGATGGCGATGCCCGCGTCGAAACAGGCACACATCACGTTCGAGGACTGTCGGATCCCCGCGGAGAATCGAATCGGCCACGAGGGTGCCGGTTTCATGATGCTCGCGGATTTCTTCAACCACGGTCGGGTTGTCGTCTCCGGTCACGGGCTCGGCCTGGCGGCCGCGGCCATCGAGGAAGCCTGGGAGTTCACCCACGACCGAGAGGAGTTCGGCCGGACGATAAACGAGTTTCAGGCCGTCCAACACGGATTGGCGGACATGCTCATCGAGTTCGAGAGCGCTCGAACGCTCGTCTGGAGAGCGTGCGAAAAAGTGGCAAACGACGACAACGCGGGATACTGGGCCGCGCTGTCGAAAACGAAGGCGACCGAGACGGCCGTCGATGTCGCCGAGCAGGGGATGCAGTTTCACGGCGGCCGATCGATCCTCGACGAACGCCGGATCGCGCGCGTCTACCGGGACGTTCGCGTCCCGGTCATCTACGAAGGGGCGAACGAAGTCCAGCGGAACTTGATCTACGGACAGGCCCCCTGATCGGTCGCAGCTACCCCACGCAACTATCGCATCAGTCACCATCGTCGTTGAGACCGGCGACTTCGAGCAGGCGACCCACCGATACCGTCAATCGGAGCTGAGTAGCGCGATTTCGGGCGGTTCGCCGCGTTCGAGTTGCGATCGATTCGACGTGGCGTCCTTTTCGACGCGAACCAGTTCGTCCGCGGCACCGACGAGTTCCTCGTCGTGACTGACGACAATAATCTGTTCGACGCCCAGATCCCGCATCGATTCGACCAGCGAGACGAGTTGCGTGACGTGGCCCGAGTCGAGAAACACGGTTGGTTCGTCGAGGATCAGCGGCGGCATCGGCGCGGTTCCCTCGACGCCTTCGGCCAGTAAGCGGTAGATCGCACACCGCAGGCTGAGGTTGAAAAGCGCCCGCTCGCCGCCCGAAAGCTGTTCGGGCTCGAGGGGTTCGCCGTCCTTCTGGTAGACGGTGAGCCGATACTGGCCGTCCAGATCGATCGACGCGTACGAATCGTTCTGGTAGACCAGCTCGAACGTCTCGTTGAGCAGCCGCTCGAGCGTCTCGACGTTGCGCTGGCGAAGCTCGGCCCGAAGGTCGCCGTAGGTCGCCTGCAGGGTCTCGGCCTCGTCGTACAGCGACTCGAGGTCTCCACAGCGGGTCTCGATCGCCTCGAGGCGTTCACGAAGGCGTTCGAGTTCCTCGAGTTCGTTTTCGACGCCGCCGATCGCGTTCTGGATCTCGGTTCGCTTCTCGCGCAGGGTCGATAACTTCTCGTCGACCTTCTCGAGGTAGTCTTCGGCGCTGCGTTTCTGTTCGCGAGCCTGCTCGATTCGTTGTTCGTCGAACTCGTCTGTGAGTTCGCGCTTTCGGTCTCGCTTGGCCGAGAGTTGCTCGCGGCGCTCGTCGTTCATCGTCTGCCAGTCCGCACGGCGCTCGCGCGCGTTTTCGATCTCGCGTTCGATCTCCTCGCGTTCGTCGTCGATCTCGAGAAGTCTGTGCAACTCCTCCAGTTCGGTCCTGATCTCGCCTCGAGTTCCGTTGATCTTGCCGAGGTCGCTCCGAGCGTCGTCGATCTGGGCGTCGAGATCCGTCGCGGCGTCTCGGTGCTGTTCGGCTTCCGCCTCGAGTTCGTCCGCGTCCTCGCGGAGTTGCTCACACCGCTCGCGTCGATCCGCGAGCGTCTCGCGTTTTTCCGCGAGCAACTGGGCGACGTTGTCGCGGTTATCCGCGAGTCGGTCGACCTCGCGTTCGGCCTCCCGAAGCGTCTCGGCGCGATCTATTCGCTCGCCGATCTCGTCTCGTTCGTCCTCGAGCGCGTCGCGTTCGGCCTCGAGTTCGGCGAGTCGCTCGCGCTTTTCGTCGAGAACGTCGACGTGCGGCGAATCTTCGACCGGCTGGCCGCACTCAGGGCATTTCCCTTCCTCGAGCAACGCTTCGCCCTCCTCGATCGAACCCCGGACGGCTTTGATCCCCGCGGTAACGTCGCCCAGTTCCGAGACGATCGCTTCGCGGTCCTCGGCGATGGTCTCGCGGTGGTCTGTCGCCTCGCCGAAGTCGATCGGCGCGGCGTCGAACCGTTCGCGCGCGGCTTCGATCCGCTCTTCGAGCGTCGAGAGCTTTTCCTCCCGCTGTTCGATCGCGTCTTCGTCGTCGTCGATCTTCGACTCGAGGTCTCCCGCCCGTTCGCGTTTGTCGGCCGCTTCCGATTCGAACTCGGCCGCTTGACTCTCGAGTCGATCCGTCTCGTTCGATCGCTCGTTGATCTCGACTCGAAGGGTTTCGAGGTCGTCGCGAAGCTGTTCGTCCGCTCGCTCGAGCGCGTCGATCCGCGCTTCGACGGCAGCAGTGGACTCGAGCGCTTGGGGTGGCTCGGGTAGCTCGAGGCCGTCGTCGCCAGCGTCCCCATCTCCATCAGTATCAACGGTATCGTCGCCGGATTCGCTCACGTGGTCGATCTCCTCGAGAATCGTCTCCCGTTCGTCTTCGAGGTCGTCTCGCCGCGTCTTTCGGTCGTCGATCGTCTCTCCCGCGTCCTCGCGTTTTCGCTCGGTTTCGTTGATCTTGGACCGAATCGTCTCGATTTCTTCCTCGAGCGTTTCGATCTCCTCGCGCGTCTCCTCGTGGCGCTCGAGGATTTCCGTCGAGGCCTCGAGCGTGTCACTGGCGTTCTCGCGCTGGGATTCGAAGTTCTCGATGTCGTCTGCGAGCTCGGCACGTCTGGACTCGAGTTCGTTCAAGCGTTCGTGGAGGTCCTTCTCTTCTTTCTGTTCGACCTGGGTTCGCACGTCTTCTAGTACGTCCTGTTGGCCGTCGAGAACCGTCTTTACACCTAATCGCGCATCGCTCGCGCGTTCGCGGTACTCCTCGAGCGCGCCCAGTTGTAGGAGATCGTCGATCATGTCCTGGCGGTCGCTCGGCGAGGCGTGGATGAGCTTGTTCACCTCGCCCTGTCTGACGTACGCGCAGTTGACGAACGCCTCGGCGTCCATCCGCAGCAGGTTCGTTACCTTCTGGCGAACGTCTGTCGCACCTTCGACCGTTCCCTCGGGCGTCTCGAGGACGCACTTCGTCGTTGTCGCCCGATCGCCGCGGAGTTTCAGGCGTCGTTCGATCCGGTAGTCGACGTCGTCGTGGCGAAACGCCAGTTCGATTTCGGCTTCCTCCTCGCCCGTCGTGATCACGTCGTCGAGCGTGCGATTATCCAGCGCTTTCGACCCGTAGAGCGCGAAGAAGACGCCCTCGAGCAGCGTCGACTTGCCGCTGCCGTTGACGCCGTGGACGATGGTCACGCCGCGCTCGAGGCCGAGGTCGGCCTCACCGTAGCACTTGAAGTTTCGGAGTCTGATCCGTTCGACTTTCACGCGAAATCACCCAGCGACGTGGTTTCTGACTCCTCCGACCGGTCCGTCGACGGCTCTCGATCCGGTTCGGCCGATTCGCGGTCGGTTTCTGCGCTGTCGGAATCTTCGTCTGACTCGTTGCTGTCTGCCCCGTCGTTGCTATCCGACCCGTCGTTGGATTTAGAGCCATCCGACTCGCCACTGGAATTGGCACGATCCGGCTCGTCGCCTATCCCAGCGCTGACCGAGCCAACTGGCTCGCTTGCTTCAGAGGAAGAACGAGCAGCCGGTTCGATCGGTTCTGTCTCCGAGCCGTCTTCATCTCCCGTTGATTCAGATTTTTCCGCATCGGTATCCGGCTCTTCTGACTCCGCACCGCTTCTGTCGGCCATCGCGTCGGCGAGCGTGGTTACCTCCGCAGGGTCGCGCTCCGGGGCCGGGTCGAACGCAGAGCGATCGTCCTCGAGGAGTTCTCGGACCAGCCGTTCTGCGGTTTTCCGGACGTTCGAGTCCGCGAGGTCGTCCCGTCGCACCGTCCGGTCTATGTTCAACGCGGCGTCGCTGAGTCCCAGTTCGCGAACCCGTTCGCGGACGGCCTCGTCGGGGTCGGCGAAGCTGACCGAAACCTCGTCGTCCTGATCGGGAAGCTCCCGTCGGTCGTTGACCCGCGAAACGAGCGCCCCGCGGTCAGTCGCGAACTCCTCGACGGTCGCGGGCGTGACCGGTCTACCGTCGCCTTCGATGGTGACGATGACGACGGCGTCCTCGAGGTCGTACTCCCTGACGCGCTCTTGCACGCGGTCGATTCCCTCCCCTTCGTTGAGTTCGACGTCGACGAAGACGAACGGTCGCGTGTCGGCGAGGCCGCGCCGACGGATCGTTACCTCCTCTTGGCTGTCGGAGGCCGACTCTGACGACGTCTCGAATGTGACGATATTGTAGCCGCGGTCCTCGCGCTCGCTGGCGCTCGCGCGCTCGGTGGACCCACAGTAGGTGACCCACGTCTCGAGCACCTCTGCGGTGTCGGGTTTGTGATTGTCGCCGAGCAATACGGCGTCGAAGTCGACGGTCGATTCCTCGAGCAGCCGTTCGGTGTCCCAGTCGGCGTGGGCGAACGGTTCGAACAGGCCGTGCGTTACGAGCGCCGCGTGTTCGGCGATTTCTGGGAGCGGTTCGAACTCGTACTCGAGGGCGTCTCGCCGCGATCTGGGCACGAAATCGAGACCGTAGAGCGCGACGGCCTCGAGAACGTAGGGCTCGGAACCGAGCCGAGTCGCGAGGCCGAGGTCGGCGAACAGGTCGAGCCACTGGCCGTCGCGTTTGGACTCGTGGTTGCCGACGACAGCGAGAAACGGAATGTCGGCGTCCTTGAGTCGGCGCAAGATTTCGACCGTTCCCTGAAGGTCGACCAGTCCCGGCCGTCGGTCGTGAAACAGGTCGCCCGCGTGGATCACCGCGTCGACGTCGTCTTCGACCGCGTCGTCGACGACCTCGCGGAACGCCTCGAGAAAGTCGCGTCGCCGCTCGGGTGCGTTGTACTGCTGGTACCCGATGTGGGTATCGCCCGTGTGTATCACCCGCGTCATCTACCCTCCCGTTGCGCTGGCTCCCCTAAATGGCTTCCGTGACCGGAGTGAAAGTAACCGTGCCCGGATTGATGAGAAGAGCGATAGGTAGAGAGTGCGGAGTTAAGATTCGATATCGAGCGTGTAGAGGCGCTTTCGCGCGTCCGAGAACGAAAATCGAGAGTCGATCACGTTTTCGTCGTCGAGTCGGTTGAGCGCGTATCGAACGGTACGCGCCGGAAGCAGCGTCTCGTCGGCGATCTGCTGTTGGGTCATCGTCTCGTTGTACTCGAGTACCTTCGCGACGAGTTTCGCACTCGGCGGCAGATCGCGAACGTCCTCCCAGCTTCCGCGGGGGGTTGACTCCTGTCGAAACGACTCTGAAGCACTCATCGTGATACCCGTTTCGGATACAAGGTGATAATATTTTCTGTTTAGATAAATGCGTGGCAGTAATACTATTCCATAGTGTATCGACCCGAAGCCTCTTATGAACCAACACCCAAGAGTGGGTTAATGAGCGACACTGTGGACGACGTCGACCTCCCATACGACGAGGACGAGGCGTCCCAACAGGAGAAAATACAGTCGCTCGAGGACCGCCTAGAAATCCTCGAGTCGCAAAACGAGGAGATGCGCGACAAACTCCTCGATGCGAACGCCGAGAACAACAAATACCAGCAGAAACTCGAGCGACTTACGCACGAAAACAAGAAGCTGAAGCAGTCGCCGCTGTTCGTCGCGACGGTGCAGGAACTGACCGACGAAGGCGTCATCATCAAACAGCACGGAAACAATCAGGAGGCCCTGACCGAGGTCACCGAAGAGATGCGCGAGGACCTCGAGCCGGATTCCCGCGTTGCGGTTAACAACTCCCTCTCGATCGTCAAGACCCTCTCCGGAGAAACCGACGTCCGGGCTCGCGTGATGGAAGTCACCCAGAGTCCCGAGGTCGAATACGAGGATATCGGCGGGCTCGAGGACCAGCTACAGGAGGTTCGCGAAACCGTCGAGATGCCGATGAAGAAACCCGGCATGTTCGACGACGTTGGTATCGAACCGCCGAGCGGCGTTCTTCTGCACGGCCCACCGGGAACCGGCAAGACGATGCTCGCGAAAGCGGTCGCCAACCAGACCGACGCGACCTTCATCAAGATGGCCGGCTCGGAACTGGTTCACAAGTTCATCGGCGAGGGCGCGAAACTCGTTCGGGACCTCTTCGAGGTCGCCCGCGAGCACGAACCCGCGGTTATCTTCATCGACGAGATCGACGCCATCGCCGCCAAGCGAACCGAGTCCAAGACCTCCGGCGACGCCGAGGTCCAGCGGACGATGATGCAACTCCTCAGCGAGATGGACGGCTTCGAAGAGCGCGGCGAGATCCGCATCATCGCCGCCACGAACCGCTTCGACATGCTCGACCGCGCCATCCTTCGGCCCGGTCGGTTCGACCGCCTCATCGAAGTTCCGAAACCCGACGAGGAGGGCCGAGAACTGATTTTCCAGATCCACACGCGCGGCATGAACGTCGCCGACGACGTCGAGTTCGACTCGCTCGCCGCCGAAGCCGACGAAGCCTCCGGTGCCGACGTCAAGGCGATCTGTACCGAAGCGGGGATGTTCGCCATCCGCGACGACCGGACCGAGATCCGGATGGAAGACTTCCAGAACGCCTGGGAGAAGGTCCAGGCCAGTTCCGACGAGACCGAGGACGTCTCGAAGACGTTCGCCTGAAGCGGTTTTTCGAGCCGATTTTCGTGTTAAGTGGCTCTCGAGCGCAAGCGCTACCGAGTCTTACAATCAGCTAGTCGAAAAGCACTCGAGCGGTCTAGAGAGAAATCGACGTATCGTTCGGGTTCAGTAACGCTAGCAACCGAACGGTGCTCACAGCAGTACGAATATTCCCCACGGAACGAGAAAGAGCAAGACGGTCAGGAGAACGAGGATCAACAGGTATCCTACTCCCGTCCCCGCTGCCGTGAGCCACGCCGGATGGTCGAACTCGCTGATATCGATGGCCATACACGAGTTCTCTCTCGAACTGTGCATAAACGTACCGGATATCCAGCCTCGTTCGCGCGTTGGCTCGAGTGCGTGCCGACACCCGAGCAGGCTCGCTTCCGGACCGCTTTTACCGGTTCCCCCGCTACCTCCCGGCAATGACGAAGATCGTCGTGGTGGACAACCACGGACAGTTTACGCACCTGGAGGATCGAGCGCTTCGAGATCTCGGGGTCGACTCGGAACTGATCGATAACGACACGCCGCCCGAGGAGGTCGACGCCGACGGCGTCGTGTTATCTGGCGGGCCGGATATGGATCGAACGGGACAGTCGGCGGCGTACCTCGAGTCCGATATGCCGGTGCTGGGAATCTGTCTGGGCATGCAGTTGATCGCCGAGGAACTCGGCGGCCGGGTCGGCAGCGGCGAGTACGGCGGCTACGCCGACGTCACCGTCGACCTGCTCTCGGAAAACGATCCGCTCACGGGCTCGCTGTACCCCGAAACCCGCGTCTGGGCGAGCCACGCCGACGAAGTCAAGGAAGTTCCCGAGGGATTCGAACGGACCGCCTCGAGCGACGTCTGCGGCGTCGAGGCGATGAGCGACACCGACCGAGACCTCTACGGCGTCCAGTGGCACCCGGAGGTAGCCCACACCGAGGAAGGCGACGAGGTCTTCGAGAACTTCCTCGAGATCTGTACGGACGACTGAGGCCACCTGCTTGATCGATTCGAGAACGGTTCGTCTCGGTGCCGGCTACGCCCTCGGCTCGAGGTAAACGCCGTACTCGTTGAAATTTCTGTGTCCGTCCTCGGTGACGACGACCAGATCCTCGATTCGGACGCCGCCGACGGCGGGGTCGTAGATTCCGGGCTCGATACTGACGACGTGGCCGGGCTCGAGTTCGCCCCCAGACGGCGACACCGTGGGCTGTTCGTGGATGTCGAGTCCGACGCCGTGGCCGGTGTTGTGGATGTACCCCGTCTCCGTCGTCGGGTCGCTTCGGAGAGTTTCGTAGCCGGCGTCCTCGATCACGTCGCAGGCCACGTCGTGGACCGCCGCTCCCGTGACGCCCGCCTCGACAGCCTCGAGCGCCGCCTCGTAGGCCCGCTGGGTCACGTCGTATCGCCGTCGCTGTTCCTCGCTCGGTACGCCGCGCAGGAACGTGCGGGTCATATCGCCGAAGTATCCCGTCTCTTTGTCCCGCGGGAAGATGTCGATCACGATCAGTTCGTCCGCCTCGAGCGCGCCGCTACCGCGGTCGTGCGGATCCGCGCCGTCGGCACCGCAGGCGACGATCGTTTCGTCGAGCGCGCAGCCGTTGCGAAGCAGTTCGATTTCGATCTCCGTCGTGACGCGTTCGCTCGTCAGCGGGTCGTCGTCGTAAACGAGAACGCCGTCCTCGACATCTGCGGTCGCGATCAACTCCTCGGCGACGGCCATCGCCCGCTCGTTGGCTCGCTGGGTCGACTGAATCTGTTCGATCTCCCACTCGGATTTTCGCGCCCGGATCTCCGTTTCGACGATCCCCTCGGATTCGACAGTGACCGAAATACCCTGTTCCCGAAGCCCGTCCGCAGTTCCCGTCGGAAAACTCGGGGGGACGGCCACCGATTCGACGTCGTGTGACTCGAGAAACGCCGCGATCGTCCGAACGGTTCCCTCCTGGGGACCGTACTCCGCGACGCGGTCGCGATAGTCGAAGTCGGCGCGCCGGGCGATCGAGTCGACAGTCGCATCTGCGCGTGCCCGCCCGTACTCGAGTCCGGAGACCAGGAGATGGACGCCGCGGCGCCCGCCAATCTCGCCCGAACCGTTCGGGTCGGACGATCCGCCCGACTGGCTGGTTGGCGCGGTCGTAACCAGCGTCTGGTAGGGATCCGGGGCGGTGAAATCGGAGACGTACCGCTGGTCAGAATCCGATCCGTCGGCGTCGATGAGATAGCCGTCGACGCTTGCATCCGCGAGCGCGGACCGAAGCGGTGAAAGATCGATATCCATGGCCGAAACTGTGGCAGGCGTCTACATAATTACGAGGGTCCCGGCACCAGCGAACGGATCGTGGGGCGCGACCAACCGCGCATCGAACGCGGTTACCACTCGAGCACACCAGTTTGTTCAGACCGAATCCCTACGCTTATTAAGAGACCTTACAACATTGACCTATGCGCCGTCGTCGTCTTATCGTAGCGGGTGCTAGTACCGCGCTCGCCGGCTGTTTCGAGGACACCAGTTCGGAGGAGGCTCCGGCGAGCGACGACCTCGTTCGGGAAGCAATCGACGCTCGCGGAGAAATAAACGACCTCGCGGCTATTCGGACGATGACAGCCGAAACGCCGGAAGAAGCGATCGAGCGGCGGGAACGGCTCTTTCAACGACCCCCGGATGCCCAGCGACGGGAGGTCCTCGAGTCGTCGGATTCTCGCGCGCCCGAAGGGATGGTGTCGGTCCGAAATCAGGAGGTGACCTGGGGGTACAATCCGACGACGGAAACGGTCCTCGAGCGGCACCACCCGAACCGCTTCGTCGCGGATCGAACCCGTCTCGTCCTCGAATCACTCCTCGAGGACTACGACCTCGCGTACGACGGAACCGACACGGTTGACAATAGCGAGGCCCACGTCGTCGAAGCGACTCCGAAATCGGACGACGAGGTCGGGCGATCGATCGAACTGCTGGTGGGAGAGACGGTCTACGCGATTCCGCTCGAGGCCGCCGATTCGGCGGAGGTCGACGAGGCGGAGGTCGTTCGAACGATCTGGATCGGCGACGAACACCGGTACCCGATCAAAGAGCAGACGGTCGTCGAGACCGACGAACGTACCCTCCACAGCCTCACGGTGACCTACGACGAACTCGCGATCAACGAGGGACTCGAGGACGGGACGTTCACCTACGACCCGCCGTCGGACGCCGAGGTCAAGTCGATCGGCGCCGAACCCATCGGGATCTTCGACACTCCGGAAGCCGCGGCGAAAATTCTCCCGTTCGATCTCCCGGACCCGGCGATACCGGATGATTTCGAACTCGATCGAATCACCGTCCTGGACAGAGGCTTCGGTACGACGGCGACGAGTTGGTACGTCGAACCGACCACGCCCGAACGCGAACTGTTCGTTGCCGTCAGGGAAACGTCCCGGTTCGATCCGGACGCGCTCACCCCGATCGATATCGACGGCAACGAGGCGTATCTCCGCGCCGGTGACCTCGAGAGCGTTTTCTGGGAGTGCGAGGACGTGAGCTACGAAGTCTCGAGTCCGCATCCCGGCGAACCGCTCGAGGAAATCGCGGCGTCGATCGGCTGTCCGAAGTGACCGAACCGGTCTGGTGAATCTGCAGGCTGGGACGACCGTTCCGAACGGTCTCGGGGGACGTACCGGTATCGGTATAGGGCATCCACTCCACAGACCGAGCATGAACGTCACGCTCGGTCCCTCGAAGCTTGGGGGAACGGCGACGGCACCGCCATCGAAGAGTTACACGCATCGCGCGATTTTGGCGTCGGGGTACGCCGACAGCGCCACGGTACGCGACGCGCTCTGGAGTGCGGATACGCGTGCAACGGCGCGAGCTGTGGAATTGTTCGGCGGGAGCGTAACCCGATCGGACGATGGGACCCTCTCCGTCGAGGGCTTCGACGGCACTCCCGAGGTGCCGGCGGACGTGATCGACTGCGATAACAGTGGTACGACGATGCGACTCGTGACCGCGGCGGCGGCGCTTGCCGATGGCACGAGCGTGCTCACCGGCGACGAATCGCTCCGGTCTCGTCCGCAAGGGCCGCTGCTCGAGGCGCTCTCGGATCTCGGAGCTGATGCGGCGAGTACTCGAGCGAACGGACAGGCACCGCTGGTCGTCACCGGCCCGCTGTCGGGCGACCGCGTGTCGATTCCGGGCGACGTCTCCTCACAGTACATCACCGCCCTGTTGATGGCCGGCGCGGTGACGGCCGACGGCCTCGAGATCGACCTCGAGACGGAACTCAAGTCCGCGCCGTACGTCGACGTCACGATCGAATTGTTGGCGGACTTCGGCGTCGACGCCGAAGCCACCGAGGACGGCTTCGCGGTCCCGGGCGGGCAGTCTTACGCGCCTGAAGGCGGCGAATACGCCGTTCCCGGCGATTTTTCGTCGATCTCGTATCCGCTCGCGGCGGGTGCCATCGCGAGCGAAGACGGCGTTCGCATCGAGGGGGCACATCCGAGCGCGCAGGGAGATACCGCAATCGTCGATATCGTCGACCGGATGGGTGCGGACGTCGAGTGGAACCGCGACGATGGGACGATCGACGTCTCGAAAGCCCCTCTCGAGGGGATCGACGTTTCGGTCGAAGACACGCCCGATCTCCTCCCGACGATCGCGACCCTCGGCGCGGTCGCCGACGGCGATACTCGAATCACCAACGCCGAGCACGTCCGGTTCAAGGAAACCGATCGCGTGAGCGCGATGGCCGAGGAACTCGAGAAGATGGGCGTCGAAACGACCGAAACGCGGGATTCGTTGACCGTTCACGGCGACGAGTCGACGATCCGGGGAGCGACCGTGGACGGACGTGCCGACCACCGAATCGTCATGTCGCTGGCGCTCGCGGGACTCGCTGCCGACGGCGAAACGACGATCCAGGGTGGCGAGCACGTAGACGTTTCTTTCCCCGGATTTTTCGGTATGCTTTCGAGTCTCGGTGCGACGGTCGAGACCGCGGACTAACGCGATCCCAGCGTCTCCGCCATCGAGTTTTCTGAGCCAGAAAACAGTGGATCGTGTTATGTGGGTCGTAACGAAATGAACAGATGCCCATGAATTGGCCGCTGACGCGACTTCGGCGCTGGAGGTGCGAATGGAACGAACCCCGCCTTCTCACCCGATAACGGAGTTCTCGTTCGAATACGATAGACGAACGGTGGGTTCTTTTGGTCCCCGACCACTGAGTGATACTAATCACTCGCAGATTTTCAATACATGAACGCAATCACAGCAACCGATCTCACGAAGCGATTCGACGGGACAGTCGTCGTCGACCAACTCGATCTCGTCGTTCCGCGCGGCACGGTGTACGGCTTTCTCGGACCGAACGGTGCCGGAAAGACGACGACGATGCGAATGCTAACGACGTTAACGCGGCCGACCTCCGGGAGTGCGACGATCATGGGCGAGCCGATCACCGACCGCGACGCCGTCCGGTCGTCCATCGGATATCTGCCCGAAGATCCGCCGGTGTTCGACGAACTCACGGGCAGGGAACAACTCGAGTACTACGCACGGCTGCGGGACATTCCCGAGGAGACCGCGAACAAACGCATCAACGGCTGGTTGGACCGGTTCGATCTCAGGGGCGATTCCGCCAAACGGATCGAAGCCTACTCGAAAGGGATGCGCCAGAAGATCGGTCTTATCCAGGCGTTGCTCCACGAACCCGATGTCGTTTTCCTCGACGAACCGACGTCCGGACTCGACCCCCGCGCGGCGCGGACGGTTCTCGATGTCCTCGCCAAGGTCGCCGATGAAGGCCACACCGTCTTCCTCTCGACGCATATCCTCTCTGTCGTCGAGGAACTCGCCGACCTCGTGGGCGTGCTCTATCAGGGCCGAATCGTCGAAGAGGGCGATCCAGAGGCGCTGACGGGAACGCTCGAGGCCGCAGAAGGCTCCACTCTCGAGGACGTCTTCCTCTCGGTGACGACCGACCACAGCGCACCAGTCGTAGGTGAATAACGGATGAGAGGCGAAGTCAGCCGGCTGGTGTCAGCGGGTCGAAGGCGACTCGAGCCATCGAAATCGATGCGGTCACAACGAGTGGTGAGAAGCCTGTGAGCGGGGTAGGTCGCTCCGCAGCGATGAGCCACGTCTGGACTATCGGTCGAACGGAGATTCGCCGTCAATGGCGCAAACTCCGCGACAATCCGATGCAATTGCTGGCCATAGTCATCGCGATCGGTTTCTTCGGATTACTCTCCATGGCGGGGATCGGTCTGTTGTACGCGTTCGGAGCGGGCGTTGCGGCCGGAGAGTTCGGGAACCCGCTCGAGGTAGCGCGGATGGGGGTCGTCTACGTCTGGGTCTTTATCACAGGGTTGAGCGGCTACCAGACGTACGCGACCGGATTAGACCCGGATCGATCTGACGGCCTGTTGACGACGGTTTCCCACCGCGAGTTGATCGGCGGATTAGTCGTCGGAAAGCTGCTGCTCTGGGGCGTCCCGGCGTTCGTCCTCGGTGGGATCGGCGCACTCGTGTTCGCAGCCGGTGCCGGATCGATCGCCACCGCGCCGCTCCTGCTCATCACCATCTGTTCGATCGTCACTCTCGGCATTCTCTCCGGGTTCGTTCTCGCCCTCGCCGTCAAGAACTCCGGGGTGAGGTCGAAGCTCCTGACCCGTCTTCGGACGGTGTTTCTGGCGCTCCTCGGCCTGCTTTATTTTGGTACCATTTTCACTCAGTCAGTCGACTCCGTGCTCGATCCGGTGGTTTCGGTAGTCGTCCGAACCCCGCTTGCGTGGTTCGGTGATCTAGCACTGCTTGGGCTCAGTACCGATGCGTCCGTGTTCCGCGCGCTTGGTGCGGTCGGGATGGGCGTTATCGGCGTTGCAATCGCACCCGCCGTCCTCGGCCGCCTCGCGAAGTGGTTCTGGTACGCCGACCCGGTCCGCGTCGATAACCACGAGACGAACGCGGAGCCGACGGAATCGGGTTCCTCGAGGCTCACATCGTTTCTCTCACAACCGGTCTACGGCGTCGCTCGAGCCGACTGGACTCGCGCTCGGCGTAACCCGATCACGCTCTCGTTCGTGCTCTACCCGTTGATGCTCCTCGTGATGCCGATTACGTCGACCATCCAGACCGGCAGCGTCGGGGGCATCCTCCCGATTCTCGTCGGCGTCTCCGGCGCCTGGATCACCGGGTCGTTGTTCACGTTGAACGTGCTCGGAAACGAAGGCGCGTCGCTTCCCGTGACGGTGCTTGGCGTCTCGTCCGGGAAAACCCTGGTCGCTGGACACGTCGTCGCCGGTGTCCTCGTCGGCGTTCCGGTGACGATCGTGACGACCGCCGCGCTTGGCGTTATGAGTCCGATATCGTTGCCGTTAGTTGGCACGTACACGCTGTCGACACTCGCGCTGGGGCTGTGTGCCGGGCCACTCGCGTCGGGGATCGGAACGCTCTTCCCGCGATACGAGGAGGTGAGCGTCTCGCGAAGCCAGGAGGCGATCATCCCGAGTACGATCGCGTTCGCCGTCTACTCGATCGCGCTCTTTCTGGTCGCAGCGCCGACCCTGTTCGCACACACGGGCCTCATTAACGACGCACTCGCCGACTCGCTCGGCGTACACCCCGTCGTGATCGGTGTTCTCGGTGCCGTACTAACCGCTCTGATGGCTGGCTGTCTCGGCGCACTGTCGACGTTCCGGTCGTCTCGAGCGGTAGAACGCTTCCACTTCGACTGAGGACTCGGCGCACTTCCTTCGAGAAGGTCGAGTCTGCCGTCTCGTTTCCTGCATCGCTAAGTGTCCGCGCCTCTGACGTGCCGGTAATGAACGGCAACACGTTCGGTCGCCTCTTTCAGGTGACCACGTTCGGCGAGAGTCACGGCGAGGCGATGGGTTGTACGGTCTCGGGTTGTCCCGCCGGCCTCGAGCTTTCCGAATCGGACATTCAGGGAGACCTCGATCGGCGGAAACCGGGCCAGTCGATGATCACGACGAGTCGAGGCGAAGCCGACGCCGTCTCGATCAAATCGGGCGTCCAGGACGGATACACGACGGGCACGCCGATCGGGATGGTCATCAAGAACAAGGACGCTCGGTCAGGCAAGTACGAGCCGTTTATCACCGCGCCGCGGCCGTCCCACGGCGATTTCACCTACTCCGCGAAGTTCGGGACGCGAAACTGGGGCGGCGGCGGCCGCTCGTCCGCGCGCGAAACGGTCAACTGGGTCGCTGCGGGCGCAATCGCGAAGAAGATCCTCGCGACTCAGGGGATCGAACTCAAAGCGCACGTCAACCAGATCGGATCGATCGAAGCGCCCGACGTGAGTTTCGAGGAAATCCTCGAGCACAGCGAGGAGAACGACGTTCGCTGTGCCCACCCCGAAACCGCAGCGGAGATGCAAGAGCTCATCGAGGACTATCAGGAGGAAGGTGACTCTATCGGCGGTTCGATCTACTTCGAAGCGCAGGGGGTGCCGACCGGACTGGGCGCGCCGCGGTTCGATTCGCTCTCGGCTCGGCTCGGGCAGGCGATGATGGCCGTTCCAGCGACGACGGCCTTCGAGTTCGGACTCGGTCGCGAGGCGCGCGAGTGGACCGGCAAGGACCGAAACGACGACTGGGAGTTCGATTCCGAGGGGACTCCGACGCCGATCGAGAACGACCACGGCGGCATTCAAGGCGGGATCAGTTCGGGCGAACCGATCTACGGCGAGGTCACCCTGCACGCGCCGACCTCGATTCCGAAGAGTCAGCAGACCGCCGACTGGGAGACGGGCGAACTGAAAGAAGAGAAGGTCATCGGCCGCCACGATCCGGTTCTCCCGCCGCGGGGCGTTCCGGTCGTCGAAGCGATGCTCGCACTCACACTCGCAGACTTCATGCTACTATCGGGACGCATCAACCCGGATCGACTCGACGATCAACCCGGTGAGTACGACACCGACTACCATCCGAGTAACCCAGAGAACGAGTAGTCTGACCCTCGAGTTCGGTGCCGGTGCCGAATCGAGCGAAAGCTGTTGCACGTATGTCAATTTATCACTGTCGTTTCGGCACTATCCGTTAACCGCGCCAGATTGAACACGTTTTCCAAAATATAGTGACCGAACGTCCACTCTACTAATAGATTACGTGAATTTGGTTTTCGAACGGGAGATATCACACACTTTTGGTGAACGTTCCGAACGAATATGAGAGATTCGACCATCCAAAGTGGATGGTTGTTCATTCTTCACGATAGATGCATGGCAATCTATAGCAAAGTCTTTAGGGAGGGTAGACCGAAGAATCAGTTACTGTTGGCCCATCGGCCACTGACCTTACTATGAGCGATGACGAACTCATCTGGCGAATCGCAGGGGGTTCCGGGGATGGAATCGACTCGACGAGCCAGAACTTTGCAAAGGCGCTGATGCGCGCCGGGTTGCACGTATTTACCCACCGACACTATCCGTCACGGATTCGCGGTGGCCACACGTACGTGGAAATTCGCGCATCGGCCGACGAAGTACAGTCACGCGGCGACGGCTACAACTTCCTGCTCGCGCTGGGCGACTCCTTCGCGCGAAACCCACAGGAAGAGGCCTACTACGGGAACGAAGAGATCAAGCCGCTTTCGGAGAACTTAGACGAGCTCCGTGAGGGCGGAATCATCGTCTACGACGAGGGACTCATCAGCGAGGAGGATGTCGCCGACCTCGACCTCGAGAAGCGTGCCGAGGAGAACGACTGGCACGTCTTCCCGATGGATCTCCGCGGTCTCGCGAAGGAACACGGCCGCGAAGTCATGCGCAACACCGCTGGCGTCGGCGTCACGGCTGCGTTGCTCGACATGGATCTCGAACACATCGAGGACCTGATGAGCGACGCGATGGGCGGCGACGTCCTCGAGTCGAACCTCGAGATTCTCCACGAAGCCTACGAGATCGTCAACGAGGAGTACGACTTCGAGCACGACCTTCGCGCTCCGACCGGCGAACACGAAACCGAGCAGGCACTGCTTTCGGGTTCGAACGCGATCGCCTACGGATCGATCGACGCCGGCTGTCGGTTCATCGCCGGATATCCGATGACCCCGTGGACGGACGTCTTCACCATCCTCAGCCAGAACTTCCCGGATATGGGGGGAATCGCCGAGCAGGTCGAAGACGAAATCGCCGCCGCGGCGCTGGCCGTCGGTGCCAGCCACGCTGGCGCGAAAGCGATGTCCGGTTCGTCGGGTGGCGGTTTCGCACTGATGAGCGAACCGCTCGGCCTCGCGGAGATGACCGAGACGCCGATCGTCCTGCTCGAGTCGATGCGCGCCGGTCCCTCGACCGGGATGCCGACCAAACCCGAACAGGGCGACCTCGAGTTCGTCCTCTATACGAGCCAGGGTGATTCCTCTCGAGTCGTCTTCGCACCGGGGACGATCGAGGAGTGCTACGAACAGACGCGTCTCGCGTTCCACATCGCCTACGAGTACCAGATTCCGGCGATCATCATCTACGACCAGAAGCTTTCAGGCGAGAACACGAACGTTCCGGTCGAGTTCTTCGACCGCGAACCGAACCCGGATCTCGGCTCGACGCTCACCGAAGACGAACTCAAGGAGGCCGCACACGACGCCTCCGGGAAGTTCCACCGCTTCGCCTACGAACACGAGTCGGGTGCCGAAAACGGCGTCAGCCCACGCTCGCTGCCCGGACAGAAGGGCGGACGATACCTCGCGACCGGAAACGAACACTCGCCAGTCGGGCACATCAGCGAAGATCCCGACAACCGCGTCTACCAGATGAGCCGCCGCATCGAGAAGTTAGATCATATTCGCGAGGAACTCGACGAGGAACACGACTCGAATCAGACCTACTACGGTGACGAAGACGCCGACTTCGGCATCATCACCTGGGGATCCTCTCAGGGTGCCGTCGCCGAAGCCGTCGAGCGACTCAACGAGAACGGCCAGTCGGTCAAAGCGATCGGCGTCTCCGACATGATGCCGTTCCCGGAGAACGAAATGGTCGAGTTCTTAGAAAGCGTCGACGAGGCGATGGTCGTCGAGATGAACGCGACAGCCCAGTTCCGCGGCCTGATCCAGAAGGAACTCGGCCGCTTCGGCGAGAAGATGACGAGCCTGCTCAAATACAACGGCAATCCGTTCGAGCCGGCAGAGGTCGTCGAATCCGCCGAGATCAACCTCAACGGCGGCAACGAGGAGCCGTCCGCACAGGTACACATCGAACCCGCAGCAGGTGACTAACCCATGAGTGCATTCAACGCAATCGGCGACGAACGAGAGATCGACCGCGAGGAGTACACCCCAGGGGTCGAGCCACAGCCGACGTGGTGTCCGGGCTGTGGTGACTTCGGTGTGCTCAAATCGCTGAAACAGGCGCTTCCGGAAGTCGGGCGAACCCCCGAAGAAACGCTCGTCTGCACCGGAATCGGCTGCTCGGGGAAGCTAAACAGCTACCTCGACACCTACGGTTTCCACACGATCCACGGCCGTTCGCTTCCGGTCGCTCGCGCGGCCAAACTCGCTAACGACGGCCTCGAAGTGATCGCCGCCGGCGGCGACGGCGACGGCTACGGCATCGGTGGGAACCACTTCATCCACACGGCTCGAGAGAACCACGACATGACGTACATCGTGTTCAACAACGAGATTTTCGGCCTGACGAAAGGCCAGACCTCGCCGACGAGCCCGAAGGGTCACAAGTCGAAGACCCAGCCCGGCGGAACGGCCAAGACGCCGATCCGGCCGCTCTCGCTGTCGCTGACCGCCGGCGCTACGTACATCGCCCGAACCGCGGCGGTCAACCCGAACCAGGCCAAAGAGATCATCGCGGAAGCGATCGAACACGACGGCTTCGCACACGTCGACTTCCTCACCCAGTGTCCGACCTGGAACAAGGACGCACGGCAGTACGTGCCCTACATCGACGTCCAGGAGTCCGACGACTACGACTTCGACATCACCGACCGCGGCGAGGCCGCCCGGATGATGCAAGAGACCGAAGACGTCCTCAACGAGGGGACCGTCCTCACCGGTCGCTACTACGTCGACGAGGAGAGTCCATCCTACCAGGAGGAGAAAAAGAACCTCGGCCGCGTTCCAGAGGAACCGCTGGCCGAGCGGTACTTCGACGACGACGCCGAGTGGGAGCGCAGCTACGACCTGCTCGAGCGCCACACGTAGAGCCGATCACGACGAGACGTTCACGTCGTTTTTCTTGTGGCTGGTTGTCGACGTGCCAAATTCCTAAAAACACAGAGACAGGTCCACCGACAGGTATCACGAAAACTGCAGTCGACCCCGCTCGACTAGGTGTGTAGCGACTCGGCGATCTCGAGAACCGTTTCTTCCGAGAGGTCCTCGTCGGCGAAGAGGTGGTAGTAGTGCTCGTCGCGTTCCCACTCGAGTTCCGTTCCCTGCTCGGTTTCGGCTATCGTCCCGTCGACGCCGTCGACCGACACCGACGACCCCTCGACGGGGATCGATCGCGGTCCGTCGCCGATGGCGACCCGAATACTTCGATCGTCGTCGTCTCGGTAGGACTGGGTGACCTGCGTCCGGTCTTCGTCGGGATAGGTCGTTCCCGAGACCGACTCGAGCTCGAACCCGCTCGGGATCGTGTCGTTATCGGGCGTACTCACGCTGAAATTGACCGCCGCGTCGGCGTCGTCGACGCTGTCGTAGTCGGCGGTTTCAGGAAGCACGATATCGTCGGGTTCGGAGTCGGCCGGCGGTTCGAACTCGAACAGTTCGTCGTCGAGGGGGTCGTTAAACGAGACGTTTTCGTAGGTTACGGAGAACTCGGCCGATGGGGACGCCATCTCGTACTGGAGTGGAAACATCGTCTCTGCGTCGAAGGCGATCACGATCTCGTCCGGTTGGTCCCCGCTCACGTTCTCGAGACTCGTCTCGAGCGGAATTCGGTAGGTCGTCTCCTCGATCATGATGTCGATCGATCGATCGACGGTTTCGTTTCGGGGCGGCTCGAAGACGACGCGGTGGGCCTGACGGCCGTCGATGGTCGTCTCGTTGACCGATCGGACCTCGAACCGATCGAAATAGCGCTCCTGTTCCGCGTAAATTCGTTCGAGTCGGCTGGAGTCGTTCGTTTGCGTCTCGTAACTCGTGACCGAACCCGACTCGGTGTCCTGATACCAGACCTGTTCGCCGTCGTTGACGACGATGTAGCCGCCGTCTTCCTCGCTCGAGTGGTTCTCACCAGCTTCGGTTCGACTGGTTCCGTCGTCGCGGAGCCAGACGGTCTCGGTCAGCGATTCGGTTTCAGATCCGTTCGAGTCGGTCGTCGTTGTCGTCGTTTCGACCGTCGCGAAAAGGGTTTCCGGCGGCTCCGTCGTGTTTAACTCCTGACTGAGTTGCTCACCGGGAACGTCGTTTTCACCGACTAAGCCGGCACAACCGGCCGTGAGAACGACGAGAACGACGGCGATGAGAACCAGTGGCGAGACGAGTCGGCTCATGACAGGTGCATCCGCGGCCGGTGTTATTATTTCATCGGAGTTGATCTCGAATGTTCTCGAAAGATCAAATCACAGTGATACGTCTTCAACTCGGGTGCGTGATACGTCGTCAACAGTCGATCGATTCGGCGATAGAAACGACCGCCGCTTCGCCGAGGTCGGTAGAGCCGCCGACGTAGTAGCTCACGTCGTCGCACGTCCACGCGAGTCGAATCGATCCGATCGAATCCTGCTGTTCGATAGTCCCGTCGTGATCGTTGATCCGTACCGAATCGCCGTCGACCTCGAAAGCGTCCGGGTCGTCCGACGCTTCGACCATGAACATATCGTCGTCGGCTCCGAGGTACGTGCTCTGAACAGATGTTCGATTGTCGTCCTCGTACTCGACGACCGTCACGCCGTCGAGCTCATATGATTCAGGGACGTGCGCTGGTTTTGCAACGTCGAAATCAACCGCGAGGTCGGCCTGCTCAACGGTGTCGAACTCGGTCCGTGTCGGAATATCTACTTCCTCGACGGTCGCGTTTTCGGGCGGTTCGAACTCGAATAGGTCGTCCGAGAGGTCGGACTCGAACGTGAGATCTCGATACTGCATCTGGAACTGTCCCTCTGCGGTCTCGAACTGATATTTGACCGGGAAGAGATACTCCTGATCGAGCCAGAGTTCGACCTGTTCGGGCTCGTCGCTCAGGTTCTCGCCGGCCGCGCCGTCGTCCGATGATCCGAGCGGAACGGAATAGATTGATTCGCCCATTGCGACGTCTATCGATCGACCGATGGATTCGTTCGAGTCCGTCTCGAGCACGACCCGATACGCGTCGTGATCGCCGACGCTCGTCTCCTCTAGTTTCGCAACGTCAAACTCCTCGAGTAACTGCTCGTTCGCGTCGTAGATGGCGTCGAGACGGTTTCCGAACGGTTCTCGAGAGTCCATGACCGTAACCGTCTCGGAGCCTTCGCTGTACGTCCAGACTTGCGTCCCGTCGTCGACGGTCGTCGTGGAATTGCCGCCGAACTCACTTTCGCTTCGACTCGTCCCGTCGGAACGCAGCCACAGGTCTTCGCTCACTTCGAGAGTCTCGTTATCGAGCGTCGCCTCGGTCTCGAGCGTGGCCGTAATCGATTCGGGCGGCTCGGACTCGTTTACGTCTTCTCGGAGGTCGTCTTCGCTTATGTCGTCGCTTGCGTCATCGGTGATGAGACCGGCACAACCTGCGAGGACGACGAGACCGAGACAGACGAGAAGGGCCGTTCGAAGCCGGAACCGTGACATGAGCGCGAATTTGTGAGGTCAATACATTAATTATTCGACTCGTTAACGGTCCGGAGATCCGTACCCGCGAGCGAACAGTTTCGAGACGTAGCTGAGAATCAACAGCGAGACGACAAGGCCACCCAGCGCGTACGGATGAAAGCCGTACACCAGTTCTCGAGCCCCGTAGAGGACGACGAGTGCGCCCATGAGAAGGGCGGTACCGCCAGCCCAGCGCGAGGCGTAGGCCGAATCGACCGACTCCTCGTACGCCGAGTGAAGCTCTATCCGTCCTCGAACGGCGATCAGATAGCCGAGATAGAGGATCACCAGACCACAGACCAGCCAGACGAGCCCGCTGATCAGATTGTAATCGACCATTGGTTGCTCTGTGGTGACCGACCGAATAAGTTCCACGGTCGCCCATTCTCGCCGTCGGGAACCGCCGTGAGAATACCGTGCCCGATTTACCCGTACCCGCCCCAAAGCGACCGGAATATCGCCCCCGTCCATCAACGATCCGTCGTTTTCAGATACAAAAGATATTTTTCCGCGCCAGCAAAACATACTGGTATGAGTACTCAGGGAACGCAAGATCGCATCCTCGAAGTTCTCGAGGAGGATGCGCAGGCGTCCTACGCCGACATCGCCGATCGGGCGGACGTCTCGAAACCAACCGTTCGAAAATACATCAAGCAACTCGAGGAAGAGGGGGTCATTATCGGATATTCTGCGGATATCGATCCGAAAAAGCTCTCGAGTCAAACGATCGCACTCGTCGGAATCGACGTCGCGAGCGAGCGCTACGTCGAGGCGACGAACGCGCTCAAAGCCTTAGCAAAGGTCGAGGCGCTGTACAGTTCGAGCGGCGATCACATGCTAATGGCCGAAGTTCGGGCCGAAGACGGCGACTCGCTCGGCGAGATTATCTCGGGCGAAATCCTCGAGATCGACGGTGTCACGGCGGCACACCCATCATTCCTGCAAGAGCGGCTCAAGTAATCGTTCGGCTGGATCGACGAAAAGCGGCTTCGGACTTTTCCCGCTCGAAGGCGTGTACCGTCTCATGGCCACCTACCAGCAAGAGACGCGAATCCGGGCACCGCTCGAGAATGTCTGGAGGTTTCACTCGTCGATATCGGGGCTCAAAGTGCTCACGCCCGACTGGATGAACCTGCGCGTCGAGTCAGTGATAGGACCCGACGGTGACCCCGATCCGGACGTGCTCGATGTCGGAGCCGAAGTGTCGCTTTCGATCCGGCCGTTCGGCGTCGGACCGAGACAGCGATGGCGCTCGGTCATCACGGCTCGAGAACGCGCCGACGGCAGCGCGTTCTTTCGGGACGAGATGGTCGACGGCCCCTTCGAGACCTGGGTGCACACCCACTCGGTTTACGCGGACGGCGAGGAGACGATCCTCCGCGATCACGTCGAGTACGCGTTCCCGTTTGGTCTCGTCGGCGACGCGGTCACGCCGTTTTCCCGGATCGGGTTCGAGCCGATGTTTCGGACCCGCCACAGACGGACGAAAGAACGCCTCGAGTCGCTTCGGTGAGTTCGACCAGTCGGATGAGTCGTCGCTGCCGGTGATTCGCGCGACAGGTGGTTCGGCGATCGAACCAAACGGGTTTTGTTTCTCTACCGGGTAGCTAGCGTATGAACCGCTCCGGTAGCCGTTCGCTCTCGAGACGGACGTTCGTCGCTGTTGCGAGCGTCGGTGCCGGGGGTCTCGCAGGCTGTCTGAATCGCTCGGAGGGGACCGAAGAAGACCCCGAAGACGAACGGGAAACAGAGCCCATCGAACTCGTCTCGCACTCTGGCGACGAGCCGATGGACACCCCGGAGGAGTACAGATGTCCGGTCTGTAACATGCAACCGGCCGATTGGCAGAACTGGAACGCCCAACTCGTTCACGAAGACGACGGGGCGACCTTTTTCGACTCCGCGGGCTGTCTGCTCAACTACTACGTCGATCCGGCGTACTACGGGGGACCCGACTCGGAAATAGCTGGCGGCTGGGTGACTGGCTTCGATACCCTCGATCTGATCGACGCGACGGAGGCTTCGTTCGTCCTCGAGGACAATCACGACCGCAACGATGCTCCGATGGACAGTCCCGTCCCGTTCGCCGAACGGGCCGACGCCGTCGCGTACGTCGAGAAGTACGACAATCTTACCGAGGACGACATCGTCGGCTTCGAGGACGTAGACAGCGATATCGCATCGATCTACTGAGCCCCGTTTGGCGGTTTCCTCCGCGTTTCTTTGCCGATTTCTTCCGCGCGTCTCGTTGGCGTTCGTCAGTCTCCCTTTCGAAACGGGTTTGGTTCGACGCGATGATACTCGAGCAGTGTCCGAGCGGATGGATATCCGGGCGACGCCCGCGGCTGCGCTCGCGTTCGCGGTGTTTGCCGCCAGTACGAGCGCGATTCTGGTTCGGTGGAGCACCGCCCCGAGTTCCGTCGCCGCCTTTTATCGAGTCCTCTTTACGACGGCCATCGTCGCGCCGATCGCATTCACAGCTCACCGCGAGGAGTTTGGCCGACTTTCGACTCGAGATCTCGGGTTCGCGATCGTCGCCGGCATCGCCCTCGCAGTCCACTTCGCGGCATGGTTCGAAAGTCTCAATCATACCAGCGTCGCCGCGAGCGTAACGCTCGTGCAAACGCAGCCAATCTTCGTGGCAGTCGGTGCTGCGCTCGTACTCGGCGAGCGCGTCGACCGACAGACGGTCATTGGTATCGTAGTCGCCATCGTCGGGGCGACGGCGATGTCGTTCGGCGACGCGGGACAGGCACCGATATCGAATTCGACCGCCTACGGCAACGCGCTCGCATTTCTGGGTGCGATTGCTGTCGCGTGGTACGTTCTGGCAGGCCGATCTATCCGTCAGCGCGTGTCGCTGTTTCCGTACGTTACCGTCGTCTACACCGCCTGTGGGATTTCCCTGTTCGTCCTCGTTGGCGTGCAGGGCCACGAATACATCGCGTACCCGCGAGAAGAGTGGCTGCTCTTTCTCGGAATGGCCGTCGGTCCCGGCGTCTTCGGCCACACCGTCATCAACTGGGTGCTCGAGCACCTCGAATCGGTCGTCGTGAGCGTGGCCTGGCTCGGCGAACCGGTCGGGGCGACGGTCCTCGCGTTGGCGTTTCTCGGGGAGGTTCCCGACGCAGTCACCGTCGTGGGAGGCCTGATCGTACTCGGCGGGATCTACGTCACGACGCTCGGGCGCGAGCGACGGCGGCCAGACACTGACGGCCGATGAGCGGATTCGGCTGGCGTCGATGTCGATCGGAGAGAAACGGTCACACTGTTTTCGGCGGTTCGACACCGCGACGCGCGGGTTGACAGCCGTCGTGAAGCGGCGAGAGGAGACGAAGCGCGTAGATACACGCTATCGTGGCCCCCGCTGCGAGTGCGAAGAACAGCACGGGTCTCGCGAGATGGAGGCTCTCGAGCGTCGAGAGTCCGAATCCGCCGCCGAACAGGGCCAAGAGCAGTGTGGTTCCAAGGTCGTCGGGAATCGCGTCGATAACGAGCGAGCGATAGCGTCGCGTGTACAGTATCCCGGCGACGACGCCGAGCGGAACCACCGGCCAGCGCCAGCCGGGGTCGAGCGTGCCCAATTCGCTTACGAGCAGCCAGGCCACGACGGGAAGTCCGACGAGGAGGGCGACGAACTCGCCGCGACGGCCCTCCGGAACGGTCCAGTCGCCGTCGTCGGCCCGAAACCACTCGAGCGGCGTAGATCGCATCTGTAGGCTGGTTCGACGCAGTGACGGATTAGCGTTTCCCCGCGATTGTCGTCGACTCGAGACCGCCGTTTCGGTGAGTTCTGTCGCGTTCAGCTGCGGTCGCCGAACTCGGACGGCCGTTCGGCGTACGCGATCGGATCGCGCACGTCGTTGTTTCGAAAGGCTTCCAGTCGAAAGGCACACGAGTCGCAGGTTCCGCACGCGGGTTCGTCCTCGCGGTAACACGACCAGGTGTGCTCGTAGGGGACCTCGAGTTCGAGGCCTCGCCGCGCGATGTCGGTTTTGGACCACTCGACGAACGGCGCTTCGATCGAAACGTCGGTCTCGGGTTTCGTCCCGACGTCGACGACCGTTTCGAAGGCCTCGAAGAACGCGGGCCGACAGTCCGGATAGCCCGAGAAATCCTCGCTGTGCGCGCCGATGAAGACCGCCTCGCAGTCGTTGGCCTCCGCGTAGGAGACGGCCATCGAGAGGAGGTTCGCGTTGCGAAACGGCACGTAGGTGTTCGGAATGTCGTCGCTTTCCGTCTCCGCGTCGCCGACCGGTAGCTCGTCGTCGGTGAGACTCGAGCCGCCGATTGCGGCGAGATGGCCGGTCTCGATCCGGAGGAAGTCCTCGACCTCGAGCGCTTGGGCGAGTTGTCGCGCACACTCGAGCTCGCGCGTTTCCGTGCGCTGTCCGTAGGAGGTGTGCAACGCGTAGATGTCGTAGCCGCGCGCTCGGGCCTCGTAAGCGGCCGTCGCGCTGTCCATGCCGCCAGAGAGGAGCACGACGGCTCGCTTGCGGTCGGATGTTGATTCGTCGGTCGTCGCAGCGTCAGTTGGTGCTGTCATTCGTGTAATCACTCGATTACGTCTCCGGAGCGTCGTTCCACAGATCGACGTGGAGTCGCGGCGTGTACCGAAAGCCGTGTTCCATCGCGAGTTCGGCGACGCGAGTGCGGGTCTGCTCGAGTCGGTCGCGTGTCGCACCTTCGGGCATCAACAGGACGTCGTCGTCTCCGATCGACGCCGTCGATTCCGCGCGAAGATCCTCGAGAACGGACAGGATTTCGTCCATGTCGTCCTCGCCGGTGACGACGAACTTCAACTGGGTGTCACAGACCTCGACGAGTCGCGCCATCGCCTCGATATCGATTCGCTCGCGTTCGTGACGGGTTGCGAACGTGCCGGTTTCCGAACCTGAGTTCGTCACAGGCCGCTGGCCACTGCTCGAGTTATCCGCCGGCGGATCGCTTCTCGGGTCGCGTTCGGGCGTCGGGGTGCTGCTCTCGAGTTTCGGGCTGATAGACGCGAGATCGATAGGTGCGTCGCGGAAAATCGTCCCGTTGGTCTCGACGGTCGTGTGATAGCCCAGTTCTGCGAGGCGCTCGAGCAGTTGCACCGATTCGTCGTGAAGCAGTGGTTCGCCGCCCGTGAGGACGACGTGGTTCGCTCGTTCGAAGTTCGTTACCTCGCCAACGATGTCGTCGAGATCCATCCAGGCGTGGGTCGGCTCCCAGGAGGTGTGGTAAGAATCACAGAACCAACACCGGAGGTTACAGCCGCTCGTGCGAACGAACACTGACGGAACGCCCGCGAGGACTCCTTCGCCCTGTATCGAGTAGAAGAGTTCGTTGATCGGGAGGGAATCTCCCTCGGGTCTGGCGGAGTCGTCGCCGTTTCGGCGTGAAACGCCGTCGTCTGCGCCGGGGCCAGTACTCGAGACGGGCATCTCAGAACTGCCCTCCGCCGCAGAGTTCGCTCGTTTCGCTCACCTGAACGCTGACCGTCTCGACGGTCTCGGGCAGCGCGTCCACGAGCCTGTTTTCGAGCACGACGCTCATGACCTCCGCCGTCGGCGGGTGTTCGAGCACGACGAGCGCGTCGCCGTCGCCTGCGGCTTCGAAGGCCTCGACGAGCGGATCGCCGGCCTCGAGCAAGAACATGTGATCCCACTCGGAGATGACTCGAGTAATATCTCCTTTGTCCACGACCCAGCCTTCCTCGGTCAGTTTGCCCGCCACCGAGACGGCGATTTCGTAGTTGTGACCGTGCGGACGAGCGCACTTCCCATCGTGGTGACGGATTCGGTGTCCCGCACTAATCCGAAGGGGACGGTCGTGTCCGACTCGGAGCGTTCGCGTCCTGCCGACGATATCCGTGGACTGAGATTTTTCCGTGTTGGTCGCGTCGTCTCCAGACTCGAGTCCTGTGTCCATACCTGGAGAATACCTTGAGATTACTTAGTTCCTCCCCAAATCCGATTCGGATGGTGCCGGTGAATCTGGCGCGAAGACGAGATAGCTATGGGTCCGGCAACCCAACGGCGGGTATGAACGTTGCAGTCGTAACGGTCGGGGACGAGTTACTCGCCGGTCGGACAGCGAACACCAACGCGACGTGGCTCGCCGAGCGGCTCACCGACCGCGGGGTAACCGTCGAGCGCGTGACGACGATTCCAGACCGCGTCGGCGATATCGCTCGCGTCGTAAACGAGTACCGAGCCGAGTACGACGCGGTGATCGTCACCGGCGGACTGGGACCGACACACGACGACGTGACCATGGACGGCGTCGCTGCCGCCGTCGGACGACCGCTCGAGCCCCACGACGGGGCGCTCGAGTGGCTCGCAAACGAAGGCGGCTACTCCCGCGAAGACCTCACGAACGGAACCGGGACGCTCCCAGCAGGGTCGCGAGCCCTCCACAATACGGAAGGGGTCGCACCCGGCGTGGTCCTCGAGAACATCTACGTCCTCCCGGGCGTCCCCGCGGAGATGAAAACGATGTTCGAGGAAATCGCACCGGAGTTCAACGGCGTCACGACCCACCGGGCGGTCGTCGTCGCGGACGAGCCCGAAAGCGCCCTCATCGATCGGCTCGCCGAACTCAGATCCCAGTTCGACGTCTCCGTCGGCAGTTACCCCGGCGAATCGGTTCGAGTGGCTATCGAGAGCCCCGACCGCGAAACCGTCGAGGCTGCCGCCGAGTGGTTCGAAAAACGAGTCGAGAGTCCCGCTTAGCGGTACAACACTGCGAGCCATCCGACGACGAGCACGACGCTCACGATCAGGACGCCCCAACCGGTCCACGTCGGTAGCACCGGTTCCGTCGCCAGAAGCAGGTCTGGTAGTGCAGTCATACACGGTACTCCCTGCCCATCCCTCTTAACGTTTCAGAAACCGAACGAGCGGAATCTTCGGACGAGGTAGCCGAGCAAGAAGCCACACGGCTTTGTGACCCGACCCCCATATCCCACTATGAACGCAATCGGGTTCGTCGTCAATCCGATCGCCGGAATGGGCGGTCGAGTAGGGCTGAAAGGTACGGACGACAAACTCGAGGAAGCGCGCCGGCGCGGTGCCGAGCCGCGAGCCCCGGATCGAGGACGCGACGCGCTCGAGACGTTGGTTCGCTTGCGGCCCGAACTCACCGTCTACACCGCGGCGGGCAGCATGGGCGAATCGGTCGCGAGCGCCGCCGGGTTCGAACCGAACGTCGTCTTCGAACCCGACTCCGCGGCGACGTTCTCGAGTCCGGAAGATACCGGTGAAAGCGAGCCGGCAGCCGAGAACGGACAGGAGACGACGGCCAAAAACGGATGGGAGACGACAGCCGAGAACGAACGCGAGACGACGGCTGAGGACACGCGAGGGGCCGTCCGATCGTTTCTCGAGCGCGGAGTCGATCTGGTGTTGTTCGTCGGCGGCGACGGCACCGCCGCCGACGTGGCCGAAGTGCTCGAGCAAGCGGGGGCCGAGACGCCGATGCTCGGCGTTCCAGCGGGGGTGAAAATTTACTCCTCAGTTTTCGCCGTGGCACCCGCCGACGCGGGTCGCGTCGCCGCCGAGTTCGACCGAGTCGAACTCCGCGAGGTCAACGATATCGACGAAGCGGCCTACCGTGACGGTATCGTGCGTTCGGAGCTGAAAGCCGTGGTTTCAGTTCCGGTTGCCCCCGAGATCCAGTCCAGCAAACAGCTCGCGAGTGGCAACGTCGACTCGCTCGCCGCCGGCTACGCTCGAGACGTCGATCCCGAGATGACCTACGTGTTCGGTCCGGGCAGCACCGTCGGGCGGATCGAACGGGAACTCGGGATCGACGCTTCGCCGCTCGGTGTGGACGTCTGGCGGGACGGCGAGATACTCACACGGGATGCGACCGAAGACGAGATCCTGGCGACGGTCGTCGACCCGTTCACGATCGTCGTCTCCCCAATTGGCGGACAGGGGTTTCTCTTCGGTCGTGGAAATCACCAGCTATCGCCGGCCGTTATTCGCCGGTCCGAGGCGCTCGATGTCGTCGCGTCTGGAGAGAAACTCGACGGAATCGGTGCGTTCCGAGTCGATACCGATGACGATGACCTCGACGAGCGACTCCGCGGGTGGGTTACGGTTCGGACGGGGCGGTACACTACCCGTCTCGTGAAGGTTGTTTAAGGACTGGGACAAATATGGTGAACAACTCAAGGATATAACGACGCCCTCGAATGTATTGAGCATATAGTCAAGATTAAGGTTCACTCTGTCCTACGCTGTGGTATGGAAACGCGGAAAGTGCAGCGACTCGGTCCGTCGACGCTCGCAATGACGCTTCCGGCCGAATGGGCCTCCGAACACGATGTCGAGAAAGGCGACGAAGTCTCGCTTCGAACCAGCGGCAAGGGCACGCTGACGGTGATGCCCGAATCCGCCAACTCCGAGGAAACCGAGGCGATCATCCACGCCGACAATCTCGACTCCGAAGCGGTCGAACGGGCGATCGTCGCCCAGTACGTCCTCGGCCGCCGCGTCATTCGAATCGAGTGCGAGGACGGCGCACTCGAGTCCGAACACATCAACGCGGTCTACCGCGCCGAAACGCAGCTCATGGGCCTGGGCGTCATCGAAGAAACGCCGGAGAACATCTCTATTCGCTGTTCGGTCGATCCGGAGGACTTCACGCTCGACAACCTCTTAGAGCGCCTCGAGCGAACCGGGCGGACGATGCGCGGCGAAGCGATCAAAGCGCTTGCACACGGAAACCCCGACCTCGCACAGCGGGCGCTCAACCGCGAGCGTCAGGCGAACAAGATCTTCGTCCTGTTGCTCCGCCTGATCTTTACGGCCTACCAGAACCCGAACCTCGCCCGCGCGGTCGGACTCAACAGCGGCTTTCCCTTGATCGGCTACCGATCGATCGCGAAGAACCTCGAGTTGACCGCCGACAACGCAGAAGACATCGCCGATATCGTAATGGAGACGGAAGGCCACACCCTCAATATCGATAACAGCGTCATGCGCGAGATCCGAGAGCTAACCGAACTGGTCGACGAAATCACCTCGCTCGCGGTCGAGTCTGCAGTCGAGCGAGACTACGACAAGACGATCGAAGCGCGCAAGCTCTACCAGGATATCGCGGATCGGGAACAGGAGATCTTAGCCGAGTTGCCCGAGATGGAAAACGAGGATCTCCTGAAAGTTCGGGAGGTGCTGGTCAGCGTCCAACAAACCGCTGGCTACGCCATGCGAAACGTCGAAATCGCGTCTAATCTCGCGCTGAACGAGGAGTCCGAACACACGACGATCAAATAACATCTGCGCGTTCTCGAGCGGGGTGGGCGTCGGTCCATATCCGACGGAGTCGACGCCCCGGAATCACCGCGAATGAGTGCAATTAAGAGACCTCACTCGAAACCACCGTGATATGGCTACGCAAACGAAATCAGCGACCGACAAGGGCGTCGGCCTCGCGATGGCACTCGGTGCGCTCGCCGTCGTCGGTGCAGTCGCAATGATCGTGGGTGCACTCGAACTCGGCGGCATCCCCGAAATCACCGCGGCAGGTGGCTTTGCCGGCGCAGTGGCGTTTTCGATACTCGCGGTCGTCGGGATTCACCTCTGGAACTGACGCCCGTCGAAACGCACGGATCGCTCGAGACGGTTCTCCGACTTCGAATCGGAGAGTTCTCGGATGGCAGCGCTCGTAGAAGGCAACTCCTTGGATACTGCCCGACGGATATCGCTTCTAATCCGTCGTTTGTGGCGATTTTCACGGACAGTGGCTGGTCTCACCCGTTAAGAGTTAAGGCCACCGAAGCCGTATATACGATACTGACGATGACCGACTACTCCAACGAAGAACAGCGCATTCTCTCGTATCTCCGCGAGAGTGCAGCCCGAGGTGAACAGTATTTCCGGGCGAAAAACATCGCATCGGCGATCGGTCTCTCGTCGAAACAGGTCGGGGTTCGCCTCCCACACCTCGCGGAGAAATCGGAAGATGTCGATATCGAGAAGTGGGGCCGAGCGCGCTCGACGACCTGGAAAGTCACGCTCAGTTGAGCCAGTCGACGATTTCACCGTCTTTTTACCCGTGAATCACGGAGATACCTTCACATGACAGTACGGGTCGATCGATCGTTCGAAGTCGACGCTTCTCCCGAGCGCGTCTGGGAGTTCATTTCCGACCCGGAGAATCGCGCGCAGTCTATCAGTGTCGTCTCCGAGTACACGATCGATGACGAAGCCGGCAGAGTAGCGACGTGGCACGTCGAACTACCCATCCCGCTGGTTCGGCGAACGATTACCGTCGAGACCGAAGACGTGACCCGAGAGCCACCGAACTACGTCAAATTCGTCGGGAACTCGAAGGTGATGGACGTCACGGGCGATCACGAAATCGTCGCAACCGAGACGGGGGCTCGCCTCGAGAACCAGTTCGTCGTCGAGGGAAAACTCCCCGGCGTCGAGAAGTTCTTCAAGCGAAATCTCGACGACGAACTCGAGAACCTTCGTCGCGGCCTCGAAAACGACATCCGCTCTTCGCCCTGACTCGCCGATGACCACCGATCACTCGCGTGTGAATTCGCCAGCGCAATCGACCGACGACTCGGGAGTCACGCTGGCGCTCGCACAGATCGCGATCGAGTCGGGTGACGTCGACGGAAACGTCGAACGAGCGACCACAGCAGTCGCTCGAGCGGCGGCAGCTGGAGCCGACCTCGTCGCGCTTCCGGAACTGTTCAACGTGGGGTACTTCGCCTTCGAGGAGTACGCCCGCCACGCCGAACCGATCGACGGACGCACGTTCGGGCGGCTCAGGGACGCGGCCGTCGACCACGACGTCGCCGTTCTCGCCGGGAGCATCGTCGAGGATCTCGCGGCGACCGACACGGTTCCGACACCCGCCGAGAGCGGCCTCGCAAACACTGCCGCCCTGTTCGGCGCCGACGGCACGCTCGAGTTAGTGTATCGGAAACACCACCTCTTCGGGTACGAGTCCGCAGAGAGCGAACTCCTCGTCCCCGGCGAACGAGTCGACACCGCCGAGGTCTGCGGATTCACCGTCGGCGTGACCACCTGTTACGACCTTCGATTTCCCGAACTCTACCGCGAACTGGTCGATTCGGGCGCGCAGTTGCTATTGATCCCCAGTGCGTGGCCGTACCCGCGAGTCGATCACTGGGAGACGCTCTCGCGCGCTCGAGCGATCGAAAACCAGTGTTACGTCGCGACGATCAACGGGTCCGGATCGTTCGACGACGCCGAACTGCTCGGGCGTTCGACCGTCTACGATCCCTGGGGCGTTCGTCTGGCCTCGAGCGGGGACGACCCGGCGCTGGTCACGGCAACGGTCGATCCCGCAGAAGTCGCGGACGTGCGCTCGTCGTTTCCCGCCCTCGAGGATCGACGACACTAGCCGTTCTTACTGCCGTTCGACGAGGTCTCGCTCGAGACCGATTCGATACCCATCGTGATCGATTCCGCGACCGGGATCTTTTTGGTGCTCCCGGCCGGTGTACGAGATGCCGGTTCAGGACGCTTTTCACGTCTTCACCGGTAACTGCTCGTCTCCGACTCCGCCGAACTCCTAGGAGAACGGATCCACCGCTCGTCCACGCCTTTCGCCTTCTCGCTTTCGTATCCATTGTCGAGTACTGTCTTGGACACCTCACCGTCGTTATCTGATACCGGTCGATCGAACCGAAAAAGGACGACTGGGCCGAGAATCCCACATCGCGGGGCTAGACCGATGCTATCACTCCTGTAGATCGGCGACCTTTTCGACCTCGCTTCGGAGTCTCGTCGAATCGAACTGGTGGTCCGGGCGCATCCGCACGAAGTCGAGGAACTCTCGAGCCGACAGCAACACGTCGGCGTCGTAGACGGCCACCGCCTCACGAACGGCGTCTCGAGCGCCGATTCTGGGCTCGAGAAGGGCCATCGCACAGGCGACGTCGTAGGCCGTCTTCTCCGCCATTCGACCCGCTGCGACGCTCGTGGCATCGATGACGTAGAGTTCGTCCTCACACACCAGCACGTTTTCCGCGCGGAGGTCCCCGTGGGCCAGCTCGTTCGCGTGCATCGTCGCGAGCATCTCGAACAGTTCCGGCGCTCGAGAGCGGATGTCCGAATCGGACACGTCGTCGAGCGACCGAAAGTCGGGTAGGTACTCGAGGACGAGGACGCCGAGTCCGTTGACCTCGAACGACTCGATCGGTTTTGGCGCGTTGAGACCGATTTCTCGGATTTGCTGTGTCGCCTCGTACTCGTGTTCGACCATCTCGCGGGGCGTGTCGAACCGGTCGAAAAACCCCTCGGTTCCCGAGGAAAACGCGCCGACGTTTCGCCCGGTCGTCAACAGCGCGTGGACCAGCGCGTTCTGTTTGGAGACGATCTTGACGAAGAACTCGTCGTCGATCACACACGGTATCGAAAGCCAGTTGTCCGCCTCGAGGAACTCGACGCGTACTACGTCCCGGTCGTATCGATCCGCCAGCGTGCGTGCGACCCGCTCGAGGCGGCTCCATTCGACGGATCCACGCGCGAACTGACGGATATCCATGTGCTGTGAGTAAGGACGGTGAAGCTTAAATGAGTCTCGAACTGTAGGCGAGAATGGGTGTCGGCCGGCGGTCGAGGTTCGGAGCGGTTCCTTCACGAAACGGTCAGTCGAATGCGACCGTCATAACAGTATTATTTTCATGGTGGCGATACTACCCTCGAGCAATCATGTATGCCGTGGATAATCTCAGCGACGCAATCGACGCGACACGGGAGTTCCTCACGCCGATTAGCCTCGGACTTGTGCTCAGACTCGCGCTGATCGTCTTCTTCGTGAGCAGCCTGGGCTTCTCTGGGCCGGGGATCCCGTTTGGCGACGTCGGAATGGTCACCGACGAGACGCCACAGTCAGACGTCGAGGGTGAGTTCCAGGGGAGCGTTCAGGAACAGTACGAGCAGGAAACGGGCGAAGAGTTCCCGATGGATGAAGTAATCGCCGTAGCGCTCGTTCTCGCTGCTATCTCCATCGGAATCTGGCTCATATTTGGTCTCATCACGGCGATCATGGAGTTCGTCTTTATCGAATCGTTGCGATCCGAGGAGGTCCACGTCAGACAGTATTTCCTCGAGAACCTCGGACGCGGGTTTCGACTGTTCGTCTTTCGAGTCATCGTAAACGCCGTCCCGGTCGCTATCGTGGGCGGGCTACTCTACTACGAACTGACCGGTGGAGACCTACTCGATCAATTGACTGGTGCCACGCTCTGGGGGATCGTTGTGTTGGGAGTGGTCTTCGCGCTCGTTTACAGCATCATCCTCCGCTTTACGTCCGAGTTCGTCGCCCCCATCATGCTACTCGAGGAACGCGGTGTGCTGAGCGCGTGGGGTCAGTTCTGGTCGACGTTCAAAGCGAACTGGTCTGAGTACGTCGTCTACCTCGTGCTCGCGTGGATACTCCTGCTCGTCATCACGATCACTGCGTGGTTCGTCTTCGGCATCGCGGCGATCGTGCTCGCGATTCCGTTCGTGATTCTGGCGTTCGTTCTGTTCGCCGTGCTCGCAGAACTCGGCTTGGTGGGCGGAATCCTGTTTACCCTCTTTATGGTCGCCGCTCTCGTAACGTTCCTGCTGTTGCTGTCGATCGTCTGGACGCCGATCACGGTGTACTTCCGATACTACGCGCTCTTGTTGCTCGGGGACACCAACGCGGATCTCGACCTCGTTCCGGACCTGCGTGCAGCGCTCCGTGGAAACGTGACTGGCGCTGCTTCAGGTGCATCGACAGCGGGTCAGGCAACCGACTCCCGCTGGGACGACGAACAGACCGCCGGCCAGTCCGGGTTCGACGACCACGACGACTCGTGGTCGACGACCGACAGTTCCGGAGCGTCGGACGACGACGAGTTCGAATGGTACCACACGGACGACTCGGCGGACGAAGCGACCGGTGACGACAGCGGGCGGGACACGGATACAGAATCCGATCGTGAGGAGTCGACGGATGATTTCGAAGGAAGTGACGGAGAGGCCGAGGACGACGAGGACGACGAACTCGACGACCGCGGCTGGTAACGACTGACCCTGTACTTCGTCGGTGCGCTTATGCCTCGAGCCGGCAAGTGTTGCGTATGGAAGCCGACCTATCCGACGAGCATCGGATGATTCGACAGACCGTCAGAGACGTCTGTACGGACGAAATCGCACCGATCGCTCAGGAGATCGAGGACGAACACCGGTTTCCCGACGAGATTTTCGAGATGTTCGCCGATCTCGATATCATGGGCGTTCCCATCGACGAGGAGTACGGTGGGCTCGGCGGCGATACGTTGATGTACGCGCTGATCGCCGAGGAAATCGGTACGGTTTCGGGGTCGATCGGCCTGTCCTACGTCGCACACACGTCTCTGGCGTCGAAACCGCTCGAGTTGTTCGGCACCGAGGCACAGAAAGAACGGTGGCTTCGGCCGCTCGCCGAGGGCGAGTATCTCGGCGGCTGGGCACTAACCGAACCCGAAAGCGGATCGGACGCGTCCGGAATGAGTACGACAGCCCGCAAAGACGGCTCGGAGTGGGTTCTCGACGGGACGAAGCAGTTTATCACCAATGCATCGGTGGCGGGGTCGATCCTCGTCAAGGCCGTGACCGATCCCGACGCGGGGTACGACGGGATTTCGACGTTCATCGTCGATCCGAACGAGGACGAGGGCTTCGAGGTGACGACGACCTGGGAGAAAATGGGGCTCAACGCCTCGCCCACCTGCGAGATTTCCCTCGATAGCGTGCGATTGCCGGCGGATCGACTGCTCGGCGAGGAGGGCGAGGGATGGGAACAGACGAAAAAGACCCTCGACGGTGGCCGGATTTCGATCGCCGCGCTCTCGACGGGACTGGCACAGGGGGCCTACGAGCACGCGAAACGCTACAGCACCGAGCGCGAACAGTTCGACCAGCCGATTTCGAAGTTCGACGCCGTTCGAGACAAGATCGTCGATATGTACCGTAAAACCGAGCGAGCGCGCCTGCTCACTCACAAGGCCGCCCGGAAGTACGATCGAGGTGAACCAGTCACGAAGGCCTCCGCCCTCGCGAAACTCGACGCCAGCGAAGCCGCTCGAGAGGTCGCCGAAGACGCGGTGCAGGTACTCGGCGGATACGGCTACACGACCGACTTCGCGCCGCAGCGGTTCTATCGCGACGCGAAGCTCATGGAGATCGGCGAAGGAACGAGCGAGATCCAACACCTCGTCATCGGTCGGGAACTCGGTCTCTAAGCGGCGGGACGGATCGACAACCGCCCAAAGTGATTACTTCCTCCGGTCGAACGGCGAAAGCGCGATCGAAACGATCGACGAACGGAAAGACGTGTCCTCTCGCTGGCGATACGACCGTGTCAAGTGTAACACCACCAGATAGCCGATACCGGACATCGCCAGTCCGATGATGACGTTTCCGACGAGCAGGAACTGGACGAGTTCGATCACCGTATCAACCGCCTCGTGCTTGACGGTGACCAGTTGGTCCGAACCCAGAAACGTACTTCCAAGCTGGTAACTGCCGACGTACACCGCTGGTTTGACGAACGGATTCAAAACGACGACGGCCGCGAACATCGCCGTTTTACTCGCCCAGGCGTACCAGTAGGCAAGAATGGCCAGCAATCCGAGCCCAAGCCCGCCGGTTGGCATCGACGTTACGAACAGACCGATCGAAAAACTAAACGCCACCTCGTGCGGTGTATGGTTCTCGGCGAATGCGGCGGTTAACTCGCGTCGAACGCGATCACGGTACACCGCCAGCCGATCTCGGATCATCCAAGCGTTGTGTGGTGATGTGGTGCAGGCGAGAAAAAACTACCGAGTAGAGATAATCGGACTAGCGGGCGCTTGACTGTCCCGCATCGACGCTCGAGGGAGGGCTCAGGGGAACGTTCCGGCTTCTTCGAACGCTCCGGCAACGCGCTCGAGGGCGACCACGTACGCTGCCGTCCGGAACGACTCGAGGTCGTTTTCTTCGTAGCTCTCGACCAGATCGTCGAAGGCCTCGACGATGATCGACTCGAGTTCCTCGTTGACGCGCTCTTCGGACCAGTAGAAGCGCTGTCGGTTCTGCACCCATTCGAAGTACGAGACGGTGACGCCGCCCGCGTTTGCGAGAATGTCGGGAATGACCAGCACGTCTTCGTCCGCGAGTACCTCGTCGGCGTCGGGCGTCAGCGGCCCGTTTGCCGCCTCCGAAATGACGTCCGCCTGCACGGATTTCGCGAGTTCGCCGTCGATCGCGTTCTCGAGGGCCGCAGGGATCAGGAGATCGACGTCGAGCGTGAGGACATCTTCGTTCGTGATTTCGTCGGTCGCGCCCTCGAATCCGGTGATGGAGCCGGTTTCGTGTTTGTGATCTTTCGCCGCGACGGGATCGAAGCCGTCCGGGTTGTAGACGCCGCCGCTCGAGTCGCTCGCGGCGACGACTTTCGCGCCCATCTCGTCGATCAGTTTCGCGGCGATCCAGCCGGCGTTGCCATAGCCCTGTACGGCGACCGTTGCGCCTTCGAGGTCCTTATCGAGGTAGTCGAAGGCTTCGCGCGCGGCGAGGACGGTCGATCGTCCCGTCGCCTCGACGCGGCCCTCGCTACCGCCCGAATCGAGCGCTTTCCCGGTGATGACGCCGGGCTCGGTGGTGTTCTCGAGCGTCTCGTAGGTGTCTTTGATCCAGTTCATCTCCCGCTGACCCGTGTTTACGTCGGGTGCGGGAACGTCGCGGTCGACGCCGATCAACGGGCGGAGTTCCTTCGCGAACGCCCGCGTCAGTCGTTCGATTTCGTCGGCGGAGTACTCGTCGGGGTCGATGATAATTCCGCCTTTGCCGCCGCCGTAGGGAATGCCCACGGTTGCACATTTGTACACCATCCAGCCGGACAGCGCTTTTACTTCGTCGCGGGAAACGTCCGGATGGTATCGAATGCCGCCCTTGTACGGACCGCGGTCGCCGTTAAATTGCGAGCGAAACGCTTTGAATCGCTCGAGCGATCCGTCGTCGAGTTCGACGGTGAGATTCGTCTCGAGTACGCGTTCTGGGTGTTTGAGACGCTCGAGAACGTCGTTGCCAATGTCGACGTGTGAGCTGGCCTCGTCGATCTGGGATTGCAAACTTTCGAACGGGTTGGCTTGCTCCGACATACGCAGCTATTTTTGCGAGTGGGGGATAAGCGTAGCGAATGTCTATCACGACCAGTTCTAATACATATTTACACTATATATACACCACTATATATCGGATGTACGATCAGTTGTGTTCGGAGGGGGCGCCCGAGCGCTCGAGAATTCGCTCGGCGCGTGCGATCAGGGGCGCGTCGATCATTTCGCCGTCGACTTCGAAGACGCCTCGACCGGCGTCGTCCGCGTCGCGTTTGGCCGCCAGAACGGCTCGAGCCCACTCGAGGTCCTCGACGGACGGGACGAACGCGTCGGTGATCGGGTCGACCTGTGCAGGGTGGATCGCGAGTTTGCCGTCGTACCCCAGTTGAACGGCGAACGCCGCCTCCTCGCGCAGGCCCGACTCGTCCTCGAAATCGGTGAAGACGGTGTCGATCGCGTCGATATCGGCGGCCGACGCGGCGAGGACGACGCGTTCTCGAGCGTAGAGCACCTCCGTTCCCTCTGCCGTTCGCGTCGCACCGATATCCGCGGCGAGGTCCTCCGCGCCGAACACGAGCGCCGTCGTTTCGGGAACCGACGCGATGTCGGGCGCGGCCAACACGCCCGCCGCGTTCTCGACGAGGGCGAAAACCGGCAGTGTTGTACCGTGTTCGGCAAGTCTGTCGACGAGCGACCGAACGTCCTCGGCCGAGGCGACCTTCGGAAGCATGACGCTATCGACGAGCGGATCGCCGAAATCGGCCTCGAGTATCGCCTCGAGATCCGCCTCGATCTCCGTTGAATTCCCGGTAACTCTCACGCAGACCTCGCAGTCGGGATCGAACTCGGAGTCGGAGAGAACCGACGCGACGGCCGCTCGAGCGTCCGATTTTCGATTCGGAGACACCGCATCCTCGAGGTCGAAAACGATCACGTCCGCACCGGAACGGGGCGCTTTCCGGAGCAGTTCGGACTGATCGCCCGGGGTGAACAGAACGCTTCGACGAGCCATACAGTGTCTGCGCGGGGGAGCGAAGTGAAAGTACGGGTGATCCACCGCGCGTGCAATCGCGATGCGACGGACTGCTCGCTACCGGCGAGTTCCTCCCCGAAACCTATGGCGCTCCTCGTTGTGGATTCGTCCATGTCCATCGAGAGTACGAATCCAGCCACCGGTGAGACGCTCGAGACCTACGACGGTGAATCGACCGCGGAGCGAGACGAGGCGCTCGAGCGAGCCGAGGAAGTGTTCGCGGAGTGGCGCGAGGTCCCGATCGAGGATCGACAGCAGATGCTCACGAGGGCGGGCGAGCAGTTGCGCGAGAACGAATCGACGTACGCACAGTTAATGACAAACGAGATGGGAAAACCGATCGCACAGAGCCGCGCCGAGGTCGAAAAGTGCGCCTGGCTCTGTGACTACTACGCCGAACACGCCGCCGAGCACTTACAGGACGAGCGAATCGCGAGCGAGGCTGACGCACGGACGCTGATCAGCTACGAGCCCATCGGGACGGTGCTGGCGATCATGCCCTGGAACTTCCCGTTCTGGCAGGCGTTTCGCTTCGCCGTACCGAACCTCGCCGCCGGCAACGTCGGCGTTCTGAAACACGCCTCGAACGTCCCCGGCTGCGCTCGAGCCATCGAAGACGTCTTCCGGGAGGCCGGCTGTCCCGAGGGTGCGTTCACGTCCCTGCTGATCGGCTCCGACGAAACCGACGAGGTCATCGCCGACGATCGAATCGACGCCGTCACGCTCACCGGCTCGAGCGGTGCGGGCCGCTCGGTGGCCGAAACGGCCGGCAGCGAGCTGAAAAAGACCGTCCTCGAACTCGGCGGAAGCGACCCGTTCGTCGTCCTCGACGACGCGGACCTCGAACTCGCCGTCGAGAAGGGAACGCAGGCGCGGCTCATCAACTCCGGACAGTCCTGCATCGCCGCGAAGCGATTCATCGTCGTCGAGGACGTCTACGACGAGTTCCTCGAGGCGTTCGTCGAACGCATGGACGAACAGGTCGTCGGCGATCCGACGGACGAGGACACCGACGTCGGCCCGCAGGCTCGCGAGGACCTGCTCGAGACGCTCGACGAGCAGGTACAGGAGACCGTCGAGCGGGGTGCGGAGTGTCACATCGGCGGCGAACCCATGGATCGCGACGGCGCGTTCTATCCGCCGACGGTTCTGAGCGACATTCCGCCGGGGTCGCCGGCTGATCAGGAGGAACTGTTCGGGCCCGTCGCGACGGTGTTTCGCGTTCCCGACGAGGCGGCGGCCGTCGAGAAGGCAAACGATACCCAGTTCGGCCTCGGTGCCAGCGTCTGGACCGAAGACGAGACTCGAGGCGAACGCGTTGCCAGGCGGTTCGAGTCGGGAATGGCGTTCGTGAACGAACTCGTCAAGTCCGATCCGAGACTGCCCTTCGGCGGCGTCAAGGAGTCCGGCTACGGGCGCGAACTCGCCGAGCAAGGTATTCGGGAGTTCGTCAACACGAAGACGATCTGGGTGCAACACGAGAGCGGCGAGGACGACGGACTGGTCGAGTAGGGAGTCTGGGGGGACCTAACAAAGGAAATCTGTCGTCGAGAGTTACCGCACCTCGATGGGTGTCGATACTCAGGAGGACCGTGTAGACAGCCCAAGAACGCCTATTACGACGAGCGCTGCAGCAAGGCCTGCAGGAATACCGAATCCGGGCATTCCGTCGTCTTCGATCGTACTTTCCGCGTAGACAGTTTCTTCGTCGGCGTTGAGGAGATCCCACGTCGCCGTTGTTCCGTCTTCGCTTATCTCATCAGCATTGTGCTCCTGGATTTCGCCGGGCATGATCAGTTCGTACTCGACGGTGATCTCGCTCTCATATTCTGCAGGGTCGCCTTCATCCTCCGTATCGTCGATAATGCCGGAATCTTCGAACTCGATCGTATCGTCGTTGACAGTGACGTTGATGTCGTCCGAACCAGCGGGATCGACGTTATGTGCGCTAACGGATACACGGTAGTCTCCGTTGTCGAGTTCATCGACCGACGAACTGACCTCCTCGTAGTGTTCTTCGTCGGCATCGCCCAGCATTTCGTCTTCCATCATCGCCGCCACTGAGTCGTACCCGTCCGCCTGGGCATTGCTCTCGAGTTCGTCGTAGAGGAGCTCGTTCATCTCCATTTCGACGCCCATCGTCTCGAGGTCCCCATCGGGTGAAACTTCGACTGTCGCCGTCATATGGAGACAGCCCGAGACGAGTACCAGACCGAGTACCGCCATCGCTGCGATCGATTTTCTGTTCATCGTTCCACCGCCGTTGGACCACGGTGGATGCCGATTAGCCCAACATGCTCGTCGAGTACGACACTCGTCTTCTCGCTACGTTGTCTTCTTTCCGTCACTGGATTGTCAACTCCAGTTGAAGCAATCAATCGGCTCTATTTAATGACATCGATAGTATGAACTGTATTGTAATTCAACAGGAATCGGGATGCGTTGGATGCGGTACCGTTGGTATTTTTCATGCTGACTCGCGACCATGCTGCTATGACCGGGCTGTACTACGAGGATCTCGAGATCGGAAAGACAATCGAGCACGAGCGCCGTCGAACGATATCTGAAAGCGACAACCAGCGCTTTTGCGATCTGACGATGAACCAGCAGCCCTTGCACCTCGATTCCGGCTTCGCCGAGGAGACCCAGTTCGGCGAGCGGATCGTCAACGGCCTCTACACGATGTCGCTGGCGGTCGGCATCTCGATCCCCGAAACGACGGATGGAACGATCGTCGCGAACCTCTCCTACGACGACGTCGAGTATCCAGAACCCGTCTTCCACGGCGATACGATCCGCGCGCAATCGACCGCGACCGAGAAGCGAGAAACGTCAGACGGCGAGCGCGGCGTCGTCACGATGTGCGTCGAGGTCTTCAACCAGCACGACGACCTGGTCTGTTCGTTCGATCGAACGGTCCTCTCGAGAAAGCGCGAACACGCCGACAGCCAGAGCGATACCTAGCGGCTGAGAAAGCCGGTCAGGCTTTCGCCTGCCACGTCCGAACCCGATCCGCGCTCACGCCCTCGACGCTCTCGGCGACGGCGTCCGGATCGGCGTCTGAGAGATCCGCGACGTCTTCGATCCCCGCGTTCGCCAGCTTTTCGACCGTCTTCGCGCCGATCCCCTCGAGCGCTTCGAGGTCCGAGCCGCTGTCGGCCTCTCGAGCCTGGAACTCCCGGTAGTTACAGATCGGACAGCCCAGTTCCCACGGCTCGTCGCCGTTGTGGACGAGCAGTTCCGGCAGGTCGTGTTCCTCGCAGCGCTCCTCCGTTACCTCTATCTCGCCGCGACGCGGGAGCGGCAGCGAGTACTCGCAGTCGGGGTAACGAGTACAGCCGACCAGTCTCGACCCGCTCTGGAGGGTCTTGACTGCGAGTTCTCCCCCGTGTTCTTCTCCACAGTCTGGACACGCCCCGAGCGTCGGCCCTTCGCCCGCCTCATCTGCCTTACAGAGCGCACAGCCGTGGACGAACGTCTGCCGGCCGGCGAGCATCTTCACCTCGTTGAGCCCGTGTTCCTCGCACTCTTCATCGAGGATCAGCGGCTTGCCCGTCGACGGGAGCGGCAGCGTGTTTTCACAGTCCGGATAGCCGTCACAACCGATGAAGTACGAGCCGTGGCGCGAGCGCCGGACGAGCAGGTCCTCGCCGCACTCCGGACACGGCCCGAGGCGCTTGTCGTCCTTGAGCGACTTGCGAAGTTGGTCGCCGATCTCCTCGCGGGAGTCCGCGAGGCTCGCGAAGATGTCCTCGAGCATCTCGCGGGATTCGTCGGTGACGTCCTCGAGCGTGGCCTCGCCGTTCGCGATCGCGTCCATATCCGCCTCGAGCTGGGCGGTCATCCCCTCGCTGACGACGCGGTCGGCGTAGTCCTCGGCGGCGGTGACGACGGCCATCGCGAGTCGCGTCGGCCGCGGCGGATCGCTCTCGATGTAGCCGCGATCGTAGAGCTTTTCGATGGTCTCGTGGCGGGTCGATTTCGTCCCGATGCCCAGATCCTCCATCGTCTCGATGAGCCGAGACTGGCCGTATCGCCGCGGCGGCTGGGTCTCCTTGGCCTCGAGTTCGGCGTCGGCAAGCGCGAGTTCTTCGCCCACGTCGACGGCGGGCACGAAGTTCTCCGAGGTGTTGAAGTACGGGTAGACGGCGTGGTAGCCGGGTTCGACGAGTCGTTTGCCGTTGGCCTTGAGCCGCTCCTCGCCCGCGACTTCGGCGACGACCTTGAGATGTTCCCACTCCGCGGGCTCTGCGACGGTCGCGTAGAAGCGCCGCACGACGAGTTCGAACACTTCCCACTCGTCGTCGGAGACGTCGCCGCCCCGTGAAGGGATCTCGCCGGTCGGGTGGATCGGCGGGTGGTCGGTCGTCTCTTCGTCGCCCTCCGTCGGGACGATTTCGTCGGCCTCGAGCAGCGATTCTGCGCTCTCGCCGAGCGTCGGGTGGCCGACGAAGTCGTCGAGCAGTTCCTCGGGGTCCAGATCGTCCGGGTAGACCGTGTTGTCCGTCCGGGGATAGGTGATGTAGCCAGCAGTGTAGAGCTCCTCCGCGATGGACATCGCTCGTTTGGCGGAGTAGCCGATGGCGCTCGCGGCGCGGATGAACTGAGTCGTGTTAAACGGCGTCGGCGGCGAGTCGGTCCGCGTGCGGCCGTTGACATCGACGACAGTCGCCGAGTCCGCACTCGAGAGCGTCTCGTAGACGCCCTCGGCAGTCGACTCGTCCCAGACGCGTTCGGCTTCGTTGTCGTCCTCGTCGCGGTAGAAGTACTGGGCTTCGAACGGCGCGGTCGGGTCCTCGCCGCTCTCGGCGTCGGCTTCGGCACCGTCGGCGGCGGTCTTCGAGAGATCGGCGACCAGCTCCCAGTAGGATTCCGGGTCAAACGCCTCGATCTCGCGCTCGCGATCGACCATCAGCTTGAGCGTCGGCGACTGGACGCGCCCGACGGAGATGAAGTCGTTGCCCAGTTGGCCCGAGGAAAGCGAAAGGAACCGGGTCAGCGACGCGCCCCAGATCAGATCGATGATCTGGCGGGCCTCGCCGGCGGCGGCGAGGTCGAAATCGAGTTCGTCGGGTTCGTCGAACGCCGATTTGACCTCGTTTTCGGTGATCGAGGAGAACCGAACGCGACGGATCGGGATGTCGTCGTTCGCTTCCTCGACGATTTCGTAGGCTTCCTTGCCGATGAGTTCGCCCTCGCGGTCGTAGTCCGTCGCGATCGTCGCCCGTTCTGCCTTCCGCGCGAGAATGCGCAGCGTCGCGACGATGTTCTCTTTGGTCGGCGTCTTTTCGACGCTCGCGTCGATCAACTCCGCGGGTTCGACGTCTCGCCAGTCAGAGTACTCCGGCGGGAAGTCCACCCCGACGACGTGGCCGGAGAGGCCCACACACCGCTTGCCGCCCCACTCGTAGACGTTCACCCCGTTCTCGCGACTCGAGTCCATCGAGTCCCCGCTCAGGATTTCGGCGATTCGCCGCGCAGCGTTGTCCTTCTCCGTGATTATCAGCTCCACGGTCGCTCACCTCCCGAGTCTAATCCGTTTATCATGATCGCTCGGTACGACCGAGATTGGGATAACGCTTTCGACGAAATACACCCGAAACCGCTGGACAGCGCGGGTGTGCGTGCGTTGTGCGCTCGCGTGCGCGAGGTGGCTCACTCGAGATGTGACGCTCCACAAGCGCGTGTGCGGACAGTTATCCGTCTGCAATCCCTCCCCGAACCCATGACGCGCCGAATGACGGTATCGCTCGACGACGACGCGGAGACGGCACTCGAGACGCTCATGTCCCAAACCGACAACGGACAGAGCGAGGTGGTTCGACGGGCGCTCGCATTCTATGCGGCGAACTTCGAGGCGGCCAGCGGGCGACCGAGCGACAATCTCGAGCAGTACTACCAGATGCTCTCCTCGGGCGAGCACGTCCTGCTCGACGTTGACTTTCTGCACTGTTTTCTCGAGCGGCTGTACGAGGACGGCGATCCGGACCCCGAGTTCGTCGAGGCCGCCGATCGCGTTTCGGACTACCACGCCCACGAGTACGCAGAGCGCTTCGAGAGCGTCGAGGAGCTTCTCGAGTGGCTGTCGTTTTGTGGATTTCTGGCGGTTCGTTCGCAGGGCGAGGGCGTCTATCAGATCGTCTTCGCCTCCGAGCCGATCCGGTGGTTCATGACGCGGTTCATCGAGCGCAGCACGGTCGACCTGCCGGTCGATCTCGAGATAGATCAGGGACTGTCGAAGGTGATCATTACGGAAAGTACGCCGTCGGATCGGTCCGCTTGAGAGCGCGAATTCGAAACTGACCACAGGTTACGGTTCTGATCGAATTCTCGATCGCGAACCAGTTTGTAAGAGGATAACATATTGGGGTGGACCACACACCGCGAAAGGATTATACACTGCGAGAGGGTCGCACGCATTCATACGAGTTCATACCGAATCATCGAATGCGAACGTTTGACGTATCTCGTATGATCGACTCTCAACAACCCTTTTGTCGATTACGGAGAGGGATGTGAGTGGATATCGCACATGGGTGTCGTAGAACGACTCAAGGCGATCGGTCCGGGGGCGCTCGTCGCAGCGGCGTTCGTGGGCCCAGGTACAGTAACGACAGCAAGCGTCATCGGGGCTGAGTACGCCTACCTCCTGTTGTGGACCATCGCGTTTTCGATCGTCGCGACGATGGTCCTTCAGGAGATGAGCGCCCGTCTCGGGCTGGTTTCTCGAGAAGGTCTCGGGGAAGCGCTTCGAAACGAGTTTTCGAACCCGATCATCAGGACGGCCACCGTCGGATTGGTGGTCGCCGCGATCGGCATCGGAACGGCGGCGTTCCAGACCGGCAACATCGTCGGCGGTGCGGCGGGATTGAGCACCATCACCGGCGTCAGCGAGACCGTCTGGGGGCCGCTGATCGGCCTCGTCGCGGGCGCGTTGCTCTGGACGGGCAACTACAAGCTGATCGAACGGGTGTTCATCGGCCTCGTCACGGTCATGGGACTCGCGTTCGTCGTCAACGCGATCATGGTCCGACCGGATTTCGGAGCCGTCGCCGGGGGACTCGTTCCTCGAGTGCCCGACGGGTCGGCGTACCTGATCGCCGGCCTCGTCGGGACCACCGTCGTCGGCTACAACCTGTTCCTCCACGCGAGCACCGTCCAGGAGCGCTGGGACGGCCCGGCAGACCTCGCCGAGTGTCGTACCGACACCATCGCGATGGTCGCAGTCGGCGGAATCATCACGACCTCGATCGTCGTGACAGCGGCCGCGGTGTTCCCCGAGGGAACTTCGATCGAGAACGTCGGCGAGATGGCCGACCAGTTAGAGCCGGTCTTCGGCGGGTACGCGATGACCTTCTTCGCGGTCGGCCTGTTCGCCGCCGGCTTTACGAGCGCGATGAGCGCGCCGCTCGCAGGGGCCTATGCAACCGCCGGCGCGCTAGGCTGGGAACGGGACCTCACGTCGACGCGATTCCGCGCGATCTGGATCGCGATCCTCGGCGTCGGGATCGTCTTCTCTGCGCTCGATTACAGCCCCGTGGAGATCATCGTCTTCGCACAGGTCGCAAACGGGCTTTTGCTGCCGATCCTCGCGGTCTTCCTGATCTACGCGATGAACAACGAGTCCCTGCTCGGCGAGTACACGAACGGGACGCTCCAGAACGTCCTCGGCGCGGTGATCACGCTAGTCGTCGTCGGTCTCGGTCTTCAGACGTTGTACGACGTGCTTCTCGCGTAACGAACTCATCAGCACAATCTTTCCACCTCTCACATGAACGAATCAGACATGACGGACGGAACCGAATCGGACCAGCCAAGCGACGACGAGACCCCGACCGGCGATCGACCGGAACGCTCGAGCGACGGTCATTCGAAACACTCGAGCGACAACCGTACGGAACGCTCGACTAGCGACGGTTCAGGCGACTCGAGCGAGACCGCTACTCGAGTCGGCGTCGACGTGGGCGGGACGTTCACTGACGTTGCGCTCTCGGTCGAGGATCGGCTGGTCACCGCGAAGGTGCCGACGACCGACGACCAGAGCGTCGGCGTCCTCGAGGGGATCGAGAAGGCCTGCGAGCGCGCGGGCATCGATCCGAGCGAGATCGACGAGTTCGCCCACGCGATGACGGTTTCGGTCAACGCCCTGCTCGAGCGCGGCGGCGCGAAGACCGCGCTGGTCACGACCGAGGGGTTCCGGGACGTCCTTGAGATCGGCAGGCAGGATCGGCCCGACCTGTACGATCTCGAGGTCGAAAAGCCGGACCCGCTCGTACCTCGACGCCGGCGATACGAACTCACGGAGCGAACGACGCCCGAGGGCGTCGAACGGGCCGTCGACCCCGAGGCGGTGCGCGAACTCGCCGCGACACTGCGAGAGCGCGATGTCGAGAGCGTCGCCATCTGCCTGCTCCACGCCTACGCGGACCCCGAAAACGAACGAATCGTCGCCGACGTGCTCCGGGACGAACTCGAGGTCCCGGTGTCTGCCTCCCACGAGGTGCTCGCGGAGTTCCGCGAGTTCGAGCGAACCTCGACGACGGCCGTCGACGCCTACGTCCGCCCGGCGATCGACAGCTACGTCGGTAGACTGGTCGACGAGGCCGCGGATGCCGGCATCCCCGCGCCGCGGATCATGCAGGCCAACGGCGGCATTGCCGATCCCGAGACGGTTCGAAAGCAGGCCGTCACGACCACGCTTTCGGGGCCCGCAGCGGGCGTCGTCGGCGCGGCCGCCACGGTGGACGACGACGCCGTTTCGGGACTGGTCACCTTCGACATGGGCGGCACCTCGAGCGACGTGAGCCTCGTCCGGGACGGCGAAGCCGAGCGGACGACCGACTCGGAAATCGACGGCCTCCCGATTCGCACGCCGATGGTCGACGTGAACACTGTCGGCGCTGGCGGGGGGTCGATCGCGTGGGTCGACGCGGGAGGCGCGCTCCGCGTCGGTCCCCGTTCGTCGGGTGCCCAGCCCGGACCGGTCTGTTACGGCCGCGGCGGCACCGAACCGACGGTGACCGACGCGAACGTCGTGCTCGGTTACATCGGTCCCGAGACGGCCCTCGGCGGGGAGTTCACCCTCGACGTCGAGGCCGCCCACGACGCGCTGGAACGACTGGCGGACGAGGCGGGCCTCGAGAGCGCGCTCGAGGCTGCCCGCGGCGTCTACCGCGTCGCGAACGCGACGATGACCCGGACGATCCGGTCGGTCACCGTCGAGCGGGGCCACGATCCGCGCTCGTTCGCGCTCGTCGCCTTCGGCGGTGCGGGACCGATGCACGCGGCGGCGCTCGCCGAGAGCCTCGAGGTCGACCGAGTCGTCGTCCCGCGGCCAGGTGGCGTCCTCTCGGCGTTCGGCCTGCTCGCGGCAGACGAGAGCTACGACGCGGTCCGAACCGTCGGCGTCGACCTCGAGAGCGCGGACCCGTCCCGTCTCGAGGACGTCTACGACGGGCTCGTGTCGGAGGTTCTGGCCGACGCGTCCGACCCCGACGCGGCCCGGATCGAACGAACGGCCGACTGTCGGTACGCGGGCCAGAGCTTCGAGCTGTCCGTTTCGGTCGGCCAAGAGTTCGATCCGGCGGCGGTCGCCGAGCGGTTTCACGAGTCCCACGAACAGGCCTACGGCTACGCGATGGACGAGACCGTCGAGGTGGTCAACCTGCGTGCCACCGCGACCGTCGACGGGCCCGACCCGATCGTCCGCCACGACGGCGACGGCCAGGCTCGAATCGGAGCGCGGGACGCCCACTTCCCCGGCCACGGCACGCAGGAGACCGCCGTCTACGAGCGAGACCGCCTCGAGCCGGGCGCACCGATCGAGGGCCCCGCGGTCCTCGAGCAGGCCGAGAGTACGACCGTCGTCCCGCCCGCGTGGTCTGGCGAGATCCTCGAGGACGGCACGCTCGTCATGACTCGAGCCGAGTCGACGACCGAAACAGCACGCCAATGAGCACACCGAAATCAGCCACACCGATGACCGACGAAGCCATCGATCCGATCACACTGGAGGTACTGCGAAACCAGCTCGAGAGCGCCGCCGAGGAGATGGGCCAGACCCTGATCCGCGGGGCGTACTCGCCGAACATCAAGGAGCGCCGCGACTGTTCGACGGCGCTGTTCGACGCCGAGGGCAGGATGGTCGCCCAGGCCGAACACATCCCCGTCCACCTCGGCGCGATGCCCGAGTCCGTCGCGGCCGTCCGCGAGCACGATCCGAAGCCCGGCGACGTGTTCGTGCTCAACGACCCGTTTACCGGCGGCACGCACCTGCCCGACGTGACGATGGTCTCCCCGATCGCGCCCGATTCGGAGATCGTCGGCTACGCGGTTTCTCGAGCCCACCACGCCGACGTTGGCGGGATGACGCCCGGCAGCATGCCGGCCGGTGCGCGCGAGATCTACCAGGAGGGGCTCCGGCTGCCGCCGATCCGGCTCGTCGAGGACGGCGAGATCCGATCGGACGTGCAGTCGCTCATCCTCGCGAACGTTCGCAACGCTCGAGAGCGCAGAGCGGACTTTCGCGCCCAGCTCGCGGCGAACGAACGCGCCGAAGCGCGCGTCGCGTCGCTGATCGACGAACACGGCGAGGAAACCGTACTCGCCGGGTTCGACGCCGTCATCGAGTACTCTCGAGACCGGATCGCGAGCGAACTCGAGGAGGTACCGGACGGCGTCTACGAGGCGACTGACGTGCTCGAAGGCGATGGGATCACCGACGAAGACGTCCGGATCGAGACGACTGTCACGGTCGACGGCGCGACGATCGACGTCGACTTCTCGGGGAGCGCATCGCAGGTCGACGGAAACCTCAACGCGCCGCTGGCCGTCGCCAAGAGCGCGGTCTACTTCGTCGTCCGGTGTATCACCGACCCCGAAATCCCGCCGAACGAAGGCTGTTACGAGCCGGTCTCGGTCGACGCGCCCGAGGGGTCGGTGCTCAACCCCACCGCACCCGCTGCGGTGGTGGGCGGCAACGTCGAAACCAGCCAGCGAGTCACCGACGTGGTCTTCAGCGCCCTCGCGAAGGCGACTCCGGATCGCGTGCCCGCGCAGGGACAGGGAACGATGAACAACCTGACCATCGGCGCTCGAGACGGCTCCTTTACCTACTACGAGACGATCGCCGGCGGCTTCGGCGCTCGAGCGACCGCGGACGGGATGGACGGGGTCCAGGTCGGCATGACCAACACGCTCAACACGCCCATCGAGTCGATGGAGACCGAGTACCCGATGCGGGTCGAACGCTACGCCTTCCGGCCTGGAAGCGGCGGAGAGGGGAAGTTCCGCGGCGGCCTCGGCCTCGAGCGATCGGTCACCGTCGAGACGGACGCGACCGTCTCGTTGCTCACTGAACGGCGACGCCACGCCCCCGGCGGGGTCGCCGGTGGAAGGGACGGCGCTCGAGGAGAGAACGTACTCGAGTTACCAGCAGGATTCGACCTCCCCGACGGCGTCGAATTGAACGAGAACGCCGTATCGGGAGCGGCCGGAGAATCGCCTCGCGAGGGCGAAACCACGGTCGCCGCGAAGACGACTGTCGACGTTCCCGTCGGAACGACGGTGACCGTTCGGACGCCCGGCGGCGGCGGTCACGGCGATCCAAGCGATCGCGAGACGGCGGCGCTCGAACGGGACCGAGCGGACGAGAAGGTTTCTGCTGGAGAGACGGGCGATGAGTGATGAGGGCCCCCACAAGACCAGTGGATCCGACAGTGGGTCCGAACTCGCAGGCGACGACGGCCGAGACCGCATCGGGGTGATCGTCCCCTCGTCGAACACGACGGTCGAACCCGAGTTCGAGCGGGCGACCGCGGACGACGTGACGATACATTCGGCCCGAATGGCCCTCGAGTCGGTCACCGTCGACGAACTCGACGCGATGAGCGACGACGCGGTCCGCGGCGGAGAACTGCTCGCACACGCAGCCGTCGATGCGGTCGCCTACGCCTGTACCACGGGGAGCTTACTTCACGGCCCCGGGTTCGACGTGGAACTCGAGGAGCGCCTCGAGGACGCAGCGGGCGTCCCCGCAGTGGCAACGGCTCGCTCCGTCTGCAGAGCGCTCGAGGGACTCGCCGTCGAACGCGTCGGCGTGGTGACGCCGTACACGGAAGCGCTCGACGAACGAGAAGCAGAATTTCTCGAGGTCGCGGGCTTCGACGTCGTCGCCATCGACGGCCGCGGGATCGAGGCAAACACCGCCATCGGGACGCTCGATCCCGACGATGCTTACGAACAGGCGACTGCGATGGCGGACGGCCGCTCGCTCGATGCAGTGTTCATCTCGTGTACGAACTACCGCTCGCTCGCCGCAGTCGATCGGCTCGAGGGCGATCTGGGCGTTCCCGTCGTGACGAGCAACGGAGCGACGCTGTGGGACATCTGTCGCGTCGCATCGATCGACATCGACGCGCCCGGGGCGCTCTTCGACCGAAGCTGAATCCTCGACTCTCGACAGCGCTCAAAACAGCGGCAGTTCGCCCGTCACGCGGTCGACGAGGTCTTCTTCCGCGGGGCCGACGGCCAGCGCGGTGACGGTGCCCGGCTCGAGTTGGGTGTGACCGGCGTCGCGGATGAGCGACTGAGCGATTCCCTTGTGGTCTGCGATTTCGGAGAGTTCGTGGAGTTCGCGTTCGCTGCTTCCTTTCAGCACGATTTTCTTCTGGCCGCCGTTTTTCCACTTTCGCTGGGTTCGCTTGTCTGCCTTCTCGTAGGCCGAGAGGGAGGCGTGTGCGACCTGGGCGGCGAGTTTTCCCTGGCCCATCCCGATATCGGTCCGCGCGACGATGGCCTGTTTCATGCCCGAAGACTCGAGCGGGAACGATATAGGCGCGGCGATCAGCCGCGGGGCTGGCGGTGCTGACTCGAGCAATCGTGGCGACGAACGGCGACGGGATGCCGCTGTCACTACATATTTTACCCCGCGGTCGCTAGCAACCGTATGGACATTTCACGCCGCCGGTTCGCGGCAACGGCCCTCGCCGGTACGGGCGTTGCCGTCGCGGGCTGTCTCAACTCGAACAGCGGGAACGTCGAAGGCGAACTCGAGCTCGAGGGCGAGTCAGAACTCCCCGTTCCGGTCGCCGGCGATCCGGACGCGGACGTAACCGTCATGGTGTTCAAGGACTTCGGTTGCCCCGCGTGTGCGAAATACACGGAAAGTATATATCCCGACATCAAATCCACGTACATCGAGCCCGGAGACATCCGCTACGAGTTTCGTGACTTCCCGATTCCGTCCAGCGACGAGTGGTCCTGGGAAATCGCCAGCGCCGCCCGCTCCGTGCAGGATCAGGGCGGCGACGAGGCGTTCTGGCAGTTCGAAGAGAATATTTATTCCGAGTTCAACGATGGATACTCGCTCGAGGTGATCGAATCGACGGCGAACGACGCCGGCGTCGACGGCGAACAGGTGGTCACGGATACCGAAGACGGCGCCTTTCGAGACGAACTCGAGACGGAAAAGGAACGAGCCAGCAACGCTGGCATCGAAGCCACGCCGTCCGTTTTCGTCGACGGCGAGCAAGTCGAAGCGTCGTACGACGCGATCGAGTCGGCCATCGACGACGCGCTGTAACGCGGATCGACGCTGCCGTCGTCGGCCCGTGTCGCTTCTCGAGCGGTAGTCCCGAAACAGTTCAATGACTTTTAAGCCCCACAACGCGAGTGCTCGCACATGATCCTTTCCGACGCGGACATCCTCGAGCGCCTCGAGGAGGGCGACCTCGTGATCGACCCGATCGACGACTACGAACTCCAGATCCAGCCGGCGAGCGTCGACCTGCGGCTGGGTCGAGAGTTCCTCGAGTTCCAGCGGACGAACATCCCCTGTATCCACCCCACCTCCGAGCGGGAGGTCGACGAGTACGTCACCGAAACGGTCGTCGAGGACGGCGACGATTTCATCCTCCATCCCGGCGACTTCGTGCTGGGGACGACCCACGAACGCGTCGAGATTCCCGCGGATCTCATCGCCCACGTCGAAGGCCGCTCCTCGCTGGGTCGTCTCGCCGTCGTGGTCCACGCGACCGCGGGGCTGTGCGATCCGGGGTACCGTGGCCAGATCACTCTCGAGCTATCGAACCTCGGGTCCGCACCGGTCGCCCTGACCCCCGGCATGCGGATCTCCCAGTTGACGTTCACGGAGCTCAAGACGCCGGCGGACAGGCCGTACGGAAGCGATCGCGGCTCGAAGTACCAGGACCAGGACGGCCCGCAGGCCTCCCGGATCCAAAGCGACGACGAGTTCGGCGGCGACCAACTCGAGCGGACGGACGAATAGGACCGAAAACGGCGTCTCGAGCCGCGTTCTTCTGGAAGCCGGCGTCGTCTGTACTCCGACGGGAGACGGCTGTCCCCTTTCCATTCGTGCGTACACGAAACCTACCGGCGATGAGCTAAACCTACCGGAGGTGAGCCAAACCCGCCGAGAGTCACACCCGCCGACGGTGAGCCACAGTTATCCCGGCGGGGTTCCTACACCGCGCCAACGAATGAAATTCGTCGAAGAAATCGTCGTCGAGGAGTTTCTACCGACGGTTCGATCGATGCTAGCCGGCGAACTTCGCGAGCGCGACCTCACCCAAAGCGAGGTCGCGTCGGTGCTTGGAATCAGCCAGAGCGCCGTCTCGAAGTACGCCCACGGGGACGTGACGACCAATCAGCAAATCGCCGACGACTCGCGCGTCGAATCGCTCGTGGAGGAACTCGGCGCGGGACTGGCGACGGGCGACACGACGCCGGTGCAGGCGCTCATCGAACTCGAGATTCTGATTCGGAACTTAGAGCGCGGCGGGGACGTACTCTCGGGGCTTCACGAGGAGGCGGTTCCCGAACTAGCGGAGTACGAATCCAGTTTTCGGGTCCACGACCCCGAAAGCGACCTCCGGGCGAGCGAGCGCGTCCTCTCCTCGCTCCGGCGAGGCCTTCGCATCCTCGAGAACGCGAGCGGGTTCGCGGGACTGATTCCCGCGGTTGGGTCGAATCTCGTCGCGTGTACGCCCGATGCCGAGGGGATCGACGACGTCGCGGGGGTTCCCGGCCGCGTCTTCGACGTGAAGGGGAAGGCGACGGTCCCCGGCGATCCGGAGTTCGGCGTTTCCGAACACGTCGCGTCAGTGTTGCTCGCGGCGCGCCGACACGGGGCGGACGCGTCCGCGGCGGCGAACATCAAGTACGATCGCCAGATCGTCGACACGCTCGCCGATCGAGGCCACGTCACTGCGGAGTTCGACGGGTCGGGCGACGTCGCCTCGAGCGTGGGCGCGGCCATCGAGTCCCAGCCCGATGCGACAGTGCTCTACCAGACCGGCGGAATGGGGATCGAACCGATCACGTACGTGCTCGGCCCGGACGCGGAATCAGTCGCTGATACGGTTCGGTCGGTAATTTAAGCACGGCCGCCCACCAGCTACCTGAACCATCAATGACCGAAGACGCGCAGGCGTTCTACGGACGATGGGCGCGGCTCTACGACCTGCTGGCGCGCAAAACCCCGGGGATCGTCGCGCTTCGCCAGCGGGCGGCAGACGCCTGTCGACTCGAGCCGGGCGATACGGTCGTCGAAATGGGCTGTGGAACGGGTGCGAACCTCCCTTTCTTTCGGTCGGCGGTCGGCCCCGAGGGAACCGTCATCGGGATCGATTTTACCGCCCCCGTCCTCGAGCGAGCGCGCGAGTTGACCGCCCAGTACGACAACGTCCACGTCATCCGCGGAGACGCAACAGCACCGCCGGTTTCGGGACCGGTTGACGCCGTCCTCGCGACGTTCGTCGTCGGCATGCTCTCGAATCCCGCCGGCGCGGTCGAGGACTGGACGAAATTCGTTGGTTCCGGCGGCCACGTCGTCCTGGTCAACGCGGCGAGAAGCGATCGGTGGTACAGTCCGCCGGTAAACGCCCTTTTCCACGCGATCACGGTCCTTTCGACACCACCGACGACGAAGCTTCGCTACGAGACAGCGCCGACGCGGCGGCTGGACGAACGCATTCGGCACGCCCACGACGCGCTTCGAGAAAACGCAGACGCTGTCGCCCACGAAACGCACGTGCTCGGAGTCGTTCGATTGACCGGCGGTCGGATCGCGTAATCGACGCACACTCGAGGGCGTCGGCATCGTCGGGAAACCCGATCGCTCGGTCTTGCGCGATTACTCGGTCTTGCGCGGTCACTCGGTCCTGCAGTCGCTGTCGTACTCGAGTCGGCTGGAACCCGCCACGAGCGGTGGGTCTTCCTCGGCCCGATCGAGTAACGTCGTCAGGACGGCCTCGATAGCTTCGAACTTCGGCCCCCGTCGGACCTGAAACGGGTTCGTCCGCCAGCGAACGAAATCGTAGTCCGCTAACAGCGGGAGGTGACAGTGAACGAGTTGGGATCGAAGCTTGCGTTCGTCCCGGTCGATCTCCTTTAGGAGCGCCGCTTCCGGGAGGTTGACGTACTCCTCCGGACGAGCGTCGAGGAGCGAAACCAATAGCCGACGCCGCGGCTCGGCCGACAGGGCGCCGAAGATTCGGTCCCACTGTTCGACGATTCCGTTTTCCTCCTGACAGGGGGGCGCGGGCATAATACATCTTTGTAAGGGAATAACACACATAATAGTTATGTTTACCAGGCTGCCGAAGCTGACGTTCACGGACGTTGCTGGACCGCAATGGGGGGTCGAACTCGTTACGAACCGCTTCCCTCGAGCGGTTCGGGTTCGAGTCCGGATTCGCGTTCGAGCAGCGGCTCTCGGATCTCCGCGGGGAGCGGCTTCGGTCGTTCGGTTTCCGGATCGAAGTGGACGTTCGTCGTCTCGCCGGTCGCCACGACAGTACCGTCGACCCGGAACTCGTACTCCATCGTCCAGCTCGTCTCGCCGAGGTCGGTCACCGACACGGCGACCTCGAGGTCGTCGTCGAGCGAGATCGGCCGGGCAAACGAAAGCTCGAGGTTGACGATGACGAGTTCGAACTCGGTGACGTCGACGTCGAGGACCGACTCCAGATACGCGAATCTGGCCTCCTCGAGATACGTCGAATACACTGCGTTGTTGACGTGGTTCAATCGATCGATATCCCGGAATCGAACGGGAATCGATAGCGTGAATTCGTCACTCATTGATAGTTGTGAGTCGACAGTGACCCAAAAATGTACACCGAATCGGGCGGCCGATGTCTCGATGGGACCGCCGTTCGGTCGCGTGTTCCGAACCGCTATTCGCTCGCGGGCTCCGTCCGATCACGCCCGTACAACTCGGCGTGCTCCGGACAGAAGGTGGGCTCTCGAAGTTGGGCCTCGATCACCCCCTCGTGACGGTGGGCGTTGAATAGCCGACACCGTGGGTCATCACAAAACGGCGTTCCATTCAGAAGATAGTTCATCGCCTGTAACACGTACCCTTTCACCACCTCGGTCGTTCGCGGGTCGTCTTCTATCAGGAACTCGCCCTCGACGCGGTTCTCGAGTACTTCTCGAGGCGGCGAATCTCCCGACAGCAGCGCGTGTTGCTGTTTTTCTTTGTAATAGCGCTCGGGCTTTGCTGGGGCCTCGTATAGCCCAGGGACGGAGACGAGCGCGGGTTGCCCGAGGACGTTCACCCGCTTGTGCCACCGGCCGTCGTGCTCGCCCCAGGTTCCGATCGCTCGATCGAGAATCGCGACGTGAAGCGTCTCGAGAACCCGTTCGTCGGGAATCATCGCCTCGTTGAGCGCCCGCTGGACCTGCAAGCCGTCGTAGAGGACGCCCCCGCCGCGGTCGGGCGACTCGAGGACGCGCTCCTCGTACCGGACCGTCCCGAGCATCGTGTTCCCCGTTTCGCGGTCGTAGGGAGACCGAACGCGAGCCTCGGCGAGCCGCTCGGCTAACTCATCGGTTCGGTGAACGTCGAGGAATCGGTCTCTCACGACGACGGGTGCGTCGACCGACGACGCCAGGCGCTCTTCGAGCCAATCTGCGGTCTCATCGATCCCGGCTTCGGTCGTCGGCGCTCGATACAGGACGACTCGGTCCATCGCTCGTTCAGTCGTCGGCCGGGGCCGCTCGAGAGGTCAGTTCGACGGGATCGGCCTCGACCTCGAGTTCGTCGAGTGCGACCTGGGCGGCGCGTTTCCCGGAGACGAGCATGGCACCGAACGTCGGGCCCATGCGCGGCAGTCCGAAGGTGGTTGCGGTCGCCATCCCGGTCGCGATCAGGCCGTCGTGGACGAGGCCCGTGTGTTCGACGACGGCGTCCTCGCTCTCGCCGACCCACATCGAGTCGTGGCCGGGCGAGTCGTGACCCGGTGCGCCGTAGGTGTCGCTGTCGGTCTGGTCCATGACCTGGCCGCGCTCTTTCGCGTCCTGAATGCCGGGCGCGTCGAGCACGCCGCGCTCGTCGAGTTTGGTGACCGCCATCGCGTCGTGGCCCGTCGCGTCGATGACGAGGTCCGCTTCGACGGCGATGGGGTCGACGCAGGTGATCTCCCGGGGCAGCGCGTGGACCGGCGTCCAGTTCATGACGATGCCGCCGACGCGGTGGTTCTCGCGGATGACGATGTCCGTGAACTCGGTCATGTTCTGCATCTTCGCGCCCGCGTCGCAGGCCGCCTTGATCAGGCCGGAACAGGCCTCGGGGCCGTTCGCGACGTAGAGGTCCTCGCTGTCCTGGGACTCCTTGTAGGACACGTCCAGTTCGTCGAGCACCTTCTGGGCGGGGCTGCGAACCGTGACCTTGTTCATCAGGAAGCCGCCGAGCCAGAAGCCGCCGCCGAGGTAGTTGTTCTTCTCGACGACCATCACCTTCACTCCCCGCTCGGAGAGTTCCTTCGCGGCCGTGAGGCCGGAGGGACCGCCACCGACGATGATGACGTCCGAGTCCGAGAAGTCCATGAACTCCTCGGTCCATTCCTGTCCGATCGCTCGCGTTACGTCCGCCTCGCCGACGTCGCTGAATTTTTCGAACTCGCTCATACAACCAGGTAATAACACTAGGTGGTGAAAAAGGTATCGAGACGACGGACTCCCCTCGGCGGGGCAAAAATCCCGTGGTCCAGCTTCCGTCACCGGCTTGCCAACATCTTTCGCCCTCGGCCCCGTCAGATCTGCCTATGATCGACGACCCACACGGAAATCAGCCCCTCGAGCGCGCCGGAGCCGACCTCGAGGACGCGAGCGCGGCGATGGTCCTCGTCCACGGCCGCGGGGCCCGCGCGAGCGGGATGCTCGAGTTCGCAAACGAGTTCGCGCGCGACGATATCGCCTTTCTCGCGCCGCAGGCCCATCGCGGAACCTGGTACCCGAACTCGTTTCTCGCCCCTATCGAGGACAACCAGCCACATCTCGACTCCGCGCTGGCCAAACTCGAGGACGTTCTCGAGACGGTCGAATCGGCAGGAATGCCGCTCGAGCGAACGATCCTGCTCGGCTTCTCACAGGGAGGCTGTCTCTCGACCGAATACGCCGCTCGAAACGCCGATCGATACGGCGGCGTCGTCGCCCTCTCTGGGGGCCTGATCGGTGCCGAAGGGACGCCTCGAGACTACGACGGCTCGATGGACGGAACGCCGGTGTTCATCGGCTGCGGGGATCAGGACCCCCACATTCCGGTCGAACGGGTCGACGAGTCGATCCGGGCCTTCGACGAACTCGAGGCCGAGACCGAGAAACGGATCTATCAGGGTGTCGGCCACACGGTGTTAGAGGACGAACTCGAGTACGTCCGCGAACTCGTCGACAGGGTGGCGGAGTGATCGGTAGTAAAAGGGGACGATCGGACTTCCGCGCTCTTCTCACAAACGCCTGCTTCGCGAGGCGACCACGTCAAGCCCCGGACTGTAGTAATAGACCGGTTCGGCGTTCGGCGTTTCGAATCCGTGCGCCGAAAACAGCGTATTCGTTTCGATGTCGGCAGCGGCCGGGTACAACTGCCACGGGTCGTGTTCGACGTCCGTGTACCGGATCGACCCGTCCTGCGCTTCGGTGTAGAACCGATAGCGTTCGACCAGGAACTCCCCGAACGGATCGCTCGGGGCCAAAAACGGGTCGTCGGTCGGCCAGTAGGTCCCCTCGTATTGGGCGGGTCGAGCACCCGGATGACGACGGTTGCTCGAGAACGCGACGCGGCCGTCTTCGACCGCCAGCGAGATACGCGCGTAGTAGTACGGCAGGTGGTGGAAGACGCGCGCGCCGAGCACGCTCGAGATGCCCTGCGCATCGAGGCTGAAGAAGTAGACGCTCGGCACGCCGTCGTGCGTGACGTACGTTCTAACGTTGAGTTCCGGTAGTCTGATACCGAGCGATTTCGGAACGCCCCTCGGTCGGACGGCGACGTTGGTGAACGGAACGATCGACAGCCACGCGGACCCGTCGTACTCGTCGGGCGTCAGCGTGGCAGGAAGATGGGCGTCCATCACGTCGGGATCGATCGGCCAGTTCTCGAACAGCAGTTGCCGCCATCCCATCTCTAACGGAACGACCATGTTGACACTCTAGCGTACGGACAAAAATCACTTGTTACGAACGTCTGCCGATTATCGGACCGGTTCCCCTTTTCAGCGGGCAGTCCGCTTTCGTTACACGTGCATCCAGAGCGCCGCGCTCACGAGGATCACGGTCATGACGCCTCCCCCGACGACCGCCGTTCGCTTCTCGAGCGCGCCGGGATGGCGTGCAAGCGCCAACGGAACGACACAGCCGAGGGCGGCACCGAGCAGCGTGCTGATCCGAACGGAATCTCCGGTGATGAACGGGACGGCGACGGATGCAACGAGTACGCCACCCATCACCAGTAGTGCGCTCCGGAGCGGAGACAGTTCCATACGGAACGATGGACACCGTCCACCAAATGATATTCGGTCTACCTGTTTCCACCGGCCGGTTCTCACATACTGGACCGGATGCCGCCTCGAGAACGAACCGATTTAGTCCCGGCGGCCAAAGCCGTTCCAACTACGAACATGCGCCCCGCTCATCCAACCGAACAGGCCGTCGGCATGGAGTATTACGTCAGCGACGCCGACGGGGTCGGCGGTCGCTTGCGCGACGCGGACGACCACTTTCGCGTGCGCGAACTCGAGCGGTTCTCGACCGAGCCGGTCGACGCGTCGACGGACGCCTATCCGCACCTCGTCTTCCGGGCGACGCTCACGGCGTGGGACACGAACGACTTCGCGTCCCGGCTCTCCGACGCGCTGGGAATCAGTCGCGAACGGATCAACTGGGCCGGAACCAAGGACAAGTACGCCGTGACGACCCAGCTGTTTTCGGTCTACGCGCCCGACCGCAACGAGCTTCCGGAGGTGAACGAAGCCGACATCGAGGTGCTCGGGCGGGCGGGACGCGGACTCGAGTTCGGCGACCTCGCCGGAAACAGCTTCGAGTTGGTCGTCAGCGACGCCGAGCGACCGGAAACCGCGGCGGAGATTACCGACGAACTCGGCGAGTTCGGCGGCGCGGGCGTCGGTAACGATGACGAAGACGGCTCGCCGCAAACCATCGGCGTGCCCAACTTCTTCGGCCAACAGCGGTTCGGAAGCCAGCGGCCGGTCACGCACGAAGTCGGCCTCGCCATCGCTCGAGGCGACTGGGAGGGGGCCGTGATGGCCTACCTCGGCAATCCGACCGAGTCCGAGCCGGAGGGGACGCGAGAAGCCCGCCGGTTCGTCGACGAGAGCCGCGACTGGCAGGCGGCACTCGAGCGGTTTCCCAATCGCCTGCGGTACGAGCGCTCGATGCTCCACGAACTGGCCGAACACCAGAGCCAGGAATCCGGCGAGCCGGGTCCGGAGACGTACCGGGCGGCGCTCGAGCGGGTTCCGTCGAACCTCCAGCGGCTGTTCGTTCACGCGGCCCAGTCCTACGCGTTCAACCTGATGCTGAGCGAACGGCTCGAGCGGGGACTCCCCTTCGACCGGCCGGTCGAGGGAGACGTCGTCTGTTTCGCCGACCGAGACGCCCCCGACGAACTCGAGTTGCCTGACGTCGACCGGGAACAGCGCGTCGACGAGCGCCGGATTCGATCCGTGACCCGCCACTGCGAGCGCGGGCGAGCGTTCGTCACGGCGCCGCTGGTCGGAACCGACACGACACTGGCCGACGGCGCGCAGGGCGAGATCGAACGCGACGTGCTCGCGGAGCTCGACCTCGAGCCAGACGATTTCGACCTGCCCGGCGAGTTCCACTCGACCGGGACCCGGCGCGCGATCCTCGTTCGAACCGACCTCGCGCTCGAGAGCGAGCCGCTGACGCTCTCGTTTGCGCTGCCGAAAGGGTCCTACGCGACGGTGTTGTGTCGCGAGTATCTGAAAGTCGATCCGATCGACCTCGGGTAGCGCGAGCGGCCGCCCCGTCGGAAATGGGCGGGTCGCGGGCGCGGTCGCTCGCGTGACAGCCCGCGACCGAAAAGCGCGGGCGTTTTACACGGATAGTCCCAACTCCGAGCAGAGCCATGGAGTGTCGCCACTGCGCATCGTCGCTCGAGAAACCCGGAGACTTCTGTCTGGTCTGTCGGGAGTCGAACACCGACCGGGTCGTTCTCGAGGCGGGTCGCGAGCGGGCGACAATCACGATGCTCGCCGATGAGACGGCGATTGGCGAGACGACCATCACGACGGTTCCCGAGACTGGCGAGGAAGAGACCGTCGAATTTCGCAACTTCGCAGAACTGATCGGGGACGAGATCCGCAGGAAGCGCCCGGAGGAGGTCTACGCGGCGGGAGAGCGCTCGGTCATCCGCGCCGTTCGGAACACCCTCCATCACACGTTCTATCGCGTGGACGATGAGGAACCAGTCGACGCCGTCATCGAGCGAAACGGGGAACGAGCGCTCGACGTTGTTAATCTCCCACTCTCGGAGAAAATTGGTGGCAGCCACACGACGCTGATCGGCGGCCGAACGGGCATGCAGGCCATTCGAACCGTCGCGGGACACCCCCACGTCAAGAAAGTCATCCCTGGCCCGATCGACGCGGGTGGGAAGGGGTCCCAATCAGGACTGCGCGCGAAAGTCACGCGAGCCGACGACGGCGGAAACATTCGCCTCCTTTTGCGAGACGGCTCGAGCGTGCAGGAAAACCGGATCGTCACGACTGCACGCGACCGAGAGATGGGCGAACGGGTCCGTGACGACCTCAACGACGTACTCGACGAAGAAGAGTTCCAGTGATCGACCCCGGAACAAACCGGCAGCGGAAGTCGCCGTCGGTGGGTATCAGTTGCGTTCCATAACGTTCGTTGCCAGGTCACTCTGTCGACTCGAGAGAAGAGACAGTACCTGCTGGTTGTCAGTCACTTATCCGGCGGGCCGTAATTAGATGTAATTACGATGCTCGAGCGAGCCGACATCGTCCTGGCGCTGATTCCGCTGCTCGCGATGAGCGGACTGACTGTCCGGGCGCTCGTCGTTTTCACCGGGATCGGGACGGGATTGCTCGCCGTACCGCTCGCACCGCTCGGCTACCTCGCCGCGCTGGGCGTCGTCGTCCGGGAACTGGTGTGGACCGCCGTCGTGAACGGCGGACCCACCGGACGAGCGTGACTCAACAGCTTTATGAATCCGCTGGGGATAGGGTACGATACTATGAGCAACAACTCTGGGATCGTCGGTAGCGCTGGCCGATTCGGCGCACGCTACGGGCGCGTTTCCCGACGACGAGTGAGCGATATCGAGGCCGACATGGAGAACGCGACAGTCGACGGCGACGACGTTACCCGCGTCGGAACCGGTATCTGGAAGAACGACGAGACCGGCGAAGTGTTCACCGGCGGTGCCTACCGCCCACAGACGCCGGCCGGAAAGACCGTGACCCGATCGATCCGGGCCGCGCTGGCAGAAGACGAAAGCGACGACTAACGCACTCGGAAACAGTCCACCATGAGTTACAAATGTTCCCGCTGTAAACGCGACGTCCAGCTCGACGAATACGGCGGCGTCCGCTGTCCGTACTGCGGACACCGGGTCCTGCTCAAAGAGCGCAGCCGAGACGTCAAGGAAGTCGACGTCCACTAGCCCGCGTGTTTTCTCACGGCGCAACCCTCGAGTTCGACTACGAGAGCGACGCTCGAGCGCGTCTCATCGCCGAAAGCGTCACCCGCGAGATCGGCGAGATCGATGACGACCGCTCGAGAACGACGATTTCCCGGTCCGACCGAACCGTCCGCATCGAGATCGAAGCTCGAGACGTTATCGCCCTTCGAGCGGCGCTCAACACCTGGTTTACGCTGGTCGACGTTGCAGAGGAGACCGCCACCGCAGGAAGCCGGTTCGTCTGAAATTCTCATAGTCGTCGATCGAACGGTCTCGACGGCCGACCGAACGCAAAGCTTGGCTTTATCAGTCCGGAGGGCTTCGGTCGGGGTATGCAAGGAAACCTGCCGCCGGAAGCACAGGAGAAAATCGAGGAGCTACAGGACCTACAGGAGACCGCCCAGACGGTCGCCGTCCAGAAACAGGAGGCAGAATCCTCGCTCACCGACGCCGAGAACGCGCTCGAGGAACTCGAGAACATCGACGACGAGACGACCATGTACCGACAGGTCGGCGAACTCCTCGTCGAAACCGAGTACGACGAAGCCGAATCGGACCTCGACGAGAAGGTCGATAGCCTCGAGATCCGACTCGAAACCCTCGAAAAGCAGGAAGACCGCGTACAGGATCAGTTCGAATCCCTGCAGGAGGAACTCGAGCAGATGCTCGGCGGCGCTGGCGGCGGCATGGGCGGCCCGGCCGGCCCAGGCGGTCCGGGCGCAGGCGGCGCATAAACTGACCGATCGAACGCGACTCGAAGCGGGATCCGATTCCCAGTCGCCCACTTTTTGGGGCGACGCCACCACATCGACAACAGGACCAGCAATGAATACAGACACGGACACAGATGCGGACGCCGACCCGGACCCGGAAACGGTCGTGCAGACCGCCTCCGATGCAGCTGAAGCGCGAATTTTCTCGGCGTACAAACAGTCGGCGGTCCGCGATTACGACGTGACGGTCGTCTTCGAAGAGGGCGTGCTCGAGGTCGACGTCTACCTCAACGCCCCCGAGGACGAAGCCGATCCGGACGCCGTCGCCGACGAGGCGGCGCTGGCGGCGAGAGCGGCGGTGGACGAACTGTTCGACGAGTAGCAAAGGCGATTTCAGGTCGCCAAATCGCACCGAACATTCCTTCGACGAGCCGGACCCCCACCCCCGCTCGAGTTACTCCTTTTGCGGGACTGACTCCGCGGCCGAGCGCACGGTTTCGACCGAAAGTGCGGACAGCGAGACGAGTTCGCCCCCCGTTTCGGCGGCGACGAGTTCGGAGAGCCCGGCTCGAGAGTCGTCTCCCGCATCGACGACGACGACCAACGCGCCCGCGGCGCGGAGCCGTCTGGCTGCCCGTCGCGTCGCCTCCGTCGGACTAGCGGATTCTCCCGCGACGTTCGCCCCGCCGTCGGTGACCAGAACGACGACCGACGCGTCGGTGTCCGTCCGCTCGAGGACCGATCGGGTCGTCTCTATGCCTGCCGGAAGCGGCGTGCGATCGCCGGAGGGGAGGTCCTTGAGGTGGCGCGCGGCGAGCGTGACGCTGGTAGTCGGGGGAAGAAGCACGTCGGCGTCGTCTCCGGCGAACGCGACGAACGCGACCTCGTCGCGGCGCTGGTAGCTGTCTCGAAGCAGGTCGAGGACGACCCCCTTCGCCGTTCGCATCGCGGGGGCCATCGAGGCGCTCGCGTCGACCGCGAACACGATCGTCGCCGCCGCGTCGCTGCTTCGGACGGACCGACGAAGGTCCTGCTCGCCGACGCGCGACTCGCCGCGACTCGCCGCCGATCGGACGGATGCGGCGGCGTCGATCGATCCGGTCCCGTCGCTCTCGGAAACGGGTTCGGTCCGGACGCGGGCCCCGCGGCCGTCGGTCGTCGGGGCCGTGCTCGCTCGAGAGCCGCCGGACGTGTCTCCGCGAGTCTCGGTCGCGGACCCGATCTCGAGATTCGGTGCGTCCGCCTCGCCGATGTCGGCCCGCTGGCCGGGTAGTAATGGTGTCGCCGTCTCGTCGGCGCTCCCACCGTCGTCCTCCCCATCGCCGCTGTCGTCTTCGCGGCTATTGTCGCGGTCGGTCTCACCGTCACTTTCGCCACGTTCGGACCCCGCGTCGGCTCGCCGCTCGCTCGAGGGGCCGGACTCGCCGCTTGCTCGTTCACCGTCGGCGGGCTCTTCAGCCGGTGAAGGGCCGTTCGGCTGGTCGGACGCTGATTCCTGCCCGTCCCTGCTACCATATTTCTCATCGTCGTTTCCGGGTTCTCCAGCTTCGTTGCGGTCTTGCTCACCGTCGGCGCCCGTCTCACCTTTACTGCCGTCTTTTCCAGCTTCGCCGCCGTCGCCACCGTTCTCCTCGTCGTCATCGCCCTCTCCGTCGTTCGCGTCGTCCGACTCGCTCTCGGCGTCGGCGGGGTCGTCGAACTCCTCGTCGAGCAGGTCCTCGAGATCGGGGGCCTCCTCGAAGGGGGTACTCCGAAGCCGGTGGGGGAGGGTGTACGAAGCGGCTTCGCGTACGTCGGGCTCGATGACGGTCGTCCGTCCCTCGAGCGCGGCGATCGTTCTGGCCGTCCTGGCGGTGGCGACATCGCCGCGATGGCCGTCGACATCGGCCTCGAGACAGAGCCGAGCGATGTCGGCTTTGAAATCGGCGGGGAGCTCGACTGCCGGGAGCCGATCCCGGGCGTCCGCGAGGTCGTTTCGGAGGGCTCGAACGTCAGCGGCGTACTTGAAGTCGGGGTCGGCGGCGGACGTGCTGTCGGCGTTCTCGCGACCGAGGCCGAGCGAGCGGTCGATGATTTCGACGCGATCTTCGATCTCCCGACAGCCCTCGACGGTCGCCTGCAGCGCGAATCGGTCCCGAAGCTGCGGACGGAGATCGCCCTCCTCGGGGTTCATCGTCCCGATGAGCGTGAACTCGGCGGGATGGGAGACGCTCACGCCGTCCCGCTCGACGGTGTTGACGCCGCTCGCCGCCGCGTCGAGGATGACGTCGACCAGGTGATCCTCGAGAAGATTGACCTCGTCGACGTAGAGAATTCCCCGATGCGCGCGGGCTACCAGTCCGGGGTCGAAGTCTGCCTCGCCGGCGAGCGCGTCCTCGACGGAGAGGGTTCCGACGACGCGGTCGCGAGTGGCTCCGAGGGGAAGCGTGACGAGCGGAACCGGCCGCGTTTCGATCGGGAGTTCCGCTCGAGCGTCGTTCTCCTCTCGACCGTCCGCGCGCGTTCGACAGTTCATACACTGCAGACGCGGGTCGTCCGGCGAACAGCCGTACGGACAGTCGGCAACCACTCGTTGCTCAGGGAGCAGGTCGACCAGCGCGCGGACGGCCGTCGACTTCGCCGTTCCTTTTTCCCCGGCGACGAGCGCGCCGTCGAGTTCGTCGTTGACGGCGACGGCGAGCAACACTCGCTTGAGTTCCTCCTGCCCGACGATCGCTGGAAAGGGGAGTGACGATAGCTTTTTGTCTCCAGCGTTTGCAACCATGCTTGCGCTAATACAATAGAGGTTTAAAAACACGATGACATCCATTGGGATCTACACCGCGACCGAGAACGAACTCGGTTCGATCGGCGAGGCGGCCGCGCGCCTCGAGGGTATCGAACTGGTCGTCAGATCGGAGTCCGATCTGGACGACGAGGCGTCGATCGAAGCGTTCGTCGACGAGTTAACCGACGCGGCGGCCGCGATCTTCTGGCTTCACGGGGCCGAAGACAGCATGCCGGGCTACGACTACGCGACGGCCGAACTCGCAGAGGCGGGGGTTCCGCTCGTCGTGAAAGCGACCGGCGACGCCTTCGCGTTCGAGGATACGACCGTCGCCGACTCGCATCGGGACCTCGCGTACGACTACCTCGAGAAGGGCGGCACGATCAACGTCGAGAACCTGTGTCGGTTCCTCGTCTCGGAGTACGGCGACGGTGACGACAGCGACCGCTCGGGTGAGTACGCCGATCCCACCGCGCTCCCGACCGAAGGCGTCTATCACCCCGACCATCCGGGCGTCGAGTACGAGGAACTCCTCGAGACCTTCGACTCTAATCGGCCGACGGTCGCCGTCTGGTTCTACGAATCCCACTGGACACACGAAAACACCCGCTACGTCGACGCGCAGGTGCGAGCGCTCGATGAACAGGGCGCAAACGCGCTCCCCATCTTCTGCAATCCGGCCACGGACACCGACGAACAGGAGGATGCAGAGTGGGTGACGGACAACTGGCTCCTCAACGATAACGGCCAGCCGATGGTCGACGCGGTCCTCTCCTCGTTCATGTTCTCGCTCTCGATGGACGAGCGCGGACGGAGCGCGGACGACGAAGGCAGTTCCGCGGAGGATGTCTTTCTGGACCGTCTCGGGGTCCCCGTCCTCCAGACGATCACGACGATGCGCTCGCGCTCGAGGTACGAGTCGAGCGAGACGGGCGTGATGGGCTTCGAACTCGCGCTGTCGGTCGCGCTGCCGGAGTTCGACGGCAACGTCATCACCCACCCGATCTCGGGCAAGGAGCGAACCGACGACGCGGGGATCGGCAGCGCGCCGAAACATCACTACCCGATCGAGGACCGGGTCGACCACGCGACGCGCCTCGCGGTCAACTGGGCCGAGCTTCGCCACACCCCAAACGAGGAAAAGAAGGTGGCCGTCGTCCTGCACAATTACCCGCCGAGCGACGACGGCATCGGGACCGCGTTCGGCCTCGACTCGCCCGAGTCGACCGTGAACCTGCTCTCCGAACTCGAGGCCCGAAACTACGACCTCGGGGGCGAGATGCCCGAGAGCGGACAGTCGCTCGTCGAAAACCTGACCGCACAGCTCACGCTCGAGGACCGCTGGGTCGCGCCGGAAGACGTTCGTGATCTCTCGGTCGACGTGGTCTCGAGCGACCAGTACGCCGACTGGTTCGCGGACGCGGACGAGCGGTTTCGAGAAAACGTCCTCGAGGAGTGGGGCGAAGCGCCGGACCGGCCGTTCGCGATTCCGGGCGTCGAGTTCGGCAACGTCCTCGTCACCGTCCAGCCCCCGCGCGGGTTCGGGATGGATCCCTCGAAGGTGTACCACGATTCGGATCTCCAGCCGCCCCACGACTACTACGCGTTCTACAGTTGGGTGCGCAATACCTACGATGCCGACGCCGTCGTCCACCTTGGAACCCACGGGAGCCTCGAGTGGCTCCCCGGCAAGACCGTCGGCCTCGACGGCGAGAGCGCGCCGGATCAGCTGATCGACGACCTGCCGAACGTCTACCCCTACATCGTGAACAACCCCGGCGAGGGAACGCAAGCGAAGCGCCGATCCTACGCCGCGATCGTGGACTACCTGACGCCGGTCATGCGAAACGCGGGGACCTACGACGAGCTGTCGGAACTCGAGGAACTGGCGAACCAGTACCGCGAAGCGGGGATGGAAGACGCCCGCGCGGACGACGGCGAGCACCTCGAGAGGCTCATCCGGGAGACGGTCGAAGAGTTAGATCTCGCGGTCGAGTTGGGGATTGCGGGGACGATAGACGAGAAAGTCGACGTCCGCGGACCCGAGGAATCGGGAACCACCCTCGAAGAGGGCGACGTCGCTGGCGACGATCTCGAGATCGACGACCTCGTCGAGCGGATCCACGAGTATCTCACGGACGTCAAGACGACCCAGATTCGGCTCGGACTGCACACGATGTCAGAACCGCCCGAGGGCGAGCGACTGATCGAGTACCTGGTCGCGCTCACGCGACTCGAGAACCCGGGCGCACCGAGCCTCCGCGAGAGCGTCGCCGGCGTGCTCGGAATCGACTACCAGACCATGCTCGACTCGCCGGGAACCTACGACGACGACCTCGGGATGACCTACGCCGAGGCGTCTGATCGCGTCTTCGAGACCAGCGTCGAACTGCTCGAGACGCTCGCGGAACAGGACTTCGACGTGCCCGAATCCGAGGTCGACGGCGGCCCCGAGGACGAGATCAACATGAACCTGCTCGTCGTCGACCTCGAGACGATCGGCGACGCGCGGGCGAAATCCGGCGCTCACGACGACCTTCGAAAGGCGCTGGCGTTCATTTGCGAGGAAGCACAGCCTCGCGTGCAGGGGGCAGCAGACGAGATTCCGCGAACCGCCGACGCCCTCGAGGGCGAGTACGTGCCGCCGGGCGGCTCCGGTGCGCCGACCCGCGGCGGCGTCGACCTGCTCCCGACGGCGCGGAACTTCTACACGCTCGATCCGCGGAAGGTGCCGGCGAAGGCCGCCTGGCAGGTCGGGAGCGAGGTCGCCGAAGGCGTGCTCGAGCGCCACCACGACGAGAACGACGAGTACCCCGAAGAGATCGGCGTGGTCGCCTGGGGAACCCCGACCGTCCGCACCCGCGGCGAGACGATCGCGCAGGTGCTGGCGATGATGGGGGTCGAACCGCAGTGGACCGACGCCGGACGGATCGACGACGTTGAGCCGATCCCGCTCGAGGAACTCGATCGTCCCAGAATCGACGTGACGACGCGCGTTTCTGGGCTTTTCCGGGACGCGTTCCCCGCCGCGGCGGGGGTCATCCACGACGCCGTGGATGCGGTGGTCGACCTCGAGGAGCCACCGGAGTTGAACTACGTCAAGAAACACGTCGAGGAGGAGCAGGCTGAACTCGAGGACGAAGAAGGGGTCAACGCCGATGACGCGCGAAAGGAGGCCAAACACCGCGTCTTCACGACGAAGCCCGGCGGCTACGGAGCCGGGACGAACAAGGCCGTCGACGAGGGCAACTGGGACGACCGAAGCGACCTCGCGAGCGTTTACGTCCAGTGGGGCGGCTACGCCATGGGCTCGCGCGGCCGCGTCTCGGACGCCCACGACGCCTTCGAGCGCCGCCTCTCGAGCGTCGACGCGACGGTCAAACTCGAGGACACGATGGAACAGGACGAGTTCGACTCCTCGGACTGGTACGCCTTCCACGGCGGGTTCATCTCGGCCGTGACGGAGATTTCGGGGGAGGAACCTGCCTCCTACGTCGGCGATTCCTCCGATCCCGACAACGTGGACGTCTACACCAACGAGGAGAAGGTCCGCAAGTCGATGCGAGCTCGGGTGTTGAACCCGGACTGGCTCGAGTCCATGGAGGAACACGGCTACAAGGGCGCTGGAGACCTCTCGACGACCGTCGACGTGACGCTGGGCTGGGACGCGACCACCGGCATCGTCTCGGACACCCTCTGGACGGAGGTCGCCGAGAAGTACGCCTTCGACGAGGATCGACAGGAGTGGATGCGCGACGTGAACCCGTGGGCGCTCGAGTCCATCTCGGATACCCTCCTCGAGGCGATCGACCGGGACCTGTGGGACGCCGACGAGAAGACCGTCGACCGCCTGCGAGATATCAACCTTCGCGTCGAGGGCGACCTCGAGGCCAGAACGACCAACGAAGCCGTCGGTGCGGGGGTGACGAACGATGACTGAGCAGACTGAGAAGGCGGGAGCGGATACGAAGGACGGAGAAGCGGATTTCGAACAAGAGTACGCAGACCTCGGCGCGACGACGCAGAACGCGATGGACATCGCCGAGACGAGCATGGACATCGTTCGCCAGTTCGTTCCCGACGAGATGCTGGCCGACCGGATTCGCCAGAAGTCGGTTCACTCGATGGGCGATATCGAGTTCCAGCACCTCCTCGAGTTCACGGGGAGCGACGAAATCGGCGACGACGAGGACGCGCCGGTTCGGGCGGGGGCTCGAGCGGTGCTCGCGGAGGCGACCATCGTCACCGATATCACGATGTCCAAAGCCGGCATTACGGGGAGAGGTCACAACTGCGAGAAGCGCAAGGCGATCGGCAACGGCGCCGAGTTAGCGGCCGAGACCGGCATGACCCGGACCGCCGCGTCGGTGCTCGAGCTGGACAAGCAGGGCGTCTACGACGGCGCAATTGCGGTCGTCGGAAACGCGCCGACCGCGGCCTTCGCCCTCGCGGACTGCATCGAGAACGGCACGCGACCGGCCGCCGTCGTCGCGACGCCCGTCGGCTTCGTCAAGGCAGAAGAGAGCAGAGAGCGCATCCGCGAGATCAGCGAGGCTTATGACGTGCCGGCGATCACCAACGTCGGTCGCCGCGGCGGGAGCGGGCTCGCGGCCGCGCTGACGAACGAACTGATCCACGTCGCGAAAGACGTTCGAACGGACGACCTCGAGTTAGATCTCGCGGCTGCCGATAGAGCGGCGGAAACCACCGGCGAGGGCCGATGAGCGACGAGTACGACCTCGAGAGCGGACCGGATCCGGCGACGTTCGCGGCGGGAGCGCCGGAGCCCGATATCGACGCGGAGACGGACGATCCGGTCTACGCCGTCGGCGTCGGGCCGGGGAACCCCGAGTATCTCACGCCCCGGGGCGAACGCGCGATCCGCGAGGCCGACGCCGTCGTCGGTTTCACGACCGTCGTGGAGTTCGTCGAGGACCGAACCGATGCTGACCTGCTGACCTGCGGCTACAAGGACGAGGCTGACGCACTCGAGGAGTTCGCCGAGCGTGTCGCGGCCGGCGAGTCAGGAACCGCCGTCGCGATGGGCGACCCGAACCACTCGGGCTACCAGTTCGTGGGCAAGGTGCAGTCCGCGGTCGAACGCGAAGAGCCCGAGACACCAGTGCGCGTGATTCCCGGCATCTCCTCGCTCCAGATGGCCGCCAGCCGCGCCCGGACGCCGATGGAGGACACCGAGTTCGTCACGCTTCACAAGAGCGGCGACCTCGAGGCCGACATGGACCGCATGGCCGCCGCGGTCACGGCGGATGGCCGACACCTGCTCGTGTTGCCCCGACCCTACGATCGAATGCCCGGCGACATCGCCCAGTTCCTGCTCAAGGCGGGAGCCGACCCGGATCTCGAGGCGCTGGTGTGCGAGAAGCTGACCCACGCAGACGAGGAAATCCACCGATTTACCCTCACCGAGCTATCGGACCACGCGGGCGGGAACGAAGCGGCGGACACGCCGTTTTCCGATCTGGTCGTGCTGGCGGTCAGACAGCCGGTGGCCTGAGTACACGACGCGCACCGAAAGAGACTGACTCGAGTGGAAGACGCGATCTCGGGCGGTAGACGTAATTTCGAGCGGAAAACGCGATTTCGAACGGAAAACGTGCCGCGAGGGCAACGACAGCGTCGCGCGACGACTTACTCAGGAACTTCGCCGACCGTAATGTACTGTTCGTAGTTCGGTTCTCTCCCCCAGAATACCGAATCCATCAGGGGTTCGTACTCGACGTTTTCGAGCCCCTGATCCACGAGGAAGTCAGCTAACTCCGCGGGCGGGCGGCCGTCGTAAAGCGGGAGGTCGTCGTGGATCTCCTCGTAGCCGTCGAACGGGTCGTCGAAATCCCAGTGGCCTTCGATGAGTACAATTCGTCCCCCGGGGCGGACGACGCGACGCCACTCCTCTATCGCCTTCGGCGGGGTCGGGAGCGTCCAGATGAGGTGCCGCCCCGTCACTAAGTCGTAGCTGTCGTCGGACTGCGCGAGGGACTCGGCGTCGCCTCGTTCGAATTCGACCGACAGGTCCGTCCGTTCGGTCTTCGCTCGAGCCCGCTCGAGCATTTCTTCCGAAAAGTCGACCCCCGTAACGTCGTGACCGAGTTCGGCCAACAACAGCGAGACGACCCCCGTTCCACAGCCCAGGTCAAGCACCCGCTGTGGCGGTTCGCCGGTCCACTCGCGCAGAACAGAAAGCCACGCCTCGTGTTGCTCGTCGCTATGAATCCCGTGCTGGCTGTCTTCGTCAAACGATTCGGCGCGCCCATCCCAGTACTGTTGGACGGTATCTTTAACCTCCTGGTCGGACCGATCAGATCGCGTCATAGTCGGATACCTCCGGAACGGGGCGTCTTCCGGTAGTCGTCTCGAGACGCGGTCGCCGGCTGCGAAACGGTTCGTTCTGTCTGTCTACGCGCGCACCGACTCGAGCCGCGTCGTGTGTACATGGCCGTGGTCTAACACTATTCGTTGTCGGAGGGAAGTAAGCAGCTTTCGAAGCGGTAATATATACGCACTATGGGGCTGTACAAATAAGAGGAGAGATAATTATACGGGGATGAAAATTTTGCTACGAAGGCGACTCACGTAATCGGCCGAGACGAGAACCGCAGTCTCACTCGTCCTGTTCGTACTCGCGCAATACGGTCGAGACCGTTTTTGCGACTTCCTCGAGCGCGACGTCGTTCGTTTTTCTGAGGTCCCCGTCTTGTGCCGCGTCGATGTGACGGAGGGCTTCTCGAAGGTGGTGTCGAGTGGCGTCGTCGGGTTCCTCTGTCATTGTGATCGAACGGGTCGTAACCGGTCGGTGCCGTTAAGTTCGTCGGTGGTTCGAACTGGTCGCCGCGGCGTCCCCCGGATTCTCGGTGCTCGGTTGGTGACGGGCGACCTGTCGCCGACGCCACCGACGGATTCAAGTTCAGTTGTCCGAACGCAACCACAATGATGAACGGATTCGTCCTCGGTGGCGTCAGTTCCGGTGTCGGAAAAACGGTCGCGACCCTCGCAATCGTTCAGTCGCTCGAAGACGCCGGCTATTCGGTCCAACCCGCCAAGGCGGGGCCGGACTTCATCGATCCGAGCCATCACGAGGCGATCGCGGGCCGGCCGTCTCGCACGCTCGACCTGTGGCTCTGCGGCGAGGACGGGCTTCGTCGGAACTACCGGCGCGGCGAGGGAGACATCTGCGTCGTCGAGGGCGTCATGGGCCTGTACGACGGCGACGGCTCGAGCACCGCAATGGTCGCCGAAGCGCTCGACCTGCCCGTCGTGCTCGTCGTCGACGCCAAAGCGGGAATGGAGAGCGTCGCGGCAACGGCGCTCGGGTTTCGAGAGTACGCAGACGCTATCGGTCGCGACGTCGAGGTCGCCGGCATCGTCGCCCAGCGCGCCCACGGCGGTCGTCACGAACAGGGCATCCGCGACGCGTTGCCCGACGACCTCGAGTTCTTCGGTCGAATCCCGCCGAATTCGGCTCTCGAGATCCCAGATCGACACCTCGGCCTCGAGATGGGTGGCGAGGCAGCGCTTCCCAGGGAGGCGCTCCGGGAGGCTGCGGAGTCGCTCGAGGCTGAGCGGTTGGCCGCGGTTGCGAGCGAACCACCGGTTCCGGGGACAACATCCCAAGAGGCGACACCGGTCGACGCCCGAATCGCCGTCGCCAACGACGCCGCCTTCTGCTTTCGGTACCCGGCGACGCTCGAGCGCGTTCGCGAGCGTGCCGAACTCGTGACGTTCTCGCCGGTGGCCGGCGATTCGGTTCCCAACTGTGATGGCGTCTATCTTCCGGGTGGCTACCCCGAACTCCACGCCTCGGAGCTCGAGTCAGCCGGAACGCTTGCAGAACTCGGGAAACTGGCGAGCGAGGGACTCCCTGTTCTCGGCGAGTGCGGGGGCCTGATGGCGATGAGCGAGTCGCTGACGACCGCAGCGGGCGAGACCAGCGAGATGGCCGGCATCCTCCCCGCCGAGGTGACGATGCACGACCGCTATCAGGCGCTGGATCACGTCGAACTCGAGGCAGTCGAAGGAACCCTGACGGCGAAGGCAGGCGAGACGATCCGCGGTCACGAGTTCCACTACTCGAGCGCCGACGTGGCGGGCGACGCCCGGTTCGCGTTCGAGACGGTCCGCGGGGACGGCATCGACGGCGACCACGACGGCCTGACCGAGTACGAGTCGCTCGGCACGTACGTCCACGTCCATCCCGAGAGCGGGGCGTTCGATCGGTTTCTCGAGTCTGTCTAAGTCAGCATCCGTCGAAGTGGCGAGCGAACGAACGCGCTCGAAATCCTCTCGTTCACCGTCGAATGAACAACGGAATTTGTGCTACCCCAATTCAGAATGAGCAATACAGATTGTTCTATACCAAACAAAATTGTTTTAGGGGTGGCTTCTGTTCCCTCGGGTGATGCCACCCATCGCGCTTCCACACGATGCGAAGGCCGGGCCGACGAAGGCCGAGGTCCGCGCCGTCGTCCATTCGAAACTCGCCCTCGAGGCCGACGATCACTTCGCGGAGGTCGGCTCCTGCACTGGGGCGATCACGATCGAAGCGGCCAGACGGGCCGGGAGAGTGACCGCGCTCGAGCGAAAAGCCGAACGCCTCGAGACGACGGAGAAGAACCTCGCGGCGAACGAGGCGTCGATTCGGGCCGATGTCGAGCTCAGAAACGAGGAAGCGCCCGCGGGGCTTCCCGCCGACGCAGACGCCCTCTTTCTTGGCGGCAGCCGCAACTTCGAGGCCGTCCTCGATCACGCCGTCGAGACCGAAATCGACCGCGTGGTGATGAACGTCTCGCGACTCGAGGTCGCCGGCCGGGCGACGGAGGCCTTCCGAGAGCGCGATCTGCTCGAAGAGGTCGTCCAGTTTCAGGTGAGCCACGGTTACGAACTCGCCGGCGCGACGAGTTTTGATTCGGACAACCCGGTATACATGCTGGTCGGAAGCGCGAGTGCGGATGCGGACGATGAAGACGGACGCCAGAAAGCGGCGGCGGACGGCGGTCGATCTGCTGGCAACGGTGAGAGTCAGGCGGGAGGGCTCGACCGATGACCCTCTACGGCGTCGGACTCGGACCCGGCGAGGCCGATCTTGTGACGGTTCGCGGAAAGCACGTGCTCGAGGAGTGCGACGTGGTTTACTCGCCCGGCCGCCTCTCGCGGTCGGTCGCGCTCGAGCACGTCGACGAGTCGAAGATCGGCGATCTGGACTTTCCGATGACCAAAGACGAAGAAAAGTTGCGAGCGGCGTGGAAGGAAGCCGCCGCGGAGATCGCGCCGAACGCCCGCGACGGCGACGTCGCCTTCGTCACGCTCGGCGATCCGAACGTCTACTCGACGTTCGGCCACCTGCGCCGGACGATCGACGCGTTTCATCCGGCAGTCGAGTTGGAGATCGTCCCCGGCGTGAGCGCGGTGACGGCCTTCGCGACTGCGATGGGCGTCGAGATCGAGGCCGGTGCGGGGCTCTCGCTGCGCGAGGCCGCCGCCGGTCACAGCCCCACGGGGCCTGATCGAATGATCCTGTTCAAGGTCACCGACGCGCCGGCGACCCACGAGGGGCTCGTGGAGGCGGGTTACGACGTGACCTACGGCCGACGGCTGTTCATGGAACAGGGCGAGACGCTGGTTACGGACGATCCTGCCGAAATCGACGAGCGAGACTACTATACGCTCGCGTACGCCGAAAAGACCGATCTCGAAATCGAGTCGGCGACGGCCGCGTTTCAGACCGACGACGAATCCGGCGACGCCTCGGACGGCGAGCCGGTCGCGGACGGCGGTCGCAATCTGGGCGACGAGGAACTAGTCAAAATCGAGCGCGCCGAGGGTTGTGCGCAGGGCGATTGTGGAGGGAACTGAGTATGACGAATACAGACGATACGGGAGAGACGAGCATAGCGACCGATGGCGACGATCCACAGCAGGCGATCGACGCCCAAGGAGAGCGCCGCCGCGAGGAACTGGACGAGCGGATTTTCGAGCACAGCGCCGGCGACGAGCAGGAGGGGATTCCCTTCGTCGGAGCCGGACCCGGCAACCCGCGGCTGCTGACCGTGGCGGGAAAGGAACTGCTTGGGGAGGCCGACCTGGTCGTCCACGCCGGCTCGCTGGTCAACAGCGAACTGCTTGAGGAGTACTGCGCCCACGCGGAGCTGGTGAACTCCGTGGGCAAGGATCTCGAGGAGCTGATCCCGCTCATGCGCGATGCCTACGAAAACGGCGAGAACGTGGTTCGGCTCCACAGCGGCGACCCTGCGATCTACGGGGCCGCTTTGGAGCAGATGGACGCGCTGGAACACGAGGGCGTCCCGACCCATTTCGTCCCCGGCGTCACGTCCGCCTTTGCCGCGAGCGCGACGCTGCGGACGCAGTTGACGTTAAACGAGGTGTCGAACCACGTCGCGTTCACCCGACCGCAGGGCAAGACCCTGACTGCGGACGAAGATCACATTTCGGAGTTCGTCGAGATGGGCGACGTGACGACCTGCATCTACCTCGGGACCCACGCCGTTCGGGACACGATGGATCGGTTGCTCGAGGCCGATCACGATCCGGAGACGCCGGTTGCGGTGATCTATCATGCCTCCTGGCCCGACGAGGACGTGATAATTGGCGATATCGGGACGATTGCGGACAAGGTCGAGGAAGCTGGGTATCGGGCCTCCGCACTGGTCGTCATCGGCGATGCGGTGACAGGCGCGGGCTACGAGCGATCCTTCCTCTACGGCGACTGGGCCAATCGGGGATCGTCGGAGAGTGCGGACGAGAACGCGAGCAAACCGGAGGCGAGCGATGACTGAAACGAATCGACAGACGGACCGCAAACACCCCGAAAGCCCCTGGCTCGCTCGACGGCTGCGACTCGCTGCGCCCCTCGCTCCCGTCGGTCGCTGCGGTGCTTACGTCGTCTCGCTCGCCGACCGAGCCAGCCCCTTTCAGTCCTACCCTCGAGGTGGTTTGGCCGGGTCGATAGCGCGTGGGAAGGACGATTTCAGTACGAGAGAGGATTTATAATGAGTTCAGGAACTGAAAACACCGAGACTGCGGAGGGAACGGACGACTCGAGTACCAGCAACGACTCCGGCGGCCACTGTTCGACGGCGGATTCGGACGGCGAGGTCGCAGAGGAGATCGCGATCATCTCCTTCGGCCGGAAGATGGACACCGCCGAGGAGATCAAATCGGAGATCGGCGATCGCTACGAGGCGATCGACATCATCGAGTACCACGGCGACGTCTTCGAGGAACACTGGGGCGAGTACGACTGCTTCATCGGGCTGATGGCGAGCGGAATCGCGATGCGCAAGACCGCCCATCTGCTCGACGACAAGTGGGACGACCCCGCGATCTGCGTCGTCGACGAGGAACTCACCTGGGCCATCCCGATCACGGGCGGCCACCACGGCGCGAACCAGGTCGCACAGGACCTGGCGACGATGGGCGCGGTGCCGGCGATGACCACCGCGAGCGAGGCCGCCGGCAAGCAAGGCGTCGAATCCCGCGCGAAGGCGATGGACGCCCACGTGGTCAACGGCGACTCAACCGTAAAGACCAACCTCGCCGTGCTGGACGATAATTTGGGACCCGTCGCACGACTCGAGGGCCCCAAAGCCGTCCTCGTCGGCGACGACGTGACGGTGCTCAAGCGCAACAAACAGGACGGAATCGTGCTGGGCACCGGGAGCGTTTCGGGCGCGAGCAAGGATGCCTTCCTCGCCGCCTGGGAACAGGCGCTCGAGGAGACCGATTACGGCTTCGAAGACGTCGAATTCGTCGGCACGGCGACTCGCAAGGAAGACGAGGAAGGGCTACTCGAGGCCGCGGACGAACTCGACCTCGGCGTCGTCGTCTTCGACAAGGAGACGCTGCTCGACCACGAGGGGCCGACGCCCTCGCGGTCGAAGGACTTGATCGGCTGGCCGGGCGTCTCGGAGGCGAGCGCCATCGCCGGCGGGGCCGAGAATGAACTCGTCCTCGAGAAGGTCGGCTACGAAAACGAGGTTACGGTGGCGATCGGCAAATGAGCGGAACCGACGCTGCCGCAAGCGAAGCCGACTCGGGAACTCCCGAGGAGTACGGCACCCTCTACGTCGTCGGCATCGGCCCCGGACTGCCGGATCACATGACCGCGAAGGCGAAGGCGGTGATCGAATCCGCCGACTGCGTGATCGCCTCGGACCTCTATCAGACGTTCTTGCGCGAGGACGGCACGCTGCCTCCCGAAGAGGCGGTGGACGAGGATGGGATCGCCACTCGATCGAATTCCACCGCGTCGCGAGCCGAAGGCGACCGAGAGGGCGGCTTCGAACAGCAGATCGTCCGCTCGACGATGGGTCGCCAGATCGAACTGGCGAAGGAGGCCTTCGACCGCGTTCGGGAGGGCGAAGACGTCGCCCACGTCTCGGGCGGCGACCCCTCGGTCTACGGCAAGTCGGACCTGATCTTCCTGATGGCCGAGGAGGAGGACGCAGACGACATCCCCGTCGAGATCGTTCCGGGCCTGACCGCAGCGCTCGGCGGCGCGGCCAACGTCGGCGCGCCGCTGTGTAACGACTTCTGTACGATTTCGCTCTCCGATAAGTGGCGCGGCTGGGACGAGATCGAGGAGAAGCTTCGCGCGGCGGCGATCAGCGACTTCGTCATCGTCCTCTACAACTGCTGGCGAAACTACGAGAAGGCGGTCGATATCGTCCGCGAGGAGCGGACCGACGACGCGTACGTCGCCATCGTCAACGACGCCGGCCGGGAAGACGCCGGCCGGAACGGCGAGGATCACTTCATCACCACCCTCGGCGAGGCGGCGGCCCACGACGAGAAGGTCTCCGGAATGGGAACCTCGCTAATCATCGGCAATCACGAGACCAAGATCTGGGAGAACGACGACCGAACGTATCTCGTCACCCCCCGCGGCGGGCGTGACGTCGACAATTTCTAACACCAACAGCCAATGAGTACTGATACCAACGCAGACGAAACCGAATCGACATCCAAATGCGGCGCGTCGACGAGCGGGAGCGAAGAGACGTCCTCGAAGTGCGGCGGGAGTTCGGACGCCTCGAGCGATTCGTCGTCCTCGAGTTCCAAGTGCGGCTCGAGTTCCGCCTCGAGCAAGCAGGAGAAAACCGACGAGAAGGTCGGCTCCACTGTCGAGGACTTCGACGCTGAGCCCGGGCAACTGATCGCGGTCGGACTCGGTCCCGGCCACCCGGAGGGGATGACCGAACGGGCGAAAGCGGCGCTGCTCGAGGCCGAACATATCGTCGGCTACACGACCTACATCGACCTCATTCCCGACGAGATCACCGAAGAAGCCGACGAACTGTACGATACGCCGATGTGCGGCGAAGTCTCGCGCACGGAAGAAGCGATCGACCGCACGCTCGCGGGCAACGACGTGGCTATCGTCGGCAGCGGCGACCCCAACGTCTACGCACTGGCGGGACTGGCGCTCGAGATCATCGAATCCAAGGGCGCGACGGCGTCGATGGTCGACTTCGAGGTTGTCCCCGGCGTTCCGGCGGCCCAGTCCTGCGGGGCTCGCCTCGGCGCTCCCCTCGTGAACGACACCGTCTCGATTTCGCTCTCGGATCACCTCGTTCCGATGCCCGAAATCGAGTCGCGCCTGCATTCGGTCGCGAGCGAGAGCTTCACGATCACGATCTACAACCCGTGGAGCCGCAAGCGCCGAGAGAACTTCCAGAAGTGCTGTGAGATCCTGCTGACCCATCGCGACCACGACACGCCGGTCGGCATCGTCCACGGCGCGGGCCGCGAGGACGAGCAGGTGCTGATCACGGAGCTGGGCGAACTCGAGGAGCTCGGCGAAAGCGAGATCATCGACATGACGACGACCATCGTCGTCGGCAACGAGGAGACCTACGTCTGGGACGACCGGATGGTCACCCCGCGTGGCTACGAGACGAAGTACGACTACTAACCATGCCGGCCTACGAGATCACCATCGAGAAAGACGCCTGCGACGGCATCTTCGCCTGCCTGACCCGCGATCCGCGGTTCGTCGAGGGCGACGACGGGCTGGCGACGATCGATCCCGACGCAGATCCCGTCTACGACTGCGAGGGCGAGGTGACCGACATGGACGAACGAGTCGTCGCGACGTTTGACGACGAACGGATCGACGAGGCCCAGCAAGCCGCCGCGGCCTGTCCGACGGACGCCATCGTCGTTCGCGAGGTGGGCGAATGAGCGGGGAGGTGAGACGATGAGCGACGCCGCCGGATCCGACAGCGACCCGCTCGAGATCGAGGTCCCCGCCGACCCGCTCGCTGGCCACCCCGCGTCGGCCTACCTCTGGGGTCACGTCGCCGGGAGCGGCGACGTTGGCGAGGGAACCGTCGAAGTCGTGACCAACGACGAGGAGTCCGCAAAAGTGCTCGCAACCATTGCCGGCGGCGAGATCGACCACGAGACGGCCAGTCGCGAGTACGCCCACGACGCGTCGATCACCCGAACCGAAGACGAGTACACGCTCGAGATCGGCTCCACGGGTGAGAAGGATGCGGAGAACGCGGGAGACGGACTGTTCGGACGCAGCGGGACGCTCGGTCTCCCAGTCGACGGCCGCGGGAGCTACCGCTTCTCGGCGTTCGCGAGCCACGATCGGGAGCTGCTTCGGGGCATCCTCGAGGGCTGTGGAACGATCTGTTTCAAGTCCACGAGAGGGACCGTGGGCATCTCGTTCGTCCACGACGACGAGACGCTTCTCGAACTGACTCGAGAGCTGATCGAAGACTGCCCGGTAGACGCACCGATGGGAAACCTCTCGGAGACTTCCTCGGGCGGATTCTGGTTCGGCGTCGACGACGACGCCGCCCCCGAGTTCGGCACGTGGCTCTACGAGGACTGCGATGAGACCGGCCTCTACGCGCCGAGTCGCGAGCGAAAGTTACGAAAGAGCCTCGAGCAGGCCGACGCCTACGACTGAGTCCGTCTGCGACAGCGGAGAGCGGAACGACTGGCTACGACACCGAAAGACGACCCACGCATGAGCAAAACCGACGACATCGCGTTCGCCTTCGACGACGAGGCCGTCCTGCTGGTCGGCCACGGCTCGAGGCGCGAGCGCTCGAACGAACAGGTTCGCGAACTGGCCGCGGCCCTCGAGTCGCGACTCGGGATCCCCGTCGACGCCGCGTTTCTCGAGTTGGCGGAGCCGGCCATCGACGAGGCCTTCGAGACGCTGGCGGCGCTCGCGAGCGAGGTCACCGTCGTCCACTGCTCGCTGTTCGCGGCGAGCCACGTCAAAAACGACGTACCGCTTGCGGTCGAGCAGGCTCGAGCAACCCACGGAATCGAGATCAACAACGGCGCGCACCTGGGCATTCACCCGGCGATTCTCGACTTGCTCGAGGACCGCGCCGCGGCCGTCGAACGCCGGTTGGGCGTCGATCGGGACGAAGACGACGTTGCCGTCGTTCTCTGTGCGCGGGGCTCGAGCGATCCGGACGCCAACGGCGACGTGCACAAGCTGGCCAGGTTGCTCTACGAAGGTCGGGAGTTCTCGCGAGTCGAGGCGTCGTTCGTCGGCGTGACGGAACCGACGCTCGAGGAATCGCTTCACGGGCTCTCGAAACACCGACCCGACGCCGTCGTGGTCCTGCCGTACATGCTCGGCGACGGCGTGTTAACCCAGCGCGTCCGCGACTGGACCGACGAGTTCGACGCGGACTACCCCTACGTCGAGGCGGTCGCGGGCGACCCGCTGGGAACGGACTCGAGACTACTCGACGTTTTCGCCGACCGCTGGCAGGAGGCCCGATCGAACAGCGTCGAGATGTCCTGTGACACCTGCAAGTACAAAGTCGACCTCGAGGGCTACGAGGAGGATCGGGGCGGCGCTCGAGCGATGCTGCGAGCGCTCGCCCACCAGGAGAGTCACGCCGACCGCGAGGACGTCGACGACGAGCCACACAGCCACGACGCGCCGGGGAAACACGTCGCCGTCTGCACGAATCGAACCTGCTCGGGGATGGGGTCGTCGGCCGTGCTCGAGCGCCTGCGACAGGCAGCCCGCGACTCCGAACACTGCGACGCCCGGATCACCAGATCGTCCTGTCTCGGCCGCTGTGGCGACGGGCCGATGGTCGCCGTCTACCCGGACGGCATCTGGTACGGCGATGTCGACGAAACCGACGCGGATCGAATCGTCTCTGATCACCTCGATCGAGATCGCATCGTGAGCGATCTCGTCGATCAGACGCTCTGAGAACGGAAAAGAAGACGACATACGACACATACACATGAGCTGTTACGAAATCGAAGCGCTCAGACTCGGACTGATGAACGTCCTCGGCGTCGGGGACCGACACGCCCGCGAGCACGCGGAGAAAGACCTCGAAGGCCACCTCGAGGGACCGATCGAAGCCCTAGCGGCGGCCGAAAGCCTCGCCGAAATCGAACGCCACCTCGACGCGGCACTCGTAGACTTAGAGGAGACGGTCGCGACGATGGACGAGGATGACCCCGAATACGACTACACGCGGGGGCGACTGCTCGCCGTCCGCGACGCCGAACGCGCCGTCCACCGGCTGACCGCGCAGGGCGAGAGTATCTTCGAGGGACTCAAGGACGCCCACGACCTGCTCCACGAGACGTTTCCGGAGGAGTAAGCATGGCGGCGAACGAACACGCGCCGTCGGAACCCTTCGAGACGCGACCGCTGGGAGACATCGAGAATGCTCGGAGCCGGCACATGTGGACGCGCTCGAGCGTCCACGCAACCGATTCGCTCGTCGTGGCCGGCGAGTGGGACGGAACCGTCACCGCGTTCGATCGAGACACGCTCGAGACCCGGTGGTCAGTCGACCATCCGGAGCACGCGGTCGGCCTCGAGACAGTCGGTGATTCGCTCGTCGTCGCGGGTCGCGGCGAGTCCGGAACGATCGCAGCGTACGACCTCGAGTCGGGTGCGAAGCGCTGGTCCGCCGACACGGCCGAAGATGTCGGTGCGGCCTCAAGGGAGAGCATCTTCTACCTGCCCTACGTCGTCGCCCTCGAGGCTGGCGGCGACCGGAACAGCGAGAACGCACCTGAAAGCGGATCAGGCCCCGAGCTGTACGCCGCGGCTCGACGCTACGAACGCGACGGGGAGCGCCGCGAGTGGCACAGCACCGTCTACGCGTTCGAGGCCGACGGCACGGTTCGCTGGCGCTACGAGACCGACGCGTCGCCGATTTCGATCGACCTCGACGAAACAGGTGAGTGCCTCGCGGTCGGCTACAACCGGTGTATGGGCGAGCACGACAACGGACTGGTCGTCCTCGAGACCGAGACGGGAACGCCCGAGTGGTCCTGGGACCCCGGCACCGAAGGTGACCGACGCGTCGGCGACGTTTCGTTCGACGGCGACCGGATCGCCGTCTCGAGTCACGGCGACAAGCGCGGCTACCTGCTCGGTCCGGGCGGGGCCGAACTGTGGCGCGTCGACCTCGCGACCGAGGTCGAAATCGACGGCGAAACGCTCTATGCCTATCCGAATCACGCCTACGCGAACGACGGCCGCGTCGCGTTCGTGACCGGGAACACCTACGCGATCGACAGTCGCGAGACCGACGGTCGCCACCCGAACGAACACCGAATCGCCGCCTTCGACGCCGACGGCGAGGCGATCTGGGAGCACGGCGTCGGCGGGTTCGTCCACGGGCTCGCCGCAGACGGCGACACGATCGTCGCTCCCTGCGCGCAGAACTTTCGGGTTCGGGACCCGGATACGCACGGCCTGCGATGCTTCTCGCTCGCGGACGGCGAGCGCACGCTCGAGCCCCTCGCGGGAATCGCGACCGCTGCAACCGTCCGCGACGAGACGGTCGGCGTGATCGAAGAACCCGTCGAGTACCACGACGAGGGCACCACGCGAGGGGAGTACGCCCTTCGCGTCGGCTCACTCGAGTAACGGCGCGTCTCGGTTGCGGTCGGGCGACGGATTCTTCGTGAAACCTGCCACTAGTGGCATCGTTTCGGGTACGCGTTCCTCCCGCTCGGGTACGTAAAACAGCTGGGTAGGCCGGTCGGTCGCACACGCAAGGGAAACCACCACAACGGTCGTTCTCGTGTATGTTCTCGCATAATGACAGACGAGTCAGGCGGCGACGGCTCCGAGGACGGTCCGGCACCCGTATCCATCGGTGCCACCTCGGGCCATCGTCACGGAGAACGGCACGCTAAGCGGAGAGTGATGACTGACGGTGGTGGCGCGGACGATGGCCAAGGCGGTGATGACGCTGTCGGTGTTGAAGAGGATGGTGACACGGACGACGGAGAAGACGGTAGTGACACGGATGGTGAAGAAAACAGCGGTGACACGGACAGTAGTGACGAGGAAAGCGAACCGGAAGACCGCGAGGGTGAATCGGGTGACGACGGAGAAACCGAACCGGACGAGGAGGGTGAATCGGCCGACGAGGATGAATCGGAAGAGAGCGAAGAGGCCGAATCAACCGACGACGAGTCCGAAGACGACTACCACGTCGAAGACGCCGACGACGAGTCCGAAGACGACTACCACGTCGAAGACGCCGACGACGAGTCCGAAGACGACTACCACGTCGAAGACGCCGACGACGTGTACGAAGGCGACGATGCCAGCGGCGTCTTGCACCTCGATCTCGACGGCCTGTTTCTGGACCTACTCGGCCTCGAGGTGAACCTGAATCCGGTTACGCTCGACGTGTCTGCTCGGCCGGGATCGAACAACCTGCTCGGGAATCTGTTGTCGGCCGTAACGGGGCTTCTCGACGGCCCGAAGGCGATGCTGAGCGGACTTCTCGACAAAGCGAAATCGCTGCTCGGTAAACCGAAGGAACTGCTCAGTAAGGCACTCGAGAAACCAAAGCAGTATCTCGCCGGTTTGTACGGGGCGGCGATCGACCGGCTCAAAAGCCTCCTCGGGATGCCGAAGAAGCTACTCGGGAGCCTGTTCGGGAGTTCGGATACCGGCGACGAATCGGACGACGACGAAGACGGCGAAGAGGGAGATGAGACGGAGGCGGACGAGGAGGCGTCCGGCGGTCGGATCTCGGCCGCGGGCCAATGGTTGAAGGAGAAACTGCTCGGTCTCGTTCCCAGCCTTCCGATCGAGGAGTTGGTCGCCGCTATCGTCAGTGAAATCATCCGACAGTTGGCCGAACAGACCGAGCCACGGAACGGGCAGGACGACTCGAACGAACAGACGCAGTCCGAATCACCAGCGCAAGCGGAGGGCCAATCATGAGTGACCAATCTATGACCGATCGAATCGATTACGAGAAGATCACGGAAAACATCGACCTCCAAGAACTGCTCGAGGGGACCCAGTGGGAAGGGGAAATCGACGAAGACGAACCACTCGGCGAGGCCCTCGGGCGGCAGATCGGTGCGTTCGTCGGGCGAAAAATCGGCGAATCGGTCGGTCGAACGATCGGCGAACTCGTCGTCGAGGAACTGCTGAGTTCCGACGACGGCGACGAGGAAGGTGGTGACGACGAAAACGGCGAGGCGAGCGAAGACGAAGCGGACGAGCAAGTGGCAGACGAAGAGACGGAGGACGACGAAAGCGGCGAACCGAGCGAAGATGATGAGGACGAACAGGCAGAGAGTGACGAGACCGGCGAGGGCGAAGACGACGGATCGGACGATGACGAGGACGAAGGCGACGGATCGGACGGTGACGAAGGCGATGACGATGCGGACGAGGCCAGTGAACAGAACGACGAGAGCGACGACGAGGACGACGAGGAGGAGTAACCACATGGTACCGAACCGTCCACTCGATCCGTCTCGAGGTGAGATCGGATGAGCGACGGAACGGATCTGCGACAACTGGTCGCCGACGAAATCGGCGAGCAGGTGAGCGTCGCCGACGTGATCGGCGAGGGAACGCTCGAGGACAGTATCGACGGCGACGAGATCGGCGCGGCCGTCGGTCGCGAGTTCGGCGAGCGGATGGGGCGCGAACTCGGTGCAGCCGTCGGTCGCGAGATCCACGAAACGATCGAGGAGGCGAGCGAGGATGGAACGAACTGGTCGGAGCTGCGTTCCGATCTCGTGACGGCGATCCGTGACGCCGTTACCGATACCCTAGAGGAGTTCGAAGCCGGCGACTCGGTGACCTCGATGGCGAAGGGAATTACCGAAGGGAGCGGTCTCGATGGTATTCTCGAGGAGGAATCGGACGAGACAGGAGCGGATGACAGTGACGCCGAGACGGCGGATGAAGCCGACGAAGCGGACGGAACGGACGAAGCCGAGCGGTCGGCCAGTGACGGAGAAGAGTCCTCGAGCGACGAGCCATCGGCTGAGGAGGCGACCGAACCCGATGCGACCGACCTCGAGGGGCTCCGGACGGAGACCTTAGCGCAGTTCCTCGAGATCGTCTCCTACTCGGACCTCCAGTCGATCGCCAAAGACGTCGACGTGAAGGCGAATCTCAGCCGCGAGGAGATGACCGACCGGATAATCGAGACCGTCTCGGAATCGGACGACGGGGAGTTCACGACGGCATCGAACGAGGAGTAACGATGAACGAAACCGGGCATCGAACACGACTAGCACAACCGGTGCATGGTCGTCGAAGCGAGCAATACGAACGGTGAGAGAACCATGACAGACGAATCGAGCGGCCGCCTCTCGGAACTGCTCTCTGCGGCACGAGCGGAACTCGAGGGGGGCGATTTGAACGAGGGTGACGGAGCCGTGTCGCTCGCGAATCCCGACGAGCAAGCGGAATCCGACTCGAGTCCGCTTTTCGAACACGCCAGCGCGGCGCGCGAGTTCGTCGAGACGAACGATCCGCAAACGGTGCTGGAAGCGGCGGGACTCGACGAGCTACCCGACGGCAGCGAACCAGCCTCGATTCCCGAGGCGCTCGCGCGTGCTGAGGAGGCCCAACTTCGGGAGCTACGCGCGCTAATCGCGCTCGCACGTATCGGAGAGCTCACGGAGGACGCCGCTGACGAGGAGACCGAGAAGGCGAGCGCGCAACTCGAGGAAACGCTAACCGACCTTCGTGAATCCCTCGAAACGGACGAGGGCGGCGCGCAGACGGAGTCGGCCGACGAATCGGACGCCGAGTCGGGTGCCGACGCCGAATCGTCGACGCTCGAGTCGGCGATTCACTCCGTCACCGGAACGAGCGTCGAGGGGTTCGGAGAGGAATTGCAGTCGCTCCAGGATCGACTCGAGGGGCTTCGTGGAGACGAGCAGGCTGCGGAAGACGACCGCGAGAGCGAGGACGATCACGAGTCCGAACCGACGGACACAGACCAGGCGGACGAGGAGGAGGAGGGCATGCTCGGCGGCGGCCTTGATGGAGGGGCGCTGGACAGCGGGAGCCTGGGCGGCGATGGGGATGATTCCCCGCGGGATCGGTCGACGATGTACTCGACGATGCCGTCGTCGAACCGAGCGGACATGAACGCCGTCGCTCGACCGTCGACGATGCCGGATCGGAACTGAACAACGCGAACAAAAGGGGAGACGGCTGCTCCTCGAGCGCCGTCGCGAGGTGCTCGTCGTCCGCTATCGAGATTCCGTCACTGCGTCGAAATCTCCGTCCGTGAAAAACGATTCGCGTCTCGGTCCGCAACCGCGTTCGATACCGTTACTGCGCCTCGAGCCACGATTCGGCTTCGTCCCGGTCGCTAAAGATTCGCGATTTGTTATCGTTCGAGCCGAACTCCTCGACGAGGTCACCGACGGACATGTTCGCGACGACGCTTTCTGGCTGGAGGACCGCGATGTTCGAGAGCGTCGTATCGAACGCTCGCGGGTGCCACTCGTTTTGTGTCCACTCCTGATCTTCCTGCGTAACGGTCCCGAGGTCTCGCAGGTCTGCGAGCCAGTTGGTGGCTCCTTTGTCCTCGACTAACTCCAGGCCTTTATCGAGCCCGTTCCGGTAGGCGTCTCCCTTCGCGAACGCATGCCAGTTCATGACTACGGTTTCGATCGTCGGATCCCATTCGATCGTCAACTCGTCGGATTCGTAATATGCCATATCCAAATTGTTTCGTTGTCGCTCATATAAGCGTTCTTGCCAATTCAACGGGGTGTCACGTTCGGGCCGAGAGGGGCTGAATACTGTGGTCATGAGCGTCTGAAATTGAGTTTTCTATACATGCCATACGTTTGCATGCCACTCTCGTAATACACGGATAATTATATTTTTTGTGATGGTTGGATGGGATAGACAAGGCAATGGTTCGTGGTATCAGCCATCGATATTGGGGCGATCGGGCGGTAGCCAGAACGGATATCCGTCGACAGGACGTTGTTTCGAGCGATGGAATTAGTCGAAAACGACACTGCGATCATTACCGGAGCAGCATCCGGAATCGGCCGAACGACGGCGAAAACGTTCGCAAACCACGGCGCGTCAGTCGTCGTCGCCGACGTCGACGAAGACGGCGGCGCGGACACGGTCGCTGCCATCACGGAAAACGGCGGCGACGCGACGTTCGTCAGGACCGACGTCTCCGATCCGACATCGGTCCAGGAGACGATCGAAACCGCCGTCGACGAGTACGGCGGCCTCGACGTGCTGTTCAACAACGCGGCGATCGAAGGTCCGGTCGCCCGACTCGAGGAGTACGACGACGACGCCTTCGAGCAGGTGATCGACGTGAACCTCAAAGGCGTCTGGTACGGGATGAAATACGGCATCGAGGCGATGCTCGCGGACGACGGCGGGTCGATCATCAGCGCGTCCTCGATCGGCGGCGAGGTGGCAGTTCCCCAGTACAGCGGCTACGGCGCGGCGAAAGCCGCTGTGGGGCAACTGACGAAGTACGCGGCCATCGAGTACGCGGAGGACGGTATCCGTGCGAACGCGGTCGCCCCCGGCATCGTCCGGACTGAAATGATCGAACGGACCATCGACGAGCACCCCGAGATGGAAGAACAGTTCCAGAACACCGAACCGATGCCCGGACTCGCCGATCCCGAAGAAATCGCGAACGCCGTGTTGTTCCTCGGATCGAATCTCTCCTCTCGAGTCACCGGCGTCACGCTGCCCGTCGAAGGCGGCTATCTCGCACAATAAGTCGGTGTAGTCGGTTTTCACCGCGGTTCGGTCGCCGCTGCACTCGCGTTAGCGTTCGAAGGCCGTCATCGCTCGAGGCCCCTCACGGCGCACATATGATCGCGGGGATGAGACGGACAGAACCGTTCCAACGGATATTCTCACCGGGACATCTTTCGGACCGGGATCGCTAGTCGGTCTCGAGAGAATCCGATCGCAATTCCGATTCAAGTTCCAACGGCGGTGAAGAACTATTCTTGCCACGGATCTCTAAACGCGACAACGCCTGTTACGAGCGCGACTGCAGTACCGACGAAAAATCCACGAAGCGTCGTTCAAACGGCTGCTGCCATCGAGTGTTCATACGGAAGACTAGTCGTCATATTTTAAAAAATTCGGCGAATATATCATCAAAGTTGAACCCTCCGGGCAGAAACAATAATATACCGGTGCGAGCGTAGACGTGCTGAGGAATGGCAAATAGAGACGAGATTACGAGAGAATTAGCCGAATGCGTCGAATGCGGGTCGGCATACGCTGCCCGACAGTGGCCGACCGGGAATATTCAGCCGATCGGGACCGATAGCTGCAGTTGTGGGTCGACTAGCTTCGTTCTCGTTGACGAGTTAGACGACGAAACATCGCTCGGTGGCACTGCAGAGTGACAACCTCTACACGACTAAAGTCGCGAACTTTTTCCTGCATCTTGTGTAAGCGGCGACACTCGAGAGCGGATTAGGACTCGAGTAGCCGAATTTCGAAGGAACACTACCCTGTTCGAGGAGCGGCCTGAACAGTCGCGAACCTTGAAACACTGTGCCGATAAAGACGTCGTATGAAAACGGTACATAGATTCGCAATCGCGGGTAGTATTGCGATACTCGCGGCGCTTTTGAGCTACGCCCTCAAGCCCTCGGTCCCCGACCAACTCGTGACGAACTGGAACGCTGCCGGCGAGCCAACCGGGACGATGCCGAAGGCCCAGGCGATATGGCTCCCGCCTGTGCTCATGGGCGGTCTCATCGCGTTGTTCGCCGTCCTTCCGCGGATCGACCCGCGCCGGGAGAACATCGCCGGCTTTCGCCAGTACTACGACTGGTTCGTCGTCGTGGTGACCGCCTTCGTGTTTCTCGTGCACGCCGGCGTTCTCGCGTTCAACCTCGGTCTCGAGTTTCCCTTCATGCACTTGCTGGTCGTTGGGCTGGCGCTACTTTTCTACTACACCGGAATCGTTCTCACGAAGGCAAAGCAAAACTGGTTCGTCGGGATCAGAACGCCGTGGACGCTCAGTAACGACGAAGTGTGGGACCGAACGCACGAACTCGGCGGGAAGCTGTTCAAACTCAGCGCGGTTCTCGCGCTCGGTGGCCTCCTGTTCGGCGAGCTCGCCGTCTACTTCCTGCTCGTTCCAGTCCTTCTGACCGCGGTCGTGACAATAGCGTATTCGTATTACCTGTACGAGCAAATCGAGCGGGACGCTACGTCAGCGACTTCTTGAGAACGCTCGAAGCCCCGATCACACCAGAACGGGGCGCGATCACTTTCTCGGCTCGAGATTTCGGATAGCGTCGTCGAAAATCGATCCGTCTGGAGGCGCTGCAGGATTTGAACCACGTGAACACCTCGCTTTGCTCGGTGTTCTCTCTTTCAAATCCTTCGCGGTTCAGTATCTGTCGCTCACGGTGTTGTTCGCGACAGAAACATGGGCGCTGCAGGATTTGAACCCGCGACGGTTTGGTCCGAAGCCAAGCACTCTGTCCAGACTGAGCTAAGCGCCCGTACCAGTTCGTTCCCGATGGCTCCGTATAAGTTACTCGATTTGGGCCCGCCTCGAGCGCCCCCCGAGTTCGACCATCGGTAGTTCTCAGTCGATGAAAATATTCACACGGGTCATTAGACCGGCGTTCCAAGACGAAGATGAGTCATGATGACGAACGAATCCTCCATTCCGGACGCCGATGAGCCAGCGGGTGCCGTTCTCGAGCTACTGAGCAGCGACGACGAAACGTGGACCGCGGTTCCGGGGCGCTCGAGCGACGACGAGAATCAGGGTCAGTGGATCACCGTCGCTCCCGATTCGCTCTGCGAGCTCGAGGAGTGGCGATAGGAGACCGGCGGTCGGCGAACGGATCGGAGCGAGCCGGTATCGGTTTGTTTATCTCTCGGGGCTAACCACTCCGGCATATGACAGCGGCGGAGACGGCGCGTGGGTTGCTCGAGTTGACGCGTCCCGTGAACGTGATCGCTGCGAGCGTCCTCACGGGTATCGGCGCGTTCGTCGCAGGTGGGGTTGAGAATGCGCCGTTTTCGGTCGGTGCCGCCGTCTTGGCGACGGGACTCGCCGTCGGGGCCGGGAACGCGATCAACGATTACTTCGACAGGGAAATCGATCGGATCAATCAGCCCGAGCGAGCGATTCCGCGCGGTGCGGTGAGCCCGAACGGTGCGCTGGGATTCAGCGTCGTCCTCTTCGTCGCGGCGGTTGGGTTGTCGCTTACGCTACCGACGCTCGCCATCGCCATCGCCGGGATAAACTTGCTCGCCTTGATCGCGTACACCGAGGTGTTCAAGGGACTCCCGGGGATCGGCAACGCCCTCGTCGCCTATCTGGTCGGGAGCACGTTCCTCTTCGGAAGCGCGGCGGTTGGGGAAATCCAAACGGCGGGCGTGCTCTTTTTGCTCGCCGCCATCGCGACGCTGACGCGGGAGATCATCAAAGACGTGGAGGACGTCGATGGCGATCGAGCGGAAGGGCTCAACACGCTCCCGATCGCGATCGGCGAGCGCCGGGCGTTACTGGTCGCGCTCGGCTTGCTCGTGGTCGGCGTCCTCGCGAGCCCGCTCCCGTATCTGCTCGAGTACTTCGGTCTCGCATACCTCGTTGTCGTTATTCCGGCGGATCTGGTGATGCTGTACGCGGGGCTGCGGAGTTTCGACGATCCGACGAGCGGGCAGTCGCTGCTCAAATACGGCACGTTTCTCGCCGCGCTGGCGTTTATCGTGGGCCGCGTCGACGAGTTGCTGGGGATCCTCTGACGGAGACGGCTCGAGCAACCTGAACATCCCACAGACGTTTACAGGCACAGGTCCTACGAGACGGTATGCCAGTCGAGACCGACGAGGAACTCCGAACGATTCTCGAGAACGACTCGATCGCCGTGGTCGGCTGCTCGAGTTCGCCGGGCAAAGCGGCCCACGACGTGCCGGCGTACTTGCTCGAGCACGGATACGACATCCACCCGGTCAATCCGTTCGCGGAGGAGATATTCGACCGTCCCGTCGCGGATTCGCTGGACGAACTCGAGGAACCGATCGACGTCGTCTGCGTGTTCCGACCGAGCGACGAGGTTGACGGGATCGTCGACGACGTGCTCGAGCGCGAGGACGTCGACGTGGTCTGGACGCAGTTGGGGATCAGCGACGACGACGCCGCGGCCCGCGTCGAAGATTCCGGCCGTCAAGTCGTTCAAGACCGGTGTATGAAAGTCGAGCATCGCCGACTCGTCAACTGATCTCGAACGTCGATTCGTCCGCACACACAAACTCGAGGGCAGTCAGCGCAGTTGGATATTTCAGATTCTCCTGATTCGTCGTTCGTTCCGTTAGTCACCCCCGCTCTCAGCGTCGTCACTGTTATTCTCGTCGCCGCTACCGTTGTCGCCGTCATCCTCGTCGCCGTCGTCCCCTTCGATATCTTGCCCGTTTCCAGTGCCCTCTTCGGACTCGGTTTCGTCGTCGCCACAGCCGGCGACGAGCGCCATCGCTGCCGACCCGCCGATGATCCGAAGCACGGTCCGTCGCGTCGACATCCGTTCGGTACCCATAGCTCCGAGACATCGCGAGAACGAATAAGTGGCCAGCCGACACTTGCGCGGTGTCAGTCCGCCCGTTGATAAGGCTCCCATCTCCTGACTCGAGCCTATCGGTACCGTGTGGTCGCTCGAAAGTGGATTTCGCAGGAAACAGCCCGTTACTGTTCAGTGGCCGTCGCAGACCCCTCGCTCGGTTCGGAAGCGGTCGGTTCGGCTTCGTCGCCGGAATCGTCCGGTTGCTCGGCGCTGTCAATTGCGGCGTCGGCCAGTATCGCGTCGCCGTCGATTCCGTGTTCGTCAGCGATTGCAAGCAACAACTCCCGCTGTTCGGTGAGCTGGTGATCGAGACTGTCGACGGTGTCGTGGGTGTCGTCGACTTCCTCCTCGAGGTTGATGATTCGCTGCTGGAGTTGCTGGACTTGCTTGTACATCTGTTCGGCCTTGTCCGAGATTATCTGAATCTTCTTCGCCGTGCTTCCAAGTCCCATACCCACACTTTGGGGCGTCCACCTAGTATGTCTTTTCCTCCCTCGTCTCGCCGCGACGAAACACTTCGCTGGCGGGTGCCGGGGAGTACGCCCGCGCGAGTTCACGGGCAAGAACGATTATCGTTCGCGGTGGAGACGAGGGCTAGTCCGATGGACTCGCTACGACGCCGCGACGACCGCAAACTGCTGTCAGGTGGTCGATCGTGCTCAGTTTGAGACGGCGTCTCGGAATGTACGTCGGATCACTTCTCCTCTTCGTCGTCCTGTACACTGGCATCTACAGGTGGGGAATGGCCGCGTTCGAGGGCGAACCCCGGAGCTGGTACCGGGCGTTCGAAATCGTCGTCCAGTCGATGACGACCACCGGATACGGGCAGGACGCACCATGGGAATCGCTCCAGATGACGGCGATCGTGGTCCTGATACAGCTGACCGGTATCGCGTACATCTTCGTCGCCTTCCCCGTGTTCGTCGTCCCGTGGATCACAGAGATAGCCGAACCCACTCCGCCGGAGCGAATCGCCGACATGCGAGACCACGTCATTATCGTGGGTTTCACCGAACTGTCGCGGACGCTGGTCGAAGAACTCAACTCGAGTCGAACGCCATACGTGATCGTCGAACCGTCTTCGAATCGCGCGCTGGCGCTCGACGAACGGGGGTACGTGGTACTCTACGGCGATCCGTCATCGGAGGAAACCCTCGATGCCGCACAGATCGACACGGCGAGTACGATCCTCGTCGACGCCTCGGAACACCAGTACATCCGCGTCGTTCTCTCGAGTAACGAACGCGACGTGGATGCGACGATTCTCGCGCTGGTCACCGATCCGACTCGAGCGCAGTACCTTCGATACGCGGGCGCTGACGAGGTTCTCTCCCCGAAACACCGGCTGGGAAAATCACTCGGCGACAAAGTTCGAAACGTGATCGACCTGTCCGAAGACATCGCCGCGGGCGAGGAGAGGACCGCCTACCCCGAGGGCGAACTCGAGGTCGTCGAACTGCCCATCGATCCCGACGGCCAGCTTCACGGCGAGACGCTCGACGCCGCCCGTCGCCTCGAGCGCCACGGTGTGACGGTGCTCGGCGTGTGGGTTCGGGGGGATTTTCTCACGTCGCTCCCGCCGACGGTTCACGCCGACGAGAACACGACGCTGCTCGTCGTCGGAAACGAAGACGATCTCGAAACCGTCGAAGAAATCGTCGGTTCGGACAGGTATCGCTACGAAACCGGTCGAGGCCCGGTCGTAATTGTCGGTGCGGGTATCGTCGGAAAAACCGCGATGGGAACGCTCGAGCGGGCTGGTATCGAGACGACGCTCGTCGACCGCGAGGAGGGGCGGTTCGTCGACGTCGTCGGAGACGCCACCACCGTCGACACGCTGACCGAGGCCAATCTTCGCGATGCGAATACGATGCTGATCGCGCTCGATGACGACGACGACGCGATACTGACGACGCTCGTCGCACGGTCGCTCGTCGACGAACTGGAAATCGTCGTCGCGAGCGATCGGGAAGCCAGCGTGAGCCGTCTCCGAACGGCCGGTGCCAACGACGTGCTCAGCCTCCCGAACGTCGCCGCTCGAATGATTTCGCTCAGAGTGTTCGACCGCGAGACGATGGTTCTCGGTGAGCGAGTATCTATCGCCCGCGTCGAAACGGCGGACCTCGCAACCGAGGAATTCGAGCACGACGAGCGCGAAACGATCCGCGATCGAACCGGTTGTTCGGTTGTGGGACTCGAGTACGACGGCCACCTCACTACGGATGTTCAGGCTCGATCACTCACGGGGAGTGACGCACTCGTTATCGCTGGCTCGCAAACGGACGTCGAGACGTTTCTCGAGCGATACACGTCGGCGTAGCTTGAGGGCTCGAAAAGCGGAGCTAGAAACTGGGTGTCCAGCCGGGAACGGGATTGCTCGTTCGATGCGTACTTCGGGGTGTCGACCGGCGGCGCACCCGAATCTGGAGAACGGGCTCATCGGAGTCCGGGGAACGAAAGGTCCTTAAGCTAACGGCAGCTAGATGGAAGTGGACTAGGTCGGGCAGTTAGGCCCTGCTCGTTACCCGCACTATGGTCTTTAGCGGGGGCCGATCCTCGAGGGCGTCCGGTCAGACCGACCGGGGCCCCGGGAGCCAACAGAGAAGCCTCGTCCGTCGGGGACAGCGGGCCGCGATGGCCGTCCGCAGGGACGTCCCATTGCGGCTAATCGGCGACAGCCCATCAGGCGCGGAAGCGAGCAGTGGACCGCCGGACACCTGTCGCTCGACGGGTCGCGGGGTGGAGGAGGCAACTGGGATTCCCCCGGTCGGAACGCCGGGCAATCTCGGGTGTCCACATTCATACTCCATTCGTTCTACACACGCTCGAGCGACTGCGTTGACTCGTGATCCGATCGGTTCGATACCCTGACGAGACGAGATTCTGACCACGTTGGGTGACCTGGTGCAACGGCTCCGCTCGAGCCGAAGACCCGAACGGTACAGGTGCGATAGCAGACGCGCGAGTATGACACCCCCACTAGATGGTCAGTTGGCCCCAAAGGCGGGGCAGGGTACCGATTTCTCTCGTCGATCAATGGCACAGATCCGCGACAGCGGCCGCGTGAAACGCCGGTTGAACGGCAGTCTGGATCCGAACCGACGGACGGCGTCGCGTAAGACAACGGTGGGAGACACGATTCACACGACGGTGATACCTGCCAAATTAATTTCGTCGTACAACGCAGAGTAATTTGTCTGACAGGGATTTATACTACCGCCCGGTATAGACTGTGATCCCTATCAGTGTCCAAGACGTTCAACTGAGGGGAACTGATCACATGACCGCATCAAGAGAGCACACTCCGGTAGACGCATCACCGCCAGGAGCGAGAATGACGTTCTTCCAGTACGACTGGAACGACCACGACTCGCTCGCCGTAGAAATCGTCACGACCGTCGCAGAGCTGTCCGGCACGTCGACAGAATCGCTCGAGTCGATACACAACGTCGTTGACTCGGATAGTCTCGAGTCGATATTCGAGCCCCGTTCGGAACGATCCCGGCGCGAAACCAACCACATCTGGTTTGCCTACGAGGGATTCGGGATCACTATCTACGGAAACGGCTTCGTCATCATCCGCAGACTGGAGTGACACCACCTGCCCGACGACCCGATTGCCCCACGACGAGTCGACTCGAGGCAACACCTCTGGCGACTCGATGACGCCCTCGACGACATCCAGGTCCACTTACTCGGGGACCTCCCGATACAAGGTACTCGCATCGAGATCTCCCTCGAGGTAGGCCATCCCCTGCGAGGAGAGTTCGTACCTGAGCCCGTCGTACGAAACCAGGCCCGCGTCGGCGAGTATTTCGAGGCGCTTCTGCAGATACATCGGCCGGAATTCGAGCGTCGCGCTTCGGTCGGCCAACGCCGAACGGAGTTCGAGCGCCCGGTGTGGCCCGTGACGAGCGAGGTGCTCGAGTACCCGGTCGTCGTTTTTCGACATCCAGGAGGCGTGCGTTCGCAGCGGGATCGTCATCGTGTAACGAGTTGCTTGTCGGTCGTCGGTTCGTTCACCACTGGTTGGACGTGTTCGTCACACAACTTGACCGCAGTGTCCGTCTCCTCGAGCGAAACCGACGACACGAGTTTGTCGTCCGTATGCTCGAGTGACGGAACCCACCGCGGAAGCGCGAAGTGACCGTCTCGCTCGCAAAAGGCACATTGTCGCGGCCCGTTTCGGGAGACGTAGGAGAGACACTCCCCGTAGTGTTCTTTCTCGCAGTTCATACACAATCCCCCGATATCGGCCCCACTGTATAGCTCGGCCACCAGTCGATTGTATCCAGCATCATTTCCGCATCGTATACAGTTCATGTTTCGATCCGTTGATGGAATGGTCAGAGATCAACGAGTAAGAACGGATTTCGTATAAATGTCTTCACCATGATGAAACTGGATGCTAATGACTGAAAATTGATCATGGCCGACACTCAGCTGAACCAGTTGCAGTCTCCCGATACGAACCGACATTTCGAATGGATCAAGTCCGTAGCTCGAGAGGTTTTATTTATTATCGTGATTGTCCGATCACGCCATAATATTTCGTTACCGCGTCGCTGTACAGCGGTTCTAGTCCGCAACTCCATGTGAAACGGGCGTCAAACACGGGGGCAGTGTCGAGTCGAAAGGAGTTTTCTCCCCCGTCCGGTTCGACTGTGGCAAGAAAATTACATAAGCCGAACGCAGCTCATAGTGTTTCGTCGATGTTCGTTAGTAAAATCTAATTTGGCGCTGTATTAGAGATGACGTCGCTGAACGCACGGATGACTGACTCGTTCTCGTAAACTCGATACGCGTTCCGATAAAATCGATTCTCTCGCACGCCAATCAATCCGCCCACAGCTTTCGCGTATCCATTACGTCCAGCGATCCAGTCCCGACTGAACCGCGCTTTCTTCGATTCGCTCGAAGCCCCGCTCGACTTCGTTCGCACCGACGCCCCATTCATCGACCACGTACGATTGCGCGGCTTCGACATCCGGCTCGAGGGTCGTTTCGAACTCGTAGTCGTCGGTGACGTTTGGCTCGCGAAACAGCTGTCGGACCCGGTCGCCGTACTCGATGCTCTCACCGCGTGCTTCGAGGACGCTCCACATGTCGCCGTGTTCGGTAATCGCGTCGAGGGCCGTCTTCGGACCGATCCCCCTGACGCCCTCGTTGAAATCCGTCCCGATGAGAATCGCGGCGTCGATGAGTTGCTCGAGGGTTAGTTCGTGGTGGTCGAGGGTGGCCTCGAGATCCATCAGTTCGGGGTCGCCCTTGCTCGTCAGCTGACGGAGGGTCAGCGGAGAGCCAAAGAGGAGGGCGTCGTAGTCCTCCGAGCCGACGTAATCGGCGTCACCCCGTTTGACCATGTGCGCCGCCTGGGCTTCCCCCTCGGCGGGCGCTTCGACGACCGGTACGTCGAGGAGTCCCAGTAGTTCCCGGCTGGTTTCTTGAATCGTTGGCGTCAGCCGCTGCGTGCGCGACTCGAGTTGTGCGATGGCGACTGCATCACCCTCCTCGCGGGCGGTCTCGAGTTGGTCCTCGTAGCTCCGTCGCTGTTCGCGGCGGGATTCGATCTCGTCGTCTTTGAGTTCGGAGGGGCCGCCGTCGAAGACCATCACCGGCGTCACATCGTTTTCGAAGAACTTGGGGAGTCCCTGGACGATGCCGATCAGGTTGGCGACCTCGGTTCCGTCGCCGGTCGTGTACGCGTCGCTGTTCGTCCACTTGACCGTCGTCGTCAGATACCGATACAGCCAGTTGTGCGCGTCCACGGCGACGACGCCTTCGATATCGTCGAAGGGAATCTCCTCGATGACGGCGATGTCCCGAAGTGCAGCGTTTCCCATGGGGGTAGTTGGGTGGTCCGGGATTTGAATCGTTGGCTTTGGCCCGCCCACCGCCCCGAGTCGTTCGACGGCGACACGAAGCATTTATTCCGACGCTGAAATGAACGTCTACTAACTGATTCGATGGATCGCGTTCCGAGATCGCGTCGCCGGACGGTGCTCGCCGGAGTGGGAACGCTTCTCGGCGCGGGCTGTCTCGGCGCCGACCGGACGCCGGCCGCAACCGAGGCCGACTGGCAAATGTACGGCCGCGATCCGGGTCGGACGCGGTTCGTTCCGGACGCCGATATTCCCCGTGATGGCGTCGAGATCGCCTGGTCGCGCTCGGTCGGTGCGTCCGAGTGGTTCCCGCCGGTGGTCGCGAACGGGACCGTCTACTGCCAGTACGCCAACGGCCTATTCGTCGTCGACGCGGAGACCGGCGACGGTGACGTCTCCAATACCTACGGTGGCTTCGGCCGGGGCGCCGGCCCGATGGCGTTCGCCTCGACGACGGTTTACCGGGACGGCGTGTTGCTCGTCCCCTACGGCAACGTGATCGCCGGCTACGCCGCCGAGCCCGACGGCTGGCCCGAGAGCGTCTCGGGGCTCGGCGAGGGCCGGGTACGCTGGTGGATCGACGACGAGGGCGTTAGCACGTCGCCACCGGGCGGGCTCGGTTCGGACGCGGCATGGCTCGGCGCACCGGTCGTCACGGACGAGGGAATAGTCAGCCTCCATCCGTGGGGAACCGTTTCGGCCGTCGCGGCCGACGACGGCGGCGAGCACTGGCGATATGGGCTCGCGGCCGCCAACCCCGACGACGAGTACTCGCTCGTTCCCGTCGGTCACGTTGTCGACACCGCGACCGGAACCGTCGTCGTGAAAGGGCGCGTCCTCGGCGGGCCGGTGTTCGTCGGGCTCGACCTCGCGGACGGCACTCGCGAGTGGACCGTCGGCGAGGGGCGGACCCCCGAGTGGCGAGTCGAGGCCGGAGACAGCATGGCGGCACGCGACGGGGCGGTCTACACCGTCGGATGGGCGGAATCGGACTCGAGACGGGCGGTTCGGATCCGCGAACTCGACGCCGCGACGGGCGATCACGGCTGGACTCGGCTGCTCGAGCGCGGCTCTCACGTCGGACTCGCCGTCGACGAGACGAACGTCTACCACGTCGGCGTGATCGAAGCCGAGGATGGGGCAGATCCGATCGCCGTTGCGGCCATCGACCGCGAGGACGGCGGCGTTCGGTGGACGAAGACCGTCGACGATACGCCCGGCAGCGTCCTGACGGAAGAGGGGCCGCCACCGACGGTCGCCGGCGACCTCCTGTTGGTCCCCGGTAGTTTGGGACTTCACGCCCTCGCGACGGCGGACGGCGGACGGCTGTGGACGTTCACCGAAACCGTCGGGACGGCCGGCGGCGGCGAAACCGAACGCGCAGCCCTGACGCCGGCGGTCGTCGCCGGCGATCGAATCGTTATCGGAACGACGCTGATGCTCTACGGGCTCGGATAAAATGGCGACTGACGACTCCGATTCGGACTCGGCGAACGGGAGCGAGACGACATCGGAGTCGGGAGCCTCGAGTCCTAGTAGCGGTCCCGGTCTCGCGTCGATCATCGCGACCGCGCTCGCTCTAATCCGCGGGCGGCCGCTACTTTTCGTCCCGTTCGTCGTCGCCGGTGCGCTCGGCGCTGCGAGCACGGCCGCCAGGCTCGCGTCGCCCTATCCCGTCGGCCTCGCTCCGTTTCCCGAGGGCGGTCTGGTTCGGCTCTCGCTGCCGTTCGTCCCGCGGCTCGAGCCGACGGTCGAGATGGGTTCCGCGATTCTCACCGGAATGAAACCCCGGTTTCTCGTCGCCTTCGTCGGCTGGCAGGTCGCGATAAGCGCCGCGACGGCGGTCGCGTTCGCCGGCTGCCTGTGGCTGGCGGCCGCCGACACGGACGGGATCACGCCGCCGCTCGACCGGGTCGCCTGGCTCGTCGCGTACGTCGTCGTCATCGATAGCGCCCAGTTCGGCGTACTGTTCCTGTCGGGTCTGTGGGCCGGTGCCGGCGTCGGACTCGCGCTCGTGGCGCTGCTCGTGCTCGCTCCGATCCTCGTCTGGCTGTTCGTCGCTCCCGCGATCATCGTCGTAGGCGGGAGACGACCGATCGCGGCCGCGATCGAGAGCCTCGAGTATGCGGTTGCGAATCCCGGCTCCATTCTCGTGATGCTGGTCGGCCTCGGCTACGTCGGCTACGCGCTGACCGGCGTCTCGCAACTCGCGTCATCGCCGACCGTCGGGGCCGCGCTGGCGACCGTCGTCAGCGCGACCGTCGCGGGGACGGTCCACGCCGTCGCGGTCGCCGCGCTGTATCGGGTCGGCTCGCAGTAGTTACGCTATACACTCACTCACAGCCGATCTGGCGGCCCGCTGCCATCTCGCGACTCGAGAAACGCCGCCTCCTCGTCGGAGAGGTCGCGTTCGCGGAACTCCTCGAGACCGGCCTGATAGCGCTCGCGTTCGTCCCAGTCCGCGTCGGCGTCCGGGTCCGGATCCGAGTTCGGGCCCGGATACTCCAGGACGAGTTCGGCGATGCCGGTCGTCTCGCCAGTATAGGAAAAGCCGGCCCGGTAGAGCGCTTCGTACGCGAAGGGGTTGTTGACGGCGATTCGGACGCGAGCGTATCCGCGTTCGATCGCCCGGTCGCGGACGAACGCGAGCAGACGCGGACCGATTCCCTCGCCGCGTCGCGACCGTTCCACGGTGACGTACCGGATCCAGCAGGTGTCGGCGTCCGTTCGATCCTCGTTGAACGATGCCGCCGCGAGCACCTCGTCGGTGGATCCTTCACCTTGCTCGTCGGTTCCGTCGCCGTTCGCTCGAGCGACCGCCTTACCCGTATTCGTCATCACGAACTTCCCGGCGTAGCTAAACCGCTCGTAATCCAGCCGAAGTTTCGGCCCGTCCGGCGGCCAACCCAGAACCTCGAGTTCCACGATAGTCCCGTTTCGGGCGTCGAGCTACTAAGACCCTCGTTTCGCACAGGCTGTTATCGAAACTGGTCGCGGCCGAAACTGGCTCCGCGGCTGTGCGTTCCGGACGAACGCTTTTGGGTCAGTTCGTGGTAGGGCTGGTACTATGAGCGCCGAATCTAACGAAGAATCCGCGCACGGCATCGAGAGCCGGTTTGGCTGGCCGATCGGCGGCATCATCGCGGGGGCGGTCGGTGCCGCAGCGTTCGGGCTCGTCATGTGGCTATTTGACCCGGAAATCGTTCAAGTAACGATCCCAGCCTTTTACGGCCTCGAGGCGGGAGGTATCGCCGGCTGGGCGATCCACATCGCTCACGGCGCGGTTCTGGGCGTGATCTTCGGGTTTATCGTTACTCGCGAGATTATGCTCGGGATCATCCGGACGAATCCCGAAACGGAAGCGCTCTCGGAAACTGGAGTCACGGTCCGACTCGTCGGGGCAGGGCTCGCCTTCGGCCTGGCGATCTGGGCGATCATCCCGCTGATCGTATTACCCACACTCGCCGGCCCGGTCGGCGGCGAGGCTGCTACCGAGTTTCCGGGGACGGCCGTCGAAAGCCTCTCGGGTCACGCCCTGTACGGTCTCGTTCTCGGAGCCGTCTTCGCCATCACGATCGACGTGCATCATCAACCCGCCGATTCGCCATTCGAGGAGTAACTGATGGCGGCGACAAGCCATCGTCGATCGGCGGCCAATTTGGCAAGAGAGACGACCTTCTGCAAGCCGAAGAGTGATCTACGCGAGAGATCTATCACCCACAGTGGCGAGCTATGAGCAACGACGCTGTCGATCCGAAGGTGATCGATGCCGTATTCGACGTTCTTTGTAAGCGTGATCGCCGGTATGCCCTCTACTTTCTGCTCGAGCACGACCGCGTCTCCATACAAGATCTCGGGAACGTCGTTACCGGCTGGGTGAAAGCCGACTCCTCCGAGATCGGTCACAAAGACGACCGAGATACCATGGTGACCGCTTTCCGACACCGTCACGTTCCCCTGCTGATCGAATCGAGCCTCGTCGACTACGACGAGGCGACCGAATCGCTCTCGCTGTCGCCGTGTTCCGACGACGCTCGATCGCTCATCGAACGAGCCTGCGCCGAAGAGACCGGGGCGTGACTATGCGCTCTGAACTACTGCACTCACCGGAACTCCGACGACACGGCACCCGAGTCCGATGACGCTTTCTGCGTTTCTCGAGCGCGTCGGGGAGACCACCCGAACGATCGAACTCTACGCGCCGGAGCCGCTGCCGGAACTGACCGAGCAGTTCGAGCGCCGGAACAGTACGACGGAGTACCGATCGCTTCCAGCGGCCACCGATGACGGGTTTCTCATCGTCTTCGAGAACGGGCGCTTTCGGGCGTCGATCGGGCTCACCGCTGCACAGGAGTTCCTCGACCCGCCGATCAGCGAGCCCTGGGCCGAACACTTCGTCGGTGCCGCGTACCTCCGCCTGCTAGAGGTCCTCGAGAATACGCTTACGTCCCCGCTCAGTCGACGCCAACTCCTGGCGACCGCGCGAGATATCGAACACCGCGCCTGGCACGTCGGTCACGGAACGCTTCGAGTCGGGTTCCAGAATCTGTCCGCATACGAGGACCAACTCCCCGTCTACGACCGACTCGCGCGAGAAACGGACCTCGAGATCCACGTCTACGGCGGGGCCGACTGGAACGCACCGGTCGGACTGTCGCCGACGATCCATCGCGAAACGGCCGCCGAAATCGGTACGTTCTGGTTTCTCGTCTACGACGGCGGCGACGATCCGCTCGGACCCTACGCGTTGCTCGCTCGAGAGGAGGACGACGGAACCTACACCGGCTTCTGGAGTTCTGACCCGGAACTGGTCGCCGACCTCGACGCGTACCTGCTCGAGACGTACGGCTGAGCGTTCGAAGGGATGTTCGTCCGAAACGGAGGTTGCGGGCTTCTCAGGGATTGGTCGCTGATGGGGCGCAGTTGCTCGAGGGGGTTATTCCATGTGATACATTGTATAGTCCAAGGCATCAGCTCGCATACAATCGACCGCCGGTCGGTGGTACAAGATATCGATCGCGCCGTCGACGAAGTCTCCGCCAGTGTCGATGATACCTCGGAAGAGCGTGCTTCGGGTGCCCAGGTTGGGAGACGAGGACAGCAGCGTAACGGATCAGTCGGTGCGAGTGACACCGACCAATACAGGGACATGGGAAGTGTCTGTACTCGATTCGAACGACTACTCGGAAGAGGCATAGAAAGCGACGACTATTCCAAACATCTCGGGCGACACTGGAGCTGGGTCAGCGGTACGTACATTCTCGAAGCTCAGTGCAACATATCAATGAGAAAGATAAGAAGAAATCCGACAAAGAACAGCGTCGTGGATGTCGGTGTTTCCGGTACCTCCTGGGCTTTGACGAGGAGTTCCTCGGTCACCAAGTAAAGAAGGGCAGCAGATCCGAACGCGAGTACGAGCGCGATCGGAGTGCCCGTAACGCCGTCGAACACGAGTACGCCAGTGATCACTCCGGTCAGCAGTAGAATCCCGAACCCGGCAGGGACGGCGAGTTTCTTCACTGTACTCGTCTCTTCCGGTAGTGCTATGACGCCGGTTGCGCCGAGAAATAGGACCTCGATTGCGAGTGCCACTGCAATGAGAACACCCGTGGCCGCCTCCGCCAGAAACGTCACGCCGATCAGGACGCCATCGATCAGCATGTCGATACCCACGGTGATCAGCAGGCCAGCGGCATCCGCCATCTTTCCGCCGATATCCCGCTTTTCGACGTACTTACTGAGTCGATGGATGCCAAGCATGGTGGCGACACCGATCGCAAATCCAATGACAACCACGATTGGAGCGCGTGTATGGACATCTGGGAGAAGTTCGGCGGCGACGGCGGCGAACACGACGCCAGCCGCGAAGTGCTGGACATTGCTCTCCATTTGTGGTCCTGGCGTGCGGTAGACTGCTATAATTCCCCCGACGAGCGCGGCGACGACCGCCAACATAGTGTACGAAAGCGCTTGAGTTAGCGTCCCAACCATTCTACCAGTGATTGTACCTCAAACCTAGTGAATGTACTCACCGTCAAATTCGGGGTGAAGAAATACCTCTGTCTACGGATACGATATTTTCTTCTCCGTCCGTTCGTCGAAAAGTGTGTGGATCGGGATTTGAACCATCTGAAGACGGTCTCACTCGCTTCGCTCGTGAGCGTGCGTCTTCCGTAATTCAAATCCTCTGCGATGCCTTCGGCTCACGATATTGTTCGCCGAAGGAATGCGCGGACCGGGATTTGAACCCGGGCCATGAGCTTGGAAGGCTCAGGTCCTACCACTAGACCATCCGCGCTCCATCAGCCGATTAGTGACTCTCCCTTAAGTGACTTCCTTTTTCGATTGTTGACCTCGAGCGAGCCTACGAGCCACCCACGGTCGCGTAGCAGTTACCGCTCGAGAGTTCGAACGCCAGCAGTTCGAGGTCGCTGTCCTCTATCGCGGCTTCGAACGCTTCCGGTGAGTAGATGTGGTAGAACCGGTCGACCGTTTCGCCGTCCGGAAGCGTCCACTCGACGGTCGTATCGAACGACTCGGTTTCGTCGAACGTGTCGTGGGCCGTCGACCACGTACTAACCAGCGCCCGACCGGTGGGCGTGAGCACTCGAGCCAATTCGTTCAGACTCGTCCGTCTGCTCGCCTCGGTGGGGAGGTGCTGAATCGTGGCGACGTAGACTGCGAGATCGATTGTTCCATCCTCGAGGGGGATACGAGCGGCGTCTCCCTGAAGCAGGTCGACCTCGAAACCCCGTTCCAAAGCCCTCGAGCGGGCCGTCTCGAGCAATCCGCGGCTGGCGTCGAGGCCGAGGACGTGATCGGTTCGGTCCGCGAGGAGTTCGGCGTGCCGGCAGTTGCCACAGCCGAGGTCGAGTCCGACGCTCGAGGCTGGCGCGTCCGCGACGAAGGCCTCGACCTCGGGCCAGGCGTACTCGCGCGTCGAGGCGAAGTGATCGGCGATCCGATCGTACGTGCGACGAACGTCGGCGCGATTGCTCATTCGGTGGAGGATCAGTGCAGAACGGGCAAAAGCCGTTCGGACCCGGCGTGGGGTTCTCGATGCGCCGGCTTGGGGCGTGGCCAGTCCGATTACCCGGAAAATCGAGTCGAGTCGGCCAAGCACACACCACCGCTGTCAGATGTTGCGTGCGTTACGTTCATACCGTGTGAGGTCCAAACGATAGGCACGGAATGAGGCGCGAGCACTTCACGCTAGATGTCAGCAATGTCGACTGGGTCAATACCGATAGCACCCCTCGGAAACCGGAGGTATCCATCGAATTTACCGGCCCGACGACGGAACTTCGCAAGCGCCTGACAGGACCGGACGGCGGCCTGCTCGAGGCCGACGAGACCGACGCGTCGCTTCGATTGCAATCGCCGCTCGGCGGGGAAGGGGAGGTAGCGGGAGTCGTCAGCGTCACGAACAGGGTCACCGGAGAGTTCATCCTCGAGCTAAACGAAAACGCGAGCGACGTCCTCCAGTTCATTCAGGCCGCTCGAGGATACGGGGAACACACCGCACAGGACGACGGTCGCTACGAAGTCGAGATCAGCATCGACGGTGACCCGTTCGTCAGCTACGACAAACGCACGTTCCTCGTCTACGACGACGAGGGAAGCCTCCTGCGCCAACACAGTTTGATCCCGAGCGGCGTCGAACTGTAAGCGCCGCCGATTCGAATCGCGTTCCGTCGCCGGAACGAACTTCCGATACGCCTCGTCGAGTCGCGAGACGTACGGTGGTCGATACGCTCGTCCGTCCGTCGGTGACAAAACTCGCCGGTCGGCGCTGACCGAATGTGCCGGTCACGGCGGTTTTGGGACGGTGTTGCACAAAACTCTTAAATCGAAACCGTTCGTATGGTCGCGCATGCACAAAGACGAACTCCTCGAGCTCCACGAAGAACTTGTCGTCATCATGGAGTATTTTTCCCAACGCGAGAACGTCGACGAGGAGCTGTTCGATCCGTATCGCCAGCTGGATGTGGATCCGTCCCACGTACACAAATCGAAGAGCGAACACAAACACGCGGTGTTCGTCCTCGGCAACGCGCTGGCAAGTGCGATGAGCGAAGACGAGTTCTCGAGCGCCGGCCGAATCGGCAAGCGGATGGCAGAACTCGCCGACGACGCGGAATCGAAAATATAGGCGAAACGTATTTGTTCCGGTTACGGCATGTTGGACTATGGACTCGCGCACGCAAGAGCGCGTCGAACGATGGGATTCTCGTCCCTTTACTGGCGGTTACAACGAACTTTCCACGCTCGCTGATACCGACTTTTCGGGCGTCGTGACCGCGAGTGGAACGTGGTTGTTTATGCTAAACGGTCGCGTCGTCGGCGTCGTCGACGGCGAGATAATGGCCTTCGAACGTGCATCCGGAACGATTTACGCCGCACCACACGATTCGTTACCGCTGCTTTGTTCGATGCAAGCACAGGGAGGAGAAACCAGGGCAAGCTACTACACGAACGAAACGCCCCTTTCGGAAGTCGACCAGACGCTCAAAGACGGCTCGTTTACCGGCTATATCGAACTGAGCGAACAGGTTCTAAGCGGCGATTACTACGCCGTCTACTACGGCGGTCGACGGATGGCTGCGGCGTACATCGGCAACGCACAACGACTGCTCACCGGCGAGGAAGCGTTCGAACGCGCCGCAGACGAGGTTGGCATCTACGAAGTCGTCGACGTCGAAATCGACGTGACAGACGTACCGGAGAGTAGCGGCCAGTCGGCGTCACCGTCCAGTTCGAGCGAGGAAACCGCGCCAGCATCGGCTGATTCTCCCAGTTCCACTGACGAGGAATCGAACGCCGTAACGATGGACTCAACGTCCACAGCAGAGAACACGGACGAGACGACATCGGCCGACGAACCCTCGTCCAACACAGGGACGGAACCACCGGCCGGCTCGAGTTCGACCGCGCAATCCCAGGAGACCGCTCGACCGGCGTCCGCGTCGGAACTTCGCGAAGTGTCGGATCTGACCGATATCGACGACGAGTCCGATTCCACCGCCAGTTCGTCCTCCCAGTCAAGCGACGGCGAGCCGTCGTCGGACGAGACCGGCTCCGCTACGGTGTCGTATACGGACGAATCCACTGATGAAGCGGCCGACGACGACGGAACGGGTGACTCGAGCGTGACGGAAACGGTTGCTGAACGTCCGGAATCGAGCGCCGAGCAAGATGATCAGCAACCGACACGGATCGAATCGGCGGAAACGCCGTCGCAAGAAGAGCCAGCAGATGCCGCTGAAACCCCATCCGAATCGACCGCCAATTCAGCCGGTCCGTCGCTCGAGGACGAGGGCGATGTACAAGAAGACGCGGGGGCAGATCAGTCCGACCAGACCGCACAGTCGCCCGAAGCCCCACCGCACGAGGAACCGGCCGAATCCGACGACGAGTCGACAGATTCCGAGGAGGAAGGAGAACTCGACGCACGCTTGAAACAAGAAGAGCGCTGGCGCGAGACGCGGAGCATTCCATCGATCGATCCGGAAAAGTCAGAGCACGTCGGCGCGGTCCAGCGCCAATCGACCGACAGTGGTACAGACGAACGCCGGGAGCGACGGGCCCAATCGTCGGAAACTGCGCGCGCGGACGAGACGACGGGCGGCGATCCGAGGCAGGATCACTCGAGGACGGACACAGCGGCTGCGTCGAACGCCGACGGTACCGAGCAGGAATCCACGGGCGATTCCCCCTCGAACGCGGCAGAATCCGTGCGGAGTCGACCCGACGGTACCTCGCCCGAAACGACGGTCGATGAGTACGAACAGCGAATCGAGACGCTCACCCAGCACGCCCGAGAACTCGAGTCGAGACGGGAGACCCTCGAGGCCGAGAACGCGGAACTCGAATCCGAACGCGACCGGTTGCGAGCCGAGAATCAGGAGCTTTCTGCGACGGTCGAGCAACTCAACGCGAGGATAACCGAACTCGAGACAGCGTGTGAGCGGCTTCGCAACGCGGATGCGATCGACGCCGAGGCCGGCACGGCAGGGTTCGGCGACACAAAAGCGGACCAGCAACTGTCACCACGCGAAGCACTTTCGGGGACGAACCTGTTCGTCCGATACGCTTCGAAGAGCGATCCAACGCTCCAGACGGCCCACGACGGTGCCGACGAGCGAGATGCGGTCGCCTCGAATCTCCAGATCGAACAGCACACGACATTCGATTCGTCGAACGTGGCTGTCGCGGGTCGGTCATACGAGGACTTTCTCGCAGATACGATGGAGTACCAGTTCGTCGATTGGCTCGTTCAGACGCTGCTTTTCGAGATTCGAGATACGGGACACGGCGACGCACTCGCCGATCTCTACGACGCGATTCCGCGGATCGACCGGGCGGAGCTTCAGGCGTCGATCTCACTCGAGGACGACGAGACCGACGATGTCCCCGAGGAGGTAACCTTCGACGTCGTCGCGTTCGACAAAATGGGGAACCCGCTGGTCGTCGCGAATTGCAACGACTCGCGCGATCCGGCGAGCGAAGAAATGCTTGCAGCCCTAGAGGAGGCGGCTTCAGCCGTCACGGCGAATTACCCGGATCTCGGGGCGGCCATGGTCGTCACCGCGAGTTATTTCGAACCCGGCGCGCTCGAGGTGACCGAACAGGCGACAAGTAGCGGCTTTCTCAGCCGCGGCTCGAAGCTCAGCTACGTCAACCTCTCGCGAAAACAGGGCTACCACCTCGCGCTCGTCGAGTCGCGCTCGAGCGGCTTCCACATGAACGTCCCAGAACTCTAAGTTCAGTGTAAAACGCCGCTATCCTTCGATTTCTGTCGCGTCTTCGATCTTCATGCCTTCGAGCTTCTCGACGATCTCGTCCATCTTGCCGTCGAGTTCGTCGACGAATTCGACCGTCCGCTCGGTCTTGATCGCGCCCTGACTCGAGGGCTCGATGAGGTTCTCCTCCTCCAAGACGCGCAGCGAGTAGCGCACTTTGTGGTGTGGATACCCGGTTTCGTTCGACATCTTGACGATCCCGATCGGTTCGTTCTCGATAACCATCTTCAGGACCTGCAGATGTCGTTCCAGCATATCGACTTCCTTCTCCAGTCGGTCTATCATGGCATTTGTTAACTTGTCTTTCCGCCTTTTAAAAGTTACTCTCCGAAACCGGACAGAACGTGTTCAATCGCCGATGGGTCTTGCGAGTAGTTAACAGTTCGTGTTTCGGTATTCGTCTCCGATACGTTGACGACGATTCGAGTGTGTTTACCAGATAGTAGCCGCTCACGCCGTGAGCGGCTAATCAAGGAGAATCGATAGCGATCCTCACGGTAATATTTCCCCGATTCTCACCAGTGAGGGGAGAAATATACTCACGTTGCTGCACAATATTCACGTTCCTGTTCATCCTCGCCGATCTCACCCGGCAATACCGTAATCTGTTTATCGGCCCGGCAAGAATCCGCCGCTGTTATGACCGTCACAATCGTCGGGTCGCAACTCGGCGACGAAGGCAAGGGCGGCGTCGTCGATATCTACGGCGACGCCGTCGACGTGGTCGCTCGCTATCAGGGCGGCGACAACGCTGGACACACCGTCGTTCACGACGGAACGAAGTACAAACTCTCGCTCGTCCCCTCCGGCGCAGTTCGGGGGAAAGTCGGCGTTCTGGGCAACGGCTGCGTGGTCAACCCCGAAACGCTGTTCGAGGAGATCGACACGCTCCGAGAGCGCGGGCTCGATCCTGACGTTCGCGTGAGCGAGCGAGCACACGTTATCCTCCCGTATCACCGCGCACTCGACGGGATCGAAGAGGACGAAAAAGACGACCTCGCCGCCGGGACGACAAAGCGTGGGATCGGCCCGACCTACGAAGACAAGGCAGGCCGACGCGGGGTCCGCGTCGGCGACCTCCTCGAGCCGGATGTGCTCCGGGAACGTCTCGAGTACGTCGTTCCCCAGAAGAAAGCCCTCGCGGAGGAGGTCTTCGGCAAGGAGACCGGCGAGGCGTTCGATATCGAGCACCTCTTCGAGACCTACCGCGAGTACGGCGAACGACTCGCCGAAGAGGGAATGACTGTCGACTGCGGAACCTATCTCCAGAACCGAATCGACGCGGGCGATAACGTGATGCTCGAGGGCGCACAGGGGACATCGCTCGACATCGACCACGGGGTCTACCCCTACGTCACCTCCTCGAATCCGACCGCCGGCGGCGCAACCGTCGGCACCGGACTCGGCCCGACCGTCGTCGGCGGCGGCGAGGTCATCGGTATCGTCAAGGCCTACCTCTCGCGAGTCGGTACCGGTCCGCTTCCGACCGAACTCGGCGGCGTCGAGGATCAGACGCCCGACTACGACGACGAGGTGGGCGGCGGGACGGACGAGGAGGAACTCGCGACCTACATCCGCGACGAGGGTGGGGAGTACGGTACCGTCACCGGCCGCCCGCGCCGCGTCGGCTGGCTCGACATGCCGATGCTGCGCCACGCCACGCGAGCGAACGGGTTTACCGGTCTCGCAATCAACCACATCGACGTGCTTGCCGGACTCGAGGAAGTCAAGGTCGGCCACAGTTACCGCCTCGACGGCGAGGAAACGCTCACGATGCCCCCGACGACCGAAGCGTGGGGACGCTGTGAGGCGACGCTGAAGACGTTCGACGGCTGGTCGGACGTCGATTGGGAGGCGGTCGCGGCCGAGGGCTACGATTCGATTCCAGAAGCCGCTCGCACCTACCTCGAGTACATCGCCGACGAACTCGAGACGCCCATCTACGCGGTCGGCGTCGGACCGGGTAGAGAAGAGACCGTCATCGTCGAAGATCCGTACGAGTAAGCCGGCTGCGCGCTTTTTTGCCAGTCAGGCCTCGAGAATCTCGATCAGGTTCCCCTCCGGATCGCGCAGGAACATGATCGTCGTGCCACTTGCCGTCGTTCGGGGCCCACTCAGCGTCTCGACATCGTCGGGAACCGTCTCCGCGAACGCCTCGAGGTCCGCGACCGTGAAGCTGACGTGGGTCGCTCCCGGCTGATTGATCGATTCCGCTCGGCTTTCCGGTGCGTTCGGTTCGTACTCGACGAGTTCGAGTCTGACATCTCCGCTGTCGGACTCGAGGTGGACGAACGAGCCGGAGGCCTCTGGTACGTCGACGGCCTCCTCGAAGGCGGCTCCGGAGACGCTGAAGGCGTCGACGACGGACAGGCCCAAGACGTTTTGATAGAACGAACGGACCGTCTCGAGATCTCGGACGGTGAGCCCGACGTGGTGTGTGCGCAGTACTGACATCGAGGCGTATCTGCGTCGACGTGAAAGAAGTGTCCGTCGAAACTGTCGTCGGTTCGCCCCCTCGCGAGGTCGCCCCGCGAACTCTGGGGATCGATTGGTTTCCCGAAACCTTTTGCTCTCGGCCGACAGCCTTCAACCATGAAGGAGTCGCTGCTTGAGATCCTCTGCTGTCCGCTCGATAAACACGAACTGGAGCTCGAGGACGCCGAATACGACGGCGACGAAGTCGTGTCCGGAGACCTCGCCTGCTCGGACTGCGGCGAAACCTATCCGATCGAGGACGGGATTCCGAACCTTCTGCCGCCGGACATGCGCGAAGAGACGCCAGCATAAGGTGAGTTAGATCGTGTCCGGGACCGAACTTACCTTCGAAATAAACCGCGATACGGGGGAGTCACTTGAGGCGAATTCGACGACTATCGAAGCCGAGGGCTCTTTCGCGGTTCGTCTCCGAGGCCACAACGTCCCCGCACACGCCCACTGTCGGCTCGAGGGCGACCTCTCTCGTCTGGGCTCTCTCGAGCAACCCAATTACTACGTCGAACCGAACGAGGAGATAGTGGTCCCGATCTCGGTTCCCGATATCGACGAGCCGGTTTCGGGCACGCTCGAGGTTTCGATCGGGTACGGCGCGGAAGCCGTCCAGATCGACGTCGAAGTCGTTCCCGGCCCGCCCGAAGTCGACGTCGACGAATCGCTGAGCGAACCACATCGTCCTGAACCCGAACCGTCTCTGACCGAGGCCTTCACCGATGCGACCGGAGTCGACCCGGCCACGCTCGGTGTCGTCGCACTCGCCGGGGTCGCACTCGCCGTCGCGGCGCTGACCGCCGGTTCGATCGGCGGCCCGATCGCACTCGTCGGGTTTCTCATCGTCGCGATCGGAATCGTGGTTGCCGCAGGACTCTTACTTTATTAGTCGTCTCCCTCGGACGAGGTGGCGTTCAGCGAACCGTCCTCGAACCGTTTCGCACGAAGGTATCTGGCCCGGTAGCGGTTCGCTCCTTCGTTGACGTCCGCCTCGCGGATTCCGTCGACGCGGCCGTCCGCGACCGCATCGATCAGGTCCTCGAGCTGGTTTAGTTCACTGGTCGTCAGTTCGAGTTCGTAGGTTTTCTCCGATTCCGATTCGAGGATCGCCCACTTGCGTGCCGCCGCGATCACGAGCGAGCAGGGTTCTCGACAGGGGAATATTCCGTCTCCGCCGTCGACGTCGATGTCGTCGTCCGCCGAATACTCCCACTCGCGTCGGCGAAGACACTGCGAATCGACACAACAGGCTTCGGTCAGCCACTCGAGGGCCTCCCGTGGCAACTCGTCGACGACGTCGTAGATCCCGCTTTGCCGGTCTGCGGTGTCGATCCAGTGATCAACGTCGAGGTCTCCCTCGCGCTCTCGGTGCCAGTTTGCGACCGTCGCCGGATAGAAGAAATCGACCGCGTCGACGAGTTCCGATCCCGAGAGCCCGGTAAACGCCCAGCCCGATGCCAGCGTCGGTGCGGTCTTGAGCGGTCGATACCGCCCCTCATCATCCGTCGTTGCGATCTCTCGAGCCTGGCGGGGTTCGTCGTAGACCTCGAGTTCCGAGAGGGGGGTTTCGGCGTCGTCGACGTGCCAGAGGTCGTAAACGCGCACGCCGTTCGGATCGTCCACGTCGAGGAATCGCGCGGTGATCCGGAGTTGGCCCCATGTTCGATCGATGCCGTCGCGAAGGGCCTCGTACCGTTCGGGGATCGAGAGCGGTTCGGTTTGTTGGCTCTCGGTAGCGCCACTTTCCTCCACGGACGCTCGTTCGCACCAGCGGAGAAAGGCTCGGCTGGCTTTCCCCTCACCGCCGATGGTTTCCTGCCAGTATCGCCAGTTCGTGACGTACTCGTCGACGGCCTCGAGAGCAGTCCGTAACCCGCCCGTAGCGAGTCCCGTTCGAGTTTCGAGCGGGGTCTCGAGGACGTAGCCATCGTCGTCCCGGTCGAGGCGGAGTCCGTCGAACTCGAGACCGGTGTCACACGTCGCACGAAGCCGATCGAACTCCTCGTCTTGGAGCTCCACAGTCAGTCACCCGCGACGTCGGCGTCCGTTGGCCGGGTTCTTTCTGCGTCGTGGTCGATCGACCTGCCGATGTCGGCCCCGGCGTCCGCCGCCCGCTCGAGGACGACGTCCGCCATGAGGTCCTCGGTGCCGACCGCGCCCGTGTACCAGATGCGATGGCCGTCGACGGCGCCGGGAACGTCCCAGCCGTTTCGATAGTCGTCCGTGAGCCCCATATCTTCGGGAATGTCCTCCTGCGTGTGGAAGCCGTCGGCGATGAAAAGCGGGACGACGACGATGTCATCACACTCGAAGTGATCGGTGACGTCGTCGACCTCCGGCTCCTCGTCCATGAACAGCGCTTTGGTCTCGTCGAACCGGTCCATCTCGCGGATCCGCTCGGTGTGATACCGGACGGCTTTCGCCGAGTTTTCGTTCCGGTCGGTGCCGTGGCCGACGACCGCCAGTCCGAATCCCTCGCCGACATCGGAATCGCCCGTCACGCTCTCGGCTCGACCCACGATCACGTCCGTCATCGCGTCGTGCGTGCCGACCGGCCCGCAGTAGTGGATCGTCTTCTCGGTGTCTGTCGCCGTCAACGTCGCCTGAGAGGCGTCGATGCCGTCGGAATCCCACAGCTCCGGATCCCACCCCTCGAGTCGAAGCTCTCGAGGGATGACCTGCTCGGTGAAGTAGCCCTCGCTGATGAAAAGCGGGACGACGAAGATCTCGTCGGCCTCGATGGTTCGGACGACCTCTCGAAAGTGTGGCTCTTCCTTCCAGAAGGTTTCGCGAACGACGTCGAACGCGCCCGTCTCGCGGATCGCGTCCGCGTGGGCGTACGTCGGGTTCGACGCGTTCGGGTTGAGGTGTGACCCGTGTGCCGCGATGACCAGCGCTTGCATGGTCGCGGGTTAGGAGTCGAACGGTTTAGCCACTTCGCTGTCGGCGACGGTCGCCGCGGGCCGCGACGCGCGTTCCCGCTCGAGTCCCCGCTGCTGAGAACGCTACGCCTATACGAATTCGGTTCGAACTAAACCCCGTGCAACTGGTCGGGTACGAACGGTCGGGAAACGGGTCCTCGCTGGTTTGTAGCGACGGCAGCGACGTGACCCGCAGGTCGCTCGAGCCCGGAACTGAGTTGTCCTACACGCTCGGTTCGCGCCACTGTGCCGGCGTCGTCGACGACGAGGGCCACGTCCCGTGCGACCGACCGAAGGCCCCCTACTGCGAGTTCCATACGAGCACCTGGGTCTGTGCGCGCTGTACCGGCACCTGCCTCAAAGACGAGATGGATTGCTACGAGGACCACGCCGTCTACATCGCCGCGTTCGGACCGGACACGTTCAAGGTCGGCGTCACGAAACGCCGGCGACTCGAGACCCGGCTCAGAGAGCAGGGCGCCGACCGAGCGGCCCACATACACACCGTCTCGAACGGCCGGATCGCCCGCGAACTCGAGGCCGAAATCGCCGAGTGGCTGGTCGACCGCGTCCGCACGCCGACGAAAGTCGAGTCGCTCGCGGCGTCCGTCGACGAGGCGGCGTGGGAGGACGTCCTCGAGGAATTCGACGTTCTCGAGCGATTCGAGTTCGACTACGGACTCGGCCTCGAGACACAGCCGGTTCGCGAGACCATCGCTTCGGGCACCGTCGTCGGCGTGAAGGGGCGCCTGCTGGTGCTCGAGAACGGGGGGACGACCTACGCGGTCGACATGCGCGACCTCGTCGGCTACGACCTCCTCCAGGGCGAGTCGACGAGTCGGAATTTACAGTCGTCGTTAGGTTCGTTCGGGTAGATCGGTTCCAATAATCGAATGCAAAGCAGCGGTGCGCTCCGATCTTTGTCGGGTCGCTTGGCCGTCCAGCACGACTTTCTTGCACTTGTCATCCGACAATACTTATATTTCTCAGTGTGATGGTTAAGGGACATGACAAACGATCCATCAGAATCGGTGTGCTCGTTCGAGTGGTTCGACGACGCGATTCCGCGCTACGAATCGTTTGTTACGGTCGACGAACACCGCGAGCGCGACCGGACGCTCGATGCCAACTACGGCCACGTCGAGTGCGAATCACACGGCGAGAGCGCAGGTGGCGAGACGCTATGGACGGTGACCGTCGGCGACGGCAACCGGTGTGCGCTCCTGTTCGGCGCGCCCCACCCGAACGAACCGATCGGCTCGATGACGATCGATTTTCTGCTACACGAACTCGCGACGAACGACGAGTTGCGCTCGTCGCTCGACTACGAGTTCGTCTGCATGCCGGTCGCCGATCCGGACGGCGTCAGGCTGAACGAGGGCTGGTTCGACGGCCCATTTACGCTTTCGAACTACGCGCAGAACTTCTGTCGAACGCCCCCAGACGAGCAGGTAGAGGCCACGTTCCCAGTCGAACGCGAGGAATACTCCTTCGACGAGCCGACACCCGAGACACGGGTACTAATGGACCTGATCGAGACTCGCCGTCCGGAGTTTATTTACAGCTTTCATAACGCCGCGTTCGGCGGCTGTTACTACTACCTCAGCGAACGCCTCGAGGCGCTCTACGACCCACTCTCGTCGCTCCCACGAGAGTACGACGTTCCGCTTCACCGAGGCGAACCCGAGTGGTTCACCGCAACGGAATTTGACGAAGCCATCTACCGACTCCTGACCTTCGAGGACCAGTTCGATGACGTACGAAACCACGACGATATCGATCCCGAAGAAGTACTCCTCGGCGGCAACTCCTACGATTACGCCAGTCGATTCGATGAAGACGTTATCGAACTCGTGGTCGAACTTCCGCACTTTCACGACCCGCAGATTCAAGACCAGACAGAACTGGGTCGCACCCGAGCGGACGTTATCCGTGCAGGTGCACAAAACAGACAGACGCTCCTCAACGAGATGCGAGACGGGGTCGAGTCCGTCGCCAAGTACCTGCCAGACACGCCGATGGCTCGAGAAGCGGAGGAGGCTATCTACCACTTCGAGGACGAACTCGAGTCGAAACTCGAGTGGGCGGAATCTGCCCCAGAGACCAACGAACCGGCAACCGTCGCGACACATATCGACGAGCGCTATCTCAGACAGTATCACCTGCTCACGTATCTCGGGATGTTGTTGCGGTCGATAGACCGGGCCGCGATGAGCGCCGACGAAACGGCTCGCAAGACGCTCGTAGAGACGAAATCGTCACTCGAGGCCGTCTTCCACGAACGGCTCAATGAGATACGAGACAGCCTCGATTACGAGACGATTCCGATCTGGAAACTCGTCGCGATTCAGGCTCGCGCAGGGCTGATTTGTCTGGATTACTTGCAGAACCACCGCACCGAGTGACGACGGACTGAGCATCGAGGACTGGGTCGCACGTCGAGCGCGCGAGATCATGATCTCAATTTCGTCTATACACGTAATACAGTAAGCTCAGTCTGTTCTTACACGGGCCAATCGCCGAGGGATACCTCCACCGCTGGGAGACTATCGCGTCGTTCGAGACATGGCAATCCTTTTCCGCGGCCGTACAGAATCCGAGGGTATGTCCGACGAAAACGAACCCGACGAAACCGCAGACGACAGCGAGGAGAAGTCGTTCCGCGAGCGCGTCGAGGAGATTCGCGAAAAGCGCGCCGAAGAGGGCGAAGGCGAGGGAGAGCCGCCGGAAAGTCCGTTCGGTGGCGGCGGTGGCGGTCCGGGCGGTCCCGGCGGAATGGGCGGCGGCGGCAACCCGTTCGCCCAGATGATGGGCGGCATGATGGGCGGCGGTCCCGGCGGTCCGGGCGGCGCACCCGGCGGTCCCGGTGGGCGCGGTGACGAGGTCGGTAACGAGGAACTCGTCCAGGAAGTCCGCCAGATGCGTGACGAAATGCGCGATCAGACGCGAGCGCTCAAGCGGATCGCCGACGCGCTCGAGGACGAGTAAGATCCGCACTCGGTACGGATATCGGACGGATCGGGCCGTACGACAGCGGTTTTTTGATACGTTCGTCTCGTGAAGGTGGCTCTCCTGCTGGCTACCGAAAGCCGCCGCTATCGTCCGTGAAATTCGAGCGTTCACAGCACTCACGACCAGCAGCGGCCGTACCTGTCCAGTTGAGAACGATTCGCTCGGTCGTTATCGGACGGCCCTTCTGATCGTCGACCACGCCTCAGCGAGCCATCCGTGGAGCTCCTCGAGCGTCGGCAAGTGCTCCGAACACCGTTTCCAGAGTTCCCAGCGGTTGACCACGAGCACCGCCGTGCTGACACAGAAGATCGCGAGGATGGTCCCCGCCACGACGTCGATCGCCCAGTGTATACCGAGATACATCGTCGACACGGGAACGCAGATTGCGAGAAAGAGGGCGACCGGTACCCATTTTGGGTACTCGTCTCGAGTCCGCACGGCGAACAGGCCGACGGTTACCGCCATGGAGGTGTGCAGCGACGGGAAGACGTTTCGGTAATCGTTGACCTCCCGCGTGAGGTGTTGATATCGGGGTTGGAAGTCATAGAGGACGGTGTCGAACATTTCCGGCATCACGTTTCGCGGCCCGAACGCGATGACGAGGAAGTAAATAACGATGCCGATGCTATAATTGAGCGCGTAGGCCGTGAGCAACTGCCGGAACGGGCGGTTATCAGAGAGTGCAAAGTACGCGAGCACCGGAAACACCAGGAGGAAAACGTAGGCGTAGATGTAAATAAACGAGAAAAATCGGATCAACGGCGTGTAGTCGTACGACTGGAACCAGATGATGAGTTCCCCCTCGATTTCGTAGAACGTCGAGGTCATGTCCCATCCGTAGTCTCTTGACAGCGACGTCAACGTCTGGCGACCATACCGGTTGAGCAACAGGACGACGACCACCAGACCGATGACAGGCAGGGACGTTCGAATTCGAGAGCGCAACTCCGTCCACGTCTGTTGAATGCGACCGAACCCGATGAACAGGGGAATCGCGATCGCGAGCATAACGGTCACGACGATTGCGACTTCGGTCAGGACCTCCTGTAACATTAGTACTCTACGAGATTCCCGTCTTCGTCGTACTGGAATCCAGCCGACTCGAACGCTCGACGCGCCTCATCGAGGTCGACTCTGCCCGGTTGAGTCGGGTCTAACTGACAGAAGGGCGCGAAAGGCTGGATCTCGTCCGGCCCGTTACCGTCGAGTTCGATTCCTCGCTGTGACATCCACTCGCTCGCTTCTCGCTCGAGTTCCTCGTCGCTCAGTGGGTGATCGGTCACGGGCGTCCAGATGGGATCGGCGTGTCCCGAGAATATCGTGTCGACGATCCACTCTCGGTCAATCACCCGTGCAACCGCGTGTCGGAAGGCCGGTTCCGAACACGGGTATACCCCGTCGTTAAACCCGATGTGATAGAACGACCACGATTGGTGATCGCTGAGGATGTCGTCGCTATCATCTGCGGTGAGTTCCTCGATGACGTGGGGTTCGATTCGCGAGGTCGTCATGTCCACCACACCGCCTTCGACCTGCTGGACCGCTGACGCACTACTCGTATCGTTCAAGAACTCGAGTGTTTCGGGGGCCACTTCAGGCAAATCGATATCGCCGTTGTCGGCCGTGAAGTGATCGTCGAACCGCTCGAATGTGAACGAATCACGTTCAATGCTACTGGCGTACTCGTAGGGACCGCTACCGACGATGAGATCCTCGTCGTCCGCTCCGAGCAGGCTCCATCGACCCTGCTGGGACGGAATATCGCTTTCGTCCAGTTCCTCGAGAGCACCCTGCTGATTCGTCCCTTCGTCACGGTTCTCTCGGCCGCGTCCCCAGACGTGTCTGGGGAGAATCGGGACAAGCAGTGCTTGCTCGGCAACCGCCTGATTCGTCTCGAACGCGATAGTGAGTTCATAGTCGTCTATTACCGTAACGGACTCGACAGTCGAGGCGTGCCGACGGTAGTTCGTTGCCGGGAGGGTAACATCCTCGCCCCCCGATCCGGCCATTCCCATCGACGTGTCGGCGATGAACTCGTAGGTGAATTGAACGTCGTCGGCCGTGAGTTCAACCCCGTCGTGAAACTGCACGTCCTCTCGAAGTGTCACCGTCATTTCGTTCTCTCCGACGTCCACCGACGTTGCGAGCCAGGGGATGAGGTCGTTCTCGAGGTCGTTCCCTAGCCGCTCTAAGTCGCCATCGTCGTCGACCAGCGCGGCGTCGGTCGCCAGCGAATCATAGAGGAGATCGATGTACGTGCCGTGATTCCGGTGTTCCGTCGAAAACGGGTTGAGGTTCCGAGTCGGCTGCGAACTCATGATGATCGACGTGAGCGTTTCGGGCGTTTCCTCGTCACCGAAGTACGCCAGTCGTGAGTGTGGGTGATACCGACTCCAGAGATCGCGCATCTCTTCTCCGACAGCGCGGCTACCGTTGGGGGCACAGATCGGCACGAACGGCATTTTCTTTGCAATCTCGACGAGGAGTTTCTTGACTTCCTCGTCGCGCTCGGAGGGAGTCGCTTGTCGTTGGCTTACGAGCAGCGGATCGATATCGAAATCCGTGAGCCCGAACGGGTTTTGCCAGCCCTCCTCAGTTGCGAACGACGAGTGCAACATCTCATAGAGGAAATCCGGATCGGGGCCCGTCGGGTACGTACCGACGTACATATCGAAATCCTGTTCGACGAGGACTGTCTGTTGAAACTCGGTCGTCGAGCGCATATCCAACGAGACGTCGAAGTCCAACGCCTCGAGATTCGCCTCGAGTTTGCGAACGATCTGAATCGCCTGTCGATCGTTGTCGGAGGGGACGGTAGTGATTCGAAGGGAGGAATCGTCCTCGTTGGTGTTGGTGGTACTGTTGACCATGCTCTGGAACTGATTTACACATCCAGCCGTACTTGCAACGAGACCTGCCGTTCCGGCGGCGAGAACCGACCGACGACTAAACCGTTCGGGGGGACCAGCCGAACTTCCTGTCATTGCGTTCTATTACTCCGATATGCGTTCGATATATAACAATATTGTGCCCTCCGTTCGAGCATACAGATATCCGTAGTAGGACAAAACGAGGCAACGCTCTCGCATCGAAGTGGCTGTTCCAGTTGTCCGCCCTGGTTCGGTCCAGTACGCGAAGCCAAGAACGAATACTCGGGCGGTGAAGTCAAAACACGTTGTTGCCCAGCACGTGTCCCCGACGAGGAGGGGACCGGCGTGTTTGGGGCTGTGGAAGGGGGTCTGGAGGAGACCATTGAAGACACAGTTCACCGAAACGATGTGACCCGTCTAAAACTCGTCGAAATTCCTGAGAGAGTGATACGACGGAACGTGACAACTGGAAACATAGCGCATTCGCGGGCGATCGCTCGAGCAAACCGAGCGAGAGCGCAACATCAATAGGGTGGCCGACGAAAATGTGGGTGATGAGTGTCGCCGCCGAGCGCATCGAGCGGTTGCACGAGCTCGCTCGAGCGGCCGCCTCGGACTCAGATGACGAACGTGCTCGTGAGTACGTCAGGCTCGCCCGGAGAGTCGCCGAGCGAAATCGGTTACGACTCCCACGGACGTTTCGACGGTTCACGTGCGACCGCTGTGATCGGTACTTGCGCCCAGGAACGAACGCCCGCGTCCGATTGCAAGACGGGCACGTCGTGATAACGTGTGACTGTGGTTCCCACGCCCGTTATCCGTACGATAACGGTGCCGGCGATACGGAGGACGAAGGCAGTGCCGACGAGAACGAGTCCGAAACTGCAGACCGATCGCGTTCATGAAACCGGTTCGAGACGGACGATTCCGTTCACGAAGATTGAAACCGATCGGACGGTTAGCGGTGTTATGGACAAAAAGGAGCGGAAACGAAAAGCACACGACCTCGACGTCACCGTGTGGGTCGGAAAGAGCGGCGTCGACGCGGTCGTCGACGAACTCAACGATCAACTCGCAGATCGTGAGCTCGTAAAAGTCAAATTTCTCCGTGCCGCTCGAGCGGGAAGTACGACGGAAGAACAGGCAGCGGATCTAGCCGACCGGGTGAACGCAACGGTCTTCGATACGCGTGGTCACACGGCAGTAATGTACCGATGACCTGGGCGTCGACAGCCATGCAGACAGTGCCCGCAGCCAGCCCGATCGGCGCGAGATTGGAAGACGCGGGCATTTCGACGGAAATCGCAAACAGTGCGGCTGGCGTGATTCGGTTTGTCATCGCGTTTCTGGCCGTCTACTTCGTTGGCCGGGCCGTCGTCGTGCCGCTCGTCAACCGGGCGATGACTCGGCGGGACCTCGACGCCCACGCACGAAAACCACTGACGTTGATCACACAGTTCGGCATCATCTTCGTGGCTATTGCGATCGCATTCGGCTTTGGCGGGTACGGAAACTTCCTCGTCTCAATGGCCGGTATCGCCGCCGCCGGTACGCTCGCGATCGGTCTTGCGGCCCAGAACGTCATCTCGAACTTCGTCTCCGGAGTCTTCATTTACACGGACAAACCGTTCAAAATCGGCGACTGGATCGAGTGGGACGACTACGCCGGAACCGTCGAGGACATTAGCCTGCGAGTCACTCGCGTTCGAACCTTCGACAACGAGTTGCTGACGGTGCCGAACTCCGAGCTCACGAACGGCGTTTTGAAGAATCCGGTCGAGAGCGACAAACTCCGCTTGAAGTTCGTCTTCGGCATCGGCTACGACGACGATATCGAGCAGGCGAGCGAAATCATCGTCGACGAAGCGAGAAACCACCCCGACATTCTGGACGATCCGGCTCCGTCGGTTCGTCTCACCGAACTCGGGAGTTCCGACGTCGGTCTCCAGTCTCGGATCTGGATCGCAGATCCCGGACGGGCCGATTTCGTCCGTATTCGCGGTGAGTACGTGACCAGCGTCAAACAACGTTTCGACGAGGAGGGAGTCGACATTCCGTACCCGGTCCGCACGCTCGAGGGCGGCCTCGAACTTGGAAACGAGAAACAGATCGTCGAACCGGCCGAGTAATCCGACCGAATAGTAGGGGAGAAAACAGCGGTGTGAGAACGCCGCGCCTCGAGACTCGAGGAAAATCGAAGACGTAGTGGTTCGGGTTAGATTAGAATCCTTTTCCGAGCAGTTCGCGGGCGATGACGTTCTTCTGAATTTCGGAGGTTCCCTCGTAGATCTGGGTGATCTTCGCGTCCCGGTAGAACCGTTCGACCGGGAAGTCGTTGACGTAGCCGGCACCGCCGTGGATCTGGACGGCTTCGTCTGCGACCTCGACGGCGACGCGGGAGGCGTACTCCTTTGCCATCGACGCGAGTTTCGTGACGTCGCCGCCCTGATCGACGTTCCAGGCGGACTTGTAGGTCAGGTTCCGAGCGGCTTCGGTGTTCGTCGCCATCTCCGCCAGTTTGTGCTGGATCGCCTGGAATTCCGAGATCGATTTACCGAACTGTTCGCGGTCCTGAGCGTACTCGAGGGCCGCTCGAGTCGCACCTTTCGCGATCCCGACGCCCTGTGCGGCGACCGCGGTTCGGGTTTCGTCGAAGAACTGCATCTGTTGCATGAACGCGGCGTCTTTGGTCCCGACCAGGTTCTCCTCGGGGACGCGGACGTCGTCGAAGACGAGTTCGGCGGTATCCGACGCGCGGATCCCCAGTTTGCCGGTGATCTTGTCGGCCTGAAAGCCGTCTCGGTCGGACTCGACGATGATCTGGCTGAAGCCGTTGTACCGACCTTCGGCATCGGGGTTCGTCTTACAGAGCACGACGAAGAAGTCGCCGACGGTCCCGTTGGTGATCCACATCTTGTTGCCGTTGATGACCCACTCGTCGCCGTCCTTCTCGGCTCGCGTCGAAACGGAGGAAACGTCGGAACCGGTGTCGGGCTCGGAGATCGCAGCGCCCGAAATCTTCTCGCCCAGCGCGACGGGCTCTAAGAAGCGTTCTTTCTGGTCTTCGGTCCCGAAGTTCATGATGGCCTCACAGCCGAACGATGTTGAAACGATCGAGAGAGCGATACCGGGGTCGTAGGAGAACAGTTCCTCGGTGATGATCGCGGTGTCGAGAATCGAGTAGCCCGCCCCGCCGTACTCCATCGGGATGTACGAGCCCGTCAATCCCATTTCGGCGGCCTTGTCGACGACGTCGTGCGGGTATTTCTCTTCGACGTCGTACTCCTCGGCGACCGGAACGATCTCGTTCTCTGCGAACCGGGTGACCTCTTCGCGGATTTGCTGTTGTTCGTCTGATAACCCAAACTCCATATTATCCCCTTTCTACGTGAACGATAAAGAACTTTGTAACCGCCTGTAAACTCAAATGGTGTTTCTTTTCTCTGAGAGGGAAACGTTGAAACCGGTACGGATTGACAATCCACTATGGATATCGAAGATATCAACACCGTCGCAGTTCTTGGTGCGGGTAACATGGGCCACGGAATCGCGGAAGTTGCCGCGATGGCTGGCTACGATGTCACCATGCGCGACATCAACGAGGAGTTCGTCCAGAACGGTTACGAGCAGATCGAGTGGTCGCTGAACAAACTCGCGGAGAACGACCAACTCACGCAGGACGAAGCGGACGCGGCCCTCGAACGAGTAACACCGCTTGTCGATATGGGCGAAGCAGTCGGTGACGCCGATATCGTCATTGAAGCGGTTCCCGAGAAGATGGAGATCAAAAAGGACGTCTACGGGGATCTCGAGGCGGTCGCTCCGGACGAAGCGATCTTCGCGACGAACACCTCGAGTCTCTCGATCACCGAACTCTCGGAAGTCACCGACCGACCGGAGCGTTTCTGTGGAATGCACTTTTTCAATCCGCCGGTCCGCATGCCGCTGGTCGAGGTCATTACCGGCGAACACACCGACGAATCGGTGCTCGAGGTCACCGAAGCGCTGGCCGAGGACTTCGGGAAGTCGCCCGTGCGCGTACACAAAGACGCGCCGGGCTTCATCGTCAACCGGATTCTCGTCCCGCTGATGAACGAAGCGTCGTGGCTCGTCAGCAACGGCGAGGCGACCATCGCCGAAGTCGACTCGACGACGAAATTCGACATGGGGCTGCCGATGGGGAGTTTCGAACTCGGCGATCAGGTCGGAAACGACGTCAGTTACCACGTCCTCAAGTACATGCACGAGGTACTGGGCGACGCCTACGAGCCGGCACCGCTGCTCGAGGAGAAAGTCGAGAACGAGGAGTTAGGCAAGAAGACCGGCAAGGGATTCTACGACTACGAGGACGGCGACGGCGTCGATATCCCGACCGACGAACAGTCCGACTTGGTCAAGCGGCGACTGATCGCCTCGATGGCCAACGAAATCGCGAAGCTGATCGGGGACGACGTGGCACCGCCCGAATCGATCGACGAGGCGGTCATGCTCGGAGCCGGCTTCCCGGACGGCCCCGTCACTGTCGTCGACGGGTTCGGCCTCGAGGCGGCCCTCGAGACGCTCGAGGCGGCCGCCGAGGAAACGGGTCACGCTCGCTACGAGCCAGCGCCGTACCTGCGAGAACGAGCCGAGGTTGGCACCTTCTACGACCCGGCCGACGGCGACGACGGCGTCGACTTCGAGGCGATCCGGGTCGAATACCCCGGCGAGATGGTCGGCCACATCGTCCTCGACCGGCCCCACCGGATGAACACCGTCAGCGAACAACTGCTCGAGGAGGTTGTCGACGCGGTCGAACTGCTCGAGGACGACGATGATATCCGTGCGATTCTCGTCACCGGCGAGGGCGAAAAGGCGTTCTCCGCGGGGGCGGACATCCAGAGCATGGCCGCCGGCGGCGCGGACCCGCTCCACGGGACCGAACTCTCGAAGAAAGGCCAGTCCACGTTCGGAGCCCTCGAGTCGAGCGACCTTCCCGTCGTCGCCGGCATCGATGGCTACTGTCTCGGCGGCGGCATGGAACTTGCGACCTGTGCGGATCTGCGCGTCGCCAGCGAGCGCTCGGAGTTCGGGCAACCCGAACTCGACCTCGGACTCATCCCCGGCTGGGGCGGGACCCAGCGATTGCCGAACATCGTCGGCGAGGGACGGGCCAAGGAGATCATCCTCACCGCGGATCGATACGACGCTGAAACGATGGAATCGTACGGCTTCGTCAACGAAGTGTGCGAGAGCGACGACCTCGAGGACCGCGCGTTCGAACTCGCGGCGAGTCTCGCCGGCGGTCCGCCGATCGCAGCCAAGTACACCAAACGCGCGATGCTCGCCGGGCGAAACGACACCAACGCCGGCCTCGAGTACGAAGCCGCCGCGTTCGGACAACTCATGGGCACGGACGACCTGATGGAAGGAATTACGGCGTTCATGGGCGACGGCGACGCCGAGTTCGAAGGACAGTAGTCGGCGTTCACCGTCAGTGTCGAACCGGCGCATCCGTTTTTCCCGCGTGGCAGTTCTCCGCAGTTCGACAGCGAAAATGAAGAATATCTTATATGTGGTCACGAGCTTTATGACAGGGAAGCACCATTGGTGATCCGTGGGTGTGCTCGATGATGGGACAGGGGAATACGGAAGAACCGAACGTTGACGTGCTCGTCGTAGATGACGATCCTCGACTCGCAGATTTGTTCGCAGCCTGGCTGGAACCGGGCTGGGCGGTAACGACCGCCTACGGCGGCGAGCAGGCTCTCGAGGTCGTCAGCGACGCTATCGATGTGATCCTCCTCGATCGTCGCATGCCGGGTCTCTCCGGCGACGAAGTACTTTCATTACTCAGAGCCAGTGGCTACGACTGTGCGGTGATTATCGTCTCCGCGATCGATCCCTCGAGCGAACCCGTCGAGGCGCACTTCGACGACTATCTCGTCAAGCCAATCTCGAAAGCACAACTCATCGAAAAGATCGACCGCGTGACGAGTCAGATCATAGATCGAGCGGACAAACGGGAAACGGAGCCCGTCGACCCGACGGTCAACTAGCAGGCAGCACACCTCGAGCGGTTTGACGGGTGTGAGAACCGTCCATCAGGAATCCGGCTGATTCTCGACGCTGATCCACTCGAGTGCGACCGTTCCGTCTTCGGTAACGCGGTACCCTCGTTCGTCAGCGACGGTCGTTTCTTCGAGCAAGCCGGCCGCCGTGAGCACGGTGAGCGTTCCGTGCAGGTCGCTCTCACAGAGATCGGTGACGTCGAGGAGCGTCCGAACGTCGGTCGGGCCGCGTTCGACCAGTTCGAAGAGCAAACCGAGCGTCTTCTCGTCGTGGACGTTCGTCACGAGCGTCCGAACGGGTTCGGAGACGGCGCCCGCGGCCGTCTCGAGCGGTGATCGGTCGACGGTCTCGAGTCGGTCGTTTCGAACGTAACACTCGTTACCGGTCGTCGGATCGCGGACGAGGCTCGCGTCGTCCGATCGTTTCAAGAGAACGTAGTCCGTTCCGTCGTCGGCACGTACGGTTTTCATGGTGTAGTGATTAGGAGTCGGAAGTCGGCGTCGAATCATCGATTTCCAGCGACTGGAGGGTTCTGTATCGACGGAACGCGAGTCCGGAGAGGACGACGCCACCGACGGCGAGCGCGCCACCAGTCGATAGCATCCCTCGAAAGAGAATCATCATCGATCCGAGCGAAAGCGCGAGGAGCGCGGCGTTGAGAGCGATTACGATCAACCAGAAGTGCTGGAGAATTGGTTCCGGGACGTCGGTTTCCTCGACCGTGATTTCCGGAATCGAAATCTCCGGCGGCGCGGTCGTCGATACCTCCGGCTCTTCTGGTATGACGTCCGGAATCGTGATCGAGTCGCTCTCGGGGTCTTCGAACTCCGCTTCCGGATCGTATTCTGCGTCCGGACCGTAGTCCGTGTTTAGATCGTATTCGTCCGGCTCTGGCTCGGATCGCTTTACCACACGAGTTGGGACGGACAGGAGGGGCAAAAGGATTCGCGTTCGTCCGTCCCACTCGTAGTCACGTATCTGTTGGTGGGGAATGAATGCTCTTTTCGTCCGGTCAAACGAACTCTTTGAGCGGGAGCGTCTGGGACGTTTCGACCCAGGCGAGGGGGTTCTCGGCGTCATAGAAGACGACGCCGTCGTCGATTTCGTACGATTCGATCGTTTCGGTGCCCGCCAGTTCACTACGCGGTTCGTCGGCCGTCGTATCGTCGGTCGCTCGAGTGGACACTTCGATCACCGTAGCCTGTGCTATGTGTTACCAAGTTATATGTCTTATTGCCTCAGCAATATCACGTTCGACGACACACGCGCGAGGAGAAGAAGACAATTCGAACCGGTCGACGGACGGTATGCGGGGGTTTTTATCCGACGCCTCCAAAATCAGCGGCAATGACCGACGCGGGACAGACCGGACTCGACTCGTTTTCCTCCGGGTCCGACGGGCGGCCGGACGAGGAGGCGATCGCCGTCGCCGGAAACGGTGGGACTGAGCGCACAGAGGTCGTCGACGTCGTCGAGGAGACGCTACCGGAGGCCACGGGCGAACTCGAACTCGCCGTGATGCAGGTCGATTACACCATCGACGGCTACGGCGACGACGAGCGGGTGATTATGAACGTCTTCGGTCGCACACCCGAAGGAACGCTCGAGCACGTCCGCGTGCTCGGGTTTCGGCCGTACTTCTACGCGCCCACGGACTCGCTCGATCAACCACCTGAAGACGAGTACGACCGACTGACGGGCCACGAAGAGACCGACGAAGACGGCGAGCCCTACGAAAGCATTCGCGGCGAGAAACTGACGAAGATTTTCGGCCAGACGCCTCGAGACGTCGGGAAAGTCAGAGACGAGTTCGAGCACTTCGAGGCCGACGTCCTGTTCCCGAACCGATTTCTCATCGATAAGGACATTCGCAGCGGAATCACCGTAACCGAGCGCCGTGGCGACGACGATACGCTCGTCGTCCCCCACGACGAAGTGGCCGCGGCCGACGTCGACGCCGATCCGCGCGTCTGTACGTTCGACATCGAGGTCAACGACCGGGCCGGGTTCCCCGAGGACGGCGAAGAACCGATCGTCTGTCTCACGAGCCACGATTCCTACCGCGACGAGTACGTCATGTGGCTCTACGAGGCCCCCGAGGGAGACGGTTCGATCCCGGCCGAAATCGATGAGTACGAGCCGATCGAAGGCGGTATCGAACACGAGGTCCGCGCGTTTTCGGACGAGGAGGCGATGCTCGAGGCGTTTCTCACGTACATCGACGACACCGACCCGGACATCCTCACGGGCTGGAACTTCGAGGACTTCGACTGTCCGTACTTTCTGGACCGCCTCGAGGTACTCGAGGGGCCACATCATGATTACGACCTGAACCCGGATCGCCTCTCGCGCGTCGACGAGGTCTGGCGAAGCGGCTGGGGCGGCCCCGACGTGAAAGGTCGTGTCGTCTTCGACCTGCTCTATGCCTATCAGCGAATGGTCTTCTCGGAGCTCGATTCGTACAGACTCGACGCCGTCGGCGAGGCCGAACTCGGCGTCGGCAAGGAACGCTACGCCGGATCGATCGGCGACCTCTGGGAGGACGATCCGACGCGCCTGCTCGAGTACAACCTCCGGGATGTCGAACTCTGCGTCGAACTCGATCGCCAGCAGGAGATCATCGCCTTCTGGGACGAAGTGCGCTCGTTCGTCGGCTGCAAACTCGAGGACGCCCCGACGCCCGGCGACACGGTCGACATGTACGTCCTCCACCAGGCCCACGGCCAGTTCGCGCTTCCATCGAAGGGCCAGCAGGAAGCCGACGAGGAATACGAGGGCGGAGCCGTCTTCGAGCCGATCACAGGCGTTCGAGAGAACGTCACCGTCCTCGACTTAAAGAGCCTGTATCCGATGTGTATGGTGACGATCAACGCCTCGCCGGAGACGAAAGTCGACCCCGAAACCTACGACGGCGAGACCCACGTCGCACCCTCGGGGACACATTTCCGGAAGAAACCCGACGGCGTCATGCGGGAGATGATCAACGAACTACTCGCAGAGCGAGAGGAAAAGAAGTCGCTCCGAAACGAGTACGAACCCGGCAGCCGAGAATACGAACAGTACGACCGCCAGCAAGGAGCTGTGAAGGTCATCATGAACAGCCTCTACGGCGTGTCGGGGTGGGAGCGGTTCCGCCTCTACGATAAGGACGCAGCATCCGCGATAACCGCGACAGGGCGGGAGGTTATCGAGTTCACCGAAACCGCAGCGAGCGAACTGGATCACTCTGTCGCCTACGGAGACACGGATTCCGTCATGTTGGAACTCGGCCCCGACGTTTCGAAAGAAGAAGCGCTCGAGCAGTCGTTCGACATCGAAGACTACGTCAACGATCGGTACGACGACTTCGCGCGCGAAGAACTAAGCGCGGAATCCCACCGCTTCCAGATCGAGTTCGAGAAGCTCTACCGGCGCTTCTTTCAGGCGGGAACGAAGAAACGCTACGCGGGTCATATCATCTGGAAGGAAGGAAAGGACGTCGACGACATCGACATCACCGGCTTCGAGTACAAGCGCTCCGATATCGCGCCGATCACGAAGGAGGTCCAACATCAGGTTATCGAAATGATCGTCCGAGAAGGCGATATCGAGGGCGTCAAAGAGTACGTCAACGGGATCATCGAGGACTTCGAGTCCGGGAACGTTAGCTACGAAGAGATCGCCATTCCGGGCGGGATCGGAAAGCGACTCGACAACTACGACACCGACACCGCACAGGTCCGCGGCGCGAAGTACGCGAACCTCCTGCTGGGAACCAACTTCGACCGCGGAAGCAAGCCCAAACGGCTGTACCTCGACCGGGTCGATCCGTCGTTCTTCCGTCGACTCGAGGAGGCAGACGAGTTCGACGCCCGGCGCGATCCCCTCTACGGCGCGTTCAAGCGCGACCCGGACGTCATCTGCTTCGAGTACGACGACCAGATCCCGCCCGAGTTCGAGGTCGACTACGATACGATGCTCGAGAAGACTCTCAAAGGCCCGATCGAACGGATTCTCGAGGCGCTTGACGTCTCGTGGGAGGAGGTCAAATCCGGGCAGGAGCAAACCGGCCTCGACAGCTTCATGTGATTTTCATCGGTCGTTCTGTGGTCCGTGCGACGGCGTCGTCTGTCTCCGTTCGGTGACCGCTCCGAACGCTCGTCACCGCACCAACTGCTTTCTCTTTCAAAAAATTATCTTCCGAAATCGGAACCGTATCCAATTAGATACCAAACCCTTATCACTCACACGACCCATCGTTCGAACGACAGAGGTATTCGTACTATGGCACGCTTAGAGCTCCGAAATCTGCATGCAGAAGTGGCAGAAGGCGACGAACAGATCCTGCGCGGCGTCGACCTCGAGGTCGAGTCGGGCGAGATCCACGCACTGATGGGACCGAACGGCTCGGGGAAATCGACGACCGCGAAGGTCATCGCCGGACACCCCGCCTACGAGGTCACGGAGGGCGAGGTCCTCGTCCACCTCGACGAAGGCGAGTTCGGTGACGAACTCGAGATTCCCGAGGACAAACGCACGTGGAACATCCTCGATCTCGAGCCCAACGAGCGCGCGGCGCTCGGTATCTTCCTCGCGTTCCAGTACCCGGCCGAGATCGAAGGCGTCACGATGACGAACTTCCTCCGGACGGCGCTCAACGCGAAACTCGAGGAGCGCGAAGAACTCTTCGAGGAAGGAGAGGACGAAGACGAGGCCGAGGACGAAGACGCCGGATTCGAATCCTCGCCGATGGAAGGCCCCGCCGACGACGGCGAGATCGGCGTCGCCGAGTTCCAGGAGATCCTCGCGGAGAAGATGGCGGAACTGGACATGGACGAGCAGTTCGCCCAGCGCTATCTCAACGCCGGCTTCTCCGGCGGCGAGAAGAAACAAAACGAGGTCCTGCAGGCGGCGATCCTCGAGCCGTCGGTCGCCGTACTCGACGAGATCGACTCCGGTCTCGACATCGACCGGCTTCAGGACGTCTCCAAAGGTATCAACGCGCTTCGCGACGAGCAGGGAACGGGAATCCTCCAGATCACTCACTACCAGCGCATCCTCGACTACGTCGAACCCGACACGGTTCACATCATGCTCGACGGCAAAGTCGTCAAGAGCGGCGACGCCTCGCTGGCAGCAGAACTCGAGGACAAGGGGTACGACTGGGTCCGCGAAGAAGTCTACGAGACGGCGTAACCGAATCCAGCTAGAACAACGGTAATAACGCTACAGCCGTAAACACGAATACATACAAATCATGAGTTCCGAACAAGATCACCTCAAAGAAACCGACACCGAAGCGCGCTTCGAGTTCAAAAAAGAAGAGCGCTCGGCCGTCAAGTCCGACGCAGGTCTCACCGAAGAAGTCGTTCGACTGATCAGTGATGACAAAGACGAACCGGACTGGATGCTCGAGCGACGGCTCCGCGCGCTAAAGCAGTATCACGCGATGCCGATGCCGACGGACTGGCCCGGCCAGCCCGACCTGACCCAACTCGACATCGAAGAGATCGTACCGTACATTCGCCCGGACGTCGACAAACGCGAAGGCGTCGACGACTGGACGGAGCTTCCCGACGAGATCAAAGACACGTTCGACAAGCTCGGCATTCCGGAGGCCGAGAAGAACGCGCTCTCGGGCGTCGGCGCGCAGTACGAGTCCGAGGTCGTCTACCAGAACATGCAAGATCAGTGGGAGGAGAAAGGCGTGATCTTCATGAACATGGACCGCGCCGTCAAAGAGCACCCAGAGCTCGTCAAAGAGTACTTCATGACGACCTGTGTGCCTCCGAGCGACAACAAATTCGCGGCGCTTCACGGCGCAGTCTGGTCCGGCGGCTCGTTCGTCTACGTCCCCGAGGACGTTACGGTCGAAATGCCTGTACAGGCGTACTTCCGCATGAACTCGGAAGGAATGGGCCAGTTCGAGCACACGCTCATCGTCGCCGAAGAAGGCTCGGAAGTCCACTACATCGAGGGCTGTTCAGCGCCGAAATACGGCTCGCACAACCTGCACTCGGGCTGCGTCGAAGTCTTCGTCGAAGACGACGCTCACGTGCAGTACTCGACGGTGCAAAACTGGTCGAAGAACACGTTCAACCTCAACACCAAACGCGCCATCGTCGAGGAAAACGGCACGATGGAGTGGGTTTCGGGCAGCATGGGATCGAAAGCGACCATGCTCTACCCGTGTACGATCCTCAAGGGTCGCGGCGCGACGGACACCCACATCACCATCGCCTTCGCCGGCGAGGGTCAGAACATCGACACCGGCGCGAAGGTCTATCACAACGCGCCGAACACGAGTTCGACCATCGAATCGAAATCGATCTCCAAGGACGGCGGCCGCACCAACTACCGCGGACTCGTCCACATCGCCGACGGCGCGGAGAACTCGAGTACGGCAGTCGAGTGTGACGCCCTGATGTTCGACAACGAGTCCACCTCCGATACCATGCCGTACATGGAGATCGAGGAGTCGAAGGTCGACGTCGCTCACGAGGCGACGGTCGGGAAGATCGGCGACGAGGACATCTTCTACCTCCAGTCCCGCGGGTTGGACGACGACGACGCAAAGAAGATGATCGTCGCCGGCTTCATCGAGCCGATCACCGAAGAGCTCCCGATCGAATACGCAGTCGAACTGAACCGCCTGATCGAACTCGAGATGGAGGGAAGCCTCGGATAACTCCGAGATCAGACATGAGTACGCAGGTACACGCCAATCTGACCGAAGAACAGGTACGCGAGATCAGCGCCAACGTAGACGAGCCCGACTGGCTCTTAGAGACCCGTCTCGAGGCGCTCGAGGCTCTCGAGGAGCTAGAGATGCCCGACGTGATCCGAACGCCGGGACAGAACTGGACCAACCTCTACGAACTCGATTTCGAGTCGCTCGTCGACCCGCTGAACACAGCAGAGGACAAAGAGCAGGTCGGCCCCGACAACGTTGAAGTCCTCTCGTGGTCCGAGGCCGTCGACGAACACGAGTCGCTGCTCGAGGAGCACTTCGGTTCCATGGTCGATCCCCAGGAGAACTATCTCACGGCGCTCTCGACGGCGCTTTTCTCCACGGGAACGGTCATCTACGTCCCCGAAGGCGTTGACGCCGAGGACGTGACGATCCGAACCGAGATGAACTCCCGGTCGCTGTTTAACTACACGCTCGTCATCGCCGAAGAATCGTCCTCGGTGACGATTCTCGAGCGCCAGTCAACCGGTACTGATCTCGAGGACGAACAGTACTACAGCGGCATCGTCGAAGTTGCCGCAGCCGAAAACAGCTACGTGCAGTACGGTTCGCTCCAAAACCTCTCCGAGGAGACGTACAACTTCACCACCAAACGCGGCGACGCCGACACCTACGCCACGATCAACTGGATTGAGGGCAACGTCGGATCGAAGCTGACCAAGACGGGGGTTTCGACCGAGCTCAACGGCGACAGCGCGGAAACCCAGATCGTCGGCGCGTTCTACGGCCACAACGACCAGCACTTCGATCTGGACTTCAAGGTCTGGCACCGCGCCGAACACACGACGGCGGATCTCGTCACCCGCGGAGTCACCGACGACGTCGCACGATCGGTCTACGAGGGAGTTCAGGACGTCGGCGACATCGCCTGGGATACGAGTTCCTACCAGCGAGAGAACACGCTCATGCTTTCCGACGAGAGCGAAGCCGACGCCTCTCCGAAGCTTATCATCAACAACCACGACACCGAAGCCTCCCACAGCGCGACCGTCGGGCAGGTCGATCAGGAAGACCTCCTGTATATGACATCCCGAGGGATCACGCCCGAGGCGGCTCGCAACATGCTCGTCGAAGGCTTCTTCGTCCCCGTTCTCGAGGAAGTCGCCGTCGACGAACTCCGCGAGGACTTCGAGTCACTCGTCAAAACTCGCCTTCGAAACTAACTCGAGCGGCAATTTCTCTGCGTTCGGTCACGCGCTCGCCGTACCATGGTGTTGTTTTAATGCTCTACCGATACGGGTCGGAGACACTACTGTATTAGCCACCCATCATCGCCGGAAAAACGGGAAGTTAAGTAACACGACCACCCAGAGAGGTGTATGAGTCTGGGACAGCGTGTCTCGACCGACCACCAACTGACCCGCCTCCTCCAGATCGGCGTGGTCCTAGAGGAGGTCGTCGAGTCGCGTGCTGCCCATCACCTCGAATCACTCCCCGCAGAAGCGCGCGCGGAGGTCGATAAAGAGGTCAGGGAGCTACTTACAGAAGCAGCAGACGAGTCGGCCGATCACCGCGATCGGCTCGAAACACTGATCGGCGATCTCGAGGCCGAAACGGTCGGATACGAGGAGATCAATCAGCTAGTCGACGCGCAGTACGGTCCACCCGAGGATACCGACGGCGTGTTGTACGATCAACTCTGCAACGAGGAAACGGCCTACAAGTTCTACGACGACCTCATCGAGGCCATCGAGGCCTCCGATTCGACGTTCGCAGTTGATCGGGATCGGGTACTCGAGACACTACGAGAGATCCGCGAGGAGGAAAAAGCGGGCGTCGAAGAAGTCACAGAAATTATGGAGCGACGAGCATGATCGGGGTACGAACCAGTCACGAACGGCCGCCGAGTCGGACCGATCGACGACCAAGATACCACTGGAAGGGTTGGCGATGAATACAGCAGATCAATATCTCAAGGCGATCTATCTCGCGCAGCGGATGGAAGACGGGCCGGCTTCGACAGGGACGCTCGCGGATCTCCTCGGCGTAAGCCCGGCGAGCGTCAACGAAATGATTGGGAAACTTCAAGACCAGGACCTCGTCGACCACGAGAAATACAAAGGTGCGAGCCTCACGGACGAGGGCCTCGACCGGGCCCACGAGGCACTCCAGACCTACTGTATCATCGAGCGGTTCCTCGCGAACGTCCTCGAAGTCGACGAGTTCCGCGACGAGGCCCGCGCACTCGAGAGCGTCATCGACGACACGGTCGCCGACAGGCTTGATACGATTATCGACCGCCCGGAACAGTGTCCCGACTGCTTCGATCCGGAAGCCGACTGCTGTCGCTTACTCGAGGTTTGCGGGCCGGCGAACTGACGATATTCACGTTGGTGCTTGCGCGGTATTACTCGAGCAACTCGTCGTACCGAACCCGTTCGATGCGATACGATCCACAGTCCGGACAGTACTGTCTATCCAGTCTGAACTGACGACCGCAGTTTCCACACTGGTAGGTCCGTTCGCGTGCTAATTGCCTATCACGGTGAGCAAGGCGTTTCCAGAGCGCCCTGAGGAACGCGCTGAATTTCATCGATCCCGCTCACCCCGTCGTGACCGATTGCCGTCGCGAGGCCCCGATCGAGTCGCGTCAGGAGGATCCGCCTCGTCGGGCCGTTTCTCAGGCGTGACTGGATCGATCACGTTCGAACCGCTGTCATAGTCGATCTGACTGTCGCTGACCTTGTCGGCCACGGATCTCCTCGAGTCACCGAACGAGATGTATCGTCGACCGATGAGAGCGGCGACGAGTAGCGCAAGGACAACGCCGAGAGCGAGCCCGATCGGAAGCGACCACGTCCCGCCTTCCCAGTCGGCATCGAAGACGGCTTTGTAATACGCGGCAGCTTCGTCGCCGTGAACGGCGAGGACGACCTCGCGGTTGTTCTGCAGCGAATTATCGTTCCAGTTGAGACTCCCCACGACGGTCGTCTCGCCGTCGATGATCACGCCCTTTGCGTGTATCTTCTCGAACCGGTTCTCCGGTTCGACGAGGGCGACCTCGAGCGGCAGGTTCTCGTCCGCTGCCGTTTGCTCGAGCGCGGCTTTCAGTTCGGCGTTGTCCGCTTCGACGTACCACGATGAATCCAGCAGGATGCGGACGTCGACCCCGCGACGGGCGGCATCGATCGTTTCTTCGACGAGCGAAACGTCCGGCCCGCCGATGCTCGCCTGCTTGACGAGGATTTCGTCCTCGGCACCCTCAAGCAGTTCGCGGAGCCTCGGTTCCGCATTATCGGGTGCAAAGAGGAGTTCGACGCTGTCGATCTCGACGGACTCGGGTGGATGATTTGACGGAAACTCGGACGGGGACCGTTCTTGGTCCTCCGGCTCGGCGAACGAGCCGTCCTCGAGGTAACTCGTTCCTGACTCGGTATCTCGACCCTCGAAATCGGCGTCGAAAACGGTCCCGAGATCGGATGCGAGCGCAGCGTTCTCGATAGTGATACCCCATCCTCGGCTACTAGCGCCCCCGACACCCGAGGGCTTCCAGTTTTCGCTTGTGACTAACACTGTCTCGTCAGCGACTGCGTACTTGGGATGGTGGTACCGATACCGCGCGTGTTCGCCGCCGGTCACTCGAACGTCGACGCCACCGTCTTCGAGGGCCTCGAGAGTCGGTTCGGTCGCTGCCGGCGCTCCCCCGACGGGTCCGGATTCGATGAGCACCTCGACGTCGACGCCGCGTTCGCTCGCGGCGACGAGTTCTGACGTGATCGCGTCCGACGTGAACGTATAGCCCGCCAGGGAAAGCTGCTCGTCAGCGTCCCGAATCGTCTCTCGGGGAATCTCCGGGCTATCGGGGAGCACGAACGCCGTGGCGTCCTCGGCGGTGACGTCCGTGGACGGCAGACAGGTCGCACCCCGCGGCCACCACTGTCCCGACCCCACTCCCGTACTCGAGTTGCCGGACTCTCCGTCCACATCGCTCCGATACCACCGCTCAGCTTCCGGCGCATCGTCGTATGAAACTGTATCGATCCGTTCAGATCCGTTTCGTATCTCGAGGCTGTCCCCGTCGGTCGCGAGCCTGAGGTGGCCCTCGAGTTCGAGCGGATCGTCGTCGGTGAGCGCCGCGGTCTCGTCTGCGTCGATCGTGACCGCGGCCCGCCCGGAGACGGTTTCGTTCGGGAACGACGCGGTCGTGTGGCCGTCCGTGACCGTCCAGGTCTCGAGGGATGTCTCCGGCGGCGTCTCGAGGACGAAAAACTCCCCCGCGTTCTCGGGTGTGGTCGGATTCGGGTACAGTTCGACGATGCGGGATTCGGCCACATCGTGAGGTACCCCGTCGGACTGAGCAGCGACCGGACACGCGAGCGCGGAAGCTGTAGGATCACTTCGTAGCGAAGGTTGTGTCGATGTTGGCGGGCTCGCTAGCCCGTTCGAGCGCTCGACGGCAGCGTCGATGCTCGAGCGGTGCTCACCGGCCGTCAGGGGTGTATCCACGAGAACGGCGGCCGATCCGCTGGCGAAGAGTCCGCAGACGAGGACCGCGACGAGGAGGACCCGGACACGCATCACTCGGTCTGGCCGCGGTTCGGTATGTAAACTCTCGGACGCCGAAGTCAGCCCTCGCTAGTCGATAAAACGCTGTGTAAGTACACTGAACTGGTTGATACTGCTCTCAGCGGTGGGTGATACCGCTCTCCGTGGAAGTCGGGACTGCTGCGTTGCTCGAGGGCGAAACGAGTCGACCCCTAGTGGATCGGTGTGATCGGCGACAGCTAGCTCCGTATCCCCCAAAATCAGGTCGTTGGCGGATTAGGCGGTAGGCTCGAGATCCGCCTTTTCGGCTTCGGCCTGCACGAGGTACGCACGGTCGTCGGAAGCACCAGCAGCGGCCTCGAGGGCGCGTTCGGTGCCGATCTGGTTGAGCGCCCAGGCGGCGCTCGCGCGGGCCGTGTCTTCGTCGTCCTCCTCGAGTCGTTCGGCGAGCGGTTCGATCGCGCGGGTGTCGCCGATCAGTCCGAGCGCACGGGCGGCGGAGCTTCGAACGACTGTTTCCTCGGCGACCAACTGGTTCGCGATCGGTTGTACCGCGTCCTCGCTGCCGATTTCGCCGAGCGCCCGCATCGCCGGGCGCTGGAGCTGTGGGTTCGAATCGACGTACTCGAGCAGCGTCTCGACGACTTCCTCGTCGTCTTTGCCGATCTTGCCGAGGATCGACATCGCCGTCGTGTCTCTGCGGTTCGCCCGCTGGAGCATCGGTTCGATCGCCTCCTCGGGACCCATCCGTTCTAAGGCCTCGAGACAGTGTTCTTCCATGAAGTCAGAGCCCAGCGACTCGAGCGCGAGCAAGACCATGTCGACGTTGCCGCGTTTTTCGTGGACCTTCAGCGCGTGCCACTCCGGCGGGAAGTCCTTGACGTGATCGAGAACGTCGTAGTAGCCTTCGCGGCGAAGCTGTTCGCGCACCTGCAGATCGTCCCAGGCCGTCGCGTCGTCGACGCCGGACTGTAGCTCGTCGGTGATCTCGAGCAGCGAGGCGATCTGGTCTGCGTCGTCGTCGGGGTCGAGGTCCGCGGCCTCGATTTCGGCCTCGAGCGTCTCGAGTGCCTCGACCAGCGCGTCGAGCAGCGGTTCGTCCGCTGGAATCGAAGTCGACGTCCCCAACACGGCGTTGCTATCCTCGAGTGCGGCCTCGACCGCCGCTCGAAGTTCTTGCTCTCCCTCTTCGGTCCAGCGGGTGCTCTCGATATCCCCGTTGGCGTCGTCGACCTCGTCGATGACATCCGTTGCGTACGGCCCTCGCTGGTCGTCGACGTCGGACTGGATGTCGTCGACCTCGTCTTCGAGGTCGTCGATTTCGGCTTCGAGATCGTCGAGTATCTCCTCGAGTGCTTCCTGTTCGGTCTCGAGCTCCGCGATTGGTCCATCGGGGGCGTCGTCGTCTTCTTCTCCGTCGCTTTCTTCCTCGTCGTCCTCGTCCGTTTCGGGTTCGGGCAGTTCGATCTCGTCGAACTCCTCACGGACGGCATCGAACTCCTCGCGAACGGCTTCGACATCCGACCTGACCGGCTCGAGTTCCGCTTCGACCTCGTCGAGGTCGTCTTCGGTTTCGGCGGCCTCGACGGTGTCGTGGACCGGTTCGATCTCGTCTCGAATCGGATCCAGGTCGGCGCGAATGGGCTCGAGGTCGGCTTCGATCGACGTGAACTCGCCGCGGATCGCGTCGATTCGCTCCTCGAGAGTTTCCTGCGTTGGCTCGGAGTCGGGAGCGTCCTCGTCGCTCATCCCACCACCCGGCGAGAGGTCGCCGTCTGTCTCCTGACTACGTTCATACGAAGGTATCGTGTCAGGACGCTCCTAAGCGTTTCCATGCAGCGAAGGATCTGCTGAACTGCTCGCAGGTGGTGTGGAACTGTCTCTTGTCTCGAGTCCGCTCGAGGATCCGGTTAGACGTTTCCGTGCATCTCCGCGCTCTCGGGATCCTCGGCGTCGGACGACTCGGAGCGAGTGTCCTCGCGCCAGTAAAACCACGGACTGAGCGTCATATACGCGATTCCGAGCGTGAGCAGCGCGTACGGAAACGTTCGTCCGGCGAACCCCGGAACGAGGATCGCGAGCGCGTGGACGACGCCCATGATGAGCGTATCCCGAACCAGCAGGTCCGGGTACTGGATCCGCGAGACCATGAGATAACAGAACACGCCGGTGATCGTCAGTACGAGCCACGGCTCTGCGGCCGGTTTGTGAGCCAGGATCGCCGACCCGATGATCGTCGCGGCGAGCGTCGTCTGAATCCCCTCGGTGTGGCTCGCCGCCGTATCGTAGGCGGTGTACATCCCGAGTCTCGCGATGGCCATCGCGACGAACAACGCACAGACGCCGGTCACTACCAGTAACTCGAGCGAGACCGTTTCGAAACCGATATCGAAGCCGTCTGTAACGACGACGAACGCGAGGACCGCGGGGGCGACGCCGAAGGAGGCGACGTCGGCCAACGAATCAAGGTACGGTCCCGCGTCGGTTCCGCCGTACCGACGAGCGAGGATACCGTCGAGTCCGTCAGCGATCGCAGCAAAGAGGATGAGTCGAGCGGCGAGGTCGATATCGACGAACGCGATGACGACCGCGAGAAAGCCCAGCGCTCCGTTCGCGATCGTCACTGCGTCGGCGGCACCGAGCCGACCGACGAACCGGGGAAGCATACTCCGGCATTCGATGGGCAGTTACCTTACGTGTTTTCGTTTCGCCGACGGGCGTGCCGGCGCGACCTCGAGTGGGAATCGAACCGGGGGCTTATATTCGGTCTCTCCCAACCCCAGTCTATGAACCGCCGTGCCTATCTCGCTTCCCTGGGAACGGTATCCACAGTAGGGGTAGCGGGTTGTTCAACGGTCTCTGGAATGCTCAGCAGCGAGCCCTGCAGTGGCGATACCTGCGACATCGGAATGACTCGAACCGAGTTCGTGCCCGAAACGTACGAGATCTCCGTCGGCGAAACCGTCACCTGGAAGAACACGAGCGAAGCGATTCACACGGTCACGGCCTACGAGTCGTCCCTCTTCGAGGATGAGGGAGCGGAGTACTTCGCCACGGGCGGCTACGACGACTTCGAGACGGCACACGAGGAGTTCTGGAACGAGAACAACGGCGTGCTCAACACTCGAGAAACGTTCGAACACACGTTCGAGGTGGCGGGAACCTACAGCTACGCCTGTCTCCCCCACGAAGAGGGCGGAATGGTCGGCGTTATCGAAGTCACTGAGTGAGGTTGACCTGGGGTCGAGGTTTGCTCTGCGGTCGAAAAAACGAACTGATTACAGAAACTGGCTGTTCGAAACTCGAGTCGAACACCGTCGGTTCGAGATCTAGTCGTCCGTTGCGACGTCTTCTTCGTCGACGTCGACGGCCGTCGCCTGCTCTTCTGCGACTTCTTCCGGATGCGCCTCGAGGGTCGTCTTCTGGATCTCGACTCGGCGAAGCGGGTAGATCGGCTTCGCTTCGCCGTAGATCGCAGAGGAGAGACGACCTTCGACGACGCCGTCGATGAGGTCCTCGAAGGTTCGCTCCTGAGCCGCTTCCTCGACCATCTCGACCATCTTCTCGCGGATGGCCTTCTCCTGGCTCGCGTCGGCTTTCTTCGTCGTGAACGCGACCGGCTGGATCTGAACGCGATAGTCGTCCGTCGTCAGGACGGTGACATAGGCCTCGATTTTCGAGGCACCGCGTCGAACCAGCGAGCGCAGGTAATCCCGCGTCAGCGAGTGCTCGACGAAGTCCGTGTACGCACTGTCGCTCCCGACGTCGGTGATCTTGAACGTGAGCTTCGTGTTGTTTTCGCTGGCGCTGTTGGTCAGGTCGCCAAGCGTCGTTTCGATGGTCCGTCCGTAGACCTTGTCCGGTTCATCTGCAGGTGTCTCACCGAGCACTTCCCGGTCGAACTGCGCCGGGGCGTGGACGGTGTACCACCGCTTTTCCTGTTTTGCGCGTGAAACTGATCGTTCACTCATTGTGTGTTAGGTTCGTGATTCGTGTCGGATCTCGCCGCGGTCGGGACGCCGCGTCCGCCCGCGCTCGAGTCTGCATCCGACGGGTTGGGTGTCTGTCGGTCGATACTGCAGGCGACGTCGAGGTTGACGACGTAATCGTCGACCGTCGATTGTAACCCACCAGTCGTCTCGCGTTCGATCCGCGTGACGAGCTCTCGAGCGTCCCCGACGGTCGTCTCCATCTCCTCGGTGTTATCGGGCTCGAGCGCCCGGGCGAGGAGCTCCGGATCGTCGTGTGTCGTCCGAATCGTCGCTTTCCGCGTCATAATCTACCTCCTGCTATCGTCATAGCTGCCCTCGTACTGCCGTGATGATCGTCGAGTCGTCCACGTCCGAGTCGTAGGTCAGGTAACCGCGCCGGCGGCCCACGTCGTAGCCACACCCGATTTCCTCGTCGTCTAAGTCCCGGGCGATCGCCTCGAGCGTCGACCCGAGAGCTCGGTCGTCGCGCGTCGCAATCCCGGCCTCGCCGTCAGCGATGGCGAGGACGACCGGTTCCGGCGACCGGTAGGCTACTGCGAGTCGGGCGACGGTTTCGACGGGGCCATCGTCGACGTCGACGACGAACGCTCCGTCGTAGCGGCCCGTCGATCCGGATTCCAGCGCGTCGTGGGCGGCGCGACCGTGATCCCGCCACGCATCGAGCGCCGGTTCCCGCGCGTCGTGGCCGATCGCCAGCGCGATACCGGTCCCCGGCTCGACGCGTGCGGTCGCCTCGAGAACGTCGGCGTAGCCGCCGATCGTTTCGAAGGCGGGGTCGGTGCGAGTCTGTCGAGGCGTTTCGGGTGAGTCGGCCGAGCAGTCGGTTCGTGCATACGGACGCAACACTCGCGTGACCGCGTGGGATGCGCTATCGACGGCATTCGGCGCGCTGACGGCATCGATCGCGACGAGCGAGCCGATTTTTCGGTGGATCTCCGTCTCAAGCGCCGCCGTTTCGGCGTCGATCCCCTCGGCGGGGACGAGATCCGAAACCGCGTCTCGAGTCGCCTCGAGGTCGCCGGACCACGGGACCCGAACGCGGGTCGAATGGGCGAGCCCGTCGATCGGATCCGCCGTTGGCACCGCCACGCCCGGTCGCTGCTCGAGTAGCTTTTGCTCGAGGGCTTCCGTGAGGAGCCACTCGGTCTCGCCGGCACCGGGATCGACGCCGGCAGCGGCAATGCCCGCGAGCGCGAGAATCGGACTCGGCGTCGAACCCAGCTCTCGCACGAGATCGCAGGCCTCGAGTGTGGCCGGCCGGTCCGCGGAATCGAGCCGCGTCGCGTCGCCGTCGACAGCGCCGATGACGAGCGTTCGATCGGCCGGGCCGCGGTCCTGACTCTCCTCGGCGAGGGTCGTCCGCTCGCCGACCGTCCGGACGGCACTCACCTGATAGGGAATCCCCCGCTCGGCGAGCGCGTCCACGACGACCCCGCAGGCGGCGAACGCATCGCCGGCCGGTCGCGTGACCAGCCGGACGAAGCTCGCGCTCTCGAGGTCGGCGGTGGCGGTTGCGGCGTCGGTCGAACGACCCTCGGTGGACATCGCAGATTACTCCTCGAGTAGCGACTTCGCGACGTCGTAGGAGTATGTGAACTCGGGCTCGACTTCCTTCCCACGGTAGTAATCGACCAGTCGGCGCACCTTCGATTCGGTGTTCTGCAGGGCGCGCTTGTTCTGGTAGTCCTGTGGGTTCTCCTGTACGTGCTCGCGCAGGCGGATCGCGCGTTGCATCAGGCTTCGGAGGTCCTCGGGAAGTTCGGACTTCGCGTCGTTTTCCTCGAGGATCTCGGTGAGTTTCTTGCCGGTCGCCAGTTTGACGTCCGGAATCGGCGTGCCGGTGACGCCCTCGTCACGCAGCTTGATGCCGATCTGGCTCGGGTCGTAGCCCTGTTCTGCCAGTTCGACGACTCGCTCTTCGATCTGGTCCGAGTCGACGTCGCTCCACTCCGGTGGTTCGTCTGCCGCGGGCTTGTCCGATCCGGACGAGCCTCGACGGCGTGTATGCATTCGTGCCATTTGTTGAGGATAGGAAACGCACTGACCGCCGCATATGTCCGGCTCTCGCCGGGTTGCACTTCCGCAATCTCGAGTCGCCCAAAGAGAGCGGGCGACGGGGTCAGATTTGCGGCCGTGCGGTTCCCACTGGTATCTATTCGGTGAGCGACTAAAGGGTTTCTACCTCCGCCTCTGCAATGATGGGTCTCGGTAGAGAGGTGGTCTCGAGAAGGAGAGTGTGGGACCGTAGCGCGGTTCCGTCTAATTCGAGGGGTTTATCTATGCCCACAGGAAATCCGTATGTACGACGAGGGCTCGTAGATCAGTGGTAGATCACTCCCTTGGCATGGGAGAGGCCCCGGGTTCAAATCCCGGCGAGTCCATACGTAATTAAGTGTTTCAGGCCCTCTACCGCCTGAATTCCGTTCCCTCGGACTTTTTCGATGCATCTCTTCGTAGGAGTGCTAACTCCGCGCTTCGTGTGGGTCATTTTCCTTTTAAAGATCGGTGATGAAGTCGCGTCGCTGTTCCATCTTTTCGCGGTCTGTTCGTCGATCGTAGTGTCGCTCGAGGATATCTGAGGAAACGTCACAGCGATCACTGACGATCTCCTCGGGGATGTCCTCGCGAAGCTGGTAGGTAATCGAACCTCGCCGAATCGTGTGCGGTGAGAGGCTACTCGGACACTCTGAATAGTGACCGTAGACTCGAGCCTCACAGTCGTCCGGGTCGCGATCGTGCGGACAGTCCTTGTACAGACAAGGCTGTGTCAGCCGATACACTTCCGATCGGATTTGACCGGAACTAAGCCGTCCTCGGTCACTCGTTACGAGTGGTTCGCGTCCGTACTCGTCGACGACATCGTGCCGGTGAAATCGAATGTACTCGTCGATCACGTCGGTATAGTAGTCGTCCAACGCGAGGGGGCGCTCAGCAGGCCCTTGATTCTTCAGCGGCGTCTCGGATTCAGGACGATGGCGTAGCCAAACGCACTGTTCGTCCGGTTCGTAGTCATCGAGATCGATCGCTCGAAGACCGCCGAGACGGATTCCCGTGTGCCAGAGAATCGCGACGATAACGTGACTCCGGCTCGCGCGGCTGTACCGCTCGAGGTAGCTCAGTAGCATCCGGGAACGATCTTCGTCGAGCATCACGTCTCGAGCTTCGTCGGCGCGATCGACATCGGGAAGCTTCACACGTTCGCGCATTCCCGGTTCGACGGCGTCGATCGACGCGCAAAACTCGAGGAACACGCGTAGTGTTGCGAGCTGGCCGCGAAGGGTGACGACGTTGACGTCCTTCTGTCGCCAGACGCGGTATCGGTGGAGATCGCGCCCGGAGAGGTCGTTGAGGTTGTCGATCCCGACCTCGTTGCACCATTCCACAAACGCGTTGAGTCGATACTCGTGGTTCTGGAGCGTCTTTGCGCTCACCTCAAGTTCGCGGTGGGCTACGTAGAGGTCGACGGCCTCCTGGGGCGAGAGTGGCTCGAGATCGTTGCTCATAGTTTTCCTCTGATCTTCTGAACTTCAGTTTCGACCTCTGAGCCACAGACAGGACACGTTGCTCCATTTTCATCTTGGATGGCGAGTACGTATGCGCCGCCATCTGGACAGAACCCTATCGTGTACGAACTATCATTCATTGTGACCACCATCGGCTGCGGATACCTCGAGTCCACACGCCTTGGCCCGACGATAGACGCTCTCCTTGAGCAACGCCTTGGCCTCGGAAGTCAGTGTGTAACTGTTCGTCCGACCATCGATTTTACCGGTCTCAAGAAGTTTATCGTCGACCAGACTGTCGAGGTTCTGGTAGAGCCGGCCGTGGAGTACTTCGTCGTGATACTGCTCGAGTTCCTCCTTGATTGCGAGCCCGTAGCAGTCTTCGCCGACCGTCTCAAGACGAGCTATCTCTTCCAGAATGTCACGCTGAAAGCCGGAAAGATCGCCCCACTCGATTCCTCCATCAGCGAGTAATCTGGGCTCGGCTTCGTACTTCTTCTCGAGTTCGTCCGCGCAGTCGTGACAAACGTAGCCGTCCGGCGTGACGACCTCTTTCCACCCATCGCACTGGGGCGTGTCACAGGTGTAGAGGTTTGAACCGCCATCGGTAAGGGTCACGGCGGTCTCACCGCAAGTACCGCACACTGAAGCAGTCCGAGAGCGGTAATCGTCGGTTTCGATGCGGTGGTAGGTCTCTCCCTCGCAGACGCGACACTCGCGTTCTTCGTGCTCGATCGAGATGTGATTCTTCTCGTACTCGTAGAGGGCCATCACGCGGCCTTGCTCGAGTATGTCGTCAGAAGTCGCCTCAAGGACGTGCTCAGGAAGTTCCTTCTGTCTACCGCCGTCACAGCGCAGTCGCGCACAGCGGTCACAGACTGACGCCTTGAGCCTAGCGTCGTATCCGGTTGCTCGAGCGCCGCAGACACACGTTGCTCGCGTTGCGTCAGAATTATTCGTGGGCGATGCCTCTTGTCGTGCGTGGGGTACAGTCCCCACGGAAGTTCCGTAATTCATGCTCTGATAACGGAGCTACCTTCTGGGCGGCGCTGCAACGCCGCCCGGTCTCACATGCCAACAAGAGTCATCTTCACCCGCGTTGGTAGCTCCGTGCTCAGCACAAAGAACCGATATTATATATATGTATCGGTGCTCCTAATCAGGATAATAAACTCATTTAGGTAGAAAACCGAACAAAAAGGTGAGTGTCTCCCTAAGAGAATGTAATGAGAGAGTCGGGAACGTGGATGACAATATGGGACGATCGCATCCTCGAGTATCTTCGTGAGAATGAGGGGGCCACAGTTGGCGAACTCACTGATAGTGAGAGTATTCGAGTCTCGAATGCGCATGTTTCTCGCCGATGTAAGAAGCTTGCAGAACACGGATTACTGACGCCTATCGGAAATGGTGCGTATGTCATTACGGACGTGGGAAAAGCCTATCTTGATGAGGAGTACGACGCTGAAAACGAAGTTTTCCTTAATCAGGGTAACTCGAGCAGTGGTCCAAGCGCCAGTGAAACCTCTGAATCATAATGAGTCGAAAGCCAGCCCGCTGGATGTGTACGCTGGATGAGCGAATCTTAGAACATCTTGCGGAGGACTCCTGGTCGACACCGCGTCACATGTCTCGAGTAATGAAGTTCGACGCTTCGCGTGGGCGGGTCAAAGAGCGGTGTCAGATGCTTTCTCACGCAGGTTTCCTTGCTCCGATTTTCGAGGGCAGTAACATGTACGAGATCACCAGCAACGGACAAGAGTACCTCAACGGTCGGCTTGATGCTGAGAACCGGCCTCGGCCATCTCCTCGAGTGATTCGTAATTGACTCGTAGCATATTCTTCTGAAGAGTCATAACACAAAATTCAGACAGGATCGGTGATGAACATTCTATTTGAAAATGAATTAGAGCAATAACTTTTATGGTATGATAACATCTTGGGGCAAGTAACAAAATGGCGACTCATAAACTAATTCCTTACTGGATACATCTCACAAAGAAGTACCAACCTGAAGAGAGGGTTCAGCTCAATAATCTGATGGGGGAAGGTACTGATTTTTCAGTGAACAATATAATAGACGCCTTTGATAATTTCTGCTCCGATTACAATACAGGTTATGAGAAATTGCCAAAAATGGAGAAGACACTCAGTGTGAAAAATACCAATTCAAATGATGAGATAATAGAGGGTGTTCTTCGAACCGGTAGATATGGAACAGGAGCAGACCATAGGAATGTTAACGATGACTCGCTGAAAGAAGAAGCCAGAGGGGCAGATGACGCTGTTGTACTTCCATATTATTTTCTAATAGTGTTACCATCGGACAACAAGAAAAGGGCACTCCTGATTTTGGAAAAGATCGGCAATTTAGGGACAAAAATGCCGTTTGAAGAGGTTGTGAGTGACTGGATGGGGAAACGAGGCAATTGTCTGGTCCATTATGATCCAGTTGTTACAGAGGATCTCTATGAGAAGGTAGAAAACGCGGACCGACTCCTTTCACTTGAGTTGACAAAAACACGCTCAGCAAAAGCTCTTCATGACCAACTTGGGTCGCCGTTCAAAAGCTATGGGCAGGCTAACGAGAAACTGATTTTCGATAGTTCGACTGCTGGTGGAAACATCCCCGTAAATGTAGACGAGCTGAAGGATGTGTTCTTCAATTCGGAACGTTCAGCTGTTACAATCCGAGATCAGGAATTCTCTGATGGGAAACTAAGAATTGAAGACGATGGCTCACAAAGAACTCTATCACTCTTTCAAGAGGAAGTCAATATGAATCAGGTTTTAGATTTTGAAAAAGACGACATCGATCTAGATAATCAAGGCCACCCAGACTGTTCTGATCTGTCGGAAGTTGCAAGGGATTTTGCTAACGATATCTTGGATGATCACAATGAAGATGGAATACCAGGTAAACCATTACTCTAATGGGATTATTTAGTATTCTCCCGATAGTTCGAGAACACTATAAGTCGTTAGTCAGTGACTCATCGAAAAAGAGGGCAGTAATCATCTTTGGCGTAATCCCTACTGCAATATCCATAATACTCATACTTAGCGGAATGAATCTTACAAGAGATTTAGCTGAAGTTCTTATTCCTGCCATAGCGATATTGATTGGTTTCTCAATCAATGCAATGCTTTTGCTAATTGGCCGAGTAAGTGACGAACCCACAGAGAGAGAAGAGAAATTGGTCAAAAATACACGGAACCACACAATGTATGCTGTTATTCTGGGGTTGGCAACCTTAGTTATAGTACTCGTATTCTTAATAAGCTCTAAGAACAAGCTGGCTCCAGTTGATCTGCCACTCAGAACGATGGCTTCTTTCCTAATTTATTTCTTGATTGGCCACTATATTATTTCTCTATACCTATTGCCAGCCAGATTTTATGCTATTGCAGAAAACATCAATATAGACTAATTTACCCTATGTTCTATATTCCTAAGATGTTAAGTAACAGTAGTTATACCATAGAGGCATGGACTCTGGAGTGATTGGTTTAGTCGATGGAAGCTTCGAAGAACCTCAATCATTTAAAAAAAGCCGACAAGATGGAAAATTTGAGTTGAATAGAGCACTCGATATACGAAAACCGCTTAGAGGTCCAAACGGTATGACAGCATATCAGGGGCATGCTGCAATTCAGAGAGTAGAGAAAATAGATTCTTTCGAATTCTCTGGAGGGGACATAATATCTACAGAAGAACGATCAAAAACCACATATTATACTGAATTTGTTGTAGTTCCTGATTCATTTGCAGTAATTGATAGTGGTTCTGGTGAATTCTTTTTTGATCTGTTAAATGAACAAACAGATGCGACTACTGAGCGTGCGAATTTAGATCTTTATTCCTTCTTAAACGAGCATACTAGTGCAAATCAATGGCAGACAGGGTTTTATGGAAATGATGGGCAGGCTAAGAAAGGAACTGTATTTGGGGAAAACGTTCTTGAAGATGGTGATATTGGCGATGTTTTGACACACTCAAAACTCAACCAGTTAGGATTAGAATATGAGTATGACGATTTCTCAACTAAAATGACAATTACAGAAAGTGGCTATCTTGATTTATACCAACCTTCTAACCTCGAGACTGAGCAATTCTTACAATATATCCATGACGAGATCCTACATCATACAGACGGGTTTAATTAGATTTAAATTCGTCTAAGGTCCGACTCAATTCTTTCATCTCAACCCTGTATCCACCTGAATTTGTTTCCTCATAGTATACTACTGGTACACCAGCATCTTCATACATCGCTGGACCTTTATCGTGCTTTAATGATCTCAAGCAAATTGGCTGGTCACCAAGATAACCGCTGATTCCTTCTGACATCTCTTCGGGGCTTGCCAGTCTCGATCCCATCTGTAGTTCGCGACCGAGCTTTGGGAGAATCACCTCGCGGGCATCAAATCCCATGTACGACTTGTATAGAATAAGATCTTCAACCCACTGCTCGACCATGTCGTATGTAATGAGGTCAATAGCTTCGCGCATATTTTCGACCATTTCGTAGGTTTTCTTCGCTGATCTCTGGACCTTTACCTTGCCATTATACCGCTCGTTATAGTAAGCCACCCAATCTTCAAAAGTCGCATCAGGGTGTTCAGATTCGAATTCCTCAAGAATCTCGTCTAATGATCCAACTGATTTACGACTTGTAGCCTGCGCAGTGTGACAAGCAAGATTAATTATCTTCGTTGAATACCTGGGATACTCGAGATCTTGACCAACTGCGATTCGTCGCCGTTCACTTTTTGATATATGTAGCTCATTAGCCATAAAAGAGAATAATGTCACAAGAGTATAGTTCTAGGGTAAAATTACTTACCTATATTTCTACTATAAACTCTTAGGTAGGAGTTGTTCCTGGTGGCGCTATCTCCTTATGATTCGATTCTGAATTACTACTTACTGGCCCTTCAAGATAATTTACCTTACCGCGTTCACGCCGAATCGCTTCTGGTGAGAATTCACCAAGGTAGTGGTGGCGAAACGTCTCCCAGTCATCCCATCCGCCCCAATCCATCACAACCGACGGCAGCACACCTTGCTCGAGCAAATTCGTTCCCCAAGTCCGACGAAGGTCGTGAACGTCAAGGAACGACCAGCCACGATCGCCACTTTCAGCCTGAAGCCGTTCGGCAGCTCGCTGTACCCAGCGATACACTGTCTTGTCTGCGACATCGACAATAGGATCAGCGGGTCCAATACCAGCGGCATCGGTGTGCGCGTCGATATACGTCACCAGTCGATCGGAGATTGGAGGCTCACGGTAGTGCTCCTGTTTCGCAACGTCTTCCCAGACTCGCATGTGCGTACCAGTCGGGGTATCGACAACATCGGCGGGCGTCACTTGGACGATCTCACAACGCCGCAGCCCACACCGCCCGGCCAGTAAAAACGCAATTGTCTGTTCAGTGTTCTTCGCTTGGCCGATCACGGACTCGAGTTCGTCATTGCCCAACCACACTCGCTTGCCCTCACGATGAGGGTACGGCTTGAGTCTCATTAGTGTCCTCAATTCTCAGTTTTGTCCCAACAGAACATGAAGGATCGGGTTATCAGTACGAAAATCAGCCCCAATCTCACTCCAAATGTCCTCGAAGACCGGGTTCTCGGACAGGCCTATTATGACAAAGACATATGCGTACTCAGTAGGCTCAAGTCACAAGTCAAATACAAACTCTGGCATTCTCACGGGTGCATACAGACTATGGAATGTGTGAATCTAATATATTGGTCTATATGCTCATGTTTAACTTTCCAAAACTTCTCTACCCTTCGAATTAGACCACTTATCGGCCCCTGAGGGAACAGAAACACTGATACTTGAAACTTTACCAGAGAAGTCAACGCTTCCGATAATATTACCTACTTCTTTATGTGCGGGTGTCCAATTGTGTGAATAATTCATACCCACTGAGCCAATATGACTATCCTGCTTACGAAGTTTCAGGCTGAGATGGCCACGCATTTCGTCTGCATCAATACCTAGGTGGCCCCGATCATCAACTAGGATACCCACAGAGTTTGCAGGTTCCATAAATGGACCACTTTTCAATTCTGGAGTATTCTCTTCTACTCTTTCTGCATTATTGAAATCGCCACCTGGTTCATCGTACCAATACTGTATATTTAGCCGGTCTATGCTCTCATCAACATATCCCCATTGGCTATCTTCCCATGCAATTGCAACACCGTCTTTAGGATAAGGCCTTTCTGCTCCATGTAAGGCATTATCATCTTCTTTTAATACCCAATTGATATTTGCTAAATATTTGCCTGAGGGGAGTTCAGAGAGTGTATATTCAATTGTTGAATCCCCATAATTATAGAAGTCCTGTGTAGAGACTCCACCAGAGTTTGTTGAATTTGAGGTAGAATCCTCAGGAGTTGTTGAATTTAAGATAGAATATTCATTCTTGTGCATGTCATATTTTAGATCGTGACTTTCAAGAAGGTCCTTCGCTTCGTCGGTACGGCCATGGCTGATAAGCTGGTCAAGTTGTTCTCGGAAATTTGATTCTGAATCTTGGGCTGCAACACTTGTGTTTGCAACAGTTGCTAACGAAACAATTCCTCCGATGGATTTGATGCAAGATCGTCGTGTGATATCTACCATCAAAAATACCTTGGACAATAAATGTTATAAATCTACTGATATACTATGGGTAATAATATATTCGATATCGACAGATTGATCTAAAAGATTAACCAAACATAAAGCATGTCAAGTGAGGTTTCTACTACAGAATTTTATCGAGGGATTGCAGTACTAGCTATTCCGCTTGCAATGCTTCTCTTGGTACAAACAGCATCGTTATACACACTCAACCAACAGGCAAATGTCAATAATAGTTCTGTTATATTCCCAGCACTCATAACTGGTCTTGTGATTCTATTTAGTTCATTATTTTACCTTGTGAGAGGGCTGATATCTGATAATAAGGGCTATAAGTGAATTTTCACACTGACTTCAAAATTCTATTTTGGATACTCATTTGGGTTGATTAACGCTACTTCCCACGTTCCTTCATCTGTTCGTGTGACCCGTACCGGCTGGTCTTTCACGTGACCCTCGTCATCGACCAATCCAAGCGCCCGAAGTTCGCTCTTCGGGAGCACAACACCGCCCGACGTTCTACCAACTTGAACCAACTGATGGATCGGCATGTCTACATTCCTAACAGGCACTGAATCTGTTTAAATATTAGTCTCACCAGTACGGGACTATGATATTCCTGATTGCTATCTCCTTTCTCGAGTCCTATTGAGTATGGGTTCTGAAGAACCTCCACCCGACGAGAAAAGTATCGACGAAGTCTATCACGATCGCAATCTGCTCGCGATCGGCTTCGCGAGGCTGGCCGCGATCCAGTGGCCGGGCTCCGCCGGCTGGTACCTACACGAAGGCTGGCCGGTGATCTGGGTCGAAACACCCGCCGGACAGACCTCTTGGCACGTCACTCCGGACCTGACGGATGTCCTCGAGCGCTCATCACTGCTCGAGAAACGACCCGATGGCGGTTTCGACGGGCATGATCGAACGACGAAGAACAGCCGACTCGCCCGCTTCGTCACGGGCACGTATCCAACGTTCCCATGACCGAAGTCGAAACGATCCATCGGAAAGTGAACGGCCAGCAGGAAACGTTTCGAGTCGTCACGCTCACCGACGCAACAGGCCAAGAGACGGTCTACCGCTTCCGCGACACTGGTCACGGTCACAAGTACCTCGGCGATGGCGAGCCGTCGGAGAAAGCACGCGAGGCGGTCGCGGAGTTCCGCTGAGATGACCGAACGAGTCGAGTTCGGATCGAAGGCAGCCGCCGACAGCTTCCGTGAAGAACACGAGTCCTACCTGTGCAGTGACGATGATCGTCGCCTCCTGACCGTCGCGATCTCCTCGAGTGCTCCCGAGTGGGTGATCGAGGATGCTACGATCGAGGCAGCGGCAGGGAGAGACGAACACGGCGATCGCCTCGATGACGAGCAAGATGTCGACGGCCAACTGGCAGCGGTGGAAGGCGCTCGAAACGAGCAGTGCGGACAGGCTCGAGACTACTGCGAGGATGGGGAAGACGACGCCTGCGAGTTCCTAAAGGAGGCGTGCGGTTTCGATGACGACGAGATTGCTACTCTCCAAGAAGTCGACGACCCTGACGATCTTCCCGGTGAAATCTACGGCGCTCTGCGGCAGCTTTGGCTTCGATACCAGATCGGAATAGCCGACGCGAAAGAAGCCGCGGCAGCGATCAACGAAATTCACATCGAAAGCGGTCGGTCTCTCGTCGAGTTCGAGGAACTGGGCGATCGGGAACTGACCGAGACAGACATCGACTGGTAACATCATGACAGACCACTACTGCCCCGTTGAGGGGTGCAAGAAGCACGAAGACGAATGGGATGACGACCAACCACCGTTTGCCTCGAGGGAGGCGGTGAACGGCCACATCAACGCGATGAGCGACGAAGACCACCGACAAGCAAGGGACGAGGGGGCCTGGTCGACCACCCCCGAGGCCCCTGAAGCAGGGGACGGCGAGGGGAACGAGACCAGCGACGACGAGGCAGACGACCAGGAAGAGACCCCCCAGGAAGAGGCAAACGACCAGGCAGACGAGGGGGGTGAAGGCCCCCTCGAGGAGGAAGACATGGTTAGCCCCGAAGAATACGACCAGCAAACGACCAGGCAAACCGAGGGACGAGAGGCAGACGACGACCAACAGACGACCAGCGATCAGGGGGCCTCGAAGGGGGGTCTGCTCCCCTCGAGCGTCCCTCCGATGTACGCGGTCGCGATCATTGCCGTAATCTTCGCGGTCATCGTTTTCCTGCGGGTCCGTAGCTCCGGCTCGAGCAACCCGGAGATGACGACTGGCGAGGACGACGACTCGAGCAGTACGAACGAAGTGCCGCTATTGGAGGACTAGAATGGCGGAGACCGAAGCCGAAACCGAGCCTGTCGACGACGAGGAGGAACCGACGCCCGACGATCTCGGAGAAGAGGCCGACGACATCGACGAGGAATCGAAGCCGGAGGTTGACGACGAGGCGACCATCGACATCGACCTTGATGCAGTCAACGACGACCTCGAGGACGATGCCACCGACGACGAAGCCGACACCGACGAAAGCACGTCGGCAGGGGCGATCATCAACGAGGGCGGGACAATGGGCGACATGTACGTTCGCGGTCTCGTTGCGACCTCAAACGCGGTGATCGAGAAACACGACGGTGAACCAATCGGTGAGCAAATGGCCCGCGACTTGGGGCTCGATCGAGCGATGAACGAGTGGGTCCGACAACGCGGAGCGACCGAGGACCTGCCACCCGGACAGGCGCTCGTCATCGGCACATCGATCATCGCGATGAGCGTGCTCGCGAGCAATCCCGAAATCGTCGGCTCGGTCCTCGAGGTGGTAGAATGATCGGTGGAATGCGACAGAAGGCGATGAAAGGCATGGTGTCGAAGCTGATCGACGGCGAGGCGGGCGACCTCCTAACGGGCCTCATCGCCGAGAAGGAAATCGAACTGATCGAGAAAGTCGTCCGACTCCACGACGTGATCGGGCTGGACTCGCTCGAGCACATCCCGGAAAAAGAGGACCGCAAAGAGACGATGAAGGGCATGATTCAGGCGCTCGTCTCTGACGACGTGCCGGGATTCTACTTCGATGAAATCGTTTCAGAGAACATCGACAACGCCGAACAGGCCCGCCGGTATCTCGACCTCGAGGGCGACGAGTGGGCCGCCGAAGTCGACAAAATCGTGAAGTCGTATCGAAAGCAGGGCGACGAGCGACCGCGATCAGCGATCGTCGCTCACTACATCAACGAGCAATTCGACTGCTCGGTGCTCGAGTTCGTCACTCGAGTCGTGATCTGGAAGCCGAATCAGCACCAAAACGTGGCGTCGACGGTCCTGCTCGGGAACCTCGCAGCGGTCGGACAGGGCATCGATCGGGCGGCGGACGCGCTCGAGGAGGTGAACCAAACCGATGAATGACGAGCGCCTGTCGAAGGCGATCCTCGGCGCGATGACGGTCGTCGTCGCGCTCATGCTCGAGGCGAGCCACCGGCTGCGCAATCGGTCCACGAGCGCGATGCGTATGAGCCCGGACGTCGTCGTGCTCGAGGAGCCAGAACCACCCGAGGAGACAACCGAGGGACAGTAGATGTCTCGGGTCGGGCTCGCCGCGAAAAGCGGCTGGGGGAAGTCGTACAACACACAGCTATGGCTCGAGAAGAACCTTCCAGAGCAGGACTACGCGGCGATCCTCGACTACAAAGACGAATACCGTGGGCTCGTCGACGGCGTGCCCCCAGCGACCGACGCAACGGACCTGTGCGGCTGGTACATCGCCGGGCCGAATGAGGTCGACCTCTCGCCGGCACAGTGGGCGGCCATCCTCGAGGACGCTGGCCGAGTCGTGATCCCGCGCTACCGGATCGACGGGGACGACTGGCGGGAAGTCGTCGGCAACGTCTGTGCGGCCTGCCGTCGACTCTATGAGAACCACCCGAAGGCGAAGATCCTGACGGCGATCGACGAGGCGCACATCGCCGCGCCCCAACAACAGGGCTTCCCCGAAGCGACTTCGAAAGCTGCCACCACGGGCCGCGGGGAAGGCCTCTCGTCGCTCTGGGTGACGCAACGGCTCTCGGAGATGGATGAGACGATCATCGCCCAGTGGGACGAGCAGATCCTCGGCGGCTTCTCGAGCGACGCCGACCTCGGAAAGATCAGCGTCGATTACCCCTCAGAGGTCCACGACACGCGATCGAGTTACGTCAGCCAACTCCCTGACGGGATTCGCGTTGACGGCGAGAACCTACCAGTCCGGAAGTTTACGAACGACGCTGGCAACACGATCGGAAGCGAGTGGATTCGATCGAACGACTCCGGATTGATCGAGCGGGTCGACACGGGCGACGTACCGATGGCCTCGAAACACTATGGGTCGCAGGGCCAGACCCTCAAAAGCCCCTATGACACCGAATGAGACACTGTATTACCCTCACTGGCGGGAAAGCCGATCGATTCGAGCAGGCGCTCGACGACCTCGAGGACGAGCTGGGCTATCGGCCTTCGAAGCCCGAAGCAGTCGGCTTACTGATGGCCGCCTATGATGACGCTGGCTCGGTCCCACTGCTGAATAACAGTAGATAGTAAGAGGATTTCTTCATTCAGAACACTTCGTAAACTCGCGCTAAGTACAGAAAACTCACGTATCGTTCAGTACAATGGAATAATTCTACCATTCGACACCGAATTCTACTTTCGTCTCAAGGGTCACCGGGCCACGGAATTTCGTCCGACCATACTACAATGGCACCGATAATGATACTGGATACAATTATCACCAGTTGATGTATCGGATTTATCGTTCCGTTATTGAGAGCCCCTGCACTGGTGGCGAGAATAAGTGAGAAAACGAAAACGTAGAAAAACAACAACGAACTTACTCCCCAGCGCCAAAGATTACCCCACGGAACTTCTTCGAGATAATTTATCATAGTTGGACTAACAGGTAGAATCACATAAATTCTCGGCAGTAAATACGCACCTGTAGTTACCGAACCGGGATGCCTCATTTTCACACCCGGCTCTGAAAAAAGATACTGTATTACCAACTACTGATAACGAAATCTAACGAACGCTCTGTCTGCGTTTCGTAGGGGGTATAATGCCGAGAACCCCGATTCGAGTTTCTGCAATGGCACCAACTGATGCAGTGACCGACGCGGCTGAGTCCGCAACCGACACAGCCCAGGGCGAACTCGGGCGACTGCTCGATTTCGGAATGTGGTTCGAGGTAATCCTCGTTTTCGCGGGGTATCTCCTTCCGTTCTTCGTGAAGTCGACCCTCGAGGGACGCGACATCATCACTCTGCCGAACGAGGTGTATGGTCTCGCGATGATCTTCGGCTCGGGCTACGTCCTGAGTGGCAGTCATCGCCACTCGGTCGGCCTCGGATCAGGCGTGTACATCGCGGAGAACGTCGTCTCGAACCGGCTCGAAATCACGGACACTCTCGCAGGTAACTAACCATGGGGAAGAATCTGAACCACAACAGCAACATCGTCGAAACGGTCGCCAACTCACCGAACGAACTCACACCGATCTTCACGGTCGATCCGGAAGACGGGACCTACGTCACCATCGAGAACGAGGTTTCGCAGGGCGATGCGGCAGGCATCGCGATCTACGCCAAACTCTTCGACGCAGACGGCGATCCCCTGCCGACGGATACGACCATGGTCCTGTCGGGCCGCAGACCGGGCGACACCCGGTATCAGACCCTCTCGTACGAACAGGACAACATCAGCACCTACAACAACAAGTCGATCTCCCAACAGCAGGACTCGAATCACGTCGACTCGGTAAAACACGAACTCAAAGCCGAGCGCGTCAACATTCGAGATGTCGACGAGTTCGCCGTCGAAATCAACTCAGACGAAGCGATCGACTGGGGGGAATCGAAACTGTACTTCGAACGAACGGGCGTCTCGGAACACCAGCGGTGATTTTGGATGTTCGATACCATCATCACCCAGCTTCGGAACATGCAGGGGACGCCGGCACGTCTGAAGCGTGACGATTTCGACCTGGGCTCCGCCGAGAGCGGGTCGCGGTCGCTCATCGCGAGTTTCCAAGCGCCGAACCCGCTGGTGCTCCGCCAGGACCGCCCGCTGCGGCTCGCCATCCCGGCCTTCGAGACCTTCACGAGTGCCGGCCAGACCGAGGCGCAGACGTTCGAACTCTCGCACGATCTCCTCGAGAGTCCCCAGTCGCGCGACCTGCTCGTCTTCGCAGACGGGTCGAAAATCTCGCCGAGTAACGTCGACTACGGCGCGAATTCCTTCGAGTACACCGATGACGGGAACGCACAGGACCTCGCAGCGTACTACATCAGCGGCGCGGACTGCCCGCTCGAAATCGAGAAACAGGCTCCGTCCACGCATGGATCGGTTTCGGAACGGATCTTCGAGGAACCGATGGAACTCATGCACCAGCGCGATCAGGACGAGGAACCGCGTCACTTCGAGATCGGCGAGACCGAACTGATGCGCGTCGTCCCGAAGGACTGGCGGGTGAACGTCTACGCCGATCCGGACTATCAGATCACCTTTGCGGACGACGCAAGCGGAACGCGAGCGCGGAACGCGATCATCTCGCTCCCGTACGTGCAGGGCAGTCAGGACCTCGAGGGACTTGCGCGAGCAGTTGCACACGACATCATCAACCGAGCGTGATCCTTCGTGATCCCGCTCCTCGAGCACGGCGACACCACCTACGGAGACGGCGGCTACTCGGTTACCAACACCGAGTCGTCGGGTTCAGAGCCGATCTGCAAAGACGACCTGCTGCTGATCCTGACGGTCGTGAACGTGGTGCTCGTCGTCATCAACATCTGGGTATCAGTCAAATGATCAAACACAACACACGAACGATATGGGATCGACCGCCCGGTGATCCCTAGTGCCGTTCGGCAATCTGCCCGGTTCGAACATCATCGACAACGTGGCCGACACCGGGTCGGGCGTCGTCGACGACGTGACCGGAAGCGTTGATGGATTCGTCGAATGGAACAACAATACCAGCGTCGGCGACCTGACCGATGGATTCGCCGACTGGGGTGGCGACACCATCGACGACGTGACCGGCGGATTCACTGGCGGCGTCGACGACCTCACCGACTGGGGCGGCGACACCGTCGATAACGTCACCGACTGGGGCGGCAACAGCTTCGACGATGTGACGGATGGGCTCGCCGGCGGCGTCGACGGGATCACCGACTGGGGCGGTGACAGCTTCGATACGGTCACCGACTGGGGTAACGACACCGTCGACGCAGTGACCGACTGGGGCGAGAACGCCGCAGACGGCGACTCAACCCTCTTGGCGGCTGGCAACCCGCTCTATGCGACGTGGAGTTACCTGTCGAATGACGGCGAGTCAATCGGCGGAATCGACATCAGCGACATCCCGATCATCGGTAACGACGGCGGTGGTGGTAACGACAGTGGCGGAGGGAACGGTAACGGAAACGGTCAACCCACCACCCAGCAAGAGCTGATGATCGTCGCGGGGATCATCGCCGCGATCGTCGTCTTAGCGTGGGTGATTCTCTAATGCCGGTCCCACTGGCCGGCGCGCTCGCCGGCTCACTCACCGGCTCAACCGGCTTGCTCACAGCCGGCGCAACCGGGCTCTCGCTCGGGACGATGATGGACGGCATTCCGTTCCTCGGCGGGGGCGGGAACAACGACGAACCAGAGGGCATCGCAGGCATGGATCAGCAAACGTTACTGCTGCTAGCAGGAGGGGCAGCACTCGTCCTCATCCTCCTGCTGAAGAAATGACGGTTCCACTCGCCAGCGTGCTCGCGGGAACGCGGCTTCGGGCGGCGGCGACGGGCGTGCTCAGCGGCTATGGCATCAACCTGTTCGGAGGCGACGATTCGGGGGTACCGATCCTCTCGGACCTGAACAACGCCATGATGCTGCTGTTCGCGCTCATCGCGGTCGTGCTCGTTTGGCAACTCGTGGAGGGGGGTGAGTGATGGAGGCTGTTGAACTGATAAGCAGTCTCGGCTTCCCCATCGCGGCGTTCCTGCTCCTCTTCCGCCAGTACCAGGAGGAGCGCGACGACCGTCGCGAAGAGCGCCAGAAGTGGCTCGAATCGATTCAAGAACATACCGCAGTACTGCGGTCGCTCCGGCACGATATCCAAGACGTAGCGACAGACGGAGGCCAAGACAACAATGAGTGAACCACCGAGTGCAATCCCGTTCGGCAACACGAACACGGCCGTCGACCATCTCCTCGATCCGTACTTTCCACAGCGGTCGGGAGACCTCTTGTACCAGCTATTCGAGGACGAGACCCAGTCGCTGCTCGCGGCGATCTTGATGGAGATGCAGATCGAGAACCGTGGGGACGCCGGCTTTCCGTCAGAGGACCGGCCAGACCAACAGGAGGCGAACTACTTCGTCACCGAGCAACCGCTCGCAGTCGACACACACGACGAATCTGAGGGCATCTTGAACTGGGGCTTCCCCGCGACACAGGTGACGCTCTGGGGCTTCGATCAGCCCATCTATGTGTCCTTCCGCCAGTCGGGCGACAACCGCAAGATTCCGCTCGAGGAGGAAAACGCGCCGTTCACGGTCGCCCCCGAGGGCGGGCTCGATGCGTCGGCGATGTCCGTTCGCAAGCGGTCGGAGGACGACGAGGATACGCAGATTCTCGTCATGGCGATGGACTGAGGACGATCACTTTTCAGAGATTCATGGAACATACGAAACCACCGAAAGAGGCACTGAGAGGCGAATCGAGCGATAACCAGAGCGACGAGAACGAGGCGGGCGAGTAATGGCGACACTGCCAGATATCGACGATAGCGCGGTTTCGATCATGGCCTGGTGGAACGCCCTCGAGGCCGGCGCGACCTCGATCGACCCGGTCGACGCGATCGACTACCAGCCAATCGACTCGTGGGAGCCCTACGATAATGGCGTAACCGGCCAGTTAACCGACTCGATCGGCGGGAATACGATTCATTTCCGGGTGAAAACGGACGGGTGGGTAGTCGTCTGGATCGAGACAGACGACCCGATCGATGAAGACCGAATACTGAAGGACAGAGATAATTTCTCGACTGGACCTCGCCCAGTCCGTCATAATAGACTGAAAGACCATATCGAGAATATCAGAGAGCAGTTAGGGAACCCGGGGGAGTTCGTTGCATCGGATGTTGGCCTCTACTTCTACGATTACCCGGATGCAACCCACCTCGGACTGTGGAAACTCGACAACACGAATGACTCGGCGACTCAGACGGCCGCTGTCTCGCTGACCGATACCTCCGAACTCCACAACCTGATTGGAATCGGGGCCGTCGAGATCGAGAATGAATCGAGTGGCGTGGGTTACACGGGTGGCACTTCGATCAGATTTAACGGGACGACCGTCTTGAGCTACAGTACTGAACTCAGAGATGATGAAGATCCCCGATCAACGTGGGACCGCGCAGATCTAGCGACCGATCAACTGGACAAGTACGTCTTTTACGAGTTTTCCGTCGCGAATAGCACAGAACAGCACGACGTAAGAGTGGACGCTCAAGGGACGCTCTTCGCGTTCTACGAAATTCCGGAGGAGAGCGCATGAACGGGGAATCCTTCTCGTTTAACCTCTCGGAGGAGAACGTAGTTTCGTCTGCAAACCTCTTTTTTGCGGGAGGTAGCGTCTCTTATGACTATCTCTCTTTGTTCCCTGAGTACGGACTATATAACGAGGGGCAAGGTGAAGAAAATTGGGTAGCTGGACGAACAGACTCGGGAAGCCGCTCGAAAGAGTCCGATCATCTCTACTGTTTTGCTGAAGACGACGATAGCGGTTCAGTTTCAGAGTCCTCTTTCAAATATAACGAACCAATTGATTTCTCACAGATTGATAGGTTAGTTGTTGAATGGGCGATGACTCAGCAAGAGGGTCGCGCTGTTGTTCGGATGAGAGACCCTGATACCGGCGATGAAATTGACACCTTCACCTTCACCCCCGGATCAACAGGGTCAGGGGTATCGATTGATGTAGAGAATGTCTCTGAAATCTGTGAATTATACGTCGGTGCCTTAGATAACCTCTCCTCCACGCTCAACCATGCTGAAGTTGAGGTTTACAAGATCGATATTGAACGACTATAGCCCTAACTAAAATAACAAATGACTGAAATAGCAACCTTCACGACGGAACCGACAGTGTGGGACTACAGGGTTAGGTTTGCGATCATCGAAACCTCGATAGCCGACGCCAACTCGATTGACCTCACGCTCTACCAGGATCCCAACGGAGGCGAGACAGCAGCGAACCAAGCGACGGTTTCGCTCGAGGATGGCAGATCAATCGAGGGATTCGACGCTTTCGAGGCAGCAGCAGGCGCAACGTACTGGGTTTCGGCGGACTACACGGTTGACGACACGGAAGCAGATGCCGAACTCCAATCATTCGAAGTCTCGAACTCGGCTCTCTATTTCGAGGGATTCGATTCGACCGAGTCGATGGAACTCGGGTCCGTGGAATCGGGATCGGTCACGGGGATCGGTGGCGTCGGGATCGACGGGCTCGCGAGTCTGTTCCTGCGTGGGTTCGATTCAACAGACACATTCGCGCATACCGAACCGAGCCAGTACGTCCTTGATGGCGATGGATCGGGTCTGAACGTCCTGCTGGAAGGCGTCGACGACCTCGAGGAGGGCGGCGCGTACTATCACGATGAGTTAGGGACGCCGATGTACGCGAATTTCGACTGGCAGGAGTCGTATGCGACCGGTGAGTGGCCTGTCACGGTTGAGCAGCAAATCGCCATCTACGCGGAAGACCCCTCTATCTGGGAGGATGCAAGCGTGGAAGCGTTCGGCGAGGAGTGTTCTGTCTCGATCGAGATCGTCGACTCGTCGACGGACGCAGATTCCGGGCTGACGCTGATCGATGTCGAGGTGATCTACAACTGCCCGACCGATGTGTCTGAACAGGTGAAGCCGCCAGAGTCGGACGATGACGACGGTGAGGACGATGGTGAGGACGACGGCGACGATGGCGACGACGGTGACGATGGAGATGACGGCGATGACGGTGATGACGGCGAAAGCTCGAATCCGGCGAGTGAGTGGCCGGGTCCTGACGGAGATGGAGACGGCGGCGACGGTGGCGGCAGTAGCGGCAGTGGCGGCGGAGGCGATGGAGACGATGGAGACGACGATAACGACGGTGAGGACGACGGCGAGCGTGAGCCGCCAACGCCATCAATATCTATCTCGGGCCTGGGCTGCATCCCGCCGGGTGAATCGCTACGCGGTGAACTGCGGATACGCTACTCAGAAAACCCGTTTGATAGCTTCGAGGCAGCCCTCGAATACAATCCGGACGAGGTACAGATCGACGCGGTTCACATCGATGATAGTGTGTTCGCCGATCGGAACGAGGACCTCGAGGAGGACATCTACTATCACCGGATCGATACGCTCGATGTCGAGCACGACGACGACCAGGGCATCATCAACCTCGATGCATCGTCATCCGCGCCACTGAATCAGTACCAGTTTGCGGATGGGAACGCGACGACGATGGTCTCGATCGAGGCGACGGCGCTCGCGAACTCGGGAACCGAGTCGGCGCTCGATATCACCGGCGGCACCCTGTTCAACGTCGGCACGAAGGTCATCGAGTTAGGTACGTCGTCGTCGACGTTGACGATCGACAACGGCATTCACCTGCCCTCGGATCGCCTCGAGATCGGCGGCTCGCGAACGACGGAAGTCGAAGCCCGGATCACGGAACCGACGACCGAGTTTCGCCAGATTTTCCGATTGAATCCGACGGTCGTCGACGAGGTCGACGTGACGGGCGAGGCGACCCTCTCGCTCGAGATGATCGAGACGCAAAACGAAGACGACGACATGGCCTATGCAGTCGTCGACGGCAGCTTTAGCGACCCGATGACGATGGACTCGCTGTTTCAGTGGTCGTGGCAGTCCTATACCGAGGACGAGGTGATGGACTTTATCGGCACGGTCCACGCCAGACCCCTGTCGACGGATATCGAGCGGATCGACGCCGAGGAGGTGGCGACGCTGAACGCCGAGCGCGAGAACGCCGGCGACGAGAACGACCTCGAGGACGGCTACAGCAACGAGCCGATCTATGATCGAGTCGTCGGTCACGTCCCAGCGGAGGAACTACCGGACCCGTTCGTCAGTGGGCCGGATCACCCGGATATCTCGATCGGGTGCTCGAGCGACGGCTCGGTGTCGCACCAGACGATCGCGCTCGAGCAGGGTGCCGGCCAGATTCCCGAGATGGGAGTCACCCGCTGGCCGATGGTTCTGGATGCGATGTTTCGGATTCCGGATGTCTACCCGTCCGAACTGGTGGCTGGCGACGTGTACGCTGAGGCGACGAGCGAGACGAATCCGGGCATCACGGCGTCGGTCGGGGCGCTCCAACGCGACTATCTCGGATTGATGGTGAACATCCCGGTGTCGGTGCTGATCCCGCGCGACGAGTACAGGCCCGAGTCGGGCGCGTATATCGATTCGATGAACGGGTGGCACCTCTACGGCCAGGAGCGCGCCTACAGCGGCACGTTTCGGTTCTTCCTTTCGGCCTACGACACTGAGGGCGAGGTCGTCTATCTCGCGACGGACGGCTCGCTCTCGGATGAGCCAGTGTTCTACGAGGAGCCGGCGGCAATCGACGAGGCGATGGCGGCGTACAACGGGGGTGGCTCCTAGCGATGGCCGAGATTGACGAGACTGCCGGCCGGCCGACTGCGGAGGATATGGACATTCCCGACCAAGAGTATCCTGTCGACTACGACCTCGAGGTATGGATCGGCGACCGCCTCGTTGCGTCGACGAACTCGCCACTCTACCTCGGACGGCGTGGTGTGAACCTCGGTGAACACTCGTTCCAGACGCTAGGTGTTGACGGTTTCATACCTCAGAGATGGGGGTGAAAACACCAAAATCTGGTTCTGTTCAAATCATTAGAACAGGATCGGTTTGTTATCCTGTGCGGTAAGTACAGGGGACTCAAGAATCGCTCAGTACAGTATATCTCTCCACAAGGTTAATACAGAATACACAGATAGCATATATATGACCGGTGAGGAAACAACATCCCATGTATACCTCCGTTCGATCCACACAGCACTCATTGCTGTAGCGGTATCGGTTCTCACAGCAGGATTCATCATTAGCCAAGACCGAGTAGCAATGCCTTTCACTATTCTCAGTCTACTTATTTGTGCTTACGCCTTTGTACAACCAATCCGTCGCAAGTGACAGATACGCATCTGTAGTGTGCGTGTGTTTCACGCTAAAAATACGTGTGAATATTATGACTCCAACAGAGCCTCAAATCTCAGAATCAAGAAACAGGATTCAGGCAGTTGCTTTCTCTGCCGACTCGACGATATCCTCACCATCGGTGTACTGCATTGGTGGGACGATTACCCAGACGTGTTGATTTCCGGGCCAGACAGAGAGGTACCCCAGATTCTCGAGCGGTTTGATTATCTCATCGAGAACTGCACTCTTGGGCGTCTCGTTGCTATAGAGTTTGTTCTTCGCAGTCTCGAGTTTTACTCGAGGGTTGTTTTTGTACGGTGCATGGGCTCGATCGTGAAGGGTTCGGTAGGCCTTCGACAGTCTCTCGTTGTCGGGAAGGACTGGTGTTGGTCCTTCAAGATCCCCTTTTGCTTCGACCTCGCGTCGAACCAGTTCGCGAAGCTTCTTACTTCGGCTCACATCCTCGCGGTCGGCGATCTCATCGAGCTTTTCGAGAATATCCGATGGGCACCCGAATGAAGTTCGACTCGTCGGGTCGTGATCCATTCGGCTCATCGAGCCACCTCGATTTGCATAAGTCGTGAATACGCAGACGGCGTCGGGAAATGCAGTTCGGATGCAAGGGGGGTGTGGTGACCTACGAAGGCCTCTCGTGAGCGGGTGTGTGTGCGAATCATGGGAGTAGCCCCCGCTCTTGTGTCTGTTCTATCGATGCATCGTGTCGTTCTCCTTCGTGAATCTCGCCGGTCGCCTGGTGCATCTCGAGTTCGTCGTCCGGACTGCCGTCAGTTGTCTTGAGGTCGATCGATCCGATGAAGGCGGCCTTTCGTAGAGCGCAGAGATGGGCGCAGGGACCGTCGTGGTACTTCCAGCCCTTGCAGTCACACCGTCCGATGTACTCGCCGTCTTCGAGCCCGAGAGCGCAGTAGTGGACTTCTTCGCCGTCTCGTAATGTTACTCTGTAACCGAACCGACCGAACGGCTCTATCAGGGCGTCAGAGGGACGAGCACGTTCCCAAGACGCTGTCTCGCCGTCGCGCTGCTCGAGAAAGTCAAGCGGCTCGACATCAACAGGTTGTTCGAACGCGCTCATTGCTGCTGATCCACCTCCACAGCGGGATGTGGGCCGTTTTCACAAACTGTTCGAGGGATGCCGCCCATCGACGTTTTGGTTCGCATCCGACCACCACAGTGTGGACAGTATCGGGTCATGCTCTGACCCCTCCGCTGTACTGCGGTTGCCCATGACCGCGTTTCCCAATTGCCCGCCCGGCGAGTCCATACGTAATTAAGTGTTTCAGGCCCTCTACCGCCTGAATTCCGTTCCCTCGGACTTTTTCGATGCATCTCTTCGTAGGAGTGCTAACTCCGCGCTTCGTGTGGGTCATTTTCCTTTTAAAGATCGGTGATGAAGTCGCGTCGCTGTTCCATCTTTTCGCGGTCTGTTCGTCGATCGTAGTGTCGCTCGAGGATATCTGAGGAAACGTCACAGCGATCACTGACGATCTCCTCGGGGATGTCCTCGCGAAGCTGGTAGGTAATCGAACCTCGCCGAATCGTGTGCGGTGAGAGGCTACTCGGACACTCTGAATAGTGACCGTAGACTCGAGCCTCACAGTCGTCCGGGTCGCGATCGTGCGGACAGTCCTTGTACAGACAAGGCTGTGTCAGCCGATACACTTCCGATCGGATTTGACCGGAACTAAGCCGTCCTCGGTCACTCGTTACGAGTGGTTCGCGTCCGTACTCGTCGACGACATCGTGCCGGTGAAATCGAATGTACTCGTCGATCACGTCGGTATAGTAGTCGTCCAACGCGAGGGGGCGCTCAGCAGGCCCTTGATTCTTCAGCGGCGTCTCGGATTCAGGACGATGGCGTAGCCAAACGCACTGTTCGTCCGGTTCGTAGTCATCGAGATCGATCGCTCGAAGACCGCCGAGACGGATTCCCGTGTGCCAGAGAATCGCGACGATAACGTGACTCCGGCTCGCGCGGCTGTACCGCTCGAGGTAGCTCAGTAGCATCCGGGAACGATCTTCGTCGAGCATCACGTCTCGAGCTTCGTCGGCGCGATCGACATCGGGAAGCTTCACACGTTCGCGCATTCCCGGTTCGACGGCGTCGATCGACGCGCAAAACTCGAGGAACACGCGTAGTGTTGCGAGCTGGCCGCGAAGGGTGACGACGTTGACGTCCTTCTGTCGCCAGACGCGGTATCGGTGGAGATCGCGCCCGGAGAGGTCGTTGAGGTTGTCGATCCCGACCTCGTTGCACCATTCCACAAACGCGTTGAGTCGATACTCGTGGTTCTGGAGCGTCTTTGCGCTCACCTCAAGTTCGCGGTGGGCTACGTAGAGGTCGACGGCCTCCTGGGGCGAGAGTGGCTCGAGATCGTTGCTCATAGTTTTCCTCTGATCTTCTGAACTTCAGTTTCGACCTCTGAGCCACAGACAGGACACGTTGCTCCATTTTCATCTTGGATGGCGAGTACGTATGCGCCGCCATCTGGACAGAACCCTATCGTGTACGAACTATCATTCATTGTGACCACCATCGGCTGCGGATACCTCGAGTCCACACGCCTTGGCCCGACGATAGACGCTCTCCTTGAGCAACGCCTTGGCCTCGGAAGTCAGTGTGTAACTGTTCGTCCGACCATCGATTTTACCGGTCTCAAGAAGTTTATCGTCGACCAGACTGTCGAGGTTCTGGTAGAGCCGGCCGTGGAGTACTTCGTCGTGATACTGCTCGAGTTCCTCCTTGATTGCGAGCCCGTAGCAGTCTTCGCCGACCGTCTCAAGACGAGCTATCTCTTCCAGAATGTCACGCTGAAAGCCGGAAAGATCGCCCCACTCGATTCCTCCATCAGCGAGTAATCTGGGCTCGGCTTCGTACTTCTTCTCGAGTTCGTCCGCGCAGTCGTGACAAACGTAGCCGTCCGGCGTGACGACCTCTTTCCACCCATCGCACTGGGGCGTGTCACAGGTGTAGAGGTTTGAACCGCCATCGGTAAGGGTCACGGCGGTCTCACCGCAAGTACCGCACACTGAAGCAGTCCGAGAGCGGTAATCGTCGGTTTCGATGCGGTGGTAGGTCTCTCCCTCGCAGACGCGACACTCGCGTTCTTCGTGCTCGATCGAGATGTGATTCTTCTCGTACTCGTAGAGGGCCATCACGCGGCCTTGCTCGAGTATGTCGTCAGAAGTCGCCTCAAGGACGTGCTCAGGAAGTTCCTTCTGTCTACCGCCGTCACAGCGCAGTCGCGCACAGCGGTCACAGACTGACGCCTTGAGCCTAGCGTCGTATCCGGTTGCTCGAGCGCCGCAGACACACGTTGCTCGCGTTGCGTCAGAATTATTCGTGGGCGATGCCTCTTGTCGTGCGTGGGGTACAGTCCCCACGGAAGTTCCGTAATTCATGCTCTGATAACGGAGCTACCTTCTGGGCGGCGTTGCAGCGCCGCCCGGTCTCACATGCCAACAAGAGTCATCTTCACCCGCGTTGGTAGCTCCGTGCTCAGCACAAAGAACCGATATTACATATATGTAACGGTGCTCCTAATCAGGATAATAAACTCATTTAGGTAGAAAACCGAACAAAAAGGTGAGTGTCTCCCTAAGAGAATGTAATGAGAGAGTCGGGAACGTGGATGACAATATGGGACGATCGCATCCTCGAGTATCTTCGTGAGAATGAGGGGGCCACAGTTGGCGAACTCACTGATAGTGAGAGTATTCGAGTCTCGAATGCGCATGTTTCTCGCCGATGTAAGAAGCTTGCAGAACACGGATTACTGACGCCTATCGGAAATGGTGCGTATGTCATTACGGACGTGGGAAAAGCCTATCTTGATGAGGAGTACGACGCTGAAAACGAAGTTTTCCTTAATCAGGGTAACTCGAGCAGTGGTCCAAGCGCCAGTGAAACCTCTGAATCATAATGAGTCGAAAGCCAGCCCGCTGGATGTGTACGCTGGATGAGCGAATCTTAGAACATCTTGCGGAGGACTCCTGGTCGACACCGCGTCACATGTCTCGAGTAATGAAGTTCGACGCTTCGCGTGGGCGGGTCAAAGAGCGGTGTCAGATGCTTTCTCACGCAGGTTTCCTTGCTCCGATTTTCGAGGGCAGTAACATGTACGAGATCACCAGCAACGGACAAGAGTACCTCAACGGTCGGCTTGATGCTGAGAACCGGCCTCGGCCATCTCCTCGAGTGATTCGTAATTGACTCGTAGCATATTCTTCTGAAGAGTCATAACACAAAATTCAGACAGGATCGGTGATGAACATTCTATTTGAAAATGAATTAGAGCAATAACTTTTATGGTATGATAACATCTTGGGGCAAGTAACAAAATGGCGACTCATAAACTAATTCCTTACTGGATACATCTCACAAAGAAGTACCAACCTGAAGAGAGGGTTCAGCTCAATAATCTGATGGGGGAAGGTACTGATTTTTCAGTGAACAATATAATAGACGCCTTTGATAATTTCTGCTCCGATTACAATACAGGTTATGAGAAATTGCCAAAAATGGAGAAGACACTCAGTGTGAAAAATACCAATTCAAATGATGAGATAATAGAGGGTGTTCTTCGAACCGGTAGATATGGAACAGGAGCAGACCATAGGAATGTTAACGATGACTCGCTGAAAGAAGAAGCCAGAGGGGCAGATGACGCTGTTGTACTTCCATATTATTTTCTAATAGTGTTACCATCGGACAACAAGAAAAGGGCACTCCTGATTTTGGAAAAGATCGGCAATTTAGGGACAAAAATGCCGTTTGAAGAGGTTGTGAGTGACTGGATGGGGAAACGAGGCAATTGTCTGGTCCATTATGATCCAGTTGTTACAGAGGATCTCTATGAGAAGGTAGAAAACGCGGACCGACTCCTTTCACTTGAGTTGACAAAAACACGCTCAGCAAAAGCTCTTCATGACCAACTTGGGTCGCCGTTCAAAAGCTATGGGCAGGCTAACGAGAAACTGATTTTCGATAGTTCGACTGCTGGTGGAAACATCCCCGTAAATGTAGACGAGCTGAAGGATGTGTTCTTCAATTCGGAACGTTCAGCTGTTACAATCCGAGATCAGGAATTCTCTGATGGGAAACTAAGAATTGAAGACGATGGCTCACAAAGAACTCTATCACTCTTTCAAGAGGAAGTCAATATGAATCAGGTTTTAGATTTTGAAAAAGACGACATCGATCTAGATAATCAAGGCCACCCAGACTGTTCTGATCTGTCGGAAGTTGCAAGGGATTTTGCTAACGATATCTTGGATGATCACAATGAAGATGGAATACCAGGTAAACCATTACTCTAATGGGATTATTTAGTATTCTCCCGATAGTTCGAGAACACTATAAGTCGTTAGTCAGTGACTCATCGAAAAAGAGGGCAGTAATCATCTTTGGCGTAATCCCTACTGCAATATCCATAATACTCATACTTAGCGGAATGAATCTTACAAGAGATTTAGCTGAAGTTCTTATTCCTGCCATAGCGATATTGATTGGTTTCTCAATCAATGCAATGCTTTTGCTAATTGGCCGAGTAAGTGACGAACCCACAGAGAGAGAAGAGAAATTGGTCAAAAATACACGGAACCACACAATGTATGCTGTTATTCTGGGGTTGGCAACCTTAGTTATAGTACTCGTATTCTTAATAAGCTCTAAGAACAAGCTGGCTCCAGTTGATCTGCCACTCAGAACGATGGCTTCTTTCCTAATTTATTTCTTGATTGGCCACTATATTATTTCTCTATACCTATTGCCAGCCAGATTTTATGCTATTGCAGAAAACATCAATATAGACTAATTTACCCTATGTTCTATATTCCTAAGATGTTAAGTAACAGTAGTTATACCATAGAGGCATGGACTCTGGAGTGATTGGTTTAGTCGATGGAAGCTTCGAAGAACCTCAATCATTTAAAAAAAGCCGACAAGATGGAAAATTTGAGTTGAATAGAGCACTCGATATACGAAAACCGCTTAGAGGTCCAAACGGTATGACAGCATATCAGGGGCATGCTGCAATTCAGAGAGTAGAGAAAATAGATTCTTTCGAATTCTCTGGAGGGGACATAATATCTACAGAAGAACGATCAAAAACCACATATTATACTGAATTTGTTGTAGTTCCTGATTCATTTGCAGTAATTGATAGTGGTTCTGGTGAATTCTTTTTTGATCTGTTAAATGAACAAACAGATGCGACTACTGAGCGTGCGAATTTAGATCTTTATTCCTTCTTAAACGAGCATACTAGTGCAAATCAATGGCAGACAGGGTTTTATGGAAATGATGGGCAGGCTAAGAAAGGAACTGTATTTGGGGAAAACGTTCTTGAAGATGGTGATATTGGCGATGTTTTGACACACTCAAAACTCAACCAGTTAGGATTAGAATATGAGTATGACGATTTCTCAACTAAAATGACAATTACAGAAAGTGGCTATCTTGATTTATACCAACCTTCTAACCTCGAGACTGAGCAATTCTTACAATATATCCATGACGAGATCCTACATCATACAGACGGGTTTAATTAGATTTAAATTCGTCTAAGGTCCGACTCAATTCTTTCATCTCAACCCTGTATCCACCTGAATTTGTTTCCTCATAGTATACTACTGGTACACCAGCATCTTCATACATCGCTGGACCTTTATCGTGCTTTAATGATCTCAAGCAAATTGGCTGGTCACCAAGATAACCGCTGATTCCTTCTGACATCTCTTCGGGGCTTGCCAGTCTCGATCCCATCTGTAGTTCGCGACCGAGCTTTGGGAGAATCACCTCGCGGGCATCAAATCCCATGTACGACTTGTATAGAATAAGATCTTCAACCCACTGCTCGACCATGTCGTATGTAATGAGGTCAATAGCTTCGCGCATATTTTCGACCATTTCGTAGGTTTTCTTCGCTGATCTCTGGACCTTTACCTTGCCATTATACCGCTCGTTATAGTAAGCCACCCAATCTTCAAAAGTCGCATCAGGGTGTTCAGATTCGAATTCCTCAAGAATCTCGTCTAATGATCCAACTGATTTACGACTTGTAGCCTGCGCAGTGTGACAAGCAAGATTAATTATCTTCGTTGAATACCTGGGATACTCGAGATCTTGACCAACTGCGATTCGTCGCCGTTCACTTTTTGATATATGTAGCTCATTAGCCATAAAAGAGAATAATGTCACAAGAGTATAGTTCTAGGGTAAAATTACTTACCTATATTTCTACTATAAACTCTTAGGTAGGAGTTGTTCCTGGTGGCGCTATCTCCTTATGATTCGATTCTGAATTACTACTTACTGGCCCTTCAAGATAATTTACCTTACCGCGTTCACGCCGAATCGCTTCTGGTGAGAATTCACCAAGGTAGTGGTGGCGAAACGTCTCCCAGTCATCCCATCCGCCCCAATCCATCACAACCGACGGCAGCACACCTTGCTCGAGCAAATTCGTTCCCCAAGTCCGACGAAGGTCGTGAACGTCAAGGAACGACCAGCCACGATCGCCACTTTCAGCCTGAAGCCGTTCGGCAGCTCGCTGTACCCAGCGATACACTGTCTTGTCTGCGACATCGACAATAGGATCAGCGGGTCCAATACCAGCGGCATCGGTGTGCGCGTCGATATACGTCACCAGTCGATCGGAGATTGGAGGCTCACGGTAGTGCTCCTGTTTCGCAACGTCTTCCCAGACTCGCATGTGCGTACCAGTCGGGGTATCGACAACATCGGCGGGCGTCACTTGGACGATCTCACAACGCCGCAGCCCACACCGCCCGGCCAGTAAAAACGCAATTGTCTGTTCAGTGTTCTTCGCTTGGCCGATCACGGACTCGAGTTCGTCATTGCCCAACCACACTCGCTTGCCCTCACGATGAGGGTACGGCTTGAGTCTCATTAGTGTCCTCAATTCTCAGTTTTGTCCCAACAGAACATGAAGGATCGGGTTATCAGTACGAAAATCAGCCCCAATCTCACTCCAAATGTCCTCGAAGACCGGGTTCTCGGACAGGCCTATTATGACAAAGACATATGCGTACTCAGTAGGCTCAAGTCACAAGTCAAATACAAACTCTGGCATTCTCACGGGTGCATACAGACTATGGAATGTGTGAATCTAATATATTGGTCTATATGCTCATGTTTAACTTTCCAAAACTTCTCTACCCTTCGAATTAGACCACTTATCGGCCCCTGAGGGAACAGAAACACTGATACTTGAAACTTTACCAGAGAAGTCAACGCTTCCGATAATATTACCTACTTCTTTATGTGCGGGTGTCCAATTGTGTGAATAATTCATACCCACTGAGCCAATATGACTATCCTGCTTACGAAGTTTCAGGCTGAGATGGCCACGCATTTCGTCTGCATCAATACCTAGGTGGCCCCGATCATCAACTAGGATACCCACAGAGTTTGCAGGTTCCATAAATGGACCACTTTTCAATTCTGGAGTATTCTCTTCTACTCTTTCTGCATTATTGAAATCGCCACCTGGTTCATCGTACCAATACTGTATATTTAGCCGGTCTATGCTCTCATCAACATATCCCCATTGGCTATCTTCCCATGCAATTGCAACACCGTCTTTAGGATAAGGCCTTTCTGCTCCATGTAAGGCATTATCATCTTCTTTTAATACCCAATTGATATTTGCTAAATATTTGCCTGAGGGGAGTTCAGAGAGTGTATATTCAATTGTTGAATCCCCATAATTATAGAAGTCCTGTGTAGAGACTCCACCAGAGTTTGTTGAATTTGAGGTAGAATCCTCAGGAGTTGTTGAATTTAAGATAGAATATTCATTCTTGTGCATGTCATATTTTAGATCGTGACTTTCAAGAAGGTCCTTCGCTTCGTCGGTACGGCCATGGCTGATAAGCTGGTCAAGTTGTTCTCGGAAATTTGATTCTGAATCTTGGGCTGCAACACTTGTGTTTGCAACAGTTGCTAACGAAACAATTCCTCCGATGGATTTGATGCAAGATCGTCGTGTGATATCTACCATCAAAAATACCTTGGACAATAAATGTTATAAATCTACTGATATACTATGGGTAATAATATATTCGATATCGACAGATTGATCTAAAAGATTAACCAAACATAAAGCATGTCAAGTGAGGTTTCTACTACAGAATTTTATCGAGGGATTGCAGTACTAGCTATTCCGCTTGCAATGCTTCTCTTGGTACAAACAGCATCGTTATACACACTCAACCAACAGGCAAATGTCAATAATAGTTCTGTTATATTCCCAGCACTCATAACTGGTCTTGTGATTCTATTTAGTTCATTATTTTACCTTGTGAGAGGGCTGATATCTGATAATAAGGGCTATAAGTGAATTTTCACACTGACTTCAAAATTCTATTTTGGATACTCATTTGGGTTGATTAACGCTACTTCCCACGTTCCTTCATCTGTTCGTGTGACCCGTACCGGCTGGTCTTTCACGTGACCCTCGTCATCGACCAATCCAAGCGCCCGAAGTTCGCTCTTCGGGAGCACAACACCGCCCGACGTTCTACCAACTTGAACCAACTGATGGATCGGCATGTCTACATTCCTAACAGGCACTGAATCTGTTTAAATATTAGTCTCACCAGTACGGGACTATGATATTCCTGATTGCTATCTCCTTTCTCGAGTCCTATTGAGTATGGGTTCTGAAGAACCTCCACCCGACGAGAAAAGTATCGACGAAGTCTATCACGATCGCAATCTGCTCGCGATCGGCTTCGCGAGGCTGGCCGCGATCCAGTGGCCGGGCTCCGCCGGCTGGTACCTACACGAAGGCTGGCCGGTGATCTGGGTCGAAACACCCGCCGGACAGACCTCTTGGCACGTCACTCCGGACCTGACGGATGTCCTCGAGCGCTCATCACTGCTCGAGAAACGACCCGATGGCGGTTTCGACGGGCATGATCGAACGACGAAGAACAGCCGACTCGCCCGCTTCGTCACGGGCACGTATCCAACGTTCCCATGACCGAAGTCGAAACGATCCATCGGAAAGTGAACGGCCAGCAGGAAACGTTTCGAGTCGTCACGCTCACCGACGCAACAGGCCAAGAGACGGTCTACCGCTTCCGCGACACTGGTCACGGTCACAAGTACCTCGGCGATGGCGAGCCGTCGGAGAAAGCACGCGAGGCGGTCGCGGAGTTCCGCTGAGATGACCGAACGAGTCGAGTTCGGATCGAAGGCAGCCGCCGACAGCTTCCGTGAAGAACACGAGTCCTACCTGTGCAGTGACGATGATCGTCGCCTCCTGACCGTCGCGATCTCCTCGAGTGCTCCCGAGTGGGTGATCGAGGATGCTACGATCGAGGCAGCGGCAGGGAGAGACGAACACGGCGATCGCCTCGATGACGAGCAAGATGTCGACGGCCAACTGGCAGCGGTGGAAGGCGCTCGAAACGAGCAGTGCGGACAGGCTCGAGACTACTGCGAGGATGGGGAAGACGACGCCTGCGAGTTCCTAAAGGAGGCGTGCGGTTTCGATGACGACGAGATTGCTACTCTCCAAGAAGTCGACGACCCTGACGATCTTCCCGGTGAAATCTACGGCGCTCTGCGGCAGCTTTGGCTTCGATACCAGATCGGAATAGCCGACGCGAAAGAAGCCGCGGCAGCGATCAACGAAATTCACATCGAAAGCGGTCGGTCTCTCGTCGAGTTCGAGGAACTGGGCGATCGGGAACTGACCGAGACAGACATCGACTGGTAACATCATGACAGACCACTACTGCCCCGTTGAGGGGTGCAAGAAGCACGAAGACGAATGGGATGACGACCAACCACCGTTTGCCTCGAGGGAGGCGGTGAACGGCCACATCAACGCGATGAGCGACGAAGACCACCGACAAGCAAGGGACGAGGGGGCCTGGTCGACCACCCCCGAGGCCCCTGAAGCAGGGGACGGCGAGGGGAACGAGACCAGCGACGACGAGGCAGACGACCAGGAAGAGACCCCCCAGGAAGAGGCAAACGACCAGGCAGACGAGGGGGGTGAAGGCCCCCTCGAGGAGGAAGACATGGTTAGCCCCGAAGAATACGACCAGCAAACGACCAGGCAAACCGAGGGACGAGAGGCAGACGACGACCAACAGACGACCAGCGATCAGGGGGCCTCGAAGGGGGGTCTGCTCCCCTCGAGCGTCCCTCCGATGTACGCGGTCGCGATCATTGCCGTAATCTTCGCGGTCATCGTTTTCCTGCGGGTCCGTAGCTCCGGCTCGAGCAACCCGGAGATGACGACTGGCGAGGACGACGACTCGAGCAGTACGAACGAAGTGCCGCTATTGGAGGACTAGAATGGCGGAGACCGAAGCCGAAACCGAGCCTGTCGACGACGAGGAGGAACCGACGCCCGACGATCTCGGAGAAGAGGCCGACGACATCGACGAGGAATCGAAGCCGGAGGTTGACGACGAGGCGACCATCGACATCGACCTTGATGCAGTCAACGACGACCTCGAGGACGATGCCACCGACGACGAAGCCGACACCGACGAAAGCACGTCGGCAGGGGCGATCATCAACGAGGGCGGGACAATGGGCGACATGTACGTTCGCGGTCTCGTTGCGACCTCAAACGCGGTGATCGAGAAACACGACGGTGAACCAATCGGTGAGCAAATGGCCCGCGACTTGGGGCTCGATCGAGCGATGAACGAGTGGGTCCGACAACGCGGAGCGACCGAGGACCTGCCACCCGGACAGGCGCTCGTCATCGGCACATCGATCATCGCGATGAGCGTGCTCGCGAGCAATCCCGAAATCGTCGGCTCGGTCCTCGAGGTGGTAGAATGATCGGTGGAATGCGACAGAAGGCGATGAAAGGCATGGTGTCGAAGCTGATCGACGGCGAGGCGGGCGACCTCCTAACGGGCCTCATCGCCGAGAAGGAAATCGAACTGATCGAGAAAGTCGTCCGACTCCACGACGTGATCGGGCTGGACTCGCTCGAGCACATCCCGGAAAAAGAGGACCGCAAAGAGACGATGAAGGGCATGATTCAGGCGCTCGTCTCTGACGACGTGCCGGGATTCTACTTCGATGAAATCGTTTCAGAGAACATCGACAACGCCGAACAGGCCCGCCGGTATCTCGACCTCGAGGGCGACGAGTGGGCCGCCGAAGTCGACAAAATCGTGAAGTCGTATCGAAAGCAGGGCGACGAGCGACCGCGATCAGCGATCGTCGCTCACTACATCAACGAGCAATTCGACTGCTCGGTGCTCGAGTTCGTCACTCGAGTCGTGATCTGGAAGCCGAATCAGCACCAAAACGTGGCGTCGACGGTCCTGCTCGGGAACCTCGCAGCGGTCGGACAGGGCATCGATCGGGCGGCGGACGCGCTCGAGGAGGTGAACCAAACCGATGAATGACGAGCGCCTGTCGAAGGCGATCCTCGGCGCGATGACGGTCGTCGTCGCGCTCATGCTCGAGGCGAGCCACCGGCTGCGCAATCGGTCCACGAGCGCGATGCGTATGAGCCCGGACGTCGTCGTGCTCGAGGAGCCAGAACCACCCGAGGAGACAACCGAGGGACAGTAGATGTCTCGGGTCGGGCTCGCCGCGAAAAGCGGCTGGGGGAAGTCGTACAACACACAGCTATGGCTCGAGAAGAACCTTCCAGAGCAGGACTACGCGGCGATCCTCGACTACAAAGACGAATACCGTGGGCTCGTCGACGGCGTGCCCCCAGCGACCGACGCAACGGACCTGTGCGGCTGGTACATCGCCGGGCCGAATGAGGTCGACCTCTCGCCGGCACAGTGGGCGGCCATCCTCGAGGACGCTGGCCGAGTCGTGATCCCGCGCTACCGGATCGACGGGGACGACTGGCGGGAAGTCGTCGGCAACGTCTGTGCGGCCTGCCGTCGACTCTATGAGAACCACCCGAAGGCGAAGATCCTGACGGCGATCGACGAGGCGCACATCGCCGCGCCCCAACAACAGGGCTTCCCCGAAGCGACTTCGAAAGCTGCCACCACGGGCCGCGGGGAAGGCCTCTCGTCGCTCTGGGTGACGCAACGGCTCTCGGAGATGGATGAGACGATCATCGCCCAGTGGGACGAGCAGATCCTCGGCGGCTTCTCGAGCGACGCCGACCTCGGAAAGATCAGCGTCGATTACCCCTCAGAGGTCCACGACACGCGATCGAGTTACGTCAGCCAACTCCCTGACGGGATTCGCGTTGACGGCGAGAACCTACCAGTCCGGAAGTTTACGAACGACGCTGGCAACACGATCGGAAGCGAGTGGATTCGATCGAACGACTCCGGATTGATCGAGCGGGTCGACACGGGCGACGTACCGATGGCCTCGAAACACTATGGGTCGCAGGGCCAGACCCTCAAAAGCCCCTATGACACCGAATGAGACACTGTATTACCCTCACTGGCGGGAAAGCCGATCGATTCGAGCAGGCGCTCGACGACCTCGAGGACGAGCTGGGCTATCGGCCTTCGAAGCCCGAAGCAGTCGGCTTACTGATGGCCGCCTATGATGACGCTGGCTCGGTCCCACTGCTGAATAACAGTAGATAGTAAGAGGATTTCTTCATTCAGAACACTTCGTAAACTCGCGCTAAGTACAGAAAACTCACGTATCGTTCAGTACAATGGAATAATTCTACCATTCGACACCGAATTCTACTTTCGTCTCAAGGGTCACCGGGCCACGGAATTTCGTCCGACCATACTACAATGGCACCGATAATGATACTGGATACAATTATCACCAGTTGATGTATCGGATTTATCGTTCCGTTATTGAGAGCCCCTGCACTGGTGGCGAGAATAAGTGAGAAAACGAAAACGTAGAAAAACAACAACGAACTTACTCCCCAGCGCCAAAGATTACCCCACGGAACTTCTTCGAGATAATTTATCATAGTTGGACTAACAGGTAGAATCACATAAATTCTCGGCAGTAAATACGCACCTGTAGTTACCGAACCGGGATGCCTCATTTTCACACCCGGCTCTGAAAAAAGATACTGTATTACCAACTACTGATAACGAAATCTAACGAACGCTCTGTCTGCGTTTCGTAGGGGGTATAATGCCGAGAACCCCGATTCGAGTTTCTGCAATGGCACCAACTGATGCAGTGACCGACGCGGCTGAGTCCGCAACCGACACAGCCCAGGGCGAACTCGGGCGACTGCTCGATTTCGGAATGTGGTTCGAGGTAATCCTCGTTTTCGCGGGGTATCTCCTTCCGTTCTTCGTGAAGTCGACCCTCGAGGGACGCGACATCATCACTCTGCCGAACGAGGTGTATGGTCTCGCGATGATCTTCGGCTCGGGCTACGTCCTGAGTGGCAGTCATCGCCACTCGGTCGGCCTCGGATCAGGCGTGTACATCGCGGAGAACGTCGTCTCGAACCGGCTCGAAATCACGGACACTCTCGCAGGTAACTAACCATGGGGAAGAATCTGAACCACAACAGCAACATCGTCGAAACGGTCGCCAACTCACCGAACGAACTCACACCGATCTTCACGGTCGATCCGGAAGACGGGACCTACGTCACCATCGAGAACGAGGTTTCGCAGGGCGATGCGGCAGGCATCGCGATCTACGCCAAACTCTTCGACGCAGACGGCGATCCCCTGCCGACGGATACGACCATGGTCCTGTCGGGCCGCAGACCGGGCGACACCCGGTATCAGACCCTCTCGTACGAACAGGACAACATCAGCACCTACAACAACAAGTCGATCTCCCAACAGCAGGACTCGAATCACGTCGACTCGGTAAAACACGAACTCAAAGCCGAGCGCGTCAACATTCGAGATGTCGACGAGTTCGCCGTCGAAATCAACTCAGACGAAGCGATCGACTGGGGGGAATCGAAACTGTACTTCGAACGAACGGGCGTCTCGGAACACCAGCGGTGATTTTGGATGTTCGATACCATCATCACCCAGCTTCGGAACATGCAGGGGACGCCGGCACGTCTGAAGCGTGACGATTTCGACCTGGGCTCCGCCGAGAGCGGGTCGCGGTCGCTCATCGCGAGTTTCCAAGCGCCGAACCCGCTGGTGCTCCGCCAGGACCGCCCGCTGCGGCTCGCCATCCCGGCCTTCGAGACCTTCACGAGTGCCGGCCAGACCGAGGCGCAGACGTTCGAACTCTCGCACGATCTCCTCGAGAGTCCCCAGTCGCGCGACCTGCTCGTCTTCGCAGACGGGTCGAAAATCTCGCCGAGTAACGTCGACTACGGCGCGAATTCCTTCGAGTACACCGATGACGGGAACGCACAGGACCTCGCAGCGTACTACATCAGCGGCGCGGACTGCCCGCTCGAAATCGAGAAACAGGCTCCGTCCACGCATGGATCGGTTTCGGAACGGATCTTCGAGGAACCGATGGAACTCATGCACCAGCGCGATCAGGACGAGGAACCGCGTCACTTCGAGATCGGCGAGACCGAACTGATGCGCGTCGTCCCGAAGGACTGGCGGGTGAACGTCTACGCCGATCCGGACTATCAGATCACCTTTGCGGACGACGCAAGCGGAACGCGAGCGCGGAACGCGATCATCTCGCTCCCGTACGTGCAGGGCAGTCAGGACCTCGAGGGACTTGCGCGAGCAGTTGCACACGACATCATCAACCGAGCGTGATCCTTCGTGATCCCGCTCCTCGAGCACGGCGACACCACCTACGGAGACGGCGGCTACTCGGTTACCAACACCGAGTCGTCGGGTTCAGAGCCGATCTGCAAAGACGACCTGCTGCTGATCCTGACGGTCGTGAACGTGGTGCTCGTCGTCATCAACATCTGGGTATCAGTCAAATGATCAAACACAACACACGAACGATATGGGATCGACCGCCCGGTGATCCCTAGTGCCGTTCGGCAATCTGCCCGGTTCGAACATCATCGACAACGTGGCCGACACCGGGTCGGGCGTCGTCGACGACGTGACCGGAAGCGTTGATGGATTCGTCGAATGGAACAACAATACCAGCGTCGGCGACCTGACCGATGGATTCGCCGACTGGGGTGGCGACACCATCGACGACGTGACCGGCGGATTCACTGGCGGCGTCGACGACCTCACCGACTGGGGCGGCGACACCGTCGATAACGTCACCGACTGGGGCGGCAACAGCTTCGACGATGTGACGGATGGGCTCGCCGGCGGCGTCGACGGGATCACCGACTGGGGCGGTGACAGCTTCGATACGGTCACCGACTGGGGTAACGACACCGTCGACGCAGTGACCGACTGGGGCGAGAACGCCGCAGACGGCGACTCAACCCTCTTGGCGGCTGGCAACCCGCTCTATGCGACGTGGAGTTACCTGTCGAATGACGGCGAGTCAATCGGCGGAATCGACATCAGCGACATCCCGATCATCGGTAACGACGGCGGTGGTGGTAACGACAGTGGCGGAGGGAACGGTAACGGAAACGGTCAACCCACCACCCAGCAAGAGCTGATGATCGTCGCGGGGATCATCGCCGCGATCGTCGTCTTAGCGTGGGTGATTCTCTAATGCCGGTCCCACTGGCCGGCGCGCTCGCCGGCTCACTCACCGGCTCAACCGGCTTGCTCACAGCCGGCGCAACCGGGCTCTCGCTCGGGACGATGATGGACGGCATTCCGTTCCTCGGCGGGGGCGGGAACAACGACGAACCAGAGGGCATCGCAGGCATGGATCAGCAAACGTTACTGCTGCTAGCAGGAGGGGCAGCACTCGTCCTCATCCTCCTGCTGAAGAAATGACGGTTCCACTCGCCAGCGTGCTCGCGGGAACGCGGCTTCGGGCGGCGGCGACGGGCGTGCTCAGCGGCTATGGCATCAACCTGTTCGGAGGCGACGATTCGGGGGTACCGATCCTCTCGGACCTGAACAACGCCATGATGCTGCTGTTCGCGCTCATCGCGGTCGTGCTCGTTTGGCAACTCGTGGAGGGGGGTGAGTGATGGAGGCTGTTGAACTGATAAGCAGTCTCGGCTTCCCCATCGCGGCGTTCCTGCTCCTCTTCCGCCAGTACCAGGAGGAGCGCGACGACCGTCGCGAAGAGCGCCAGAAGTGGCTCGAATCGATTCAAGAACATACCGCAGTACTGCGGTCGCTCCGGCACGATATCCAAGACGTAGCGACAGACGGAGGCCAAGACAACAATGAGTGAACCACCGAGTGCAATCCCGTTCGGCAACACGAACACGGCCGTCGACCATCTCCTCGATCCGTACTTTCCACAGCGGTCGGGAGACCTCTTGTACCAGCTATTCGAGGACGAGACCCAGTCGCTGCTCGCGGCGATCTTGATGGAGATGCAGATCGAGAACCGTGGGGACGCCGGCTTTCCGTCAGAGGACCGGCCAGACCAACAGGAGGCGAACTACTTCGTCACCGAGCAACCGCTCGCAGTCGACACACACGACGAATCTGAGGGCATCTTGAACTGGGGCTTCCCCGCGACACAGGTGACGCTCTGGGGCTTCGATCAGCCCATCTATGTGTCCTTCCGCCAGTCGGGCGACAACCGCAAGATTCCGCTCGAGGAGGAAAACGCGCCGTTCACGGTCGCCCCCGAGGGCGGGCTCGATGCGTCGGCGATGTCCGTTCGCAAGCGGTCGGAGGACGACGAGGATACGCAGATTCTCGTCATGGCGATGGACTGAGGACGATCACTTTTCAGAGATTCATGGAACATACGAAACCACCGAAAGAGGCACTGAGAGGCGAATCGAGCGATAACCAGAGCGACGAGAACGAGGCGGGCGAGTAATGGCGACACTGCCAGATATCGACGATAGCGCGGTTTCGATCATGGCCTGGTGGAACGCCCTCGAGGCCGGCGCGACCTCGATCGACCCGGTCGACGCGATCGACTACCAGCCAATCGACTCGTGGGAGCCCTACGATAATGGCGTAACCGGCCAGTTAACCGACTCGATCGGCGGGAATACGATTCATTTCCGGGTGAAAACGGACGGGTGGGTAGTCGTCTGGATCGAGACAGACGACCCGATCGATGAAGACCGAATACTGAAGGACAGAGATAATTTCTCGACTGGACCTCGCCCAGTCCGTCATAATAGACTGAAAGACCATATCGAGAATATCAGAGAGCAGTTAGGGAACCCGGGGGAGTTCGTTGCATCGGATGTTGGCCTCTACTTCTACGATTACCCGGATGCAACCCACCTCGGACTGTGGAAACTCGACAACACGAATGACTCGGCGACTCAGACGGCCGCTGTCTCGCTGACCGATACCTCCGAACTCCACAACCTGATTGGAATCGGGGCCGTCGAGATCGAGAATGAATCGAGTGGCGTGGGTTACACGGGTGGCACTTCGATCAGATTTAACGGGACGACCGTCTTGAGCTACAGTACTGAACTCAGAGATGATGAAGATCCCCGATCAACGTGGGACCGCGCAGATCTAGCGACCGATCAACTGGACAAGTACGTCTTTTACGAGTTTTCCGTCGCGAATAGCACAGAACAGCACGACGTAAGAGTGGACGCTCAAGGGACGCTCTTCGCGTTCTACGAAATTCCGGAGGAGAGCGCATGAACGGGGAATCCTTCTCGTTTAACCTCTCGGAGGAGAACGTAGTTTCGTCTGCAAACCTCTTTTTTGCGGGAGGTAGCGTCTCTTATGACTATCTCTCTTTGTTCCCTGAGTACGGACTATATAACGAGGGGCAAGGTGAAGAAAATTGGGTAGCTGGACGAACAGACTCGGGAAGCCGCTCGAAAGAGTCCGATCATCTCTACTGTTTTGCTGAAGACGACGATAGCGGTTCAGTTTCAGAGTCCTCTTTCAAATATAACGAACCAATTGATTTCTCACAGATTGATAGGTTAGTTGTTGAATGGGCGATGACTCAGCAAGAGGGTCGCGCTGTTGTTCGGATGAGAGACCCTGATACCGGCGATGAAATTGACACCTTCACCTTCACCCCCGGATCAACAGGGTCAGGGGTATCGATTGATGTAGAGAATGTCTCTGAAATCTGTGAATTATACGTCGGTGCCTTAGATAACCTCTCCTCCACGCTCAACCATGCTGAAGTTGAGGTTTACAAGATCGATATTGAACGACTATAGCCCTAACTAAAATAACAAATGACTGAAATAGCAACCTTCACGACGGAACCGACAGTGTGGGACTACAGGGTTAGGTTTGCGATCATCGAAACCTCGATAGCCGACGCCAACTCGATTGACCTCACGCTCTACCAGGATCCCAACGGAGGCGAGACAGCAGCGAACCAAGCGACGGTTTCGCTCGAGGATGGCAGATCAATCGAGGGATTCGACGCTTTCGAGGCAGCAGCAGGCGCAACGTACTGGGTTTCGGCGGACTACACGGTTGACGACACGGAAGCAGATGCCGAACTCCAATCATTCGAAGTCTCGAACTCGGCTCTCTATTTCGAGGGATTCGATTCGACCGAGTCGATGGAACTCGGGTCCGTGGAATCGGGATCGGTCACGGGGATCGGTGGCGTCGGGATCGACGGGCTCGCGAGTCTGTTCCTGCGTGGGTTCGATTCAACAGACACATTCGCGCATACCGAACCGAGCCAGTACGTCCTTGATGGCGATGGATCGGGTCTGAACGTCCTGCTGGAAGGCGTCGACGACCTCGAGGAGGGCGGCGCGTACTATCACGATGAGTTAGGGACGCCGATGTACGCGAATTTCGACTGGCAGGAGTCGTATGCGACCGGTGAGTGGCCTGTCACGGTTGAGCAGCAAATCGCCATCTACGCGGAAGACCCCTCTATCTGGGAGGATGCAAGCGTGGAAGCGTTCGGCGAGGAGTGTTCTGTCTCGATCGAGATCGTCGACTCGTCGACGGACGCAGATTCCGGGCTGACGCTGATCGATGTCGAGGTGATCTACAACTGCCCGACCGATGTGTCTGAACAGGTGAAGCCGCCAGAGTCGGACGATGACGACGGTGAGGACGATGGTGAGGACGACGGCGACGATGGCGACGACGGTGACGATGGAGATGACGGCGATGACGGTGATGACGGCGAAAGCTCGAATCCGGCGAGTGAGTGGCCGGGTCCTGACGGAGATGGAGACGGCGGCGACGGTGGCGGCAGTAGCGGCAGTGGCGGCGGAGGCGATGGAGACGATGGAGACGACGATAACGACGGTGAGGACGACGGCGAGCGTGAGCCGCCAACGCCATCAATATCTATCTCGGGCCTGGGCTGCATCCCGCCGGGTGAATCGCTACGCGGTGAACTGCGGATACGCTACTCAGAAAACCCGTTTGATAGCTTCGAGGCAGCCCTCGAATACAATCCGGACGAGGTACAGATCGACGCGGTTCACATCGATGATAGTGTGTTCGCCGATCGGAACGAGGACCTCGAGGAGGACATCTACTATCACCGGATCGATACGCTCGATGTCGAGCACGACGACGACCAGGGCATCATCAACCTCGATGCATCGTCATCCGCGCCACTGAATCAGTACCAGTTTGCGGATGGGAACGCGACGACGATGGTCTCGATCGAGGCGACGGCGCTCGCGAACTCGGGAACCGAGTCGGCGCTCGATATCACCGGCGGCACCCTGTTCAACGTCGGCACGAAGGTCATCGAGTTAGGTACGTCGTCGTCGACGTTGACGATCGACAACGGCATTCACCTGCCCTCGGATCGCCTCGAGATCGGCGGCTCGCGAACGACGGAAGTCGAAGCCCGGATCACGGAACCGACGACCGAGTTTCGCCAGATTTTCCGATTGAATCCGACGGTCGTCGACGAGGTCGACGTGACGGGCGAGGCGACCCTCTCGCTCGAGATGATCGAGACGCAAAACGAAGACGACGACATGGCCTATGCAGTCGTCGACGGCAGCTTTAGCGACCCGATGACGATGGACTCGCTGTTTCAGTGGTCGTGGCAGTCCTATACCGAGGACGAGGTGATGGACTTTATCGGCACGGTCCACGCCAGACCCCTGTCGACGGATATCGAGCGGATCGACGCCGAGGAGGTGGCGACGCTGAACGCCGAGCGCGAGAACGCCGGCGACGAGAACGACCTCGAGGACGGCTACAGCAACGAGCCGATCTATGATCGAGTCGTCGGTCACGTCCCAGCGGAGGAACTACCGGACCCGTTCGTCAGTGGGCCGGATCACCCGGATATCTCGATCGGGTGCTCGAGCGACGGCTCGGTGTCGCACCAGACGATCGCGCTCGAGCAGGGTGCCGGCCAGATTCCCGAGATGGGAGTCACCCGCTGGCCGATGGTTCTGGATGCGATGTTTCGGATTCCGGATGTCTACCCGTCCGAACTGGTGGCTGGCGACGTGTACGCTGAGGCGACGAGCGAGACGAATCCGGGCATCACGGCGTCGGTCGGGGCGCTCCAACGCGACTATCTCGGATTGATGGTGAACATCCCGGTGTCGGTGCTGATCCCGCGCGACGAGTACAGGCCCGAGTCGGGCGCGTATATCGATTCGATGAACGGGTGGCACCTCTACGGCCAGGAGCGCGCCTACAGCGGCACGTTTCGGTTCTTCCTTTCGGCCTACGACACTGAGGGCGAGGTCGTCTATCTCGCGACGGACGGCTCGCTCTCGGATGAGCCAGTGTTCTACGAGGAGCCGGCGGCAATCGACGAGGCGATGGCGGCGTACAACGGGGGTGGCTCCTAGCGATGGCCGAGATTGACGAGACTGCCGGCCGGCCGACTGCGGAGGATATGGACATTCCCGACCAAGAGTATCCTGTCGACTACGACCTCGAGGTATGGATCGGCGACCGCCTCGTTGCGTCGACGAACTCGCCACTCTACCTCGGACGGCGTGGTGTGAACCTCGGTGAACACTCGTTCCAGACGCTAGGTGTTGACGGTTTCATACCTCAGAGATGGGGGTGAAAACACCAAAATCTGGTTCTGTTCAAATCATTAGAACAGGATCGGTTTGTTATCCTGTGCGGTAAGTACAGGGGACTCAAGAATCGCTCAGTACAGTATATCTCTCCACAAGGTTAATACAGAATACACAGATAGCATATATATGACCGGTGAGGAAACAACATCCCATGTATACCTCCGTTCGATCCACACAGCACTCATTGCTGTAGCGGTATCGGTTCTCACAGCAGGATTCATCATTAGCCAAGACCGAGTAGCAATGCCTTTCACTATTCTCAGTCTACTTATTTGTGCTTACGCCTTTGTACAACCAATCCGTCGCAAGTGACAGATACGCATCTGTAGTGTGCGTGTGTTTCACGCTAAAAATACGTGTGAATATTATGACTCCAACAGAGCCTCAAATCTCAGAATCAAGAAACAGGATTCAGGCAGTTGCTTTCTCTGCCGACTCGACGATATCCTCACCATCGGTGTACTGCATTGGTGGGACGATTACCCAGACGTGTTGATTTCCGGGCCAGACAGAGAGGTACCCCAGATTCTCGAGCGGTTTGATTATCTCATCGAGAACTGCACTCTTGGGCGTCTCGTTGCTATAGAGTTTGTTCTTCGCAGTCTCGAGTTTTACTCGAGGGTTGTTTTTGTACGGTGCATGGGCTCGATCGTGAAGGGTTCGGTAGGCCTTCGACAGTCTCTCGTTGTCGGGAAGGACTGGTGTTGGTCCTTCAAGATCCCCTTTTGCTTCGACCTCGCGTCGAACCAGTTCGCGAAGCTTCTTACTTCGGCTCACATCCTCGCGGTCGGCGATCTCATCGAGCTTTTCGAGAATATCCGATGGGCACCCGAATGAAGTTCGACTCGTCGGGTCGTGATCCATTCGGCTCATCGAGCCACCTCGATTTGCATAAGTCGTGAATACGCAGACGGCGTCGGGAAATGCAGTTCGGATGCAAGGGGGGTGTGGTGACCTACGAAGGCCTCTCGTGAGCGGGTGTGTGTGCGAATCATGGGAGTAGCCCCCGCTCTTGTGTCTGTTCTATCGATGCATCGTGTCGTTCTCCTTCGTGAATCTCGCCGGTCGCCTGGTGCATCTCGAGTTCGTCGTCCGGACTGCCGTCAGTTGTCTTGAGGTCGATCGATCCGATGAAGGCGGCCTTTCGTAGAGCGCAGAGATGGGCGCAGGGACCGTCGTGGTACTTCCAGCCCTTGCAGTCACACCGTCCGATGTACTCGCCGTCTTCGAGCCCGAGAGCGCAGTAGTGGACTTCTTCGCCGTCTCGTAATGTTACTCTGTAACCGAACCGACCGAACGGCTCTATCAGGGCGTCAGAGGGACGAGCACGTTCCCAAGACGCTGTCTCGCCGTCGCGCTGCTCGAGAAAGTCAAGCGGCTCGACATCAACAGGTTGTTCGAACGCGCTCATTGCTGCTGATCCACCTCCACAGCGGGATGTGGGCCGTTTTCACAAACTGTTCGAGGGATGCCGCCCATCGACGTTTTGGTTCGCATCCGACCACCACAGTGTGGACAGTATCGGGTCATGCTCTGACCCCTCCGCTGTACTGCGGTTGCCCATGACCGCGTTTCCCAATTGCCCGCCCGGCGAGTCCATCCGAATTTTCTCGCCGTGGTCAGGGTTCTACACCGGAAGGTATGGGATTGAAGCGCCAAATTCGCCCCTGTTAGGGTGATGACTGTCCCTCATAGAAGATTCACACAGTTTGACTATCAGCCGTCGCAGCGAAAGTTCTTAGCTCATGCATACACAATGCATACATATGAGTACATCAATCCGCGTCTCAAACGAGACGAAAGCAAAACTCGATCGCCTCAAGCGCGACGACGAGAGTTTCGACGAGCTGCTAGAGCGACTCGTAAACGACGAAAAGCCGATCACTGTCGGTGCGTGGGACGCGGACACCGCTGATCGCGCTCGCGACGCTATCGATCGCTCTCGAGAGAGCTTCGATCGATGACGTTTCTTGATTCATCGGTTATCATCGATATGCTCGAGGGAGTCGAGGATACTGTCGAGTTCGTCGAATCACAGGACGACCCGTACCTTACCTCAGCGATCTGTGTCTACGAAGTTCTCGCCGGAACGCTTGGCAGCGGCGAAACAGATGTGAGCGGAGAGCGCCAGCACTTCGGTGGCGTCCATTCGCTCGAGTTCAACGAAGATATCGCGCTCGAAGCGGCTCGATTGCAAGACGAACTGCTCACCGATGGCGAACGAATGGCTGTTCGCGATCTCATGATCGCGGCGACCGCTCGCTCAACCGGCGATGTACTCGTCGTTGCAGATGCCGATTTTCAGACGGCTGCTCTCGAATCCAGAATGCAGGTAGTGAACCTTCGGAAAGACTGAAAATAGCGATCTGGACCTATCGGAGTCGTCACCTCTTCGAACTGCTCGAGCCCTCAATTACTCGAGCAGATCACCCCTAACCCAACAGCCACAGGGGTACGCGTTATAATATTCTGGAACGAGTTGGACGACCGCAGTAACCACCGCTCCACACTGGGGACACTCAGGACGGGCAGACCGGTCCTCCTCAGCCACCCAAATGCCCTGCTTCGTCACGAGAAGCGCCACGCCATGAATCTCGTGACAGACTTCGACCGCGTCACCACCTGTGTCGAGCAGCCGGGCGAGCGCCTCGGGATCGAACTCCCTACCGAGCTGGTAGGCGTCTCGAGGAACCCCCTCCTTCTCGAGCGTTCGAACGATGTCCACGACCAGACTGTCCGTCGGCGCGGTCATTGCTCGTATCCACCTCCGAGCACGTTCGCCACGACTGGCGGTGCGTGAGCGGTGGCTAGCTGTACTCGACTTCGATTCGTCTGTCGGACGGGATGTTTAAGCCCGCGGAGAAGATATCCAATCATGGCAACCGATCCTTCATGGGGTTGGAAGCCACGTCTCGGGTGTCCACCACCCGGGGCATTTCAAATACAAACGTCCCCTTCCGTGGAGTTTTGGCTTCCATTCGACCCAATGTCCCTTAGTATCATATAAATGACATTTCTGGACGGGAATAATGTGCACTCGAGAACCCCAAATCAACTTCGACAGCCGAAAGCCCCGCGCGTGACCCGAGAGCGGAATCGAACGGCAGCCGACTCGAGGCGAATGGGTTTTTGAGGCAGAAGGAAGCGAACCCCGTCTATGACCATCGACGCCTCGAGCCGGTCGGACCCGCGGAACGACACGCCGAGGGAGGTGACCGATCCGCTCGCTGGGAAATCGGAAAATCACGGCGAGGGTAGGGCCAGTTCCGGCGCTTCGGCCGGCCGAACGCGCCTCGAAGACTCGCTCGTAACCGCGACGGAAATTGGATCGGCGCTCGCCGATATCGTCGACGAACGCACGGTCGACATCCGAGAGACCATCGACGAGGACGAGTTCTTCTCGACCGCCGACGGGACGCCCACGGTGACGAACCGGTACGACCTCGAGAAGGCGGTCCCGCTCGAGAAGAAATCCCGGTTTCGAGAACTCGATCGCTACTGGGTGAACGAACCCTACGCGTTCGTCAGCATCTTCCACGCGCCGGCCGAAAACGAGCGCAAGTACTACCTCGTCGAACCGACGCTGAACGACCTCGAGGCTGACGTTCGAGACTTTCTCGCGGCCAAACTCAAGCGGACGATCAAGTACGCCGACGAGAACGTCGCGGCGGACGCAGACCGGGCGGACCGACGCGCGGTCATCGAAGCGGAAATCGGACGGCTGCTCGAGCGGTACGACCTGCTCGAGACGCCCCGAAACCGAAGCGATCGCGGGCTTCTCGAGCGGGTTTCGTCGTTATTTTGCGACGAAGATCCGGACGAATCCGACGCCCGACGAGCGCTCGAGGGGATCGAGGCGCGCCCGGAGGGGGCTATCCTCGCCGACGACCGGGCGACGATCAGCGAGTACCAGGTCGAAAAGCTGCGCTACCGATTGTGCCGGGATTTCGTCGGCTACGAGCGAATCGACGGCATCAAACACGACCGCAACGTCGAGGACATCTCCGTCGACGGCTACGACACGCCGGTGTTCGTCTACCACTCGAAGTACGAACAGCTCATCACGAACGTCGAGCACGGCCGAACGGACCTCGACGACTTCGTCGTCAAACTCGCCCAGCGATCCGGAAACGGGATCAGCAAACGCCGCCCGCAGGTCGATGCGACGCTCCCGGACGGCTCGCGCGCCCAGTTGACGCTCGGAACGGAGGTCTCGGATCGGGGGACCAACTACACCATCCGCCAGTTCACCGACGTGCCCTACACCCCGGTCGATCTAGTCAACTGGCATACGTACAGCATAGCGGAGATGGCGTTTCTCTGGCTGGCCGTCGAGAACGACCGAAACCTGCTGTTAGCCGGCGGCACGGCCTCCGGGAAGACGACGAGTCTGAACGCCATCTCGCTGTTTATCCCCTCGAGCGCGAAGGTCGTCTCGATCGAGGACACCCGCGAGGTCACGCTCCCGCAGCGAAACTGGATCGCGAGTACGACGCGCCCCTCGCTCACGGCCGACTCGACGGGGGCCGTCGACGAGTTCGACCTGCTCGAGGCGACGCTGCGCCAGCGACCGGACTACATCGTGATGGGCGAAGTCCGCGGCGAGGAGGGACGAACGCTGTTTCAGGTCATGTCGACCGGGCACACGACCTGTACGACCTTCCACGCCGACTCCGTCGGCGAAGTCCTCACGCGGTTTACGACGGCCCCAATCGACGTCTCGAAGACGGTCTTCAGCGCGCTCGATCTGGTGGCGGTCCAGACCCAGACGACGGTGGGTGGAGAGACCGTCCGCCGAAACACGGGAATAACCGAGATCAACCAGTACGACGCAGAATACGACGAGATCAACGTTCAGGACGTCTACCAGTGGCGGGCAAAAACGGACGACTTTCGCAGGATCGGCGACTCGAGTACGCTCGAGGAGATCAGATTCGATCGGGGCTGGAGTCGGGAAACGCTCGAGCGCGAACTGTTCGAGCGGCAGGTCGTCCTCGCGTATCTGATCCAGAACGGACTGGACGCCTACGCGGACGTCGCTGCGACTATTCAGGCGTATATGGCTGATCCCCAACGCGTTCGTACGCTCATGGCGACCGACCGGCTCAAGGACAGTCTCGAGGACCTCCGAGGGATGGAAAGCGTCCTGATCGGCGATCCGGAGACGGCCGGACAGGTTTCACGCCCGAGCCCCACCCCAGAGACGAACCGGCGTTCGAAGGCGATACTGAGACGCGCCGACGAGGAGCTATTCGACGACTACCGAACCGAGATTGAAGCGGCCTCGAGCGAAGCCGTCGAATCGTCCCGTTCTCCGGTCGAGTTGCCGTCCTGGCTCGCGAACGAGGATAGCTCCGAAGGCGACGCGATCCACTCCCGGACTGGCGGACACACCGAGTCGTGCCGGTACCGAACGAAGGGCGAGACACCGCTTCTCGAGCGGGACAACAGCAACGACAGTTCCGAGACCGCGAGGGCTGGAAGCGAGCCATGAGTACTGACTCGACGAGAACCGCTGCCAGCGATCACGCGGGGCTCGATGGGAGCGCAGGCGCGTGGTCGCCACGTTCGCACTCCCCGCTCGGCGGCGACCACCAACTCGCGAACGCGCTCGAGCGGAAACTCGGGCAGGCCCGGATGGCCACAACGGGCGAGCGGTATCTGGCTCGAGCGCTGTGGCTCGGCGTCGTCGCCGGCCTCGGCTGCAGTGCCATCGGAGCGATGGTCGGCTACGGACTGTTCGCGTCGGAACTCGTTGGACTCGAATCGGTGTTTCGCTCTTCGACCCCTGTCGTATCGCTCGGCCCAGATCGGACACTCGAGGCGCTCGCGGTCGTCGTCGGAACGGCGCTCCTGTTCGGGGTAGTTGGCGGCGCAGTCTGTGTCTGTTCGATGATCGGAATCCCCTACGCTCGAGCGTCTGCCCGAGCGCGCGAGATAGCCGTCTTGCTCCCCGACGTCGTCTCGTATATGTACGCGCTGTCGGTCGGCGGGCTCGATCACCTCGAGATCATCGAGGCGGTTGCCGACGCGGAGGACGCCTACGGCGAGGTCGCACTGGAATTTCAGACCATCGTCAGAGAGACGGAATACGTCGGGGTCGATTACCGAACCGCCATCCGAGCGCGGGCGCGCGAAACCCCGAGCGACGAACTGTCGCAGTTCCTACTCGATTTCCTCTCGACCATCAACAGCGGCGGTGACTGCGAGCAATTTCTCGAAGAGAAAACGGAGCGACACGCACAGACCGCCAGGCAGCGACAGGAACGGACTCTCGACACGCTGGAATTAGTCGGCGAGTTGTATCTGACCCTCTCTCTGTTCCCGCTGTTGCTGGTGGTCGTCGTGGTCGTGATGCAACTCGTCCCGGGAGCGGCCATGGCTGATCGACTCCTCTATCTAACCGTCTACGGACTGATCCCCGCGATTGGCCTCGGATTTCTCGTTCTCGTGGCGACCGTCAAACGCGACGATCCCGGTAACGGCGTTCTCGAGACTGCAGACGACGATAACAGAAGCCGCCACGGGAGCGGTCTGGGGGTTCTCGCTGGGCCGGTCCTCGGACGGCTCACTGGGCAACCCCGAATACGCGCGAGGATCGCGAGGCGAGAACTCGTTCACCGGATACGGGCGGTCGGTATGAAGCCGCATCTGTTCTTTCGCGACCATCCCCGTGGGACGCTCGTTTTAACGGTTCCAGCGGCAAGTCTCGTCGTCGGTGCGGCGGTGATAACAGGCGAGAGTATCCTTCCGTGGAGCGACGGCGTCGACGACCCGGTCATGGGGACAGTTCGCTACCTCTACGGCCCGCTGGTTCTCGTGTTAGCGCCGCTCGCGATTTTCCACGAGTGGAACGAACGCCGTCGAAACGCGGTCATCAGCACGCTCTCTGCGGATCTCCGAACCCTCTCGAGCGTGAACGATACCGGACAAACCTTGCTCGAGTCGCTCCAGACGGTTTCGCGGACGGCCGGCGGAAAGCTAGCGACGGAGTTCGACGCCATACACACGAAAGTCGCCTACGGGCGGAGTCTGGACGAGGCGCTGCTCGAGTTCGCCAACAGCTATCGCATTCCGCGGCTGGCCAGAACGACGCGGCTCATCACCGACGCACAGAAAGCGACGAACCACATCACGCCGGTGTTACGGACGGCCGCGGCGGCGAGTGAGACCCACGATGATCTCGAGGCGGAACGGCGATCCCGGACGCGAACGCAGATCGCTATCATCGTCATGACGTTTCTGACGATCCTGACCGTCGTCGCCGTCTTGCAAACGCAGTTCGTCGAAACGATGGGCGGGCTCGAGTACGGCTCCGGGGCGGCCACGAACGGCGACGGAGCGGCCGGCCAACTGGCGGCCACCGATCCTGGCACCACGCTGGATGCCGACACGCTCTCAGTGGTGTTCTTTCACGCGGTGACCATCCATGCGATACTGTCGGGGTTCGTCTGTGGCTACCTCCGAAACGCGGACCTGTTGAGCGGGGCGAAGTACGTGCTCGCCCTTTCGTCCATCGCGCTCGGTATCTGGCTGGTGGTGGTCTGAGATGGTGGACGGCAGTCGGCGACCGATCACGATCGATCGAGACGACCGACGCCAGCGCGGGCAAACGACCCAGGACTTCGCCATCGGCGTCGGCGTGTTCCTGATCGCGGTTGCGTTCGCGTTCACCGCGGTGCCCGCGATCACCGGGACGGATGCGGGTCCGAACGAACGGATCGCCGACGCACGGACCGATCAGATCGCGACGGCCATCGTCGGCGACCTCGCGACCGACGAGAGCCCGACGGAACTGGACGGAGACCGCCTGCGAAACGAGTACGCAGACGACGAGATCCAGAAACGGTTCGGGCTTCGAACCGCGGACGGAGTGGCACTCGAGTCGGTACGCATCACGCTCGAGACGATCGATCGGGAGACCGAGCTCCTGACGCGAGGAGAGGACTCAGCAAGCGGTCGCCCGACGGATTCGGTCGAACGACTCGTTTCCGTCGGTGACACCGAAGACTGTCAAGTCGCCTGTCGGCTCGTCGTGGAGGTGTGGAGGTGATGAGAGGTGTTCGTCGATACCCTCCTCAATCGAAAGCACGGCGAGCAGCGCACACCGATCCGTCACGAGACACAGGGCGACGGCGGACCGACCGCGGACAGGCGTATACGCTCGAGGGGGTCGTCGGCGCCGCAATCGTCCTCGCTGCGGTTCTCGTGGTGTATCAGACGGGCGGGTTCACGGCGGCCATCGCGGAATCCGAACGACGGGATGAACAATATCGGCTCCAGCAACAGACCCACGATGCGCTCGTCGTCGCAGCCACTGCCCCGGCGTCAACCGGAAACCTGTCGGCGTTCGTCCGCGCGTGGAACGGAAGCCGGTTTTCGAGCGGCGAACTCGAGGCGTTCGTACTTGGGGAAGTACTGGCCGAGCAGTTCGGAGAGTCGCCACGGAACCGTGAGTACCGAATCAGCTTCAGTTACGAAGACGAAAACGCCACGATAGCCCGCGAGACGGTGTATGCGACTACCGACGAGAACCCTGGGTCGAACGCCGTCGCAGCGAGTTATACGGAAACGGTCGTCGAGGACGCGAACGAACCCGATCCGCATCCGTCTTTAGAGGCCGAAAGCGGGCCGATCGCTGCCGTCGTAGACGTGGAGGTGACGGTCTGGTGAGACAGTCACGAGACCGTGGCCAGGTCCTGCTCGTCGGCGCGATCGCGATCGCGTTCGTGCTCCTCGCTCTCGTTGCCGTCTTCAACGGCGTGGTGTACACGGAGACCGCCTCCTCGAACGCGGCGAGTCACGAACGGGCACCGGCAGAGTCGACGACGCACGGACTCGTCGACGGTGTCGAACACCTTGTCACGAGTGCCTGGGACGAGGAGACGGAATCGTTCGACGACGGCCTCGAGGGTGAGATCGACGAGTACGTCGAGCAGTACCAGCGAACGACCGCAACCAGCGAACGAGTCGTCGTGAGCGCCGAGGCGACAGTGATCGAAAACGACAGCGCGGGTCGACGCCACAATGACGATCGGGCATCAAGCGCCGGCGAATACGTCAACCTCACGGTTCGATACGACTCGAGCACCGTTTCGACCGAACGGACACACAGGATTTTCGGATTCGGTGATGGGTCATGACCGGGTTTCGCCGCGACGATCGGGCAATTTCGATCGCGTTGACCCACGCACTCACACTCGGGATCGCGACGGTCCTCGTCGCAACTCTACTGGTCAGCGCCGGCGTGCTGCTGGAGGGCGAAACCGACCGCAGCGTGCGCGAGTCCCTCGAGACGACCGGTGAGCGACTCGCGGCCGACGTACTCCGAGTCGATGGCCTCGGGACCGCCCACGGGACGACCGACGAGGCGACGGTCACCGTAGACTACCCAGAAACTGCGGCGAACTCGAGATATCGGGTCGCGATCGTCGACTGTGACGAACTCGAGCAGGCGCTGTCTGCGGGCGAGTACTGTCTCGAACTCACCGCACAGGCAACCGGCCAGTCCGTCTCTATTCCGCTCGGCGAACTGGAGGCGAGCGTCGATGCGGACACGTCCGTTCGCGGCGGGACGATCGCGATCGGTCACGACGGCGAGAAGCTCGGGGTGTGGAATCCATGAAACGTACTCGAATCGGGAGGGATGGACGTGAAGACGAACGCGCGGTCACCGAACTCGTCGGTTTCGTTCTCGTCTTCGGGACGGTCGTTCTCGCAGTTGCGCTGGTGTCCGTCGTCGGCGTCCAGTCACTGGACCTGCACGACCAGCACCAATCAGCGCGGGAGGTCGACCGAGCACTGATCGGTCTTGCAGGGGACTTCGATGATATCGCCCGATACGAGGGCGTCCACGAGCGGACGCACCAACTGCCGGTCCGTGGCGGGCGGATCGAAACGGGCGAATCGGGACCGCGAGTCGACCTCGCGGTCGAACACGGCGATCGAATCGAAACCGAATCGTGGCAGCTCGGATCGCTCGTCTACGAGGACGGATCGACGGCGGTCGCCTACGAAGGCGGTGGCGTGTTTCGGCTGAGTAACATGGGCGAACGGACGCCAGTCGTCGAGCCACGATTGGCGTGTACAGACGGTATCGCACTCGTTTCGCTGGTGACGATCGCAGAAGACGGTGGTTCGTACCGATCCGATGGGCCGATTCCGATCACGGCGACAGAAACGGGAGCGTCGTACCGGAAGACGTTCTCCGACGTTCGCTCGCTCGAGGTTGCGGTCGATACCGACGGCACGGACGCCCATGGCTGGGAGGGAGCCTTCGACGAGGAATGGGTCCGGACCAGCGAGGGGTGGGCGTGTTCCGGATCGAACGACGACCCGATCGACCGGCTCTCGGTGCACGTCGTCGAACTCGACGTCGAGTACGCCGCCGCAGCCTGAATCCACCCATCTCGAGGTGTCCGTCAGGTCGAGTCGGGCCGGTTTCGATAGATCCGAAGCTGCGAATCGTGGATGAAAAACGTCGATTGCAACCGGCTCGAAATCGTCTCGGACTTGCCGATAACGAGATATCCCTTCGGCCGGAGCGACCGCTCGATGGTCTCGAGCGCTGGTTCGCTGATGTCGGTTCCCAGCACTTCGACCGCAGATTCGTCTATTTCCGGGTCGTCGTGTGCGAGCATCGCCAGCGAGTACGGTTCGCGACCGCCGGCACACGCAGCGCTCCAGCTCCGCACGGAGGCTCTGTCGGCAGCAAGGTCCCGAACGACGGCACGAATCCCCTCTCAGACGTCGGGATTTCGGAAGAATCCGGTGACGTTGATACTCATCGACTCGAGGAGCGCGACCTGGTCGTCGGGCCTCTCTCGGAGGTATCTCAGGTACGCCTCGTAGCTATCGGCGTCGGTTCGGCGCATTCAGGACGTGATCCGCCGGTCCAGATACTTATCGTTGTAGTGCCTGGTCGCAAAGGCAAGTTCGGTTTCGACATACTCGAGCAGTTGTTCGAACGAATCCACCGTCATAGCGTCTGGTCCTCCTGTTCGTCGTCGGCCGTTTCGATGACGAGCGCACCGGTCTCGAGGATGAACTCGACGGTTCGACCGTGACTCCCGCCCACGTCTTCTGCAACGAGGGGCACGCCGAGGGTTTCGAGTTCCGCTTTGGCCGTCTCAATATTGCGCTTGCCGACGCTGTCTTCGAGGCTGTCGAACTCGAACATATCGCTGCCGCCCGCGACTTTGGCCTCGAGCGACGACCGACAGCCGCCGGCGTCGATCGTTCGGCGGTGAAGCGCCCGTACCGCCGTATCGGCGTACTTCCCTGGAAGATCCTCTATCGTCGCGGTGCTTTTGTTGGTGGGTAACATCGCGTGTGCAAGCCCGCCGATAGTGGCTTCGGGGTCGTAGAGGGCGATCGCCAGACAGGAGCCTAAGCCGTAAGATTTGAACGTTTGTGCTCCCGTTGCGACGATGACATCTGAAATACCAACCTTCCGGGGAACCGGAGTGCTGGGTGCAGAATCACGCTGTTTCATTTATCTGGGCCAGTCCAGCCAACTGAACGCGGACCGGTCTCTCTGGTTTTCGATATGGTCACTTGTGCGTACGTGTTCAAGTACTCTTCCCCCGATAGAGCACGGGGAGCCGACGCGTTCGAAAGCGGTTAGGGCCGCCCTGGTGGGTCGTCGTCGGACTCGTCGCCGCCTTCGAGGTCGATACCCGCCTCCTTTCGACGTCGCTCTAACTGCTTGACTTGCCGGTAGTAGTAGGCGACCCCCGCACCGCCGACGACGCCAACGACGCCGATGAGCCCAAGAAAGAGCGGAATATCTCGGGCGTTGTAATACTGCACGGAGATCGGGGTTTCGGCGTTGTCCCACCGGAGTCGTTCCTGGTCGTCGACGACCGACCGCTCGAACCCGCCTGGGTTGACGTTTCCGAACAGGAAATTCGACGTTCTGTGGCCCTCCGGCGGGGTAACCTCGTAGCTCCCCTCGACGTACGTTGGCAACTGGAACGTTTTCGACCCTGCGTGGCTCGACATCGCGAGCGTTCCGTTTCCGTCGGGCACCCGAACGTCCGTGCTCGAGCGACCTTGCTCGATATCGAGGTCCGAGCCGGTTACTTCGGTCCCGTTTGGATACCAGTACCGAACGCTGTAGATATCGAGTGCCTCCTCGCGATAGAGCGACGATCTGTACATCGATAGCTCGTCGGTGCCGTTGAGATCGTAGACGGCGCGGAACTCGCCGCCGTCGGCCAGGCTCGCACCCTCGATGTCGATCCTGACGGTCGCATTGCTCTCCCTGAGGTCGTCGTAGCTCTGTTCGCGGTCGAGTTCCTCGTCGGAGATGCCGCCGGTGAACATCGAACAGCCCGCGGTCGTCGCGAGCAGCGCCACGGCGAGAATTCCGAGAACGAGACGTCGGTTCATGACTGGTTATGGGACGACACACCGCAACTCTGCGGGTAGATACTCTCCCACGCTCGAGAGCAGTCCCGGCGGATCCGTATCCTCCGGGCAGATCACGCTTTGCTCGAGCAATCCGAACCGTTCGACGGTGATGTAATCCTGCGCGTGTCCGGCGCGATTGAGCGTCGCCCGGACTTCGCCACGGGTCGCGCTGTTGACGTTCAGCCGACCGTCGCCGCGGGTCCACTCGTAAAGGCGGTCACGTTCGGCCTCGGCCAGCCGGGACGGTTCCGCATCGTCGTCGCCGAACTCGCCACCGTAGACGAACCGCAAGGGGACGTGCTGGACGAGTCCGTACCGTTCGCGGATCTGTGTCGGAGAGCCGGGACCCAGTCCCATCTCCTCGGCCGAAATCCGAACCGGTTGTCCCGCGTCGAGGATGAACCCGTCTTCGTCCCACGAATCGAGCGTTCCGACGTACGTTTCGCCGGCCTCGAGGTCGGGGACGATTTCGCCGAACTCCTCGCGGAGGACGTTTCGCGCGACGACGGCGTCTTCGCCGTCGATCGTTACCGACGGGAAATCGTCGTGGCGCACGCCGACCTCGAACTCGACTTCGAGGTCGCCGATTTCGTTTGCCACCAGGGATCGGAGCGAATCCGTCGCTCGCTCGCGTGCATCACCGCTGACGTAGAGTTTCGTTGCGAGTACTACCATCAGGCGTCAATATTGAGTTCGTCCTCGAGGGCGGCGAGGCGGTCTTCCATCGCGTGTACGAGGCGGTCGTTATCCATCGATTCGACCGGCGACCCACATTCGGGACACTCGAAGCCGAAGTCCATCGCTTCGCCAAACTCGAAGCGGATCGAACAGATCTCACAGAGATAGAATTCGTGATTCCGTTCGTACTCCTGGCGATCCTCGAGTGCGCCGTGGAGCCGGTGCATCTCCTCTTCTAGGTTCTCCGGAATGTTGTCGTACTCGAACGTCCAGAGGTAGGTGAGCCACCCCGAATCCTCGTCCCGAAGGCGACGGTAGGTCGCCAGATCGTTTTCGTACAGGATAAACAGTGCCCGGCGAACGTCGTTGAGCTCGAGATCGAGATCCTCGGCGAGCTCCTCGTCGGTCACTTCCCCGTCCGGCGGGGCCGCCGCGACGGGCATCCCCGTCGGACCGACCAGCTCGTGTAAGTACTTCTGGATAACCGGATCCTCGAGCAGCTCCTCAAAAGCCATTAGCTACCCCTAATAGTATGCGACCATTAAGTCTTTTGAGGGACGACGAAGCGGTCGGAGGGCGATCCGTCCGATGCTCGCGTTCGTAAAATTACTCCTCGACCGATTCGACGTGCTTTCCGGTTTCTTGCGGGATAATGCGCCGGTCTGCGTTTTCCCACTCCCTGTCGAACTCGCGTCCTTCGAACAACCTGTCCAGAAAGACCGCCAGTCCGGCGACCTCCGAGTGGGGCTGGTTGGTGACGCCGACGTTCCAGTCGGCGGCTTCGTAGACGTCGAACGAAACCTTCTCGGAGCCGACGACGACCAACAGCGGAGTGCCATTCTCGAGGTGTGCGGCGCGGATTTCGTTCTCGACGGTTTCGACGCGCTCTCCGTACATCGTCAGGTGGACGACCTCGCCCTCCCAGTTTCGGATGATCGCGTTCGGCGAGTCCGTCAGTTCGGCGTCGAAGGGGCCGCCGAAGCGGTCGGTGATGTCCGCGACGGTCTCGAGCGACTGGCCGGCGTTGTCGGGAAAGAGAACGCGGTCGGCACCCAGCGCCCGCGCGGTCAGGCCGACGTGGGTCGTCATCCGGTCGTCACGCCCGGGCCGGTGGCCGAGTCGGAGGACGGCGACCTCGCTGTCGTCGTGCATGCGTGCATTTACTCTCGGATGCGGTTAGGGGGTTTCGTTTTCGACCGTTGGTCGCCCCACCGAGCGACCTCGCGGACGAACTCGAGTATTGGGGAGAGCGAGCGCCGCCGCGTCGATAACCTTTTTCCGTGACACTGCGAACGGGCCACACGATGTACGGATTCGATCGTCGGGTGAACGGCCGATGACAGGGGCCGGCGAGTGGCTGCGAACCGCGCGCGAGGAGCGGTGGGGAATCCTGACCGACCTCGCGTTCGCGGTCGTTTGGGTGACGCTGGTCGAGGTCGTCGCCTACTTCCTCGAGCCACCGACGTGGGTGTACTACATGCTCATGCTCGCGGGGATCGTCGCCTACTTCGGCTTCGTGTGGAACGTCGAACTGGCGATCCGCCAGCAGGATCGGTAGCCCTACGAGCAGTATCGGAGGCGGCCGTACGTCGGTGTCGTCGCCGTTCGTGTCGACGGTCGCCGCTATTGCCGTCGGTTCTTCGATGCCGGCGAAAAAAGTCCCGAGGCGCGTTACTCGTTGTCGCTGTCGATGACCAGTACCGGAGCGCGAGTCGACCGCAGGGTCCGCTCGGTCACGCTGCCAAGCAGCGCCCGGCGGACGCCGGTGCGTCCGTGCGATCCCATAACGATGAGGTCGATGTCGTTGTGCGCGACGTAGTTGGCGATCATGTCGTGGGGCCGCCCCGCCGAGACGTGCTCGACGGCGTCGATCCCCAGTTCGCCGGCGCGGTCGGCCACGTAGCCCGTGGCCTTTTCGGCGCGCTCACGTACTTCGTCCATCTCGCCGTAGTGGCCCTGCTCGATGCGGTCGAGCTGTTCGCCACCGAGGCTGAGACTCATTGCGTTGGTATCGACCACGTACAGAGCGTGAACCGTGGCTCCGTATCGTTCGGCGAGGTCGAGCGCGTGCTCGACCGCCTCTTCGGCCGTGTCGCTACCGTCGGTCGGAACGAGTATTTGGTCGTACATGGGTTCAGTCATCCGCGGGGGTCTCGCCCCCGTCGGTCACGACGTCTTCGGCGGTCTGTTGCTGACGCATCGGTTCGGGGCTGTGACACTGCCGGACGACCCGCTTGGTCTCCATGTCCGGCTCCTCGGTCATCAGCGAGACGACGATAGTGACGGCGAAGACTACCGGAAGGGTGATCAGTGCCGAGCCGATCGCGGGCATCCACTGTGCCAGGCCCGCCGACAGCGGGGCCTCGAGCGAGGAGACGTACGTCGGGACGATCTCGTTGATCATCGGAATCGACCACATGACGAGCCCGGTGGTCATACCGGCGAGTGCGCCCGGACGGTTGGCGTTCTCCCACCACATTCCGAGGAAGAACATCGGGAACAGCACGGAGCCGGCCAGCGCGAACGCGTAGCCGACGAGTGCGGCGATCGACGACGCAGGGTCAAGCGCGGCGAGCGTCGTTAGCACGCCGAGTGCGACGATCGAGAGGCGACCGACCAGAATCTGCTGGCGCTGGGTCGCGTCTTCGTTGATGATGTTCGTGTAGATGTCGTGGCTGATCGCCGAGGAGCCGGCGATGAACAGCCCAGCGACCGTCGCGATGGCCGCGGCGATACCGCCAGCGGCGACGATGCCGACGAACCACTGCGGCAGGTTCGACAGCTGGGCCGCCAGCACGACGATGACCTCGCTGGCCGCACTGGTCATGCCGGGGTCACCGTAGGTCGGATTGACGTTCTGGCTGTAGAGGTCGGTCCCGAATGCCGCGAACGCGGGAGCGCTCCAGTAGAGGATGCAGATGAAGAACAGTCCCCAGACGGTCGACCAGCGGGCCGTTCGCTCGCTCTCGACCGTGTAGAACCGCACCAGCACGTGGGGCAGTCCGCAAGTCCCGACGATCAGCGAGAACGTCGTCGCGATCCAGAGGTAGTAACTCGAGGTCGCGAACGGTTCGCTGAACTCGCTGCCGAGGTCGTTGATCAGCATCCCGTACTCGAGCTGAGGCAGCACCGTCGAGTAGCCGTTCGTGTAGCCGACGACGAACAGGCCGACGACGAACGCCAGAATGAGGATGACGTACTGGACGGCCTGGTTCTTCGTCGCACCCATCATGCCGGACAGCGTTAGATAGCCGACGGTAATGACCATCATGGCGACGACCATCACCTGATAGCCGTCGAGTCCAGGAATAAGGCCGCCGTAGTCGCCGAAGATGTACAGGCCGACGAGCGCCATCCCCTTCGCCTGCCCGATGGCGTAGACGAAGCCGATGAGGAACGTCGTCACCGCCGCGATGGCCCGCGCGCTGTCGGAGTTGAAGCGGTCGCCAACGAAGTCCGGCGCGGTGTATTTCCCGAACCGGCGCAGTTGCGCGGCCATGAAGATAAGTAGGATGAAGTAGCCCGTCGTCCAGCCGACGACGTACACGAGCCCATAAAAGCCGGCAAGTGCGATCGAAGCCGCCATCCCGAGATAGGACGCCGCCGACATCCAGTTCGCACCGATCGCCATCCCGTTCTCGAGGTTCCCGATAGAGCGACCGGCGACCCACATGTCTTCGGTGTCGGCCACGCGGAAGACGAAGCCGATAGCGAGGAACAGTCCGAGCATCCCGAGGACCAGCAGGGCCGGGAGGAGCTTGAACGAGATGTTGAGCGACTCCGGAAGGAGACTCCCCTGAAGCGGCACGACCGGTATCCCCGTCATTCGTTAATCCCCCCGTCTGTGGCCGCCGCATCGCCGCTCTCGCGGCCGGTTCCCCCAACGGTTCCGTGATCGATACCGTACTTTTCGTCGAGCGCGTCTCGCTTGCGCGAGTACCAGAACGAGAGGATCAACGCGCTCGTCGGCGCACCGAACGCGACGAGGAAGTAATGTAGCGGGAAGCCAAGCACCGGCATCTGGGTCGTCATCGCGTCGGTGGCGACGTACGTCGCCGTCACCGGGCCGAACACGGCAAGAACCCAGATGGCGAAGCCCGTCCAGACGATGCGAAGGTGATCTCGCATGAACGCCGTGCTCGGATTCAGGAGATTGACTTCGGCGTTCAGGTACTCTGTATCTCGGTGGGATTGGCCGGCCTGTCCGGCGACACCACCGTCCGTTGCAGTCGGTTCGTCGGTTGTATCGTGAGTGTTATTATCTGGCATATGTCTGTGAATTGTATTGCAGTGTCGATTGGTAATTTCGAAAATCGAATGCGTCGCTCAGTCGTTTTCGACCTGTGCAGCGATGTCGTCGACGATCTCTGGGTTGCGCAGCGTCGAGGTGTTCCCGAGTTCGTTGCCGCTCGCGATGTCTTCTAGCAGTCGTCGCATGATTTTGCCCGAGCGCGTTTTCGGTAATTCCGGCGTGAAGATGATCTCCTCCGGTTTCGCGATCGGACCGATCGACTCGAGCACTCCCTCGACGACGCGCTCCTCGAGTTCGTCGCCTTCGTCGTACCCGTCTTCGGTAATCGCGTAGACGTAGACGGCTTCGCCTTTGACCTCGTGGTCGCCGCCCACGACGGCCGCTTCGGCGACGCCTTCGACGCCGACGATGGCGCTTTCGATCTCCATCGTTCCGAGGCGATGACCCGAGACGTTGATGACGTCGTCGACGCGGCCCAGCACGGTGATGTAGCCGTCGTCGTCGATCTTTGCGCCGTCCTCCGGGAAGTAGACCCACTCGTCGGAATCGGGGTCGGAATACTCGGACCAGTACTCCTCGATGAAGCGGTCGTCGTTCTGATAGAGGGTGCGAAGCATTCCCGGCCACGGCCGGTTGACGGTGAGATAGCCCGCGTTACCGGACTCGACTTGGTTTCCATCGACGTCGACGATCCGGCCGTCGATCCCCGGCAACGGCGGACCGGCTGATCCCGGCTTCATCGTGCCGATACCCGGCAGGGTCGTGATCATCATGCCCCCGGTTTCGGTCTGCCACCAGGTGTCGACGATCGGACACTCCTCGTTGCCGATGTGTTTGTAGTACCATTTCCAGGCGCGAGGGTTGATCGGTTCGCCGACCGTTCCGAGCAGGCGAAGCGAGGAGAGGTCGTGTTGCTGTGGGTACTCGGTCCCCCACTTCATGAACGCCCGAATCGCCGTCGGGGCCGTGTAGAAGATATCGACGTCGTTCTTCTCGACGAGCTCCCACATGCGATCTTTCTCCGGGTAATCCGGCGTTCCCTCGTACATCACCGAGGTCGTTCCGAGCGCGAGCGGGCCGTAGACGATGTAGGAGTGGCCGGTAATCCAGCCGATGTCGGCCGAACACCAGTAGGTGTCCTCAGGTTCGATATCGAGGACGGCGTGGCTCGTCCAGGCGGCGTAGGACAGGTACCCCCCGGTCGTGTGTTTCACGCCCTTCGGTTTCCCGGTCGTTCCCGACGTGTACATCAGGAACAACATATCCTCGGCGTCTCTCGAGATCGGTTCGACGGACTCCCCCGCGTGGTCGGCGACGAGTTCGTCGTAATCGTGCTGGTTGTCGGCAAGCGAATGTGCGAGTTCGTCGCCGAGTCGGTCGACGACGACGACGTCGGAAACCTCGTGGTCGACGCCCTCGAGCCCTTCGTTTGCCTTCTCGATGTGGTCGAGCGCGTCGCCGCGGCGGTAGTACCCATCACAGGTGACGAGATACTCGCTGTCGGCCGAGTTCATCCGGGTGGCCAACGCGTCGGCCGAGAAGCCGGCGAAGACGACCGAATGGGGTGCGCCCAGTCGAGCACACGCCAACATCGCGATCGGTAGCTCGGGGATCATCGGCATGTACAGCGTGACGACGTCGTCTTCCTCGACGCCGAGCCCACGAAGCGTGGCGGCAAACTCATCTACTTCCTCGAGTAATTCTTCGTACGTGTACGTGCGCGTTTCACCGAGTTCCCCCTCCCACTCGATGGCGACGCTGTCGCCGCGACCGCCTTCGACGTGGCGATCCAGACAGTTCTCCGATGCGTTCAGTTGTCCGCCCGTGAACCACTCGTAGAAGGGGGCATCGTCGTCTACGAGTACGTTGTCGTACTCCTCGTCCCAATCGAGCATGTCGGCTGCTCGTTCCCAACACTCCGGCCAGTTCTCCTCGAACTCCTCGTATATCCCCTCGTCCGAGACGTTCGCCTGTTCGACGAACGATTCCGGTGGCTCGAAGGCCTCCTGTTCTTCGAGGCGCACCTCGAGATCGACGTTCTCGTCTGTCATGGTACACCCAATCAATGAGGTACCAGGGTACTAAACGGAGTATCTAGCTGTGTAAACTCACCAGCAAATAACATCATTATATTTCATTAATTTCCCGCCAACCGTGTGACAATTATTGTCTTCCGAGCTAACGCTTCCGGATACGGTCGAGATATATAACGATGAACAACCCGCAGTCGGCGGGTTACGAGGACCGGACACGGACGATCGGTCTCGGGTCTAGATACTTAGGACCCACTCGCCGGTATAGGTTGATCGCCTGTGAGGGGTGTTCCACAGCCTGTCATTTCCGATATGATTTCGGGAGCAAATCTGTTCGAGAGACGACTCTGTGGAGAATAGTTTCGAGCGATAGCCGGTAGCGACTCACTCCTGAGAAGCGTCGAAGAACGTTCTGAGTAGTTCGTGTTGACCCTTGCGCAAGTGGTTGTGCAGGGTGGGCGAGGAAACGCCCATGGCGTCTGCGACCTCCTCGGCCGTGCTCTCTCGAGGCCAGTCGTAATAGCCGCCGAAATACGCGGCTCTGAGCGCCGATTCCTGTCTATCCGTGAGCCGATCGGCGAGCCCTTCGCGAAACTCGTGGGCCGTCTGGACGGTCCGTTCGACCTCGCGTTTGCCGACGAGTTCGGAGTCGGGAAAGACAGATCGGAGTCCGTCGACGATCGTTCGCAGATCGGCCCCGCCAGCACACTCAGCGGCAATCGTCGCCGTCCCGCCTTCGACGACGGTCTCGAGTACGGTCACGCCGTACTCGGTGAGCGTTAGCGTGGGGGACGAGCCCTCGACGATGAACTCGACGCGCCAACCGTCCTCGTAGGTTTCGATCAGCCGGCAGTCGTCGATCCCCGGATCGGCCTCGGCCAGTTCGAAAACCGTCGCCGGGGAGCCGTCCTGCAACGTCACGTAGTAGAGCTGAGTCGATTCCGAAACCGGGACGAACGAGTCGATTTCGAACCGGCAACCGAGCTGGGCGGATGCATCGACGAAGAAAGACTGCTCGTCGCGACAGACGAACTCGAGTTCGACGACCGTATCCGACAGCAGGAGGTTGCGACGGCGAACGGCGGCGATCGCGTACCCGACCTGTCGACCGATCGTCTCGAGCCACGCCAGTTCGTCCCGGTCGAAGGCGCCCTCCCGATCCGTGACGACCGAGAGCGTCCCGTAGACGGTATCTCCGTATGACACGCAGACGCGCGCGAGAGTTCCCTCGACGTACTCGTTTTCGACCTGTCCGGCAACGCTCGTGACGACAGTCTCGCCGGCGGACGGCTCACCCGCCGCAGGTCCGGTCGACGGTCCGCCATCGGTACCAGTCACATCGTCGGTACCGACGCCGGAGCTCGTAGGTGGACTATCATCGAACTCTGGTGGGTTGTCGTCGAACTCACTTCCAGATGGGCGACGGGCGGCGTCTCCCCCCGCCGTCGCGCCGTCCCATGTATCGGGAAGCAACCGGTCAGCGGCCTCGGGATCGATACCGCTCGAGGTCCGCCAGTTTTGTCGTTCACCCGTTCGCGTCGTTCGATCGATCCAGGCGTACTGATAGGCCGGCCCGTCGACGAGTGCGCGACAGCAGTCGGTTTCGACCTCGTCGTGTGCCGAGGCCTCGAGCAGTTCCTGTGCCACGCTCCGGAACCGGCGGGTCACGGCGTTTGCCCCTTCGAGACGGTCGTTTCTCGAGCGTTCTGACTCGAGCTGTTCGTGGTGATTCGAGATGTCGTGGATGAACAGGGCGTACCCTCCTCGGACACCCGGTTCCTCGCGAAGCGGAACGATGAGTTCGGTCGCTCGGAATCGGCTTCCGTCCCGGTGGACGAACCAGCTATCGTCCTCGAGCGGTGACTCGGTCGTCGCCTCGGCGAGTTTTCCCTCGAGTTCGTCGCCGGTTAACTCGTCCTCGGCGTAAAAAACGGACGCGTGCGTGCCGACGATCTCGCCGGCGTGGTACCCCAGCGTCGACACCGCGCTTCGGTTCCAGCGTTCGACGTAGCCGTCGGAATCCAATCTGATGAGCGCACACCGATCGGTCGCAGCCAGTATCGATCCGACGAGGCTATCGTCGCGCATCTCCGCGGCATTGTCGGTCGAACGAGCCCCGTCTTCGACGACCTCGAACGCTTCCACGATCGCGTCGTCGGTTGGCTCGGAGAGATACGACTCGAGGGCTTCGAAGCTCTTCCAGCCGCCGGCGGTTTTGACCACCCGCGGGTTGATCTCGTGGGTGACCAGCGACGACCGCGCGAAGTATCGGCGCAGATCGCTCGAGGAGACCGACGACAGGGAATCGTCGTTCGCGCGCTCGCTCGCCCGGTCGGCGACGTCGGAGACGAGCATCTGGATTCGACGCGGTGTCACCGGAAAGATCCGCTCTGCAGCCGCGATATCGTTGCTTCGAACGTACCGCTCGAGATCGCGCTGGAGATCGGTCGGGAGATACGCGGTCCGGGTCCGGTCGGGAGGAGTATCACGGTCAGCGTGCTCCTCGAAGTCCCCGTTTGGAATCCGGAGCAGATATCGCGGTGGATCCGCAGTAACTCGATCGATATCGCCGCTCGAGAGCCGCGCGAGTTCGGCCGGCCGAACCCCGACCTCCCCGCAGAGCCTGACGACGAGCGCTTCTCGGTAGGTTTCTGCAGCCTCGAGAAGCCGGTCGTACCGGTCTCTCGTCAGCGTCGACGAATCAGGCTCCGCGATCGTCATGCTTCGCGCTTTCTACGAGGTCGAACATAGTAGTATCGGCTTTCTCCCGCGTTTCATTATCTTCCTGGAGCTCCTTTCAATTGTGGCTATTGTATTCGAAGCTTCCGTTTCGTAGATTCAAAGAGACCGAAACGCGCTCGTCGTCCGTTCTCGTGAGTGTCACTCGCGGGAGGCAGACTGGATTTCGCCGACGATTTCGGGGTTTCGAAGCGCACTGGTGTCTCCCAGCTCCTCGCCGTTTGCCACGTCCTCGAGGAGTCGGCGGAGGATCTTCCCCGAACGGGTCTTCGGTAGTTCGGGCGTAAAGACGACCTCTTCGGGCAGCGCGATCTGACCGATGGCGCTTTCGATGCTGGACTCGATTCGGGCCCGAACGGCCGCCTCGTCGTCGACGCGGCGTTCGGTGCTCACGTACGCGTAGATTTCGGTTCGGGTCGAGTCAGTGGTTCGGCCGACGACAGCCGCTTCGGCCACGCCTTCCGTGTCAGCGATGGCCCCCTCGATTTCCATGGTGCTCAGCCGATGCCCCGAGAGGTTGATCACGTCGTCGACGCGCCCGAGCACCGTGAGGTAGCCGTCCTCGTCGACTCGAGCCGCGTCGCCGCTAAAGTACACCCATTCGTCTGCCTCGGGATCGGAGAATCGTCGCCAGTATTCGTCGACGAACTGCTCGTGTCCCTCGTACAGCGTCTTGACCATCCCCGGCCACGGCTGGGCGAGCGTTAGGTAGCCCGCCTGTCCCGGTTCGACGGGGTCGCCGCCGGCGTCGACGACTCGAGCGTCGATTCCGGGAAGCGACGGGCCCGCCGCGCCGGGTTTCATCTCGTCGACGCCCGGCAGCGTCGAGACGGCGATCCCCCCGGTTTCGGTCTGCCACCAGGTGTCGACGATCGGGCACGATCCGCCGCCGACGTGTTCGTGGTACCACTCCCACGGTCGCGGGCTGATGGGCTCTCCAACGCTGCCGAGCAGGCGAAGCGAGGAGAGATCGTGGCGATTCGGATACTCCTCGCCCCACTTCATGAACGCGCGGATCGCCGTCGGCGCGGTGTAGAAAACGTCGACCGCGTTCCTGTCGACGATCTCCCAGAGTCGATCGCGGTCGGGGTAGTCGGGCGAGCCCTCGTAGAGGACGGTGGTCGTCCCGAGCGCGAGCGGGCCGTAGACGATGTAGGAGTGGCCGGTGATCCAGCCGATGTCCGCGGCACACCAGTAGGTGTCCTCCGGTTTGATGTCGAGGACGGCGTGGCTCGTCCAGGCGACGTTCGTCAGGTACCCCCCGGTCGCGTGGACGACGCCTTTCGGTTCGCCCGTCGTCCCCGAGGTGTACATCACGAACAGCATGTCATCGGCGTCGCGCGAAACCGGGTCGACCGTCTCGCCGTAGAACTCCTCGAGCAGGTCGTGATAGTCCCGTTCGTTCTCGCCGAGTACGTGGGGGAGGTCCTCGCCCAGCCGATCGACGACGACGGTCTCGACGTCCTGTGCGAGCCCGATGACAGCGTTGTCGGCCTTGCTCTTTTGATTGAAGGCGTCGCCGCGGCGGTAGTAGCCGTCGCAGGTGAGCAGGTACTCCGAACTCGCGGCGTCCATCCGCGTCGACAGCGCGTCCGCCGAGAGCCCCGCGAAGACGACAGAGTGGGGTGCGCCGATGCGAGCACACGCCAGCATCGCGATCGGTAGTTCCGGGATCATCGGGAGGTATATCGTCACGACGTCGTCTTCTTCGACGCCGAGCGACCGCAACGCCGCGGCACACTCGTTGACCTCGACGTACAGGTCCCGATAGGTGTAGGTTCGCGTCTCGCCGTGTTTTCCCTCCCAGCGGATCGCGGCGTGATTCTTCCGGCCCGACTCGACGTGGCGGTCGAGACAGTTGTACGACGCGTTGAGCCGACCGCCGGAAAACCACCGGTAAAACGGCGCGTCTTCGGTCTCGAGGACGTTGTCGTAGTGTTCGTCCCACTCGAGTAAGTCGGCTGCCCGTTCCCAACACTCCGGCCAGGTGTCTTCGAAGTCCGCATAGACATCGGCGTCGGAAACGTTCGCCTGCGACACGAACGCGTCCGGAGGGCTGTGAGGCGGTCCGGTGGGCGCGGCGACGTTCCGGTCCCACCCGTTCGGGTCGACCATTCTTATCTCAATCGACGGAAGAGAGACGAATAAACGTTCTGTCGAGGCGCCAACGTCTTACCGACGTGGTGTGGCGTCCATGGCGTCTTACCGACTTCGCGTGTCGCTCTCGAACGCTGTTCGCGGTCGCAAACCCCGACCAGACAACCGATCTCCGATTCAGTCCGTGTGCCGAACGACGTACACGTCGTAGCGCTGATCGTTCGCAACGGGGCTGCCGACGCTCGAGAGCGGTGCGATGACCGACCCGGCGTTCTCAGAGCCGATGAAGACGACGGAGGCCTCGAGTTCGCCGGCGACGAGTCGAATCGCGCGGACCACGTCCGTGGTCGCCGTGGCGGTCGGTTCGTTGGAGTCGACGCGTTCGGTTCGGAACGTCGCCGTCGGCGCGACCGACAGCGCGCGGTCGCGGATGCCCGCTGCGATCGCCTCGGCGTCGAACGGTTCGCCCCTGGTGATCCAGCCCCGTTCCTGGGCGTACTCCGCGTCGTCCGGAATCACCGTCAGGACGACCAGTTCCTCGTCTAACAGGTCGCTGAACTCCGTCGCTTTCTCGAGCGCGCTCGTCGCCAGATTCGACCCGTCGTAGGGAACGAGTAGTGTCATACAGCGGTAATTCACGACGACGACAGTAAACCTTCGCCCCAGCCGACAGACGGCTGTCGGAGGTCTCCCGAGCCGTGTCCGTTAGCTCGAGGTGCGTCCGGAGGCCCCCTCGTCGTCGACGACGAGCACGGGTCGCTCGGAAAGGCGGACGACCGCGTCCACCGTGCTCCCGAGCAGCGCTCGTCGAAACGACGACCGTCCGTGGGATCCGACGACCAGTAGCCCGATGTCGCGTTCGTCGGCGTACGCCAGGATCTCCTCGTGTGGCGGCCCGGTTCGCAACGCGGTGGTGACCGACACGCCGGCCTCCGACGCGGCCCGCTCGAGCGCTTCGAGCGAATCGCGGGCCTGGTCTCGCAACCGGTCTTCGGCCTCCTCCGGATCGACGATCCCGGTATCGTAGGCCGTCCGCGTTTCCACGACGGCGACACCGTAAAGCGGGATTTCGAGCGCTCGAGCGAGCGAAATCGCGTTCGTCACCGCGGCCGACGCGTCGTCGCTCCCGTCGGTCGCAACGAGGATCGAGTCGTACATACGCCCAGGGATGGGACGGACAGTGAAAGAACCAAGCCTCGATCCGCCGTCGCCGCGACCGCGCTCGAGAATCGAGCGGATCCCACGGCCGCTCTCAAAGGGCTATCGAGACCCCAGGACGGCGTCGATCGAACCGCTTTTGCAACGTCGGCGGGTAGTGAGTTTCGATGGACGTACTGATCGTCGGCGGCGGATCGATGGGGACTTGGTTCGGCAGCGCCGTCGACGCGACAGTCGCGTACACCGACATCGATCCCGATGCCGCGATCAGCGCAGCTGAGGCGACGAACGGCCAGGTCGCGAACCTCGAGAGCGAGGAGCGCTACGACGCCGTCTGTCTCGCAGTACCGATGGATCACGTCGCCGAAGCGATCGCCGAGTACGCACCGCTCGCGGAGCGGGCGATTCTCGACGTTTCGGGCGTGATGGCTGCCCCAATCGAGGCGATGGACGCCTACGCGACCGACCTCGAACGGGTCAGCCTCCACCCGCTTTTCGCGCCCGAGCGGGCACCGGGAACGGTCGCCGTCGTTCGCGAGGCGAGCGGCCCGGTCTCAGCGGCTCTTCTCGAGGACCTGGTCGACGCCGGAAACGAACTGCTCGAGACGACGGTCGATGAACACGACGAGGCGATGGAGACGATTCAGGCCCAGACCCACGCGGCGATCCTCTCGTTCGCGCTCGCCGCGCGACAGGTTCCCGACGGGTTCGAAACCCCCGTCTACGACGGACTCGAGGATCTCGCGAGGACGGTGACGGGGGGAACCCCGCACGTCTACGGGGAGATCCAGCAGACCTTCGACGGCGCGGACGCCGTGGCCGACGCCGCAGCGAGGATCGCCGACGCGGACGGCGAGGAGTTCGAAGGGCTATACGAATCGGCGGCCGAGCGGTGGCACGATGACACGAAACTGGAGCCGGTTGCAGGCGGGGACCGGACCGCTGATCCTGACGACGTGAGCCACGAGGGAGGCGATCCGGAATGAACGTAACCGATCGACGAGAGGCCGTCCGGTCGAACGCGAAGTACCTTCGCAACGTCAGGCCGATCGACCCGGAGGAGATCTGCGAGTACATCGAGGACACGCCACACCCCGCCGTCGTCCGCCAGGATCTCCGCGAACAGGCGGCGGATCTCGAGTTACTCGAGCGCGAGGACGGCACCTTCGTTCCCGCCGACGACGAACCGGTTCCGCCGCGTCGTGACACCGTCGACGGATTTCCGCCAGCGTACGAACAGCGCGTCGAATCCCTGCTGGCCGACCGGTACGGGCCGAACTGGGCCGACGGCGCGTCGGGCGACCTCCTCCGGTCGACGATCCGCCGATTCAAAGCGCAGTACCTCGAGGGCGCGCCCGTCGAGTACGACGAGGACGTCGCGGCTGGGTACGCGATCTACCACCTGCCGGGCTACTACGCCGCCACACAGTACACCCTCGACTCGTTAGCGACGCGTGGCTTACTCCAGCGAAACCTCCGCGTGCTCGACATCGGTGCCGGCGTCGGCGGCCCCGCGCTCGGACTGGTGGACTACCTGCCCGACGATTCGCTTCTCGAGTATCACGCGGTCGAACCGAGCGCGGCGGCCGACGTTCTCGAGGAACTGCTCGAAGAAACCGGGCGAAACGTTCACCCGACTATTCACCGGACGACGATCGAAGCCTTCGACCCGGCGGCCGCGAGCAGCGAGGCGTTCGACCCGACGCGAGCCGAGGAGGGCTTCGACCTCGTCCTGATCGCGAACGTCCTGAGCGAACTCGAGGACCCGGAAGCAGTCCTCAGGTCCGCACTGGACGTGCTCGCGCCCGACGGGGCGGTGGTCGCGATCGCACCGGCGGACAAACAGACGAGCATCCAGCTTCGTCGACTCGAGCGAGCGGTCGAAGACGACGCGATCGGTGCCGAAGACGCGCTCGAGTGGTCCACGGACGCACCCGCGGGCGACGACCGGGACTCGATCAGCGTCTACGGCCCCGCCGTTCGACTCTGGCCGGGCGAACGCCCGTCCGATCGCGGCTGGTCGTTCGACGTCCGACCCGACCTCGCCGTTCCGTCGTTCCAGCAGCGGCTCGAGGACGCCGCAGACGAAACCGACGAGGCGTACACTCAGGGCGAGTTCGTCAACGCCGACGTCCAGTTTTCCTATTCGATCCTGCGACGCGACGGACAGCGCCGGATCGATCTGGCGCTCGAGCCGGGTTCGTGGGCGAAGATGGCCGAAATGGATCGACACGTACCGAACCGGATCGATCTCGTTGCCGCAAAACTGAGTCACTCGCTGAGCGACGACGACGGTCAGGGGTCGACCAACCCCGTGTTCAAGATCAGCGATGGAAGCGAACGCGTCGAGCACTACGCCGTTCTCACGAACGAGACGTCGATGAATCGCGCATTGTGCGAGGCCGAGTACGGCGAGGTCTGTTCGTTCGACGGCGCGCTCGCGCTCTGGAACGACGACGAAGGCGCGTACAACCTGGTCGTGGACGAAGAGACCGTCGTCGACCGCCTCGTCTGAGGCGGGTCCCCGAACGGTGGGCTTTTCCTGATTCCCTTCGAGCGACCCACTATGACCGACTCCCTCGAGATCCTGCTGACGAACGACGACGGGATCGACAGCCCCGGCATTCGCGCGCTGTACGACGCGCTATCGGAGGTTGCAAACGTCACCGTCGTTGCGCCCGCATCCGACCAGAGCGCGGTTGGCCGGTCGATCTCTCACGAAGCGAACGTGATCGACCACGAACTCGGCTACGCGCTCGAGGGAACCCCCTCTGACTGCGTGGTCGCCGGCCTCGCGGAACTCGGTCCCGAACCGGATCTCGTCGTCTCGGGCTGTAACGGCGGTGCGAACCTCGGCGAGTACGTACTCGGTCGGTCCGGCACCATCAGCGCCGCCGTCGAAGCCGCGTTTTTCGACGTTCCCGCGATCGCGACCTCGCTGTACGTGCCGGCGACCGGAGATCGATCGTTCGACGAGATCGAACTCGGGATGGAATCGTTCGGGGAGGCGACGCGAATCACCTCCTACCTCGCCGAGCACGCCCTCGAGAGCGGGATCTTCGAGCACGCCGCGTATCTCAACGTGAACGTCCCGATGCCGAACGGCACGCCCGCGGACATCGAGATTACGCGCCCATCGAAGCGCTACGACATGGACGCCACCCTGAACGGTAACTCGATCCGACTCAGAGATTGCGTCTGGGAGGAGATGAATCCCGAGTCGATCTCCGACCCGCCGGGAACCGATCGCCACGCCGTCGTCAACGGCCGTATCAGTATCTCTCCGTTGACTGCACCGCACACGACGAATCATCACGAAACGCTCGAGCGACTCGTCGAGCGCTACCGGAGTCACCTTCGATGACTGCTGCTATCGTTCCCGGTCGCTGTCAGTGGAGCAGGACCCAGCATGATTTGTAGCAGGATAGCGAACGGGCACCTATGGCAACGGTCGAGATCGAATACTGCGTCCCGTGTGGGTTCCTCTCCCGCGCGATCGATATCCAGCGCGCGCTCCTGACGACGTTCGGCGAGCAACTCGAGGCAGTTACGCTTCGGACGGGATCCGACGGCGTGTTCGTCGTTCGGTGTGACGGCGACGTCGTATTCGATAAATCGGCAGACGGCTACGATGTCGACGACATTGTGCGAAAGGTTCGCACACAGTTGTGACGGCTGACCTGTCGGTATGGACGACCACGTAGTCACCTTGCACGTCGCAAGGCCGGCGGCTTTCGCCGTCCTACGCGTCACCGTAGATGAGACCGTTCGCAGGTACGAGGACCTACATATGAAACGCACAAACCACAAAACCAAGGTAGAAGTACGTTCAACGACCGACTATCTCTGTGGAGGGTAATACGTATGGTATTTAACGCGCTCTGGACACGACTGTCGTCCCTCTGGGAAACCGACGACTCCGAGACGGGGACGACTGATGGTTCGTCCTCGGGGGGAACGGACCGGTCGTCCAGCAACGCTGAGGAAACGTTAAGCTACGCCGAACAGGTGGAGTACGGCGTCGACGAGCGGGATCTTCCCGACGAAGACAAGGTCCTCAGGATGCTCGTCAAGCGCGGCGGGCGCGTCGACGAGAACACCGTTCTCGAGGAAACCGGGTGGACCCAGGAACATCTGATGGACGTCATCGATGGGATGGAAAACGACAACGAAGTCAGCGCGTTGAGCGTCGGCCGCAAACGCGTCATCTGCCGTCGCGGGTTCGAGCCGAAGGGGTATCGATCACACCTGAACGAATAGGGACATACCACACTGGCACACTGGCACACTGGACGCGACGACTATCGTCCGACAGAGTCACGCCGATCGGCTGTCTCACGCGATTGTTTTGCGTACTCGTCGAAATCGAAGGCAAAGCTGCAAGCGTCTGCTGGCCAAATAGTATCGAGGAGCGTGATCATGGGCTGTGTCACCCCGAATAGACGGCGACTCGAACACTTGCAACTCGCGCAATCACACTGATTGTTCGATTAAAATGATTTTCGCTCGAATAATATAGTCGAATGATTTGAACGGTACGCCCATTACATTTAACCGCGCTCGAATCAGTCCAATATGGCACACCAATCAGCGGGAACGAAAACCGTCGGCGTCTGTACCCACTGCGGCGCGTTTCACGCCGTGCGCGAACGGCAGGATGGGTCCGTGTACGCGATTGGCTCTCCCCAGGGCTGTGACTGCGGCGGAACTGAGTTTACGATCCTCGAGGAGTAACCGAACTCATTCGCCCGTTTTTGCGGGGGTGGGAGCGTAACTAAACACGCTTATACAGCAGAGTTCTCTCGATACACCTATGGACGAGCGACCGGCGCGGCTCGAATACACCCGGACGACGCTCGAGGAGGCACCAACGACCAGAACGCTCGAGTACGACGCCGACCTGACGTCCGCCCAGCAGATGATCGAGGATCGGTTAGCGGCTCACAGCGGGACGGACCGACTCGCGCTGGAGGCAACGAGCGATCCATCCGCCGCGGACGGACTCTGGTCCGAACGCTCGAGTTCCGTCGACGAGGAACGCGAAAGCGAGGCGACGAACGGACGGATTTCCGCGATAGTCGACACTGATTCACTGTCCTCCCGTTCGTTCGTTTACAAACCGCGCGGCCCGCACGGTGCGATGACGATCATCATCGGCTTGCTCGCCGCATTTCCAACGATTTTTATCTCGTTGTTGCTCTCGGGGTTCGGATACTTCGTGTACCGAGCGGAAGAAGAGGGCGAGATTCCGCTCCGGTGCTGGGAGATGGTCGACGTCCTCGTAACCGACGGCGAGAGTAATCCAGCAGAACCGGCTACCGACGCAGTTCCGTCGTCGAACGTACAGGCGACTGCGGCCGCGGAACCGTTCGTCGGCGTCGATACGGATCGTCTCATCGACTTGCCGTGGGCGCATCGGAAGGCAATCGTCATGCGGGTCGAGCAGTGGGCGAAGCAGGCGACCCAGGACGTTTCAGCACCCAGACACGACGAAGACGTCTTCTTCGATTACCTGAAAATGTGGACCAACCGGAGCGCAGAATCTGATCGCGAGACCGTCGACTCTCTTCAGGCAGAAGTCGCTCGCGATCCGGCGGCCCGACGCATCTATACCGAACGTGTCCTCGATGGACCGGTCGACGGATCCACCGAGGTCGACCGAGCGGAGCTGCTGGCATCGCTCGAGGACGAGTGAGCCGTCATGCGAGTCCGCTTCGAGTTGTCGGGTAACTCGAGGGCCTGAACAGTCTTGTCGGTCTGAGGAGTGTCGTCGGCTCGCGCGTGACCGGTGAGGATTTTGCATCACCGTGGTACGTCATCCAGTGACGGCTTCACCCCCTGATCAAGCCTGAGGATCTCTCTGCTCCGTCCATGGAACGCAGGGAAAAGACAAATGGGCGAGATTTGAACCGCGCAAACGGGTCGCCTTGCTCGCTGGGCTCTTATTCGACTCCCATACGGCCCGTCATCGTGCCGAACGATAGTGAAGCCGATAACGGGCGTGGCGGGGTTCGAACCACGATCGTTCCGCTTCGCTTCACTCCCTGATTCGATCCCGTGCTCGTTTTTCTGTGAGCGACAGCGAGCAGTGAAAACGAGCGTGGCGGGATTCGAACCGAAACCAGACGTGCTCGCTTCGCTGCGCGCGACTGGTAGGGTTCAAGAATCCCGCCATGCCGGTTCGCTCGCCACTCCGTGGCTCGCTGCACGGGCGTGGCGGGATTCGAACCCACGATCAGAAGGTTAGGAACCTCCTGCCCTCTCCGCTAGGCCACACGCCCTACCCGGAAAAAGCGTTAGTTCGATTCGGTTTCCGTCTCCGTCTTGGCGTCTGTGGCCGTGTCGTTCTCGGATGTCACAGGCTCCGTGTCGACGAAGTCGGACTCTTCCTCCTCGTCATCGACATCGTCGTAGGTGCCGGTTTCGCGCATTTCCTCGAGTTCAGTTTCGACCTTTTCACGCCCTTTCTGGAATTCGCCCATCGCCTCTCCCGTCGACCGAGCGAGTTTGGGAATCTTGTTTGCTCCGAAGAGCAAAATCGCGATGAAAAGGATGACTAATAGTTCCGTCCCCCCTGGAATGGGAGCAAACAGCGGTGCAGTTTCGAATGCCATCTCTATGCGTGGCTTATCCGCTGGCAATTATAACCTTTTTGGACCGCACAGTCGATTCGAATCGCAAACACTCTGATAGAGTCTCCGTCAGTACAGTCTCGCGAACGAAACTGTCTTTTCGCTCAACGCGTAAACTCGAGTGATGCCAGAAACCGGCGACACCGCACCAGACTTCACGGCACCGCTCGCAAACGGCGACATCGACTCGTTCACGCTCTCGGACCGTCTCACCGACGACGCGCCGATCGTCCTCGCGTTCTTCCCCGGCGCGTTTACGGGCGTCTGTACGACCGAGATGTGTACGTTCCAGGATCGTCTCTCGGCGTTCAACGACCTCGACGCGACGGTGTACGGAATCAGCGTCGACTCGCCGTTCTCGCTCAACGAGTTCCGCGACCAGAACGACCTCGAGTTCGACCTGCTAAGCGACTTCGAAAAGGAGATCATCGACGACTACGGCGTACGCATGGACTTCGACGACCTCGGCGTCTACGGCGTCGCCAAACGCTCCGTCTTCGTGATCAACGGCGACGGCGAAATCACCTACTCGTGGGTAACTGACGATCCGGGCGTCGAACCGGAGTACGCCGAAGTCGAAGACGCGGTCGCCGACGCGTCCTGATCGACGGGATTCGAGGAGCGATTCCTGCGACAGTCCGGGCGACGGTTGGACTGGCGGAGGGCTTTTTTACTCCGCCGCCGACCACCGCATATGAGCGACGCTTCAGCGGCCGAGGATGCTCGCCGCGTCTACGTTCCCGACGAGGATCACCACTTTCCCGACGAGAAGTGCAACGAGGTCCTCGAGTTCATCAAATCCGACGAGGAGATCCAGACCTATCTCGAGGCCCAGAACGTCAACGCAGTCGATAGAAAGGGGTACAACGATCACGGCGCGAAACACATCGAGATCGTTCGCAACCGCGCGCTCTGTCTGTACGATCTACTCAAAGCCGGAAACGTCGAGTTCAACGGGGCGAACCAGCAGGGCCTCGAGGAAGCCGACGAGTCGGTGATCATCACGCTCGCGGCGACGCTACACGACATCGGACACGTCGTCCACCGCGACCAGCACGCCTACTACTCGATCCCGCTCGCGGCCGACATTCTCGATCGGGTGTTACCCGAGTTCTACGACCTCGCCGACAGCGTTCGGATGAAAGGCGAGATCCTCCACGCGATCATTTGTCATCACACCGCCGAAACACCGCTGACGACTGAAGGCGGCATTATCCGCGTCGCGGACGCCCTGGACATGGAGCGTGGTCGATCGCGGATCCCCTACGAACAGGGCGGACGCGGAATCAACACCCTCTCGAGTCAGGCGATCAGCCGCGTGTCACTACACGAGGGCGATAGTCGGCCCGTGATGGTCGAAATCGCGATGACCAACGCCGCGGGCGTCTACCAGGTCGACAACCTCCTGAAAGCCAAGCTCCGAGGCTCCGGTCTCGAGGACGACATTCGAATCGTCGCCGTCAACACGAACGAGAACCACGACCAGCTCGTCGAGCGGATCGAACTATAACTTCGGAAACCGTCTCACGCGAGTTCGTATCTACCGTTCCGTCGCTCGAGATACCCCCGGTCCTGGAGCGTTCCCGTAATCGAGAGAACCGTCCCTTTCGTGACCGAGAGATCATCACAGAGGTCGTCCGCGGTCGCTCCGCCGGTCGCGGCGAGATACAAATAGACGAGTTTGGCCCGCGCAGAATCGAGATCGGTCGGAATCGACGCGTCGAGAGTCGTCGTCGCTGAGTGTGCCATACTCGACCCTGTCTTTTTCGACGATAATAAATGTCTTCTACAACGATCGTCGAATTGAGTAGCCGAAACGGGCAACGGAACCACTGTCGATACGGAGTTCGTCGGTCGTCGATAATACTGACAGCGCCGGACAGCGTCTCGAGGGGCCGATTTCGCGAATCGTCGAATCAATGGTCACTGCTACCGGTTCTCAGGGCTCTGCGGCGGGTATAGTCAGACGGACAGCTTTTGTAGACGGGTTCGCGAGTACTAACAGAGCATGTCGACCCAACTTATCGTTCTCGCGCTGCTGGCCGGTCTGGCGACCGGCGCGCTATTTCGGTTTCTCAACGTCCCGATTCCGGCCCCGCCAGAGCTGCCCGGAATCATGGGTATCATCGGCATCTACGTCGGCTACAGGCTCGTCGAGTACCTCGGCGTCGGCGTGGACCTGGTTGAGGCGTTCGGCTGGTGATGACGTGGACCGACGCGACGCGCGAAACCGATTTGGCCCAATCGTGACGTGAACGTCGAAACGTTAGTGGCGAATCGCGATGCGATCAAAAGCTGCGAAAACGGATTCAGAAATTCAGTAGCTGCGCTCTTTGGGCTCGTACTTCTTGCTTTCGCCCTCGAGGATGACCGGTCGGTACCAGATCGATGGCTTGCCGGCGTTCCAGGAGACCAGCGTGTGTTTCAGCCAGTTCTCGTCGTCGCGGATCTGGTTTTCCTGTCGCCAGTGGGCACCGCGGAACTCGTTTCGGACGAGCGCGCCGAGTGCGATCGTCTCAGCCACGTCGATTAGGTTCCGGGTCTCGTAGGTCATCTGGAGATCGGTGTTAAAGGTCGTCGAGGGGTCGGCGACGTAGACGTCGCGGTACTCCTCGCGACACTCGCGGATGATCTCGAGGGCCTGTTTGATCCCTTCCTCGGTCCGGAAGACGTTGACGTAGTCGGTCATCGCCTTCTGAAGTTTCGACCGGATTTCGGCGTGCTGGACGCCGTTGTCTTTGTTCATCAATCGATCGATGCGCTCGGACTCGGTTTCGACGGCCCGCTGGAGCACGCCGTCGGCGTCCGTAACCTGTCCGGAGCCGTCGGCCGCGACGTCGTCGCCCGCTGGCTCGAGGCCGGCCGAACCCGGCTGAACGGGGAACTCGGTGTCGTCTTCTTCCTCGACGGAATCGGTGTATCCGGTTTCGATTTCTGCCTCGCCGAGGTCGCCGCCAGCGGCGTGATAGCCCGCTCGCTTGCCGAAGACGATGAGTTCGGGGAGCGCGTTTCCGCCGAGGCGGTTCGCACCGTGGACGGACACACACGCACATTCGCCGGCGGCGTAGAGTCCGTCGACACAGGTCGCGCCGTTTTCGTCGGTCTCGATCCCACCCATCGCGTAGTGCTGGCCGGGTTTGACGGGCATCGGTTCGACCAATCCGTCGGCACCCTCGAAGTCCTCCGCGAGGTGGAGAATGTTCTCGAGGCGGTCGAGGATCCGCTCCTCGCCGAGGTGGCGCATGTCGAGGTGGACGTACTCGTCTTCGACGCCCCGACCCTCGCTGACTTCCGTCAGCTCAGCCCGCGCGACGACGTCCCGAGAGGCGAGTTCGCCGTCGTTGTTCGCGTAGCCGTGCTCGAACATGAACCGTTCGCCCTCGTTGTTGTAGAGGATGCCACCCTCGCCGCGAACCCCTTCCGAGAGGAGCACGCCGGTCGAGGGAAGCGTCGTCGGATGGAACTGGATGAACTCCATGTCCTCGAGCGGGACGCCCGCACGATATGCCATCGCGTGGCCGTCGCCGGTACAGGAGACGGCGTTGGTGGTGTGATCGAACGCTTGTCCGGGACCGCCGGTCGCGAGAATCACGCCGTCGTTCGCTTTGAATCCCTCGACCTGACCCGACTGCACGTCGTAGGCGACGACGCCGTGGCAGGTCCGATCGTTCGGATCCGGCTCGTCGGAGGTCGCGAGGTTCATCACGTACCACTCGTCGTAGACCTGAATACCGCGTTTGACGACCTGCTCGTACATCGTGTGCAGCAGGTGATGGCCCGTCTCTGCGCCCGCGTAGGTCGTTCGCGGGAAGGATAGGCCACCGAACGGCCGCTGTGAGACGCGACCGTCGTCCTCTCGAGAGAAGGGCATTCCCCAGTGCTCCAGAGAAATCGTCTCCTCGGGCGCGTCCTGTGCCAGCGTTTCGACTGCCGGCGCGTCCCCGAGGTAGTCCGACCCTTTCATCGTGTCGTAGGCGTGGAGTTCCCAGTCGTCGCCCTCGCGAAGCGCGGCGTTGATACCGCCCTCCGCCGCGCCGGTGTGGCTCCGAACCGGGTGAAGCTTCGTGACCATCGCCACGTCCGCTCCCGCCTCGTTCGCCGCGACCGCTGCCCTGAGGCCGGCACCGCCCGCGCCGACCACGATTACGTCGTGTTCGTACATTGTTTACCAGAATTTCAGGTTCTTCTTGACTGCCTCACGTTTGAGCTCCTGAATGTGCTCCGTGAGGGGGATGTCTTTCGGACAGACCTCGGTACAGGAAAACTGGGTCTGACAGCGCCAGACGCCGTGTTCCTGCTCTAGGATCCGAAGTCGGTGCTCTTTGATCTCCTCGTCCTCGCGTTCGTCCATCGCGAACTTGTACGCTTTGTTGATCGCCGCCGGACCGAGATACTGGTTGTCGCCGGCCGCGATGTTACACGAGGACATACACGCGCCACACCAGATACAGCGCGTGGACATTTTGACCTTCTCGCGGTTCTCGCGATCCTGTCGTTGCTCCTCGAGGTCGCCCTCGGGGAGGTCCTCCTGCTGGAAGTACGGTTCGACGGCGTGCATCTGGTCGTAAAAGTGATCCATATCGACGACCAGGTCCTTGACGACTTCTTGGTGTGGAAGCGGTTCGACGCGAATCGGCTGTTGGAGGTCCGAAATCTGGGTTTTACAGCCGAGTCGCTGGGAACCGTTGATGAAGAAGGCGTCCGATCCACAGATCGCCTGTCGACAGGAGTGACGGAAGGTCAGCGACGAGTCGAACTCGTCGCGCGCGAAGATCAGCGCGTCGAGGACGGTCATCCCCTTCTCGAAGGGAACGTGGAACTCGTCGAATCGCGGCTCCTGTTTCCCGCTGACCTCGGGGTCGTAGCGGAACACCTTCAGGTGAACCGACTCACCCTCGAGATCAGATTCGTCGACCGATTCCGCTTCGGCCAGTCCCTGCTCTTTTTTCTCGAGTCGCTCCTGCTGGGGCGACTCGGCACCCTTCATTTCGGGGTCGGTCGGTGCCTCTTGCGTGTCGGGTTGTTCTTGTTGTTGTGTGCTCATGAGATGGTCCCTCCCGCCATGACGATCGCGACGTAGATACCCTGTGCGACGAGTGCGACGCCCGCGATGGTCAGGATAGCGAAGACGACCTTTTTGGGCGTACCGGAGAGTCCCTGATTGACGAGCGCGTTGTAGATGCCGTTGATACCGTGGAACGCGGCCGTGATCAGGAACAGCACCATCGTCAGGAAATATCCGATGTTTTCCATTCTCGCGCTGGTTCCCGCGAAGGTAACTTCGGCTGCGTGCGTGACGAAGTGCAACTGGAAGAAGTGAAACGCTAGCACGATGACCAAGAACGCGGCGGTGATCCGCTGGAGTAGCCAACCGGTCCCGCCGGGCGTGAACGAGGAATAACGCTCAGCCATTAAAAGCCCACCCCCGAGAGGAAGGTCGGAACGCTCGCGACGGTGATAGCGCCCGTGAGAACCAGTGACGCGTAGAAACTCTTGTCTTGGGATTCGAGCCCGATACCGAGGTCGACCATCAACAGTCGCACGCCGTTTAGGATGTGAAAGACCGCGACTGCGAGGAGACCGACCTCGAGCACGCGAACGATAAAGAGCCCCTCGAGTCCCTGGATCGTTCCCGTGAAGACGTTTACTTCCTCACCGCCGACCATCATCATCTGTCCATTCGCCGCACCGATTGCTGTGCTCAACACGGCGATGTGGGTAAACAGGTAGCCGATCAGCATCCACCCGGTGAATTTGTGAAAAATCCACGCCCACATTCCGGCCGAGAACTCCTTCCACCGGCCGAAGTCCTCGATGAGACCGCGATTGTAAGACTGACTCATACACTCATGTGGTGGGTTAGCCCGCGGGGGTATAGAAGTTACTTCTTGGATTCCACGCCGAGCGGAAAACCGGAAAAATACAACTCACAGGATAGTGAATCAGGTACTGAATCGCCGAATCGATGTTCGTCTGTCACATCGAGCGGTCCGGTAAGCGAAGACCGGCCGGGGTGCGCTCGAGACGCGCCGGACTCGGCGGACGTTCGGGACTCGAGCGGCTGTTCAGGATTGAGCAAATCCGAAGGGGTTGCGATGTTCGGCGAGTTCATGACTGAACGAGCGAAAACGACGTGGAAGTAATGGACTCGTCGGAAAAACGGTCGGGAGTTTCTTCGCAGAAAAGGCCGGGGAGGCCTTTTCGACATATATCAGTTCGGGGTCTGGGAACGTCGGTATATCGTACCGTTCGGCCTGTGGCCTGTATCCCCCTGCCCCATTCCGTTGTTTAGCAAAGAACTATTTGAAAGTTGGTACCGATTTATCCGCAGTTCAGGCGGGGGAGCCATTTGGTCTGTTTCACCCAACCAACAGTGCGGAGAGAATGTCCACGGTGTCGTGATACCCGTGCAGGTGATCGATCCCGTTCAAAATTGAAAGAGAGTAATATGTCTGGATATTGTATTTAGTCAGATCCGATGAGAGCGAAAGAGAGGAAGGAAAATAGCTATTACCGAAGATCGGTAATTGCAACGGCAGTAACAGCTAGTGTTACGAGTACGGTTGGTTGTATTGGATTTCTACCGGTGTCCGAAAGTGATGATACCGTCGTCAAGTCAGCGGTCCACATCGAAAACCTTGATGACCAACCGTATAGCTTCGAGATGGTCGTTAAAAACCAGAAAAATGGAAATAATCTTATTGATAAAGTAGTGGAAATCGGCCCAGGACCGATCGAAACAAAGGAAGTGAACTTTGATACTGCTAATCTAGATGGTACTGTCTCTACGACAGTTCGTTTAGAAGTCCAAAATAATGGTGAACTTATTTCTGCAGAACACTCGATAACAAGCGATGAATCCTTTCAGTTAACAATCTCGGAAGAAGGTGAATTTGAGATCAGAATGAGAAGTCCGTAATATGTCTTCTTCCGAGAGGATATCGTGCCGTCTGGGCCAGCATATACACTAAGTTCACAGTTTATCAACCAATATCGGAGAATATCTCGTGCTTGACCCCGAGGCGATTTATCTGAACGCCCTTCTGGAGTTGCTGTGACCGTAGGCGTTCAACAGTCGAGATTCGGCAACCGATCTCCGGGGACAGCTTCAAAACACTTCAAATAACAGTTTGAGTCGGACGACTCGGTCAATGAGGCCGATGCCTTCCGATGATTCGACAGAGCAGAAGCGTTCAGTACGGAGTGTCGACCTTGCAAGCGAACTTCTCTCCGCACTCGGTACACGTCGCGGATTTTGAAAAATCGCTGTTGACGGTTGGGGGTTTCTTCCTCGTTCTTAGTACGATCCAGTCGATATCGACCATGACGTCCTCCGAGCAGTGCGGACAGTTCGCTTCCTGAGCCATACTGACCGGGTCACGTTCCAATGGTTTTCATGTTTTGGCCGTAATCCAACGTTTTCCACGGGTTGGGCATGCGAACCTCGGAATCAGTCACGATCCTCGTCGATCCGTTCGGTTTCGATCCAGACGCTGATAACCACCAGTACGAACACGACGATGACGGCGACGTACAGGATCGCTTCGACCCGACCAGATAGTTCCATCTCCAGCGCTTCCACGAGAGCCAATTCCCAGCCCACGAGTAACACGAGAAGCCCCGTGGCTGCAATCAACAGGATCAGGAGACGATCACTGAGTTCGCCCATAGCGATCGTATGGCGACCGCTGTCGATAAACGACCAACTTGCACACACCGAGGTACCGCCGTGAACCGGACTGCCATCCGAAACCTACCGATCGGCTTCGTCTCTCGAGCCTTCGTCACCGGCAGTTACCGCCGATCACTCGAGATACCGTAACAGCGGGTCCCCCTCGTTTCGCTCGCGCTCAAGCGCGGTTTGCGTTTCCGGTTTGAGCCCGACGAGGTGACAGAGCGGGTTGCCAGGGTAGACGACCGGGTTCTCGAGGACGCCAACGATCAGGCCGGTAAACGGCGCTTCGACCGAAACGATGTCTTCCTCCTCTTTGAACGGGTCCGTAATCGTACAGATCACGTCTCCCTCCTGGACGAGTTCGCCGCGTCCGTGTTTCATGTCGACCATCCCGCCGGCGTCGGCGCGCAACCACGTCTTTTCGTCGGTGTCGTCGATCAGGATCCGCCATCCCGGCCAGTGGACCGACGAGTCCCGGTGGAGTCCGAACTCGGCGAGCACGCTCGCGACGCCCGTCAACGCCCGATCGATGAGCGATCGCTGGAAGCGGTGGGCTTCGCCCATCTCGATGGTGATCGTGGGGACCCCAGCGTCCGTCGCCTCGCGGCGCAGCGTTCCCGACGGTCCCTGTCCGTCGATGATGACGTTCGAACTGAACGCGTTCGCCAATCGGACGATATCGGCGTGTTCCATATCGGCGCGGACGTGAAGCATGTTCGTCCGGCCTCTGGTCGACGTATGAAAATCCAGCCCGAGGTCGCAGGGTTCGATGAAGTTCGTGAAAATCCGGTGTGCCATCCGTCGGGCGCTCGTCGACCCCTCCCGCCCCGGAAACGACCGGTTGAGATCCCGGTCGTAAATCGGTAAGTAGCGTTCCTGTGCGAGAAAGCCGGGAACGTTCATCACGGGGAGACAGACCAGCGTTCCGTGAAGCTCCGTATGGTCCCAGTCGTGGGCGACTTCGCGGACGACTTCGATGCCGTTGAGTTCGTCGCCGTGTGCCGCAGCCGAGAGGAACACCGTCGGTCCCGGATACTGGCCGTTGACGACCGTTACGGGGACCCGAACGGGATCGCCGAGGTACGTTTCGCTGATGCCGTATCTGATGTTGACGGACTCGCCGGGATCGACACGACCGCCGTTGTACGTGAACACGTCCTCACCGTCCGCATCGGTATCGGGCGGTTCGTCCGTTCGAGTATCGCTCATGCTACCCCAGTCGGGTCCCGGTATAAAACGTGTACCGCTGTCGTGACCAACCGGCGAAACGTCCCTCGAGGGCATATGTTTTGTACGAGGGCATGCTACTGAGAACCATGGACCTTCGTGAGGCAACCGAAGCAGATGTCGACGAGATCCGTCAAGTCGCAAAAGACTCTCTCAATTCGCTGTATACGGACTTTCTGTCGGAGGATACGATCGACGGCGCACTCGAGCAGTGGTACGGCGACTCGTTCGCCGATGACGTACGCGACGATCACACGCTGTTTCTCGTCGCCGAACGCGACGGCGAGATCGCGGCGTTCTCTCAGAGCGTGCTCGTCGGTCAACGGTACGGGACCGGACAACTGCTCTGGTTGCACGTCCATCCCGACTACCGCGGGAGCGGGATGGGCGTTCGACTGCTGGTCCGCACGCGAGAGCGGTTGCTCGAGGAAGGCGCCGACCAGGTTCGGTGTTTCGTCCTCGCGGACAACGAGGGTGGAAACCGCTTCTACGAAGACCACGGCTTCGAACGGGCCGGCCAGCGAGAGGTCGATATCGGCGACGAAACGTTCACCGAGAACGTCTACGTCGAAGCCGATATCGATAGCGACGAGGACTGGGACGCGATCGATCAGCTCGAGATCGACGGCGAGAACGTCTACGTGAGCTACGGAGAAGCCGCTCGCGGGTCGAAATCGCCGTTTTACTCCGCGTACGGGACCGGCGAACTCGAGGAAAGATACGGCTGGCTCTGTGGGAACTGCGACTCGATCGACAACGCGATGGACACCATGGGACGGATCGAGTGCAACAACTGCGGAAACCGTCGGAAAGCGACCCGCTGGGACGCCTCGTATCTCTAACGTACGGGGCCGGTTTTTCGCGGTCGTTCCGTCTTCGGCCGAAAATTGAACGAGCCTGACTCGTTATCGCGCCGTATCACCACGCAGCGACGTTCATCCACGACGGAGAGATCAGTGTAGTACGATGTTTCCGGCTGTTGTCCGTCCATTACAATTGCCCATCGGCGTCGTTTCGTGAGTGTATCGATCTGTCCGGTCGAGTCACGACCGGATAGTACGGGTTCGATCGGAGAAACGGAACACATGGATAGACAAGCCCACATCCTTCAGGGATTCAAAGCGACGCTCGTCGCTCGAGCCGTCTACATGCTCTCGAGTGCGGTGTTGATGCTCGTTCTCGCCAGGTACCTGCTGGATCCGACGGGCTACGGCGAACTGTACTGGGCGATCGGGATCCTGGCGGTCGTGCAGTTGTTCGCCGACGTCGGCTTAGGGAAGTCGGCGGCGCGGTACGTCGCCGAATACCGCGAGGATGACCCGAGCCAGATCCCGCATCTCTTGCAGACGACCGTCACCGCTAAGCTCGTCGTAATCGCCGTCGTCGCGTACACGTTATTGCTCTTTCACGAACACATCGCGAGTCTACTGGGCGACCCCGGCGCGGCACCGTTTCTGGCTGCAGGAGTAGTCTACATCACGGTCAACTCCTTCAACGTCTTCGCACAGATCGTCTTTCAGGGGTACAACCAACTCGTCTACAGCGCCGCGATTCAGGCCATTAGTGGGGCGGCTCGACTGGTGTTTGCCGTGGGGTTCGTCCTCGCTGGACTCGGCGCACTCGGGGCCTTCTTCGGCTATATCGTCGGCTACGCGGTCGCTGCGGCTATCGGGCTCGCACTGCTCTATTATAAGGTCTACCGGAAATACGAAATCGCCGACGAGTTCGAAGACGGTCTATCCCGGCGCTTGCTCGAGTACAGCGTGCCCCTGACGGCGACCCGGAGCGCGAACGTCATCGACAAACAGATCGATATCGTTCTCGTCGGATTCTTCCTCAACCCGGTCGCCGTCGCGTTCTACACGCTCGCGAAACAGATTACGGACTTCGTTCTCGCACCCGCGGAGTCGCTCGGCTTTACCATCTCGCCGAACTTCGGCGAGCAGAAAGCCGCGGGCCAACTCGAGGATGCCCGACGGATCTACGAGATGGCGCTGACGAACGCGATGCTCCTGTACGTGCCAGCGGCGGTGGGCCTCGCACTGGTCGCCGACCCGTTCATGACGATGGTGTTCGGCGCCGAGTACGCGGGCGCCGTTCCGGTCATGCAGGTGCTCTCGCTGTTTATCGTCCTGCAGGCGATCACGAACCTCACGAGCGATAGTCTCGATTATCTCGGTCGTGCTCGGTCTCGCGCGATAGCGAAGGGTGGAACCTCGATTGCGAATCTCGCACTCAACGTCGCCCTCATTCCGGTAGTCGGCGTCGTCGGGGCAGCGATCGCGACCGTCGCAACGCACACGGTGTACGTGCTGGTCAACCTCTATATCGTCCACAGCGAACTGTCGCTTCATCTCCGGCCGCTCGCGCGCTCGCTCGGACGTATCTGTGGGATTACTGGCGGGATGGCCGGCGCGGTGTTGCTCGTCACGCCGCTGATCTCGAATCTCGTCATGTTAGCTGGTGCGATCGCCCTCGGCGTCGTCACGTGGGGTGTGCTTGCCGTCGCGAGTGGGTTGCTCGACCTCCAGCAAGTTCAGTCGGTCGTTACGTGAACGCAGATATCGGATCACCGCGATAGAGGGTTAAGAAGACATCAAATCACCTCTGACGACGTGATCTCCGATACAAGGTCGCTGGGATGGCAGCGACAAACAGCCTCGTTCACAAATACCATTGGCCGATAATATTATAAACGCTTTTGCGAGTTGTAGGTGTTTTTCGAGTATGACTACAACAGATTCTATTACGGTTGGGGTACTCAGCCTCCACACGAGCAAGGAAACGAAGGCGATACTCAACGCAGCGGAGGCGTTGGATCACGATACAGAGTGGCTCCGCGAAGAGAACACGAGCGTCCGCGTGGAGGATGGTTCGGTCGTCCTCGAGCCGGACGTCGACGTCATCGCAAACCGGATGTTGCTCTCGAATACCGAACAGCCCTGCGAGGAACTCGGTCTCGTCAACACGTTCTCGCCGTTGAAGCCGATGCTCAACAGTCCTGAATCGGTGCTCACCGCGATCCACAAACTCTCGACGGCGGGAACGCTCGCGGCCAACGGCGTTCGCGTGCCGAACGTGCTGCTCGCACTGAGCAGCGACCGACTCAACGCCTCTCGTCACGAGTACGGTGACGAAGCCGTCTATAAGACGGCGATCGGGACCCACGGCGGCGGAACGTGGAAGGTCGGCCCCGACGACATGGTCAACTCGAAGGTCGGCGATCGATATGCGTTTTTACAGGAACTCATCGGCGAAGGCGACGGGCCAAACCGCGACCTTCGCGTCTACGTCGTCGACGGCGACATCGTCGGCGCGATGTACCGGTACGCGCCGGACAACGACTGGCGAACGAACGTCGCACTCGGCGGCGCCGTCGAGGACGCGACCGACGACCTTCCCGAGAGCGCAGCGGAGATGGCGACGAAATCCGCGACCGCCATCGGCCTCGATTACGCGGGCGTCGACCTCGTCGAGGGCGAGGACGGCTGGTACGTTCTCGAGGTCAATCCCACCGCCGGGTTCAAGGGGCTCTATGAAGCCACGGGGATCAGTCCCGCCCCCTACATCGCAAAGCTCGCTATCGAACGTGCCGGCGGCTCCGTCGACGACGACCGCGTCGAGGAACTCAGCCGGACGCTCGACGATACCGAGCCGTCGGCGCGACCTCCCCAGACGCCGACGACCACCGACGAACCCACGACGATCGGGTACACGGAGGAAGTCGTCCTCTCGGGAACGAGCGGATCGAAGTCCATCCTCGCAAAATCGGACACGGGTGCGACGCGAACCAGCATCGACACCAGTCTCGCCGCCGATATCGGCGCTGGACCGATCAAATCGGTCACTCGAGTCAAGTCGGGAAGCTCGAAAACCTCGAAGAGTCGTCCGGTGGTCGACGTCGTCGTCGGCGTCGGCGGAAACCGACACACCGTCACCGCGAGCGTCGAAGATCGGAGCCACATGGACTATCCCGTCCTCCTCGGCCGAGACATCCTCGAGAACTACCGCGTCGACGTGAGCAAGCGCATCGATCGAGACGCACCCGACACGCCCGAAGAAGAGGAGGAGTAGTCGACGTCTGCGTCGAACACCGTCAGTATTTGTAGTTCGCTAGCCCAACGAACACCGTGTGAGCGACCCTCGAGCGGAACGCGAGCGCTGTCGCTTTTGCGGAACGACACTGACGAGACCCGCCGCCGGACCGATCGGCGGATCGGCCGCCGATTCGCACCCCGGCGACGGATTCTGTTCGCCGGGGTGTCGCGGTGTCTACGACGAACTCGGCGCGCCCAGTGAGCGGCCCAAATCGAGCGACCGCTCTGAGCCCATCGAGGCGGCTAATTCGGCAGCGGGTTCCAGCGAACGGGCCGAAAACGGGCTCGTTCGGGCGTTCTTCCGCGTCGACGGGATGCACTCGGCCTCGTGCGAAGCGTTTCTCGAGTCGGTCGCCTCGTCGCAGGCGGGCGTCCGCGACGCGACGGCGAGTTACGTGACCGAAACGGTGCGGGTCGATCACGACCCGGAGACGGTTTCGGAATCGACGCTTCGGGATGCGATCAGCGGCGTCGGATACACGGCATACCTCCGTTCGGACGCGGCCGCCGAATCCGAACTCGGAGAAGCCGAAACCGGAACCACCCGCCGCTCGCGCGAGATGAGCGGCCTCAGAAAGCGCAGAAGCGAGGACATGCTCGAGGTTCGTTACATCGTGGGCATCGTCTTCGGAACGTTCCTGTTGGTTCCGTTTATCGCAATCCTGTATCCTGTCTACCTCTCGTCGTTCACCGACTGGTGGGTGTTGTCTCTCTACGAGGGGGCCTTCGATACGTTCGACGGCATGCTCTTCGTGCGATTGTTTACCGTCCTCACCGGCGTCGTCCTCTACTTGACCGGGATGCCCGTCCTGCGCGGCGCGTATATCAGCCTGAAACTGCGCCGGCCGAACACGCACCTGCTCGTGGCGCTGACGGTGGTAAGCGCCTATATCTACGGCACGCTGGCAGTCCTACTCGGCAGCAATGACGTCTACTACGATCTGACCATCGTCGTCGCGGCCGCGGTGATGGCCGCGGTCTACTACGAATCGACGGTCAAGCGTCGCGCGATGAACCGCCTCACCGAACTGACGATTTCGCAGGTTGACCACGCCCGGCGTCTCGAGGCCGACGGGCCCAGCGAGGTCCCCGTCGACGCGCTCGAGGCCGGCGACCGGGTGCTGGTTCGCGAAGGAGAGCGAATCCCCGTCGACGGCGTCCTGATCGAGAGCGCGTGTACGGTGGACGAATCGGTCGTCACCGGCGAATCCCTGCCGGTATCGAAAGCGCCCGGCGAGGGCGTTCTCGGCGGGTCAGTCGTCACGAACGACGCCGCAATCGTGCGAGTTGGCGAGGAAACCACGAGCAGCATCGACCGACTCACGCGGGCGGTCTGGAACGTCCAGAGCGCCGCCCACGGCCTCCAGCGCCGGGCCGACGAACTCGCCGATACGTGCGTTCCGCTCGTCATTGGGTCGGCCGTCATCGTCGGTGTTGCACTGGTGATTCTGGGTGCCGGAACGGCTGACGCAGCGATGGGCGCGCTTCTGACTGTCATCGTCGCGAGCCCGTGGGCGATCGGCCTCGCGACGCCGCTCTCGGTCGCCTCGAGCATCACCGACGCGATGGAACGCGGGATCGTCGTCTTCGACGAGACCGTCTTCGAGCGGCTTCGCGCCGTCGACATCGTCGTCTTCGACAAAACGGGAACGCTGACGACCGGGAACATGACGGTCCTCGAGGCGGACGCGCCCGAGGACGTGCTTGCGGCCGCCGGATTCGTCGAACGACGCGCGTCGCATCCAGCGGCGGACGCTATCGCCTCGGCGTTTGCAGTCGAATCAAACGAATCGGCGGACCCGCTCGAGCGATCCGACGGCCAGCGCGACGATCGGCGCGTTCAGGACTTCCAGACCCACGACGGCGGCGTCGAAGGTGTCGTCGACGGGAAACGGATACTCGTCGGCCATCCGGATCTCTTCCGGGAGCAGGGTTGGAAACTCGACGAAGCGATTGAGTCTCGAGTCGCGGACGCCCGCGGCTTCGGGCGGCTTCCCGTCGCCGTCGGAGTCGACGGACGTGCGGCGGGCGTCCTCGTCGTCGGCGACGAACCGCGGGCTGAGTGGGACGAGACGGTCACGAAACTACGCAACGACGGCGTCGACGTTGTCGTGCTGACCGGCGACGACGAGGGCGCGACCGACTTCTTCGATCGACATGAGGGCGTCGATGGGGTGTTCGCGGACGTTCCGCCGACCGGAAAGACCGCGACCATCCGTCGACTACAGGAAACCGACCGGGTGGCGATGGTCGGCGACGGGACGAACGACGCGCCGGCGCTGGCGCAGGCGGACCTCGGCATCTCGATGGGAAGCGGGACGGCGCTGGCATCCGACGCGTCCGATCTGGCGATCGTCGACGACGACCTCACGTCGGTCGAGCAGGCGTTCGCCCTGTCGAACGCCACCCGGCGTCGGGTCAGACAGAACCTCGGGTTGGCGTTCGTCTACAACGCGGCGGTGATACCGCTGGCGGTGATCGGCGCGCTGAATCCGCTCTTTGCGACCGCGGCCGTCGCGGTGACCGGCCTGCTCATCCTGGCGAACTCGTCGCGGTCTCCCCCGATGGAGTGATCACCAGGGACCGGGTGACGTCTCACACATCGGATTCGTACTCGGCCCAGATGTACCGCGTCGCGACCGAGCGATACGGCCGCCATCGCTCTGCAATCTCGCGCATCTCGTCTCGCGATAACTCCTCGCCGTCGCCGTACAGTTGTTCGATCCCCCGGCGAACGGCGAGATCACCGAGCGGAAGGATATCCGGCCGCTCGAGCACGAACAGGAGGTACATTCGCGCGGTCCACTCGCCCACCCCTTTTATCTCGGTGAGCCGAGCGCGGACCTCCTCTGTGGAGTGGTCCTCGAGTCCGGCACGCGTGTAGTCGTTCTCCTGAAACGCTCGAGCGGCGTTCTGGAGGTACTCGACTTTCATCCGGGAGAGCCCCGCCTCGCGGAGCGGCGTTTCGTCGGCCGCGAGCACTCGAGCCGGCGTCAGTTCGCCGTCGAAGTGCTCGAACACCCGCTCTCGGACGGCGGCCGCGCTCGCGGTCGAAAGCTGCTGGTTGATAATGGAGATACAGAGCCGCTCGTAGGCGGTCCAGTCCGGTTCGACGTACGGGTCGTACCGATCGACGAGATCCGCCATCACGGGGTCCTGGCGCAACACCCGTTCCGCCTGTTCCATCATAGTTGGTGGCGAAATTGGAGGGCGCGAGCCCACAAATATGTCGCGGTGTCCGGGATGCGGACCTGCCGGCCCGGGAGGCGGCCAAATCGAACACCTTACCCGGAACGGGTGGATACCGCCACGTATGACTGCCGTGGTCGAGGCCGCAGGCCTCAGGAAGACGTACGGCGAGACCGTCGCCCTCGAGGACGTCTCGCTGTCCGTCGAGGACGGCGAAATATTCGGACTCATCGGGCCGAACGGGGCCGGAAAGACGACGCTCGTTCGCTCGCTGACCGGCACGACTGTCCCCGATGCAGGAACGGCCCGGCTGTGGGAGCGCGCACCGACGGCCGTCGACAAGGGGCGACTCGGGGTCCTTCCACAGGAGTTCTCCCCGCCGGATCGCCTCAGCGCGCGGGAACTGCTCGAGTACTACGCCGGGCTCTACGACGACGCGCGCGACCCCGAACGCGTCCTCGCAGATGTCGGCCTCGCGGACGCGGGCGAAACGTGGTACGAGAACCTCTCCGGCGGACAGAAACGACGAGTCTGCGTCGGTAGCGCGATAGTCAACGATCCCGACGTGCTCTTTCTCGACGAGCCGACCACGGGTATCGATCCCGCGGGCCGGCGAACCGTCTGGCGACTGATCGAGGAGCTAGCAGCCGAGGGCACGACGGTCCTGCTCACCACTCACGACATGGCCGAAGCCGAGCGGCTGGCCGACAGAGTCGGACTGCTCGCCGACGGCTCGCTCGTCGCCTCCGGGCCACCGGCGACGCTGATCGAAAACCACGGCGGCTCGAGCCGTCTCACCGTCGAAACAGCTACCAAGGTCTCGACCGATCTCTTTGGCGGACTCGAGGATCGACCGGTTGAGATCGATGCGACCGAAATCGACGCGCGAGACGGCTCGATCGTCTTCGAAGGAGTTTCGCCGACGGCCATCGAGGCCATCGTCGACGTGCTCGAGGCCGAGGAGATCGGGTACACCAGCCTCACCTGGGCCGAACCCGATCTCGAGCGGGCCTACCTCGCGCTCGCCGACGACGCGGAAGTAGCTCGAACGGGTCGGTCGAAATCGCTCGCGGAGGCGACGCCGGGTGGTGGCAGCGCGGACGGTGACGACACGGATGGTATCGGTACGGCCGACAGAGACCAGCCAACGGAGGGGAGCCGATGAGTCGACTCGGACGCGTTCGCGCACAGACCAGCGCCGGGTGGCGAGCGTTCGTCAGACGGCGCACTGCGGTCTTTTTCACCTTTTTCTTCCCGGTGATCCTGATCGTCATCTTCGGCGCGCTGATCCAGACAGATCCGACCGGCGGCGGGCTGTTCGCGGAGCCGGCGGCGTACTACGTCCCCGGCTATCTCGCCGTCGTCGTCCTCTTTACCCCGTTCTCGAGGCTCGGCAGCGAAGTCGCCCGCCACCGCGAGGGAAACCGCTTCGAAAAGCTCGCGACGACGCCGGTGACCCGCGGCGAGTGGCTGCTCGGCCAGACGCTCGTCAACGCCGCGATCATCGCGCTCGCGAGTCTGTTGATCCTCGTGCTCGTCGTCGTCCTGACGGGAGCGGACATCGCGTTCTCGCCGCTTGTCGTCGCGTACATCCTCGTCGGGGTCGTCTGCTTCTGTGCGATCGGGTCCATGCTCGGCAGCTACACCGATTCCCAGGACGGCGCGGTGGCGGCGAGCAACGCCCTCGGACTGCCGCTGCTTTTCCTCTCTGAAACGTTCATCCCGCTCGAGCAGCTTCCCGGCTGGTTCGGTCCGCTGGTCAATCTCTCGCCGCTGACGTACTTCTCCCGCGGCGTTCGAGCAGCCACGTATCCCGACGCAGGAACGGCGTCAGTGTTCGGTCTCGAGCCCGCACTCGCCAATCTGGGAATCCTCGCGGTGCTCGCGGTCGTCGCCTTCGCGTTCGGTGCGTACTCGATTCCACGCACGGATTGATCGTCCTGCGTACCGGTCGGTTGCTAACGGGACCGAAATCGAGAACAGAAACCGCTGGTTTAGAACGCGATCGGCGCGATCATCGCCGCGAGTTCGTAGTCGTAGACGTGGTTGAGAAGCAGGTAGGTGACGACACCCAACACCAGGCTGAGAATCCAGGCGCTCGCGGCGATCCGGCCGACGCGAGCGTGGGCGGTCTCTCGCAGTTCCGCGGGCGTGTGCGTGAGCCCCAGAATCAGCGCGTAGAGAACGACGGGGACCGAGACGATCGAGAGGATAATGTGAATTGCGAGCATGAGCAGGTAGGCGTACGTGACGAGATCCGGCCCGATGAACGATTTTTCGCCGCTTCCGCCGCCGACTCGAACGAGATAGACCACCAGAAACAGCATGATCGAAACGAAGGCGCTTCCCATCGCGGCGCGATGTTTTTCGATCTCGCCGGCTTTGATCCAGTACCAGCCCAGAACGAGCAACACCGTCGTCACCGCGTTGATGATCGCAGTCAGGTGCGACAGCGTGTTCACCTGCTGGAGGGTTAGATCGGGGTAGATCGGCAGATCGAGGACGAAGGTGCCGATGACCAGTGCGTAGCCGACGATCGAGAGGAAAATCGTCGTCTCGAGTGGACGTTCTCGGAGCCGTCGCCGTGCATCCGCGGTAGCCATAGCTGGGTCTTGGGATAGATCGGGTATTTGTCTTGCTTTTCCGGAAGCAGGGTCGGTCGTTCCCTGAACGGCTCTATCAAAGCAAGAGTCCTGCTCGAGACATAAAGCGTGGAACAGTGAGCGGTCTTTCGTTCGCTGGCAGGAGATGGCGATTCAGGAAAGACAGCCTCAGCTGAGGTGAACGGTTCCGTCGCTCTCAATCGTCACGTCGTAGCCACAGTAGGTAAACGTCACCGTGCCACCCGGTCGCGGCCCGCCGTTGCTTCGCGGAGCAAAGAGCGCGTCGAGCGCTTCCGGATCGATCACGTCGTGTAACGGCTCGTACTCCGGCGGGCAGAGCTCTGCAGGTGGAACCCCCTCCGCATTCGAAACCGCTTTGACGACTGCCTGGCTCATTGCTGTTCGAATCGACGTATCGACCGTATCTCCGCCGTTCGCCATCCTGTCAGATAGTTCCCAAGCCGGTGAAATAAAACTGTCCTTCTGCCATACTTGTTCTTGTATATTGATCTGTTCAACGAATGGAACACCGAAAAAACGTAAAAATGGCCATCTGCTGCAGGTGTCGAATCCAAACGGTTCGACGAAACCTATTCAAAGCGACACGATCTGCACCGCTGTCCCCGAACGATCATGATAAACTAGTCGATGTGTATGGCCGGTTTTCCCGGTTTCGCCTTCTCGGCGAGCGCACTCATTGCACTCGCTTGACGAACGGTGACCGCCGCGCCGAACTCGTCTTCGAGTAACCACCGCGAGCGCTCGAGAATCTCACGTTCGCGGTTCGAATCTGGTAACGGATCGAGCTCTCCTCGCTGTCGTTGCCGGTCGGCTACGAACGCCGCGACAGCTTCTGGATCGGCCTCGAGTTCCTCGTCGGCCAGAACGCTGTTGGCAACGTCCGCCTCGTGCGCTGTCGTATCGCGCTCTGCGACGAGTTCAGCGGCTCGATACTTCCAGTCCTCGGCGACGACGAGTTCGATCCGTTCTGGAGCCTCGATTTCGGCCACGTCGACGATGTCTCGAACGTCCTCGAGAGTCGTCTCGACGAGTCGCCGCTCGAGATGGGCGTCGGAGACGTCGCGTTCGGGTTCTGGCCAGTCGGCTTCGACGACGAGCCCGTCGCCGCGAAGTTTGTTCCATAGTTCCTCGGCGAGGTGGGGAGCCATCGGTGCGATTAGCGCCGCGAGGGTCAACAGACCCCGGCGGTAGACGGTTTCCTGTGGCGTCTCGTAGACGCGATATCGTCGGAGCAATCCGGCCAGACCCTGGATCTCCGTGACCGCGCGGTGGAACCGAAACCGCTCGTACTCCTCGGTTACCGCGGCGATCGTTCGGTCGATTTCCCGGTCGACGTACTCGTCGTGGGCGGCCCGTTCGATCCGCGTGTTCGTCTCGTCGATGAACGCCGTTGCCATCCCGTACAGCGACTGCTGGAGGTCGTAGACACCCCGAACGTCGTTTGCCGTCCACTCGAAGTCCTGCTCGGGGTGGGCCGCTGCGAGGACGAACAGCCGCGTCGTTTCCGCGCCGTACTCCTGTGGTGCCACGGTGTTGCCCTTGGAAGCGGACATCTTCTCGCCCTCGTAGAGCACCGTTCCCTGGCTGATGAGCCGTTCGACCGGTTCCCGGATCTCGAGCAAGCCCAGATCGGCGAGCGCCCGGGTGAAAAATCGGATGTACAGGAGGTGCAGTATTGCGTGTTCGTCGCCGCCGACGTAGACGTCGATCGGCATCCACTCGTCGGCCAGTTCGGCGTCGAACGGCGCGTCGTCGAGGTCGGGCGAGAGAAAGCGCAGGAAGTACCACGAGGAGTCGACGAAAGTATCCATCGTGTCCGTCTCGCGCCGGGCGGGACCACCGCAGTCCGGACACGTCGTCTCGACGAACGACTCCTGTGCCTCGAGCGGGTTCCCGGTCGTCCGGACGAACTCGGGCAGTTCGACCGGTAACTCGTCGTCGGGAACCAGCACGTGGCCGCAGTCCTCGCAGTGTACGACCGGAATCGGCGTCCCCCAGTAGCGTTGGCGGGAGATCAGCCAGTCGCGAAGTCGGTATGTCACGTCCGCTTCGAAGGCATCGTGTTCCGACGGGATTCGTTCGCCGGCGACCGCGGACTCGAGGCCGTCGTACTCGCCGCTGTTGGTGAGATCCCCCGATCCGGTGTACAGTTCTGCCTGGGAGTCCCTCTCGTCGGTTCCGGCTCCTTCGTCGCCATCGGGAACGATCACGCGTTCGACCGGAACGTCGTGTTCCTGTGCAAACTCGTGATCGCGTTCGTTGTGCGCTGGGACGCCCATCACGGCTCCCGTTCCGACGTCTTTTAGCACGTAGCCGGCGACGTAAACCGGCAACTCCTCTCCAGTGAGCGGATGGGTTGCGGTCAGCTCGGTTCGGACGCCGTCGTAGCCGACAGATCCAGGTTCTCTTTCGCGCGCATCCTCGATGTACGCCTCGACGCGTTCATCGGTTTCGGCGACCGCTCGAGCGAGTTCGTGGCCCGGCGAGAGCGCCAGATACGTCGCGCCGTAAACCGTCTCCGGACGCGTGCTAAAGACGTCGACGGACTCGATGTCGGCCTCTGAATCACCGTCGGGGACCGCTACGTCGAACGAAATTCGATACCCCTCCTGTCGCCCGATCCAGTTTCGCTGGATCTGCCTGACGCCGTCGGGCCAACCCTCGAGGTCCTCGAGTCCGTCGTACAGTTCCTCCGCGTAGTCGGTGATCGTGAAGAACCACTGATCGAGTTCACGGCGACCGACCGGCGTTTCACACCGCCAGCAGACGCGCGTCTGTGAGTCCGAGCTCCCGTGATCGCCGTTTTCGGCAGTTTCGGCGTCTGTTTCGCGTGATCGCACCTCGACCTGCGCGTCGGCGAGGACCGTCTCGCAGTCGGGACACCAGTTGACCGAGGCCGCCTCGTACTCGACGAGTCCCTCCTCGTACAGCCGTTTGAACAGCCACTGGTTCCACCGGTAGTACTCGGGCTCGCAGGTCGTGATCTCTCGAGACCAGTCGTAGCCAAAGCCCATGGTCTCGAGTTCCTCGCGCATGCGTCGAATACACGCCTGCGTCCACGATTCCGGATCGCTTGCGCGTTCGTGCGCGGCGTTTTCGGCCGGGAGCCCGAACGCATCCCACCCCATCGGGTGTAACACGTCGTCGCCGTTCATCCGTCGGTACCTCGCGTACGCGTCCGTAATCGCGTAGTTACGGACGTGGCCCATGTGAAGCGTCCCGGAGGTGTACGGAAACATGCCGAGCACGTAGGTCGGATCGACGGCGGCCTCCGAAAGCTCGTAGACGTCGTCGCGCTCCCAGATATACTGCCAAAACTCCTGTACCTGCGCGTGATCGTAGTGGCTGGTCATTATCGAAGGGTCCGTTGTCTCCACGTGGGCGTGCCGGCTATATCATTGTTCGCCACCGCGTCTCCGAGCCGCCGCCGTCGACCCGATTTACCGTACCACCGTCACCGGAACGGGAGAGCGCCGAACGATCTTTTCCGCGACATTCCCGACGAACAATCGCTCCGAGAGGGTCCCGCTGTGTGCGCCGATAACGATCGTATCGAACCCGTCGGCCCGCTCGAGGATCGCCCGAACCGGATGGCCGAGTTCGATGTCGGTCGCGAGTTCCGCGTCGTAGGCCCCAGCGGTTTCACGCGCCCCCTCGAGGACTGTGCGTGCGTGTTCTTTCGCTGCCTCCTCGAGGTCATCCGAGAGAGCGATTCCGGACGCTTCGCCCCACATCGACGACGGAACGCCGACGACGTGTAACGCGGTGATGTCGGCCTCGGGATAGGCCTCGAGGGCGTATTCGAGCGCGTAGGTCGCCATTTCGGATTCATCAACCGGAACGAGAACGCGTGAGATCATGCGAATCGTCCGGTACTACGTCGCGAGCGAAGAAAAATCATCAGTGGGGTCGATCACGACGGCGGCATTGGCCCCCACGTGAGCGATTAATCGTCGGTATCGCCGTCGGCACCGGCCGTTTCGGGTTCGGCGTTCGGTCCGCTAACCGACCCCTTCCCTTCCTTGATGGCCTGTGCCTGCTGTTCCATCGCTTCGACGTCCATCTCGGCTTGCTCGTCGATTTCGCCGATGATCTCGGCGATGTCGTCGAGTCCGATCAGTTCGCGGGTTTCCTCGTCGAACTCGAGGCTGTCGAGTTCGGTGCCGTCGGATTCGACGTCGCTGCCGGTGAGGTGCTTGCCGTAGCGGCCCACCATCGAGGTGAGTTCCTGGGGCAGCACGAACGTCGTGGAGTCGCTCTGGCCGATTTCGGTCAGGGTGTCCATCCCTTTGTCGATGACGGCGCGTTCGCCCATCGATTCGGCCGAGCGAGCGCGCAGGACGGTCGAGATCGAGTCACCCTGTGCCTCGAGGATCTGGCTCTGTTTTTCACCCTGTGCGCGGATGATTTCGGATTGCTTGTCACCTTCTGCTTTCTCGACGGCGCTGCGGCGTTCACCTTGGGCCTCGAGGATCATGGCGCGGCGTTTTCGCTCGGCGGACGTCTGTTGTTCCATCGCACCCTTGACATCTCGAGACGGCGTCACCTCTCGAACCTCGACGCTCTCGACGCGGATCCCCCACTCGTCGGTCGGTTCGTCGAGTTCGGTCCGAATCCGCTCGTTGATGCGCTCTCGCCTGCTGAGCGTGTCGTCGAGTTCCATGTCGCCGAGAACGGCCCGAAGGGTGGTCTGGGCCAGGTTCGAAACGGCCCGTTTGTAGTCGTCGACCTCGAGAAACGCCCGTTTGGCGTCCATCACACGAATGTAGACGACGGCGTCGGCGGTCACCGGCGAGTTGTCGCGGGTGATCGCCTCCTGGGTCGGCACGTCGAGCGTCTGGGTTCGCATATCGAACGTGTACACCCGCGAGACGAACGGCGGGACGATATTTAGGCCCGGGTCGAGGAGTTTGCGGTACTCGCCAAAGACCGTCAGCGCACCCCTGTCGTAGGCGTCGACGATTTCGACCATCTGCCAGACGGTGATAATCGCAAGCACGAGGACGAGTCCGCCGGCGATGGCGGCCCCCGAAACACCCTCGAGTTGGAGCGGGACGAACTGAACGGCTACGGACTGAACGAGTTCGGGAGCGATCATAGCCTAGTCTAGGGACGGCGCACGAATAACCCTTGGCCTGATATCACATCCCAAATGAGTCGCCATTGTGAGGAGAAACTGACCGGAGACGAGTGATTACGAAGCGTAAACCGATATGCAGAACACCGCCGCAGTGAGGCGTGAACACCGATTCCACCTCACTTACCGTCCACCGGTTGTCGACGAACGTCCCGTCTCCGCCATCGTGCAGTTCACTGGGTATCGTGGCCCAGCGATGGCTGACCTGAGACAATTCGAATCGTCGTTCGCTCGAGGGATGCCGTGCCCGCCAAACTCGTAGATTTGTGGTCGGGTTAGCGGGTGCTCGAGAAGAGCGAATAATATAAAATAACGGTCATAGTCCCGGGCAGATTCGAACTGCCGTCCTGAGCTCCAAAGGCTCAGATGATTGGCCACTACACCACGGGACTTGACGTGCAACTATCGGTTGGCAACAGAACGGCTTATGAGTTATGTTTGCTCGTCGCCGGAGGAGAAGGCGTCGATTGATTCGATCTCAACATACCGATCATAACTTCGGCAAAGACAAACGACGTTATCAAGGGTGTGTGCGAGCTGCGGATCGTTGAACGCCGAACTGGTTTAATGTAGTGGATATCCGGTTCGTGTCCAATCTCGTCACGCGTGACGCCACAATATTGGCACGAATAATCGTCTCGATCCAGCGCGTTCCGTTTTACGTCTCGCCACCAACCATTATACGCGTTTTCAGGCTACAGATAACCTTCTGCGACCAGTCGACCGATTCCTTCGCGAAGTCGCTCTTCGCTCGCAGCGTAGGAAATTCGAGCGTATCCGGGCGTGCCGAACGCGCTGCCGGGAACCGTCGCAACGTGGGCGTCTTCGATGGCACCCTCACACCACGCCTGATCGTCCTGATCGACTGGGAGCATCATGTAAAACGCACCCTCGGGAACCGCCACGTCGACGCCTTCGTCCTCGAGCAGTTCCACGACGAGGTCTCGCCGTTGCTCGAACGCCTCGGTCATCTCGACGACGGTTTCGTCGGTGTTCTCGAGCGCCTCGAGACCGGCGTGCTGGACGAAGTTTACGGCCGAGGAGACCGAGTGGCTGTGAAGCTTGCCGGCCTGATCGATCAGTTCCTCGGGGCCGGCGAAGTAACCCAGCCGCCAGCCGGTCATCGAGTAGGCTTTCGAGAAGCCGTTGACGGTGATCGTCCGGTCGGCCATCCCCTCGAGCGTACCCAGACTCGTCGGCTCGACGCCGTAGGTGATCTCCTTGTAGATTTCGTCGGAGATGACGGTGATGTCGTGTTCGACGGCCAGATCGCGAACGCCCTCGAGCGCCGCGTCGGAGTAGACGGCACCGGTCGGGTTCGACGGCGAGTTGACGATCAGCAGTTCGGTGTCGTCCGAAACGGCCGCAGCCAGATCGTCGAGCGCTGGCTCGAGCTGGAAGTCGTGTGCGGAGAGATCAACGCGTGCGAGGTCGCCGCCGGCCATCTTGACCATCGCCTCGTATGAGACCCATGCCGGGTCGAGGAGAGCGACCTCGTCTCCGTCGCCGATCAGGGCCTGGACGATTTCGTACAGCGCCTGCTTCGCGCCGGGCGTGACGATGATGTTCTCGGGGCCGTAATCGAGGCCGTCGTCGGCCAGTTTGTCGGCGATCGATTCCCGTAGCTCGAGGATCCCCGCGGAGGTCGTGTAGCCGGTGTGGCCGGCGTCCATCGCGTCCTGTCCGGCCTCGATGACGTTCTCGGGCGTCGGGAAGTCGGGTTCGCCGACCGAGAGGTCGACGACGTCTTTGCCCTCGGCCTCGAGTTCGGTCGCGAGTGCGGAAATCGCGAGCGTTGCTGACGGTTCGACTCGGGTTACGCGGTCGGTGAATTCCAGGGTCATTGGTGATCGAAGTCTGAATCTGAACCGGTGTTCGGATCCGGATCGGGAAGTTCCTCAACGAGGTCGAGCGCGCTGTCGACTGCTTTCGCGGCGTTTTCGACCCGTTCGCGTGCTTCGGCGGCGGACATACCGGGACCCGTTACGCCGAGTGTAACGGGCGTATCACGCTCGAGGCTGACGTCGGAGAGTCGCTGGGCGGTCGCGTCGGTGATAACCTGATCGTGGTCGGTATCGCCGGTGATCACCGCACCCACGACGACCACCGCGTCGATCGGCTCGCGACGGGCGAGCCGATCGGCGGCCAGCGGCGCGTCGTACACGCCGGGAACCTGTATCGTCCGGTCGACAGTTGCACCCGCTGCGCGTGCGGCTTCCAGCGCCTCTCGTTCCATCTGCTCGGTGATCGGGCGGTTGAACTCCGCGACCACCACGCCGAGCGTGGTCATACGCCAGCGGTAGTGAGGACGGGTAAAAGAGGTACCGTTCTCGAGCGAGTTTGCGCCGACTCGAGCCCCGATCGATCAGGGCAGTCGATCGGCAGCTAGCCGATTGCCAATCCTTAAGCGGAGCCGCGGACAACCGCCGCTCGATGACCACGCTACAGTCGCCAGGACCGACGCTCGGGGTCGTCGGCGGCGGTCAGCTCGGACGAATGCTCGCCGAGGCGGCCGGCCCGCTCGGCGTCGAAGTGATCGTTCTCGATCCGACGCCGGACTGTCCCGCAGCATCGCTCGCCCGAGATCAGATCGTCGCCGACTTCGACGACGAGGGGAACATCCACGAACTCGCCGAACGCGCCGACGTCCTCACGTTTGAGATCGAACTCGCCGATCAGGACGTGTTAGAGCGCGTGAGCGAGGATACCGGAACCCCCGTTCACCCGAAGCCCTCGACGCTCGAGACGATTCACGACAAACTCGTCCAGAAGCGCGAACTCGCCGACGCCGGGATCCCGGTCCCGCCGTTTCGCGCCGTCGAGGACGCGGCCGACATTCGGACGGCGATCGACGACTACGGCGCGCCGGTGATGCTCAAGGCCCGAACCGGCGGCTACGACGGACGCGGCAACGTCCCCATCGAGTCGAAGGCCGACGCGGAGTCGGCCCTCGAGTCGGTCGCCGGACCGGCGATGGTCGAGTCCTTCGTGGACTTCGCCCGTGAGGTTTCGGTCATCGCCGTCAAGGGAGACGATGAGACGGCTACTTTCCCCGTCGGCGAAAACGTCCACGAGGACGAAATCCTCCGCGAGACACTGGTCCCCGCCCGCTCGGAGCCCGAAGTCAGAGAGCGGGCTACGGAACTCGCGACGGACGTACTCGAGGTGATGGACGGCCGCGGCGTCTACGGCATCGAACTGTTCGAGACCCGCGACGGCGACCTGTTGCTCAACGAGATCGCGCCGCGACCGCACAATTCCGGCCACTGGTCGATCGAGGGGGCCCACAGCTCGCAGTTCGAACAACACGTCCGGGCCGTGCTGGGCTGGCCGCTCGGCTCGACGGCGCTGCGTTCCCCGACGGTTTCGACGAACTTACTCGGCGACGTCGACGAGGAGCGAGCGGCGACGCTGCACAACGTCGAGCGGATCCTCGAGACGCCGTCGGCGCACCTCCACTGGTACGGGAAAAAGCAGGCTCGACCGCTGCGGAAGATGGGACACGTGACCGTCAGTGCGCGCGATTCCGTCGATCTCGAGGCGTCGGCAGCGAAACGATCGACTGGAGACGACAATGGTTCGACGCGGGGCGGGGCCGAAGACCGCGTTCTCGAGTCCCACCTCGAAACTGCTCGAGCCCTTCGAGAGGCGGTGACGTTTCGGACCGACTAACTACCTCGAACGCGGTATCGACCTCAATGGCAGATTCTGTGACAACCCTCATCGATCGATTATACGAGGAAGCAAAACAGGACAGACCGACCGAGGAAACCCCGGACATCGGTATCGTCATGGGGAGCGATTCGGACCTCGAGGTGATGATGACCGGGGGCCGCCGGCCCGGAGCGTACGACGCACTGGTCGAAGAACTCGACTTTGCCGAACAGACTGACTACGAAACGACACCCAAAGAGCGCTTTACCTTCGAGACGTACGTGACATCGGCCCATCGGACGCCTGACTTGATGACGGCCTACGCTGAGACGGCAGAAGCGCGCGGTCTCGAAGTTATCATCGCGGGCGCGGGCGGGAAGTCCGCGGACCTCCCGAACATGACGGCGTCGATCGCGTATCCGCTGCCCGTCATCGGCGTCCCGGTACAGGAGAAATCCGTCGACAGCGTCATCGGCATGCCGACGGGTGCGCCGCTGGTCGCGGTCGACGCGGGGAAGTCCTTCAACGCTGCGTTGTCAGCCGCCCAGATTCTCGCACGGCAACACGACGACGTCCGAGACCGACTCGTCGCCTACCACGAGTCGCTCCAATCCGAGGTTGGAACGGTGTCTCGGGCCCTTCACGATGGCGGTGTCGCGGCATATCGATCTGGCGATCAGTAAGATCTCGGTCGAGATACACGAGACTGTGCCAATGGCCCATTACCGTTGAATCTCGTCCTGTAGTTATTTGTGGATGATTGTTCGTCGCTAGAACACCTCCATACGGCCGTTTATCGGCAGATCAACCGGGAATCGCAAGAATCAACCCTTATATGCATGCGGTTTGAACCTGCGAACGTTACGGAGATGAATGAATGGATCGCTGTGGGGATGCTGGCGCTCGTGGGATTACTGATTCCGCTCTCGATGATGGCGGTATCGTATCTCATTCGACCCAGCGTACCCGAAACGAGCAAACGCGCCACCTACGAGAGTGGCGAGGTCCCGACCGGTGGGACACGCATTCGGTTTAACATCCAGTACTACATGGTCGCACTTCTCTTTCTCGTCTTCGACATCGAAACCGTCCTCCTGTTTCCGTGGGCGGTCGTCTACCTGGATGCCGTCGAATCGGATGCCGTGTCGCTTCTCGAGATACTCGGTCCGATGTTGGTGTTCGTCGCAATCCTCCTCGTCGGACTCGCCTGGGCGTGGCGCAGCGGTGCAGTACAGTGGGCACGAAGTCCGTACCAGGTCGAAACTGAGGCTGATCGACCATGAGCAACGAACCACGGCAACAAATATACGATAGTACCGCACCCTCGACCGACACCCGGGATGCGCGGATTGGCGAGGGGGTCGACAACCGCTTTAATTCCAAGCTTCGTGAGGCCTTCGGCGCGTCACCGTTTATCCTCACGAAGTTCGATAAGTTCATGAACTGGGTCCGGGGGAACTCGATGTTCATGCTCCAGTTCGGAATCGCGTGCTGTAGCATCGAGATGATGTCCACGTACGCGATCAAACACGACATCGATCGCTACGGCGCAGGCGTCCCCCGCGCGTCGCCGCGACAGGCCGACGTGATGATCGTCCCCGGAACGATCGTCTCGAAGTTCGGCCCCCGGATGAAACGCGTCTACGATCAGATGCCCGAACCGAAGTTCGTCGTCGGGATGGGATCGTGTACGATCTCCGGCGGCCCGTTCCAGGAGGGCTACAACGTCGTGAAGGGTGCCGAGGAGATAATCCCCGTCGACATCCACGTGCCGGGCTGTCCACCGCGACCCGAGGCGCTCGTGTACGGAGTCCTAAAGCTCCAGGAGCGGATCAGAAACAGCGAGTCGTCCCCCGTCGTCGTCAAACCCTACGAACTCGAGCAGTTCGGCGACCTTCCACAGGACGAACTCGTCCAGAAACTGGCCAGTGAGATCGACGAGGACGATCTCGTCATGCGATACAACTGGGCTGATTCACCATGAGCACGGACATCGAACCACCACGAACTGCCGAGACCACCGAGGACGAACTCGAGGCGCTGATCGGCGACCGTGCAATCGCACGCGACGATCACCTGAACGCGCCGGGGTTCGTCATCAACCCGGATGACGTCCAAGACGTCCTCTCCGACCTACGCGATGAGGCCGGGTTCGACCACCTCTCCTGTCTCACCGCACAGCAGTACGAGGACCGGTACGAGTCGATTTACCACCTCAAGAAGTACGCCGACCCCACTCAGGAGGTCAGCGTCGTCGTCCCGACGACGCTCGAGGAGCCGACGAGCCAGTCCGCAGAGCCTGTCTTTCGAACCGCAGACTGGCACGAACGCGAAGCGTTCGACCTCGTCGGAATCGACTACGAAGGGCATCCGGACCCGCGTCGGATCCTCCTGCCGGAGACCTGGCAGGGCCATCCGCTGAGTCTCGACTACGACCAGACGAAACCGCAGGTCGTCACCCTCTCGGAGTACGAGAACCCGATTCAGCCGGACCACCTCGATTCCGAATCGGACACGATGTTCCTCAACGTCGGACCGCACCACCCGGCGACCCACGGCGTCTTGCACATCAAGACGGTGCTGGACGGCGAAACGGTCCTCGACGTCGACCCCGACATCGGTTATCTGCACCGCTGTGAGGAGCAGATGTGCCAGCAGGGAACGTATCGCCACCAGATCATGCCCTACCCCGATCGCTGGGACTACGTCTCCTCCGGCCTGTTAAACGAGTGGGCGTACGCTCGAGTGGCCGAAGATCTCGCGGACATCGAAGTCCCCGAGTACGCACAGGTTATCCGAACCATGGGGGCCGAACTCTGCCGGATCGCCTCGCACATGCTGGCGCTCGGAACGTTCGCGCTGGACGTCTACGGCGACTTCACCGCCGTCTTCCAGTACGCCTTCCGCGACCGCGAGGTCATCCAGGACATTCTCGAGGACCTCACCGGCCAGCGGTTGATGTTCAACTACTTCCGACTCGGCGGGGTCGCCTGGGATCTCCCCGAACCCCGCGAGGAGTTCATCGCACAGACGCGTGATTTCCTCGACGAACTCCCGGCGAAGGTCGACGAGTACAACGATCTGCTCACGAGCAACGAGATCTTCCAGATTCGCTGTGTCGACACCGGGATTCTCGAGCCCGAAGTCGCCAAAGAGTACGGCTGTACCGGTCCCGTCGCACGCGGATCGGGAATCGACTTCGATCTCCGGCGCGACGATCCCTACGGCTACTACGAAAACTTAGAGTGGGACGTCGTCACCGAGGACGGCTGTGACAACTACAGCCGCGTCCTCGTCCGGATGCGAGAAGTCGAAGAATCCGCCAAAATCATCGAGCAGTGTCTCGACTTGATCGAAGAGTGGCCCGAAGACGAACGGGAAGTACAGGCCAACGTTCCTCGAACGTTGAAACCTGACCCTGATACCGAAGTGTACCGCGCCGTCGAAGGTGCGAAGGGCGAACTCGGGATCTACATCCGATCGGACGGGACGGACAAACCCGGCCGGTTCAAGATCCGGAGTCCGTGTTTCCACAACCTTTCGGCGCTCGAGCAGATGGTACAGGGAGAGTACATCCCTGATCTGGTCGCGTCCCTGGGCAGCTTAGACATCGTGCTCGGCGAGGTGGATCGATGAGCCGGGGCGCACCCGAAATGGTACTGCAAGTGGGCGAGCCGATGCTTCCAGAGCGAATCGGCGACCTCACCGGACTCGGCGAGCTCGGCGTGGCAGGCGAGTTGGTCGCTGCGTTTCTCGCAGCCTTCATTATCGGCAGCTTGATGCTCGCGATGACCGGGGTCGCCGGACCGTGGGCGAAACGAAAGATTACCGCCGCCTTTACCGACCGAATCGCGGTCAATCACCTCGGTCCGGCCGGCGTGTTCATCATCGTCGCCGACGCGGTTCGACTGCTCTCGAAAGAGAACATCATTCCCGAAAACGTCGACCGACCGGCCTACGACTTCGCGCCGATCGTCGTCGCCTCGTCTGCGATGCTCGGGTTTGCCGTTATTCCGATGGGAAGCGGGATTCAACTCGCGGACCCCGAAGTTGGACTGGCGTTCGTCTTCGCCGTTTCCGGCATCGCGAGTCTCGGACTGGTGATGGCGGGCTACGCATCGGCGAACAAGTACTCGCTGCTTGGCGGGCTTCGGGCGGTCGCACAGAACGTCGCCTACGAGATTCCACTGGTCGTCACGGGGATGTCAGTCGTGCTCTTTGCAGGTTCGCTACAGATGAGCACGATCGTCGAAGCGCAGTCGCAGGCGCTGATCGATCTCGGCGTCGTTTCGATTCCCCAGTGGTACGCGCTCGTCAACCCCTTCGCGTTCGTGTTGTTCCTCACGGCGAACTTCGCGGAGGTGGGACGCAACCCATTCGACACCCCGGAGGCACCGACTGAGATCGTCGCCGGCTATCAGACGGAGTACTCTTCGGTTTACTTCGTCCTGATCTATCTCGGGGAGTTCTTGCACATCTTCCTCGGCGGTGCCATCATCGCGACGATCTTCCTCGGCGGTCCCGCCGGACCCGGGCCTGCGTTCCTGGGAATCGTCTGGTTCCTGATCAAGATCTGGGGCGTCTTCATGATGACCCAGTGGCTCCGCTCGGCGGTGCCGCGGGTCCGGATCGACCAGTTGATCGAGATCGGGTGGAAGGGCCTGCTGGTCCTTTCGTTTGCAAACCTCTTGCTCACCGCAATTATCGTGGGGCTGATAGCATGATTGGGATACTCAAATCGATGGCAACGACGATGAAACACGCACTGGATGGCTCTACGTTCACCGTGGAGTATCCCGAAACTGCGCCGGACGTCTCCCCGCGGTTTCGCGGCGTTCACAAGTTCAGTCAGGAACGCTGTATCTGGTGTCGCCAGTGTGAGAACGTCTGTCCGAACGACACGATTCAGATCGTGATGGACGACAAGCGCAACGGCGAACAGTACAACCTCCACATCGGCCAGTGTATCTACTGTCGACTCTGCGAGGAGGTCTGTCCCGTCGACGCGATCTTGCTCACGCAGAACTTCGAGTTCACGGGCGATACGAAAAACGACCTCGTCTACAACAAAGAACAGCTCAAAGCCGTGCCGTGGTACAAGGATATCGACCCGCTCGAGTCTCGAGAACCCGATCGGGGCGCCTGGATCGGCGAGGGCGAAGGGGAGGTCGATTACCAATGATGGAAACGATCGCGTTCGCGCTGTTCGCGGCCATTACCCTCTCGAGTGCGCTGGGGGTCGTCCTCTTCGAGGAACCCTGGCACTCGGCGCTCGCGCTCGGCATCTCGCTGCTGAGCGTCGCGGTGTACTACATCATGCTCGCGGCGGAGTTCGTCGCGATGATGCAGATCCTCGTCTACGTGGGCGGCGTGCTCATCCTCATCACGTTCGCCGTGATGTTGACCCAGGACGAGACCGCCGATCTCGAGGAGACGGAGGTGAGCCAGTCGTGACGACGCGTCCGAAGCTACGACTCGGCAAGACGCTCGTCCCCGGCCTGCTCGCAGTCGCTCTGTTCGGGCTGATGGCGGCGATCGTGTTCAACACGACGTTTACCGGCTCGCTGCAGGGATTCTCCGGCGTCTCCTCGATAACCGCCGAAATCGGGTACGCGCTGTTCGATCTCGAGGCCTTACAGCCGACCGAGGGGCCGATGACGAACACCGAGCCGTTTCTCGTTTCGTTCCTCTTGATTGCGATCGTGCTGGACGCCGCACTCGACGCCGCACTCGTCCTCGCAAAACGCGAGGACGAAGGCCAGACAGTCGCGGCGCTCTCGAGTGCCACGACCGACGCAGAACCCACTTCAACGCAGGCGGGAACCAGCCGTCGCGGGAATCTCGGGGCGGCGACCGACGGTGGTGAGAGCTTTCGAACGGATTCGGGTTCATCGACAGACAGCACGGCAGGTGAACCCGACGATGGCATCGACCGCTCCACTGACGGAGGTGAGAGCGTGTGAGCGTCGGGATCGAACACTACGTCCTGCTGTCGATGGCCCTGTTCTGTATCGGGCTGTTCGGCGTGCTCACGCGGCGGAACGCGCTGCTTTTCTTGATGTCCGTCGAGTTGATGCTCAACGCGGCGAACGTCAACCTGATCGCGTTCTCGTTCTATCACGGCAACCTCACGGGGCAGGTTTTCGCCCTGTTTACGATGGCGCTCGCGGCCGCGGAGGTTGCCGTCGGACTCGGCATCATCCTGGTACTGTATCGCAACTTCCGTGACGTCGACGTCACGGTCCCGTCGACGATGAGGTGGTAAGAAGATGGAAGGGATCTTTACCTACGCACCGGCGATAGCACTGCTCCCGCTCGCGGCCTTCGTGGTCGCACTCTGCTTTGGCAACGCGATGCCGAAGAAGGGTGCCATCGCGGGTATCTTCGCGACGGCCGGTTCGCTCGGCCTCTCGCTGTTGATGCTCGCGGCCGTCGCGAGCGGCGAGGTACACCACGAAACGTACTACCAGTGGGCCGCCGGCGAGACGGCGGGCCACAGCGCAGCCCAGGGGATCGAGTTCACGTTCGGCATCCTGATCGATCCGCTCTCGGCGCTGATGCTCGTGATCGTCTCGCTGATCGCGCTGCTCGTCCACGTCTTCAGCCTCGGTTACATGAACGCCGAGGGCGAGACGGGACTCCCGCGATACTACGCCGAACTCGGACTGTTCACGTTCAGCATGCTCGCGTTCGTCTACGCGGACAACCTGCTGATGGCGTTCATGTTCTTCGAACTGGTCGGGCTGTGCTCGTACCTCCTGATCGGTTTCTGGTTCCGGACGGAGTCTGCACCCTCGGCCGCGAAGAAGGCGTTTCTGGTCACCCGCTTCGGTGACTACTTCTTCCTGATCGGCGTCGTCGCGATCGGCGCGACGTTCGGCACGCTCGCGTTCGCGGGCGACAACTCGTTCGTCGCCCAGGCGGAAGCCGCCCTCGAGGGCGGCGAAACCCTGTTCGGGTTCGACGCCCAGACGTGGATTACGATCACCGGACTGCTCGTGTTGGGCGGCGTGATCGGCAAGTCCGCACAGTTCCCGCTACACACCTGGCTCCCCGACGCGATGGAGGGGCCGACGACCGTGTCGGCGCTCATCCACGCGGCGACGATGGTCGCGGCCGGCGTCTACCTCGTCGCACGGATGTTCGGGTACTACGCGCTCTCACCGACCGCACTCGGAATTATCACCTTCGTCGGCGGCTTTACCGCGCTGTTCGCGGCGTCGATGGCGGTCGTCAAAGACGACATCAAACAGGTGCTGGCGTACTCGACGATAAGCCAGTACGGCTACATGATGCTCGGCCTCGGCGTCGGCGGCTACGTCGCCGGGGTTTTCCACCTGATGAACCACGCCTTCTTCAAGGCGCTCTTGTTCCTCGGTGCCGGTGCCGTCATCATCCTCATGCACCACGAACAGAACATGTGGAAGATGGGCGGGTTGAAAGAGAAGGCACCCGTCACCTACTACACCTTCCTCGCGGGTGCACTCGCACTCGCCGGCATCATTCCGTTCTCGGGCTTTTGGTCCAAAGACGAGGTGCTCTACGACGCGCTCATCCTCGGCCTCGAGAACGAGGTCTACCTCGCGGCCTACGCGATGGGGCTGATCGCCGTCTTCTTCACCGGCTTTTACACCTTCCGCATGGTGGTTCTCACGTTCCACGGAGAGCCGCGCTCGGAGGCCGCAGAAGACCCACACGACATCGGCTGGAGCGTCAAAGCACCGCTGATCGTCCTCGGTCTCCTCTCGCTAACCGCCGGCGTGGCGAACCTCGCGCCCATCGGCAAGCTACTGGACATGGACATCATGTTCCTCGAGATGTGGCTCGACGGCCACTACGGCGGCCTCGAGGAACTCACCTACGGTGCCTACAGCGACACGCTGGCACACGAAACGGGAGCGATCGCCGGCTCCGAACAGACGACGTTGCTCGTCGGGGCCGCGCTGTCGCTCGGATTGGCCCTCAGCGGGGCGGGGCTCGCGTGGACGCTCTACGGCGGTTCCGAACCCGAACCACACACCCAGCGACTGGGTGCGGTTCGCGAACTCCTCCGGAGTAACTACTACCAGGACGAGTTCCAGGTGTGGCTCGCGGAGGGCCTAACGCTGCCGACCGCTCGAACGGCGGACCGGTTCGATCAGTCGGTTATCGACGGCGTCGTCAACGGCGTCTCGAGCGTGAGCCTGTTCGGAAGCGGCTGGATCAAACGGATTCAGACGGGAATCGTGACTAACTACGCCGCGTTGATCGTCGGCGGATTCGTCGGGTTACTTGTCGTCCTCGGCGTGTACGGAGGGTGGTTCGTATGATGATCGAGTTACTAATCGGCGTCGCACTGCTCGGCGCGCTGGTCACGTTCGTCGCGCCGAATCGCATCGCAGGAAAGCTCGCGTTCGCGATCAGCCTCGTGCCGGTGGCACTGAGCGTCTTCTTGCTCACCGCGTTCGACGGAAGCGGGAACGCGTTGCTCGCCGACGGCGGTGTGATCGCCTTCGAGTCCTCGACGGAGTGGATTCAACTCGGCGAATACACGATTTCGTGGTTCGTCGGCCTCGACGGGATCAGCCTGCCGCTGGTCGTCCTAACGACGGTGTTGACCACGCTCGCCATCGTGAGTTCGTGGACGCCGATCGACGACCGCGAGTCGCAGTTCTACGGGCTCCTCTTGTTCATCGAGGCGAACCTGATCGGCGTCTTCGCGGCGCTCGATTTCTTCCTCTGGTTTATCTTCTGGGAGGCGGTCCTCATCCCGATGTACCTGCTGATCGGGATCTGGGGCGGCCCGCGCCGGAAGTACGCCGCGATCAAGTTCTTCGTCTACACGAACGTGGCGTCGCTCGTGATGTTCGGCGCGTTCATCACGCTCGTGTTCAGCCTCGACGTGACGACGTTCGCACTGCCCGAGATAACGGCCGCGATGCTCGAGACCGGGCCGCAGACCGAAATCTTCGGTCTCGGTGGAACGTCGCTCGCCTCGGCGGTCTTCCTCGCGATGTTCCTCGGGTTCGCGGTGAAGGTGCCGGTCGTGCCGTTCCACACGTGGTTGCCAGACGCCCACGTGGAAGCGCCGACGCCCGCGTCGGTGCTGCTGGCGGGCGTCCTGCTGAAGATGGGGACGTACGCGCTCTTGCGATTCAACTTCACGATGTTCCCCGAGGAAGTTCTGAGCACGTTCGCCGTCCCGATCGCGGTTATCGCCGCGATAAGCGTCATCTACGGCGCGCTGTTGGCGCTCGCACAGACGGACCTCAAACGCGTCGTCGCGTACTCCTCCGTCTCCTCGATGGGCTACGTGATTCTCGGATTGGTCGCGTTCACCCAGTTCGGCGTGGGCGGTGCGACCTTCCAGATGGTCTCACACGGCCTCGTTTCGGGACTGATGTTCATGGCGGTCGGCGTCATCTACAACGCGACCCACACCCGGATGCTCACCGACATGTCCGGACTGGCAGACAAGATGCCATTCGCCGTCGGCGTGCTCATCGCCGGCTCGTTCGCCTACATGGGCCTGCCGCTGATGAGCGGATTCGCCGCGGAGTACTTCATCTTCTTCGGCTCGTTCGGCTCGGAGTTCCTCGAGTACGCGCCGCTGATCACCGCGGTGGCGATGTTCGGCATCGTCATCGTGGCCGGCTACCTGCTGTTTGCGCTCCAGCGGGCCGTCTTCGGGCCGTATCTGCTGGAGACCGACTACGACATTGGTCGTGCGCCGCTGCACGACATCGCGCCGATGTTCGTGTTGCTCGCGATCATCATCGCACTCGGCGTCGCACCGGAGTTGATCTTCGACATGATAACCGACGCAGTTGATCCGATCCTCGAGAACGGAGGTGAGTGGTGATGTTGCCGATAGAGTTCGCCGGCTGGGCGGGGCTCGCGCCGGTGTACGTGCTGGTGGCGACCGCCCTCGTCCTCTTTGCCGTCGATAGCATCGACCCGCGGAAAACGAATCGCACGCTGCTTGCGGGGACGGCGACCGCGGGGTCGCTCCTCGCACTCGGCGTCGCCGTCTGGTTCCTGCTCGCTGGCGTCGGAACGCCGCAGGCAGACGGTGGCTTCGGCGTCATCGAACTCCACGAAGGCCAACTCGTCGTCGACCAGCTAGCGCTGTTTTTCATGGTCGTCATCACGACCGTTACGTCGCTGGTCTCCATCGCGAGCTACGACTACATGGACGGCCACACCTACCAAGCCGAGTACTACTCGCTCACGATACTGGCGGCGACCGGCATGGCGACGATGGCAGCCTCGAACAGCCTCGTTACCATCTTCATCGCCCTCGAGCTAACGAGTCTGCCGTCCTACGCGCTCGTCGCGATCCTCAAGGACAATCGCGGCAGCGTCGAGGCGGGGCTCAAGTACTTCCTGATCGGAGCGCTTTCCTCGGCGATCTTCGTCTACGGCGTCAGCCTGGTCTACGGCGCGACCGGGTTCCTCCAGCTCGAGTCGATCGCGAACAACATCGACGGCGAGTACGGGCCGCTGCTCGGACTCGGCATCCTGATGTTGATCGGCGGCTTCGCGTTCAAGACCGCGAGCGTTCCGTTCCACTTCTGGGCACCCGAAGCCTACGAGGGAGCGCCCGCACCGATCGCGGCGTTTCTCTCCTCGGCGTCGAAGGCCGCAGGCTTCGTCATCGCGTTCCGCGTGTTCACGACGGCCTTCCCGCTCGAGTCGACCGCCGCTGCGGTCGGTATCGACTGGTCGGTACTCTTCATGGTGCTGGCCATCGTGACCATGACGGTCGGGAACTTCGCCGCGGCCACGCAGGAAAACGTCAAGCGAATGCTCGCGTACTCCTCGGTCGGCCACGCCGGCTACGCATTGATTGGGTTGGCGGGACTCGGGGCCGGTGCAAACGACGTCGTGATGGGTGCTGCGTTAATGCACCTGTTCGTCTACGGCTTCATGAACACCGGCGCGTTCCTCTTCGTCGGCCTGGCCGAATACTGGGGCGTCGGACGGACCTTCGAGGACTACAACGGGCTGTCGGCGAAGGCACCGATCGCCTGCGTCGCGATGACGGTGTTCATGTTCAGTCTCGCGGGAATTCCGCCCTTTGGCGGCTTCTTCAGCAAGTACTTCCTGTTCACCGCGTCGATCGAAGCAGGCCTGTTCGTCGTCGCCGCCGCGCTGGTGATAAACAGCGCGCTCTCGCTGTATTACTACTCGCGGCTGGTCAAGGCCCTCTGGATCGAAGAGCCGGTCGGAGAGCGCGACGCACTCGCGCAACCGCTCGGCCTCTACGCCGCGATCGTCTTTGCGGCCGTGATGACGGTCGTCGTTCTGCCCGGTTTCGGCCCGGTTGCCGACGCCGCCGTCGACGCTGCGGCAGCGATCGTTGCCTGAAACCCGGTAGCTTTTACCTTCCGGAGTCGCAAGCCGCGGTATGGTTTTTCGGCTCGTGCTCGGCTGTGGCACCGTCGGCCAGCCGATCGTCGAGCAACTCACAACGCGCGACGGCCGGCTGCTCGTCATCGCGGACACCGCGAGCCTCGTCGAGACGCTTCGAGACGAGAGTATTCCGGCACGTCACGACGATCCGACGGATCCCGCCGTTCTCGAGGGACTCGAGACGCCGGACGAAATTTTCATCGCGAGCGATCGAACCGACGTCAATCGGGTCACACTCGAGCGGGCCCGCGAGCGGTTCCCGGCGGTCTCCATCGTCGCCTACCTCGGTGGAAACGCCGACGAAGCCGATCGAGAGGCGTTCGAATCGCGAGCCGACAGGGTCATCGATCCGTCCGCGGCACTGGCTGCGGATATCATCGACAAAACGGCCAGTTCGTCGGCGAAGAACGCGATCGACCTCCGAGCGCAACTCTCGAAGATCGACGGACGGCTCGGCGTGTTCATGCACGACAATCCCGATCCCGACGCCATCGCGAGCGCGGTCGCGCTCGTCGAAATCGCCGAGCGAGTCGGACTCGAGGCCGACGCGTGCTATTTCGGGGAGATCTCTCATCAGGAAAACCGGGCGATGGTGAACCTCCTCGAGTTGGATCTCACGAACTTCGAGCGAGACGATCCGCTCGGCGCCTACGACGCGTTCGCGCTGGTCGATCACGCCCGCCCCGGCGTCAACGATCAGCTCCCTGAGGAGCTTCACGTCGATATTGTAATCGACCACCATCCGCCGCGAGGGCCTGTGGCGGGTGAGTTCGTGGACCTCCGCGAGGGGGCCGGCGCAACGAGTACGATCCTCACGGAATACCTCGTCCGGTTCGGCGTCGACTTCGATTCGCGGGTTGCGACCGCGTTACTGTACGGTATTCGGATCGACACCAACGACTTTACTCGAGAGGTATCGGCGATGGACTTCGAGGCGGCATCGACCCTGTTGCCAGCCGTCGATGGGGCGAAAATCGATCAGATCGAAGAGCCGACGGTCGGCGGCGACACGCTCGAGGTTATCGCTCGAGCGATCAAAAACCGCGAGCAGCGCGAGTCGGTCGCCGTCGCGGGCGTTGGACGCCTCGGGGATCGAGACGCGTTACCGCAGGCGGCGGATCAACTCCTCGCGATGGAAGGCGTGAGTACGACGCTCGTGTTCGGGTTCCGCGACGAGATGGTGTTTCTGTCGGCACGGTCTCGGGCGAGTAACGTCGACCTCGGCGAAACCCTTCGAGACGCGTTCGACCCGATCGGCAGCGCGGGTGGACACGCCGATATGGCCGGCGCACAACTCGAGATCGGGATTCTCGGTAGCGCCGACGACGAGGACGAACGCAACTCGATTTTCAGCGTCATCGAGGAGGTGATCACCGATCGATTCTTCGAAGCGATTCGAACGCGACCCGGCACGCCCGTGGGGGCCTACGACCGCACCAGCGAGTGGTTGTTCCAACCGGACGAAGGCGAACAAAACGACGGCGAGTCGGCGTGAAGCGCCTCGAGGTCAAGCCACCTGGCATTCGCCTTGAACCGCCTGTAAATCGCGTCGCAACTGGATAGCGGACGGCGGGAACGCACAGTACTTTTGCGGTCCGGCACCAAACGAACGCGTATGGACGTTGTTCCGGAGGGGAAACCGCCGGTCAAAGAGTACATGACGCGAGAGGTCGAAACGGTCTCGCCCGACTCGACCGTATTCGATGTCGCAACGCGGATCGCCGAGAGCGACGAGCACAGCGGCTTTCCCGTCTGTGATCGGCGCCGCGTCGAAGGATTCATCAGCGCGCGAGATCTCCTGTTGGCCGACGACGACGAACCGATTTTCAAGGTGATGACGACCGATCTTCTGGTCGCCCATCCCGAGATGAAACTGACCGATGCCGCTCGAGTTATCCTCCGGTCGGGAATCCAGAAGCTTCCCGTCGTCGACGACGCCGGTAACCTCGTGGGAATCATCTCGAACGCAGACGTGATTCGAAGCCAGATCGAGCGGGCCACCCCCGAAAAGGTCGGAAAATTGATCCGGACCTTAGAGCAGATTCACGAGATCGATCTCACCCAGGAGCGACGGACGGTTCCGTTGTACGACCTGATTCCGACGCAGGGGCGGGTATACGCCGACGAACTCGAGGGACGGCGGTACGAACTCGAACACGGGCTGGCCGAACCGCTGGTCGTCATCGACAACGCCGGAACCCTGATGCTGGCAGACGGTCACCACCGAGTGCTCGCGGCGGATCGGCTGTCGATCGACGAGATGGACGCGTACGTCATCGTCATCGATCGAGAAATCGACCTCGGAATGGCGAAAACGGCCGCCAAAGAGAACCTCGAGGGGATCGAGGACATCGACGTCGTCGACTACGCCCGACACCCGCTCGTCGAAACCACCGAACGATTACAACCCGACGAGGAGTAGACGACGGGCGAGAACATCCCTTCTTCCAGTCACAGAGCGCGCCGAACGCGACGACCGAACCGAGTCGTCGATGCCCGAAGGATTACACCCTCGAGTGCGTACGTCTCTCCATGAGCACGTGGATTGGCGAGACGTTCACGAGCGATGTCGGCTGGAATCACCTGGAGAAGCTGGTCGGTATCGGTACTCGGATGGCAGGCAGCGACGGCGAGCGCGAGGCCGCAACGCTGACGCGGACGGCGCTTTCAGACGCCGGCGCGCGAAACGCACGCCTCGAGACGTTCGACGTGCAGGGGTGGACTCGCGGCGAGAGTTCGATTCGCGGCGAGCGTTCCAGTTTGTCGCCCGGACTCGAACACGCCTCGATCGCGCTTCCGCGGAGTCCATCGAAGACGGTTACTGCGGAACTCGTCGACCTCGAGTACGGACTCCCAGGTTCGTTCGCCGAGACGGACATCGACGGCAAGATCGTCATGGTCAGAAGCGACGTTCCGGACCACTACGAGCGCTACGTTCACCGCCGGGAGAAGTACTACCACGCGGTCGACAACGGCGCGGTCGGGTTCCTCTATCGAAATCACGTCGAGGGCTGCCTGCCACCGACCGGAAGCGTCGGAACGCCCGCGGCTCCGATCGGGGAGATTCCGGCTCTGGGCGTCTCGAGCGAACTCGGCGCGCGCCTCGCACGACGGTTCGATGGTGAGGACATCGAGATTAGTGTCGAGGCCGATATCGGCGGCGCGACGAGCCAGAACGTCCACGCCGAACTCGGCCCCGACACCGACGAACGGATTCTCGTGACGAGTCACGTCGACGCACACGATATCGCAGAGGGAGCGCTCGACAACGGCGCTGGCACCGCCATGGTTGTCGAACTCGCGAACGCCCTTGCGGGGCGCGAAGACGACCTCGAGACGCGAGTCGAGTTCGTCGCCTACGGCGCTGAGGAGGTCGGTCTCGTCGGGTCGGAACACCACGCAGAGCAGACGGCCCACGACGATATCGTCGCCGTCGTCAACAACGACGGCGTCGTCGGCGATCGGACGCTCTCGCTAATTAGCCACGGGTTCGACGGCCTCGAGTCCGCGGTGGAGACGATTTCAGAGCGATACGACCACCCGATCGAAACGGATCCCGGTCTCGGTCCCCATAGCGATCACTGGCCGTTCGTCCAGTGGGGCGTGCCGGGCTATCACGTCACGAGCACGTCGGACGACGTCGGTCGGGGATGGGGCCACACCTACGCCGACACGCTCGAGAAACTCGAGAAACGGACCCTGCGCGAACAGGCGGTGTTGCTCACCGAACTCGTCGTCCACCTCGCGAGCGACGACGCCACGATCGAACACAGGCCGCCCGAAGCGATCGCCGCCGACCTCGAGGATCAGGGCCTGGCCGAGGGCATGCGAATAACGGGTGACTGGCCGTACGACCGGGACGGAAACTAAACGCACATCCGCACGTTTTTGGTCGGGCCGCCGGAACTGGGTCCTATGGAATCCGCCGCGTGGACTGCGGGCGACCAACCGGTCGTCGGTGTCGTAGACGCCGACCCGGATTCGGCGGCAAACGAGGACCGCCTCGTCGACTCGCTCGAGACACTCCTCGACGAATACGACGGGTCGGTCGTGACCGGTCACGCCGAGACCGTCCGCGAGGCGGACCCCTCGTTCGTCGTGGCGTTCGGCGACGAAGCGCTGTTCGACGTTCTCCAGTCGGCTGAGTGGGCCGAGACCCCTGTCCTTCCCGTCGACTGTAGCTCAGGGGCGGTCGGAATTCGACGGACAGCCCTCGTGGACGCAACCAAAACCGTTCTCGAGGGGGACGCACGCGTCTGCGAGCAGCCGCTTCTCGAGGTCCGTATCGGTGATGGGGAGGGGCAACGAGCGCTGTCCGACATCACATTGGCGACCGACGAACCCGCCCGAATCTCCGAGTACGGTATCGAGAGTCGAGGGGAGTCGATCGATCAGTTTCGGGCCGACGGCGTCGTCGTCGCGACGCCATCGGGCAGTCACGGATACGCCAACGCCGTCGACGGACCGATACTCTCCGCTGCCATCGAGGCCGTGGTCGCGGCACCGATCGCCCCCTTCGACACGCACACCGATCGCTGGGTGCTCCCGGACGAGGACCTCTCTCTTTCGATCGAACGCGACGAGGACGCCGTGGCGGTGTCGGTCGACGGGCGAACGCTCGAGACAATCACTGCCGACACGCGCGTCCACATTACTGCGGATGGATCGCTCTCGACGTTCGCGATTTCAGGAAAGAGCGAATGAGGGTCGGTCGAGACGATTCTGTGCTCTGAGCGGCCCGTTTAGCTGTTGTATGGCTCTTCGTCCCGGTGGTTGTCGGGATTTTCCTGTTCGAGTGCGTCGTTCTCGCGTTCGACGGATTTGTGTTCGATGTCCTGGCGGCGCTGTTCTTCGTCCTGGCGTTCGCGAGCCTCCTTTTCTTCCTCGGTGAGTTCGTCGTCGTCCTCGGCCTCGGTATCCTCCTTCGCCAGTTCTACGTCTCGGCCGTGCTCGTCTTTTTCGGACATAGTGGTCACCTCGTATTGGGTGTGTACCCCACTCCACTGAAAAGGCCTTGGGCCTGAATATGCGCCCTGATGTTTGATAGTAGCGCTCTCGAATCCGGATTTCTCCTCTTAGAACGCGCCCCGGATCACCACGGTTCTCCCGACGCCAGATCGATTTCGCTGTCGCCTTTTTCGGACGGGCAGATGTCCGCGAGCACGCAGTCGCCGCAATCGGGATTCTGCGCGGAACAGATCGCTCGCCCGTGGTCGATACACAGGTGCGTAAACTGCTGCCAGTAGTCTTCGGGAACGATTTCGATCAGGTCCCCCTCGATCCGTTCGGGATAGCTCTCTTCGGTGATCCCGAGTCGCCTCGAGAGTCGCTGGACGTGCGTGTCGACGACGATCCCCTCGACGATGTCGTGGCCGTGCTGGAGGACCACGTTGGCCGTCTTCCGGCCGACGCCCGGCAGGTCCGTGAGTTCGCTCATCGTATCCGGCACCTCGCCGTCGTGTTCCTCGACGATTGTCTCGCAGGCGTTTCGGATGTACTTCGCCTTGTTGTTGTAGTAGGTGATCGAGTTCAGCGCCTCGGCGAGTTCATCCTGCGGCGCGTTCGCGTAGTCTTCCGGGCCGTCGTAGGTCTCGAACAGGGGCTTCGTCTCCTTGTTGACCCGCTCGTCGGTACACTGCGCGGAGAGGATGACCGCGATCAGCAACTCGAGTCGGTTCGAGTACCGAAGCGAAATCGTCGAGTCGGGGTAGGTCTCCTCCAACCGATCGACGATTTCTGCGGCCTGCTCGGTCCGCGTCTCGCGTGGCGTTCCCATAACCTCCGCTTGGACTGTCGGGCTTTCAGCGTTCGGATTTGGGGTCGGTTCAAAGCCGAGGTTGGTCGAATATCTCCCGTCGAGACAGACGACACTGATCAGTTGCCGAGACCGACACCTCGGTCGCCAACCTCGAGCGTTCCATCGTCGAGTTCGGCTTCGATCGCTCGAGTTGCCCGCACCATGTTTCGCATCTTGCCGAAGGCAATCTCGCGTGGAAGGAGTTTCAGACCGCAATCCGGGCTAATTGTGAGGCGCTCCGGTGGGACGACCTCCAGGCCGCGTTCGATGTTGGCTTTGATTTCTTCAACGGATTCGACCTCGGCAGTGTGCACGTCGACGGCGCCGAATCCAAGGCTTTTGGTGAACTCCGGTTCCTCGAACACCTCGAGTTGGCCGTAGTCGCCGTTGTTGAGTTCGAGGTCGAACTCGTCGACCGGGAACTCGAGGATCTCGGGGTAGATTCGGGAGTAATCGCCGTAACAGACGTGGAGACCGATGTAGACGTCCTCGGGGATTCCTTCGACGACCGTCTCGAGACAGTCGCCGACGATGGCGTAGTCCTCGGGCGTCGTCGCCAGAGCCGCTTCATCGATCTGGATGTAGCGCGCGCCAGCGTCGACGAGTTTTCGAATTTCGGTGTTGACCAGCTCAGCAACGGCCGCGGCGAGTTCGGCGTCGTCTTCGTAGACTTCGTTAAAGCACCACTTGGCGAGGGTGTATGGACCAGTAATCGGGACTTTAACCGGCCGAGACGCCACCGTGCTGGTAAACTCGTATTCGTCTACGAGCCACGTCCCCCCGTACTCGACCTCGCGACGGACGCTGGGCTTATCGAAGTAATTGTGTCCCCATACCTTCACGAGGCCGTTGAACTCGTATCCGTCGATCCGTTCTGCGAAGTATTCGACCATCTCGTTGCGTCGCATCTCTCCGTCGGTGACGACATCTAGCCCGACGCGTTCGTGGTCGGTCGTGACGAGTCGGGCGGCGTCATCTTTAGCTTCCTTCCACTCCGATCGACCGAAGTCAGCGTCAGGATCTTCGAACTGGTCTCGAGCGCGATTGTGCCACTTCGGTTTGGGTGCAGCACCGACGACGGTCGTCAGCAGGAAGTGATCGTGCGGGTGATCCCCCGGTTTGAATTGGTCGCGCAAAGCGGGACCCGTCACGCCTGGGCCTCCGTTGAGATGTCTGCCGTTCGTTTCTCAAGAGAGATATCCGTTCGTCTCGGATAGCTACTCGACTGGTCGAATCCGTCGACCTTTCTCCGTGGTTTTGCAGGACTCCGTGGAGTTGTCAGTTGGATCAATGGCATACATGACTCACATAATACATAACCCAACATAATACTAGTTGAATAGGATATAACTAGTAGGAATTCACTCGACGGTATCTCCTCGAGTGGTCATCAAGATGAACGAAACCAACTTGCGCACACAGCAGATCAATTACCCAGCACAAACGAATGTCGAAGCCACTGCGGTACCACGTCCGCACCATCCCGTGACCTTTAAGCGGCCGGTACTCGCCAGTCTGGGTATGAAAGCCACGGCTTTGGCACATCCGATTCAGGGGCTGGTCAAGTATCACGGGATGCGCGACGATATCGAGCGGCTTCCGTACCACGACAGTATCAGCGTCTGCACCGCGCCGAGTCACACCAAGACGACGGCCGAGTTCTCCGCGGAGTACGACGAGGACACGTTCGTCGTCGACGGCGAGGAACTCGAGGGGCGTGGCGCCGAACGCGTCGACGCGGTTCTCGAGAAGGTTCGCGAGAAAACCGACTCAGACCATGCCGAACAGCCGGTTCGACTGGTGAGCGAGAACGACTTCCAGACGAACGTCGGACTCGGATCGTCGTCGTCGGGGTTTGCCGCCGCGGCGATGGCGCTTTCGGAAGCCGCCGGCATCGACGCGGATCGGGAGGAGATTTCGACGATCGCCCGCGTCGGTTCGGCGTCGGCCGCTCGAGCGGTTACCGGGGCGTTTTCGCAGCTCTACACCGGATTGAACGACGAGGACTGTCGATCCCGCCGCATCGAGACGGGACTCGAGGACGACCTCACGACGGTCGTCGGCCTCGTCCCCTACCACAAGGAGACCGAAGACGCACACAACGAGGCCGCCGACAGCCACATGTTCCAGGCGCGTAACGCCCACATCCACGGGCAGATCGCGGAGATGCGCGACGCGCTCCGAAACGACGACTTCGACGCCGCCTTCTCGCTGGCCGAACACGACTCGCTGTCGCTGGCCGCGACGACGATGACCGGTCCCTCGGGCTGGGTGTACTGGCAACCGGCGACGCTCGAGATTTTCAACCGCGTTCGGAAGCTCCGTCAGGAGGAGGATATCCCGGTCTACTTCTCGACCGATACCGGAGCGAGCGTCTACGTCAATACGCTCGAGGAACACGCCGATCGCGTCGAATCGGAGGTCGCAGACTGCGGCGTCGAGACGATGGTCTGGGGCGTCGGCGGACCTGCACAGATCCTCGAGGACGACGCCGAGCAGTTGTTCTAAAGCTCGAGTATCGACCGCGCCGTTGGGCAGATCTCGGGGCCGAAAGACGGCAATTCGAACGAGTCTCGAGGTCGCCGGGAATATGCCGGCACTATCGCTTTCCCCGTCCTTCCTGTAATCGAGATCATGAGCGATCGGGACGGGACCTGGCTCGGTCTCCCACGACGCGTCAAACCGCTCGTCCAGGCCGGCGTGCTCCTCGGCCTGGGACTCGGCGGGTTTTTCGACGGGATCGTCTTGCATCAGATCCTCCAGTGGCACCACATGGTCTCCTCTCACGCCGACCCGACCATTGCGGGTAACCTCGAGTTGAACGTCATGGCCGACGGGTTCTTTCACGCCGGGACGTACGTCTTCACCGTTCTCGGAATCGTCCTGCTGTGGCGCGCGTGGGGGCGACCTGGCGTTCCCAAGTCGGGTCGGGCGTTGTTCGGATCGGTGATCCTCGGGTGGGGACTATTCAACGTAATCGAAGGGATCGTTAATCACCACCTCCTCGGGATCCATCACGTCTGGCCGGCCGGTCCCGGAAGCGTGTTCCTGTGGGACGCCGGGTTTTTGCTCTGGGGCGGACTGTTCATCGTCGGCGGCTACGCCATCGTCCGTCGCGGCGCTGGAGCGCCGGCAGTCGAGCATGCACCAGCGAAGGCCGGAGGGGGAGAGTAGCGCGTTTTCGACGAGTGTAGTCCGTCAGGGGTCCGAGTCCGTCTCGCCATCGTCACCGTCCGAATCTGTATCGCCATCGTCGCTGTCGGAGTTCGTATCACCGTTCGACCTGTCCGCTGTATCCTCGCTTTGTACAGCATGCGGCCGCGGCTGCGTGTGCGCCGATCTGGGTGTACGCGAGGAAACCGCCAGCGATCTCGAAGCAACTCGAGTGCGCTCGACACCACGACCGGTGCCACGACGACCACCGGGAACCCTTTTTCCCGTCGACTCGTACGGGTGGATATGAGAGAATTCGTCTTCGCGCTGGAGTACGAACCGGGAACGAACCCGGTTGCAGACGTACTCGCGGACAATCCCGACGCCTCGGTCCGCTCGCTGTCGTGTCACGTCACCCCCGAGAGCCTCTGGCGGGTCGACCACGCGACGGGTTCGCCGGCGGTCCTCGAGGATCTCGAGGAAGCCTATCGGGACGCGACCTACTTCGCGGACTGTCTGGTCAAGGATGATTGCGGTGCAGAGTGTGAGGTCCAGGTCCTCGATCGATCGAACGACACGCTCGTCGTCTACACCTACTGGGATCGGACGCCGGTCTGTACGTCGATTCCCCACCTCGCGCTCGAGTACCTCGGTGAGGGGCTGCTGTTCGAGACCTACCGCGAGGGCCAGCGCTACCGCTGGCGGATCGTCCTCTCGAGCGACGCGTCGGTTCACACTTTCTTCGACGCTCTCGGCGACGAAGTGGGCGAGTGTACGGGAATGGAGATGATCCGGCTGACGGAAGTCGACCCCGAGCGCGCGCGGCCCGATCCCGATGGGGCGCTTCCGGAGTCCCAGCAGGCTGCGCTCCGGGCGGCCGTCGAGCACGGCTACTACGAGACGCCGAGAGAGATCGAACTCTCGGATCTCGCAACGGAACTCGACGTGCCGCGCTCGACGCTGTCGTACCGACTCCGGCGCGCCGAGGCGGCGCTCGCGACGACGTTCGTCGACGCCGATGCCTCCATCGAGGCGCTCGCACCGGAAATCTGAGTGACCGACCGCGTTCGGACCGCGTCGTCTTCCATAGCCGGAACCAACCGCTATTTGGCGTGCGCCAAATAATTGCTATCCTCACTCGGCGCGTAGCATCAGCTAATGACAGACGCCGCTTCGTCGCCCGACTCGAGGTCGACCCTCGAGCTTCGGGTTCCCGAGATGGACTGTCCGTCCTGCGCCGGGAAGGTGACGAACAGCATCGAACGTCTCGAGGGAATCGAGGGGATCGAATCGCAGGTAACGAGCGGTCGCCTCGTCGTGACCTACGATCCGACGCTCACGAGCGAGGACGAGATACGGACTCGCGTGCGGACCGCGGGCTACGCCATCGCGGGAGACGAGAGCGAACTCACGGTCTCGGTTCCCGACATGGACTGTGCGTCGTGTGCAACCAAAGTCGAAAACGCCCTCGAGCGCGTCGACGCCGTTCGAGAGATCGAAACCCGACCGGCGTCCGGACGGGTGACGGTGAGCGGGGGCTCCGACCTCGAGACGGCGACGGTCGTCGAGGCCATCGACGACGCGGGGTACGAGGGGGAACCGATCGAGGAGGGAGCGGACGGACTCGGCGAATCTCGAGCGGTGTGGCGGAGTCGCCGAGCGATCGGAACGGCCATCGGCGGTGCGCTAGTCGCCGTCGGGATGGTGCTCCAGTTCGCGGTTCCCGGGCTCGATCCGGCAGTCGCGACCGTGTTCGGACGAACCTACGCGCTCTCACAGCTCCTGTTCATCGGTGCGGTGGCCGTCGCCGGCCTGCCGGTTCTGCGAAACGGCTACTACTCGCTGCGAAATCGCAGCCTCGACATCGACTTCCTGATGAGCGCCGGGATCGTCGCCAGCGTCGCGGCCCACCACCCGTTCGAAGGCGGAATGCTCGCGGTACTGTTCTCCGTCGCGGAGTTGCTAGAGCGGTACTCGATGGACCGGGCGCGCGATTCGTTACGCGAGTTGATGAGCCTCTCGCCCGAGACGGCGACCGTCCGCCGAGACGACGGGAGCGAGGCGGTCGTCGCGGCCGACACCCTGGATATCGGCGACACCGTCATCGTCAAGCCCGGCGAAAAGATCCCGGCCGACGGGACGGTCACGGAGGGTCAGAGCGCGGTCGACCAATCGCCGATCACGGGCGAAAGCGTCCCCGTCGACAAGGAGACGGGCGAGGAGGTTTACGCGGGGACGATCGTCGAATCGGGCTACCTCGAGATCGGCGTCGAGAGCGAGGCGGACGATTCGACCATCGCCCGCATCGTTCGGATGGTCGAGGACGCCGAACGCGAGACGACCAAACGCGAGCAGTTCGTCGATCGGTTCGCCAGCGTCTACACGCCGATCGTCGTCGCGCTCGCCGTTGGAATCGCCGTGGTACCGCCGCTGGTGTTCGACGCCTCATGGAACGTGTGGTTCCTGCGCGGACTCACGCTGCTGGTCATCGCCTGTCCCTGCGCGTTCGTCATCAGCACCCCCGTCAGCGTCGTCTCGGGGATAACCAGCGCGGCCCGAAACGGCGTGTTGATCAAGGGCGGGCGCTACCTCGAGGCAGTCGGCGAGAGCGACGTCCTCGCGGTCGACAAGACGGGGACGCTCACGTCCGGCGAACTCGAGGTAACCGACGTGATCCCGCTCGAGGGCGCGGACGAATCGGACGTGCTCGCCCGCGCGAGCGCGATCGAACGCCGGAGCGAACACCCCGTCGGCGATGCGATCGTCGAGGCCGCAGGCGAGCGCGGTCTCGACGGGTCCGGGGCGGACGCGAAACCCGCGACCGACGCCGAGGAGTCCGACCCGTTCGCGGTGTCGAACTTCGAGGCCCTCACCGGACGCGGCGTGCGCGCGGAGCTCGACGGCGTCACGCATTACGTCGGCAAGCCGGACCTCTTCGAGGGGCTGGCCGATCTCGAGCACGTCCACGCCACGGACGGCGGCGTGGTCGCCGGCTCCGAGTCCGACGAGGCGGACTGGGACCGCGAATCGAACCCCGACTGCGACCGAGCGGGCTGTCTCGACGTGCTCTCCGAGATCGTCCCGAAACTCGAGGCGGACGGAAAAACGGTCGTCGTCGTCGGAACGGCGGACGGACCGCTCGGCGTCGTCGCCGTCGCAGACCAGGTCAGACCGGAGGCGCCATGGGCCGTCTCGCAGTTGCAAGAACAGGGCGTGAGGGTGGTGATGCTCACCGGAGACAACGAAGGAACCGCGCGGGCCATCGCCGAGGAGGTCGGCATCGACGAGTACCACGCCGAGCTGCTGCCCGAGCAGAAACTCGAGTGGATTCGTCGCCTCAAAGCCGGCGACCGAGTGCCTGTAGAGCGCAGATCGGATGCACAATCGGCCTCCGACGAGAAATTTGCGAATTCGGCCGGCGACAGGAGCGTCACGATGGTCGGCGACGGCATCAACGACGGCCCCGCGCTCGCGACCGCGACGACCGGCGTCGCGATGGGCGCCGCGGGAACGGATACGGCCCTCGAGACGGCCGATATCGCGCTGATGGGCGACGACCTGACGCGGCTGCCATACCTCTATCGCCTGTCGAGGAAGGCGAACGAGGTCATCAAACAGAACATCTGGGCGAGTCTCGGCGTCAAAGCGGTCCTTGCGCTCGGTGCGGTCCCGGGCATCGTCACCATCATCCATGCCGTCGTCGTCGGCGATATGGGAATGAGCCTCGGCGTCACGGGCAACGCGATGCGACTCGCTCGAGAGGAACCCGAGACGCCTGCGTTCGACGCCGATACCGACGGAGCGGACACGGCGGTCGACTCGGACTGAGCCAGCCCCGACCCGGATCGACCTTTCCGTCGCAGGCCCAACCATCAGCAGTGCGCTCGTGGTATCGTGTTTTCATGGTCGAAGTTGGATTTACCCTCTCGAGCGAGGAACACGGACCGAACGAACTGGTCGAGTACGGCGTCCACGCGGAGGAAGTCGGATTCGACTTTCTTTCCGTCTCGGATCACTTCCACCCGTGGGTCTCCGCGCAGGGCGAGTCGCCGTTCGTCTGGTCCGTGTTGGCCGCCCTCGCCCAGCAAACGAACGAGATCGAGTTCGGCGTCGGCGTCACGTGTCCGATCATCCGAATCCACCCGGTCAATGTCGCCCATGCGGTCGCGACGACGGACGTTATGGCCGAGGGCCGGTTCACCTTCGGCGTCGGGACGGGCGAGAACTTAAACGAACACGTCACCGGCGAGAAGTGGCCGGAACACGGCGTTCGCCTCGAGATGCTCTCCGAGGCCATGACGCTCATGCGAGACCTCTGGGAGGGCGAAAACACGAGCCACCACGGCGAGTACTTCACCGCGGAGAACGCTCGGCTGTACACCGTTCCGGAGGAGATCCCCGAGATCGTCGTATCGGCGTTCGGCCCGAAAACGGCGCAGTTTGCCGGGCAAGAGGGCGACGGCCTCTGGTGTTCCGGCCCGAAATCTGGCGTCGTTGATACTTACGAGGACGCCGGCGGCGAGGGGGCGAAATACGCACAGCTTCACTGCTGTTACGCCCCAACCGAAGACGAAGCGATCGATACCGTCTACGAAAACTGGCCGAACGGATTCATTCCCGGCGAACTCGGCCAGGTACTGCCGACGCCCGCACACTTCCAGCAGGCGGCGTCGATGGTCGAGCGCGAAGACGTCGCCGAGGGCTCGACCGTTACCGACCCGGATCCGCAGGCACACATCGACAGCATCGAGCAGGCGATCGACGCGGGCTACGATCACGTCTACGTCCATCAGATCGGACCGGATCAGGAACAGGCACTCGAGTTCTACGAGGAAGAAGTCCTCCCCTCGTTTTCCTGAATCTGCGTCCCGTGCGAATTCAGCGGACGCCGCGTGCGAATTCGAGCGGAGGATGCGTGCGAACGTTGGGCAGAAATATCCACTCGACCGAACGCGCCCTCGCCGCTTCCCAATGCGTTTTGTCGCTCGATATCGAATCGGTCCCATGGAGTATACGACGCTCGGCAACACGGGAACGACGGTCTCGAGACTCTGCTTTGGGACCTGGCGATTCGGGAGAGAAACCGGCGGCGTCGTCGAAACCGACCGGGACGAGGCACACGACTTGCTCGACGCCGCCAGCGATCACGGCATCAATTTCATCGACACGGCGAACGTCTACGGCGATCCGAACGGGACGAGTGAGAAGTGGATCGGCGAGTGGCTCGAGGACCGCTCGCGCGAGGACTACGTCATCGCCTCGAAGGTCTACTTCCCGTTCGACGGCTGGGGCGAACCCGGACCGAACGACTCCGGCCTCGGGCGCAAGCACATCCGCGCCCAGATCGAAGGCACGCTCGACCGACTGGGAACGGATTACCTCGATCTGTACTACATCCACCGCTGGGACGAGGACACGCCGATTCAGGAGACTCTGGAGACGCTGACAGCCCTCGTCGACGAGGGGAAGGTCAACTATCTCGGAGCCTCGAGCATGGCCGCCTGGCAGCTCACGAAAGCCCTCTGGACCAGCGACATCGAGGGGCTACAGCGGTTCGACGTCACCCAGCCGATGGTCAATGCGGCCCAGTACGACACCGTCGCGGATTACCTCGAGGTCTGTGCGGATCAGGACCTCGCGGTCTGTCCGTACTCGCCGCTGGGCGGCGGCTTCCTCACCGGCAAGTACGACCGCGCTGACGACGGTTCGGTCATCGCTCCCGACGGCTCGCGAGGGAGCCTCGACGACATGTTCGACGAGTACTACGCGACCGAACAGGCGTGGGACGTGCTCGAGACCGTCGAGGACGTTGCGGACGAAGTCGACGCCTCGCCGGCGCAGGTATCCCTGCGCTGGCTCATGAACCAGACCGAGTTTACCTGCATTCCGATCGTCGGCGCGAGAACGCCCGAGCAACTCGAGGAGAACGTCGGCGCGGTCGATGTCGAACTCTCCGACGAACAGTTCGATCGGATCGACGGCGCTCGCGGCGAGGCGGAATCGTAAGCGGACACTGTTTCTTGCGTTCCGATCGGGTACTGCCGTCTGTCGACGCGAATCGTTTCGAGCGACCAAAGAACGTTCCAACTTCTTCGACTGAAAAATTCGGCAGACGTATTCGACTGACAACCATCAGGCCGACTTACAGCGCGAGCGCGTCGACGAGCACGGCGACGAGGACGGCCCCGAGGAAGGCGTTCGACGCGTGGAACGAGCGAAATGCGGCGGCCTCGCTCCGTTCGAAGTGGAGCCTGACCGCGGTCCAGAGGAAGATCCCGCCGAAGATGGCAACCGTCGCCGCGTACAGCGCGCCGAGGTCGGTGATCCAGGCCAGTCCGATGGTTCCCAGCAGCGTCGCCGCGATGTAGTAGATGATGTGTTTGCGGGTTTCGGTCTCCCCGCGGACGACCGGCATCATCGGGAATCCACCTCGAGCGTAGTCGTCGCGGTAGGCGAGCGCGAGGTTGTAGAAGTGCGCGGGCGTCCAGAGGAAGATGACACCGGCCAGCGCGAGCGCCGGCATTTCGATCGTGTCGGTCACCGCAGCCCAGCCGATAAGTGCGGGCAACGCGCCGGCTAATCCGCCCAAGACGGTGTTCTGGACCGTGTTTGGTTTCAACAGCAGCGTGTAGACCACGCTGTAAAAGAGGATCGCAGCCAGTCCGAGCGCCGCGGCGAGGGCGTTGATCGTCAGAAAGACGGAAAGTGACGCCGCGGTCAAGAACGCACCGAACGCCAGCGCCCGCCGCACCGGAATCAGATCGGTCGCGAGCGGACGGTCGGCCGTCCGGGACATCTTTTGGTCGATATCGCGTTCTAAAACGTGGTTGAACGTCCCTGACGCGCCGATCGCGAGCACGCCGCCACTGAGCGTCGCGACGATGGTTCCGATCTCGAGATCCTGGCCCGCCGCGAGTGCCATCCCCGCCGCAGCGACGAGACAGAGCAGCCACATGAGCCGCGGCTTCATCATCTTGAAGTACGCGAAGGCGGTGAGACGCGCCCGCTCGAGTCGGCCCGTCGGAAGCGTTCGCTCCGGAACCGTATCCGGATCGATCGGGGCCGGCTCCGGCGGCGACTCGATCGCGTCGTCGTCGCTGCCCGTCGTCCGCTCTAAGTCCCAGGCGAGCGCGAGGACGACGATCGAGAAGATGCCGATCCCGAGTCCGAGGTGAAGCCCGGGGAGGATCGCCGCGGAACCGACCGTCGCCGTAACGGCGCCGACGCCGATCTGGATCAGATAGAGCACGAACGAAACCACCAGCGCCGCGGTGACGCGACGCGAGGCATCACCGACTACTGCGGCGGCGACGGTGATCGCGGCCAACACGCCGACGACGGCCGCCGTGAGTCGGTGGCCCCAGACGATGGCCAGTTCCGTCTGACTCACCGGATCGACGGGAGCGCTACAGAGCGGCCAGGTCGAGCAGGTCGTCGCCGCGTTCGTAATCGAGGTCGTGGCACCGATGATCAAAAGCAGGTAGATCCCGAGCGCAGTCCCGGCTAGCAGTGCTGAGAATCGCCGCTGGGTCCCGATCGGCCGGGGATAGGAATCGGATGCCACGATATCGTTATCTCGAACTTCGCCCCTGTGTACTTATGCGTCCCGCTTTCTGCCATTCGGGAGTACCGTCACCTCGAGTCGAGCGAACATGTTCAGCCGGTCGGTGGAGATCCGCACACATGTGGTTTTTCCTACATTCCCATATCGGCGGCCGCGTCCGGAACCGGCAACGCGCGGGGCGAGACGCCGAGCAGTTCCCCGACGTGATCCAGCGCCATCTCGAAGCCGTAGTAACGCTCGAGTTCGTCGCCGTCGGCAGTGGGTCGGACTTTCAACATGGCGTATCCCTCGCGGTTCTGTGCCACTGCCGCCGTGGGCTGTCCGCCCGTGGCGTCGTCTGTACTGAACTCGAGGAGTCGTTCGGTTTCGGTTTCGCGGTAGGTCGCCGTGATCGCGTCGTTCGTCGCCGTTCGCTCGTCGTCGGTCATACGCTGTCTCGAGCGTCGACCAACGGAAGGGTGTCGGTTTCGACGGGGTTCGTTTCGTGACCGCCTAATCGGAGGAGGGAGACGGATCTGCTCCGAGACCGACATCGCTTTGTCACTTCACTGGAGATTACCCCTCGTGAGTTCGCAGTGAGCGCCGAGGAGTCTACCGGTTCCTTCCACACCCTCGAGACGTTCCGAGTGACGCGAACAGTCGCGGCTCAGTGGATCGTCGTCTCGACCGTCGGTTTCTTCGCGTTCGGCTACCTGTTCGCGGGCGTTCTCGCGCGGCTTCAGGGGCGTCCGCTCGAGCCGATCGTCCTTCCGATTTCGTCCCAACCCGCGACGCTCGGGTGGCTCGCCGTTTTCGGACTCCTGGTCGCGGTCGTCATCGTCCTCCACGAGACGATTCACGGGCTCGCGATGGCCGTTTTCGGCGGTGAGCCCACCTACGGTGTCGGCCTCTCTCACGTCATCGTTCCCTACGCCTACGTCAATTCCGGCGGCGGCTACACGCGCAACCGGATGCTCGCCGTCTTGCTCGCCCCGTTCGTCGGCATCTCTGCGCTCGGCATGCTGGCGATGGCCGTCTACCCCTCGCCGGTGCTCGTCGCGGTCCTCGCCGTCAACGCCGCGGGTTCGATCGGCGACCTCTGGATGGCCTCGATTCTCGCACGGTTTCCAGAGACCGTTCGCGTCGGCCCGCTTCCGGACCGATCCCCGGACGGGCGGGGGATGGGAATCTACGGCTCGAGGACGGCACGGGGTCGGCGAACGGCGCGCTCGAGACTCGCGTCGACGTTCCTCGTCGGGGCGGTCGGGACGTTCGTCGCGATCGCGATCGCGATCGTGAGCGCAATTTTGCTCTCGATGGCGCTTGGCAAAGGAACCGTGATCGTCGGGGATCCGGGGAGTCGCTGGTTCCTGTTCGCACACGAGATCAGCCGGGCCACCCGACAGGTGAGAGTTCGCGTCGGAACGCAACTGATAACCGCGTTGACGGTGCTCGGAGGGATCCTCTGGACGACAGCGGGTATCGGTCGACGGCTGGCGCGAGCGTGAGACGTATTGTTCGCCATTTGTCGGAAGTGGTCGACCGAAACCGCCGTTCGTTCTCACGAACCGTAACGTTCGAGCACCTTCGCTACGGATCGTACCCATGACGAAGTGGCTGCAAAGCGGGCGGCGGCGGGATATCTGTTACCTGCTCGCAGGTGAGGGCGAGCGACGCGGCCAGCAACTCAAATCCGACCTCGAGTCACACTACGACGAGCGACTCGAGCCGTCGTCGTTCTACGGGACGCTGTCGGCGCTGGTCGAGGCGGGACTGCTCGAGACCCGAACGGAGGGGCTCTACGACGTCTACGCGCTGACCGAAGCCGGCGAGAACCGACTCGAGGAACACTATCAGTGGGCCCAGACGTGTCTCGAGTGAGACGGGGCTGTCACTAGAGTACGACACGGCACAGCACCGCCAGCGGACTCGAAGCCGTGGCGAAGTGGCTGTTATTGAATCGTGTAGCTTACGATCTCCTCGCAGTCACACTCCGGGCAGTCTGACGCGGTCGAACCGACCGTGGTCCCACAGCGTCGGCACTCGTCGACGACCGTCGAGTTCGATCGCTGAAAGAGCACCGTTTTTAGAACATCTCTCACGCCGTCTCACCGGATTGGTCTGGTCCGTGCATACTCGAGCACACCGATAGAACGGGGTTTGTTATTGTCACGCTACCGAGACAGTCTCTGATTCAAAGGTGTTATTTACGTCAATTTTTGCCGCATTAGTGGTCGTTCGTGTGTCAGGACCAAACGCGGTATTCGCCCGTTTGAGCGCATATTTACTACAGAATTGAGTAATTTCGACCGGGCGGACCATCAGAGATTTATAGCGGCCTGTTGGACCACCACGTAGATGATACCGATCGACGATTCCCCGATCGTCCGCGACGGCAAATCACTTATTCTGGCGATGGACCACGGCTTAGAACACGGGCCGGTCGACTTCGAGGATGTCCCCGAAAAACTCGACCCGGCGACCGTCTTCGAGACGGCGACACACGACGCCGTCACCGCGATGGCCGTCCAGAAGGGTATCGCGGAGGGCTACTATCCGAGCTACGAGGACGACGTTAATCTCCTGTTGAAGCTAAACGGTACCTCGAACCTCTGGATGGGCGAACCAGATTCGCCGGTCAACTGCTCGGTCGAGTACGCCGCCGAACTCGGTGCCGACGCGGTCGGATTCACCGTCTACAGCGGTTCGAACCACGAAGTCGAGATGTTCGAAGAGTTCCGAGACGCACAGGAAAGCGCCCGCGAACACGACCTTCCCGTCGTCATGTGGTCGTACCCGCGCGGCCAGGGGCTGAAAAACGACACCAAACCCGGTACCATCTCCTACGCGACCCGCATCGCCCTCGAGGTCGGCGCGGACATCGCGAAGGTGAAGTATCCGGGCAGTCCCGAGGCCATGCGACACGCCTGTCGGGCCGCAGGCGACATGAACGTCGTCATGAGTGGGGGTTCGAAGACGTCCGACTACGAGTTCCTCTCGACGGTCGAAGCCGCCGTCGACGCCGGGTGTACCGGACTGGCGGTCGGGCGAAACGTCTGGCAGCGCGAGGATCCGACGAAACTGCTCGACGCCCTCGAGAAAGTGATCTACGACGAGGAGACCGCAGAAGCCGCACTCGAGGAATGACCGACACGAATCCCGACGCGCGTACTGGCTCCGGTCCGTCCGCCTCCCGGCGCGAGTCGGGCGAGGCCGAACTCGAGCCGGCAGTCGACGCCGTCGTCTCGACGGTCGCTCGAACGGCGGCCGACGTTCGACAGGGGCTCGTGGGCCGTCGCGGCAAAACGGCGGGTGAGAATCCAAGCGGTGAGAGCCAGGCCGAAGCCGACGTCTACGCGGACGAACTACTGGCCGATCGGCTCGGATCGCTCGCGGTCGTCGGCCAGTACGCGAGCGAGGAACGGGCCGAACGTATCGACTGCGGACCGACGCCGGGAACCGATGCTAGTCGCGTCGACGAGTCCGATGCCGGCCGCGCCGACCGGACCGTTTCGGTGGCCGTCGACCCGCTCGACGGCTCGTCGAACCTGGCATCGAACAACGCCATGGGGACCATCTTCGGGATCTACGACGCGCCGCTTCCCGCCGCCGGCCGAGACCTCATCGCTGCGGGGTACGTGCTCTACGGCCCGATCACGACGATGGTCGTCGCCGACGAAACCGCCGTCACCGAGTACGAACTCACCGGCGGCGAACGGACGGTCGTTCGCGACGACATCGCCTTGCCCGACGAGCCCGTCGTCTACGGCTTCGGGGGGCGCGTCCCCGACTGGCCGGCGGACTTTCTCGAATACGCGCGAGCGATCGAAGACGAACTGAAACTCCGCTACGGCGGCGCAATGATCGCCGACGTCAATCAGGTGCTGACCTACGGTGGCGTGTTCGCCTACCCCGCACTCGAGTCGCGTTCGGCGGGAAAGCTCAGGCTCCAGTTCGAAGGGAACCCGATCGGCTACGTCATCGAGCAGGCGGGCGGGCGCTCGTCGAACGGCGACCGATCCCTGCTCGAGGTCGAACCGTCGTCGCTTCACGACCGAACGCCGGTCCACGTCGGCAACGACGATCTGATCGACCGCCTCGAATCGACGCTCAAGTGAACCCATCAGCAGGTGAATCTGCTTCTCTAACGCGTTTTGACTACGAACTGGACGAACCGAACCACGATGCGGTGATGCTCACGTAGACGGCGACGCCGAGCAAGAGGAGGCCGTAAAACGCCCATATCGGCCAGCCAGTCGAGAGAAACAACAGTGTCAAAAAGAGGACCCAGAGCCCCAGTATAACCACGTCACCGAAAAAGCGGATAACGGCGGTTATGAGCGCTCGAACACCGCGTCGAGAATCGGATTTGGTTTCGGTCATTGTGGCGTATGATGTGTGGTTGCGGTCAGAAGTGATAGCCGAGCGAGTTCGTCACCTGATACGCCGAGATACCCCAGACGTAGCTCTGGCCGGGCCACCAGGTTCGAGCGTTATTGAACCCCGCGATGAGAATCCCTTCCTCCGGATTCTCCGGGTCCGGATGGTAGCTGACGGAGCCGCTATCGCCGTCGATCAGGTCCATTTCGCCGCCCCATCGAATTTGGCCGTGGCGACAGAAATCGTCGGTAAAACACGTCACCGCGTCGATTCCTTGAATCTCGCCGGTCGTGTGTCCTGTCATCGCGCCGACTTTCTCGAGCGGTTCGCCGCGAGCGAGCAGGTCGGCCAGTCCCCAGCGGGTGAACTGGCCGCGGACGGACGACGGCGGTGACGTATCGATTTGATTGATCGGTTCGAGTTCCCCCGACGGTTCGACGGCGACGAGGTCTGCGACCGGGTGGTCGACGCTCACGGTTCCCAGGTCGAACGACTCCTCCGATTCCGTCGGGAGCGTGAGCGCTTCGCCGACGACGGCGTCCTCGGCGTCGAAGGCGTGTTCGGCGGTGACAAAGTACTCTGACTTCGATTCGGGGTCGTACATCGCAGGGCCGAGCGTCGCCATGCTCGAGTCCGTTTCGCAGGTGACCCCGCCCGGCGCGGTCCCGGTCCGACCGTCTCGAGCGAGGCGAGGTTGTCGCGTTACGCCGTCGCGTCCGTTCCTGAACTCCTCGATGGTTTCGAAACCATCGTCGTCACCGTCGTCGAACCGTTCGATGTCGAGACCGATATCGTCCGCGACCGTTCCGAGAACGTCCCCGACGAAACTGGCATCACCCGTGAGACCGATGGTCACTGACGCCGTCCCGCTCCGGTAGTCGCCAGGAACGACCGCGCTTCCGAGATAGCCCATCACTTTCGACTTCGCGAGGAGGTCGTTGACCTCGAAGGCTTTTTCGACGGCGGCGTACCACTCGGCCGGAACCGTCCTCGTGCGCTTCTCGAGCGAAAACGGGTCGTCGTCGCGTTCTCGAACCAGTGCGGTGACGACCGGAACGTCGCCGTCGTCGGTCTCGAGAAAGTCGTCCACGCCGAGAAAGTGTGCCATTCCAACCGCATAGCCGGCGCTGGCTAGCGTGCGAACGAACTCCCGTCGGTCCATTCCGGCGTGTAACCGCTCACGAACCCTCGAAAGACGACGAACGACGTTCTCGGTGTTTTTGTCCGACATATGGCCTAACGGGATGCAATTTCTGCCGCTCGCTCGGTGAATATGGATGACGACGGCGACGGTACGTACACGAAGTCACCACGAAAGCGAGCATACACTTTCTGCCTGCAATTGCCGCTTCATGGATACCACCTGTCGGCAGAGCGCTCGAATACCGAGCGAGACACACATAAACCATGGACAGTTGAACGCGAAGGATAGTGCTGGTACAGCTTCCAGTATCGTCCGTCCCTGCGTTGGTGACCGTGGGGACTGCCCTCCCGACGCTCCCGCCAACCGACTTCCCCCCTCAGTTCGGGAGTATTCGCGACCGCACGAATTCGGCTGTGTGTCCCGACCGGGCAGAAACGGCGACTGACTCGAGAGCGGCCCTGCTCCCCGCTCGTGGTGTGCCCGGTAGTGTGAACGAGCCCAAACGCGAGTTGGGAATACAGGGATTCAAGCGCTCGGTCCGCCAACGGATTCGCAGTATTATTTCGCTTGGATCGTTTGCGTTAAAAGGGAAAACTGTTTGACGATATCTCCCGCAGAATTTGTCATGAACGTTCGTATCGCCGACGGCGCGAGCGAGGAGGAAGCGTCGGTCATCGCCGCGGCACTGGCCGAACACGTCGGCGTCGATATCGCGGTGTATATCGGCGCCGACGACGAACCGACCGCGGTTCGGGAGGTCGATTCGGAGTCGGCCACTGCACCCGATCAAGCGGGCGACGCGAGCACTGGGCAGAACGCACACGCGACGGTTTCCGCGACAAACGGCGGGACGGACGATCGAGCGTCGGATTCGAGCGGGCCGACCGAACGCGAAGACCGCCTCCGGGAGGAAATCGAGGATATACTCGAGGGCGGCCCGTCGAAGTACAGGGATCAGCTGTCCGACGAGGGGAAACTCTTCGTCAGGGACCGGCTCGAGCTCTGGTTTTCGGGCGCGAACGACGAGTTCCTGTTCGAAGACGGCAAGTTCGCGGCGTTCGACGAGTGGCACCCCGACGGGGCCGACACGGACGGTTCGGAAGACGATAGACTGCCGGCCGACGGACTCATCACCGGCGCGGCGACGTTCGAGAACCGAGACGTCCACTTCATGGCCAACGACTACACCGTCAAACGCGGGAGCATGGCCGCGAAGGGCGTCGAGAAGTTCCTCCGCATGCAACAGCGGGCGCTGAAGACCGGCCAACCCGTGTTGTACCTGATGGACTCCTCCGGCGGTCGAATCGACCAACAGACGGGCTTTTTCGCCAACCGGGAAGGGATCGGCAAGTACTACTACAACCACTCGATGCTCTCGGGGCGCGTGCCACAGATTTGCGTGCTCTATGGCCCCTGTATCGCCGGTGCAGCCTACACGCCCGTCTTCGCCGATTTCACCGTGATGGTCGAGGGGATGTCCGCGATGGCCATCGCCTCGCCGCGAATGGTGCAGATGGTCACCGGCGAGGAGATCGACATGCAGGAACTGGGTGGTCCCGCCGTACACACGCGGGAATCGGGCTCGGCCGATCTCGTCGCTCGAGACGAAGAACACGCCCGCGAGCTCGTCGCGCAGTTGATCACGTATCTACCGGACAACGCCGACCAGAAACCGCCTCGAGCGGCGGGGCGATCGCCCGCATCCGCTCCTGCGGGCATCGATGCCGTGGTTCCACAGCAGCCGAACACGAGCTACGACATGAACGAGGTTATCGAGCGACTCGTGGACGCAGACTCCGCGCTCGAGGTACGCCCCGACTACGGCGCGGAGATCCTCACGGTGTTCGCGCGAATCGACGGCCGGCCGATCGGCATCGTCGCCAATCAGCCGTCCCGCCGCGCGGGTGCGATCTTCCCGGACGCGGCCGAGAAGGCGGCGGAGTTCATTTGGAAGGCGGACGCGTTCAACGTGCCGCTGTTGTATCTCTGCGATACGCCGGGATTCATGGCCGGTTCACAGGTCGAGAAGGAAGGGATTCTCGAGAAGGGAAAGAAGATGATCTACGCGACCGCCTCGGCGACGGTCCCACAGCAGACGGTGGTCGTCCGCAAAGCCTACGGCGCGGGGATATACGCGATGGGCGGCCCCGCCTACGACCCGGAGAGCGTTATCGGCCTTCCTTCCGGAGAGATCGGGATCATGGGGCCCGAGGCGGCGATCAACGCAGTCTACGCCCGGAAACTGTCCGCGGTCGACGACCCCGACGAGCGCGCGGAACTCGAGCGGGAACTACGAGAAACCTACCGCGAGGACATCGATATCCACCGGATGGCGAGCGACGTCGTCATCGACGAGATCGTCCCGCCGAGTACGCTCCGGACGGAACTCGAGAACAGGTTCGAGTTCTACGCCGACGTCGAGAAGTCACTCCCGAGCAAGAAACACGGGACGATTCTGTGACCGGATGGAAACGGCCCCAGTAGCAGTACACTGACGCAAGCGACGGTCAGCAGTACATCGGAGCGAAGCGGCGACGACGCAGAATGGTCGTCGAACAGACTGGACACTCGTAGACATCTCGAGTGGGTTGTTCGTGAACGATCCAATCGCCCGTTATGGGGCTTTCGTGTTCGCATTCGGGGCAGAAAAGCACGCCTTTCTTCGGCGGATCCGCGTCCGGTGTTGGAGAGCGATGACTCATAGTGAGTGTACTGAGAGCCCGACGGTAAAAACGCTGTCCGCGATGAATTACCCTGACAATTCGCCGTTTACTGGGTCTCAGTCACAGGTCACAGACGAACACGCACCACGGTCATTCGGCGTTCGAACGGCACACGAGTCGGGATCGACTCGAGTACCGGTGCCGAACCCCTCGGTAAGCACCGCTTTCCGTTCCAACGGGTGAACGGACGCGCTCTCCCGCTGAGTTAGTGCGTTCTATGGGTCACATAACAATACGCCGGTTGGTAGAGGTGACGTTCGACAGCGCTCCTTTCACTCCGTGGGATGGCTCGAGGCTGTCCGGAACCGTGAGACAGTCACACGCCAACCGGTTCGAATCCGGTCGGGGGCCTATGAGTTTCGACGCCGGGTTCTCGCGAGCGAGCCACACGAACGGGTCGCCGGTCGCGCTCGAGAGAATACTGTGGATCGCCGTCGGCGCGGCGCTGGTGGGCGACGTCGTCACGACGTTCGTGGGACTCCATCTCGGGCTCGCCGAATCGAACCCGGTCGCTCACAGCATGATCGACGGCTACGGACTGGTCGGTATGCTCGGATTGAAGCTAGTTGCGATCGGTATCGGCATCGCGTGTCGGTGGCTCCTCCCGGACGAGTACCGGCCGATCGTTCCCGCGGGACTTGCCCTTCCCTGGCTGATCGCGGTTGGCATCAATCTGTACATGATCTCGACCGTCGTGTGAGTCCTCTCTGTCCCGTACCGGTCGATACTCCTCGAGAGGGCGGTTCTCAGTACGGAACAGTTCCAAGAACGATGCAGTTTACGCGCTGTCGCCGTCTCTCGCCGATTTCACCGCGTCGATGATCTCGCCATCGCCGATGATTCCCGCGCCCTCGTTCAGCGTCGCTTTGCCGTCTGCATCGAGTACGATCGTCGTCGGCGTGCCAACGATGTTGTAGTCCTGACGAAACGACCTCGACGACCCGTGGCCGACATCCCACGCCCCGTCGTAGTCGTCCCACCACTGGCGGAGTTCCTCCTCCTCGAGCGTTTTTCCGATCGACTGGGTCGTAACCGACAGAAACCGAACGTCGTCGTCGATGCGTTCTCTGGCCGCGCCGAGCGGTTCCATCTGTCGTTTACAGTAGCCACAGTAGGTGACGAAGAAGTTGAGTACTGAGATCTTCCCCTCTGGGGGAAGCACCTGCGTCCCGACCTCGCTTGCACCGGCGTCGATCGTCTGGATTTCGGATGGGCCCGTGTCTTCGCCCTCGAGATAGACGTCTTCGGAGTCGCCATCGCCGCCGATCGACGGAAAGCCGTTTTGCAACAGCGCGATACCGCTTCCCAACGTCCCGACGCTGGCGATGCCGGCGATCGCTTCCCGGCGTTTCATCGCGATCCCTCCGGGACGGTCACCCGAACGAGTGTTTTCGCGGGACTGAACATACACGATCGTACGGGCCGGACGCAAAAGGACCTAGGGGTTCGGGTCGAGTTCCAGACAGGACCGCTCGAGCGGCGAGAGACAGTTCGAGAAGCGCTCGCAATACTACTCGAGGAGTTCTCGAGCGTTGTGTCGCCAGATTCTGACGTGCAAGACGTTAAGCTCGAGGGCGTCAGCCACCTCGGCGGCGTGAATCGTCGCCAGTCGCTCCGCGGAGGTGATACCGGCGGTCGCCAGCCGATCCGCATCGTCAGGACCGACGCCGGTGACGCGTTCAACCGGCGTCGGTCGCGGCCAGGATCGTTCGGTCGCCTCGGTCGATTCGGCCTCCCGATCCGGCGGCGAGACGTTTTCGAACGCCTGCCAGTTCTCGTCGGCGCTGGCGACGACCCACTCGCGTTCGGCCTCGCCGAGCCCGCGAACCTCCGTCGACCGCTTGTCGAGGTCCCCGTCGGTTTCGAACGACCACGGCAACGAAAACCGACGCCTGAGGTGGGCGGCAACCGACTCCTCGAGGCCGGCCTCGAGCAACATGCGAAAGGAGTACGCCTTCTCGGAGACCCTCCGCGGATCGATGTCGGCTCGCTCGAGCGATTCACGGGTTCGCTCCTCGATCCGTGAATCGTCCGTTTTCTCGACGGCGGAGTCGTTGCTCACGCGGGACACCAGTCTATCCGTATCTCTCAGCGTTCCATCTTGAAAGTTATCCCCGTCGGATCGAACGCGCGAGCGACGTGTCCGAACTCGCGTTAGTGGGTCGTCCTTCGCGGTAGCGGGTCGTCCCGCCCGCTGTCGGAGCCAGTGCCACCGGTAGGCTTACCCCCGTTTCTCGTGACGTTCCGGTATGGTTCGTGAGACCATCGATCGAATCGGCGTCGTCGGCGCGGGAACCATGGGAAACGGCATCGCACAGGTCAGCGCAACCGCGGGCTACGACGTCGTAATGCGCGATATCGAGACCGAATTCGTCGAGAACGGCTTCGAATCGATCGACGACAGCCTCGAGCGACTGGCCGGTCGAGACGACCTCTCCGAATCCCCGGAGACGATCCGCGACCGAATCGAGGGGACGACGGCCCTCGAGGCGCTCGCCGACTGCGATCTCGTCGTCGAAGCCGCGCTCGAGGATCTGTCCGTCAAACGGGATATCTTCGGCGATCTCGAGGACGTCTGTGAGTCGGACGTCCTCCTCGCGACGAACACGAGCACGCTCTCGATAACGGCGATCGCGTCGGATCTCGAGTCTCCCGAACGGGTGATCGGGCTGCACTTCATGAATCCGGTTCCGATCATGGAGGGCGTCGAGGTCGTCGTCGGGGAGAAGACGAGCGAGTCAGCCCGCGAGCTGGCCCACCGCATCGCCGAGGACCTGGGGAAGACGACCTGGGAGTCCGACGACAAACCGGGATTCGTCACGAATCGAATCCTGATGCCCTGGATCAACGAGGGGATCCGCGCGTTCGACGAGGGTGTGGCCACGAAAACGGACATCGACGCGGGGATGGAACTCGGGACAAACGTCCCGATGGGGCCGCTGACGCTCGCCGATCACATCGGACTCGACGTCTGTCTGCACGCGACCGAGACGCTCCACGAGGAACTCGGGGAGCGGTATCGCCCGGCCTACCTCCTCAAGCGCAAGGTCGAAGCCGGCGACCTCGGCAAGAAGACCGGAACCGGGTTTTACGAGTACGAGTAACTGGCGTCGACGCCTTCGTCCGCTATCCAGCTGTCTACCGTGGACGACGTATCGTGTTAGTTGCAGCCAAAGTTTTTGTATCTGACATCCGAATACCGAGCTGATGAACCGATCCCGCGCCGCTGTGGTCGCCCTCCTCTTGGTCCTGGCCGGACTCGCTACCATCGCTGTCGTCTCTGCTGCGCCGCCGCCGACACAGCTCTGTGGGAGTTGCGGATCCGACCTCGAGGGCGCAAGCGAACCGGGAACCCTCGACATCCACATCGACGACGAGGGTGACTCGCAGTGGATCGAACGGGTCCCCGTAACCGACGACGCCGCAGCTCGGTATCGGGACGATCCAGACGCGCTCGAGGGATCGGTCGACGACGCCTGGGCCCGCTGGCACGTCGTTGACGGCGACCTCGATCGCACGGCCACCCTCGAGGACGAGACAGTGACGGTGACCTACGAAGTCGACGATATCGCCCGACCGGATATCCGGGACGGCTGGATCGTCGACTACTTCGCGCTCGAGTATTCGAACCACAGGTACGAGCTGGCGGCCGGGCGGGTGACGATCCACACGCCCGAGGGGACCACAGTCACGAACAACCCCGCACACGCGAGCGTCGAGGGCGACACGGCGACCTGGGCCCCTGACGACGATCGCGACGAGCACCCACCCGCGTTCGACCGTCGGACCTACGTCACCTACGGCTCGAGCGGCGTTCTCGCAAGCGCGAGCGGGTACGCGACGGTCGCCCTCGAGATCGGCCCGGACGCGATCGAACAGGGCGTTATCGGCGGACTTGTTCCCGGGCTGTTTCTCACGTTCGTGGGCCTCGCAGTCGGACGCGTCGACTTGGGGGTCCGCGCGTTCGATGCCGCGGGGCTAGAGCGGTTGTTCGTCACGGTCGGCGCGATTGGGGCCGTCTCCTTGCCGCTCGTTAGTGTGGCAACGACCGGTCGACCGTTCTTCCCCGGCCTCGGTGCGCTCGGTGCCCTCGGCGTCGGCTACGCGGCGCTCGGGGTCGCAGCTCGCCGGACCGGACTCGGACGGGATGCTCACGGGCTGACCCGCCTTGCGGTGCTCGTCACCCTCGCTACTGGGACGTTGCTGTGGCTGCTGGGCGGGCTGTTTACGCTGGCTGTGGTCCCGTTCGGACTCGCCGCTGCCCTCTTCTTGCCGATCGGGTACGCATCCGAGACCTCCTCGTGGCCGGTTGTTCCGCTCGTCCTTGCGGGACTCGCGCCGATGGCTACGGCTATTCTCCTGGCGTTGTTTTTCACGCCATCGGGATTCGGCGTGTTTTTCTACTGGATCATCGTTGCCGTCTGGGCCGGTATCGTCGTCGTGTTCGGCTACCCGCTCGGGCTTCTGGGACGACGACTGGCAACTGACCGACGAACAGTGACGCGTTAACTTCGGGGTGGTGTTACTGGTGGAGCGGTTTCTCTGCCATCTCGCTTCGAAGCGCTCCGACACCGGCTCTCGAGACGTCGTCCTCGAACGTCTGGATGAGTTCGTACACTTCAGCGCGAGAAACCTTGACGTCGCCGTTACGGACGACGTCTTCGGGCCGTTCGCGGAGTTCGCGCATGGTTCCAACTGCCAGCAGATACGGGATCGCCCACGCCGAGAGCTTGTTGCCGCGGTGTTCGGGGATGATCTCGAGGTAGCGGTGGGCGTCGTCGAGGTAATTTTCAGCGCGCCTGGTGACGCGTTTGATGACGTTCGTGACGCCGCTTTGGTTGTCCTCGTGAGTGACGTCCTCGACGGGCACGTTTTCTTCTTCTAACCACTCGGCGGGGAGGTAGACGTTGTTCTCCTCGCGGTAATCGGTCTCGACGTCTTTCGCGATGTTGACCAGTTGCAAGAGAAGCGCGAACGACCGAGCGTTGTTGCGCATCTCCTCGGCTCGTTCCGTGGAGACACCGCGGGCGACGAGACCGGTGATGAGCGTCCCGACCGTTCCGGCCGCGTACCAGCAGTACTCCTCGAGTTCCTCGACGGTTTGCAGGCGGAGTCCACCCTCGTCGGCGTACCGGCTCGTGAACATGGCCATCCCGCCGACGAGTTCCCGAACCGGTTCTCGCATGATCTCGCGCGGTTCGTCCTCGAGCGCGTCGAAGGTTTCGAGGACTCGCGGCGTCTGGGCGACGACCTCCCAGTCGTCGGTGGTTTCCTCGGGAATCCACGGCTCGACGTCGTCCATGAACTGCTCGACTGCGAGGTCGTCCGCCGGGTCGAGGAGTCGGTCGTACGAATCGAGGAGTTCCGTCTGGGTCTCGGCGGGAATGTGGCCCGCGTCCTCGATCGTATCAGCTATTCGACAGAGTAGGTAGCCGACACAGATGTGTCCCGCCATCGGTTCCTCGAGTCGGTCGATAGTTATCGAGAACGTCCGTGAGACCCCGTGTACGGCCTCGAAACACCACTCGAAATCGGCGTCCGTCGTCAGTTCGTGCTGGCCCGAAGTCATCTACGTATCAACCCATTCGGGCGCTTTCCGGAAAAACACCGCGGTCGCAGTTATGACCTTCAGAGGGGGACAGATACTCCGTTTTCGGCGTGGCAGTCCCGCGGAGTTGCGGTATCTGGGTGACCGACCGGCCACCCCCGACCACGCGAATGAACTCGAGTCCAGTTACAAAAACTGTAAAGGATCGACCCGTCGTTAGCTCGCGTATGGACTTTGCGCTCTCGGCCGAACAACGACAGATCCGCGAGATGGTTTCGGAGTTCGTCGACGAAGAGGTCGTTCCCGTCGCGAGCGAGATCGACCACGACGACGAATTTCCGGCGACGCTCGTCGACGAGATGGCCGAGCTCGGATTGCTGGGGATGCCCTTTTCCGAGGAGTACGGCGGCGCCGGACTCGACTATCACTCCTACGCTATCGGTCTCGAGGAGATTTCTCGGGGCTCCGGCGGCCTGGGAACGATCGTCGCCGCCCACACCTCGTTGGCGGGCAACATGCTCTACGAATTCGGATCCGAGGACCAGAAAACCGAGTATCTGACGCCGCTGGCCGAAGGAAGCGATATCGGCGCGTTCGCGCTGTCGGAAGCCGGCGCAGGAAGCGACGTTCCTTCGATGACGACGACCGCGCGCAAAGACGGCGACGAGTACGTCATCGACGGTGGGAAACTCTGGATATCGAACGGCTCGGTCGCAGACACGATAACGCTGTTCGCGAAAACCGACCCCGAAGCCGGCAACAAGGGTATCTCGTCGTTCATCGTTCGACCGAACGAGGACGAGGGGTTCATCGTCGAAGGAACGGAAGAAAAACTCGGCGACAAGGGTTGTCCGACCGCAGAGCTCCGATTCGACGAGCTTCGGGTCCCGGCGGACCGCCTGCTCGGCGAGGAGGGCGAGGGCTTCGTTCAGGCGTTAAAGACGCTCAACGGCGGGCGAATTACGATCGCGGCTCGAGGCGTCGGAATCGCTCGAGCGGCCCTCGAGGAAGCGGCCGACTACGCGAACGAACGTGAACAGTTCGACCAGCCTATCGGCGAGTTCCAGGCGATCAAACACAAACTCGCCGATATGGACACGAAGGTACAGGCCGCGAAGTTGCTCATGCACCGCGCGGCCGATCGAAAAATCCGGGGCGAGGACTTCATCAAGCACGCGGCGCAGGCCAAACTCTACGCCTCGGAGGTCTCTCGAGAGGTTGCAAACGAGGGGATCCAGATCCACGGCGGCTACGGCTACACGAAGGACTTCCCCGCAGAGCGGTTCTACCGGGACGCGAAGTTAAACGAAATCTACGAAGGAACGAGCGAAGTGCTTCGGAACACGATCGGCGATCAGGTGCTCGATTCCTGACGAAAGCGGACGTACCGATAGGAACGGCCAACTGTCCACAAAACCGACAGTCGGGAGACGACTTATACAACTCGATAGCCTCTTTAGGCCTATGAATCGACAGGGAGGCGCTCGAGAAACTGCCTTCTGGGAAGAAATGCCGGACACAGAAGCTCTCGAACGCTATCGGACGCTCGTTAACACGGTCGAAGACGGGATCTGTCAGGTTGACACGGCGGGCTGTTTCGTCGCCGTCAACGACGTCATCTGCGAGATGACAGGCTACGACCGCACGGAACTCCTCGGGGAGCCCGCATCGCTTCTGCTCGACTCTCATGACATCGAACGGATCGAACGCGAAATTCGCGAGCGACTGACGACCGGCCGAGAGCGCACCGAGATGTTCGAGTGTACGGCCCGAACGGCGACAGGAGGGACGTTCACCTGTGAACTTCAGCTAAATCTCCTTTTCACCGACGGATCGTTCGCGGGGACAGTTGGGGTCGTCCGCGACATCACGGCTCGAAAACGGACTGAACGGCGACTTCGTAACCGCGAAGCACAACTCGAGCGCGAGCGCGATCTGACCGACCGGATCCTCGAGACGAGCCCCGTCGGGATTCTGGTACTCGATGAAAGTGGGGAGATCACGAGAATAAACGACAGAGGACGTGATCTCCTCGAAGTAGACGAGGTAGGCGCGTTTTCGCCGTCGGAACGGGCGACGTACACCGAAGACGGCAGACGGCTCTCCGATGACGAACACCCCCCTATCGAAACTGTCAGGTCGGGAGAGGCGATCTCCGATCGCGTACTGCGCGTCGAACAGCAAGACGGGAGCCACCGGTGGTTGTCCGTCAGTACGTCGCCGCTGCTGACCGACGAGGGGCGTGTCGACCGCGTCGTCACGACGGGCGAAGACGTTACGGATCTCAAAGAACGCGAACGGCGACTCGAGCGTCGCACGGACGAACTCGCGACGGAACTCTCGGAGATCTACGGTCGCATCACCGACGGGTTCCTCGCGCTCGATGAGGAGTGGGAGTTCACGTACGTCAACGAACGGGCCAAAGAACTCCTCGGGATGGACGAAAACGAGTTGCTCGGGACGAATATCTGGGAAACCTTTCCCGAGAAGAAAGGAGCCGAATTCGAGGAGCACTACCGCGAGGCGCTGTCGACGCAGGAATCTGTCTCGTTCGAGGCGTACTATCCGCCCCACGACTCTTGGTACGAAGAACACGTCCACCCCTCAGAAACGGGGTTGTCGGTGTACTTTCAGGATATCACCGAACGAACGGAGACCCAACGAAAACTCCGCGAACGCGAACAGCAGCTGTCGGCGCTGATGGAAAACGTCCCCGGGATGGTGTATCGCTGCCGAAACGAACGCGGCTGGCCGATGAAATTCGTTAGCGACGCCTGTCGGACGCTCTCTGGGTACGACCCGAGCGCGCTCGAGGAGGGGACGATCGTCTGGGGCGAGGACGTGGTAGTCGAAGCCGACCGTGAGAACCTCTGGGACGCAGTCCAGACGGCCGCCGCCGGCTCGGGGACGTTCTCGGAAACCTACCGTATCGAGACTGCCGAGGGAGAGCGACGCTGGGTTCGTGATCACGGGCGAATCGTCGCCGACAAAGCCGACGGAAAACGCTGGATCGAAGGGATCATCTCGGATATCACGGAACGAAAGCGCCTCGAGACCGAACTCGAGGCCTCGAACGAACGCTTAGAGCAGTTCGCCTACGCGGCGTCACACGACCTTCAGGAGCCGTTGCGGATGGTGGCGAGATACCTACAGCTGATCGAGAACCGCTACGATGATCGGCTCGACGAGGACGGCAAAGCGTTCCTCGAGTTCGCCGTCGACGGCGCCGAGCGGATGAAAGAGATGATCGACGGGCTCCTCGAATACTCCCGTGTCGAAACCACCGGCGAACCGCTCGAGCCGGTCGATCTCGAAGACGTGGTCGCGGAGACGATGGCGGATATCCAGTTCAAAGTCGACGAGTCCGACGCCGAGATTACGATCGACGAGCTTCCGGTCGTGAACGGAGATACCAGTCAGTTGCGGCAAGTCTTCCAGAACTTGTTCGAGAACGCGATCAAGTACAGCGGCGACGAACCGTCCCGCGTTCACGTGACGGCGGATCGGACCGGATCGAACTGGACGATTTCGGTTCGAGACGAGGGGATCGGTCTCGACGACGACGATCACGACCGGGTTTTCGAGGTATTCAATCGCCTTCACAGCTACGACGAATACGACGGAACGGGGATCGGTCTCGCGCTGTGTAAACGGATCGTAGAACGCCACGGCGGCGATATCTGGGTCGAATCCAATTCGGACGGCGGGTCGACGTTTTCGTTTACGCTCCCGGCTGCGCGTACCGATGCGGGGTGACTCGCGGCGTGATTCGCTGGTGGTCGGCGTCCGATCTCGACCGCTTACCGCTGAACGCTACCGGGATCCGAGCGTCACCGTCACCGTCGTTTCCTGCCCGTCTCGCCAACACTCGATACCGACCTCGTCGCCGGGGCTGGTCTCGAGTGCGAGGTACGTTCCCAGCGCGTGGCGGTCGGGAATGGGTTCCTCGTCGATTTCGGTGATTATGTCCCCTCGTTCGAGTTCGCCGGCGGCCGGGCCGTTCGAATCGACGGCGGAGACGAGGACGCCCGCTACCTCCTCGAGGCCGTACTCTTCGGCGATGGTTCTGGTCACTTCTCGGTGGCCAATACCGAGATAGGAGTGCTCGTACGTGCCGTCCTCGGCCAGCGCCGGGACGACCCGACGAGCGAGCGCGGCCGAAATCGCGAAGCCGATATTGTCCCCGCCGCCGGCGTTGACGACGCCGATGGCTCGGCCCTCGAGGTCGACGAGCGGCCCGCCGCTGTTGCCGGGATTGACGGCCGCATCCGTCTGGATCACGTTCGGGAACGAGAACTGGCGGTAGGAGACGTCGACCGATCGGTTGACGCCGCTGACGATCCCCTGCGAAACGGACCCCTCGAGACCGAACGGTGCGCCGACTACGAGTACCTCCTGGCCCACCACCGGCGTTTGCTCGCTCAGGGAAAGGGCCACTGCGTCCTCCGGGACGTGGCTGACCTCGAGGACGGCCAGATCGCTGTAGGAATCCGTCCCCACGACGGTTGGAGTCGTCCAGTCGCCGTTGGTATATCGGATTTCGACCTCGTCCGCGCCGGAGACGACGTGTTCGTTGGTGACGACGTACTCGCCGCGTTCGGAGAGCGCGACGAGAAAGCCGGACCCCTGTCCCGACCCCTCTCGACTACTCACCGGACTCTCGACGCTGTGGGCACGAATCTGTGCGATGGAATCGATAATCGCATCGTACACCTGCGTGTACGCCGACTCGTCCGCGAGATCTCCCGCGATCTCGAGTTCGTTCGACGAGTTGCCCTCCATGGTTTGGTTCGACTGTGGCGCAGCACACCCCGCGGCAACACCGGTGAGGGCGGTCGCGGCGGCCGCGAGATATCGACGACGGGTAACGTTGTCCATACGCCACCTTGGGAATCGACCGATATGAAAGCGGGGAAGACGGTCATCGTATCATGACGTTCAAGTATGAAACCCGAGCGAACGGGAGTCACATCGACTGTGGATATCCGATAACAGAATCGACAAGTGCTCGACCGAACGGAAGGGAAAGCGTGTTATCGACGGCGACCCGACACCACAGACATGACACCCACGGAAGTCGCCCGGGAGCTACTGGGGACGGGGCCGGTCTGTGACTCCTGTCTCGGGCGTCCGTTCGCCGAACGCAGTTTCGGTCTGACGAACGCCGAGCGGGGACGGGCGCTTCGAACGACGATCGCGCTCGCCGACGACGAGGACTTCGACCCCGTCGAACCGCTCGAGTGCTGGGTCTGTGAGGGGTACTGTGGAACCTTCGACGCGATCGCCGAAACGATCGTCGACTCGCTTTCGGGGATCGACTTCGCGACCTATCAGGTCGGGAGCCGCGTCCCGCCGCTGATCGAGGAAAACGAGGAACTCTTCCGCGAAGACGCCGGTCTCGAGCCGGACATCGGCGAGTCGCTCAAACGCGAAATCAATCGCGAAGTCGGTCGCCGCGTGGGCGCAGAAACCGGCGCTGAGGTCGGTTTCGAGCGCCCCGATGTCCTCGCCATCGTCGACCTCAGCGGCTTTGATCCGTTCGACCTGCTCGAGGCCGGGAGCGACGAAGACGGCGGGGAGGAGACGGCGGAACCGCGATCGGTGACGAGCCACGCCGTCGACCTGCAGGTCAATCCCGCGTTCGTCTACGGGCGCTATCGCAAGCTCGAGCGGGACATTCCGCAGACCGAGTGGCCCTGCCGGGAGTGTGGCGGCAGCGGCATTCAGCTTGGCGACGACGGCGAGGAACCCTGCGACTACTGCGGCGGCTCGGGCTACATGTACGACACGAGCGTCGAGCAGGTGGTTCGCCCCCACGTCGTCGAGGCGATGGACGGCGACGAGGGGACCTTCCACGGCGCGGGCCGCGAGGACGTCGACGCCCGCATGCTCGAGGGCGGCCGCCCGTTCGTCCTCGAGGTCAAAGAGCCGCGAATCCGCGATCCGGATCCCGAGACACTCGAGCGCGAGATCAACGACGCGGCAGACGGTTCGGTCGAAGTCGAGGGGCTCCGTCTCGCGAGCTACGAGATGGTCGAGCGCGTCAAGGAACACGACGCCAGCAAACGCTACCGGGCGGACGTCGAGTTCGGCGAGCCCGTCGACGAAGCGGCGTTCGAGGCCGCGCTCGAGGAACTCGATGGAACGACCCTCGAGCAGTACACCCCACAACGGGTCGACCACCGGCGAGCGAACATCACCCGCACGCGGACCGTCTACGAAATCGACGGCGAACTCCACGAGCCGACGCGAGCCGAGATCCGGCTCCACGGCGAAGGCGGGCTCTACGTCAAGGAACTGATCAGCAGCGACGACGGCCGAACCGAGCCGAGTCTGGCGGGCGTACTCGGCGTCGACGCCGAAGTCACCGCGCTCGACGTCACCGGCGTCGAGGGCGAGGACGACCCCTTCGAACTCGAGGAGTACTTCCGCGACGACCGCACAGCATAACCGGTCTCGAGCAACCGTTTTCGCGGACAGCGACCGAGACGGAAAGCAACGACTTTGAGCGTCGCGAAACCACTGGCTGCCATGCACCAGTTCGGGGTCGACGAAGCCGGCAAGGGGCCGGTGTTCGGCTCGATGTTCGCCGCGACCGTCTGCGTCGACGATCTCGAGCGATTACCCGAGGGGATAGCCGACTCCAAGCGGCTCACGGCCGGGCGTCGTGAGGAACTGGCCCAAACGCTTCGCGAGACCGACGGCGTCCACGTCGGCGTCGCCGAGATTTCGACGGCACGGATCGACGATCCCGACACGAACATGAACGCGCTCGCCGTGGACGCGCACGCGTCCGCCATCGAGGATGCGACGGCGAGTCTTGTAGACGAGAATCAGGACCAGAACGAGAACACTGCTATTTCCGGTCTCTGTGACGCCTGCGACACCGACGCGGATCGGTTCGCCCGTCGAGTGAGTGCGGCCTGCTCGCTCGAGGCGAGCATCGACGCCCGCCACGGTGCGGACGACGACTCCGACCTCGTCGGCGCGGCGAGCATCATCGCGAAGGTCGAACGCGACGCCCACGTCGCGGACCTCGCCGCGGAGTACGGCGAAATCGGAAGCGGTTATCCCGGCGACCCGACGACTCGAGCGTTCCTCGAGTCCTACGTCGAGAAAACGGGCGAGTTGCCGCCGTTCGCTCGCGAGTCGTGGTCGACGTGTGCCGACGTGCTCGCGGCCGCGAGTCAGACGACGCTCGAGGGGTTCTAAGTCCACTCGAAAATCTAACGAAATCGGTTTTCCGCCGTTACTTGTCGGTGAGGAGCCGCCGCAGGATGTCCCCGTAGGCGGGACGGGTGATGAGCACGCCGATCAGTACGCCGAGGATGGTGATGATGGCGAACCCGCGCAGATCACCCAGGCTGAGCACGGCGAGCGGCGACATCGCGATGATCGTCGTCGCGGCCGCAGCGCCGATGACCCAGAACGCTTTGCGGAACCGCGACTCGAAGACGCGCTGGGAATTGACGTCGCCTTCGGACATCACCTCGTCGGCGATGATGATCAGGTCGTCCACCCCCGTTCCGACGACGGCGATAAAGCCGGCGATGTGTGAGAGATCGAGCGGCATTCGTATCAGCGCCGCGAAGCCGAGCAGGATGAACACCTCCGCCAGCGCCGTGAGGATCATCGGCGCTGCGACGCGGGGATCCTGATACCGAACGTAGACGATACCGCTCACGCTGACCACCGAGAGGATCCCGATCAACAGGGAGTAGGTCTTGAACTGGTCGGCAAGCGCCGGCTGGAGCGAGTAGACATCGCCCTCGGTCAGATCGAGCGGGGCACGCAGTTCGCCGGCCTGCAAGTTGACCGAGAGCGCCTGTGCCTCCGAGTACTCCGTTGCGCCCATCTGGAACGTCGGACTCTCTACCCACTCCCCGGTTCCCATTCCCGATCCCAGTTGCTGGCTCATCGAGTGTGCGGCGACCGGTTCACCGTCGACGACCGTGAGCAGGCAGTGTTGTTCCTGATCGTCGTCGAAGTTCATCTCGCCGGTCTGTGGGTCCTGGACGCGACAGTTACTCCATCCCTGCTGTTCAGCGTAGCCCATCTCCTGCATGTCGGACTGGAACTCCTCGGCGCTGCTGTCTTCGACGAGGACGGGAACCTCGTATCCCGAGGACCCCTGTTCAGGTTGGGTTGGCGGATCCACATCGGCGATGTCGTCGCCTGTGAGAACGGTCTCGTTGACCTGCGTTCCGTTTTCGCCTCCCGGATGATACGCGACGACTTCGACGATGCCCCGATCCTCGAGTATCTCTCGCAGTTCGTCTTCGCCCATCTCGGGAACCTCGGTGACGACGTAGTTCTGGTCGCTCATCTCCGCGTCGGTCACCTGCCCGCCGGAGAGACCCGCCTCGTTGATTCGCAGGCTAATCGTCGTGATCACGTCGTCGCGAGTTTCCTGTGTGACGCCCTCCCGGACGTCGTCTTCGGATACCTCGACGTCGGCGTCCTGAAGCGCGGCGACGAACTCCGCTTGGCTCACGTCGTCGACGAACAGTTCAGCGCTGACGGTGCCGTCGTCGTGAACGACGATATTCGCGTCGCCGACGTCGATGTCCAAGGTCTCGTCTGCGTACAGCGACTCTTCGATTTCGGTAATTCGGTCTTGATCGGCCTCGCCGTCGTCGACGACGCCGGCATCGATGTTCTCCGCGGTCATCCCGACGACCGGCGCGCTGATTCGCGTCCCGCCCTCGAGACCGAGTCCGTACTCGAGATTGAGCGGGTCCTCGGTCCACGACTGGCTGTTCTCTGCCTGCGGACCGTAGCCATCGTCGCCCATGACACCGCCGGGGAGAAACAGCGCGACTACTGCTCCGAGGACGAAGACGACGAGCATGATCACCCGCCAGTTTTCCTTGAAGTAAGCGACGGGCTTCATCGATTAACCCCCTTGAATTTGTACCAGCGCAGCAGGCTGAGGTTCAACATGTACGTGTTCATCAAATCGGCCGCCAGGCCAACGAACAGGATGATGCCGATCGAGGCGAGCAGTTCGACGCCCATGATCGTCGCTGCGATGGCCATCACGAGCATGGCTACCATCGAGGTAATCGTCATCGTCACGCCCGTTTTGATCGCCTCGTGAGTACTCTCATAGAAGTCACCGCCACGACGGAGGATGTGATTGTTCAAGAGGATATCCGAGTCGACCGAATACCCGATCAACATCAACAAACCGGCAACGGTTCCGAGCGTGAGCGGAATGTTCGCCAGGTTCATGAACGCGAGCGGGATCACGAGATCCGAAAACGCCGAGAGAACGATCGCGATCGAGGGGACGAAGGTTCGAAAGAGCAAGAACGTGATGACGCTCATTCCGACGAACGCGACCGCAAGGCCGAGAAACGCTGTTTCCTGTGCCTGTGCGCCGAAACTCGCGGAGGTCGAGGAGGTTTGCTGTACGACCTCGTCGTTTCCATCGACGGGCGTAAGATGCTCTTCGGCCTGGTCAGTGAGTGCCTGTTGGTCCTCGGATACGAACTGGACGATATACTGGTCCGAGGCTCCCGTCGACTGGATCGATTCCGGTTCCTCGTCGAACGCTGTCTGTATTGTCGATTCCGAATCCGTCGTCTCGACGGTTAGTTCCGTGCCTCCGGAGAAATCCATTCCGAGGGCGACGGGTGTCCCGTACACAGTATACGCGACCAGTAGAATTGCCAACGCGACTGCGAGGAAGGCCAGCGGAACCGCCGCGAGTTGACGGTTACTGTACCGGGTATACTCTAGCTCCGGTACGTCGAAATACCCCATATACCAGCCACGTGGGCGTCACCGAAAGTAAGCCTTCGCAATTCCTGAAGTCCAGTTTCTTGTGGTGAAATCGTCCGTAATCGGCCGGCGTAAACTCAAGAGCGCTCGCTCTCTACACGGGCGAGAGACCGGTTAAGAAACGCTTAGTCCGAACACACCGGGTCAACACGGGTTATCCCCGACGGCAACGTTTTGCGACCGGAGGGCGTACGTCATGACATGACGAACCGAGCTCACTCGGAGACACAGGAGGCGGCTACCCGCGTCGTCGTCTCTTATCCCCAAGATCTCTCGGACTGGGGACGATTCCAACTCGAGAAACCCTCGTTCCGAGCGTTTCTCCGAAAGACGCGAGACGCGGCTCGAGCCGGCGACACCTGGGAGGAGTTCGTCGGCGTCGGCTGCTGTGGCAACACGCTTGACGTTCCGTTGCGCGTCGAACGAATCGAAGGCGGCGACCGGATCGGCGACGAAACCGAGATCGAGTACGAAGTCCGCGAAGCCTGCGGCGTCGACGGCAGTTGGCGCGTCCAGAGCGAAGGCGGCCCGAAACGGGCCTGACCTGCTCCGTTACTCGAGAACCGTCGAACTCCCTCAATCGGGGAGGTATCTCACGCTCAAGACGCCCCCCTCGGGGTCCGAGCGAACCTCGACGCGAACGGCTTCCAGCCGGGCCGCTCGAGCGACCGTCTCGTCGTCGGAGAGCACGTCGGTTGCCGCGTCCTCGACATCGTCGTCGGGAAGCGCGAGGACGTGAATCTCGCCGGTTCCCGCCCGCTCCTCGCGGACGACCTCGCCCGGTTGGGCGTCGGCCGCCAGCTCTCGTTCGTGGGTAGTGGGACTGAGATCGCTATCGACGAGTTCTACCGTCCGCCGGTCCTCGACGTCGATGATCTCCCAGGCGACCTCGAGCGGCGGTTTGGGGGCCACCGTCGCCTCGAGCACGTCGTCGACCTCGAGGCCGGGGTTCGACGCGAGGGTGTGGACCTGCGCCGTCTCGACGTCTCTGACGACCGCCGATTCTGCCTCCGCGTGGGTGACGACGAACGTCGCCGTCTTCTCGCTCATACTCGACGCTCGAGGGCGAGGCGTTTCCCGGTTTCGTTCCTCAGTTCCCGTTCCGTGTGAGGTATGGACAACTGGGGAGACGAGAAGGCGGCGAGTCTTTGCAGGAAGAATACGATGAAAGCCCCTTTCGCGCTCGACTCCCGGGTCTCGCTGCGCGCTTCGGTCGCTCGCGACGCTCGCTCCCTGCAGTGCTTGCGTCGTCCGGGTTCGTCGACCCGCGAAAGCCCCTTTCAGTCCCGCCCGGCGGTGGATTGGTGGGTCGGCGATTCGGGTAGGGTGACGGGGTGTGCGACGCGCCGAACCCCGATCGATCGGATGACGGAACGCCTTTAGGTCCGGCCGTCGCGCTCTCGCGCATGGACGTCGACATCGGCAACGCGCTCGCATCGGTCGCCTCTCCGGGCATCTCTCGAGGGGCGTTAGAGCGCCTCGACGAGCGAGTCGGGCAGGCCCACGAACGCATCGAAACCGGCAGGGCGAATCACGAGCACGGCTACGCCGCGTTGAACCTCCCCGAGCGAACCGATCCAGGCGAGATTCGACGGGCCGTCGACCCCGTCGGCGACGCCGAGGCGCTCATCACCGTCGGCATCGGCGGGAGCGCGCTGGGCGCGGCGACGATCGTCGACGCGCTCGAGGGAGACACAGAGATGGTCTTTCTCGACAACGTCGACCCGGAATGGGTGACGAGCCGACTCGAGTCACTGCCGCTCGCCGAGACGGCGATAAACGTCGTCTCAAAGTCCGGCACGACGGCGGAGACCCTAGCCAACTTCCTCGTCGTTCGAGAGGCATTCGAAGACGCGGGCGTCGACTGGACCGAACGCACGATCGTGACGACGGGCGAGGCCGGACCCCTTTCGGATCTCGCCGAGCGCCACAACCTGCCGAAGCTTCGGGTTCCCGACGGCGTCCCGGGTCGGTTCTCGGCGCTCTCGCCGGTCGGGATGGTCGCCGCTGCGATCGCCGGGCACGACCTCGAGGCGCTCCTCGAGGGTGCGCGGGCCGAATCCGAGTCGCTGTCGGGATCGCTGTTCGAGTGTCCCGCTTACGCCTACGGGGCGACCGCCTACGCGCTCGACGGTCGCGGGGCCGGAATCAACGCGATGATTCCGTACGCCGAATCGCTCGAGACCTACGCGGAGTGGTTCGCCCAGTTGTGGGCAGAAAGTCTGGGCAAAGACGACCTCGGACAGACGCCCGTACGGGCGCTCGGGGTCACAGACCAGCACTCCCAACTGCAGCTGTATCGTGCGGGCCCGCGCGACAAACTCGTCACGTTCGTCGCGCCGCGAGAGCGGGCCGATCGGGAAATCCCCGCGACCGAAGTCGAGGAACTCGCCTATCTCGGCGATTCCACGCTCGGCGAACTGCTCGAGGCCGAATTCGAGGCGACCGAGGCGAGCCTCGCGGCCGCCGGCCGGCCGAACGTTCGCATCGAACTCGAGACCGTCGACGAGTACGAACTCGGCGGATTGTTGTACGGGATGGAGGCCTCGTGCGTGCTGGCGGGCGAACTCTACAGCGTGAACGCGTTCAACCAGCCGGCCGTCGAGTGGGCGAAGAAGGCGACTCGCGGCCTGCTCGGCGGCGGCGAGTTCGCGGAAGCAGACGCCGTCGCGGAGAAGACGACGCTGCGCGTAGAGCGGTAGTTCCGGGGCGTGAGACGTGTTTTGAAGCGGGTGAAACGTTCGCCGCTCACCGAGAAATATCCGAATGCGGTGGCCCTATGTGTATCCGCCGGACAGAATACGTATGGGCACGACAGCACAGTCGGATGCAGACGGTGATCCGGGTGGTATCGACGTCGTTCCGGCCGTCGGAACGATCGTCACCGCACTCGCCATGGGATGTCTCCTGGTCCCCGTTCGGCAGGGCGTCGACGAGCCGACCGTCCTGGGGGCGAGCGCCTTCGCTATCATCGCCGTCGTAGCCTTTCTTGCGAGACGCCACGGCGTGCTCGAGCGCCAGCAAAGCGGTCTCGTCGCCGCCGCCTCGAGCGCCCTCGTCGTGATCCTCTCGGCGACGGCGATCATGCTCGGTACGTCCGGATCGATTATCTTACCAGAGGTCGGATGGTCGATATCGCTGCTCTTCGGGGCCTTTGTGACGAGTTTTGCCGCCGCGGGCGTCGCGATCGCAGACTACGCCAGCGTCTCGGGTGCGGGACTGAGCCGCCGAACCGGACACTTCCTCGAGATGGTAATCCTGGGACTCGCCGGACTAGTCGCGATGCAGGTCGCATCGGTCGTTGTTTCGATACCGATGATGGTTGCGGTCGGAGAACTGACCGAGTTCCAGTGGCAATTCGTAAGCTACCTCGCGACCGGCCTCGGCCTCGGAACGGTTGCGTTCGGCTATCTCGCGGTTCGAGACTACAGCCTGTCGTACATCGATATCAAGGCACCGACGCTCCAGACGGTGGTGTGGATGGTCGTCGGCCTCTTTCTGATCTTCGGCGCGAACATCGCAGTATCGGTCCTCATGACCGGCGCTGGCGTCGAATCCGCAGAACACAGTCTGTCCGAAACAGTCGAACAGAACATCGGACTCGTCGTCATCATCATCCCGGCGATGATACTGATCGTCGGTCCGTTCGAAGAACTCCTGTACCGAAACGTCGTCCAGAAGTCTCTCTATGGAACGTTCTCTCGACCCAGTGCCATCGTCGTCGCGAGCACCGTCTTCGCGGTCGTTCACGTCGGTGCCTACGCGACTGCGGGCGCTGGGGAAGTACTCGCCAGTTTAGCGAGCGTCTTCGCGCTCTCGCTGGTCCTCGGGACGATCTACGAGCGGACGGACAACCTGGTCGTCCCAGCACTCGTCCACGGCTGCTACAACGCCCTGTTGTTCGTCCCGTACCTCCTTTCTTGAGCCCTCGACGTCTCGAGAGCAGCCAACGATCGATCGCTTGCGCTCTTCAACACTGGCTCGAGTCAATCCCGCTCGAGTCGGCCCGCTCGAGTCAGACCGCCGATTCCAGCGGTGGCCGTGTGGCTCCGACGGCCAGTCACCGGTCGATCCGGATCCAGCCGCTGCTCGAGAATTAGCTCGGGTTTTTACGAGCGAGTCCGGACCCGCAGATGGGACAGCGGTCCTTCTCGTCGTCGAACTCCCGACCGCAGCCCTGACACTGGAACAGCCAATCTCGCTGTTCTTCGATGCCGTCTCGAGCGATCACTTCGACGTCGACGTTGAGTTTCTCCGCGACGTTTTGCATCGCGTAGTCGTCGGTGACGAGCACGCCGTCGAGTTCGAAACTCGCCGCGACGAGTCGGATATCCGTTTCCGAAAGCGTCTCGAAGTCGCCCGACTCTCGAGCGGCCCGTTCGACCTTCTCGGTGGTGTCCTCGTTCGGAATGTGAATGTGCATTCCGGAGCCCTCCATCGCGTCGTAGCGATAGGCGCTCTCGTCCTCGAGTTCTTCGCGGACGAGCGGGATGGTCGCAGACTGTTCTGTCGTGTGAAAATCGTGGATAAAAGCCGAGGAATCGAGAATGTACATACCGTTAGCGCTTGACGACGATGTAGTCTTTGACGGCCTGGACGCGGCTGACGGGCACGAGGAACCGGCCAGTGTCGTCGCGGTCGAAATCGACTGCGTGGCCGGGTAGCTCCTCGTCGGGGTCGATGACGAGGTCGTGCAGCTTTCCTGATTTGATGTCCATCGTGACGTTGTAGAGCATTCCCAGTTCGACTCCGTCGGATCCCATGACGGACTTCCCCGAGAGGTTTTCGGCGAGTATGTCGCTCATACCGTACCGTTCAGACTAGTCGCTAATAAATACCATGGAGGCCGTGCATGGATGCCGGTACAATCGCTCGTGTAACGGTATCCCCACGTCAGTGCTGGTTCATCGCTACAGTCCGTCATATCGTCGGTGAGTATCCGGGCTCGGATACCCATCTGCATGGAGCTGCTCGGCCCCGTACTGATCGAGGTGTTTGATCCCGCACCTGCTAGGGTACTTGATACCACACTGCTTGGGGGCCGTTGGCCCCACACCGGAGTCGTGACGATGGGTTTAACTACCGTCCTACGGACCGTTTACCCAAGACCTTCTCTGGTGGTTCACCATGACGGACACGGACACACACGACCCCACATCTCTCAGAACGCCGATCGTGGCCGTCCTCGGGCACGTCGATCACGGCAAGACGAGCCTCCTCGATAAGATACGTGGCTCGGCCGTTATCGAGGGCGAGGCCGGCGCGATCACACAGCACATCGGTGCCACTGCCGTTCCCCTAGACGTCATTTCGACGATCGCGGGCGAACTCGTCGACCCCGACGACTTCGATCTGCCCGGATTGCTCTTTATCGATACGCCGGGACACCACTCCTTTACGACGCTTCGCTCGCGCGGTGGTGCCCTCGCGGACATCGCAATCCTCGTCGTCGACGTCAACGACGGCTTCCAGCCGCAAACGATCGAGGCGCTCGATATCCTCAAGCGCTCGGAGACGCCCTTCATCGTCGCCGCGAACAAGATCGACACCGTCCCGGGCTGGAATCCGAACGAGGACACGCCGATCAACGACACTTACGACGCCCAGTCGGATCGGGCCGCCTCGAGACTCGACGAGAGCCTCTACGAGATCATCGGCGAGTTGAGCGACGAGGGGTTCTCGGCCGACCTCTACTGGCGGGTACAGAATTTCCAGCGCAACGTCGGCGTCGTCCCCGTCTCGGCGATGACCGGCGAGGGCGTCCCCGACCTGCTCGCCGTGATGATGGGGCTCTCCCAGCGCTACATGAAAGCGGAGATGGAAATCGACGTCGCCGGCCCCGGCGTCGGCACCGTCCTCGAGGTCAAAGAGGAGAAAGGGTTCGGAACGACCATCGATACGGTCCTCTACGACGGAACGATTCGCAGCGACGATACCGTCGTCGTCGGCGGAACGAACGAACCGATCGTCACCGACGTACGTGCGTTACTGCAGCCTCGACCGCTCGCCGAGATCCGCACCGAAAGCCGATTCGAAAAGGTCGAGGCGGTCAAAGCCGCCTCGGGGATCAAGATCGCCGCGCCCGAACTCGAGCACGCGATGGCCGGTGCGCCGGTTCGGGTCGTCCGAGACCGGGATATCGAGGACGTTATCGAAGAGGTGCAGGCCGAACTTGCCGACATCGCGGTCGACACCGACGAGCAGGGGGTCGTCGTCAAGGCCGACACCCTCGGGAGTCTCGAAGCGATGGCCGACGCGCTCGGTGAGGCCGAGATTCCAATCGTGAGCGCGGAAGTCGGCGACGTCGCGCCGCGGGACGTCTCCGTCGCGTCGACGGCCGAGGACCCGAAACAGCAGGCGATCCTCGGATTCAACGTCGACGTCCTCGCGGACGCCAAGACGCGGGCCGAACAGGACGACGTGAAACTGTTCACCGACGAGGTCATCTACCAGCTCGTCGAGGAGTACGACGAACACGTCGAAGAACTCGAGCGCGCCCAGCAGGATACGATCCTCGAGAACATCTCCCGGCCTGCGCGATTCCGGATCCTCCCGGACCACACCTTCCGGCAGAACGATCCGGCGGTCGTCGGCGTCGAAGTCAACGCCGGAACGATTCAGAACAACAACTTCGTCGTCACTTGGGACGGCAACGAGACCGAACGCGTCGGCCAGGTCAAAGGGATCCAAGAGCAAGGCGAGGACGTCGACGAGGCTCGCGCCGGCAATCGCGTCTCCGTCGCCATCGACGGCCCGACCGTCGGTCGACAGATCGAGGAAGGCGACGAACTCTGGATGGAAGTCCCCGAGAAACACGCCAAGATTCTGGAGCAGGAACTCACCGACGAGATTCCCGGCGACGAACTCGAGGCACTGAACATGTACCTCGAGAAACAACGCAAACGGGACCCGTTCTGGGGGAAATAGAACTCGACGACCCGACATCATTTTGTGACGTCGAGAGAGAATTTGGGGTATGGTCTCCCGTGAAAACAAAGTGATCGGTGGATTCGCCGTAGTCGCGCTCGCTCTCACGTACGGCGGATTTTGGCTGACCGATTTCCCGTCCGAACTGCTGCTGGGAGTGCTGATTTTCGCCGGCGTCATCGCGCCGATGATCGTGAACAATCGTCTCGATTCCCGAGAATCCGCCTGACCGAGCGAATCGCTGTGCGCGCTTTTGTTCGTACGCTAGCGTTCGCTTCTGGGGGAAGTTACCGCCGTTCGGCAGTAGGAACTCACTTGCCGGCGTCGAACCGCACTCGAGCGCCGCCCTCGAGATCCGACAGCGCCGAAACGTCTTCGAGCCTGCCGACTACGTTGACCGGAGCCGTCGCTCGCGGTTCCTCGCCGCGACTCGCCGGCGTCGGCCCCCAGAACAGACAGAGCTTGCTTCCCGTCGGCCAGTAGGCGATCGCGCCGACCGGGACCTCCTCGGACTGGTTTTCGGGCGGCACCTCGAGAGGCACATCGAAGTACAGTTCGTCGCCCCAGCGGACGGCCTCGCCCTCGAGCGGCAGTTCGCGCTCGAGCGCCCGGCGTGTTTCGGGGGCGTCGTCGATCCACGTGGCCTCGAGCGTGATGTCGTCGACGGTGACGGAGAGATCGCTCATACGGGGTTCGACGACCACCGGATACTTTGCAGCACTGACTGCCGCCGACGGTGACGGCCGCCGCGGCGGCTGTCCCGACGGCGACCACGAAGGGGTTACGCGGTCTCGGTTTCGGTTTCGGGTCCGTCGATTCTGTCTCCGGTTCGGTCTCGCTCTCGGACTCGGTGTCGGCTTCGCTCTCGGGCTCGAGGACTCTATCCGTGTCCTCGTCCTCGCGGTCGGCGGCGTCTCGCTCGCGCAGGTCCGGCCGGTCGCGCTTGGGCGCGTCGGCACCCGCTCGAGCGCGTTCGATCCCCTTGAGGACGGCCGCTCATGAAGTGGTTGCCACTTCCACTGTAACAATTAACTAGGTCGTTCTGGTGGGGTCGCGTTATGCTCGTGCATCTCCGGCAGTACAAACACGAGGAGGTCCAGTTCGACGACAACCGGACGACCGGCGAGTCCCAGACCGCGGATACGGTCGACAAGGGATCCGAGGAGTACTTCGGCGAGAACATCGACGATTTCGACCTCGAGACGTGGGAAACCGTCGAGTACGAGGACGATCCGATCCAGAAGCGCGAGGTGACGATCGAAGGGGTGACGGCCGTCTCCGTCCCGAAGGAGGACACGGACGCGGACGATCCGGATCTACCGGGGCAGACGCTTCAGCTCCGAATGGGTGGTGGCATCGAGTACATGGCACAGGCCGAGATCGTCGAGGTGCAGGACCTGAACCCCCAGGACGAGGCGGAAGGGAAGGTCTCAAAGGAGGACGACCCGCAGGGTAAGGCGACGATGGACGAAGAACCGTAGCCGACCTCACCTCGAGTCGGCGCTGACGACGATCGCGGACGACGGCGATCGACCGCCCCCGGACCGACTGCGTCGCCGTCGGGAGCGGTTACACGGGTTCCGCGATCGGCTCCCCTCGAGTCGCGCGAAGTCGTCGAGACGGGACCGCGTCGGAGCGACCGTACGAGGTCGGCCGGGAAACGTATCACGTCCCAGAATGACAGCGCGTGTCGGACACGGTTTCGTCCCGAAATGGTTTTCAACCGCTCGCGCGCACACTCGGTATGCCGACGGACTCGGACACTAATTATGACCCCACACTGGGGAACAAGTTCATCTTCGTCACCGGCGGGGTGATGTCGGGACTCGGCAAGGGGATCACGGCCGCCAGCACCGGCCGACTCCTGAAAAACGCCGGTTTCGACGTGACCGCTGTGAAGATCGATCCGTACCTGAACGTCGACGCGGGGACGATGAATCCCTACCAGCACGGCGAGGTGTACGTGCTCAAAGACGGCGGGGAAGTCGACCTCGACCTGGGGAATTACGAGCGGTTCCTCGACATCGACATGACGTTCGATCACAACATCACGACGGGGAAGACCTACCAACACGTCATCGAGAAGGAGCGATCGGGCGACTACCTCGGGAAGACGGTTCAGATTATCCCCCACATCACGAACGATATCAAACGCCGCATTCGAGAGGCCGCGGAGGGAAGCGACGTCTGTCTCGTCGAGGTCGGGGGCACCGTCGGGGACATCGAGGGCATGCCCTACCTCGAGGCCCTGCGCCAGTTCTCTCACGAGGAAGACGACGAGGACATCCTCTTCGCGCACGTCACCCTCGTTCCCTACTCGAAAAACGGCGAACAGAAGACCAAACCGACCCAACACAGCGTCAAGGAGGTCCGGTCGATCGGACTCCAACCCGACGTCATCGTCGGGCGCTGTGACGACAAACTCGACCCCGAAACCAAAGAGAAGATCGCGCTGTTTTGTGACATCCCGACCGACGCGGTGTTCTCGAACCCCGACGTCGAGGACGTCTATCACGTCCCGCTGGTCGTCGAAGAGGAAGGACTCGACGACTTCGTCCTCGAGAAGTTCGACCTCGAGGACGAGGCGCTTCCCTCCGACGAACGAACGAAGGAGTGGCGCGAGGTCGTCACGACCGAAAAGTCGGGCGAAGTCGACATCGCGCTCGTCGGCAAGTACGACTTAGAGGACGCGTACATGTCGATCCACGAGTCGCTGAAACACGCCGGCTTCGAACTCGGCGTCGACGTGAACGTCCACTGGGTCGCGGCCGACGAGATGGCAGAGGGCCACGGGGGACAACTCGAGGACGTCGACGGGATCATCGTCCCCGGCGGGTTCGGCATGCGCGGAACCGAGGGGAAGATCAACGCGGTGCAGTACGCTCGCGAGAACGACGTGCCGTTTCTCGGCCTCTGTCTCGGATTCCAGATGGCGGTCGTCGAGTACGCCCGCAACGTGCTCGGTCTCGAGGGCGCACACTCGGCCGAGATGGACGCGGAGACGCCCCATCCGGTCATCGACATCCTGCCCGAGCAGTACGAGGTCGAGGACATGGGCGGAACGATGCGACTCGGGTCGCACGAAACGCGGATCGAGTCGGACACCCTCGCCGAGGAGGTTTACGGCGACACGTCCTGTACGGAACGACACCGACACCGCTACGAAGTCAACCCCGAGTACTTCGAGGACTTCGCCGACGAACCCTTCTCGTTCTCGGGAACGGCAGGAAATCGGATGGAGATCCTCGAACTCGAGGATCACCCGTACTTCTTCGGCACGCAGTTCCACCCCGAGTACAGTTCCCGCCCCGGCGACACGAGCCCGCCGTTTCTCGGACTCGTCGAGACGATCCTCGCAGGATCCGAGGCTGGTGCTGACGATGCGGACACGCAGAGCGGACAAGAGGTGACCTTCTGATGGTAAACACAGACACGTTCGTCCCCGAAGCAATCGAAGAGATCGAAACCGAAGTCGGCGACGAAAACGCCGTCATCGCGCTTTCGGGCGGCGTCGATTCGTCCGTCGCCGCCGCGTTAGCCTACGAGGCCATCGGCGACCGGCTGACGCCGGTGTACGTCGACACCGGACTGATGCGCAAAGGCGAAACGGATCAGATTCGGGAGACGTTCTCCTACATGGACAGTCTCCGGGTCGTCGACGCTAAAGACCGGTTTCTCGAGGCGCTCTCGGGCGTCACCGACCCCGAGGAGAAGCGGTCGGTGATCGGCGAGCAGTTCATCCGGGAGTTCGAACGCGAGGCCAAAGACGCCGACGCCGATTTCCTCGTACAGGGAACCATCTACCCCGACCGGATCGAATCCGAGGGCGGGATCAAATCCCATCACAACGTCGGCGGGCTTCCCGACGTGGTCGATTTCGACGGCATCGTCGAGCCGGTCCGGGACCTCTACAAGGACGAAGTTCGGGAGGTCGCCCGCGAACTCGACCTCGACGAACTCGTCGCCGAGCGGATGCCGTTTCCCGGTCCCGGACTCGCCGTTCGGGTCATCGGCGAGGTTACCGACGAAAAGCTCGAGGTCGCCCGCGAATCCTGTCACGTCGTCGAGGAAGAACTCGAGGAGTACGAGCCGTGGCAGGCCCTCGCAGCGGTGATCGGCAAAGCGACGGGCGTCAAGGGAGACAACCGAGTCCACGGCTGGGTCGTCGCCGTTCGGTCGGTCGAGTCCCGCGACGGGATGACCGCTCGCGCCCAGGAGATCGACTGGGAGACGCTCCAGCGGATCCAATCCCGGATTACCGGTGAAAACGACAACGTTTCACGCGTCGTCTACGACGTCACGCACAAGCCACCCGCGACGATCGAGTACGAGTGAGCATGGACGCAATCATTGCCGGACCGGACGAGGACGGCCTCGGCGACGCGCTCGAGGCCGAAGGCGTCTCCGTCACCCGGCTCGAGGGGACCCTCTCCCGTCCGAAACTCGAAGAGGCGGGGATCGTCGGGACGGATCTGTACGTGCTGACCGACGTCGGTCAGTCGACGACGATCCCGATCGCGCTCGATTTGAACGACGACCTCCGGACCGTCGTCTACGCGCGAGATTCGGTACCGGAGTTCGTCCGCGGACAGCTCGATCTCGCGCTGGATCCCGCGTTGATGGAACCTGCGATGGTCGCAGAAGAACTGGTCGCCTGAGTCGATCGCAGCACTCGGTCATCATCCTCGAGCGAGATTCGTGCATACGACGCACATACGACCGATATAAACAGTCTATCACCCGATATCGGCAGTTTGAACTGTGGTTAATTGTGCGGTAATTCAGGATAAGATGGGACTACCATCGCCATCGTTGAAGTGGGATACGGCGATAGTTGCACGTGGAGGTCGACGGGCACACCCACACAAAGGCACCCACCGCCTTGCACCCGTGACTTCCAGCAACCCCACCACAGCACCCTTCCCCCACCTTGCCACGCCGTCGTGACGATGCGGGCACTCTGCACCACCCGTATCGCGCTTCGGATGGCTGTCGGGACGACGAGTCCCGACGTGGATCCTCACAACGGATCACCCATTGGATCCTGAGAGTTGTCTGTGTTTACGGGTGTCCGGGCCGGACGGTCACTGCGGCCGCGTGACCGCAGGTCTCCGGACACCAGTTTTCGAACGCTTCCAGATCGGCATTAGTCGCGGAGTCGACGCAAGACGGGTATCTCCTCGAGTCGCTCGGCAGAAAGAAGCGTCCAGTCGATACCGGACGGCACTGTCCTCCCGGAGGAACCGCCCGGTTTGAACACTCGGTCGGGCGTGACGATCAGGTCCATCGGAACGTCGTGGTCGGTGATGGGAATCTCGTCGTCGACACACTGTCGTTCGTGGACGGTCGTCGCCACCGGAGTTTCATCGTCGACGAGATCCAGTTCGAAAAGAATCGCGTACTCGAGGTCGCTGTATCCTTCGCCTTTTCCGATTCGCGCGCCCGAACTTGCGCCCTGTTCGTCGGTTCCCACGGCAACGCTGCCGGAGACGATCAAGTCAATCTCCGGAACGTCCTCGGGCCCGACTTGGACGCCGTGTTTCGACGATCCCGAGACGGTAGTCGCCTCGTCGTAATCCTCGAGTTCGTCGGGGTCAAGTCGCAAGAAACACCGTTCGGAACGGAGTCTGGGAACGGCCATGTAAACGGTCTTTCCCTCGCGCAAGGCGCGTCGGCGCACCGGCAACTGTGGCGCGTCGGGATTTGCCTTAATCGTCTCAGCCTGTTGCCACTCCGGTTGGTCTGCCAGCCGATCGGCCGCCTCGCTCGCGCCGGCGAAGTTCGGAATGCGACCGTGGGGCGGAAACGGAAACCTGGCTTCGCCGCTTTCCTCGAGATCGTCCCAGACGCGTTCGCGAATCGCCTGTTTGGACGGGGTGGTCATGATACCGGTTCGTACGTCGAGCGAGTTCAGGATTGGTATTTCTCGGCGTGCGGGCGGTCACTCGTTGCCAGCCGAGTTCTCGTCTGCGGGCCGCTCGGAAAAACGCCACCTCGTGGCGTCCGTCGGGTAGTCGCTCCACGCCAGCACGGTCGTCGGACGGACTGCGAAGACAGGCGTTCCGTGTCGGACGCCGTACTTGCTCTCGTAAGCGTCGTCGATCCGCTGGAGTCGCGATTGCGCCGTCTCCGCCGCGGTGAGTTTCTCCGCTTTGCCCTCTATGATGACCACTGATTCCGCGTCTTCCGTGTGGACCGCGAGCGAGCGGTTTCGCTCGAGGTTTCGGACCCAACGAGCACCGTCCCCGCCGCCGCAGTGGAAGGTTCCATCGAGCCAGACGCCCCAGACCGGACGGGCGTGCGGCCGGCCGTCCGGGCCGGTCGTAGCCACCCAGAAGAGTTCGTCCAAAGCCAGTCGATCGGTCACGAACGACCACGGGAGGGTGCCCGCTTCGTCCTCAGGAATTCCGTAACTGGATTCGGTTTCGGGTCTCGAAACGCGGCGTTCGAGGTCGTTTCCGGTACTCGAACCATGGCGTTCGGAGCCGTTCCCGGCACTCGTAGTGCGGTTGGCGTCGTGGTTGGAGGGATCCGGTACCATACGCTCGTCTCGACGCGAAGCGACTTGAACCTACCAGCCGCCTGTCCGCTCGAGATCGTGTGTCAGGAAGCCTGCAAAACGGCGGAGGACTCATTTTTCGCGACCGTTTCCGGTCGCCAGCGCGGTCAATCGACTCGCCTCCGGGACGATGATCGATTCGGCCGCGATGTGCGTCGCGGTGGGATCGTTCGGCAAGCAAAAGACGGGGATCTGATCGCCGACGCCGGCGAGCGTTCGGCTGGTGACGGCGGCCGTCCCGACCTCGTCGTAAGCGAGCAAGTGAAACAGGTCGGCAAAGGCCGGGAGGTCCTTCTCGAGCAATGGTCTGACGGCTTCGACGGTCGCGTCGTCGGGGCCGATGCCGGTGCCGCCCGCGGTCACGATGATGTCGACATCGTCGCGATCGAGGAGCCGAGACACCTTCGACTGGACGTTGTCGTGGCCGCTCGTGATTAACTCGCGAGTGACAATTTCGTGACCCGCAGCTTCGAACGCCTCGACGATCGCTTCGCCAGCCTCGTCTTCTTCGAGGGTTCCGTTCGCAGATATCGTGACGACGGCAGCGCCGATGCCGCCGTTCGAATCCGATCCATCGCTCGAGGATTCCGCCTCGCCCGCTGTAGTCATACCATCACGTTCGCCCGCAGGCGGGTAAAACGCTGGCCTCCAACCCGACGAGGTACAATAGACAACTGGACGGGTTCGCCCGTCGAAATCCGTCCGCTCGGGAGTCGATCCGCGGCCGGGACGTTTGCAGGCGAATCGAACCCGGAACCGTGAGCACTTTTATCACCCGCTCGAAAGACCAACGTGTGACCTCGAGCGACGACAGCGAATACGTACACGATCCGTCCGAGTTCGACGACGGATCCACGGCAGACGAACCGGCGGACGAAGAGTGGCTCGAGGATCCCGACCATCCCGGGACCGCAGACCGGGAGTTCGGCCTGCGCGGGTGGATACTCGTCGGCGTTATCGTCTACGCGTTCATCATCTCGCCGCTCGCGATCGTTTTCTGGCCGCTCGACGTCGGGTACCGGTTCGCGCTGTTAATTTTGCCGCTGTTTCCGGCGGTCATCCTTGCAACGACGGCCGTCTGGGCGACGACGCGAGCATAAGACGACCAGCCCGCAAAAACGGGCGGCTGCAGCGGCGTTACTCGTTCGCGAGCTGGGGGAGGGCACCTTCGAACTGCTCGAGCACGGATTCGCCGGTATCGACCTCCGACGCTGGTGTCTCCGGCGTTTCGATATACGCCGTTACGATCTCGTAGGTTCGGTTGACTTGCTCGCGGGTGAACGTCTTCCCGTCGGACTCGATAGTTTCGACGACCTCGAGCGCCCAGGCGGGCGGGACATCCTCGTCGTCGATGGCGTCGTCGACACGGCGTGCCACCACGTCGTGAACGACCCACTGTTCGCCTCGGGAGAGATCAACTTCGTACGTCTCGGTTGTTGGTGGCGAGGAACTCATTTCGATATCGGACCGATTTCGTCGGCCCACAGACGACGGTACGGACGGGGGTGTTATAAACCTTGTTAGCGTATGACACATAGAAGTAGTATGTCATATTCAGGAGCGTGATACCAGAATCGAGACGAGAACGTCCCTCTACAAGTTCGGCCGTTTTCAGAACATCCGTTCGCTCGTTCGTCTACTGCATATCGCGACGCATCGCGATCTCGAACCACGGACAGAGCCGGAGCTGGCGGTACCACTCCGGATTGTCCTGCAAGCGCTCGTAGGGGACCCACATCAGCCCCGCAACCTCGTCGGGATCCGGCTCGAGCGTCCTATCCGAGACGGTCAGTTTCAAGACCGCGCAGACTTCGTGTTCGACGCCCTCGTTTTCGAAGTATCGCTTGTACTCGAACCGATCGGTAACCCGGAGATCGTCGTACTGATCCGGACCGATTCCGAGTTCCTCCTCGAGTCGCTCTCTGGTCGCTTCCTCCTGGGTCTGGCCCTCGACGGGGTGGGAAGCGACGGTGCCGTCCCAGTACGTTCCCCACAGTCGTTTCCCCGGCGCACGCTGGGCGAGCAGGATGTTGTCGTCTCGATCGAAGACGAGCGAGGTGAACGCCCGATGGCGGATCCCCTCGCCCGTGTGGGCCTCGAGGCGGTTGACGAGTCCCTGTTCGGTGTCTGCGGCGTCGACGGCGATTACGTCCTGCCCGGCGTTTTCGTGGCGATCGTCGCCCGTATCCATACGTCTACAATCGGAACGGTTCGTAAAACCACTACCGGCTTGGACCCGACAGACGACGCGAGTGGCCAACTCGCTTGCAGCCCCGGCGACGTCCCGATAGTGATTGCGACCGACATTCCCAAGTACCGACCCCGTAATCTCGAGGACGAATGGACCGGCGACGGAGACTCGCGCTCGGAATCGCTCTCTCGCTCGTGGTACTCGGCCTCTGTGTTCACTACGGGGCGACGTACGACGACGCCTGGCCGCACCCGACCGGTGACCAGCTCGCCGAGAGCCAAGACAAGTACGTCGGCGAGCGCGTGCTCCTCTTCGGCGATGTCCAGTCAGTGCACGAGGACAGCATCACGATCCACGTCACGGACGATCACGGTGACGTCGCCGCTGCACTCGAGGTTCGAAACGTCGACACTGACGACATAGAGCCGGGCGGCTTCGTGCAGGTCTACGGCGTCTTCGAGTCCGAGGAGACGGATGCCCATGACGGAACGATGCGCGCCGACGAGATCGTCGTCGTCAACTCGAGCCCAAACGCAGCCACGTACAAACACGTCGTCTCGGCGCTCGGTGGGCTGTTCGCCGCTGGATTCTTCCTCCGGCATTGGCGGATCGATCTCCGACGGCTTCGATTCGAGCCCAGAGCCGGATCAGGATCTTACGGGACCGACACGCACCCGGCTAGCGGAGCGGTGACTGACGACACCGCGGCGGGAAACGAGAAGCCGAACGAGCCTCGAGACAACGATTCGGAGGTGAACGGACGTGGCTGATTTGCTCACACACGTACTGGTCGCCTACGCGCTGGGAACGGTCGCGAGCTGGCGACTCGAGTGGCTCTCCAAACGCTGGATCGCAGTGGCGATGGTGGGCGCAGTGCTCCCCGATCTGAACCGAATCGGGCTGTTCGTCGCCGATCCGGCCGTCGAAGGCATCCTCGGCGCGCCGTTCGCTATCGACGCGCTCCAGACGCTCGGCGGAATCATCGTTCTCGCCGGACTCGGTGCGCTCGCGTTCGATCGCAGATGGATGCGGGCGTACGGGCTGCTCCTGGCCGGCGGCCTCTCGCATCTGCTCCTCGACGCGGTCAAACGCTACGCCGACGGCCACGCGGGCACGTGGCTCTTTCCCGTGACGTGGTATCGCCATCCGACGCCGAACCTCTACGTCTCCTCGGATCCGGCGGTCCTGCTCGTCGCCGCTTCGGTCGCGTTCGCCGTCTGGGCGGTCGATCGACGGTGGGCCGACGACCACGAACCGGCCTGACGAGCCATTGTTCGCCCAAGATGTTGGGAGACTCTCGCGGCACACGACACCATTTCGGTCGCGTTCGGCGTCGTCGCTCGTCGGATCGGAGGTCACGACGCGTTGTCAGTCCAGTCGAATCGGGAGAGGGGAAACTCTTTGTGAGCGTGTCTGGTTTGATCCGATATGAACGCGGGGGGTGGCAGGTCGGTGGTCGACAGCCGACGAAACGGAGGTGACAGGCGAGCCGCGACGAACGACACGTCCACCCGCCGAATCGCGCCCGAGTGTATCACCCATCCATGACGAACGAAGCGCTCGAGAACTCGCGCGTCGTGCAGTTTCTTCGGCGGTGTCGAGCCGCGGGACGCATCCTCCTCGAACCGTTTCGCCGTACCGGCAACTGGCTTGCCCGCTACACGAAAGAATCTGCCATCTATCGGTGGCTGACGGCGGAACCTGAGCCGGACGTTATCGTGATCGATCTTCGCGAGACCTACACCGTCGGCCCGATCATCCGCGCGGTCGACCGGGTGCTGGACACGCTCGAGCGCAGCTACGAGAACTCGAGGACGGAAGCAGCCGTCGCGAGCGTGGGTGAAACGGTGCACGCTCGACCACTTCGGCTAGCGGGCATCGCCGGGCTTGGATTCGTGATCGTCTCGATGGTCGCCGCGGTAGTTTCCGGGTCGCTCTCGGTCGGAGTGGTAGCGGTGCAATTGCTCGTCGCCACACTGGCAGCTCTTGGACTGCGGTCGACGCACACGCTCGAGGAGGTTCTCGAGACACGTGTCGCAAGCGCGTTGGCCGCCGCGTTCGAGCCGCCAGAACCGCCGGCGACCGCGAACGAACGAGCCGATGCTCGCTCGACGAACGACGACGCCCGCTCGTCGACCGCCGACGAATCTGACCAGTCACTCGAGGACGCGAACGACTCCTGACCGAATCGGCAACGACCGCCTCGCCTCACAGCGAGTGACTTCGTCGGTGCAGGCTGTGAGGATCGAACCACACCATTAACTCGCGGCCGATAGTAGCACGTTCCGATGAAAGCTGTGGTTCTCGCCGCCGGAGAGGGAACGAGAATGCGCCCGCTCACTGCGACGGTCCCCAAACCGATGCTTCCCGTCGCCGATCGACCGCTGGTTGCACACACCGTCGACGCCGCTATCGACGCCGGGGTCGACGAATTCGTGCTCGTCGTCGGCTACGAGTCCGAGGCGGTCGTCGAGTACTTCGGCGATAGTCGTCGCGGAGTTCCAATCAACTACGCGACCCAAACCGAGCGCGCGGGCACGGCACACGCCGTCTCGACCGCTCGAGAGTTCCTCGACGGCCCGTTCGCCGTTCTCAACGGGGACAACCTTTACGACGCGGCGGCGATCGACCGACTCCTCGACTCTGGTCCGGCGATCGGGGCGATCGAAGTAGCGAATCCGTCGAACTACGGCGTCCTCGAGACCGCAGGCGGGAGCGTCGAGAGCATCGTCGAAAAGCCCGCAAAGCCGCCGACGAACCTCGCGAACGCCGGCGCGTACGTCTTCCCCGCGGAAGCCGCGGGGTGGCTCGAGGTTCCCGAGAGCGAACGTGGCGAACACGAGATCACGGACGTGCTCGCAAAGACCGTCGACGAGCACGACGTGACGCCCGTCGTCATGGATCGCTGGATGGACGTCGGCCGTCCGTGGGAGCTGCTCGAGGCCAACGAGTGGAGACTCGGCGAGCAGGAACGACGGCTCGAGGGCGAGGTGAGCGACGACGCGAAGATTACCGGCGACGTCGTCGTCGAGGAGGGCGCAACAGTCGAATCGGGTGTCGTGATCGAGGGGCCGGCGACGATTCGCTCCGGGGCGTCCGTCGGACCCAACGCCTACGTTCGCGGCGCGACGCTGATCGACGAGGGGGCGTCCGTCGGCCACGCCGTCGAGGTCAAAAACAGCGTCCTCATGGCGGGAGCGACGGTCGGACACCTCTCGTACGTCGGCGACAGCGTCCTCGGACGAAACGTCAACTTCGGGGCCGGCACGACCGTCGCGAACCTCCGCCACGACGACGAGTCAGTCGAGTTCACGGTCAAAGGGAAACGCGTCTCGACGGGTCGCCGAAAGTTCGGGGTCGTCCTCGCCGACGGCGTCAAGACCGGGATCAACACCAGCCTCTATCCCGGCGTCAAACTGTCGCCAAATACGACGACGAACCCCGGAGAAGTCGTCGAACGGGATCGGTAGGGATTCGGCCGATACCGGACACCGATGAAAGCGGAAAAGCGACTTTGAGCAGTTCTAGAAGGGGAACAGCGAATCGGCGTTCGGATCGCGCTCGAGCAGTTCGATCTCGTGGCCGTCCTGATCTTTGGTGAACGCGTACATGTTGTCGTTGCTCTCCGGATCGCGGTAGTCGGCCGCCTCTCGAGTCTGTAATTGCTCCCAGTCCCCGGCGAGGTCGTCGACTTCGACACAGAGGTGTCCCCAGGCGTCGCCCAGTTCGTAGCTTCGGCCGTCGTAGTTGTAGGTGAGTTCGACCGTCATCGCCTCCTCGGCGGCGCCTTCCGGTTTCATGAAGTAGTTCGCGAAGGTATCGGACTCCCAGCGGCCGGCGTGTTCGTACTCGAACTTCCGGGTCCAGAAACCGATCGCCTCGTCGGCGTCCTCGACGCGAATCATGGTGTGATCGAGCGACCACTTCGCGCCGTAGTCGCGCTTGACGATCTCGATTTCGTGGCCGTCGGGGTCCTTGACGAACGCGTATCGGCCGCCGCAGGATTCAGGATCGCGGTAGTCCTCGACGCCCTCGTCCATGAGTTGCTGGTAGGACGACTCGAGTTCGTCCTCGGGAACGCGAACCGCAATGTGGCCCCACGCGTCGCCGACTTCGAGGTCGTCTTCGTCCTCGTTGTGAGTCAACTCGAGCATCGCTCCCTCCTCGTGCATCTCTTCGGGTCCAAGGTAGACGATGGTGAAGCCGTCGCCCTCGTGGCGGTCTTTCTCCTCGTAGTCTAAGTGGGTCTGGTACCACTCGAGGGAGTCGTCTAAGTCCGCGACTCGCAGCATCACGTGATCGAGCGTTCCGTCCATGTGCGGGGTTACGGTCGGTAATTCTAAAAGCGTGGCGAAGCCGGTAGTCCTGCGGTCTGCAGGACGTCTCGTTCGAAGGGTCCTGGTGAATCGCTGGGTAGCGATTCACCAGAGCCCCGCCTAACCACCTAATTAAATTGATGGTTCTCGCTCAAAGCCTTCTACTGATTGCCAGCACTAATGTCATTTCGAAAAGAAGGTTTTGATAACCATGGTCCTCAATGATGTGTCCAGGTTGGCAGTTGGGCTGCAGACGACGTTAATAGGAATTGTACTCATACAAATCGTTACCCTCGAAAACGGTTTTTTCTCCTTGTTCCTCGTCGGGATAGCGTGTGTCCTAATCGGTACGGGCCTAACCTTTGGAAGCATACTACAGTCATAATTCCTTCGTGAACAGTAGTTCTAATTCAGCGGAAATATTTCAATATACTAGAATTACTCGTCACGTTGTATCTTTCTGGTGATATCCGAAGAAGAATCCGATTTGAGCGGCCGTGGTGAATCGCCACCTTCCCTGTGGAGCGGGAAATTTTGGACAGAAAGCAGCCGCAGTTTCCAGTTTCAACTCCCTAGTTGTGACGGATCAGGTCGGCGCTATCTGGCGATTCACCAGAGGCGTTCGAAGCGAATCTCGAGCAGGGAAGCGATCGAATCCGACTTACTCCGTCGAATCGGTCGTGGGTTCTCGAGCGGAGACGGATTCCGGATCTTCCTGTGGGACGTTCGAAACGACGGGCTCGACGCCGCGTCGCCGAGCGTCTAGTTCCGAGAGCGCGTAGACGAGACCGACGAGCAGGACGAATCCGAGCGGAAGGAAGATAAGCGGTGGCACCTCGAGGAAGCCGTACAGCAGGTAACAGACGATGACAACGGCCATCACGGTCCCAGCGTAGTAAAACTGCGTTCGAACGTGGTCGATCAGATCGGCGCCGGTGAACGTCGAGGAGAGCACCGACGTATCGGAGATCGGCGAGGTGTGATCGCCGAAGATCGCGCCAGAGAAGACGGCACCGACGACGACGGGCATGGGTTCGAACGTCCCCGTCATCTCGAAGGCGACGGTGATCGCAATGGGGGTCACGATCGTCATGGTCGCCCACGACGATCCCATGGTGAACGCGACGAACGCGGAGACGAACAGGATGACGAGCGGGAGAAGTGCCGCGGGGATAGATGCCCCGACGACGCCGGCGACGAAATCGCCGGTCCCCAGCGCGTCCGTGGTCGAACTGATCCCCCACGCGAGAACGAGGATCGTCACTGCGGTCAACATGAGTCGGAAACCGTCGAGAACCGTCTCCACGCCGTCGCTAAGATCGAAGAGATCGTAGGCGATGCCGATCGCGATCGCGGTGGTGACCATCGCGAACGAACCCCAGATCAGCGAACTGGTGAAATTCCCCGCACCGACGATATCGACGAGCACCTGCACCGTTCCGCTCTCGTCGGCCGCCGCGCCGAACGCCGTCGGAGCGCCTGCCTCCTCCTGGGCGGAGAGCCACGACTGGTGTCCGGTCCAGACCGCGCCGGACAACGTGACTGCGAGGAGGACGACGACCGGTCCGAAGAACGTCCGAAGCATCGGTTTGTCCTCGATCGGCTCGCCGAGGTCCTTCTCGACTTCCTGCAAGGGCTGTGCGTCGTCGCGGTTTACCTTTCCGGAAGACCACGCGCGGTGTTCCGCGGTCAGCATCTCGCCGTAGTCCCGCCCCGTGTAGACGATGACCCCGACCATCACGATGGCGAGCAGCGCGTAGGTGTTGAACGGGATCGAACCGATGAACGTCTCGAACGCGGTCGGCGTCTCCGAGACGCCATCGAGACCGTCGTACGCGTCGGCGATCAACGAGAGCTGGAACGCGACCCAGCTCGAGAGCCCGATCGTCGCCACGGGCGCGGACGTCGAGTCGACGATGTAAGAGAGCTTCTCGCGGGAGATTCGGAGCTGATCCGAGAGCTCGCGCATGGTACTGCCGACGATCGCCGTGTTCGCGTAATCGTCGAAAAACAACAACAGACCCAGTAACCACGTCGTCAATCCCACGTTTCGCCGGGTCTGGAGGTTCGCCGTCGCCCACTGTCGAACGGCGGTCGCGCCGCCGAGTCGCCAGATGAGCGCGACCCCCGAACCGAGCAGGAGCGTAAAGAGCAGGATCTCGACGTAGAACCCGTCGTCGGCGATTATTCCGCTTACGATCCAATCGAACGTCTGTGCGATTCCCAGACTCTCGGTGTAGATGATCGCCCCGGACCAGATACCCAGGAACAACGAGAGCATCGGCCGCCGCGTCACGATCGCGAGGACGATAGCGAGCAGCGGCGGCAGTATCGAGAGCGCACCGAACTCAGGCATGCTCGGAAAACGGATTAGTCGCAGAAATAATTCCCGGATCAGAACGATCGCCGAGAACGGCGTCCCGACGGCTCGCTCGTGACATTCCGATCCGCAGCTTCCTGTCCGTCGAAACGAAATTCTATCGCCGCAGAATGAGTTTGAGCACGTCTTCGTCCTCGAGTACGTGCTGGTCGCCGACCTGCTGTTGGTCGTGGGTCGCGCTCGGTCCCGACACGCGGGCGAACCGGAACCGCTCTTTCATTTCGCCGCCGAGTTTGTCGACGGCCTCCTCGATGGTCGACCCGCGCTCTAACATGAGCGGTTCCTCGTAGTCGACGCCCCGACCCGGCTTGTCCATGTAGACCCGGATGAGATCCAAGTTCTCCCAGAGGCGGTCTTTGAGCGCCTCGAGTCCTTTCTCCTCTTCGGCGCTGATGAACGTGACCTCCTCGGGATCGAGTCCGCGCTCTCGGAGTTGTTCGTCGACGGTCTCCTTGTAGTCGGGTTCGATCAAGTCGACTTTGTTCACGCAGGTGATCGAGGGAATGTACTCGCGGTTTTCCATCAGACCGTCGATCAGCCGATCGATGTCGACCTTCTCGCCGATGTTCACGTCGGCGTTGACGTAGCCGTGTTCGCGGAGGACATCCGAAATCGTCTCCTCGTCTAAGTCCTGATCCGCGCTCGAGGTGATCTTGATGCCGTCTTTGATCTTCGGACGGACGGTGACCCGCGGCGGCGTCTTATCGACTCGAATGTTGATATCGTAGAGTTCCTCCTGCAGTCGGTCGTACTGCTCGATTTCGAACACCGAGAGGACAAAGAGGATGAGATCGGCGTTTCGGACGACCGAGAGAACCTGCTTGCCGTCGCCCTTGCCGGTCGCCGCGCCCTGGATCAGCCCGGGAACGTCGAGCAGTTGCATGTTCGCACCGCGATGTTTGCACATGCCGGGGTTTACGTCGAGCGTCGTGAACTCGTAGGAGCCGGTCTCGCTGTCGGCGTTCGTCAGCGAGTTCAACAGCGAGGACTTGCCGACGCTCGGAAATCCGACCAGCGCGACGGTCGCGTCGCCGGTCTTCTCGACGTCGTAGCCGGTCCCGCCGCCGGCCGAAGACTGATTCTGGAGCTTCTCTTTTTTCTCCGCGAGCTTCGATTTCAGCCGGCCGATGTGGGCCTCCGTCGACTTGTTGTAGGGCGTGCTGGCGATCTCTTCTTCGATTGCGTCGATCTCCTCCTCGAGCCCCATATACCTACACGCAACCGTTCGTCTCGAAAAACCCTTTCCATGCGGCCCGATCGAACCGGGTTCGTTCTCGCCGCCTCGAGGGCGGTCCGTCGATATCAGCAGGGTTTATCTGCCGGCTACGTGGACTAACACGAAAGCGATATCCTGCGTTTAGCCCCGCTTCGGCCGCAGAATCAACTCATTACCAATACAAACTAGATTCCGACACACATAAAACGAGGGACTGGCACAATCGGTGTGTACGATGTCAGAACCGTCGCAACTGCGTGATAGCACCCAGATCGTTCTTCAGCGGGAGGTGCTCCGGGAACTCGAGACGCAGTTAGACGACGAGTTCACCGTCACGATTTTCGACGAGAGCGAGGAGTACTGTCGGATCATCGGAAGCCCGCTCGAGATCAAGGCGGCGAGTGACTTTCTCGTTCGCCGCGGCGTCACCATCGCGTGAGCAACGGGTCGCGCCCGGGCGGACGTCGTTATCGTTCCGGGTGGACCGGCGCGTCGAACCCGCCGCGAACGAGCGGTTTCGCGATGTGTCGGCGCGCACAGGGGGGAACTTCATACCAGCCGACCTCGAGGTCGCGCTCGATCGGAACTTCGGATTTTCCCGCCGCAGTCGTCCCGCAGTCCCGGCATCGATACCCCTGATCGCGGCCGGCGCTTTCCATCGTCCGACCGCACTCGAGACAGGTCGGCGTGACGAGTTCGGTTTCGACGAGGTCGCGAACCGCCAGCTTCTCGAGTTTGAGCGTTCCTCGAGAGACTTCACCGCAGACGGTGAGCCGATCGCCGACGCGGAGTTCGCGGACGCGATCGCGGAACCGCTTGGTCGGTTCGAACGCCGCACACTCGAGTCGGGGGGCGCCGTCGGTGGCGCGTTCGCTCGCGCCGTCGCCGCCGGTACCGTCGCGGTACTCGTTGACCGCGAGCGCTCCGAGCGCGAAGAAGACGTGGCCGCCGCGGCGCGTTTCGGGGACGGACACGACCCGTCCGTCGAGTCGATAGGCCCAGCCGTCGTGAACGTCCGAAATCGTCCCTTCTCGAAGGTGTGCGTCGGTTCCCTGATTCGTGCGGAACAGTTGGCTCGAGGCGACCGGTTCGGCGTCGATAGCTGCTGCAACGCGTTCGACCGCCTCCGGGTCGTCGCCTCGGATTCCGTGGAGAATCGGGCCCGGCGTGTGCGGAACGCAGACCGTTTCGCCTTCGATGCGGTCGACGGTGTCCCAGACGTCGGGGTATTCCTCCTCGGCGGCGGCGAAGACGCTTTCGTGGTCGACCACGCGCGGTGTCCCCCACCGATCTGACTCGCGATAGCTGATGTACTCGTCGGTCCACTCCTCGAGCGCTCGCCAGCTGCCGATCGCCGCCAGCGCGCCGATTCGCCCGCGGCCGTTGCCCGCGTGCCACGACCGGTACCCACACTCGTCGATCAGGGACTCGGCCTCGCCGATCTCGAGGTGATCGCGAATCGCGTCTCGGGCGAACGAGCTGACCGACTGGGGGATCGACGCCGGATCGTGGTCGGCGACGACTAGGCCCGGATTCGTCCGATCGTCCGCCGTTTCCGAAAGCGACTCGAGTCCGTCTCGAGCGATCTCAACGGCTCGGTCTGGATCGCAGTCTGTGTGAACGGCCAGTGCGGCGTTCCCGCGAGTCTTGTACTCGACTGCCGGATTGAGCCGGACGAGCAACAGTCGCGAAACGGTGCTCTCCGCACGCAGGCGGTTCGCGACCCTCGTCGCCACGAACGTGGTACACATCCCGCGCTCTCGAGAGTCGGTGTCGTCGAGCCCGACGATGGTCATTGGCCGTCGTTAGGAGGCGAATGGGTAACGCCTTTCGGAGCGGTTCCGTTCGCTCGTCGATGACTCGGAAAGGGCCGCCACGTCGTCCGTCTGCCACGGCACTGGACACCGGAAGGACGATATCGAAAGTGTAGACGGAAGTTTCACGAGAACCAGCAAAAGAGGGATGTGCAGGCTGTCGCAGCCGTTCGATCAGTCGTCGGCGGTCGCGGCCCCGTTCGCACCTTCGGAGTCGATTTCGGCCTCGATGCTCGGCGGGTACTTCCCGCGGTCGAGTTTGAGGTCGGAGTTCGGGCGAGCCATACAAGTGAGCGCGTACTCCTCGGCTTCCGCTTCCGTGAGCCCGCGGGCCGCGGGCTGGGTGACCTCCCCTTCGACGATTTCCGCAGAACAGGCCAGGCACATCCCGACGCGGCAGGAGTACTCCTGGGCGATCCCCTCCTCGAGACAGCGGCTGAGAATCGTCTCCTTGTCCGAGCAGGTGATCGTCTCGCCGGTACCGACGAACTCGACGGTGTACTCTGTCATACTGACTGATACGAAAGACCACGCTAAAACTCTTTATTTAGGATTTGTCGTGTCGTTAGCGACACAAAAGGGTCCGGCGACCCGTTCGATCCACATTCTGACCCGCTCGAACCAACGAATGACACGAAAAACGTTTTCTTACCCGGGTAATCACTCCTAGGTATGAGTACGCAGGAACAGTCGGCTGCTACCGCGACGACCGAGACGCGCTCGCCCGACGTGGTCGTCGTCGGCGCAGGAACCGCAGGGTGTTACGCGGCCGCGACGGTCGCACAGGAGGGCTACGAGGTCGTCGTCCTCGAGCGGAAAACCGAGGCGGAGGCGGGCCACATCGCGTGTGGAGACGCGTTGAAGGGGGCGGACGCGTTCCCGGAAGCGATCCCGAAATCGAAGCTCGAGCCGGCGTTTACGAACACCGGCGTCGATCACGGCCGCTTCGAAATCCCGCAGGAAGACACCGTCCTCGAGATTCCGGTACCGGGCGAACTGGCGGTCATCGATCGCTGGGAGTACGGCCGGCGGATCATCGATGGGGCACAGGACGCCGGCGTCGACTTCCACTACGATACGGTCGTTCAGGACGTTTTGCAGAACGGCGACGGGCGAGTGACCGGCGTCGAGGCGATGAGCAAAGGCGATCCGCGCACCTACGAGGCAGACATCGTCATCGACGGCGCGGGGTCGCTCTCGATCCTGCAGGATCACGTCGACTTCTCGGAGTCGACGTACGATACGAACGTCAACTACTCGCAGTTCTGTTCTGCCTACCGGGAGATCGTCCACGTCGAAGAGCCCGTCGAGTGGGACGACGCGCTCGTGTTCAAACCGACCGAACGGGCGGCGGGCTACCTCTGGTACTTCCCGCGCACGGACACGGAGATCAACGCCGGACTCGGCTTCCAGATGACCGAGGAGCCGATGGAACTCGTCGACGACTTGAAGCGCGACCTCGAGAACAGAGCGGAGTTCGAGGGTGCCGAAGTCGAGGACAAACTCGGGGCCGCCCTCCCGACCCGCCGGCCGTACGATTCGGCGGTCCACCCCGGGTTCATGTCCGTCGGCGACGCCGCGGGCCACGTCAATCCGACCACCGGCGGCGGAATCGCCGGCGCGGCCTACGCCGGCAGCTACGCCGCCGAGCAGGCGGTCGAAGCCCTCGAGACCGGCGACTATAGCGAGGAGACCTTCTGGCGGTACAACGAACGCGTCATGGACCACTTCGGCGCGCGATACGCCGCCCTCGACGTGTACAACATCCTCTCGACCGCGGTCGACATCGACGACCTGATGGGGCTACTCGCGGCAATGCCCGGCGACAAACTCGCGGAGGCACTTTACTCCGGCAGCGCGAATATCGGCCTCAAACTCAAACTCGAGTCGCTGATAAAGAGCCGCGGCCACTGGGGAACGATCTGGAACCTCTATCGGACCAAACAGCGGGCCGACGAACTGCTGGCACACTACGAGGACTACCCCTCGAGTCCCGACGGGTTCGACGCATGGCAGGCCGAGCGCGACGAACTGATGGAACGAGTGTACGAAACGACCGGCGCGGATCCGAAGTACTAGAACCCGGCTTTTGTTCGGTCGTTCGGAAGGGCAAGCTCTTCGGAAGGATAGGATTCGAGTGTCAATTACGGCCGATCGCGTCCGACTCGCTCGATCGCACCGGTCAACACGTCGATACCGTGACCGATGCTCTCCTCGTCGACGTCGAAGGTAGCCGTGTGGTGGCCGCCGGGATGGTCGGTACCGACGCCGACATAGCAGGCCAGCCCGCCGTTTCGTTGGACTTCCCGCATCAGGAAGGTCGCGTCTTCGCTGCCGCCGAGCTCGTCGCGCTCGAGAACCGAGTCGATACCCTCGACGCTGCCCGCGGCGTCGGCGACGATCGAAACGAGTTCGTCGTCGCTGTGGGCGCTCGGCGCTTCGGCACCCGTCTCAACCTCGAGTTCGCAGTCGTGCATCTCGGCCGCGGAGCGGAGGACGTTTCGAGCCTTTTCGTCCATGTACCGCATCAGTTCGGTGGTCTCGCCTCTGACTTCTGCGACCAGTCTGGCCTCCTCCGGGATCACGTTCGCGGCGCTACCGCCTTCGATGACGCCCGCGTTGATCCGCGTCGCGCCGCCGGCGTGGCGCGGAATGCCGTAGAGGTTCTGGACGGCCGTCGCGAGCGCCTGGTTCGCGTTTCGACCCTGTTCTGGATGGCCGCCCGCGTGCGCGGATTCGCCGGTAAAGGTCGCCTCGAGGTGGACGACGGCGAGGAACCCCTCGACGCCGGCCACCACCTCGCTGGTCGGATGGTCGAGACCGATGTGCATCGCGAGCAGATAATCGACGTCGGCGATGTGCTCGCTCTTTGCCATCGACTTGCCGCCGCCGACGACCTCCTCTGCGGGCTGGAAGAAGACCTTGAGCGTGCCCGAGAAGTCGCTCTCTCGAATCGCCTCGAGCACGCCGATTCCGATCGTCGCGTGCGCGTCGTGGCCGCAGGCGTGCATCGCCCCCTCGTGTTCGGAGCGAAACCCTTCGGCGGCGGGAACGTGTTCCGTATCGTCGGACTCGCGCCGCGGAAGCGCGTCGATGTCGACGCGAAGTCCCACGGTCGGTCCCGGTCCCTGCTCGAGCACGGCGACGGCTCCCGTGTAGCCGCCCTCGAGGGACTCGAGGATCGACTCGTCGACGTCGTAAGCCGACGCCTGCTCGTACCACGCCGATAGTTCGTCCTCGTCGGGAAGGCCCATTCGATGGTCGCCGGCGAGCGCGTCTGGGCCGACGTGAAGGGCCGTCAGGTCGAGTTCCGAGAGGGTTTCGACGAGACGGGCGGTGGTGTAGAACTCACACCACGCCGGTTCGGGTTTTCGGTGCAGGTCACGACGAAGGGACACGTGCGATCCGCTGGTCATAGCTACACCTACTCGGCAGTCCCCAAAACTGTGCCGCCGCCCCGAACGGGGCGAGACAGGTGCCGACGACAATCGGCACGTCCCACTGGCGACACACGTCCTACTTCCGACACACGGACCGAACGCACCCGACACACGAATCGAAGACGACCGCAAAACCGGACCTCCGCGGCGAGAAAACGACGGAAAACGCGACACACAGCCGTATCGAGGGCTCGAAGCGGCGAAATACGATCGCATTTCCGGACCCCAAAATTAAACAATATCTGAGTACGATGATACGGGTGAAATGAAGATTGATGTCGTCGAGACGCTCCATCAGCCGGAATACACCGGCGACAATCGATGCGAGCCGTGTACGATTTTGAACCTGGTTATCGCCGCGTTACTGAGTTCTCTTATCGCACGTAAATCGAAACTCGGCGGAGTACTCGCGCTTGGCTGTTCGATCGGATTGATCTATCTTCGCGGCTATCTGATTCCGGGCACGCCAACGCTGACGAAACGGTACCTCCCGCCAGCGATCCTTCGGTGGTTCGGAAAGGACCCGGAGCCGGTCGTCGCGTCCGGACTCGCTTCGTCCGACGCATCCACTACAATCGAGGAATCAGCGAGCGAAACCGAAGCCGATGAACTGACCGAATCGACGTCCGCCGCTGGCTCGAGCACCGACACCGGGGCGACGCCGACGCAGACTGACGCCGAGACCAACGGTCACGGTTCCGAATCAGACGAGGAGTCGGCTGACGACGCCGCTGGCGGCCCCGAAGCCAGCATGGACCTCGAGACGTACTTTCTAGACGAAGATATCCTCGAGCCGTGTGCGGATTCGACCGATCTCTGTCTGACCGAGGCGTTCGAAACGGCGTGGTTCGCGGAAATCGAACCGATCGCGGAGGACGAAATCGACCCGGCAGACGCCGCCGAAGCGTTCGGGTTCGAAGAAGACCCCGACGAGTTCGAACTCCTTACGCGCGACGACGTACACACGCTCAGAGCCAACTCGAGTCGTACCGGCCAGTGGCCCTCACGGCCGGCACTCGTCGCGGATATCGCCGCGAGTCGCGCCTTCGAGTCCTGGGTTGACGACTGGGACGCGTTCGGTCCCGCCCAGAAGGGCCAGCTTCTGAACAGCCTTCGAATGTTCCTCGAGACGTGTCCGACGACGGGCGGCGACATCCAGATGGGCGAGGAGGTCGTCGAGTCGTGCTGTAGCTCCCACAAGGTGTTCGCGGTTACCTGCGAGGATACCGACGAACGACTCTTTGAACACCGAATTAGCGACACATAACCGGCTGTTGCGGTCGCATCGCGTACGGTCCCGAATACGAAACAGCGACGAAAAAGCACGGAGCATCGAAACTGCTCCGAGCGATCGCACGTGAGTGAATTTTCCCCGGCCGAATCGGAATTGACTCGAACGAGTGGCAATCCGTTCTACGTTCCCATGTCGTGAATCTGTTCGACTTCTGCCTCGATGTGGATCGAATCCGGGAAGTTCTGGGAGGCGATATTCCGCGCGAGGTTATCGTGGCCGTGGATCTCGAGTTCGCGCGTGAATACCGTATACTCCCACGAGGAAAAGCGACGTTCGTCGTCGGCGTGGAGTCGGCAGTGCTGGGGGACCGTGAGCCGTTCTGGCGGATGCGAGTGAGGCCCCTTCAGCGCCGCCCCTTTGCGTTCGGCGGTTTCTTTGATATCCTCGACGAGACCGTCGAGGGCGGCTCTATCACCACTCTGGAGCGTGAGACGGGTTACGAAGGTCATGGCTGGTGTTGTAGACACATCCTCGGTGCCAGCCTAAAAGGTTGCTGAGATTGGCCGGGACCGTCGCCGTCGGCGGTCGAACTAATACCACCGTGTGAGACGATGAGAACGGACAGCACCGTGATGTACGACGAGAAGACAGTCCGATATTCACTTAACGCCGCACCTGTTATCCTCTGTAATGGCAGTCGAAGCTACGAGCGCAGGCGCGATCCTCTTCCGCGACACGCGGGGCCGGCGCGAGTATCTTCTACTCAAGAGCCGCCCAGGCGACTGGGAGTTTCCCAAGGGCGGTGTCGAAGGAGACGAAGAACTTCAGCAGACGGCTATCCGCGAAGTAAAGGAAGAGGCAGGTATAGAACAGTTTAGACTACTCGACGGCTTTCGCGAGGACTACAGTTACGTCTTCGAGGCGAACGGGACGACGATCCACAAGACCGTTCATCTCTTCATCGCGAAATCGTTCGAAGCGAGCGCGGAACTCTCGAGCGAGCATCGAGACCTGCAGTGGCGCGACTACGAGCAGGCGGTCAACACCGTCACGCAGGACGGGCCGCGAGAGATCTTCGAACAGGCCCACGACTACCTCGACGTACTCGAAGCCGAAGACGAGATTTAATCCGTTCTCGCACCCGTTGTAAGCGGTACGAAGAGCTACTGTTTCGAGGAACGTCGAGTTCGTTCGTGACGAGTTGTCGAAATATTCATTTAGACACGGTAACCAGTTCGGGTAATGCCATTCGACGAGCGAGACGAACCCGCCGCGACGGCTGGCCCCGACGAGCAGTACTGCTCGAGTTGCGGCGAGATCATAAAGCGAGAAGCCGAAATCTGCCCGCATTGTGGTGTGAGACAACAGCAGCCACAGCAGAAGAACCCAGGACTCGCGGCCGTCCTCTCGGTGTTTTTCACCGGTGTCGGACAGATCTACAACGGGCAGGTCGGAAAAGGATTAGCGCTTATGCTGATCCAGTTCGTCAACCTTCTACTAGTCTTTGCACTCATCGGTATCTTCACTGGCTTCATCGTTTGGGTCTACGCCATCTACGACGCCTACTCGGTCGCCGAGAAGATCAACCGGGGAGAGATCGAGCCGTAATCCCCTTTGAACCCTACTCGAGCACGAGATCGGTCCTTCAGCGAGACCACAGCACATTTCGATACCCCGTTCGTACGACAGGCTAGTGAGTCTCCACGGCGGTTCCGAATTCGGGTTCGAACTCGCCTGTTGTCGCTGGGCCGAACGCCAGTGGCCGCTCGAGGAGACCGATCGGTCGGTCGTCGTCGCCCGCCAACTCGGTACGAAGCGGCGGCGGTGGGATACCATCGTCCTCGAGTGTGACCCCGAGGGACTCAGACGGCGGGCGCTTTTCGGCCCGGAACGGCTGAACGGCGACCTGCTGCACGTCGTCCGAAACGCACCTGCGGAGTGGGAATACTACCGGGATGGACTTCCCCACCCCGGCTACCCCTGGCGGTACGTCCGCGAGTCGATCCACGAGGCCGACAATCGGGGAATCCTCGAGACCCGCCGCGACGGCAATCGCATCGAGATCCGGCAGAAGTGGCCCTACCCGGACTGGCTCGAGCGCGTCGTCGCGATCGAGAACAAACCGGATCTCGACGCCAGCGCCGCCCGGATGCTCGGTCCCCAACTCGAGTACGACGTGGCGATGGCGCTCGCGGACGAGGTCTGGGTCGCGACCCGCCGAACGGGCGAACGCGTCGAGCCCGCGCTTTTCGAGGACCTGCCGGTCGAAGCGGGAATCCTCGCGCTCGATCCCGACGAACTCGAGGCCGAAGTCGCGTGGCATCCGCTGACGCTCTCGGTCGAGAATCGGGGGACGCGGATCCTCGAGCGACCGAGCGGAAGCGGGCGAGACGCGTCGGCGGCCCGCTTCGAGTACGTCGATCCCGACGAGAAGGCGAGTCGACGCCTCGCCATCGCAGAACGCGCCTACGAGCGCGGCTGGCGCTCGTTCGCCGAAACGATGCGCCCCGATTGCAAGGCCTTCGAACTGCGCTCGCAGAACCAGTTGCTGCCCTACTGTCGAGCCAAAAACTGTCTGCCGACCGCCGCGGAGTGTTCTGGCTCGTGTCCTGCTTTCGAACCGGAACCGCCCGCCTGGCGAACCCGCGGGTGGCCGATCGAAGGTGGCCCCGGGAAACGCCTCAAACACCTGCTCGAGAAACGGCGACGACGACACAGACCGGGATTACGCGCGGAGGAATAGCGTACTCGGGCTGTAACGATCGAATCGTCGCTCGAGACCAGCAGGCAACGCAGCTCAGTTCGAGTCCGAAATAGCGACCTCTAAGTCGTCGCGGTCGACGGCGAGGCGAAACGTCGGCACCGTCCGGTACTCGACCTCGACGACGTCCTTCCGGCGAAGACTCTGGAGGGCGGATCGAACATCCTCGCTCTCCGGATCGACGTCGTAGGCGTCTCGAAGCTTGTGGAGGACCGAAACCACGCTTTCCGATTCCTCGTCCGGCCCGGCGAGTACCTCGACGATCTGTGCGTGTAACTCCGGCACGCGAATCGCCGAGGGGCCGCCCTCGTCGTCGGGGTCGTTGACCACACCGGGTTCGACGTCGACCAGCTCCGCAGCTTCCTCGGTCGCGCGGATCAGGCTGTTGTCGTCGCGAAAGTAGTACTCACCCAGTTCGTTCTCGAGGATCTGGTGAACTTCGCTTCCGCTTTCGACCCCCCACCGTTCCTGTAGTTCTGCATTCTTCGTCGGCTGTAGCTCCACCACGTCGGCCAATCGATCTCGCGCCTCCTCCGAGAGCGTCATCGTCGAATCGTATGTGTATCCAGTACTTTTGCGTTGCGCCCTGACGATCGGCCTAGGCCTCGAAGCGGACCGGCGGGGGCAATACCCGCACCCGACGGATTACCCGCCGATACCGGGAACGCTGGCCGCCGTCTCGAGAGTCTCCTCTACCTGCGTGAACACCAATAGCGCGCCCAGTGCGGCGATCACCGCGCCGAAAACGAACGGCCATCGGAATCCGTATCCGATCAGGAGCCCCGAGGCGAGCGGCCCGACCGCGATGCCGAAGCCAAAGGCCATCGTCAGCACCGATAATTTCGAGCCCGACTCGCCGGCACCGGCGAGGTCACCGGCGAGCGCCAGCGAAGGGGCGAACACCATCGCACCCGCGACGCCCTGCAGTAATCGCGCGAGAAACATCATCTCGGAGGAGCCGATGAACCCCTGCACGAGGGTCGTCGGGATGAGAAACACCATCCCGAAGACGATGAACGGTCGCCGGCCGTACCGGTCGCAGGCGCGACCGACCGGCGTCTGGAGGAGCACTTGCGCGACGATGAACGCGGCGAACTGAAGCCCGAACCACGTCGAACCCTGCTCTAAGTGGTCGTTGATCTGGGGTTGAATCGTCGCGAAGAGCCCGATCGTGGTCGCCAGAAAGAGCGTCGCCACCCCGAGCGTGAAGATGGGATCGAAGAATTTCGCCCCAGATGCGTCCCGGATATCGATCGAGAGATCCGCCCCCGCGTTCTCCCGGGTCGATTCCGGATCGGTGATCAGGATCGTCACGAGAACGTAGCTGATCGTCGCAGTGATCGACGCGACGAAAAACGCCGCGTCGAAGCCGTTGATCGAGAGACCGCCGAGTGGAAAGTCGCCAAGCGCCGGGATGGTATACGGACCGGCGTTAACCACCGCACCTGCGGCGACCGGTCCGGCACCGAATCCGACCAACCGAAAGGTGTTGTAGACGCCCATATTCCCGCCGCGGTCCGTCGTCGTCGCGAGTTCGTTTACGAGCGCGATCGACGCCGGTATGATGAACGCGACGCTCAGTCCCTGCAAGCCGCGGATGAGGACCAACGACCGGTAGGTGTCGGCGACGACGTACGCGAGATTGGTGGTCGCCAGCCCGGCCAGTCCGATCAGAATAAACGTCTTCCGTCTTCCCGTTCGGTCGGACAGCCGTCCCGTAAACGGCTGGAAACTACTGTTGAGAAAGCCAAACAGCGAGAGGATCCCACCGATTATGACCGACTCTGAAAGTCCAAACGTCGCCCCGGTTACCACGTCGCTGGTCACGTACAGCGGAATAACGACGATCAGAAAGGAGTTGCCGATGCCGTCGGCCATTCGAGCGAACGCGAGCGTCAGTACCCGTCTGTCGACGGCAAACGCTGCACGGAGTCGACGAAGGGATCGCTCCATCTCTCGTGGTGTCCGTAAGCCGGCCCAATGACGATTTCGAATCGAAATGAGTCTCGAGCGAAGTAGCGTCGCGGTTGTGCCACCCCGGAATAGCGGGACGAACAGTAGTCAACTGCCAGGAATAACTGCAAGTTATGTCATCGATCGCTTTCTACATGCTTAAGCGAGACGAGTGACAAGGGCGGTTCATGGAGTTCTGCGACGAATGCGGTTCGATGATGAAAGCCGAGGACGGAACGTGGGTCTGTGGCAGCTGTGACTTTACCAAGCCGAAAGGCGACGCCGCAGCGTACACCGTAACCGAAGACCAGGAAGCGAGCGAGGTAATCGAATCCTCCGGCGAAACGTCGCTGCCCGAGACCGATGCGCTCTGTCCCGAATGCGGCCACGACCGGGCGTACTGGTACATGAAACAGATCCGCTCTGCGGACGAATCTGAGACACGATTTTTCATCTGCTCGGAGTGTGAACACAAGTGGCGCGAGGACGATAACTGAACCTCGAGTCGAATAACCGATCCTCGAGTCGAGCGTTCTCGCGACCGGCTACCGGTCCCGATTAGACGAGCCGCGAGTCCCGACTCGAGCGATGAACGCGTCGCGTGGCTCTGATGGGGCGGGACGCCAGGTAGGGCGGTCTAGTGATCGGTGTGCTGGCCCGCTCGTTGCGGGCGTCTTGAGACAGGGGTACCAGTATCATACGACCGCTTCCTACGCTGTGAGGGAACGAAGCCAGCGCACTCGGCAGTCGGGTGCAGGGTTGACAGTCAGTGAGAGGCTACGCGGAAGTTCCTGAGATAGTCCACGGCAGTTGATTGCTGATACTCGCCAGTCGACAAGACAGCTCCGAGAGCCGATAAAACCGCATATCGCTATCGACCATCACTGCCGGCTAATCGTTACGAGCGATCGTAAGATAGCCGGTGTGTCCGACCGGTGCCGTCGACGGCCGGGATCCGCGCTCGTCGAAATCCATCTCCCGCTGGATCGTATCTCGAGTCCGAACGTTCGAGAGCCCCGCCTCGCGAGCGGCCTCGACGACGTCTCGAGTCGATTCGACGAACGGGCTGTAGACCGCCAGAAATCCGCCCTCGACGAGGAGGTCGGGTGCGGACGCCACGATCTCGGGCGCATCCCCGGTATCGAGCGTGAGAACGTCGAACGCCTCCTCGCACAGCGACTCGAGGTCGGCGGTCACGTCGCCCGCGCGAACGTCGACCTGCTCCTCGATGCCGCCGAGAACCATATTCTCGCGCGCGACGTCGGCGAATTCGGGATCCTGTTCGTAGGTCACGACGGAAGCGCCGGCCCGGGCGACGAGTGCGGCGAGCACGCCGGTGCCGGTCCCGGCGTCGAGCACCCGATCGCCGACCGAAATCCCGGTTTCGCCGATTATCAGTCCGATATCTCGCGGGACCATCGGCGCGCCGGTCCGTTCGAAGTGGTGAAACAGATCCGGACCGCGGAGCCGTCGAACGCGAAACTCCGTGCCGAGATGCGTCTCCAGCGTCGTTCCGGCATCGATGTCCTCCGGAACGTCGAGCACGCCGAGGTCGGTTCCGAACTCTTCGCCGGGTTCGACGAGATATTCGCGATCCTCGTGAACGAGCAAGACGGGGACGGTCACGTCACTCGAGTTCCGCGACCGTCGCCGCGAGATCGCCGTCGTTGTCCTCGAGCGCCTGTCGGGCCTCCTCCTCGCTCGCGCCGGTTCGTGTCACGACGAGGTCGACGTCGTCTTCGTCGACGCCGCCTGCCGAATCGTCGTCGCTTTCGCCAGCTTCGAGTTCGCCCGCCGAGCCCGAGTCGCGTTCCTCCGGCGTTCCGATGACCTGGTAGGTCTCCTGACCTCGAGCGTCCATTTTCGTCACTTCCGGGTCGGTAAAGACTAGGTCGTGGTCTGCCGTACGGATGATGACCTCTTCGGCGTCGATATCGTCGACGTCGATCCCCATCTGCTTCATCATCTGTTCCATCTTGCGCGGATTGAGTCCGCCGCCTCCTCCTCCAAACATACTCGAACCGTCGACACCCGCGACCTTTTACCCTGCGGTCTCGACCGTCCGTTTTCGGGTTCCGCTCGTCCAGACGCCAACCGATATGCGGACAGCAAAAACCAGTTCCGTACCCGCCTCAGTGCGACTCGCCGGCCGGGACGCCGGATCGAACCTGTACGGCCATTCCTGTCGCGAAATCACGAATCGCCTCGGCGTCGAGTTCCGCGCGGCCGACGGCGATCACGTCTCCCCGCTCGTGAACGACGACGACCTCGTCGCCCGGCCTGATCGCCTCGTCGGCCTCGAGAACGAACTTTGCAAACACGTTTTTCCCGTCGCGGACGAACGGTTCGCTTTCGTCGTCGACGATGACGCGGTAGGCCGGCGACTCGAGCACCGAGGCCAGCCGTCGCCCACCCTCGACGCCGAGGGTGAACCGCCCGTCGGTTCCGAACGAGACGATCCGATCGGTTTCGGAGAGCACCTGCTGGGGCCGACCGGAAGCGGTCCGTTTGATCGTCAGCGACGCGTCCGTCGGGAACAGCGCCTCGCCAGCGCCCGCCCCGAACTGATAGTCGGCGACCGTCCGGAGGTTCGCGATTCCGGTTCGGCCGTCTGCTCGTTCGCTCATTGGTTCCTGTCGTGGCCCGGCGCTCGAAAGGCTGTCGAACGCAGTCGTACTACGACCAGACGCTATCCAGAACTTCGAGAGGGGTTTCGCGCCGAAAGTCTGGCGCGCGGGCAGATAGTGAGTGTTATAAAAGATCATACCCGAGTACGGGTATCGATGAACGTCACACAGATCGGCCTCGGCCTCGCGCTGTTGGGCGTCAGCAGTCTCACGCTCGCCGGGCCGGCGCTTCTGGACTCGAGTGCGGTCGGATACGCGGTCCCGGTCGTCGCGGCCGCCCTAGCTGCCGGTGCGCTCGTACTCGGCGTCGTTCGAGCCGATGCCGACGCACGCGCTTACTGACTCGCTCGAGGTGGTTCCGCTCGAGGAGGGCATCTCGAGATCGGTTCGGGATGCCCATCTCGAGGGGTTTTGAACCGACTCGAGAGGTGTTTTCGGTTGTTTCGTTCCACTATAGCGGTTGAACCGCCGTTTCTTCGTTCTCCTGTTCGCGTCAGAAGCAGTCTCGAGCCCAGCTATCGAAACGACCGATCCGTCTCTCGACGGTCGTCACAGTAGGAACGTTTCGTGGCGTTCCCCGAGGTCGAGGAACGTATCTGCGGCATCGATGAGGTCTTCGGACGTCGACGATTCGAACGCCATCACTTCCACGCGGACGCCTTCGTGACGGAGGTGCGAACAGAGTCGGGAGAAGTCGCCGTCGCCGGTACAGAGAACCAGCGTGTCGATGTGATTCGCGAGCGTCACCGCGTCGAGGCTCATCCCGACATCCCAGTCGGCCTTTTTGGTGCCGTCGGAAAAGCGCTTGATGTCTTTGATCTTGGTCTCGAAGCCGATGTCGACGAGCGCGTCGAAGAAGGAACCTTCCTCGGGCGAATCCGCACGGATGACGTACGCGATGGCGCGGGTGAGCTGTCGGTCCTGGACCGCCTTCTCGAGCAGCGACGAGTAGTCGATGTTACGGCTGTGCATGCTCTGAGCCGTATGATAGAGATTCTGGGCGTCGACGAGGACGGCGACGCGCTGACCCGGATGAATATCTGTCATACTCGCGTATGTGTTGGGCACACGTAAAAAAATCGCGTCGTGGCGGCCCGAAAACGCGCCGGTTCGTCTTATCCGTTCCGAGGGTTAATATCGGAGTTTCTCGATGCGCTTTTCGGTCGGCGGGTGCGTCGAGAAGATCTTTTCCATGATGCTTCGATCGGAGTTGAGGATACAGAGCGCGCTCATGCTATCGTCTAACTTCGACTCCTGTCCCTGTGCACCCTGAGAGATCTTCTCGAGTGCCCGCGCGAGCGGATCGCCGCTACCGATCACCTGTCGCGCATCGTCGTCGGCGACGTACTCGCGGTACCGCGAGATCGCCATCACGAAGATCATCACGAGCATGTTCGCGAGCGACGACGCAACCATGGCGAGGATCCAAGTCCCGATATTTCGCTCGCCACCCATCAGCACCGCGAAGTAGGCGACGTAGCCGACGAGCATCCCGATGGACTGGCCCACGACCATCGTGATCACGTCGCGGTTCTTGATGTGGGCGAGTTCGTGGGCGATGACGCCCTCGAGCTCGTCGCGCTCGAGCAGGTGCATGAGTTCAGTCGAGATGCAAACGACGCCGGCACCCTTTCGGCCGACGGCGAACGCGTTCGGGACGCCCATATCCATGACCATCAGTTTGGGCTTGTCAATCCCCATATCGCGCGACAGCGATTCGGTCATCTGGTGGACCTGCTGATACTGGCCGTCTTCGGGCATCTCCTCTGCACCCCTGAGCGCCATCCACTTCCCGAGTTTGTACTGAATCGCCGGAACAACGATGATTCCGACGAGTAAGACGGGGACCAACGGCAGTCTCAGCATTTCCGACAGCACTGTTCCTGCACCGAGATACAGTGCGAACAGGATGGTACCCACGACCGCCATCCGCACTTTTAGTCCGAAGTCTGTCATGCCCTGCTATAGGTAAGCCAAAGGTATAAGATACGCGAAAAATGATGATAGCAGTTGGCATACGATTCGAGAGAGAAGAGAATCCACAACGGATAAGTTCGTCCGCTGTGATAGCTTGGATATGCGTCGCACCGCTCACGACTCGGTACGTCTGCTCGTGAGCGGCGCGAAACCTCGTTTTCCGAAAAAACGGGCCTGAAAGGGCTCGAGGCGGCGTGACGTCCCGTCTCGGGTGCGCCCCAGATCACACCGGCCAGTCGCGACGCCGGTTCATGCAGAATCATTACATCCAAGTAGCCGACTACCGACCAACACACCAATAAAACACCTATGACGGACGATATCGACTTCACGGGCGTCTTTCCGGCAATGTGTACGCCCTTCGACGAGGACGAACGAATCGACTTCAAAACCTTACAGACCGACGCACAGCGACTCGAGCGCGCGGGCGTCGACGGGCTGGTTCCCGTCGGCTCGACGGGCGAATCCGCGACGCTGACCCACGAGGAACATGTTCAGGTCGTCGACGCGGTCATCGACGCCGTCTCCGACGTGCCGGTCATCGCGGGCACCGGATCGAACAACACCCGCGAAGCGCTCGAGCTCTCCGAACGCGCCGCCGACGCCGGCGCTGACGGCCTGCTTCTCATTTCGCCGTACTACAACAAGCCCGAGCAGCGCGGCCTGGTCGAACACTATCGGACGATCGCCGACGCCGTCGACGTACCCCAGATCGTCTACAACGTCCCCTCGCGAACGGGCCGATCCATCGAGCCTGACACGGCCGTCTCCCTCGCGACCCACGAGAACATCGCCGGATACAAGGCCGCAAGCGGCGACCTCGGCCTGATCGGTGAAATCGCCGAACGGACGACCGACGAGGACTTCGCCGTGCTTTCGGGCGACGATGCGCTCACGCTGCCGATGCTCTCCGTCGGGGCGACGGGGGCGATCAGCGTCGCGGCGAACATCGAACCCGAGCGAACCTGCGCGATGGTCGGCGCGGCGCTGGACGGCGACTTCACACGCGCTCGCACGCTTCACCACGAACTCGGGCCGCTGTTTCGCGAACTGTTCGTCGAGACTAACCCGATCCCGGTCAAGGAGGCCATGCAGATCCGCGGCTACGGCCCGGCCCGCATGCGTCCGCCGCTCTCCCGACTGGCCGCCGAGTACCGCGACGACCTTGAGGCGGTCCTCGCCGATCTCGAGGAAAATTCCGCGGCGGTCGCCGACGCGGGAGCGGAGGGTGATCGATGACGGTTCGGGTCGGCGTCACCGGAGCCACGGGCCGGATGGGCGAGGAAGTGATCGCCGCGGTTGCCGACCGGGATGACGTCGAGGTCGTCTTCGCGGTCAACCGCGATCCGGACGGCGAAAACGTACGAGGCGTCGACCTCGAGTCCGCCGATGCGTTCGAGGACCTCGTTGTCGAGCGCGAACCGGCGGCCGTGATCGACTTTACCGGCCCCGAGTCCGCGCTCGAGTACGCGCGGGCCTGTGCCGACGCGGGCGTTCCATTTGTGACGGGGACGACCGGCTTCGACGACGACCAGCGGGAAGCGCTCGAGGCCGCCGGCGAGGCGATTCCACTTTTGCGCGCGCCGAACTTCGCCCGCGGCGTGCAAGCACTCGTGAATATCGTCGGCGACGCCGTGCAGGATCTGGCGGGCTACGACGTCGAACTCGTCGAGACCCACCACAACGGGAAGCGCGACGCCCCGAGCGGGACTGCGAACCGACTGCTCTCCGAGATCGAAGCGAACGGGGACTTTTCGGGACGTAAACACGGCCGCGAGGGATTCGACCCCCGCGAGGACGACGAGATCGGCGTCCACGTTCTCCGGGCGGGCAACGTGACCGGCGAGCACGAGATCCTCATCGCGAACAACCACGAGGAAGTTCGGCTGACCCATCGGGCCGAGGACCGCGGCGTCTTCGCCGCCGGCGCGGTCGACGCGGCGGTGTGGCTCGCCGAGCGCGACCCCGGCAGCTACGACTTCGCGGACGTGCTGGCTCACTGAGGGGCCTCGCGTGCTGACCCGCTGAGCCGGCGCGAATGGATGGTATTTTAGCCCTGCACGCGCCATCCCCGGACAGCTATGAGTGCGCTCGAGACCGAGATCGACGAACTGTGGGAGCGAAAGCAAAGCGGCGACGTCGACGCGCAGTCGGCCGGCGAGGACGAACACGCGACCCTCGAGGCGTTCCTCTCCGCGCTCGAAGACGGGGAGATCCGCGCCGCCGAAAAGCGAAACGGCGAGTGGGAGGCGAACGAGTGGGTCAAACAGGGAATTCTGCTGAACTTCGGCCTTCGCGAGAACGCGGCCTTCGAGTACGGCGGCGTCGAGCACTACGACGTCCTCCCGCTGCGCGAAACCGAGGACCTGGGCGAGCGCGGCACCCGCAACACGCCCGACGGGACGACCATCCGTCGGGGCGCGTATCTCGGCGAAGACTGCATCATGATGAGCCCGAGTTTCGTCAACATCGGAGCCCACGTCGGCGACGGCGCGCTCGTCGACTCCTGTGACACCGTCGGCTCGTGCGCCCAGATCGGCGAGAACGTCAAACTCGGCGCGAACACCCTCATCGGCGGCGTACTCGAGCCCGTCGAGAGCGCGCCGGTCATCGTCGAGGACGGCGTCTCGCTGGGTGCCGGCTGTCGCGTCACGAGCGGGTTCGTCGTCGGCGAAGACAGCGTCGTCGGCGAGAACACGCTCTTGACGCCTCGTATTCCCGTCTACGATCTCGTCGAGGAGGAGGTACTGTACGGCGAACTGCCCGCCGAGCGACGCGCGTTCACGCGGTTCGTCGAGTCCTCGGTCAGCGACCACGACCTCTTCGAGGGCGGCGCGTACAAGCCAGCCGTCGTCGCGACGGGTCTCGAGACCGAGACGCTCGAGGCGACCGAGCGCGAGGACGCGCTGCGGGAGTAACGAGAGCAGCGGTGCATCGTCCGACTGTTCGTTTGACCGAGAGGTTCGGTGGCTGTGTATCCCGAAGTCAGCGTCGCTCGAGACCGACGTACGAACCGAGCTGTCTGACGACAGTGTCGACGAGCGTTTCGTCGAGTGTGCCGAGCTCGCGATCGATTCGAGTTGCTTCGACTGATACGACCGCCCACGGGAGAATCGAGCTGTCTTTCGGCAGGCCACCATCGATGATATCGTCGCCATCGATCGGAACGCGCTCGTCGTGCCACGTTTTCGTCGAGAGCGTGAGTGCGATGTATTGCTCGCCGTGAAAGGGTGTCTCGTCCGTACCGATTATCAGCCAGGGCCGGCTCGCATCGTCGCCCTTGAACGGATCGTCCGCGAGAACGATGGTTCCTCGGCCGGGAGTCATTCGTTCGCTCGCTCACTCGCTTCGATCCACTCCTCGCGATCCTCTTCGCCGTATAGTTCGTCGAATCGCTGGGCCGTCCGGTGGAACTGGTGCGCACGACGAAGGCGTTCCGTGTCGTCCGTAATCGCCCAGTACGAGCCCTTGTGTCGGACGAGATCCTGCTCCTTCAGCCGATTGAGGACAGCCGAGATCGAGTTTTCGTTGACATCCGCCCGTTTGGCGATCGTCGACGCCTTCCACGCCTTGTCGCTGTGCTCGTGGAGAAATTGGAGCACTCGTTCGGCGTTACTCGGCTCCTCGAGTTCCTCGGGGGCGCGTTCCTCGAAATCCTCGATATCGATCGACATACGAGAACCAACGAACCGGATAACCAAGAGTGTATCCGAAATATTGTCCGTATGAGAAGCAGGTTTGTATTCTACGTATCTAATGTACCCTTTCAATTTGCCGGCGGAACGCCGCTTCGAGAATCGACTGCGGAACTCGAGCGGAAACAGGCGGGGAGCCCACCGAGTTCACCATCCGGTAGCAGCGTGATGATACTGAACCGAGTGGCGTGTGGGGAGACGCGAGCTATTCGGGTGAGTCGCCTCGTAGTTTCCGACGAACGGACGAACCCAAACGCTTGAATCCTCCCGGTCACTTCCAGTGGATAATGAGTGATCTCGCGGACTCGCCGGCCGTTCGCCGGCTCGACGACTGGGATCTCGAGCGACTCGAGTCGCTCGCCGACGAGTACGATACGCCGCTTTACGTGATGGACCTCGACCGCGTGAAGGCGAACTACGCCCGATTTTCGGCCGCGTTCCCGGACGCACACGTGATGTACGCGGCGAAAGCCCACACTGGGAAGGCGGTCCTCGAGGCGGTCCTCGAGGCCGGCGGGAGCATCGAGTGTGCGGCCTGGGGCGAACTCCGGCGGTCGATCGACGCGGGCGCGGACCCGAACGAACTGCAGTACACCGCCGTCAACCCGCCGGACCACGACCTCGACTACGCGACCGACCTCGCCGCGGAGCATCCGGGGCTGACGATCACCATCGGCGCGGTCGATACGCTCGAGCGCCTCGCAGAGCGCGGCTACGACGGGCGAATCGCCATCCGGATCAACCCCGGTATCGGAACGGGCCACCACGAGAAGGTCGCGACCGGCGCGGACGCGAAGTTCGGGATCCCCTACGAGCGCGTCCCCGAAGTCGCCGAGCGCGTGCGCGAGGACTTCGACCTCGTCGGCCTCCACGCCCACGCCGGCAGCGGCGTGCTGACAGCGGGTCTCGAGGATCACTGTCGGGCCATTTCCCGCGTCGGCGAGATGGCTCGCCGGGTCGGCGACGACACCCTCGAGTTCGTCGACGTCGGCGGCGGCTACGGCGTTCCCTACCGCGAGGACGACGAGCCCTTAGACCTCGAGAAGACCTCGAATATGGTCCGCGAGGCGATCGGCGACCTCGAAGCGCAGTTGAAACTCGAGCCCGGCCGCTACGTCGTCGCCGACGCGGGACTCATCCTCTCGGAAGTGAACACGATCAAGGAAGCACCCGACACGACCGTGGTCGGCATCGACGCCAGCCTCGCAACCCTCATTCGTCCCGCGATGTTCGGCTCCTACCATCCCATGCTGAACGTCAGCGCACCCGATCGCGAGGCCCGCGAGGTCACCGTCGGCGGGCCGGTCTGTACCAGCGCGGACGTCTTCGCCCACGATCGTCCAGTCGCCCGACCCGAGCGCGGCGACGTCGTCGCGATCGGTAACGCGGGGTCGTACGGCTACGAACTCGCCAGCCAGTTTCACTCCCAGCCCCGACCGGCGGAAGTGGCGCTCGAAGACGGCGAGGATCGGGTCGTTCGCCGGCGCGAAACGCTCGAGGACGTAACGCGCGTCGAGCGCGAGTCGGGGCAGTAAGATGGGGTTCGATATCGCGCAGTTCCACGCCGACGCGGTCCGGACGCCCTCCCACAAGGACGTTTCGGAGATGCGGGACCTGCTCTGTGAAACGCTTCGCGACGCCGGGATCGAGCCCACGGTGGACGACTACGGGAACGTCCTCGCCAGCCGAGGCGCTGTCGAACAGGGAGAAGCCGACAGAACGGACGGCGACGGCCCGCACATCGTCTTGAACACTCACATCGACACCGTCGCCCCGCACGTCCCATACGAGCGCGACGGCGATATCGTCCGCGGGCGCGGGGCCTGTGACGCGAAGGGACCGCTCACCGCCCTGCTCGCCGCCTTCGTGGGCGTCGAACCGACCGCCGGGAAACTGACGCTGGCGATCACCACCGACGAGGAGACGCTGATGACCGGCGCGGCGGGGTTACAGGAGACGCTGGCCCCGTCTGCGGACGGCTTCATCGTCGGCGAACCGACGGGTCTCGACGTGTGTATCGCCGCCCGCGGACAGTGCGAAGGGACGATCACCCTCGAGGGCGAGAGCGGCCACGCGGCGAAGGTACCCGCGGAACGAAACGCGATATTCGGCCTCGAGACAGTCCTCGAAGCGCTACGAAGCTACGATGACGAGGCTGAACCGGACGCGGACGCCACGCTCGGGGAGCCGAAACTGACGGCGACCATGCTCGAGGCCGGCGAAGCGCCGAACAGAGTTCCGGAACGGTGCCGGCTCACGTTCGACCGACGGAGCGTGCCCCCGGAGACCAGCGACTCGTTTCGAGCGGCCCTCGAGGCGCACCTCACGGATCGGGTTCGGGAGGATCTTCAGGTCTCGGTCTCGCTCATCCGACCCGACACGCCGTTTCCGAAGCCGTTCGTGACCGATTCCGACGATGTCCTCGTTCGGACGCTTCGGGAGGCAAGCGGCGGGGGCGTGCGGTCGTTCGGGGCGGCGACCGAGGCCGGCTTCTTCGCCGCCGACGCGCCGACGGTGGTCTTCGGCCCGGGCGTCCTCGAGGACGACGAGGGCGGCGTCGCTCACGCCGAACGCGAGTACGTTCGCCTCTCCGACATCGAGCGAGCGGCCGCGGCGACCTGCGAGACGCTCGAGAATCTCCTCAGCTGATCGGGCCGCACAAACACTCGAGTAGGCCATCGATCGACTTATCAGCTGATTCTGCAGTCTTCCGTAAACCTATTACTTCCACACGAGTAGCCGGTCGTATGGGACGCTACGGAAAACTCGATTATCCCTTTCTGACCAAAGCCGGGTTCTTCCTCGGTCTTAGTTTGCTCGTAATCGGCGTCGGCGGCGAATTCGTCGGCCAGACGTACTTCGGCGGCCTCCCCGCCTGGGAAGACACGCTCCTGTATGCTCTTTCGATCATCGGTCTTCTCGTCGGCTTCTTCTCGCCGTTCGTGTTCGGGATTTTCCTCCCGCTCACCGAATAGATCGGGTTTTGTCGCTATTTTCGACGGTTCGGTCGTCAGTCAGACGGACGCGTTTTTGAAGGGGTGGCCTCGTTTCCCGAGATTCTGGTTCTGTGGCCGTGGTACTCGATATCTTTGTTTCCGCAACCCACACTCACGAAACGCCTATACGGACTGACTGACTAGTCAGTTACTATGTGGCAATCGCTGAATCGACGCTGGCCGAGGGACTCTGATCGGCCGCTCGAACAGAACGTCCTCCCCGATCGTATCGACGCCGTGTTCCGCTCGAGAGAGCGGCCTGCGGACGCCCGCCAGTTGACGGGTGGAAAATGAGCGCGGCCGGCGAAGACCGGTCCGTCGACGTGACCACCGGAGAGTTGTTGAAGCCGATCGTCTTTCTCGCGATTCCGCTCATCCTGACGCAGTTGCTTCAGGTCGCGTACAACATCGCGGATACGTTCTGGGTCGGCCGCATTGGCGCTGACGCCGTCGCCGCAATCTCCTTTGCGTTCCCGATCATCTTTCTGGTCATCAGTATCGGCGGCGGATTTACGGTCGCCGGGACTATCCTGATCGCCCAGCACAAGGGTGCGGACAACGACGAGCAGGTCGATCACGTGGTCGGACAGACGATGTCGTTCGTCCTGCTCGTCTCGCTGATAGCTTCGATCGTCGGCTACATCTTCGCGCCGCAGTTGCTCACGCTCGTCGGTGCCGAGGCCGGAAGCGCGGTCCACGGAATGGCCGTCGATTACACGCGCGCCTGGTTCATCGGGACGGTGACCGTCTTCGCGTTCTTCATGTTTCAGGCGCTGTTGCGCGGCTGGGGCGATACGCGGACGCCGCTTTATCTGATGACCATCAGCGTCGTCCTCAACGTCGTCCTCGACCCGTTCCTTATCCTCGGATTCGAAGGGAACCCGCTGTTCGGCGCGCTCGGATTTGAAGCCCTCGAGTCGTCGCTGTACTCGATGACCGGATTTGCCGGTCTCGGGGTGGAAGGCGCTGCTATCGCGACGGTGTTCAGCCGCGCAGTCGGCGCGGTCGTCGGCGTCTGGCTGCTGTTCTCGGGCCAACTGGGAATTCGCCCGTCGCTCTCGCAGTTCCGCCTGAAACTCGAGACCGTGAAAACGATCGTTCGCCTCGGCATTCCCGCCGGGATCGAACAGAGCACTCGAGCGCTCGGCCTAACGGTCCTGACGGCGCTGGTGGCCATCGCCGGTTCGGACGCCGTCGCGGCCTTCGGCGTCGGCAGTCGCGTGTACGCGGTATTCACCCTCCTCTCGCTTGGGATCGCGCAGGCGACCGAGGTCGTCGTTGGCCAGAATCTCGGAGCAAAGCAGACCGACCGCGCCCGCCGCGGCGTTCTGTTGAACGCGGGGATCATCGGCGGGGCGTTCGCGGCGATGAGCGTCGGCGTCTACGCGTTCGCAACGGAGATTATCGACGTCTTCCTGACCGGCGACGAATCGGCGGAGGTTATCCGGATGGGTGCCGACTTCCTCATGATCGTCGGCCCGACGTTCGCGTTCCTCGGGGTCTTCCAGATCCTGATGGGGGCGTTCCGGGGCAGCGGGAGCACGCGAATCGCCATGGGATTCTCAATTCTCTCGCTGTGGATCATCCAGATCCCGGTCGCCTACGGGCTGATTCAGTGGGCAGGAATCGGCGAAGCCGGCGTCTGGTACGCGATGGCCATCTCGAACGTGGTGAGCGTCATTATTGCGGGCCTCTGGTTCTTCCGAGGCACCTGGACGGAGGGCGTCGTCGACACGCCGCCCTCTCCGACTGCGGACTAGTTGGACGCCGACCGACTCTCGAGTGAGACCGATGCGGTACCCGCGCTCGATTTCTCGAGCGACATTGCACACCGAGGATATGTTTTCATACCTACCCGAACGCTCACGATAATTATTACTTCTGACATGAGAAAGCTTACGTGATTCCCAGGGAGTATCCAGTTCGAGTATGACCCTCCAGACAGACCGGCCGAGGACTCCCGAGGAGGCGAACCCAAGCCATCCGAACGCAACCGCGACGAGTCCGCTCTCGCGAGACGCCATCTTTCATCTCCTGCAAACGAGCCGGCGACGGGAGACGATTCGGTACCTCCTCGAGGCGAACGGACCGGTCAAGATGCGCGAGGTCGCAGAACACGTCGCTGCCCGGGAACACGAGACGACCGTTGAACAGTTACGTTCGACCGAACGCCAGCGTGTCTACATCCCGCTCTACCAGTCGCACCTGCCGAAACTCGACAAAAACGACGTGATCGACTACGATCAGTCCCGTGGGGTCATCAGTCCGGGTACGCACCTGGAACTGTTCCGACCGTACTTCGAGGTTTCGCCGCGCAGTTCGGACGACTCGAACGCGGAATCCGAGCGGCCAGCCCGACCGCTCGTCGCCGGTGAGAGCGCCTACTACGGAACGCTCACGGCCCTGGCCGTGAGCTCCGTCGTCGCTTCTGCCGACGATGCATTCGCCATCCCCGACGGCGTCGTCCTCTCGATTATCGGACTGTTGTTCGCCTCGACGATACTGCTTTTCACCCGCATCGGTCGAATCGTTCCGACCAGACTCGATCGAATCGACCGTGATGACCTGCCTTTTACAGACCAATTGTAGTGGCGGGCTACAAGTCGCCGGTCCCCGACTCGAGCGGTTCGTCCAGACGCTCGGCGACGTCTTCCTCGAGTTTGTAGCGTTGGACCTTCTGAGTCGCGCTGCGGGGGAGTTCGTCGACGGTGAAGATCCGCCGCGGATGGGCGTAGGTCGCGACGTAATCGAGCGAGAACTCCCGTAGCTCTCGTTCCGTCAGGTCGGCACCTTCCTCGAGGACGACGTAGCCGACCGGAGCTTCGCCTTTGACCTCGTGGGGAGCCGCGACGACGGCTGCCTCGGCCACGTCGGGGTGTTCGTAGAGCGCGGATTCGACTTCCGCGGGATAGACGTTCTCCCCGCCCGCAATGATCATGTCGTCGGCGCGGTCGACCATCCAGAAGTAGCCGTCCGCGTCGACGCGGGCGATGTCTTCGGTGTAGAACCAGCCCTCGTCGTCGAGAACCTTGGCGGTCTTCTCCGGGCGGTTGTAGTAGCCCTCGAAGACGTTGTCGCCGCGAATCGCGAGTTCGCCGGTCACCGCCTCCTCGTCGTCGAACTCGATTTCGTCGCTCGGCGTGGGCTCGAGGTCCGCCGGGCCGACGATCGTCTCTCTCGTCGCCGGATCGACGATCTTGAGGTCGATTCCCGGGAGAGGGGGACCGATACACCCCGCCTCCTTGTGGATGGCGATGGCGGGCTCGAGCGTTCCCGCGGGGGAGGTTTCGGTCATCCCCCAGCCCTCGAGGACCGGCGTTTCCCAGGCGTCTTCGATCGTCCGGCGGACGTCCTCCGCGAGCGGTGCCGCCGCGCAGGTGACGTGCTCGAGCGAGGAGAGGTCGTACGCGTCGGGGTCCTCTCGGTACTCGCGAAACAACATGGTGTACATCGCGGGGACGCCGGAGAACTTCGTCACCCGATGGTCCTCGATGGCGCGGAGCATGTTCTTCGGCTCGGGCTTGGGTTGGAGAACCATCTTCGATCCGGCGTAGACGTACGAACCCAGCAGGGCGTTGAGCCCGTAGATGTGAAAGAGCGGGAGGACGAGCAACAGTGTGTCATCGGGACCGACGTCGAGTCCGCCCTGACTGTAGCTCTCGACCGTCGCCAGGAGATTGCGATGCGAGAGCATCACGCCCTTCGGTCGACCTGTCGTGCCGCTGGTGTAAGGCTGGGCGGCGATGTCGCCGTACTCGCGTTCGACCCGCTCGAACTCGTCGTCGGCCTCCATCAGCGCGTGCGAGTAGTTGACGATCCCCCGCTCGGCGTCGTCGACTCCGGGGAGAAACAGCGTCTCGATACCCGCCGCAGCCGCCAGTTCCTGAGCCTCGTCCGCGAGGAGCGCCGACCCGATGAGGACGTCCGCCCCCGCGTCGTCGAGGATATACGTCAGCGTCTCGGGATCCATCCGCAGGTTGAGCGGCGTCGCGACGGCTCCGGCCTTGATCACGCCGAAGTACGCCGCCGGAAACTGCATCGTGTTCGGAATGAATAGGCCGACCCGGTCGCCCGATTCGACGCCGTGGTCGACCAGCACGTTCGCGACCTCGTTCGACCGCGTCTCGAGTTCGGCGTAGGACTGCTCGGTCCCCATGAACGAGAACGCCGTCTTGTCACCGTACCGGTCTGCAGACATCGACGGGAGCACTCCCATGTGTTCGACCTGCTCCCCGTGATGGTATAGCATGGTATGACAGAGAGTTCTACATGATTGGCTATAAACATGCGGACGGCTCGAAGAAAAACAGACTGCAGACGCTCGAGCGAAATTAGGCAGTAACTGTTCGAGTAGCGGTCACTTCGAGAGAAGCCAGACGGGTCTGCAGACCGGGAATCCGGACTACTTCGGAACGTCGTCGACCAGATCGTCGGCGATGCCGGTGTACCCCGCCGGCGTCAGCGCGTGGAGTTCCTCGCGAACGTCCTCGTCCACGTCGAGTTCGTCGAACATGTCCTGAAAGTCCTCGAGCGAGACGTCCTTCCCGCGGGTGACGGCCTTGACCCGCTCGTAGGCGTCTTCCTGTCCCTCCCGTCTGAGGATCGTCTGGACCGCCTCACCGATAATCTCGGGGGTCGACTCGAGTTCGTCGCGCATGACGTGTTCGTTCGGGACGACCTTCGAAAGACCCGCGGCGGTCTTCTTGTAGCCGATGAGACAGTGTGCGAACGCGGCACCGATGTTTCGTTTGACGGTCGAATCCGACAGGTCGCGCTGGAGTCTCGAGGTCGTCACGTAGTCCGCCAGGAAGGTCAGATCCGAGTTGGCCTTCGAGAGATTGCCCTCGCTGTTCTCGAAGTCGATCGGGTTGACCTTGTGGGGCATCGTCGAGGAGCCGGTTTCGCCTTCGACGGCCTCCTGACCGAGGTAGCGATCGGAGACGTAGAGCCACATATCCCGGTCGAGATCGAGCAACACGTCGTTGACGCTGCGGAAGGCGTCGAACAGTGCCGCGAGGTCGTCGCAGGGGTTGACCTGCGTCGTGAGCGGTTCGAATTCGAGGCCGAGGTCGGTGACGAACGCCTCGGCGAAAGCCTGCCAGTCGATGTCCGGGTACGCCGCGACGTGGGCGGCGTAGGTGCCGCTCGCACCGCCAAGCTTGCCCCGGAGATTGTCGGTCGCTTCGCGAACGCGCGCTGCCGTTCGACCGAGGCGGGCCGCGTAGACGGCCAGTTCCTTGCCGAACGTCGTTGGCGTCGCGGGCTGGCCGTGCGTTCGGGCGAGCATCGGCAGATCCCGGTGTTCGCGGGCCATCGCCGACAGCGTGTCTTGCAGTTCGAACAGTTCGCCCAGCAACACGTCCTCGACGGCGTCCCCGACGAGCAGGCGATGGGCGAGGTTGTTCACGTCCTCGCTGGTGAGTCCGAAGTGGATCCAGGACGAAGCGTCGCTGCCCGCGGGCAGGTTATGACGGATGAAGTACTCGACGGCCTTCACGTCGTGGTTCGTGGCTTCGAACTCCTCGTAGCCCTCCGTCTCGAGGGTCTTGATCAGCCTCGCGTCCTCCTCGGCGAAGTGGTTGTAGAGGCCGCGAAGCCGCTTTCGATCGTCGATGGCTAGCTCGAGCGGCGTCGCCTCGCAGTCGGCGAGCGCGATCAGGTACTCCACTTCGACGCGGACGCGGGCGCGCATGAGCGCGGCTTCGCTGGCGTAGGGCGACAACGGGGCGGTGCGACCCCCGTACCGGCCGTCGAGCGGGGAGACGGCGTACAGCGCGTGAGTGTCGGTCATGCTCGAGCATCCTCCAGCGCGGTCCAAAAGCGTATCGAAACGGGAGGCCACGAGCGTGTATAACGATCCGAAGAGAGCTGCTCGTTACGCACGTCAATACCCACGTTCGTGCATATTGTCCGGCTCGAGACCGCAATCACTTTCCCGTTTGCGAGCGCGGGTTCGAGTATGATCCGAATCGCCGGGATGGCCGGCAACCGCGGGCGCAACCTGCTCAACATCGCCGACCGCGCGCCGGGCGGCGCAGAACTGGCGGTCGTCCTCACCACCAGCGAGGACGCACCGGTGCGCGAGGACGCAACCGAACGGGAGATCCCGACCGAAGTCGTCCCGCTCGAGGACGACATGAGCCGAACCGACCACGAGGAGGCCGTGCTCGAGGCGCTCGCCGACTACGAGTTCGACCTCGTCTGTCTGGACGGCTACATGCGTATACTGACGGACACGTTCCTCGAGTCCGCGCCGACGACGCTGAACGTCCATCCCTCGCTGCTGCCGTCGTTCCCCGGTATGGACGCCTGGGGCGACGCGCTCGAGGCCGGCGTCTCGACGACCGGCTGTACGGTCCACGTCGTCACCGACGCGACCGACGACGAGGGCAACGTCGTCGAAAGCGAGGTCGACGCCGGCCCGATCGTGACCCAGGAACCGATTCCGGTCTACGAGGGCGACGACGAGGACTCGCTCGCCGACCGGGTGCTCTACGAGGGCGAGTTCCGAGCGTACCCGCGGGCGGTGAAGTGGTTCGCCGACGGCGCGGTCACGGTCGACGAAGACGCGGGAACCGTCACCGTCGACGCCGACGTCGCGACCACCGCCGAGGGCGACCACGACGGCCTGCCGGGTCGACGGCTCGTCTCGAACGACCGACTCGAGACGCTTCGATACGGCGAGAATCCCCACCAAGACGCTGCGGTGTACATCGATCACACCTGCGACGAAGCGTCCGTCGTCCACGCCGAGCAGTTAAACGAGGGAGCCAAAGCGCTCTCGTACAACAACTACAACGACGTCGACGGCGCGCTCAACCTGATCAAGGAGTTCGACGAACCGGCCGCAGCGGTGATCAAACACACGAACCCGGCGGGCTGTGCGACCGCGGATTCGCTCGCCGAGGCCTACGAGAAGGCCCTGTCGACGGACCCGATGAGCGCGTTCGGCGGCATCGTCGCGCTCAACCGCGAGTGCGACGCCGAAACCGCCGAACAGGTTATCGACTCGTTCAAGGAGGTCGTCGTCGCACCGGGCTACAGCGAGGACGCCCTCGAGATTCTCTTCGAGAAGGATAACCTTCGGGTGCTCGATGTTGGAGCACTGGGCGACCGAACCGAGCGCTTCACCGAAAAGCCGCTCGTCGGCGGACGGCTCGTCCAGGAACGCGACATGCAGTCGATATCCGTCGACGACCTCGAGGTCGTCACCGAGCGAGAGCCGACAGACGAGGAACTCGAGTCGATGGTCTTCGGCTGGCAAACGCTCAAACACGTCAAGTCAAACGGCATCCTGTTCACCAAGGGAACCGAGACGGTCGGCGTCGGCATGGGACAGGTCTCCCGCGTCGATGCCGTGCGACTCGCGGCGATGAAAGCCGACGAACACGCGGAGGGCAAGGACGCCGAGGGAGCCGTGATGGCTTCTGACGCCTTCTTCCCGTTCCCGGACGGCATCGAAGAAGCCGCGTCCGCCGGCATCGAAGCCGTTGTCCAGCCCGGCGGCTCGGTCAACGACGAGGACGTGATCGCGGCCGCGGACGAACACGACATCGCGATGGCGTTTACGGGCCAGCGGAGTTTTCGGCATGACTGAGCGGTAGCGACGGAATGCCGAACGCTCCGAAGACGAGCGGGGCGGATCTTTCGTTGTTTTCGATACGATGGAGTTAGGCGACAGAGTATCGAACGCTCGGAAGACGAGCGGAGCGAGTCTTCCGTTGTTTTCGACACGACTGAGCGGCAGCGACGGAGTCACGGCTATTCCGTTCGACCGTCTTTCGTAGCTCAAACGCTCGTTTCAGCTTGGGAAGAGGCTATTTGTCACTGCTCCAATCGGAGTGTATGGATCGACGACGACTCCTCGCAGCGACGGCCGCTGGACTGACCGTAACTACCGCAGGCTGTCTCGCCAGCGCCGTGACCGACAACGAGGGCCAATCCGGCGACGAAACCGACTCGAGCGGCAACGAAATCGAGGTACAGGCGACCGGCGAGGTCGAGACCGAACCGGACGAGGCCGTCGCGAGTATCGGCATCGAAGCCACCGGCGACAGCGCCGAGGAGGTAAGCGACGAACTCGCGGCCCGATCCGAGACGCTTCGAGAGACGTTCGACGACCTCGAGATTCCCGACGAACGCATCGAGTCCGGACGGTACGAGGTTCGAACCCGATACGAAGAGTCGGGTTACGTGGGAACCCATCAGTTCCAGGTCGAAATCGACGACGTCGACCGCGTCGGGGAGATCATCGATGCGTCCGCCGCGGCCGGTGCCGACGACATCGGCCGAGTGAACTTTACGCTGAGCGACGAGTTACGGGCGGAGGTACGCGACGAGGCAATCGATAGTGCGCTCGAGAACGCCGACGACGAAGCCGCCCACATCGCGGACAATCGCGGCGTCGAACTCACCGGAACAAAGTCGGTCTCGACGAGCAACGCCGACGTGCAACCGGTCCGGTACGACGCGAGTACGACTGCCGCCGAATCGGACGGCGGGGCCGCGCCGACCACCGATATCGACTCCGGGCCGGTCACCGTGCGTGCGAGCGCGACTGTTGTTTATTCGTTCGAGTGAGCGACGCGGCGAGTAATCCGCCCGGTCGACAGCTTACTCATCCCGTTCGACGAACGTCTCGTAGAACGATGTCGAGAGGTGTCGGCGCTCCCATTCGCGTCTGCGGTCGTCCTCGAGCGTCGACGCCCAGAGAGCCAGAACGATGGCACACGCGCCGAGGCCGGGAACGGCGGCGATCATCGTGGTGAAAAGCGGTTCGAAGACGAACAGGCCGACGAACCGGTCGACGAGGCCGCCGATATCGGGGCCGAACAGAAGCCAACGAGCGGGAAACGGAGCGACGATGACGATGGCGAGCGGGTACGCGAGCGTGTTCAAGACCGGACCGCCGTAGCCGCGGACGAACGCGATCGAAAAGTACGTCCAGACGACGACGCCACCGGCCGCACCGCCGACTCGTTGTGCCGCGATATTCGACTCGAGAGAAAGCGCCGAGAGCTCGCCGTAGACGGCCCAGACGCCGCCGAAGTAACCGATCCAGAAGACGACGAGCGCGCCGACCACCGTGAGCGCGTGCTGGAGGCGACTCTGCGTGGCGAAGCCCTCGAGCCCGAGCGGCCGGTTCATTGCCCGGGATAACGGACGAACGGCTGTTGAAGGTTGCGAGTTCGAACCGACGACAACAGAAACCGATGCGGGAAACGACGCGGTCACGGTGTTAGGGACGTCTCGATTACGATACAAGAACGTTCGATCACGACGGGAAAACGAGCGACAACGGCGCTACGGATCGCTCAGTCGTCGGCCGGGACCGCTTGAGGGGGCCGCTCGCCCATCGCCAACACGTCGTCGAAGAAGTCGAAGGTGTCCTCCGGGCCGGGATTAGCTTCGGGGTGGTACTGACGGGTGAGGATGTCGTACTCGATACCGTCGAGGCCCTCCGGCGTGTCGTCGTTGACGTTGATCTGGGACACCTCGAGGTGCTCGCCCGGTTCCGCGACGGTGTAGCCGTGGTTCTGAGTCGTCATGACGACCCGTCCGGACTCGAGGTCGAGCACGGGCTGGTTGACGCCGCGGTGGCCGAAGTCCATCTTTGCCGTCGAGCCGCCGAGCGCGCGGGCGACGACCTGCTGGCCGAGACAGATGCCCGCGACGGGCGTGTCTTCGACGAACGCCTCGACGAGCGCGATCGCCTGCTCGAAGTTCGCGGGATCGCCGGGTCCGTTCGAGATGAACAGGATATCGGGGTCGATCGCTTCGACCTCGGCGACCGTCGAGTCGTGTGGCAGGACGTGTACCGTCGCGTCGCGCTCGAGCAGCGAGGAAACGATCGAACCCTTCGCGCCGCAGTCGACGAGCGCGACCGTCTCGCCGTCGTTGTCCTCGCCGTGGACGACGGCGTCATCGACGCTGACCTGCTCGCCGATCTCGGTGTGTTCGCTCATCCCCTTGCAGGCCTCGAGTTCCTCGAGTGCGTCCTCGGGGGTGACGTCCTCGCCGACGGCGATACCGCACTTCATCGCGCCGCCGTCGCGGATGTCGGTGACGACCTCGCGCGTGTCGAGGTGGTCCAGTGCGGGAACGCCCTCGCTCTCGAGCCACTCGGAAACGTCCTCGGTGAGTTCTCGAGCGAGGACCGCTCGCGGGTGGATGCGATCGGACTCGAAGCGTTCCTCTCGGACGCCGTAGTTACCGATCAGCGGGTACGAAAAGGTCAGCACCTGTTCCTCGTAAGAGGGGTCGGTGAGACTCTCTTCGTATCCCGAGTACGCTGTCGTGAAAACCAATTCCCCACGAGCGGTTCCCGAAGCACGGCCACGGCCCTCGATCACGTGGCCACCTTCCAGTGCTACGTAGGCTGCTGTCATTACGAACTACGTATTTGTGCGACCATCATAAGTGTTGTCTTCGAAGCTGAGTTACGAAATTCGTAATCGGTAAGTGTGAGTCGATCGAAGCTACCGCCCATGGACGAGTTGGACCGGCGAATCCTGAACGTCCTCCGGTGGGACGCCCGGACGCCCTACACCGAGATCGCAGACGAGGTGGGAACCAGCGAGGGAACGGTTCGCAACCGCGTCGAGCGCATGATGGACGAGGATATCATCGAGCGATTTACGATTTCGACGCGAACAGGGAACGTAAAGGCGATGATCGAGGTCAGCGTCGCGGTCGACGTCGACACGGCGAACGTGTCCGACCGCATGGCCGAGTGGGAGGAAGTCGACTTCGTCTGGCAAGTATCCGGCGAACAGGACATCGTGCTCGTCGTCGACGCGGCGGACACGCGAGGCGTCAACGAACTCATCACGAACGCGCGCGAGCAAGACGAGGTCGTGAGCACGAAGACGCGGCTGATTCTCGACGAAGAACTCGGGTGATGACCCACCAGCTCGCCGGCGGGGTTGGTCGGCGGGTGCTCAGTCGTCAGCCTCTCCGGTCGCCGGCCCGGTGACGCTCGAGTCGATTTCGCCCGCGGTTCCCGATCGATTGCGGATCGAGAGGCCGACGAGCAGCCCCAGTCCGACGAGCCGCAGCGGGAAGGTGATCGCGAAGATGGTCAAAAACGACGGAACCCCGGCCATCCCCAACAACGCCTCGACGACCAGCAAGAGCAGTTCCGGGACCATCAATAGGATCGATGCGATCGAGTACAGGCCGCGCGCCACTTGGCCGACGGGCGAATGCTGGTATCCGATAATCGTGACGCCGAGGGCGTACACGCCGAGAAACATTCCGAGCACCGGGATCACGACCGCCGGAACGAAAAAGCCGACGTCGAGAACGTCCGCCAGGCCGATGATATCCCACCCCGTCTCCCGCTCGCGCAACAGGAGGATACCTGGGGAAAAGACGAACGCGAACGGCACGAGTATCTTGTTTAACGACAGTAAGAACGCGGTCGTTGCGGTCTTGAACTCGTCGGCTTTCGCTACCCCGGCACCGGCGAAGGCGGCGACCGCGACCGGCGGCGTCACGTCGGCCATCAAGCCGAAATAGAGGATATAGAGGTGCGCCGCGAGGATCGCGATCCCAGTCCCCTGCTCGATCGGCGTCTCGAGCATCGCGATGAGGATGATGTACATGACCGTCGTCGGCATCCCCATGCCGAAGATGATCGCGGCGAATCCGGTGAGCAAGAGCAACAGGAGCATCGAATCCCCGCTCACCGAACTGATGAGCGCGGCGAGGTTCGGTCCGAGACCGGAGAGGCTGATCACGCCGGGGATAATACCCGCCGCGGCGACGGCGATGACGACCGTCGTCGCCGTGCGAGCGCCCGAATCCATCGACTTCAGCACGAACCCGCCGAACCGGTACCACGCCTTGCTCGCGAGCGATGGCCGCCCGAGCGTCTGTGTGCTCCGCTGTATCGTCGTCTCGACCGAATCGTCCAACTCGAGAAGCGGGGCATCGATCCGGGGACGAACCAGCAGAACGGCGACGCTGACGAGAATCGTAATCGTGCCCAGATCCGCCACGGCGGCGGTCGCCGCACTCCCGAGCGCGAGCGCACCACCGGCGGGCTGCCCGGTAGCGATAGTCGCGAGTGCCTCGAGGGTTCCACCGCCGTAGAACGCGTAGGCGCCGAACTGGGCGGCGAGGAGCGCGACAATCCCGCCGAACAGCGGGAGTCTGGTCCGTTCGTCGTACGCGGCGAGGGCCGCGATGAGCGCCACGACGGCGACGATGGTGTACCAGCCGGCCCGATTGATCGACAGTCGAGCGATGATCAGAAAATACAACAGGAGCGCCAGCGGGATCAGGTAAAACCAGCCGCCGCGAAGATGCGAGCGCAGGTCTGGAAGCTGGTCCCGCGGGAGGCCGCCGATTCCGGCCCGCATCGCCTCGAAGTGGACCATGACCCACATCCCGAAGAAGAAGGCGATCGCGGGCAGTGTCGCGGCGACGATCACGTCCGGGTACGGCGTTCCCGTGAACTCGACGATGAGGAACGCGGCAGCCCCCATCACCGGCGGGAGCATCTGCCCACCCGAGGACGCGGCGGACTCGACCGCACCCGAGAACGACGGCGTGTATCCCGACCGCTTCATCAGCGGGATCGTGAAGGCGCCGGTCGTCACCGTGTTCGCGATCGACGAGCCAGAGAGCATTCCCATGAAGCCACTCGAGACGGTGCTGGCTTTCGCCGGCCCGCCCTTTCGGGTTCCCGTCAGCGAGTACGCCAGATCGATGAACCACTTGCCGGCCCCGCTCATCTCGAGGAACGCGCCGAACAGGATGAAGATGTAGATAAAGCGGACGCTCACCGTAACTGGCGTAGAGAACACCCCCGCCTCGACAGTGTACCACAAGTTGTAGACGATCTCGGTCCAGGTTTCGGGCTGGACCGCCAGCGCGCCGATCACCGAATCGCGCGGGACGAAGTGGCCCCATTTGGCGTAGACGATGAAAAAGCCGACCAGCGACATCAAGATGACCCCGAGGGTCCGACGCGTCGCCTCGAGCACCAACAACAACCCGAGCACGCCGAGGAGGAAGGCGTAGGACACCTCGTCGATCGGAATCCCCAGCGTAGCGATGGCACTGACAATCGGCTCGAGGATCGGGTACACCTCCTGTACCGGCCGGGTCGCCGAGAAGCGTTGGAACGCGATCGTCTGAATCTCCTCGAACTCCGTGACGATGTAGTAACAGGGGGCAAGCGAAAGCAGCGCCAGACAGCAATCGACCGGCGTGATCCGGTTCAGTTCGGGATCGACGGCCGCCCAGCGAACGCCGTCTCCGAGCCGTTCGACGAGCCGCGTCGGGACTGCATCCGCTCCGAACCGATCCCGTACCGCCGGCTCGAGCCGTGCGAGACGCCTCGAGACGAACCCGTCTCCGCGCGTCGTGGGACACAACAGGAACGCCAGAACGAGCGCGAACGTGACGTGGATCGCGTTGACCTGCAGTTGCTGGAGCGAGCCGAACTGAACCTCACCGAGCACCGGCAGCGTGAGCGCGAACTGGTAGCTGCGAGCGGCGAGCCACAGCTGAAACGCCGAGAACGAGATTCCGATGAGCGCGACGACGATCACCGCGGCCCCCCGGAGCGTCCGTCGGCGTTCGACTTCCTGGATAATCTCCGCCTGTTCTTCGTCCGAAAGCGCTTCCGTCTCGTCGGTGTCTGTACCCATAGTAGCTCTCTATCTCGTGTCCGGATCGGTTGCTGAGGGGCCGTCCGAGGCCGGTAGCTGCTGGTCGGATAGCTCGAGCGTCGGTTCAACGTGGAACCCGTTCGAATTTGGCACCCACGGTGACTCGTCCGAATTCGGTTCCCACTGCGACTCGTTCGGACCCCCCGTCGAAGCGAAAAGACCGGTAATCCGGTCGCCGACGGAGCGATCCTCGAGCGTAATACGAACGGGTCCATCGGACAGTTCGACCAGATCGTATCGCTCGCCGACGACGACGAGTTCGTGGCCGGCGATCGATCCCGGCACGACAGAAAGCGTCTCGTAGGACGCGTTCGGACGAACGACGAACCCCTCGTCGGTCTCTTCGATATCCGCATCGGACGGTAACCCCGCGCCGTGAGAGTGAAACACCATCCGATCGGTTCGAAGCTCGGAGTCGTCGACGACGTAGATGTCTTTGACCGGCGTCTTCTCGACGCTGTGTGTGTACGCGAGCGTGACGTTATCGCCCTCGCTGACCGGGGTCTCGAGAAGGGTGTCTCCGGTTTCGGCATCTGTGACGACGAGCGTCTCCGAAGGCGTTGCGGACGCGCCGATCGCTGCCGTCGCAACGACCGCTGTGAGGACGGCGACAGCGAGGAGTGAACGACGAAGTGTATCCATAGTCGCGTATCGGTTCGTGATGTGTGGGCTCGAGATTCGATGCAGCGGGACCACGATGATCCGCAGTCATGTTCGCGGTTCGCCAGTAGCGGGTGGTCAACTCACTCGAAGTACCGTTGTGCGCCCGCGTGAAGGTCGATCGGCATCGCGTCCTGTGCCGAATCCGCGTCGATGAAATCGGATTTCTGTCCGATATCGTCGGTATTGTCGAATATCGCGGTGGTAACCTCCTCGACGATATCCTCGTCCACGCCGTCGTGCGTGGCGATCATCGCCTGTACCGAGACCGTCTCGACATCCTCGTCGATTCCGTCGTAGGTGCCGGCGGGAACCGTGTCGCTCGCGAACCACTCCGCCTCGGATTGGATCTCCTCGCTGAGATCAGACGGGAGTTCGATCAGCGAGATATCGTCGGTCGTCGCGAGTTCTTCGACCGAGCCGACCGGCCAGCCGCCGACCACGAACGACGCGTCGACGTCTCCGTCTCGAAGCTGATCGGCCGCCGTCTCGAAGTCCGCGTTTTGCTCGGTGAAATCGCCGCTTCCGATCCCCGCGGTATCGAGTATCTGCAGTGCGTTGACCTGGGTTCCGCTCCCCAGATCGCCGGTGTTGACGGACGCTCCCTCGAGGTCGTCGATGCTCTCGATGTCCGAACCGGACTGCGTAACGATGTGGATCGTTTCGGGATACAACGTCGCGACCCCGCGAAGGTTCGAGACTTCCTCACCCTCGAATTCGTCGATTCCCGTCCCGGTCGCAGCAAAGTGTGCGATGTCGTTCTGGATCAACGCGAAGTGGGCGTCTTCGCGGCTCAAGCTCCCGACGTTCTCCACGCTCGCGCCGGTCGATTGGACCTGTAGCCCGTGGGGCGTGTGTTCCTCGACGATCGCTTTGAAGTCGCCCGAGAGCGGGTAGTACGTCCCGCTCGTGCCGCCCGCGTGCCAGGAGAGGATCTGGCCGTCCGCGTCCGGATCGGCTTCGCCGATATCTCCGCCGCCGCCGTCATCGCCCCCCTCCTGATCGTCCTCTTGATCTTCGGCGTCTTCGCCGATACAACCGGCGAACGCCGCGATTCCAGTCGTTCCGCTCGCCGCGATGAACGCTCGACGTCTGATACGTGGACCCATGGCTCAGACAACAACGAGAGGGCGTAATGGTTATTTACAATACCAATATCTATAGCCAGGAAATACGGACGTGTAATAGCGTCATATACGCACACGAACGTGACCGATCGAAATCGACACGAGGCCGCGAATACAGGCATTTAGGCGGACTATTCGAATTCATCGAGGCGTACGGAAGTCGAAAGGCGCCCGTACTCACGCCGGTCTCGTTTTTCCGATAAACGACGAGGAGACCGATTCCTCAGATTCGTAGAAGCGACTGCGGGCGGCCAGTCCCATCCGCACGCGTCGTTCCCCGTCGTCGATGCCATGCGGATCGTCGACGTGATGGGTCCTAGCGACCGTGAACGCCCGTATCCGCTCGGTGTCGTGGTTTTGCAGGCAGATTCGATCGCCGACCGAGACGGGAAGGTCCGCGAGGAACGATTCTTCGACCGAACACGCGTCCGCGTCGTTGAGGATGTCCCACTCGAGCTGGGCCGGTCGAACTTCCAGCAACGCCCACGGCCCCGGGTCGTACCCGCGAATGGCCGTATCGAATCTCGTCGGAACGTTGTCGTCGGGTTCGTAGAACCGCTCTCGAGCATTCCCTCCCAGTCGGACGGCCCGCGCCCCACCCTCGTCGTGGGTTCGAGCGACGTGGTACGGACGGACTTCGTCGTTCACGTCGTTCCGTACGAGGAGAGTCCCGCCGACGTCGACGGGGAGGCGCTCGAGGAAGCGGCCGTCGACCGAACACGCGACGGCGTCGTTGAGTATCTCCCAGTCGACCATGGCCGTCGACACTGACGCGTTCACCCACTCGTCCATCGGGACGTCTTTCGGCGGGAGGTCCGTGTTGTACCTGTCACCTCTGTCGGGGATGTCCTCGGCGAGCGCCGGATCGATCTCGAACAGCGACCCGTCCGCCGTGGCCTCGAGCAAATGTTTCACGATCGTAAACTCGTTTTGCGTTCGGCGACCGAGCGCCTCCTGACCCATGTGCCCGCGCGTCTCGAGTAACATACACGCGACTCCGGCCGTGCCATAGCTGTTTCGCGCGATTCCGAGTTCGTTCCCGCCCGGATACTTGGTGACCGTCGCGTCGCCGGAGCGGTCCGCTTCCTCGAACGCCGCCCGGCAGAGTTGCTTCCCGAGTCGTCTCGTTTCGTCCGGGACGTCCTCGTGTGTCGGCCAGTACACCGAGTTCGAGACGATGTCGCCGTCGTCGGTCTTGTACGTGAGTTGGTTGTGCATGTCGACCATCCAGAGCGGGTCGATCTCGTCGACGATATCGATGATCGCCTGCGTCTCGGGAACCGGATTCTCCGGGTACTCGTCGGGGCGGTTCTGATACAGCTTGCTTTCGGTCCAGTCGAACCAGTGGTACCGATTTACGTCCCAGCCGATTCCCGCCTGCGAATAGGCGGTGTAGAGTCCCTCGTCGGGATCGCGAAACGGCGCGTCCTCGTCGACGTTGAACCGGGTGAACACGTCGGGTTCGCCGCCGTCGGGATTCGCCCGCACGATGGCGTGGACGGTCACGTTCTCGAGGACCTGGAGCAGCCGACCGCCTTCCCCGTACCTCGAGGAAATCTGGTGTAACAGGTCGAGAAGCGTTTCGGTTCCGGTCGGTTCGTGGCCGTGTTGCTGACTACAAAACAGCACGTCGATGTCGCCTTTTCCGACGCTGGCCATCGGAATCGAACGACCCTGATTGGACGTTCCGATGGAGCGAACCGAGATCGAGCCGAGCGTCCGTTCCTCGAGCCAATCGAGTTGGTCCATCAACTCCTCGTAGTCGTGAAACGCCTCGAGCGACTCGTCGTCGTCGGGCCACGACCGGCCAAACGTCATGTCTTCGGACGACGCCTCACCGATCGTTGACGCGAGAGACCCGCCAACCGCTGTCGTGCCAAGCCATGCGAGTGCAGTTCGTCGTCGCATGTATGCGATAGATACACATATATAAATTAAACCTTTTGCTATTTTCATATTATGATAAAATATACTTTGGATATCTCCCCCAGTTGTAGACTTTTTTTCTCCTAGCCGCTCGAGTTATCCGTGGTTGCAACACGACACGCAAGCGTCGATAGCAGCCGCTCCGCTGAATACTCGAGTATCGATGGCTCCAGATCCGCGAGGGACCGACGACGGAGTCGAAATGACGGGCAATCAGAGACACAGGCGATCGAAACCGGTCATCGGCCCCAGCCCTCGGTTCGTGAGAGCCGAGCGGTGACGGTGCGGAAACAGAAGCGGTTTCTTCGCCGAACGGGAACGTCTAGAAACTGGACTCGATGAGTCGTCTGCTATCGATCCGTCGCGAAGTGAGCGGGCTCTGGGCAGGAGGCACCGGCAAATCGTTGATCGCCATCGCGCTCGGTTGGGGGCTGTTGAACGGAACCCGGATGATCTATCCGGTGTTGCTCCCGAATTTTAGCGATGACTTCGGACTGACGCACACGACCGCCGGATTGCTCGTCAGTATCATCTGGCTCTGCTATGCGATCGGCCAGATGCCGGGCGGCGTCCTCGCCGACCGGTACGGGGAACGAAAGATGCTGACCGCGAGCGTCTCGTTCGTCGTCGCGGGCGTCGGTCTCGTCCTCGTCGCGCCGACGGCGCTCGCACTCTTCGTCGCGACCGGTGTGGTCGGTTTCGGGCTCTCGCAGTACCCAATCGCACGGATTACGGTCCTCTCGAGACTCTATCCGGATCGGATCGGGCGTGCACTCGGCGTCACGATGGCGTCTGGCGACATCGGTCAGACGGTTATCCCGCCCATCGCCAGCGTCCTCGCAGCCGGCGTCGCCTGGCAACTCGGACTGGGGTTCGTCCTCCCCGTGCTGTGTCTCACCGCGGGCATTATCTGGGTGACGCTGCCCGGTCGCGGTACCGAGAGCCAGAACGTCGATACTGTCTCGCGCGAGCACGCCGGACACGGCGAGCACATCTTGTACATCCTGCGGGCGCTATTCAAACGAAAGTTCCTCGTCGTCGGGGTGATCCTGTTCCTGTTTATCTTCGTCTGGCAAACGTTTTCGGCGTTCTATCCGACGTATCTGACCGAGCAAAAGGGGCTCTCGAGTACGGCCGCGGGAACGCTCTTCGGGCTGTTTTTCGCGGTCGGCGTCGTCGCCAAGCCCGCCGCCGGCGTGGCCTACGATACGATCGGTCTTCGCCGTTCCCTGCCCGTCGTCCTCGTCGGTTCGATCGTCGGACTCGCACTTCTACCGACAGTCGAGGGATTCTGGCCGCTTTCCGGCGTGACCGTTCTCGTCAGCACGATGCTCGGATCGGGCGCGATCACGCAGTCGTATCTCGCCGAGACGATTCCAGGGGATATTCAAGGAACCGGACTGGGGCTCATCCGCTCGAGCGCCGCGATGCTGGGCGCGACGGGACCGGTGCTCTTCGGGTTCATCGCCGACAACGGCTACTTCGACGAGGGATACGTCCTCCTGGCGGCGATCGTCGGAGTGAGTACTCTGGTCACATTGTTGATGCCTCGAGAGTAGATCGCCTCGACCTCGGCCCGCCTCCGGCGATCTCGACTCGTCCCCGCTGATCTCGAGGGCGAAAGGCAGGCGTGGAGTTTCAGGAACCCAAAAGTGACTAACGTTCACCGGTCGTTCGCACACGCATGAAGATCTCTATCATCGGAAGCGGCTACGTCGGGACGACCATCGCCGCCTGTCTCGCGGATATCGGCCACGACGTGATCAACGTCGAGATCGACGAGGACATCGTCGAGTCGATCAACGCCGGCACCGCGCCGATCCACGAACCCGGGTTACAAGAGCGGATCGCCGAACATGCTGGCTCGCGATTGCGGGCGACGACCGACTACGACGCAGTCTGTGAAACCGACGTGACCTTCCTCTGTCTGCCGACACCACAGGCCGACGACGGCAGTCTCGACCTGGCGATCATGGAAGCCGCCGCCGAATCGCTCGGGGCGGCCCTCGCGGTCAAGTCCGACGACCACCTCGTCGTCGTCAAGAGCACGGTCCTGCCCGGAACCACCGAGGAAGTCGTCGCGCCGACGGTCACCGAGGCCGCTGGGACCGAAGCCGCCGATCGGCTCTCCTTCGCAATGAACCCCGAGTTCCTCCGCATGAGCACCGCCGTCACCGATTTCCTCGAGCCGGATAAAGTTGTATTCGGAACCACAGACGACTCGGCTGCGGCGACGCTCCGAGAGCTCTACGCGCCGATCCTCGAACGCGAGGGGACAGACCACGTCGAGACGGATATCCGCGAAGCGGAGCTCATCAAGTACGCGAACAACGCCTTTCTCGCCTCGAAGATTTCGCTGGTCAACGAACTCGGAAACATCGCGAAGGAGTACGGCGCAGACGCCTACGAGGTCCTCGAGGCGGTCGGCCTCGACGACAGGATCTCCGAGCGGTTCATGCGCTCGGGGCTCGGCTGGGGCGGATCCTGTTTCCCCAAGGACATCAACGCGCTTCGGGCAGGCGCGCGAGAACAGGGGTACGAACCCGAACTTCTCGACGCCGTCGTCGCCGTCAACGACCGACAGCCGCGTCGACTCGTCGACGCGCTCGCCGAGCACGTCCCCCTCGAGGGTGCTCGGATCGCCGTCCTCGGTCTCTCGTTCAAGCCCAACACGGACGACATCCGTAAATCCCGATCGCTCGACGTTATCGACCACCTCCGCGCCGCCGGCGCGGGGGTCGTGGCCTACGATCCGGTCGCGATGGACAACGTCCGGGAGCGATATCCGGATCTCGAGTACGCCGACACCGCCGAATCGGCTCTCGAGGGCGCTGACGGTGCTGTCCTCGCGACGGACTGGGACGGCTTCGTCGACCTGTCGTTCGAGGGAATGGCCCGACGGGTGGTCGTCGACGGACGGCGAATCGACGTCGACACGAGCGGACTCGAGGTCTACGACGGCCTGACCTGGTAGTCGTGTTCGTCGAACGTCACGTCCAGAACTGTCCGAACGCACCGGCCGGCTATCGCCTCCGAGCGACGAACGGGCCCGTTCAGTGCGTGATCGGCGTTCAGCGATCGATCAGTACGCTTTTGCGCTCCCGGCGGAGACGTGTTGGCGATGGCAAACGATGGCGCTCGCGTGGATTCGATCTCCCGTGGCGACGAGGGGATAACCATGAGTGAGACTTCCCGTGAGATCACGCCCGAGGACGTCTGTATCCTCATCCCGACGCTCGACGAAGCCGCGACGATCGGCGACGTAATCGACGGGTTCTACGCCCACGGTTACACGAACGTACTCGTCGTCGACGGCGATTCCGACGACGCAACTCGGGAAATCGCGAGCGAACGCGGTGCGCGAGTTCACGTTCAGTCCGGGTCGGGGAAGGGACAGGCCCTCCGCGAGGCCGTCAGCATCGTCGACACGCCGTACGTGTTGATGCTCGACGGCGACGGAACCTACGATCCGGCTGACGCCGAACGGATGCTCGAGCCCCTCTCTGCGGGCTACGATCACGTCATCGGAAACCGGTTCGCAGATATGGACGACGACGCAATGAAGGCGCTTAACGGATTCGGGAACCGAATGATAAATCGCTCGTTCACGTTCATCCACGGCGCGGAGTACGAGGATATCCTCTCGGGCTACCGGGCGTTTACGGTCGATTCGTTCGAGCGCCTGTCGCTCGATTCGGACGGCTTTACGATCGAAACCGAACTCGCCGTCGAGTGCGTCAAACACAGCGTCAAGACGGCGGTCGTACCGATCAGTTACAGCGCCCGCCCGGAGGATTCGGAAACTAACTTGCACCCGGTTCGGGACGGCGGCACGATCGTCCTCGCACTGTATTCGCTAGCGAAAACGAGCAATCCGCTCTTTTACTTCGGGAGCCTGGGCGCTGGCGGGATCGTATCCGGAGGTCTACTCGCGGTGTACGTCCTCGTAGAGTGGCTCTGGTACGGAATCGGCCACGAGATTCTCGCGATGGTCTCGGCCGCGGGCATCCTCCTCGGCGTGCAGTTGCTGATGTTCGGCGTGCTCTCGGATATGATCGTCACGCTCCACCGCGAGCAGCGAAATCACCTAGAGCAGATCACGCGCGAAGCGAATCGGGAGGACTGACAGCGGAGATACCGGATACCGCCTCAAAACGGAAGCAGCGATCGCATCTGCTGGACGACCCCGCCCGAGTGTTCTCGCCGATAGGTCTCGAACACCGGGTGTAACGCGTTGAGTAGTTGCTGGCGTGACTCGAAGCGAGTCTGGTCGACCTCCTCGAGAATAACCCCGAGTGCGACGTCGTTTCCGTGGACATCGTAGGGGATCTGTTCGTGGCCAAGTGCAGCCGAGACGTCGTCTTCTGTCGCCGGAAACGAAAGGTCGGATCGCCGCAGCCGCGCATCGACAGCAGCGATACCGAACTCCACGCTTTCCGGATCGTTATCGTCGTTGTTCGATGGTGGCCGGACTCCCATATACCCCTCTTGGGAGGCGGGGATAAAAATGGGTGTGGATACCGACGTCCTACCAGTATCAGCGGGACGGATCAATCTCGAAGTCGCCCAACCGAACGACTGCGAGCCGTCGCGGCGACACGTCTTTGGGGCTTCCGGCGCACGATTCAGGTATGACCGAATACACCACCGTTTCCATCCCGAAGGAGTTGGCAGACCGCGTCGACGAAACGATCGAAGGCACCAGCTTCCAGAGCACCAGCGACCTCGTCCGATTCCTGCTACGAAGCATCGTCATCCAGCACCAACAGACCGATCAGCTCACCGAAGCCGAGTTCGAGGAGATCACTGAGCAGTTAAAGGGGCTTGGCTACCTCGAGTAGTTGGCCCAGACCCGTCAGATGTTCAATCGGTAACCGATTCGCTTGGAAGCGATTCGGCCGGCGGCTCCGCATCGATGATCTCGAGGGGCAGGCGCTCTCCGCGGCGGGTGAACGCGCCGAACGAATCGTCGGCGTTGGTCCAGGGGGGCACCGCGACGAAGACGATCTGTGCGAGATCGTCGCGTCTGGTCACCGCGAGTTCGCGGACCGGATGCGAGTTGAACTGCCCCTGTGTCTGCCGGGCCGGCGTCGAGAGATCCACGCCGAAAACCGCGTTGACGGAGCCCCCGACGTCCGGCAACACGAAGTCCGTGAACACCGGCGTCTCGGGTGGTAGCCCCTCACCGCCACGAAGCTCTCCGGCGGACGTGACCGAGACGCCGGTCGACACATCGTTCGGATCGGCGTCATCGGCGAGGTCCAGCAAGATGTCGACCAGACCGCGCGTTATGTAAACCACGCGAGCGTCTACGGGTGGACGCTAATTAGCTGTGTCCCCCGCGAACTGGGTATCGATCCCGATCCAGCGCTCACACCGGGAGTAGATTCCAAACTATCCGGCCGTAGAGCCACGGTATTCGCCGTCGCGATCCACGGAGTGCATCCTCGAGCGCGGCGTCCGCGTCCTCGAGTACCCCCGATCCGTGCCCGACGAGCACGCGGTCCGGGTCGAACCCGCCGAGTTGCTCTCGAGGGGGGATCGCTCGAAGCACCGGGTGGACGCCGAGGCGTTCGCCGCGGGTCAGAAAGTACGACGATCCGCCGACCGATTCCGGAACGACGAGCGTTCCGTCGGCGGGATTGTACAACGCGACCTCCTGCCAAAACCGACTTTTTCGCATCACCGAGGCCTCGAGTCCGGTATCCGCGAGTTCGGCACCGAAGCGAACGATCGGCGCGTCGATATCCTCGGCGACGCCCTCGAACCAGTCCGGAAGGTACACTTCGACGCCGTGGCGGTTCGCAATGGTCGCCGCGTCGCGCTTGTGGCGATCGAGCAGCGTGACGACTCCGGCCACCGTGCCGAGTTCCGCGAACAACTCGTCGATCCCGTCTGCGTCGACCGGATCGATGACCCAGACGTTGCCGTCGATCTCGAGGGCGTGGCTCGCGCGGCGCATTCGCTCGTCGGGGTGGGCGATCCAGCCGACGCCGCCGTCGAATCGATCGATCACCTCGAAGTCGGCCGCTCGTTCGTCGACGCGGGATGTCATGGCTCACCGTACGGTCGGCAAACAGATAAATAGACGAGATGCGGAAACGACTCTCATTGGCCGCCGAGCGACGGCACTATGCGGTTGCCGCGCGTAAGGGGGTCTATGTTGACCGGCCTCGCCTGGCTCGGACTCGAGGCGAAATCGCTCGCCAGCGCACGAAAATTCTACGAGGATACGCTCGAGATGACCGTTCGCAGCGAGCGGGACGGAGAACTCGCGATCGAAGCCGGGAAAAGCGACCTCCGTATTCGCCGGCCGACGGCTGTTCCGCGTGGCGGCCTTCACACCCACTACGCGCTGTCGATTCCGGCGGACACCTACGACGACTGGTGGGACCGACTCGAGGCCGAGTACGACCTCGAGGAGGCCCAGTTCGGGTCTACGAGATCGCTGTACCTCTACGATCCGGACGGAAACTGCGTCGAACTCGGGCAATCCGACGTCGATGGTCCAGGCATCGACGGCATCTTCGAAGTCGTTCTCGAGGTCGAATCGCTCGAGCGCGCGGAGTCGCTGTACGCCGAGTTGGGATTCGAAACCGTCGACCGCGGCGACCGCCGAACGCGGGTCCGAATGGACGGACCGATCGCGCTCGAGCTGTGGGAGCCCCACCTCGGTATCGCGGACGCTCGCGGCGGCGTCCACGTCGATCTGGGCTTCGAAACGGAAGATCCGAAAGCCACAGGGGAAGCGATCGCCGACCGCGTCGCACGCCTCGAGTTCCGTGGCGAGGGCGACGCCGAGACAGCGGTCGCTCGTGACTTCGACGGACATCATCTGACGTTTGCCCCGTCCGAAAATTCCTGACAGTGGACGCGAACGGAGCGTCGTGATACGGGTCGGCTGCCGCCGAGAAAAGTCGATTTAGACGTTCGGATTCGCGTTCGGAGCGAAGTCGTCCTCGAGCTGTTCGAACGTCTGTGTAATGTCTTCGATCTGAGTAGTTTGGGTCTGCACTTCGGTGGCGATTTCGCGCGTCTCGTTAGCGATCGTTTCGGCACTTTTGACGGTTATATCGGCCATGCTCGCGACTTCCTCCGTGCTCGCCGCCTGCTGATCGGTCGCATCTGCAACCTGGGCGATTCCCTCCGAGACTTCGTCGACCGTTTCGTGAATCTCGTCGAGGACCTCGATCGCCTGATCGACCGACTCGATCCCCTCTTCGATGCGCTCGTCGTTCGCACCGAGGTTCTCGACGGCCGTCCCCGTGTTCTCTTGTACGTCTTCGATCATCCCCTCGATTTCGGCCGCACGAGTCTGTGAATCCTCCGCCAACGACTTTACCTCCGACGCGACGACGCCGAACCGATCGCCGTTGGCGTCCGCACCAGCGGCCTCGATCGAGGCGTTGATCGCCAGAATATTCGTCTGGTCGGCGATGTCGTTGATGACTTCGACCACCTTGTCGATCTCCTCTGCACTTCGTCGGATCGCCCTGACATCTTCTGCGACCACGTCTGCGGCACTGCGAATATCCGCCATCGCGTTCGAGAGGTCAGTCGCGGACTCCTGGCCCGTCTCGGCGAGATCCTGAGCCTTCTCGCTCGCGGCCGCAACCTCCTCGGACGACGAGGCGATCTCTTCGACCGACGCCGAGAGGTTCGACGCCTCGTTTGCGACCTCCATGTTCGCATCGTACTGGGAAGTAGCCTCGTCGTGGATGTCCTCGAGTCGGTCGCCGATTTCTGTCGTACTCCGGCTCAGTTTATCGACCGCGGATTCCATTTTAGCGGACGCTTCGTGGTCGGTGTTCGTACTGATATCCGTTCGGTCGACCGTATCGATGTCAGTGTCTATATCGTCGGTAATATCACCTACGTCGGAGGTATCCTCGTGCGTATCAAACGACATTCATCTGTGAAGACTGACCCACGTCGTAAATACATTCTGGCAAACTAACCAAACGAAATGGTTCGTCCCCCAATAGGATTACAGTCCCTGAGAGAACGAGATGATAACCGTTCGGTGATCGAGATTCCCGGCCAGCGTGTGAATTATAGGCACGAACAACAGACGGAATTAACAGATCGTGATTCGTAGAGGTAATCCACTATTATCCTGAATCTGACACAGTATCGGTCGAGGTGCTCACCCGAGTCGACTCGTGTCGACATCGATGCCGGGAGGAGTCACGATCAAGAACCCGCGAAAGTGAACCAGATTTCCGCCGGATTCTTTGACGTCTCTCGCGAATCCGGAGGCGAGTTCGTTAATGTCTCCCTCACCCCGAAGAACAAGCACGTTACCGCTCGAGATCGCCTCGAGCCACGTATCCGGGTCAGTGCTGCCGTCGAGTACGCCGAGTACGATGCTTCCCTCGAGTTCGAACTCCTCGTCCATGTGGTCCTCGACCGCCATCAGGTCGAGATCGAAATCGCTCATGTGGTCTGGGTCGAAGCGCGACGAGAAAAACGTTCCCCACAACTGGTTTCACGACGCGACTCGCGGCGGCGAACAGGACGGCCTCGAGAGACGCGGTTCCAGACGCCCATCAAATCTGGTCTCGCGATCGACTCAGTCCATCGGAAACTCCTTTTCGAATCCGCGGAACTCCGAATGGTGGGCCTCCTCGTCGGTCAGAATCGTGACGGCGACGTCTTCGGTCACCGGATCGTCAGCCTCTCGAGCCGCCTCGAGCAGCGATCGGTACGTTTCGATGGCGTCATCTTCGGCATCGAGCACGCCGTCGATGACCGACTGGACGTCCGTCGTGTCGTCCGGCGGCTGCAGCGAGGACTGCTGGGCGTCGAACTGCTCGGAGCCGGGCGGTGACTGATCGAGTTGTTTCAACCGCTGGCCGAGCAACCGCGCGTGCTCGAGTTCCTCGTCGACGTCCTCCTCGAGGCTCGTTTTGACTTCCTCGGCGTGGACGCCATCGAGCACGATGGCGTTCGTCAGGTAATTCATCACCGTCTCGAGTTCGTCGAGGTACGCTTCCCTGAGCAGGGCTGTGACTTCGTCGGATGACATTGCACGGAGAGCTACCACGAGGGGCACTAAAATGCTGACACGCTCACTGGCCATCTCACTCATCCCGTGTCTCAGAGCGGTACACGAATCGCGGGGCGTCGACCAATACGAAACTCAGCAGAACATACTCGAACAATAACTTAGCTGGAATAGATCGTGAAATGATCGAAGGAATAGTAGATAGACAACCATATTCGAGTAAAGGGATGTGAACGTCTTATTCTACCCGTCTGCAGTAAGCGTTATTGCCCGAACGTTAATTCCGGAATCGCGCGCGAGCGCTCACAAATTTAATCCAAAGGAAATAAACCGTAATTATACTCGCTCTCGAGAACGCCTCGGTCGAGTCCGCACAGAAATACCGTATCATATAGGGAGATGGTGATGAATATTAGGACGTTGATGTCTTGCGATTTTGGGCTCATCACGAAGTGATTCGCTCACAGACGACACCGGAAAAGCAGTAACAGCGGTAGTTTTATATACGTCGTCGCACGTCGAATTGGATACAATGTCTTCACCAGACAACGGCTCTGATACCAGTCAGGGCGGTCGAGTTCTTCCAGGGCACGTTAGATTCCACTGAAGAAATCGAAACTGCTCGAGTCTTCGATACGACGCTCCGGGACGGCGAACAGTCCCCTGGAACGTCGTTCTCTTACGACGACAAGCGCCAGATCGCCTCGATTCTAGACGAGATGGGCACCCACGTGATCGAAGCTGGGTTCCCTGTCAACTCCGACGCGGAGTTCGAGGCAGTCCGGGATATTGCTTCGGCAACCAGCACGACGACCTGCGGGTTAGCCCGCGTCGTCGATGCGGATATCGAAGCAGCGCTAGATTCCGGCGTCGAGATGGTTCACGTCTTCGTGAGCACAAGCGACGTCCAGATCGAAGATTCGATGCACGCCACACGAGACCAGGTCGTACAGAACGCAGTCGAGTCGGTCGAACGCGTCACCGACGCGGGAGCAACCTGTATGTTCTCCCCGATGGACGCGACGCGAACCGACGAGGCGTTCCTGATCGACGTGATCGAAGCGGTCACCGAGGCAGGAACCGACTGGATCAACATTCCCGACACCTGCGGCGTCGCCACACCCAGCAGATTCCAGGCGATGATCGAGAAGGTGTGTGCACACACCGACGCGCGCGTTGATGTCCACACCCACGACGACTTCGGTTTGGCGACCGCGAACGCGCTCGCCGGTATCGAAGCCGGAGCCGATCAGGCTCAGGTATCGGTCAACTCCATCGGAGAGCGGGCGGGCAACGCCGCCTACGAGGAGTTCGTCATGTCCGTCGAATCCCTCTACCAGGTCGATACCGGTATCGACACCACGCGGATCACGGAACTCTCCGACATCGTCGAGGACAAAAGCGGCATGGAGACACCGGGCAACAAGCCGGTCGTCGGCGACAACGCCTTCTCCCACGAGAGCGGCATCCACGCTGCGGGCGTAATCGAAAACTCCGATACGTTCGAACCGGGCGTCATGACCCCCGAAATGGTCGGAGCCGAACGCAAACTGGTCATGGGCAAACACACCGGCACGCACTCCGTCCGCGAGCGCCTGCACGAACGCGGGTTCGAACCCACGGACGAACAGGTTCGCGCGGTCACTCGACGGGTCAAAGACTACGGCGCGGAAAAACGACGCGTCACCGTCACCGACTTAGAGCGCTTCGCGGAGGAAGCGGACGTCGAGCGCACACAGGACAAAGAGGAGGTGCGCGCCTAGGGATGTTCTCCCCGTTTGCCAGCGTTCCCGAGCACCGGCTACGGGGACCAACGCGGTCGAACAAGACGCACAAGAGTTATGACACTCGAGGTAGCTACAGTCGAGGTAATGAGGTCACACGCAGAACGGTCGGCCGACGCGGTCGACACCGGCGTGTTCGCTCCGTTCGCTATTGTAGGGGCCGTCTAGCCCCTCACACCTCCTTCTCGTTCCGGCCTCGCATCGATCACACAGCCACCAGTCAGACAGCAGATGACACACTACATGACAACTGATCGCCACCACGCGGCGGGAGGATCCAGATGAGCGAACGCGCTTCCTCGATCACATCACCGACCGAAACGGACGATCCAGAAACAGGGGAACAGCACGCAGACGAATCGACGGCGGCGGACACGTCGACGCAAGCGACCGAGGACGATATCGAGCAAGCGCCCGTCGCGACGGGCGCACAGTCGGTTATCCGAGCCCTCGAGAACGCGGGCGTCGAGTACGCCTTCGGCGTGCAAGGCGGCGCGATCATGCCCGTCTACGACGCGCTGTACGATTCGGATATCTACCACGTGACGATGGCCCACGAACAGGGGGCCGCCCACGCGGCGGACGCCTACGGCATCGTCTCGGGCGAACCGGGCATCTGCCTGGCGACCTCGGGACCGGGTGCGACGAACCTCGTCACGGGAATCGCGGACGCCGATATGGATTCGGACCCAATGGTCGCGCTGACGGGACAGGTCGCTCGAGATTTCGTCGGCAACGACGCGTTCCAAGAGACCGACACCACCGGCGTCACGACGCCAGTGACCAAGGACAACACGTTCGCGAACGATCCGGACACGGTCGGCTCGGACGTGAGCGAAGCGTTCGCGCTCGCACGGGAAGGGCGGCCGGGACCGACCCTGGTCGACCTCCCGAAGGACGTGACGAACGCAGACACCAACCGCGAACCCGACGAGCCGAAAGTCCCGGACACCTACGAGGTCCAAGAGCAAGCCGATCCCGAAATCGTCGAGCAAGCCGCACGACGGATCGAGAACTCGAGCAAGCCCGCCTTGCTACTCGGCGGCGGCGTCATCAAGGGCGAGGCCAGCGAGGCCTGTCGCGAGTTCGCGATCGAACACGAGATCCCGGTCATCACGACGATGCCGGGCATCGGCTCGTTCCCGGAAGATCACGAGCTATCGATGGAGATGGCCGGCATGCACGGCACCGGCTACGCCAACATGGCGATCACTCACTGTGACACTCTGATCGGCATCGGAACGCGCTTCGACGACCGCCTGACCGGCGGCATCGAGACGTTCGCGCCCGACGCCGAACTGATCCACATCGATATCGATCCGGCGGAGATTTCGAAGAACATCCACGCGGACTATCCGCTGATCGGCGACGCAGAGACGGTCGTCACCCAGCTGTCCGAGGAGATGGAGACCTCGCCGCAGGCGACGAAGTGGCGAGCCCAGTGCCAGCAGTGGAAATCCGACTACTCGATGGCCTACGACGCCCCGGAGGATCGGCCGGTCCAGCCGGAGTTCGTCGTCGAAGCGCTCGACGAGGCGACCAGCGACCGCGCGGTCGTGACCACCGGCGTCGGCCAACACCAGATGTGGGCCTGCCAGTACTGGACCTACACCGAACCGCGCACGTGGGTCTCGAGTCACGGACTCGGTGCGATGGGCTACGGCCTGCCGTCGGCCATCGGCGCGCGCATCGCCGCCGACGACGATCAAGAGGTCGTCTGCATCGACGGCGACGGCTCGTTCCTGATGACGTTACAGGGACTTTCGGTCGCAGTTCGTGAGAACCTCGATATCACCGTCGTGGTGCTCAACAACGAGTACATCGGGATGGTTCGACAGTGGCAGGACGCCTTCTTCGAGGGTCGCCATTCCGCCTCCGAGTACAACTGGATGCCCGAGTTCGACAAACTCGCGGAAGCGTTCGGTGCGAGAGGCTTCCGGATCGACGAGTACGACGAGGTCGCAGACACCATCGAGGAGGCGCTTTCCTACGACGGGCCGTCCGTTATCGACGCGCATATCGATCCGCAGGCGAACGTCTACCCGATGGTTCCAAGCGGCGGTGACAACGGCCAGTTCGCGCTGGCGGAGGACCAGCTATGACCGGCGGACTCGATGGGCCAGCTCCAGACGAGCGCCCAAGGCCGGCTGGTCGACGCACCGCACAGGGGATCCGCGTCGACCCCGAAGTGGAGGCCGAACACGAACCGCGCCGAACTGTGATCTCGACGCTCGTCGAGCACGAACCCGGCGTGCTCTCGGACGTCTCGGGGCTGTTCTCGAGGCGGCAGTTCAACATCGAGAGCCTGACGGTCGGCCCCACCGACGACGAGGACCGAGCGCGGATCACCCTCGTCGTCGAGGAACCCGATCCCGGCATCGAACAGATCAAGAAACAACTCCGGAAGCTCGTCCCGGTCGTCTCGGTTCGCGAACTCGAGCCCGACGCGATGCGGCGCGAACTCGCGCTCGTGAAAGTCAACGCGATGCGTCCCGATCAGGTCGCCGCCGTCGCGGAGATGTACGGCGGCAAAACCGTCGACGCCTCGCCCGAGACGGCGACCATCGAGATCACCGGCAGCGATCAGAAGATCGCCGCGGCGATCGAAGCGTTCAGCCAGTTCGGCATTCGCGAGATTTCCCGAACCGGGACGACGGCGTTAGCGCGAGGGATGACCGATACCGCTCGCGAAACACCACCGGAGGAATCGGCACAGCAAACGAACCCACAACAACCACACGCAGACGATGACTGACGAATTTACCACCGAAATCTATTACGAAGAAGACGTAGACGAATCGCAACTCACAAACTCGACCGTCGCCGTGCTCGGCTACGGCAGTCAGGGCCACGCCCACGCGCTGAACCTCCACGAGAGTGGGGTCGACGTGATCGTCGGCCTTCGCGAAAATTCCTCCTCGCGAGAGCCGGCACGCGCGGAAGGACTCGAGGTCGCGACCGCCGCCGAGGCGGCGAAGCAGGCCGACATCGTGTCCGTGCTGGTTCCTGATACGGTCCAGCCGGCGGTCTACGAGGAGATCGAACCGCACCTTGAGGAAGGCGACACGCTCCAGTTCGCCCACGGATTTAACATCCACTACAACCAGATCCAGCCGCCAGAACACGTCGACGTGACGATGATCGCGCCCAAATCGCCGGGCCACCTGGTTCGGCGCAACTACGAGCGCGGCGAGGGAACCCCCGGACTGCTCGCAGTCTACCAGGACACGACCGGCGACGCGAAGGAACGCGCACTCGCGTACGCGAAGGGGATCGGCTGCGCTCGAGCGGGCGTCGTCGAAACGACGTTCCGCGAGGAGACCGAAACCGACCTCTTCGGCGAGCAGGCCGTCCTCTGTGGCGGTATCGCCGAGCTGATCAAGGTCGGCTACGAGACGCTCGTCGACGCCGGCTACAGCGAGGAGATGGCCTACTTCGAGTGCATGAACGAGATGAAGCTCATCGTCGACCTGATGTACGAGGGCGGCCTCGGCGCGATGTGGGATTCGGTCTCCGACACCGCCGAGTACGGCGGGCTCACCCGCGGCGACGAGATCATCGACGACACCGCTCGAGCCAACATGGAGGAAGTGCTCGAGCAGGTTCAAAACGGCGAGTTCGCGACCGAGTGGGTCGCGGAGAACCAGGCCAACCGGCCGGTCTACACGCAGTTGAACCAGGCCGAGAAGAACCACGAAATCGAGGAGGTCGGCGAGCGGCTCCGCGCCCTCTTCGCGTGGGAAGGCGAGGGAGAAGAGACAGAAGACGAGGACGAGAAAACGCGCGTCCAGGCGGACTAATCGACGATCGAATACAGATGACACGAGAGACAGAATCGACGGCGTCCGATACCGGTGTGACAACTGAGTCGGCGTCCGGTTCAGGGAAGGTTATGGCCGAGGTTAGCCACACCAACCCCTACACCGACGAATCGACTGGGCACCTGTTCAGTCGCGGCCCCGTCGTTGCGGCCGACGGCGGCCGATCGGAGGCCGTCGAATCGACCGACGAACACGCGGATCGAGCGACGACGGACGAGCGGACGATGAAAACCGTCAGTCACACGCCGCCGACCGAAGCGACGGAGACGAACCGAACGAATCGGGTTTTCGAACGGGGGCGGGTACGAACCGACGGCATCGAGGACGACAGATGAGCGAGGGAACACTCTACGACAAGGTGTGGGATCGACACAAAGTTACGACGCTACCGACCGGACAGGATCAACTGTTCGTCGGATTGCACCTCATTCACGAGGTCACCAGTCCGCAGGCCTTCGGCATGCTCGAGGAGCGAGACCTCGAGGTCGCCTACCCCGAACTGACCCACGCGACGGTCGATCACATCGTTCCGACGGCCGACCAGTCCCGTCCCTACAAGGAGGACTCGGCCGAGGAAATGATGTCCGAACTCGAGCAGAACGTCCGCGACGCGGGCATCGAGTTCTCGGATCCGACGACGGGCGATCAGGGGATCGTCCACGTCATCGGGCCGGAGCAGGGACTCACCCAACCCGGCAAGACCATCGTCTGCGGGGACTCCCATACGAGCACCCACGGCGCGTTCGGCGCGCTGGCGTTTGGTATCGGGACCTCACAGATCCGCGACGTCCTCGCGACGGGGACCATCGCGATGGAGAAACAGAAAGTCCGCAAGATCGAGATTACGGGTGAACTCGACGACGGCGTCGAGGCCAAAGACATCATCCTCGAGATCATCAGTCAGCTGGGCACCGAAGGCGGCGTCGGCTACGTCTACGAGTACGCCGGCGAAGCCATCGAGAGCCTCGGCATGGAGGGTCGGATGTCGATCTGTAACATGTCCATCGAGGGCGGCGCTCGCGCGGGCTACGTCAACCCCGACGAGACCACCTACGAGTGGCTCGAGGAGACCGATTACTTCCAGGAGAACCCCGAGAAGTTCGAGGAACTGAAACCCTACTGGGAGTCGATCTCGAGCGACGACGACGCCGAGTACGACGACGTCGTCACCATCGACGGCTCGGAGCTCGAGCCGGTCGTCACCTGGGGAACGACCCCCGGCCAGGGAATCGGGATTTCGGAGCCGATCCCCGCGCCGGAGGACCTTCCCGCGGACAAAGCCGACACGGCAGAACGCGCCCAAGAACACATGCGCGTCGAGCCGGGCGAGACGATGGACGGCTACGACATCGACGTCGCCTTCCTCGGCTCGTGTACGAACGCCCGACTGCCCGACCTCCGACGCGGTGCCGAGATCGTCGAGGGCCGACAGGTCGACGACGACGTTCGCGCGCTGGTCGTCCCCGGCAGTCAGCGCGTACAGGAGACGGCGGAGAAAGAGGGCCTCAAGGACATCTACGAGGAAGCCGGCTTCGAGTGGCGAAACGCCGGCTGTTCGATGTGTCTGGGCATGAACGAGGACCAACTCGAGGGCGACGAGGCCTGTGCCTCCTCCTCGAATCGGAACTTCGTCGGCCGGCAGGGAAGCAAGGACGGCCGCACCGTCCTGATGAACCCGCGGATGGTCGCCGCGGCGGCGATCACCGGAGAGGTTACTGACGTGCGCGAACTGAAGGAGGTGTCGACCGCATGAGCGACGATGTCGACATTCCGGAAGTCAAGTACGCTTCCGGATCCGGCGTCCCGATTCAGGGCAACGACATCGACACTGACCAGATCATTCCCGCCCGATTCATGAAGGTCGTCACCTTCGACGGCCTGGGCGAGTTCGCGTTCTTCGACCTGCGGTTCGACGAGGACGACAACCAGAAGGACCACCCGTTCAACGAGGAGCGCTACCAGGACTCCTCGGTGATGGTCGTCAACAGCAACTTCGGCTGTGGCTCCTCGAGAGAGCACGCACCCCAGGCGCTGATGCGCTGGGGGATCGACGCGATCATCGGCGAGAGCTTCGCCGAGATTTTCGCCGGCAACTGTCTGGCGCTCGGCATTCCGACCGTCACCGCGGACACCGAGACGATCCAGGAACTGCAGGCCTGGGTCGACGACAACCCCGACGGAGAGATCGAGGTCGACGTCGAAGACGAGACGGTTACCTACGGCGACGAGAGGATCGACGTCACCGTCGACGACGCCCAGCGGAAGGCGCTGGTCGACGGCATCTGGGATACGACGGCGCTGATGAAATCGAACGCCGGCGAGGTCCAGAAAAAGGCAGACGAACTGCCCTACGTGGACGATTCGGCCATCTCGTCGTAGAACCGGCGTTTCGGACCCGTCGTTGAGATTCTCGTTTCGTTCATCGACATCTCGAGCGGACCCCACGTCCAGCAGCGACGCGAACTGGAACACTGCCGCCAGTCAGGACTCCAGCCATCCCGGTATCGACACGCTCATTTCAGTCCTCTCGAGATGGAAAAGCATGACTCACGAGATCGCTGTCATCCCCGGCGACGGAATCGGGCAGGAAGTAACCCCGGCGGCAGTCGAGGTGCTCGAGTCCCTCGAGATCGACTTCGAGTTCCACGAGGCGGACGCGGGCGACCGCGTCAAGGAGATTACGGGCGAGGCGTTGCCCGAGGAGACCTACGAACTGGCGGCGTCGGCGGACGCGACGCTGTTCGGCGCGGCCGGCGAGACGGCTGCGGACGTTATTCTCCCGCTCCGAGAGGCGGTCGATTCGTTCGTGAACATTCGCCCGGCGAAAGCCTATCCGGGTATCGACGCCGTGCGCCCGGAGACGGATCTGGTCTTCCTCCGCGAGAACACCGAAGGCGTCTACGCCGGCCACGAGGATCGGCTCTCGGAAGACGTTGCGACGCTCACGCGGGTCGTCACGCAGTCGGCCTCGAGAGACCTCGGCGAGTTCGCCTGCGAGTACGTCGAAGACGGCGATCACGACGGCTTTACGATCGCCCACAAGGCGAACGTCATGCGCGAAACCGATGGCGTCTTCCGGGACACGATCGAGTCGGTGGCCGACGAGCAGGGCGTCGACACCGACGAGGTGCTGATGGACGCGTTCGCGACGAAGGTCTGTCTCGACCCCGAGCAGTTCGACGTCGTCGTCTGTCCGAACCTCGCGGGCGACGTGCTCTCGGATCTGGCCGCGGGGCTGGTCGGCGGACTCGGATTGCTCCCCTCGGCCAACATCGGCCCGGAGCGCGGGCTGTTCGAACCTGTCCACGGAACCGCACCGGACATCGCCGGCGAGGGCGTCGCGAACCCGGCCGCGACGATCATCTCCGCCGCGATGTTGCTCGAGTATCTCGGCCACGACGAGGAGGCTGCGGCGGTTCAGAACGCGGTCGAGACGACCCTCGAGAACGGGCCGCGGACGCCCGATCTCGGCGGCGAAGCCTCGACTGAGGACGTGACGACGGCGATCATCGACAACCTCTAAATCCGCGTCCAGTGCTTTTCTTCGAATTCTCGAGGGTCTTCACTCGCAAGAACAGGGTTGGGTTCGCTCGAGCGCGTTCGTCCCGGCGTTTCAAACGCCGAGTAGTTCAGGCGACGAGGGATTCGGACGACGAGCGGTTTAGGCGACCGGCGATTTAGACGATATCCAACGCTTCGCGATCCGCACCGGCGAGTTCGACCAGCGCGTCGGCCTCGAGCAGGTGACAGTCCCCGGGGATCACGAGCAGGTGGAGCGGGTCGCCGAACTCCCGCTCCGCGAGCTCGGTCATCGTTCCGGCTTCGACGAGCGGATCGGGACTTCCCGCTCGAGCGACGACGACGCCGACGAGGTCGGGGTACTCCTCGGCGAGCAGCTCCGCGCCGACGTCGGCGGTCATGTACTCGGCCACCGCCTCGTCGTCCTCGACGCGCTGGGTCGCAGCCTCGTTGTCGACTTTGATGTCGAGGTAGACGACGGTGTGGCTGCCCGCCTCGCGGTTCGCGTCGATCGTGTTCGTCACGCTCGCCGGAAGCCCGTCGGCTCCGTGGGCGTACGGGAACGGGAGCGTGGTCGCGGTTCCGAAGCGGTAGTTCTGGAGCCCAGTCAGGGCGCTTGTAGCCGTCTGGGCCGTCACGCCGTGGATAATCCGTGTCTCGATACCGCGGTCGTGTGCCCGGAGTCTGAGATCGACGTGAGTCGTCGAGATCATCGTATCGCCCGCGGTCAGGAAGGCGACCGATTCGGTCTCGGCGGCCTCTATGATGTCATCGGGTCGTTGCTCGACGCCCGCGCGGTCGCGGACCTCGATCGAGACGTCGTGGTGGTCCTCGAGTTCCTCGACCGTCGTGCCGAGAAGCGTACTGGTGTAAAACTCCGCGAAGACGCGGTCTGCGTCCCGAAGCGCGTCCCGCCCCTCGACGGTGATCGAGCGTTCGTCGTAGAGACCGAGACCGATGAACGTGAGCATGGTCGGTGTTGTACCAGCCGAGCCTAGAAGGTTTCGAGTCGTGATTCAGGCCGTTCGAGGGCTGTTGTCGTTTCGATTTCGTCGCAGTGATCAGGACGGGGAAGTTGCTCGACCTCGTGCGGTCGAAGTGATGTGCGACATCGAGCGGTCAGAGCGAGATGTGCGACGTCGAGTCCGGGCCGCCGTCGTCATCGATACCCCCTTCGTGGGCGAACGTCGCATCGTCGTCGGTGAGAAAGACAGTCCCATCGGTATGGACCGTGATATCGACGGCTGGCAGCGTCGTGTCGGCCGCCTCTCCGTTGTCGCAGTACCCCGAGCAGGAGTCGAAAAGCGAGCCGTGGCGCGGGCAGATGATCTGGCCGTCTCGCATCGGCACGCCCCGGCCCGTATCGAAGCGCTGGGCTTCGTGCGTACAGCGGTTGATCCACGCCTCGACGTCATCGTCAGCCCCAGGCTGACTGCTTGTCGAACTCTCCTCGACACTGTCTTCGCAGGGGACGAGGATCACTTCCTCGCGCTCGCCGTGCCTGTCAGTGACCGTAAACAGCCACGAGCCTTCCTCGTGGACCGTCTCGACGGTCGTGAGTCGCTCCATACGGGCAGCTACGATGGGAGCCCCAAAACAGTTCGCGAAGCGGCAGCGTCCGGTTCCAGTAGCAGGCACATCTCCGCTCGAGGTGCGAAACGTCACCGTTACGGTCGCCCGGCGGCCAGTTGCGGTATGGAAGTGCCGTGTGTCCGCGTGCCCAGCGAGGCGGGTGAGCAGACGCGCCAGACGCTCGCGGACGCGGACCTGATCGACGACGAGTACGAAATTTCCGTCGAGGATGGCGTGCTCTATATCCCAGTCACCGAGACTACTGGGGTTCCCGCGGATCTGGACGTCGTCTCTCGAGCGGTTCCCGAACGGGAGACGCAGACGCGACCGGCGGATCTGTTGGGTTTCGAGCCGTCCTACGAACGACTCGGAACGGCCGCGCTGCTCGACGAGGACGACGACGGGAGAGCGCGGGAGATTGCGCGCGCGATCGTCGAGTCGGAACTACCCCTCGAGACGGTCCTCAACAAAGCCTCGAAGGTCAAAGGCGAGACGCGGACGCGCGACTGGGAGGTCCTCAAGGGCGAGGGGACCGAGACGGTCCACCGCGAATACGGCGCGACCTTCGAACTCGACCTCGCCGAGGTGTACTTCTCGCCGCGGCTGGCGACCGAACGCCACCGCGTCGCCGAGCAGGTCTCGTCGGGCGAGCAGGCTTTCGACATGTTCGCCGGCGTCGGACCGTTCGTCGTCCCGTTCGCGAAACGCGGCGCAACTTGCGTCGGCGTAGATATCAACGAGACGGCAATCGAGTATCTGCGCGAAAACGCCAGGAAGAACGGCGTCGAGGATCGTATCAGCGGAATCTGCGGGGACGTCCGCACCGTCGCGCCGGAGTACGAAGAGTGGGCCGACCGACTCGTGATGAACCTCCCCCACAGTGCCGACGAATTCCTCGACTCTGCGGTCCAGATCGCGGGCGAGGAGTGCATGCTTCATTACTACGACATCCAGCACGAAGACGATCCGTTCGGCCCCGGAGCGCGAGCGATTCGCGAGGCCGCTGAGCCGAAGTATTCCGTCACCGTCGAGAACCGTCGGGTGGTTCGATCCTACGCGCCCCACGAACTCAACGTCTGTCTGGACGTGCGACTCGAGCGGTGACGCCGCCCAAATTCACCGCCCGACGGGGCGGACACGATTCGCAACCCTTATGGCCCGTTTCGGACCTACGTAGTGATGTCGACAGCGCCGGTGTAGCTCAGACTGGCAGAGCGAATCCTTCGTAAGGATTAGGTCGAGGGTTCAAATCCCTCCACCGGCTTGCCTTCTGCGACGAACAGTACGTGCGGAGCGAAGCAAGCCGGTGGAGGGATTTGAATCAGGGAGCAGCTTCGCTGCGACCGTGGTTCAAATCCCCCCATATCATGCCCCTATTCACACAATAATTCCAAGAAACGGGAGGTTGCGGGGTTGGACTCAGCGGACCTCGAGAATCCTGTTTTGAGTGAGAGGCATGAAAAGTCGTGTTCGTCCGCAACGAGGATCGGACGATACGAACACGGATGTGGGTATAAAATAGCGGACTTTGCCGGCTGAAGCATCAAGGACGTTGTCGGCGTCGAGCACCCATGCCCACCTCGAGAGCACACCGGGGGTCGAGTTACGATGGCTGAGACGACCGTCACCACGGAGCAAAAGCCGATCGCACTGGTCAAACGCGCCGTCGAACTCTACCGCGATGGCGGCTCGGAGCGGCTCAAACGCGGGGCGGAAGAATATCTCCGGGTAAACACTCCGTTGCTCGAGAAACCGCGGTATCAAGACCGGCGAATCGACAACGAACAGCGCTGGAAGCGCATCGAGTCCCACATCGAACCCGAGCACGATTCGCTGCTCGACATCGGCTGTGCGGAGGGGTTCTTTTGTGTTCGAGCGGCCGAACGCGGGCTTCAGCCCGTCGGGATCGATTCTGACGAGAAATCGATCAGAACCGCCAGAGAGAGGGGTTCTGACGGCGACGTGTCGTTCCGAGCGGCCGAGATCACACCGGAGACGGTCGCCGAGTTGCCCGCGTCCGATGTCGTCCTGTTTCTGACGGTTCACCACCACTGGGTCAGCGCGTTCGGTTTCGAGTCGGCTGCGGCGATGATTCGGACGCTGTGTGCCAAATCCGAGTTGTTCGTCTACGAGCCCCCAGGTGATCGATATCTCGGAAGCGAAACCAACGACGTAGCGCAGGAGCTCTCGCAGTACTACACGGACCTCCTTCGAGCCATCGTCGGCGAGGATATTCGAATCGTTGCTGACTACACGTCGCCGTACACGGGTGCCGGGCGCGAGGATCCGATCATCATCGTCGACACCAGCGACTTCGAGGGCGTGAACGGTGAATAATGGCGAAACGCTTGGCTCGAGACGGACCGATCGAGGAGAGTATGTATCCGCTCGGTGCAATTCGCCGACCGTTGCGCTCGGGTCTCACTCCGAGATCTCGTTGCTCTCCATGGCAACCGTTTCGGTGGCAACGAACTTCGCGAGCTGGCGCTTTCGGTGATTGTCGATCAAGTGGTGCTCTAATTTGTGGCCGTGCCTGATCTGTGCGTGACAGATCGGACACTCGAGCGGCGGTTTCGTTGCCATACTGTGGTCAGCGGACTCTCCCGGATACGTCTGTTGCCGGCGATTTCAACTAATTCGGGACAGTAACGGAGTACATGACAGGCGGTTCGCTTCCCGATATCATTTCGCGAGTGTGAAAGCGTCCGAAGAAACCGGCCAAGGCGATCAGTTCCCCTTCTCGCCGATTGAGCACGGCATTCCCTGATTCCCGTCTGTAAAAGGCCCGAACGGGCCTGACGTTGGGTCCCCAGCGACGGGGATGCGTCGGGGAAGAATGGTGTGTCAGCGATGATCGGTCTGTTGGCAACAACAGATTTCCCCCCATCCTCCTCCTTCGCAACTTGCGATAGCAAGTGCGAACATATCAATCTTATCGCCGGCTCGAGGTACCTGATTAATCTGCTGGCCATGGGACGTGGAGGCTTGCACACGTGCGGATAGTGGATATACGTATGAACCGCCAACTACGGAATATGACATCTGAATCGGCCGGTAGTATGCGAAATCCCGAACAGCCCGCGAGCTGTCCGTACTGCGGAACCGCGAACGACTTCGTCTTTACGTACTGTCGAGACTGTCTCGGAGAACTTCCCTCGAGCCCAACAGCGGATCCCGAAGCGAACTGAGAGGAGGACTCAACGGGGCGACGAATTCGACCCAATCGCGAATCGATGTGGGTTGTCGAAACGGACTGTTCACATCCGTTCAGTGAATTATATCCGGAACGGCGTTGGTGGAGTACCACGTGTGAACCTCGCTTCGACGCTCGACCGAGTGCTCTCGACGGCCGGATATCCATCGGTGGCACACGGCCTGATCAACCGGTACGTGGAGGGGATTGAACTTGAGGTGGCCCGCTCGGCCCGCGTCTCGAGCGGCTGTCTGTTCCGGGGGTCGGTCGACCTCGGACCGCGGACGAGGGTGAGCCGCGGGTGTATCCTCAACGGTGAGGTGACGGTCGGCAAACGGACGAACTTCGAGCCGAACTGCGACGTGATCGGCGCTGTCGAGTTCGGCAGGTACTGTGCGATCGCAAAGGGGAGCACGTTTCAGCAGACCAACCACGACACGCGGAGACCGTCGCTGCAGATTCGACTGTACGACGAGGTACTCGACAGCGAATTGCCGCCGACCTCGAGCGGTCCGATCACGATCGGCAACGACGTCTGGATCGGGGTCGACGCAACGATTCTCTCGGGCGTCACTGTCGGCGACGGCGCGGTTATCGGGGCCGGGTCGGTCGTTACGCGCGACGTCGAACCCTACTCGGTCGTCGGCGGCGTCCCAGCCGAACGCATCAAGTGGCGATTCCCTCGGGAGATCAGAGAGAAACTGCTCGAACTCGAGTGGTGGACGTGGGACGAAGCGCGGATCAGGCGGAACCGGGACTTTTTCGAACGGCAGTTAGCTGACGGATCTGATATTCCGACGCCGGTCGGTACGACCGGCGAGAACGAGTAGGCGGGCTAGAGCAGCGCCGAGAGTGCGAGCAAAAGCCCGAGCGCGGAGACGATCCAATCGACCCGCGAGAACGAGAGCGCGGGAAGCGTCGGGTTCCACGAGAAACACCGCGCTTGCATCGCGAGCGACAGCCGATCGGCTCGAGCGAACGCTCTCGAGAGGCCGAGAATGCCGATTCGCCGGACGCGGTCGACGGTGCTGCGTTCGGTTCCGAGTCGGGCGGCCATCGCTCGACGAATCTGTCGAAGATCGCTCAGGACCACCGGAACGAACCGGAAGACCAGGCCGACTCCCATGCCGAGCAGTTGACCGAGTTTGCCGGGAATCGTTCGTTGAATCGCCGCTCGGGAGTCGCGGGCCGGAGTCGATCTGACGTAGGCGGTGCTGAACAGGAGGAGCAAGAGGACGCGGTAACTGGCCAGTGCGGGACCGACCGCGTCCGGAAGGACGAGCCAAGGAGAGCCGAGCGTGAGCATCGAAACGACAGGCGCGGCCGCCAGGATCACGAGCGCGAAGCGATACCCGTACAGGGCTTGCCAGAGCCCGACACCCGCGACGGCGAGTCCGACCAGCACGAAGCCGGTAAACGCGATCAGCGGAACGACCTCGGTGTGTGCAAGCGCCGTCGCGGCGAATCCGACCGTTACCGCCAGCTTCGAGCGCGGATCTAAGCGGTGTGCGAAGGTATCGTCCGGCTCGTAGGTCAACATTCGTCTCGAGCACCCCCAGAGACGGTTCGTTCGACGGAGTGATGGGACATCTCGAGGCAGCGTCCGAGGGCTCCCGCCCGCTGTGTGGCGGCGATTACGTCGATACTGGCGATCGCGCCGATGGTGGCGATCATGACGGTGCTCGCACGTCGAGGCCGTCCAGGCGCTCTAGCACCCGCGACGACGGGCCGTCCTCGAGTATCTCTCCCCCTCGCATCACGACGATCCGGTCCGCGAGACGGCTGACGTCTCGCAGGTCGTGGGTCGCGAGTACGACGCCCGTTCCGTCACTCGAGAGCGACTCGAGTCGCTCGATGACGGCCTCGCGCGACGGTTCGTCGAGACCGGTAAACGGCTCGTCCAACAGCAGATGCGTCGGTTCCATCGCCAGCGCGCCAGCGATGGCGACCCGGGATTGCTCGCCGCCCGAGAGCGTATCGATGCGTTCGTCGCCTCGCCCCTCGAGGTTCACAGCCGCGAGCGAGTCCTCGACGCGACGATCGATCTCCGCATGCGGGAGGCCGAGGTTTTCGGGACCGAAGGCGACGTCGCTGGCGACGGTCGCCGCGACGAACTGATCTCGCGGGTGTTGAAACACCATTCCGGTGGCCGTTCGTGCGGCGACAGGATTTTCCGCGACCGAGACGCCGTCGACGAGCACCTCGCCGGAGTCGGGCGATAACAGCCCGTTACAGTGCCGCAGAAGCGTCGTTTTTCCGCTCCCGTTCGCGCCCGCCAGCAGGACGAACTCGCCGTCTTCGATCTCGAGCGAACAGTCCTCGAGCACCGCGTGGTCGTCGAAGCCGTAGGTGACGGATCGGAATTCGATCATGTGTGTTGGTGGGTCTGTGTCCTCACGTCGCCTCGATGAGGCCGGATCGAACGATCGCGACCGCGGCGGCCATCTTGAGCAGGTCGCCCGGGATCAACGGGAGTGCAACGACGGTGAACGCCTCGAGAACGGCCATTTCGGAAACCCATGCGTACCACAGAAACCCGACGAGGTAGACGGCTGTCGTCGCAACGACGAGCGCGAAGACGACGACTGGGAGGGAGACCGATGCCGGATCGCGGAGGTCGCGTCCGCGGTGGACGATCGCACCGATGAGCACGGCTCCGATCGGGAACGTCAAGAGGAACCCACCGTACGGTCCCAGCACGACGCCGAGTCCGCTGTTGCCGCCGGAAAAGATCGGCGCACCGAGGGTGCCCGCGAGCAGGTACAGGACGATCGCGAACGGCCCCCACACCGGACCCAGATACAACCCGGCGAGAAAGACGACGAGCATCTGAAGGGTTCCCGGAACCCCCGCAACCGGTATTGCGACGAACGCGGTCGCCCCCATCAGCGCGGCGAGCAACGCCGCTCGAGCGAACACCCGGACCACGTCCCCCTCGACGAGATCGACCGACCCCTGTTCGGTTTGCATACCCCTTCTCGTCCGTAAACCGCTATCAAAACTTCGGTTTACCGAGTTTCGCCCCGCAACCCACACCGCCCCGCGACGACGACCCTAATCGAATCTTACCTGTCGGATACGACGATGATTCGAGCGGTCCCTCGCTCGAGTCTCGAGTGGCAGAATATCTCGGGACGTCGCTCGGTGTGGGAGATTCTCCAAACACGAGTTCGCGGCAATCCGAGGTTGTATCGCCCCCCTAACTGGAACGAACGGGGTGCTTAAGCGCCGATTCGTCCCGGTGGTCGGTTGTATGGGGATAGATAGCACGGGAGACGTGGCGAGGGGAAATCAGGATCGTGAATCGGGCGGCAATGGCCGAACGAACGAGTCGGCGGCGACGGCTGATCGGGAAACGACCGGCGCCAAGGGGCGAGAAAGCCGATGAGCCACCTGAAACCCGCCGTATCGACGGTTATCGCCGTTTCGGTGGTCCTGAGCGTCGTCGCCCTGCCGTTTCTCGGTGGCGGGCTGTCCGACCGGGAGTCGATGAACGACGCCGCTCTCGAGAACGTCGACGACGGGAACGCGCGCGATCGGGTTGGCGTAACAGAGTTCACCGCGACGGAGGACAGCCACCTCGAGACGGTCTCGATGGCGTCCGGTCCGACGCAATCGGCATCCGGTCCGCCACAGTCGGTATCTAGCCCGGCACAGCCGATATCCGGCCCGGCGCAGTCGGCGACCGCGGCCGCGTCGCTCACGCAGGAGGGTCAAGACGCCGTCGAAGCCGGTGTCGAGGAGGGCATCGAACTCGCCCAATCGCAGGGCGTGGAGATCACAGCCGAGCAGCGAGCGGCGGCGCTCGAGGGGGCGAACGCGTCCGCTGGCCAATATCAGGAGGCGGATGCAGAACAGATTCAGGCCGCGACGGCGGGGGCGGTCCACGGCTCGCTGATGCAAGCCCAGGCGGCCAACGCGACGCAGGTCCAGGCCGTCGTTTCCGGTGCGACGGAGGGCACGCTCTCGCAATCCCAGACGGTCAACGCGAGCCAGATGCAGAGCGCGACCTGGGGCGCGGCCCACGGTGCGATAGCCCACCACCAGCGCGTGACGGTCGAACAGCTACAGGTGGCGAGTTTCGGCGCAGCTACGGGCGCAGCAGCCAGCGCGGGGGAAACCGGGGTCGATCGCGCGCCGAAGATCCAGGAAGCCGCGCAGGGATCGGCCTACGGCGTCTTAGAGCAGTACCAGACGATCACGACCGAACAGCGCCAGCGGGTCACGCTCGAGCACGTCCAGTCCGCCGCGGCGGGCGCGGCAGGCGGCGCACTCGAGGGGAGCACCGAAGCGGCCCTCGAGGGGGAGCAGCGACTCGAAGTCGAACAGCGACAGGAGGTAACGATCAAGCAGATCCAGAAAGCTGCGACGGGAGCCGCGAAAGGAGCGCTCGTCCAGCAACAAGAGGTGAGCGTCGAGCAGACGCAAGCAGCGGCCCACGGCGCTGCCATGGGGCCGCTGAAACAGCTCCAGACGGTCTCGATAGAGCAGGTACAGCGGATTTCGATCACGCAGGTTCATGAAGCCTCGTTCGGCGCGGCGACGGGCGCGATCGTCCAGAGCCAAGAAGCATCGGTCGAACAGATTCAGGCTGCAGCTGACGGTAGCGCACAGGGCGTGCTCGTCCAGCAACAGGCGGTCTCGATCACTCAAATTCAGGCGGCGGCGACCGGGGCGGCGACGGGAGCCCTCGATTCGGCGATTCAACGCCAGACCGTCGAAATCGAACAGGTCCAGGCCGCAGCGTTCGGTGCCGGCGAGGGCGCCGTCCGCCAGACGCAGGTCGTCGACATCGTGCAGGTACAGACGCTGGCCGAGGGTGCGTCTAGTGGCGCGTTAGGCCAGTCACAGGAGGCGTCGATCGAACAGGTGCAGATCGCGGCCTCGAGCGCCTGTCAGGAGATCGCAAGCGCGATACAGTCCCAGCAGATCAGCGTCTCGCAGCTGCAACTCCTGGCCCAGGAGACGGCCAGTGATGCGGTCGCGTACGCCGTTGCGGAAGGAATCGACGACGAATCCCAGATCGTCCAGTACGTCGAAATCGAGGTCGTCCAGCGGGTCGATGCGGTCGACGAACTCGAGGGCAACGCATCGATTTCCACCGACGACCAGAACAGCACCGGCGAAACCGTCACCGTCGACAACGTCTCGCTCTCGGAGGGCGGGTTCGTCGCGGTTTACGGCGGCCTCGACATCGGCCTCGACCCGGAGGGGGTCATCGGGAACTCGGAATATCTCGAGTCGGGCGATCACGAGGACGTCGAGATCGAACTGAACGAACCGCTCTCCGAGGACGGGCCGGTCGTCGCGGCGGTCCACCACGACACGACCGGCGAAGAAACGTTCCAGTACGTCGAGAGCGACGGCGCAGACGACGAGCCGTACGTCGCGCAGGGCGGCACGCCGGTCGCCGACAGCGCGTTCATCACACTCGAGGGCGAGGAGCCGGAGCCACCGGCCGAACCCGAGGCGACACTCTCGGTGAGCGATCAGGACGGCGACGGCGAAACGCTGCTCGTCGAGGAGGCGAACGCATCCGTCGAGTACGCGATCACTGCCGAATACGGCAACGAAACGGCCGAAAGCGACGCGTTCGAGGCGAACGAGTCGGTGACGAACGAGACGCTCGATCTCGAGCCGCCCATCGAGGAGAACACGACGGTCGACGTCTCGATCCGGGACGTCGAAAACGAGACGGAACTCGCCAACGAGTCGATCGAGTACACGCTCGAGGACGACGAACCCGACCCACCGGACGAGCCCGAAGCGACGCTCGAAGTGGCCGACCAGACCGGGAACGGCTCGACGCTCGTCGTCGACGAGGCGAACGCGACGGTCGAATACGGACTAACCGTAACCGATGATGAGGGGAGCCAGATCGGTTCGAGTGGCCCGTACGACGCGAACGAAACGATCGCCAACGAGACGATCGCCCTCGAGCCGCCGCTCGAGGAGAACACGACGCTCGACGTGACGGTGGTTTCGACGGGCGAGAACGGGCTCGACGACGGCGAGGTTCTCGAGAACGAATCCGTCGAGTACACGGTCGAACCGGACGATGCGCCCGAGTCGTTCGCGGCCGAGTTCCCGACCTGTTCGCAGGCGGAGGTGACGGGGTCGCTCGAGGACGGCGACCGAATCATCGTGGCGACGACCTTCTACGAGAGCGGCGGGATCGGAAACAGTCTGGGCGAGTACTCGGTGACGGTCGGCGACGATATCGACGCCCCGCTCGAGGAGCCGGTCGTGTTCGAGGTCGGCGAGGACTTCGCGGTGAGCGAAACTGACGAGGGACCGATCGTCGAGATTCCCGGCGGCGACTTCGGCGCGGCCATCGTCGGCTTCAGTTCGCCCGACGCGACTCCCGGGAGCATCGATTACGCGAATCCGAACGCGAGCGAGTGCGTCGAGGAGGTGCGTCCGGAGCGTCCCGAACTCGCCGTCGAGGACACGACGCCGACCGACGACGGCATCGAGGTGACGTTCGGCTACGACAACCCGAACGACGCGGACCTGGTCGTCGAGAGCGAACTCGAGGGGACCACCGACGACCAGCCGCCGACCGAACTCGAACCCGGATCGAACTCCTTCACCGTCGACTGGACGCCCGAGGACGACGACGAACGACTCGCCTGGATCGTCGACATGGGCTTCTACGACTACGACGAACCGATCGTCGTCGAAACGGATCCCGCGGGCGAGATCGATCCGACCGAGCCGGCCGCGTTCGCGGTCGATATTCTCGAGCCGACCGAACCGGTCGAACAGGGCGAGGACCTTCCGCTCGAGGTCGACGTTGAGAACGTCGGGGAAGAAGCGGGCGAACAGTCGATAGATTTCGAGGTCGACGGCACAACGGGGTCCAACGCGGTTTCGCTCACAGCAGACGAGAGCGAGACGGTCTCGTTCGTCGTCGAAACGGACGACCTCGAGCCCGGCGAGTACGACGCGACGGTCTCGAGCGAGAACGACAGCGACACGGCGACGGTGACCATCGAATCACCGCCGGAGGAGACAGGCGCAGTCGACCAGGGGGTCGATGACGGCGAGAACGTGACCGGAGAGGTGGACACGTCGGACGCGGACGAATCAACCGCGGACAATGGGATAGCTGAAGACGACGAGCCGACCGAGGACGATGGGACGACCGAAGGCGGCGATCCCGTCGACGGTGAAACGGAAGGCGACGGAGCCGAGGCTGCCGACCCCGGAAACGCGGGGGCCGCCGACGGCGATAACGAGGGCGCACCGCTCGAGGAGGACGCGACGACGGACGAGGCATCCGAGAGTTCTCCGGGAGAAGGGGACGCGAATGCGGACGAGCCGCCGGCGAACTCGCCGCAGAACGACGGTGGGGCCGACGCCGGTGGGGATGGCGGCCCCACGAACGGCGTAAACGAAAGCGCTCGAGTGACCGAGGCGGTCAACTGAGTCGCCTCGTAGCGTCTCGGCGGCGGAGGTTCGACGCCGTCTCCGTTCCAGTCAGTCGCTTCTTCCTGGTTTCGTGCCACGGGCGCTCTCCCGCGGGTACTCCCCTTCAAAACGGAAGTCGACTGCGCGGAAAGACGCTGTTAGCCAGTAAGAGAGAGCCGATAACGCCGATGGAGAGCAAGGCATAGTACTCGAGTCCGACGGGCTCGAGGACGATGATGACGGCGATGACGGCTGTCGCCAACAGCACGACGGCGAACGAAACGAGATCGCGGTCGAACCCGCGTGTATCGGCGAACACGTAACCGAGGTTGAGCGCGGCGATAGCGCCGACGATAGCGAGATAGGTACCGACGGAGCTGTCAAAGATGACGGCAACGACGCCGAGAATCGCGAGAAGTACGACAGTGTCGCGGAGGCTGAACCGCTCTCGAGCGAGATTCCAGAACGAACCCATAGGAAGACATTCAGGCAATCGAACCTAAATTTTGCGAAGAGCGGTGTTCGAACCGCCTCGACCCAACGTTGTATCGGTCACTCCGCGAGAAACGCAGGGTTACAGATCGATCGCAGCCGCCGAAAAACGAGTCGGTCGTCCGATCAGTGCTGGTGGCCGGTCGCTTCGCCGAACGTGACGCCGAACCGCTCCTCGAAGAGGTCCATGACTCGAGCCTCCTGTGCCTCGAGTTCTTCGTCCGACCCTTCGCCGTGGTGGACGACGTGGTGGGCGCGACTCGCGAACGAGAGCAGCGCGACGTCGCCGAGCGTTTCGGTCGGGCTCTGGTCGCCCTCGGCGACGATGTCGACGAGGCCCGCCGGCACCGTTACGGTCTCCGTTTCTTCGCCGTCCGCGTCTATCGAGAAGGTGATCGTCTCTACTTCGTCTGTCATACGTCTACCCTCACGGAGCCAGCCTAAAGGTGCTGTGACTTGCGCCTCCCGGTCGATCGGTCTCACGGATCCAGACGTTTCACCAACACACAGTGTCGCCGCGGTGTTTTTGCCCGTCGACGCCGTACTATCGGGTATGCCATCAGTCGAACTCGAGGAAGAGACGGTAGAGCGCCTGGACGAACTGCGCATCGACGACGAATCCTACGACGAACTGATCACGGAACTCATGAACATCTACGAGACGAGCGAACTCAATCTCTTTCATGCGGGCGATTAACGGGGCTGGCACCCGATTCGCGCTCATCAGCCAGCCAGATCATCACCGGCACGGCCACCGACGCAGTCGTCAGTTTTCCGCCGCGGCGTCACAGACGGACTCCCATCGATGATTCGCCTCGAGGCGGTTCTGTAACTCCTCGGCGTACTCCTGGGTGAGCGTCTCCGCGGCCTCGCGTTCCGCGTCGTAGGACCCACCCGAAGAGCCTCCGCCCATTCCGAGCGCGCTCTTGAGCGAGTCGACGACGCCGCCGGAACTCGAGCCCTCAGCGCCGGCCTGCCCGCCCGCGCCCATCGCCCCCATCTGCGATCGGACGTTCTCGAGTTCGGGGAGGATGCTGTCGACGTTCTCGGTGTTCGCGACGATGCGAGCCTGTTCGGGATTTTCTGGTTGCTCGATTTCGAACTCGGTCGCGGTCATGATCAGGCTCCACTCCTGGCTCGAGAAGCGGGAACTCTCCACTCGCGGAGAGAACTCCTGATCGACGCTCATCCGCTCGCTGACGATCCGATCGGTCCAGGCGTTGTCGCTCATGGGACTCGATTCGGCGGGTGATGGTATCAGGGTTTCCCTGTCAGGACCCACCCGCCGAATCGGAATCGGGCGCACCGCTCAGAGAGCGTGCTGGTCTGCGACGGCAGTCCGCTCGGCGTCGCTCGCTCCCAGCCACCAGGCGAGACGGTCGATCTCGAGGCGGCGAAACGACGTGTGGACTGCCAGCCACTCACAGGACGCGATTCCCCGAAGCGGCGTCGACGCGTCGAGCGGCGACGACTCGAGATCCGCCGCGACCGACTCGAGAAACGCCGCGACGGTCGGGTCCGGTTTGATCGTGTCGACGCCGGCGAGAATACGGAGGTACTGCAGGCTCGAGGGACCCACGCCGGAGATGCGACCGATCGGATCCGTCTCGTAGCGGTAGACGTCCACTTGCGCCGCCCACGCACGGAGCGAGTCGAAGTCGTCGTCTTCAGGGCGGTCCTCGAGTCGGTCAGCGATCTCCAAGAGGACGTGGCGTTTTCGTCGAGCCCCGAGGGCGTCGACGAGGTCGTCGTCCTCGAGCGCGAGCGACGCGAGCTCAGCGAACGAGGTCAGTCGGCCGCTCTCGACGAACGATTCTCGAAACCGTTCGACGGTGGGCCGGATTCCGCCAGCGAAGCTCTGGCCGGTCGTCGAGGCGGCGGCTTCGGCGATCAACAACAGCGGGTTCGATCCGCTGAATCGATCGAACTCGAGGAACGCGTCTGCGAGCGCCTCGTAGGGCACCGATTCCGCGCGTCGCTGGAGGACTGCCTCGACGGTACGCATGGGCTTGTCGATACCATAGAGTGGTGTTCCTCAATAGATCTACCGGTGGATCAAACCACGGAAAGCGCCGAAGCGGTTGCGTTGGGCCCTCGTGGGCGGAATTACTCCGGGTTTACTCACCGACGTGGTTCGTAATCGTCGTGTGAGCGCCGATGAGCGCACCCGCGAGGTCGAGATTCTCGAGGTGCGTTCCTTCGTCGATGATCGAGCGCCGGATGTCGCCGTCTCGAACCGTCGCGTCGGGGAAGATGACGGCGTGGTCGAGTTCCGAGTCCTCGAGCGTTGCCCCGTCCATCACGTGGACGTTCTCGCCGACCGAGACGTTCTCGATGGTCGCCGTCTCGGCGACCATAGATTCGCCGTCGAGGTGCCAGGCGACGGCGTCGAGGTAACTTTCGGGCGTGCCGATGTCGAACCACGCGTCTTCGAACGTAAAGGCGTGGGTCGGTTCCCGGTTCTGGAGCCACTGGACGAACCAGCCAGGTTCGTCGGGGTTGTTTCCGTCCTCGAGGTACGTCCTGAGCAGGGAGACCGAATCCTGTGGGAACGCATAACAGGCGATCGAAACCAGCGTGCTCTTCGGGTCATCGGGTTTTTCCTGAAAGTCGACGACTCGGTCTCCCTCGAGTTCGACCAGTCCGTAGGAAGAGGCCTTCTCGCGCGAGCCGACATCGTAGGCGGCGAGCGTCGGCGTCTCCGTTCGTTCGAAGTAATCGAGGAACTCGGAGATCTCGAAGCTGATCAGGTTGTCGCCGGCGATCACCAGCAGGTCGTCGTCGACCGCTTCGCGTTCGACGAGCTGGGCGAGCGCACCGACGACGCCGAATTTGTCGGCTTCTTCGCTGGTGTCTTCGATGGAGAGTCGAGGCTTTTCGAACTCGCTGTCAGCGAGGTGCGTTTCGAAATCGGGTGCGAACCGCTCGTTCGTACTCACGTACACCTCGTCGATTCGATCGTCGTTCTCGAGCGATCGGAAAATCCGATCGATGACGGTCGATTCGCCGATGGGGAGGAACATCTTGGGCCGGTGTTTCGTAATCGGCCACATTCGGGTCGCGTACCCACCTGCCAGGACGACGGCCTTCATGGTCCGGATTTCAGCACCAGTATGTAAGTCACTTACCCTTTCTCCGGCGACCGATTTTGCCGTCATTGCGAGAGCGAACACCTATCCCCCGCCGGCCACTTGAGACGGATGTATGCGAGAGGCCGACGAAACGACGCGACAGCGGCTCACGGACGCACTGCGAACGGAGGCTTCGACTCCGAGCGAACTCGCGGTTGACTTCGACTTGACGCCCCACTCGATCGTTCGACACGCAGAGCACGTCGCTCGGTCGGTCGACGGCACCGACGAAGAGTTCCTCGTCGCACCGCCGACGTGCCGAGACTGCGGGTTCAACGGCTTCGACGACCTGCTCAATCTCCCCTCGAGGTGTCCCTCCTGCAAGAGCGAAGCAGTCGACGAACCGGTGTTGACCATCGAGTAATCTCGGGTGCTAATCAGCAAGTGATCTCGGAGACTCCAATCGAAAGCCCTCGTGACGTTCGCACCAGCACGACCGTTGACGACATGAGACAGTACCGAGAACCGAACGTATCTGCTACCGTTTCGACACTAATATTTAGTGTGCAGGCTAGGTGCCGAGACGTGAACCGCTGGGGCCCGAAGAATTCATGACTACGCCCGCTCACCCACCGTCCGACTACGCCGAGTTCGCATTGACAATGCTCGAGTGGCTCGAGTCCCGGGAGGAACTGCCGGAGACGGTCGACGACGCGCTGGAGCTACTCGCCGACCGTCGGCGACGGCTCTTTCTCGCGGTGATGGACGACTACGGCGAGTCCATCACGCTCCCGGACGCCGCAGAGGAAGTCGCAAAGCGGGAAGCCGGACAACCGGTCGCGGAACTATCGGCCAAGGAGGTCGCCAACGTCTACATCTCGCTCTATCACGACCACCTCCCGCGACTCGTCGGCGCGGACCTCGTCGAGTACAATCAGGACCGGGACCTCGTATCGCCGGGGCCGCTCCGAAACGCAGAGTGACCAACTGTTGGGTCAGATGACCAACCGTTCGATCAGAACTCGACGTTCGAACTCGAGGCCCGATCGACCTCGTCGGTCGGGATCGGCCCCGGACCGAGGAGATCGTATCCCTCATCGGTGAGATAGACGTCGCCGTCGTCGACGGCCACCTCGAGGGCCGTGAGGTACGCTCCCTCGCAGGGGCCGAACGTGCAGACGCCCGAATCGGCCTCGAAATACGCGCCGTGGTTTTCGCAGATGATTTCGCCGTTTCGCATCGCCGCGCCGGTTCCCTTGTCGAGTTTGATGTGCGTGAAGTGCTGACAGTAGTTCAGCCAACACTCGAGTCTGCCATCCTGGCGAACCAGAATCGCCTCCTCGACCTCGTTCGCATCGTCGTCGGTATCGACAACGCGAAACACGAACGTCGACTCCTCGGGAACCGCCTCGAGTGCGGTGATTCGGCGTGTCGAATCCATCGTCGGTGGCTTTCGCTCGAGTCCTGGTGAACGTTGCGAACCCGTCTGGACGGCACCTGCGACGAAACGGTCCGTCGCCGAGGGGGCAGAGTCCGACACGCTTATTCGCCGAGGGCACCGAAAACGGTATAGTGAGTACCGACACGCCCGACCCGACCGAAACCGAAGCGTTCGAGCGGGTCTGTGAAACGCTCGTCGAGCGGATCATCAACGGCGAGGTCGAGCGCGAGGAGGTCGAGAAGGCCAAACTCGAGGCCTGCTCGGAGCACTCGGCACCGAAAGTGCCCAAAAACTCCGAGCTGCTAGATTACGCTCCCCAGGAGTACCGCGAGGACTTAGAATCGGTCCTCCAGCGCAAACCGGTCCGAACCGCCTCCGGCGTCTCGCCGGTGGCGATCATGACCTCGCCCGAGCGCTGCCCGCACGGGAAGTGTCTGTACTGTCCCGGCGGTCCGGACTCGGAGTTCTCGAGTTCCCAGAGCTACACGGGCGAGGAGCCAGCAGCCGCCCGCGGCGTACAAAACGACTACGACCCCTACGGGCAGGTTACCCTTCGACTCGAGCAGTTGCGAGAGATCGGCCATCCGATCGACAAGGTCGAGTTGATCCTCATGGGCGGCACGATGACCGCCCGGAGCCACGACTACCAGGAGTGGTTCGTCAAGCGAGCGCTCGAGGCGATGAACGACTACGACGTGGACAAGGAGCCCGAACCCGCCCAGGGCGTGAGCTTCGCGGAGGATCCCGAGGAGTACGAGTGGAAGTATCTCGAGGACGTCATCGCGGAAAACGAGACGGGCGACATCCGGAACATCGGGACGACCTTCGAGACGAAACCCGACTGGTGCGATCCCGAGCAGATCGACCGGATGCTGGACCTCGGCGGGACGAAAGTCGAGGTCGGCGTCCAGACGACCTACGAGCGGATCAACCGCGAGATGCACCGCGGCCACGGCGTTCAGGAGTCGATCGAGGCGAACCAGCGACTGCGGGACGCGGCGTTCAAGGTCGGATTCCACATGATGCCCGGCCAGCCGGGAATGAGCAGGGAGATGTGTCTTGAGGACTTCCGGCGCATCTTCGAACAGGAGCAGTGGAAGCCCGACTACCTGAAGATATATCCGACGCTGATCGTCCGCGGGACGGCGACCTACGACTGGTGGCACAGAGGCGAGTACGACCCGCTTGACAACGAGGAAGCCGCGGAACTCGTCGCCGAAATCAAGGACATGATCCCGCGCTATACGCGGCTCCAGCGGGTCCAACGGGACATTCCGGCGGACTACATCGACGCCGGCGTCTGGAAGTCGAACCTCCGGCAACTCGCGCGAAAGCGGATGGACGAACACGGCTGGGAGTGTGAGTGTATCCGCTGTCGCGAGGCCGGGATGAACGACGCCGAACCCGACCAGGTCGAACTCGACGTCATGACCTACGAGGCGAGCGGCGGGACCGAACACTTCATCAGCTTCGAAGACTTCGAACAGGACCTCCTGATCGGTTTCTGCCGGCTTCGATTCCCGAACGACCCCGTCAGAGGCGAACTCGAGAACGCGGCGCTAGTCAGGGAACTGCACGTCTACGGCTCGGAAGTCACGATGGGCGAGGACGGCGAGACGGACCAACACCAACATCGCGGCTACGGCCGCAAGCTGATGAATCGGGCCGAATCGCTGGCCGCCGACGCCGGCTTCGACAAAGTGAGCGTCATCTCGGGTATCGGCGCTCGAGAGTACTACCGGAACAAACTCGGCTATCATCAGGACGGGCCGTACGTGAGCAAACGGCTGTGAACGGCAGGCGTCCCCCTCGCTAGCGCTGTCATCCGATTTTAGCCAGCCATCGAACGACAACTCGCTCGAGCGTCGAGTCTGGAACTACGACGTGCTAGCAGAATTTCGCATACACGTCGAGCATAAAATTTATAATCACTCCACCAGGATTAGCGAGTGCCGACGATTGTCGGATAGCATTGTCATCTCCCCACAACGACAATGTGATCGCACATCCCGTTCACCACGCAGGGACGACACATTCCCCGTGTGTCGTCCGCGTGTTCACCGACTCGCTCGGGTCCCCCCTGGCCCGAGCGAACTGACCGTGTTGTCGACTGGATGTTATTTTCTACGGCGTAAAATTCGCATATTGGACGTAACGCATGACGGACGTACCCCGCTCCGCTAGTCGTCGATCGTTACCTCGAGTTCGAGCACGCCGAGGTAGGATGGCGCGCCGCCGCCGCTCTCACGGAATTCATCCGGCGAGGAGTCGACGTACCGATAAAACTCCGACTGGGTCTGTGGATAGTACGTCGACCCGTCGTCGTGGTGTAACAGCGCCGGCGAGTCGGTGCCCTCGAGTTCGGAAGCCAGCGAGTCCCATTCGAGGGATTCGTAGAAGAAGATCCCGAACGAGAACCGACCCGCGCCGACTGCCGTATCCTTCGAGGAGAAGTTTCGTGCCTCCTCGAAGGCGAACTCCTCGTCGCTCACCCAGGCGACCGCCGCGACGTCGTCCGCGGTGAGAAGGTACGCGTCCCACTCTTTCGACGCGTCGAAGACGGCCCAGGTGCTTCGGGGCCCGACCGCGTCGAGTTGGACGCTGAAGGCGGGAACGTCCCTGGCCGACTCCGGTTCGCGGATGAAGGTCGCATCGTAGCCGGGGACCCGGATCCCCCGGTCGTGATAGACGACGCCGTCGACATCCATCTCGAGGTCGATCTCGAGTTCGTCGACCGCGTCCCGGATCGAGACCGCCTGCTGGTCGTCGATCCGATCGAAGAACTGGGGGAGCCGGTACACGTCGGACCAGCCGTCTTGGTCTCCCGCCATCAGTTTCGAGAGCCTCCAGAACTCCGCTCGAGAGAGGGTTCCGCGAGTGCATAGAGCGCTCCGTTCATGTGTGCCCAACGGAGACTGCGACTGATTAGCTTTCTGAATGCGAGACGAAGTATCGCTCTAGTACAGTCGTGTCGGGGTTGTGACGGGCGATATCGGTAGCGAATCGTCTCGTTGCGACGGACTCGAAAGGAGCGGATACTGAACGCTAGTCGCGCCCATTCGTTCGTAGTGTCTCCCCACGGACGACGAGGTGAGAACCTATCGTTCGGCTACTCGAGAGTGTTCGCGTCGACAATACCGGGGTTTTACTCCCGCGTCCGATGGGAATCAGGTGCTCCCTGCGAGCATGATACGAATGGACGAAACGAAGACAAGCGAGCGAGAACAGTCTCGGCATGACCGACGATCCGTGTTACAGGCGGCGGGCGTCGCCGTGGTAAGCGGCGCGCTATTTACCGGATCCGCGACGGCACAGTTGTCCGACGAAGTCCCGAATTCGACGACAGAGACCTACGAAGAGTCATTCGAACAAGCAGCGGCGGCGGAAGACGTCGCCGACGAATACGATTTCGAGTCACCGGCCCAACCGGAGAATCCGGCGGATGACTTTTCGGACGACGGAGCGACGGAATACGATTCGGAGGAGGTCTCACAAACGGTCACGAACGAATCGGTACAAATGTCGAACGAATCGGTGGAGATCTCGGATGTCACGTCGGACGACGAAACGGCGGTGACCGAAGAGGTATCGACCGAGCCGGCAGATACCTCGAGTTCCGTTTCCGACGAATTGGCCGCGTTCTCGGAACTGGAGTTCGACTTCTGGTAGCAGGTCCAGAGGACCACAACCCTGCCGTTCGACCGGTCTCGGACCACCGACATCCCGCTCGAGGCATCGTCGTGCGGAACGACACGCCTTTTGGGCCACGCAAAGCAGATGCGTGTATGGATCCGAAGCGGGAACTCACCAGCGTCGACCTCGCCGCTCTCGTTCGCGAACTGGGTGCGTACGAGGGTGCGAAAGTCGACAAGGCCTATCTCTACGGCGACGACCTCCTCCGACTGAAGATGCGGGATTTCGACCGCGGGCGGATGGAACTCGTCTGTGAAGTCGGCGAAACGAAACGTGCCCATACGGTCGATCCGACGCGCGTACCGGACGCCCCCGGACGCCCACCGCAGTTCGCGATGATGCTTCGAAACCGGCTCTCCGGGGCCGACTTCGCGGGCGTCGAGCAGTTCGAGTTCGACCGCATCCTCGAGTTCGTCTTCGAGCGCGAGGACGGGACAACGCGAATCATCGTCGAACTGTTCGGACAGGGCAATATCGCGGTGACCGACGGCGAGTACGAGGTGATCGACTGCCTCGAGACCGTCCGGCTCAAGTCCCGGACCGTCGTTCCCGGGTCGCGCTATGAGTTCCCCGACTCGCGGACGAACCCGCTTACGGTCTCCCGGGAGGCGTTCGACCTCGAGATGGAAGACTCCGATACGGACGTCGTCAGGACGCTGGCGACCCAGTTGAACTTCGGCGGCCTCTACGCCGAGGAGGTCTGTACCCGCGCGGGCGTCGAGAAGGCCCTCGACATCGACGACGCGACCGACGACGACTACGACGCGATTTACGAGGCCATCGAGCGCCTCGCGCTCGACATCCGGAACGGGAATTTCGAGCCTCGAGTGTACGTCGACGCCGAGGAGAGTGCGGAGGGAGACAACGAAAACGAGGACGGGGACGACAACGGCGGGGACGAACGGTCCGCAAACCGCGTCGTCGACGCCACCCCGTTCCCGCTCGAAGAGCACGCGGCCCTCGCAGGCGAGGCCTACGACAGCTTCTTGACGGCGCTCGACGACTACTTCTTCCGACTCGAACTCGACGACGAAGAGCCGGATCCGACCACGCAGCGGCCGGACTTCGGGGAAGAGATCGCGAAGTACGAGCGGATCATCGAACAGCAGGAGGGAGCCATCGAGGGGTTCGAACAGCAGGCCGAGGCCCAGCGCGAGCGCGCGGAGTTGCTGTACGCAAACTACGACCTCGTCGACGAGATCCTCTCGACGGTGCAGACGCAAAGAGAGCAAGACCGTCCGTGGGAGGAGATCGAAGAGCGATTCGAAGAGGGGAAATCTCGCGGCATCGAGGCCGCCGAAGCCGTCGTCGGCGTCGACGGGAGCGAGGGGACTATCACCGTCGACATCGACGGCGAACGGATCGAACTGCTGGCTCGAGACGGCCTCGAGCAGAACGCAGATCGCCTCTACACGGAGGCCAAGCAGATCGCAGAGAAAAAAGAGGGGGCCCTCGCGGCCATCGAGGACACCCGCGAGGATCTGGCGGATGCGAAGCGTCGGCGCGACGAGTGGGAGGCCGACGACGGAGACGCAGACGACGAGGCGGACGACGACGGAGCGGACCGCGACTGGCTCGCGGAGCCGTCGATCCCGATCCGCGAGAACGAGCCGTGGTTCGACCGCTTCCGCTGGTTCCACACGAGCGACGACTTTCTCGTCATCGGCGGGCGCAACGCTGATCAGAACGAGGAACTGGTGAAGAAGTACCTAGAGCGGGGAGACAAAGTGTTGCACACGCAAGCTCACGGCGGTCCCGTTACCGTGCTCAAAGCGACCGATCCGAGCGAAGCCTCCTCGGGCGACGTCGAGATCCCCGACTCGAGTATCGAGGAGGCGGCGCAGTTCGCGGTTTCCTATTCGTCGGTCTGGAAGGACGGACGCTACGCGGGCGACGTCTACGTCGTCGACTCCGATCAGGTGACCAAGACCCCCGAAAGCGGCGAGTACCTCGAGAAAGGGGGATTCGCCGTCCGCGGCGATCGAACGTATCACGAGAGCACGCCCGTCGGCGTCACGGTCGGGATCCAGTGTGAACCTTACACCCGCGTCATCGGCGGCCCGCCGTCGGCGATCGAGGAGCGGGCGGTGACGACCATCGATATCGAACCCGGTCGGTACGCACAGGCCGACGCGGCAAAACGGCTCTATCGACGACTCCGCGAGCGGTTCGAGGACGAATCGTTCGTTCGAAAGATCGCCAGCCCGGACAAGATTCAACACTTCATGCCACCGGGCGGGAGCCGGATCGCCGAAGAGTAGGGTCGTTGCGGCGAGCCAGCGATGTCGACCTCGAGCGATCCGTGGGCTCCGTTCGATTCATGGTCACCGTTTATACGTACTCGTAACTCACCCTGTGATACGATGTCCGCGGACCTCGACGACGTCGATCGAGAGATTCTGTACGCCCTCCAACAGGACGCGCGGAACAACTCGAACGCCGACATCAGCGAGCGAGTCGGCGTTTCCCCGAGTACGGTCGGGAAACGGATAACGAGCCTCGAGGAGCGTGGAATCATTAAGGGATACAGCCCGGAAATCGACTACGAGAAGGCCGGCCTCCCGCTCGAAGTGCTTTTTATTTGTACGGCACAGATCGCAGAGAGAGAAGCCCTCGTCGAAGCCGCCCACGAGATCGACGGCGTCGTCAACGTCCGCGAGATCATGACCGGGACCAAAAACGTCCACATTCACGTCGTCGGGGAGACCAACGACGACATCACTCAGATTGCTGCGACGCTCGACGGGCGCGGATACGACATCACCGACGAGATACTGTTGCGAAGCGAACGAGATTCCGCTGCGTCGGTCTTCCTCGAATCGGCTCCCGACGACCGAGCAAAATCACATGAAAGATGATTTTGTTTCAAACCGTTCGGTGAACGGATCTTTTCGCTCGATCGTGGCTGAAATCCGGAATCGGTCGTATTTCGGTTGTTTACGAGCGCTTCGGGACTGAGTATTCCCGAGTGTTTATGCCGAATCGAGCCCTGAACCACAGTAATGGAAACAACACTTACCGGCACACTCGAGACGCGGTCCGACTCGGAGCCACTTAGTGTCAAGGTGGTTCGAAAAGTTGCACAAATGGACGGGGTCGATCCAACGGAACTCGACGCGCCGTTGTACGACGTTATCAACCCGGAGGCGCTCGACGAACTCTTCGAACCGAGACGAAACGGCGAACAGCGGTCCGGCACTGTCGAATTTACCTACCATGGCTACGATATCGTCATCGAGCACAGCGACGATGGCGGTCCGACGATCACGCTCGAGGAGACCGGCGCGTCGTCGGGATCCACGAGCGAGGGTATCGATGAATCGAACAGCGATTCGACGGGGGATGTGAGCCACTACTGTCTCGATTGCGACTGGGCGCTTACCGACGCCGAAGAGCACTCGACGAGCGAACGGTCCGGGCTGGCGATCGCCCACCACGTCGAGACGGGTCACACGATCGAAGCTGCTGACTCGATCGACGAGCGAAACACTTCGACCGATGCAGTCAACGAGCCTGCCGCCCCCGTCGACGCGATCGACGAACTCCCCGGCGACTCCGAAGACGAACCTGCGGTGACCGTATCCGACGATTCGGTCGTACCGAACTGAGAATCGCACACGCAGCGCGCTCGCGGTGAATTTTCTGCGGTCGAGTACAACCATACTCTGCCGTCGAGTACAACCTTTGTAGTGGCACGGTTCCAATGGCGAGTCGATGTCACAGGATTCGATTCCCGTCACGGTCCTGTCCGGGAATCTCGGCGCCGGCAAAACGACCCTGCTCAATCACCTGCTTCGGAACGCTGGCGAGAGAGACCTCGCAGTGCTGGTCAACGACATGGGTTCGGTCAACGTCGACGCCGAACGCGTCGCGGAAGACTCGGAACTCGAGGTCAGCGGCGGCGTCGCCGAGCTATCCAACGGGTGTATCTGCTGTGAGCTTCGAGACGACCTCGAGACCGCGGTCGTCAGACTGGCCCGAGACCGGGAATTCGATCGGCTGATCGTCGAGTCATCCGGAATTTCCGAACCCGAGCCGGTCGCTCGGCTCTTTACGACGAGTTCTCGCGTCGCAGCCCGCTACGAAATCGACGCGCTGGTCACCGTCCTCGATACGCGACTCTTTCTCGACTCCTTCGACGGCACAGCGACACCGAAACGTCGCGGCGCAGATCCCGAATCCGCTGTGGATGGGGACGCCTCGACCCGCCCCCTCTCCGATCTTCTGATCGAACAGCTCGAGGTCGCCTCGGTCGTCCTGCTCAACAAGACCGACCTCTGTGACCGGGACGAACTCGAGCGCGCGGAGACGCTCGTGAACGCGCTCCAACCGGCGGCCGAGCTAATTCGAACCGAGTTCAGCGTGGTCGACCCCGACCGACTCTTCGACGGGGACCGGTTCGATCCCGCCACGCTCGGCGAACGGGCCGGCTGGCAGCGCGCGCTCGCGGGGGACGAACACGCCGAACCCGATAGTGAACCGGCCAGCCACGGCCCTCCTGGAACGGACCACGACCATCGCCACCCAGACGAGGTCTACGGCGTCGACTCGTTCGTCTTCCGCGAGCGGCGACCGTTCCACCCGGAACGGTTCCACGAGTTCCTCCGATCGCTTCCTTCGAGCGTCGTCCGATCGAAGGGGATCGCGTGGGTCGCGGGCCGCGACGTGAAAGTCGAAATCAGTCAGGCGGGCCCCTCGATCCGGGCGACCGTCCGCGGCCCGTGGATCGCGTCCCTCCCCGAGGTCGATCGGCAACTGTACCGATCGAATCGTCCGGACCTCGCGTGGGACGACGACCACGGCGATCGACGAACGGAACTCGTCTTCATCGGCACGGATCTCGAGTCCTCGAGGCTTCGCTCGGATCTCGAGGCGGCGCTCGTCACCGACGACGAACTCGAGCGTGCGGAAACGCTCGAAAACCGGTTTCCGATCGAACCTGAAGACGAGCGCGTGCTCCGCGAGCCCTGAGCGGGCATCACACGGCCGCTTCGTGCCGTTCTACAGCAACGACTAAGTGATCGACGACCGCCAGTTGTGCCATGAGCGACTCCAACGGCGATCGCCCCGGCTTTCGGGAGGGACTCGAGTCCTCGGAGGGCGACCCGCGCGTCGTCGCCGTCCTGAACGCGATCCTGTCGGTGGGGTTCGCCTGGCTGCTCGTCTGGGGCGGAAGCGTCGTCGGCTTCCTCGAGTACGGGCTCACCAACATCGTGCTCCTCGCCGCCGGGCTATTCGTTTTCGCGTTCGTGATGAGCGACTCGTCGTCCTGAGATCCCGAGACGCCCGAACGACGAGTCGACGTCCAACGAGCCAGTTACCCGTGATCGAGGTATTCGATCGCCTCCTCGTCGGTCACCTGCCCGAACGTCCGGTAGTACTGTCCGACGGCGCGGAAATCGGCGGGGGTTCGCAGGGCGATGACCTCGTCGGCTTCGTCCTCGAGATCGGCGAGCGAACCCGGCGGGCCGACCGGGACGGCGAGGGTGACTCGAGCCGCGTTCGCCTCGCGGACCTGTCGAAGACACGCAATCGCGGTCGCTCCCGTCGCCACGCCGTCGTCGACGACCACCACGTGCGTTCCCTCGAGGTCCGGAAGACCCGGCGTCTCGCGGTAGCGGTCGGCCTTCTCGCGTGCGTTTTCGATTTCGTCGGCCTCGACCGACTCGAGGTAGGACTCGGAGACGCCCAGCCGCCCGATAAGCGGGTCATTGTGCCAGACGCTTCCCTCGCTCGCGACTGCCCCGACGGCCAGTTCCGGGTTGTTCGGCGCGCCGAGTTTTCGGGCGACGACGACGTCGAGATCGGCATCGAGTGCGTCCGCGACCGGTCTGGCGACCGGCAGCGCGCCGCGAGGAATGCCGAGGACGACGTCGGCTTTCGTCCCGCGGCGCTCGAGTTCCGCTGCGAGTCGATCGCCGGCGTCGGTTCGATCCGCGAACATTACGTGGTACTACGACGCCATCGTACTAGATTCTTGGGCCGGAACTGGCGCCTCGGTGTCTCCTCGTCGCTCGAGATTCGAACCCCTCAACGTCCACCGAGAGCGGATCGTGTCGATCACGTCACAATCGCGTTTCGTGACAGATATTATGTGGCTGGCCGTCCCTCGTTTCGGCGTGCCACCACAGATAACCGAAATCGAATCGATCGAGTTTTCCTACGAACTGGTAGACGTCGGAACCGACGAGAACGGGTTCAACCTGGTGTACGAGCCCGGATCGACGACGACGCGAAAACTGTTCGCACTCAGTATCGAAACCGATGTCGGGATCACCGGCCAGTACGTCGGCGGCAACTCGCCGGCGGCCGCACAGATCAACACGTTCGCGGACTATCTCATCGGGAAGAACCCGCTCGAGCGCGAACGCCACTGGAGCGAGATCAAACGCGGGCTGCGAAAGTACGACCGGATGGGGATCGGCCCGGTCGACATCGCGCTCTGGGACTTCGCCGGAAAGTACCACGACGTTCCGATTCACGAACTGCTCGGCACCTACACGAGGCGGCTCCCGACGTACGCCTCGACCTACCACGCCGACGATAACGGCGGACTCGATTCACCGGAGGCCTACGCAGACTTCGCCGAGGAGTGTCTCGAACTCGGCTTTCCCGGCTTCAAGATACACGGCTGGGGCGGCGGCGACGCGGCCAGGGACATCGATCGAGAGATCGAGACGGTCCACGCCGTCGGCGACCGGGTCGGCGACGAAATGGATCTCATGATCGACCCCGCCTGCGAGTACCAGACCTACGGCGATGCGCTCAAAGTCGGCCGCGCGTGCGACGAAGAGGACTTCCTCTGGTACGAAGATCCCTACCGTGACGGCGGGATCTCCCAACACGCCCACCGAAAGCTTCGGGAATCGCTCGAGACGCCGATCCTCCAGACAGAGCACGTTCGGGGACTCGAGCCATTTACCGACTTCATCGCCAACGACGCGACTGACTTCGTGCGCGCGGATCCGGAATACGACGGCGGGATCACCGGCGCGATAAAGCGCGCCCGGATCGCCGAGGGGTTCGGCCTCGACGTCGAGTTTCACGCGCCCGGACCCGCCCAGCGCCAGTGTATCGCCGCGATTCGAAACGCGAACTACTACGAACTCGCGCTGGTCCACCCCGATTGTGCGAACACACAACCGCCGATCTACCGCGGGGAGTACTCCGAATCCCTCGAGTCGATCGACGACGACGGAACCGTGCCGGTGCCGGACGACCCCGGACTCGGTGTCGAATACGACTGGGAATTCATCGAGGAGAACGCGATCGGACGCCGAGTATACAACTAAGCCCTGCGATCGGCAAGCGTATCGAGCGTCCGCTCGACCGACCCTGTAAGCAGTTCGCGATAGCGTTCGAAGTCGGCCTCGAGGGCGACCGAGCCGTTCGGCTTCCCGTCCGTGACATCGGTCGCGTCACAGACGAGCGCGCCCCGATCGAGGTCCGAGTCGGTGCCGACCTGCATGTGGTAGGTCTCGGTCTCGAGAACGTCCTCGTCGACGATTCCGGCGATCGCCAGCGCGTCGTGGATCGCCGTCGTCTCGTACTCGTACTGCTCGAGTTGGGCGCCCGAATAGTAGGTGAACCACTCGACGATCGACCGGCCGAGGGCGGTCTCTTCTGGCAGTGCGTCGATCCACTCGCCGGGCACGTTCGCGCCGTTGGTCACGTCGAGACCGACGATCGTCGGCTCAGCATCCCGAACCACTCGAGCGGCCGCCTCCGGGTCGGACCGGAAGTTCGCCTCCGCCAGCGGCGTCACGTTTCCGGGCGCAAACGCCGCGCCGCCCATCACGATCAGTTCGTCGAGCAGGTCCGGGAGGTCGGGTTCGATCGCGAGCGCGAGCGCGACGTTCGTCAGCGGGCCGATCGCTGCCAGCGTCAGTTCCCCCTCGTACTCTCGGGCTTTCTCGACGATGAACTGGGCAGCGTGTTGCTCGAGCGGCTCCGTCGCGCTCGTCGGTTCGGGTAGTTCGCCGCGAATTCCGCCCGGACCGTGGATGTGTTCGGCCGTCTCGAGTTCGGCCGTAAGCGGCAGCTTCGCACCCTCAGAGAGCGGAATATCGGTTCTATCGAAGCACTCGAGGAGGGATCTGGCGTTTCTCGTCGTGTCGGCGAGCGACGCGTTGCCGTGGACGGTACTCAGGCCGACGACGTCGAGTTCGTCGCGCTCGAGGGCGAGCAAGAGCGCGAGCGCATCGTCGCATCCGGGGTCGGTATCGATCAATAGCGGCCGAGACATGCCCGTACCGTCGAATCGGCGGGAGTTAAAAGGACTGGGAGAGCGCGACAGCAGTGAAGGAACGACGCGACAGCAGACGAGTAGTGCGGCGCGCATGTATCGACGACCACGCCCTTTTTGGTACCGTCGCCCAACAGCCAGCGTATGGTCGATGTCCTCGACAACAAGCGGGCTGCGACGCGGTTTCGAATCCTCGTCCAGATCGCCGAGCGCCAGCCCGCGGTCAGCCAGGGAGAGATCGCAGCCGACGTCGGGGTGACGAGCCAGGCGGTCAGCGAGTACATCCGCGATCTCGTCGACGACGGCCTCGTCGAAAAGGAGGGGCGCTCTCGCTATCGCGTTACCAACGAGGGCGTCGACTGGCTCTTTACCACCGCCGACGACGTTCGCCGGTTCGCAGATCACGTTACCGGCGACGTCCTCGACGCGATGAGCGAGGCGGCCTACATCGCGACCGACGATATCGAGGAGGGAGAGACCGTCACGCTATTCGTTCGAGACGGCCTGTTACACGCGAAGTCGGGCGAGGACGGGCCGGCGACCGGCGTCGCGACGACCGACGCCGAAGCGGGAACGGACGTTGGCGTCACGAGCTTCGAGGGCGTCATGGAACTCGAGCCCGGTTCCGTTACCGTGTTGCAGGTGCCCGCGGTTCGAACCGGCGGAAGTCGGGCCATCGCCGACGAGTTCATCACCGAGACCTGCGACGGTGCCGACCTCGTGGTCGCAACCGGCGTCGAAGCCGTCGTCGCCTGCCGACAGGCTGGAACGGAGCCGGCCGTAAACTTCGCGGGCGGGGAAGTCGCCGCAGACGCCGCAGAGCGCGGTCTCGAGGTGGTCGCCGTCGTGACGATCGATTCCGTCGGCCGGGTCACGGACGCGCTTCGGGACGCCGGCGTGGCGTACGAAGTGCTCGAAGGATAGGTCGAGGCGGCAGCAGTACAGGACTTGCCTGTCGCGTTATGGAGTATTGCTCACGATAGTATGCTGTACGTGCACGTACTCGTCGAACGACATCGGAGCCCGCCGTTCGATCTTCTGTTGAATCTCCTTGGGATCGAGATCGATCTCCAGTTCGCTTTCGACGGCATCCACGTCGAGGACGGCAGTCGACATGCCCAGCAGGAGGTGTTCGCAGGCCATCGTTTCGATCGTCTCCGGGTCCGGATCGTCCGAGCCCTGCGACTGGATCTGTGCCGCCTCCTCGAGCGACAGCGACGGCGGCTCAGCCGTCCCGATCGACTCGAGCCGATCCTCGTCGATTCCCGTGAGCATCGACACGTGCTCGAGACCGCGGGTTTCGAGTACCTGTGCGAGGTCGTCGTCGTACTCCGCGCGGAGTTCCGCCGGCGACTCCGGAACGGACATCCGCTGCTCGTAGAACATATCGACCCGAACGGGAAACGTGCCCAAAGGGGTTGCCATCGAAGCCGACCCCACGGAACGGATCGGACGGGTCTTCGCCGGCGGACGTTCGACCGGTGGCAAAAGCGGCGATGGACGGGTAGGTGAGACCACGTACGACAGAGCCGTCGAATCACGAGAATAGGCCACGAACAGCCTCGAAAATCGCTGTACCGTCCGATTCGTCGGCGTCGTCTCGTCGGGATTGATCCTCGGTCGGCTCCGTCGAATCACGCCGGTCCGGTTCGTCGTCAATCGCCGTCAGTTCGGCGAGTTCCGCTTCGATCTGTTGGTGATCGATCGCGCTCGGATCAGCGAGGCGAACGCTGCTGGCGTCCGTCACGCCCACTCCCGGTCGAGACCGGCGGTCGCTACCGCCGGCCAGCAGGGAACGGTCAACCGAGTGGTCTGGATCGGTTTGGTGGAATTCCTCGAGCGCGGCCCGCTGATCGGTCGTCGAATCGGGATCGGTTTCGGGACCGGATCCTCCGCTCTCGCTTCGGTACCGACCTGCTGGTGTCGTCGAATCGCGGACGACGGCCCTCGAGACGACCATGGTCGTCTCCGAGTCCGTTCGTGCTCCCTCGACCGCCTCGATGCGGCGCTCGAGGCGATCGACAGTCGCGACCGCCGCGTCCGCGCGTCGTTCGACGGCTTCGTTGACCGATCGAACGTTTCCCACGTAGCCGCGCAACGCCTGCGTGCTCCCCTCGAGGTCGGCGACGCGGGCAACCAAATCGTCGATTCGCTCGTCGAGGCGGTCGATATCGTCAGCAATCGCGGCCTGCTCCGGAACGTCGCTCACCGGACGGTCGCTGTCTGTGAGTGCTCGTTCGACGGCGGCGAGTCGCCGTTCGAGCCGCTCGAAATCGCTCATGGCTGCTCTGGCTTCGGTACCCTATTTAAACATATGCCCGGGAAGCGCCGTATCGCCCCGCAACGTTCAACAGCCCTCCCCCGCATGATAGTCGTATGAAAGTTGCCCTGATCGGGGTGGGCCAGGCTGGTGGAAAGGTCACCGAACGGCTCGTCCGATTCGATGCCGACATGGAGTTCGACGCGATTCAAGGTGGGCTCGTCGTCAACTCCGCGAAGGCAGACCTCCAGTCTCTCGAGTTCGTCGACACGCAACTCATCGGTGCAGACCGCGTCAACGGCCACGGCGTCGGCGGCGATAACGAACTCGGCGCAGAGATCATGCAAAGCGACATCGACCAGGTGATCGGCGGTATCGACGGCCGCATCACCTCGAGCGCGGACGCGATATTCGTCGTCGCCGGACTCGGCGGCGGAACCGGAAGCGGCGGCGCGCCGGTTCTGGTCAACAACCTCCAGCGGGTATACGACATCCCGGTCTACGCGCTCGGCATCCTCCCGGGGCGAAACGAGGGATCGCTGTATCAGGCGAACGCCGGCCGTTCGCTGAAAACGATCATCCGAGAGGCGGATTCGACGCTGCTGATCGACAACGACGCGTGGCACGAGCAAGGCGAGAGCGTCGAGGGCGCGTTCGAAACGATCAACGAGAACATCGCTCAGCGCGTCGGGCTCCTGTTCGCATCGGGCGAAGGGATGGACGGCGTCGGCGAGAGCGTCGTCGACTCGAGTGAAGTCATCAACACGCTCCGGGGTGGCGGCGTCGCCGCGCTCGGCTACGCGAGCGAACTCGCAGCCGAGGAAAGCGGCGAGAACATTCGAACCGTCATGAACGTCTCGAGACAGTCCCTGCTGACGGGGACGAGTCTTCCGGACGCGACCACCGCCGACGCGGCGCTGCTCGTTATCGCCGGAGATCCGGACGTGATTCCGCGAAAAGGCGTCGAAAAGTCTCGACGCTGGCTCGAAGACGAAACCGGGAGCATGCAGGTCCGCGGGGGTGACTTCCCGCTCCAGAGCGATCGAGTCGCCGCACTCGTCTTGCTCGGCGGCGTCGAACGCTCCGACCGGATCGACCAGTTCATGGAACGCGCCCGCGAGGCACAGAAACAGGAGGACGAGCCGAGAGAAGACCCTGCCGAGCAGTTCGCTGACGACCGACTCGAGAATCTTTTCTAAATCGAACTGTCTCGGCATGCTCTCGTCTGCTGAAAGCGCTGCGTAAGCAAACCCACGACTCCGGCAGCGTTGCCGCGTCGATCGTGGCGACCGTTATCTAGTCGCTGAGCGACCGTCAATCTCCGCGTCGCCGACGACAGTGATCGTGACTGCACCACAGTCACACTCGTACGCTCGACGAGTCCCTTCGTCGGTTCGCATCGAGAGCATCAGCCGATCGTCCTCGAGCGGCTGATCACAGTGTTCGCACGCAGAGGTAAGCTCGTCCAACATGGATACGACTCGTTCCGGAACCCATGTCAAGCTCCGCCAACAGGAGAGTGAAAGTGAAAGTGAAACGGAGATCGACAAACCGCGCTGAGATCGATATTTGTCACACCAGATCTGCCGTGAATCGAACGGCCGATCGCAAAGCAAAATTCGGGAGGAATTGACCGCTCGAGCGGTGTGTTCGTTTATATACAACCGACCTGTCCATGCTAATCCACAACACACGATATGAGCTTCCTGCTAACGGTTTTCAGGGGGTATTGGACCGGTACATTTAAATTACATGCGGCAGTAGTTACGCATACCAGAACGCCATCGGGGCGCGTATCGCTCGACGAACGATGACAGGAAATCTTATTCACCGAGATTTCGCAGGTCCTGAGCGGACGCTGTCGCCGATGCGGGAATGGCACAGAGGGTTTACTAACACATGGTAGACGAATCCAAAAACATCGAACTCACAGAAGACGACCTCGAAAACAAATCGAAAGGCCAGCTCATCAAGATGGCCGGCCAGCTCCGAGATCGACGAAACGATCTCAACCAGATGGCCTCCGAGCGGGCATCCAGCCGCGACGATCTTAACGCAAAGACGCGCGAGAAGGTCGACGAGGCACAGGAACACCGCGAAAAACGCGACGAGCTCAACGAGCAGGTTCAAGAGCACAAAGAGAGCCGTAACGAGCTCAACGCGGAAGCGAACAAGCTCTTCGACCGCGTCGAGAAGCTCAAATCGGACATGGAACTCGACGAGGGAAAAGATCTCGAGGAACTCGAAGAGGAGATCGAACAACTCGAGTTCAAACAGCAGACCGAAGTGCTCTCGAGTGAGGAAGAACAGGAGCTCATCGAGAAGATCGAGGGAAAACGCGAGGAGTACGCAGAGCGCAAGGGCAAACTCGAGCAAAACGACGACCTCGAGGAACTCGTCGAGGAAGCCGAAGAGGTCCGATCGGAGGCCTCCCAGCACCACCAGAAGGTCACCGAACTCGCGGACAAGGCCCAGGAACATCACAACGAGATGATCGAGGCCTATCGTGAAGCCGACGACATCCGCGACGAGGCCGACGAGATGCACGAGTCCTTCGTCGAGGCGCAGGAAGCGGCCGACCAGCACCACGAGGACTTCGTCCGCGTCCAGAAGCGCCTGCGTGAACTCGACAAGAAAGAAGAGAAAGAACGCAAGTCCCAGCGGGACAAGAAAAAGGAGGAGGCCAAGGAGGAAGCCGAGGAGATCTACCAGAAGTTCAAGGAAGGAGAGACCCTCGACACCGAGGACCTGATGAAACTCCAGAAAACCGGTCTACTCTAAGAACGTCGCCTTCCCGCGTTTCGATTTTCGCCGTTCGATCTGTCTTTTTCGCGCCAGTTCGTGAGAGCAGTTGCTGTGACGCTATCTAAGTCTCGTCTCAGAGTGACGAGTTCGACCGACGCCCAAAATTACTACCGAGAATACCGTATATCGTCGCCGATACTCCTCGAGAAATCGACTATGCCCGACCTAGATACGTTCCCGTCGCCGAGGTGTGACCGCGATTGAACGAGAGGATTTTGATCTCGATCACGTCTGCAACGTCGATATCCGATGGAACGTCTTCGACGAAGACGACGAACCCCTCGACTTTGGTTACCGCCTGGCGCTCCCCCGAATGGTGCTCGGTGAATTCCTCGACTCCCACCGTCCGTTCGTCGCCGATAGCGACCGGTGGCTCTCGCTCTTGGGCCTCGCGATGGCTCTCGAGTGATTCCCGTCGATCGCTCGAGGGGCCGCGAAACCGCTTGACCAGCCACGATCCGACGACGAGAACGGTGAGGACGCCGATCGCAAGCGCCGCTACGACGATCATACCAAAACAAAGCTTTCCAGCCCCTCTTTGCTGTTCTGATCCGCGGTGGCCCCATCGTTCCACTGGTGGCAACACAGCCAGCGGCGATGAGAGTCGCTCAAGAGCGATGAGACTCCGTCAGATCGATCGTCTCGACGGAGTCGGGAAGCGCCTCGAGCGCCCCTGCCGGCCAGTCCAGATGTCCCACTCCGAACTCGCTGTCCGGGTTGGATTCGACCAGTCGAGTGATACCCGCCGCAGCAGCCTCGAGCGCGCCGCGGTCGACGCGTGTTGGCACCTCCGCGGTGAGCGGATAGCTCTTCGAAAGCGCCCGCGGGAACGGGCCGAAGGGCGGTTTGACGCGCCAGGAATCGTCGTATTCCGCGGGCCCGTCTCCGTCACCCTCGGTGAGAAACAGGGAGTCAGGAACCGAGAGGCGCTCGAGTCGTCGGCGGTGGCGCAGCACTTCTGGCCGTCGGGCACTCTCGTGGGACGTGTAAAAGAACGCGCCCTTCGAGACGGGATCGCTCGCCTCGAGCTGGTCGGCGTGGTCCAACAGCGTCCGGTAACCGTCGAGCATCGTCGGGTGGGCGCGAGCGCGCTGTTCGACGAGTTCGAGGAGATTGCCCGCTCGGATAGCCTGTTTGATCCGACGGATCTCCCCGAAGGTGACGTGGAGGTTGTGGGCGGCGAGGGTCTCCTCTCGTTGCTGATCGGGAAGCGCGCGCACGTCGGCCGGTTCGTGAGTCGAACAGACCGGACACGAACACGGGAAGTACTCGATATCCTCGAGGTGCTGGGTCCCGCGGACGGTGAGATAGCGGTCGTCGCGGGCGTAGAGGGCGTAAGCCGCAGAATCGAACAGGTCACAGCCCATCGCGACCGCGAGTGCGAACATCATCGGGTGACCGGCTCCGAAGAGGTGAACCGGTGCGTCGGCACCCAGACCGCGTTTGGCGGCGGCGACGACGTCGATCATGTCGTCGTACCGATAGTCGTTCATCAACGGGACGACCGCGCCTACGGGGAACACGTCGAGGCCGGTCGAGTCGGCGTGGCGGGCGGCCGCCTCGCGGAGATCCGGATGGGTCGACCCCTGAACGGGCGCGTTGATCAGCATGTCGCCGACGTCGACGCCGTCGGCGATCTCGAGTCGATCTTTGGTCGTCTCGAGTTCCTCGGCTGCGCGCTCACGGGAAACGTCCGGGGGCGTCGGAATATCGACGGGCGTGCCGATATCGGAGCCGATGTCGGCCTGAAACTGGAGGATCTCTTCGGTCGTAACGGTGATTTCGCCGTACTCCGATAGCTGGAACGACCCCGAGTCGGTCATGATCGCACCCGGGAAGTCGAACATATCGTGGAGGCCCTCCGAAAGCGCTCGCTCCCGAACGTCGTCGGTGTTGTAGATGATATAGGAGTTCGTGATGAGTATCTCCGCGCCGAACTCGTCTGCGAGTCGGCGAGGCGAGATCGTATCTAAATTCGGATTGATCACCGGGAGCAGTGCCGGCGTTTCGACGGTGACGCCGGCCCGCGGCACGGTGAGTTCGCCGAGACGCCCCCCTGCATCGGTGTCTTGGAGTTCGAAACACTCGCGCATCTACCGTCTCTTTGCGAGCCACGCGGTAAACGTTCCGTTCCAGTCGGAGGTCGGTCCGATGTCCGAATCGCCAGCCCAGAAGAACGGACCCACAGCCAGCGTATGGGACGCGACCGAATCGATTCAAATTTACTCTTCGTCGCGGTCCTCAGCGAAGAGCCGATAGTATGAGAGCGCGAGCACGACGCGTCCGTCGCGCAGCGCACCGTCAGCAACGGCGTCGGTTAGTTCCTCGAGAGACGGCGTCGTGACGCGGATGCTTTCGTCGTGATCGAGTCGCTGGGCTGCGGTCGGCCGACAGCCGCGGGCGACGAAAAAGTGGATGACCGCGTCGGCGAAGCCGTTCGCCGGTTCGACGCTGACGAGCGACTCGAGCCGGTCGGCTTCGTAGCCGGTCTCCTCGCGGAGTTCCCGACGAGCGGCCGCTTCGAGGTCGACGTCATCGGACTCGGTCCCGCCGGCGGGGAGTCCGTAGTTGACTCGAGAGACGGCCTGTCGCCACTCCTCGATGCAGACGACCTCGCCGTCGGGCGTCAACGGCAGGATGCAGACGCTCGGCGGCTCGGTGAGGTAATCGAAATCGGTTTCGGTCCCGTCGGGAAGCTGAACGGTCTCGTTAACGATCTCAAAACCCGGACAGGAGTAGGCTACCGTGCTGTCTATCGTCTCCCAGGAGAGCGAGTCGTCTGTCATATCGGCCGATAGGCCGGTCGACTGGAAAAAGACAGCGACGGCGAGCCGATCACATCTCCGAACGGTCGGCGAACGGAGCGCCCTTGGAACGCCAACCGAACGAGACGATCTACACGGGGCGTACACGCTCTATAACAAAGCCGTAGACGACTGAAGGTCAGTATTCAGAGGGTGATCCATGGACCAGCTTACAGGATTCCAACGCGACTTGTTGTACGTCATCGCAGGAATGGACCGTCCGTCCGGCCAGCAAATTCTGGACGACATCAATCGGTACATCGACCAACCGGTGACACACGGTCGGCTGTACCCGAATCTCGATACGCTCGTCGAGTTCGAACTCGTCGAGAAAGGGGAGATCGATCGTCGGACGAACTACTACGCGTTGACCCCCAAGGGGAGGCGCATTCTCGAGCAACGACAGGAGTGGATAGAACGATACGTCGACGCCTGATCGGCAGTGTGTCGACACGTCTCTCCTCCTCGCTCGACGAGGAACGACACGGCGATGAGATAGCACACTCGAGCGGTTCACGCCGGAGAACGACCGTAGATTCTGTTCTCGCACGAACGCAGTATCGCCGTTCTCGCGTTTGTGGATCGGTTACTCGAACATGCCGTTCGCGAGAAGACACATCGCTCGAGCCAACGAAAGCAAAACGGGCTATTGCGGCGTCAGGGAATGGAATCTCCCCGTCGACGTGATCGGGCGGCCACGATACTCATTCGCGAGAGGGATTAGTAGTCTGATTCGTTGTCAGCGGTTGCCGTTTCGTTATCTGCTGTTGCCGTCTCGTTGTCGGCAGTCGCCGTCTCGTTATCGGCCATCCCGTCGTCCGTCGACTCGTTATCGTCCATCTCGTCGTCCGTCGGTGCTGTCTGCTCGTCCGCACCGGCTTCGTCGGACGGCTCAGTGTCGTCCGAATACCCGCCGTCTTCGGCCTCTGAGAGCACCGCCATCGGTCCGTCCTCGGTCACGGTCACGTCGAAGGCTGCGTCGCCCTCAGTCCCCTCGAGATAGCCGATCGCGGCCACGGTGTAGGCACCGCCTTGCTCGAGCGTGACTTCGAAACTGGCGACCGCCTCGTCGGCCTGTCCGGAGTCGTCCGCTCCGTTTTCGCCGTCGTCCTCCGTGGCCGTCTCGCCGTCTCCCGTTTCCGGTTCATCATCGACGCCGGTCCCGTCGGTACCCGTTTCCGTTTCGTTGTCAGCAGATGTCGTTTCGTTGCCAACAGATGCCGTCTCGTTGCCAGCAGTTGCCGTTTCGTTATCAGCAGTCGCCGTCTCGTTTTCGTACGTTTCGGATTCGTTACCACCCACATCAGCCCCATCGTCGCCCGTGTCAGCCTCCTCGAGGGAGTCGTACTCCGGGGCCTCTCCCCCGGCGTCCGGTTCGCCGTTTCCGTCCGCCGCGGGGAGCACGTCGAGTGCGTAACTGCCGGCGGGAAGCGCGACGTAGTTCGTCGCACTGCCGAACGAAACGTTCTCGAAGAGGTCCATCGCGCCGTCGTTCCCGACGACGTCGACCGCCGGTGCGTCCGGCGACGCGTGTACGAGCCGAACGAGCGACGAACCGGCGTCGGTCAGAATCAGGGGGTTGAACGTCTCGCCCTCGAGTTCGCCGATCGCCGCGACCGTATAGAACGCGCGCCCGAAGTAGACGCTGTCCTCGAAGACGACCGCCTCCGAGTCGCCAGCTGCGGTTATCGTCAGGTCCGCCGTTCCGGGCTCGACCTCGAGATACGGCGACACCTCGTCGTAGGCGATCGACTGGAGAACTTGTTCGCCGTCGACGTAGACGTCTATCGCCGGCGCATCCGGCGAGAAGTGGGCGATCCGGACCGCCGCGACCGCGTCCGGAACTTCGTCGTCGGTCTCCTCCTGTGCCCGCTCGTCGTCCTCGTGTTCGCCGACCGCCAGTGCCGAACCGGTCAGTGCTGCTCCCGCTCCCAGTGCGCCGATAGCCGCCATCGTTGCGCGTCGTGTTGTCGTCATGAAGCACTGGATACTGGGCGCGAGCGCCCCAAAAGGGAGCCAGTCAGTTGTCCGAATTGTCCTCCCCTTTCCGCTGTGAATCTCGCGTAGGCCGAGACTGACAACACCGAACTCACCGTAAGTGGCCCATAAAACCGAGAAATCACCACCTATTCGGAACAGCGAACGTATCTACATCGAGTGAGAGAAAGCCAAAGCCAAGCGCTCCTCGCTACTCGTCTTTCCGAAGCGAAACACGATCGAGATCCGCCTCGAGGTCGGCGATTTCGGCGTTGAACGACTCGACAAATGGTTCAACGTCCGGAGCGAGCCGGCGGAGTTCGGACGCCGAAGGCGGCCCGTACTGCGAGAGCAGATACGTGCCATCGGAGCCGCCGACCCGGAGGTAGGATACCTCGCTCCCGTCCCACTTGAGTTCCCAGCGAGTTCCCGATATCGTCGTCGAATAGGTGCCGTACTCGCCGTCGTAGCGCTGCAGTTGACCGGCCATCTCGGTCGCAACGTCGTGGATCTGCCGGACGATCCGATCCCGTTCCGCGACGAGGTCGGCTGCCGACTCGATCGCCGGAAACTCGTCGGGAACCCCCACGAGCACGTCGTCGAACGACGCGACGTACTCGTTGTAGGCGTCGATGAACGCCCCGTAATCGTCCATCGCCCGCTCGAGCGCGTCGGGCTCGGGTGGTTGTTTCGTCGAGATAACGTACGTTTCCTCGCCCGAATTTGGATCGAATCGGAGATACTGAATATCGCCCGCCTCGTATTTGACCGTCCACGTCGCGTTCGCCGTCTCGATGGCCTCCTGGCCGTAGTCGCCGCCCTGCAACAGCGCGAGTTCGCGAGCGATCTGCCCCGCGTGCGAGCGGACTCGAGCGACCACTTCATCGCGTCGCTTCGTGATCTCCTCGGTCGTAGCGACATCTTTCCCAGTCCCGTCAGTCATTCGTTTCGAGGGAGGCGGCCAACGCCGGTAACGGTTGCGCTCGCCTTCGAAGCGACCGCCGTGCGAAGACGATTCGTCCCGACGACCGGACGGTTTGCTGGCTCTGACCCGCCGCCATTTCTGACTCGCCACTGGCTCTCGTTCGCTTCGCTCGCGAGAACGAGGTTACGGCCATGCTTCCCGCTCACGAGTTTGTTCGGGGGCAAAAGTGGGCCGGCGCGAATTCGAATCGCGGTTACGGCCACCCGAAGGCCGAAGGATACCAAGCTACCCCACCGGCCCGCATTCGGTGGAAGTTCGTCCACGCGTTTAACCTTTCTGAATGCCCGAACGGCTCTCGACTGAATGGCCGGAGGGATAGCGACTTACCACAGCTGTGCGATCTGTCGTCTGGTTTCGGCTACCGAGCCGGAGTTATCGATTGTTTGATGTGAGAGTGTCGGTGACTCGAACTCCGACCGGAGAAGTTTGTGCACCGAGAAGTCGGCGTCGCTCTCGTCGTTTTCGCGTTCCTCGATCCGTTCGCGGACCACGTCCTCACTGCACGTAACGCGGACGAGATCGAACTGCGCGTTCGAGTCTCGAGCGACGCGCCGAGCCCGGTCGCGAAGCGATTCCCGTCGGAAGGTTCCATCGAGAACGGCGACGGCATCGCGTTCGACGGCCGCTCGAGCGCGGTCGAACAGTTCGTCGTACGTGACCTGGACCTCCTCGTCCGTATACTCCGGGTCCGGAAACAGGTCCTTTCGGACGACATCGGTTCGAATCAGGGTGCCGCCGGTCCGCTCGGCGAGTTCGCGGGCAACTGTCGTTTTTCCCGTCCCGGGCAGTCCGCAGACGACGACGAGACGCTGCTGGTCGGACATTCGACGTTCGATGGGAGAAAGACGCGGCCGGGTTTAGTTGCTTGCGCTTTGCTCGTCTCGCTCGTTTCAAAACTGCGCGTAACCCTCGGTATCGAGGAAGTGATGGGCGACGGTGATCGCTTGATCCGCATGGAGTCGCTCCGGACCGAGTCGGAGTCGTCTATCCGCGTACTCAGCAAGGAGTTGCTGTTCGTCCGCCGTGAAATCGTGGTGATCCGAGAGGACGAACACGGGGTCGGTCGGCACCGACGCGTCGACGACGGCCTCACCGTCCTCGTGCAGTTGGACGACCGTGCCGTCGCTCGAGGCAGCCTCGAGCGTGGCTTCGAACCCGCGTCGGTAGAGTTCGACGCCGGGGCTCGGTTCTGCTGGGAGCGCGCCGATGGCCTCCCCGCGGTGCTCGAGTGCCGTTCGAACCAGCGCGGCGGTCGATCGCTCGTCGGGGTGTAAGTTTCGCAGTTCGCCCCCGTCGAAGGTGATCGTGAGTCGGTCCTGAATCACGAGGTGGACCCGGACGTCTTCGCGGATGCCGTGTGAGGTTACGAACGAGGCGGTGATCGAGCGACAGAGCGCGTCGAGTCTCCCAGCCCCGCCGGCGAGGTCGTCGAGCGAGAAATCGGGTTCGGTCGGAACGTCGTGCCCGAGGAGGACGAACTGGCGCATACCCAAGCCGTGGGCCACCGTGGGCATAGCACCAGCGGTTTCGACGACACAGTCGGCCCGAAGGCGTGCTGTCGATCGTCAGGCGTAGGGGTCTTCCACCTGAAGCCGAGAGAGGACCGAGCGTACGTACGCGAGACCGGGTTTGTTGTCGTAATACCAGACGACAGCCGCGAACGCAAAGAGCACGAATTGGGCGAGTTCGTACGGCCCGACGGCGTAATAGGTGAGGATCGCATCGAGGAGGCCGGCGACCGGTTCCTCCGGGGGCTGTTCGACGAACGGCCAGAGGAGATAGGCCAGTCCTGAGACGTCCCCACCGAAGACTGCGGGTGGGACATCGGTACAGAGGTGTACGACGTGCCCGATGACGAACGCGATCGCCGTTTCGAGGCCGCCGAATCGGTTCGCGAGCGCGTAGACGACGACGGTCAACCCGATCGCGAACACCAGGGAGTGGCTCAGCGTTCGCCCGCCCGGAAGCACGTCGAAGTTCCAGGCCAGCGGCTTATCTATGAGGTCGGGAAACTGCGACCCGATCACGAGCGCGAGCGCGGGCACTGCACGCGGCGGACGGTCGAACCGGCGGTGCGTGTAGAGGCTGTACAGCAGGTACGCGACGCCGAGGTGTCCCCAGGGCCACATGGTCTCTCTCGAGGTTCTCGAAGCACGGAAATAGCGGTGTCGACTCGCGACGCTCGATCTATCTGTCGACTCACACCAGCTACCTGCAGGTGCATGGCCAACGCCTTCACTATCGACGGGCGGAGGATACCGATATGGCAACGACGCAATTCGACGGAAATCGGTTAGTATCTCTGCTCGAGGGTAGGGAGTGTCCGTCCTGCGCTGATGGCCGCCTCGAGCGGGGACGGTACAAGGGAAACGAGGCGGTCATCTGCGATACGTGTGAGACCCCCCGCGCACAGTTGTGGTGATCTGATAGAACGCCAATAATACTATGACAGAACTCCAGATCCCAGCCGATGCCGACGAACGAGAAGCGATGGAACTGGTCGACGACCTCGTCGATATCGGCGACGTCGTCGAGGTCGAGAGCTACGCGATGACCGGCGGCGAACGGATGCACCAGACCGGAGAGGTCACGGGAAGTCACGATCCGGATTCCGAACCAGCATACCTCGAGCTCGACGGACAGCCGGTCGGCGAGGGAAGTATCCCCTACGAGGAAATCGAGACCGTCATCCGAAAAATCGATCGCTGAGGACCAAAGATCGGCGTCTCGAGTCCACCGACCGGACACCGGTGTGCGATCTGACAGTAACGAGCGCTACCGATACTTGGCATCGAGCGCTGCCGACACGTTTTAGCTATCGCTGTCCCTCGAGTCGAATACGTGTTGACGACTGTTCCGACCCTCCTCGTAGGGGCCGTCTTCGGGATCGCGCTGGCCGCTCCGCCGGGACCGATGAACGCAATAATCGCCGAGGAAAGCGTTCTCCGCGGCTGGACGGCCGGATTCAGAGCCGGGATCGGTGCCATGCTCGCTGACGTCGTCTTTTTCCTCGGTACGCTCGCGGGTGTCGTCGCGATCATCGATCGGTATCCGATCATCAGACCGGCACTCTATCTCGTCGGCGGGGTACTCATGGTGTACTTCGCCGTCGGCGCGTTTCGAGACGCGAGATCGGCGAGCGGGTTCGTAGCGGACACCGACGGACCCTCGAGAGGCTTCGAAAAAACGTTCGCGCTGTCGCTGACCAACCCGTACCAGATCGGGTTCTGGCTCACCGTCGGCGTCGGCCTTCTCCGGCCGGGAACGCTCGACGTCTTCGCCCACGTCCCTGGTATAGGCACGGCGCTCGAGGGCGCGCTCGTCGTCCAGACCGGTTCGGCCGCACTGCTGGCCGGGTTCTTCGTCGGGATCGTTCTCTGGATCGTGAGCTTCCCCGCCGCACTGGTTTCGGTGGGCCGACGTATCGACGCGTTCGCGCCGATCGTCTCGTTGCTGAGCGGCGTCGTTCTCGCCGCGTTCGGCGTCATCTTCCTCGTTGCGGGTGCTGGCGGAGTCATCTAATCGCTCAAGGATGGTTCCGACTCTCGAGTTGCCAGCAATCGTTTGAACGTCGAACGCGCACGGAAGAAAAGAGCGTCGCGTTTAGCCGATGTACCGAAGGTCGTCGTCGGTCGGCATCTCCATCGACTGCTGTTGTTGCTGTTGTTCCATCTCCTGGATCTTACCGATGACGTCTTCCATCTCGTCGGCGCGCTCGTCGAGCGAATCGTACTCGAGGTCCATTCCGATGGCTTCCTCGAGTACTTCGAGCACCGCTCGTGCACTTTTCGGATCGACCAGATAGCCGCTGGTTTCGCCCATCAGACACGCGGCGTCGAAACCGCGACGTGCGCCGAGACCGAGCAAGAGACCGCTGACGCCGACGATGCCCCCCGCGGGCTCGTCCTCGCGGAACTCGACGCCGAACTCCTCGAGAGAGTCGCGGCGGGCTTTCTCGGTTACGGCACCGATAACTGCGTAGTCCTCGATAAGCTCGCCCGTCGGCACGCCGCCCAGCGAGTAGATTTCCGTCGTCTCGAACTCGTCGGCGATGTCGAGAAACGCGCTGGTGAGCGCGTAGTGGCCGGCGTTGGTCTGTGCCTGATGATCGCCGGTGAGGACCAGCATATCGCGTCCCTCCGGGTTCGATACCGCGTGGATCGTCGCACAGGTCAGTTCGGCGACGCCGTCCTCGATCGTCACCTGCGGCGGGAACTCCCGAGAGTAGACGCGTCGAATAAGCGTACTCTCAGCGTCGAGTTCCTCGAGAATGTGTTCCGCAGCGAGCGTTCCGACGTGTCCGACGCCGGGCAACCCCTCGACGAGCACTGGGTCGTTTACGTCGACCTCGGCAACTACGTCGACCTCGAGTTCGTCCATACCGTATCAGCGATTGCGACGCTTAAGTGCGCGTCGGTACTCGCCGTGTTGGTCCGTCGGATCGAACGGTGCTGGTGCGCTATTAACTGCGTCGGCACCACAGTCCGGACAGGTCGTAGAAAGGGTATAAACCGGGCGTTCGTGGACCTCCGTCCACGCCGAACACACCCGAATGTCTGATTTCATTGCTGAGTTCCGTAGTTCGGTTCGGCGACTGGTTACTCGTCGTCGCTCTTGCGTTCGCGGTGGTACTCGCCGTCGCCGCCGTGCTCTTCGATCGCCTCAACGGCTCGACTCGCGCTCGCCTCGAGTTGTGATTCGGCGGTTTTGTAGTTCGGTGCACGGACCTTGATTCGGTACTCCGGTGCACCGACGTAGACGACCTCGAGTTCGACTTCGTCCGGAACGCCCCCGTTCCCTTCGGCGGCCTCGAGGGCCTCGCGGATGCCGTCGACGCCCGACGGCGAGGGATTCTCGAGATCGACGTAGCCGGTCACGTTGACGTACGGAACCGAGACGTTCTCGCGGGCGGTCTCGACGATGGCGTCGATCTCGTCCTCGGAGAGATCGGTCGCCTCGAGCGCCTCCGCGCCGTGAATCGCGGCTTGCTTGAATCCGTTGTAGAGGCTTCCGTGAACGCCGATCAGTTCGTTCGCGATCGCGGTGTAGGCCTCGTCGTCGCTGTCTTCCTCGAGCGCCAGGTCCATCCAGTTGTCGGCCTTCTGCTCGTTTTTCCAGTCCTGGATCTTGTCCGAGCGCTGGTGGTCGTTGACGTCTTTTAACGAGAGGTCGATCTGTTCGTGGGACTCGTCGACGTCGAGGACTTTACAGACGACGATCTGGCCTTCGCGGACGTGATCGCGGACGTTCTTGATCCAGCCGCTCGCGACCTCGGAGATGTGGATCAGGCCGCGTTTGTCCTGATACTCCTCGAGATCGACGAAGACGCCGAAGTCCTCGATCTCGTCGATCTTGCCGACGACGAGCTCGCCGGTGTCTGGCCAGCCACTGAATTTCATCGTGATTCGACTGTTTCGATGATTTCGTGGTCGATTTCGGCTTTCCCGCCGGTCGGTCGGGCGAGCGTCGTTCCGCAGACGGCACACGCGACTTCCGTGGCGGCTTTTCCGAAGACGATCTGTTCGTTCTCGCAGTCACTGCAGTGGACGTTGTAGTATGATCCTGCCATCGTAATCACTCCTGGAATTCGATTCGGCCGGCGCGCCATCCTTCGCGAAGGTGTGCGTTGCCACACTCGCTACAGCGGTATTTGAGGTCGGTTTTGTTCGTCGGTTTGTTCCCACTGGGGACTTTCGAGAACTTCCCTGAGTTACCGATCGACGAGGTCTGTCGTCGTCGCTGTCGGTCGGCAACCTTTTTCATCCCGGTCTGGCGACCGGTTCGAACCTTTTCGACTTCGTGCTGGTGATGTTCGTTACAGTACGGACAGTACGTATTGAATCGGCGTGGCATCTGCATGGTTAATTCACTTGAGACGGGCTACGATTGCGCCGCTTAAAACCCGTTTGGTTCGTCGTCGGGTGAACCCGCCGACTGCACGCTTCGAAGCGTTTAATCCGTCACCGGCCAAATCATCGGCTATGAAGCGGCTGATCATCCACGGCGACCCGGGAATTCGGAAGGGAGCCGTCATCGATTACGACGGGGAGGAAGTCGTCTGCTTCGGTATCAATCGCAACGGCGAGTGGAACGGCCCGGAGACGGTACAACTCTGGTGTACGATCGGCGACGAATCGGAGTACGGGGAGTTCGAGCGTCGAGAATACCTCCCGCATTTCCTCGAGGTCGACCGCGTCGATGCCGATACCGTCGACGTGGTCCGTCCACAGGGCGACCTCGCTGTTTGAGTTCGCGCGTGTTCGCGCACGCGTTGAGTGTGTGAAATGATTTGGACACGTTGTCTACACCGGAGCGCCAGTGAGACGGTCGACGATCCAGAAGATGAGTAAATCGTTCACGGAGGTTCTTCGGCTGCGGCTGCGAGCCCTGCGGTCTCGAGCACTATTCCTGCAGTTCGCCGGCGTTGGACTCGTCGGGGCAACGGTCGACACAACCGTTCTGTACGCGCTCGTCTCCTGGACCGCATTTGGTCCCGTTGCTGGGAAGACTGTATCCTGGGTGTTCGGGATCGGAGTCATTTTCGCGATAAACGAATGGTGGACGTTTTCGGCGTACGGAAAAATCGGTCTTCGAGCGCTGTTGCGTCGACTGCTCACGTCGTATCTCGTCCGATTTGCGGGGTTTCTCGTGACCCTCGCAGTGCTGTTCGGGCTGGTGTACTGGTTCGACGTCTGGTTCCTCCTCGCGAACGTAATCGGGATCGGCGTCGGCTTTTTCGTCAACTACACCTGTGAGAGCCTCTACACGTGGAAGGTCCATCGGGACTAACGGTAGAAATCCGCATACGGTGGCCGAATCACAACCCTTAACTAGGCAAACCCGATATGATGTGATAGCGGGATGGGATAGCCAGGAGATTCCGGCGGGCTCATAACCCGCAGACCGGTAGTTCAAATCTACCTCCCGCTATGTTTTGCCGCGAGCAAACCCGCGAGCGGCATCCATAGCACGAGTAGTTTGAACCAGGGGAGTCGCAGCGTCCGAGCGAACGAGGACGACCGTCTCTCCGAGGTTCAAATCTACCTCCCGCTACTTTTCAGGGATTCAATATTGATCGCCGAGCGTAGCGAGGCGTGAGGTGGAATCCCTGAAAAGAGTATAGAATAGATTTGAAGTAGACAACGAGAGAGCGAAGCGACCGAAGTTGACGTAGTTCAAATCCACCTCCCGCGGTGTCTGACACAAATCGGTGAGACTGGTAAGGACCTGGAGCGCTACTGACCTCTCGAGTACCATCTTCCGACCGGCCAATGAAAATCTCGGACGAAGCGATCTATTGTCGGTACGAGTGGACCAAATCAGCGCGCTCGAGCGAAAGCGCATGAGATTCGGACCAGGGGACGAGAGAATCTCGTCTCAGCGGATATGTGTACTTATGTGCTGATTTGCACACTAATACACGAAAAACTCCAAGACAATTCTCTCGGAGTTTATCCACGTTCTGTGGACATGTAATAGTTGTATCCCACAGAAATGTTAAAATAACAAAAACAAGGACCCTGCTCCGATCCTGAATGCCAACTTATTTATACCTTCACTGAGGTACGTGTGATGTAGTATCACATGAACGATAATCCCCTATATAAATGTCGCCGTTCAGTCGATTGAATTGGTCAGCCTACGAGTGTATGCAGGGGAAGATGTGGATACCTAAACAAAATTGGTGCAATCAACGATGACCTCACAAATCAACTCACGTGTATCGTCTCTCGATCGCCGCCGCGTCCTCAAAGGAATCGCGGCAACAGGAATCGCCGGCGTCGCCGGCTGTCTCGGTGGCAACGACGAGGAAGTAAATATCGACGAAGCCCTCGAGCGGAACGACGTCAACATCGACGATATCTCCGAAGGGGGCCGCCTCGAGTTCGCGATCCCGCGCGACGGTATTTCAGACTACGATCAGGCCCAGAGTACGCAGGCCGAAGACACGGTCGTTTTCAACGCCGTTTACGACGGATTGTTAAAGATCGACTCCGACGCAAGAGCCCATCCGTGGATGGCCGCAGAGTACGAGGCGGACGAAGCCAACGACGTGAGCGTGGCGGACTACGAAGACTATATGGTCGCGATCGAACCCGCCGAAGTCGAAGACGGGGTCCCTATTTTCGAACTGGAAGACGACAACAACCTCGTTTTGATGCAACACCCGGACGACCTCCCCGCCGAGGACGGAGACTCGATCCGCGTTCTCACTCGAGACGAGGCCGCCGATGCCGTCGCCGACGGCGTCTTCGGTGTCCGAGTCGAGGGACGACTCCACGAGGGAATCGAGTTCCACAACGGCGAGGAAGTGACCGCGGAAAACGTTATCCGATCCTACGACAGGTACGTCGGGTCCGACAATCAGGGGCAGTACTTCGATAGTTTCCTCCACGCCGAAGCACCCGACGGGGCCGACGGCTACCGGTTCGAACTCTACGCCCAGGAGGCCGACGCCGCCGCATACCTCGAGTTGCCGCCCGTGATTTTCCCCTCGGATCACTTCGACGTCCCGGCCGGCGAACTGGACCCACGAAATGACGCAGATATGGTGCCGGTCGGCACGGGTCCGTACGAAGTCACAGAGTACGAGGGCGGCCAGCAACTCCTCCTCGAGCGAACGGACAATTACTGGGTCGAATCGGTCGGTCTCGACAACATTCCGTGGTACGACGGACCGAGCGAGTTCCCGGAGGGGCCGGTTATCGACGAGATCAACATCCGGTTCGTCGCCGAAGGGAGCACTCGGAGCAACGCGCTCGAAGACGGGAGCGTCGATATCGCATACGAACTACCCGCCGGGGCCCGGAACAATTTCCACACGTCCGACGATTTCACGGTTTCGGCGACCGAAGCGTTAGGGTTCCAGTTCATGCAGTTCCCCATGGACGATACCGATACGGGGGGAGCGTTCTCCGAAAAGGCGGTTCGGCAGGCGGTCAGCGCCCTCGTCCCTCGCCAGCAGATCGTCGACGTGGTCGAGCAAGGATGGGGTGCGCCCGCCCAGGTGCCGTTTCCACAACCCGCTGCCGACCTGGGGACGTCCGAGCCCTACGACGACATCGTCGACTCGGACTGGGCGTACAACGTCGAACCCGACGTCGAGGAGGCCAAATCGCTCCTCGAGGACGCGGGCGTCGAGACGCCCATCGAAGTCGTGATCGAAACGAACGCCGACGACGACGCGCGAAGCGACAAGATGGAGCTTCTCGTCGACCAACTGAACGATACCGACCTGTTCGACGCCGAACTCGAAACGCCGGCGGCGCTCGGTGATTGGGTCGCCGAGCTCTATCAGGAGGATGCACGGACCGACAGTTCAGAGCGCAACGCCCCGGCGTGTATCGGTCTCGCGGGAACACCCGATCCACACGGGTTCGTTGAAGCGATCACCGACCCCGACAACTACAACGGTTGCTGTAACTTCTTCCTCGCGGAGGGAGTGCTTCCCGACGACTTCATCGAACAAATGCGCGGCTGTCGGTTCGGCGTCGATGTCGCCGAAGATGAAGACGCTCGCCGAGCGGCGTACGACGAGTTCTGGCCGGAATATTCGGAGATGAGTGCGAATACGATCATCGATTATTCGTTGAACACCGGGACGACGAACAGCGACGTCGTCGGATTCAACGCACACCCACAGACCCAGGTGTTGCTGAGTTACGCGCTGTACAATCCCGCAGACGAGCAAGTCATATACCTTGACAGATAGGATGGGGTCGAGCGATATAGTTTCATTCGAATGAGTCTGCAAAGATACATCGTACGGCGGATAGTAACGTCTGTCCCGGTACTGATCGGTGTTTCAGTGGTCACGTTCGGCCTGATGCACGCTGCGCCCGGCGACGTGGTGAGTCAACTGGTCGCGGCGAACCCCAACGTCTCGGCCGCAGAAGCCGTTCGACTTCGCGAGGAGTTCGGACTCAACGATCCGATCTGGGTGCAGTACATAGACTGGATGCAGGGGGTTTTGACCGGCGATTTCGGCGAGGTGTACTCCTCGAGCCGGGATGCCGAGTCGATCGTCTGGGCTCGCCTTCCCGAAACGCTAGCCCTGGGGGCGTTCGGATGGGTGTTCGCGGTCGTAATCGCGATCCCCGGCGGGATTTACGCGGCGGTCAACAAGGATCAACTCGGCGACGACGTCAGTCGGTTCGTCGCGCTTTCAGGGATCTCCATTCCGAACTTCTGGCTCGGGCTCATGTTGATGGCAGTGTTCGCCGTTCAACTCGATCTGTTTCCAACGATCAATCCACAGACCGGATTGCTTTCGAGCCAAATGCTCTGGTGGCTACTCCTGCCGGGCGTGACGATCGGGACGGCGGCGGCGGCGAACATGATGCGGATCATGCGCACGTCGATGGCAGAAGAACTGAACAAAGAGTACGTAACCGCAGCGCGCGCGAAGGGGCTCCCCGAGCGGACCGTTATTCTCAAACACGTGCTTCGAAACTCCCTGATTTCGGTCACGACCGTCGCGGCGTTTCTGACCGCGGGGCTCGTCTCCGGGTCAGTTGTCGTCGAGGTCGTGTTCACCTGGCCCGGACTCGGCAAGGAACTTGTCGAGGCGATCCAACTCAGAGAGATGAACCTGATCATGGCGATTACGCTGCTTACTGGTGTCGTCATCGTACTCGCTAACCTGCTCGCAGACATCGTGTACGCGCTGCTCGACCCGCGAATCAGAGACGAATATTAACACTATCTATGTCAACACAAAGAGGACGAATACAGGTTTCGGGGTTCGAGACCGAGAGTATCGAAGAGCAAGCGACGCAGACCGTTCACGAGGACGAATACGCCGAACCAACGGGGCTGATTCGTCGAATCGTGAACCGTATCGCACGAGATCGACTCGCGCTCGCCGCCATCGTCGTCGTCGTGGTGATGGCGGTAACCGCGCTGGTTGCGCGTCCGTGGTCGGCCTTCGGGACGACCATCCAGCCCCTCTCGCTCGCGCCGTTCGACCCGACGTCGACGGCCGTGGGCAGCCCCCACGAGGGGCCATCGACGACACACTGGATGGGAACCGACCGGTTGGGCCGAGACATGTTCTCTCGAGTGATGGTCGGCGGTCGTTACAGCATCTCGATCGGACTCGTCGTGACCGGCATCGCCTCGACTGTCGGCGTACTCTATGGAAGCATCTCCGGGTACTTCGGCGGCTGGGTCGACAACGTGATGATGCGGGTTCTCGACCTGGTGTTCGCGTTCCCCGCGCTCGTGCTGGCGCTGGTCCTCGTCGCGCTGTTCGGCGGCGGTTTCTGGCCCCTGGTCGGTGCGTTCGTACTGGTCGGCTGGGCGTCGTACGCACGTATTATCAGAGGGGAGATCCTCAAAGTCAAACAGAACGAGTACGTGATGGCTGCGAAAGCACTCGGCGCGCGCGACCGTTCGGTGGTGTTTCGACACATTATCCCGAACGCGATTGCACCTGTGGTCGTACAGGCGACACTCAGCGTCGGCACCGTCGTCATCGGCGTCGCGGCGCTCGGATTTCTCGGTCTCGGATTCGACGCCGGAACCCCCGAATGGGGAACGATGCTCGACGCCGAGCGAGACACCCTCGCGACGGGCGCGGGCGGATCGTGGTACTGGTGGGCGACGGTCTTTCCCGGCCTCATGATCTTCCTGTTCGTCATGTCGATGAACATCATCGGTGACGCCATCAACGACGCCCTCGACACCCAGGTCGACGACGTCGGCCACGGGGGTGGTGGCTAATGGCGCTGCTCGAGGTGGACAACCTGACGGTTTCGTTTTACACCGCAGAAGGCGTCGTTACGGCGGTCGACGATCTCTCTTACACGATCGACGCCGGCGAGAAGTTCGGCGTCGTCGGCGAGAGCGGGGCGGGAAAAAGCGTGACTGCGCTATCGCTGCTGCGTCTCATCGAGAGTCCCGGCGAGATCGAACACGGCTCAATCCGATTCTGTGAGCCAGAGACCGTCGAGGAACTCGAGGAATCCTACCCCGACAACGTCGTCGACATCGAACGACTGCGACGCGAGTCTTCGTTCGACGACGTCGTCGACCGGCTCGAGGAACGCGGCGTTTCCGGGGCGGACGCGACCGGCGACCCCGAACACGAAGGGGTCGACTTGCACCAGTTGTATGCGAATGGCGACCTCGGCATGCGCGACGTGGTCGATCAGGGGTACGCAACGAAACTCGGACTGATCGACGAGGAGGACTTCATCGTTCACGACGGTGACAGCCGCTACGCCGAACTGCTCCGGGCGCCGGAGGGGGCGATTCGACGACTCCGTGGGAACAACATTTCGATGATCTTTCAGGACGCCCAGACCGCACTCAATCCCGTCTACACCGTCGGGGAACAGATCGCCGAGGCGATCAGACACCATCTCGACTACGACGACGCAGAAGCCAAAGAGCGCGGAATCGAACTGCTCGATACGGTCGGCATTCCGGACGCCGAGAACCGGTACTCGGATTACCCACACGAGTTCTCCGGCGGAATGCAACAGCGGGCGGTGATCGCCATGGCGCTTTCCTGTGATCCCGACGTTATCATCGCCGACGAACCGACGACGGCGCTGGACGTGACGACCGAAGCGAAGATTCTGGATCTGCTCGAGGAACTCACCGACGAGTTCGATACCGCGGTCCAGCTCATCACCCACGACCTCGGCGTCGTCGCCGAACTCTGTGACCGGGTGATGGTGATGTACGCGGGCCAGCCCGTCGAGAAGTCGCCGGTCGAAGAGCTGTACTACGACCCGAAACACCCCTACACCGTCGGACTGATGAGTTCGATCCCGCGGATCGGCGACGACCGCGACCGACTACAGACGATCCCCGGGACGATGCCCGACCTGATCGAGACGCCATCGGGGTGTAGCTTCCACCCGCGCTGTCCGTACGCGGAACGGAGCTGTCAGCGAAAAGAGCCCCGGATGGTCGAGTTCGACGACGTCGACGGAAAGGGTCGGTCCGCGAAGTGTCTCGAGTACACCGGCGACCTCGAGGAAGGAATCAGCTACACCGTCACCGTCGAGGACGATCACGTCCCGAACGAACGCATACCGGGTGAGCGACATGAGTAACGACGACCAACCGATCTTGCGGACCGACGGCCTGCGGAAACACTACGAATCCAACAGCGGGTTTCTCGATACCCTCCTCGGCCGGTCGGAACTCGTCAAGGCGGTCGACGGGATCGACCTTGAGTTGTACCCCGGCGAAACCCTGGGTATCGTCGGCGAGAGCGGCTGTGGCAAGACGACGCTCGGTCGATCGATGCTGCGACTCATCGAGCCGACCGGCGGCTCGATTACGTACGCCAAACGGACGGACGACGGCACGACTCGAGAGATCGAGCTAACCGATCTCTCGAGTTCGGAGCTTCGGGACCTGCGAACTGACCTCCAGTACATCTTTCAGGACCCGTTCTCGAGTCTGAACCCGCGTCTCACCGTCGGCGACATCATCGGCGAACCGCTCGACATCCACGGTATCGCCGAGGGAGCGGCTCGAACCGAGCGAGTACAGGAACTGCTCGAAATCGTCGGGCTCAACCCGACCCACGCCTACCGCTATCCACACGAGTTCTCCGGCGGACAGCGCCAGCGGATCGGCATCGCTCGAGCGCTGGCGGTCGACCCGGAGATCATCGTCTGCGACGAACCCGTGAGCGCCCTCGACGTCAGCGTGCAGGCGCAGATCCTGAATCTGCTCGAGGATCTCCAAGAGGAGTTCGACCTCTCGTATATCTTCATCGCACACGATCTCAGCGTCGTCGAACACATCGCAGACCGGATCGCGGTGATGTACCTCGGCGAGTTCGCCGAGGTCGGCACGACAGAAGAGGTGTTCGCAGAGCCGTACCATCCCTACACAGAGGCGCTACTCTCTGCGATTCCCGAACCGGACCCCCTCTGGGAGGGCGAAAAAATCCTCCTCGAGGGACAGGTCCCGTCCCCGATCGACCCGCCCTCGGGCTGTCGGTTCCACACGCGGTGTCCCCGCGTTATCCAGCCCGAGGAGTTCGACCTCGAGCAGTCCGCGTGGCGATCGGTGCTGAACTTTAAACTCCGGGCCGAGGACGCCGAATCCGTCGACGAACTCGCCACGATCACCGATGAATCGGCTCGAGAGGACCCAAGTGTGCTTTCCCGGGCGCGGATCGACGAACTGGTCCGATCGGAGTTCGGGATTCCCGAGCGCCTGTCCGATCCCGCCGCTGAGGACCTGCTCGCGAGTGCGATAGATGAGTTGCACTCGGTCGATAGCACCGCCGCCGCGGAAACGCTCGACGAGCGGTTCGTCTCGCCGTGTGAAACGACCGACCCGTCGACCGTCGAACTATCTCGGACCCACGAGATCGACTGTCTGCGCTACGACGACGAGTACGATAGCCGAACGGCCGAACGCGACGGCTCCCGCACCGACGGAACGATCGCGGACGACTGAGTTCTCGGAAAGATTTTGTCGTCGGAGGCGCCTACTGGTGGTAATGCGCCGGATTTACGAGTCGGACGCGCTTTCCCGGGACGACGATCAGTTCTCGCCCACCGAACGCTCGTCCTCGGAGGGTCCGCAGGCCGCGCGGTCGATCAACGGCTCGGCGTGGAGCAAGCGGTTGATTCCCCACGGTATTCGCCGACGCGCCATTTCAGTGCGCGTTTCGACTCCCACACCGGAGGTTGCACCAGAGACGCCGATCCCGTTTACGGTGACGATGAAAAACGCGTTGCCGATCCCGATCACGATCAGGACGCGCTCTCCAATCTGCTGGACGTGGTCGATCGACGACGCGCCGGAGGCCTCACGAACCTCGAGGCGGGACCCGCCTGACCGGACGGGCGAGCTCCACTTTGACCGCGGCGAGCGACGCCAGTTTCGCAGACGCTGGTCGCAGCTGTTTCAGGTATCCGACCGGGAGTGGGAACCCGCCGAACCGGGCGAGTACACGATCAGCGCGGCGCTCAACGTCGACGATGCGAAACGTCGTGGGCTGTACGACGAGACGACAGTCCACATCACGTCATAAGAGCAGGTCCGTCCAGTACGGGGATTTTCGCTCACTCATCAGTCACAGTACCGTCCGGGTCGTCCTCGATCGAGTCGGGCGCGTCCTCAGTCGTCGCCCCCGTACGGGAACGCTCGTCGGACCGCCGTCGGGCGTCCGTGTTCGACGTTGCGCCGACGCCTTTTAACGCCAAGTCAACCGGGGCATCGTCGTCGACGCCCGACGGCCGCTTCTCGAACCACTGACGGACTCGAGCCGGCAGCATGGCCTCCGTCAGCCGCGGGGTGCCCGGAACGAGATAGCCGCGGAGATAAATCGTCGCTCCCGAGACGGCCGCAAGCACCGTTCCGACGACCGTCGCGGCGGCGAGACCGGTGTTTGAGACGGTAACACCGACGGCGACAGCGACGAGCACGGCTGCGATCACGACGTTTAGAATAGTGCACGGAGTACACCGGTTTTCCCCGGTATACGCCGGCTGTCGGAGTCGGTCGATCTGATCCCGGAACGTCATCGTCAGAACCTATCGACCGATTCGGCATGAACGTTATCCACGGGGCCATCCCGACGGCAAACTGGCCTCCTCGCAAACGGCTCCGGCAGAAGACAGTTCTGATGGAAGAAGCGCCCGACAGCCCTGCTCCCCCTCAAGGGTGGCCGCGTCACGCCCCCCGGATGGAATCTGCGGAGAACTCGAGGAATCGACGGTCACAGTCCCCGCAGCCGACCGTCACGACCTCGGTATCTCCACAGCAAGACTCGACCGTTTCGTCGCCGATCGATACCGACCCCCCACAGAAGGGACAGTCGTCCCGAAACGACCGAAGCGATTGTAACAGCCGGTAGCGTTGTCTGGGCGGCACCTCGTCCCATCGGTCGGTCTCCGCGCGGAGTTCCCTGTCGGTCGCGACGTCTAGCTCGAGGGCCGCCTCCGACGGCCAGTTTCGAACCGTCGCGTGGGTCTTGTAGGCCGTGTACGATCGATCTGCCTCCGTCACGTGCTCCTCGTCGACGCCGAACATGACGGCGATATCGGCCGTCTCGACGCCCGTCGAGCGAACCTGCTCGAGCTGTCGATCGATCCTGGAGACGAATTTGGGGGTGAACTGGAGGTTCTCGTCCTGATCGGTCGGTTCGATGACCGCAAGGTCGCGGAGAAACGCTTCGGGGTCGACGGCGTTCTGTCGCCGATATGCGATTCGTTCGGCCGCCGATTCGTCGTTTGACATACTACTTCCCATCCGGTCTATCACAAAAAGACATTCGACGAGCGGGACGAAACGCCTGTTCAGTGTCGGTCGAGGAAACAGGGCAATCTTCGAAACAGCGATTCGCGGGAGCGAGGGATCATCGCAATTCGGTTCGGGTCGCCGAGTCGGTTCCGCGGGCGTCGAGCGTCTCGTTGATGGCGTCGCCGATCAGGTTGATCGACAGCACGAAGACGAAAATCGCGCCGCCGGGGAAGACCGTCACCCACCAGCGAGCGTCGCCGCCCGGTCCTTGGATGATCGCGTCTCGAGCGCCCTCGAGCATCGTCCCCCACTCGGCGGTCGCCGGCGACAGGCCGAGGCCGAGAAAGCCGAGGGCGGCCACGCCGATGACGACCGTCCCGATGTTGAGCGTTGCGAGGACGATGACCGGCGGGGCGGCGTTGGGCACGACGTGCCTGAACAGCACCGATCGATCGCCGGCCCCGAGCGCTTTCGCCGCGAGGACGTACTCCGATTCTTTGACGGAGAGTACTTCCCCGCGGATGACTCGAGCGTACCCCGCCCAGCCGAACACGGAGAACGCGACGACCAGTTGCCAGTAGCCGCTCTCGAACAGCGCGACGACGACCAGCGCCAGGACGAGCCCCGGAAACGCGAGGATAACGTCGACGAACCGCATCAGGAGTTCGTCGACCCAGCCGCCGTAATAGCCGGAGATGGAGCCGTACACGATGCCGATCACGCTCGTGATCGTGACGACGACGAGCCCGATCGAGATGCTGTAGCGACCGCCGGTCAGCACCCGCGAAAAGACGTCGCGTCCCTCGCCGTCGACGCCCATCGGGTGCGCCAGCGACGGCGGGTCGTAGGGCGAGACGTCCTGGGTGAGCCAGAGGATTTCCGAGGGGGAATACGGCGCCAGCGAAACCGGCTGGACTGTCAGACCCCAGAGTTCTATCGGCCGGGCGAAGATCGAAAGGACCGCCATCGAGAGGACGATCAAGAGTCCCACCAGCGCCTCGCGGTTTCGAGCGAACCGCGAGAGGTCGCGCCGCCAGCGCGTGGTCGGCTCGGTTCGTGCGTCCGAGCCCCAATCGACCGAATCCTCTCGAGGAAGTCTCGTCCGGTGAGTCGGTCCGTCTCGAGCGCCGTCGCGTTCGGATTCGAATCCGTGGATCCGAATTCGGCCGCGACCGGATTGTTTGTCAGTCATATCTGATCCGCGGATCGAGCACCGCGTAGATGATATCCGCGAGCAGGTTACAGAGGACGACGAACACCGCGGTAAGGAGCGTTATTCCCACCACGAGGTTGATCTCGTGACCGTGGATCGCCCCGACGAGTTCCTGTCCGAGGCCGGGCCAGGCGAACACGACCTCGACGACGACGGCGCCGGCGACGATGCCGGCGGTCAGCGTCGCGACGATGGTGACGACCGCACTCAACGAATTTCGAAGTACGTGCTTGCAGACGACCTGCCGTTCGGGGAGCCCCTTTGCTCTTGCGGCGGTGGTGTACTCCTTGTTCAGTTCTTCTGCCATCGACCTGCGGAGAACGCGCATGACCGACGCACACGTCGCCGTCCCGACCGTAATACCCGGCAGGACGAGGTGCCACAGCACCGACGGATGCGTAAGCGGTTCACGCGGCGGCCGTACGTCCCACCACCCCATCCACAACACGAACACGAGGATGAGCAACAGCCCGAGCCAGAAGTTCGGAATCGACGCTCCCGACAGCGCGAGGACTCGGCTGGCCGTATCGCCGACCGTTCCCTTTCGGATCGCGGCGTATATTCCGGTCGGAATCGCGATGCCGATAGCGAACACCCAGCCGAAGACGCCGAGCGCGACGGTTTCGGGGAGTCGCAAGAGAATGACTTCAGAAACCGACCGGTTCGATCCGTAGACCGTTCCGAGGTCACCGGAGAGGACGTTTCCGAGCCACATCAGATACTGCTCCCAGACGGGGCCGTCGAGGCCGTACTGGGCGCGAAGTTGCGCCTCCTCGGCCGCGGTCACGTGCGGGTTCTGGGCGACCATGCGGCTGATCGGGTCACCGGGCGTCAGGTGGACGAGCGCGAACGTGAGTACCGAGACACCCAGCAGGATCGGGACGATCAACAGCAACCGTCGCAGGACGAACCGTCGGAACGTCATTGGACGCTCGAGTCGTATCCGCGGTCGTCGATGACTGTTTCGATCAATTCGATCGCGGTCTCCGTATCGAACGCGTTTTTCTCCCCGAGGTCGGACTCGAGCGCCTCGTAGTCGGCCGTACCGGTTTCGCGTGCGACTTCCGGAAGCATCGTCCACGCGGGGTCGCCCCAGCCGTCGAGGACGTTTTCGACGATGCGCTCTCGAGGGACGAGGTGATTGACGGCCCGTCGAAACCGCTCGTCGTCCCACGGTTCGACGGTGACGGGATACTGGAGGAACTGATAGCCGCCGCTCTGGATCGAGTCGACGACGTAACCGTCGTCCGAGTCGTAGGCCTCGAGCGTCGAGGAAACGAGCCCGAACGTGATGTCGATTTCGCCGTTCTGGAGTGCAGTGCTTCGCGTCGAATCGCCCGAAATGATTTTGATGTCGATCTCGTCGATGACGGGCCCGGCGGGGAACCCCTCGGGACCGTCGTACCACTCGAGGGCGTCCAGCCCTTTTTGCTCGAGCCAGTAGTCGTCCGTTTTTCGTGCCACGAAGTACTGTCCGTCCTCGAACGTCTCGAACTCGTAGGGGCCGGTACCGATCGGCGGGCTTCCGTCGAGTGGATCGATGCCGTTGGCGGGCAGTTCCGCCTGTTCGAGCGCGTGGATCCGGAAGCTCGGGAGTTCCCGCTCGGCTTCGGCGTCCGGCACCTGCGCGTAGATATCGACGACGTACTCGTCGACGGACTCGACGTGGAGTACCGAATCGAACGTCTGTGCGGAGATGTCGGAGTTCTCGTAGCGCTTTGCGGTCGCCACCACGTGTTCGGCGGTCAACTCTTCGCCGTTGTGGAACCTGACGCCCTCGTGAAGGTGGTATCGATACTGCATTCCATAGACCCCATTGCCGACCGCATCGGCCGCGCCGTCGGGCGTGAGAACGCGAACCTCGCCGTCGGCGATCCGATCGTCGTCCGGATGAACCACGACGGTCTGAACCGGTTCGTCGCCCTCGAACTCGAGGACGCCGTCGTCGTCGGCCGAGACGGTTCGCATATACGGTTCGTACGCGGTGCGGTCGATATCCTGCACATCGAGTTCCTCCTGGCGTTTTGCCAACCAGGGATAGACGTTCCCATCGGCATCCATCGCGGTTAGCCCTTCGAAAATGAGCGACTGTGCCGTCGTCGAGTGCGTATCGGTGCTGTAGGGCGGATCGAACGAGTTGATGTTCGCGTCGAATCCGTACCGGAGCGTACCGCCCGACTCGTACGTCGACCAGTCGGAATCTCCCTCGCCGTCGGCGTCCCGATCGATCCAGGTGAGAACTCGAGCGGCCGGCGAGTGCAGCGAGTAATCGAGCGTCCCCTCGGTAAACGGATACGGGGAAAAGCCGCGTACGTCCGTACTTCGGACGTACTCTTCGGTGATGAACGTGATCGGTGAACTGCCGCGGTACTCGGCTAACTCGCGCCAGATTTCGTCGTATCGTCGCGCCCGGAGCGCCGGATCGTCGACGACGTCGGTGCCAAAGCGCGCGCGATCGATCATCCGGTCGAGTTCGTCGTAGCCGAGTCCGTTCAGGTTACAACACTGGCCCTGATTTGCCGTGCCGTGGAGCGAATCACAGAAGCTCTCCGGATTGAACGTCCCCGAAATACTGAGAAACGGGATATTTCCCGTTTCGGGATAGTCGACCTGAAAGATGCGTTCGAGAAAATCGTCGAACTCGTACTCTTTGACTTCGACGTCGAAGTAACCGGTGTTTTCCATCACCTGCGCGACCGCGGCGGTCCACTCGAGGCGGTCCGAGTTGTCCGCATCCACTTCTAACCGGACCTCGAGCGGAAACGAAACCTCACCGGAGTCCGCGTCGAGACACCCCGCTGCACTCCCGACGAGTACCGAACCGACGCCGCCGAGCAACTGGCGGCGAGTCGGAAGGTCCCCTGATTGGGCGTTCAATCGGCGCATGAACCAACCGTGTGACTCGAGTACACGTCCTATCGTTATCTCAAATCGAATTAAATATTGCGTCGACCAGCGCTTGGGGCGTTCGATCAGTCGCCGTTTTCGTCGACGATAACGACCTCACCGTCGACGACGTCGACGTTGACCAGCGTCTTGACGTGGTGGTCGACGTCCTCGACTTTGTTTTCGCCGCCGACCTTCTTGATTACCGCGACCGTGTCGACGACCTCGGCACCGATTTCGTCAAGCGCCTCGAGGACGGCAGCCAGCGTGCCGCCGGTCGAGAGCACGTCGTCGAGGACGAGGACGCGTTCGCCCTCGCGAACGTCGTTGATGTACATCTCGTTTTCCGAGTAACCGGTCTGCTGGGAGATGGCGACTTCGTCTTCGAGTCCGTACTGTCGTTTTCGAATCACCGTCAGCGGGATGTCCGTCATCAACGATACGGCCGTGGAGATGTGAATTCCCATGGCCGCGGGCGTGACGATACGATCGACTTCCTCGAGTTTCGCCTTTCGAATAATCCGGATCACGATCTCGCGCAAGAGTCCGGGATCGAGTTTCGGAACCCCGTCGCTGATCGGATGGACGAAGTAATGATACCCGTCTTTCTCGATAATCGGGGCCTCGAGTAGTGACCGCTGTAACTGATCCATGTCGTGGATGGGTCGGTTGGGGAGTAAAAGTTGACGATCCTGAGAGCGCCGAACGAACAGGTTGAAAGCCCGATAACTCGAGGATGGGGTTCAGCGACGAGTCGCTAGCGGATGGAGGAATCGTCCGAGACGCCGCAGTCAGCCCGGGGACTCGATCGCGAGATGAGACGCCGTCAGCGCGAGGATTCGTCCGTGAGAACGACGGCGATCGAGTCGGCGATCTCACCGCTGAGTCCGGCTTTCGTACCCTCGTAGCGGGCCGCGTTCTCCGCGTGGACCAACAGCGCCCGCGTCCGGTCCGATCCCATCACGCTCGCGTCGTTCGCGACGACGAACGTCAGGTCCGCACGCTCGAGCGTCTTCCGGGCCGCCTCGATCATCGCCTCGTCGTCGCCGGTGGTCTCGGCCTTGAAGCCGACGATCGGGAGGTCCGGGTGCCGATCCCGAACCTCGTCGATCACCTTTGCCGTCGGCTCGAGGTCGAGCGTTCGCTCCGCGCCGGAGCGGAGTTTCTCTGCACTCGGCTCGAGCGTGTAATCGCCGATCGCCGCAGCCGAAACGAGCGCGTCGGCCGTCGAACAGGCCTCGAGCGTGGCCTCGAGTAGCTCTGCGGCGGTTTCGACCTGCTCGACGCTCGCGTACGGAAGCGCTACTCCCGAATCGCCTCCGGAGAGACCGGCGACCGGCGACGAGCGTTGGAGCGAGTGCGGGCCGACGACGCCGTGGACGAGCGTTACGTCCGCGCCGCGGACGTAACAGGCCCGCGCGACGGCTCGGCCCATCCGCCCCGACGAGCGGTTCGTCAGCACGCGGACGGGATCGATCGGCTCGCTGGTCGCCCCGCTGGTGACGACGACGTGTTCGCTCGCGAGCGGCCGTTCGCCCGCGGCTCGAGCGGTCTCGCAGACGATGGCCTCCTCGCTCGCGATCTTCGCTTTGCCCTCTTCGATCCGGGGATCGACGAACGCGACGCCCCAGTCGTCGAGGGTCTCGATCGCCTCGAGAACGCCGGGGTGGTCGTACATCGGTTCGTGCATCGCGGGGGCGATAACGACCGGCGTGTCCGCGCCCAGCGCGGTCGTCGCACAGGTCGTTACCGGCGTGTCGTCGACCGCCCCGGCGATCTTTCCGACCGTGTTCGCGGTCGCCGGCGCGATCAACAGGACGTCGGCCCAGCCGTCGTAGCCGCAGAGTTCAACGTGCTCGACGCCGCCCGTGATTTCGGTGACGACGTCGTTTTCGGTGGCGAACTCGAGCGACCACGGGTGGATGATGTGTCGGGCACTGTCGGTCATCACGGCGCGAACGCTTGCACCCCGGCGTCGCAACTCGTGGGCGAGTTCGACCGTTTTGACGGCGGCGATCGATCCGGACACCCCGAGCGCGACGTTGACTCCCTCGAGCATTCGTTTGCCTTTCTCGGGGGAGGTATGTTAAGCGTAGCGAGGATTCGACGGAAACCCAGATCGGAAGTTCGACTCGCTGCTGGTCGACACAGGTCGGCGCGTCGACTCACTCCCGGTCGACGCTCGGGTGCATGGTCGGTTTCTCCGCGAGCGGTTCCGCGAAGGCCTCGAGGATCGTCTCCCGCGCCGCGACATCGCGTTCCAGCCGTTCCTCGTCGTCGATCTCCTCACAGCCCGGCGGCACGTCCCGATCGCGGCCGGTGAAATAGCCTTCCGGGACGACCCAGTCGTGATAGAAGTTGACGTCCGAGTCGTGAATCGCGGTCAGTCCGACTTTCGCGCCGTGACCGGCCGCGACGATCGTCTGGTGGGGTTCGCCGGCGAGTCGCCCCGCCGCGTAGACGCCCTCGACGGCGGTTCGGCCGTCTTCGTCGACGTTCACGTAGTGTTTGCTCCCGCGCTGGATGCGGCCCACGTCCAGCGGAACCAGGTACTCGCTGTCGGACCACGAGGCGGCGATCACCCGCCGGACCTCGAGCGGGTCCCCGCCGTCGGTTTCGAGGACGAACCCCGATTCGGGGTTCGTCTCCTCGATCCGCTCGACGCTCGAGACCCGGCCGAGTTCGACCTCGACGCCCGCGCCCTGTGCCTGTTCGTGAACCAGACGCAGGTACCGCCGCGCGTCGACCCCGTCTGGAAACCCCGGATAGTTCTCGAGGCTGGCGTTCCGCGCGAGGATGGATTCCCCGCCGTCGACCACGATGGTATCCAGTCCCGCTCGAGCCGTGAAGATCGACGCGGCAAGCCCGGCGACGCCGCCGCCGACGATACAGATATCTCGCATGCGCCGGTGTTCTCGGCCGGCGTATAGAAAGGTAGTGAAACGGGTGAATCGACGGAGTGGTTCGGACGAACTGACGGAGATAGATCGACCGAACCGGCGAGCGTGGATCAACCGAACCGGCGGAGATAGGTCGTCGAACCGACGGCGGAAACAGCCGATCCGCGACGAGACGAAAATCCTTACGTTCAGCGCAGCCATAGCGAAATCGTGGACAGGATCCTCCTCAGCACCGTCGCCCACCGGTCGCCGGCGGACGTGTTCCCGTACGTCGTTTCCTTTACCGACTACCCGCGGTACACGGAGCACCTCGAGTCCGTTCGAAAGCGCCGCGGGGGCGACGAGAACGGCGTTGGCGCGATATACGACCTTCGGCTGACCTGGTGGAAACTCGGGTACACCGCCCGCTCCGAGGTCGTGGCCGTCGATGAACCGCACACGCTCGAATGGGAGCTTCGCAAGGACGTCGACGCCCGCGGAACCTGGCGGGTCGAACCGGCACCCGAGGCGGCTCCCGAGGGGATCGAGACGGCCAGCCGAATCTACTTCGAGGCGGTGTACGATCCCCACTCGGCCGACGGAAACGCGATCTCGCTCCCGCGGTTCGTCTCGCTCGATTGGGTCGTCGGGAAGGTACAGCCCCGACTGCTCGAGGAAGCCAGAGAGGTCGTTAGACGGCTCGTCGCCGATATCGAAGGGGAGCAACGCGACGTCGAACTCACGGTTCACGAGATGCCCTGATCGACCGGTCTGAGGGGCTGGTACCGATCGATACCGACGAGCGGGAAGCCCCCGCCGAAATCCGAGTATCGGCAATGGAAACGGACTTACACCTCCGTCGAATAGCCGTTCGTATGTTGCAGGTGGCGCTCGCGTGCGCATAATCATCATCGGCGCGGGTGAGGTCGGTTCGAACATCGCGGAAGGGCTCGCCGACGACCACGATGTCGTCGTCGTCGACACCGACTCCGAACGCATCGAATCGCTCACGTACTCGCTTGACGTACTTGCCATCGAGGGCGACGGAACCACACGAAGTACCCTCGAGGAAGCGGGCGTCGAGGAGGCGGATATGGTGATCGCGAGCACCGACCGCGACGAGACGAACATCGTCGTCTGCGGGGCGGCCAAAACCCTCGACGACCCGTTCACGATCTCTCGCGTGAAGGACACGACGTTGTTACGGACCTGGGAACACGCCGAGGGCGCGTTCGGCGTCGACTTCATGGTCTGTACGAATCTCCACACCGCACAGACGATCGTGAAGATTGCCAGCCTCCCGGGCGCTCACGACGTCGATACGTTCGGGGGTGGACTCGTCCAGATGGCGGAGTTCGAGGTCGAATCGGATAGCCCGATCGCCGGGGAGACGGTCGCGGAGGCCGATCGGTACGAGTCGCTGACGTTCGCGGCGCTCTTTCGCAACGGGGACGTCGTGATTCCCACCGGTGAGACGGTCATCGAACCCAACGACGCCATCGTCGTCATCGGCTCGTCCGAAAGCGTCCGCGGCTTCGCCAGTTCGCTGACGCCCGCGCCGACGCTCGAGGACGCAAACGAGATCGTCATCGTCGGCGGGAGCGAAATCGGCTACCAGACGGCCCGAATATTCGAAGAAGAAGGACTCTCCCCGCGGCTGATAGAGCAGAACCACGAGCGCGCTCGCGAACTCGCCGAACGTCTCCCGAACACGTTAGTGTTAGAAAGCGACGCGACCGACATCGACTTTCTCGTCCGCGAGCACGTCGACGAGTCCGACATCGTCGTCGCGGCGCTCGATAGCGACGAGAAGAACCTCCTCGTCTCGTTGCTCGCGAAACGCATCGGCGTCGAGCGAACCATCGGCATCGTCGAGTACGGCGAGTACGTCGACCTCTTCGAAACTGTCGGCATCGACGTCGCCGTCAATCCGCGGCTGGTCACCTCCGAAGAGATCACCCGATTCACCCGCGCACGGCGCACGGAAAACGTCGCGATGCTCGAGTCGGACCGGGCGGAAGTCCTCGAAATCGAAGTCGATCAGGACAGCCTGCTCTGTGGCAATCGGATCCGCGACGTGATCTCGAAGCTTCCGGACGGCGTCGTCATCGGGGCGATCACTCGAGACGACGAACTCATTACGCCACGCGGTGAGACGGTCGTCGACGCTGGCGATCACGTCGTCGTCTTCGTCGAGACGGACGTGCTCGGCGACGTCTCCGATGCGCTTTGAGTTCCCCAGCGTGCTTTGGGCTCCGATGTGCTTTGCGTGTTCTCAGGTCGTCTCAGAGCGTATAGTCGTACGTTCCGTCTTCGCTCTCGAGAAACGCTGTTAATAGCTCGATCGTCGAGGTGATGTCTTCGACGTGGGCCGTCTCCGTGACGGTGTGAAGATACCGCGTCGGAATCGAGATCGCACCGACCGGCTTCGCCCCGGCGCTGAACTGGAACCCGCCGGTGTCGGTGCCGCCCGCGGGAAGGATTTCGTACTGGTAGTCGATCCCCTCTTCGTCCGCTACGTCCCGTAGCCGCCGGTGGACCTTCGGGTTCGTGATCACGCTCGAGTCCTTGAGTTTGATCGCGGCCCCTTCGCCGAGTTCGGTCACGTGCTCGCCCGCGGAAAAGCCGGGAACGTCGTTCGCGACGGTGACGTCGAGCGCGATCGCCAGATCCGGATCGACGTCGACCCCGAGCGCGCGGGCACCTCGAAGGCCGACCTCCTCCTGAACGGTCGCACAGAAGTGAATCGTCGCCGTCGGATCGTCTATCCGGCGTGCCGCCTCGAGAGCGGCGAACAGGCAGACGCGGTCGTCGAGAGCCTTCCCCGTCACCGTCTCGCCGACGCGTTTGGTCGTCTGTTCCATCGTAACCAGATCGCCGACGGAAACGCGGTCCTCGAGGTCGTCGGTTCGGAGGCCGGTGTCGACGTAGATATCGTCGACCTCGGGCGTCTTCTCCCGCGTCTCGTCGTCAAGGGTGTGTGGCGGCGGCGAGCCGATGATGCCCGGAATATCGCCGTCCTCGGCGTGAATCGTGACGCGCTGTGCCTTGAGAACGCGGGCGTCCCACCCACCGAGAGCGTCGAGTTCGAGAAAGCCGAAGCCGTCGTCGCTGCCACGAACGTGGCTGACCATGAATCCGACCTCGTCCATGTGGGCGGCGACGGCGACCGAGTAGTCCGATTCGCCCTCGAGCGTGCCGACGACGTTCCCCATCGCGTCCGTCCGAACGCGGTCGACGCTGTCCTCGAGCGCGTCGACAACGTAGTCTCGGACCCTGTCTTCGTATCCCGGAACGGCGCTCGTTTCCGTGAGCTCCGTGAGCGCTTGCATGTCGAGTGGTTCCCCGTCCATACGGACAGTTGTGGGACTTCTCGCTGATAAACTCGAGGAAGCGTCTCGAGTCGCATCGGTACTCGTGCGTTCGTTTGGGACAGATTGGCGAAAGGTGGCGGGCCGACTGAGCAGTGGACTAACCGCGGGATATTAACCCATCGGTGCGGTAGAGTGTGCCATGAGCGAGGTACGCGTTGCGGGTGTCGGACTGACGCCGTTCGGAAACGTTCCCGAGCGGACGAGCCGGGACCTCTTCGGGCAAGCGAGCATCGAAGCGTTCGAGCACAGTGGGGTGCCACGATCGGACGTCGACGGTGTACTCTACGGGAATTTTATGGGGGAACTTTCCGAGCACCAGGGCCACCAGGGACCGCTGATGGCCGAAGCGGCGGGGGTGCAAGCACCGGCGACCAGATATGAATCGGCCTGCGCCTCGAGCGGCGTCGCTGTCGCCGACGCGGTCAAGCGCATCCGAAACGGCGAGGACGACGTGCTCCTCGTCGGCGGTGCAGAACGGATGACCAATCTCGGAACCGCGGGCGCGACCGAAGCGCTCGCCATCGCCGCCGACGACCTCTGGGAGGTCCGCGCGGGGACGACCTTCCCCGGAGCCTACGCCCTGATGGCCCAGGCGTACTTCGAAACCTACGGCGGCGAGCACGCCGACCTCGCACACATCGCCGTCAAGAACCACGCCAACGCCCTCGAGAACGAGAAGGCCCAATACCAGCGCGCGATCGAGGTCGAGGACGTACTCGAGGCCCCGCAGGTCTCCTCGCCGCTCGGCTTGTACGACTCCTGTCCGATCTCCGACGGCGCGTCGGCGCTCGTGCTCACCAGCGAATCCTACGCCGACGAACACGACGTAGACGCCCCGGTCGCGATCACGGGCACCGGACAGGGCGGCGACCGGATGGCCTTGCACGACCGCGAGTACCTCGCGCGCTCGCCCGCCGCACGCGAGGCGGGCGAGGAGGCCTACGCCGATGCCGGCATCGATGCGGGCGACGTCGACTTCGCCGAGGTCCACGACTGCTTTACGATCGCGGAGGTGTTGGCCATCGAAGCGCTCGATCTCGAGTCGATCGGAGAGGGAATCACCGCCGCTCGAGACGGTCGGACGACCGCGGACGGCGAGACGCCGATCAATCTCTCCGGCGGCCTGAAAGCCAAGGGCCACCCCGTGGGCGCGACCGGGGCGTCCCAGATCGCCGAGGTCGCGTCGCTGCTCGCCGGCGAACACGAAAACAGCGATGCGGTCACGGGCGCGACGACCGCGCTCGCGCACAACGCGGGCGGAACCGTTGCGTCTGCGACGGTTCATGTGTTGGAGGTGATCGAATGAGCGAGCGTTGTGAGCGAATTCGAGTACGCCAGACCGTCGGTCTGGAGGTGATCGAATGAGCGAGATCAGAGACGCGGGATTCGACGACTGGCTCGACGCCGCAGAAGAGGGCGAGGCCTATTACCTCGAGTGTGCCGCCGGACACGGCTCGCTGCCGCCGCGGCAGGTGTGTCCGGAGTGTGGATCGACGGAACTCACGCGCCAGCGGTTGCCCGAATCAGGCGAAATAGAGACGTTCACCGTCACGCACGTTCCGACGCCGTCGTTCGAGGAGGACGCCCCCTACGCGACCGCGATCGCGGATTTCGGCCCGGTTCGACTCACCGGACAGGTCGCCGGCATCGACCTCGAGTCGATCGAAAACGGCCTCGAGGTCGAGATCTCGGTCGCCGTCTCCGAGACGACCGACGAGCGAGTGCTGACGTTCGAGCCAGTCTAGAGCGCGGTCCCTGGTGAGACCGTCACACATCGATACGAACTCAGTCCTCGAGGTACTCGCCGGCTAATAGCTCGACGCGTTCGCGGGTCTCTGCCGGAATCGACTCCGCCGGTGTGTTGATCGTGTCCTCGAGCGCCGACCAGGCGCGGCTCTCGAAGTCCGCTGGCATGGTTCGGATCGCACGTTCGATAACCTCGTTGATCGACTCCTGATTGGCTGCGGCGTTCTCGAGGACCTCCTCGAGGGTGACCTCGCTGTCTTCCTTCCAGACGTCGTAGTCGGTGACGCCGGCGACGGTCGCGTAGCTCAACTCGGCCTCGCGGGCGAGTTTGGCCTCGGGAATCGCCGTCATCCCGACGATATCCCAGCCCTGTTCGCGGTAGAACTCGCTTTCGGCTTTCGTCGAGTACTGCGGCCCCTCGATGCAGACGTACGTGCCGTTCTCGGAGACCGTGGCATCAGTCGCCGCCCGCGCGGACTCGGCGAGGTGGGCGACCATCTCCGGACAGTACGGCTGTGCGAAGCCCATGTGGACGACCATGCCGTCGCCGAAGAACGTCGGCGATCGGTGTTTCGTGCGGTCGAAAATCTGGTCCGGGATAACCAGCGTCTGCGGGGGAAGGTCTTCGCGGAGGCTCCCGACAGCGTTGGTGGCGATAACGCGGTCGACGCCCATGGACTTGAGCGCGTAGATGTTTGCCCGGTATGACGCGTCGGTCGGCGTGTGCTGGTGATCGGTTCCGTGTCGCGGCAGGAAGGCGACCTCATTCCCCCCGAGTTCGCCCAGCGTGATGTCGTCGCTCGGTTCGCCGTACGGTGTCGAGACCGACTCGGTCCGCGTGTTCTCGAGTGGCAGTGCCTCGTAGATTCCGCTGCCGCCGATGACGCCGATGGTCATGGCACAGCCTGCGGCGGGAACCGACTAAACGATACGGGTTCGACAACGGTCCAAACGAGATAGGTTCGACAACGATCCGAGCGACGCTGGTACGGTGGCAGTCGATCCGATTCTTCCGTTTCGAGGCGTGTGGATCTCCGCGCTCAGAGAACGACTGCGCCGAGCCACCATGTGTGATGTTACCAATAGCTACAAGCACTCATATAGGTGGCATGCTATTTCGGATCGTAATGCTCGCCGACCGCTCCTCGAGCGAGAGCGATCTCACCGACGGGTCGCTCGTCCGCCCTATGTTCCGGCTGGCGTGGCCGCTCGTTGTCATCCAGCTGTTGCAGGTCGCTTACAACGTCGGCGACACGTTCTGGCTGGGAGCGCTCTCGCCGGACGCCGTCGGCGCGCTGAGTCTCGCCTTTCCGCTGATCTTCTTTCTGATCTCGATCGGCGGTGGGTTCACTGCTGCAGGCGCGATTCTCATCGCCCAGCACTCCGGTGCGGACAGCGACAAAGGAGGCCTGATCGCCGGACAGACGGTCTCGTTTATCACGCTCATCGCGATCGCGATCGCCGTGATCGGCTTTCTCGCGACCGACTCGATGCTGGCGCTGTTGCCGGCCGACCCCGAAACCGAGGCCGCGATCATCCCGCTCGCCAGCGAGTACATGCGCGTGTTCTTCCTCGGCATGCCGTTCTTGTTCGGCTTTTTCATCTTCGTCTCGCTCATGCGCGGGTACGGTAACACACGCGCGCCGATGGTCGTGATGTTCGTCAGCGTCGTCTTCAACGTCGCGGTCGACCCGGTGTTTATCTTCGGCGTCGGTCCCGTCCCGCGACTCGAGATGGCGGGTGCGGCGGTCGCGACCGTCCTCTCGAGAGCCATCGCCACGGTGATCGGGTTCTACGTCCTGTTCTACACCGACGTCGGTCCAGAGATCGAAGCGAGCCACCTGATCCCGCGAGCCGAATACATCTCCAAAATCACGCGACTCGGCGTCCCGACCGCGCTCGAGCAGTCGATGAGTTCGCTGGCGATGATCGCGATGACGGCGATGGTCTCGACGTTCCCGCCGGCGGTCGTCACGGCCTACGGGCTTGGCAACCGGTTGATCTCGCTCGCGTTCCTGCCGGCGCTGGGGATGAGCCAGGCGACGGACACCATCGTCGGCCAGAATCTGGGGGCGGGCAAGCCCGAGCGTGCGGCGCGGGCGACGTGGCTCGCCGCGGGCGTCATCGCCGCGGTCATGGCCGTCGGCGGCGTGATCGCGTTCCTGGTCCCGGAGCCGATCGTGTCCGTCTTCGTCACCGCGGACGTGGAGGGACGGGCGGCGACCATCGACTACGGGACGACCTACCTGCAGGTCGCCGCGCTAATGTTCGTCTTCATGGGCGTCATGCAGGTGTTCCTGGGCGCGTTCCGCGGTGCCGGCAACACGAAGACGGCACTGGCGTTTTCGGTGGTCGCGCTGTGGTTCGGCCGCGTGCTCGTCACCGTCTTCCTGCTGTTCGTCGCCGACTGGGGAACGACGGGCATCTGGGTCGGCGTCCTCGTCGGCGACGTGATCGGCGCGATCGCCGCCGGCGCGTGGTTCACTCGAGGCACGTGGAAGAACGCCATCGTCGACGACGAACGCGAAGACAGCCACGCACGCGAAGACGACGAGCGAAGCGGTTCGCCGGACGAACGCTCCGACCGCGAACCCGCGCCGACGGCCGAACGCTGAACTCGCCCGGAAGACAGTCGCGTCCATCGTGACTCACGTCGTCCGATTTCTCACTGCTCAGTTCGGTCATCGCGTACCGCCTCGTACCGGTCTCGAGCCTCCTCGAGCAACCGCCGCCCGATCTCGGTCCGGATCCGCGGCGTGGCGGTCGCGAAGAACTCGTCGAGTGCGTCGTACTCCGCGAACTGCTCGTCGGTGCCGGTGTCGTCGGCCGGATCGTAGCGCCCCTCGCGCTCGTAGTGGACCGCCTGCACGCACATATCCACGAGATCCATGTCCTTGACGAACTGCGCCGTCGGCGACTCCCGCACCTCGTACTCGTCCCAGATCGCCCGGAGGCCGTCGTTCTCGTCGAAGGGCTCGAGCAACTCCGTGATCGCGTCCTCCTCGAGTCGCGCTTTCTCCGCGGGATCGATCGTATCGGCGCTCGAGTCAGCTCGTGTCGCGAAATCGCCAGTCTCGGCTTCCGCGAGATCGTGGAGAACGGCCATTCGGAGCGCGCGATCCGGGTCAACGTCCGCAGGTGCGTCGTCGTGGTCGGCGTAGAAGAGCGAGAGGAGCGCGACGCCCCACGAGTGGCCGGCGACGGATTCGGGGTCCTCGACGCCCCGTAGCTGCCAGCCCGTCCGGCCCTCGTCTTTCAACAGAAACGCGCGGAGAATCGTCTCGAGGGGGTTATCACGGCCGCCGCCGGAGTCGGGTTCCGTCATCGTTGTCGGGAATCGGTTATGGCTTGCTACTCGAGGAGTTGCCACTCGCCCGACACGGTCATCTCGAGGAGGTCCCGACGCTCCATCTCGGTCAGGACCTCGGTCAGGCGGTTCGGCTGGGCGATCTCCATCTCGATGCGTTCGACGTCGTGGAAGTGATTGAGGTAGTGTCGAATGTCCGCTTTGGTGTAGGACTCCTGATCGCCTTTCTCCATTGCGCTCGTGATCAAATCGATCATGTCCTCGATGAAGTTCCACGGGTAGACGACCCAGGTCCACTCCTCGAGTTGCTCGCCGACGTAGTCGGGGTTGAACTCGCTGGTGCCGAGCAACTGGAGGGTCGCGGTTCGGACGGTGCCCGCATCGCGGTCGGTGACGTACTCCTGGGCTCGCTTGATCGAGCCGCCGGTATCGGCGATGTCGTCGATGATGAGGACGTCCTTGCCTTCGACGCTGCCTTCGGGCATCGGATACCGGACCGTCGGCTCGCCGCTTTTCTCGGCGGTGCCGACGTAGTGTTCCATCTTCAGGCTCGTCAGATCGTCCAGTCCCAGGAAGTCACAGACGCATCGACCGGCGAACCAGCCGCCGCGGGCCAGCGCGACGATAACGTCGGGTTCGAACTCGTCGTTTCGAACGTCCTCGCTGACGTCTCGACACAGACTGTAGATGTAGTCCCAGTTCGTCACTGTACACTTGAAGTCGTCCGGCAAATCGGACATTCTCTTGACTCCTCCTGGCCGGTGAGACGAAGCGCGCCCCCTTAAGTGAGGTGAAACGGCAGGCGGACCGATTCGATCGATCCGGTTCGAACTCGCCGATTCACCGTTGATTGAAGAGGTGTTTAGTCACCAAACAATTATATTCGTTCGGAACTAGTCATTGGTTATTGTAGAGCGTGAGACAACACCATGCCAACGACCCAGGACTACGAGTACCTCCTCGAGTGCGAGAACGTGATCGGCGTCGAGTACGACGAACAAGCCGACAGCGTAACGGTTTTCGTATCACAGAAGGTTCCTCCCGAGGAGCTCGATCCGAAAGACGACGTGAAAACTCGCGCACGGGATACCGATGGCGTCGACCTCGATATCGAGGTCGTCGACTGTGGATACGGCGAGACCAAAACCGGCTTCGACGCGCTGTCGGTCCTCGAGCCGAAGCCGGAAGCCGCCGAGAACAGACAGGAGCGACACCGACCGGTGCCCGCGGGTGTCAGCGAGATCAACGCCGAATCGTCGGCGGCCACGGCCGGTCCGTATCCGGCGCGCCTCGAGGACCCATCGGCGGCGATCTGGAGCGACGACGCCGAGTCCGGTGACTTCGTCCGCCTGTCGAACAATCACGTCTACGCGCGTTCGAACGCTGCAGAATTGGGCGAACCGATCCTCCAACCATCGCCACAGGATGGCGGCCAGCGGGGTGAGGACAACGTCGGCGAACTGCTCGGCTACGTCGAAATCGACGACGGCGTGCTCGTCGACGTGGCCGCGCGGTCGGTTCGCCCCGAGGACGAGTCGACCGCCGCGTTCGGACTCGACGAGTCGTGGCCGACTGGCATTCGGCGCGAGGACTACGACGAACTCCGGGGCGAAACGGTGACCAAAAGCGGTCGGACGACGGGCGTGACGAGCGCCGACCTCGAGGCGACGAGCGCGAGCGTTCGGGTGAACTTCGGCCCCGAGCACGGTCCGATCCTGTTCAGAGATCAGCTCGTCGCGGGGTACATGTCCGAAGGTGGAGACAGCGGATCGCCGGTCTTTACCGACCCTGACGGCGAACTCGTCGGGTTGCTCTTTGGCGGCTCTGCGGAGCAAACGATCCTGAACAAAATCGCAAACGTCGAGGCCGAACTCGGCGTCGAATTGCTCACCGAGGAGCCGGCATCGGGTGGTGAGAGCGGACGCGACGCCGACGAGACCGACCTCGTGGACGAGGAAATTCCCATTTACACGACGACGTTCGACCGAACCCTCGAGTTCGAGTTCGTCGACGGCGGCCTCGAGCCCACGTCGATCACGTTCGACGAGAAACCGCGTTCGGGCGAATCCGTTCCTGTCACAGTCACCGTCCTCGTGACCGAAGCCGGGGAGTACTGGCTCGAGGTGAACGACGACCGCCAGACGTTCTCGCTCGAGGAACAGGACGGAACGACGAACGAGGCGGTTCAGGAGGAGGTGCGGGCGACGATGACGGTTCCCGCTGACGAGGATGAGAGGTTTTCCGTACAGTTGCAGGGCGGTCGCATCCGCCGTTCGTGACCTGCATGGGGGATGGACGCAAGGTTTGCTGGAGACCGAAACGGACCGTTGCGATAAATCGCGTTCGGACTGTTTCGTCGAGATTAACCGCTATCCATCGGATACTGCGCGTTCGAGCTCGCAGATCGCTCGGTTGCGTTGCTGTCTACTTGTTCCAATACGGCGAGTGTCCCCGCTGTATACGCGACGAGTCCAGTTCCGATGACGAGGAATCCGAAGCCGAGTCGTAGTTCATCCGAAAGCGGAAGCGCTGGGCTCACACCGATGAGGGCAGCAAGAGTCATGAGTCCGACACTCAACATCGTCCATCGTTTATCGGCCCACGTCTCGCCCGTCGCGTACGCCGGATACAGGTGGCCGATGTGTAGTGTGAGTTTGAGGCCACAAGCCCAGCAAAGCCCGGTAACAATGGCCAGGCTGAGATAGCCATCGAGCCAGTAGAGCGCGCCGCTAATTGCGCCCCCGGCAAAAAGCGAAATGAGGGTATCTCGTAGCGTTCGTTCCATACGCTCACTAACAGGGAATAAGCAATTAAACTTTCCCAGAACGCAGAGCGATATCGGCCACGAAACGGTCAGAAACCGACGAAACCGGCAGGAACGGGTATTAAGTATCCGAACTCGCTTGCTATCTACGTCTCGAGCGCGCCACACCAAGCTTATAACCTAGTAATATAACCTAATTATCGATGCCGACGACCCAGTTACAGATGGCCCGCAACGGGACAGTTACGCCCGAAATGAGACGTATCGCCGAGCGAGAGAATCGCGATCCCGAGTTCGTTCGCGAGCAGGTCGCCGACGGACAGGCGGTGATCCCGGCGAACACGAGCCACGAGACGCTCGATCCGATGATCATCGGTCGCGAGTTCTCGACGAAGGTGAACGCGAACATCGGCAACAGCGAGACGACGAGCGACATAGAAGAGGAACTCGAGAAGCTTCACACGGCGGTTCACCACGGCGCGGATACGGTGATGGATCTCGGCACCGGTTCCGACCTCGATCGCATCCGCGAGGCCAATGTCGAACACTCGCCGGTACCGATCGGGACGGTGCCGCTGTACGAGGCGGTCAAACGCGCCGGCAGTCCCGAGGACCTGACGACGGAACTGCTACTCGAGGTGATCGAAAAGCAGGCCGAACAGGGCGTCGACTACATGACGATTCACGCCGGCGTTCTCGCCGAGCACCTGCCGCTGACGGAGGGGCGAAAAACGGGCATCGTCTCCCGCGGCGGGTCGATCATGGCAAAGTGGATGGAAGCCCACGGAGAGCAGAACCCGCTCTTTCAGGTCTACGACGAGATTTGTGCAATCTTCCTCGAGCACGACGTGACCTTCAGCCTCGGCGACAGCCTTCGGCCGGGAAGCATCGCGGACGCCTGCGACGAGGCCCAGTACGCCGAACTCGACACGCTTGGCGAGTTGACCCGGCGCGCTTGGGACCGGGGCGTGCAGGTGATGGTCGAAGGGCCGGGCCACGTCCCGATGGACAAGATCGCGGAGAACGTCGAGCGCCAGCAGGAAGTGTGCGACGGCGCGCCGTTCTACGTCCTCGGACCGCTGGTGACCGACATCGCGCCGGGCTACGATCACATCACGAGCGCGATCGGCGCGGCGATGGCCGCCAAGGAAGGTGCGGCGATGCTCTGTTACGTCACCCCGAAAGAACACCTCGGACTGCCCGACGAGGCGGACGTTCGCGACGGACTCGCAGCCTACCGAATCGCCGCCCACGCTGGCGACGTCGGGAACGACCGGCCGGGCGCTCGAGACTGGGACGACGCCCTTTCGGAAGCCCGGTACGCCTTCGACTGGCGCGAACAGTTCTCGCTGGCGCTCGACCCCGAGCGCGCGCAGTCGGCCCACGACCAGACTTTACCCGAAGACAACTACAAGGAAGCCCGCTTTTGCTCGATGTGCGGGGTCGACTTCTGTTCGATGCGGATCGATCAAGATGCGCGCGAGGACGGCGAGATGAAAGACCTCGAGCGGAACACGGATCTCGAGTCCTCGCCCGCGGCCGAGGTGAATCTGCCGCCCGTCGGGACTCACGACGCCGACGCGGTAGAGCGGTTCGAAGCGGACGCGGAGAGCGTAACGGCGACTGACGGGGGCGAGTCCGATAGTCACCGGACGGACTCGTCGGTCGGAAGTCGGGATCGGACACCCTCAGAGGACTAACCACCTGCACAGACTCGAGTGCGTCTCCTCCACACTGGCCCGAGTGTGTCCCCTCCACACGCCGTCGTCACGACTATTGTCCCCTGTTACGTTGGCCCGGATATGAACGACGACGCGCGGCAGGTCGAGATCTATCAGGTCGATGCCTTCACCGACGAACCCCACACCGGAAACCCCGCTGGCGTGGTCCCCGACGCGGCCGGCCTCTCCGACGACCAGTTGCAGTCGATCGCCGCCGAGATGGCCGTCAGCGAGACGGCGTTTCTCACCGAAAGCGCCGACGCAGACTACCGGATTCGATACTTCACTCCCGCACAGGAGGTCGATCTCTGCGGACACGCGACGATCGGGACGCTGAGCTATCTTTACGATATCGGCGTTCTCGAGCCCGGCACGACCACCCTCGAGACGAACGTCGGTGTCCTCGAGATGGAGATCGAAACGGACGGCTCCGTCTGGATGAGCCAGGACGAGCCGACGATCCGGGAAGTCGACGTCGGATACGACCGCGTCGCCGAGGCCCTCGGCGTCGAGCAGACGGCGCTCGAAGGGGCCAGCGCCGACCTCCCGCTTGCGGTCACCTCGACCGGATTGCCGTTTCTGGCCGTGCCGATCACCTACTTATCGGACGTCGGCGGTGCGTCGCCGGATCTGGCTAAAATCGAGTCGCTCACCGACGAGGTCGACGCGACCGGCGTCTACCTGTTCACCTTCGACACGCTCGAGAGCGAGTCGACGCTTCACGGGCGGATGTTCGCGCCGGGTGCAGGAGTCCCCGAAGATCCTGTCACCGGGACGGCAAGCGGTGCCGTCGGCGCGTACCTCGCAGAGTACGAGGCGCTCGATCCGTTCCCGGAGGAGTGTGCGTTCGAACAGGGACACTTCGTGGATCGATCAGGAACTGTCCGCGTCCGCGTGGGCGAGGACGTGCAGGTCGGCGGCGATGCGGTGACGATCCTCGAGGGCGTTATTTCAGTTCCGCCCGCCGAAACGGACGACATCCTCGAGGCCTGAGTATCGCGACGACGGCGAGAAACGGGTGTCGATTTTACAGGTGGCGGAAACGCCGGCTGTCGGTGTCGTGGGAGATGACAGAAAAGCGATCAGGTTCGTGACTCGTCCGACTCCGACAACGGGTCCGGATCGTCTGCGTCGGTCGATCCCTGTCGATTAGTATCGGAGTTCGGCGATGGTGCAGTATCGGGGTCCGGCGATGGTGCTGTACCCTCGTCTTCGGTCGTCGACTGGGGCCGTGGCGATTCGCTCGTGGTCTGCTCGGCGCTCGAATCGCCCGGAGACGTAAATTCGAACCCGGATTCGGTTGACGCATTGGATCCAGGTGATGAGGACTCGGCCGAGTGGGGCTGGGACCGATCGGGAGCTCCGGACTGATCCGTCGATTCGGATTGCTGGGCGCTCGTCGCTGAATGCGTCGTCGACGCCGATTGCTGACCGGTCGACTCCGAGTTGGCCGCCGGACCGGACTGCTTGGCTGTCGTCCCCGACTGATCAACCGAGTCAGATCGTTGTCCAGTCGTGCCGCTATGATCTGTTGGCCCCGATTGCTGGACCGGCGTCGACTCGAGGGCGTCCTGTTCGTCGAAGGCCGCCGCGTGTTCGGTTCGTTTGAGTTCCTGCACGCTTCGGCGAGTTTCTGCAACGTCCTCTTCCATTTCCGCAAGGCGTTCATCGAGCGCTTCGACGACCTCGCTCTTGAGACGACCGTGGTCGAAGCGCCTGGCGGCGGCCCGCCCGGAGGCTCGAGGGAGCGACCAGAACAGCGCGTACGTCTTTCCCATCTGCCAGACGAGAAATCCCAATCCCGCGAGTACGAGCGTGAGTATCGGATTCGAGTTGTCGACCGCCGCCTGGACGTTGCCGTCGACGACCAGCGTTTCGATCGATCCCCAGAACCCGAGCACGAAGCCGAGGAGGGCCAGTCCGGTTCCGAGCAGCATGGCACCCGCCGTGAGCGCCCGATTGAATATCGTCCACTTCGCAGCGTTGGAGAGTTCCATAGTCTGACCAGTAACTCGAGTTCTATAATCGCTGTGGGATACTTTTTAACAATCTAACTATTCGGCCGTTTCGTGGACCGACCACCCACAACTATCCAGCGGGAAACAGCTCGCCCGCGGAGATACTCATTCGGGTCCGAGTAGTGACTGTGACGGCGTGTTCGCAACCTTCTTTATCGGACCTGCTGTCCACGCAAATAGAGATGGCTGTACTCTGGCTGGACGAGATCAGCGCCGACGACCTCGAGACGGTCGGCGGCAAAGGTGCTTCTCTCGGTGAACTCACGGGGGCGGGCTTGCCGGTCCCACCGGGATTCGTCGTCACGGCAGGTACCTACCGATCGTTTATCGAAAACGCCGGCATCGACGACGAGCTCTTCGACGTCGTCGACGTCGACACCGACGACTCGAGCGCGCTCGCGACCGCGGCCGACCGCGCACAGGAACTCATTCTCGAGACGCCGTTCCCCGAGGAACTCCGCGAGGAAATCCTCGAGGCCTACCACGAGGTCGGAAACGGCGAGGCCTTCGTCGCCGTTCGCTCCTCGGCAACGGCCGAGGACCTTCCCGACGCCTCCTTCGCCGGACAGCAGGATACCTACCTGAACGTCACCGGCGAGGATCTGCTCAACCGCGTGCGCGAGTGTTGGGCCTCGCTTTTCACCCAGCGAGCGATCTACTACCGACAGGAGCAAGGCTTCGACCACTCGGCGGTCAACATCGCGGTCGTCGTCCAGCAGATGGTCGACGCCGAAAAATCGGGTGTCATGTTCACCAGTCACCCCTCGACGGGCGATCCGACGATGATCATCGAGGCCGCCTGGGGACTCGGCGAAGCGGTCGTCTCCGGGGCGGTCTCCCCGGACAACTACGTCATTTCACGCACCGAAGACGACATCGACGTGACCGTCGCCGAGAAGAAAGTCATGCACGTCAAAGACGAGGAAACCGGGGAAACCGTCGAGCGCGAGGTTCCCGAGGAGAAACGCACCGAGCGGGTACTCTCCGACGACGAACTCTCCCGACTCGTCGACCTCGGTGAACGCGTCGAAACCCACTACGATACCCCACAAGACGTCGAATGGGCGATGACCGACGACGAGGATTTCATGCTTCAATCGAGGCCGATCACCACGATCGAGGAACCCGACGACGGCAACCTCGAGGGAGCCGGCTCCGAAGCAGTCGTCAACGCCGCCAAAGGCGTCACCGACGGCAGCGGGAGCATCCGGTCCGCCGAGACCGGTTCTGACGACGGAAGTACGTCGAGCGACGGAGACTCGTCGGAGGCCACCGGCGAAATCCTTGTCGACGGACTCGGCTCGAGTCCGGGCACCGTCAGCGGGGCCGCACAGGTGGTCACGAAACTCGACGACCTCGCGAAGGTCGGCGAGGGCGACATCATCGTCACCGAGATGACGATGCCGGATATGGTCCCGGCGATGAAACGCGCCGCGGGGATCGTTACCGACGAAGGTGGGATGACCAGTCACGCCGCGATCGTCTCTCGCGAACTCGGCGTCCCGGCAATCGTCGGGACGACCAACGCCACGACGGTGCTGGATGACGGCCAACTCGTCACCCTCGATGGGGACAAGGGAGCCGTCCTCGAGGGCGAGACGGTCGATCCGGAAGAGGAGACCCAGCCGGTCGAAGAGGTTCGCCCGCAGTCGCCGGTCAAGCCGATGACGGCGACCGAAGTCAAGGTCAACGTCTCCATCCCCGAAGCCGCCGAACGCGCGGCCGCGACGGGTGCCGACGGCGTCGGCCTGCTCCGAACGGAGCACATGATCCTCTCGCTGAATCAAACCCCGGAGAAATTCATCGAGGAAAACGGCACGGACGCCTACACCAACGAACTCATCAATGGGATTCGGAGCGTCGCAGACGAGTTCTACCCGCGACCCGTTCGGGTCCGCACGCTCGACGCGCCCAGCGACGAGTTCCGCCAACTCGAGGGCGGGGAGGACGAACCCGAGGAACACAATCCGATGCTCGGCTACCGGGGCATCCGCCGCTCGCTCGACCGAACCGACGTTTTCGCTCACGAACTCGAGGCGTTCGCCCGACTCTACGAGATGGGCTACGACAACGTCGAGATCATGCTCCCGCTGGTCAACGACGCCGAAGATGTCTACCGCGCGAAAGAGCAGCTGAAAGCGGCGGGGATCGACCCCGAGAAGCGCAAATGGGGGGCGATGATCGAGACGCCCGCCGCGGCGCTGTCGGTCGAGGAGTTGGCCGAAGCGGGCATCGACTTCGCCTCCTTCGGCACGAACGACCTCACCCAGTACACGCTCGCGGTCGACCGCAACAACGAGCACGTCGCGGACCGCTTCGACGAACTCCACCCCGCGATCTTGCGGCTGCTCGAGGACGTCATCGAAACCTGCCGCGAACACGATATCGAGACGAGCATCTGCGGACAGGCCGGCTCGAAGCCGGATATGGTCCAGTTCCTCGTCAACGAGGGCGTCAGTTCGATCTCCGCGAATATCGACGCCGTACGCGACGTTCAACACGAGGTCAAACGCGTCGAACAGAAGCTCTTGCTGGATTCGGTTCGCTAACTCGAGCGGACGATTTCGACCGGTGTTTTACACGCGGATTCGATCAGCGATGTACTCGAGACCGCTCGTACAGCGGCCAATACTCGTCTTTGTGTGGAAACGCAACGAATAAATCGTCGAGAAACGGTAACTAACGTATGCAGGTCGAGCCGCAGACGTTTGACCGGGTGCTCTCGTCGATGTGCACTGAGCCGCACCCGGACGCGCGTACGGCGGCCGAACGCTTTCTCGCGACGAATCCCGGCGATCCGGGGACGTACCCGACGGTCACCGAACTCGAGGAGGAGGCGGTATCGATGCTCGGCGAGATTGCCGGTCTCGACTCGCCCGCGGGCTACGTCGCCAGCGGCGGGACCGAAGCGAACATTCAGGCGGTTCGCATCGCCCGCGATCGGTTCGAGAGCCGAACGTCGAACCGGGTCGGAGACCACACACCGAACCGAAACGAGCGTTCGACGCCGAACGTCGTGATGCCCGAGTCCGGGCACTTCAGTTTTCAAAAGGCCGCGAACGTCCTCGGCGTCGAGTTGCGGATCGTCCCGACCGACGACGACCACCGGGCCGACCTCGAGGCGGTCCGTCACAGCGTCGACGATCGGACGGCGCTCGTCGTCGGCGTCGCGGGAACGACCGAGTACGGTCGCGTCGATCCGATCCCGGAACTGGGCGAAATCGCGCGGTCGGTCGATGCGCTCTTTCACGTCGACGCGGCCTGGGGCGGGTTCGTCCTTCCGTTTACCGACTACGAGTGGAACTTTTCGCACGCGCCGGTCGACACGATGGCGATCGACCCGCACAAGATGGGACAGGCCGCGGTCCCCGCCGGCGGGCTTCTCGCCCGCGAGGAGACGCTGCTCGACGAACTCGCGATCGACACGCCGTACCTCGAGTCAACCTCGCAGGCGACGCTGACGGGAACCCGATCGGGTGCCGGCGTCGCGAGCGCGGTCGCCGCGATGGAGGCGCTCTGGCCCGGCGGCTACCAGCGCCAGTACGCCAGGTCCCAGCACAATGCCGACTGGCTTGCCGACGCGCTCGTCGCGCGCGGTTTCGAGGTCGTCGAACCGACGCTACCGCTGGTCGCCGCCGACGTGCCGGTCTCGACGTTCGACTCGCTTCGGCGCGAAGGGTGGCGAATTTCCCGAACGGCGACCGGCGAGATGCGGATCGTCTGTATGCCCCACGTCACGCGGTCGATGCTCGAGGCGTTCGTCGCGGATCTGGATCGCCTCCAGTGTCGTGCGAGCGTGCCGGTCGTAAGCGACGATTGAGTGGGACTGACCGGCAGTACCGAACTCACCGCTGCACGACCGGATCGACACACGTTTTTCGATCCGCTCGAGACGGATATCCAAGAGGAAATGGACCACTTCGACTGGATCGCGGTCGTCGGATTCGTGCTGTTGACAGCGAGTTCGCTCGCGATCGACGGCATCGTCGTCGCGGCCGCCTTCGGCGGCTTTTTGCTCTCGCTCGCCTCGTGGCGGCTCTACGACGGCCGACCGTGGGAGGCGCTCGGCTGGCTGTTTCTGGTCGGATCGGCGCTCACGCTCGTCACAGAGCCCGGCGGTGCCGTCTTCGTCGCCGGCTTCTTCGGGTCGATGGCCGCCGGCGTCGGCTTGCTCTTTGCCAGTCGCCTCGAGTGGCTCCCGGACGTGTGGACGCTCGAGGAGTCGGTATCGAACTAGCACCCGATTCGATGTGACTCGCCCCGGACAGACTGAAACCGGAAACGATTGCCACACCCGCGAGCGAAAACCGGCGGGTTTTACGCCCTCGGTCGACTCAGCACACGTATGAGCCACGACGAGTTTCCGACGGAGCAGCAGGCGGTGGTGACCTGTGGGTTGCCCTACGCGAACGGCGACCTGCACGTCGGCCACCTGCGAACGTACGTGGGCGGCGATTCGTTCGCCCGCGCCTTAGAGACGCTCGGCCAGGAGACGGCCTACGTCTCGGGATCGGACATGCACGGAACGCCGGTCGCCGTCAACGCCGAGCAACAGGGCGTCGACCCCGAGGATTTCGCCCTCGAGTGGCACGAACAGTACGCCGAGACCTTTCCGAAGTTCAACGTCGAGTTCGACAACTACGGACACACCCACGACGAGACGAACACGGAACTAACCCAGGAGATCGTCCGCACGCTCGAGGAGGAGGGCTACGTCTACGAGAAGGAGATTCGGGTGGCCTACGACCCCGTCGCCGACGACCACCTTCCGGATCGATACGTCGAAGGGACCTGCCCGTACTGCGGGGCGAAAGCCCGCGGCGACGAGTGCGACGAGGGCTGTCAGCGCCACCTCGAGCCGGGCGAAGTCGAGGATCCGAAGAGTACGATCACGGGCAACCCGGCCGAGTACCGCGAGCGAACCCACAAGTTCTTCCGCGTCTCGGAGTTCTCGGACTATCTCACCGAATTCCTCGACGGACTCGAGGGCACCTCGAACGCCCGAAACCAGCCCCGTCAGTGGATCGAAGAGGGACTGCAGGACTGGTGTCTCACCCGCGACATGGACTGGGGGATCGATTATCCTGGCGATGCGGAGGAAGACATCGTCCTCTACGTCTGGGTCGACGCGCCCGTCGAGTACATCTCGAGCACCAAGCAATACGCCGAGAGCGCCGAAGGCGAGGGCTACGACTGGGAGCGCGTCTGGAAGGAAGACGGCGAGATCGTTCACGTCATCGGGCGGGACATCATCCAGCACCACACCATCTTCTGGCCCGCGATGCTCGAGGCGGCGGACTACAACGCGCCGCGGGCGGTCGCCGCGACCGGCTTCATCACGATCAACGGCAAGGGCCTCTCGACGAGCCGGAATCGTGCGATCTGGGCGAAGGAGTACCTCGAGGAAGGGTTCCATCCCGACCTGCTGCGATACTACCTGATGACGACCGGCGGCCTCCAGCAGGACGTCGACTTCTCGTGGGACGCCTTCCAGGAGAAGGTAAACGGCGAACTCGTCGGGACGGTCGGCAACTTCTGGTATCGCAGCCTCCTGTTCGCCTACAGAAACTACGAAGGGACGCCGGACGCAGAGGTCTCCCCGGACGTCGAGGACCGCATCGAGGGAGCCATCGGCGAGGTTCGCGAGGCGGTCAACGACTACTCGATCCGCGGGATCGGTCAGGCCGCGACGCGACTAGCCCAGTTCGGCAACGAGTACATCCAGCGCAACGAGCCCTGGAAGCTTACCGACGAAGAGCCCGAACAGGCCGCACAGGTCATCCGCGACTGCGTCCAGATCGCGAAAGCCGTCGGCGTCCTCATCGCGCCGATCACGCCGGACAAGGCCCAGGCGCTCTGGGAGCAACTGGGCGAGGACGGAGCCGTCGAAGACGCGAGGATCGAGGACGCACTCGAGGCACCGCCGCGTCACTTCGCGGAACCCGGCGAACTCTTCGAGAAGATCGAAGACGAGCGCGTCGACGAACTAAACGAGAAGCTCGCAGAACGGGTCGATGCGGCGTCCGACGGTGAACCTGACGGAGACGAGGACGACGAACACGATGAGAACGACGCCGCGGGCGACCTCGAGCCTCTGCTCGAGGACCGGATCGGCTTCGGTGAGTTCCAGGATCTGGACATCCGCGTCGGCCGGATCGAGGTCGCGGAGGGAATCGAGGGGGCGGACGACCTCGCGCGACTCGAGGTCGATATCGGCTTCGAGACCAGACAGGTCGTCGCGGGGATCAAACAGTTACACGACTTAGAGGAACTGACCGGCGAGAAGATCATCCTACTGGCGAACATGGAGCCGGCGGAACTGTTCGGCGTCGAGTCCAACGGGATGATCCTCGCCGCGGGCGACGAGGCGGACCTGCTGACGACCCACGGCGACGCCGAGATCGGCGAGAAGGTTCAGTAACGGCTCGACGAGCGTTCCTTTTGCGAGCGGGTTTGAGACATCCCGTCCCCGAAACCACCTACCGCGTTAGACCGGGAGTCGGACGAAGTTCCAGTAGTACAACAGCCAGCAGAAGCCGGCCATCGCACAGACGACGAGCGTGTAGTGGATCCGCGATCGCCGACTCCAGTATCCCTCGCGCCAGGCGGTGACCGCGTAAAACGCCGAAACTGCCGTTCCGGCGATCCCGAGCAGCGGAAGCACGAACAACACTTCGAACGCGAGCGGGGGATCGCTCAAAAGCGTATACGGGTAGACGAGCAACAGGCCGAAGACGCCGAGTACGAACCCGAACAGGCACGCGATCGTCCCGCCAGCGGTCCAGCGTCCCCATCGACGTGGATCCGACAGCGAATTACTCCGTGTGGTCCGTTTCGCCTCCCTCGAGGAGCCAGACTGTCTCGTCTGACGCGTTTGCCCACCGGACGCTCCGCTCGCGTCCGTTCGTCCGACGGACTCGACGACCGAACTCGAGTCGGCGTTCGACGGTCGGGGGTCGTCCGAACCCGTTTCTATCGCGGCATCCGATTCCGCGTGACTACCCGCTCCCGAGTCTCCGTCGCTTCGAAGCCACCGCCATCCTCGCGCGAGCGGCCAGCCGACGGCTCCGGAGAGCATCCCGAGCGTCGTCGCGCCCGCAACCCCGGCGTGGACGGACATCGACTCGTGCCACGAGCGCCGCTCGAACGCCTGAAAGCCGAGAAAGAGGTATCTGATCTCGCCACCGTCTTCCCCGAACGCCAAGAAGTCGTCGCCGTCTTCCCGCTGAAAGAGGAGCGGTTCGCGTTCGATCCATCGCGTCTCGCCCCCGACTTCGGTTACGAGTGCGCCATCGTCGGCGACGGACACGTCGACCGAACCGGCCTGTGCGACCGACCAGAACTTCGCGGGCTCGGACTCCGAAATCGAGACGCCGCGATAGCTGCCTTCGAGTTCGTCGGCGCGTTCGGGGCGACCGTCGGAGTCGGGAACTGCGTCTTCCGCCGACTCCTCGAGCGGGAGGTATTCCTCCAGAAAGGCGTCGATGAAGTCGGTACCCGCGCCGGCGGCGCTGTCGGTGTTGTACGCGAGAAACAGTCCCAAATCGTGTTCAGGGGCGAGCAGAAGTCGGCTGTGGAACGATCCCGGTATCTGGCCGTCGTGCTCGAGGAGACGGCTTTCGCCGCCGGTGGATTCGTCATCGTCACTGGAGGTTTCGCTAGTGGATTCGTCATTAGCGCTTCCGCCGGTGCCTCGAGACCGCTCGAGAAGCCCGAACGAGAGGCCGTCGAGTCGCTCGTGGTGGGTGAACCACCGGTCGTGCATCTCCTCGACGGTTTCTTCCTCGAGAATCCGGTCGCCGTCGACGACGCCACCGTTGAGGTGGGCGCGCACGAACTGTCCCATCTCCGTTGCCGTCGTGGACATCGACCCCGCGGGGGCGAACTCGAAGTGGAGTCCCGGTGATTCCGTCGGCGTTCCGGTGAGAGTGGTATATCCGGTCGCAACGTCGGTACCGGGTTCGTCGGGGACCGGCTGCTCGAACGTTGCCGTATCCATCCCGAGCGGGTCGAAGACGTTTTCTCGAACGTACCGTTCGAACGGGGTTCCGGTCACGTCGGCGACGACCTGGGCCGCGAGCGCGGCGCCGTAGTTCGAGTACGAGACGATCGATCCGGGTGGACGAACGCGTTCGGGCTGTTCTTCGCTCAGGACCGTCGGAAGCGACCGCACATCGTCGGGGTCTCGCACCCACGTTCCGCCGTATCGTTGCTCGAATCCAGCCGTATGCGTAGCGAGGTGGGCCATCGTGATCGGCTCCCACTCCGTCTCGGGGAGCGGTACTGACTCGAGGTACGTTCTGATGTCTTCGTCCGGATCGATGCTGCCGGCTTCGATCAGTTGCATCACCGCGGTCCAGACGATCGGTTTCGAGACGGATCCGACCCGGAACCGCGTTTCGGCCGCGTCGACGGCCGAGCCGTCGATCGACGCGTCTCCGTACCCGTCCGCGAACACGATTTCGTCGTCGTGAACGACGGCGACGGATGCGCCGACGACATCGTGTTCCTCGAGGTTCCGTCGCATGGTTTCATCGACGAAGGACTCGAGATCATCGAGTTCCTGTAACTCGAGCGAACGACTCCGGCCGGACGACGGCGAGACCGAGTCTGGTTCGTCCGATTGATTCGGTGCGTCCGTATCCGATGCGGCGCGGCCGTTCTGCGGAACGCGACCCGTGATCGATGCTGCACCGAGAAGGGCGGATCCTGCGAGAACGCGCCGCCGGGAACGCGGATTCGACATTGAGTGAGTTGAGTCGTTGTGATCCCGATGACATATGTGTTTGGAGCAATCATTTTCTCCCGAGCAAAGTCGATCCGTGGACGACTTCGGTCGACCGAGACCCATGACCAGACAGCACCAAAAACGGGACGAACGGCCCGTCGATCCGTTCAAATCCCTGGGAAACGAAACCCGTCTCGAGATTCTTCGGGCGCTCTACGAGCACCGCCAGACGGCCGCCGTCACCGGTGATCGACTTCCGTATTCGACGCTCAGAGAGCGGGTCGGCGTGGGGGATAAGGGGAACTTCAACTACCACCTCAGACAGCTTCGCGAGCAGTTCGTCGAGGAGGGCTCAGAGGGGTATCGTCTGACCTTCGCCGGGTTCGAGATCGCGAAAGTGATCGATATCGACGCCTGGCGGTCTCACGAGGAACGCGGACCAGTTCCAGTCGGCGATGTAGGCGAGGGAGACGGTGCTGCGGACACAGGCACATCTTCTGCCAATACCGAGACGCCTGGTGAAACGCTCGACGCGTCGATGACCGCAGTTTACGAAGATAGCATCGTCAAGATTAACCGAGGAGAGACGCCCCTGTTCGCACACGCCGTTCGCCCGGTCGGCGCAGCGGATCGTGAGATGTCCGACCTACTCGACGTCGCCTCGACGCTGTGGCGTCACACGATCGAGCAGATACTCGAGGGGATCTGTCCCTACTGTCACACGACAGTCGAGCGGGAGCTTACGATCGGACCGGATGGACCGTGGGAGTACTCGTTTTCGGCGAAGTGCCCCGAATGCGGCCCGCTGGGCGGGTCACACGTCGGAACTGTACTCCTCAGACATCCCGCAGTCGTCTCGTTCTATTGGGACCACGATATCGACCTCCGTAACCGCCGATTCTGGGAGTTTTCGTTCATCGATGACGAGGCCGTTACCGTTCTCGACGCAGAGCCACTCGAGTTACAGATCGTCCTCGAACTCGACGGCGATCAGCTCGCCGTCACAATCGACGACGACGCACACGTCGTCGACACGAAGCGTTCGAGCTCGCCGGTGTGACGTTCAAACTCGCCGATGTGAGTGAGAGATGTGGAATCGTCGTACTGAAAACGGATGTTCTCGCTCAGACCTCATCGACGAGCTGTGCGAACTCGTCGGTGTCGATAATTTCCATCGTCTCGGCCTCGAGGCCGTGCCTTCGTAGCGTCAGCGCGGACTTGAACGCGCTCTCGCGGTCGGGTGCCTCGAAGATTACCAGAAAGTCGTGGCTCCCGAGCATCGCGTAGGAGTCGACGAGTTCGGCCTCGTGTTCGGTGAACTCGCCGCGTATTTCGCCCCAGATCGAGGCCAGTTCCTGGACGTTCTGTACGTCTCGGTCGGCGACATCGACGAACGCGGTATAGCTGGGCATCACCGGCGCTACTGGCGTACAGTGGAAAACGTTTTGGCCGAAACACGTTGGCACGAAGATAGACTCGAATTCGAGTAAGTCACCACAGGTTTTTTGCGGTGCTCGCGCTACCACCGGGCATGAGAAACGCAAAGATCGTCTGCACGCTCGGTCCCGCGACCAGCGACCGGGCGACGATCGCCACGCTCGCGGACGCGGGTATGTCGGTGGCGCGGCTCAACGCCAGCCACGGAACGCCCGAGGATCGAGCCGAGCTAATCGATCGCGTGCGAGCCGTCGACGAGGAGAAAGACCGACCGGTGAGCGTCATGCTCGACATGAAGGGGCCGGAGATCCGAACCGCCCCGCTGCCCGAAGCCGAGACCGTCACGCTCGAGACGGGGTCGGAGATCCGGTTCGTCGAGGGCGACACCGCGACGGGCGAGGAAATCGGGCTGTCGCTTTCGATCGATAGCGTCGAAGCGGGCGACCGGATCCTGCTCGACGACGGCCTGATCGAGACGACCGTCATAGAGCGCGACGCCGACGGGATACGAGCGCGGGTCGAAACGGGTGGCGAACTCGGCGGTCGAAAGGGCGTCAACGTCCCCGGCGTCGACCTCGGCCTCGATATGGTCACCGGTAGCGACCGCGCCGACCTCGAACTCGCCGCGGAGAAGGACGTCGACTTCGTCGCGGCGAGTTTCGTTCGCGACGCTGGCGACGTCTACGAGGTCAACGAAGTGCTCGAGGAGGCGGGTGCCGACATTCCGATCATCGCCAAAATAGAGCGCGTCGGTGCCGTCGAAAACTTAGACGAGATCATCGAGGCGTCCTACGGCGTGATGGTGGCTCGCGGCGACCTGGGAGTCGAGTGCCCGATGGAGGACGTCCCGATGATTCAAAAACGGATCATCCGGAGGTGTCGGGAAGCCGGCTGTCCGGTCATCACGGCCACGGAGATGCTCGATTCGATGGTCCACGCGCGCCGCCCGACTCGAGCGGAGGCATCGGACGTCGCGAACGCCGTGCTCGACGGCACCGACGCGGTCATGCTCTCGGCCGAAACCGCGGTCGGCGACTACCCGGTCGAAGTCGTCGAGACGATGGGGAGCATCATCAGGGAAGTCGAGAACTCAGCGGAGTACGCGGAGGTCCTAGAACAGCGCGTCCCGGCCGCCGGGGAGGCCCGTACCGACGCGCTGGCTCGATCGGCCAGATTTCTCGCGCGGGATATCGGCGCGGACGCCATCGTCGCGGCGACCGAATCGGGCTACACCGCGCTCAAAACGGCGAAGTACCGTCCCGGCGTGCCGGTGGTCGCGTCGACGCCGAGCCACGACGTTCGCCGGAAACTCACGCTCTCGTGGGGCGTCATCCCGCTGTACGCCAGCGTCTCCGATCAGGGTGCCGACGCGGTCGTCGAGCGGGCGGTGCAGGCGGCACTCGACGCCGGGGTCGCCGACAGCGGCGATACCGTCGTCGTGCTCTGTGGCATGATGACCGAACTCGAGGGAGCCAACACGACCAACATGCTGAAAGTCCACGTGGCCGCCGACGCGCTGGCGACCGGACGGGTCGTCGTCGACGGGCGCGTTTCCGGTCCGCTCGCGCCGATTTCGGACGGCGATCTCTCGGCGATACCCGGCGGAGCGATCCTCGCGATCGATCCGGATTTCGACGACGAACTATCCGGCGACCTCGAGAAAATCGGCGGTATCATCGACGCGAGTCCGGGGATGACCGGCTACCCATCGCTCGTCGCTCGAGAACTGGACATCCCGATGGTCAGCGGTGCGGATCTCACGGACGTCGAGCCGGGAACGACGGTAACGATCGACGCAGAGCGTGGAGTCGTCTTCCAGGGCGCGGTCAGGGGCCGTACCGACCGACCGAACTGAGCCGTTCGACCGCGGGTTTTTGACGACGCGGGTAGTATCACGTGGTATGACAGAGGAGCCGTCCGGCCCCGATCCGGACGACGAGCGCACGGACAAGACCGGTGACGGCGAGACGTCACACAGGGACGAATCGGACACCGAACGCGATCCCTTCGACGAGACGTTCATCGTCAAGGAAACGAGAGAAACGCACTCCTCACAGGATACGGGTTCCTCGCGGGAGACGGATTCCCCACAGGACGCCGATTCCTCGCGGGACGCCGACGACGCTTCGCCGGCCGATCGATCGTGGCTCGACGAATCCCGTCAACAGGACACCGACCAGCAAGACGACGAATGGGGGCGCATCCCGATCGATCTCGACGGTGAAGACGAAGACGCTGTCTCCGATAGCGACGATGATGGCCAAGCGCCGGCGGACGATGAGATGGTCCCGGAGCCGAGTTCGACGCCGATCGTCTCCGGAGAGCCAACGCTCGAGGGAGCAGTGTTCGTCGTGTTAGGTGCCGTTGCGATGGTACTGGTGTTGTTCCGTCTCGGTTCGGTGATGTTGGGATGACAGCGGCGGTAAACATTTAATCGGGGCGAGACCTTAGCTCCACGCATGGTGGAACCTCTCCTCACGAATATCCCGCTGTTGTTGTTCACGGCGGGGCTCGTCATGATGGTCCTCGAGGCCCTCTCGCCGGGTGCACACCTCATCGTAATCGGTGTCGCCCTGGCGGGTGCCGGGCTCATCGGGTTGCTCGTCCCCGGCGGTCTCGATACGATCATCCTCGCGGGACTGACGCTGGCTATCGGCGCCGTCGCCGCCTACGTCTACCGCGAGTTCGACTTCTACGGCGGCAAAGGCACTGCCCGGACGAAAGACTCCTCGTCGCTCGCAGGATCGACCGGATACGCGACCGAAGAGATCACGAGCCGCGGGGGCGAAGTCAAACTCGAGGCCGGTGGATTTACCCCGTTTTACAGCGCTCGAACGACCAGCGGCACCATCGAGGAGGGTGAAGAGATCATCGTACTCGACCCCGGCGGCGGTAACGTACTGACGGTCGAAGCGATGGGCTCGATCGAAGCGGACGAAATCGACCGCGCGCTCGCTCGCGAGTCAGACGCTGACGCGTCGGGCGACACTGACGACGACGCCGATTCGGCGGATATTGAGGCAGACGACATTGAAACAGACGATGACGAGACGACTGACAAAACGACGACCGCCGGCGATACCGACGATTCGATGACCGAAACCGAGTCGAACTAATGTCACGACTGGCGAAATGTCTCTCGAACAAGGGAACGCTTTTTAGCTCGCCGACATAACCTCGTTCTATGCTTCCGGAACTTATCCCGCTGCAAGGAGCAGCCACCGTCGGACTGGTAATCGGTGCCCTCGTTCTCGTCGTGGTGATCGCTGCACTCTTGAGTGCAGTCGAAATCGTCGACGCGTACGAAAAACGCGCGTTGACCGTCTTCGGCGAGTACCGCAAACTCTTAGAGCCCGGTATCAACATCATCCCGCCGTTCGTCTCGCGAACGTACCGGTTCGATATGCGAACCCAGACGCTCGACGTGCCGCGTCAGGAAGCGATCACCCGTGACAACTCGCCGGTGACCGCCGACGCAGTCGTCTACATCAAAGTGATGGACGCGAAGAAGGCCTTCCTCGAGGTCGACGACTACAAGAAGGCAGTCTCGAACCTGGCCCAGACGACCCTTCGGGCCGTCCTGGGTGATATGGAACTCGACGACACGCTCAACAAACGCCAGGAGATCAACGCGAAGATCCGCAAAGAACTCGACGAACCGACCGACGAGTGGGGAATCCGCGTCGAGAGCGTCGAGGTCCGCGAGGTCAACCCGTCCAAAGACGTCCAGCGCGCGATGGAACAACAGACGTCCGCCGAGCGAAAACGCCGCGCCATGATCCTCGAGGCCCAGGGTGAACGCCGCAGCGCCGTCGAGAAGGCAGAAGGTGACAAGCAATCCGAAATCATCCGCGCACAGGGTGAAAAACAGAGCCAGATCCTCGAGGCACAGGGTGACTCGATCTCGACCGTGCTACGTGCTCGCTCGGCCGAGTCGATGGGCGAACGCGCCGTCATCGACAAGGGGATGGACACGCTCACAGAGATCGGTCAGAGCGACTCTACGACGTTCGTCCTACCACAGGAACTCACCTCGATGGTGGGCCGCTACGGCAAGCACCTCACCGGCAGCGACGTCGAATCCGACGGCACCGAACTCGACAGCCTCGAGTTCGACGAGGAAACCCGCGAACTGATCGGCCTCGACGACATCGCCGAGATCATCGGCGAAATCGACGAAGAAGCCGAGATGGATCTCGAGGCGATGGAAAAACAGGCACAGGCCATCAAGGAAGGGAAAGACGCCGGAACGATCAGCGACCCGGACGACGTCATCGAAGAGATGGACCAGTCGTTCGAGGGTGAGGACGTGCAGGCCGAGACGGAGACGGACTCATAGGCTGCAGTGAACGACGCGGAGCGAAACTCGTTTTACCGTTGGTCGCGTTACGATCAGTAGATAGTTATGACATCGCCCAGGGGGGTCGACGAAGAGAAGCGATCGACCCTGCGCCGATTCGCGGCCGTCGGCGCTGCCTCCCCGCTTGCCGGGTTTTCTGAGTCGGCCGAAGCCGATACCGGTGAAAGCGATGTTCGCGACGCGATCACCGGCTACCTCTCGACGACGCCGGGTGCACACTTCTCGAAGATTCGCGACGACCTCCAGCTCGGGACGGGCGAAACCCAACATCACCTCAGGCGACTCGAAGAACTCGACGCCGTCGAACAGTACAGCGACGGCGATTACAAGCGGTTCGTGCTCACGGGCCGGTTCGACGAGTTCGAGAAGAACGCCCTCGGCTACCTGCGCCGCACGACGGCGCGTGGCATGTTGATCGAATTACTTCGCGACCCTGACTCGAGCGCGGGCGACCTCGCCGAGTCACTCGAGGTGTCCCCGCCGACGGTGAGCAAGTACGCTGGCAAACTCGAGGAGGTTGGTCTGTTATCCCGCGAAGACGGCTACAGCGTCGAACGCCCCACGACCGTCCTGTTGTTGCTAATCCGTCACGCAGATTCGTTCGGCAAACGGGCGACGGCCCTCGCGCGAGAGTCCGACGCACTGCTCACGTACGATGGCTAAACGCCAGTAAATCGACTTGCAATCTGTTCTCACGCCGGTCGCTCGATCGAATGACCGGGATCGAATCGAAGCGCCGGGAAATCACCGCGAGCCCGCAGTCTCGAGCAGGTCGAGGAGTTCGGTGAGCGACTCGAGTTCGTAGTCGGGTTCGGCTGGGAGTTCGGTCGAACGGTTGTGTGACCGTCTAACGAACGCGGTTTCGAGATCGGCGTTCTGTCCGGCAGTAATGTCGACGCCGGAGTCGCCGACGTAGAGTCCACCGTCGACGCCGAGTTCGTCGAGGGTCTCATCGAGATAGTAGGGATCCGGTTTCCGTCGCTGGTAGCCGTCCATCGACGGGTCGCGGCCACGGACGGACTCGAAGCCGAACTCGAAGTGGTCACCGACGAACTCGGCCGTGCGGTGGCGGTTGTTCGTCACCAGCGCAGTCGTCGTTCGCTCGGCGAGTTCGGGCAATACCTCGACATCGTCGTAGACGCCGCGCTCGCCGGAGCGAACCCGTTCGTGAGTGAGTTCGGACGCACGATAGTCTTTCAGTTGCCAGAACTCGTCGGGATCGATTCCGTGCGTAGCTGCGTGATCGGTGATGATGTCGGTATCGAACCCGCGGAACGCCTCGCGCTGTTCGGAAGCCGGATCGATACCGAGTTCGGAGAGGGCATACGATGTCGCATCCGCGTAGACCTGCGGGTCGGTCCGCGGTCCCTCGAGGATGACGCCGTCCATGTCGAAGAGGATCGCCTGCATGATTTGTAGAGTCGTCCCGACGAGTGAAGTCATATTCGAAGCAGAAACCCGTCATTTCACGCGGTAATACTCACGTATGTTGAGAAAAACGGTCGCTCGAGAGAGAGAGAAACGCGTCGATACAGGGACATTCTGATCGAAAGACAACGGCTACCGCGATGAAAATTTCAGTGCCGACGAGATCGGGCGTTCCGCGCTCGCTTCTCAGACGTTTACTTTCCAGGTCGTACTCGAGGAGTAGCCCCACTTCTCGATGTCGACGTCGTACTCGCTGTTCTGGAGGGCAGTGATGTTCGACCCGACCTCTTTGGCAGTCATACCGAGTTCTTTGCCGATCAGCCGCGATTTGAAGTAGGTCTTCGTTGCGGCGTTCTCCCGGAGATACTGCAGGATCTGGCGTTGTTTACTCGTGAGGTCGGAGGCCATTGCAGTGCTCATACTCACGAGGACGCCAGCTTCGACCTTAGGGGGTTTGGTACGTCCAGTTAATGAACCGCAGTCGGGCGATTTTCGGGGGCGGTAATGGACGAATAATCTGATGGAAAGGCCTCGTTGGTACGGCCGGTTAATACATCCGAGTTGGCGACTCTCAGAAAGCGAGAACGGTCCGGCGATGGAATGTGTGGCCGAGGTTCAAAATCGTCTACGGTCCCAGGAAGGATCTGCTCGAGCCCCAGCCCCGGCTCTGTGACTCGTCAGTCGGATTCGTAGTGTGTCGTGACGAACGGGCCGAACGCGCACGCGACGGCTTCGGCCAGCGCCTGCGTTCGGGAGGTCAGTCCGCCCGTGAGCGCGCCGGCAGCGCCCGCTGCCTCCGCGATGTTGTCCGTCCCGAGCCGGTCGTCCATAACGGGGCCGAGTTCCTCGCCCGCGTCGAGGCGGGCTCCGATCGAGTCAGGTAACCGAAGCGACGGGCCGCTCGCGACCTCGAGGCGCTCCCCGTCGGTGACGCAGGCCCACATGATGAGCCGAACGCCAGGAGCGCACTCGAAGCGCGTAACGCCTCCCTCGAGTCCAACGCCGTAGCCCGCGTCGGTCGCCTCGAGCGCTCTCTGCGCCCGGTTTCTGGCCCCCGTGACCGTCTCCTCGACGGACGATGGCTGTTCGCTCACGCCGGAGTCGACGGAGACGGAGACGACCGATCCCTCGAACTCCTCGAGTACTCGTTCGACGGCGCGTTGCTTGACCGGGTTCGTGCTCCCGACGGCGACGTGCATGTGCGAGAAGAGGACGCGTGATCGTTGTGTAGTTTACTCTCCGTAGGGCGTGACCCTGATTTCGAACCTGATTTGAATGTTTTGATAATTCATACCACTTCCGACGAATTACCTGTTTTCGAGCGTTGTGAGCTATGGATTCCGAAACCCTTATCTCCCGAGTCTCAGAACGGGAAAGGTAACGAATCCGTCCGGCTTTTCCGTGTCGTCTCGCCGGGCCGTATCCGCCATCGTATGACCAACGCAACCTCAAACACCAGAGTACGTCGTAGCGAACAAGAAACAACCGAGGAGGCAGACGAAGCCGAACAGAGCAGCCTCGACTGTCCCGAGTGTACGGGCAATCTCGTCGTCGACGACGAACACGGCGAGACCGTCTGTGAAGACTGCGGGCTCGTCGTCGAGGAGGATTCTGTCGACCGCGGTCCGGAGTGGCGCGCGTTCGACGCCGCCGAGAAGAACAAGAAGTCCCGCGTCGGCGCACCGACGACGAACACCATGCACGACAAGGGGCTGTCGACGAATATCGACTGGCGCAACAAAGACGCCTACGGTAACTCGCTTGGCTCCCGACAGCGAGAGAAGATGCAGCGCCTGCGCAAGTGGAACGAGCGCTTCCGGACCCGCGACTCCAAGGAGCGTAACCTGAAACAGGCGCTTGGCGAAATCGACCGGATGGCCTCGGCGCTCGGTCTACCGACGAACGTCCGCGAGACGGCGTCGGTCATCTATCGGCGCGCACTTAACGAAGACCTGCTTCCCGGTCGCTCCATCGAGGGCGTCTCGACAGCGTGTGTCTACGCCGCCGCGCGTCAGGCGGGCGTCCCCCGAAGTCTCGACGAGATCGCAGACGTCAGCCGCGTCGAGAAAAACGAGATCGCACGCACCTACCGTTACGTCGTTCGCGAACTCGGCCTCGAGGTCCAGCCGGCCGATCCGGAGAGCTACGTGCCGCGGTTCGCGTCGGGACTCGAGCTCTCGGACGAAGCCGAACACCGCGCGCGAAGTCTGCTCCAGAACGCAAAGGAAAAGGGCGTCCACTCGGGCAAGTCGCCGGTCGGCCTCGCCGCCGCCGCCGTCTACGCCGCCGCCTTGCTGACCAACGAGAAGACGACGCAGGCGGCCGTCAGCGACGTCGCCGACATCTCCGAAGTGACGATCCGAAACCGGTATCACGAACTGCTCGAGGCCGAGGAAACGCTCGGAGCGGCCTAACGTTCTGTCGAACCCTGGGTGTCGAAAACTCGCCGCGAATACCGTCAGCAGTCGGTTTTTCTTCGAACGAGCCCACACAACGAGTGACTGTCCGGTTGTAGGGAAACCGGAAGGTTAAGTGGCCGTCACCCCGAAATCAATCCAGAGACATGACCTGGATCCGTGCGATATCCGCTGCGATCCTCTCGATTATTATGCCCGGCGCGGGACACGTTTTGCTTCGCGATTGGGCTCGTGCCCTTCTGTTCGGCGGGTTATTCACGCTTGGTGTCTACTTCTTCGTGCCGATGGAACTGCTCATGGAGGCCGAATCAATGGGCGCCATGATGGAGACGATGGAAACGGAAACGAGCATGGTGAACCAGTTCTTCCTGATGTTCATCGTATTGTTCGCGACGGTCGACTCGACGTTTCGGGCGCTCGGGCTCCCGCCGACTAGCTCGGGGAACACCGACGGGCCGACCTGCCCGGCCTGCGGGAAGGAACTCGACGAGGACCTCTCGTTTTGCCACTGGTGTACGACTCGGCTCGAGGCACCCGAAGAAGACTCGGACCTGCTCTAAGAGTCTTGTTCGTCAACGGATACACACTGCGTCGATCCGCTACTTCTCGATGATGCTCTCTTCGACGGCTTCGCCGAAGTGTCGCGCCGTATCCTCGTAGTACAACAGGAGTTGATCGCCAGCTTCGAGATCCGTCACCGCCGTTCGTCCCTCCGCGGTCGGGACCTTGATCGTCTCTGCGTTCTGGAGCAGCGTTTCGATGTGGTCGCCGTCGTCGGTCTCGAGAGCGACCCGGAACATCGGCCGTTTCTCGATTTTGACGCGGCCGACGATCGCTTCGCGGGTGTTTCCCTCGAGGTCGACCAGTTGGACCTCGTCGCCGCTCTGGAGTTCGGAGAGGTACTTCGTCCCGCCGTCTGGAGTCCGGACGTAGGCGTGGACCGCGCCGGCGTTGACCCGGAACGGACGCGAGGCGACGTACGGCGATTTGGCGGTTTCGGCGTGGACGAACACGAGTCCGCGACTCATCGAGCCGACGAGCATTCCCTCGTCGTGATCGAGCAAGCTGCCGGTATCGACGCAGACCCGGTCCGCGCTGCCGATCTGTTCGATATCGACGACTTCGGCGTACTCCAGATCCAGATTCTCTCGTTCCGCTTCGTCGCGAACTTCGACGGTGCGGCGGATTTCGTCGGGGTCGTCCGAGTCGAGCAAGACGGCGTCTGCACCGATCTCGAGCGTTTCGAACGCGGTTTTCGCTCCGTCGGCGCTCGTGACGCCCGCGACGAGGGTGGTCTCCTCGCCGATTCTGGCGATCAGGTTCTCGAGCGGGATGATCGTCCAGTCTTCGCCGGCGACGATGGTATACTCGGCTTCGGTCGCGGCCGTTTCCGCGAACTCCTCGTACTCTTTGCCGAGAATGCGCACGTAGGATCCCCAGTCGACGCTGCCGTTCCGCCGGAGCGTCGAGAGATCCGCCGATCCCGAAAAGTCGTTGGGGAGGTCGACGGTGCCGTCACCCTCGCCTTCCTTGCCGACGACGACCGTATCGGGTTGTGCGGTCGTCGTCTCGTCTTCGGCGTTGTCGATGAGCGACACGTCGCCGTCGGTGCGAAACGCCGCGACGTTGATGTCGCCGAGTTCGCGGACGCGTTCGACGTCGTCTTCGTCGACCAGTACCCAGTCTGCGCCCGCCTCGAGTGCGGTCGTGATCCGCTCGCGGCGGTCGTCCCAGTCGCCGACGGTATCGTCGGCTTTTATCCAGACAGCTCTCGTCATAACTCGACCCTCGAAGGGGAGTGGCTTGAACGTGGCGAATTCGACAGTCGTCGCCGGAGTATCGGTCCCGGCGAAAGGTTCAGGGTGTCGACGCCGCTAGACGGGGTAGATGTCGTACGACGCGATCTGTTTCGACCTCGACAGCACCCTCTGCGAGCCGATCGAGGACCGAGACGCGCTGCTCGAGACCACCTTCGAACGGGCCGGTGTCGAGCAGTTCTGTACCACGGCCCAGCTACGGTACGCCTCGCGGGACCTCCCGACCGCCGACACCGACCGGCAGTTTTTCGAACACCTTTTTTCGACGGCCGCCGAGCAGGCTGGAGTGGCCCCCTCGGTCGCCCCTGATCTCGCGGGCGCCTACCTCGAGACGGTCGACCCCGCACGGGTTCGCTTTCGCTCCGGCGCTGAGGCCGCACTCGAGCTCGCGGCCGAACGCGGACCCGTCGCGCTGATCACGAACGGGGGCGAGGAGACGCAGTCGAAAAAGCTCGCGGCGCTCGGACTCGCGGACACCTTCGACGCGAAGGTGTTCGTCGATCCGAAAAACGGCGTCCCGCCGAAACCGGACTCGACGCCGTTCGAACTGGCGCTGTCGGCGCTCGAGGTCGAGCCGAACGAAACGTTACACATCGGCGACAACCTCCACGCGGATGTCGCCGGGGCGAACGCGATGGGCATGGATTCGGCGTGGATCGACCTCGGCCACGGAACCGAACTCGAACACGAGCCGACCTATCGACTCACGTCGCTCGAGGAGTTCGAATCGATCGTCTGAACGCAGTTCGCGTTCCACAACGACCCCAAACAGTTCGCCGATCGGGAAACGGTTCCAGCCGGCCGCAGGGAAAAACGCAGCCGGTTAGAGTTGCGGAACGTACGCCTGGTTGACGACGACGCGGTTCTCGGGTCTGTCGGTCGCCTGTTTGATCTGCGTGAGCACACCCGCGGCAGTGGCGATGTCGTCCGGCAGTTCGAACGGATCGTGATCCTGATCGGCTCGCTTGCGACACGTCTGAAAGAACGCCGCGAACGCCGATTCGGTCTCGACGGGGAGGTAGACGATCTCGACGGACGATCCGGCGTCGCGATCCGATGCGTCGGCGTCGGCCGTCTCGTTCGCGCCGCCTGTCTCACTCGCTTCGTCCGTCTCGCTCCCAGCGTTCGAACGCCCTGATTCGCCTCCAGAGGCTTCCTCGTCGTCGACGAATTCCAACCAGTGCTCGAGGATCGGTTCGACCGTCTGTCGCGGCGCTTGCATCCGTTCGGTCCACGCGTCCGCGTCGATCGAATCGCTCTCGAGGACGGACTCGAGTGACGCCGCGGGCGATTCCTCGCCGTCGTCCGCGTAGGGCGTCTCGCGCTCGAGATCGACGAGGTCGGCGAAGGCCTCGAGTTCGGCCCGTCGGATCGGAACGACGTACGCGATCTCGTGACTGTCCGCAGAAACGGTGTAGGTCACGTCGTATCGATCGCTCGTGAAGCGGGCTCGCTCCCCGTCGGTGTCGTCACCGTTCCGTCCGAGCATCAAATCGAGGACTCTCATACCGGAAGGAGACGAACGAGCAAATAAAGTCTTGTGAGAACGGCCGCCGTGGTCGCCTGCGCAGTCACCACTCTTCCTCGAGCGCGGCCTTCGCACCGCCGTAGCCGCTGGCAGACCGCCAGGTTCGGCCGCTCTCTGCGTGTTCGACTTCGTAGTCGCTGCCGCACTCGCCACAGCAGTAGTTGTCCGGCGCTTTCACGGGGCCTGATGCGCGGTGGCGATGGGCCTCCCAGTCACAGTCAGAAGCGAGACAGCGGATCACGTACCGCGGTTCGGCGAACGTTTCGCAGTGTCGCGGCGCGTCGAGTTCGCCGGCCCGCGTTCGAAACCGTTGTCCGTGGCCCGATTCGCCGAACTGCTGGAACTCCCAGGCGTGGACGAGTTCGTGGCGAACGACGGCCGCGAACGTCTCCCAGTCGTAGGTCTCGTAGGCTCGTCGAGTGAGGACGATCGTCGCGACCTCGCGCTCGCGGTCCCAGCGACAGGCCCCCGCGCGGCGGCGCGCTCGCGTCGAGACCTCCCACTCGACGCGCGCTAAGTCGACGGCGATATCGACGTCTCTCGCGTGGATTCGCGCTCGAGCGAGTAACTCGTCGTCGATCGTCAACGTCTCGCCGTCTGTCACGACCGGGGCAAACGAACGGAAGTACTGTAGTGATTTCGGTCCCTCACCGCTTGCTACGTGAGCTCACCGCTAATCGAACGGAACAAGTATCGTACGCAGCCGAAACCGACTCAGAGAATCAGGCCTCGAGCGCGAGCCCGGCGGTCGCTAACGCGTCGTCGACGGAGAGATCGTCGTGAACGACGCCCGCGACGGCCGTGGCGATCGCTTCCGGATCCTCGTGCTGGAAGATCGAGCGCCCCATCGAGATGCCCGCGCCGCCCGCATCCATCGCGCCTCGAACCATCTCGATCGTCTCACGGTCGGTTCCTTTGGATCCGCCAGCAATGACGACCGGGAGCCGGGTCGATTCACAGACGTGTTCGAAGCTGTCCGCGTCGCCGCTGTAGCCGGTTTTGACGACGTCCGCGCCGATCTCCTCGGCGAGTCGGACCGCGTGGCCGAGCGCCTCGGGATCCGCGCCGTCGACGTCCGGGCCGCGGGCGTAAGCCATCGCGAGGACGGGAATTCCGTAGCGAGCGGCCTCGGAGGTTACTTCGGAGAGTTGCGTGATCTGGTCCGGTTCGTGGTTCGAGCCGACGTTGATGTGAAAGGAGACCGCGTCCGCACCGACCCGAATCGCGTCTTCGACGGTGCCGGTGAGGCGTTTGTCGTTCGAATCGGGGCCGATAGAGGTAGAGGCGTTGAGGTGGACGATGTATCCCTTCCCGTTTTTGTTCTCGTGGACGCGGGGAGCGATCCCTCTCTGGGTCAACACGGCGTCTGCGCCGCCGCGTGTCACCGCGTCGATGGTCGATTCGATGTCTTTGAGGCCCGTTACCGGACCCAGTGTGATGCCGTGGTCCATCGGGACGATGACGTAGTTGCCGTCCGTCCCGATCCTGTCGAGTCGCGCGTCAGTTCCGGTAGTCATTGTGGTTCTGTAGCAAGCTTCGAGTTATGGATGTTCTGGTTCTGGCAGTCTTTCCGCGCCGCGGCGCGCGCCCGCTTTGAGTTCTCGAGCTTTCTCCTCGAGCCGATCCGCGGTCTCCTCGACGGGGCGGTCGTCTTCGTGGCCCTCGGCGACGATGTCGACGAGCGCGCTCCCGACGATGATCCCGTCGGCACCAGCCGCGGCGATGCGCTCTGCGTGTTCGCCGGTTTTTATTCCGAAGCCGACCGCCTTCGGAATCTCCCAGTCGGCAAGTCGCTCGAGACTCTCGCCGGTCTGATCGGAGACGTCGTCGCGCGCGCCGGTCGCGCCGAGTCGGGCCTGCACGTAGACGTATCCCGACACGCGCTCCATCATCCGCTCGAGACGGTCGCCGCGAGTCGTCGGCGCGACGATGAAGACGAGGTCGAGTCCGAACTCGTCGCAAGCCTCCCGGAGCGGTCCGGCCTCCTCGGCGGGCAGGTCGGGGACGACGAACCCCTCGAGGCCGACCTGGGCGGCCCGTTCGACGAACGAACGCGGGCCGTCGGAGGGACCGTACTGGTAGATCAGGTTGTAGTAGGTCATACAGACCAGCGGGACGTCGACGTCGAGGTCCGAGACGAACTCGAAAAAGCGGTCGGGCGTCATGCCGGCCTCGAGCGCGCGCGTGACCGCCCCCTGAATCGTCGGCCCTTCCGCCATCGGCTCCGAGAACGGCAGGCCGAGTTCGATCAGATCCGCGCCGCCGCGGGCCAGCGCCTCGACGTACTCGAGGGAGGCCTCGTAGCTCGGGTCGCCGACGGCGAGATACGGGATGAACGCCCCGCCGCCGTCGAACGCCGTCGCGATGGCGTCCGTCTCGGTTGGGGACCCTTCGCCGCTTTCCGCATCGGTGGCTTTCGCGTCGGCGGCTTCCCCGGCGTCGTCGACCATCAGATCCCACCTCCAGTTTCGAAGACGGACATGTCTGGAGCGCTCTCGAGACCCCGTTTTTCGGTCTCCTCGATCACCGTCTCGAGGTCCTTATCGCCCCGTCCGGAGACGTTGACGATGACGGTCTCGCCGAGGTCCTCGCCCGCCTCGAACGCCTCGTGAAGGTAGCCGAAGGCGTGGGAGGTCTCGAGGGCGGGGATGATCCCCTCGTCGGTCGAAAGCCGGTGGAACGCCTCGAGCGCCGCCGTGTCGCCGACGGTGACAGGCGTCACGCGACCCTCGTCGACGAGGTGTGCGAGTTCCGGGCCGACGCCCGAGTAGTCGAGGCCGGCGCTCACGCTGTGTGACTCCATGATCTGGCCGTGTGAGTCCTGCAAGAGCGTCGTTCGCGCGCCGTGGAGGATCCCCTCGTCGCCGGTCGACAGCGTTGCGGAGTTGGGTGCGACGCCCGCCTCCTCGTCGACCTCGAGCGAGGAGCCGCCGGCCTCGACGGCGTAGAGGTCGACTGATTCGTCGGACACGAAGTGATGAAACGCGCCCATCGTATTCGAGCCGCCGCCGGCACACGAGACGACCGCGTCCGGCAGGCCGCCGAGTTGCGCTCTCGCCTGTTCGCGGGCTTCCTCGGAGATGACGGCCTGAAAGTCACGAACCATCGCCGGGAACGGGTGCGGACCGACGACGCTGCCGATCACGTAGTGGGTCCGTTCGACGGTTCGAGACCACTCGCGCATCGTCTCCGAAATCGCCTCCTTGAGCGTTCCGCGGCCGATGTCGACGGGGTTGACCTCGGCCCCGTTGATCCGCATCCGAAAGACGTTCGGCCGCTGGCGGTTCACGTCGGTGCGACCCATGTAGATCTCACAGGGCATGTCGAGGTGGGCCGCCGCCATCGCCGTCGCGGTGCCGTGCTGGCCCGCGCCGGTCTCGGCGATGATCCGCTCTTTTCCCATGTACTTCGCGAGCAGGACCTGCCCGAGCGCGTTGTTGAGTTTGTGCGCGCCGCCGTGGACCAGATCCTCGCGCTTGAGGTAGATCTCGCTGTCGTAGCGCTCGCTCAGTCGATCTGCCCGCCCCAGCGGCGTCGGCCGGCCGCCGAAGTTCCGAATCCGTCGCTCGAACTCGTCCATGAACCCGTCCTCGTTCTCGAGGACGTACCGTTCGTAAGCGTCCTCGAGTTCCTCGAGTGCGGGCATCAACGCCTCGGGCACGTACTGTCCGCCGTAGCGGCCGAACTGGCCGTCGGCCGCCGTTCGATCCGCCGATTCGCCGTCTCGTTCGCGTTCGGTTTCGCTCATACTCGTGTTAATCTCCTGGTGTTTTCGGCGATGTCGACCTCGTCCGTGTTCGCGTGATCCATGATCGCACTACCGATCAGCAGTGCGTCGGCACCCGCCTCCCGCATCCGCCGCACGTCCGCCGGGTCCGACACGCCGCTTTCGGCGATCAGCGTCACGTCGTCGGGGACCGCGGGCGCGACCCCCTCGAACGTCCCGAGATCGACCTCGAGTTTCGTCAGATCGCGGTTGTTGACGCCGATGATCGAGGCGTCGGCCTCGAGGGCCGCCTCGAGTTCCGCGGCGTCGTGGACCTCGACCAACGGCTGGAATCCCCGGTCGCGGGCGGCCGCGACCAGCGCCGGAAGGTCGTCGACGAACCGCGCGATCAGGAGGATGAGGTCTGCTTCGACCACGTCCATCTGTGACTCTCGAAGGACGAAATCCTTCCGAAGCACGGGAACGTCGACGGCGGCCCGAACGCGTCGCAACGCCTCGGGCGAGCCATCGAAGTGGGTCGGTTCGGTCAACACCGAAATCGCGCTCGCGCCGCCCTCGACCATCGCCCGGGCCAGTTCGACGGGATCCTCGTCCCGCGTTCCATCGCTGGTCGGACTCGTCGGCTTGACTTCTGCGATCACCGGGACTCGATCCTCGCGTTCGGCCCGCTCTATCGCGTCGGGAAGCGAACGCGCCTCGACGGAGACTCGACCGTCGCTGGCGGGCGTTCGTCCGCCAGATGGCCCGTCGTCGCCCTCGCTTCGGCCTCGCTCCCGGGCAGCCTCGAGGATAGATCGGACTGCGGGTGCGACGTTGCTTTCGGAGTTCATTATTGTACACCGACGTACTGATATGTACATAAGGCTTGCGCCATTGGGCTGTGGCTGGCGAATATTCAAGTCCACGCCACCCCGAAGGGACCGTATGGAGGACGTCACCGACGCAGGGATCTACGCGCGCGAGTCGCCGTACCTCGAGCGGTTCGTCCAGATCGGGGTCGCGAGCGGGCGCGTGTTGCGGGTCACGTTCCCGGACGCGCCCGACGAGGACGCCGAATCGGACCATCCGATTCTCGACGAACTCGACGAGTATCTCGATGGTCTCGAGGAACCGGACTTTTCGGACGTGACCGTCGCACTCACCGTTCCGACCGACCAACGCGAGGTGTTAGAACAGGTCCGGACGATCCCGTACGGAGAGGGAACCGACGTGGCGGGGCTCGCTCGAATGACCCCCGGCCTCGACCCGGACGAGCAGGCCGACGTGACCCTCGTTCGAACCGCACTGGCGGAAAATCCGGCACCGATTCTCATCCCCGACCACCGAATTCGGGACGGTCCAAGCGCCGCGCCGCCGGCGGTCGAACAGAAGCTTCGATCGCTCGAGGGACTGTAACCGAGAGCGCGAGTACGCCCCGCTGTCCTATTCCGGTCGGTTCAGGTTGCGTTCCACACCAGAAACAAGTAGAGTCCGATTCCGAGCGTGACCAGCAGCGACGCGAGCAGGTTGAACAGTTGTATGCTGGTGAGCAACCACAGAAATTGTGCGAGTCCGCCGCCGATCAACGCCCCTGCAGCGCCCGTGATTAGCCTCGAGTTCCCCGCCTGTCGTGCCAGAAGCGCGCCGATCCCGAGCGCGATGGCACCGAACACCACCTGTGCGGCGACGATCGCCAGCGGAACGTTCGCTACCGTGCCGATTACCAACAATAGAAAGTAGAGTCCGACGCCGATCGCAACCGGCCGCGACGCCCCTTCGAGTTTCACCATGGATCACTCGAGGTTGTCGGTCGCCTTAGCTTTCGAGGGTTTCAACGGGAAAATCGTCCGTGCAGGCAAGCAGCCATCATCCGCCGCGTTCGAGCACCGCGGCCCACTCGAAGCCGATCCCTTCGTGGACGACGAACTCGAGGGCGTTGATCAGGTAGTGTGCGACGACGACGACGAGCAAGTTTCCGGTGAGGACGAACGCCGCGGCGAGTACGAACCCCAGCGCGCCGGTCACGAGGATGCCGACCGACCCCTGCATACCGTGGCCGAGGCCAAAGGCGATCGAGGAGACGACGGCCAGCAGCCACGGTGAGATCCCGAATCCTGCCTCGAACACGCCGATCAGCGCCGCTCGGAAGAGCAACTCCTCGAAGACGGCGATGATCGGCAGGACGAACGCCAGCAATATGATCCAGCCGGAGATCGAATCCGGGCCGAGTATATCCCGAAGCTGCTCGTCGTGCTCGAAGCCGACCCAGGTCGAAATCGCGGCACCGATCTCGTTTGCGAGGTAGAGTGCGATTCCAAAGCCCGTGCCGAGGGCGAGCCCGGCGAACAACCACGAGCGAGAAATTTCGAGGCCGAGCGCCTCGAGCGGGATATCGGTGTAGATCGCGGCCCCGATCAACACGACCGCGAAGACGCCCTGTGAAAGCGCGACGTTGGCCAGCACCATCCCCGTCGACATGTCGGCTGGATCGGGCGGTGTCGACTCTACAGAAGGCGACTCATCGAGAGGAGCGTCTGCTGCGGACGATTCAACGTGCACACCGCGGTGTTGATCGCCCGCGTGGTGCTGGTCGTCTCCGTGGTTCTGATCGTCTCCGCGGTGCTGGTCGCCCGCGCTCGGCGGCAACTCAGTATCGGTTGCAGCCGGACTCGAGCGGTCTTCGTCGCCACCAGTCGGTCGGTCCGCGGCGCGATCGTCGGGGACGCCACTCGAGGCTGTCCCGCGTGCGGTCGATTCTCTGACGGACTCGTCGCCGTCTCCGTCGCTCGAGTCGGTCCGAAACGCGCCCGATCTGTCGGACGAATCCGCTGAATCCGGCGTCTCCTCGAACGCCGACTGCGTAAGGTGAGAAAGAACCAGCAACACGACGAGGACGGCGATCGTTCCGCCGGCGAACACCGTCCAATTGGGCATCTATTGCGGACTCGGGTTCGAGCTCCCGGTCTGGGAAACCTGCGGATCGAACGCCGATTCGGTGATCTGCTTGAGGCGGTTGAGCAGCGAGTCCTTCTCGGGCTGGCCGATCAACGCGACCTCGAGCACTTCGCTGATGTTCGAGCACGGGATGATCTCGATCATGTCTTCGTACTCGTCTTCGATCATCACGTCCTGTTCGTTCGTTTCGGGGATGATTACCTTCTTGCAGCCCGCTTTCGCGGCGGCCTCGATCTTGTGGGTCACGCCGCCGACCGGGAGGACGTCGCCGCGCACCGAGAGCGAGCCGGTCATCGCGACCGTCTGATCGACCGGAATGTCCTCCAAGGCGGAGATGACGGCCGTTGCCACCGTAATCGAGGCGGAGTCGCCGTCGACGCCCTGCTGGCCGGCCTGGACGAACTGAATGTGAACGTCCTTCTCCGAGAGGTTGACGTCGGAGAACTTCTTGATGATCGCCGAGACGTTCTGGACCGACTCTTCGGCCATCTCCTTTAACTGGCCGGTCGCGATAACCTGTCCCGGACCCTGTGCGGGGGCGATTTCGGCCATGACGGGGAGCATAATACCCGAGTCCTGGCCCATGACCGCGAGTCCGTTGACGCGGCCTTCGACGCCGTCTTCGGTGACCTGCAGTTCGTAGTCCTTGCGCCGTTCGATGTAATCGTCGGCGAGCTGTTGCTCGATCGATCGCGAGCGATCTTTGGCCTGCAGGACATCCTCGCGGTTGGTGAACTCGCGGTCGTCCGCGCGGGCGATGTCGCCTGCGACGCGAACGAGGCCGCCGAGTTCACGCATGAGCAAGGAGAGGTGGTCCTTGCGACCCGCGCGTCGTTTGGCCTCGAGGATGACCTCTTTTGCGGCTTCGCGGTCGAAGTGTGGAAGCCGGCCGTCGCGTTCGATCTCCTGGGCGATGAAACGGACGTACTTGCGACGCATTTCGGGCGTCTCCTCGATGGTGTCGTCCATGTACACCTCGTATCCGTACCCCTTGATACGGGATCGGAGTGCGGGGTGCATGTTCTCCATCGCGTCCATGTTACCCGCAGCGACCATGACGAAGTCACAGGGGACGGGTTCGGTCTGGACCATCGCGCCCGAGGAGCGCTCGGACTGGCCCGTGATCGCGAACTCGCCCTCCTGAATCGCAGTCATCAGCTTCTGCTGGGTCCGGACGTCGAGGGTGTTGATCTCGTCGACGAACAACACGCCCTTGTTCGACTTGTGGATCCCGCCGGGTTCCACGCGGTCGTGGCTCGGGGTCTCCATGCCGCCGGACTGGAACGGGTCGTGGCGAACGTCGCCAAGCAGCGCGCCGGCGTGGGCACCCGTCGCGTCCTCGAACGGAGCCGTTCGCTGGTCGCTGTTGTCGACGATCATGTTCGGTACCATCGCGTCCGTTCCACGGGACGTGTACCTGAAGAACAGCCAGATAACCACAGCTGCGATGATTCCGAGCAACGGACTCGCGCCGGAGAGAATCGTGTACCCGATGACGATCGCGATGATGATCCACATCAGGATCGAGCGCATCTGGTTGCGCTTTCGGGCTTCTTCCTTGTGGGCGTCGATGATCTGTTCTCCCTTCCCGGCCGGTACCGTTCGAACCTTCGGCTCGTTGCCGTCGTCGGGGTTGTGATAGACGAGAACGTCCTGAAGATCCTCTCGAGGGAGCAACTGGCTCATCGCTTTCGCCAGCATCGACTTACCCGTCCCGGGCGAGCCGATCATCATCACGTGCCGGCGCTGTTTGGCCGCTTTGATGATGATGTCTCGCGCTTCGTCCTGTCCGATCACCTGATCGACGAGGCGGTCGGGCACCTCGATATCGGCGGTCGAATCGATCTGGAGGCCGCCCAGCAAGTCGTCCTCCGCGATCGATTCGTCGATTTCGACGCCCGGATCGACGTCGACCGAACTGCCGAGGTCCTCGACGGTTTCGATGTCGTCTTCCTCGTCTGCCTGCTGTTCGTCATCGAAGCTATCGTCGTCCGACCCGCTCACCTGGTCACCCCGGTCGTCCCGGGTTTCGTTGTCAGCGTTGCGTCCCTCATCCTCGGAACCGATGTCGCCGCGGATCCCATCGGGTTCCCCGTCGGCGTCGTCGCCGCCCTCCTCGAGCGACTCGTCCGCTCCCTGACGATCCGCTGTCGGCGGCTGCAGGGGGTCTTCGGGAGGGTCGTCAACATTCGTGTCGTTACTCATAGAATGCTATTCAGTACCTGTTTCGAAGGGATTGGGACTGATATACTTTCTCCATACGGTAGCTGGCACGCCCCCAGGCGAGAAGCGCTCTCTCCGTCGATTTATCGAGAAGGACAGACCGTCGAACAGATCTCACGACACCGCTATTTTGGCCCGCGATCGGTTTTCGACCGAACTGAAAACACCTGCTTCTGTTGGGAGCGTTGAATATGCATGTGTCTAGAATCCATGCATCCGACTCAACTCGAGGGCGTACCCGAATCGAACGGGGCGACTAGCTCACCATGAAAAACGCACAAACTCGCCACGCTTAAGCACGGCGGCCTGTCACTACTGGTATGACTCGCGGGTTCTACATCGGGCGGTTCCAGCCGTTTCACAACGGCCACTACAGCATGGTCGAACGGATCGCGGAGGACGTCGACGAACTCGTTCTCGGGATCGGGAGCGCCGGCGATTCCCACTCGACGCGGAACCCGTTTACCGCGGGCGAACGCATCATGATGATCACGAAGTCGCTCGTCGATTTCGACCTCGTGACCTACGCGGTGCCGATCGAGGACTTAGAGCGCAACTCCGTCTGGGTGAGCCACGTCCAGAGTATGAGTCCGGATTTCGATATCGCGTACTCGAACAACCCGCTCGTCATCCAGCTTTTTCACGAGGCCGGCGTCGACGTTCGCCAGTCGCCGATGTTCAACCGAGAGGTCCTCGAGGGAACAGAACTCCGCGAGCGGATGATCGACGACGAGGACTGGGAAGGGCTGGTTCCGGACCCCGTCGTCGACGTCGTCGAAGAGGCCAACGGGATCGAACGGCTTCAGATGGTAAACGACTCCGATTCGAACGGTACGTAACCGATCAGGATGATAACGCTCAGTTCCGATTTCGGCTCGCCGTATCCGGCGGCGATGAAAGGCGTCATCAGTCAGAAGACGGATGCTCGACTCGTCGACGTCTCCCACGACTTTCCGCGCGGAGACGTCCGAACGGCCGCGTTCTGGCTCCGAGAGATCCTTCCCTACTATCCGCCGGCGTCCCACCTCGTGGTCGTCGACCCGGGCGTCGGAACCGACCGCCGTGCGGTCGTCGTTCGAGCGGGCGAACACGCGCTCGTCGGCCCGGACAACGGCGTCTTGTTCCCGGCCGCTCGAGCGCTTGCGGCCAGTACCGACGGATCCCTCGAGGCGTTCGAAATCGACGACTCGGCGACCGAAACCGACCTGCTCGAGATTTCTCACGTTCCGGAGACGGCGGCTGAAAACCGCCCGAACGGCCGAAGCACGACGTTTCACGGCCGAGACGTGTTCGCGCCGGCCGCCGCGGCGGTTCACGAAACGCCACTGGATCAACTGGGCTCTCTCGAGGGACTCTCGCCTATCGGCGCGCTCGATTCGCTCGTCGAGGAGACGTTGCCGACGGCCGCGCTCGAGGCTGATTCCGACCGAGCGCGCGGAGAGGTACTCGTCGTCGACGACTTCGGGAACGTCATCACCAACGTTCCCGGCACGTTTCTGGCGGATCGCGAATCGGTCGTGGCGAACGGCAGTCGGGTCCCCGTCGGAGCCACGTTCGCGTCCGTCCCAGTCGGCGAGCGACTCGCGACCGTCGGGAGTCACGGCTACGTGGAACTCGACGTCAACGACGGACGCGGCGACGAGGCGTTCTCGCTCGAACCGGGCGACGAAGTGGTGCTCGAGCCCTGAGCGGCCGTCTACCGTACACCGACGAAGAGACCGAATCGATTCACTGTTCGAGAACGTCTCGAGCCCGGGTGTGGGGGTCGATAATTATCTCGCCGTCCGATCGGACCGTCACGTCACAGCGGGAAAACGAAAACGACACCGACCCGTCGCCGATCCGGGGTTCGTCGCCGCGCCAGTGAACGAAAATCGCGTTCAGCGCGTCCGGGTCGATACACTCACCGAGCGCATCGAGGTCTTCAGGTTCGACGCCGAAAACCGACGACACTGTTACGAGAAGCGCCGTGCTCACCGGTTCGGACTCGTCGTTGTCACACCACGTGTGATAGGTTCCCTGACCGTCGTCGTAGTAAACAACCTGTCCAGTCGCCTCACCGACCTTTCGCAATCGGTCCGACGGCGAGTTCCCCGGCATGACCGAAACGGTTTTGCTTGTTAACACTTAACAATGTTGGCCGGTTCGAATATCTATCCGTCGGCAGAACCGCCGGTAACGGCCACCGTCGACTCGAAACGCAAAATTTGTATTTCGCTCTCGAGCGCGAGAGTTCGACGTCGTTACTCGGCGGAGATGACGTCGTCGATTCGCGCGATCATCGTTGCTGCTTCCGTCGCGCTTTCGACGGCCTCGCGTTTGACGTCGGCCGGGTCGACGACGCCGTGCTCGAGCGGGTCACCGATCGTGACGTCCTCGCTGTCGGTGATCAGACCCGCACGGCCCTCGGATTCGTGGGCGGCCCGGAGGTCGACGAGCGAATCGATCGGGTCCCGTCCGGTGTTGGCGGCGAGCGTCCGCGGGATGATATCGACCGCGTCGGCGAACGCCGTAATAGCGAGCTGTTTGCGACCTTCGATGCCGGCGGCTTCCGAGCGGACTTTGTCCGCGATGGCGATTTCGGTCGCACCAGCGCCGGGGACGACCTCGCCGGATTCGAGCGCGGTCGCGACGACGTCGAGTGCGTCACCGATGGTTCGCTCGAGTTCGTCGACGACGTGTTTGGTTCCGCCGCGGACGAAGACGGTGACCGATTCGGCGGCCGAACCGCCTTCGATGAACGCGAGTTCGTCGTCGTTGTAGCTCTCGGTTCGGACGTGCTCGGCGTGGCCGAAGTCGGCTTCCTCGAGGTCATCGAGCGAGCCGACGCGGCTGACGCCCGTTGCTGATGCAACGTTTTTAGCGTCCGAACTGCCGATATTCTCGAAGACGAGAACGCCTTCGTTTGCGAGCTTGGCGGCGACGCGGTCGTCGACTCCGTCGGTCGTGAACACGACATCTACACCGCTGTCGACGATCGTTTCGGCGTAGCCCTCGAGTTCACCTTCCTCTGCGTCGATGGCGGCGTTGAGCTGATCGATCGAGTCGATCGCGTACTCGGCGTCGACCTCGCCGGTCTGTAGCTCGAGTTCGACGTCCAAGAGAGCGATCGACGCGTCTTCGACGTCGGTTGGCATCCCGTCGTGAGCGGGCTCTTCGTCGATGACGATTCCGGGAACGAGTTCCGTCGCGTTCGAGGAGGCACCGACCTGCGTGTGGACGGAGACGTTCTCGCGAGCGACGCCGTCGTCCGTCTCGACGTGGCGAATGGTTTCGACGACGGTTTCGCCGAGTTCCTCGGCCGTCAGCCCGCCAGTTCCTTTGCCGGTCATGCTCGATTCAGCGACCTGACCGAGAATGTCGTCGTCAACGGCGACTTCGCTTACCTGTTCGTCGATCGCCTCGAGGGCGATGCGGGCGGCTTCGTGATACCCTTCGACGATGGTCGTCGCGTGGACGTCCTGCTCGATGAGGTCCTCGGCTTCGCCCAGCAGGTTGCCGGCGAGTACTGACGCGGTCGTCGTCCCGTCCCCGACTTCGTCCTCCTGGGACTCGGCGACTTCGACGATCATCTGTGCGGCCGGGTGCTCGATGTCCATCTCGTTCAAGATGGTCGCACCGTCGTTCGTGATGACGACGTCGCCGCTCGAGCCGACGAGCATCTTGTCCATGCCGCGGGGGCCGAGTGTCGTCCGTACCGACTCGGCGACCGCTTTGCCGGCCATGATGTTCGACGACTGGGCATCGCGGCCCTGCGTTCGCTGACTATCCTCGCTCAAAACAAACATCGGCTGTCCGCCCATGCGTCGCTGTTGTGCCATAGTTGAATCCTCACTAAGTATGTCATCAGCACTTCTATATAACCTTTTCCCTACAACGTCGGTCCCCTCTGGCGATTGGTCGTGGGACGGTGAGACACGCATCGAAAACGTTCTTTCGATAGGGAAATATGGGCTGGCCAACAACTACTGGTTGGGATGCTGGAGTTGGAACACGGGTTTCGCATCGTCGATGTCTACACGCGACTGACACCCGGTACCGAAACGAGTGGGGGGCCGCAGGTGATCTCACCGGATCGTCTCGAGCGAGAGATGCACCAGGCTGGTATCACGAGGTCGGTCGTCTTTCCGCGCGCAACGCCGGAAACGAGCTATGTCGCCGCGAACAATGGGGTTGCACGCCGGAGCGTCGATAGACCCTTCGTCGCGTTCGCCCGCATCAACGGCTCCGAAAAGGGCGGATCGACGGCCACGAGCCGGCTCCGGAACGCCGTTTCCGGCCGGAAATCGTTTCACACGACGCCGGAAGACGTCGAACAGTACGCGTACGACGACCGATTTCACGGGTTCGTCCTCGATCCGGCTACCGACGGATATCCCGATGTGACCGTCCTCGACGTGCTCGAGGACGTCGGACACCCGATTATCGTCTCTGGCGGACGGAACGCTCCCCCGACGCAGATCGCAGCGACGTTCCTCGAGCGTTCGATTCCCGTCATCGTCTCTCACTTCGGCGGCTATCCGCTCGACCGCGACCTGATGAACGGGATGATCGACCTTCTCGAAACGTACGACGAGTGTTATCTCGAGACGAGTTTCGTCAGATACCGGGACGTACTCGAACGCGCGCTGCTCGAACACCCCGACCGGGTCCTGTTCGGCAGCGGCGCACCGGATTGTCACCCCGACGTGGCCGTCATGGAGATCCTCACGCTCGACGTCTCCGAGGACAAGCTCTGGCGTGCCTTTTCAAAAAATACGTGTCGCGTGATCGACGCGCTCGCGCCGGATCACGGCTGAGAACACGACCCTCGTGACAGAAATCGAGACCGTTCGTACCTGATACCGCGACTACTCGCGTTTCCGGTCGAAACCTACTCCGCCGTCGTGTCGCGTCGATCGTACACCTGCACCGCGCGATCGTGTCTCACCGAAAGCCCGTTCGGGTTCCGGCGCAACGATCGGTCGGCATACCGAGCCCGAACGCCGTCTATGAAACCGCTTCCCAGATTTTTCGTCACCGATATCCCGTCGTCGAACCAGCCGGTTGGCGTCGATTCGCCGGACAGGATGGTCCGAATGGCACTGACGCCATCTCGAAGCGCACTGGCACCGATCCGGCCGACGACCGTCGGTCGCGGTCCGTCGTTCTTTGCCAGTCGATAGGAGAGCGATCGATACGTCGTTCCCCAATCGGGTTCGCGCCGACCGCCGTCGGTTTCGACGTCACACTGTATCGCCATCTCGTCCTCGCAGGTCACGTCGAACCCGAGTGCACTAACGCGGTGTGCGCAGTCTCGAGAGCCATCAACGGAGAGGTACTCGTCGAAGCCGTCGAGCGCCTCTAACACCGACGAGTCGAACGCGACGTTGTCACAGTCAAACAGAGTCACCGTTTGCCCGTCTATCTCTCGCGGTCGTCGAGAGATCGCGTCCCGGACGCCCGATATCGGCCCCGTAACGATGTCGGCGCCGGCTGTAATCGCGTTCTCGACGGCCTCGTACCACCCTCGTTCGATCGCGTACCTGCCGTCCAGAAACGCGATGACATCGCTCGAGGCGACCTCGAGGCCGGCGTTTCGAGAGACGTTCGTGTTTCGTTCCGAGATTTCGACGAGGACGTCGACGTCCTCGCGCTCGCGAACGACACCGGTCGTTCCGTCCGACGACGGGCCGTTAACAACGATGATTTCGGTCGAGGATGGCGTTCGATCGGTCAGGACATCGAGACTAGAGACCAGTTGCTCCCGGTCGTTGAGCGTCGAGACGACTACCGAGAGCTCCATATGAATACGTAGATTCACCCAACAGTAAAAATAGAATGGGGTTTTTCCCACGTCGGATAGTTAGCGAGTTGTTATCTAACGCTCGTATTCCAGTAGGAGACCGACGAGAGGTGGTCGGTAATCGGGAGCGTTCCGACGAGCGAATCGAGCCGACGGATTGGCGACGCGAAGACGTTCGGAACCGACCGGTAGAACCCGTACGGGACGATGAAGTCGTCTTCGACCGCCTCGAGTTTGAGTTCGGTTTTGGCGAGCAGGACGCTCACCTCGCTTTTCGAGTAGAGTCGCGACCCCATCGGGAGCGCCCAGTTGTAGATGCTCCGGGAGGAAAACCTGTTGAACGTATCGAAGACGATCTGATCGCGCGAAACCCGGCGCATTTCACGCAGGAATCCCTCCGGATCGTCCGCGAGATGGAAAAACCGCATCGCGACGACCGTATCGAAGTGATCGTCCGGGAACGGGAGTCGTCCTGCATCCCCGCGGAGGAAATCGAGATTCCCCGAAACGTCTACGTGCTGTGCTTTCTGGCGTCCGCGCTGTAACATCGCAGCCGAAATATCGAGTCCCACGACGTTCGCACCGCGTGCTGCGAGCATCACGGTGAATCGCCCGGTACCACAGGCGATTTCGAGTACGTCTTTGTCCTCGAGGGGAGCGATCGCCTCGAGTACGGCCTCCTTCTCACGCTGGTCGATCAGTTCACCACCCTGAGAGAACCGTTTGTCGTCGTACTCCTCGGCGACATCGTCGGCCTGGTACCACTCCTGTCCTTTCACACTGGGCGAAACTACAGGTGTCGGAGGATAAAACAATACTGGATGACGCTGAGGGGCGATTTGGAAAGTATCTCGGGCGGTCAGGTTACGTCTTCCCGGAGAACGACTAGCACGGAGCGCCGCTATCGGAGGAACAACGGAGCGCTGCCACAAGCTCTCAGAGCGGGTTCGGCGAGCGAGACACAGATCTGAACGTGAACAGCCAGCAGGAAACCGTCGTCGATCGGAGACGCCCCGCCGTCACTGTCCCGCGATTACGCGGTCGGGCCGAATTCGTACGATTACCCGGTCGCTCTCTTCATCGTCGTGGTAGGGGTACTCCTCGACGTCCATGTACCGCTGTGCGAGCTGATCGATGTGATCGACGGCACCCTCGGTCGTCATCTCCTCGACGGCGCCGCGGATCGAGAGGTATTGGTACGGGTCGTCCGGATCGGTGATCGAGAGCCCGATCTTCGGATTCTCGGAGATGTTCCGGGCCTTTTGTCGACTTCGAACGGTGTTGATGAGAATGTAGCCCTCGTCGTCGATATCGACCCAGACCGGAGTCACCTGTGGCGTTCCGTCGGGCATGATCGTCGAAACGTGCGCGATGCTTTCTCGATCGAACAAATCCTGATACTCCGCTGGGATAGATTCCATACGACCACCAACGACCGCGAGCGGGAAGAGCGGTTCGCAAATCAAATATATATACTACTAATACACCTATTACAAACTGGATTGTTCCTATCCACATATAGGGAAGCTTTACCATCGTCCATTCGCTGGGGATGGTATGAGTATGAGTACGGCTGACGAGCAAGCTGGCGCCGCCGAAGAACCGCTGACCGAAGCCGAATACCGTGACCGCCTTCGTGACCTGCCGCCGAGCGCGAAACTCGTCGCAAAAGTTCTCGAGACGGATTCTCCCCTTTCACAGGGACAACTCGCCGAAGAATCGCTGCTTCCGGATCGAACCGTTCGCTACGCGCTCAATCGACTCGAGGACGTCGAACTCGTCGAATCGCGATACAGCTTCCGCGACGCGCGCAAACAGGTCTACTACCTCAACCACTGAAGCGGACGTGACTGCCAGCGACGCCCCGGGCCGAGAGCCTGCCGAAGCCACATATGGGGGAGACAGCTGTTGGCCTCGGATACGAGCCGCACAGGATCGTATGGCACCGTTCTGGTAACGCTACTGTCGTTCCGATACGCATTTTTCTCCTCGAGCGAACCGTCTATTATGAACATCGTCCGCCGCTCGGTTCCCGTCGAGACCGCCGCACCGGGCGGAGCGACGAACGCATACCTCCTCGGGACCGATCCCGCGGTCCTCGTCGATCCCGCGGATCGAACCGACGAACTCGACGACCTGGTCGCGGCGCGCAACGTCGAACACATCGTGGTGACCCACACGCACCCGGACCACGTCGGCGGTGTCACCGCATACGCCGATCGAACCGACGCCGCGGTCTGGGCCCACCGCGGTCACGTGGATCGATTTCTCGAGGCGACGAACCGCGATCCGGATCGGCTGCTGTGGCCCGGTTCGACGATTTCGATCGGGGACGGGTCGGGAACCGCCGATACGGTTACCGTCCTCGACGCGCCCGGCCACGCGAGCGATCACATCGGGCTGGTCGTCGGAGACGGAGGTCCGATCGTCTGCGGAGACTGCGCGATGGCCGAGGGGAGCGTCGTCGTCGGCGCTCCTGACGGCGAGATGCGGGCGTACATGACCACACTCAGACGCCTCTGGGCCATCGACCCGCCCGAACTGCTTCCCGGCCACGGTCCGGTCATCGACCACCCCCGAGCGACCCTCGAGCGACTTCTCGAGCATCGAATCCAGCGAGAACGACGCGTGCTCGCGGCCGTCGATTCCGGAGCCGAAACGCTGGACGAGATCCTTGAGGCCGCCTACGAAAAGGATCTGAGTGGCGTTCGAGCGATGGCTCGAGCGACGGTGCGTGCTCACCTCGAGAAACTCGCGGTCGAAGGACGGGTCGACTGGGATGGCGAGCGAGCGCGAGCGCGCGAGTCCAATTCGGCGTGATCGGCCCTCGGCGTAATCGGTCCGGATCCGCGTTGTCGACCGACGGTCGCCGGCAGCCGCCGACAGCAACTCATTTTTCCGCTTCGGCGACGAGTGTGAGGTGTGCAGTCTCTCGAATCGGAACTCGAGCAGGCCCGTGACCTCTCGGAGAGCGATCTGGCGGACGCGATCGAATCGATCGGATTCGAATGTACGCGCTGTGGCGCGTGCTGTACCGCCGAAAAAAACGACGACAGCGGAGATGGAAGCACCGACGCCGAGGCGACCGAAGCGCACACGGCGACGGTCTTTCCCGACGAGGTCAGAACGCTGCTCGAGGGGGCGAGCGATGAGGTGGACTCCGATCGCGAGCCGCGAGAGCTGGCGGTCGACGGCGCGACCGCCGACGAGTGGCGAGACGTCGCTCGCCCGATGCCGTACGGATTGACCGAAGACGAGGACGGCGACCTCGAGGGCGAAACGTTCGAGTGGGCGCTGCAGACGACCGCCTGTGGAGATTGCGTATTCTACGAAGAAGACGAACGGGGAGTCGGCGGCTGTGTCGCACACGAGGATCGGCCCCTGATCTGTCGGACCTACCCGTTCAGCGTCGCGCTCGCGGGAACGAGCCAGCCGATGGGCGAGGCCGTCGACGAGGAAGGACTCGTTCGGGCCCACGAGTGTGAAGGACTGGGCCGAGACATCTCCCGCGTGGACGCGGAGGACCTCGCCGGCGCGTTGAAAGAACGGGCCGTGCGGGAACTCGAGGAGGCCATCGCCGTCAGAGACAACTACGAGCCCACATCACCCGGCCGCGACGGAGTCGTGGTTCACGATTCCGAAGGCCCGAAACGAGCGGACGGGACGCCGCTCGAGGAGTAGCCTCGAACGCACGGCGCGTTCGGTGACAAAACGACGACCCAGGAGTGACCAGCAGAGATATTAGGCGGGTGAGCAAACCGCCACGCATGGATATCGACTGGGACGAGTGCAGCCACATCACGAAGGTCGATCCGGCCAAACCCCTTCCGTCCGACCTCGAGATCCTTCGGAAAACGGACCTCGTGATGGTCGGCGGCTCGGACGGCGTCACCGAAGCCAACACGCTCGAGGCGATTCGGTCGATCACGGACGCCGCGCCCGATATTCCCGTCTTTCAAGAACCCTACGACGCGAGCCACGTCTCGAAGGAGACGATCGAACGAGCCGATTACCTCTCGGTTCCGGCCGTCTACAACGGCGACTGGGACCACTTCGTCGGCAAACACGTCGAGCTCTTTACCGAGATCGGACGGAAACCGAGCGAAACGTTCGGCTCGAGCGCGCCACTGCTCGGAGACGTGATCGAATCGAAGGGGATCGACGCGATTTCCGACCTCGTGACGAAACTCGTCGGCGAAGGGTACGTCGTCCAGCACCTCGATTCGGCGGCGGCCGAAGTCTCCGGCGTCGATACCGTATACACGCCCGAGGAGGTCGCCGGCGCGGCGCTCGCGACCGAGGCGTTCTACGGCTTTCCGATCCTCTACGTCGAGTACTCGGGCACGTACGGCGGCCCGGAAGACGTCGAAGCGGCGGCGACGTACCTCAGCGACACCACGCTGTTGTACGGCGGCGGGATCGACAGCCGCGAGAAAACGGCCGAGATCCTCGAGGCGGGCGCGGACGCCGTCGTCGTCGGCGACTGTTTCCACGAGGACCCCGACACCTACCTCGAGACGATTCCGAACCGGTAGTCCGTGGCTCGATCGAAGCTAGTCGATACCGTCAGAACCCCTCGGATAGGGCCGGATCGTCAATACCGGGAGAGCGGTGCGCTCAGAAGACAGTTGTGGTGTCACCGTGGAGAGCACTCGTCGTCCGGGCGGAGTCGACGGCCTCGAGCGGTTAGAAGGTTTCTTCGATCACTTCGCCGACCGCGAAGTTCGATTTGACCTCGCTGACTTCGATTTTGACCCGTTCGCCCACGTCCGCTCCGGGCACGATGATGACGTAGCCCCGCTCGACGCGAGCGATGCCGTCGCCCTGTTTGCCGATGTCTTCGATCTCGACGTATCGAGTTTCACCGACATCCACCGGTGGCTGTGGTTCGGATGGTGGACTCGTTCGCTCGGATGTGACTGGCGTCTCCTCGGTCGCCTCGTCCCGTGAGATCAACGCAACCTTGTAAATTTCCCCCGGTTCGACGCCCCCGGTTTCGACTTCCTGTCGTGGTACTTCGATGACGTATCGATCCTCCTCTTTCGAAACATCTGTACTGAACAGACACAGGAGTTTTTCAGATATTTCCACAGTTAGACCCTCACGTTTCTGTCTGAATCGCATGCATAATAGAACTACCGACCGAAGGATCGCGTTTTCGGCTGCGTCGGCCCCGAACGCCGTCGACTTGCGATTCGAGCGAGTCGCGAAACCGCCAGCAGTGACGGGGTTTGTGCGCTATTGTTCATCAATGGCACGGCTCGATCGCATCGATAACATGGCTGGCCGATTCTCGAGTGACCTCGAGACGCGCCTCTGGCGACGGCTCCAAAAGAATCGATCGACCGGTTCTCAGTCCGCGCGGTTTAGCGAGCGTACCGTCGCAAACCGGGTCAGATCCGCGTCTGCCCCGGAATCTATCTCGGTGACGGATTCGTAGGGGCGATTGACGACGATGTCGCCCGCGCGACTCGAGCCGATGCCGGGGATCGACTCGAGTTCGGCCATCGACGCGCTGTTTACGTCGAGCGGGTACGGGACGCCGGAAACCGACCGGTAGCCGTGGTCGACCACCGCCACGTCGATCGTCCGCCCCAACTCGAGTTCGCCGGGGATGCCGACGAGCAGCGGATAGGTGCCGAGTTGGCGGCCGAACGTCGTGCCGTCCTGATGGTACTCGAGGTGGACGTCCGGCAGGACGGTTCCGTTCGGCGCGACCCGAGAGAGCATCGGGTTGTCGATTTCCTCGCGGACCTGTTTCTTGTAGCGTTTGAACAGGTCTTTGTGCTCGTTGGCGATCGTCGCCCCGGTATCCGACATCTCGGTCCCGTCGAAGGACATGACCTGCCGGATGTTGATCCGGCGGAGCATGTACCCCTCCTCGTAGACGCGCCTGAGGAACTCGAGGTTTCGCTCGTAGGTCTCCTCGCGCTCGGCTTTGAGTCCGTGCAGGAGGTTGATTCCGGGCAGTAGCTTCGGGAGGCGAGTCGGCGAATTGCCGCCTGCTGACCCCTTCCCCGGGCGGTCGTCCGGTCGCTCCGTTTTCGAGTTCCCGTCGGGTCGCCAGCCCGCCTCCTCGTTGACGATTTTTACCGCCTCGAAACACTCCTCGGCGCTGACGTTCAGGTTGTTTTCCTCCTGAACGAGGGGATCCGCCGACTCGAGACCGAACGCGGCCGTATCGCCCGGCGTGTTGTGCTCGGCGATGATCCGGATCCCCTCCCGACTTTCCTCGGGCCAGTTGACGATCGTGATGGGGTTCATGTTGTCGAGGTGCAGCGTCTCGAGGTCGGGTGCGACCTCGCGGATCCCGCCGTAGAGTTCGCGCAGCGCCTCGGGATTCGGCGCTTCGCCGTCGCCACCGTAGGCGAGGATGTCGGCCTGCCGACCGATTCGAAAGTGCGTGACGCCGTGGTTCGAGAGCGCGTCGACCTCGCCGACGACGGTCGGCGGCGGTCGGAACGTCGGGTTTCCGTAGAGCGGTTCCGTACAGAACGAACATCGGTAGGCACAGCCCCGGGAGGTCTCGAGTTCGCAGATCAGGTGCTCGGGGTGGTTCGGGTGCTGTTCGACGACGAACGCGCCCTCCTGGGCCCAGTGAGAGACTTCGTCGACGTCTCGCATTCGATTGTTAAATCCCTCGAGGCCGCTCTCGACGAGGTCGTAGACCGCCGCTTCGACGTCGCCTTTCGCGACGAAGTCGAAGTCTAAATCCTGGCGCTCGGTCTCGGTCGCGCCGGCGTTTTCCTCGCCGACGCCGAACTTGACCGGACCGCCCATCAGGGTCGTCCCGCTCGCCGTCCAGGCGAGTTTTCGGACCTCGTCGGGCTCTGCGGGGGTTCCGCCGACGTACTTCCCCGGGACGGTCATCCCGCCGAGGTAGACGAGGAGGTCGGCCTCGTCGACGTCCCGCCAGCGGTCGGGTTCGTCGCGCAGGCCGTCGATCGTGTGGTACGTGATCCGCTCGCGCGGGACGCCCGCGTCGACGAGCGCGCCGGCCGCGTACCGCGGATACGTCGACATGTACGGCGGTACCCCGAAGTGTGCTGGCTCATCGACGTAGCCGTCGACGATCGTCACCGAGAGCGTTTCGGGGTCTGTCATGGCACAGTGGTAGCGTCTCGAGGCCTAAAACGGTGACTACACGACCTGGCGCTTGCGTCCTGGATGCTATCCCCACAGCCGTGCTGTGTGCGGACTGACTCTCGGCTCCGGGACCCAATCGTTCTTAATCGTACTCCCGCTAGTGGGGCGTATGCCACCGACCGAAGAGATCACGTGCACCGACGACGACTGTTTCCTCGACCTGTTCGAGAACCACTATACCTACGACGTCCCCGAAGACCACTCCGTCTCGGAGCTGTCGTGTCCGGTCTGTGGCGGCACCGATTGTCTCGAGGTCGTCGAACTATGACAGCCTCCCCAGTGTGAACGGCGGGGCTCTCTCGCTGTTTTAGGTAGCCGGCATCCCCCAGATGGAGCCACGTGCCGTTAGCGATTTCCGATCCGCATGGCCCGACTGCGTCGGGGTGTCCCGTCAGACGTTATTTTCCATTCAGCAAAACCAATATCAACCAGGGCCTCCTACACCCTATCGTGGGTATGTACGTCAGTCAGTCCCTGTGTGTGGTCCCCGCTCGTGGTGGTGTGCCGTGACGCTCAAAGACATCGGCGGTTCGGTCGGAAACGTGCTGTATCGACAGCTCGGGCGCGTCAGTAGTTACACGCAACGCTCTCGATCGCTCTCGGCGGATATCCTCGAGAACGATACGTCGTATCTCGTCGTCTTCGATGCACCCGGTGCCGAAGCCGAAGAGCTACAGGTCCGATACCTCGAGGGGACCGTCGGCGTTAATATCAATCGCTTCCGCCGGTTTCACGACGGGTTCAGAATGCGGTTTCCCGGTCGCTCGATGTCGCTCGAGGGCGAAGCCGAACTTCCCGAGGACGCGATCGTCGAACCCGACGCGGGCACGGCGCGACTGACCGAAGTCGGCACGCTCAACGTCGAAATTCCCAAAGACGGCACCGCTACGGACGTGGACGATCACCCGGACGGCCTCACGGTCGGCGAGGCCGACGGCGACGCAGAAGACCTCCCGGTCGACGACGCCGATGGTGGCAAATCCGGCGGACCCGAAGCCGACGAAATTACGATCGACGACTGAACCGCGCCGATCGAATTTTTTAGCGCCAGCCAGCCTTCCAGCGCAGCTGGCCCGAAATCACCTCGAGTTACAGTGAGGGGCATTCCGTCGAGCCACAGCGACAGGCGGCGAGGCGGTCTAGTTCTCCGACTCGACACCCATTCCTTCGACGATTTCGAACGACTCGTCTCCCGCGAAGCGGGTCGGATCGAACCGCTCGAGGTCGCCGTCACCGTCGCCGAGGACCATCCCGGCGAGTCGCTCGCCGATCGCCGGCGCGCGCATGAATCCCTGTCCCTGAAACCCGGTCGCGACGAACAGCCCGGATCGGAGTTCGCCGACGAGCGGGTCGCGATCCGGCGTCGCGGTGCAGAGTCCCGCCCAGGAGCGGTCGATCTCGAGGTCGACCCCCTCGAGGCGCGATCCGACGCGACTCGGGATACCCTCGAGGAACGCGGGCGAGGCCGACCGGTCGTACGCGTCCGGATCCGCTTCCACCGGTTCGGTTCCGTTCCCGACGAGGATCCCGTCCGGATGCGGGCGAACGTAAAACCCGTCGGTCGCGTCGTAACACATCGGTTCCTCGAGCGCGGCGTCGGCGACCAGCGCCTGGACGCGATAGGGCTTCATCGCGATCGGAATCCCGGCGTCGGCGAGCAGTCGTTTGGTGTGTGCGCCGGCGGTGACGACGACGACGTCGACCTCGCGTTCACCGACGGCACGTCCGTCAGCGTCGACGGGTTCGATTCGCGGCGGGTCGAACGACACGTTCACGGGGGTATTCGACTCGAGGGTCGCACCCGCCCCGGTCGCAGCGGCCGCGAGACAGGCCGTGTACTGGGCGGGGTCGGTGTACCCGGCCGCACCCGCAACGGCCGCCACCGCCACGTCGTCGCTCCGCAGGGCGGGGAACCGCTCGCCGAGTTCCACACCGGTCATCTCGAGGGCCACAACGCCGTTTCGTTGCATTCGATCGACCTGCTCGCGGATGGCGTCCTCGCGCGCGTCGTCGCCCTCCCGCGCGAGCCAGACGTACGGACACTCGACGAACGGGAAGGTATCGTCGCCCGAAAAGGCGCGGAACCGCTCGATCGCGTCGCTCGCGATTTCGGCGTCGAGCGCAGACGCGAACGCGTCGTAACACAATCCGGCCGCTCGCCCGCTCGAGCCGCTGGCGACGGAGCCGCTGTCGTAGAGCGTTACCGACGCGCCGCGGCGGGCGAGGTCGTAGGCGGTCGTCGCGCCGACCGCGCCGGCACCGACGACCGCGACCTCGAGTCCCGCCCCCGCTCCGGCGAACGCGTCCGCACCGACGGCGAGTTCCGCATCGGAGTCGTCCTCGCTCACGACCGATCACCAGGGATTCGAGCATCGTCGCTACGCGGCTCGGGCGAGCGCACAGCGGTGACGAACGGTTCGGGAGAGAACGCTCCGGGGAGGAAACTTCGACGGCCGCTAAGAGAAAAACGCACCCATCGTACCATGCCGGAAACTCGGAAGCGAGGGATCTTATTACCACTGGTGCTCGTCACGTTCTGCGATCGGCTCCGGCTACTCGAGGAGCACGGTTCTCGACCCGATAATCGGGGTTCGATCGATTACTCGAGGACCGTGTCGAGTCCGCGTGCGGGGTAGCCGACGATGGTCGTGGCACCGGCCTCCCGCAAGCGCTCGGTTCGCTCGCGAACGTCGGCTTCCGGGCCGGCGAGCGCGTAGTCGTCGGCGGCCTCGAGCAAGATTTCTCGGGCTCGACCCTGCGCGCTCGCGTCCGTTCGCGCACCCTCCGGGAGGGCACTCGAGACCGGACGGCGGCGAGCGAGGTAGGGGCCGATCGCGCCGAGGATTTCGTCGGCGTCGTCGGTGAACACCGCGGGCGCGTAGACCGAGATCCGACCGTCGAACCCCGCACGACGCAGGGATCGAAGCTCCCGTTCGGTCGACCGCGAGAACAGTTCGAACTGAGTCGCCCCGGTGGCCATCGCGATCCGTTCGAGGCCCTCCGTACCGACCCAGGCCTCGGGGTCCGTCTCGAGGGCGGCCCCGAGTCGCGGGGAGACGGCGCGCGCCCGTTCGTCGTCCGTGAGGTAGGCCGCGTGGCCCGCGACGAGAACGCGCCCGGCGTCGTCGGGGAGCGTCTCGAGCAGCGTCTCGTCACCGAGCGGGTCGAAGCCGTCGGCGCGAACCGGCGTCGTCACGAAGAGGTCCGCTGTCTCGGCGAGGGACTCGAGCACAGCGGGCTCCGGCAGGTGAGAGCGGCCTTCGTAGTCGATGACGATCGTCTCGACGTCGAGCGACTCGGCGTTCGAGACGTCGCACTCGGCGGGTTTGAGCGCGATCGCATCCAATCCGGCACGGGTTACTGGGCTCGTAGCTGTCAACATTGACGGTCACCTCGCGCGGGGACGGCGGTCGACTCCGCGGCTTCGATCACGATACTTCGTCTGCGCGAGTATCCCAGGCTCGGTGATGCGCCCGCAAAAGCGTGGCGCTTCCGCGCCACAGCGGGCCTCGTCCGGCGTCAGAACGTCGACCGTTCCATCCGGTCGCCGGGCTCGAAATCGGTCGCTAACTCGAGCAGTTGCACCAGAATGTTCCCCGTCGCGCCCCAGACGGTGTAGCCGTCGACGTGGAAGTAGTGGACGACGGCCTCGCCGTAGGCCGGATGGCTCCGTCGCTCGCACTCGTAGTTGTCCGGATCGAGGAGTCCCGACAGCGGGAGGATCGCGATTTCCGCCACTTCACTCTCGTCGGGGTCGTACGCCCGGTCGGGTACGCGAACGACGAACGGCGTGACGGCGTATTCCGTGATCGTCCGAATGTCGTCGAGTTGCCCGACCACGTCTGTCTCGTAGGCCTCGAGACGGATCTCCTCTGCGGCCTCCCTGAGACCGGTCTCGAGGATCGTGTCGTCGACAGGTTCCGCCCCGCCGCCGGGGAAGCTCATCTGTCCCGGGTGCTCGCCGAGGTGGTCGGCGCGTTTCGTAAAGAGGAGATGGTCCTCCCCGTCGCGGTCGATAACCGGCGCGAGGACGGCGGCGTCGTAGGGCTGGTCGTCGATCTGGATCGGCTCGTGATCCGCGACGGCCTCGAGACGAAGTCGCGCCATGCGCTCAGTCGAGCCCCTCCTCGATGTGAGCGCGTTCGTCCGAGAGTTCGACCGGTCCCCACGTCTCGATGTCGTAGCTCACCTCGAGCAAGTCCCGGAGTCGGTCGTCGTCGGTCTCCCCGTCCAGTGCCGCCTCGACCGCATCGGTGAACCGCTCTCGAGCGGCCCGACCGAGGACCCCCCGATCGAACCGGCGGCGGTCGATGTCGAGAATGTGTGGCACGTCCTCCGCGTATTCCGGTACCGTCGGGAACGCTGCCGGCCCGGAGACGAGGAACGTGGTCTCGGGGTCAAGCGCCGTCTCATCCGTCGTCACGCGCTCGGCGGGACACTCGAGCAGCGTGAACGACTCGAGGCCGTCGTCGATCGCCTCAGAGAGCGCGTGCTCGTCGATCGAACTCCCGTCAGCGCGAAAGGCGGCCTCGGAGAGCGCCCGCTCGAGTTCGTCCCGGGAGAGGCCACCGAAGAGGTCGACGACGCCAGCGAGTTCGTCAGCCGTCGCGTCCATACCCCCGCTAACGGCGGGTCGTCTGATAGGGTTTTCGAGCCGAGCCGTTCTTCCGCGGGAGATGCGACCGCCGCAGTCGATCAAAACCGCGGCGCTCAGTCGGACGTGCCGGACTCGAGTCGTCGTTCGGGCCAGGGCTGGGCGGCCTCGAGAACGGCTGACTGATCGATCGACGCGTCCACCCAGCGCGGAAGCCGGCGATCCGGGCCCGGCGACTCGATCGCTTCGGCATAGCGCTCGAGTTGGTCGCGCTCGGCGTCGGCGTCGTAGGAGAGATCGTTGAACCGCGCGTCGGCCTCGTACTGGGCGATCAGCCGGCGGCCGCTTTCGACGTACCGATGGGGAAGCGTTCGATACGCCGGATCGACGCCGCGTTCTTCGAACACGCGCAACAGTTCGGCGGCCACTTCCCGGCTCATTCGCTCGAGTCCGGCGTCGCCCGTGACCGAGCGGTGGTCGTGCTCGTGGCGGCCGAGGTCGACCTGCGCGGTTCCCTCGAAGCCGGCGTACTCGAACGCATCGCCCAGCGTCCCGACCTCGAGTCCCCACGCTCGAGGCGCTCTGAGTCGGTTGATCAACGCTGCGGACGCGGCGAATTCGCCGGCGAGAGCGTATCGGAACGAGTCGAGATATGCGACGATCGGCTCGTCGTGGCGGCGCGCTATCGCGCGAACGAGCGGTTCGTAAAACAGCCGGAACAGTCGCCCGTAGAGGGTGTCGTCCTCGACGCGGGCGTAGTAGCCCTTCGTGAACTCGAACCCGTCGGTTAGCGGTGCCAGCAGGCGCGCGACGTGATCCCCGTTGTAGCTCCGCGCGTCCGCGTCGTGGACGACGACGTACTCGCAGGCCTGGGCCGCCGGGCCGAGCGCGAGCCAGACGTCGCGGCCCTTGCCGAAGCCGTTATCGAGACCGACGGTCGCCAGTAGCTCCTCGACGGCAGGGGCGCTACACCAGAGTACCGTCAGCGTGAGATCGAACGACTCGAGCCAGGTGCGAACCGCGCCGATCCGGTCTGCTGACGCGCGAACTGGAACGAAGACGGCGGCCGGGTCGACGACCTCGAGTTCCGAGAGGACGCGCTCGGCCGCGGGACTCTCGAGTTCCCGAGCGGTCATCGGGACGACGACGGCCGTTTCCGCGAGCGCGGCCTCGACGTCGCCGACCCGCGGCGTCGAGCCGAACTCGTGGAGCGTGGCGATCCGCTCCTGAACGTATTCCATCGATGGATACTTCGAGCGAACCATCAAAACGGCCACGACTCCGGCGAGCCGCGTGGGGCCGGATGACACCCGTCAGGTGCGCAGTTTTCCGAGTATATCGGACCGGGAGTCAGCTCGAGGCGCCATCGGGAAGCAACCCGCCCGACCAGAGCGCGACCAGTACGCCGATCAAAACGACGAGTCCGGCGGCGAGTCCGGCGAAGACCGTATCGAAGCTGAATCCAACGTCGACGAGGCCGCCGACGAGAACGCTTCCGACGGCCTGTAGCGGCATCATCGCGCTGCTGAAGACGGCGTACCCGCTTCCGCGGTGGGTGTCGGGCAGTGACGCCAGAATGTAGGTGTCGGTCGCGGGAAACAGACTGTGCATGACGTAGCCGATCACCGCCGACACGAGGAAGACGGCGAGGATGCTCTGGGCGAGGATCAATCCGATGAGACAGATGACGAAGCCGGCCAACACGGCGAGCATGAGCGGGACGAACGGGACCCGGTCCGCAATGACCCCGGTGAGCCAGAACGCGGGTACGCCGGTCGCGAAAACGACAGTGAGCATGATCTGAGATATCCCCTGTGAGAATTCCTTCGACTCGACGAGATAGCTCACGTACATGTTGAATACGCCGTTCCAGACGAGGCCAGCGAGACCGACGATGGCGATCCCGGTGAGGATGATCCGCCACTGTGCGAACAGCGCTTCGGAGAGGTTCAGATCTGTCCGGTCGGTGCCGGGGAGATCGACCCGGCGGGCGGTCAGGTAAAACGCGAACGCAGAGAGTATCGCCCCGGCTGCCAGCAGGAGAAAGATCACCCGCCAGGGATCGATCGGGAGAGTCGCTATCGCGTAAATGCCGGCGACCAGAAGCGGCGCGACGACGGCCGCGAGCTGGCTCGCCATGCCGTTGATGCCGATCGCCCGGCCCGGGCGGTCGGGAAAAAGTTCGCTGACGAGCGGCATCGCGGAAACGTAGTAGACGCCGCTGGCGATCCCCATCAACAGCGCACCGACGTACAGGACGCCTAACGAGTTCGCGGTGGACGCGAACACCGAGCCGCCTGCGAGGACGAGTCCGGTCCCGAGCACCACCCACCGCCGTGGCACTTTCGTCAGAAGGTATCCCGTCGGCAGTCGGGGGGCTGCGCTGCCCACCCAGGCGAGCGTCGCCAACAGGCCGACGGCTCCCGTACTCACGGCGAATTCGGTTTGAAAGGGCTCGAGTAGCGGTGCGTAGATCATCCGCCCGAGATTGACCAGAAAGACGAGCCCGCACAGTGACCCGAAGACTGCCGTCCGACCGCGACCGCGCTGGGTCACCGGTTCGTTCATACGGTACCTGTTGGTCGCTGGCAAGTCATGCTTTCGAATCGAAATAGTAATTGACAGCGAGAGAGACAATAACAGCCCGTGTCTTTTTCTCCCCGACCTTCGTAGAGACTTCTATGCAATCAATCCGGAAGGCACTTCGAAAGGGAGACCTCGACAAGGATACCTACGAACGAGTGGTCTGTGCTGACTGCGAGAAGCCCCTCAAGACGGAGAACGATCCGGACTCGATCGAGACGATTCGTATTTGTCCGGACTGCGATACGAGATGGAAAGAGATCCGGTAACCACCGAGTCGTCAGACTGCTTCCACCATCTCCTTTCGTCCGCCCTCCACCGACGCTTCTTCTCGAACTACACCGCCCGCCTGGAGCAAGCCTTCCATTAGGATCGATCGCCAGACATCGCGGCAAACAGCCGGTCCTCGAGTTCGACGCGGCTGATCCCATCCGATGGGCCGATGCCGCGCATGTGCTCGACCGACAGCTGGCCGCCACCCATCCGCGCGTGACCGCCGGCGTTGGCCATCGGAATGTCACTGACGACGTGACGTAGGGTTTCGCCCATGTGAACGCGGTCGTCGCGCGACCGCCCCGAGAGGTGCAACGTGCCGTCGTTTTCCCCGTAAACGACGACGGCCGTGACTCCCTCGAGGTGCATGAGTTCGTCCGCCGCCTGCGGAATCGCGTCGACGTTCTCGATCGTTCCGACGTCGCAGGTGGCAAACGAGCCCTCGACGCGCTTTTCGGTGATCGCTTTGGCCTTGATCTGTAACACGTCGTCGCTGACCTGCGGGTTGGCGATCCGGTCGAGATCGTCTTCGTCGATTCCCGAAAAGAGAAACGCACACGCGTCGAACTCTGCTTTCGAACACCCTTTGGTCAGATTGTTCGTATCGGACTGGATGCCGTAGAGCAGCCCGGTCGCGAGTTCGGGCGATACCTCGAAGCCGCCCTCCGATTCGTCATCGTCGTCGGCCATCGTTGCGTCCATGTCCTCGAGATACTCGACGATGATCGTCGACGCTGCGCCGTAGTCGGTACGAACGTCAGTAAACGACGTTCCAGCGCCGTTTCCGGGATGGTGATCGACGACGACGACCGGTTCGACCGTCTGTGCCCCCGTAAATCCGCGTGGGGTGTTGTGATCGACAAGCACCACGGTGTCGGAGGCGAGATCGGAACTCGATTCGACCGTCTCGAGGTCGAGGTCCAAGACGGTCCTGAACGCGCGGTTTTCCTGGTGTCGTATTTCGCCGGAGTACTGGAGGGTGGCGTCGGTGTCGACTTCGTCTGCGATTTCGGCGACACCCATCGCACACGCCATGGCGTCGGGGTCGGGGTTCGGATGCATCAACACCGCTACGTCGTCGTGGGAGGTCAGCACACGTTTGAGACGGGTCCCCGGCGGCCGTCGAAACCAACGAACGAACCCCCACCCACCGAATACAACGCCAACAGCGCCGAGAACCACGAGCGAAAGGACGAGCGGGTCCGTCGATGTAGCGAAATTCACAGCGTCGTCGACCGCTAACGCGCTCTCACCACCGAGCGCGTTTGCCAGCAAACGGACTCCTTGATAGCTCATATCCCACTGTTAAATCGAGCCACCAAGAATTTTCCCCCATCTGACTGGTTAGTAGCCAAACTGTATCGGAAGTAGTATTCGGATACCGACTACTCGGAGGTATACGCATCGATTGCGTCTCGATATCCCGACCGAAACGTCGGATACACGAACTCGTACCCGAGATTTCGGAGCTTCTCGTTCGAACAGCGTTTGCTGGTTCGAATACGACGCTTGGCGGCGGGAGAAAGCGCCTCGCCCTCGAGGCGTTCGGCTTTCGTCCGCTTGGGCGGGTCGGCAACGCCCGCGGCCTCCGCGAGCCAGTCCGCGAACGCCCACTTTTCGGCTGGTTCGTCGTCGACGACCTGGACGACTTCGCCCCGAGAGAGATCCTCCTCGAGCAAGTATCGGACGGCACCGGCCGCGTCGTCGCGGTGGACCATGTTCAGGTAGCCCGCCGTCACCGGCCCCTCAAGGTAGCGCTCCAGTCGGTACCGGTCCGGCCCGTACAGGCCCGCGTACCGGGCGACGGTGCCTTCGAACCCGTACTCTGGCGGCTCCTCGAGGGCGACGCGTTCCGCCTCGGCGAGGACCGCCGTCTTCTCGGTGGTCGGGTCAATCGGCGTCTCCTCGTCGACCCAGTCGCCGTCGTGATCGCCGTGTACGCCCGTCGAGGAGGTATAGACCAGCCGATCCGGCGGATCCTCTCGCGAGCCGAACGCCTCGATGGCCGTCTCGAGTCCGTCGACGTACACTCGTCTGGCGGCCGTCGCACCCCGTCCACCGCTGCTCGCGGCGAAGACGATCGCGTCGACCGACGGGATCGACTCGAGATCGTCTTCGTCGGTGATATCCGCTCGAACGGCTTCGAAGCCGAGGGATTCGATCGTCTCGAGACCCGCTTCCGAGCGGCGAACGCCGATCACCTCGTGGTCGCGCTCGGCGAGCTGTCCGCCCAGCTCGCAGCCGACGTACCCGCAGCCGAGAATTGCAACTCGCATACGCGTAGTCGGGATCGATGCCCCATAACGCCACCGCTCGGACGCTTACTCGCTCGAGAGAGTCTCTTCGCGGTCGCCGGCGTTCGCATCAACAGCACGTCCCATATTGCTGGCGCTCTCATCGGCAGCGTTTTCGTCGGTAGTGCTCGCGTCCGCAGTCTCCTCGTTGTCGGCGACGGTTTCGTATTCGCCGACTGTTTCGCGTTCGACGAGTCGGTATCGTCCGGTACCGATCAGTCGAACGCGTTCTTTCTCATGGAGGCGCTCGCAGGCGAGTTCGACCGTCATCGGGTGATCCTCGAGCGCGGTCGCGAGGTCGACGACGTCGAGCGGACCCCGCTCCGCAAGGTGTCGGAGGATTCGTCGTTCAGTCGTCATTCGGTGCTCCCCGAGATCGGTCTCATCGGCCGTTCTGGTGTTTTTCGTAGACATCGAGTATCTCCGTGTAGCGTTTCCGAATAGTCACGCAACTCACGTGAGCGGCGTCGCTGACGGCCTCCTGGGTGATATCCTCGTTCGTCAGCCGACCGGCCGCGTACAGCGCCGCAGCGGCGATGCTCGCCGGGCTTCGGCCGCTGTGGAGGGCGTCAGCTTTCGCCGCCTCGAGGAGTTCCCGCGAGCGCTGTTCGGCCTCGTCGCTCAACTCGAGTGCCGAGGAAAACTGCGGGACGTACTGGAGCGGATCCGCGGGCTCGAGTCGAAGATCGAGCTCCTGGGAGAGATACCGGTAGGCCCGCTGGATCCGAAGCTTTTCGACGCGGCTCACCGTCTCGAACTCGACTAACGTCCGCGGGGTTCCCTGTTGGCGCGCACCGGCGTACAAACTGGCCGTCGCCATGCCCTCGATCGATCGGCCGGGGAGCAGTTCGTGCTCGACGGCCTGTCGGTAGATGACGCCCGCCGTTTCCCGACACGGTTTCGGGAGGCCGAGCGCCGAGGCCATCCGGTCGATTTCGCCGAAGGCTTGCTTGAGATTTCGCTCCTGAGCGTCCTTGGTGACGAATCGTTCGTCCCAGGTTCGCAGTCGCTGGAACAACTTTCGCTTTCTCGCGGAGAGTTCCTTCCCGTAGCCGTCCCGGTTTCGCCAGTCGATCCGCGTGCTGAGTCCGTTGTCGTGTCTGAGTTCGCTCATCGGCGCGCCGACGCGGCTGCGGGATTCGCGCTCCTCGCTGCTGAACGCGCGCCACTCCGGGCCGCGGTCGAGCGTTTCCTCGTCGACGACGAGTCCGCACTCGCGACAGGCCGTTTCGCCGTGATCGGCGTCGCGGGCGAGATCGCCACTGCACTCCGGGCATTCGGTCCTCGAATCCGCGGGTTTCGTTCGGTCCGCGGATTCGGTCGTCTCGACCTGCGGGGGCGTCCTGGTGCGTATCTCGTTCATGATATGGCAGGCACCGGCCGTCGCGCCGGAGCTTGTGTTCGTCTAGCACATTCGGAGCGAGGATTAAGAGGGAGCGGCGGATTCCTATTCGCTGGGAATCCGACGCCCTCGAGGCCCAGATCACGTCGAAAACGCCATACTACGGCTCAAAACCGTCGGCGACGGACGGTACGACGAGGCCGGCAACACGATCGAAAATCGGCAAAATGAGCGGCGACGCGAAGTTGGATCGAACCGACGCTGATGCTCGTCTCTCGCAGGGACAGATCGAGAAACGCGGCTCGAGGACCGGTCGTCCGTGCTAACCGCCGATCGCCGCGATTTCGTCCTCGAGCCAGTCGCTGAACCAGCGGACGCGTTTGAGCCGCTGATGGGCGATGCTCTCGGCCGCGTCGCTTTCGACGCGACTTGCGGCCTCGAGACCGCGCTCTAAGACGCGGTCGACCATCTCCTCCGAATCCATGTGGGTTCGCGCTTCGTAGCCCATGCGCAGGAGCATCAGCGCGATTCCGTTCGCGCCGACCTTATCGAGCAAGTCCGCCTCGATGAGACACTGGGTCTCGAGGGCGAGGTCGTCTAAGTCGCCCTGATAGGAGTGGTACTCGACGGCCCGACAGACCTGCGAGACGAACGATTCGGGGTACTCCCCGCGGGACTCGAGGTACTCGCGGGCGACGCGAGCCCCGGCTTCGGCGTGGAGTTCCTGATCGGTCTCGAGTTTGGCCACGTCGTGGAACAGGCCGGCGACGCGCGTGACGTCGACGTCCGCACCTTCTTTCTCCGCGATCTCTTCAGCGAGTGCGACCACGTTGAGGATGTGGTTGTGTCGGTACTCCGCCGAGTGCCAGGGGTACCATCGCATTCGGCCGCCCTCGTCTTCCTTCTCGACGCTGGCCGCCAGGTACTCGAAGACAAAACGCTTCATCGCCTCGAACTCGGCGTCGGTGACCCTGGTTTCTTTTATTTCGACGCCCACGAGAGATCCCTCCGCAATAAACGAATGATAGTCATTAGCGGGATATACGGTCGTTTCGCTCTTTAGCCTTTGGTTCGGTCCAGTTTTATGGAGAGCGATTACCGCGGCCGGACAACGACGGGACACGAGGGGGTTCGTCTGCTCGGAGTCGCCCGCGCGCTAGAGATTGACACATTCTCAGGAAAGACCGTTAAAGTCAAACAGACGGCCGGAAAACGTACTGTCATGAGCAGCGAACAGGAAGCGGAGTCGATTCGGTGTCTCGTCTCGAAAGTCGGGCTCGACGGACACGACCGCGGGGCACACGTCATCGCTCGAGCGTTCCGCGACGCCGGATTCGAGGTCATCTACTCCGGACTGCACAAGGCTCCGGACGAAATCGTCCAGGCCGCGGTGCAAGAGGACGTCGACGTGCTCGGTATCTCTATTCTCTCGGGGGCCCACAACACGCTCGTCCCGAAGATCATGGACGGTCTCGAGGAGTACGACGCCAAGGACGACACGCTCGTCCTGGTCGGCGGCGTGATCCCTGACGAGGATCGCCCGGAACTCGAGGAGGAGGGCGTCGCCGCCATTTTCGGCCCCGGCACCTCGATCGAGGAGACGATCGACTTCGTCCGCGAGAACGCCCCGCAACGATGAGCACCCCGGACGAGCAGCTGCTCGAGGAACTGCTATCGGGAAAACATCGCGCGCTCGCGCGGACGATTTCGAAGATCGAGAACCGGGCGCCGGGCTACCGGGATCTCGTCTCGAAACTGTACGCACATACCGGCGAAGCGGACGTGATCGGCATCACGGGGAGTCCGGGTGCCGGCAAATCGACGCTGGTCGACAAACTCGCCGAAACCTACCGCGAGCGCGGCGAAACCGTCGGCATCATCGCCATCGATCCCTCCTCACCCTTTACCGGCGGCGCGGTGCTCGGCGATCGCATCCGGATGGCGTCGACGGTCGGTGACATGGACGTCTTCGTGCGCTCGATGAGCGCCCGCGGCACGCTCGGCGGTCTCTCGACGGCGACCGCGGACGCGGTCAAGGCCATGGACGCCTTCGGCAAGGACAAGATCATCATCGAGACCGTCGGCGCGGGCCAAAACGAGATCGACATCGTCCGCACGGCGGACACCGTCGGCGTGCTCGTCCCGCCCGGCTCCGGCGACGAGATCCAGACGCTCAAAGCCGGCATCCTCGAGATCGCGGACGTGTTCGTCGTCAACAAAGCCGATCGACCGGGGGCCGACCGAACCGTCAAAGAACTCAGAGAGATGATCGACCTCGGCGAGGGGAGCGGGTTCGGCGGCGGGGGCGGCGGCCACCACGGGCCAGCCGATACGGACGCGGCCGGGCACGGTGCTGACAAATCGGCGGACGCCGACGAGTCGGACGGGGGGACGAACTGGCGACCGCCGATCGTCGAAACCGTCGCGACGAAAGGCGAGGGCATCGACGACCTCCTCGCGGAATTTCAGAGTCACCAGACGTACCTCGAGGAATCCGGCGAGCGGGCGGAAAACGAGCGCCAGCGCTACGCCGAAGAGATCAGGACGCTGCTCAGAGAGGACGTAAACTCGCTGCTCGAGGACGAGCTTCGACGCGCCGGCGGGATCGAGGCGGTGGCCGAAGCGGTCCGAACCGGCGAGACGGATCCGTACGTGATCGCCGACGAACTCCTCGAGCCGGTCGAAGACTGTCTCGAGCGCCTCGAGACCGAGCGGGTGCCGGGGAACCAGTCGCGATAGGCGGTTCCGCGGCCGTCGTAACTGTCTCAACGATGGCGAGCCGAGCGCTGCGCCAGAGACGGCCCCATCGACGGCCGCAAGTTGAAGGGCATCGACGACGAATTGCTGGCTATGAAGCTTCGAACAGCACTCGCCGGAGCGCTGGGAACCGCTGGCGCAGCCGTCCTCGGAAACCGCCTGCTCAGGCGACGGGCGGGCGAGCTCGAGAATCCGCTTCCGGGCGTCGAACGCACCTACCGGTGGCGGGGGATGGATATCTCCTATACGGTCGCGGGCGATCCGAACGCGCCGGATATGCTCCTCTGTCACGGCATTCACGCGGCCGGGAGCACCAACGAGTTCGAGCCGATTTTCGAGCGACTCGCGGAGAACTACCACGTGATCGCCGTGGACCTCCCCGGGTTCGGCCGATCCGATCGGCCGCCGCTGGAGTATTCGGCCCGGCTGTACGCCGATTTCATCCGCGAGTTCGCAGCCGACGTGACCGAGTCACCTATCGTCGTCGCGTCGTCACTGACCGGCTCGTTCGCGGCCGACGCGGCCGACGACGCCGATTTCGAGCGATTGGTGCTCATCTGTCCGACGGCAGAAACTGGAACCGAGCGGCCGTGGCTCCGGACGCTGTTTCGAACGCCGGTCGTCGGCACGACGCTTTTTACCCTCCTCTCGAGCAAGCCGTCGATCCGGTACTTCTACGACCGCGACGGCTACTACGATTCGGCGAACATCGACGAACAGCAGGTGTCCTACGGCTGGCAGAGCGCCCATCAGCCCGGCGCGCGGTACGCGCCCGGCTCCTTCGCGGCGGGGACGCTCGATCCGGATCCGTCGTTCGACCTCCAGACGGAACTCGCCGCCCTCGAGACGCCGACGACGCTCGTTTGGGGCCGAGACGCGGAACTCGTGCCCCTGCGCGACGGGCGCGATCTCGCCGAAGCGGCCGATCTGGACCTGGTCGTCATCGACTACTCGACGCTGTTGCCCCACGCCGAGCATCCCGAGAAGTTCGTCGAGTACCTCGCCGCGGAGCTTCCCCACCTCGAAGAATAACGATCTCCCTCGAAGAATAACGATCTCCCTCGAAGAATCGTCGTTTTCCCCGATACCAGGCCCTCGAGTTCCCGCTCAGTCCTCGATCTCGAGCGAGTCGAGAACGAACTCGTCGATGGCTCGGCGGGCCTGTTCGGGGGCGTCCTCGTGACCCAGCGAGATTCGTCGCCCGCGCGCGGCGTGGATGACGTCGGTGATGAGTTGGCCCATCTGCCGAGCGTCGACATCGCGAAAGACGCCCTGTTCGATCCCCTCCTCGATGACCTCGACGACGCTTCCGCGGAGTCGCTCGTAGTGTTCGTTGAAAATCTCCCGGTGTTGGTCGTCGTTCTGGGCCTGGGCGTAGAGTTCGTGGTACACTTTCATGCGGTCCCAGTGGGTGAACTCGCCGAACTCCGGGCCGAACAGACACTGGTCGATGCGAGCGTCGAGTTCCGTCCGGAGGTCCGCGTCCGCCTCCACCTCGACGCTGCCTTCGTACTGGTCGATGACGTACTCTAAAAACGACGAGAGCAGGTCGTATTTCCCGTCGTAGTGGTAGTGGATGACCTGCCGGGTCAGCTCCATCTCCTCGCCGATATCGCGCATTCGCAGATCCGAGTACCCGTGCTTGCTCAGCGCACGGAAGGTCGCCTCCATGATCACCGCTTCGGTGTCCTTGGCGGAAACCTTCCCGTCGGACTCGCTCATACGCGTACTCTGGTGAGAACGCCATATAATTCGATTGCTCGAGGAGCACACGGTACTGGCGAGGTTTACCGTACAGTAAATTTTTATCCTCGTGGTAAGACTAGCCATGTGCACATGTCACGAACAATAATCCAGAACGGGACGGTGGTATCGCTCGACCCGGAGATCGGGACGCTCGAGGACGCGGACGTACTGATCGAGGAGGGAGAAATCGTCGATATCGGGCACGGGTTGAGCGCGTCGAACGCGGACGTGATCGACGCGACGGACCGCATCGTCATCCCGGGGTTCGTCGATTCGCACATTCACCTCTGGCAGACCCAGGTGCGGGGGATCGCCGGCGACTGGTCGCTGATGGGCGACTACTTCGACGATATGCTGGGGAACATCGCCGGGCTCTACCAGCCCGAAGACATGTACCTCGGGAACCTCTTCGGGGCGCTCGAGAAACTTCACACGGGGACGACGACGGCGCTCGACTGGTCGCACGCGATCAACACGCCCGAACACGCCGAACGCGCCGTCGACGGGTTGAAAGACGCCGGACTGCGGACGCTGTACGCGTACGGGCCGCCGGGCAACGACGCGGCGACGTGGTGGTTCGACAGCACGGAGGGCCATCCGGACGAGGCCGTCCGAAAGCTTCGCGACGAAAAGATCGTGGACGACGACCTGCTCTCGCTCGGGCTTGCGCTTCGCGGTCCCGACTTCACCACCGAGGAGGTCGCCCGGAGCGACCTCGAGCTCGCGCGTGAACTCGGCGTCGTCGCGACGATTCACATGGGCGCCGCGTGCTGGCCCTCCTCGATCTACGGCGAGGACTACCAGGGTTTCGGCGCGATTTCGGACATGCTCGGCCCCGACGTGAACATTGCCCACGCAAACCACTTCTCACAGGAGGACATCGACCACGCCGTCGAGCAGGGCGTCTCCTTCTCGGCGACCCCGGAGGTCGAGATGCAGATGGCCCACGGGATCCCGGTGACGGGGAAGGTTCTGGAAGCTGGCGGGCAGCCGACTTGGGGCGTCGACGTCTGTTCGGACATCAGCGGCGACATGGGCGCGCAGATGCGAGTGGGCCTGCAAGTCCAGCGGATGCTTGACAACCAGAAGATCCTCGAGAGCGACGAGGAGGTCACCAGCGTGCGATTGACCTGTCGGGACACCCTCGAGATGGCGACCATCGAAGGCGCGAAGGCGCTGGGCATGGAAGACGAGATCGGGACGCTCACGCCCGGCAAGCGGGCCGATATCGTCACGATCAGAACTGATGACTTCACGACCGCGCCGTCTCACTCGCCGATCCAGACCGTCGTCTTCCAGTCGGACCCGTCTCACATCGATACGGTGCTGGTCGACGGCGAACCGGTCAAACGCGACGGCGAACTGCGCAATCCCCTCGTACACGAGGAGTTCGATCGATTCGTGGAGTCCGGTCGGCGCTTGATCGACGAGGCGGGGCTGGATCTGTAACGCTTGCGGGCCGAATTCGAATATCAATCACAGAAACCCACATATGCGAATCGGACAATATCGAACGACGGATGCGAGCCAACCGTGGTGTGGCGTATCGACGACCGACGGGACCGTCATCAGCCTCTCCGAAGCGGGCTCGAGCGCCGGCATCGGGATACCTCGAGCGACGACAGACCTCCTCGCCGACTGGCGGTGGCGACGGAAGGCCGAACTCGCCCTCGAGTACGCAACGGAGACGGGAACGGGCGCGTACGACGCCGACGAAGTGACGCGACTCGAGCCGATTAGCGACCCGAACAAGGTCGTCTGCGTCGGGCTCAACTACCGCGATCACGCCGAGGAGGGGGACAACCCGATCCCGGACGAGCCGGTCCTCTTCTCGAAGTTCCCGACGGCGGTTACGGGGCCCGAGAGCACCGTCTCCTGGGATCCGGATCTCACCGAAAAGGTCGACTACGAGGCGGAACTCGTCGCCGTGATCGGGCGCGAAGCGCGTCGAGTTAGCGCGGACGAAGCGCTCGAGCACGTCGCGGGTTATCTGGTCGGCAACGATGTGTCGGCGCGGGACCTCCAGCACGGCGACGGCCAGTGGGTCCGCGGGAAGAGCCTCGATACGTTCGCGCCGATCGGTCCGGACCTCGTGACGACCGACGAGGTCAACGATCCCCACGACCTCGAGATCTGGGCCGAGGTAAACGGCGAGCGACTGCAGGAGTCGACGACCGGGAACCTCATCTTCGGCATCGACGAACTGGTTTCGTTTTGCAGTCAGGCGTTCACGCTCGAGCCGGGCGATCTGGTCTTCACCGGCACGCCGCCGGGGGTGGGCGTCTACCGGGAGCCGCCGGTGTTGCTCGAGGAGGGAGACAGCGTAACCATCGGTATCGAGGAGGTCGGCGAACTGACGAACACCTGCGCGTATCTGTAGCGGGGATTCCCGGATTCGGGATACTAACTTCTTCAGCTGCCGATACCGAGCCTCAGCCGCCGATACCGAACACGTCGCGCGGGTTCTCCAGCACGACTTTGCGGATCGCGTCCTCGTCGATGCCGTACCGGTAGAGTTCGAAGATCGCTCGCTTCAGCGCGAACGGATCCGTCCGGAGCACGTTCGCGCAATCGGTGTCGATCATGATCCGATCGGGGCCGTACTCGTCGATCATATCGGCGACGTCCGCGGCGTCGACGCCGATCAGCCACGAGTGGCCGATGGTGTAGCTCAGGTAGCAGTCCGTGTTCTCCATCAGGTAGTCGGTGTTGTTTCGATCCGCGTGCGAGGCGACCACGCGGTCGTCGTCGATTCCCGCGCCATGCATCGCCTGCACGTCGAGTTTGACGGCCTCGAGCGCCGGATTATCGCCCTCGAGAACCGGCTCCGTACTCAGTTCCGTATTCTTCTCGTAGCCCGGAACGCCGATGCCGGACCGGTAGGTTCGGCTCGAATCGCCGGACTGATTCGGGGTGTGCAAGAGCACCGGGAGGTCGTGGGCGTCCGCGAGTTCCATCTGGGCCTGCACGACGGCGCGCTGTTCGGCCACGTCCCACGCCTCGACGTGCTGGGCGGGCGTCACGCCCGTTTCGCCGACGGCGACGACCTCCTCGAGATCGCAGTAGTCGGCCATCGCCTCGAGCAGTTCGTCGGGATTCTCGATGCGAACACCCGTGTGGATGCCCAGTCCGAGGTTCGCCTCGAAGAAGTGACCGCGCTCGATGGCCGCCCGCCGGTTCACCGCGTCGTCCCAGAGAAAGCGGACGTCGCTGGCCCTGACGGGCTTGTAGGGCGTCCAGTGGTAGCCGGAGGCGACCATCACCATCGACTCGCACCCGGAGAGCGCGTAACGCTCCCTGTCCTCCCACGAGAGCGTGTGCGCGTGGTTGTGGACGTCGATCCAGGGGAGGTTGAGCAGTTCCGTCGGGAGGTCTGGTCCCTCCTCGAGATGCGTCGCGTCGGTCGGTCGCTTCGTCGGGTCTGGTGGTGTCATGGGTGGTATGGGCGGTTGTTTCGTCGGATCTGCGGTGTCATGGAATCCTGTGCTGGACGGTCGGTTCGTCAGGCCTGACGGCCGGTTCGTCGGATCGTCGCTCGTCGAGTCTATCGCTCGAGTGCGGCCAGCGGCTACTCGAGCGAGCACCGTTTCGTCGCGTATACTTTCGACCGCCGGCACGTAGTGTTTTACGGGCTGGTAAAACTTTATTTGTGTGTCTATCCCACACACGATATATGTCAGTATTGATCGGTACAGACGACGGCCTGTTTCGGGTCGACGACCTCCCGTTCGACCGCGGGGAACCAGAGCGGGTGCTCGAGTGCGACGTGGTCACGGCCGTGAAATCGTGGGACCACGCCGAGGGCGTCTTCGTCGCGTCCTCGACTGGCGCGTATCGCTCACGCGACGGCGGGACGACGTGGGAAGACCTCGAGGTCCCGCTGGGTGATCGCTTCTGGCACGCCGGCGAAAGCGAGGTGTGGTCGATTCTGGCGACGGCCGACGGAGCGCTCTACGCGGGGACGAACGATCCGTACCTCTATCGCTCGGTCGACGACGGGGGGACGTGGACCGAACTGACGGGCTTTCGCGACTTGCCGTCTCGAGGTCACTGGGAGTCACCCATCGATCCCCACTACGCACGACTGCGGGCGCTCGAGGCCGTCCCCGGCCGTCCGGAGCGGTTGATCGCCGGCGTCGAGGCCGGCGGCATCCATCTGAGCAACGACGGGGGCCAGACCTGGCACGATCGACGGGATGCCATCGTCGACGACGTTCACCAGATCCTCCCGATCTCCGAAGACGTCTGGCTCGCGACGACGGGGTATCTGGACCACGAACTCGAGAATCTCGGACTCGGCCACGCGGTCGGCGCGGGCGGGCTCTACCGGACGACCGACGCCGGCGACACCTGGACGCGTCTGGACACCGGGAACGACTTCTCCTACATCAGGTGCGTGTTCGTCCACGACGGCACCGTCTTCTTCTGCGGCGGGGAGGAGGCCCCGCCGGCCTGGGTCGAGGACGACCACGAGGCGGCGCTGTTCGAGTCGACGAACTTCGGACGGGATTTCGATCGAGTTCCGTACCCCGGCGAACCACACGAGATTGTCGAAACCTGGGACGTCTACGACGGCGACGTTATCTGCGGCTCGGGCCTGTTCGACGTGCCCGACCAGCGCGACGACGTGGAGGGCCGACTCATGCGCCGGGACGACACCGGCGAGTACCACACGGTCGGCCGCGTCGAGGCGAACGTCAGCCGCCTCGAGGTGATCTAAATGGCCGATTCCACCCGCTCGAGCGAGCCGCCGTCGACCCTCGGAAGAGCGCTCTACGGCGGCATCCTCGCGTATATGGCGATCGACGGCTTCAAAAACAACGACAAGCGTGTCGCGGCCGCTCGAGAGAAGGGCGTTCCGGTCCCGGACCTCCTCGTACCGTTCGTCACCGGCATGCTGTTCGTGGCGAACCTGGGAATCCTGCTCTGGAAGTTCCCACGGGCCTCGGCCGGCGCGCTCATCGTCTTCTTCCTCGGGACGACGCCGTCGATCCACGACTTCTGGACCATGGAGGGCGAGCAGCGCCAGGCGAACAAGATCAACTTCCTGAAAAACGTCGCTTTGCTTGGAGGAGCGGTCATGCTGCTCGAGGCGGCGAATCGAGACGACTAGAATTTATTTAGTCTTTTTGTAGTGGCTTACCTGTTCACTACTCCCGCAAATGGATCGCTGGGGAAGATACCCAGAATCCACGAGCAAGCGCGCGCCACCGCACGTAGCCCCGCCGGTATGGCGCGGTGACTCCGTGCGGTATCGAAAAGCGTCTCACGGACGTTATGCGAGGGGGACGAGCGTCGACAGGATTAGCGAGATCAACAACCCAGACACGGATATTAATGTTGTCAAGACGGTCCACGTTTTGAGCGTCTCTACCTGCGTGAGCCCGCCGATTTCTTTCACCAGCCAGAAGCCGGAGTCGTTGTACCACGAGAAGATGTTAGCACCGGCACCGATGACCATCACCATGTAGGCCGGGTGGACCTGTAGCTGCCCCGTAAGCGGTGCCATAATGCCGGCTGCGGTCAACATTGCGGCCGTCGCCGATCCCTGTGCGATGCGAACGATCGCGGCGATCAACCAGGCGGTGATCAAGAGGCCGATCCCGATGCCCTCCAGTCCGTTCGCAAGGTAGTCCCCGATACCGGAAGCCGCGAGGAGTGCACCGAAGGCACCACCGGCAGCGGTGATCGCTGCGATGTTTCCGCCGCTTTTGAGCGCTTCCGTGAGTTCATCGGACCACTCGCTGCGGGACAGGTCGTTTTGCCGCATGAAGGTGTACGCCGCCGCGATCGCAGCGACCGTGAGCGCGACGTTCTTATTCCCAAGGAAGACGGCAACCGGCTCGATGGTTCCGAGCGCTGGAATCGCTTCCTGGAAGCCATCGACAACCGTCAACGAAGCGATGAGGACGACTGCGAGGAGAACCGGAGCGGACGACTCGAGTATGCCCGGGAGGTTGCTAGTCGATTTGTTTGCAACCTCTTCGAGTTCCTCGGTCGTCGTCGACATCGTGTCCCGGAGCGGAATATCCAATCGGGCGTTGATCCACCGCCCGTAGAGAAGTCCCACGAAGAGCACGGGGATCGCAGTCGCGATCCCGAGGGCGATCGTCGTACCCAGATCAGTACCCAATTCTGCGGAGACAGCTAACGGACCCGGCGTCGGGGGAACGAATACGTGCGCCGTCGCTGCACCCGCCCCGACGACGACGATGAACAGCGTGTAATCACGCCCCAGGCGGGCGCGCATCGATCGTGCGAGGGGCGCGATCAGGTAAAAGACGCTATCGAAGAAGACGGGAATTGCAAGGAAGGAGCTACTCCCTAACAGCGATACGTCTGAGTTCTCCTTCCCGAGGACGTTCTGAAACCCCCGGATGATGCGTTGTGCAGCCCCGCTTTCGAGCATCGACTTCCCGATGACAGCCGCCATCAAGATGGGAATCCCGATGCCCGCCATGTTGTCCCCGAACGCAGTCGCAACCTGTGAACCAGCATCTGCCGGAGCAAAATCGTCGACGAAGATCGTATTGACTACGCCAACAGTAAATGCCGAGAGTATCAAGCCGATAAAGGCAGGGAGATCCAACCACACCAATAACGCCACGACAGTGAGGAGGCCAATAAGAAACGTTATCAACGGACTATGCGCGAAGTCGACTACCTGGAGCGGCATACTCAACATATCCCGAATGGGACCCAGTAACTTGATATTATTAATATTTATGATGTTTGAATATCATAAGAGGATGATTAGATGTGACTGATATTTGGATGGTTTTGGTATCTTTGTGCAGACATCATCTGGCCAGTTTGCCTTCTTGACCGGCACTCGCTTTCAAACCCCTCCATAACACGCGTTTCAGGGCTTGTATGGTGCTTTAGTCTCACTCGAGGTAGCTTCAGTCGCGTGCAGGTTATTGCAGATCATCTCCCGATAACAGTCACTAGTGAAAAACGTCATACCTGTATTCACCATTCAAAATTCCAACATTCTATCGTAGCCGACTCCCTCACAACAGCTACGTGACACGGTTAATCCGCGATCGCTTCGCTCGGCTCGGCTTCGACGCCAGCGCGCTGAATCCAGAGGTCGCCGAACAGTTCGTCCTGCTCGAGAACCACGGCCCCGCGGTGGGCCAGAAACAGCAGTGCGAGGTAGGTCATGACTCGAGAGCCGCCGGTCTCGTCGATCTCGGCGTAGAGCACTTCCTCCCGGCCGTTTTCGTACTGGGTCTCGAGCACGCTTTCGACGTCCTCGATCACCGCTTCGATGTCCTCCTCGTGGGTGGTGTTGGTCACGTCGTCCGCTGTCGGCTCATCGTCGACGCGGAAGTCGTCACCCGAGTGGTAGCTCAGCTCCTGCATTCCCCGACCGTAGCCGCTCGGCGAGTCGCTGGTGTCGTAGCTTCGGGATTCTTTCCACCAGGTACCGCGTTCCGCATCACGGAGTTCGCGAACCAGTTCGTCGAGGGTCTCCGGCTTGCCGCGGGCGGATTTGCGCTCGAGGCGACGGTCCATCTCGGCCTCGAGGCTCTCGATGGGGTCGAAGCCGGGTTCGTGGTCCTCGACGGGCCCCTCGTCGGCGAATGGGGCCTCCCACGGCGGGAGCTCCTCCTCTTCGGGCTCGTCGGGCGCGAACAGTTCGTCGCTTTTCATCCGCAGGAGAACGCTCGCGTAGAACAGCGCCCGGCCCGAGGTTCGCAGGTCCGCCTCGTCTAACACCTCGAGGAACTTGTCGGTCACCGCGACGATATCGATGTCCCACGGGTCGATCTCTCCGTCCTTGGCGAGCTGGACAAGCAGTTCGACGGGCTCGACTTCCTCCTCATCCTCGCCCGCCGACGCAGCGATAGTCTGAGCCGACCCATCGGCTGCGGCGCTCTCCGCTGAGGACGCTCCATCCGATGGGTCCTCGCTGAACGAAAAAACGTCGTCCCCGGGGTCGCTCGAGCGGTCGCGGTCTTCGTGACCCGCGATCTGCAGCGGAATGTCGTCATCGGACGAATCGTCGGCGGAGTCGGATTTGGCTTCGGACTCACGCTCGTTCGGCCCCTCGCCGTCAGTCATCCGCCGGCACCTCCTCACTGTTCAAGTCGATGCCCGTCACCGCGCTCACGTTGTTCTGTTGCATCGTCACCCCGATCGCCCGCTCGGAGCGATCGAGCATCGCAGAACGGTGGGAGACGACGACGAACTGGGCGTCGCCCGCGAGTTCGTCGACCATCTGGCCGACGCGTTCTGCGTTGACCGCGTCGAGGAAGGCGTCGATCTCGTCGAGCGCGTAGAACGGCGCGGGGTTGTGTCGCTGGATCGCGAAGATAAAGGCGAGCGCGGTCAAGGACTTCTCCCCGCCGGACATCGCGTCCAGACGCTGGATCGGCTTGTCGCCCGGCTGGGCCTTCATCGTCAGCCCGTCCTCGAACGGGTCCTCCTCGTTCTCGAGGTGCAACGAGCCGGTCCCCTCCGAGAGCTTCTCGAAGATGTCCGTGAAGTGCTCGGCGATCGACTCGTAGGCGTCCATGAACGTCTGTTTCTTCTGGGATTCGTACTGGTCGATCCGCTCGCGGATGCCATCCGCCTCCTCGACCAGCGTGTTCCTGCCCTCCTCGATGTTCTCGAGATCGGTCCGAACCTCGTCGTACTCGTCGATCGCGAGCATGTTCACGGGCTCTAGGGCTTCCATGTCCGCCTCGAGCAGGTCGATCATCTCGAGGACGGTCTCGTGGTCCGGAACGTCTTCGGGATCGTAGTCGCCGACCTCCTCTTCGAGCGCTTCGAGTTCCCACTCGAGGTCCCCGGCCCGCTCGCGGTTATCCTCGAGTTTGCTCTCGACGGTGTTGACCCGATCTTGCTGTTGATCGCGGGCCGTCTTGGCCTCGCCGAGTTCCTCTTTGAGTTCGCGGCGGTCTTCTTTGAGTTCGGTCAACTCCTCTTCGAGTTCCTCGACCGCCTCGCGTTTGTCCGCGAGGACGTCGCGTTTGTCCTCGATGGACTCCTCGAACGACTCGATCTTCTCCTCGTGTTCGGCCTTGCGGTTCTGGGCCGTCTCGATGTCGTCGTGGAGGTCCTCGATCGCGTCTTCTGCGTACTGCTTCTCGAGTTCGAGTTCGTTGAGCTTCCCGTCGAGGTCGTCGATCTTGTCCTCGCGCTCGTCGATCTCCTCGTCGAGGTCGTCGATCTGCGCCGTGAGTTCCGGAATCTTCGAGTCCGCGAGTTCGGCCTCGAGTTCGTCGATATCGGACTCGATCTCCGCGATCTCGGCCTGTTGGTCCTCGATGTCGCCCGAAATCTCGGTCATCCGCTCATCGACGGACTCGCGCTCCTCGCGTAGCTCCTCGAGTTCGTCCTCGAGGCGGTCGATGTCGTCCTCGAGATCCTCCCGGCTCTCCTCGATGCCCTCGAGTTTCGACTCGATCGACCGCACTTCGTCGTTGGCGTCCGTCTGGCGGTCTCGCGCGTCGTCGAGTCGATCCTCGACGCCGCGAAGCTCCTCACGAACCGATTCGCGTTCGTCCTGCAACTCGGTGATCTCCTTTGCGACGCGCTCGAGTTGGCCCTTGCCGCCGCCGGAGAAGGAGTATCGCGATCCTTTTCGGGAGCCGCCGGTCATCGCGCCGCTTTTCTCGACGAGGTCGCCGTCGAGGGTGACCATCCGGTAGTCGCCCATGTACGAGCGAGCCGTCTCGATATCCTCGACGACGAGCGTGTCGCCGAGGACGTACGAGAAGATGCCGGCGTACTGGTCGTCGAAGTCGACGAGGTTGTACGCGAAGCCGACGATTCCCGGATCCGAGGGCGCGCTCGGCAGGTTTCGCTCGCGCATCTTCGTGATCGGGAGGAACGTCGCCCGGCCGGCGTTGCGCGATTTGAGGTACTCGATACACTGCTGGCCGATCACGTCGTCGTCGACGACGACGTTCGCGAGCCGACCACCTGCGGCGGTTTCACAGGCCGTTGCGTACTCGCCCGGCACCGTCCCTAACTGGGCGACCGCCCCGTGTAAGCCGTCGATCCCCGAATTGAGAATCGTCGTGACGGCGCGTCCGAACGACGAGTCGCCGCTTTCTCCCGCGTTGGCCTCGAGCTCTGCGTACTCGGCCTGCTTGGCCTGAATGTCGTCGTCTAAGTCGTCTAAGTCGTCCTGTAGGCGGCGTTTCTCGCCTTTGAGGTCGTCGACGACGCCCTCGATGCTCTGGCGATTCTTTTCGGCCTTCTCGAGTTCGCGTTCGAGGTCCGAGCGCTGGCTCTCGAGTTCGGGGAGTTCGACTTCGGTCTCCTCGATCGTCTCCTCTTTCTCGCTGATGGCGTTCGAGCGCCGACGCGCCTCGTCGAGCAGGCGATCCTGCTCGCGCTGGAGGTCGTTCTTCTCGGTTTTTTCCTCCTCGAGGGTTTCCTTTCGCTCCTGTAATTCGGCCTTGACCTCGTCGTACTCCGTGTCGACAGCGTCGATCTCGGCCTGTAGCTCCTCGCGTTCCGTCTCGCGTTCTTGAATCTCGGATTTGATGGAGGCCTTCTCGAGTTTGTGCTCGCGCATCTCGCTCGTTAAGTCCTCGACTTGCTCCTGTTTGCGGTCGATCTGGACGAACGCCTCGCGCCGATCGGATTCGGCCGACTCGATCTGCTCCTCGCTGGATTCGATCTTGTCCTCGAGCCGGGAGATGTCGCCTTTGACCTCCTCAATCTCGCTTTTGATGCGCAGCTGCTCGTCTTCGCCCTTGCGCTCGATTTCGGCGTTCAAATCCTCGAGATCCTCCTGCAGGCGGACGACTTTCCCCTGCCGTTCGTCCAGTTCGCGCTGGAGATCCTCGAGGTCGTCCTCGAGCCCCTCGACCCGGTCCTGAACGTTCTCGAGTTCCTCGCGTTTCTCCTCGAGTTCGCTGGCCTTCCGGTAGCCCTCGTACTCCTCTTTCTCGCGGCGGAGCCGTCGGTATCGCAGGGCGGTCTGGCGCTCGTCCTCGAGTTGGGACAATCGTTCGCGTTTTTCCTCGATCCGAAGTTCGGCCTCGTCGATCCGCTCCTGGACGACCTCGAGTTCCTCGAAGGCGTCTTCCTTTTTCGCGTCGAACTCGGCGACGCCGGCGATCTCGTCGATGATCCCCCGCCGGTTGTAGGGGGTCATGTTGATGATCTCGGTCACGTCGCCCTGCATGACGACGTTGTACCCTTCCGGGGTGACGCCGGCCTGTGCGAGTAAGTCCTGAATATCCGAGAGGTTGACCGAGCGGTCGTTCAGATAGTAGTAGGAGTAGTAGTTGTCCTCGGTTTCCTTGACGCGCCGGCGGATGCGAACCTCCTCGCAGTCGCCGACGTCGTCGCTGCCCGCCGCGTTGACCACCTGCGAGCGCTCGAGGGTGCCGTCGGAGTTGTCGAGGACGACTTCGACGGTCGCCTCGCGCGGGCCGCCGCTGTTGTCGCCGTCCTCGTGGCCGGGATTGTAGATCAGATCGGTGAGCTTCTCGGCGCGGATGCCGCGGGTCCGAGCGAGCCCCAGCGCGAAGAGGACGGCGTCGATGATGTTCGATTTCCCGGAGCCGTTCGGGCCGGTGATAACCGTAAAGTCCTCGTAAAACGGAATTTTCGTCTTGCGGCCGAAGCTCTTGAAACCGTCCAGAACGAGCGCCTTGATATACATCGTCTTGTGAGACCTCCATCAGTTGACCGCTCCCGGCGACCGGCCCCGTGACTGTCCGGCGGTCGATCGCATGAACGATCGGTCACGTGATTACAGCACGCGAACGGTCGCGGGAATCTGCTGTTATGCGACAATAATGTCGTCGGTCCCTGAGTCTTCCGCTTCGTCCTCGCTCGAATCGGCCGTCTCCTCCTCGAGGTCGGCTTCGGTCGCCTGACTCGAGCTAGCGTCGGTGTCGGCCTCGGCTTCGGCTTCGGCGTCGATCATCTCCGACGCCGACGACTCGTCCGATCGACTCGAGCGTCTCGAAGCCGCTCGCGTCGGGGTCTCCGTGTCCAGTTCGGCTTCGAGGATTCGGATCCGCTCTTTCGATTCGACCAGTTCTTCGGTGAGCCCTTCGACCGTCGACTCGAGTTCCGCAACCGTCGATTCCAGCTTCTCGACGCGGTTTTTCGACATACCAACTAGCGGTTGGTCCGGACACATAAACGTACGTCAGACAATGATATTGTTTCTGTTAATTAGCGCGAACGCGCGTGGACCGGGCGCGTTTTGCACTCGGATTCGCTATCCGGATACAGGAAGACTTGCTTCCTCGCCACTCCCCTGCCCTGATCGGGTATAACTATATCCGGCAACCAATAGGAATATCCGCCATGTCTGATGGATGGATGGATGAGAACACACACCTACTGTTACTCTCAGTATTCTCCGTTACGATAGGATTCTTCGGTGCGATTCTTTTGGACGGTTGGGCCGGTGTCGTACTGGTTGTGATTGCAGTCACGAGTTTTTTCATTGCTTCGACGATTATTCTGCGATTTCTCGCGACCACCTGAATTCCTGAGGGATAGATCCGAGTTTACCGACTTCTGAATCCTTGTCGAACGGACCACACCAGCGTCCGTACGCGACGCAGGCAGTCACTGCCGGGGCGTCTCGTAGTAGCCGAGCTTCGAGGCGACCTCCAGTTTGATGATAACATGACTCGTATGTTCGAGTGACTATGCCAGAGGAACCCGCCCTCGAGGACGTCGACGACGTCGTCCACGAACCCAGCCAGGAGTTCGTCGAGTCCACGAACGTCTACGAATTTATGCAGACGTACGGAATCGACGACTACGACGAGTTGGTCGAACGGACGACAACCGACCTCGAGGGGGTCGAGGAAAGCGGCGTCGACTGGTTCTGGGACGAACTCGTCGACTACCTCGAGATCGAGTTTTTCGACCCCTACGACGAGGTAAGAGACGACAGCGACGGCCCGCAGTTCACGGAGTGGTATCCGGGCGGCGAACTAAATATCGCGCACAACACGGTCGACCGCCACGCGGCGGTCGGCGAACCCGCCCGAAATCGGGTCGCGACGATCTGGGAGGGCGAAGACGGTGAATGCCGGCAGATGACCTATCAGGAACTCCGGCGGCGGGCGAATCAGGTCGCCAACGCACTCGAGGAGCGCGGAATCGAGACGGACGACACCGTCGGCCTGTACATGCCGATGGTGCCGGAGGTCGTACCGATCCTCTACGGTTGTTTCAAGGTCGGCGCGATCGCGGTGCCGATCTTCTCCGGGTTCGGCGTCGACGCCGTCGCGACGCGAATCGACGACGCCGCGTGTTCGTTCCTGTTCACCGGCGACGGCTTTCTCAGGCGGGGGAAGCCGGTCTTTCTCAAGTCCACTGCCGACGCGGCGATCGAGCAGGTCGGCCACGTCGAGCGGACGATCGTCTTCGACCGCCTCGGCTCGAGCGATCCGAAGGCAGAACACGAGATTCCGTGGACCGACGAGCGCGACGAGTGGTGGGTCGACGCCGTCGAGACCGCGAGCGACGAGTACGAGACGAAATCGCTCGAGTCGGGTCGGGAGTCGATGTTGCTGTACTCCTCGGGAACGACGGGGACGCCGAAGGGAATCGTCCACACCCACGCGGGCGTCCAGGTGCAGTGTGCGAAGGAACTGCACTTCGGGTTCGATCTCGAGCCCGCCGACCGATTCTTCTGGGTCTCTGACATCGGCTGGATGATGGGGCCGTGGTCGCTGATCGGCGTCCACACCTTCGGTGGCACCGTCTTCATGTACGAGGGCGCGCCCGACTACCCGAACCCGGATCGGTTCTGGGAGCTGATCGACCGGCACGAGATCACCCACTTTGGCATCTCACCGACCGCGATTCGCGCACTGCGAAAGCACGGCGAACGTCAGACTACGTCTGACGAGCCATCCGGCTCCGTCGGAGCCGGAGACGACGACTGGTTCGAGGGCCACGATCTCTCCTCGCTGCGAATTCTGGGGTCGACGGGCGAGCCGTGGGACCCCGAATCCTGGCGCTGGTTCTACGATAACGTCGGCGGCGGCGAGTGCCCGATCATCAACATCTCCGGGGGCACCGAAATCTGCGGCTGTTTTCTGATGCCGATGCCGACCGAGCCCCTGAAACCTTGCACGCTCGGCGGACCTGGACTCGGGATGGACATCGACATCGTCGACGCCATGGGCGAGTCGGTCAGAGACGACCACGAACGCGGCTTCCTCGTCGCTCGAGACTCCTGTCCCTCGATGACCAAATCGCTCTGGTCGGGCGACGACCGGTATCTCGAGGAGTACTGGTCGACGTTCGCGGACCCGCCGCTGTGGAACCACGGCGACTGGGCGCAGGTGGACGCGGACGGTTTCTGGTTCCTCCACGGCCGGGCCGACGACGCGCTGAACGTGGCCGGGCGGAAGGTCGGCCCGGCCGAAGTCGAAGGCGCGTTGATCGACCACGAGGCAGTCACCCAGGCCGCCGCGGTGGGCGTCCCCGACGAGACGACCGGGACCGCCGTCGTCGCGTACGTCATCGTCGGCGACGGCGTGGCGGAGAGCGACGAGTTGCGCGACCGGCTTCGCGAGCAGGTCGGCGACGAACTCGGGAAGCCCTTCCGACCCAGAGAGATCCGCTTCGTCGACGAATTCCCCAAAACCCAGTCGGGGAAGATCATCCGCCGAGCCATCGAGGCGACCTACGCGGGCGAGGAACTCGGCGACATGGACAGTATCGAGAATCCCGGCGCGCTCAAGGAACTCGAGCAAGCGCGATAGGAAAACCGCCGTCCAGATCCCGTTACGCTTTACCCCCGCCGGGTCGAATCGAGGAGCAATGACTGCCCAGACCGTCCAGCGGGGCGACCTCGTCACCGTCATCGGCCTCGAGGTCCACGTCCAGCTGGAAACCGACACGAAGATCTTCTGTCGCTGTTCGACCGAGCCGGCCGACGACCCCAACGAGAACGTCTGTCCCGTCTGTCTCGGACTCCCCGGCGCGTTGCCGGTGCTGAACGAGGGAGCCGTCGAGGCCGCGGTCAAGATCGGGAAAGCCATCGACGCCGACATCCCCGAGGAGACCCGCTTTCACCGGAAGAACTACTACTACCCTGACCTGCCGAAGAACTTCCAGATCACCCAGTACGACGAGCCGATCTGTCAGGAGGGCGAACTCGAGATCGCGGTCGAAGGCGAGCGCCGGGACGTCCGCATCGAACGCGCACACCTCGAGGAAGACCCCGGCAGCCTCCAGCACGTCGGCGGCAGCATCGACAGCGCGGACTACACCCTGGTTGACTACAACCGGGCGGGCACGCCGCTCATGGAAATCGTCACGGCACCCGACTTCAGAAGCGCCTCGGAAGTGCGGGCCTTCCTCGCCGAACTCGAGGAAGTGCTCGAGTACCTCGGCGTCTTCGACGCGGGCCGGGACGGCAGCCTGCGAATCGACGCCAACCTCTCGATCATCGAGGGCGAGGCGGCCGACGAGAACGGCGAAATCGGCGTCGACGCGCTCGAGGCCGCAAACCGGACGGAGGTCAAGAACATCTCGAGTCACAAGGGCGCGGAGAAAGCCTTAGCCTACGAGGAGACCCGACAGAAAAACGCCATCGAGCGCGGCCGCGTGGTCGAGCAAGAGACCCGCCACTGGGACGAGAGCCGCGGAATTACGGTCTCGATGCGCTCGAAGGAGGAGGAAAAGGACTACCGATACTTCGAAGAGGCCGATCTCCCCCCGCTTCGGGTCTCTCACTGGAAGGACGAGATTTCGATCCCCGAACTGCCGACCGCTCGACGCGAGCGGTTCCAGTCCGAATACGGACTGAGCGAGGAGGCGGCCTCGAAGCTCACCTCGACCAAGCAGGTCGCGGACTTCTACGAGTCGGTCGCCGGCGAGTTCGACCCCGATCTGGCGGCGACGTGGGTCGCGGACAACCTGCTCGGCGAACTGAACTATCGCGACATGGAAATCACGGACATCGCGGATCGACTCGAGGAGGTTACCCGACTCGTCGAACTCGTCGCCGAAGACGAGATCACGGCGAAAAACGCCCGCGAGACGGTACTTCGAGACATGCTCGACGAGGGGAAGGATCCGGATACGATCGTCGAGGAGGCGGGACTCGGCAAGACCGACGACGACGAGGTGCAGTCTGCCGTCGTCGAGGCTATCGAAGAGAACCCCGACGCCGTCGCGGACTACGAGAGCGGCGACGACGGCGCGATCAACTTCCTCGTCGGGCAGGTCATGCAAAAGACCGGCGGCAGCGCCGATCCGGGCGACGTGAATCAGCTGTTGCGCGCAGAACTCGAGGACTAATTCGGGAGCGAATCTCGAGGCTGCGAGATCTGTTTTTCCGAGGGGAGATCGTGTCCTGCCGACCGGTCGATTCCCGAGTTCGCGGAACCCCAGTTCCGCAATCGCGTCGGTTAATAGCCGGGACTGTGTGTCTTGGAATCATGGATCGAATCACGCTGGGGAACGACGAGTTCGAGGGGGAGAACAACGCCTACGTCTTACACGACGGGGACGACCTCGCGCTCGTCGACACGGGTATCGCGACGACCGAGGTTCGCGAGGACCTCCGGGAGGGATTAGCCGAGTACGGCTACGAGTTCTCGGACGTCGACGATATCGTGCTCACGCACTTTCACACCGATCACGCCGGACTCGCGGGCGAAGTGCAGGCCGAAAGCGACGCGACCGTCTACGTCCACGAAGCCGACGCGCCGATCGTCGAAGGCGACGACGAGGCGACCGCCGCGCTTGACGAGCGCCGCCGGGAGTACCTCCAGACGTGGGGAATCCCCGCGTCGAAACGCGAGGAGCTGCTGGGCGTCGTCGAGGCGGTCACCGGATTGAACGAAACGCACCCGACCGTGACGCCGATCGAAGACGGCGACACCCTCGAGGTCGGCGGGCATACCCTCGAGACGGTTCACGCGCCCGGCCACGCGCTGGGGCTGTGTTGTTTCGAAATCGCGGGCCGCGACGAGGCCTTCGTCGGCGACGTGATCCTTCCGGTCTACACGCCCAACGTCGGCGGGGCGGACGTTCGCGTCGAGCGACCGCTCGAAACGTACCTCGAGACGCTCCGGTCGCTCGCCGACCGGGACTACGACCGCGTCTGGCCCGGCCACCGCGATCCGATCGAAAAGCCGACCGAGCGGGCGCTGACGATCATCGATCACCACCGCGAACGAACGGAGCGCGTCATCGCCGTCCTCGAGGAACACGGTCCTGCCGACCCCTGGACCGTCAGCGCCGAACTCTTCGGCGAACTCGAGGGGATTCACATCGTCCACGGCCCCGGCGAGGCGTTCGCACACCTCGACCACCTCGTCCACGAAGGGGTGGCTGCGGTCGACGACGGCGAGTATCGGCTCACCGCCGGCGATGTCGACCTCGAGTCGGTGGTGTCGACGGCGGGGACGAACTAACCGATACGAGCCGGTGGATCAGAGTTCGGTACGAATCGTCTCGAGGTCGCGCTCGTCGTGTCCACAGAGGACGATCGCGTCGCTTCGGCGCTGCTCGTCCTCGAGGAACCGCCGGCTCTCGGTCCAGGCGCGTTTGCTCCAGAGGAGTTCGCCGCCCATGGGACGACCGTCGTCGTAGTTTTCTCGGGTGTAGGCCTGATCGCCCGCGAGGATCACGGTACCGACGCCCTCAAGGTCGAGTCGAACGCCGAGCAAACCGGGCGTGTGCCCGGGAAGGTGGAGGAACTCGAGGTCGGCAAAGCGCTGTTCGCGCTCGCGGTGAACGATTCGCCAGTTGAGGTCTCGGTCGAAGTCACCGGTGAGGTAGGCGTCGTCTCCCGCATCCGTTTTGGCGCTGTAGTAGGCGAACTTCAACTCGCGTTCGTGGACGAAAATCGGCGTGTCGGTCCCCTCGAAGGCGTAGAGCCCGCCGGCGTGATCGAGGTGTAAGTGCGTCTGAATCACGTAGTCGATGTCGTCGACGGCAAATCCGGCCGCCGCGAGGTCGTCCTCGAGCGGGCGCAATCCGGTGTGCTCGAAGGCCTCGTACAGTTCGGCGGGCCAGTGGCCCGAATCCGCGTCAGGGTGCGAGCCCGTATCCCAGAGGATCGTCCCCGCCGGATGCTCGATGACGAGGTTGTACACCGGGCCGTCGACCATCACCGTCTCGGGGTCGGGATCGGCCGCCGACCCGAGCGTGTGGCCCTCGAGGATGTTGTTGGCGTCGGTCGTGATCGTGCCGCGCTCTATCAACTGAACGTTCGCGTCGACCATACCTCGACGACGGGTGCCTGGCTGAAATACGTGGGCGTGTCGAAACTATCGGGCGGGTTGAGTCGGCGGCGCGAAGGCGGTTGGTGAATACCGATCCCCTCCTGCCGACGCCAGCGAACGCATGACTATTAACCGCTCGAGGGACAACTAGCGATAAGAGGTATTTCCTTGAATATGATACGCGGATTTTCGATGCACGGTGGTAACGCGTGAACCCGTCCCGGGTCGATTTTCTGGTCGACCTCGCCTACGGCGTGATGATCTTCATTTCGATCGCACTGATCAACATCATCGGGACGGAGGTGGGCGTCGCGTTCGGTCTCGGCGTGTTGATCTCCTACGTCATCCACGTCGTCTGGAAGATGGCCCGGTTCGATCCCGAATGGATGACCGCGGAGGTTACCCAGAACGTCGAAGACACGCTCACTCGAGAGGTCGACGAGGTTATCGACAAACTCGAGACGGTCAACGAGCGCGTCGATCGACGCCCCCGAACGGAAGAGGTCGAAGAGACGGTCGACGAGAAGGTCGATCAAAAGGTCGACCAAACCGTAGACGAGACCGTCGACGAGAAAGTCGACGAAACGGTCGAAGAGAAGGTTGACGAGACTGTCGAGGAAAAGGTCGAAGAAACCGTCGATCAAACGGTCGACGAGAAGGTCGTCGAAACGGTGGATGAAACGGTCGAAGAAAAAGTAGACGAGACTGTCGAAGAGAAGGTCGAAAAGATAACGACCGAAGACGAGCCGTCATTGAAAGACGAGCGGTCAGAAACCGATTCGACAAACTGATTCGAATCTCGAGAGACGACCGATCCGGCAATGGACCGTCGTCGCTGACGACGCATCCGGTTTGGCATTTTTCGGCGAACGGGCGGGACTACGTTTCTGGCTCCGCCAGCAGTGCCGGACTCTCGAGGTAGTCCTCGATTCCCTCCGCGGCGCGGTAGGCGAGCGCCCCTACCGTTCCGGTCGGGTTGTACCCGCTGTTGTGCGGAAACGCCGACGCGCCGGGGATAAAGAGATTGTGCGCCTGCCAGGCCTGTAGATAGTTGTTTACGACCGACTCGTCGGGATCTGTACCCATGATCGCCCCGCCGGTATTGTGCGTCGACTGGTAGGGGGTGATGTCGAAACTCCCCTCGAGTCCGTCGCTCGCTTCGACGGTGTCCGCGCCCATCTCCTGCATCACTTCCTCGCAGACGTCAGCCGCGTACGCAGAGAGCGCGTAATCCTGATCGTGCCAATCGAAGGTCATTCGCAACAGTGGCTGCCCGTAGTCGTCCGTGTAGTTCGGATCGAGGTCGAGGTAGTTGTCCTGGTACGGCAACACGGCCCCCTGACACGAGATGGAGAGCGAACTGTGGTTGTACTCGAGGCTCTCTTCTTTGAACTCCGATCCCCACGAGGGGGTGTCCTCTGAAACGGGATTGTTGGCGATCGGACGCTCTCCGGTCTGGCTGAGCGAGACGGATCCGCCGTGAAGGAAGTTGAGTTCCTCGTGATCGAAGTTGTCGCCGTTGATGTCGTCGAACGCGACCCCGAGTGCGCCAGCACCCATGTACAGATTCCACTCTTCGTCGTCGAAGAACCCGGTCGCTTGCCCGCCGAAGTTCTGGTAGCAGTAGTTCTTTCCGACGACGCCCTCGCCGGTCTCCGGATCGTACGGCTCGTCGATTTCCGAGAGCAACAGCAATCGAACGTTGTTCAGAACGTACGCCGTCAACGCGACTACATCGGCGGGCTGGTGATAGACCGTATTCGTCTGCGTGTCGACGTACCGAACGCCGGTGACCTCCCGTTCGTCCTCGTCGTAGAGGAGTTGGGTCACGTTCGAGTGGGTTCGAAGCTCGAAGTTCCCGGTCTCTTCTGCGACGGGGAGCACCGTGATGATCGGAGACGATTTTGCCCCCCACTCGCAGCCGAACCGCTCGCAGTACCCGCAGTACTCGCAGGCACCCAATTGGACGCCATCCGTGTTCTCGTACGGTTCCGAGAGGTTCGCCGACGGTTGCATGAACGGCTCGTACCCGGCCGCCTCGGCTCCCTCGCGAAACACCTCGAGCGCCGGCGTCTCCATCATCGGCGGGAGCGGATAGTCCCGCGAACGCGGCCCCTCGTAGGGGTTTCCCTCGTCTTGAATCTCACCGTCGATGTTGCCGGCGGCGCCGGAGATGCCGGCCATTCGTTCGAACTCGTCGAAGTAGGGCTCGAGTTCCTCGTAGCTGATCCCCCAGTCTTGGAGGTGCATCTCCTCGGGAATCGCTTCCTCGCCGTACTCGCCGATCGTCCGCGATTCGATCTCGAAGTCGTAGGGGAGGAATCGCCAGGTGACGCCGTTCCAGTGGACGCCGGCACCGCCCACGCCAGTCCCGGGGAGGAACGCGCCGTACCGGCGCATCGGGAGCGCCGTATCTTCCGGTTCGTGTCGAAAGGTGATCGTCTCCCGCGAGAGGTCCTGCATCAACTTGTATCGCAGCGCGTAGCCCAGTTCGTCGTGTGCCGTCAGGAAATCCTCGGTCTCCACGTCGCCCCCTCGCTCTAAGCCGACCACCTCGTAGTCCGCCTGTGCAAGTTCTTTCGCGATTATGCCGCCGGTCCAGCCCACGCCGACGGTGACCACGTCGACGGGATCGAGTTCTTCTACCATTGTATCGTGTTTTCGTACCCAGTTGCGCTGTCTCTCAGTGCTCTATGCCGCTCGGATGGTCCCGTTGGTGCGTACATTCCGTCTCTCGAGCAGTTTCCAGCTCTCTCACTCCTCCATATCACCGTCGGCATCGAGTCCCATCTCTTCGACGTCGTCGCCGATGCTTCGAGGTTCGTCGATTTCGATGTACTCCTCGTTCTGTATCTCGCTCCGAAAACTTCCAAGCGCGCCGGGCGTACCGGGGAAGTTTTTCAGCCGCCAGCCGACCATCTCCTGGTTGCCGCCGTACATCGGATCGGCGAACATTCCCTCGAGCGTGTTCTCGCGCAAGAGCAGAAAGAACGCGCTCGGGTCGATCGCCTCGAAGGTGTCGATCTCGTCTTCCTCGAGGGCTCCGACCACCTCGTCTTGCTGGTCGCCGTCGAGGTCGACGAAGCTCTCGTCGTACTCCGCTTGGCAGTACTCCTCGATAGCCGTCAGCGAGTACGAATAAGCCTCAGCGGGCGTCATCGCGTACTGCCAGCCCTGGGTCTCGGCCGGCTCCTGTTGGGCCCACTCGACCTGGACGTCTTCCGCCTGAGCGTCGGCGTCCTCGTCGCCATCGCCCTCATCAGGGTCCTCGTCGAACGGCTCCGGCGGATCGATACCGGCGAACGGCCCTTCCATGTACCAGCGATCGCCCTGGCCCCAATCCTGATTCATCTGTCGATCGATGAAGAAAACGACGCCCACCTCCTTCGCGCCCGGGCCGTTATCGTCGGACGGATAGATCCGCCCCGCCAGGTCGTGGACCATCTCGCCCTGCGCGATCGTGAAGTACTGTAATCCCTGTTCGTCTAATTCGGCTTCCTCGACGTCCTGGAGCGAGAACTCCTCGCTCGAGGCCATCGCCCGCCGCGCCACGACGCTCGCTCCGAGGAACGTCCCGCCGGCGACCATGGCTTCCCGCCTCGTGAAGTCGAATGTCGGTTCGTGCTCCGACATGGCCAGTCCCACCCCGAACCGGGAGTTAACACGGTTCCCTGCAGACGAATGCAATCGCCGTTACAGGAGCTGACGACACTCCCCGAGCGGCGGGAACCAGAGCGTCTCAGCGCCCGCCTCGTCGCGGACGGCGGGATGAAAGCCGTCGCTGTCAGGAACCAGCGGCGACTGAAAGTGCCGCCCGCGCATGCCGTTTACCGTCGCACCGCGGGCGAGTCGGGTGAACGCCGGACAGACGAGCACGTCCGCTCCGTCGTACGCGCCGGGACCGTAGAGGAAACAGGGCAGTTTCCGCCCGTCGATCGAGATCGCAGGATGATCGTGCCCGATAATGTACCGTTCGGCGGTCGATTCGGGCGCGTCGTGGCCGTGACAGACCACCGTCTCGCCGTCCGCGAGTCGGTACTCCTCGGGTGCGGTGCCGTCGTAAATTTCCCTGAGCATCGTGTCGTGGTTCCCGGGGGTCACGACGAGCGACGCCCCGACCCCCGCGACGATATCACGGATTTCGCCCAAATCGGACTCGACGCCGCGTGGAACCCCGTCGAAGGAATCCAACAGATCGCCCGCGATCACGACCGTCGATGGGTCACACGCCGCGAGTCGGCGGTCCAGACGAGAGACGCTGTCCTCGCCCGCCTCGAGCGGTGCGTCGACGCTCGAGGCAGCGCCTTTGCCGAGGTGGAGATCCGCGAGGACGAGCGCGTCCGCGTCCGAAAGGTACACCGACCGCGAGGCGAGGGTGAATTCAGTCGTCACCATCTGCGGGGGTTTCTACGTCGACGGCCTCCTCGAGGTCGTACTCGGTCCCCGAGAGGATAAAGAGCACCTCCTCGAGCGGCTCGAGGATCTCGGGGAGGACCCTGATGAGGAGGTAGGCGATCGCCAGGAGTGCGACGACCGATCCGAACTGGGAGATATAGTTGTGCGCGACGAGATAGGAGACGCGATCCGCCTCCGCGCCCAGGTACGTCGTCAGGACGTGGACGATCGGGTCGTACTGGAACCAGCCCCACGGCGAGGCGAGTCCGATGAAGACGTTCCGGATCAGGTTGAGAAACCAGATGACGCCGATGGCGACGGCGAAGGCCGCGGCCTTGCGCTTGAGCGGCGCTTTCACGGCCCCGATGAGGCCGCCGAAAATCGCCATGCTACCGAGGCCCGTACAGGCCATGACGATGTAGGTCGTTCGACCCGTGACGGTTTCGTCGGGGTCGAAACCGAACTTGCTCTCGTAGCCGGCGCTCCCCTCGATGATCCCCGGACTGTACCCGAGCAGTTCCATCCCGTAGTGGGTCTGTGCGGCGGTCGTCTCGATCAGCCACCGGCGGACGAACGGAATCGTCTCCGCGGGGAGATAGATCAGCCCCATGATCGCGACCGCCTTCGAGAGGATCAGTAACGACGTCCGACCGTTGATGAGGAGATAGGCGGTGTAGGAACACAGCGGAAGCGCAGCGATCGAGAGGAACGTCTGCAGCGGACTCTGTATCTCGTAGTAGTAGTGCGGTGCCATCAGCAACCAGAAGCAGCCGAAAAGCGCCCAGGCCGCCGCGGCGACGTTCCGGGCCGGAACGATCTCGCCGCGCCACTCGAGAACGAACGCCAGCGCGAAGATACCGATCGACGCCCACGCGAGGAGATTAACGACCGTGAGCGATCCGACGACCGTCGTCTGCGAAAGGTCCGTGATCGTCGACGCGATCGACGCCGGAGTCGCGGTCGCGAGGGCGGCGCTCGAGTCGAGCGCACCGGCCGACGGAGAAACGGTCGTCGCGGGGAGAGACGACATAGTCAGGTCGACGTGACGGACTCTCGCGCTATCAACTTGACGAAAGGGGAGCGGACCTGTCTGTCGTCCGCCGTTTCACAGGTCTGCTCGGACTCGAGCGCGAAATGTGAACAAATCGGTTCGACCGCAGGCCGCCTTTCGTTTCCACCTTCCGGGCTCGAGACGGCACACCGTGATTTATAGCCCCTGTGTGTCACTATCTAGTATGGCCAGTCCACGCTACGACTACGAAGATTCGACGGTCGTCATCACGGGTGCCAGTTCGGGGATCGGCCGCGAGATCGCGCGTCGGTTCGGCGAGTGCGGCGCGACGGTCGTAAACGGCGACATCGATCGGGAGCCGAAGGACGGCGACACTCCGACGGACGAACTGCTCGAGGACGGCCCCGGAACCGGCGTCTACGTCGAGACTGATGTCACCGACCGCGAGGACCTCGAGTCGCTCGTCGCCGCGGCGCGAGAGCGCGGCGGCGTCGACGTGATGATCAACAACGCGGGCCTTCAGATCCCGAAGCCAATGGCCGAGGTGACTCCCGAGGAGTTCGACCGCATCCACGCGGTCAACTCGCGGGGCGCGTTTTTCGGCACGCAGGTCGCCGCCGAGGACATGATCGACCGGGACGATCCCGGCGCGATCATCAACACCGCGTCGATCAGTTCGAACCTCGCCCAGTTCGGGCAGGTCCAATACGACTCGAGCAAGGGCTCGATTCGGATGATCACCCGCGGAAGCGCCCTCGAGTACGCCGAAGCGGGGATCAGGGTCAACGGCGTCGCACCGGGCCAGATCGCGACCGAGTTCACCGACGGCTGGAGCGAACGCGCTCGAGAGCAGGCGGAAAACGACGAGTTGCTCAAGCCGGTTCCGCTTGGCCGGGCCGGAACGCCCGAAGACGTCGCCGGAGCCTACCTCTTCCTGGCGAGCGACGACGCCGCCTACATCGCGGGTGAACTGCTCCACGTCGACGGCGGCTGGCAGATCTGCTGACCTCCACGTAAGCAGCGGTTAGGGCGTCATAGACGTTTTCTCCGGTATTGATTCCAGCCACGTCTCCGAGGAGTCGGTCGATTCATAGGCGCGCGAGTTGCGTTACGGCAACCATATCTGTCAATCAAAATAAGTATGTGGGCGCGAAGGTTTGTCTCCCTATATGAACCGGCGACAGTTTCTTGGGACAGTCGGATGTGTCGCGATTCCGGCTGTTGCTGGCTGTCTCACTGATCCCGGCACCAATGGTGGACTCCTGGAAATACTACTGACTACGGAGCCGGAAAACGCGACGGTTGTCAACGCTACGGACGAGCGGATTCGAAATGTCGAGCCGGTGCAGGATGGACTCCGCGAGGCAGCCGATGCAACGAGCAGCGCGGCAGAGGTGGAAGTAACCGAACGCGAGTACGAGACGGTCGCACAGGTGCTTGCGGATCTTCCGTGGTACGACCGGTCCGATCACGACTCGAAGCACATTTCGGGTATCTATTTTCGATACGACAAACAGGTATACGTGGTCGTTCTCACGCCGTTCTGTGCGGACTCGTGGCTGAAAGACACAGAAAGTCAGCGCGGCGAGTATGGGTGGGGCGGGTGCTACGACCGAGCGGAGTGGGGTTACGAGTAGCGAGTGCCACCAACTGTATTCCCAGGCGAGAAAGACCATCGTATCGCCACAATACGTGCCGAATTCGGACATCTATTGATGAGTCTGCTCTGTGACAGACTCAGCGGCTGGCAGATCCGCTGACCGCATCGATGCCGGCTCACGATCCGGTTTGAATGGCGATCAGTCCAACCGTTCGCTGCGTTCGGCGTGTTCTCTCGAGAGTGAAACGTACCGATCGGCCGTCTCGGCGAGTCGATCATCCTCGATCTTCGTTTTCGCCTCGGCGGGCGCTCCCGCGACGAGCGTCGCCGGCGGGATCTCCGTCCCCTCCGTGACGACGCTGCCCGCAGCCACGACGGCCCGCTCGCCGACGTGCGATCCGTCCAGAACGACCGCGTTCATCCCGACGAGCGCGCGCTCGGCGACCGTCGCGTCGTGGACGATGGCGCTGTGGCCGACCGTCGAGTAGGGCTCGAGTTCAGCGTCCTCGTGGAGCACCGCGTTGTCCTGGACGTTCGCACCCTCGCCGACGACGATGGTGCCGTGATCGCCGCGAAGGGTCGTGTTCGGCCAGACGCTGGCGTCCGGTTCGATAACCACGTCGCCGATGACGACCGCCGCGTCGTCCACGTAGGCCGATTCCGCGATCTGTGGCTCCGTTCCGTCGAACGAGCGTATCATACGTGGACTGTCTCGAGGATCGGCTTGAAACTGCCCCTTCTCGCCGAAACCGGCGATTTAGACGACAGCGGTCCACCACTATTCGGCTATTCGTCGGAAAGTCGCTCGGAGAGGTCGTCGAACCGGTCCTGCATACGCTCCCGTCGCTCGCGTTCGGCATCGGGCCGGTAAGTCGCCTCGAGGATCGAGTCCTCGGTCACCTCGAGTTCGAAGACCGCACCCTCGTGTCTGCCCGCCTCGGGGAGGTCCGCGACAGGGACGGTCCGCTCTTCGCGCACCGATTCGTCTTCCTCGAGGAGCAACACCGCCGTTTCACCGTCGACGATCCGATCGAGGACGGCCGTGTAGGTAGCGGACATACCGGCTATCGAACCTCCAGTGACATCAACCGACGGTCAGTCAGTCGTCCTGGCACTTCTGGGCGGTCAGTTTCGTGTTGGCGCTTCTGAGCGATGGGGCTGTTTGCGCGCATTATTCTTTGAGTTCGATCAGGTCGTCTGGATCGGTCGTGGCCTCGCGCTCGGTGGAGACGAAACTCGACTCGCCGTCGGTCCTCACGACCACGTCGCCGTGGACCGCGGTCCAGTAGGTTTCGATCCTGCGGTCGTCGAAAGACTCGAGAACGTCGGCACTCGGATGGTCGTATTGGGACGCCTGCGCGCTCGAGATGATAGCGATTTCCGGCGTCGATGCGTCGAGTTTCGGACCTGTCGAGGAGGTGGACGACCCGTGGTGGCCCGCCTGATAGACGTCGATCTCGAGGCGGTCGCTCCACTCCTCGACCAGCCGTTCTTCGGTCTCCCCTTCGGCGTCGCCGGTCGTGAGGTAGGAGAACTCGCCGAACTCGAGCGAGAGGCTCACGCTGTTTTCGTGGAGGCCGGTTCCCGACTCGCCCGCGGGCGGGTTCAAGACCGTGGCGTTCACCTGCCCGTCCTCGAGCGGGATCTGGTCTCCCGCCGCGACTTCGAACAACCGTACGTCGTGGCTCTCGACCGCGTCGAGGTAGTTCTCGTAGGTCTGACTCGTGTGTGCGACGCCCGAATCGTAGGCCGCACCGACGCCGTCGCCGTGCTCCTCGAAGTGGTCGATAACCGCCGCGTGGCCGCCGATGTGATCGGCGTGGGCGTGCGTCGCCACCAGATGGTCGATCCGGTCGATATCCTGTGACTCGAGGTAGTCGATGACCGCCGACCCGTCGGATCGCCAGTCGCCGGAATCGATCAGGATCGTCTCGTTCTCGGGCGTCACCAGCAGCGTGGCGTCGGCCTGTCCGACGTCGATGTGGTGGAGCTCGAGTTCGCCGTCGACGGTCGACGTGGACGGCGAGGGCTCGTCGCTCAACTCGGGGGCAGTAGCACAGCCTGCGAGGACGAGCATCGCGGCCACGGCGACGACGAGCAACAGCCGTCTCCGATCGATCATACCGGGCTAACGGTGCGGATAGCTATGGTCGTTTCGGGCCTCGAGAAACCGATGAAACGGCGTTGAACCCGCCTAGAACGCGTCGCCCTCGAGCGATCGATCCGCGTGGAGGTCGCTCTTGAGCGCGTCGTGAACCTTACAGAGCTGGTCCGCGCGGTCGAGTACGTCCTCGGCGGTATCGTCGTCGACCGTCGCCTCGACTCGAATATCGAACTGGATCGACTCGAGTTTGTCGTCGTCGTTCAACTCGCCGTTCGTCTGAATTTCGACACGGCCCATGTCGTCGACGCCGCGTTGTTGCCCGGCGACGCGGAGCGCGGGCACGTAACACGAGCCGTAGGCAGCTAACAGGCTCTCGAGGGTGTCCGGCGCGTCCTCGCCGGTCGAGTCGATGGTCGTCTCGAAGTCGCGGATTTCGTTCGTCGCGCTAAAGCCTTCCTCGGACGTCGTGGTTACTGTCTTGGACATCTCACTGGGACGGACAACAGCCGGGCGTGTAAACGTTATCCTCGCCCATCGAACACGTTCGGCGCAGGGTCGGAAATCGGCGCGGCGAGACCGGCTCTTGCGTGCGATCGATACGCGCTACGGGTTCAGTTCGAACGGCTCGTCGGCCTCGAGCGCGTGGACCTCGGCGTCGCTTCCGGTCGCGGCGACCTCGCTGGCAAAGTCCTCGGGGTCCTGCTCGATCGGCGGGAACGTATCGTAGTGCTGCGGGAAGGCGTGATCGATGTCGAGCCAATCGACGGCGATTGCAGCCTGCCACGGCCCCATCGTGAAGTGATCGCCGATCGGAAGGGCCGCTGCGTCGGGCTCGAGGTGCGGTCCGATCACGTCGCGCATCTCGGTCATGAGACCGGTATCGCCCGCGTGGTAGAACGTCGTCGACTCCTCGTCGCTGACCTGCGTTGGCGTCGTATCGGAGATGATGAAGCCACCGGGCATCCCCACGTCGTACTCGTAGTCGGTCATCACGCCGTTGGTGTGGTCCGCCCGGTGCATCGTCACGTAGGCGTCGCCGCACTCGACGGTGCCGCCGATGTTCATCCCCATCCCGCCGACCGCGTCCTCGAAGCCGAACTCGTCTTCGGCATAGGACACCAGTTCCGGCGTCGCCACGAGCGTCGCGTCCGAAAACGCACCGGCATCCGCGATGTGGTCCGCGTGCCCGTGCGTCAACAGCACGTAGTCCGGCGTCTCGAGGTCGGCGGGCTCGAGGTCGGTCTTCGGATTGTCGAAGAACGGATCGATCAGCAGGTCCGTCTCCCCAACGGTGACGTGCCACGTCGAATGGCCGTGCCAGGTGACTTGCATAGCGTTCGGGCTATTGTCTGACGATAACTTAAAACCGGAGGAGGCGGCCGAACGCCCGCCCGGTTCAGCCCCATGGCTGGCGTTCGACCGCCCGGTGAATCTCCCCAATTCACGGGCGCGATGCCGTGGCATTTTTTACCCCGCGCCCGTAGCCCGACCATGCTCACGCTGAATCTCGAGGAGTTCATGGTAGAGTTAAACGAGGGGTCGATCAAGAACGTCGGCGCGGCGAACAAGTCTGCGACCGTCAAACTCTTCGAAGTCGAATCCGCGGAAGCGAGGGAGTTCGGCGACAAGCGCGTCAAACTCGTTCTCGAGGACGACGACGGCAACGAAGTCCAGGTCTCGCTCTTTCCGGAACAGGTTCGGAGCCTCGTCGGCGACCTCGAGGAACTCGAAGAAAACTCGCCGGTTTTCGAGTAAACCGACGGTCATCGAGACGGAGGCACCCGCTCGAGACCGGATCGGGCGCCAGTTTCGAATGTCGGGTAGAGAGCCCGCGAAATTGCGATATTCGGCGGAGAAAGAGCGTGGTCGCGTCCACGGGCGTCGCGGACGCATTTCGACAACAGTTTTAGGCCGAACCTGCTTGTTGCGAGTAGATGGGTAACTGTATCATCTGCGACAAGCCCGTAGACGGCTTGGTCTGTGAGGTCCACGAGGAGGATGTCGCCTTCGAGTTCGAAGGCACCTCCGCCTCACAGCTCTCGCCCGGTCGGTTTTACCGGGGTACCGTCGACGGGTACGCTGACTTCGGCGTCTTCGTCGATGTCGGCGATCACGTCACCGGACTGTTGCACAGAAGCGAACTCGACCAGCGACTCGAGAGTCTCGACTGGGAACCTGGAGACAGCGTCTACGTCCAGGTTCTCGACGTCCGAGACAACGGAAACATCGACCTCGGCTGGTCGATCAGACAGGACGACCGCGACTTCCGCGGCCGACTGATCGAAACCGCCGACGACGAACTCCGTCCCGAGGAGTTCGAAGAGGACACGGACGAGTCCGCCGCCGACGCGGACGATTCGCCCGACCAGACCGAGTCCGCGGCGTCGTCAACCGATTCGAGTTCCGAAGTCGTCGCCAACGGCAGCGGGTCGACGGCGACCGACTCGAGCGAGACGGACTCGAGCGCCGCGGAGACGACTGATTCGCCAGAAACAACCGCCTCACCGGAAGCGACCGAATCCGCCAGTGAAGTCGAACACGATGCTTCGACGACCGACACCGACCAGGACTCCGACTTCGAGTTCGGAACCGAACCGTCGTTGAACCGAACGACGGTCGGCGACATCGACTCTCAGGTCGGTAGTATCGTTCGCCTCGAGGGCGAGATCACCGGCATCCGACAGACGTCCGGTCCGACCGTCTTCGAACTCAGCGACGAGACGGCGACCGTCGAGTGTGCCGCATTCGAGGAAGCGGGCGTGCGCGCTTACCCCGACGTGGACCTCGACGATGTCGTCGCCCTCGAGGGCGAAGTCGAGCGCCACCACGGCGACCTCCAGATCGAGACGGAGGCGCTCGAGATCCTGACCGACGACGAGCGGGCGACCGTCCTCGAGCGACTCGAGGAAGCGATCGAGCAGGAAGCGCGTCCGTCGGTCCTCGAACTCATCGACGACCACGACGCGGTGTCGGCGGTCGAGGACGAACTCTTCGAGGCCGCGACGCAGATCCGCCGAGCGGTGATGGAGTCGCGACCGATCGTCGTCCGCCACCAGGCGACCGCAGACGGCTACATCGCCGGCGCAGCCATCGAGCGCGCCGTGTTGCCGCTGATCGAAGACAAACACACCCGCGACGACGCGGTCTATCACTACTTCGAGCGGCGACCGCTCGAGGGTCGCGTCTACGACATGGACGCGGCGACCGACGACGTCACCTCGATGCTCGAAGCTCGCGACCGCCACGGCGAGCAACTGCCGCTCGTGATCCTGGTCGACGCTGGCGCGACCGCCGAGTCGGCCAACGGCTACGATCTCCTCTCGCTGTACGACACCGAGTCGATCGTTATCGACGACAGCCGCGCCGACGAAGAGATCACCGACGCCGTCTCGCTGGCAGTCGCACCGTCGCTGACCGGTGCCGACGTCTCCGATCTCACGTCGACCGCACTGGGTGCGAACGTCGCCGCCGCCGTCAACGACGACGTTCGCGGCGATCTCGAGCACCTCCCGGCGGTGAGCTACTGGGAGGACGTTCCCGAGTCCTACCTCGAACTGGCGACAGACGCGGGCTACGACGAGGAAACTCTCGCCGAGCGCCGCGAAGCCGTCGCCCTCGAGGCGTTCTACCAGTCCTACAAGGACAAACGCGAACTCGTGACCGACCTGCTGTTCGACGACGACGGCGATCTGGCGGCCCACGTCTCCGAACAGTTCCGCGACAAACTCGAGACCGAACTCGAGGCGGCCTCGGAGAACTGCGCCGTCCGCGGCGTCGGCGACGTGACGGTGTCGATTCTGGACACCGGCTCGTTCACTCACCGATATAACTTCCCGACGACGACGCTCCTGCTCGACGCGCTCCACCGTCGCGAACGAACGCGAGCCGATCCGCCGTTCGTCACGCTCGGCGTCGGCGACGACGAACTACACGTCCGCGCGACCGAAACGCTCGACGTCCGCGAGCTCGCCAGCGAACTCGCCGAGCGCGTTCCCGACGCCGGCGTCTCGGCCGTCGGCGGCCGCGACGGCCACGTCGAGTACCTCGTCGGCGAACGCGACGCCGTCGAGGAGGCCACAGTCGAGATACTCGGCGAGACGCTCGCCTAACTCGGATCACTCGTCCTGCCGTTCAGTCGACTCGCTCGGAAGAAACATCTTTCATCGTCGCCCGTGGAGTATCACTCATGAGTGACGATCCGGCGACGCGAGTCCGTGAGAACATCACGGAGATCACCTCGATGATCGTCACCGGCCTGTGGCTCGCGCTCATGTTGTCGGGGATCGGTGGTAACCTCTGGCTCGCGGTCCTGTTAGTCGGATACATCGTCGTTATTCCGCTGGTCGCACTGGTGTTCGGCGACGAAACGGACAAACAAGAGTGGTGGGACGACTGGTGGGGAGACGAGTCCTGGGACGAGTGGTGGGGCGAGGAGTCAGACTCGAGTACGGACGCCGCCACCGAAGAGACGGACCGCCGTCCCAGCGGGACGACGGAGCCGAACAACCGCGAGGCCCTCGAGACGCTTCGCGCCCGATACGCCGCGGGCGAGTTGACCGACGAACAGTTCGAACGCAAACTCGAGCGACTGCTCGAGACGGAAACGCTCGAAGACCTAGAGCAGCGACGCGGATCCGGAAGCGATTCCACCGGTCGCGTTGGCGAGGACAGCCCAGCGGACGATCGGTACGGAGACCGCGACCTCGAATATGAAACCGAGTAGCACGCGTCTGACGTAGCTTTACCCGACTCCGCCTCGAGGGAGTGTCTATGGAGCGGCTTCTCGTCTACGGGTCGTACGGCTACACGGGTCGCCTGATCGTCGATGAAGCCGTCTCGCGCGGCCAGTCGCCGACGGTCGCCGGACGGGACGGGAGGAAAGTCACTGCACAGGCCCGCGAGCACGGCCTCGAGGCCCGGACGTTTTCTCTCGAGGACGATATCCCGTCCCATCTCGCCGAGTTCGACGCCGTCCTGAACTGCGCGGGTCCGTTCGTCGAGACCGCAGAGCCGCTGGTTGAGGCGTGTCTCGAGACGGAAACGGATTATCTGGACATCACCGGTGAGTTTCGCGTGTTCGAGCGGATTCGACGCCGGGACGTCCGCGCTCGAGATGCCGGCGTCACCCTGCTTCCGGGGGTCGGCTTCGACGTGGTCCCGTCGGACTGTCTGGCCGCGTTTCTGGCCGACCAGCTTCCGACCGCGGACCGACTCGCGATCGGCGTGCAGGGGATGGACTCGCGCCGCGGGATACCCACCCCGGCCGACGTGTCGCGAGGAACGGCAAAGACGCTCTTCAGCGGGGCCGGAACCACCAATGTCGTCCGCAAAAACGGGGCCCTCGTTCGAGTACCGCTCGGCTTTCGAAGCCGAACGATCGACTTCGGCGACGGCCCCGAACACGCGGTCGCGATCCCGCTCGGAGACGTGGTCACCGCCGCGCAGACGACCGGCATCGAGAACGTCGAGGTGTACGCCGCGATGCCCTCGTGGGCCGGCTCCGCAATGGCCGCCCTCGAGTCGATCGGCTGGCTGCTCGAGAGTCGCCCGGTCCAGAAACTGGCGCGGCCGGCGATCGACGCGCTGATCGACGGCCCCGGCGAGTCCGCCCTCAAGACGGGCGAAACCGTCGTCTGGGGCGAAGTCGGCGACGGCGAGCGGATCGTCAGAGCTCGAATCCGAACGCCGAATCCCTACGCACTAACCGCAAAATCGGCCGTCGAGGCCGCAAAGCGTGTTCTCGATGGCGGCGTTCCAGCGGGAGCACAGACGCCGGCGACGGCCTTTGGCTCCGAGTTCGTCCTCGAGTGTTCCGACAGCGAACGAGAGGTACTCGAAACGCCGGCAGCCGTCGATCTCGAAAAGTAGGCATCAGCTGCGAGAGCGCGATTCGAACGCTCAGTGGGAGACGGAATCAACAGAATCGATCGAACGAACGCTCGTCCGTCAGTAACACCGATCCTCGACGCGCTCGTCGTACATCCTCGAGAGTGTCTCGAGCGGGTCGTCGTCCACCCGATCGTCTCTCTCGATCGCGACGCCGTCGACCGAGGCGACGGGGCGCAGTTCCCACGTCGTGTTCGTCAGGAAAACGCGATCCGCGTCCCGGAGTCGTTCGGGTCGATATCGGCCCTCCTCGACGGGGATGCCGGCGTCGGCGGCGCACTCGAGAACGACTCGACGGGTGATTCCGGGGAGAACGGGGCCGTCGGTCGCGGGCGTGTACAGCGCGCCGTCCTCGACGAAAAAGACGTTGCTCGTCGCCCCTTCGGCGGCGTATCCCTCGCCGTCACAGAGGAGCGCCTCGTCGCCGCTCTCGAGTTCCTGACGCGCCAGAATCCCGTTGAGGTAGTTGTGCGTCTTCGCCGAAGCGGGCACAGCATCGTTGGGAATTCGCCGGGTGTCGACCGTCTCGAGGGCCGCAGGACCGTCCCAGACGGGGTTGCCCTCGAGGCCGCCCCGCGGAAGCGACCCGACGTAGACGACGACCGTCGGGTCGACGTCGGGGTCGGGCGTGAGCTTCCCCGGCTGAACGCCGCGGGTGATCGACAGCCTGACGTAGGCGTCCGAGAGGTCGTTGGCCGAAAGCGTCTCGTCGATCCGCGACAGCAGATCCGCCCGCGAGAGCCCGTGAGTCAACTCGAGCGCGTCGCAGGTCGCCTCGAGACGGGCCGCGTGTGCGTCCCACTCGAAGATCGTCCCGCCGTAGGCCCGCAGCGTCTCGAAGGCGGCGTCGCCGTAGCGAAAGCCCCGATCGTCGACGCGAACGGTCGCTCGAGACGCGGGGACGAGTTCGCCGTCGACGTGATAGCGCAGTTCGTTGGACGGGGAGGCGTCGTTGGCATCGACGCCTGTAGAGTCGGCGCTGTCGGTATCGGCTCGAGAGTCGGTACCGTCTGGGTGTTCGGACATGATCTCTGTTACCTAGAATCGTACTCGGTTGCCAGCCCACAGAAGTTTCGAACCAGGCGTTTGCCGACCGAAAGCGAGATGGATTCCCCTCGAGCGCCGTCCTCGCCCGCGCCGGGTCGTCCGGCGATCGCCTCGGCGGCGGTCCGTTCGTCGGGTGTTTCAGGGGCGGTCCGCGCGTTGGGTGTCTCAGCGGCGGGCGCTCGAGTGAGGATGCTTTCGGGGTGGAACTGCACGCCGACGTGCGGGCGCTCGCGGTGGCGAACGGCCATCAACACCGCGCGCTCGTCGGCCGTTCGGGCGACCGCCTCGAGCGGGGTGGGGAGCGCGTCGCGTTCGACGGCGAGGGAGTGGTATCGGCCGACTTGAACGGGGTCGGGCACGCCCGCGAAGATTCCCGCGCCGTCGTGGGTGAGGAGCGACGGTTTCCCGTGGACGACTTCGGGCGCGTGGACGACCGGCGCGCCGTTGGCCGCACAGAGCGCTTGATGGCCCAAACAGACCCCGAGGATCGGGTACGTCGTCTCCGCGAACAGCGGGATCGAGATCCCCGCCTCCGCCGGCGTTCCCGGCCCCGGCGAGACGACGATGCCGGTCGGGTCGAGATCCGAGACGCCCTCGAGGTCGATCTCGTCGTTTCGCCGGACGACGACCTCGTCGGCGACTTCGCCGACGTACTGGACGAGGTTGTAGGCGAACGAATCGTAGTTGTCCACGACCAGAATCGTCGTTCGCTTACGCATTTCGCTCACCGCCTGCGTCGGCTTCAGTGCCCCCCTCTGCTTCAGGCTCCCCCTCGACTTCAAGTTCGGCTCGTTCGCCGAGCGCCTCGTCGACGGCGGTCACCAGCGCTCGAGCTTTGTCGAGCGTTTCGTCGTACTCTTGGTCGGGAACCGAATCCTCGACGATTCCCGCCCCGACCCGCAGGTGATACTCGTCGCCGTGGCGAACGAGGGTCCGAATCACGATGTTCAGCGTGGCGCGCCCGTCGAAGCCGAAGATACCGACGCTTCCCGTGTAGGGGCCGCGTCGGGTCGCCTCGAGTTCGTCGATGATCGCCATCGTCCGGGGCTTTGGCGCGCCGGTGATCGTGCCGCCGGGAAAGACCGCCGCGATCGCGTCCGCGAGGGTTTCGCCCTCCCGAAGTCGGCCGGTGACATCGGAGACGAGGTGCATGACTTCGGCGTAGCGATCCACGCGGCGGTACTCGGCGACATCGACGGAGCCGTAGGCACATACCTTCCCGAGGTCGTTTCGCTCGAGATCGACTAACATCGCGTGCTCGGCGCGTTCTTTCTCGTCGGTGAGGATGTCCGTCTCGAGAGCCCGGTCTTCGTCTGCGGTCTCGCCGCGCGGACGGGTGCCGGCGATGGGTTCCGTTCGGACGAACGAGCCCTCGCGCTCGAGCAGCAGTTCCGGGCTCGCGCTCACCAGATCAGCGGCCCGGAACTCGAGCAGGCAGGAGTACGGTGCCGGGTTCACGTCCCGGAGCGCGTCGTACGCCGCGACGGGGTGGACCGCGGCCGGCGCGGTGAGTCGCTGTGAGATGTTCGCCTGAAACGTCTCACCGTCGCGAACGTACCGCTTGACCCGTCGCACCCGGTCGGCGAAGGCGTCGCGTCCGCAATCGCTCTCGAAGGTCACCGCCGACGCCGAGACGGGCGGGACGACGGGGTCGACCTCGCCCTCAGGCACATCTCGTGCAACCTCGAGCGCCTTTCGCGCAAGTTCTAGCGCACGCGCTCGACCGCGCTCGTAGGCGGCCTCGATTGCGGCGTCCGTGACTGGTGTCGCACTCGAGTCCGTCCGCCGATCCGAATCGGTATCGTCTCCGCAGCCGATCCGCGGACAGGCGGTCACGCGTAGTTCTCGTTCACCCTCGGCGGGTTCCTCCCAAGCGGCGAGGCGGTCGTAGACCGCAACCTCGAGTCGCGGTAACTGCCTGTCGTCGACGGCGGATTCGGGGAGCTTTTCGAGTTCTCTGGCGATGTCGTAGGAGAGCCACCCGATCGCTCCGCAGGGATAGGGAACGGAACAGTCGCCGCGAACGAGTCGGTCACCCTCGAGCAGCCCCTCGAGAGCCGCGAGTGCGGGCGAATGTGATCGATCGTCCTCGCGAGCGACGGCGTCGGAACGAACGGTGAGTCGATCGATCGGATCGACGCCGAAGTAGCCCCAGCCCGGCTGGCCGCCGGTCGTCTCGAGAAACGCGCCACCGGCTCCGTCGCGTGCTCGTCGGTACGCCAGAAAGGGGTCCTCCACGGGAACGCGAACTTCGATCGGAACGCGGATGTGACGGGCGTCTCCCGACGCGCTCCCTGGGGAAGTTTCCGCGGCTCTGACGGCGTCTCGAACGGACTCGAGAGAGGTCACGACCCGCGGCTCGGTCATACGAGCAGAGAGGTGTCTCCAAACTAATCATCTTGCGGTTCGCGGCGACCCGCCGAGAAAATCCACACGGATCGGTCGGCCGGGAAAGAAAGAGCGACGCCGTAGAACGGCTACCGAACCTGTGCTCTGTCGATCCAGCCCTGCAAACGTGTCTCCGAAATCTCCGTCTCGTCGGCCAGTTCGGCCGCGTCGGCGGCCGCGAGCTGCTCGACGGTGTCGACTCCCGCGTCGCTGAGTCGCTCCGCGTAGGCCGGCCCGATCCCCTTGATCGAGTCGGTCGGCTCGCCGTCGACCGCTGGCTCCGTGTCTTCCGTCGCCTCGTCGTCGGTATCGGTTTCGGCATCGCCGGTTGGCTCACCTTCCGACGGCGTCTTATCGGCCGTCGGTGTCGCGTCCTCACCTGTCGGGCCGGTCGCCTCGGCCGGTTCGGCCGCTTCGTCGGCCGAATCCGGCGACTGGGTCATCGAGTCGGTCGAACTAGAGGCCGACGTGCCGGCCGCAGCGGCGTCGTCGGTTTCGTCGGCCTCGTCGTCACCGCCGATGTCCGGTTCGTCTTCAACATCTGATGCGGACTCGCTGTCAACGTCGGAACCCGATTCGTCGCCGGCATCGGACGGCGGTGACGGCGCTCGATCACCCTGTTCGGGCGTCTTTTCGGTCGTCGGTGTCGCGTCGTCATCCGTCGGGCCGGTCGCTTCGGCCGGTTCAGCCGCTTCGTCGGCCGAATCCGGCGACTGGGTCATCGAGTCGGTCGAACTAGAGGCCGACGTGCCGGCCGCCGCGGGATCCTCGGGGGCCTCGTCCGCGTCGTTCTGGGTTCGTTCGCGTTCGATAGTGACCCCGACATCTCGAGAGCGGGACGACTCGGATCCCGAGCCACCGAAACCGAGCAGCGACTTGAGCTTCTGAAGGATTCCCATTAACCGAACATTGTTGATTCGCTCACTTAAACCCGTTCGATCCAGAGAGAACCGCCTGCCTACAGCCGTCCTCGAAGCGCCTCGTTCATCGCCGCGACGGGAGCGTCCTCGCCGGTCCAGATCTCGAGCGCTTCGACGCCCTGGTAGAGCAGCATCCACGCGCCGTCTACCGTCGTCGCCCCGACCGCCCCGGCATCGCGAAGCAGCTTCGTCTCGAGCGGGCGATAGACCGCGTCCATGACCGTCAACTCGCCGTGGAGCGCGTCGGCCGGGATCGGCGTCTCGTCGGATTCCATCCCGACGCTCGTCGCGTTGATCACCACGTCGGCCGTCGAGAGCAAGTCGTCGAGCGACTCGAGGCCGTGACCCGTCGCGCCCGACACCGAATCGGCCAGCTCGTGGGCGGTCGACTCCGTGCGGTTCGCGATGTCGACGGTCGCACCGGCATCGGCCAGCCCGAAGGCGATCGCGCGTCCGGCTCCGCCGGCACCGACGACCACCGCTCGAGCGTCCTCGAGGGCGATCTCGTGATCCCGAAGCGCCCTGATCGCGCCGACCGCGTCGGTGTTGTGACCCGTCGGCGTCGATCCGGAGAAGTCGATCGTGTTGACGGCCCTGATGCGGCTCGCGAGGTCATCCGGCTCGACGAGTTCGAGGACGTCCTGTTTGAACGGGATCGTTACGTTCAGCCCGCGAACGCCGAGTGCGTCCGCACCCTCGAGCGCGGATCCGAGGTCGTCTGGATCGGGTTCGAACGTGACGTACCGTCCCTCGAGGCCGAGTTCGTCGTAGGCCGCCTCGTGCATTGGCGGCGAGAGCGAGTGACCGACCGGATTGCCGATGAGACCGAAGACGTGCATACCAACGCTCGTGACGGCGGGAATATAACCGGTGTGACTTCGACGCGTTCGTGCGTGGAACCGTCTCGATGTATCCTGCCTGTTCATCGCCGTGTGAGCGGCGTGTTCGTCGGGCGTCGTCGCTGCCCTCGAGAAGACGCCCGGTTCGGACGATACATTTCGGACGGCTTATGCCCCGTTCTCGAGTAGCCGGTGCCATGCTCGCCGGTTCGGAGCTTCTCGTCCCCCTCGCCTTGCTCGCCGCCGGTATCGTCGCCCTGTATGCGGGTGCGGAGCTGCTCGTCGCTGGCGCGGGGCGGCTCGCGCTCGGAATCGGCCTCCGGGCCGCGACGGTCGGCGTGACAGTCATCGCGTTCGCGACCACCGCCCCCGAACTCTTCGTGGCGATCACCGGCGTGTTCGACGACTCGACCGACATCGGGCTCGGCACCGTCCTCGGGTCGAATATCGCGAACATCGGGCTGGTTTTGGGCGTCTCCGCTCTGATCAAGCCACTTTCGGTCAGCGAGATCGCGATGAAGCGACACGTCCCGTTCATGGTCCTGGCCGCCGTCTTGCTCGTCGGCGTCGGACTGGACGGAGTCATCAGCCGGCTCGAGGGAGCGCTCTTCGTCGTAGTCCTCGCCGGCTTTACCGCCTATCTCGTCTATTCGACGAACGCCGATTCAGCGTCGATGGGCGACAAGCCCGCCGCAGGCGACGGGATCGCGCTCACCGATATCGCGTTCGTCCTCGTCGGCCTGATCGCGCTCGTCGTCGGGTCGCGGTGGCTCGTCGAGGGCGGGACGGAGCTCCTGCGGGAGTTCGGATTCTCGGAGCTGTTCATCGCGCTGACGGTGCTCGCCGTCGGAACCTCCCTCCCCGAGCTTGCGGCCTCGGCGATCGGCGCGGCTCGAGGCGAGACCGAGTTCGCGATCGGCAACGTCGTCGGGTCGAACATCTACAACGTGTTGGCCGTCCTCGGCATCGTTGCGCTCATCACCCCGATCCAGATCGCGACGAGTACGATCCAGTTCGAGTTTCCCGCACTCATCGTCTTCACCCTCGTGTTAGTCGCGATGATGCGCTACGGACGGACGCTGACGAGACTCGACGGGATCGCGCTCGTCGCCGGATACGCCGGGTTCGTCTACTTCTTGGCGCAGTGAACTTCCGGCCGCAGTGATTTCGGGTCGGCTGGCCGCTCGAGCGTGCTACCCGAAAGCGTCACGTATTCAATCGACGACGCCCGACTGAGTGGCGTGATCGCCATCGTCGAAAGTCGGGCCGACGTCGCGTCGACCCACATCTGTTCGTTTCTTCGCGAAGAACGGGACTGGGAGGTCCTCGAAGACGAGTCGCGGCCGGACGCAAACGGCGGCGGCACCTACTACCGGACCGACGGATTCGAACTGCGCTCGTTCGACGAACTACACATCGACCTCGAGCGGCCCGCGGAGATCTTCACCGACGAACCCGACCTGCTTGTGTTCGCCTCGCGCCACGCCGGCGATACCGGGTCGCTGCTGACGGGGCACTTCACGGGGAACTTCGGGCCGGCCGAGTACGGCGGCGAGCGCGACGCACTGGCTGCGGCCGCACCGAATGCGCTGGCTCGGTTGCTCGAGGCGTTCGAGACGTACGCTCCGGCGGAGTACGACGTTGGAATGGAGTGTACCCATCACGGGCCGACGGCGGTCGGCTGCCCGTCGCTGTTCGTCGAACTCGGCAGCGACGAAACCCAGTGGAACGACCCCGACGGAGCCCGCGCCGTCGCTCAATCGATCCTCGAACTCGGCGCGGCCGACCGCTCTACGGCGGAAGACGGAACGGCGGGAGACGGCTGTGTCACGCCCCACCGCGAGCGACAGGTCGTCGGCTTCGGCGGCAACCACTACGTCCCGCGCTACCAGCGCATCGTCGAGCAAACCCCGTGGGCCGTCGGCCACATCGCCTCGGAGTGGGCGCTCGAGGCCATGGGCGACCCTGACGAACACCGCGACGTGATCGAGGCCGCATTCGAAGCCAGCGGGGCCGAACTGGCCATCCTCGAGGGAACGTGGCCGACGATCGAGCGGGTTATCGACGATCTGGACTACGAAATCGTCAGCGAAACGTGGCTCAGGGAAGTCGGCGACCGGCCGCTCGAACTCGTCCGAGCGATCGAGTCGGCACTCGGCTCCGTCGAGGAGGGAATCAGGTTCGGCGACAGGCGAGTGTCGCTCGAGGACAGCAGCGGGGACGGCAGCGGAGACGACGACGCGGACGGCGAGGCGTTCTCGATCGTCGATCTCCCCGCGGAGTTGCTCGATACCGCAGAAAGTATCGATCCCGAGCGCGTCCGACGCTGCGTGGAGGCGGCCACCGTCGCGTTCGCGACCGAGAACGGAGGCAGCCGAGTCGGGTCGACCGCGGCCGTCCCGTCTGAGGGAGTGCCGCCGGCGCTGGTCGAATCGCTCGCCGACGTTCTCGAGGAGAAGTACGATCGGGTCCGACTCGAGGACGACGCGGTCGTCGCCGAGGAGCGCGCGTTCGATCCGGCGCTCGCCGCCGAGGCGGGCGTGCCGGAAGGACCCAAGTTCGGCGCGCTCGCGAACGGCTCGTCGGTGACCGTCGACGGAAAAGCTATCAATCCCGAAGAGGTTCGCACTGATCGAACACGTCGGTTTCCGGTGTCAATCGATCACGGCGACGGTAAGATCTGCTTACAGCTCGACTGAGACCGCAGTTTCTCGATCAAGAAACCAACACGTAAGCGGGTATTACCGCGTCAGACATTCGGCTGACGTGTAGGGGAAAGGTAATTATGCTCCATCCTTAAGTCAAGGGCAAGGATGGACTCTATAATCGACGATGCTATCGACGAGGCCGAGGATGGGGAGCCTGATCATCTCCCCGATGAGGCCGAGCCCGTCGACGGCAATACTTCGGGGACGATGACCGACGACGAACTACTCGACGTACTCGACGATCTCCAGACTGATATTACAGTCGTCGGCTGTGGCGGCGCTGGCGGAAACACCGTCAATCGGATGGGGGAAGAGGGAATCCACGGTGCGAAACTGGTCGCGGCGAACACCGACGTCCAGCACCTCGTCGAAATCGAAGCCGATACGAAGATCCTGATGGGCGAGCAAAAGACCGGCGGCCGCGGAGCCGGCTCGCTCCCGCAGGTCGGCGAAGAGGCTGCCCTCGAGAGCCAACAGGACATCTACGACGCGATCGACGGCTCCGACATGGTGTTCGTCACGGCGGGACTGGGCGGCGGAACGGGAACCGGCTCGGCCCCCGTCGTCGCGAAGGCGGCTCGCGAATCCGGCGCGCTCACGATTTCGATCGTCACGACGCCGTTCACCGCGGAAGGCGAGGTTCGGCGAACGAACGCCGAGGCGGGCCTCGAGCGGCTTCGCGACGTTTCTGATACGGTCATCGTCGTTCCCAACGACCGCCTGCTCGATTCGGTCGGCAAACTGCCGGTTAAACAGGCGTTCAAGGTTAGCGACGAGGTCCTGATGCGCTCGGTCAAGGGAATCACGGAACTCATCACGAAACCCGGACTCGTCAACCTGGACTTCGCCGACGTTCGCACCGTGATGGAACGGGGCGGCGTTGCGATGATCGGCCTCGGCGAGGCCGACTCCGAAGCCAAGGCCGAGGACTCGGTCAAGACCGCGCTGCGCTCGCCGCTGCTCGACGTCGACATTTCCGGGGCGAGCTCCGCGCTCGTCAACGTCACCGGCGGCAACGATATGTCGATCGAAGAAGCAGAAGGCGTCGTCGAGGAGATCTACGATCGGATCGATCCCGACGCGCGCATCATCTGGGGGACCTCGATCGACGAGAGCCTCGAGGGTAGCATGCGAACTATGATCGTCGTGACCGGCGTCGAATCGCCGCAGATCTACGGTCGACCGGACGGCGAGGCCGTCCAGCCACAGGGCGCAGAGGAAGAAGACATCGACTTCGTCGACTGATTCTCCGAGCGCGGGCCGTGTGGTTCGAACCCACGACTCGAGGCGTGACGCTTCGAAGCCCTTATACTCGCAAGTTGGATAGTTGCAGACGACTCGCTGGTCCGCGGGCGACAGCGGGCACCTGTTCGACACACGTCACAGGTCGGAAGTCACAGGTCGGAATGTGGAACGCGAGAGATCCTCTCGAGTTCTGAACCAGGAAACGCCCGCAGCAAAACACAATGGCACGAAGCTTCTACTCCCACATCAAGGAGGCATGGAAGAACCCGGGCGACGGAAAGCTCGGCGAACTGCAGTGGCAGCGAAAACAGGACTGGCGCGAGCAGGGCGCAATCGAGCGAATCGAGCGCCCAACGCGACTGGACAAGGCGCGCGAACTCGGCTACAAGGCCAAACAGGGGATCGTCCTCGCACGCGTTTCCGTCCGCAAGGGAACGGCCCGAAAGCAGCGACACAAGGCTGGCCGACGAACGAAACGCCAGGGCGTCAACCGGATCGGTCGACGCAAGAACATCCAGCGGATGGGTGAAGAGCGCGTCTCCCGAAAGTACCCCAACATGCGGGTGCTCAACAGCTACTGGGTCGGGGAAGACGGCAGCCAGAAGTGGTTCGAAGTGATCCTCGTCGATCCGAACCACCCGGCGATCGAGAACGACGACGACCTCAGTTGGATCTGCGACGACGACCACACGAACCGCGCGTTCCGCGGTCTCACCAACGCAGGCTCCTCGAACCGCGGCCTCAACACCCGCGGCAAGGGCGCAGAGAAGGTCCGTCCGTCGAACAACGGCGGTCGTGGCGGCGCAAAGTAACTGAGGCGGCGCTTTTTCCGCGGGTTACTACTGTCGACGTTCTCGTCTCGAGTGACGACACCAGTTCCGGGCGCGACACGCAAGCGATATCGAAGCGTGGCGAATCGCGCGACCGCGTTCCGAATTCACCCAGCGGCCGGGAAATCAGGCGGACACTTATTTTGGTCCCGTCCGTCGTTTCGCGTATGTCCAAACGAATCGTCGTCCCGGTTGACGACTCGGATCGCTCGATCGACGCCCTCGAATTCGCGGTCGATGAGTTCCCCGACGCCGAGATTACGGCGCTACACGTGCTCGATCCGGGGGATTTCTACGCAGCGACTGGAGTCGACGGCGGCGTGATGGCCAACTACGAACAGATCTACCAGCGCCACGAACAGCAGGCCGAACAGATCCTCGAGAACGCGACCGAACTCGCCGCCGAACGCGGCGTGGAGATCGACACGGATCACGTCATCGGCGGTATCTCGCGGTCGATCGTCGACTACGTCGAAGAACACGAGATCGACCAGATCGTCGTCGGCAGCCACGGTCGGACCGGCGCGAGTCGAATCCTGCTTGGAAGCGTCGCCGAAACCGTCGCGCGGCGGTCGCCAGTCCCCATTACGATCGTCCGATGATCGGTAGGGAATAAGGTGATAGGAAAGAGCGGAAGGTATCAGCGCGAGCACGGATTCCGGGCCATGCGGTGGCCTAGACCGAAACGGTTCGCGACGACTCGCGTTCGGATTCGGGCGGTCGAATATCGAGATCCGCACGCAGCGCCTCGATCGCCTCCTCCGGATCCGTTTCGGAGTTGAAGACGCGGTCGAACCCCATCTTTTGAAATTTCTCTTTGGTCTCCTCGAAGTCGGTCTGTCCGACCGAGAGGTTGCCCCCGATGTAGGTCGTCACGTCCTCGAGGTCCGCGTCGGCGACCCGTTCGTGAAAGCCCTGACAGTCCTGCTCGGCGTGCCCGTACAGCGACGAGACGAGTACAGCTTCGGCATCGTGATCCGTCGCGGCGTCGACGAACTCCTGCTGGGAGCTCTGGACGCCGAGATTGATAACGTCGAATCCGGCAGCGTTCAGCGCCTGCTCGAGGATCGTAATGCCGACGACGTGTGCGTCGGAGCCGATCACGCCGAGGATAACTGTCTTCGTCATTGTCGTACCTCGACAGTCCGCGGGGAACCACATAAACCTAATGATTCATCATGTTAGTTCTCCCCAGACGGCACGCTCGAGCGATACCCGATCAGGTCTCCTCACGCCTGCACGGTGGTGAGCGCGTCGACGACCGAATCGGTCCGCCCGCGTGCTCGTCCGATCCCGTCGTCTCCCGCCGCGATCAGCGCGAAGACGCCGGCCACGTCCGCACCCGCGGTTTCGACGATGTCGAGCAGCAGTTCCTGGGTCTCGCCCGATCGGATGAGGTCGTCGACGACCAGCACCGACTCGCCCTCGTTGATCGACGATTCGGGGAGGTAGTAGGTGATCTCGATGCCCGAATCGAGGCGTTCGCGGGCTTCGATGAACTCCTCGACGGCCGTCTCCTTGCGTTTCTTCGCGTAGGCACACCGCGTTCCGTAGTAGCTCGCGAGCGACGCCGCGAGCGTGATGCCGTCAGTGGCCGCCGTCAGGACGACGTCAGGTCGATCGAAACCGAAGCTGTCGGCGACGACCGGCGCGGCGAGGTTCAAAAACGGCTGGTCGAAGACCACGTCGGAGTTGTCGACGTATCCCTCGCCATCCACGCGAATCCGCGCCTCGAGTTCCTCGGCGAGGGCCTCCTTGCCCAGATCCTCGACGACCGCTCGAGCGCGGTCGGTTCCCGGAAGCACGTGTCCGTTAACGTATCGGTTCAAGTCGCCCGCGGGTAGGCCGGTCTTGGCCTCGAGTTCGTCGTAGGTGCGGGTTTCCTTGAGCATACACAACACGTCGACGGCGCGCAACTGCAGGGCGGCTTTCTCAGCTCTGTTCATGCAGATATGCACGATTCCGCAAACATGGGTATTTCGATCACAGTACGCGGTTGAGTGACCACGAATATGGTCCGGAACGTCCGATCGGTTCGACCTGTGTTCGACCGTCCGGAACCGGATCGTTAGCCGCCGTTTCGACCGAGGTCACCGCGAACGCCCTCCCCGCGTCGGCGAACGAGTCGTCGCATGACGCTCGCCTGTGCTTTCTGGAGGAGCGTTGCGGCCGTACTCGAGGCGCAGTTCAGTTCAGCGGCGACGGCGTCGACGCCGGATTCACGGGGAATTTCGAAGTAGCCGACGTCGGCCGCGACCGCGACGGCCTCGAGTTGGCGCTCGGTGAGGTCGCCGCCGAGGGGCGCGTGCCGACGGTCGTACTCCCCAATCGCCCGAACGGTGACGTCGATCTCGTCGGGGAGCCCCTCGAGCATCGTCCGCAGGTCCTCGCCGGCTCCGACGATCGTCATGTAGAACGCGGCCTCGGCATCGTAGGAAACCGGCGGCACGACGACGAGATCGAGCGCGGCGAACGCTTCGCGCCAGCGTACGTCCTCCTCGCGGGTCTCCTGACAAATGTAGACGTAAAACGAGTCGTCGTCGATCGGGGTCAGATCGTACCAGCGAACCGAGTCGACTGCTTCAATCGCCGCTTCGTAGGGGCCGCGGTCGGCTTCGGCGTAGAACAATTCGTACTCGAGGCCGTCGTCGCGACCCGCGATGTTCCACGTTCGAAGCTCCTCGTAGCGGACCGCATCCGTCTCGCGGATGAACCGCTGCATCGGGTGTAGCATCCAGTCAGGTTGTGAGAGGTGCACGTCGAGGTATTTCATCGACCGTCGTTCGACGATGCGCTCACGGGTCACTTATAAGTTGACTAGTAGAACCGCGAGAATTCTCAGGGCGCTCGCGCGGCGACGGGAAGATATGAATCTGCTCCACTCGACAGCGATCGAACGACCACCCGAGGGGATTCGATGACGATACTCGAGATACAAACACCGGCCTCGATGGCGTTCGCGGTCGGTCTCGGCCTCGCGGTCGCCAACCTCGCCGGCATCCTCGCCAGCGCGCTCGGCGTCGCCGACTACTGGCCGCCCGGTGACCGGGACTGGCGGTACTACGCCCACTGGGGGCTCTCGCACGCGCTCAACGTGGTCGTCCTCGTCGTCGTGTACCTAGATTGGAACAGCCTCGGGTTGGCTCGAGCGCCGTCGCTCGCCGCCGGTGCGACGCTGTTCGTCGGGGGCTACGCCATCGCCATCGCGTCCGGTTTGGACCTCGGCGTCGAGGAAACGAAGGGACTCGAAGGCGAGTTGCGAACCGGCGGCTGGTACCGGTACTCGAGAAATCCGCAGTACGTGGGCTACATCGCCGCGACGGTCGGGTTCGCGCTGCTGGCGAACTCGACGCTGGTAACTCCCATCTGTGCGGTCTACCTCGGCTGGTGGCTCGCGCTTCCCTTCGCCGAGGAACCCTGGCTGTACGAGCAGTACGGTGACTCCTACGCGGACTACGCCGACCGAGTGCCACGGTTCGTCGGCGTCCGGACAGTTCGTGCCCTCACCGGAAACCGAGAAGAAAAGGTATCGACCGCCGACTAACCGCGATCAGTCCCGCAGGAAGTCTGGTTCGGTCCGTTTCTCGTCGCGTTCGTCCTCGAGGTGCGCCCTGAACGCGTCGGTTTCGACGTCGTACTCCTGGTCCTCGAAGCGGTCGCGAACCGAGATGTTTCCGTCGTCTTCCTCGTTGTCGCCGACGATGATCTGGTAGGGGACCCGGTCGTCGTGGGCCGCGCGGATCTTCCGCTCGAGCGTCGAGTCCCGGCCGTCGACTTCGACGCGGAAGTCATCGAACTCGTTTGCGACGCGGTGGGCGTAGCCGAGATTCGAGTCCGAAATCGGGAGCACGCGAACCTGTTCGGGGGCGAGCCAGAGCGGGAAGTTGCCCTCGTAGTGCTCGATGAGCATCATGAAGAACCGTTCGTACGAGCCGTACAGCGCGCGGTGGATCATGACCGGGCGGTGTTCCTCGTTGTCCTCGCCGACGTAGGAGAGGTCGAACCGCTCGGGCATGTTGAAGTCGAGCTGGACCGTCGGCCCGTCCCAGTGACGCCCGATGGCGTCCTCGAACGCGAAGTCGATTTTCGGTCCGTAGAACGCACCGTCGCCCTCTTCGACGTCGTACTCGAGGTTTCGATGCTCGAGTACCGACCGGAGCTGTGATTCGGCTTTCTCCCAGATTTCGTCGCTGCCGACGCTCTTTTCGGGTCGGGTCGCGAGCGCCATTTCGTACTCGAGGTCGAACGTCTCGAGGACGTCCGTGATCATGTCGATGATCGTCTCGACCTCGTGTTCGATCCCTTCGGGTTTGACGAACAGGTGGCCGTCGTCGATAGTAAAGGCCCAGACCCGCGAGAGTCCCGAGAGTTCGCCCCGTTGTTCCTTTCGATACACCTTCCCGTTCTCCGCGTACCGAATCGGCATGTCGCGGTAGCTCCAGGACTGATCCTGGAAGATCGCGGCGTGACCGGGACAGTTCATCGGCTTCAGGCCGAACTCGTCGTCGCCGACGTCGAAGATGAACATGTCGTCCTCGTAGTTCTCGTAGTGGCCCGAACGGTGCCAGAGGTCCGTCTTGAAGACGTGGGGCGTCTCGACGTAGTCGTAGCCCGCATCTTCGTTCAGGTCCTCGACGAAGGATTCGAGCTCTCGAAGGACCGTCTTGCCCGGCGGGTGATACAGCGGCAGGCCGGGGCCGGTCACGTCCTGAATCGAGAACAGGTTCATCTCGTTACCGATCTTGCGGTGGTCGCGCTCCTCGGCCTCCTCGAGGCGCTGTAAATACGCCTCGAGATCGGACTCGTCCTCGAAGGCCGTTCCGTAGATACGGGTCTGCATCGGGTTCTCCTCGTCGCCGCGCCAGTACGCGCCGGCGATCTCGAGCAGTTTCACCGCGCCGATCTCGCCCGTCGATTCGACGTGCGGGCCGGCACAGAGGTCCTCCCACTCGCCCTGGCTGTAGAAGGTGACCTGTTCGCCCTCCTCGGCGAGTTCCGAGAGGAGTTCGAGTTTGTAGGGCTGGTCGGCCAGCCGTTCTTCTGCCTCCTCGACCGAGACCTCCTCACGTTCGATCTCGTAGTCCGCGTCGACGATCGCCTCCATCTCCGCCTCGATCTCCTCTAAGTCCGATTCGTCGACAGCGAGGTCGTCGAAGTCGTAGTAAAAGCCATCGTCCGTCGGCGGGCCGATGGCGAGTTTCGGCTCGTCGTAGAGCCGTTCGACCGCCTGTGCGAGACAGTGGGCCGCCGAGTGGCGCATGACCCGGAGGGATTCGTCCGATCCCTCGGTGATTATCTCGAGTGTCGCGCCGTCGTAGGCGGGTTCCTCCTTGGCGACGAGGTCGCCGTCGAGTTTCCCGGCGACCGTATCCCGGCCGAGTCCGGGGCCGATCTCGTAGGCGCAGTCTTCGACCGTCGCGCCGGCGTCGACCTCGAGTTCCGACCCGTCCGGCAGTACGACGGTGATCTGTCCCGCTGATTCTGGTTCCGACTCTGATTCTGACATGGCTGTGGCTGTGTATCGTAATTAGGTACTCGGACTCCGTCGAGAAGCCCAATGGTGTCCTGCACGCGTCGTCCGTCTGACGAGAGAGTTCGACACAACGAACGAGAGGTGAGTGTTAAAAGCGGGCGGACGGCCCTGTAAAACGGACACCTACCATCGTGATTACGCGTAGTCTCGAGTAGGTTAAAAGCGTTGTGATGGTACAGCGCCGACCGATCGCATCGCAGGATGCGGGTTCTCTCCCGGGCGATCACTGGGAGGCCAGCAACTCGCTCGCGGTCACGAGCGACTCCATCTCGACGCCCGCGTCCTCGACGGTCTCCCGTCCGCCTTCCTCTCGGTCGACGACGACGAGCGCTCGCTCGACCGTCGCGCCCGCATCCCGGAGCGCCTCGACGGCGTCGACGAGGCTCGTTCCCGTCGTGACGATGTCCTCGACGACGACGACCTCCTCGCCGTCCTCGAGTCGGCCCTCGACTAGATTCGCGGTGCCGTAATCCTTGCGCTGTTTGCGCGCGATGACGTATGGAACGCTCGCAGCGACGCTGGTCGCGGCGGCCAGCGGAACGCCGCCGAGCGCGACGCCGCCGAGTTTGTCGTCGGCCGCGAGCCGGTCGGCGAACGCCTCGGCGATGGCCTCGAGACAGTCGGGGTCGGTCTCGAAGAGGTACTTGTCGACGTAGTACTCGCTGGTCCCGCCGTGGGAGAGTTCGAACTCGCCGAACCGAACGGCATCGGCCGCGCGGAGCGAATCGATGAGGTCCTGATTGGTCATGCTCGTAGCAGTGACCCGAGACGAAATAAGCGGTGTGAAACGCGGCCGGGCGCATCGGCTCGATGTCGACTCGCGCGGACGGATTTCCGTCGACCGTAGCTTTTTGTTTCGGTTCGAAGTATACAGCACGATGACACCATCTCGCACCGACGGCGACCGACCGCCTTCTCGTGCTAACGAACCCCATCCCGACGTACAGGCGTTTCTCGAGATATACGAATCGCTCGATACACCTGACTTTAGCGAGGTCACACCCGAGATGGCTCGAGAGCAACTCGCAACGATGCTCGAGCACGGCGATCCGGCTATCGAACTTCCCTCAGTCGAGGACCGCAGTATCGACGGCCCCGACGGGGCGATTCCGATCCGGATCTACGAGCCGAGCGAGGACCCCCAATCCGATCGACCGCTGCTTCTGTACTTCCACGGCGGCGGCTGGGTCGTCGGCAGCATCGACACCCACGACGGAAGCTGTCGAAAGCTCGCCGCGGAGTCGGGCTATCCCGTCGTCAGCGTCGACTATCGACTCGCGCCGGAACACCCGTTCCCCGCCGGGCTTCGGGACTGTTACGCCGCCCTCGAGTGGGCCGAAGACGCCACCGGCGACCGCGACGCCGCCGAGGCGGGAGACGGCATCGCGGCCGACAGCGACCGGATCATCCTCGCGGGCGACAGCGCGGGGGGTAATCTCGCCGCCGGAACCGCACTGCTCGCTCGAGACCGCGGTGGTCCCGACATTGCGGCGCAACTGCTGATCTACCCCGCGACGGGCGACGCGACCGAAACAGAGTCCTACGAGGAGAACGCCGAGGGCTACTTCCTGACCGCCGACGAGATGGCGTGGTTTCGAGGCCACTACTTCGCGGACGACATCCAGCAGGGGAACGTCTACGCCGCACCCCGACTCGCCGCCGACCTCTCCGGACTGCCGCCCGCGACGATCCTCACCGCCGGCTTCGACCCGCTCCGGGACGACGGGGCCGCCTACGCCGATCGGCTCGAGGCCGACGGCGTTCCCGTCACCTACCACAACTACGACGACATGATCCACGGCTTCTTCGGAATGATACAGGAGCCGACGAACTTCGAACGCGCCCACGAAGCCTACGACGACGCGATCGCTGATCTGCGGGCGCGACTCGAGTGAGCGCTCGAGGTAACGGATCGAGAAACGACACACACTCACCAGCCGATTCGGGATCGTCGATAGCAAAGACGATTCCCACCCCGCAGTGGCGCGCGCTGGTGGGCCGCTCGCGGCCCACCGAAGCCGTGCGAGGGCGGCGGTTCAGTGAACCGCCGCGGTTGGGGAGGACGAGGCTGCGGTGGGTGGGATCGAAAGGGGCCGGCGCGGTCGGCGGTGCTTTCAGGACTGTTGAATATACTGAGGGTGTCATAGAACGATTCTCATAGCGTTTCTTTCGCCCCATTCCTCTGAACTATTTGTTCACTACACATGCGAGTACAACGACTGTTCACGCGTGGTAGTTCAACTACGTTAGGCCCCACACCACACCGAGAAAGATACCGAGAACCATACCAAATGGAATACCTAGCGTGATATCACCCAGTGCGAGTCCAAGAGCGGCCCCTAGCAGCGGTCCGAACGCAATCCCCAGAGCCATCTTATTCAAATCTATTTGACCGTCCTCTTCGGCAGACATGTGCTGTCTTTGGACTTCCGACGAGATAAATCAAGAGGCCTAATGGCATGTGAGTTCCCTGTACTTATCGTTGTCGGGGAGTCGCGAAGAAGATATTTGAACCGTTCTATGACGCTCTCTGTACTCTCGAGTCGGTTGCAGAGTTTAAACTCCCGCAGAATCCGATGTTAGCCTATCCTCGAGCGAACCGTCTACTCGTCCTATCACCCCGAACTCGGCCGCGGCATCGCCTCGAGCTCTTCGATTTCGCCGGTCTTCTGGACGCGTTCGTACTGCCGTCGCCATGGTCCGCGCGGGAACAGGTCGTTCCGGTCGAACAGCTCGCGAGCGTCGTCAGTCAGCCGGTAGAACTTGTAGGGAAACCCGCGCGTTCGTTCGCCCGGCGGGATCTCGAGTTCCTCGAGTACGCTCACGCTCTGGAGGGTCTTGAGGTGGTTTCTGATGGCGTCTTTCTCGAGGCTCGGGTTCATGTAATCGAGTTCGTCGACGCTCGGCGCGCCCTTCGGGTGCCCGATGACGTCGGCGATAAGATTTGCGCGGGTTTTGTCCGTGGCCTTCTGGAGCGCCTTCCACGTGTTGAACTCCATCGCCGGCCCCACGTTCTCGCCGCCACCACCGCCGTTTGGTTGGGACGTTTGCGGGTGCATATCGGCTACTACAGTCTCGTCCGGCATAAACACTTGGTTGCTAAATTTGACTGGTTACTCGAGTAATTCTCAATTAATTCTTAAGTGATTCTCAAGTGTTTCTCAAGTGACCCTCAAATGATTCTCGAGTAGTCCGTAGGCGATGATCTAACTGACAGGAACATTGATTACTTCGTCGGTCGTTGTCGGCGTATGTCGAATCCTGACGAGTCCCCGCCAACTGCCCCCGAAGACGGCTATCTCGAGGGCGTCGACGCCGATTCGGTCCTCGAGGCGGACGGAACGACGCTTTCGCTCACCCCGGCCCAGCACGAGCGGCTGAAAAACCGTCTCCACGGAGCGCAGTTCGCCGCCCTCAGACGCGCCGACGGGCGGTATCTGGTCATCGGCCGCGGCGGCGAGGACGGACCGGGCGAACGACGACAGCGAGTCTGTTCGCTCCTCGAGGAGCGCCGGTCGGCGACCGCTTTTCGGCTCGAGGACTTCGGTTTCACCGGCGAGGAACTGGAACTGTGGGCCCCCGCGTTCGATATCCTCGCCGGAATGGCGACTCACGTCGTCGGCGTGCTCGAGGATTACGACGGCGGCCACGTCTGGGAACTCGGCTTTCTCTACCGACAGCAATCTCACGTCAGGGACGTGCTCTGGTTGCTCAAGCGCGTCTACGACTCGGAATCGAAACGCCGCGAGAAGTACGACAACGGGATGGCCGCCTCCCACCTCGCCGCGCTCGAGGAGGTCGCCGGCGATCACGTTATTCGGTGGTCCGAACCCGAAGACCTGCCCGAGGCGGTGAGCGAGATTCCGGCGACGCTCGAGTGAACCGGGCGCCAACTCGAGAATTTCGGCCCGCAAAAAGCAGAATCGAAGCCAGCCGACCGGCCGGTCCTACCAGGGTTCGTTTTTCAGGCCGAGTTTGTACGCGATCATGTTGGTCGTCACGTGGAGTACCGGAGTGAGCACGACGATCACGAGAACGATGCCCCACGTGAACCAGTCGAAAAACCACTCCGTCGCGAGCAGCGCCGTCAGCGGGAGCGAGACGACGACGAAATCGAGCTGATCGACGCCGGGGAACATCGCACCGCGCTGGCGTCCCGTCCGGCGTTTCGCGAACGAGGCGAGGATGTCGCCGAGCATCGCGCCGCCGGCGAGGCCGAGCGCAGCGAGCGGGGTGAACTCGGGCAGGTCGAACCCGACCGCAGTGCTAACCGACGATGCGGCGGCGGTGAGCACTCCCGCCAGCGCGAGCCCTGCAATTACGCCGGCGGCGGTTCCGCGCCAGGATTTTCCGTCCCCCAGAACGCGTTTGTCGCCCCACGTCCGACCGCCGTCGATCGGCCGTCCGCCGCCCGCCAGCACGGCCGCGTTGTTCGGAACGTAGGCCGGCAACATCACCCAGAACGCGATAGCGACTGTCTCGAGTATTGCCATATCCACCGGAAGGGACCGCCGTGTCTTAACCGGTGGTGATTCCATGTCGCGACTCGCTGTGGTCGAAACCCGGTGTATCGGGGTCAGTGACAGCGTTCGAGGGGTAGTTTTGGGTGACCGTCGTCTCGAGACCTTGTCGACTGTGCTCACCTCACACTCAAGCAGTCGGCCACGCGTCTGCGTACCGAATCCACCCAAATCCGGTCAGTAAAGGGAAGCGCTCTTAATCCCTTAGTGTGAGAACCACTACATGGCTTCGTGGAAACGGGATTTTGCAAGTGGGCTCGTCGTTCTCGGGCCGATCCTCATCACGCTCTATGCGATCTACTGGGTCTACGGACTTATTTCCGGCTTCGTCCCCGAACTGATTCTCGAGGCGGAGGCGCTCGAGTGGTTGATTGGTGGCACCAGTGCCGAGGCCGAAGAGACCCGCAAGCAACTCGCGCGATTGCTTCGGGTCCTGGTCGTACTGACCGTCTTTACCATCCTGACGTTCTCCGTCGGCTATCTCATGCGGACGACCGTCGGCGGGCTTTTCGAACGAATCGTCGACGATATCGCGAACCGCGTCCCAGTGTTACGGGTCGTCTACAACGCCTCGAAGATGGCCGCCGAAACGGCGTTCGGCGAACAGGACTCGCTCCAGAAACCGGTCAAACTCGAGACGTGGGAGGGGCTTCGAATGACGGCGTTCAAAACGGGCAAGGAGACCGATGACGGTCGCGTTGTGCTCTTTTTACCGACTTCTCCGAACATCACGACGGGCTTCGTCGTCGAAGTCGAACCCGAACAGATCGACGAACTCGACGAGGACGTCGAGGACGCGCTTACTCGAGTCCTGAGCGCCGGATTCGGCGACGCGGAGAAAGACCGACGGATGGATGCGGGAGTCCCAATCGATGTCGTCGACGAGCGCGTCTCGGAGATGAAAGCGTCGGTCAACGAGCAAACCTCGGAGGTCAAAGAAAGCGTTAGCGAACAGACCGCAGAAGTCAAAGAGACGGTCAGTGAACAGGCTACGGAAGTCAAAGAAACCGTCAGCGAGCAAACCTCGGAAGTAAAGGAGACGGTGAGCGAACAGGCCACGGAGGTCAAAGAAACCGTCAACGACCGAGAGGGGACGGGGAGCGATGCTATCGGTGAAGAGCAATCCGACGCTGTCGATGGCGACGGAACGCCCGAAAAGAACGACTGATCGAGACGTCAGAGCGATTTCTGGTACCCCACTACGAGCAAAAATCGTTCCCACAGCGTCGACAAGCCGTTTCGCAGCGTCAGTAAGAATCGTTCATATGGCGTCGACTACACGTAATCGAACCACTTGTCGTACTCGTCGGTCCGGCGTTCGACCACTTCGAAGAACTTGTTCTGCAGTTCTTCGGTCACCGGACCGCGAGAGCCGTCGCCGATGACGACGTTGTCGACTTTCCGGATCGGCGTCACTTCCGCGGCGGAGCCGGTAAAGAACAGTTCGTCGGCAGTGTTGAGTTCACCGCGGGAGATCGAGACCGTGTCGTGGACTGTGTAGCCGAGGTCTTCTGCGAGCGTGATGACGGTATCGCGCGTGATGCCATCGAGGATCGATTCGGACAGACCGGGCGTGTAGAGTTCGCCGTCGCGGACCATAAACAGGTTCTCGCCGGGGCCCTCCGCCACGTCGCCTTCCTTGTTGAGTACGATCGCTTCGGCGTAGCCGTTTCGGCGCGCCTCCTCGCCGGCGAGCATGCTGTTGACGTACAGGCCCGTCGTCTTCGCGTTCGTCGGGATCTGGCTCGAGGCGTGTTTTCGCCACGAGGAGATCATCACCTCGATGCCGTTCTCGAGGGCGTCTTCGCCGAGGTACGCGCCCCACGGCCAGGCGGCGATGGCGGTTCGGGTCGGACAGTCGCCGGGGCTCACACCCAGAGAGTTGTAGCCGTAGAACGCGATCGGACGAATGTAACACGAAGAGAGATCCTGGCGCTGGATGAGTTCGACGGTCGCTTCGGTCAGTTCCTCCCGGGAGTGATCGATCTCCATCTCGTAGGGCTTGCACGACTGATAGAGCCGTTCTAAGTGCTCGTCCCAGCGGAAGATAGCCGGTCCCTCCTCGGTGTCATAACAGCGTGCCCCCTCGAAAACGCCGCTCCCGTAGTGAAGTCCGTGGGTTAGCACGTGAATCTGTGCGTCGTCCCAGTCGACAAACTCGCCGTCCATCCAGATCGTGTCGACATCCATCTCGTCGAATCCCATACGCGGGCAGACGCAACGCTCCGTAATGAACGTTCGCGGTTTCGACCGACGTGCTCGATCGATCGACGGTGGTGACTTACCCGAGGCGCTCGAGCACGTCTCGACCCTCGAGGTAGGCGAAGTCGTAGCGGTCGGCGTAGGAGCGGGCGTCCGCGGGAGTCAACGCCTCGCCCGTTTCGTCGTCGAGCATCTCGCAGACGACGACCGCAGGGGGTAGATCGGCGGCGTCCGCGAGCGCCAGACCCAGTTCGGTGTGACCCTCTCGCTGTGCGAGCAGGTCGGGGGCGGCCCTGAGGAGATGGACGTGTCCGGGGACGCGAAATTCCGCCGCGAAGTCGGTCGCCGAGGGGTCGGCGGCGGCCTCCCCAAGGGCGCGAATCGTCGTCGATCGATCGCTGTCCGTAATTCCCGTGTACGTGTCTCGATGGTTGACGGTGAACGAGAACGAGGAGCGTTCGTCGTAGCCGAGTTCGTGATCGGCCGCCGCCGGATGGTCGACCTCGTCGGTGAAAAACGGCAGGTCGAACGCGTCGGCGACGTCGTCCGAAAGCGCGACGCAGACGAGTCCGCCCGCGTCGTTGCGCATGCGAGCGACGGCGTCGGGGGTGACGGCGTCCGCGTGGTAGATGAGATCCGTCTCGCCTTCGCGATCCGCGGCGTCGTGAACGAGGACCGGCTCGCCCGATCGGAACGACTCGAGGGCCCGCCGGAACTCGCTCTCGGTGAGCGATTCGGAACCCTCCGTTCCGGGTTCGGTCTCCGTTCGCATCACCGATCACCCACGGACACCGTCACGTGATCGTCGTCCTCGAGGCCGAGTTCCTCGCGGAGTTTGTCGGGGGCGATGACCTCGAGTTGATCGTCGTCGTGGTGCGTTCGCTCGGGTGCGATCGTGTGGGCGGTCTCGTAGGTGTCACCGTCTGCCGTCTCGATGGTCGCCGGATAGCAGACCGCCGGGCCGTAGGTTCGGTCGTCGTCCTCCCAGCCGTCGATCGGAACAGGCTCGAGCGACGACATCGCGCTCCGTCGTCGAACGCTGTCCTCGCGGAGGTCGACATTGAGGGTCCCCGGGAACGGATCGTAGCCCAAGCGTTCCTCGAACTGCCGTTGGTAGCCGGGCAGCGAGATGTAGTGGCGTCCCTCGCCCATTCCGCTGGTGATCGTGCCCTCGAGTTCGACCTCTGCCCCCGTCTCGAAGACGCGACGGTAGTCCTCGTACTCGGCCCGAAGCACGCGCTCTCCCTCGTCGGTGATGACGACCCACTGGCCGTCGCTGACGGTTTCGCGCTCGAGCAGCCCCGCGCTCTCGAGTCGCTGAAGCCGACGCGAGGCGGTCTGGTTCGAGGCATCGAGCCGATCGGCAATCGCAGAACAGGAAACTTTGACGTCGCCGAAGAGTCCGCCCTCGAGGGCGAGAAGCTTGAGCACGGCGAGTTCGTCGTGCCCGACGGCGGACTCAGTTGCCAGTGACATGCGCTGAAATTCGACCGGTTCGCATAAAAGCATACCGGATATGGAATGCTCCCCAAAACTGAGACGGTGTTTGCGAGCGTTTATTCGTAGTATCCCATATCGGAACACCACGGGCAAAAACTCACTGGTGTCCGTCCGGAACGCTATCGTTCGAAATCGGTTACAGCCGGTTCGATTGCACAGGTGGCCCGGTTGCACAGCCGATCCGCCACACTCGCTCCAGATTGCGGGGAACGGTTAGTCGCTCGCGAGCGGGTCGTCCGCCCAGAACTCGCTGTCTTTCTTCAGTTTCGGCACCCAGGTGTCTTTAGTCTTCGAGAGAAGGGCGACGTTCGAGGCGGGAACGCCCTTGCACTCCGTAAACTCCGGCATGTGCTCTTTGACGTCCTCGGCGAACGCCACGACTTCCTCGTGGTCGGGCATCGATTCGCGGTCAAGTCGACCTCGAGAGTGCCCGACGTGCATGTACGCTTTGAGTTCGATAAAATCCGGATCGGCCCGCTGGTAGTAGGCGGCGTAGAGATCCGGACTGTGCATGTTCTCGCCGTTGATCAACGTCGTTCGGAGGACCGTCCGCGTCTCGTCTTTCTCGGCGAGGACGTCCATCGTCTCGAGCAGTTTCTCCCAGGCGTCCTCTTCCATCGCTTTGACGACCTGATCGAAGGTGTGGCGTTCGGGTGCGTCCACGCTGATGTACAGTTGGGTGGGATCGCACTCGCGGATGACCTCCGGGCGGGTGCCGTTCGAGACGAGGAACGTGGTGATGTCTCGATCGTGGAACGCCTCGATGAGTTCCGGCAGATAGGGATACAATGACGGCTCGCCGTCGAGCGAGATGGCGACGTGGCGCGGTTCCATCGCCTGCTCGAACACCTCGTCGGGGACCTTCTCGTTCCCGCCGAAGCCCGAGAGGAGCTTCTTCTGGAGGGTGATCGAAGCGTCGACGACGGCCTCGGGGTCGTCCCACTCGACGCCGTCGAGTTCGTAGGCGTGGCCGGCGTGATCGCGCCAGCAAAAGACACAGCGTTCGTTACAGCGCACGACGGGGGTCATCTGAATACACCGGTGGGACTCGATCCCGTAGTAGATGTTCTTGTAGCACTTGCCCTCCCCGCGCAGGGCGTTCGCGGTCCAGCCACACGTCTGGGCGGCCGTGTGGTTCTCGCTGTGGTAGTCGGGGTCGGAGACCTGCAAGGTCTCGTCTGAATCGCTCATGGGCGAGCATTGCAGTGACGAGACAAAAGGAGTGCGGTGACACGGTCAGGCGTGCGAGTCGTTCTCGCTCGAGTCCACTCTACTGAGGGCTCTTCCCGATCCATACTTATACGCCGACGAGAACCAGATACCGCCTTATGGACGCAACGGCCGGTGTTTCGCCGCGTTCCACGCGTCTCGAGCGAACAGCGCCACCTTGTTGACCGACCCTCTCACGGGAGCGGTGTCGCCCGGCGAGCGATACGTCGCGATTAACGACCACATAACCGTCGTCGCCATCGCCCCCAGCGCCGAAAACGTCATCCCGAGCGTCGAGAACGTAAACGCGTACGTCCCGCCGACGAGCATCGACGGAACGCTCGTTCCCAGCGGGACACGAGCGCTTACGTCGCGCAGCGTTGGCGCGAGGAAAACGATCGAAAGCGAACTTCCAAGCATGAACACAAAGTCTTGCCACATCATCGACTCAAAGTACTCGATGGCGAGTAAATATACCCTTTGATTCAGAAGGTGCTAGTTGGGAATATATTCAATGAAGATTGATTGTTTTCGCCGTATAGCGCTTGCTAACGCCGGCAACCGCAGTATTCTACACGAACATCAATGAACGGTTTCGTGGTGGTGGACCGACGATGCCGGGCCGAGGAACGCTCCACCGCGCGCTCGAGCGGTCACCGCGCGCGGTGGTGCGCGAAGCGGTGGCGCGCGGAAAACTGGGCCGATCACGTTCGGCGTACTCCGTTCGAACGCTGGTAATCGTACATTTTACCGTCCAAATCTGGCCCAATACGTCATTGTCCGATCGTTCACGTGCGTTCTGGACCGGCGGCGGCAACGAACACGGAAACGCCGTTCAGGCGGACGCCACTCGCTCGAGCAGCGCCAGCGTTCCGTCGGCGTGAGCATCCGCGAGCACCTCGTCCGCGGCCGCTCGAGCGGCCTCGTCGGCGTTGGCGACGGCGAACGACCGGTCGACGGCCTCGAACGTGGCGACGTCGTTTTCGGAGTCACCGACGGCGACGGCCTCGGTGAGATCGACGTTCGTGTGCTCGGCGATCGTCCGAACGCCGTCTCCCTTGTTCGGTGCCGCGTCTTTGACGTGGTAGGCGTAGCCAGTATCGACGACCTCGAGTCCGTACTCGGCCGCGATCGCTCGAAGCGGTTCGACGGGTTGGTCGTACTGGACGGCGATTTCGGTTTCCCGCCAGCGGTTGACCGTGTCTTCGGGACCCCAGCCGAGGCTGTAGCCCGCGGCCTCGTACTCCCGGGCGACGGCCTCGGCGGCCTCGCGGTCGGCGGTGAAGAAGACGTCGTCGCCCGTGTAGACGACGCCGCCGTTTTCGGCGACGACCAGTTCCGGAACGCCCAGAAAGTGACAGAGCGCGACGGGGTAGGGAAACGCCTTCCCGGTCGCGATCACGATCGGCGCCTCCCACTCGAGAAGCGGGTCGAAGATTCGGGGATCGATTCCCCACCCCTCCGGGCGGGTGAGCGTTCCGTCGATATCGAGGACCAGCGGCGGGTCGGCGGTCATGGCCGTCACTCGAGGGTCGAACGGCCTAAAAGAGTCGGTTCGGGTGTGCTCGAGGTGAGTGGTCGCAAGCGAATCGCCGCCAACAGAGCTGAAAGAGAGGCCGCAGCGAAGCCCGAATCCCGTCAGAGCGCGAGATAGCCCGCGTTGGGCAGGATGCCGACAAGATAGAGCACCCCGAGCACGAGCATGAACGCGGCGATGGCCATCGCCGGCGGGTCGACGTGCGTCCCGGAGTGCGAGTAGAACACCCGCTGGGACAGTTCACCGATGAGGGCGCTGATCGCGCCGAACGCGCCGGCGACGAGCAACACGATGGGATCGCTCCCGATGGCCGCCGCCGCGATCACCGCGCCCGTCGACCCCAGCAGCGTGATGTGGTGGGTGACGGGAATCTTCTCGACGCCGAGGTTGAGAAACAGCAGGCTCATCGCCGAGATCGCGTAGCCCAGGAAGATACTGCCGGTCTCGAGCCAGATGAATCCCCCGAGGAGCCCGCCGACGATCCCGATGGCGGTCACGCCGGCCCACTCGTACTGGTGGGGGAGCCAGGGTTCGGTCGCCAGTCGGTCGGTCTCGGTCCCGCCGTCGGCGGCCACGCGCATTTCCTCGCGTTCGAACGGCGACATGTCGAGGATGCTCGAGCCGCCGACTCGACCCACGATCGGGTACCCGAACGCGAGTCGCGCCAGGAAGGCCGTCGCTACGACCGAGAGCGCGATGTTGTCCGTCGGGAAGCCGACGCCGTCCAGTCCACGCGTGATGAGCATCCCGAGGACGCCGAAGATCGCGCCGACCGCGAGGATGTCGGGTTTGGTACCGAACGCGTAGAGGATGTCCTTCCCGAAGTGGTAGTCCCAGTCGGCTGGCTCCATCTCGGGGTACTTCCTCCCGGCGTAGGCGGTCGCGGCGACGCCGCCGGCGAAGGCGATGTGGGGGCCGGTGACCGGGCCGAACCCGATCGTTCCGGTGATGCCCGTCGCGAGTTCGCCCGAGGGAACGACATCGAGGCCGCCGATCGCTCGCTCGAGGATCGCGAGACCCTCGCCGAGGAAGACGACGAAGCCGGTGAAGACGAACGAGGGGAGCGCGCCGAGCGCGGCACCGAACGCTCCGCCGGCGAGTGCGGCGATGAGCAGGACGGCGAACGCTTCGAACTCCATGTCGACGATCGGAACCTGAAGTATCATCCCTATCATAGATTACTCCTCCCCGTCCCGCGCCCAGTCGCGCGATCGATCGACGGCGTCGGACCACCGTGAGTACATGTCATCCGCCGTCTTTCCGTCCATCTCCGGCTCGAACCGCCTGTCGACCTGCCAGTTGTCACGGAGCCCCTCGACGTCGTCCCAGTAGCCGACGGCGAGGCCGGCGGCGTAAGCCGAACCGAGCGCCGTCGTCTCGTCGACGACCGGCCGCGAGATCTCAGAGCCGATGATGTCCGCCTGCAACTGACACAGGTAGTTGTTCTTCACTGCGCCGCCGTCCACCTTCAACGAGGTCATCTCGATTCCCGAGTCGGCTTCCATCGCCTCGGCGACATCGCGGGTCTGGTAGGCGATGGACTCGAGGGTCGCTCGGACGATGTGTTCCTTGCGGGTGCCGCGGGTCATGCCGAGGATCGTCCCGCGCGCACGCTGGTCCCAGTGGGGTGCGCCCAGTCCCGTAAACGCGGGGACGACGTAGACGCCGTCGGTCGAATCGATGCTCCGGGCCAGCTCTGCGGTTTCCGCCGGATCGTCGATGAGCGAGACGTCCTCGAGCCACTCGATCGCCGCGCCGGTGATGAAGATCGACCCCTCGAGGGCGTACTGGACCGGTTCGCCCGAGCGCTGGAACCCGATCGTCGTGAGCAGGCCGTGATCGCTCTCGACGGCCTCCTCGCCGGTGTTCATGAGGAAGAACGAGCCCGTTCCGTAGGTGTTCTTTGCCTCGCCGGGATCGAAACACGTCTGGCCGAACAGGGCGGCCTGCTGGTCGCCGAGCGCGCCGGCGACCGGCACTTCCGCCTCGAGAAAGCCGTCCGGATCCGTCGTGCCGTAGGTCTGGTCGTCGCTCGAGGGCCGAACCTCGGGCAGCATCTCCTGGGGAACGCCGAATTCCGCGAGGAGGTCGTCGTCCCACTCGAGGTCGTGGATGTTGTACAACATCGTCCGCGAGGCGTTTGTCACCTCGGTGATGTGGTTGCCCGTGAGGTTGTAGATGAGCCAGCTATCGATGGTGCCAAAGAGCACCTCGCCGTTTGCCGCACGGTCGCGAATGTCTTCCGGACGGCTTCGCTCGAGTTTGATCGGGTCCGCGTTCTCGAGGAGCCACTCCGCTTTCGTCGCGGAGAAGTAGGCGTCGGCCTCGAGTCCCGTCTTCTCGCGGATCTCCTCGACCATCCCCTCGGCCTCGAGTTGTTCGACCCGATCGGTAGTGCGCCGATCTTGCCAGACGATGGCGTTGTGGACGGGTCTGCCGGTGTCGGCGTCCCAGAGCAGCGTCGTCTCGCGCTGGTTGGTGACGCCGATGGCCTCGAGTTGGTCGGGGCTGATCCCCGCCTGTCCGAGCGCCGTCGTGACGACGCTCTTGGTCGCGTCCCAGATCTCCATCGGGTCGTGTTCGACCCAACCGGGTTCCGGGTAGATCTGCTCGTGTTTCTCGTACGCGTTCGCGACGACCTGTCCGCCGTGGTCGAAGACGATGAACCGCGTGCCGGTCGTTCCCTGATCGATTGCGCCAACGTATGTCGGATCTGTCACTGGTAGTCACCCTGGAAGTCACGCGATAGTTTATCGACGATCGCGTGTTAGTGGTAAACAATATCTACGATCGTGATAAATGTTTCCGTGCATACTCAAAGTTCGATGGATCGAGATCGAACGGATCCTCGATCCAAACGATGAAAACGGCAGCTCCACGGTATCTCTCGAACTCCGTCAATTTATGACATACGGTACAATCACACACCACATAGTATTTCGGGTCGAGTCGGCTCGAGCGAATTTATTATGGATGGTTGTACGGTGTCGATAAAATAAAGAGGACTGGGCCCAACGTGTTGGTGAAGGGATGGCACACGATACGGAGGTCCTCGTTCTCGGCGGCGGCTCGACCGGCTGCGGGACCGCCAGAGATCTGGCGCGACGCGGGCTCGAGGTAACCCTCGTCGAGCGAGGAAACCTGACTGACGGAACAACCGGCCGAATGCACGGACTGTTACACAGCGGCGGGCGGTACGCGGTGTCCGATCAGCCAAGCGCGACCGAATGCATCGAGGAAAACGAAATCCTGCGGGAAATCGCGGGCCACTGCGTCGAAGAGACCGGCGGCCTGTTCGTCCAGCGCCCGGAGGATCCGGACGAGTACTTCCGGGAGAAACTCGAGGGATGTCGGGAGTGTAACATCCCCGCCGAGGTGCTGTCGGGACGCGAGGCCCGCGAGGTCGAACCGTACCTCGCGAGCGACGTCACGCGGGCTATCAAGGTGCCCGACGGTGCGGTGGATCCGTTCAGGCTCTGTGTCGCGAACGCGATGGACGCGGAGAACCACGGGGCGCGCGTCGAAACCCACGCCGAGGTCGTCGACCTTCTTCGAGACGGCGACGACATCTACGGCGTCGAGGTGAGACACGATTCGGGACCGGGAACGCGAGACCACGGCGCGGCCGGCACCACCGAGGAGATCACCGCCGACTACGTCGTGAACGCGACCGGCGCGTGGGCCGGCCGGATCGGTGCGATGGCGGACCTCGAGGTCGCGGTTCGGCCCTCGAAGGGCGTGATGACGATCATGAACGTCCGGCAGGTCGACACCGTCATCAACCGCTGCCGGCCGAAGGGGGACGCGGACATCGTCGTTCCCCACGAGACGACGGCGATCCTGGGGACGACCGACGAGGAGGTCGACGATCCCGACGACTATCCCGAGGCCGAGTGGGAGGTCGACGCGATGATCGATACGCTCTCGGAACTGCTCCCGATTCTTTCGGAATCTCGAACGATCCGCTCGTTCTGGGGCGTTCGACCGCTTTACGAACCGCCGGGAACCGGGACGCAGGATCCGACGGACATCACGCGCGATTTCTTCCTGCTCGATCACGACGAGCGAGACGGCGTCACGGGCATGTCGACCATCGTCGGCGGCAAGTTCACCACCTACCGGGCGATGGCCGAGGAGATCGCCGACCACGTCTGTGACAAACTCGGCGTCCGCGCGACCTGTGACACCGCCGAGGCGGCGCTGCCCGGCAGTGAAAACCTCGCGGTTCTCGAGGACGCGATGGACGACTTCGGCCTCCGATCGCCGATCGCGCGACGCAGCAAACAGCGCCTGGGGAGCCGGTCCGAAGCCGTCCTCGAGACCGAGCAGGCCAATCCGGTGCTCTGTGCCTGCGAGGGCGTGACGCGAGCGGAGGTACAGGACGCGATCGGCCAGTCGGGGTCGGACCTCAACGCCGTCCGGATCCGGACTCGCGCCTCGATGGGGAACTGTCAGGGCGGCTTTTGCTGCCAGCAGCTGGCCTGCGAACTCCACCCCGAGTACGACGAGGAGACGACGCGAACGGCGCTCGACGAGCTGTATCAGGAGCGGTGGAAGGGCCAGCGCCACGCCCTCTGGGGCGAACAGCTCTCGCAGGCGATGCTCACCTACACCCTGCACGCGACGACGATGAACCGGGACCGGGATCCGGCGGGCGGTGACGAACGGATCGCCTTCGACGCGTTCGACGGCGGAACGGGGGGCGAGCACTGAGATGGCCATCGAAGAAGACGTCCTCGTCATCGGCGGCGGGCTGGCGGGCGCGACGGCCGCTCTCTCGGCGGCCGAACGCGACGCGACGGTTCGCCTCGTCAGCTACAAGCAAAGCACCCTCCGTCACGCCAGCGGGCTGATCGACGTGCTCGGCTACGAGCCGACGGCAGTCGCCGAAACGGCCGACGAGCGCGATGAGGAAGAATCGACGACGCCGCTGGTCGATCCGTTCGAGGTCATTCCCGACCTCCCCGAGGGCCATCCCTACGAGCGGGTCGGCCTCGAGGCGGTCCGCGAGTCGCTGTTGTTCTTCGATTCGATCGTCGGCGACGCCTACGCGGGCGAACACACCGACGCGAACGCGCTGGTTCCGACCCACGGCGGGACCGTAAAGCCCACCGCCCGCTACCCGGCGACGACAGCCGCAGGGATCGCGAGCGATCCGCGGTCGACCCTGTTGGTCGGCTTCGAAACCCTCCCCGACTTCGACGCCCCGCTGGCTTCGGCCCACCTTCAGGCCGCTGGGGTTCCGTTCGAGAGCCGCGGCGTCACGCTCTCGTTCCCGGGAATCAAACGGGACGACGCGAAGATCACCCGGTACGCCCACATCCTCGAGCGCGACGAATCGGTCGATTCGGGTGCCGGCGCGGCTCCCGCACGGGCGGCGCTCGCCCACGCGATCGGATCGGAACTCGAGGGCGAGTCTCGAGTCGGACTGCCCGCAATACTCGGCGACGACCACGCGACCACCGTTCGTCGCGACCTCGAGGAACGACTCGGCGTCGACGTCTTCGAGGTGCCGATGGGACCGCCGAGCCTTCCCGGCATCCGGCTCGAGGAACTGCTCTACGACGCGCTCGAGGCGGCGGGCGTTCGGGTGACGACCGGCGTTCCCGTCGTCGACTACGAATCATCCGACGCGAGCGAAACCGCCGCCGGCCGCGGGCGTATCGAGCGCGTCCTCGTCGACCGGAAGCGAAAGCGAGTGCCCTACAGCGCGGATCAGTATATCCTTGCGACGGGCGGACTGGTCGGCAAGGGCGTCCAATCCGACCGCGAACGGGTCTACGAACCGATTTTCGACTGCCACGTTCCACACGGCGAGGACCGATACGACTGGTTCGTCGACGAGGCCTTCGGCGAGCATCCCTTCGCTCGGTTCGGTCTCGCGGTCGACCGGACGCTGTGCCCGCTGGGGGCCGACGGCGAACGCGAGTTTTCGAACCTGCGCGCCGCGGGTGGAGTGCTCGGCGGCTTCGACGCCGCCGCGGAGAAATCCGGCGGCGGCGTTTCGCTGGCGACCGGCTACGCCGCGGGGGCCGCCGCCGGCGAGGAGGCGGGACGATGAGCGCCCTGCGATCGGCGAACGACGGCGACGTTCAGCAGTTCGACCGATACACGCCGTCTACGGACGATCGACGAACGACCGCAGCGACTCGAGCGACGACGGTGATTCGATGAGTGAGACACACCAGCCAACGGACGACGGATCGGAAAGCAACGAGTTCGAACCGGTACAGGTCTTTCCGGAGGCCGAGGAGATGGACCTCCGACCGGGCGCGGACGACTGTTATAAGTGCTCGACGTGCGATACGAACTGTCCCGTTGCCGAGGTCGACGACGAGTTCCCCGGGCCGAAGTTCCAGGGGCCCGAACAGTGGCGGCTCAAGCGACAGGACGACCACGACATCGACGACTCGGTGATGAAGTGTTCGAACTGCATGCGCTGTGATAACGCCTGCCCCTCGGAGGTGCCGCTCTCCCAGATGCACAACACGGCCAGAGGCGAGTACGTCGAGCAGAACATGAGCAAGTTCTCTCGAGAGTACTGGCGGAATCGACTCCTCTCGAACTACGGCACCATGGCTCGCATCGGAAGTAAAGTACCTCGCCTCACGAACTTCGTGATGGGGTTGACAGTGACACAGGTACTAAACGAGAAGCTACTGGGGATCACCGGCGAACGGGAGTTCCCCTCGTTCGCGACGGAGACGTTCCGCGAGTGGTGGGAAAAACGGGGCGGGGCCGCCGCCTCGAGGAAGAACGCACGGGAAGCCAGAACGCGCCGGAAGGACTCGAGCGCCGACGAGCAAAAGCGCGTCGCGTACTTCCACGGCTGTTACTCGAATTACAACACGCCCGAGGTCGGCAAGGCGATGGTTCAGGTCTTCGAACACTTCGGCTACGAAGTCCTCGTCCCCGACCAGCGGTGTTCGGGAACCCCGATGTACGCGAACGGAATGCTCGACGACGCCGAACGCGCCGCCGAGACGAACGTCGACGAACTGGGCGCTGCGATCAAAGACGGCGCGGAGATCATCGCCTCCTGTACGTCCTGCTCGATGTCGCTACGCCAGGAGTATCCCGAACTCTTCGACTTCGAGGACACGGAAACGGTCGCCGAACACACCTGGGAGGCCCTCGAGTTCCTGCGGGTTCACGAGGACTTAGAGAGCGAACTCGCCGGTACGAGCGTCGAGGGATCGGACGTCGCCTACCACACGCCGTGTCACGCGCGAAATCAAGGCCTCGACGGCCAGACCGTCGAGGTGCTCTCGACCATCGACGGCATCGACGCACACGACGTGGGCGATTCGTGTTCGGGAATCTCCGGCACCTACGGCTGGAAGGACGAGCACTACGATACGTCGATGGCAATCGGCGCGGAGATGTTCGAACACATGGAGCAAGCAGACGCCGAGTCCGGAATGACGGAGTGTCCGACCTGCGCGATGCAGATGGAACACGGGACCGGCTACGAGATCGAACACCCGCTCGAGGTCCTTTCGGCGGCGCTGGTCGACTCCGAGAACGGCGATGGTCCCGATGCGAGCGGAGGGGACGCCGCCTGATGGATCTGCACGAACGGATCGCTCGACGGCAGTCGGCACACAACGGCGGCCGGCTCCTCGTCGACCGCGAGTATCTCAGTCCGGCCGTCCACGCGTCCGAACCCGTCGGTCGCGGCTCGGTGCTCGAGCGCTGTCTCGACGCGCTCGAGCCGGTGTTCGACGGCGAGTTGCCCCCGCCGATCGCCGTCGCCGGCCCGCCGGGATCGGGAACGTCCGCGGTCGTAACGGCGCTGTTCGCGGCGTTGAACGAGATCTTCGGGGACTCGGGCCGGGTAATCGGAACGTCGACGCGAACCGATCGCTCGGGGCCGACGACGTGGTTCGTCTACATCGACGGGCGACGGGTCAAAACCCCCTTCGCGTTCTATCGAGCCGCGCTCTCGACCATATCCGACGAAACGGTTCCGGAGAGCGGCATCGGCACCGACGAGCTTCGAGGGCGGTTGGTGAGCCGGCTCGAGCGACCGAATCACCGAGCCATCGTCGCCATCGACCACCACGACGAACCGGAGACGCTCGCGTACGAGCGGGTTCTCGAGCTGCTCGGGTCGGTCGAGGACGATGTCACAACCGTTGCCGTGGGCACGAGCGAACCCGGCGACTGGAACGGGCCGACGGTGGATTTGCCGGCATACAGACGCCACGAACTCGTCGACATCCTCGCCGATCGAACCTCGACAGGCCTCGCCGCCGGCGCGATCGAACACGACTCGATCCGAGCCCTCGCCGACTGGGCCGAGGGAAACGCCCACAACGCGCTCGCAGCGCTCTACGTCGCCGCAAGTCTCGCGAACGAGGCAAACGAAGGCCGGATCGGCGAAGACCACCTCGAGACCGCGATGGCGGACGTACCGAAGACCGGCGTACACATCGATCGAACGCTATCCTTGTCATCGAACAGACAGAAGGTGCTTCTCGACCTCTTGTCAGTTTCGGAGAATTCGAAGCCGATTCGCGAGGTCGCACGAGAGATCGAATCGGAGTCGTCGGTGACGGCGAGCACCGTGACGCGATTCCTCTACGAACTCGCCGATCTCGAGGTTCTCGAGCGCGTTGGGCTGGATTCAACGGGATCTGGGCGTCGTCCGAGTTCGGTCGAACCGCGGTTCTCGCCGATCGCATTTCGGTCACTCGTCGCCGAGTAGCGTCAGACACCAGCGGTTGTTTTTTGTACTTTGCACTCAATTGATAGATAGAGAGGAGGTAGCATGAGTATTGAATTTGAAGGGACGACAAATCCTGCTGGGCTTGAAGTATATGATTCGATCGAGCAGCGACGGTTACAGATCAAAACATCTGATACTATTTCCCCAACACCAGTTGCGACGGAGAATTTTTATTTTCCTGTTGATAAATCATGCACGTTCAAAACTGCCGAACTCTTCTTCGATCAGCTTTACTCTGTTACCACCCATGACAATACAGGCCGGGCGAAAGAGAATCTCGATGCTGGCGATGTTGTAAACCTCGACACTGGAACGCGATTTGTCGGTCTCAGTGGACCAATTAGATTGTACGTACAAGTCGACTGTCCAGCAACGATCGAAGTAGGTCTGAAGTCAATTCGCATATCCCTTGAAAGCGAAGCGACGGTTAGGCTTGGCATGAGATCGCTTCACGAGCATCCCGCCGAGACGATTACAACTTCACACGACGTAGAATCGATGATGAAAGCAGTCTCAGCATTTCCATCGGCACTTAAAACGACAAGTGCTGAGCGTGCTTGGCCGACACTCAGGGGACATCCACCACTCATTGAACTCGGTGATGAACTGCACATTCCAGAAGGGGCTGAACAACCAGAGAGCGAGATTCAAATAACGATTCCACCAGAATATCAAAACTTGTTCCACGCTGCTCCGCTTGCATTTTACCTTGGAGCGACTATTCGTCCGGGTACAGAACCGCTGCTCAAAACTAGCGAGTTCGATTACGCACTTGGGACTGAACAGGAATTAGAAGACGAGTTTGCTCGCTTGTTAAAGCAAATTTTCTTTCTCGATTGCTTGACCCGGACTGAAGGCATTTTTGGGAATAGACTTCACGAGTTAACGATGCTGGAAGATGAGCTCCCACTTGACCTTGCTGAAACGTATTCACTCTCCCTATCCGAACAACTTGAACGATATCTCGAGATTCCATACGATTGGATTAAACAGTACATTCCTCGCTGGCCACTGACGGCACACGTCCCCTCAACGCCAGAAAACGCCGAGCTACTGCCGTTTATCGTCAACGAACTCGGGATTATTCGTGAAACTAAATCCCATCGGAAACCAACACTAGAACAGCACAAGCCGACAGAGGCGCAGTTTGTCCGATCAGCAAGCGAATACAGAACCGAGAATGTGGATTTGTCGACGGACAGTAACTCGTTCGTCAAGCCAGCAGTTACCGACGAATCAATCGAACATGCATGGTTTGGTAAGCAAATTCCTCTTGGAGCGTCAAAAGCGTCGGTTGAAGCGTATCAAAGTCAATTGTCTCGCGATTCACTGCGTGAATCGATCGAAATTCTCATCGTTTGCAACGATGCACGGATGACCGACGAACACGATTTTCTTGACCAAACCTATGGCAATCGTGAAACGCTTCCGTTCGACATCGACTCTGAATTCGGAGTCAGTTCGGATCGTCTCGCAGAATTGTTGACCGAAGGCGGGTACGACTTCGTCCACTACATTGGCCACGCTACTGAAGATGGTATCAAATGTCTTGATGGCGACCTTGACGTAAGAACGCTCGATTCTGTCGATGTCGGTGTCTTCTTCCTAAACGCCTGTCGCTCATATGAACAGGGACTTGCACTCACTCAGCGTGGCGCATATGGAGGAGTGAGTACATACAATGACGTTATAAACGAACACGCCGTCGAAACGGGAGAAATGATGGCCCGATTACTCAACCGAGGATTTTCGCTTCGAGGCGCACTCGAGATCACGCGAGAGAACTCGACACTCGGCGACGAATATCTTATCGTTGGCGATGGTTCAGTTGATATCGCACAAACGGAAGGCGGTGCTCCATCGATAATTTCGCTCGAGAAGTACGAAGGATCTGAATTTGGATTCGCGCTACAGTCGTACTCAACAAAGGAGTTTAAGCTCGGGTCAGTAACAGCATCATTACTAGAATCCGTGCAAGACCGCCATCTGAGCCCAGGAAAAATGCCTACCTCTCGGGTCGAAAAGGAATCATTAGAAGAATACCTCACATGGACTGAGTTGCCTATTTTAATCAACGGAGAGTTGGAATGGAATGATGGAATTGGCCCATTACCAATAGATTGAGAAAGCATGTAACCGAAGCAAAAGCAATTATAAATCCCATTTCCAACTAAGATCGTGTTGAGAAAACCAAGTAACCGATCTTCTCCCTTCTAAAACCTACGGACCCACCTGAGTGTGTGTTCCAGCAGCGACTGTTCCTGCCTGTCCGAGCAGCAGCACGAGCGTGAACAGCGCGCCGAGCATTCGTGGGTGCGATGCGAGGAAGTCTTTCATGGATTCTGTTGCGGACATTGCATTCCATTAATTGTTTCCATTGGTAATAAATATATCTTATATCCTCAAAGATGTTTTATGTAAAATACATGGTTCAAAATATAAGTTCAGCTGTCTGTGAGAAGACAATTGCTAGCAGTAACCCGATTTCCGATCCCTATTCCCGCTGACTCTCGCCTCGAGCGCCGGGAAGACGACCGCGTTCCGTGACGGATCGGGCGCAGGTTCCACGAGCGTCCGAACGAGCCACCGTCGGCAGGTTACGCGTACTCGAGATCCTCCGTGTACCGATCGACGAGGAGCACCGCCGCCCCGCCGATGACGGCGGCGACGATCGCGGCGATCGGTGAATGACCGACACCGCCGTCGAGGTTCGACACAACCCTCTCGATAGGCAGTCGAAGCGACCCAACCATCAAACTGACTAGGAAAACCAGCGTCAGCGCGCGATATCGATCCAGCGCGCGCCGAACGACGTGTGCCATCGAAAAGAGACCGATCGCCGCGCCGACGACGAAGACGACGACGATTATTCCGGCGTCAACGACCGGCTCGAGCGGTTCGCCGGTAACGAGTCCGAAAACGCCGTCGACGAACGAACTCAAGATGCCGGTCATGTACTCGTACTGCCCGAGCAGGACGAGGAAGAACGACCCCGAGACACCGGGTAACACCATCGCACAGATCGCGATCGCACCCGCGACGAACACGAACGGAAGAGCGTGTGAAATTCCCCCTGCGGACACCCCGGTAACGGCGAGCGCGATCGCGATGCCGACCGCCGCCACGGCGACTCGCTGGACCGTCCACGTGTCGATATTCCCGTAGAGGACGACGGCCGAGGCGGCGATCAACCCGAAGAAGAACCCGTAGGTCGGAACCGGGTAGGAGGTCACCGCGTCGTGCATCACTTGCGAGAGGACGACGATCGACGTCACGATACCGAGCCCGAGCGAGATGAGGAACGCTGCATCCGTCCGCTCGAACAACTCGAGAAACGCCTCGCGTCCCTCCGGCGTGTGGAGGCGGACGGCCGGTCCGAACTCGCGCGGGTCGATCGCCGTAATCGCCTGAATCAAGCGATCGTAGATGCCGACGATCAGCGCGATGGTCGCCCCGGAGACGCCGGGAACGACATCCGCCGCACCCATCGAGAGCCCCTTACAGTAGACGCGGAGAAATTCACGCATCGCTCGAGGTGTATTCCGGGTGTCGGCAAAAGCGTTCTCACTCGCATTCGACGTGTCGGACTCGAGAAAATACGCCCGCGAGATTGCGACTACTCGGTGCCGTCGGTTGTCTGATCGTCTTCGGCGTCGGCCTGCGTGTCGTCGGTCTGATCGCCGCCGCTCTCTCCCGTGGTGTCGCCGCCATCAGTGGCTGTCTCGTCGCCACCGTCGTCAGCGGCCGTTTCGTTGTCGCTCGTTCCGTCGTCCGTTTGATTGCCCTCGTCGGACTGGTTCCCATCGCCGCTTTCGTCTCCGCCGTCGTCCACGACATCGTCGGCTGGTTCGCCGACATCACCGTCTTCGACGACCTCGAGGGTGCCGGCGTCGACCGATTCGCCTTCGACGACCGCGGTTTCGGAGACGTCGACCTGCCCGTCGTACTGCTCGACGTAGGACGTATTGCCTTCGTCTGCAGTTACCGTCAGGTTGTACTCGTCGAGCGCATCGATGCTGCTGTTGGTGTAGCCGTCCTCGACGCCGAGATCGCCGCTCGTCGAGTACGGCACCGTCAGTTCGTAGCTGCCGTCCGCTTGGATATCGGCTTCCTGTGCGTAGCCGAAGACGCGTCCGTCAGCCGTCTCGAGTTCGAGCGTCGCCGTGATCATCGCGCTGTCGTCGGCGGCGAGTTCCTCGTCCTCGAGGGTGCCGGTGATCGTCGCGCCCTCGACGCGCTCGAAGGTCTTGAGGCCGGGACCGATGCGTTGGTCGAAGATCTCCACGTCGTACGGAGATTGCTGTTGGATCTGTCTTAACTGGGATTGGAGCCCTCGGCTAGCTTCCCGATTGACGCCGATCTGTGGCTGTCCGTTCTCGACGAGTACTTCGTCGCCGTCCATGATGGCGTAACTGATGAACTGCGACGCCTGGTCGGTATTCTCGTGGACGAGCCGGTAGTGCTCCATATTGTGGCCGTTCTCGAAGTACATCTTCGAGAGCATCGTCTGGCTGTAGAGGCTCTCGTCCTCGACGTATTCTTCGTCGAGGTCATCGGGGGAGATCGTATCACCGGACTCGTAATCCGCCGGAAGCGAATACTCCTGCTGGTCCGGTCCGGTCCACTGCGTGATCGCACCGAACTTGCCGCCGGCCATCGACGAGTCGATCATCACGTACCGCATCTCCTCGTCGGTGGTGTTGGCGTCCTCGAGTGCGGTCTCGAGTTCCTCGTCGGAGACGTCTTCCCAGTCGACGTCCGCGTCGCTTCGAATTGTCTCGAGGATCATCTCACCGCGCTCTTCGGAATCGGCGGTCAGATACGCCGAGGATGATTCGGCGTTTTGCTGGAACGGGTTCGCGTGTGGGATCCGCTCGGCCTGCGTCGTTATCAGGTGGCCGTAGTCCCACCACGACATCACGCCGTAGGCACCCCCGGGATAGTCGTAATCCTCGCCGTCGGGGTACTCGTAGGTGCCGTCGTACGGGAGTTCGCTGGCATTGTCAGCGCCGCCGTAGTTGCCCGGATCCGGCGTGTTTTCGGCGAGCCACTGGTTGGATCCCTCCCATAGTTGCGAACCTGCGCTCGGTGCTGGGGCGGGGCTGCCCGCCTCGGGATTGTCCCCGGTGACTTGCCACGGACTGGCGGCAGCCATCGGAATCGACGCGAAGACGAGCAACACGACCATCCCAATGACGATTATCTGGTAGGTCTCGATCTGTTTGACGCTCTGGAGGCCGTGCTCGAGGTCGAGATTGATGAACCGAGAGATATCCGCGATGAACACCGCGTTGAGCACGGCTACCGGGAGAACGAGATAGTAAGCGAACCGGACCTGCGTCGCCGCCATGCTCGTGAGAAACAGTGCCCAGACGATCAGGAGCGTGTGCTCTGTGCGGAACTCCCGATCGAAGTACGGCCGAAGGAGGAGAAACACGATTCCAACGATCATCGTGTAGAAGGCGGCACCGAACTCCTCGAACACGTGCGCCGAGAGGAAGTTCTCCGGGCGCTGGGCTTCCTGAATCGTCGCGTCGGTACCGGCGCCTCCGAACGGCACCAGTCGGCGAACGAGATTGTCGGAGATTGTTCCGAAGAGGTCGGGAAGAACCAGTGCCATTCCGGCGAATGCGACCAGGATCAATCCCGCGATCGCCGCCGGGTAATACCGGGACTCGAGATCGCGGTTATCCCACTGACGCGCCAGCCAGGCCATGAACACGCAGCCGAACCCGACCAGCAGCGCCGCGACCGGTTGGACGTAGCCGAAACTCGTCGCGCTCGCGCTCAGTTCTTCGATCAGCAGTGCCGTGATGAGTGCGGTAACACCCATGCTGATCGCTCCGACGAAGGCGATGTGATCGGGAGAAACGCCGCGGACGTAGTCCAGACAGAGCTGGACGGCGAAGAAGATGGCGAGAACGCCGACGAGGACGACGCCCGACGGCCAGACCCAGATGTACAGCGAAACCGCGAGTCCAGCGAGAGCGCTGTAGATCGTCGGCGCCTTCAGCGTTGCCCAGTCTCTGTCTACAAGCAGTTCGTAGATCGGCTTATCGCGCTCGGCGGCTCGAAGCGCGACCATCATCGCCAGCACGGCGATTGCCATGAACAGCACTTCGCCGACGTGGTGATCCAGTTGCCCGACGGTGCTTCGTGCGAGGAAACTCCCGGGGAACAAGGAGAGCACGACGATTGAGACCAGACCGCCGACCGTGCCACCGAGGCGCCGCCCCATGTAGAAGACTGGAACGGCGACGAGTGCCGCCATTATCGGAACCGATAGAATCGCGACGGTAAAGAGCGTCTCCGACGACGGATCGCCGAGTCCGACGATCATCGCCGCCGTGACGATGAGTTGATCGAACAACGTCCCGAACTGGCCGACGTAGGCACCGGAGGGAAATCCGGTATACACTTCGTACGGCATCGTATGCGGGAAGTTCTCCGCGGTCCATTCGATCGTCCGCCAGTGATAATACGAGTCTACGCCACTCAGCATCGGCGAGCCGTCTTCGTACGTGAAATTATCCCGGGGCCGCATTCGGACCCAGTACATAAACAGCATCACGACCCCGATAAGGGGGAGGTGATACCACTGTTTCAACGTCTCGAGGAAGGAGGACTCCGTTTCCTCGCCGACGTGTTCCGTATCGGTACTCATTAACTTGGAACTGTCCCAAGTCGGGAATAAGCTTTGTCATCTACTTGTCGGTCCGCTATCTCGAGACGGGCCGAACGGACGGGTAATTTCGACTCGAAACTGGAACTATCCCGCGTCTACCAGTCGGATTCGTCGTCACTCACAGATTCGACACCGACTACCGGCGAACGAAAAGGCTTATTCGCCGGTCATCGCAATCAATCGCCAATGAAGGTCTCCGTCGTCATTTGCACGTACGCGATGGAGCGGTACGACGTTTTTTCGGAGTGCGTCGAAAGCGTCCTCGCCCAGCGGTACGATCCCCTCGAGACCGTGATCGTCGTCGACGGCAACGACGCCGTCTACGATCGCGTCGAGAACGATTTCGGCGACCACGACGATGTCGTCGTCCACTGTAACGACGAGAATCAGGGCATCTCCTACAGTCGAACGAAGGGTGCCGAACTCGCCGACGGCGAGGTCGTCGCGTTCATCGACGACGACGCCGTCGCCGAACCGGACTGGATCGACGAACTCGCCCGCGTCTACGAGGAGACCGACGCGAACGCCGTCGGCGGCCACGTCGCGGCCGACTGGGTGACCGAGAAACCCGACTTCTTCCCCGCGGAGTTCTACTGGCTCGTCGGCTGTGACGAACGCGGGATGGGCGAGCACATGGAGGAACTGCGAAACACCTACGGCTCGAACATCTCCTACCGGCGCGATATCTTCCTGAACGTCGGGGGCTACGACCAAAACACCGGCCGCAAAGGCGACAGGCACATTCAAGCCCACGAGGCACCCGTCTGTATTCGAATCGCGAACAAGTACGGGACCGGCGTGATCTACAACACCGACGCGGTCGTCCACCACAAGCTCTTCGACTACCGCGGGGAGTTTCGCTGGCTCGTCTTCCGGTCGTTCTGGCAGGGGTACTCCAAACGGATCATGGACCTCCTCCTTCCGGAAGCCGCGGGCGACAAGAACGACTACCTGAAACAGCTCATGCTCGAGTTCGTTCCCTCCCGGCTCCGAAACCTCGCGATCAGTCCGTCACTGCCGAAGGTCAAACAGCTCGTGGCTATCTTCGTGTTCACCGCGGCCGTCGGATTCGGCTACCTGTACGGGCTTTCGAAATCAGACGCGTCGCTGATCGGCGAGGAGTCCTGACCAACGATGCACCGGAATCGGCCGCTTCGAGTACTCTACCTGACGACCTCGAGAGAGGTCTTCTTCGACCAGCAGATCGAGACCCTCGAGTCAAAAGGCGTCGACGCGACGGTGGTCGTCGTGCCGGGCGAAGACCAGATTGACGGCGACATGGGCAGTGGGCGGGGCGTCTGGGAGTACCTTGAGTTCTTCCCGCGAGTGCGACGCGCGCTCCGCGACGGCGAGTTCGACCTAATCCACGCGAACTACGGGCTCACCGCCCCCTACGCGATCACCCAGTTTTCGCTGCCCGTCGTCCTCACGCTGTGGGGCTCGGACGTGGTGGGCTTCGACGGTCGGGTGACGAAAGCGTGTGCGTGGCGCTGTGATGCGATTACGGTCCGCAGCGCGGAGATGCGGGATCTGCTCGGCCGCGAGGCCCACATCCTCCCGAGCGGCATCGACCTCGAGCGGTTCGAACCGATGGATCGGCTCGAGGCCCGCGAGCGAGTCGGCTGGGACCGGGACACGAAGCAGGTCCTCTTTCCGTACTCGCCCGACTACGAGCGCAAGAACTACCCACTGGCCGAGCGCGTCGTCGAGGGCGCTCGAGACCGCCTCGACGAGAAGATCGAACTCCAGACCATCTCCGGGGTCGACCACGAGGAGGTGCCCGTCTACATGAACGCCGCCGACGCGCTATTGCTCACCTCGAAACACGAGGGCTCCCCGAACACGGTCAAGGAAGCGATGGCCTGTAACCTCCCGGTCGTCTCGACGGCCGTCGGCGACGTGCGAACTCGTCTCGAGAACGTCTCGCCTTCGGGCGTCGGCGAAACGGAAGACGAACTGGTCGATCACCTCGTTTCCGTCCTCGAGGCAGACTCGCGGTCGAACGGCCGCGAAGAAGTTCGCGAAGTGAGCTGGGACCGGATCGGCGATCGGATTCTCGGGATCTACAACGACGTTCTCTGATCGAAACTTCCGAGCCGTGGCCGCCGTTTTCGGCACCCGGCACTCAGTCTCGAATCTCGAGGTCCAGTACCGAGAGCGGTGGGTGGAGCGATTCCGCCTATCGACGAGTGTTTCCGGCTATCGGCCCGTGACGCGCGGAATGTCGATCGGTGCATTGTTTCGAACGACGTCGCGGAAGTGCGCCGACATCGCGAAGAGGACGACGACGTACACCGCAGCGCCGCCCGCGACGATGCCGGCGGTGACGGCCGTCGACTCGAGGCTCTCCGAAGGCGGTCCGGCGAGCATCGTCGCGGGATAGACGACAGCGCCCATCGCGATGGCCGCGATCCACTGGCGGGAAATTTCGGCCAGCGGCAGGTCGAACTCGAGGCGGTTCCGGAGCGCGTAAAACGCGGCCACGAGGCCCAATCCGGCCGATAGCGTCGTCCCGACCGCTGCACCGGCCCAGCCGATTGCGGCGACGAGACCGACGTTCGCGACGACGTTCGCGACGATGAACAGGCCGTTGACGCGAAACGCGACGTCCGGTCGATCGATCCCGTTGAGGGTGTTGAGCAACTGATCGAGATACGAGTACAGCAGCGAGCCGAACAGCAAGATCGGCAGGACGTACTGGCCCTCGATGAACTCCGTTCCGTAGATCGCCAAGACGCGGTCGCCGACGAGGAGGCCGCCGACGATTCCCGGGATGAGAACGAACCCCGCGAACGAGAGCGCTTCCGTCGTCAGGGTCGCCACCCGCCCTCGCTCGTCGTTCGTGTCGTGTTTGCTGATCTCGGGGAACATCGCGGTGCTGACGGCGTACCCAAAAATCAAGAAAAAGGAACACAGCGCCCAGACGATCGAGTAGACGCCGACGAGAGCGCTCGAGACGAGCGCGCCCAGAACGAGAATGTCGACCTCGCTGAAGGTCTTGCCCTGTACGCGCCCGATCCAGGCGTACTTCGCGAAGTCGACGAGCCGTTTGTAGTGCCGACGCGTTGGCCGTTCGAACGGCGGCATGAGCACGACGGCGGCGACGAACGCTGACAGCATCCAGCCCGTCGAGTAGCCGACCAGCATCCCCGTGAGTTGGAATCCGGCGACGACGAGGGCGACCTGGACGATCGCCCGCCCGCCAATTTTCAGGGGCTTGAGGACGGCGTAGATGTGTACCTTGTGCTGGCCCTGCAGCGCCGCGTTGAAAAGGGAGTTACACAGAACCGCGGCCAGCATGAGGACCACGATGAGGTGGACCTCTTCGCCGATGTAGGCGTTCAACTGGCCCTGAAAGACGAACACGCCGATCGCGAGGACGACGAATATCGACCCGATGATCGACGCGCCCGCCCAGAAGTACGCGTACGAGTCAGTTTCCTCGCTCATGCGCTTTGTGACCGCACTCGAGAGGCCGATCTTCCCGCTGATCCCGAGCCACGTCACCACGGCCAGCGCGACCGAATAGTAGCCAAGCACTTCCGCGCCGAGGACGCGAGCGAAGTAAATCGTCGCGACGAATCCGACCGCCGAGGCGGCGATTTCGGCGACGAACTGGAGGAACGACGTTTGACCGATTCTCATAGTTGCGTCGAGGTGGAGTCACCCACCCGTCTGTGCGCGTCTTTCGGTGCCACGCCTATCAGTCTGATCATGTGTGTGAAAAGGCTTTGTGGACCGACTCGAGCGAACGAACGGAACCGGCGGCCGTTCGCACGGCGTCTACGCCATCTCGGCGGCGAGTTCGCGGCGATCACAAGCGTGCCTCGATCGAATCGGTTACGGTCCGAACATCGACTCGCAGGTCGTCCCCGGCGGCCTCGCACAGGTGATGCTCGTACTCAAGTCCGAGTGCGCCCGCGAGCAGCCAGTAGGTGGGTTTGACCTTCGACCCGAACAGTTCGACCACCGTACAGTCGCTCGCAAACGCGAGGTTGGCGAACCCGGCTCCGTGAGGTGCGACGACGATGTCCGCTTCGAGAAAGAGCCGAACCTGGTCGGCGAACGAGAGCGACGAGAGGGTATACCGTTCGAATCCGTTCGTCGCGAGCGCCTCGAGCAGTTCGTCGCGGTTGCGGACCCGCCGCCGGTCGGCGTCGGCTCTCGAGATGTACACGCGCCGGCCGCGGCCCGCGGGGCAGGGCTCGAGTTCGGAGCGACTCTCGGAACGCCGGGAGGACGCCGCTTCTCGAGCGGCCGACTGGAGCCACCGGCAGGCGGCCGGCGACGTGAGCTTGTACGAGAGGTCGTACGTGAACCGATGGGCGTAGGCCGACCTGGGCTGCTCGGGGGAGCGAACCGACGGGACGACTAGCCCCTCGACCGTCGTCGGTTCCCCGTTCCACGCCGTGATTCGATCGGATCCGTATCCGAAGAATTCGAGCGATTCGAGGACCCAACTCGACGCGTCGTTCGGAACCAGAATCGTTGCGCGCTCGCCCGTCCGTTCTTCCCACCGCCGGAGGCCCTCGAGCCGGGGCAGCGCGGTCAACACCCAGTGGGAATAGCCGCCGAGGCAGCCGTCGACGAACGAACAAACCGTCTCGAGGTTCCGGTCGTCCGCCGACGGAGCCCCGAGTGCGGACTGTCTCCACAGCGCCCGACTGAGCAGGGACGGCTCCGCCAGCAGCGACTGCTCGAGTCTGTCGCGCCGGCCGAGCGAGGTCTCGAGGAGGAAGGATCCATCCGGGCGGACGGCCAGCGCGTCCCGCCCGACGAGTCGAGCCGTCGGCAGTCGGCAGACGAACGGTTGCTCGAACGAGAACGAACCGGCCATCCGCTCGAGTTCCGAGGGGGAACTCGGCGGCGCCTCGAGCGCGATCGACTCCTCGGTACCGAACGCGAACGCGTCGGCATCCGGCGTTCGGGCCAGCCCCGCGCGCTCGAGGTAGCTAATTCTGGTATCGAGCGCGAGTTTTCCCGCGAACAGCCTCGGCGCGGCCCCGGTTTCGATCCCGCGTTTGAGCAACTCGAGGACTCCGACGTCGCGAACCTTCTGTCGAACTCGTCGGAGTGGCATACGAATCGTTCCAGAAGCAGCGGATAAGTCGCTGACGGTTCAGGTCGGAATCACGGACTATTTAGCCGATCTGTTCGTATTCAGACCAATGACACTACTGGGGAGAGCGCGATCCGTTCTCTCTTCGGGCGGCGTTCGCGGGCTCGTCTCGTCCGGGCTGGCGTTTCTCCGTCACCACCCGCTTCTGGTCCGGGCGCTCGCTCGAGGACGGCTGGCGTACTACCGGACTGTCGGACCGTACGACGCCCTCGCGGACCCGTTCGCGCTCATCTCGGTCGATCCGAACGAGATCACGGTGGCCAACAGGTCCATCGACAAGTACCTCGCGACGGGAGCCATTCGAGGGGGCGAGTGGGACCAGCGGACGAACCCCTACGACGAGTCGATCAAACACCGTTCGGTCGAACAGCGATACGTCGACGGCATGGACTGGACGGAGACGGACGTCTACGGCGAGCTGTGCCGTCGAATCGACGAGGAGGGCGAAGCCGACGGCTGCTTCTCGAGGACCGACCTCGAGCGCCGGTACGAGCGGATCGACCGGCTGTACGAAAGCATTCGAGACGACGGGTACGATCCGACGAAACACTACGAGGGGACCGACTCGAGGATCGCGTCGTCGCTCGATCAGGTCTGCGTGAGCGTCGGGCGGGACGGCGAACTCGTCTTCTGCGGCGGTGGAAACCACCGATTGTCGATCGCCAAAGTGCTCGAGCTAGACGCGATACCGGTTCGCGTCGTCGTCCGGCACGACCGGTGGCAGCGCCGACGCGACCGCGTCGCGCGGGGCGAGGAGACGGAAACGTCGTCCCATCCGGATCTCCGCGACGTGCGCTAGCGGTAGCGAAAGGCGGCGAGTAGGCAACAGTAGCTCACCGGTAGCCAAAGGCGCGAAGTTTCTCCTCGAGTTCGTCCTCGTCCATCGAATCGTACCGCTCCGGAGGATCGGATGTGATCGTCCGCCGGTCTCCCTCGTCGACGACCAACCAGGGGACGAGACACAGTTCCGGCGTGTGGAGGTAGAGAGGGTGTTCGTACCGCTTGCGAAAGAACGGCGGGACCCTGTCGCCGATCAGTTCGCCGTGGTCGGCCGTGATAACCGTCTTGCCCTCGAGGTGTGAGAGCAACTCCTCGAGACGCTCGAGGACGAGGTCTAAGTTTTCCGCGTAGGCGGCCCTGACCTCCGCGTCGGTCACGTCGACGCCCGGGATAGTTGGCGCTTCGATGGCCTGAATCGCCTTCGAGGTATCGTCTCGGCGCTCGTCCCAGTCGTCGTTGAGTCCCCGCTCGAGACTCATCCCTCTGACGGCGACTTCTTCTTCGATTTTCTCGCGGAGCTTCCGTCCCCGCGGGCCGATGTACGGCGCGTGCGGTTGCATGAAGTGGGCGATGAGCCGTTTGTTCGGGTTTCGCTCGAGCGCGGCCTTCGCTTCGTCGATCACGCCCGCCGGCGGAATCGTCTGGAGGTCCTCGTCCCAGTGGTCGAAGCAGGTGATAAGCGAGTGGAACGTCTCGCTTCCGGCGGCGGTGTAGTACGTGTTCGCGGTCACGTAGACCGTATCGTGGAGTTCCCGGTCTGCGAAGTTTCCCTCGATGAACTCGAGGCTCGAGGAGCCGCGAGAAACTCGCCGCTGGAGGTCGCCGTCGATCGTGTTTCGAGCCGCGAACGCGTCGTAGCGACAGGCGTCGAGGATGATCAAGTTGTCCCAGTCTTCGCTCATGACGTCCGTTCCGGATCCATATCGGAGGTAAAAGAGCGCGTTCGCGATCCCGTGGGAGAGAAACGCTGGATTCTCGCGGAAAAACGCGACCGACCGTCGACAGAGACCGGTCAGTCCCTGCTGCTCGTAGACGTTCGCCGCGTTACGGAGCAGGCCCATCTACAGCATCGCATTCCAACCCGACACATAAGCCTTGCCGAGCGTGGGAATACTCGAGGCTGAATTATGCGGCCCAGTAACGACAGATGCGGATTCACTGATAAAGGGCATCGTCAATAGTGGCAGAGAGGGGATACAGAACGGTCATCCGTCAGCATCGGCGTCGGCATCGGCACCGTCCGCGTCCGCGTCAGGACCATCCGTATCAGTGTCTCCATCATCACTATCGGAATCGCTGTCCCCATCGTCGCCATCCGAGTCACTGTCAGAATCGGTATCCGAGTTCGTCCCAGAGTCCGCCTGTACAGGTGGCGCTGTCGACGAGTCCGTAGCCCTTCCAACGTCAGAACTGATACTATAGAGGATGACGGGCGGACAGATGTACATGGCAATCGCCAGTACCACGAATAGTCGATTGACGAATATAAGCAGTCCAAATGCGGTGAGCGCCGCAGCTGAAGCTGCATGGACTGCGGTGTGTGTATATTCCCGGTAGTACTCCCACAACCCGCGTAGCCACTGTGTTGTTGCCGATACTGACCACGTCTCAGTTGCAGTTAGGGACATACACAAGAGTTCGAGATGCACGACCAAGAACCCTCAGCTAACATTCATTGATAGGTCTACTCGCTGTACTTACCGCGAGTTTCAATCTCAAAAGGGATGATGAGTTACATCGGCTGAGACCGCGACCAGCCTAACGCGGACAGCACACAACTCGAGCACTCCCACCTACTCGAGCAGATCACCCCGAACCTGACAGCCACAGGGATAGGCGGTGTGATGGGTCGGAACGAGTTGGACGACATCGGTGACCAGGAGTCCACACTCGGGGCATTCAGGACGGGGCGACGGATCTTCGTCAGTGACCCAAACGCCCGCACTCGTCACGACGAGTGAGACGGCACGAACCTCGAGGCGGACCTCGACCGCACCGCCGCCAGAGTCGAGCAGTCGAGCGAGCGCTTCAGGATCGACCTCGCTGGCGAGCTGGTAGGACTCTCGAGGGATGCCCTCCTTCTCGAGGGTGCGGACGATGTCTACGACCAGACTTTCCGTCGGTGCAGTCATCGCTCGTGGCCACCTCCGAACGTGTGCGCGATCGTTGGTGGTGTTTGAGCGGCAGGTGGTGCGTGCGCGGCGGCTGGTGGTGCGTAAGGGAGAATTGGCGGTAGTCGACTTCGATTCGTCTGTCGGACGGGATGTTTAAGCCCGCGGAGAAGATATCCAATCATGGAAACTGACCCTTGACGGGTTCGGAAGCCACGTCTCGGGTGGTTCCAGCACCCGGGGCATTTCAATACGAACGCCCCCTTTCGTGGAGTTTTGGCTTCCATTCGACCCAACGCCCCGTAGTATCATATAAATATTATTTCCGTCCGATGATAATGTGTATTCGAGAAACAAGTACCCGTGCAATTCGACAGGCAAAGCGGGGCGGGTATCTCGGGATCTGACCCGAGGTGGCTCATCAATCCACTCGCTTTGCGAGCGATTCGTATCCGCCTCCATAACTGAGGAGAAAGGAAATAGGGAGCACGACGACTACCAGTAGCCCTCCCGCAAGCAGTTGTGAGATGGGGTCGGGGGGAAGGAGGAGCGTCGTGAGTGTGAACACGAACACGGAAGCCACCGCGGCTGTGATCACGAAGCGGACGAACACCGAATCAGGCATATTTCTAGCAGTCGATGGCTGCAACATATATTTTATCGTATTGACATGCTTCGGCCGATACTGAGCGCGAATGCGGCAGTTAGCTGTGACGAACGAACCTCGAGTACCGAATACTGCTACTCAGAGGTAGCCAAGCCCTTCCAGCCGGTCTTCGACCGAAACCGTCTGCGATGGAAGCTCTTCTTGCTCCGGCTGGTAACTCTCGGTATCGGTGGCCGATGTCCTAATCCACGGAACCCGTCGAACGCAGGGCAACGGACACCCGATGATGTGCTTGTAAAAGCCGTACTCGCCGAAGGCCTCGCCGTGGTCGGCGGTGATAGCGACCCGGTCCTTATCGACGTTCTCGAGCAACAGTTCCACGTCGTCTAACACGTAGCGGAGGTTCTCGAGATACAGGTCCCACACCGTCTCGCGAGAGACAGCGCCCGATTTGAGTTTATCGAACGGCTTTTGCAACCCCTCCTCGGCGAGCGGAAACGGGTTGTGCGGGTACATATAGTGGACGATCAGCTTCTCGGAGTCTCGAGTGCGGGCGCTCGAGATCGCCCTGTCGGTCGTAAACCGGGGCGGTTTGCGGTTGAAATCGGCGTCTTGCTCGTACTTCCACAGTTCCTCGAGGTGGGCGAAGTCGTCGGGATCGACGGCGTCGTACTCCGTCGGGCCGAACGGAATCGCGTCGCGAACCGGCGGGTGATCTTTGTGCTCGAACACCGCCTCCGTGTAGGGATTGCCGGTGATGTAGGTCGTCTTCGCGATCTCGTCCGCGTACTCGGACGTGAACGTGAGCGGCATCCACTCGAAGGAGGTGCTGCCGACCGACCGGATCGAATCGACGGTCTCGATGAACTCGTACTCCGGCGCGACCGCCTCGATGGCGTCGACCCTGCAGGCGTCCAGGATAATCAGGAGGTCCCACTCGCGGTCGTACACGTTCGTCCCGATCTGCGTTCGGGTGGCCGTCTCCAACAGCATCGAAACGTAGACGAAATAGAGACTCCGGACGACTCGCTTCGGGAGCGGACCGTCGTCGGATCGGAGATGATCGACGCTCTCTCGCATCCACTGGGAGAAGCTGACGGGCATACCGGCAGTTCCTTTCCAGTTATTATTACTTCTTTTATAAATTATATGAACTTATTGGAGTTTGCTAATATATCCATAAATATGCTAACCAATAGCGACGGTTGAGCGCAATCGTATCCAATGTCACGACGAGACAATTGCCACCCGATCAGAGACCACTATATTTTAGAGAGCGACCTGAATAGTGTCGGTAATGAACGTACTCGTGGTCGTCGTCGACGCCCTTCGGACTGATCGCGTGGGCGCGTACGACGGACGGCGGGTGACGCCGACGATCGACGAACTCGCTGCGGAGGGAACCGTCTTCGAGCGGGCCTACAGCACGACGAACGCGACCGATCCCGCGCTCACGTCGCTGCAAACGGGTCGGCTCCCGCGAACTCACGGCGTGCGCAATCACGGCTCGCACGTCACCGACGAGGAAAAACGAGCGATCGAGGGCGTTCCGGCGCTCCCGATGGTCCTCGAGGAGCGGGGCTACGACACGGCTGCGTTCGGTCGCCCGCTCGGGCGCTGGCACCGTCGCGGATTCGACCGATATCCGGAACTCTCCTCGGCCCACTGGCGACTCAAATCCCTCGAGAAGTCGGCCAGCAGCCTGTTATACGGCATCCATCCCGCGATCGGCGACACGCTCTCTCGCACGTACAACGCGCTCACCGATCGGACGGGCAGCGACGACGAGGACGGCGTCGTCGCGGAGTTTACCGACTTCCTCGACGAGTCGAATCAGTTCTACTCGCTCGTCCACCTGATGGACACCCACACGCCCTACGACGTCGACGACGCGCTCGTCGAGCGCTATCTCGAGGAGCACGACGATGAGAACCGTCCGCTCTCGGCGGTCGCCGAGGAGTTCCCGACGGGGTCGATCACCGCGAACAGCCTCACCCCCGGCGGCGTCGTCAACCAGGACAACGAGCGGTGGGAGGACCACGAGATGGGCGTCGGAACGGCGCTGGCGCGGGCGCAGTACGACGCGGCGGCGACGGAGGCGGATCGAACCATCGAAGGGCTGCTCGAGGCCCTCGAGACCCGCGAGTTGCTCGAGGAGACGCTTGTCGTCGTCCTCGCGGATCACGGGGAATCGCTCGGCGAACACGGGATCTACTTCGAACACCACGGGCTCTACGAGCCGACGACGCGGATTCCGCTGGTCGTCCGCCCGCCCGAATCCGACGGCGTCGAGCGGTCGGCCGAACTGGTGAGCATCACCGACATCGCGCCCACGATTCTCGACGCGCTCGAGCTAGCCGACGAACGGGCGCTCGATGCCGACGGGCAGTCGCTCCGGCCGCTGCTCGAGGGCGAGGGCGACGACTGGGAGTCCCGGGAGTCGCTGTTGCTCGAGGAAGCCAACACCCAGCGGTTCAGGGCCGTTCGGACCGACCGCTGGAAGTACCTCCGGGCGGTCGAGGACGACCCGACCTGTCGGTACTGCGAACGATCCCACGGGGAGTCCGAACAGCTCTACGACCTCGAGTCTGATCCTGAGGAGACCGAAAACCTCGTCGCCGAACGACCCGAGACGCTCGCAGCGCTCCGGGACGAACTCGACGACCTACTTTCGCGACACGAGCCGCGATCCGGCCCGTCGAACGATGCAGACGACGATGCGGTCGAGTACGACGACGAAGAGGAGGTTCTGGATCGGCTCGAGTCGCTCGGCTACCGATAGCTCGCCGTCTCGGTCCGGATCGACTCGCCCGCTCAAGCGGACGAATAGGTCCAATTCTGTCGACGTAACCGAAAGTATTTGTCCGCAGGTGGTGTCCGTGTTGGATATGCAGGCTGTCGTCCTCGCCGCAGGCAAGGGAACACGCCTCCGGCCACTCACAGAAGACAAGCCGAAGGTTCTCGTGGAGGTCAACGACAAACCGCTCATCGAAGACGTCTTCGATAACCTCCTCGAGATCGGCGTCGACGAGTTCGTCGTCGTCGTCGGCTACATGAAAGAGAAGATCATCAAACGCTACGGCGACGAGTATCAGGGCGTGCCGATCACCTACGCCCACCAGCGCGAGCAACTCGGGTTGGCCCACGCGATTTTGCAGGCCGAACCCCACATCGAGGACGATTTCGTCCTGATGCTCGGGGACAACATCTTCCGCGGAAACCTCGGCGACGTGATCAACCGACAGCGCGAGGACCGCGCCGACGCTGCCTTCCTCGTCGAGGAGGTGCCCTGGGAGGAAGCCTCCCGCTACGGCGTCCTCGATACGAACGAGTACGGCGAGGTCGTCGAAGTCATGGAAAAACCCGACGACCCGCCGTCGAACCTCGTGATGACCGGCTTTTATACGTTTACGCCGGCGATCTTCCACGCCTGTCACCTCGTCCAGCCCTCCGACCGCGGCGAGTACGAACTCCCGGACGCGATCGACTTGTTGATCCAGTCCGGACGCACCATCGACGCGCTCCGGATGGACGGCTGGCGCATCGACGTCGGCTACCCCGAAGACAGAGAGCGAGCCGAAGAGCGGATCGCAGAAGAATCCGGCGTCGTCGCCGAGACCACCGACTGAGATCGTAGCGTGTATCGAGAGCGGGTACTACATCGCTCAAAACACCTATTCTGCGTTCCGAGATGGCGCTACTCAACAGCTGGAACGGTCCGTAAGCGACTAACCACCGCTGTGCATCTAGGGCGAGTATGAACGTTCTCGTCACCGGCGGGGCGGGCTTTATCGGCTCTCACATCGCCCACCGGCTGCTCGCAGAGGGCCACCGCGTCGTCGTCCTCGACGTACTGGATCCGTACTACAACACGGCGATCAAAGAGCGAAACCTCGAGCTGTGTCGATCCGAAGGCGGCGATCGGTTCACGTTCGTCGAGGGCTCTATCACCGACGAGGCGCTCGTTCGAGAGGTCGTCTCGAGCAACGACATCGAGTTCGTCTACCACCAGGCCGCACAGGCGGGGGTTAGAACGAGCGTCGAAAATCCGAAGAAACCCCACGAGATCAACACCGGCGGACTGCTCAACCTGCTGATCGCGGCGGACGAACACGGCGTCGAGCGGGTCGTCAACGCCTCGTCGTCGTCGGTCTACGGCGAAGTCGACTACCTCCCCTACGACGAGGATCACCAGAACGTCCCGCAGAGCCCCTACGGCGTCACGAAGCTCACGGCGGAGCACTACTGTCGAGTCTGGAACGAGCTTTACGACGTCAACACCGTGTCGCTGCGATACTTCACGGTCTACGGGCCGCGGATGCGACCCAACATGGCGATCACGAACTTTACCTCCCGGTGTCTCAACGGCCGCCCGCCGGTCATCTACGGCGACGGCCAGCAAACGCGGGACTTCACGTACATCGACGACGTCGTCGACGCGAACCTCTCCCTACTCGAGACGGACGTCGCCGACGGCGACGTGATGAACATCGGCTCGACGGGAACGATCACCATCGAAGCGCTCGCAAAACACGTGATCGAGCAGACGGGTGCCGACGTGGACCTCGAGTACACCGACGCGAAAGAGGCCGACGCGCGCCACACCCACGCCGACGTCTCGAAGGCCAGCGAACTGATCGGCTACGAGCCCTCGACGGCCATCCGCGAGGGCGTCGGCCAGTTCGTCGACTGGTATCGAGCGAACCGGGAGTGGTACGAACCGCTCGTGCTCGATTCCTGAGCCGGATCGCGGTCTCCAGCAGCGATCCGACCCATCGCGACCCGGCGCTCAAACGTCCTCGAGGCTCGCCTCGGTCACGCGAATCCGGCCGCGGGTGCCGTCCCACTCGATATCGTACTCGAGGTCGATCCGCCGGTCCATGTGCGGGCCGTCGACGACCAGCGTCTCGAACTCGCCGCCCTCCCCGAGCAGGTGGACCCCGTACTCGTCGTTGAGCGTCTCGAGGTCGTCCAGAGCGTCCGCGTCGAGCGTGCGCCCGAGCCAGGCCTCGTCGAGGCCGTGGGCCGCAACCTGCACGATTACGATTTCGAACCCCGCCTCGAGCATCGCCTCGGCGAGTTCCCGCGGCTCTTCTTGCCACAGCGGCGCGAAGAGATCGCACTCGAGTCGATCGCACATCCCTTCGATACGGCTCGTCTGGTATTCGCTCTCGACCGCTCCCGCCGTGAGACCCGCGATTCCGCCCTCGAGGTCGGTCTGGAGGTCGGCGAGCGCGGCCTCGAGGGGCTCGAGTTCGTCGTCTCCCTGCGCGCCCGAGTCCGCGGCGGCGTCAGCGTCGAAATCGTCGGGTTCGACGTCGACCAGCGGAATTCCGACGCTCTCGGCCGCGAGCGTCGCGAGGCCGGTCTCGGGAACGTGGTACATGTACGAGTCTCCCGCCGGATGAACGGTCACTAACCGTTCGACGGGCAGGTCGCGCTCGAGGGCCTGATATAACGCCCACGAGGAGTCTTTCCCGCCCGAAAAGAGGCTGATCCACGCGCCAGCTTGATCGCTCATGCTCGAGTGTACGTCGCCGGAGATAAATGGATGCCGAGAAGCAGCGGCGGGCGTCTCAGGAACGATCCGGGCCTTCGAGGTCGTCGCCCGCACTCTCGGCGCTCTCGCGGTTGCCGGGGTTATCGTCGGTCGCTGACACCGATCTCGCGCCGCCGTCCGTCAGTTCGGACTCCGAGCCGGGGTCGGGGAGGTCGGCTTCGGCCGCCTGTCCGCCGTCGGACCGGTCGGCGTCCGTCGTCGACTCCTCCGGCGTGCCGCTAAACGAAGCGGCGATGCGAACGCCGACGAGACTTACCAGAATGCCGATCAGGACGAACACCGCGAGTCGTTCGCCCGCGGTCGTCTGGAAACTCTCGATCGACCGCCAGCCGAGATCGAGGTCGGGCACGGTCAACGGGTCGATCTCGCCCTGGGTCTCGAGGAAGTACGCCGAAAACCCTCGAACGACGAATCCGATCGCGAGGACGATAAACGGGAGGTTGAGATACGAGGCACGCACCGGCCGTTCGCCGATAATTTCGTCGAGGAGTCGACCCGCGCTCGCGGTCAGCGCCGCCGTTGCCAACCACGGAACGCCCTCGAAGGCGAACACCGCGGCCGGGATCAACACCTCCCCGCTCTGGGTCTCCTCGAGCCCGGACACGCCGAGCGCGCCGACGAAGATTCCGACGAACGTCAGCCCCGCGGCGACGACGTAGGTGACGACCGACACCTGCCCCGTGTACAGCGATTCTTTGATCTGGTGGGCGAACCCTGTCACGAGTTCGTCGATGTTGAATCCCTTGTACAGCAAGAACAGCCCAATGACGGTCGTGATCGCAGCCGCCCCTTCAGCCGGTCCGAAGGCGGTCGCGAGCATCGGGAACACGAGCAGGGTGAGCCCGATGGGGACCAACACGGTCTGGCGCAACTCCTCGTCGGCGAGAAACTGCTTGAGCAGGTAGTACGTCGACTCGATGTCTCGAGCCTGTCGGACGACGACCCGATCGACCGAATCGACCTGCACGCGGCTCTCGACGATCGGGACGAGCCGTTCATCCTCGGCGCTATCGATGACGACGACCGCCGAATCCGGCTCGTGTTCGGCGATGAGGTCGTCGAGCTGGCGCGCGACGGCTCGGTCCGCCGAGACCATCGACTCGCGTTCGCCCGAAACGACCGCGACGACGGTCTCTTCGTCCTCGTCGCGGAGGTTCTGGGCGACCCGAAGGGACTCGAGCAACGAGTTTACGCCGGAGTCTTCGGGGTCTGCGAGTCCGACGTCCGTCACGAGCGCGCGCACTGCCTCCCAGCCGACGATCGGGGACTGGAGGCCGGTCCGGCGGCCGACGTCGTCGGTCCGGTCGAGACAGATGACCAGCGTAGTCACGGTAGACGTTCGACGCCCTGCCACGATAAAACCACGCACTCGCTCGTCCGTTCGCGAGGCGGACTGCGACGGATACCGACAACGAGTGCCAACCCGCTCAGGTCCGAAGCCGGAAGCCCCGGTCCTCAGCGAGGCCCGAAATTCCGGCGCCGAACGCGTAGGCGATTCCGCGAGCGCCGGTGCCGACCCGCCGCATCAACGGCTGTGGCGGTTCGAACGTCTCGATTGCCACCTCGTCGGTCGCCAACCGATCGGCGAGTTCGTCCTCGAGATCCCGTCTCGTGCCGAGTTCGTCGACGAGCCCCATCTCGTGGGCGTCCTCGCCGAGGTAGATCCGCGCCTCCGTCTCGCGGACCAACTCGGCCTCGAGGTCGCGGCCGTCGCTCACCCGCTCGACGAACGTCTCGTAGTAGTCGTCGATCAGTCCCTGGAGGTACTCGCGCTCCTCGTCGTCCATATCCTTGAGCGGCGTGCCGGCGTCCTTGAAATCACCCGCGGCGAACCGCTCGTAAGAGAGTCCCACTTTGTCGGCCAGCCCGCTCGCGTTGACGCGAGAACCGATGACGCCGATCGAGCCGACGATGCTCGCGTCTCGAGCCCACAGTTCGTCACAGCCGCTTGCGATCCAGTAGCCGCCGCTGGCACAGAGATCCGTCGTGTACGCGATCGTCGGCCCGTCGAAGCGCTCGGCCGCGAGCCTGATGTCGTCGCTCGGGACGACCTCGCCGCCGGGGGTGTTCAGCTTCACCAACAGCGCCTCGACGTTGCCGTCCTCGTCCGCCCGGTCGATCTGGTCGACGATGTCGTCCGCCGGCGTCGAGCCCGGACTCGAGGGCAGCGAGCCGCCACCGCCGTCGCGGCTGATCGGGCCGTCGACGGCGACCTCGGCGACGTTGTAGCTCGGAAACACCGAACTCGCGATATTTCCGGCGATTCGAACCCCGACGGCGGCGACCGCGAGCGCCAGCAGTACCCCGATCAGATCCGCCAGCGAGGCCGGGAAGACGACGAACAAGACGATGCCGGCGACGGCGAACACCACCGCAAAGGCGACGATGATTACGAGCCGACCGACTCCGGTCCGACTAACCACACAAGACACCTCGTTGCATGGCCGTACCTCCGGGTGCCTCGCTGTTAAGCGTTCACGTCTCGAGACATCTACGAAAATAGTGACGAGGCCGAACCCGCCAGCGTTACGAGAGCGCCGCTAGTTCGAGACGCGAGTCTCGTTGGAGTCGGTGCTTTCAGACCCCGCGCCGGAATCGATGTCTCCGGACCCCTCGCCAGAGTCAGTGCTTCCGGAGCCGTTCCCGTCTCCTCCATCGTTCTCCGACTCATCACCAGCATCCTCGAACTCGTCGCCGCCGAACTCGAGAACTTCCGCGTCGTCACTTTCGCTCGTCTGGTCCACATCGAACGCCTCGAGGGAGTCGGACAGCGCCTGGGCCGAATCGGCGAGCGAACGCGCGCCGGCGGCGATTTCTGCAATCGAGGCCGTCTGTTCCTCCGCGGCCGCGGCGACGTTGTCCGCTTCGGCGTTGGTCTCCTCGCTCACGTCGGTCGCGGTCTGGACCTCCGAGACGACCTCCTGACTCGCCCTGGCTTGTTCGTCGGTCGCGCGATTGATCTCGTGGACGCCGTCGTTGACGTCCTCGACCTGCGTCGTGATATCCTCGAGCGCCTCGATGCCGTCCTCGACGGAGTCGACGCTGTCGTCGACCTGCTCGCGCATCTCGTGGACGCTCGAGACCGCCTCGTCGGTGCTATCTTGTACCTCGCCGATCAACGAATCGGCCTGCTGGGTCGCTTCGGCGGTTTCCTCGGCGAGTTCCTTGACCTCGTCGGCGACGACCTCGAACCGCTCTCCCGCCTGCCCGGCTCGAGCGGCCTCGATCGACGCGTTCAGCGCGAGCATGTTCGTCTGCGCCGCGATCTCGTCGATCAGTTCGACGATGTCGCCGATACGTTCTACCTCTTCGTCAAGCGACCCGATCTGGGTCGCGATCGCTTCGGTCCGGCGCTCGAGGCGGTCCATCTCGGTCACGATTTCGGCAGTCGACTCGCTCGCGTCCTCGGCGCGACTCGCGGTCTCTCCCGAGACGTTCGCGACGGTTTCGGCGGTCGACGCGACCTCCTCGACGGTGGCCGAGAGGTCGTTCATCTCCGAGAGGACGTTCTGGAACTGCGTCTCCTGTTGGTCCGTCCCCGCCGCGATCTGTTCGGCGGACTCGCTGACGTGGCGTGTCGCCCGTTCGATTTCGTCGACGCGTGCGGCAACGTCCGCGCTGACGTCGTCGACCTCCGACCCGAGGCGCTGTATCGTGAGGATCGTCTCCTCTAACTGGTCGATCATCTCGTTGAACGCGCGGGCGATCTCGGCCATCGCGTCGTTCTCGATGTCCTCGTCTAGCTGTTCGGTGAGATCGCCGTCGGCAGCGGCGGCCATCGCCTCGCTGACGCGCTCGGCCTGCTCTTCGAGTCGCCGCGCCATCGCCTCCGCCTCGTCGCGAGCCGCACGCGCCTCGGTCTGGGATTGCTCGAGTTCGGCGACGAACTCCTCGAGGTCTCGTCGCATCGTCTCGAGTGATTCGCCGAGCGCGCCGGGAACGTCCTCCTCGAGAACGGGATCGTCGAACTCCCGTCCGGCGATCGCGTCCGCCTGCTCGGCGACCGTCCGCAGGTAGTCCGTGCTGTCGGCGAAGCCGTTTTGCACGCGGCCGAGTTCGTCGACCCGCTCGGTCGACTCGATCTCGACGTCGAGGTCGCCTGCCGCGAGCGCGCGGGCGTTGCCGGCGAGGTCGTCGAGTGCGCGCGCGGTCGGCCGACCGATCAGTGCTCCCACGAGGACGAATCCGAGAAGCGAGATGCCAACGAGCATAAGCAACGAGTTGCCGACGCTGTCGGCGAGCGCGTACGCGTTGCCCTGCGGAGCGTGGGAGGCGAGCACCCAGTCGGTTCCCTCGACGGGAGCGTAGGAGACGAGTTCGTTCGTCCCGCCGTACTCCGTGACGCCGGTTTCGTCGACGTCTTCGTCCTCGAGGATCGACTCGGATTCGTCGACGCGGTAGTAGCCCATGACCGACTCGCCGCCGGAATCGAAGAGGATCGCTTCGTCACCCTCGTTTACGACCTGCGTATAACTCTCGTCGATCGGGTTGCCGAACATCGAGGCCCGCTCATCGACGCCGACGCTGACCATGATCATCCCGTCGGGTTCCCCATCGGCGTAGATCGGGCTGAGGAAGCCAACCCTGTACCCGCCGTCGGTTTCGTACGTATCCGTGTACGTCGTCGTGAAATCCGCCTCGAGGTCGCGGACGCCCCGTTCTTCGACCCCGCCGTCGGCTTCGTGATGGACGCTCGAACTGCCGAGCAGCGTTCGCACGTCCGTTCCGACCGCGTCATCGTTCGTACTCTGATCGATAACGGCGTTCGTCGATCCGAGTCCGGACTCGAAGTAGTGAATGTCCTGTGTCGTGTTCGGTTGTTTCGCCAGTTCGTCGTGGAGCAACGCCTCGATGGCGTCCTCGTCGTCGCCCGCGAACGTCTCGTGAGCGGCGAGCAGACGGGTCTGTTGTTCGTGGTCTTCAACCCACTTCGAGAGTTCGGCCGCCTCGCCCTCGGCGGTGAGTTCCATCTCCCCCCGCGTGTCCGCCGTCAGCGCACTCGAGATATCGACGTAGAAAAAGACGGCAGCGACGATCGTACACAGCAAAACGAGCGCGAGCACGGCGCCGAATTTGGCGGTGTAGCTCCGCCGTATTCGTTCCGGGAGAATTTCTTCACTATTGAGTCCCATATTCGTCTATGATCTGTACTCAGATAGAACTATCATGAAGTTTCTGGCCAACCGACAGGAACGGCGTTCGAACGAGAGTCATCACCGTCGCCAAGTATTTCGACATCCGATCAACGAGACGCGGCGACGGTATCGACAGTCTCTTTCGCGCTCCGGTACCCAATCAGTGTATGACCGACTATTTCGAGATTCACGCGCGCGACGGGGCCGCGCGTCTCGGAGAACTCCGCCTCTCCGAGCCCGTTCGAACCCCCGGACTCGTCGACGACGTCCTCGAGGACGCCGGCTCGCTCTGGGCGGCAGACCGGGCGATACCCGAGGGCGACGACGACGTTCTCACCGTCCTCCCCCACCGCGGGTTTCCGGGCGGGACCGACGAAGCCGTCCAGGAGTCGTTCGCCGTCGAGTATCCGGACGTCGAGTTTCCGAGCGCCGCCGTCGTCTCGAGCGAGAGCGTCGGGTTCCACGAGATTCCCGGCCCGAACGATCCGGAGTCCGGAGCCGACGCGTACATCGTCTCCGACGCCCGGTCGGCGGTCGGCCACGGCGCGGCGCTCGTCGAAGCCGTCGTCGCCGTCCGCGAGGCGATCCCGGCCGACACCGCGCTTATCTTCTCCGGCGTCGCGACGCCCCGAAACGTCGCCCTGCTGGCGTACGCCGGCGTCGACGCGTTCGACGCCTCGAGGGCGGTCATCAAGGGAACGCAGGGCAAGTACCTCACGAGCGAGGGGGAGTACTACCTCGAGGATCTCGAGGAGCTGCCGGGCCCGCTGAGCGAGGAGACCGATATCGAGGCGTTCGACCGCGAGGACTGCGTCGAGCACAACGTCGCCGCCCTCGAGGCCGAACTCTCGATCGTCCGCCAGCGCATTCGCGACGGGCGACTGCGGGACTACATCGAGGGCCAGGCTCGACACGACCAGTGGCTCACCGCGGCGATGCGCGAACTCGACGATCAGTGGGCGTACTTAGAGGAACGAACGCCGATCCTCCGAGAGGCGGAACTCGACGCCTCGACGGCCGACGCGATCCGGCGGGTCGAGATCCAGCGCTTCGCCGACCGCGTGACGACGCGATACCGGAATCGGTTCAAGAACCCGCTCGTCCTCACCCCGTGTTCGGCCCGGAAACCCTACAGCGAATCCAAGAGCCACGGCCGATTCCACGACGCGATCCAGTGGCGGGCCCACCAGGTGTCGATGACCTCGCCCATCGGCGTCGTTCCGCAGGAACTCGAGACGACCTACCCGGCCCAACACTACGACAGCGTCGTCACCGGCCGCTGGTCCGAGGACGAAAAGCGGTTCGTCGCGTCGGTCCTCGAGCGCTACCTCGAGCGCAACGAGTACCCGCGGATCGTTGCCCACGTCCCCGACGAGGGCTACCGCGACATCGTCGAACGCGTCGAAGACTCGCTCGATCTGGACGTGACCTACACCGTCGCGAAGGGCGCACACCCGACCGACGAGGACTCGATCGCCGCACTCTCGAGCGAGCTATCTGGCGAACTCAAATACAGCAAGCGCGAGCGCGAGCACAACACGGTCCGGGCCATCGCCGACTACCTGCTCGGCGACGGGGCCGGCGACGACCTCTTTCCCGACATCCAGACGACCAGCAGGTACCCCAAGATCCAGATTCGTGACGACGAGGAGACGCAACTGGCGACGATGGTTCCTAACTATGGCACCCTCTCGTTTACGCTCGAGGGCGCAAAGCAATGGGTCGACAGCGACGCGCCGGTCAAGCGAGTCGAAATCGATAATTTCGTCCCCCACGGCAGCGTGCTCGCGCCGGGAATCGTCGACGCCGACGAGGACATCCGCGTGGGCGACGAGGTCGTCGTCGAAGGGCCGAAGGCCTTCGGTGTCGGCCGCGCCGAGATGTTCGGAGCGGAGATGGTCGAGAGCACGCGCGGTATCGGCGCGGAGATCCGCCACGTCGAAGAGCGGTAGTTCGATCGGTCGGCAGCGTCTGCTGACACGGCACCCTGCTGAAGACACCGACCGGAAACGGAACAGGCAGTTATATGTATATTAATATACAAGATGCCGGTATGATTCGTCTCTGGAACCGCCTAAAGGGGCGCTTCGATCCCGAGTGGCGACTTGCAATCGTCCTCGGACTCGCCTCGATTCCGTTCACGGTCGCGTTCTACTGGCAGTCGTCGCCGGACTTCACGCACCACTTCGCCCCCGTATTTTTCGCTGGCGTGATCGGTGGAACCCTCGCTTACAGCACCGGTCTGAAGGCGGGCCGAGTTGGCGCACGAATCGGGCTCGTCGGTTCGCTCGTGGAACTCTGGCCGTTCGTCGACCTCCTCGTGTTCATTTCCGGGTTGAACCAGCCGCTCGGATTTAGCGGGTTGCAGGGTGTCATGCTCGTCTGTTTCACACTACTCGTCATCGGACTCTCCGCCCTGGCCGGAAAGATCGGCGCAATACTTGGACACTGGACACTCGAGAGGACGGATACGTACCGCTCGCGTCTCGGAGCCCACTAGTTGATGTGACACGTTCTGCATCACCGGCCGATGCGGTCCCCTATCGATCGGTTTTTCGACAGTCGTTTTCGTTTATTCCTCGAGAAACATGATAGAATAGGAATTGATTATCGAACCCACTCATCGTCCGTTAGAGTTTCGTACCGGTCTATTTCCCGGAACTACTATCAAACAGCGAATATACCTATATCTACGCTCGAGTCGTATCTACTGTCGGTGTAAGACAATGAGTTCTACCACGACCACAGACGAATCGACCCCCGGATACTCCCTCGAGCGCGGATGGCGAACGCTCGCACTCGCCGGCGGCGTTATCGGACTACTCGGCCTGTTGGCGATCGCACTGCCGGCCGTTACCGGGCTCTCGGTTACCGTCGCACTGGGCGTGGTGCTCGTACTGAGCGGGATCGTCCACGGCGCACAATCGGTGACGACTCGCGGCTGGAAAGGGTCGGTCTGGCAACTCGCGGTCGGCGCCGTGAGCCTCATCGCCGGGCTGTTCGTCCTCGCGAACCCGGTCGTCGCGCTCGTGAGCCTGACGCTCCTGCTCGTCGCGTACCTGGTGGTCGACGGGATCGCCGAACTCTGGATGGCGACCCGCATGGCCGGCGAACCCGGCCGCGGAACGATCGTCGCAAGCGGCGCGATCTCGCTCGTGCTGGCGGCGATGCTCTGGGTCGGCTTCCCGGCCGACGCCGCCTGGGCCATCGGCCTGATCGTCGGCGTGAGTCTGCTGCTCACCGGCATCTCGATGGCCGCCGTCGCCATCTCCGGCCGACGCGGCGACGAGACCGGCGCTCCCGCGGGCGAACCTCGCCGAGCGTGAGCGCTCGAGGAACGATTTTTACTATTTTCACGACTAACTGGCGACGGCGGTAATGGTTGATACAGCAGTTCGGCGGTTACGGCTCGTTTTGTTGCGACGATTCGAACATCGAGTCGAAGAATTTGCGCTCTGCGGTTCGTAAGTGCTGGTTGAGCGTCGCCGGGGAGATGTCGAGTCGCTCGGCGATTTCCTCGCCGGTGCTGCCGCGGGGCCAATCGAAGTAGCCGGCGGCGTAGGCCGTCTCGAGCGCGACGCGCTGTTTCTCCGTGAGCTTCTCCTGAAGCACCGACTGTGCGCCCAACCCGCCCGTGTCGCGCTGATCGTAGGATCGTTGGGACAGGTAGCTGACATTCTCGTGGCCCTCCCGAACGAGTTCGACGATTCGACGGGTGTCACGGCCCTGTGGGAGCTGCACCGCGAACCGGAACTCGCCGTCGTCGATCGTTACCGACGTGATTCGGCCGCCGTGGGTCGCGATGGTCTCGAACAGGGAGTCGACGGCCGGGACGGCCAGCTCGAATTCGAACTCCTCGTCGCCGTTCGTGAGGAACCGAACGTCCTCGAACCCCGTCGTTCGGCCGACCGTCTCGCGGAACGTGTCCTGAGAGATTCCTTCGGCGGAGCCGTACGCGAGCAGCGTTTTCCCCTCCCAGATCAGCCGATTGAAGCGAGTCGATACGGATTCCGCCGTCGACAGGTTGACGAGCGGGGCCGCTAGCTCATCGATCTGGAACTCGAGTTCGATGACCGCGTCGCTGACGAGCGCTTCCCGGCGCTCGATCGCCGTGATCGCGTGGCCGATGACATCACCCATTCGAGAGAGGACATCCCGTTCGGGGCCGGTGAACGCGTCGACAGTCGTCGAATACACGATGAGGACGCCGTAGACGAGTTCCTCGTGGCTGATCGGAATCGAAGCGACGGAGCGATAGCCGTACTCGAGTGCGACGTCGCGCCACGGTTTGAAGTCGGGATCGGTGCGAACATCGGTTGTGATCTGAACCTCCTGGGTCTGCAGCGCGGTTCCACCGGGTCCCTGCGCGTACTTATCGTCGCCGGCGGTGACCGTGATCCGGTCGAGGTACTCCCGCTCGGAACCAGCCCTCGCTCGCGGCGTGACTTCGTCGCTACCCGGGCTCACCCCGCCGATCCAGGCGAACTGGTAGGCGTCGGACTCGACGAGACGGTCACACACCTGTTGCTCGAGTTCCCGTCGCGTGTCGCTCGTGATAACCGCGTGGGTCGTATCGTGGGCGATCCGATTGAGACGGTTGAGCGCCTCCATCTGACGGCGTCGTCGTCGGCGCTCGCGGCGCTGTCTGGCGCGTTCGATCGCGTGGTAGATCGTCCGAACCAAAAGCGGCGTCGTGACCTCGTCTTTGACGAGGAAATCCTGTGCGCCGCGCTGGATCGCCCGAACGCCGATTTCCTGATCGCGAACGCCGGTCAACACCACGATCGGAACGGCTTCGACCGTCTCGTGGACCGTCTCGAGGGTCTCGAGGCCGTCGCTATCCGGCAGGTTCAAGTCGAGCAAGACGACGTCGATACGGGCCGTCTCGAGGGCCTCGAGCCCGTCTTCGAGGCGAGACTCGCAGGTAACCGTCGGTCGGTCACCCGTCCGCTCGTCGAGATCGAACCGCTGGGTGAGTTCCTCGGAGTCTCGAAGCATCTCACGGATCAATCGCGCATCACCCGGATTGTCCTCGATCAGCAGGATGTGAACCGCCTGATCGGTAGCCGCCTCTTGTTCGTCCTCCGCCGTTTGCCGACTTGCCGATTCGGGACGCCGCTCGTCGGACGGCTCGTGGACGTTGCTGGTCATGCAGAATCATCCTCTGGCGGGAGCCGGACCATCGAAAACCAGAACTTCTCGAACGTTCGAACAGTTTCGATGAACGCGTCCGGATCGACCGGTTTCGTGAGATAGGCGTTCGCACGCAGGTCGTACGACGTGATGACGTCCTCTTCGGCTTGCGAACTGGTCAGCACGATCACTGGGATCCGTCGGAGTGCCGGATCGTCCTGCAGTTCCTCCAAGACCTCGTCGCCGTTCATGCGGGGCAGATTGAGGTCCAGAAGAACGAGATCCGGTCGCGGCGCGTCCGCGTACTCGCCTTCCTGCGAAAGGAACTCGAGTGCGTCAACGCCGTCGGAAACGACGTCGAGTTCGATCTCGATTCGCCCGCGTTTGAACGCCTCCTTGGTCAGTCGGATGTCGCCGGGGTTGTCCTCGACGAGTAAAATTCGAGCCGGTTCGGCGTTTGAGGGTGATGGGTTAGTCATCTGTGTGTGGGGGCGCTGGGAGTTGGACTGAGAACGTCGATCCATCAACGCCGGTAGAATCGGCCCAGATTCGGCCGTCGTGTCGTTCGACGATCCGCTGGCACAGTGCGAGTCCGATCCCGGCCCCGGCGTACTCATCGACGCTGTGAAGTCGGTTAAACACCTCGAAGATCCGGTCGGTGTCCGTCGGTTCGATCCCGATTCCCGAGTCGCGCACCGAAATCGTCCGTGATGACTGAGACGTCTCGGCGAATACGGTTATACGTGGCGTCTCCTCGCCTGAGTAGGTGAGCGCGTTGTCTAACAGGTTCTGAAACAGCTGTCGAAGCTGGCCCGGATCCCCGTAAACCGTCGGCAACGGTTCGATGGTGATCTCGGCGTCAGTTTCGGCGATTTTCATCTCCAGGTCGGCCAACACGTCGTCCAGAACCTCCTCGCAATCGACCGGCTCGAACGGATTCCCGTTGGTATCGATCCGGGAGTACGCGAGCAGTCCGTTGATCATCTCCTGCATTCGATCTGCGCCGTCAACCGCGAAATCGATGAACTCCTGGCCCTCATCGTCGAGAACGTCGCCGTATCGGCGTTCGACGAGCGTGAGGTAACTCGAGACCATCCGGAGCGGTTCCTGCATATCGTGGCTCGCCGCGTACGCGAACTGCTCTAAGCGTTCGTTCGATTCCTCGAGTTCGTCGACGAGCTGCTCGAGTTTGCGCTTGGACCGGACCCGTTCGGTGATGTCCTGTACCATCATCATCCCGGCGAACACCTTCCCTTCGTCGTCACTAACCGGGAGCGTGTGCGCGTGCCAGTGAGAATCCTGATACTCGAAGTCGAACGAGTGTCGGCAGCCGTCCAGCGCGGCTCGAAAGTGCGGTTCGAGTTCCGCCGCGAGCGTCTCAGGATACCGCTCCCAGAGGGTCGAACCGACGATGTCGTCGACCGTCGCGTCGACCGCGTGGACGGATTGCCCGCCGGCGAGCGTGTAGCGTAACTCCTCGTCGAACAACGTGACCGCACCGTTCGGAAACTGCTCGACGAGCGTCCGATATCGGCGTTCGCTCTCCTCGAGTGCGCGTTCGCGGGCTTTGCGCTCGGAGATATCTCGTCCGATGCCGGCGAGGACCGTCTCTCCGTCGGGGTTTTCGAGGGCCGAGACTGCGAACTCGTAATCGAGCGTTTCGCCGTCTCGCGTTCGAAGCGGAGCCTCCGTCCGGATTTGGCCCGTATCGAGCCCTCGGTCGATCGCGTTTTCGACGGCGGCGTCCTCGAGCGCGAGGAACGTCGAGACGTCCAGGGACCCGATTTCAGCCGGCGGATACCCCGTTGCCTCGGGAAGCGTTTCGTTCCACCGACGAAGCCCCCCGTCCTCGTCGATTATACAGAACACGTCGTCGATCGTATCGAGCACTGCATCGATATATCGAATGTACCGCTGAAGGTGGCGTTCGCGCCGTTCGCGACCGAGTTCGTAGCTCACCCACTGCGTGATGAGTTCGACGAACGTCTCTTCGGCCGGCATGAACGGCGACGACCGCGCCGCCGTATCTTCGAAACAGAGCGTTCCGTATCGCTCGCCGTCGACGATCACCTCGCCGCCGAGATAACAGTCCAAGTTCCACCGATCGTAGACGTGTTCGTCGATCGAGTCGGTCGTCGAAATATCGGCGAATCCGAACAACCCGTCGGCGTCGACCGTCCGCTGACAGTACGTCTCCGACAGCGGCGCTGTCGATCCCGGATAGATGTTCTCGCTCTCGCCGCTGGCGTGTGTCACTTCGAACTGATCCGCCTCGAGGTCAGTCTTCGCCAGATAGCCGACCTCGAGACCGAGCCGTTTGCGGCCGATCTCGAGCATTCGATCAACCTTCTCGTCGAACGACCGATGTTGATCCGACGCGATCGCGTACAGTCGGTTGAGTGTTTCGGTGTTCTGGGCCCGTTCTCGTTCGATCACCTTCCGATCGGAAATGTCCTGAAAGTAGACCGACAACCCCGTCTCGGATGGGTAGGCGTTGACCTCGAACCAGCGCTCGAGCGGTTCGGGATAGTAGAACTCGAACGAGGTCGGCTCCTGCGTCGCCATCGCCCGCTCGTACTCCGTTCGAAGCCGCGAGTCGGCCGCCCACTCGAACGCCTCCCAGATCGGCTCGCCGACCAGACCCCGGTCGTGGAAATCGATCAGTTCCTCGGCGGTATCGTTGAGATAGGTGAACCGCCAGTCGTCGTCGAGTGAATAGAACGCATCCGTTACGCGATCGAGCGTCGTCTCGAGTTCGTTCTCGAGGCGCGTCCGTTCGGTGATGTCTTCTAGGGCGTACACCGCGCCGTCGAACTCGCCGTCGTCGTCGGTCAGCGGCGCGCAGTGTGCCGACAGCCACACCCGCGTTCCGTCGGGATGGTCGAGACCGAGCGTTTCGCCGTAGACCGGCTCTCCCATCTCCTCGACCCGCGAGAACGGCATTTCGTCGCTCGAGAGCGGGTCGCCGCGTTCGTCGACGAGATTCCAGCGGTCGTCGTCGTGGTCGTAGGACCGGAGCGTCTCGAGGGGCCGGCCGAGGAGTTCTTCTCCGCGACTGTTCGCGAAGACGTTCCGTCCGTCGGCGTCGATGACGGTGATCCCGACCGGACTCGTCTCGACGATTCGATCGGTGAGTGTCTCCGCGTCCCGCAGCGACCGTTTCGTTCGCTCGGTGTCGATGGCCGATGCGAGAACGTTGGCGACGGTCCGGACGAACGTGACCTCGTGGTCGGTAAACTCCCGGCGCGTCCCCGTATACGCGCCGAGAACGCCCCACGGATCGTCGGACGTTCCGATACCGACACAGAGCCCGCTCTCGAGTTCGTGTGCGTCGAACAGCCCCGCGCCGTCGAACCGGGGATCGGCCTCGAGTTCCGGGATGGTCACCGGCATCGAGGACAGCAGTTCCGGTGTTGCGTCGGAACCACCGTTCGTGAGAATGGGCGACGTTTCGACGAAATCGGGCTCCCACCCGTGGCCCGCTTTCAGACGAAGTCCGTCCTCCTTGCCGAGCGACTCGAAAACACCACAGCAGTCGGCCTGTAGCGTCTCCGTAACTGCCGCTGTCCCCTCGCACAACAGTTCGTCGACGTCGTCGGTCTCGAGGGCTCGTCGACTGAGGGCAGCGACGGCCTCCTGCTGTCGAACGCGAGATCGAAGGGCATCTCGAGAGCGGTCGGAGGTTGCCATGTTAGAATAAATCGGAAAAGACGGCCGAGCGGTGTAAATGTAGCGCTCAACCCGTTAGCGGCACTGACAGTCGAATTCGACGGACCGTCGTTCGGGTCGAAAGCGAAACCGAGAACCCACTGCAAAACACGATCACTCCGGCGACGCGAACGTCGAGAGCCGAACCGTTCGTCCGTCCCGAAGGTGTTCTCGAATCCTGCGTCGATCCCATCCCAGCGGCGAGATGACGCTCTCACAGGCGCGAACGAGCAGGCTCGAGTAGTGTTCAACGTCGACTGACGGGCAGTCCTCGAACGCGAGGCGGACCCGCTCTCTGCCGCCCGCGTCGTCGTCGGCAACGACGTACTCGACCGACTGGCCGGGGTGACGGTCGATCCCGCGTCGGTCGTACCGCTCGAGGGCGGCGACCGTCCGCGTGCGCTGGCTGTACTCCTCGAGTCGACGCGAGACGCGTTTCGTGTGGACGAGCCGGTCGGGATCGACCGCGCCGCGTCGGAGCCGCCCGATCCGCGCCTCGAGCGCGTCGCAGACGGCCGCCGGGTCGCGCTCGCGGTCGAGAACCGCGACGAACTCGCGCTGGCTCTCGGCGACGTATTCGGACGTGCTCCGCTGGCGGGTCTCGATCCCGCGGAACTTGTAGCTCCCGTCCGTGCGCTTGCCGAAGTACTTGTTGAGCGCGCCCGCGCCCGGCGGAGTCGAACCCGGGCGAGGGGTTCGGTCTGCGTGGGAACGGGAGTCCGAACGCGAGCGACGAGACGGCAGAGACCGGGGAGACGACGATCGCTCGCTCGAGTCCTGCAACGGGACGAAACAGACCCATTCGTAGCGCCCGTCGTGCTCGAGGTCGATGCCGACCGAACTCGAGATCTCCGCAGTGACCGCCTCGAGCGGTTCCGGGTCATCCGCTCGGGCCGTCACCCAGAGGCTGTCGACGATGCCGTGGACGACGTGCCAGCCGCCGTCCTCGAGTCGCGCTTTCGCCCGCAGGGCGATGTCTCGCGCGTAGGCGTTGATGGCTTCGTGGCACTCGATGCGACCGAATTTTGCGTTTCGATAGCCCTGATAACCGAAACAGGACACCAGCACCCACTTGATCGCGCCCGACTCGGCCCGGAGCCGTCTCGCCGCATCGTCCGCGAGCGAATCTGACTCGAGTTGCCGTTTGATCTCGGCGCGGTCGTTGAGCAGGGGTGTGAGGACCTCTGGAAGGAAGCCAGGTTCCGAACAACGATCGTACTCGAGTCCCGGAACGGTAGCTGCGTCGTCGCGTGCGGAGTCGAACGTCGATGCATCGTTGCCGTCTGGTTCGTGTTCGTTCGGCGCGCGGCCGTCGTGTCCATGCTCGCTCGACACGCCGCCAGTAGGTCCGTGATTACTCGACGCATTGTCGTCGGATCCGTGAGCGCAGTCACAGCCAATCGTCTCGGGGCTGACGTTTCGCTGGCAGATGATCCGCGGGTACAGCGAGGCGAAATCGATCTCGTGGACGTCCTCGTGAAAGCCGACCTCCGGGGAGAACGTAAATCCGCCGCGGTCGGCGGCGTGGAGCGTCGAGACATCCTTGAATTCCTCGTGCTCCCACTTGTTCTGGGGCGCGAGCACGTCGTACTCGTTTCGCGCGAGTCGGATCTGTCTCGAGGTCAACAGCGTGCCGATGCTCCCGCGGGCGACCTCCTGTAAGGGCCGTCCCGTCTGTTCGACCATGTACAGCAGCCCCGGGAGGCCGGACTGGTGCCAGAGGAAGCTGTTGGATCTGTCGACGATGGCTCGCCCTGGGACGCTGTATCGGGCCGGCGAGTGGCCGACCGCGCCGTAGCTCTCGTAGGTGTTCGCACCCGCGACGCGCCGCCAGCCGGGGAGCCGTCCCAGGTGGAACTCGTCGATCCCCGCCTGTGCGGCCGCCGACTCGAGGACGGGTACGAGGTCGCCGTGGCTCAAGACGAGCACGTCCGGATCGACCCGATCGAGTCGGCGACCGATCGACCAGCAGACGTCCGCGGGGTCGCCGGTGACCAGGTCGCCGTCGAGTCGTAGCTCCGAGACGTCTTCGTCGGCCAACCCCGGATCGTCGATCTCGATCTCGAGGGTCCGGAGCCCGCGGTCGGAACCCTGCGACGCTCTGGGTCCCCGCTCCGGAGTCGGATCGATCCCGTTGTCGAGACAGTACCGAAAACCCGGATCGAGGTCGACGTCGTACAGCCGAATCGTGCCGGGCGCGTACCGCTCGTGTCCGGCGGCCCCGCGGAGCTCTCGAGCCAGCGTCCGAATTTCGCCGACGCGCTCGACGCTGACCCGTAGGAACTCCGTTCGCTCGTCGACGTGGCTCTCGTGGAGGTCGGCGGCCCACTGCTCGCGAGTCGTCCCCGAAACCTTCGGATCCGACCGCAGGCGCTCTTCGAGACTCGAGAGGTCGGGTGCCGAGACGAACAGCGACGGCCGGTAGTGCTCGACCTCCCGAAACGTCGCACCGTCTGTGGTCAGGTGCCACTCGCGGACGAGTTCGTCCTCGAACTCGAAGGTGTAAGGCTCGGTCACGGGCTCTCTTCCCCCTCGAATTCCGTTTCCGTCGTCTCGAGACTCGTTTCCGTCCGCTCGAGTCCCGTCTCGACCCGCTCGAGTCGTCCCTCGGCGTCCTCGAGTCGACGCTCCGCCTCCTCGAGTCGCCCGCGTACCTGCCGAAGTTCGACTTCGTGGGCGAGCAGCACTGATAGCAAGAGCGCGCGTTCGGGATCGGTCGCGTTCGCGTGGCCCGCCGCGTCGGCGAACCCGCGAGCGCGCTCGAACAGGCGGTCGAAATCGTCCTGGTACTCGCGGCGAAGCGCGCGACGCATCGGTCTCCACTCGGACTCGAGGCTCGCGGCCGCGTCGCGGTAGGTCGGGTTCGTCCGGCCCATCACCCCGACACCTCCGTTTCGAGTGCCGACGGTGACCCGCCGCTTGAGCCACCCGGTTCCGGAACCGCGTCGAACAGCCCGCGGTCGGCCGCCGCGACGACGGGATCGATCCGGTCGGCGACGCCGCAGCAATCGACCCAGTAGGGGATCGTCGTCTGCCAGTAGGTTCCCTGCCAGTAGCCCATCGTCTCCGCGCCGTCGCCCTCGAGACGGACGCCCTCCCGCGTCCGGATGCACTCGACGCGGTAATCTGCGTGCTCGGCGACCCGCTCTTCGGCCGAATCGCTCACCGCCGTCACCAGCACCGGAACCTCGAGCGCCCGGCCGAGTTCGGCCAGCGTCTCGAGGCTCGCCGCGAGCAGTTCGTCGCGCTCCCAGGCGGGAACGTCGTCGTCGCGATACCTGCCGACGACGTTCGGCGCGACGATCACCGACGTTCGCGGGGTCGCTTTCTCGACGACGCGGCGAACGATCGAGTGGTGCTGGTAGGCCGTAAACGACCGCGCGATGCGAAGCGAATCGAGGACGCGGGGACTCGAGGCGCAGTCGTACAGCACCCGCGTCGAGGCGACGTTTCCCGCGTCGATCCAGTAGGCGGTGCCGACGGTTTCCGCGAGCCGCGAACAGACCAGTTCGTGGAGGATCGGCGACCGCGGCGACGGCACTCGACAGCACGTCAGTCCGGGTTCGAACTCGAGGCGTGACATACCCGAACGGTCGGCCGGCCGGTCCATAAGCGGCGGAACGCGGGTTCCGGATTTCCGATAGGAACGGATTCGAGCGCGTTCGGGAGGAACGACGGGGGAGCGCTCGAGCGATCGCCGCGATCGCTCGAGTTCCGAAACGAGGGGAGACGCGACGGAACCCGGGCAGAGATGGCGACAGAAATCGGGCAATCGGACCGAAACGGTGACCGCCAGACGAAACAGGACGCGTCGTCCAGACGAACAGCAGGACTGTGGCGTTCAGACGAACAATAAGACCGCGGCGTACATCGTCGCGCCGAGGGTGAACGCCCAGAACCGACTCTCGCGTTCGGCTGGCAGTTCCTCCTTGATCACGTTGAGGATGATCCCGCCGGCGAGAAAGGCGAAGAGTACCGAAACGAGCGGTTCTGTGATCTCCACGGCGAACCCGACGCTGGAACCGACGAGCACCGCCGCCGCCAGCACCCAGCGCCCGTAGTCGTGGTAAAGCCGGCCGTGGTGGGACCGAAGCCCTGAATCGTTCACAGCGAAGTGCAACGCCATCGCGACGGCGAACGTCGCCAACCCCGCGACGCCGGGGTCCTCGCGGTGAACCAGCAGGTAGCCGATGAGCCCGTTGTACGCGGCGAACGACCCCACGTGGATCCAGAAGACGCCCGTACTCGGCTCGAGGCCGTACCGGATGGCCGTGACGTTCGACGACCGAACGTACTGCTCGAGGCCGTAGAAGACGACGAACCCGAGGAGCACGATCAGGTAGACGTGCGCCTCGGCGAACGACACGACGGGGTCCCAGCCGGCGACCGCCAGGACGGCCTCGTGGATCTCCGGGATGATGTGGACGAAGACGTACGCGATGGAGACTCCACCCGCGAACGAGAGCCAGCGACTTCGCGGAACGCGGTCTACGAGCTCGAGTCTGCCGACGAAGAGGTGGACGAGCGCGAGCGCGACGGCAGAGACTGCGACGAGAAACGCGAGGGGTGTCGATAGACCGCTTGCGGACATCTCGAGAATGGACCACGCCGACAGGGATGTAGGTTGCAGGTGGTCACCCACGCGAACTGATCAGCGCAGCGAACTGTAAGCCGCTCGAGATGGTGGGACCCGCTGCAGCCGACTCGCCGACGAGGCGACAGGCGCTCACCACGTCCGATTCGTCGACGAGACGATCGGCGCTCCGCCCTACTCGTCGTCGACGAGCCGGTACGTCCGTCCTCGGCGCTCGCCGACGGCCTCGATCAGGTCGTAGTGGACCATCTTCGTCAGGTAGTTTCGCAGCGTCCGGTTGGTCTTCGGGTCGTCGACCGCCGCCTCGTAGGCCGCGTAGAGTTCGCCGGGTTCGATCTCGCCCGCCTCGGCGATGAGGTCGTAGAGCACCCGCTGGTGCTCGATCAGTTGTTCGACGGTCTTGCGGCGGATCGCCGTCCGCGCGTCCGGGATCGACTCGGCGAGCACGTCGTCGGTGACCGACTCGAGGCCGCGTCGATCCGCGCGACGAACCGCCGAGCGAAGGATTCCGATCCCGACGCGGGCGTCACCCGCCGCGGCGTCGGCGACGGTTCGAAGGTGGCGCTCGTCGATCGCGCCCGGTTCGAGCCCCTGCACGGCGCGCTCCTCGAGGATCGCGACGAGTTCGTCCGTTCCGTAGCGGTCGAACTGGACGCGGGTGCCGGCCCGCAGTCGGGAGCGAACGCGGTCGTCGAAGCTCGCGAACAGCTCCTCCTCGCGGTTGGCGATCAGCACGAGCGAGACGTGAGGGAGCCGATGGAGGTCATAGAGCACTTCGGTCTCCTCGAGCTGGTCGACTTCGTCCAAAATCGCGACGATAGGTTGGTCGTCCGCGTCCGAAAGACGCCGGAAGAGTTCGTCTTTGGGCGTCGATCGATGGATGTCGAACGCTCGGTCGATGGCTTCGAGAACGCTGTAGAGCACCCGAAATCGGGTGTACTCCTGCCAGCAGTTGACGTAGACGGTCCGAACGCTCGGTAGCTGCTCGCACAGTTGGTCGACGGTGTAGCGCGCGATACAGGTCTTGCCGACGCCGGTCGGACCGAAGAGGAAGGCGGTCTCGGGCCGAGCGTCGGAAAGCAGCGGCTCGAGGGTCTCCGAGAGGTGGTTGACCTCCTCGTGGCGGTGGACCACCTCGCTCGGGACGAAATCCTCGTGTAAGACGCGGTCGTCGACGATCACGGCTCGTGGTTCGGGTGCCACTCCCTTAAGCGACGGTGCGGTGGTTCCGATAGTTCCGAAATCGGACCGGTCGTCGCGATGGTGAATCGGCGATTGATTCGACGCGGGGTCGAATCAACCGATGGACGTTCGATAGCGCATCGTCCGCTCTCGAAAAGGATGTGACGATACGTTTCGGTCTCGAGGAGAATATAGCAATCATATAAATTCTTAATGGTGCGGTGGCCGCGCCTGAAATCGAGGAAACCAACTCATGTCTACGTCCGATACCGTTTCCGACGCCGACGGCTCGGTGCTCGAGGAGTACGTACTGGGAGTTCGTATCGTCGAAACCGACGGGGCCGGCGACGACTACCGGTTCGAGGCGCCCGACCACGTCGGAATCACCTTCGACAGCCTCGAGGACGCTCGATTGTACGCCGACGTCTACTTCGACGTCAACGGATTCGTCGAGGCTGACACCGGCACTCGCGGCGTGCCGCCGGAGATTATTCAGGCCGGCAAAGACACCCTCGCCGCGTACCTCCTGACGCTTCCCTGGGCCGATACGAACTGGGTCGCGTCGTTCTACGGTGTCACGCCGACCGATATCGACCGGTATCGCTCGTGGGTCCACGACCGGGCCGAGGAAATACGAGGCGAAGTGACGGCACAGAACCTCGAGTAATTGCGTTCCGTCCGAAAGCCGTTTTTCACCTCCCGCGGGAATTCCACTCGTTCCTGTGGTTCACCGTTCGGTAACGAGTCGAGACGCTCTCGAGTCGTGTGACTGGCCAACTGCCGATCATTTCCGCCACGACGATTCGACCGACCGTACGACACGACGCCCGGTCTCGAGTCCTCCGTATCGGTCAATAGTCATCGGGAGACTCAGTTAGTATACAGGATAATATCTACAGAAAATATATTGGTAATAGCGTTTATTATACCTATTATAAACGTCTATTTATCGATGATTCGGCCATCAAGTTGCATGCCCGAATTTACCAGACGTAATCTGATGGCATCGTCGATGGCAGCGGCGGTCGGTGCCGGCGTGGTCGGTACCGCTGGCGCGGCGGATCGACCGGACGAACACGACACGCCGACGGCGCCGTACGTCAACGGAGAACTCAAACGCTTCTCGACGACGGCGCGCGGTGCCGAGGTGACCGGGCCGTTCGTCTTCGAAACGGGCGAGTTGCTCTACAGCCTACAGCACCCGAGCGAAGACAACCCCGAACCGTTCGACTGGGGCGGCGTCGGCGTCGTCGACGACTTCCGATTCACGTTCGACGGGAACAACGACGACTTCGAGGAGCTAGCACCGCCGCGGACGAACGCAGAACAAGCCCAGGTGCAGACGGCCGGCGGACAGTATCGTCTCCTCGTTCGGACGGGAGACGAGATCAACGGCGGGACCGAGCGATTCGGCCACCCGCAAACCCCCGACGGAACCGACATCGCCGACGTCGTCGAGGAGGGCTACGAGGGCGTCGGCGACCAGCCCGACATGAACTTCTTCGTCTCGACGAACGACGAGGGAACCGAGGGATACCTCTTTACCAACAACGAGACGCGCCCCGGCGCGATCTCGCGAACGCCGCTCTCGCGCGACGAGGACGGCTACTGGCAGGCCGACCTCGAGAACGCGATGGAACTCGAGAACACCGAGGCGTTCCGCGAGGTCGGCGGAACGAAGATCAACTGCTACGGCGACCTCAGTCCGTGGGAGACGCCGCTGTCGGCCGAAGAGGAGTACGGCCACCCGCGGGTTGGCGGCCTGGCGACGGTCAGCGACATCGTCGAGGAAGGCAGCGGGGTCGGCCTCCGCGGCGGAAGTGAGTTCTGGAACCGCCCGAATATTCTCGGCGTCGAGAACGCTCTCGTGGAAATCTTCGGTGAAGAGGAGAGCTGGTACCCGATGGGGCTGAGCAACAACAGAGGCACCGAGAAGATCGCCTACCATCTCGGCGCCGAACCGGTCGACATCGAAGACGGCGAGGACACGCCCCAGCCCATCGGCGACGACGTGTTCCCGAATCGCTACCGCTACGGTAAGATCGTCGAGATCACCGAGCCGACGAGCGACGAGCCGATCCCCGTCAAACACCACGTCTTCGGCCGGTCGTCGTGGGAATGCCCCGAAGTCCTGCCCGACGAGCGGACGGTCTATCTGGCCGCCGACGGCGGCGCGAAGGGGCTCTACAAGTTCGTCGCCGACGAGCCGATTCCGGAGTACGAGAGCCGAGCGGACGTCAGCGGCACGCTCTTCGCCATAAAAGCGACCGAAGTCGGCGAGGGTCCCGTCGCCGAGACGGACCTCGAGGTCGAGTGGCTCGAGCTGGGCAGCGCGAGCAACGCCGAAGTCGAGTCCTGGATCACGGACTACGACGACGTGACGCAGGTCGACTACCTCGAGACCCACGCCGAGACCGACTGGGAGGACGACCTCGAGGCCGCCCTCGCCGAGGCCGACGAGGAAGTCGCCATCAACGGCAATCGGGACTATATCACCGACGAGGAGATCGTCGAGTGGGCCCGGCAGTACGAAGAACGCGGTCCCGATGAGGTCGACGAAAACCTGCGCCGCGTTCCGTTCCTCGAGACCCGCGCCGCCGCCAAGGAGATCGGAGCCAGCATCGAGTTCAACAAGGCCGAAGGGATCGACTCCCACGACGACGCCGAACCCGGCGACTTCATCTACTTCGGCATCTCCTCGCTCAGCGGATACATGACCGACGAGAAGGGAGAACTCCGGTTCGACGAGGTCGACAGCGGCATCGTCTACCGCGCCGAACTCGAGGCCGGATACGACGTCTCGAGACTCGAACCGATCGTCGTCGGCCCGAACGCGAGCGACCCCGAGTCGCTGAAGGACGTCTCGCTGATCAACGTCGACAACGTGATGGTGATGGACGACGGCCGCGTCCTGCTCTGTGAGGACAAGGGCGGATTCGGCCGCTCGTATGCCAACGACACCCTGTGGGTCTACGAGCCGCCGGCAACGCTCCACGTCGACTCCCTCGGAGTCAGTCAGGAGGCGACGGGCGAGGTCGATCTGACGCTCTCGTCGGTTCCCGACGGACTCGCGGGCGGGCGCATCACCGCGTCCGTCGAACACACGGACGTCGCCGAAATTACGGGCGCGAACTACGCCGACGGCATCGAACTCACCGCCGATCCGACCGTCAGCGACGACGGTTCGACGATCGAATTCCGGTTCGCGGATATCGGAAACGGGATCGAATCCGGCGAGCGAAACGTCACGCTGGCGTCGATCGAACTCGAGGGCGTCGGCGCGGGGACGACCGACATCACGCTCGAGGTCCACACGATGGACGACGATTCGGGGATGCCCATCGATCCCCAGCCCCGACCCGGCGTCGTCGTCACCGGGCCGCCGTCGCTCGGCGGCGGACCCGGCGGCCGTCCGCCAACTGACCCCAACGGCGACGGGACGTTCGAGGACGTCAACGGAAACGGCCGACTCGACTACGACGACGTCGTCGTCTTATTCGAGAACATCGAAGGCGATTCCGTCCGGCTGAACGACGAAGCGTTCGACTTCAACGAGAACGGCCGCATCGATTACAACGACATCGTCGCGCTCGCCGGCGAACTGTGACCCCGATGGGTGGAACCGACTCGAGCGGGCCGACCACCGACGCGCGGGTCCCGGGTCAACCGCCGAACCGACGGCGGACGATCCGGACGGTCATCGCCACGGTGGCGATTCTCGTCGCGGTCGGATCGACCGCGATCGGACCGGTCGCAGTCGCCGGAGCCGAATCGACTCCCAGCGCGACCGTCGGGAGCCAGGACGCGGCAGCCGACCCGACGCTCGTCGTCTCCAACGAGACGGTCGATCCCCAGTCCACCGCGACACACCGCATCGCGCTGACTGACGCGCCGGATGGACTGGCGGGCTTCGAGGTCACGCTTGCGCTCGAGACCGAGGGCGTCGCGACAATCGGAAACGCCAGCTATCCGGATCGGTTCGGACTCACGACCGATCCCGTCGTGAGTAGCGACGAGCAAACGGTCACGGTCGAAGCGATCGACCTCGAGGATGCGGTCACGTCCGGCGAAACGGACGTCACGCTGGCGGAGATCGACGTCACCGGCGTCGATCACGGCGAGACGAACCTGCGCGTCTCGGACGCCCAACTCGACGCCGACGGCGGCGACGCCATCGATCCGGCTCGAGCGGCCGGCACCCTCACCGTCGGCGACGGCGGGGAGGAATCTGCGTCACAGAACGAATCCGCAGAAGATGACGGCTCGGACGGAGATTCGGTCCCCGGCTTCGCTATCGGACCCGCGCTCGCGGCCATCGCGGCGCTCACGATCACACTGGTCGCACGACGATCCTAGCGATCGCAAACGGCCGCTCGAGACGCCATTTTTTAGCGAGTCGAACGAACGGCGCCGAGAGAGGTGCCTCGTGGACTGGATAGCGCAATTCAGTATCGCAACATATGGTTTATTGGCAAGGAGGGCTCAATCGAGAGAGCTGACGAAACCATTCGCGAGCCGTGTTGCGATCCTCGAGGACGCAGATCCGTTTGCATAACTGCAACTCCAATCCGATCGACGATTGGATCGCCGAAACAGCCGCTCGAACCCCTGATGAACGGCCGCGAAACCCAGCTCGAGAGATCCAGCCGAACCGTCGACATCGCAAGAGAATTCAGAAATTGACCTCGGATAACTCGCCTGCGAGGTCTGAGAATCGGCTCCTGAATATCCATCGAACAGCGATCGCATCCCGAGTCCCCTGCAGGTTGAGAAATCGACCGCGTCACTGACCGAGACGGCGCGGGCTCGAGATAACCCGAGAACGAGAACGCCGACTAACGCAACTGCCACTGAAGCGACGACTCGAGTCGCGTTCGAGAGTCAGTTTGATAATACTGACCAGCAATAACGCGGCTGGCTCTGATGACGACAGCGCAAACCGACGGTTGGACGACTCGAGAGAGGAGACCACAGTCAGTCTTTCTCAATCGAATGTCTCAGTGAGGATTGCCCGGGGTATGTTCCTCGGTGGATTTTGCGTAATACGCGCGCGTATGGATTACTGGCTTACTCTCGTCTACCTCGTCTGTCGCACTCTCGTCTACCTCATCTATCGCTACACGGCCAGATAATCGTCCACCGACACCGCATTGGCGTGTCCAGGCACCACTGTTCGATCTCCACCCTGAGATCGCACCATCTTGTGCCACGCTGCTCGAGCATCGACGAACCACCATCACCCACTCGAAAAAATACCCGTCACCACCGGCTCCTCGACCATCGAAGACCGCCGATCATCGAAGCTAGCTCTCGACGGAAGTTCGACGAAAACCGATGACGAGCAGACACGATAAACCATATAATGGGATATTAAATTCGGAAGGGCGCGATGACAAGGTCGGATCACGAACGCGGGGAGACAGCGCGCTCGAGTCGAGCGCGCAGGTGGAAATCAAATTCCTCGCGGACGGGCACGGTCTATTGTGGTCCGGAAAGCCGTCGTTTTCCCGAATTTCGCCGAACCGGATCGATAGTACGGTGTCCATAATTATGGTCGCCGTCGCCGGGTTCGGTTACCATGAACACCCATCCGACGTTTGCGTTCGACGACCCCGTACAGCAGCGGGTGTACGAATACGTCGAGCGAAACGGCGCTGTCCCGCCCGACGAACTCGCTCGAGCGATCCGCGTCGACGCGGGCGGGTCGCAGTCGAAACCGGCCCGGTCAGCAGAGTACCGCCAGCAGGTTCGGCTCTCGAGCGAACGACTACAAGACGCGCTCGACGAGCTGAAGAGGGGCGGCTACCTCCTCGAGACCGATGGCCACCTGCGGATCAGCGTGACCGCGCCGGAGCGAACCGCGGAACTCGAGGACGGTATCGTTCGAATCCGTCCGGCGCGGGAGACAGACCGCGATGGGCTCGTCGACGCGATGCGGGAGGTTGCAAGCGAGGAACGGTACATCGTTGCAGAGAACGTGGCCGAACGACTCGAGCGCGACTCGGCGCTCGTCCGGGCCAACGAAGACCGCTCGCGCGTGTTCTTCGTCGCCGAGTTCGAACCGGACGCCGACACGGAATCCGAACCCCGGTCCGACGTCGTCGGGTGGCTCCACCTCGACGCACCGGAGCTGCCGTCGCTTCGCCACACCGCCGAGGTTACCGTCGGCGTTCGCCCCGAGATTCGTCGGGAAGGAGTGGGTTCGGAACTCCTCGAGTACGGCCTCGAGTGGGCGAAAGACGCCGGCTACCGAAAGATCACGCAGAACCTGCCGGCGACGAACGAGCGGGCGATCGAGTTTCTCGCGGATCAGGGCTGGCAGCGAGAAGGCGAGCGCGAGCGACAGTACTGCATCGACGGCTCGTTCGCCGACGAAGTGCTGCTTGGAACCTGGCTCGAGTAGGCGGAAAGCGCGACGGTGGAAGTGAGTCAGCTGACGTGCGCATCTCCTGCAGGTTTCTTGATGAGGGCCCACCTATTCCGAGTATGGACGACATCTCACTCGGCGTTCCGGAACCGGTGCTCGAGCAGCTTCCAGCGGATAGCGACGACGCCGCGATGGACATGCAACGCGCCGTCGCCGGCTGGGAGCAGCGGCTCAACCGAGCGCTCGAGGACGCGGAGGACGAAAGCGAGGCTGCCGCGACCGTGCTCACTGTGATCGAGCGGTTCGAAGACCGACTCGAGACCTACGACGAACTGGTTCCGGAGCTTCGCGCGTGGGGCCAGTCGCCCATCTACGCGATCTCGTGGCGAACCCTCTACGCCGACGTGATCGCCCAGCTACACGAACACGACGATCTGGGTGACCGGCTCGATCGGGAACGAAACGCCAGACTCGTCGAGGACGGTATCCGGCTTAGAGACATGTAACCCACAGATAACAGGCGAGTGAGGATCGACGACGGATGATGCTCTCCGTCGAGCACTCGCTCGAGCAGTTAGCAAGCTGTACGACGGACTGAGATGAGAAGAAACCGCGATCGACGAGCAGAGACGCCTAGAGTTCGGTCGCGGCCTCGAGTGCAAGATCGATCGCTCGGCCGACGTTGTTCTTCGCTTTCTCGGGCAGTTCGTCGTCTTCGGTGTCGGTTCCTTTCTGCGTACCCTCGACGAGGTTGCCGTCGACGGTACAGATCGCGCCCGCGCGCAGCCCCTTGCGGCGCGCAAGCGAGAAGACCGCGGCGGCTTCCATCTCGACCGAGAGCAGCCCCGCGTCTTCCCAGTCATCGACGTGTTCGGACGTTTCCGCGTAGTAGGCGTCGTCGCTTGCAATGGGGCCGACGTGAACGTCTTCGCCGTTCGCCTCAGCGGCGTCGACGAGCGAGGAGAGCACCTCGTAGTCCGGAACGGCCGGGTACTCGACGGCCTCGTACCGCTTGCTCGTTCCCTCGTTTTTGGCCGCGCCCGTCGCGACGATCATGTCGCCGATTTCGATGTCGGACTGGAGTGCGCCGGTCGTCCCGACGCGAACGAACGTCTCGACGCCGACGTTCGCCAGCTCCTCTATGGCGATGGCGGCCGACGGACAGCCGATCCCGGTCGAGCAGATGGTTAGTTCCTGGCCATCGTAGGTCGCGTTGACGACCTTGTACTCGCGGTTCTGTGCGATGGTCTCTGAGTCGTCGCAGTGGCTCGCGATTCGATCGACGCGTCCCGGATCGCCGGGGATCAACGCGATATCCGTCAGGTCGCCCTCATCGACGAGTAAATGCGGTTGTGTCGCCATACCCACCGGTTCCGCGGGCGGCGAGAAAAACCTTCTCCAGTCCGATCAGGTCGCCGCGGTGGACAAAAAGAGCGGCGGCGAACAGGCGATAGCGGTCGATAAAGTGGTTGATGAGCGTGCAAGCGCCGGTAGAAATCAGTGCTGGCGATTAGAGGCTACGGGTTAGAGGTTGGTGGATTAGAGGCCGGCGCGGATATCGACCTCTCGAGCCCGCAAAGCGGTGTCCGCGCACGGTCGAGTCCGCACAGGCGACTCCTGTGCGGGTAATTCATCGATCAGTGGGCAGCGTAAACGTGAACTCGTTCGGGCCGGACCACGACGATTGCGTCGTCGACCTCGAACCGAACCGTTCCGGCCGCTCGGTCGACCCCGCCGAAGGTGCTCTCGAAGAGGTCGTCGAGCGCGTCGGGGTCGATGTACTGGTAGAGTTGGGTACTGCCAGCGGTCACGTCCTCGTTGTGAAACGATGCGAGTGCCGTTGCAACGGCGACGCTCGGCGGCTCGTCGTCGCGTCTGTCGTATTGGACGTGCGTGCGGTTGTCTCCAGGTGCAGACGCCCAGGGGGTACCTTTCATCATGTCTCTCAGTCACGGGATCGTGACTTCCTGGTCAAACGGCCAACGGCGTCGGGTATATAGCTACCGTCAGACGACACTGGGTGAGAACTTCAGCAGGCGCTGGGTCCGAATCTTTCACGACAGATTATATATCCGTGTCGGTCACCCTCGAGACTCGAGAAAGGTTTCGACGGCGTCGATCGTCGGCGCGCTTCGCGGGCCAGCTCGACTCGCGGCGAGCGCGCCACAGGCGTTTGCGTACTCGAGCGCGGCTTTCGGATCTCCCGTTCGAAAGTGCGAGGCGATAAAGCCCGCGGCGAAGGCGTCGCCTGCGCCGCTCGTATCGACGGGGTCGACTTCGAATCCGTCGTGGACGAACGATCCGTCCGGCGTGTGGACCTTCCCGCCGTCTTGCCCGTGTTTGGCGACGACCGTCCCTTCGGTAAACGCCGCGACGTCGTCGTCGGTATCGACCATCGTCTCGAGTTCCCGGTCGTTCGCGAAGATGATGTCGGCCAGCGCGAGCGTTTCAGTGTACTCGCGGTCGCCGAGCCGACGGCCCGGATCGAAGCTCACGGTCGACCCCGACTGCGTTCCCAGCCGCGCGATTTCGGCGGCCGTGTCGGGTCGTTGTCCCGTCAGGTGGATGTGGTCAGCCGACTGGATCGGTTCGGGATCGACATCCTCGGGGCCGATCGCTTCGTTGACGCCGTCGTTTCCGAGCACGGAAACCGCACCCGAGTCGGTGACGAGGAGGTACTTCACGGAGGTCGCGGCGTCCTCGACGACGTGAAGCCCGTCGAGCGAGATCCCCGACTGTTCGAGGTCTCGCCGGGCCGAGATCCCGTGTTCGTCGTCGCCGACGCTTCCGATGATACCCGTCTCGATCTCGAGTCCCGACAGCGCGGTCGCGACGTTGGCGGCGCTCCCGCCTCCGGATTGGTGCCGGGATCGAATAGCTGCCTCGCCGTCAGGTTCGGGGAATCTATCGACGCGAAGGGTCACGTCCCAGTTGACGTGACCGGCGGTGAGCACCGTGACCATTCACGGCTCGGAGAACGGCCCCGCGGGAGAAAAACAGTTGCGTTCAGGAACTGAAAGCATCAGGCGATCGTAAAGAGCAACACGTTGTGAACGCCGGGGCCGAGCCCGACGGCGGCGATGAAGGCGAGCAGGAGCCGCGCCTGTCGCGGCGCGTCGCGAACGTACTCTTTGAACAGGCCGACGACGGCCAGCGCGAGCGCGAGCTTGACGACGACGAACAGCCAGCCAGCGCCGATATACTCGGCCGTCGGGAGCGCCTTGCCGGCGGCGAGGATCAGTTGCGAGGCGGGAACGCTCTCGCTCGCGCCGAGAACGCTGTAGCCGACGGCGGTCGAAACGCCGTCGAGTGCGTGCCCGAAGACGACGAGAATTCCCGTCGTGCCCGTTAGCGCCGCGGTTTCACTCGCCCACTGGCTCACTCCGACCCAGGCGAGCGCGGTGAGAATCGCCGCAAGGATGACCGAGACACCGGGCCAAAAGGCCTCGAGCGTCCCGGTTTCGAGACCGGTTCGCAGGGCGTAGCCCGCAGCGCCGACGAAGCAGACGGCACCGACTGCGCCGAGCACGGTCTCAGCAGACTGCGAGAATCCTGCTCGGTGGAGGGATAGACCGCCGATCCAGACGAATCCCGCGAGCGTCGCCGTCGTCACGTAGACGACCGGCGCACCGAACAACGGACTGACCGCCTCGGGGACGGCGGCGACCTGATAGAGCACGTAGAACGTCGATCCCAGTACCATCCAGGGCGCGAACGCGAGCACCGTCCGGTCGGTCACGGGCGGAGCTGTTTTCCACACCAGTGCGAGGGCAGCGACGAAGGCGCACAAGAGCGGCACCAGAAGTTCCAGCGGCGGGACGGCGAATCCCTCTGGGAGCACCATATACGGCAACTGGTACGTGCCAGCGACTAACCGTTTCCGATCCGCACGGATCGGCCTCGAGTCGGCCGCCAGATGGGCGGCTCTCGATCCCTCGCCGTGGCGAGTGAACGGAACCGGACGGGTTTTTCATCCTCCGGTCGTTCGTCATGGTATGGACCGGCACGAACTCGCACCCCTGATCGACCACACCGTCCTCGGCCCCGAAACGACGCCCGCTGACATCGAAGCCGTCCTCGATGACGCCGCGGCGTACGGCATGAACGCCTGTATCCCGCCGTACCATCTCGAGGAAGCCACGTCGTACGCGCCCGACGTAACGCTCGCGACGGTCATCGGCTTTCCCCACGGACAGAACGACCACGACACGAAACGCCGCGAGGGCGTCCTGGCGTGGAAGGCCGGCGCGGATGAACTCGACGTCGTGATCAACGTCGGCCGGCTGCAAGCGGGTGAACTCGAGGCCGTCGCCGCGGAACTCGAGGAACTCGTCGCCGCCGTGCCGATCCCGGTGAAGGCGATCATCGAGACGGCGCTGTTGACCGACGAGCAGAAACACGACGCCTGTCAGGCGGCCGTCGATGCAGACGCCACGATGGTCAAAACCTCGACCGGGTTTGCCGATGGGGGCGCGACCGTCGAGGACGTCGAGCTCATGAGCGAGTACCTCCCCGTCAAAGCCAGCGGCGGCGTCGGGAGCTACGAGAAGGCGATGGAGATGATCGAGGCCGGTGCCGAGCGGATCGGGGCCTCGAGCGGCGTCGAGGTTCTCGAGGACGCTCCCGAGTAGCGCCCACTTTCTGGACGTTCCCGAGTAGTCCGGTCGTCAGCCACGCCGCGATTGGAATATCACTCGTCGCTGACGATCCGATCGATGAGATCCGAGTCGTCCTCTCCCAGCGCGGATCGGACGAGCAGATGACCGCCGAGTACGGCCGGGCTGATAACCGTATCCGCCCCCGCGCGCTCGAGTTTCGGAATGTTTTCGCGGTCCGTCGCGGCGGAGATAATTGGCGTCTCGGGTGCGAGTTGGCGAGCCGTAAGGATCGTCAGCGCGTCTTCGGCGTCCGTATCCGTCGCGACGAGGATCGCTCGAGCCCGTTCGATGTGGGCTCGCTCGAGGGGTTCTTCGTCGCTGGGGTTGGCGACGACGACCGGGACCTCGTGCTCTGCGAGCGATTCGGCCGCGTGTTCGTCGTCCGTGACGACGGCGAACGATTCGCCGCTGGTCGCGAGTTCGTCGACGATCGGTTCTGTCAGTTCGCCGTAGCCGAGCACGAGGACGTGTCGGTCGATGAGTTCTATCTTTGAGTCTGACATGATTCCCAAGGTTTTCGAGATACGAGCCTGAATCGCAGGGCCGACGAGGGCACCGATCGCGATACCGAAGCTGGCGACACCGAGGACGACGACGGACATCGTAAACAAGATGGCACCCTGGGTCTGCGGACCGATATCGCCGTAGCCGACGGTGCTCGAGGTGATGAGCGTAAAGTAGAAGGCGTCGAGTAGGGTGTTGATTCCGTCGAAGCTCTCGCGCAACGTGTAGGAGCCGAACGTACCGTAGGCCTGCACGCCGACGAGCGCGGCCCCGGCGGCCAGCTGGGTCGTCGTCAGGGAGAGTTTCTTGTCGAATCGATTGCGGCTGGCGAGCAGGAACGGGATCGTGAGCACGGAGAGAAAGACGAGCGGATAGGAGTACTCGCTGACCTGCAACAACCCCTGAATCGCCGTCACCGGGAGGAGGATCAGCGTCGCGTACCAGCCGGCTCGCAGGCCGCGTCGCAGGGCGAGTGTACTTCCGACCATCAGAAAGCCGGTCAGCGCGCCGGTAAATCCGACCGTTTCCTGGACGACGACCGGGACCTCCCCGGCGAGCGGACCGCTGCCGACACTCGACTGGCCGATCTGGATAACCCCGGTAACGACCGACAACAACGCGACCACGAGGGCGAGCCCGACGGCTACCCGCGTCGTCACCAGCCACTTCCAGTCGCTCGGGAGCCACTCGAGCGAGCGCTCGCCGCTCATACAGCCGGATCGGACGCGCGGTCAGATAAGCCTCTTCGTTCGGCGCGCCGCGAAGCGAGTCCCGCCGCTCAATTTCGATCGACAATCCGAACGTACCCATCGTCGCGTTGGGATCTATACCGGGCAGTGTCGTCAGTCACGCAAGATTTGAAACGACGTTGCACCGCATCGACAGCCGTCCTTTCGTCCGATGATCCGAATCGAACCGTCGGGGAGTTTCCACGCCGAGTAGATCGCGCCGCATTCATCGCATCTCGCGGCCGCTTTCACTCGGTCACGCATCTTCGACATCGTACTCACCCGTGAGATGGGCGTATCGGCGCTCGAGTCCCGTACCGTGTTCGGGTTGTGTCACCGAGCCGTTCCACCGATCACAGTGGACGATCCGTCGATCCGTGAATTGCGGCGTTCTACGGCGAGAGCCAGCTCGTCGCGTTTTCGCGTCCGTCCGAACGGTCGTACTGTGCGTTTCGATCTTGCGGACGAGTTTGCCTTCCTGGTCTCGCGGCGCCGTGTGGTTCTCGAGCAACCAGAGTCGTCGCCTGCGAGGGCCGTCGGACACGGACTTACGGTTGTGATGCTCAGTCCGATGGCCGAAAACCGCAGCGGTGATCCCGCGGTTCGTTTCAGTCCGTCGAAGATCGGTCATCATTCCTAATTGTGCTTTCCGATGAATAGAAATCGGGGTTGTATAGACCAACCGTATATATACCGTGACAGTCTTGCGGTGTTACTTGTCGTCGGGACGGCCGACGGTCAATACGCTCGTAATGAGATTCCGATGACCGGCGTGAAATCGCTTCGAAAGCGCCTGTTGTGTGATCCCGAGTTCGTCCGCCAGGTCGCTCATCGTCACTTTCTGCGGGACGTTGTAGTACCCCGCCTCGAGCGCAGTAACCAGCGTTTCGCGTTGTTTCGACGTGAGGTTGTACTGGGAACTCGCCATCGGCTCTTCTTGCTCGGTAAGACCGGTGAGTTCGAACGAGATCTCCCGCTCGTCGCAGTACGTCTGGAATTCCGACAACGTATCACGGTCGTCAAAGCGCATCCGTAGTTCCCACCGTTCGCCGCGTCCGGTAGCCTGAAGGATCGTTGCGCCGATTTCGACGTACGCGAAGACGACCGCCTGGATGTTCTCGGTCCACTCGGTGCGATAGAGTTTGGCGTCCTCCACGTCGTCGACGGCGGTGATATTCTGTACGGAATCGTCGTCGCGGAACGCGGTTTCGAATTCGGATTGGTCGCCGCCGCTGACCCAAAAGTAGGGCATCACCCGGTCTTTCTGTGTTGCAACGATTCGCTCGATTTCGACGATCATGTTCGGAGCTGCGGTGAGCGCACCGTGTAACGCGAAATCCTCCGATCTGACCGAAAACTCCGCAATAACGCTCATAACCCGGATATGGGACTGAGCGGAATAAGTTCGCGGCCGGAAAATCACGGAGTCATCGACAGACGGTCCGACACTCCTGAGAGCGGTAGCTACTTGCCCGCGGCGCTGATACGGCCGCACATGAACTGGAAGCTGTTCGCCGACCTCGCCGAACTGGCGGGTGACAAACACGTCTCCGTCGACGTCGAGGACGGTGCGACGGTCGAAGACGCCCTCGAGGCGCTGCTCGCGGATCGACCGGCGCTCGAGGATCGGGTGCTCGAAGACGGCGAGTTGCGATCGCAGATCAACATCCTCCGCAACGGAACGAACGTCCTGACACAGGAGGAGGGCCTCGAGACGGACCTGGAAGCGGGCGACGAACTGGCGCTGTTTCCGCCCGTCAGCGGCGGATAGGCGGCTCGATTCTCCAGCAGTAGTCGAGTCAGACGCTCTGTGTGGCCACGGATATCAAGCGCCGCTCAGGTCGATCCCCAGAACGAAATCGGGCTCGTCCGCGACGCCAACGCCGGCGTAGGAGGCGTCGCTAACGTATTCGGCCGTTTCGGGGATCAACACTCGAGTCTCGTCGGCTCCGATCGCCGCGGCGTCTCGAGCGATGGCCGCGAACAGCGACCGCGCCGCGTCGACATCCGCCCAAGCTCCGACGCCGTACTCGGCGAGGGTCGTCTCTTCGCCGTCGTCGGGTGGCTCCATGGTTCGCGTTCGATAGGCAATCGCGCGGGCACCGTTCCGGTCGCGCGTCGCGAAGCCGTCGGCGGATTCGCCGCCCTCGACCACGAACAGCGCCGTTTCATCGGCGACCCTCGAGAAGTCCTCGCGCGTGAGTTCCCTGAGCGCCCAGCTTTGCTCGAGCGCCATCCCGAGCCCGCGGAGGTGATCGCGGGCGTCGCTTTCGTGCCAGAAGCGCCACGCGTCGGCGGGATCGCTCGAGACCGATAGCGGCCCGGACGCGTCCGCGTCGGGTTCGGGGGTGGCGAAGCGAAACTCCGTGATCGGTTCGAAGCCGCTCTTTCGGGCCGCCCCGAGCGACGGCGAGTTCCACGAGAAGACCATCACGCGACCGATCGTCGCGCCCCGCCGGCGAGCCCACTCGAAGGACGCCTCGTTGAGCCGCTGGCTGACGCCCCGGCGCTGGTAGGCGGGATTGACGCGCATGCCCTGAAACCAGGCCTCCTCGGGCGAGAGCATGACCCCCTGAACGATGCCGGCCACGTCGCCCTCGAGTTCGGCGAGGAACGTCTTCTTTCCCGTCTCGTCGTCGTCCTCGAGCCAGTCGTGGTAGACGTCGGGGATGTAATCGCCGCCCCGGTTCGCCCAGATCCGGCCGGTGAACGCGGCCACGTCCTCGTAATCGTCGTGGGTCGCGCGGCGGATTTCCACGGCATCGGCGTCTGAACCTGTTGTCATCGTCGATCGAACGCTAGGCAATTGGCTGGAGCGATATGAAAGCGCTTCGCACGACGCAGAGCGACCCGGAAGGCAGAGCCGATCAACGGTCGTGCGATAAGCGGCGATCAGAAGATACATTCAGGGGCGTTCACATGTTCAGCCAATGCCTTCTCGACTCCAGTATGCCGTCCTGTTGATGGTCATCGGCTCCCTCCTGATCGTCGGACCGATTCTCCACGGTCCGGTCACGACCGATTTGTCCTACGAATACGAGGTCGAAGAGGTGCCCTCCGATGAACTTCCACGGAGCGTCGCCCATCAGGCACCGAACGTCAGGGAGTGTTTCACGGACTTCGAAGCCAGGGGCTGTACGCTCGAGCATATGGTCGACGCCGAGGATCTGGTAATGGACGTAGACGAGTTCGAGGAGGATATCGATGCTGGCACTCGAGAGAGCGACACGATCTATATGCTGGGAGACGGGATGGTTCGGCCAGTGACAACCCACGACGGCAACGGCACGGTAACGCTCACACACGAGCCGGTCACGGAAGAAGAGTTCATCGAGGAGAGCGTCGTAAGCGAAGGCCGGATCGACAGCGACGATGCCGCCGTCGAATCGATCGAGTTGGGCCAGACTGTGACCGACGAGCCGATCGAAGTCTGGGAAGCGTATCGAATCGTCGAATAAGAGGGGTCGTACTACCAGGCGGTGGACCAGTCGTACCAGCCGCCGACGGAAACGAACGACATGAAACTGATGCGCTTTGCGACTGTCATGCTCGGGTTCTGGATGCTCCTCTACGGGCGGAAGGTACAGCTACGCGAGTCGAGCACCTGATACCGGCCGTCGTCGGGTCGAAACGCCGCCGGAACCGGTGAAACGCCTCGCTACTCCCAGGGGACAGAGCGCTCCTGAATCTCGCCCGCAAGCGACGTTCCCATTGCTTCGTCGACGTTCTCGCTGTTCTCGAGCGCCCACATCAGCTTGACCTTCGCGGTGCCCGGCAGGGTGTCCTCGCCCTCGAGGACGCCCGCCTCGAGCAGGTCGCGGCCGGTGTCGTAGACCCGGTCGCAGACCCGGCCCTCGAGACACTGGCTGGTCATCACGACCGTCGTGCCGTCCTCGATCAGTTCCTCGATTTTCGGGATGAGGTCGGTGTGGACGTGTCCGAGACCGGTTCCCTCGATGATCAGTCCCGCAGAGCCCTCGGCGATCTCGAGGAAGGCAGGGTCCATGCCGGGCGTGAACTTCACGAGTTCCACGTCGGTCTCGAGGGCGGGCGATAGCTCGAGGTCGACCGCGTCGCGTTCCTGGTGTGCTCGGTGGAAGGTCACGTCCTCGCTCTCGTAGTCGACGGTGCCAAGCGGCGCCGCGCCGACGGTTTCGAACGCGTCTCTGCGCGAGGTGTGATTCTTGCGGACGCGGGTGCCGCGGTGGAGCGCGCAGGTCGTATCGGACTCGCTCGCGTGCATGCAGACGAGCACCTCCGCGCAGTCGCTCTTGGCTGCCTCGACGGCCGAAACGGCGTTCATCACGTTGTCCGAAGATGGCCGGTCGGCCGAGCGCTGGCTGCCCGTGAAGACGATTGGAACGGGCGTCTCGAGCATGAACGCGAGCGCCGAGGCCGAGTACTGCATCGTGTCGGTGCCGTGCATGACGACGACGCCGTCGGCTCCGGCCTCGATCTCGTCGCGGACCGTCCGTGCGAGGTCCTGCCAGATCGGCGGCTCCATATTCTCCGAGAGGATGTTCGCGACGACGCGGCCGCGGTAGTTTGCCCGCCCGGCGAGGTCCGGCACCGCCCGGAGCACGTCCTCGGCGTCGAACTGGGCCGTCACCGCGCCCGTTCGGTAGTCGACCGTCGAGGCGATGGTGCCGCCCGTCGAGATGAGCGAAATCGTCGGCAGGTCGTCGTCGAACTCGACCGTCGAGGCCTCCCCCTCGTCGCCGTCTTGCGCGCCGTCGATCTCGTAGACGCCCTCGGCGAGAACCTCGATATCGGTCCCGTCGCGCTCGATCCCGACGTTGTACCCGCCCTCGAGTTTCACGACGAGGTGGTCGTCGGTGCTCGAGGGGAGCAACACGCCGTCGTACGTGCGGTCGTCCGAATCGACTCGGATGCGATCGCCTGGATTCATGGCCGGTGATTGCAGCCGCTCGGACTTGAAGCCACGCTTTCGAACGCGTCGAGTCGGCACCCCTCAACCGAGCGCTCCGAGGAGAATCAGACCGAACCCGAGTACCAGCAGGATGCCGACGATGAGGGCCGTGAGAAAGCGCAGCGAGGCCAGCGAGTCCTTCGGGGCGTCGAGACGCGGATACAGGTATCGCGCAATGTACGCGAGCGCGAGCCCGCCCACGGTTGCGAGGATTCCGAGACCGATCAGATCCGCGTCCATCGAGCGAGTACACGACGCGGAGCGCCAAAAAAGCGCGCCAGCGAGAATCGCGTCGTTCGTCTACACAACAACTGTGATTAGACTCGAGAGCGCTGTCTGGTCGACGGCGTCTCTCGATGATCGGGCGACTGCGGCCGAGGGAGACAGGGAAAGGCCCATGGTGTCGGCCGGCCAGTATTCGCACATGAGTGATCGCTCGGACGAGGTGACGACGAGCCGAGACCCGAAGTCCACCGACGAACTCCTAGAGGAGACCGATGACCTGCTTTCGGGGTCGTCCGGTTCGTCGAGTTCGAGCGCTCGTCGCGACGATCGATCGACCCAATCCGGCGAGTTCGAATCCGACGGGCCTGCAGAGGAGGCGGCCGAATCCGGCTCGAGGTGGCCGTCGTTCGGCTCGGACGACGCCGCCGTCGATCCCGAGTCCGAATCCGACTCGGCGTCGAGCGGATCCAGACTGTCGTCGGTTACGTCGCTGTTCTCGCTGTCGCGGCTGTCCCCGACCAACTACTTCTCGCCGAAGGCGTACCTCGCTCTCGTACTGGTCATCGGCGCGGGAGTGATCGCCGGCAGCACCGTCTTGCCGTTCGCCGGTCGGATGATCGGCATGTTCGCCACGGCGTTTCTGGTCGGACTAATCGCGTCCAAACGCAGGTACCTCGAGATGGCCGCGGCGGGCGCCTCCGTCGGGATCATCGCGGCGATGTTCAACTTCGCGATCCTCGTTTCGATCGGGTTCACACAGGGCGTGCTCGCGGTCGGAACCACCACGGGCGCGCTCGCCTGCCTCGTCGGCTACTACTTCGGACGCGACCTGAAGAAGGGGCTCTCGAAGGATATCGATTGAGGCGGTAACCGGTAGCCCACTGGAGGAAATGACACGCGTCGGCTACCGGCTATCGGTCGAAAGCTCCCATCCCCGCTCCGTTCGCTGGACGACCCCCTTGTCGGCCATATTCTCGAGTAAGTCGGCGACGATATCCCGGTGAGCGTCGATGTCTGCCGCGAGCTCGGTGACCGATTTAGGTTCGCCGCGAACGCTCGCGAGGAGATCGGCGTAGATTCGGCTCTCCGGACCGGTGCCGACGACTTCCGACACCTGATCGAGCGTTTCACAGAGCTGTCCCTGAACCCACCGCTGGGCCAGCGACAGTTCGTTTTCGAGGGTTTCGAGGCGCTCGAGCGTCGCCAGTAGCTCCTCGAGTTCGTCACCCGACTCGGAGGCGAGATCCACCGAGAGGTGTCGGCAGGTGGTGATGTCGACACTGTTGTTCGCCGGATACGCGCTCTTGCTGGCGAACCCGTACGGAGAGACGTTCACCTCGAGTCGAACGTTTCGGGCGATGTGGAAGTACTTCCGTCGCTGGTCGTCGACTCGACTCTCGACCAGTCCGGCCTCGTCTAACTTCCGGAGGTGTTCGATGACCGCCTTGGGACTCACACCGAGGTACTCCGATATTTCGGTGACGTAGCACGGTTTGCGGGCCAATAGTCGGAGGATACGCCTCCGATTTTCGTTTCCCAGCAAATCGAGCAACGCGGCGGAGTCCATCGGAGGAGTCTAGACGATGGTCGCTGAAAAGCGTGTCTGCTTTCGTCGCACGATGGGCGTTTGAAAACCGGACCAATGCCAACTCCGGATGGTGTTTCAGTCGGAACGCTCGAGTGAAGCTATCGGGACACGACTGTCGGCTCCGGTCTCAGCGAGCCGGGGTGGGTTCGGTCTCGAGGTCGCCCGAAATGAGTCCATCGAGGCCATCCTCGTCGGTTTCGCTTCCGTCCGACTCGTTGCCGTCCGATCCGCCGTCGTCTGATGCGGGTTCATCTGACCCGCTCCCGTCTGAGTCGCTCTCGTTCGACTCACTGGGTTCTCCGCCGTCGACTTCGGAATCGTCGCTTCCGATATCGCCGATCGAGTCCGAGATGATCCCATCGAGGTCGCCTGCATCCTCGGTGGCATTCTCGTTCTCAGTTCCACCCTCATCGCTCTCGGCGCTGTTTTCGTCCACCGTTGGATCGAGCACGGACGTGCCGTTTGTTGCTCCCTCGATCAGGTTTGATCCGTTCGTGGCGTTTATCGCCTCGTCGGTCACGTCAGTGGCGTTCAACGTACCATTCGACAGATTGCCGGCCGACAGTTCAGGTCGGTCAGTACCGTTCCCCGTATCGATCTCGGGCATATCGGGCGTCGATTCGTTCACTCGTTCCTGGATGCCCGTCGAGAACGTATCGGAGAGATCGATCCCTGCCAGTCCCTGCGCGACCGCCGAAACGTTTGGACCGCCAAGGGCTGCCGCGTTTGAACGAAGTTCCTCGAGTCCGGTGGTGTTGAAACCGGTATCGACCGCGCGCTGTTCGACCGTCTCGATCGATTTCTCGAGAGCGTTGATCTGAATCGTAAGCCGCGTCATTCGGGCGTCGTAGGCTGCTTCGCTCATTTCACCCTCGTTCGCTTGCAGCGTCTCCTTTTGGGCCTCGAGTTCGGCGGTCCGGTCCTCGATCGCGTCCGTTCGGTGGCTGAGGATCGATTTGCGCAACTCGGTATCAGCGCTGTCGTAGCTAGCGTTGAACAGCCCGATATCGACCGCAGCCTCGGTTTCAGCGGCGTTCGATTGGATGAACGTGGAGAGGTCCGTTTTCGGTGAGGTACCGTTGTCGGCCGCTCCGGTACGATCCGCTTCGTTTGCGGACGGTTGTCCGCCGCTCCCACCGCTCTGATCGCTAATGTCGGCACCGGCGGACTCGACAAGCGGAGCCGAGAATCCGGCGGTTGCAAGCGGCGCGATCGTGAGACCAACGACGGCAACAAGCACCACGATACTGATGCCACGAGTCGCAGTCATTAGCTCTCTATCCGAACGAACTCCGTAAAAAAGGAAACCTTCGTTCTGATCGTTTAACTGAATGTATTCGTCGCTCAGATCCGGTTTGAACGTTCAAAAACCGCTGTGTGTGAGTAACTGGTTTTTGGGGATGGTCAGTCGTCGAAAACGAGTCACGTTCGCTCCGAACGTCCGATCGAAAAGCACTCGCCATAACTGTATCTGCAGAATAGTTATCAGGGCTCGTCCCTTGGTATCGAATGTCATGTTTGAGGTGTTCTCGCGGAGCTACTATCTCGGACGGTTGTACGTGACGCCGACGGACGAGGAGCAAGCGTTCATGCACAGCGACCAGCACGAACGAATCAACGACGCGGTGTATACATCCGGGGAGGGAATCGAACGACTCGACGCGCCGCTCGTGATGAAACTCGAGTCGGGACACTTCCCGGTGCACGGCGACGACGGCGTCCCGGAAAATACGCTTGCGGTCCCGGAATCCGTCCTCGAGCGGACCCAGATCACGAACCCGCCGTCGCTGAAGGAGGTGTTCCTCGCCCGGCGCGAACGCGCCCAGCAGTTGCTCGAGTTTGCCGGCGCGTGGCCGCCGACGGGGCCGGCGGACGAGTATCCCGACGCCGGAACCTAAAAGTGGCCCCGGTTCGCGCTTTTTCTCGATGATCGACCAGTTGCTCGGTCGCGCGTCGCTGAAAGACCGGATCGACGAACTCGAGGACGAAGCCGAGCGACTACGCCAGCGCTACGAGGCCGAATCCGAGCGGAAAGCCGCCGCCGTCACCGCGAAACAGGAGGCCGAAGAGCGCCAGAACCGTCTCGAGGACCGCATCGCACAGTTAGAGGGCGAACTCGAGCGCGTGGACGGAGCGAGAAGCGACGACGGGGTCGAGTTTCGCCGCAAAGAGCGCCTTCGCGGCGCGCGCCTCGAGGAGGTTCTCGACCGGCTCACGTCCGTTCGGACGGGCCCGGAGGGTGCGTGCACCGTCTTTCTCGACCCGCAACGTGAGGCGGACGGCCGCGAAGACGCCGAGCGCTACCGACAGGTCGAGGACGTCCTCGGCGAGCGGACGTCGCTCGTCCGAACCGGCGACCCGTGTCTCGTCTGCTTCGACGACGCCGGACTCGTCTCGGTCCGACTCGAGCCGCCCGTCCGCCCGGAACGGGACCTCGAGGCGACCTGGAGCGATCGATTCGAACTCGAGCGCGAGTGGTTCCTCCCGACCGGGACCTACACGCTCGCGCTGGTTCGTGCAGACCTGTTCGCCATCGGCGTCTACGAGGACGGTGAACGGGTCGACTACAAGGGCTTCGAGAGCGACGTGAAAGGGAGCCACTCGAAAGGCGGCTTCTCCCAGGCCCGGTTCGAGCGGATCCGCGACGACCAGATCGACGACCACCTCGAGCGCTGTCACCGGGCCCTCGCCGAGTTCGACACCGATCGCCTCTATCTCGTCGGCCAGCGCGGGGTTCTCGAGACCCTCGCCGAGGAGGGCGAGTTCGAACCGAAAGAAAGCGCCGCCGTCGACGCGACCGGCGACCCGAAACCCGCCCTCGAGGACGCCCACCGATCGTTCTGGACGACCGAACTCGGCGTGTTCTGAACGACTAGCTGGGCGTGTTCTGAGCGATCGAGCAGGATGTACTCTGCGCCGTCCAGTTTCGTCTCGTTCCGTCGCCTCTCTCGCCGGGAGGTCCACCGTTAAGTGGCCGTCTGGCCATACTCTCCGTATGCGTATCGCGATCCTCGCCCACGAGAAATTTCCCCACCGCGCCAAAACCGCGCTCGGAATCCTTCGGTACAGCGACGACGACATCGTTGCGGTCCTCGACCGCGACAACGCGGGTGCTCGAGTGTCCGACTTCGTCAGCGACGTACAGGACGCGCCGATCGGCTCGCAGATGGCTGCCATCGACGAACCAGTCGACGCGCTGGTGATCGGCATCTCCCCCATCGGCGGAGCGTTCGAGGAAAGCTGGCGCGACGACGTTCGAACCGCGCTCGAGCGCGGCTGCGACGTGATCTCGGGGTTGCACTACTTCCTCGCAGACGACGAGGAGTTTGCGGCGCTCGCGACCGAGAACGACTGCGAGCTACGGGACGTGCGCAAGCCCCCGGCCGATCTGACGGTCAGCGAGGGGACAGCGGCCGACGTCGACGCCGACGTGATCCTGACGGTCGGAACCGACTGCTCGGTCGGCAAGATGACGGTCTCGATGGAACTGGCCCGCGCAGCCCGCGAGGCCGGACACGACGCCGCGGTGATCCCGACCGGCCAGACCGGGATCATGATCGAGGGCTGGGGGAATCCCGTCGACCGCGTCGTCAGCGACTTCACCGCGGGTGCCGTCGAGGAGATGATCGTCGAAAAGGGCGACGAGCACGACTACCTCTTCGTCGAGGGGCAGGGATCGATCGTCCACCCAGCCTACTCCGCGGTGACGTGTGGCATCCTCCACGGCGCGATGGCCGACCGACTCGTGCTCTGTCACGACGCCGGGCGGGAAGCAATCCACGGCTACGAGTCCTTCTCTCTCCCGCCGATTTCGACCTACGTCGATCTCTACGAGGGGCTCGCGACGCCGGTTCAGGAGGCGTCCGTCGCCGCGGGCGCGCTCAACACCGCGGGAATCGACGACGAGGCGGTCGCCCGCCGCGAACTCGAGGCCTACGAAGCCGAACTCGGGGCGCCCGCGTCGGACGTCATCCGGTTCGGCTCGGATCCGATCCTCGAGGCGATCCTATGAGCGAATTTGCGACCGAAATCGAACGCCGCACGCTCGCGCTCGAGCAGCCGTTCTCGATCGCCCGCGGGACGGCGACCGACACCGAGGTCGTTTTCGTCCGAATCGAAGACGCCGACGGCCTCGTCGGTATCGGCGGCGCGGCCCCGACGAGACACTACGGCGAAACGGCGGCGACCGTCGAGGCGGTGCTGCCGGATCTCCTCGAGATCGTCGAGGCGGTTGGCAACGTTCATCGAATCGAGCAGATCGAACGCCGCATGCGCGAGTCGATCCGGGGCAATCCCGCGGCGAGAACCGCGGTGAGCATCGCGCTACACGACCTCGCGACCAAGCGACTCGGGATTCCGTTGTATCAATATTGGGGACTCGACCCGACCGAGACGCTCGAGAGTTCCTATACGATCGGTATCGACGAGACACAGACGATGCGGGAGAAAACCGAAGCGGCTAGAGAGCGCGGATTCGGTACGCTCAAAGTCAAACTCGGCACCGACAGGGACGAGGAGATCGTTCGCACGGTTCGCGAGGCGGCCCCGAACGTGCGACTGTTCGTCGACGCGAACGAGGCCTGGACGCCCAAAGAGGCCGTCGAACGGATCGACCGGCTCGCTCCCTACGGTCTCGAGTTCGTCGAACAGCCGGTTCCGGCCGAGAACCCCGAGGGCCTGAAGTACGTGTACGAACGCTCGAGGCTCCCGATCGCAGCCGACGAGTCGTGTCTGGTCAGTGCCGACGTGCCGAAAATTGCCGACCGCTGTGACATCGTGAACCTGAAACTCGCCAAATGCGGCGGACTCCGCGAGGCGATCCGGCTCATCCACACCGCTCGAGCGCACGGTCTCGAGGTGCTGGCCGGCTGCATGACCGAGTCGAACGCCTCGATCGCGCCGGCCGCTCACCTCGCGCCGTTGCTCGACTACGCCGACCTCGACGGCTCGCTCCTGCTCGCCGAGGACCCCTACGACGGCGTCCCGATGCCCGGCGGCGAAATCGATTTAGCGGGACTCGAGCGGCCGGGGACAGGCGCTGTTCGATCTTCCTGAGCCGCTCAATACTCACGGGGTCAGTACCGCCTTGATACAGCCGTCTTCTTTGTTGTTGAATGTCTCGTACATCTCCGGACCCTCCTCGAGCCCTACCTGATGGGTGATGACGAACGAGGGGTCGATCTCGCCGTCCTCGATCATCCCCATGAGCGGGTCGAGATAGCGCTGGACGTGCGTCTGCCCGGTTTTGACCGTGATCGCCTTGTTCATCAGCGGCCCGAACGGGACGTTGTCCGACTCGCCGATGTAGACGCCGGGGACGGAGAGCGTCCCGCCTTTTCGACAGCACTTGATCGCCTGCCGGAGAGCGTGGGGCCGGTCGTCCTCGAGGCCGATCTCCTGTTTTACCTGATCGGCGACGCCGGCCACTCCCATTCCGTGGGCCTCCGTTCCGACCGCGTCGATGCACCCATCGGGGCCGCGGCCGCCGGTCATCGCCATGAGTCGGTCGTAGACGTCCTCGTGCTCGAAGTTGATCGTTTCGGCGTCGCCGTGATCGCTCGCCATCTCGAGGCGTTCGGGCACGCGATCGATCGCGATCACCTGATTCGCGCCGAACAGCCACGCGCTCTGGATGGCGAACTGGCCGACCGGTCCACACCCCCAGATCGCCACCGTGTCGCCGTCTTCGATATCGGCGTTTTCGGCGGCCATGTATCCCGTCGGGAAGATATCCGAGAGAAAGAGGACCTCCTCGTCCGGCACGTCGGAGTCGACCGTGATCGGACCGACGTCGGCGTAGGGCACCCGCAGGTACTCGGCCTGCCCGCCGGCGTAGCCGCCCAGCAGGTGGGAGTAGCCGAGCAGGCCTGCGGGCGAGTGCCCCATCGTCTCGCTGATCAGTTCGGCGTTCGGATTCGTGTTGTCACAGAGCGAGTACAACTCTCGCCCGCAGAACCAACACGAGCCACAGCTAATCGTAAACGGCACGACCACGCGGTCGCCGACCTCGAGGGTCTCGACCTCGCTCCCGACCTCGATCACTTCGCCCATCGGCTCGTGGCCGAGCACGTCGCCCTCGCGCATGCCGGGCATGTAGCCGTTGTAGAGGTGGAGATCCGACCCGCAGATGGCGGTGGCCGTGACCTCGATTATCGCATCGGTCGGGTTGGCGAGTTCGGGCTTTGGCACCTCCTCTAAGCGCACGTCCTTTTCGTCGTGCCAGACCAGCGCGTTCATCGTTCGCTCCCGCCGCGTTCGGCGGCGTTCGGTTCGACGAGTTCGTCCACGATCGTGTTATACATTGTACCAGTCACGGTAGCGAACGACGCCGAATGTCCAACTAAAACCGGCCCCTGCTCCTGCAAGAGAGCAGTTAGCTGTCGGAGACGGCGCGTTCGCCCTCGAGCGCCTCGAGACGAGCCGAGTCCACGAGGCGACCGCGACGCCGCAGATCGCCTCACTCCCAGTCGATGTCCTCGCCGCGTCCGGACTCTCGGAGGATGAACGGGCCGATCGCGAGCGTGCGTTTAGCCATCGTCGCGATCCGGAGAATAAACGCGATCAAGAGCAGGAACGGCGTGACGGCGACCGTCGTCGCCGCGGCGACGATCCACACGAGGACGTCGATACCCAGGACGGCACCGGTAGCGACGCCTGCATCGAAAAAGAGCAACATCGAGACGGTGACGACCAATGCCGGGACCGCGACGTACATCATCGCCCGAGAGAGGTTGATGAGTTCCCACTGGAAGTAAAGCGTCTTGAAGTGCTCGCGTGCGAGCCCGAACAGCTTCAGCGACTCGAGCAGGTCGTCGTAGGCATCCTGCGCGTCGTCGGTGAACGAATCGGCGTGGGATTGCTTGATCCGGCGCGCGCGGAAGATTTTCCACGAGTAGTTGTAATCGAGCGCCGACTTCACGACGGAGTAGGCGCCGAACTGCGCGTCCTCGAGGTCGTCCCGGACGGCATCGGCGTGGGTCGTCAGGTTCCTGACGAAGTCGTCGACGCGGTCGATAAGGTCCTCGTCCTGACTGTCGGAGACGGCGCTTCGGAAGTCCTCGGCGCGCTTTTCGGAAGCGGTGATGATCGCCTGCATGAACGACGACGGTTCCGGCGGACTCACCGGCGCGTCGATCGACGACTCGACGTCTTTGCGAAACTCCATCGCCCCCTTGAGGCGCTCGCGTTGGTCCTCGACGGCCCCGAGTTCCTGTGAGAGAACCAGCGAGTTGATCGTCACGACGAGCGTGACGCCGGTGATCAGGGCGGTTACCAGCGCCTGAAACAGCGTCTCGACGGGATCCGTACTCTGGATAAGCGTCCGGAGCGACACGGGGCTGAACTGGCTCACTGCGAGCAGGCCGACGAAGACGAACAGCATGAGCCCCGCAGTAACGAGCCATCGATTCGCGTTCAACAGGAGTTCGTGTTTCCACGTCGAGTCGACGCTTCGCTCGGCCATCGTATCACTGGGCTGCGAATCCTCGTCGCTCATCAGTGTGTTCGGGCAGTCAACGACGCCGTGGAAATAGGTACTGATACGGTGCTGCACGAGACAGCCGACCCAGTCGCCTTTCGTCGCCGACAATGGAGTCGACAGGTCGGATCACTCCTCGAAATCGACTCGCGGGACGAACGGGCCGAAGTCGGCCGTCCGACTCGCGATCGAGGCGATTCTGAACGTGTACACCAGCAGGACGATAAACGGGAGGAACACGACCGTGACGACGGTACTGACGACGATTACGAGCACGGCTGAATTGCCGACTGCGTCGACGATCGAGCCGTAGGTCATCAGAAAGATGCCACCCCCGAGCAACGTTGGAAATCCGACGACCAACAGGAGCTTCGAGAGGTGGGCGAGTTCGTATTGCATGTACAGCGTCTTGAACGACTGTCTGGCGACGGCGAGATATCCGAGCAGTTCCACGAGGATCTCGAGCGCGTCGGCGCCCGTTTCGGGAAGGTCGGAGCCGTGCTCTTCTCGGATCGTCCGAGCGGCGTAGAGGTGAGCGCCGTTGAAGTGACCGAGGATCGACGAGAGCGCGTCGAACGTCCCGAAGTTCGCCGTTTCCAGTGCGTCGGTAACGATCTCCCCCTCCGCGGTGACCGCGTCGGCGAACCGCTCGAGAAGCGCGGCGAGTTCCGGGTCGTCTATGGTGTCCGCGGTCGACTCGAGCGTTTCGGCGTGGTCGACGACCGACGCCACGATCAGTTGCAGGAAATCGGCGGGGGCCGCCGGGCTGACCGTCGTTTCGGTCACCGTTTCGACCTCCCGACGGAACGAGACCATCGCGTCGAAACGTTCCCGCAGGTCGCCCGGCCAGCCGAGTTCCTGCGAGAGAACGAGCTGATTGATCGCGAGGACGATCGTGATGAACGGCAGCGTTCCGCCGACGATGGCCGCGACGAGGGTCGTCGCGGCCTCGGAGTCGGTGACTGGAACGTACCCGGCGAAACCGATGGCGGCGCAGCTGAGAAAGACGACAGTCGAGAATACCGCGCTGAGGACGTACCGGTTCCCGTCGAGGACGACCCACCGCTTGATCGGCGATTCGCGAAGCCGCTCGTGGACCAGATCGCTTCGAGCCACCTCCTCGTCGATGGTTTCGTCGCGACTCATAGCGCGTGCAAACCCACCCGTGGAAGCGACCGAAGGCTCGAGAACCGTCGTACCGCAATCTCGGGGCGTCCGGCCATCACTCCTGGCCCTCCTCGAGCGATCCCTCGAACGATCCGTCGTCGGGATCTTTCTGGGGCAACATCGGTCCGACCGACGCCGACCGGCGCGCCACGGTCGCGGTTCGAAGAATGTACGAAACCAAAAGCGCGAGCGGCGAGATCACCACCGTGATGAGCGCGCTGACGACGACCGGAAGGGACGCGACGTTGATGCTCGCACCGCCGAAGTCGGCGTAGACGAGAGCGACGATGATCGCCGACAGGATCGCTGGAAACCCCGAGTAGATCGTCAACTGCGAAAACCGGGTCAGCTCTCGCTGAAGGTAAGTCGTCTTGAAGTGTTCCTGGGCGACGTCGAACAGCTGGAGCGTGCCGATCAGTTCGTCGACGGCCTCGCGTTGCTCGTCCGATAGCTCGTCTGCGTACCGGCCACGGAGGGTTCTCGCGACGTACACCTGTCGGCCGTTATCGTATTGGAGCGACGCAGAAACCGCGTTGAACGTGTTGGACGACGTGTGCTCGAGCGTGTCATCGAGCCGGTCGGTGCTCTCACGGACGCTGGCTACGTACCGATTGACTCGGGCTTCGAACGCGGCATCCTCGTGACCGGCGACCGCCTCGGCTAGCTCGTCTGCTCGTCGGCGGACCGCTTCGACGAGCACCTCGAGGATCCTCGTCGGTGCCGCGGGGCTCGCCGGAACCCCGGTTCGCTCCTCGAGGTCGTGACGAAAATCCATGACGCCGTCGAGTTCGTCGCGGACTTCTCCGGCGGTGGCGAACTCCTGGGAGAGGATGAGCTGGTTGATCGAGACGACGAGCGTGACGAGCGAGAACGTCCCCGCGATCATCCCGCTGGCCAGTCGCGTCATCGACCCGCTGTTGACGAACGCGATGAATTCGAGTTCGTTCAACGCGAGCAAGAGGAAAAACGTCACACTCGAAAGCAAGATCGTAATGAGCAGACGGTCTCCCTCGACCAGAATCCACTCTCGGACCCGCGCTAGGGGACCCGTCCGATCACCGATCTCGGTTCCGGAAGACTCGAGAGATTCGTTCCGCTCGGAAGATCCCATAGTCGGACGTTCACCCCGGCCGATAATAATGGCCGACGTTGCATATCGGGAGCGACTCGAGGAGCGCTCCGAGTCGACTGTTCCATTCAGGCCCCACACTCAAATGGATCCATCGCATCCGTTTGGATATGATCGGTGACGGTAGACGATTCCGGGAACCGCAGCGAGCGCGACACGGTCGCGGCGATCGAATCGAGCAAACGAGCCGACGGCGGGGAGCGATCAGTCGGGGTCGAGCGGTCTGATGGCTACGGAGCGACGGAGTCGACGTGCGGTTCTCACGACACTTGGAGTGACGACCATCGCCAGCCTGGCCGGATGCAGCGGCGCTGACATCGGGAACGAACCCGAGTACGAGGCCGGCGAGATCGGCGAAATCGACGGCGAATCGCGGACGCCGGTGGAGATGTCCGCCGCAGCGGACGCCGCCGAAGTGGAGAGCACCGACGGAGTAACGCCGCTCGACTCGGTCGAGCTCGTCGACCACGAGTTCGTCTTCGAGGACGGCTACCTCGGCTCGACCGTACAGGGGGTCGTCGAGAACGACGGGGCCGACCGGGTCCAACTCGCCGAAGTTCGGGTCCGCATCTACAACGAAAACGGGAGCCAGATCGGCCAATACTTCGATACGACCGGGGACCTCAGCGGCGGGGACTCGTGGTCGTTTCTGGTCATTCTGCTCAAGCCGCCCGCCGATATCGCCGACTACGACATCGCCGTCCTCGGCACGCCGGCGTAAACTGACGAGTTCGATACTCGTTGTACTGGATGAAAACCGCGAAAAGTATGGCCGACTCGAGCGCCGGCAGCCGTCGCGGGACCTCGCGGCCGAGGTCGACTAGGTCTAGTTCTCTTCGTCCTGTAGCTCGGCGAGTTCGGCCTCGACTTCTTCGTCGGGGACCTCCGACTCGAGGTCTTCGATCTCCTCCTCGTCGACCTCGGCTGCGAGGTCCTCGTCGGGTTCCGCGTCCGTCTCGGCGTCGTCGGTACCGACGTCGGATTTGAGCGTCTCGAGTTCCGCCTCGACGCCGCTGTCGGTCGAGAGCTCCTCGAGTTCGCGGTCGATGTTGTCCTTATCGGAGAGCACGTCGTCGAAGGCACCCGTTTCGTGGAGTTCGTCCATGGCGGCCGAACGGGCCTCCATATCTTCGGTCTGTTCTTCGGCGCGTTCGATCGCGCGTCCGACGTCCTCGAACTCCTCGCCGGTGGCCGTCATCGCCTCCGAGACCGTCGAGCTCGCTTCGGCGGCCTCGTAGCGCGCTTTCATCGTCTCCTTTTTGGTTCGGAACTCCTCGATCCGGTTCTGGAGTTCGTCCTTTTGCTCGATGAGGCGGTCTTGCTGGCTCTGGAGTTCCGAGACCTGCCGCTCTAGGTCCTCGATCTGGTTCATCTTCGTCTTTTTCTTCTCGAGAGCGCGTCGAGCGAGGTCTTCGCGATCCTGCTGGACCGCCGTTCGAGCCTGTTCGTTGTGTTTCTCGACGTTCTCCTCGAGCCGACGTTTCTGCATCTCGAGGCGCTTTTTCTGCGTCGTCAGATCCGCGATCCCCCGCTTGACGTCCTGGAGTTGGTCGCGCATTTGCTCGTAGGAATAATCGAGCGTTTCGGTCGGGTCCTCGGCTCGGTTGAGCACCGAGTTGATTTTCGACCGGATGACGTACGAGGTCCGAGAGAGGATGCCCATACTCCCTAGCTATCGCTCGTCACCCTTAAAAACATCACTTCGATAACAGACCGTGAACGTCGAAACCAACGCTCGGTCGCGAGCGGGTAGAATCGGGCCGAAACGCGCGGGTCGCGTCCCACCTCGCCGACGGGGCGCTCGTCCACGTCGCGGGCGCGGGCCACTGCGTGTTCCGCGACGACCCGACCGAGCGCTCGCGAAACTCCGGGCGTTCCTCGAAGAGCGGAGGCCAGTATTGATTGCCCGCCGGATCGATCGGCCCGTATGAGCGACGTTCTGGTACCCGGCGGTCGCGACGTTCGCGGAACGCTCGAGGAGCCCCGGACCGACGAAAGTGCAGGCGAGGGAAGTTCTGACGCCGTTGTCGTCGCCTGTCCGCCCCATCCCCAGCAGGGCGGCTCCCGGAGCGATCAACGGCTCGTCGCGGTGAGCGAGGCGCTTCTCGAGGCGGGAATCGCCTGTCTGCGCTTCGATTACGGCCGCTGGGACGAGGGGTACGGCGAGCGCGAAGACGTGCGAAACGCGATCCGCTGGGCGGGCGAACGCTACGACCGAGTCGGCGTCTTCGGCTACAGTTTCGGCGCGACGCTGGCGCTGCTCGCCCCGGCGGACGTGGATCCGAGTCCCGACGCCGTCGCCGTTCTCGCACCCACCGCACGACTCGCCGACGACCTCGACGCGCTTGAGGCGATGGGCAGCCTCGAGTCCCCGCTTTGCGTACTCTACGGCGAGCGCGACACCACCGTCGACTGGGAACCGATCGTCGAACTCGCGGGCGAGCGCGGCGATGAGACGACCGCGCTCGCGGGCGATCACTTCCTTCTCGGGAAACACGACGAAATCGCGAGCGAGGTCGGGAGATTTTTCGAGCGAACACTCCTCGGATCGAGCTAGTTGGTCGCCTTGACCGCGCCGGGGTCGTGTTTCGAAACGGCCGTTCTCTTCGGAGCCACAAGGAACCGATGGCTCGAACGCTCAGTCCGGTATCGGACGGTCACTATCGTGACGCTCTTTTCATGCATTTTATCCACCATTGTTATTACAGTCACTATTGAGTTACAATGCGGATGAAACGACCCACAAAATCGATAGTTATCACGGCAGTCACGACGATGCTCGTCCTGAGTCTGATCGGTACCGCGGCCGCAGTACCCGCCTCGAGTGCGGCCGCGGACGGAACGGAAGAGTCGGATATCAGCGACAGCGGCGAGATCAATATAACGGCCGTCGAGCAGTACGTCCACGAGGCGGTAAACGAGGAACGCACTGCAGACGGCGCAGACGAACTCGAGTTCGACACCGAACTCCGTGACATCGCACAGGACCACAGCGGAGATATGGCCGAGCGCGGCTACTTCTCCCACGTCGATCCGGAGGGAAACGCGTTCACTGACAGGTACGCGGATGCGGGATACGACTGCAGCGTGAACGGGTACACCGGCGGCGAGAACATCGCACAGACGTGGTACGATACGCCGGTCAATACGGGCGACGGGACCATCGTACACTACGAAGACGAGCGGGAACTCGGCTACGGTATCGCCGAACAATGGATGAATTCACAGGGTCACCGGGAGAACCTCCTCGCCGACCACTGGGAGAATCAGGGAATCGGCATCCACATCACCGACGACGATAAGGTGTTTGCCACGCAGAACTTCTGTTGATCGGACGTTCTCGAGCCTGTTTCGTCCTCCCGTTGCGGTACCACGCTCGAACAGTCGTCTCGAGCGGTGACGATCAATCCCGTCCGTGTCTCGTGAGACACTTCGAGAGTCCGATTAGTTCGACCGGCTCCGAATTATCCGGCGAGTAGACGACCATCTGGCCTTTCTCCATGTAGGGGACTTTCGACTCGAGGTTGCTCGGGATGTTCACGCTCTTGATGGCGTCCTCGTCGCCTAAGTTGAGGACGACGGTCGTGTTGATCTGTTTGAAGACCGCGTCGTCGATGTCCTGTGGGTCCTGCGTGATGAGAAAGAGGCCGAGCCGTTCCTTCCGGCCCTGCTTTGCCGCCTCGGTGAACTTGCGGATGACCTTCCCCGCCTGCACGCTGTCGGCGTCAGTGAGGAAGTTGTGGGCCTCGTCCATCCCCAGAATCAGCGGCGTCTCCTTGATCCGATCGTAGGTCGGATCGTTCGAGAGTTTCTGATCGATAACCAGACTCGAGAGCGCGAGGACGACGGCTTCGGTCGCCCTCGAGTCGTTGATGTGGTAGGTCGGGACGACCGAGAGCCCGCCGGGGCGGACGAACTCGTGGATCAGGTCGGTGATCGGCCGGGCGTCCTGATCGAAGACGTGGCCGAAGCCGAGGACGCGCCGGCGGACGGCGTCGAAGGTCGCCTCGTGGACCCGACCGGACTCGTCGAGTTCCTCCCGAAGCGCCGGATCGTCGAGGAACGTCGTGAACTCCCGGTACGTACCGTCGTGGCCGTACTGATCTCGAAAACGCGGGAGCAAGACGCTCGTGAGCGCGCCGTACTGGTTGTCGTTGAGGCCGCTGCCGGCGACCAGCCACGGATTCTCGTGGACCATCGAGAACGGAATCGTGAACTCGACCTGTTCGGCGCGGTGATGGCCAGCCGCGTACGAGGAGTCCCCGACTTTCGGCACGAACGCGGTGGTCTCCTCGACCCCGCCGTAGGCGATTCCTTCGCGCTCGAGTCCTCGCGCGAACTCGTCGTCCAGTTCGGGGTTGTCGTCGTGCATCTGGGCGTACTCGTCCTGCGGGTCGAACTGGATAACTGCGGGCTGGACCTCGCGACCGTCGTCCATCGGGTAGGTCCGATCCTCGGCGAGGTACTGCCGGAGGACGTTCTTCGCGGCGTGGGTTTTCCCCGATCCCGTCCCGCCGGCGACCAGCGAGTGCCGAAAGACGAGCGGGTCGCCCGCCTCGTAGTCGTCTTTCAGCGGGTAATCGATCGTCGGCGGCGAAGCGGCCGTCCGAACCTTCTCGCCGCCGACCGAGAGATGACCCAGAAAGACCCCGTCCTCGGGGATCTTCAGCCCCGTTTTGATCTCCTCGGTGTCGTCGGCCGTCCGAATTACCGTTTGGGGTTTGGGAACCCGATCAGTCATCCGGCGCTTGAGATCCCCATCGTCCTCGTATAACACCGCGACCGGCTCGAGCGAGGCGATGAACTTGAAATCGGCTTCGTCGATCCCGTCCTGACGCATCGCCCGCCGCGCGTGAATCTCCGTTGCGTCGTCGGCGTGGTACTGCTGGGCGTACTCGAGACCGGAGATCCGACAGAACAGCGTCTCTTCGCCCGCTGTCGTTCCCCGTGGCCCGCCGCCTCCAGCGTTCGAGCCCGGGACGGCCCCCGTCTCCTCCGGATAGGGCGCGAGCAGGTACGTTCCGATTCTGACATCCGAACGGTTCCCCCGCGTAATGTAGGCTCGGAGCGTCGTCTCGTCTTCGTCCTCGGCGATTCGAAGCCCCTGCGAAACGCAGACGGTCCCGATTCCGACGTCTTCGCCTTGCGGGTCGACCGCCGGAACCTCGAACTCGTCCTCGAGGGCGGCCCCGTCCTGTGTCCCGCCGTCACCCGTCGGATCGCTGGCCGAATCCGTCGTCCCGCCGGAATTGCCGCCGCCGTCGACGGTGTGGTCAGTGAAATCGCCCAGATCGCTCATATACACGATATCTTATTCATCCCTCAAAGAAATACCGAGACGATTGCCGAACTCGATTCTCGAGAACGGTCGAACAAAACGGGGGGCTGGAGTTACGTGGTCGAAAAAGCGAAACGAGCGGACGACAGTGGACCGACGGGTGGTATCGACCGGTCCGCGATCAGTGCATCGTCGGAATCGATTCTGTCGTCGTCTGTACCCACCCGTCTTCGTACTCGAGCACGCCGATGTCCGCAAGTGCGGGGAGATGCGAGTGATGAAGCGCGATGGTTGCTGTCTCCTTATCGGAGAGAGCGCCGCCCCCGAGGGCCGCCAGCTGGGACGCGAGGACGTCGATCGAACACGCTCGGCCGCGTTCTTGGAGTACTCGAAGGGCCGGCAGTCGAACCGGATGGACGATGGTTTCGAGCAGTTTCTCATCCGTGCTCGAACACGCCTCGAGGAGTGCCGCCACGTTCATCGGTGGAATCGGCGCGTTCGAACCGACCGACGCGGTCTCTCCGTCCCACTCGATAACGCCGTAGTCGGCCAGCTTCGGGAGGTGGGCATGGACGAGACTGGTTCGGATATCGGCTTCAGTCGGCTGGTCCGGCCCGGTGGACCCGCTCCGGATTCGAATCTCAGTTACCAGTTCAGCAAGCGGTACGCCGCGATCGAAGCCTCCCAGAATCTCGAGTATACGGAGGCGTCGCGGGTGCCGAAGAACAGCATAGCACTCCGGCGGGATTTCGGACAACGGGTTTCGTCTGCTGTCGCCGAAGTTGGCATCCGAGCTCATTACGACGACACACCCGCCCAATGGGTATAAGCCCGTTTCCAAAACGATTTGGGTGAGAAACATCAATCAAACATCAAGAAGAGGACAGAGTTCCAGGAGGGTTGCCACGGGTTACACCGGTCAACGGTGTCGGTTCGCAACTCCACGCCTTTTTGGATCTTCGGGCCGTATATCGGTTCATGTTGCTGGTACGCGGTCGCGCCGGCGGTACCGAACTGACGGGAACGCTCTACGAACGCGGCGAACAGGCGCCGTCGTTTCGGGGGGCCCCCGACGAAGCTGCCGCGTACGTCTGGGTCTGCGACGAATTCTACGAGGTCGACAGCGGCGGGACGACCCAGCTCATCAACGATCGAGAAGTCAACGTCGCCTTCGAATCGCCGATGCCTCGGGGATTCGACACTCGAGAGCAAGCCCTCGAGGCGGCTAAAGAACACGTCCGTACCCAGTTCGCCCGCATAGGCGTCGCCGAAAGCGAGGTCTCCCTCGAGGTCGAAAAGAGCGAACCGGAACCGGAGATATAGGTCGATCTACCGGCGGCCGCGAGTCGACAGAAACACGACGACGAGACCGGCGATCGCGGCGGCGATCACGGCGAACCCGCCGAAGCCGGGGGTTGAGTCGTCGGCGTCATCTGTCGACGCCCCACCGCCGTTTTGTCCGTCATCGCTCGCCTGCGTCGACTCGAGTTCGTCCGGGTCGGGTTCCGGGTGATCGAACGATCCGAGGGGCTCGTTCTCGCCGTCGATCGTTACCGAGACGTTCTGCCCGTGGACCTGTAGCGGATACGATCGCTCGAGGGCGACGTTCGTTTCCGTGAAGTCGATTTCGGCCTCGCCCGGCGGCGCGTCTTCGGCTACTTCGACGGTGACCGTCGCGAGTCGGTCGTTGCCGGTCGCTCCGCCCGCGACAGGGTCTCGCCACTGCTCGAGGATAGCGGTCCCGTTCTCGTGGGCGATTGTCTGCTCGCTTCGGATCTTCGTATCCTCGCCCTGCTCGAGCCACGGCCCGGTTTCGATGTCCGTGATCTCGAGGTACTCCGGATGGTACTGGGCGACGAAGTCGACGGATTCGACGCCCTCGCCGCCGTAGCCGCCGTCGGTTACCATGGCGACGTTGACGGTGAACTCCTCGCCGGGGGCAGCGTCGACGCTGTGGGGCGTCGGCGTCAGCACGGCGAGTTGATCGGCCCCGGCGACCGCGCCGACGGCGAATCCGGCCGCGGCGAGGACGATCACGAGCGCGAGCGCGACGCGTCGGAGGTGGTCGGTTCGAGTGCGGTCGTCTACCATTGTCTGTCGGTGTTTCCCATTTCCTGTGGGAGTCTTTGGAGGCGGACTGAGCGGCTGGAATTGGCAACTTCTCGAGTCCGTCGGGCAGTCAGTGGTTCGTTACACGTCCGTCGCCTTGTCGTCTTCGCTCTGTCCGATTTCGTCAGGTTCGCGACGATCTATTCGTCGTCCCCTCGTTCGCTGTCAACACGTCCGTCGCCGCCCGATCGATTTCGAGCGGCGAGGTACGCGCCGCCGGCACCGCCGACTATCGCCGCCGCAGGGCCGAATCCCGGGACGCTGTCTTCGTCCGAATCGTCGCCATCTTCGCGGTTCGTACCATCATCACCTTCGTCGGCCGCGTCCCCATCGTTTTCGCCGTCCGAGTCATCCTGATCCGAGCCGTCGCCGTCGGAGTCGTCACCGCCTCCATCGGTATCCCCGTCGGGGCCGTCGCCGAGCACCGCCGACGCACTCACGTCCGCTTTGAGTTTGAAGTGGTCGTATCCGTCCGAGGTCGGGACGTCGAAGCCGTAGTCCCAGTACTCCTGATCCGGCGTGTACCGTCCGAACAACCGCGCGACCGGCTCGTCGACACCCTCGAGGAGGTCGATCACGGCATCCGCGTCGAAGGTCACGTCGACGACATCGTCCGCCACGGTCGCCGAGTCGGCCTCGACGTCGTCGCCAGTCCGGATCACGAGGCGGAACGAGTCGAGCTCGATCTCCTCGGCTCCGTCCGGTACGTCCGCGGTGAGCGTGATCTCCTCGCCGTCGTCACCGTCGTCACCGTCGTCGACCGCCGCCGATCCGACCGCCTCGTCGACGCGGATCATCCGGTTCTCCCGCTCGGGGGCGACCGGCTCCGTTTTGGCCTCGAGTTGCTCGAGCACGTAGGGCCCTTGGAACTGGCCGGTCTCGAGGAGGAGGTCGGCTTCCGAGAGCGTCGACGAGTTGCCGATCGAGTAGTCGTTGTGTGCGAGCGCGTAGGTTTCGTCGAGTTCGATCGGTTCGCCGCCGACGAAGACGTTGTCGACCCAGACGTCGTCTTCGTGTCCGGACCACTCGTAGGAGACGCCCGAGACCTGAATCGCCGGCTGCGCGCCGAAGTCTTCGTCGGGATGCGGACGGATCGCCTCCTCGAGGTAGTCGACGACTTCCTGGCCGGTCACCTCGACGACCTGGATCGTGTTCGGGAACGGAAGGATGTTCATGACCGCCGTTCCCGGGATCTCGCCGGGCCCGTACGTCGAACCGCTCCGAATTCCACCGCCGTTCTGGGCGGCGATATCGACGTCGATATCGTCCGTTTCCCCGACCGTTCGCATCGCGTCGGTCATCAGGTTCCCCCAATTGGTCTCGATCGCGTAGTTGTCGGTCGTCGCGTTGAGTTCGACCTCGCTTTCGAAGGCCGTCTGGCCGAGTTCCGCCTCGAGCTGGGCGGTCCACTCGGTTGTCAGCTCCGCGAGCGTCCGATCTTCTGCGATATCGGCGACGCTGCGCGCGCTGAGTTGCTCGGATTCCTCGACCCCCGATGGGGGATCGGCACCTTCGGGGAGAAGCGTGGTTCGTTGCCACTCGAGTAAGTCCCCCTCGGCGTCGAGCGTGATCGAGCCGACGTGGTCGAACTCGTCGCCGAACTCGCTGATGATCGTCCCGTCCTCGACGGCGGGTTCCTCGAGGACGACCCCCGAATGCGACCCGACGATGGCGTCGAGACCGTCGACCTCGGCCGCGAGCATGTAGTGGACGCCCGTCGAAACGTGCGACGCGAGAACGACGATGTCACACCCCTCGTCGCGAAGCGCGTCGACCGCCTCCTGGGAGCCTTCGACGTACCCCAACACCTGCCACTCCTCGGGGTAGTCCGTCAGCGAGTGGAAGGTCTCCGAGACGAGTCCGAAGACGCCGACCGTGAGCCCGCCGGCTTCGACGGTCGTCCAACGCTCGGTTCCCGGTACGGGTTCGCCCTCGTCGTCGAGTAAGTTCGCGACGACCCACGGAAACTCGCTCTCTTCGAACCGGTCGGTCGCAACGTCCGCGCCGAAGTCGTACTCGTGGTTCCCGACGCCGACGGCGTCGATGTCCATGTAGTTCAGCGCCTCGATCACGTGCTCGCCCTGGTACTCGAGGCCGAGCAGCGACGGCGCGAGGTCGTCGCCGTTTCCCAGGAACAAGGCGTTGTCTCCCTCCTCGAGGGCCTCCTGAACGACGGTGTAGTAGCGGGCGATGTTCAGTTCGTCCGACTCGGCATCTCGAAACCGGCCGTGAAAGTGCGTATCGTGGACGATCGTTACCGTCTCGTCGCCCTCGTCGGCACCGACGGTCGTGCTCGCACCGCTCGAGACGAGACCGGCCATCGCCGCCCCCGCGGTCGCCCCGAGGAATCGACGGCGGCTCTGGCCGTCGGCGTCGCCGCGTCCGTCTCGAGAATTAGTTCGAGTTCGTGAATGTTCGCACATGATCGGATACTTCGGAAGTATTGTCTAATAAACCCCTAGTGTTCAAACAACCTACACAGGAATGAGCTATATTGGTGTATATATGCACACGTTCTCGTAGCAATAGCGTGTGTCCCAGGCCAACCGCTCCTTACAACGACCTCGAGTAGAACTGCACTCTACCCGCGACGGATTCAGACCAGATCCTCGCCCCAGCGGTGATCGTCGTAGGTTCGATCTCGCGTCGTATCGAAGCTGTCTTCTAAACTCTCGCGGAGCGACCGTTTCTCCGCGTTGCTGATCCGGGCCAGTTCGTCCGCCTTGTCGATTATCGTCGGCGGGCCGTGGGCGATTGCCACGTTTTGGAGCACGTGCATCGTCAGCCGTTCGCGAAGGTCCGGATCGCGGGTGAACGCGTAGGGTGCTTCGATCCGATAGAGCAGGTCGTCGCGCGGATCGTAGAGGACGAAAAACGTCACCTCGTAGTTCTCGAGCGCGCGCTTTCGCTCGACGCCGAGTGCGTCTCCGTCGACCGACAGCGGCCGATCGACGCCGCCTCGAGACCGGAACCAGTTAGTGTAGGTCAGCGACGACGTGTCTCGCTCCCAGCGCTCGTCGTCGACACCGTCGACGTACTCCCCGCGCTCTAAGATCCGCGTGAACATCGCGGAGTCGTCGGCCCAGGGAACGTCGATTCCCACGTCCCCCTCCGTTCGCTTCTTCTGTTTGAGCGTCCGTGTTATGACGCGCGTCGCGGGGTTCTTGACGAATCCGATCAGTGGAACGTCCCGCTCGAGGAAGCGCTCGACCAGCCGAACGTAGTTCTCGAGGACCGTCGTCGGGCGCGGATCCTCGAGGAGGAACTCCGCGAGATCGGGGTGCTGATCGGCCCATCGGAGTAACCCGCGGGGGTACAGCGGGCCGTCGAGAACGAGCAGGTCGGAGACGTCCTCGGCGTGTTCGCGGGCGTGTTCGCTCTCGGCGAGATACAGCGCGAGCGCGTGAACGACCCCCTCGGCGAACCGGGGCAGCGGCGGTACCTTCACGGCGCGCGATCGACTGTAGCCGCCGTCGAAGGTGTCCCAGCGATCGTCGACGGTCATCGTCTCGTCGTTCGAGTGGACCGTCGCGACCACGGTTCTCGAGCGGTGGACGTCGAGGTCGCTCGGGGTCGTGCTCATCGCGGCCTGTGCGATGTCGATAACGAGCCCGTTTTTGAACGTCGTCGGGTTGATCGTCCCGGCGTCGAGGCCGTGTTGGGTCGGAAACGACCGCTCGCAGAGCGCGACGTCCTCGCAGTCGACGAGCCGCTTTCGCCGCTCGCCGATCGGCTCTAAGATCGTTCGGCCGTTGTACGCGAGGGGGTCAAGAAACGACTCCCAGACGGTCTCGGCGAACTCCCGGTGGTCCCGCTCGTCGGCACCGTGGTCGATCCGCCGCGCGAGTCGCGCGATGCCGTCGAAGTGGACCGGATCGAGCGTCATGACCGACTCCACCGACCCCACCCGCAAAAATCCCGCGATCGGTTCGACCCTCAGTTACCCCCTCCATCGAACCAGTCCGCCGCGACAACTCCCGGCGCGCTCGAGCGGTTCACTCGAGACCGGGTAAATAATTATCAGAAAACGTATATGATTGGGCGTCGACCCTCCGAATACCCGATGTCCAAGCGAGGAATTCGGACCGCCGACTCGGAGACACCGCCGATCAACTGGCACCGAACGGAAAACGGTGTGACCATCCGCGACGAGGAAAACCCCGACGCCTGGGTACGCATGGAGTTCGAGGCGGGCGTCCCGCCCGAGCACCGACTCTTTATGATCTGCACCGACTGCGGTGCGGTGTTCGCCCAGCGAAGTAGGCCCGGCCACGGCACCGTCTGTGGCGACTGCGGCGCGAAGTACGAACACGAATAGCTCTATTTTTGATATGTAGTCTTGATTTAGGTAACTACAGCGGAAGAAGGCATCACGATAGCAATCGTCTTCCAATACAATATTCAGAGCGTGTTCTGGCGCAGTCTCAAACGCTCACTCGACTGATCGGTCCGTGACGCGGATCTCGACGCCGTCATCCCCCCAGAGTTCAACCGTGACACTATCGGTATCGAACGTCACGGTTGTGCGCGGCTGTGCGTCGTGGCGAAAGAGAGAATCGAGGGCCTCGGGATTGATGTCCTCGTAGAGGACGAAATCAGTCCGCAGGAGGTCTTCGCCCTTACATTCTTCAATGGCATCGAGTACCGCCTCGGTTACCGAGCGGTCTTGGTCGGGCGTATACGATTCCCGGACCGTCGTTGCTTGCTCGCGCTCTTCTTGTATCATCTGCTATTCGCTTCTCCGTGATACTTTGGAACCAAACTCGAAGAGAGACTCCTCGAGGTGTTCGAGTTGCGAATGACCGTGATATCGGACCGTTTTCGTCCGCGAGTCGTAGTCAACGATCCCAACGGCGTCCAGTTTGGGGAGTACGACGTGGTGGAGCCGTATCCCAATCTGTGTCTCGTCTGCGTGGTCACGTCGGGCGAGTACGGCAGCAATGTCATCAACTGAGGTGTGATCTTCGGTCGTGTTTCTGAAGTACGCGATAACGGAGCGAGAGTATCGGTTGGCAAGCGCAGACAGGAGGGCGTTTCCCCCTTGGTTCATAGTTAGTGAATCGGATTTCGGGAACACAGGTACATATAATTCTAAAGGGACTGTTCTAAGTGAGACTTCCTTTTGTCTATACAACCGCCTTTTATAGTTGCGAGCTCAGGCGTCCAACGCAGAGAGGGTGTTACCGAGGACTCTACGCGTCCCTCGTCGGAGCCGTGAGGCGATTGCTTGCTGTGAGATGCCGAGTTCGTCGCCGAGTTCGTCCATCGTCACCTCACGTGGCGAGTTGAAGTACCCGCATTCGTACGCGAGAACCAACGCTTCTTGTTGCTCTTCGGTGAGTGCCGACTCGGACGCTGTCTCGACCGGCGTCAGGGCGTGGAGCGCCGTGAGGGTGATCGGAATGTCATGTTCGCGACAGCGCCGCTGGAACCCGGCGATATCGCTTCGTTCGTCACCACGGATCTCAAACGTCCACTCCGTGTCCGTCCCGATCGCTTCGATCAGGGGGACTCCCGTCTCGGTCAGCGCGCTGAGCACCCCTGCGTAGTCCGCAGCCCACTCGGCGCGCAGGAGATACTCGTCCTCGACGGAATCGATTAGCTCGATATCCTGCACCCCAGGATGGTCGGAAAACGCCGCAACGACGTCGTCAGAATGACTTCCTCGAACCCAGAAGTAGGGGATCACCACGTCGGTACTCGGGACGATACGCTCCAGTCTGACCGTAACGCCCGGTAGTTGCTCGAAGACTGTCCCGAGGGGAAACTGGTCGGCCGGAATGGTGAACGTCGCCTCTGTTGCCATCACCTGGCACTTATCTTTCCAACAGGAAGATTTCTCGGGTTGCTAGAGCCTAGGTCGCAAACGGTTCGCCAATTGATGTGCATCCAAGGCCGATCCGTTCGACAGGTGTACTCACCGCGGCGACGATTGGCAAAGCCCCAACGGTCTATGGCTCGAGTCGTACTCGAGGAACCCTCTCTACTCGAGTAGATCCTCTGCAACCCGACAGCCACAGGGGTACGCGTTGTGACACTCTGGGACGAGTTGGACGACCGCGGTGATTGGGAGTCCACACTCGGGGCAGTCGGGACGGGCTAACGGCTCTTCGTGAGTGACCCAAACGCCCGTACTCGTCACGACGAGTGACACGCTGCGGACCTCGAGGCGGACTTCGACCGCGTCACCGCCCGTAGTTTGACCAGCGTGGTTTCGGTAACTCCTCGGAGTTACTTCACGCTCGAGCGACTAACCGCTCGACGTGAGCGACAGCTAGATACGGCGGGACCCGTTGGACTCGCACATGAACGCGGCACTGATCGTCCTCGACGGCTGGGGACTCGGTGATGATGACGGCGGACGAAACGCAGTCGAGGCGGCCCACACGCCGGTCTTCGATCGGCTCTCGAGAACAGGCGCGTCGGGCAGTCTCGAGGTCGCCGGCCGGCGCGTCGGCCTGCCGGACGGACAGATGGGAAACAGCGAGGTCGGCCACCTCAACATCGGCGCGGGCCGGGTCGTCTATCAGGAGTACACCCGGATCTCGGACGCCATCGAGGATGGCTCGTTCCGGAAGAACGACGCGATCAACGAGGCGTTCGACCACGCCCGCGAGAACGACGGGCGCGTCCACTTTCTCGGCCTCGTCAGCGACGGCGGGGTCCACTCCGATCAGGAACACCTCCACGCGCTGATCGAACTCGCCGCGGACCGCGACGTCGAGGCCGTCACCCACGCGATCACCGACGGTCGGGATACGTCCCCGACCGGCGGCAAAGGGTATCTGACAGCGCTCGAGGAGGCCATCGACACCCACGGAACGGGCGACGTGGCGACGGTTTCGGGCCGGTACTACGCGATGGATCGCGACCAGAACTGGGAGCGGACGAAACGCGCCTACGACGCCATCGTCTCCCGCGAGGCGGAATACGAAGCCGACTCGGCGGTCGACGCCGTCGAATCGGCCTACGACCGCGGGAAAACCGACGAGTTCGTCGAGCCGACGCTCGTTTCGGGTGCGCCGGCGCTCGAGGACGGCGATTCGGTGGTCTGGTTCAACTTCCGATCCGACCGCGCGCGCCAGCTCACGCGGATGCTCGCCGATATTCGACCCGTGTGGGAGTTCGAGACGAGCCCCCCCGAAATCGAACTGGTGACGATGACCGAGTACGACGAGACGTTCGACCACCCCATCGCGTTCCCGCCGAACCAGCCCGAACAGGTATTGGGCGAGGTGCTCGCCGATGCGGGAATGAGTCAGCTTCGCATGGCCGAATCCGAGAAGTACGCCCACGTCACCTACTTCCTGAACGGGGGTCGCGAGGTCGAATTCGACGGCGAACGCCGGGAGATCGTCAAGAGCCCGGACGTCCCGACCTACGACCAGCAACCGGAGATGAGCGCCCCCGAGCTGACCGACACCGCGATCGAGACGATTCGACGCGAGGATCCGGACGTGCTCGTTCTCAACTACGCCAATCCGGACATGGTTGGCCACACCGGCGACTACCGCGCCGCCGTCGAAGCGGTCGAGGCCGTCGATACCGAACTCGGACGGCTCGTCGAAACCCTCGAGGACCACGGCGCGCACGTCCTGATTACCGCCGATCACGGCAACGCCGATGATATGGGGACCGAGGAACGACCGCACACCGCACACACGTACAACCTCGTGCCGTTCGTGTACGTTGCCTCCGACGGCACCAACGACGACCGACAGGTTCGCGATGGAGGGACCCTCGCGGACATCTCCCCGACGATGATCGAGTTGATCGGCCTCGACCAGCCCCCGGAGATGACCGGCGAGAGCTTGCTCGAATAGTTCGCCTCGAGGGATCGGGCCGCTCTCAGCGGCCCCGCCGATCCGTCCTCAGCGCTGGCCGACCGCGTCGATCGCCGCACAGCCGAGTTCGATCACGTCCGCCTCGAGGTCGCTCGCCCTGAGTTCGTCGGGAGTGTACCACGCCCACGCGTCAGCGCCGGCTTCGCCCGGTTCCGGTTCGATCTCCCGACTCGAGACGGAGCCGAAGTAGACGTGATCGATGTGCTGGTGGCCGACGACGCCGTCGTGGACGTTGACGTCGTAGAGCATCTGCCGACGGGGCTGCGGGAGGCTCCGGCCGGCACCGCCCTCGAGTGGCTCTTGCATCCGACGGATCGACGGCTCGAGACCGGTTTCCTCGCGACACTCCCGGATCGCCGCCTCGTGTGGCAGTTCGTCGCGGTCGACGTGCCCGCCGGGAGGAATCCGTTTCCCGAGCCGTTCGTGCGTGTGAAGCGCCGTCGCCCCGTCGTTAACCACGTAGAGCGTCACGGTAAAGTGACGAGTCGTTTCCATGCTCGAGTTGCGGGAACCGAACGATGAAAGGCGCTCCGATCGAATTCATGATTGGCCATGTTGATATATGATGACAAACATCACGAGTGACTGATCACACGTAATATTATAGTAACGGAGGCGAAATCGACCTGCATGAGCAATCAGGAATCACAGAACTCACTCATGGTGGATGAAGACGAAGATTTCATCCGCAAAGCGATGTACATCATGTTCGCCTGGATTATCATCGTCGTGGCCGCAGGCGCGCTACTTATACTGCTTCGAGATCCGCTCACCGGCCTCTTTGCGATGGGGCTGTTGTAACTCGCGGGATCCAACCGGAGACGCGTTTCTCGATTCGTCCAAACGCCAGCTTACAGCACAGGACGACGAATCTGCTCGAGCGAATTCGGCTTCCTTGGACCTTCCGGCCGAGTATCCGTCGATCGACGTATACCTTTACAACAGACCCTCACAACTGTATTCGCGTATGAGCAACGAGCAATCCGACCACCGTTTCGCAACGAACAGCGTCCACGCGGGTCAGGAGCCGGATCCGACCACGGGAGCCAGAGCACCGCCGATCTATCAAACGACATCCTACGTTTTCGAGGACACCGAACACGCCGCGAACCTGTTCGGACTCGAGGAGTTCGGCAACATCTACTCGCGGATCATGAATCCGACGAACGCGATGTTAGAAGAACGCATCGCGGCGCTCGAGGGGGGTACCGGCGCGCTCGCGACGGCATCCGGGATGGCCGCCTTCGACCTCGCAACGTTCATCCTCGCCGAGGTCGGCGACAACATCGTCTCCGCGTCGGCGCTGTACGGCGGGACCTACACGTACCTCACGCACACCGTCGCAAAGCGCGGCATCGAGACGAAGTTCGTCGACACGCTCGATTACGACGCCTACGAGGAGGCCATCGACGACGACACCGCGTTCGTTCACTTAGAGACGATCGGGAATCCGGCGCTCGTCACGCCCGACATCGAACGGGTCGCAGAGATCGCACACGAAAACGACGTGCCGCTGTTCGTCGACAACACCTTCGCCACGCCCCACCTCTGTCGACCGCTCGAGCACGGCGCGGACCTGGTCTGGAACTCGACGACGAAGTGGCTCACCGGCTCCGGGTCGACGGTCGGCGGGATCCTCGTCGACGGCGGCAGTTTCCCCTGGGACGAGGGCGACTACCCCGAACTCACGGAGCCGAACCCGGCCTACCACGGGATCAACTTCCACGAGACGTTTGGCGACCAAGCGTTCGCGATCGCTGCGCGCACTCGTGGATTGCGCGATCTGGGCAACCAGCAGTCGCCGTTCGACGCATGGGTCACGCTCCAGAAACTCGAGTCGCTTCCCCTGCGAATGGAAAAACACTCCGAGAACGCCCAGCTCGTCGCGGAGTACTTAGCGGACCACGACAAGATTTCCTGGGTCAACTATCCTGGTCTCGAGAGCCACGAGACCCACGAAAACGCCGAGAAATACCTCGAGGGCGGCTACGGCGGCATGATAACGTTCGGACTCGAGGGCGGCTACGACGCGGCCGAGACCGTCTGTAACGAAGTGGATCTGACGAGCCTGCTGGCGAACGTCGGCGACGCGAAGACGCTGATCATCCACCCGGCGAGTACGACCCACCAGCAACTCACCGAGGAGGAGAAACTGTCCGGCGGCGTCACCGACGACCTCGTCCGGCTCTCGGTCGGGATCGAAGACGTCGAGGACGTGATCGCGGACCTCGAGCAGGCGATCGAACAAGCCTAACGGTCCGAAGTCGCGTTTGAACCGCCCAAGTGTCCCGAACCGGGCAGATCACACCGGCCGCGGAAAGCCACCGTGATTAAGGTCCCGGAGAACCAGCCCTCCGGTATGGCCACAGGGCTACTCACGTCCGACACGTCGAACCAGATCGTCACGACTGCCCGGACAGCCATCGGCGATAGCTTGCGTTCGGTCACCTACTTCACGAGAGACGACTACGAGCAACTCTACCTCCGCGACGACCTCGAGCGCGACGCGGACCTCTCGACGTTCATCGGTCACGAATGGCGCGGCTTCACGACCGCCCAGACCGCCTACGAGGGATCCGAACTCGGCGATTACAACTACACGATCCGCGTCTTCGACAACGGCTTTCTCATCAGGGTGACCAACGACCGCGAAGGCGTGCTGGTCACCACCGACGGACTGACACTCAAGGACTTCGAAGAGGTCGCGACCGCGCTGAATACGTACCTCGAAGAACGGGCACTCGACTAAACTTCCTCGGCGTTGCGTTCCGCGTTCGAAACGGCCGTATCGCTCCCCTGCATCTCGTTTTTGGTCCGCGAACCGATGGGTAATCCGGAGCCAGCGCCGCCGTCGATGCCGAGCAGCCGTGCGAACCGACGGCGTTCCGCCTCGGATCTATCAAGACTCATGACACCGACAGATAACAACATCGGTTGTAGTTATGGAGCGCGTTCGCCTCGAGAAACGCGTCTTTTCCGGTCAGAAACGGTCCGAAACGACGCTAAACAGTTCGGATCGTGTGACTGTGAAGCCAACCGGCCGGCACCGACCGACGCGCCAGCGTAACACCCTTTTTCGACCCGGCCCTTGTCCGGGTAATGACCGACCAGCCCGCCGCCGTCGAGCGCGAACTCGAGTCCCACGACGCGTTCGCGCCGCGAGGGGATAACACAGGCTACGACCTCGAAACGACCGTCTTCGAGACGACCGTCACGGCCGAGGAGGGTGAGGGAAACCGAGACGGCGAGTTCCACATTACGATCGCGCTGCCGACGCTTTCGGCTGCCGCCGCCGATACCGGCCCTACCGTCGAGCAAGTCGTCGAGGACGGCTGGTTCGAAACCCTCGAGCGGCGACTCGAGGATACTTTCTCGCTCGCTCACACGAGCACCCACGAGGAACCCGTTCTCGAGCGCGACCCCGACGAAGTCCGCGTGATCCTCGAGTACGTCGCCTGGGACGCCGCGGAGGGAGTCGAGGACGCCAAAACGCTGCTCGAGTACGTCGAAGGAACCTACGCCCAGGGAATCGTCCCCGGCTACGAGTACGAGGGCGAGGCTGCAACGTTGCTCGAGAACGCCCAGAGCCAGGGCCAACAGGCGACAGAGGGGAACGGAAACAGTGGCGGCATGCCGATGTAACGGAGCGGTATTTTGCGGTCCAAACGCCGTGGCCGAGAGTGCGACTCGAGTACTACAAGAGTCGCACGACCCGGGGGAGGGCAGGCAGTTCCACCCGCTTCGAGCCGCGAGGCCGCGGCGCGGCCGAGCGGGCCGACGACCGACCCACCGGCGAGGGAGGAGTGCTTTTCATCAAAGTTTTACCGAGCGACGGCACGCTGGCGGCGATGCCGCACAGCGTGCCAGAGCGCAGAGTAAAAGTTTGTTCTTTAGTCCATCCCGATGTACGTCTTCGTGTCGGCCACACCCTCGAGCCCCTGCACGTCCGAGGAGGCCGTCTGTAACACGTCGTAGACGTCGGGAACGTCGACTTCGGCGATGATGTCGTAGGTGCCGGCGACGATGTGGGCCTCCGCGACCTGCTCGAGCGCTCTGATGTCCTCGAGCAGGCGCTCGGATTTCCCGGCGGCCGTCTTCACCATGATGAAGGCGTGGACCATTGCTCGAGGTGTGGTACACTCTGGCACGACTAAAACCTTTCCCGAAATCGAGCGTGGCGCTACAGCGAAACGTACGTGATCAGATCGTCAATAACAGTATACAGGAAGTCCTCGGAAACGCGAGCGACTGCCCGGTCGATGTCGCGATCCCGTAACGAAACGACAGCCTAGGGTGAGACGAACGATTCTCGCTCGAGCGTCCCAGCTTCGAATGCGCCCTCGAGGGATCGGGCATCGGCGTATTCGGCGGCCGTAATCCCGAGCGCGATATACTGGCGACCAGCAAATGGATGGGTTTCGTCGCTAATGATTAGATACGGGCGACGTGGTGTATTTCCGTAGGGATCCGCAGCGACGATGATAACGCCCCGATCGTACATCACTTCTCCTCGGGAGAGTCGTTCGCCTGCTCGTTTAGATCCTCGAGATCGCTATCCCAGTCCGAGTTGTCGTCGTAGTAGTCGCCTTCGAACTGTTCGGCAACCGTCTGGAGGCCAACGACGCTCGCCGTGTGTGTGTCGTACGCTGTGGGGTTGATGGCCCAGTACTCCCCTTTGTGGCGGACGAGTCCTCGACTCTCGAGCCGGCTCAAGGTCGTTCCGACGCTGCCGCGGGGGATGTCCAGCTCCGTCGCGAGCTCACCGGCTCGATAGCCGGTTTCGGGGCGTGCGGCGAGGAACTCGAGGATCGCTCGCCCGTTCGTATTCTCGTCGGGAAGATCCGTCGGGCGGTACTGCTCGAAGTCGACTGGCATACGTAACGGTACGTAATTGAATGTAATATGCTTATTGTTGCTCTGGTAGGCTACTCCCATCGCTATCGCCATCTACCAGGATACTAGTTATGTTTCATACTTTTTCGTATCTCAACAACGCGATTCGAGCAGGCGTGCACCGCTACTCACCGCTGAAACGGGCGAACTATCTCGAGGTCTCGACTACCAAGTGATTCGCTAACGCAGGGCAAACTTATTCACGGGGGCGGGCGTATCCCACTCCATGCGGTTCGTACTAATCGGGGCTGGACGGGTCGGCTTGCGCACCGCCCGCGTCTTGCACGAAGAAGGCCACGATGTGACGCTGATCGAACGAGACGAGGCCACGGCCAAGCGAGCGCGCAATCAGGGATTTACGGTCGTCGACGGCGACGGCTCGCAGGAAACGCTGCTCGAGCAAGCGAGAGTCGAGGACGCCGACGCGGTCGGCGCGCTGACGGGCGATCTGAACACGAACTTCTCGGCGTGTCTGATCGCCGACCACTACGGCTGTCGGACCGTCCTGCGGATCGACGAGGAGTACCGCGAGGAGATCTACCGAAAGTACGCCGACGTCGTCGACGAGGTGATCTACCCCGAACGCCTCGGCGCGATGGGCGCGAAAAACGCCCTGCTGGGCGGCACGATCCGAGCCATCGCCGACATCGCCCAGCACCTGCAGGTCGTCGAACTGACGATCACCGACGAGGCCCCGATCAACGGCTACACGATCAGCGAACTGCAACTCCCCGCGGATGCGACCGTCCTCGCGTTCGGGAAGATCGACGGCGACCTCGAGATCCCGACGGCCGACGAATCGCTCGAGTCGGGCGATCGACTGGTCGTGCTCGCGGACTTTGCGGTGCTGAGCGACGTTCGACAGATCGTCGTCGGCGAGACGGCGGGCCGGACCGGCGCGGAGATCGAAGCGGAAACGACGGTCGAAGACACCGAAGCCAACACTGGAGGTACGAACTGATGGTTACAGCATATATCATGGTCAAAGCGAACACGGGCGAGGCGGATCGGCTACGGGACAGCATCGAAGGACTCGAGGGCGTCGACTCGGCCCACATCGTCGCCGGCGACGTGGATATCATCGCCAAAGCCAGGGTCGAGACGCCCGCGGCGGTAAAGGAAATCGCGGCGACGCAGATACAGGGAATCAACGGCGTCGAGGACACGCAGACCTACATTGCGATGGATTAGCAAACAACCGTTTCGCTTCGGAGTGTGGTTTCGACGCCAGCGGACGTTTGCCTCCAATACGGATCTCTAAAAAGGACGAGAAGCGCACTTTTTGGTTCCATCGAGCAGTTTCACTCTTCGTGACATTTCTCGGAGGGAGATATTATTACCAAAGAAAGATAACAACGGAACGAAATGAAGCGGTAGGTGACCCCGTTTGCAACTGTCCGATAATACCTCCACAGAATCTGTTCCGTTGTGTTTTGGCTACGCAGAATTCCCCCGGTCTCGGGGGTGTTCAGATGCTCGAGGCAGACAGCTACGTGACTCGAGCCCCGGCCAAAACACGCCCGAGAGCAGCGATTCGCTGGTAGGCGATAGGAAAGGGTGCTAAGACACATGAACCACCCGAGCCGCTTTTCGGTCACAGTGTCCGTCCTCAGTGGGATCGTTCACGTCGCCGCGCTGCTCGCGCTGTTCGAGGTTCTCGAGTACACGACGATCGACACGCCCATCTGGGTCGGCGTCTTCTCCCTGTTCGCGTTCGTCCAAGTTGCAGTCCCGGTACTGGTGAGTGCACACACTCGATTGCTCGCGCCCGCAGGTGGAGTGGTCGCGCTGTTTGCAGGTGTCGGTATCGCCGAACTGTCGACCGCAGGCGCGCAGAATCTATTCGACATGTACGTTATGTCGACGATCACTGGCGTCACGGTCGGCCTCGTTTTGTTCGCCGGCGTCGTCGAGTTCGTACTCCGTCGGGGGTACGCTCTCGGAACCGGAGGGCTTCGAAACCTGCCGCGTATTCCCGAATCCCGTCGCGTCGTGATTGCGACAGCGGCGGGACTTGTTGGCGTGCCAGCGAGCGTACTCGGATTCTTCTTCGGCGGGCCGGGAACGGCACTGATCGTGTTGTTCTTCGCGACTGCAGCCGCCGCAATCCCGCTGCGTGCGGTGTGTCAGGGAGGATTCGTCACGCCGCTCGGTCCGTTCGTGCTCATCGTCCCGTACGTTCTCTACGGACACGCCTTCTACATGGCCGAGATCAGCGGAATGGGACTCCTGCTGCTCGGTCCAGCCGCACTCCTGTCGGTACTGGCCTGGAAGCTCGAGAGATGGGTCCGCTCGAGGAACAACGGATGGGACGGGACGGGGTTTGCCGATCGAAACGGCACTCGCTAACGCAGCGTGTCTCGAAGCCAACGAACTGATTTCGCCAGCTATTCTCAGTCGATTAACGCGTCGGATCTGAGTCTTCCCGTTCGAGCGCCTGCTCGAGAACGCGTTTAACCCGCTCGAGAACGACCTCCGGCGGCTGGGTTGCATCGACGCGAACGAATCGGTCCGAGTCCTGCTCGATGAGCCGCTCGTAGTTTTCCCGGACCGACTCGAGATACTCGGCGCGCTCGAACTTGTTCGTCGATCCCGAGCGGGCGGCGGCGGTTTCGGCGTCGAGATCCAGGTAGATCGTTAGGTCGGGATCGATCGAGAACGCCTCGTGGATGTCCACGATGTACTCGAGCGGGCGGTCGATCTCGCCCTCGAGGGTCGCCCCCTGATAGGCGTACCGGGAGTCGGAGTAGCGATCCGAGATCACGAGGTCGCCGCGCTCGAGGGCCGGTTCGATCACTCGAGAGAGGTGATCCGCGTGGTCTGCGGTGTAGAGAAACAGTTCGGCCAGCGAGTCCGCGTCGTCGTCCTCGATCGAGCGGTAGACGGCGTCGCCGTACCACGACCCCGTCGGCCCCGAGGTCGGTTCGCGGGTGAACGTCGCGTCGGGGTAGACCTCGTGGAGGGCCTCCCAGACGGTCGTTTTCCCGCTGCCGTCCAGTCCCTCGAGCGTGACGAGCATGCCCGGAGTTCGCGGCGGTGAGTACTACAATCTGTCGAATTACCGTTCGCGGGTACGGACCCGCCGAGTTCGCGACCAGCGACGCGTTGTCGGTATCGGACGCACGCGTAGGCAACCGATTTTTATTCACTCGAGCCCACATATCGCGTATGAACGTCCTCGTCGCCGGCGGAACCGGCTTTATCGGATCGATCCTGTGTGCGGAACTGGCAGGTCGCGGCCACGAAGTGACGGCGCTGTCGAGAACGCCGGACGGCGAATCGCTCCCCGCCGATGTCGATATCGCGATCGGCGACGTGGGTGCGTACGATTCCATCGCGGAGACCGTCGCCACCCACGACGCGGTCGTCAACCTCGTCTCCCTCTCGCCGCTCTTTCAGCCGCGCGGCGACAAAAGCCACGAGAGCGTCCACCTCGAGGGCACGCGCAACCTCGTTCGCGCGGCGGAGGAAGGAGATACCGAGCGGTTCGTCCAGATGAGTGCGCTCAGTGCCCATCCCCACGCCGAAACGGCGTTCCTGCGGGCAAAGGGTCGCGCCGAGGAAGTCGTCCGCGAGTCGTCCCTCGAGTGGACGATCGTCCGCCCCTCGGTCGTCTTCGGCGACGGGGCGGAGTTCGTCGAATTCACGAAGACCCTGACGACGCCGTACGTGACCGCCCTTCCGGACGGCGGGAGAACGCGATTCCAACCGGTCTGGGTCGGCGACCTCGCTCCGATGCTGGCCGACACCCTCGAGGACGAGCGCCATGTCGGAGAAACCTACGAGATCGGCGGCCCGGAGGTGCTGAGCCTCGCGGACGTGACCGAACTCGCCTACGAGGCCGAGGGCAAGTCGGTGACGGTCCTGCCGATCCCGGCAGCGCTGGCGAAGGTCGGCCTCTCGGCGGTCGGTCCCGTTCCGTTCGTCCCGTTCGGTCCCGATCAGGCTCGATCACTCGAGATCGACAACACCGTCTCGGAAAACGACGTCTCGGCGTTCGGCGTCGAAGACGGGGACCTGACGACGCTTTCGGCGCACCTCGGCCTCGAGGGGGTCGAGTCGACCCGGCGCGTGCCGAACGCGTGACTCAACTCGCAGATTGCGACCGGGTCATGCTATTTGTTAACATTGTATGCTGCCCAAAGATTAATATAAATAGTCGGCAGATACGGCGGAATAATTGTTTTATCTTTGCAATAATTTCGTTGAACCCTGGCTCCGTCCGTCGGTTTTCGCTATTTTCTCGATATCCTGAAAGTCACACCAACACAAGCTTTATATCCCTGATTGCTCTGGTTTCAATTCACGGAGCCCCCTAATCAACTATGAAGCTTGCGATGATCGGATTCGGACAGGCCGGTGGCAAGATCGTCGATCGATTCCTCGATTACGACGATCGAACCAACAGCGGAATCGTCCGCGCGGCGATCGCTGTTAACTCCGCGAAAGCGGATCTTATCGGATTGGACCGGATACCAGAGGAGAATCGAGTACTCATCGGCCAGGCCCGAGTAAAGGGTCACGGCGTGGGTGCGGACAACGAGCTCGGCGCGGAAATCGCCGAGGAAGACATCGACGAGGTCCAGAACGCGATCGATGCGATTCCGACCCACGAGGTCGACGCGTTTCTGGTCGTCTCGGGCATGGGCGGCGGCACCGGTTCCGGTGGCGCGCCGGTCCTGGCGAAACACCTCAAGCGAATCTACACCATTCCGGTCTACGGACTCGGCGTCCTGCCGGGGACGGACGAAGGGGGCATCTACACCCTCAACGCCGCACGGTCGTTCCAGACGTTCGTCCGCGAAGTCGACAACCTGCTGGTCTTCGACAACGACTCGTGGCGACAGACCGGCGAATCGGTCGAAGGCGGGTACGAGCAGATCAACGAAGAGATCGTCAGGCGATTCGGCATCCTCTTCGGGGCCGGCGAGGTCGGCGACGGTCAAGAAGTCGCAGAGAGCGTCGTCGACTCCTCGGAGATTATCAACACGCTCTCCGGCGGCGGCGTTTCGACCGTCGGCTACGCCTCAGAGGAGGTCGAGCTCAACACGAGCGGCGGCCTGCTCTCGCGGTTTACCGGCGGCGACGGCGGTGGCGGCGACGGCCTCGACGCGGCCAACACCACCAATCGAATCACGAGCCTCGTTCGAAAAGCGGCGCTCGGTCGACTCACCCTGCCGTGTGAGATCGAAGGGACCGAGCGCGCGCTGCTCGTCCTCTCCGGTCCCTCGAAGTACCTGAATCGGAAGGGTATCGAACGCGGTCGGAAGTGGCTCGAGGAGGAAACCGGCAGTATGGAGGTTCGTGGCGGTGACTTCCCGCGAGGCGAGCCGGAAGTCTCAGCGGCGATCTTGCTCTCGGGCGTGACGAACGTTCCGCGGATCAAGCGCCTCCAGCAGGTCGCGATCGAAGCACAGGACAACATGGACGACATTCAAGAAGAAAGCGACGAAAACCTCGAGGAGCTCGTCGAAGACGACGAGGACGAACTCGAGCCGCTGTTCTAGGCGAGGTGCCGAGAACGGCGCACCGGCGCGGAACCGCTGCGCCGGTCGTCTCGAGCGGCCACCGCCCGGGGGACGGTGGCCGTTCGGTGTCGAACGCTCCGTCGACGTGATCGTGGGTGGTCACGCCGGCCGGTGAGAGCCGAAGCTGCGTTCCGGTGGGTTCGACGTATTTTTGAGCGCGTACTGCCAAGAATCGAGAGATGCACGTCGTCGTTCCGTACGCTCCGGACGCGCCAAAAACCCGTCTCAAGCCGGTGCTGTCCGAAACGGAACGCTCGACGCTCGCTCGAGTCATGCTCGAGGACGTACTCGAGGCCGTTCGGGAGACGGGCCGAGAGCCGACGGTGCTCTCGACGGAACCGCTCGAAATCGACGCGCCGGTCACCGTCGATCGGCGACCGCTGACGGAGGCGGTCAACGCCGTCGTGCGGTCTCGAACGCGATCGACGGAAGTGAAATCCAGCGGGTCTGCAGCCGTCGCCGTCGTCATGGCCGATTTAGCACTGACGACGCCCGAGGCGCTCGAGCGGCTCTTTGCTCCCAACGCAGATGTCGTCATCGCGCCGGGTCGCGGCGTCGGGACGAACGCGCTCGTCGTTCGCCATCCCGAGTTCCGGGTCGACTACCACGGCGGTTCCTTTCTCGACCACCGCCGGATCGCAGACGATATCGGCGCAACCCTCGAGACGGTCGATTCGTTCCGGCTGGGGGCCGACATCGACGAGCCGGCGGATCTGGTCGAGGTGCTCGCTCACGGAACGGGACGAACCGCCGACTGCCTGCGGGAGTTCGGCTTCGAGCTCGATTCGACAGAGGGACGACTCGAGGTCGTCCGCTCTGTCGAACCCTGAGTCGTGAGACCCTGCCGATCGCGGTCTCGAATCGACGATATCTCCCCCGAAATCGGGTCGAAGTGAAGCGCTTATGTGCCGAGCGACGACAGATCGAGATAGAATGATCCCCGGCGCGAGCGACTACGATATCTCGCTGTCGATCGACGACGAGGCGGTCGATCGACTGTGCGGCGTCACCCCCGAGGACGTCGGGCCAGCGCCGGAACTCAGTTTCGCCAGGAACGTGTTCGTTCCGCTGACCACGGCGTGTCGCTACACCTGTACGTACTGCACCTACTTCGACGGCCCCGGGAACGCCTCGCTGCTCTCGCTCGAGGAGGTCCGAGAGATCTGCCGAACCGGCGCCGACGCCGGCTGTACGGAGGCGCTTTTCACGTTCGGCGACGACCCCGACGAGCGCTACACGGAGATCCACGACCAACTCGCAGAGTGGGGCCACGACTCGATTCACACGTACCTGCGCGAGGCCTGCGAGGTCGCCCTCGAGGAGGGACTGCTCCCGCACTCGAATCCCGGCGACCAGACGCGCGAGCAGATGGAAGCCGTCGCGGACGTGAACGCGAGCATGGGTGTGATGCTCGAGACGACGGCCGACGTCGACGCCCACGCGGGGCCGCGCCGGAAGAGCCCGGGCCAGCGCCTCCGAACGATCCGGACGGCGGGCGAACTCGACGTGGCGTTTACGACCGGAATCCTCGTCGGGATCGGCGAATCGTGGGCGGACCGGGCCGAAAGCCTGCTCGCAATCCGCGAGATGCACGAACGCTACGATCACGTTCAGGAGGTGATCGTTCAGCCGGTCTCGCGAAACGAGCGGTGGTCGGGCAACACGCCGGACCTCGAGACGATGCGCCGGGTGACCGCGATGGTGCGAGTCGCGCTTCCCGAAGAGATTTCGGTGCAGGTCCCGCCGAATCTCGCACCCGCCCGCGACCTCCTCGACTGCGGCGTCGACGATCTGGGCGGGGTTTCGCCGATCACGGACGACCACATCAATCCCGACTACGCCTGGCCCGCCCTGCGCGAACTCGAGGATATCGCATCGGAGGCCGGCGTTCCCCTCCGCGAACGGCTCCCGGTGTACGAGCGATTCCTCGAGCCGGCGCTTCGCACGCCCGAGTTCGACGGCGCGCCCGCGGCGGGTGCCGAGGAGGGTGCCTGGATTTCGCCGTCGATTCGGGACGCGATAGAGGCCGACGACGAAGCGGGAACGCGATACCGGTCGGTGCTTCGGGACGGAACGCCGTGAGGTCCGAGCCGATACGCGCCCCCCCTTTGTCCGACTGACCGCGCTATTTTTGTTCGGCTCACTGCGCTCTGATTGACGCCGCACCTGTTGGCGACGCGTAACCCGTCCGATCGATTATCGGGCTCGTGTAATCGAGACATACACGGACGGAGACGGTGCGCTCGAAACCGCACGCAAGCGGCGACCCAACGCGACTGTACGAGTCCGTTTCACGGCCGAAGGGGAACCGAACACGAGACCCAAGACTGGACCGAACTGGCTTCGGCCGGCGGTCTCGTCGGCACATTCGGTCCGACGACGACCGGTCTGTTTCAAAATCGAAACGTTCGGAGGGTACGCCCGTCTCGAGCGATTGTAACGACGCTACGGAGCCATCTGCGTTCCTGACGCGCAGTTGATTCGAAATCGCCGCCTGTCTCCGGGAAGCGAGACTGAAACAATGGGCCCGGATCCCGTCCGCCGGAGTACTCCGTGAGGATTCGCAACCGATCACTCCGGCGCTCGAGTTCGAGGGGAGCCGAGGCGACGGCCGAGGACGAGTCGGTCCCGGCCGTCCGCCTCGAGAACGTCAGTCACGAGTACGGCTCGACGACCGGCCGATTTCGGTCGCGTTCCGAGCAGGCGGTGACCGCGCTTCGCGAGGTTTCCATCGACGTGGAGCGGGGCGAGGTGCTCGGGCTCGAGGGGCCGAGCGGCAGCGGCAAGTCGACGATTCTTCACGCGGTTGCGGGACTGCTGGTTCCCACCGCCGGCACCGTCTCCGTGCTTGGAACCGACCTCACGTCGCTGTCCGATCGGGGGCGGACGAAGGCCCGTCGCCGCCACGTCGGGATCGTCTTTCAGCGCTTTCACCTGCTGGAGTCGCTCTCGGCCCGCGCGAACGTCGCGTTACCGCTCGTGCAGGCGGGCCTCCCGAAATCGGCGCGTCGAGAGCGTGCAACTGACCTGCTGACGGACGTCGGCCTCGAGGACCGGACCACGCACCTGCCCGGGGAACTCAGCGGCGGCGAGCGACAGCGCGTCGCGATCGCACGGGCGCTGTCGACGGATCCCGACATCCTCGTCGCCGACGAACCGACGGGCGAACTCGATACGGAAACCGGCGCGAGCGTGCTCGAACTATTGACGAACGTCGGGCGCGACCGCGCCGTCGTCGTCGCCTCTCACGACGCCGCGACGCTCGCCGTCGCCGACCGGGTCGTGACGCTCCGGGACGGGGCGGTGATCGAGGATGAACGATGAGAACGGCGAGTCGGTGATCGACGCTGCCCGCGGGAAGCGACGGCACCGCTGGCGCGGCATCGTCGGCGTGTCGATCGCCAGGCTCTGGCACCGACCGACCCGAATCAACTCGAGTCGGATCCGTATGGCGGTCGTGGTCGTCGCGCTCACGATCGCCTTGCTCCTGTGTATCAGCGGTATCGCGCTGGCGGTTGCCGACGACGGAGCGATGCAGGCGGACGACGCGGACGCGGAAATCGCACCGGAGGGAAGCGGTTCGCTCTCGGCCGTCGACGGCGTCGAGAGTTCGCGCCTCGGCGAGGCGAACGAGCGAGCGGCTGAAATCCGCTCGGAAGACGGAGTCGAACACGCCTCGCCGGTGCTCGTCGAGCCGACGAAGTTCGAGTCACCCGACGGTGACACACGGACCATCCTCCTCGTGGGAGTCGTACCGGACGACACCTCCCGGACCGTTGCGGGCCTCTCGACTACCGGCCTCGAGTCGGGGGATTCTCACTACGACGACGGGTCCTACGCGGGGCCGACGGAACGACAGCTCGTGCTCTCGCCCAGCGCGGCGGATCGGCTGGACGCCTCGGAAGGCGACGAACGGACCGTCTCGAGCGGGCAGTCCGATATGGACGTACCATCGCTGACCGTTTCCGCGGTCGACGACACCGGAGCGGCGGGCGAGGGCGACGCGCCGGTCGCGCTGGTCCACCTGAGCGAGTTACAGACGTTCGCCGGCAGCGGCGACGACCAGCTCGCGGATCGGATCCTCGTGTGGGGCGAGCCCGCGGCGGCGGAATCGGCGGCTGAAGACGTCTATCCGGGTGCATCCGTCGAGTCCACCAGTGGCGGAGATCCGTCGGCGCTGTTCGACGACGGGCTGGCGTTCGCGACGAGCGCAATCGCCTTGCTGATCGGCGTGACGATCTGTGCGTCGTTCGTCGCGACGACGATGGGGATGGCCGTCGATCAGGATCGTCGAACGCTCGCCGTCCTGCAGACGGTCGGAATCTCGCTGTCGGGTCGACTGGTCGTCGTCGCCACCACGACGGTGGTCGCAACCCTGTGTGGTGCCGTGATCGGGATCGTCCTCGGCGCGCTCGGAATCCTCGCGATCAACGCGGTCGCCGGGGCAACCGTCGCCTCTGGTAGCGTGGCGATGGCGCACCCGGTGTTCGTCCCGTACGCGCTCGCAGTCGCGCTCGTCGCCGGCGTGCTCGCGGTCCCGTACCCGCTCGTGATCGCAGCCAGAACCTCGGTCTTGACGGAGGTGGGGCGATGATTCGGCGGATCGGGGCGGCGCTGGGTGCGGTGGGCGGTCTTCGACGGATGAGCGCTCGAGCGAGCGCCGTCGTCGGCGTCGCGTTCGCCCAGATTCGTCGCTCTCCCAGGCGAACCGTCCTCTCCGTGCTCGCGGTGGCGCTCGTCGTCCTCTCGGTGACGCTGCTTGCGAGTCTCGGCGTCGGCGTCGTCGCCATCGGCGAGGACGGCCTCGAGAACGCCAACCGCGACATCTGGGTCTCGAGCGACCCGATCGATCCCGCCGCGAGCGGAACGTCGAACCCCATCGGCGGCGCACACCAGGTGACGGCCGACCTCGAGGAGCGCGACGACGTGAGTTCCGCCTCCCCGATCGCGATGTACGAGGTCTACATCGGGACGGATCCCGAGGAGTTGGACCGAACGTCCGCGGTCGGCGTCCCGCAGACGCATTCGGGGTTCGACTTTCGGGACGGCGGCGGGTTCGAAATCGAGGAGGAAGCGGCCGAGCAAGCCATGACCGAGGGCGAGCCGACGACCGAGGAGGTCGTCCTCGATCCGGCGACGGCCGATCGGCTCGACGCATCGCCGGGCGATACAGTCTATCTCGGTACCAGCAGGCAGTCCGCGCCGGAGTACGAGTTCACCGTCGTCGGCACCTCCGGGTACTACTCGCAGTATCTGGGATCGGAAACGGCGGCCGTTCCGCTCCCCGATCTGCTGGCGGTCGCCGGCACGTCCGGGACCGACCGGGCGACGTTCGTCACCGCGGACGCCGCGTCGGGAGAGGACCCGCAGGCGGTTGCGGCCGATATCGACACGGCGTACCCGGAGTACGACGTTCGGGCGAGCAACGAACAGATCGGCGCGATGGCCGAGAAGCGGCCGCTCGTCCTTGCAAGCGGGCTAACGCTGGTCGGCCTCGCCGTCGTCGGCGGCGTCGTCCTGACCGTGAACCTGTTCGCACTCGTCGCCTCCCAGCAGCGCGAGGAACTGGCGGCACTGCGGGCGATCGGCCTCTCGAGGTGGGTCCTCGCGGGAACGATCGGCGCGCAGGGGCTCGTCATCGGACTGCTCGGCGGGGTCGTCGGCCTCGCCGCTACGCCGGCGCTTGCAGCGGGGCTGAACCGGATCGTGACCGATGTTATCGGCTTCGAACGGCTCCTTCGGACGCCCCTCGAGGTCTACCTCGTCGGGTTCGTCCTCGCCGCCGTCGTCGGAACGGTCGTCGCGCTCGTCGCCGGCTGGCGAGCCGGTCGGTACGCGCGGATCAAACATCTCGAGGCCTGACTGGGATGACGTCTCGAGGACAATAGAGACGGAGTGCCCCGGTTTCGAAACGCAGCGTCGCCGACGCGGGAGTCGGCGGCGGCCGCCGCCACCCGAGCTATCAAACGGCTGTAGTCCGTAGCAGGGGTATGAGCTGGACCGCGGCCGACGTTCCGGACCAGTCGGGGCGAACCGTCGTCGTCACCGGCGCGAACAGCGGCATCGGCTTCGAAGCGACTCGAGTGCTCGCCGACCGCGGCGCGACGGTCGTCATGGCCTGTCGGAGCGTCGACCGCGGCGAGTCGGCCGCCGCGGAGATCCTGGACGACATCGATCCCGACGCCGACGGCGAACTCGTCGTCGCGGAACTGGATCTCGCGGACCTCGAGTCGGTTCGAGCGTTCCCCGAGCGATTCGACGAGGCGGTCGACCGCGACGGCGATTCGTCGAGTGGCGAAATCGACGTGCTGGTGAACAACGCGGGCGTGATGGCGATTCCGCGGCGAGAGACGGCACAAGGGTACGAGATGCAGTTCGGCGTCAACCACCTCGGACACTTCGCGCTCACCGCCGTCCTGTTCGATCGCCTCGCGACCGACGCCCGCATCGTGACCGTCTCGAGCGGCCTCCACGAGCGCGGCGAGATCGACTTCGACGACCTCCAGGGCGAAGCGGAGTACAACCGGTACGACGCCTACGCCCAGTCGAAGCTGGCGAACCTGCTCTTTGCCTACGAACTCGATCGGCGACTCGAGTCGACTCCCTCGAACGCGCTGAGCGTGGGGGTCCACCCGGGCTACGCCGACACCTCGCTTCAGGCTCGCGCACCCGAGATGAGCGGCTCGCGGGCGCGAAAGCTCCTGATGGATGTTTCGAACGCCGTGCTCGCCCAGTCGGCGGCCAAGGGCGCGCTGTCGACGCTGTACGCGGCGACGGCGAGCGACGTGCAGGGCGGGGAGTACTACGGCCCGGGCGGATTCATGAACATGCGCGGCGCGCCCGAACGCCAGCGCTCGGCCGAGCAGTCTTACGACCGCGAGACCGCACGGAAACTCTGGACCGTCTCCGAGGAGCTAACCGGGGTCAAGTTCGACATAGCGGCGAGGGTCGACGATACCGAGAGTGTCGACCACCAGACTGGCGAAAACTGACCGTCGAGGTGTCGAACGGCTCCGATAGGAGCGGCGCGCTCGAGGGAAATGTACACGTACGCGTGAGCGTTGACAAATATTTATCAGTGTCTCCGTGGTCAGAAACTCAGTAGATGACCCCTCCTCGATCACCGACGTCGAATCGACGAACTCTCCTGACAGGCCTCGCAGTCGGCGTCGGGGCCAGTCTCGCCGGCTGTACCGAATCCGACGACGAAAGCGATCCGGCGGACGACGACTCGAGCGCGAGTACCGACGAGTCTGGTGGCGACGACGATTCGGGCGCGGGCGACGGCGGAGACGAGCAAAACGAGAGCGACGAGGACGAGAACTCGAGCGATGGCGACTTCTCGGAGGTCCACGCCGATTACGACGAGACCGAGGTCAGCGTGATGACCCTCGACGGCGAGGAACTCGGGGAGGTGACGGCTGCGGTCGCCGACACGTCCGAACTGCAAACGATCGGCCTCAGCGACACCGAGGAGTTGCCCGAGGATCGGGGCATGATCTTCATCAACAGCTCCGAGCAGGACCTTCGATTCATCATGCCCGACATGTCCTTCGGCATCGACATCATCTACGCCGACAGCGAGGGCGTCATCACGGGGATTCACCACGCGCCAAAGCCCGGCCCGAACGAGGACGGCTCCGAACAGGGGTATCCGGGCTACGGCCAGTTCGTCCTCGAGGTCAACTACGAGTGGACCACAGAACGGGGCATCGAAGAGGGCGACGTGCTCGAGTTTAGCTACTCAGGGTGAGCGGAGACCGCGAAGACGGCAAACGGGTGTCGGAATCCGATTCTCAGGAGAGAGGAGTATCGCATCGATCGAGCGTCACGCGGGAAACGTATCAGTCGTCGGCGGGAACGGTATCGTCGCCTCGAGCGAGCAGCGGCGTGCCGTCAGCTTTCGGCCCCAGTTGCGGACCGAACGGCGGGTCGTCGGGGTCGACGACGCGGCGCTTTTCGTAGTCCGTCGAGCGCTCGACGGGGACGCGTCCGATCGAGGTGATGAGGTCGACGTAGTCCTCGACCGAGCGGAACTCGCCGTACTCGCCGCCGGCGCGTTTGGTGATCTCCTCGGAGAGGATCGTTCCCATGAAATCGTCCGCGCCACAGGAGAGCATCTTCAGTCCCTGCTGGTCGCCGTATTTCACCCACGAGGACTGGATGTGGTCGATGTTGTCGAGGAAGAGCCTCGAGACGGCGATCAGCAGTTCGTCCTCGTCGGTGCTCGCGCCGCCGGAGACGACGTCGTGTTCGTAAAGCGGCGTGTTCTGGTGGATAAAGGATAGCGGGACGAACTCGGCGATCGCGCCGTCGACGCGCTCTTGGAGGTCGCGGATGCGTTTTAGGTGCATGACCCGGTGGGCCTCGTTCTCGACGTGGCCGTACATGATCGTCGAGGTGAGGCCGTGACCGGCGTCGGCGGCCGCCTCCATCGCCTCGAGCCAGCCGTCGGTGCTGATCTTGCCGGGGCAGATCACCTCCCGGACCTCCTCGACGAGGATTTCGGCCGCGGTTCCGGGGACGGTATCGAGGCCGGCGTCTCGAAGTCGGCTGTAGACCTCCCGGTAGGACCAGTCGGTGCCGCGCCGGGCGTGGTAGGCCTCCTCGGGCGTCATCGAGTGGACGTGGACACCGTCGACGCTCATCGCCGCCATCTGTTCGGTGTAGGTTCCGGGGTCGGTGTCGTACCGCTCGGGCGGCTTGAAGTTGACCGCCTTGCGGTTTTCGGTCGCCTCGAGGATTTCTAGGTGTTCGTCGTCGAGTGCGAACGCGGGGTGTAGCCCGGAAACAGACGTGACCTCGTAGATACCCCGATCGACCGCGTTGCTGACGATCTCTCGAGACTCGGCCGGGGTTTTGGTAAAGCCCTGGCTCTCCATCTCCGCGTCCGATTCGAAGGTGTGGGCGGCGTCCTTGAAGTTACAGAACAGACAGCCGACGTTACAGGCCGTCGTCACGTTGTTGTTCAGGTTCGCGATGAACGTGACCTCCTCGCCGACGACCTCTGCGCGCCGGCGGTCTGCAGCCTCGAGGACCAGTTCTTTCCGTCGCCGGTCGATCCCCTCGGTGTTCGTTCCCGTGGTCAACAGTTCGATACCGTCGTCGACGGTGAGTCGTTGCCCATCCCGTGCTTTCTCGAGGGCGTTCTCGAACGACTGATCGGTCTCGGGAACGTGCTCGAATTCGAGGTCCGCCTCGGTCACCGGTCGCTCCATCGTGGCAACGAACCCGTTACAGCGCCAAAAACGTGGTGGAACGTGATTGGAGTCGCCGCTATCTCCGAGCGGCGGGTCTGACGGGGATGTAAACGACCGAACCGAACAGTTTGCTAGTGGGGCCGTCACGAGCGTGCCCGACGGAGCGGGACCGCGAGGAATACTGAAAACTTCTTACGATGGGGACACGGCAACTCGAGTATGAACCGCGGGGGCTACTCGGCGAGGTGCCACGAATGACGAGCGTCAAGGAGTTTCGCATCGAGGAACCGGCGACGGCCGACTCGCTCGGCCGCGGCGCGTTCGTCTTCACCGACGATTACTCGGTGTTCGACTGGGGCAAAATGCCCGACCAGATCCCACAGAAGGGGGCGACGCTCTGTACGATGGGCGCGTTCAACTTCGAACTGCTCGAGCGGGCGGGCGTTCCGACCCACTATCGCGGCGTCAGCGAGGACGGCGAGGTGATCCCGCTCGCGGACGCCTCGCGTCCGCCCTGGGAGATGGAGATCGATCTGACGCAAGTACCTGACCTCCCGAACGAGGGGAGAGAGTACGACTACGAGTCGTACCACGCCGAGGCGGGCTCGAACTACCTGATCCCCCTCGAGATCGTCTTCCGGAACACGGTCCCGGTCGGCTCGAGTCTCCGCCGGCGGACCGAACCGGCAGACCACGGCCTCGAGTTCTCGAGCTGGCCCGACGAGCCGGTCGACCTCGAGAATCCGATCGTCGAGTTTTCGACGAAGTACGAGGAAGGCGACCGGTACCTCGACCGCGAAGAAGCGGATTACATCGCCGGTGAGGCTTCGATCACTGACCTCGAGTCGATCGCACGCGAGGTCAACGAGATCATCACCGAGCAGGCGACCGGGGCCGATCTGGTCCACCAGGACGGCAAGATCGAGTGTCTCACCTTCGACGGCGAGATTCGGGTCGCCGACGTGGTCGGCACGTTCGACGAAAACCGGTTCAGCCACGAGGGCACCCAGTTATCGAAGGAAGTCCTCCGACAGTACCACAAACGGACCCAGCCCGAGTGGGTCGAGTCGGTCAAACACGCGAAAGCCGAAGCCGAGCGCCGCGATATCGCTGACTGGAAGTCGCTGTGCGAGCGGGATCCGGAACCGCTCGATGAAGACATGATCGAGACGGCCCGAGACCTCTACTGTGCCGGTACCAACGCCTACACCGGGCTAAATCTCTTCGACGCACCGCCGCTCTCGAGTGCGATCGGCGCGGTCAGTCGGCTGTAACGGCTGATTTCGACGAGACGACGGCGAACGGACTCACTTCTTGACCAGACGGATAGGACCCGGATCCAGAAATAGCAACAGGAGCGTTTTTCGGTCGTAAGGTCACCGCTGATAGCCGGGACTGGTTCTATCGGGCGGAAAGAGGGCGCGGCGCAAAAACACAGTGGATTCGCCGTTTGGGAGTGTCAAAGGCGGTGTAACGTCCTATACAAAGGCCATCGAGCCGAGGAACAAAACCGCGTTGAACGCGCCGTGAACGAACGCGGGGACTACGAGCGTGTTCGTTCGTTCGTAGGTCACGCCGAAGATCGCGCCCATCACAGTGTAGTAGATGGTTACGTGAACGATGACCGCGGCCGACGGTCCGAGCAGGAGGATCGGATACAGGTGGAAAAACGAGAACACGAATCCGGCCAGTCCGATGGCCGCGGCCGGTCCGAACGCCGCTCGCAGACGCCCCTGAATCACGCCGCGAAACAGGAACTCCTCGACGGGACCGACGACGAGCAGCGACAGCACCGCACCGAGGACCAGTACGGTCGCCGACGAGGAGTCGTACCCCGCGTACTCCGTGAATCCTGGCAGCACCTCGACGGCGGGTATCAATGCATCAGTACTGGCAAACGAGAGCGTCACGGCAACGAGCCCGGCAGCGACGCCCGCGATAGCGATACCCCAGTCGTACCGGTTCGGGGGCCGAATCGGGATGTCGACGGCTGGCCGATACCACATGTATCCCACGCCGACGACGAGAAACGAACCCTCAATCGCGAGCAGACTGAGCGCGAACGTTATCCACTCCTCGCTGGGCTGTACCTGCACGGCGAGGAAGCTGGTGGCGATGTTCGAAATAACCGCAGCGATGCCGAGAAGCGCGACGATTGCCAACGCACGGCCTCGAGACGTTCGCTCGACGGGGGACTCGAGCGCGTCGGTCTGGCTTGTCGTTTCGACCATAGCGGACATGTCGAACCGTTCGCAGATATGTATTCTCTGAACGGATTTTAAGTCGATAGTATGTCATGTCCGGAATAGCTATCCGAGTCGCGACCGATCGCAGACGCATGACCGACCCGAATTGGACCGTTCCGGACGACGCGTACGCGGCCCTCGGTGACGAAACGCGACTCGAGATTCTGTTCGAACTCGCCGATCACTACGAAGCGGCGTGGTCGGCCGGTTGGCTCTCGTTTTCGAAGCTCTGCGATCGAGTCGGCGTCGACGACACGAGCCGGTTCAACTACCATCTCCAGAAGTTGCAAGACGAGTTCATTGTCAAGGAAAACGAGCAGTACCGGCCGACGATCGCCGCGCTCTATGTTGTTACCGCGATTCGATCGGGAACGTACGACGGTGAGACCGCGGTGTGCGAGAGCGTCACTGACGAACGCTGTCCTCACTGTGATCAGCCGATGGTCGCCCGCCACGACGAGCACCTGCTGTTGCTCGCCTGCCCCGATCATGGGACTACGCTCGGCTATCCGGTCCCGCCAGTCGCCGCCAGCCACCAGTCACTCGAGACGCTCGTGGAACTCGCACTCCGGCGACACGCGGCCGATATCGAATCGATTCGTCGCGGGGTCTGTCCGTACTGCTGGGGACCGGCCACGATCTCGTTTCCGCGGGAGACGATCCCGGAACTGTACCTCCAACTCGAGACGGTCTATGCCACGGTCGCCTGCGAGGCGTGCTGGATGTCCTATCCGGTTCCGATACCGAGTTTGCTCGGTTCCGTCCCGGCCGTCATCGCGCTGTACGACGACCACGATCTCACCCCGCTCGCGATGCAGCGCGGATCGACGGCTCTCTCGAGGGTGAGCGAAGTGGAACTGCTCGAGAACGGGACGGCCGAAATCACCATCTCTCTTGACGAAACGGGACTCGCGGTCGTTATCGATGGTGATGGAACAGTAGAACGGTGTCAGCGGATCGGTTGACCGGGTTTCCGTCGTGGCTGCGAAACGGGACGAGCAGTGACTCGCTCGATCGGGTCGAACGGGGACTGCTCAAAAGCTGCTAGACGCTAGCAACCCACATTGTATCGGCGCGAAATCGAAAAAAGTAACGCTCATATTACGCGACTCCAAACGGCCACTAGACACCAGTTCATGTCCCTCGAGAGTTCCGCTGCCGTGACAGCTAGCATCGTTCCGTTCGACCTGACCATTGGAGTGACCGCGCTCGCGAGCGTTGCGCTGGCGCTCTTCGTCGGAGTCATGCTCCTTCTCACGTTCACGTTGACGCCCCCGTCCGCAGAGTCGTCCACTCAATCGGCGACCCAATCGAGCGCGGCCGCCGAAACCGCCGAATCGACCGACTAAAGCGGAGTACTCCCCTATCCGACTACCGGTCGCTCTTCGCCGAAGTGACGATCGATCTAGTCGCACGGTCTCGAGACGAACTGTCGCAGTTTCTCCGATAACGTTCGAAACCCACCCAGGAGAGCGTGGTATCGCCCCGATGCCGTCATGCGCACCCCACGGTTGTTTACCGCTGCCCGTGGGAGGTGGTGCCGGTCGAAACGATGAGCAACTCATACAGTCCTACCCGCGAACTCGGTATCGAATTCGGCGACCTCGAAGGGAAGCTCGCCGATCACGGCTATCCCGCGACGAACGAGGAACTCGTCGACACCTACGGCGAGTACGCGCTCGAGCTTCCGGACGGCTCGGAATCGCTCGAGGAACTGCTGGGTGCGATGTCGAACGAAACCTACAATTCGCCCGCTGAAGCGCGCCAGGCGATCTTCAACATGGTCGACAGCAGGGCGATCGGGCGGAAGTTCTACTCCGACAGGACCCCGCCCGCACTCGGCGAGACTCGAGAGGACGAACAGGTCTCGTTCTAACCGTCCGTTTGGCTGCGATCGGTGTGCTCCTTGCGGCCGAGCAGACGGCCTAGAGGTCGTACTGCTCGCGAACGAGGTGTGCGATACCGCGATCCTCGAGCACGGCCATCGGCGCGAGCAGGTCGAGCTGGACGACGCCGGGGAGCCGACCGATCTGGACGCCGCCGGTGAACGTACACCGCGAACGAACCTCGCCCTCGCTCATCTCGAGGAGCGAGGACGCCCGATCGAAGGCGTTCTGGGTCGCGTCGTTGACAGTCTCGCCGCTGCCGATCACCTGAATCGGGCCCATATCCTCCTCGAGGTCGACGCTGTGATCGGCGGCGAGTTCCCGGCCGGATTCTCGTTCCTCGTCGCTGTACGGCCGGCTGATAAACGGCAGATCCGCCTCGTTCGGGAGGAGGAGCGGGCCGTCGAGTTCGAGGCCCTCGATCACCTCGACGTCCATCCGCACCGTTCCGCTGACGTCCGTCGTGTGCAAGGAGAGTTCGCCGTCGCCTTGATTCGCGTGGAGATCGCCGACGTAGACGCCGCCACCGTCGATCTTGACCGGGCAGATGAGCGTCGCGCCGGCCCGTACCTCCGGCACGTCCATGTGGCCGTCGGTGCGGGCCTCGAGGTCCTCCTGGGTCTCGACACCGTAGTCGTGCTCTGCGCCGACGAGGAACTGACCGAAGTCGCCCGCGTTGTGCGAATCGGGGAGCGTCACGGGCGGCGTCGTCCCGACGTTGCCGATGAACGGGCGAAGCCGACCGAGCGTGCCCGGCATCTCGTCCGGCTCGTAGAGCAAGATCGGGTGCTGTCTCGAGTTCTCGGGGATGTCCATCACGTTCGCGGCGTCCGTCGCGAGTTCGTGGGCTGCGTCGCCGTCCAGCGTGATGCCGACCTCGTGGTCGTCGTCGAACGCGACGGTGTAGCCGTACTCGAAGCCGAACGAGGAGGCGTTCGCGCCGCACTCGACGCACTTGATCGCGTCCTCGCCGGTCCCCTCGACGACGCTCTCGGGCCACTTCGTGCCGCACTCGGGACAGCGGTGGTCGACGAACGGATCGTCGCCGAAGGCGCCCTCCCGTTCGGCCATCGACCCGGTGCTCGTCGCCATGCTGGTTACCGACACGTCCCGAATCCGCAGCGCGATGGCGTCGCCGACTGTCGCGCCCTCGACCCGGATCGGCCGCGTGACCTCGTGGCCGCCCCGAAAGTCCGGCGTGATCATCGGCCCCCAACAGCCCGGCGGCGTGTAGGTCTCGATCGTTCCACCGTCGGCGACGGTGCCGGCCCACTCCTGATCGGGGCCGACCAGCCCAAGCGTGTACTGATCGACGAATAGCTCCTGTTGGACCTCTTGATGTGCCATAACGTACCAAGCTACGGTTTCCGAGCTAATAAGCGGGACCGTCGTCCGGCTATCGCGTCGCGACGGCCTCGAGCCCGCGAACGCCGCTCGAGGCACACGTCGAGACTCGAGTCTCGAACCTTCGCTCGAGACAGAACGCGATAAACGGCGGAACAGCTCTAATAGACGCTCACTTGTCGATTCTCTCTCGGGTGGCCAATACTGACCCAACAGGTTCGTTCAAGTGCGTTTCGGCCCACGTATCGCTAATGACTGATTCACCGGACGACGACGGACCACGGTGTGACAACTGCGGCGACCCGATCGAGGCGAGTCCGAACAGGAGAGTCGTGACGAACCTCGAGGATGACGAAGCGGCCTACAGCAATTTCTGTGATGACGACTGTCTCGAGGAGTGGCAATCCTGAACACCCGAAATTCTCGAACGGATCGTCGGGGCGGATAGTGGTCTAGGGAAGTGAAACGGACGTTTCGGAGCGACGAAGGTGTTGTTCTACTGGTATCGATCCGATATAGCAGGTATATTTGAAGTGTTTCCAAATATCTGCCACAATAGAAAAGTTGTACTCCACAGATGCAAATTGATCGCCTCCAGTAGATGATTTTTTGATGGTTTCGCGTAGTTTGGTATCTATGGGTTACGATCACGCAGACCCTGACCACGCTGGCAATCTACACCACGTCGAACTCTGCACCGCTGATTTAGCGACGTCGATCGACTTTTGGGGATGGTTTCTGGACAAACTCGGCTACGAACGAAAAAACGAGTGGAGTAACGGTCCGACCTACATTGTGGTCACAGAGGCAGACAACTCCGACCATCCGTTTGACCGATTGGCGTCTGGCCTGAATCACCTCGCGTTTCACGCCGAATCTCGTGAACAAGTCGATGAATTGACTACGGACATCCGTAAACGGGCAGACTCTCGAGTTCTGTATGAAGACCAGCACCCATATGCTGGCGGCTACTATGCCCTCTACTGTGAAGATCCAGAAGGAATTAAAGTTGAGATTATCGGGCCCGAATAAGTGACCGGTAGTTCAGCTATTGATGCAATAAATCCCTGTACTTACCAGCAACGGAGCTCCCCTCTCATCCATAGAAACAAAATGACCAGTTCTGCGAACCGTTACTCGTCGGCGACGACGCTTCCGATCCCGTCGATCGGACGGTCCGGCACGAAGTCGTCGACTTCCTCGGGCAGTCCGAGCTGGTAGTCGTCGCCGTCTTCTCTGACCGTCGTCCGACCGCGGTGGACCGAGACGTCCCCGTTCAGGTGCAGGCGCACGGCCTCGAGCAAAGCGTCTGCCTCGAGCGGCTGGCCGCGGCGTTTCATCTCGTCCAGATCGGCGTCGTCGGGCACGTCGAAGGCGCGCTGGGTGATCACCGGCCCCTGATCGAGGTCGGTCGTGACGTAGTGGGCGGTGACGCCCGCGACGCGGACGCCCTCCTCGACGGCCTGCCGGTAGGCCTCCGCGCCGGGGAACGCCGGGAGCAGAGAGGGGTGGACGTTGATGATGCGATCCTCGTACCGGAAGACGACGTTCGGGCTGAGGATCCGCATGTACCGCGCGAGGACGATCAGGTCGGCGTCGTACTCCGCGAGCAACTCGAGGAGTCGCTCCTCGTCCTGCTGGCCGGATTCGGTGCCGATGTCGTGAAACGGCACGTCGTAGTGATCGGCCAGCGGCTCGAGGTCGTCGTGGTTCCCGATGACGACGCCGATGTCGGCCCCCAGTTCGTCGTTGGCCCACGCCTCGAACAGCGCCTCAAGGCAGTGGCTCTCTTTGGTCACGAGGACGGCGATCTGCTGGTTATCCCGGTCGGCGGGGAATCGGACCTGCACGTCCAGGTCGAGATCGGTCCCCAGCTCGGCCAAGTCCTCTCGAAGCGTGTCCTTCGTACAGACCATCTCGCTCGTATCGACGGCGAGGTACATTCGAAAAACGCCGTCTCTGACCGCCTGATCGAGGTCTTCGATATTGATCCCGCGCTCGAAGAGGAGGCTCGTCACTCGGGCGATCAGCCCGGTATCGTCGTCCCCAACGACCGTGATTTCAGTTACGTCGGTCGTCATCGCTGCCACCTCCGCTCGAGCGAATCTCGAAACATCAGTACCGTCTCATGCGACGTATCGTGAAAAGCCCTGTCTTTCGGGGTCAAAGTAGTGTCGGCCGATCGCACGTGACCCAGGGCGAGCGACAATATCCACGAACGTGTATCACAGGCCAAACCCGAAAGGGTTTTTGAGCACGGTTACGGGGATTCAGGTAATGACTGCCTACACCGCGACGGTGACGGTTCGTCTCAAACACGGCGTCCTCGATCCCGAGGCCGAGACCACAAAACGCTCGCTCGAGCGGCTCGGTTTCGATCTCGAGGCGCTGCGTTCGACCGACCGCTACGAGATTGACCTCGAGGCCGAGAGCGCGGGCGACGCCGAAGCGGAGGTCGAGGAGATGGCCGAACGGCTGCTCGCGAACCCGACGATCCACGACTACGACATCGACGTGGCCGAACGGGAGTGAATCGACCATGACTGTTTCAATCATCAGGTTCGGCGGCTCGAACTGCGACCGAGACGCCGAACGCGCACTCGCTCACCTCGATATCGACGCCGAGATCGTCTGGCACGAGGACGGCCTCCCGGCCGACACCTCGGGAATCGTCCTCCCCGGCGGCTTCTCCTACGGCGACTACCTCCGGGCCGGCGCAATGGCGGCCCGGTCACCGATCATGGACGAGATCCGCGAGGCCGCCGCCGACGGCGTTCCCGTGCTGGGCGTCTGTAACGGCGCGCAGGTCGGCTGCGAGTCGGGGCTCACCGAGGGCGCGTTCACGACCAACGAGAGCGCGCGCTTTCAGTGCGAACACGTCTATCTCCGCGTCGAGCGCGACGACACCCCCTGGACCGCGGCCTACGACGAGGGTGACGTACTCGAGATCCCGATCGCCCACGGCGAGGGCCGTTACGAGGTCGACGACGAGCGACTCGAGGAACTCGAGGCCGAGGATCGCGTCCTCTTTCGGTACTGCGACGAAACCGGCGAGCTGACCGAGGACGCCAACCCCAACGGATCGAAACACAACGTCGCGGGCGTGCTCGGCGAGCGGGACTCCGTGGCGGTGTTGATGCCCCACCCCGAACGCGTCACGCTTCCCGACGTCGGCGGCACCGACGGCCAGGGCGTGCTTCGGGGACTCGAGAGCGCCTGATTGGCTCCGAGACGACCGCTCTTTTTTCGGCGACCGGACGGTAACTGACCGCCAGCGGTGAAGCCGATTCGCCGACCGCTCGGCCGTGGCTTGCAAGGGAGTGCCGAGCGTTTATACCGCTGGTTATGGCCCGCTAGATAACACGGGCACGGAGAGACCGCCGTCGACAGTCGACGGACCGCGAACCCGTGACCGCATCTCGAGGGAGCACTATCATGTCAGAACACGATTCGAACGACGATACCGAGGCGGAGCCATCGAACGCGACCGAGACCGAATCGGGCCGGGAAGAACCGGCCGACGAGTCGAGCCCAACGGAGATGACCGACGGCGGTTCCGACGACGAGACGGGGTCGGGACAGACCGGAACGAGCGACGACGCTGGCGGCGAAATCGACGGGGAGAGCAAGCAGGACCAGCTCGAGGAGGTCCGGGAGAACCAGGAGGGCGAACAGCTGACCTCCGATCACGGCGTCAAGATCACGGACACCGACAACTCGCTCAAGGCGGGCGAGCGCGGGCCGACGATCATGGAGGACTTTCACTTCCGGGAGAAAATGACCCAGTTCGACCACGAGTCGATCCCCGAGCGGGTCGTCCACGCCCGCGGCACGGGCGCTCACGGGTACTATCAGCCCTACGAGGATCCCGATCTGGGCGAGTACGACGACATCTCCGAGCTGACGAAAGCGTCGTTCCTGCAAGATTCCGACCAGAAGACGCCGGTGTTCACCCGGTTCTCGACGGTCGTCGGCTCTCGAGGCTCCGCGGACACGGTACGGGACGTACGCGGCTTCGCGACCAAGTTCTACACCGAGGAGGGCAACTGGGATCTGGTCGGGAACAACATGCCGGTCTTTTTCATTCAGGACGCGATGGAGTTCCCCGACCTGGTCCACGCGATCAAGCCCGAGCCCGACGACGCGATTCCGCAGGCCGCCTCCGCCCACGACACCTTCTGGGACTTCGCCTCGCTGAAGCCCGAAATCACGCACATGCTCATGTGGCTGCTTTCCGGGCGGGCGCTCCCCCGATCCTTCCGGATGATGCAGGGCTTTGGCGTCCACACGTTCCGGTTCGTCAACGACGACGGCGAGTCGGTCTTCGTCAAGTTCCACTGGGAACCGAAACTCGGCACGAACCAGCTCGTCTGGGACGAAACCCAGAAAATCGCGGGCAAGAACCCCGACTTCAACCGCGAGGGGCTCTACGAGGTCATCGACGAGGGCTACGAACTCGAGTGGGAATTCGGCGTCCAGATCGTCGAGGAGGACGAGGCCGACCGGTTCGATTTCGACCTGCTCGATCCGACGAAGATCATCCCCGAAACCGAGGTCCCGGTCAGGCCGATCGGGAAGATGGTCTTGAACGAGCGACCGGACAACTTCTTCGCCGAGGTCGAACAGGTCGCGTTCCACCCCGGCAACGTCGTTCCGGGGATCGACTTCACGAACGACCCGCTCTTGCAGGGTCGGCTCTTCTCCTACCAGGACACCCAACTCAACCGCTTCAACGGCGCCAACTGGGACGAGATTCCGATCAACCGGCCGGTCGCCGAACGGCACAACAACCAACGGGCCGGGTTCATGCGCCAGGAGATCAACCAGGGCAAGGCGTCGTACAAACCGAACTCGATCGGCGACGACTATCCCGAGGAAGTTCCCGAGGAAGAGGGGGGCTACGAACACTTCGCCGAGAAAATCGACGGGCAAAAGATCCGCAACCGATCCGAGAGCTTCGAGGAGCACTTCTCGCAGGCGCGGCTGTTCTGGAACAGCATGACCGAAACGGAAAAACAGAACATCGTCGAAGCCGCCCACTTCGAACTCGGGAAGGTCGATCGCATGGAGATCCGCAAGCGGACCGTCTACGACCTCTTCAACAACGTCGACCACGAGTTCGCCACGCGGGTCGCGGAAGGGATCGGCGTCGAACCGCCCGAAGAACCCGGCGACGAGATGCCTGACCACGACGACGAAGACCCCTCGCTAAGCATGGTGAACCGGACGCCCGATACGATCGAAACGCGGAAGGTAGCCGTGCTCGTCGACGACGGGTACGACGCCGACCACCTCGAGGCGATCCGATCGACGCTCGAGGACGAGGGCGCGCGCGTCGAGATCGTCTCGAAACTCCTCGGCGACGTCGAGGCGGCAAACGGCGATACGGTCGACGCCGACGAGAGCCACGGGACGACCGAGTCGGTGCTGTACGACGCGGTCTACGTCCCCGGCGGCGAAGGAAGCGTCGACGCGCTCGTCGAGCAAGGGACTGCAAAACACTTCGTCGCGGAGCTGTTCAAGCACAAGAAACCGATCGCCGCCGTCGGCGGGGGAACCGAACTGCTCGAGGCCGTCGAGTTGCCGGGAATCGACGTGGCGAACGCCAAGGAGGGCGTCGTCTCCGAACAGGGGGTCGTGATGGAGTCCGACGGGGACGACCTCGAGGCGGCCGCCGAGGCGTTCGTCGACGCGATCGCAGCGCACCGCCACTGGGATCGAGATTCGAAAGAAGTGCGCGCCTAGGTGTGCAGCCGTCGAGCCGTTACCGCGTCAGCGGCTGATTGTACCCTCTCTCGAGGTCCATCACGGCGTCCCAGGTCGCTTCGCACTCGCAGCTAACCTGCTCGAAGACGGAGGGGTCCTGCCGGAGGTCGAAATCTTTGATTGCCTTCTGGACCAGATCGTCGCACTCTTTGCAGTTGTGTGCGCCGCGGTCGGAGCCGTGCCCGACGGGGTCCGAGACGACGATGGCGTCGACATCGGCGGTTTCCTCGAGGACGTGTGCGACCGACCAGAGCCACGGCGGTCGGTAGCCGTCCCTGAAGTGGAGTTGGTCGACCATCGTGTAGCGCTGGACGTTACACGGGTTCATCGAGATGGTGTGACAGCCCGGCACGTCGGCGCAGCGTTCGATCGAGGAGATCATGTCCTCGACGGCCTCGGGTTCTGCGAGGAACGGCGGTTTCATCAGCAGGTAGGCCTTGATTCCCGCGTTCTCGACGTCGGCCGCGGTGGCGCAGGCGTCCTCGAAATCCGCGAAGTCGAAGTACTTGTTCACGCAGTCGTGGCGAACCCGATCCGTGGCGGTCTCGAGGCCGATCGCGATGTCGGTCTGGAGCCCTTCGTCGGTGAAGTCCGTGAGTTTCTCGCGGTCGACGAAATCCGGCAGGGACTCGAGGACGATGCGGTCGCGGTCGCCGAAGGTCTCGGCGATGGCGCTGCGGGTTTCGGCCCCGACCTCGCGCTCGTCGAGGAACGACCCGGAGGTGTAGATCTTGATGAGGTCGGCGGGTTCGTCGGCGTTCGCAGTTTCGTGCTCGAGACAGACGTCGATCTGGTCCATCAGGGCGTCGTGGGGGACGCTCCCGCCGTCGACGCTCTCGGCGACGTAGCCACACATCGTACAGCCGCCGGCGCGGGCCCAGCGACAGCCGCCGGTGTTCAGGATGATCGTCAGGCTCGTTTTGACGCCGTCGGGCGTGTTGTCCTCGTCGAGCCAGACGCGGGTCGGTTCGTGCGGGTCGTAACTCGCTTCCTTCTCGGAGCGGATCTCCCGCATCACCTGATTGTGGGCGTCCATGCCCTTGCCCTGCTCGTAGACCTCGGGCGTGGGAGTACTCATTGTCGAGACAAGCGGTCGGACGCCTAAAGCGCCTTCGTTGCCGCGCAGCCGGTATCGCTAGCTGGAACGGAACGCCTCAACTTCGGTTACGCCACGAGAAGTGAGATCGATCGCGTTCGACGGGAAAGAGGCAGGGGCCAGGGGAGACGCAGGGCTAGGACGAGACGGCGGCGTCACAGACCGGCGTTACAGCCGAAGTTCCCGCGTTTCAATGGCATCACAGGATGGACAAACGTGTTGGTAGGTGACTCGATCACCGCTGGTCCGGACGCGCCATCCGCCGTCGTCGTCGACGAATCCGCACTGACGGCACCGCCGTTCGGTCTCGTCGAACTTCTGTCGAAGCCGGTCGAATGGGAATCGTCGCTGTTGGGCAGACATGTGTTACCATAGGTCGCGGTTGGTAATAACATTCGGGGTGCTCGTTCCGAGTCCGTTCGCGGGGCCACAACACCTTCATAGGATTTCCCTACGTCCGTAGGGTATGGATACGATCGACACCGAATTGACCGAGGGGGACGCCGATCCGGCATCGAACGCGCCGGCGGCGCTCGAGCACGTCGTCGATCCGGTGGTGCTGGTCAGAGACGGGGCGATCGTTTATGCGAACGAAGCCGCTCGCGACGAATTCGGCCTTTCGGACGATGCGAACGGCGAGCGTGGGGACGCAGAGTTCGGGGACACCTGGGGCACGCTCGGCGAAGAGATCGACGAGACGACGGTCGGGACGGCCCGAACGGTCGAACTCGAGCACATGGACTACGACGCGCGCGTCCATCGGGCTGTCGACGGTGCGACGATCGTCTTCAGTCGACCGGCAGGAACCGACAGCCCCGCAAGCGACAGGGCCGTCAAAGCTCGCGCGGTCAACGAAGCGCCGGTCGGCGTGACGATTTCCGATCCGTCGCTCGAGGACAATCCGTTGGTCTACATCAACGACACCTATCGGGAACTCACCGGCTACGGGTTCGAGGATATCGTCGGAGAGAACTGCAGAATTCTGCAGGGACCGGATTCGGATCCAGACGCCGTGGGAGAAATGCGAGCCGCGATCGACGACGAACGGCCGGTGACCGTCGAACTCAAGAACTACCGCAAGGACGGCTCCGAGTTCTGGAACGAGGTCACGATCGCACCCGTCTACGACGACCGGGGAGAACTCACCAACTACGTCGGGTTCCAGAACGACATCACCGCACGCAAAGAAGCCGAACTCGAGGCCGAGCGCCGGACCGAGGAGCTCGAGTACACGCTCGAGCGCGTGGAGGGACTGATCCAGGACGTGACCGACGCCGTCGCCGGATCGGAAACGCGCACCGAACTGGAGGCTGCGGTCTGCGAGCGAATCGTCGAGGAATCGGCCTACGACGGAGCCTGGATCGGAGAGCACAATCCCGCGAGCCGCGAGATCGACGTTCGGACCGCGGCGGGCCAGTCGCCCGCCGATCCCGCGACAGGCGATCACCCGGCCATCGAGACCCTCGAGACGAAGTCTGTCGCGATCGAGACGATCGACGGAGCGACGCGCGCCGCGTTCCCGCTGTTTTACAACGACATCGAATACGGCGCCCTGACCGTCCGGGCGAGCACCGAACGCGACCTCAGCGAACGGGAGGTCGTCATCCTCTCCGCGCTCGCTCGCGCCGCCGCCAGCGGCGTCAACGCCCGCGAAACCAGCCGAATGCTCGCGACCGACGCCGTGGTCGCCGTCGAACTCGAGATCACCGACCCCGCTGCCGTCCCGGTCGCCGTCTCGCAGGCGGCGGACTGCCGACTCGAGTATCGACGGTCCGTCCACCGAACGGGCGCGGAAACCGCCTCGTTGTTCACCGCGATGGAGACGTCGGCGGGTGAGTCCGCGGATCTGGCGGGGACGCTGACCGAATCGGCGGCGGATCTCGAGACCGTCGACCTCTCCGTGCTGGTCGATCGGGACAACACCTGTCTGATAGAACTCGTGACCGAGGAGAACGTCGTCGCGTGGCTCTCCGACCGAGGCGTTCGGACGCAGTCGATCATCGCCGGAGATGGGCGGGCTCGACTGACGCTCGAGATTCCCCGATCCGCGGACGTTCGGTCGATTATCGATGAAATCGAGGGGCGCTACGATGGCACGGACGTCCGCTCGTTCCACCACCGAGAACCCGACAGCGAAACGCGACAGGAGTTCGCCGCCCGACTCGAGGAGGAACTTACCGACCGCCAGTTCGCCGCGATTCAGCGGGCGTACCTCGGCGGGTACTTCGAGTGGCCCCGGCCCGCCACGGGGGAGAAACTCGCCGAGTCGCTTGGCGTTTCCCGGCCGACGTTTCACGAACACCTCCGAAACGCCGAGGCCAAACTCTGTCGAGCGTTCTTCGGCGACGAGTAGTGCCGAGAGCCGCTGGCAGCTGAGGCCCGGCCTACGATCCTGTAGGTAGCACTTAGCGACCGGAACGGTTCCGGACGGTCGTCGTCGTTTATATGCACCGTCGTGAAAGGGCTGACTATGCTCGAGCTCGCGACTCCCCTGCAGATCGGTGGCGGTGGCTTCCTGTACTGGGCGATCCTCTTTTTCGTCCTCGCGATCGTCGCGGCCGCCGTCGGCGCTCGCGGTGTCGCCGGGATCTCGATGGAGATCGCGCGCATCTTCGTGTTGATTTTCATCGTCCTCGCGATCGTCGCGTTGCTGTTGTGATCGGGGTGTTCGCTCCGCTGTAGTACATACAATCGGTTACGAACGCGCAGGATTTGCCGTCTCGGTGACCCGTCTCGAGCGGAGGAAAGACGGGACGTTTCGGATTCGTGTCGTCTGCTCTGGCAGATTTGACGTAACCACATGTGGTTTCACGACGTTGGGAAGGACTAACACCACGGACGACGAAGATAATAGTGAGTATTTACCATGACAGATATCGGCGGCTTTCAGGACACGGTCGCACGAATCGACCTCGGGGAGGAGTCGATCGACTACGAGTCGATCGACGATGAGGACGCGAAGAAGTACATCGGTGCCCGCGGGCTGGGGGTGAAGTACGTCTTCGAACAGGGGCCCGATGTCGATCCGATGGGGCCGGAGAACCTGCTCGCGTTCATGAACGGGCCGCTCTCGGGGACGCAGGTAACCATGAGCGGGCGGATCGCGGTCTGTACGAAATCGCCGCTAACGGGGACCGTCACCGACAGCCACCAGGGCGGCTGGTCCGGTGCTCGACTCAAGTGGTCCGGCTTCGACGGACTGTTGTTCGAAGGGCAGGCCGACGACCCCGTCTACGCCTACATCGAGGATGGCGAAGTCGAACTCCGGGACGCCTCTCACCTCTGGGGAAAAGGCGTTCACGAGACTCGAGACACGATAGAGGAGGAAGTAGCGGGCTCGTACGGGAAGAATCTCTCGCTGATGGCGATCGGTCCGGGCGGCGAAAACGGCGTCAAGTACGCGGGCATCCTCAACGAGGACGACCGCGCGTCCGGGCGAGGGGGAACTGGCTGCGTCATGGGCTCGAAGAATCTCAAAGCAGTCGTCATCAAATCGACGACGAAAATGCCCCAGCCCGCCGATCAGGAGACGTTCAAGGAGGGCCACCAGCAGGCGATGGCCGCGATCACCGAGTCCGACGTGACCGCGCCGAACGAGGGCGGCCTTTCGCTTTACGGCACGAACGTCCTGATGAACATCACCGAAGAGATGGACGGCCTCCCGACGAAAAACGGGGTCTACACCTCCACCGAGAGCATGACGGAGTCGGAAGGCGTCGATATCGACGCCGAGCGCGTCTCCGGGGAGAACGTCCGAGAAAACATCCTCGTCGACGAGCCGACCTGTCACTCCTGTCCGGTCGCCTGCAAGAAGGAAGTCGAGGTCCAGACGATGCACAAAGGCGAGGAGATGAACGTCCGGATGGAGTCCTACGAGTACGAGTCCGCCTACGCGCTCGGGCCGAACTCGGGACACACCGACCGCGACGCAGTCGCACTCATGATCGACCGCTGTAACGACATGGGGATCGACACCATCGAAGTCGGGAACATGATGGCGATGGCCATGGAGATGAGCGAGGAGGGGAAACTCGAGGAGGGCCTCGACTGGGGCGATACCGAAACGATGGTCGACATGATCGAGCGCATCGCCCGCCGCGAGGACGACCTCGCGGATCTGCTGGCCGAAGGCCCACGGCGCGTCGCAGAGCGCAAGGACGCCGAGGACAACTCCCTGGCGGTCAAAGGCCAGACGATTCCGGCCTACGACCCGCGCTGTATGAAGGGGATGGGCATCGCCTACGCGACCTCGAACCGGGGGGCGTGTCACCTCCGGGCGTACACGCCCGCGGCAGAGATTCTCGGAGTTCCAGAGAAAGTCGATCCCTACGAGTACGAGGGGAAAGGCGAACTCACCGCAGCGTTCCAGGATCTCCACGCCATCTCGGACAGCTTCGACATCTGCAAGTTCAACGCCTTCGCCGAAGGGATCGAGGAGTACGTCCTCCAGTACAACGGCATGACCGGGCTGGACGTGACCGAAGACGACCTGCTCGAGGCCGGCGAGCGGATCTACAACCTAGAGCGCTACTACAACAACCTCGCCGGCTTCGACGGCGCGGACGACTCCCTGCCGGCGCGATTCCTCGAGGGAGAGGCGGGAATCGCCGGCCAGGGCGCAAGCGAGGGCGAGTACTGCGAACTCGAGGAGATGAAAGTCGAGTACTACGACCACCGCGGCTGGGTCGACGGCGTCGTGCCGGACGAGAAACTCGAGGAACTCGAGATCGATATCGGACCCGGAACTGGCGTGAGTTCCGCTGGCGGGGCGGCGGCAATGGGCGACGACTGATTTCGCGCCACTGGCCGTACAGGGTCCACGACTGGAGGCCGTTTGAGTCCGTTGTCGACGAAAACACGTTCTACACTCACAGAGCCGAACCGACCTACTCACTGGTTCGAGTCAACTCACTACTTACTGGTCGGGCCACTCCGCTTACGAATTCGAATCGAACTCGTAAGTTGCAATTTCGCTCGAGTCACAGTTCGGACAAACGTCGTGTGATTCCTCGAGGGTCATCCCGCAATTTCGACACTCGTAGTGCGGGCCATCGTCGGTCAACAACCCCGTGAGAACGTCTTTGAGCGTCATTACGGATCGATTCGGTCCGATTCCAGATCGGACTCGGCGGTGGATTCTCGAAAGCTGTCCAGCGTTCGGTCGTCGATGCCCTCGCGTGAGAGCACGGTGACGACGTCGTCCGCACGGATCGTCGTTTCACCGCGGGGCGTGAGGACGGTCCCGTCCCGTTCGATGGCGACGACGAGGAGGTCGTCGGGGAGAACGTCTCGACTTCCCGCCTCCTCGAGCGTGTAGCCGCTTATTTCGGAGTCCGAACTGACGGTGACTTCGACGACGTTCGCATCGCCGGTCAGGCTGATCACGTCCATCGGCGTCGGACCGGTCGCCGTTTCGTCGGGTCCGTAGGGCGTGTACGGACGAGAAATTTCGTCCTGTATGAGGTCTTCGTCCTCGATTTCCGCGCCGAGTTCCGACAGCGCGCGGCCGATCCGCTCGAGCGACTGCGTGTCGGCTCCGACGGCCATCACGTGGAGGTTTCGCCGACCGGTCATCAGCTTTCGAACGTTTATCACGCCCGGAATCGCACTCACCTGCTGGGCGATCGCTTCGCGGTTTTCGACGGGGACGTTACACTGAAAGAGCGTGCTCAAGCCGCCGTCTGCGTGCTCGAAATCGACCGACGTGTGATAGCCGCGGATGATCCCGTTGTCCTCGAGTTGGTCGATTCGGTTGCGAATCGTCGCCGGAGAGACGCTTACCTCCTCGGCGATCATGGGAGCGGAGGTGTTGCGCGCGTCTGCCATGAGCGCGTAGATGATCCGACGATCGATCTCATCGAGCCGGTATCCAGAATTGGGGCGTTGACTAGCGATAGATACTCATCCTCCGTATTCACTGCGTTCGCCTTCACGATCGAACAATAAATACCCCACGGATTATTCAAACAGTACTCACGGGCGAGATTGCTATCGAAGCGAAAAAAGTGGAGTCAAAATTACGTTTTCAGCGAAGACAGCAATCGATCCGGCATCGACGCGAGTTCAATCGCCGGATCCGTTGGATTCCGCGCCAGATTCCACAGCCGTGGTCGCCACGATCAGCGGATCGCGTATCTCGAGTGCCGCCTCGAACTCTTCGACCCGGTCCTCGCGCCGACCGATTCGCTGGAGTTGTTCTTCGTGGGCGCGTTCGACTGCTGCGGCCTCGCGATGGTTCCAGTCGAATCGGTCGCCGATTTCGTCCCAGAATCCACGCTCGACCAGAAACGCACAGCGAGTATCGTCTTCGAAAACTACCTCGTACTCCCGTCGATACCGCTCGAGAGTAGCCTCGAGTTCCTGCTGTGCGCGCGCGACGAGAATCGGAAGCCGGGTGGGGGAAACGCTGGCTTTCGCGGCGGCGAGGACCAGCATCTGACCCTCGATCGGTCCAGCCATTAGCCGCCCGCCCGCATCGCTTTCTGTGCGAACTCTTCGACGAGCGTCTCGAGGTGTCCCTCCTCGCCCTCGAAGACGACCGTCACCTCGGTGAGCGTCAACGATGGACCGACCTCGACCGTCTCCGAGGCGAGCGACGCCGACCACCGGTCACCCTCGATCGTCCTGTCGTCGACCCGTTCGCCACCGAGATTGGTCAGGTAGCGAGCCGCGAGCCGTTCGGAGATTCCGCGAAACGATCGCTCGATACGCCGAGTCATACCCAGTCTTCGGCCAGGACCCGAATAAAGCCACGTTCGACGGCGAAACTGCGCGCCGAGAGGCCCGCGATACGGGCGAGAACGAAGAGCGATCACCCGCCAGCGACGGGTGGAAACACGGACAGGCGATCCCCGTCCTCGAGGATCGTATCCGTCCCCGCCATGTGAGCGACGTCGCGGCCGTTTTTCAACACGCTGAGCTGTGGCCGAATCGAGCCGTCTTCGAGGAGTTTTCCCTCGAGTCCGTCGTATTCGGCCTCGAGTTCGCTGAGCGCGTCGCCGACTGACAACCCGTCGGCGACTGTCCGTCGCACCTCCTTTTGCCCGACAGCCTCTCGAAACGTCGCGAAGAATCGCAACTCGAGTTCCATACGGGGATATTACCTGCAGTGACCATAAGTTCGGCCGATACCGAACCCGACTCTCGACGAAGTAGCGTCTCCTCTGGCCGCACCCCAGCGCAGTATCAGACCCCTCATAAAGTTGGGGGGGTAGACCACCGACAACAACTTATTGACGAGTGGATTATCCTCTCCCATCAGGTATGTGCGAGCGTTCCGCAAATTGCTCGAAAGACGATGCGTGTCAGCTCGTAATTCGGAACAACGACACGGGTATCGAAACCGTCGAGTACTACTGCAAAGCGCATCTCGTCCTTCGCATTTGCGAAGTCGAAGACGACGACGGACTCACTGTTGTCGACGCGACGAAACTGTGGAATTGAGCTGTCTAGCGCTCCCGGAACGCCTCTGTTTCTCCTCGCCATCTAGCGGTACCGCCGCTCGAATCTCGACTTCTCAGGACCCCTCCGCTGTCGCCGGGGACGGGTACGAGATGGACTCGAGACTCGAGCGCTCGAGGACGTTCTCGATGATCGCTGCGCCGCGCGCGTTCGCGTCCGCGGCCGAGTCCGCATCGACGTCGACGACCGCGCGGAACGAAACGGCGACCGTGTACGGATCGAACGGCGCTGCTGGATGCTCATAAACCGCCGTTTCGAGCCCGTCTGCAATGTGGATATCCTCCGTTTCAGTTAGTGACTCGAGCGTCTCGGCGAGTTCGGTCGCGGCTTCGTCGCGGGCGGTCGTGTCGGTCCCTTCGTGAAGGGTGACGAGCGTTCGGACCTCGCGCGAGACGGTGTAGGTCATACGATAGCTACCCGGTCGGGGGCATTGAACGCTTGGACTGTGGAGTCGCGCCCCGGAATGGTAGCGATCGAGAGCGTTGGCCGGAAGCAGTATTTACTCAGTATCAGGTAAATTTATTGCTGATCGTCGTCTGTGTACCATCAATGAAAGCGATCGCAGTCGAACCCGGTGCCGGCGACCCCGTCGTGGTGGAGAAGCCGGTTCCCGAGCCAGCGGCCGGTCACGCGCTCGTGCGGACGCTTCGCGTGGGCGTCGACGGCACCGACCACGAGGTGATCCGCGGCGCACACGGCGAACTCCCCGACGGAAGCGATCGGCTCGTTCTCGGCCACGAGGCGGTCGGCGTCGTCGAGGACCCGAACGGAACCGATCTCGAGGCGGGCGACATCGTCGCACCGACGGTTCGCAGACCGCCAAACGGGACCAACGAGTACTTCGAACGCGGCGAGCCGGACATGGCACCCGAGGGAGCCTACCTCGAGCGCGGCATCGTCGGCGCACACGGATTCATGGCGGAGTACTTCACCAGCCCTGCCGAGACGCTCGTCCCGGTCCCGGCCGAACTCGCGGAGCTCGGCTTTCTGGTCGAGCCGATCAGCATCACCGAAAAGGCCCTCGAGCACGCCCAGGCGGCCCGCTCGACGGTCCACTGGGAGCCAGAATCCGCCATCGTTCTCGGAAACGGCTCGCTCGGGCTCGTGACCCTCGCGATGTTCGAGGAAGTGCTCGAACTCGAGCGCACGTACTGTCTCGGCAAGCGCGATCGACCCGATCCCTCGATCGACCTGATCGACGACCTCGGGGCCACCTACATCGACTCTCGAGAGACGCCGGTCTCCGAAATCCCCGAGGCGTACGAGTCGATGGACCTCGTTTACGAGGCGACGGGCTACGCGAAACACCCCTTCGAAACCGTCGAGGCGCTCGCACCCAACGGCGTCGGCGCGCTGGTCGGCGTTCCCGACGACTGGTCGTTCGAAATCGACGGCGGCCGACTCCACCGGGAGCTCGTCCTCCACAACAAGGCGCTCGTGGGCACCGTCAACTCCCACCGCGGCCACTTCGAGGCCGCAGTCGATACGCTCTCGTCGATTCCCGAGTGGGTCACCGACGACCTCGTGACCGGAGTTTACGGTCTCGAGGAGTTCGAGCGCGCCTTCGAACGGAACGACTCGGTGATCAAGACGGCCGTCGAGTTCGACACGCGCTGAAATCAGCCGGGCCGAACTTGCGCCAACTGTCGGTACTCGAGCGAACTCGAAATAGTTGTTCTACTGATTCGAATGCCCTCCTCGCCGGCAGAACAGTTATTTTCCAGGTTGCCGATACGATAATCTGGACGACGGATCCGACAGCAGCTGCGTTCACAGGATAGAAAAACATTACTATGATACGAGTAACTCATTAGTCATGGGAGTCGATTACTCACAGCTACACGATCCGAACGCCGAGTATACGATGCGGGACCTATCCGCTGAGACGATGAACGTCACGCGCGAGCGCGGGGACGGACGGGACGTCGAAATCACGGACATCCAGACGACCATGGTCGACGGCAACTTCCCGTGGACGCTGGTCCGGATCTACACCGACGCCGGCGTCGTCGGCACCGGCGAAGCCTACTGGGGCGCGGGCGCACCGGAACTCATCCAGCGAATGAAACCCTTCCTCGAGGGCGAGAACCCGCTCGACATCGACCGGCTGACCGAACACCTCGTCCAGAAGATGTCCGGAGAGGGCTCGATCGGCGGCGTCACCGTCACCGCCATCTCGGGAATCGAAGTCGCGCTGCACGATCTGGCGGGCAAGATCCTCGAGGTCCCTGCCTATCAGTTGCTGGGTGGAAAGTATCGTGACGAGGTCCGAGTCTACTGCGACTGTCACACCGAAGACGAAGCCGATCCGATCGCCTGCGCGGACGAGGCCGAACGCGTCGTCGAGGAACTGGGCTACGACGCGCTCAAGTTCGACCTCGACGTGCCGAGCGGCCACGAGAAGGATCGCGCGAACCGCCACCTTCGCGGCCCCGAGATCGACCACAAGGTCTCGATCGTCGAAGCCATCACCGAACGCGTCGGCAGCCGCGCCGACGTGGCCTTCGACTGCCACTGGACGTTCTCCGCCGACAGCGCGAAACGGCTCGCGCGCGAACTCGAGTCCTACGACATCTGGTGGCTCGAGGATCCCGTCCCGCCGGAGAACCACGATGTCCAGCAGGAGGTCACCCAGTCGACGACGACGCCGATCACGGTCGGCGAGAACGTCTACCGCAAACACGGCCAGCGCCGACTCATCGAGGAGCAGGCCGTCGACATCATCGCCCCCGACATGCCGAAGGTCGGCGGCATGCGCGAGACCCGAAAGATCGCGGACCTGGCCGACATGTACTACATTCCGGTCGCGATGCACAACGTCGCCTCACCCATCGCCACGATGGCCTCGGCTCACGTCGGCGCGGCGATTCCAAACTCGCTGGCCGTCGAGTACCACAGCTACGAACTCGGCTGGTGGGGGGACTTAGTCGAAGAAGACGTCATCGAGGACGGCTCGATCGAGATCCCCGAGAAGCCGGGCCTCGGCCTGACTCTCGATATGGACGAAGTCGAGGACCGCATGGTCGAAGGAGACGAACTCTTCGACGAGGCCTGAGCGGCGGCCGCTCGTTGAAGTCAAAGTAGAGTCTGTCACCGCCGTCGATTTTTCGATCTCGCTACCGCCGATCACCGGCATCTCTCGAGGCGTGCGAAAGAAAACGAGACGGATTAGCCGCTCATGCCGCCGAACGAGAGGCCGTCCTCGACGTAGCTCTGGGCGAGGAAGTAGATGGCCGCGACGGGCAGAGCGAACAAGATTGCAAACGCCGAGAACTCCGTCCACGGCGTTTCGTAGCCGCCGCCCGCGATGAGCGAGTAGAGTTCGACCGAGAGCGTGTAGTTGTGCGACTGGAGCAGCGTCTGTGCGATGACGAACTCGTTCCAGCCCGCGAGGAACGTAAAGACGAGCACGACCGCGATGCCGGGTTTCGACAGCGGCAGGATGATCTCACGGATGACCTGCCACTGGCTCGCGCCGTCGACGATCGCGGCCTCCTCGTAGGAGACCGGGATGTTGTCCATGAACGTCTTGAGCAACCAGGTGTTGAACGGAATCGCGCCCGCGGCGTAGAACACGCCGAGGACGAGGAGGTTGTTGTCCAGCCCGAGGTTGACGAACAGCGCGTACAGCGCGATCAGCGTCGCGATCGACAACCCGGCACCGACCTGCGTGAACAGGACGTATCCGTAGAGAATTCCCCGACGACCGAGGAACTCGCGACGCGAGAGCGCGTACGCTCCGGGAATTATCACCGACATCGAGACGAGCACCGTGATCGAGACCACGATGAGGCTGTTGACGGCCGCGTAGGTGAAACTCGACTCGAAGAGCACCCAGCGGTAGGCCTCGAGGTTGTACGACCTCGGGTCCGCGAAAATCCCCTGCGAGCTCATCAGGCCCGACCCCTGCGAGAGCGACGCGGCGAGGACCCAGTAAACCGGGAACAGCAGGACCAGAAGCAACGCGGCCGCACCCGCGGTACCGACGCCCGTCTTCGCAACGTCACGGACGGTTCGGCGGCCGGTTCTGACCTGCTTGACCGTTACTCGAGCGGAGTCTGCGGCCCGCCGGGGCCAGGTTAGTTTTCGAGCTATCCACCGACCGATCGACGTGGTGTAGCGAGTGAAACGACTCATGCAGAATCGATACCCTCCGCGAGGTTCCCTTTCTTGACGGCGAGCCACATGAACATGCCAATGAACGCGATTGCGGTGACCATGATCGCCGAGGCGAACGCGTACTCGTGAAGTTCGATCGCCTCGCGATAGCCGTAGAGGATCAGCAGTTCGTTCTGTCGCGACGGTCCGCCGCCATTGAAGATAAACGGAATCAGGAACTGCTGGAACGAGGTCGCAGCGGTCAGGATCGACGCGAACAGCACCGGGCGTTTGATCGCCGGCAACGTCACGTTGAAGAACCGATGTACGTATCCGGCCCCGTCGACCTTCGCCGCGTCGTGTAGATCCATCGGTACGTCTTGCAGTGCGCTGACGATGATGATCACCATGAACGGATACGCCAGCCAGACCTCGGTGATGGTGTAGGCGGCGAACGCGCTCCAGCGGCCACTGAGCCACTGGATCGGGAGGTCGGCGAGCAGCAGTTCGGGGGCCGAAACCGTCACGAAAAACAGGAGGCTATCGAGCACGCCGACGAACCCCGAGACGATCGAATTGTACGTTCCAGCGAACTGGTTTAGCGGCCCGTACCGCGCGCCGCTGAACATTCCCTCCCAAACGGTGATCACGAAAATCGCCGGGAACCCCATCGGGACGATCACGAGCGCTCGCATGTATCGTTTTCCGAGCACTCGAGCGTGCGTCAGGATCATCGCGATGCCGGTCGCCAGCACGACTTTGATCGCGAGGCTCACGGCCAGAAACAGCCACGTGACCCCGAACGACTGCCAGAACTGCGGATCGGTAAAGAGCTGGGCGTAGTTCTCGAGGCCGATGATCGACGCCTCGCCGCCGAGGACCGTCCCGGCGTGGGTCGCGTCGGTAAACGAGAGGTAGATCAGAAACGCGATCGGAAACAGCATGAACGAGAGAAACAACACCGCGCCGGGTGCGACCAACAGGAGTCCGGCGAGTCCGACGGAGTCGACGTCGAACGGCAACCGTTCGCGTCCGTGACCGACAACGCGGTTTCGAAGTGACGAAGACATGGCTGTACTAGTTCACCTCGCGTTACTCCCAGCGATCGCGGATATTCTGCGCAGTCGATTCCATCGCTTGTGCCGCGCTTTCGTTGCCGTTGAAGACCCGCTCGAGACCCGACTCGAGCGGATCCCAAATCTGGTCGACCTTCGGATGCGTCGGCAGCGGCGTTCCCATCTCGACCGTTTCCGCGAAAGTCAGGACGTCCTCGCCCAGATCGGCGTTGTCGCTATCGGTGTAATCCTGGTGAACGGGAATCAGGCCCTGAATCTCGGCGTTGTCGATGATCGCCTGCTCGTTGGTCGTGTACCACTCGGCCCACTCGATGGTTGTCTCGAGTGCCGACTCGTCGGCTGATTCCAGTTGGGACGTAAAGTACCAGACCTGAACGCCGGTAAACGGCGTCGGATCGCCGCCGTCGACGTCGGGAAGGGGTGCAACCTGTGCGTCGACGCCGGCCTCGCGGAACCCTTCGAGTTCCCAGGGCCCGTTGATCGCGAACGGGGCGTTACCCTCGGAGAAGACCGGGATCTGGCTGTCGTATCCGGGGTCGCCGGGCACGTACGGCCAGATCGACTCCTCGAGGAGTTCGACGCCCTCGATGAACGCATCGTCTTCGATGCGGAGTTCCTCGGATTCCGTGTCGAAGAGCGAACCGCCGAACGCCTGCAGCCACGCGCTCAGGAAGTACGGATCGACCGACGGCATCGAGAGACCGTACCGATTGTTTTCCGGGTCGTGATACTCCTCCATAATCTCGACCATCTCCGAGAGCGTTTCGGGCGGTTCGTCGACGTACTCCGGATTGTACATCAGCGAAACCGTCTCGATCGCGTACGGGAGCCCGTACACCGCGCCCTCCCACTGGACCGCCTCGAGTGCGTTCTCGGTGTAGGTTTCTTCGAGGTCGATCTCGAGGTCGTCGGATGCGTCGTAGACGAACTCCTGTTCGTGATACCGGCCGATCCAGTCGTGCGCCCAGTTGAACGTCTCCGGCCCCTGATCGGCCGGAAGCGCCGTCTCGAGTTCCTTTTCCATCTCGGCGGGCGCTTCCGCGTTGAGTGTGTCGTCGCGTCCGTCGTTGAACTCCTCGAGGGAGCGTTTGAACGCGCTCTCTTGTGCCTCGGTGAAATCGTGCCAGGCGGTCGTCCCCTGTTGTTGTCCGGTGATCCGATCCAAACAACCGGCGGCGCCTACTGCTGCCAGCCCGCCGATCCCCCTGAGCATCTGTCTGCGTTCCATTGACATGGTGGAATCAGTGATGTATTATATCTTCATATATTTAGTATTTAGGATCGGGATCGGTTAGCTGGCCACGACATCAAATAAACTTCGGTCAGAAGCGCTCTACCTCCGTTATCCGTGTGTGTCGAAGAATAATGTTGGATAGTGGAAGCCGATCGAGTATCGGTCGTTGATCTCACGATACGTTACTTCGTATGCGTAAAGCGCCCGAATAATGGCGTTTGCAAGCCAACCACCATATGTTGTAATATTACTTCCCATATTCCAATTTTTGGGAAAGGGTTTTACGTCCCCTCGACGAACCAGTGGGCAAATGGCACAGGTCAGGATCGAATCACTTCGAAAGGAGTACGATGTCGGAACGGTCGTCGCCGTCGACGACCTGAACCTCGAGATCGAAGACGGCGAGTTCGTCACCGTCGTAGGACCGTCGGGCTGTGGGAAAACGACGACGCTCCGGATGTTAGCGGGGCTCGAAGAACCCACGTCGGGGACGATCGCTATCGGGGGCGAGGACGTCACGGACGTCCACGCGAAAAACCGCGACGTCGCGATGGTGTTCCAGAACTACGCGCTTTACCCGCACAAGACGGTCTTCGAAAACATGGCGTTCGGTCTTCGGATGAGTACCGACATGAGCGCCGAAGAACGAGAACAGCAGGTGGTCGAGACCGCGGAAATGATGGACATCGAGGGACTTCTCGAGGACAAACCCGATCAGCTCTCGGGCGGGCAGAAACAGCGCGTCGCGCTCGGGCGGGCGATCGTTCGCGAACCCGACGTGTTCCTCTTCGACGAACCGCTGTCGAACCTCGACGCCAAACTCCGAACGACGATGCGCGCGGAGATCCAGCGCCTCCAGAACGAACTCGGTATTACGGCCGTCTACGTCACCCACGATCAACACGAGGCGATGACGATGGGCGATCGAATCGTCATCCTCGACGGCGGGGAGCTACAGCAGGTCGGAAAACCGACGCACGTTTACGAAAATCCGGTCAACGAGTTCGTCGGCGGCTTCATCGGTTCGCCGTCGATGAACTTCCTCGAGGTCGATGTGGACGAGCGCGGAGATACTGTCCACCTGACCGGACTCGAGGAGGAGTTCGACTTCGAACTCTCCGGAACCTACGTGGATCGACACGCCGGCGCGCTCGAAGCGGATCGGTACACGTTGGGGATCAGACCGGAGAGCGTCGATTTCACCGAGGACACGCGGAACTCGATCACCGCGGGCGTCTCGGTCGTCGAACCGGTCGGCTCGGACAACTACCTCCATCTCGACCTCGCGGGGGAGTTCATCGCCCGCGTCAGTCCGGAGATCGAACCGCAGCCCGGTGACGACGTGACCCTCACGTTCGACGAGTCCGACATCCACCTTTTCGACCCCAAGACCGGTCGGGACGTTCTCGGCCCGACCAAGGAGCCGCCGACGATGGCGACCTCCTGAGCTGTCGAACCCTACCGCTCGAGGACCAACAACACGGACCGCTCGAGAACTACCATCACCGGCCGCTCGAGGAATATCGTCGTCAATCCTTCAGTTCGTCTCGGAGAAGCCTCACCACTCCACCAAGTACGGAGGTTTCGCTACTCCTCCACTGTGGACGCCTCACCACTTCTCGAGGAGGCCGATCGCTCGGAATCCGCAAACGCCGTTGCGGTCGCGAGTCGCAAGGCGTGGGGCCAGCCAAGCGGCGTCGCACTGTCGGCCGTCCCGTCGTCGAACACCTGTTCGGGGAGGTAGCCGCCAGCGCGCCGAAGCGAGCCGTCGGGGCCGACGGCCGCGAGAAGGTCCGCCGCTCGTTCGCGGAAGTACGCGGCCGCGGCGGAGTCGTGAGCCGAGAGCAGCGACTCGAGTTCGACCGCCGCGTGAGCGCCCCACGCGGTCGTCACGGTCCAGATTTTCGGCTCGTCCTGATCGCGAACCCGCCACGGATCGCCCTCGAATCGAGCCAGCCCCGCGACCGGTCCGTCCGGTTCGCGCGAGAGTCCCTCCATCGTCGTTTCGTGGTGGGAAGCCAGTCGATCGAGTCTGTCGCCGTCGACGCCGCCACACTCGAGACGGTCGTATTCGGCGTGCGCAGAGGCGAGCGCGAACGTACTGGCGTCCAGTCGGTCGTCGAGCGCGTCGCCGTCGAGACGAAGGGCGTAGATCCCCCGTTCGGGAACCCACAGCGTCTCGAGCGCGTCGTAAACGGCTCGAGCGCGTTCGGCCGCGTCCTCCCGGACGCGCTCCTCGATGGGGGCGCGCGCCATCGCCGCGTAGGCCTCGAGAAACGTCGCCGCGGTGTGGGTAAAGCGCCCGGTCATGTTCTCCCAGGCGTTCTGGACGCGGGTGGGAAGTCCGTCGTCCTCGAGCGAAGCGTCGAGGCCGTCTTTCGCGGCGAGAAGCGAGTCCCGGACGTGATCAGCCGACGAATCGACGACCCGGAGGTAGGTCGCGAGGTAGGTCGCGACGCTCGCGGTCTGGTCGGCCTGGTAGTCCGCCGATCCCGACCCGCGCTCGAGTCGGCCGTTCGCCCAACCGGGGGCGAGGCGACCGCTGTGGGGCCAGACCCGGTGGGGCCAGGTGCCGTCCGACCGCTGCGTTTCGGTGTAGAACCGGGCGCTCGCCTCGTGCCAGTCCTCGAGGCCGAGTTCGGCCCGGCGGTCGGCGGCGAGCAGGAACCGGGAGATTTCGGCGTCGTCCCGGAACCACGTGTAACCGTAGCCGCCGGAGTACCGGTAGTACGGGTCGAACTCGGGGCCCGCGATCCGAGAGCCGCCCGGAGCGCGTAACAACTGAAGGGCCCGGAGATCCTCGAACGCGCCCTCAATGCCGTCCGTTGATCGGAGGGAGCGTTCCGGACCGAGACGCCGGGCCTGCGTTCGACCCGCCTCGAGCAGGGACTCGCGGGTCGCGTGATCGGCCGCGCCGGATCGAACGCGCTCGATCGCCTCGGGACGATCGCTCTCGTCGGCGTCGGTGAGCAGCGTCGCGATCGTCGCCTGCGGCGTCGATCCCTCGAGTTCGACCGACGCCAGGACGATCGGACTGAGTCGGCCGTCCTCGTAGCGGCCGTCGTCGGACCCGCGGGGGAGCGTGGTCGGCTCCGAATCGAGCAGTTCGTCGAACGTCTCCGGAACCTGGCCGGTCACCTCGAGTCCTGTCGACGCGGCGAGGACGTCTCGTTCGCTGTCGTGATGGACTTCGACCGCGCCGTCGTGCCAGAGCTGTCCGACCTGTCCGGCCCGACCTTCAGGTGCAAAGCCGAGACAGGCCTGTATCGTGGGGTTCGCCGTGTCGGAGCCGCACCCCAGCGCCCCGTCGGACTGACTCTGCCATCCGCGATCCGATTCACCCGTTTCAGTTTCGAGAACGAAGTGAGTGAGATGGAGTCGACCGAGCGTCAGATCGTACTGTACAATCGTCCGGCCGCCGACGCGGTGGACGGTTTCGACCACGGCGGTTTCCTCGACGTAGCGTTGCTCGCCGCCGTCGAACCAGCGGACGGTGCCGTCGACGTCGATACCGAACCGGGATCGGTCGAGACCGACCAGTCCCGAAAGCGGATAGGAGTAATCGCTGATCGCCCCGTCCGGCGAGACGTGGACGAGGCGTTCGTCGAGCCCGGAAAACAGCCCCTCCGTCGACCGACGCTCGCCGGCGAACAGGCGATCGCTGCCCCGAACGCGCTTGAAGTCGTTCAGGGCGGTATGTACTGTCATCGTATCTCACCAGTACACCCCGCGTGGATTAAAGTTTGTTGTAAAATGTATTCCTACTTTTATCGTTGGCGTACGGATCCGATTTATCGCGGGTGGACGGATCCGATATCCGTCCACTCAGGCCGATTGGTGCGCGTGGTGTACCCCGATATCGATCGTCCCGCTCGAGTTCGGGGGAGACAGCGAATCTTTTTCAGGTATCGATACGATCTGTGACGTACTGTCTATACATGGATCAAGACGGGCTCACCGACCTACTCGAGCGATTCGGACTCTCCGAAAAGGAGATCGACACGTACCTCGCGATTCTCGAGCACGGGGATTCGAAGGCGAGTACGATCTCGGACGCCGCCGACGTCTCCAAACGGTACGTCTACAGCATCAGCGAAGCGCTCGAGGAACGGGGGTTCGTCGAGGTCGACGACCACGCGGTGCCGACGGTAATCAGGCCCGTTCCGCCCGAAGAAGTCGTCGATCGACTGACCGAGAGCGTCGAGGCGATCGAGCCGGGAATCCGCTCGCGCTACACCGCAACCGAGCGAACCGGCGAACAGTTCGAGGTGATCAAATCCAGACAAACGGTGCTAAAGCGGATCGAGACGCTGCTTTCGAACGCCGAAACGGAGGTCACCCTCTCGCTGCCGACCGAAATACTGCCCCAGATCAGATCGACGCTCGAGGAGACGGTCGATCGAGGTGTTCTCGTCTTGCTCTTGCTCGGTGCGACCGACCGGAACGAGCCGGATCTCGCGACGGTTTCCGGGACGGCGAGTACGGTCCGGACCTGGGACGCGCTGGTCCCGACGATGATGACGGCGGACCAGCGCCACGGCCTGCTCGCGCCCAGTCAGTTGCTGACGAGCACGACGAGCGACACGAAGGCGATCGCGCTGAGCCAGGAACAGCTCGTCCCGGTCTTCGTCGGATCGTTTCTGGCGAACTACTGGCCGACCGCCGACGAACGCTACGTGACGACGCCGGCGACGCTCCCACAGACCTACGACGGCTTTCGAAACGCGGTGTTTCAGGTCGCACTCCACGAGGCCGCAAACACCACGCTCGAGGCCACGGTCACGGGATCGCCCGTCGGCGATCGGGCGCTTCCCACGGAACTCTCGGGAACCGTCGTCTCCGTCCAGCAGAGTCTCGTCCGTCCCGTCACCTCGACGATTCCCGTCGAGAACTCCTTCGATATCGACGTCGACGGCGAGCGGTACAGGATCGGCGGCAGCGGCGCGTTTCTCGAGGATTTCGAGGCCGAGTCGGTCACCCTCGAGTATCCCGAGGAGTGATCGGTGCGGCTGTCGTTTCCGGTCTGCCCCAGTACCCTATTCCTGATCGTCGCCGGGTTCGATATCGACCGACCAGTCCTCGCCGTAAACGCTCTCGTACTCGAGTCGCGGCGTTCGCTCCGGAAGCGAGTCGTACTCCCGCAGGAACTCGAGGACCCCGGCTCCCCCGCCGAAGTCGCCACGGTACCAGAGAAAGACGAACGGAACCCGAACGATGTTCGAGCCCGCGTCGTAGACGACGGTTTCCTCGAGATACCATTCGGTCGTCAGGTCGAGTTCTTCGTCGACCTCCGACGCCGAAAATACGGTCGAGGGCGGTCCGGTTTCGGCGACTCGGCTCAACGCGAAGTGGATACGCGGGTCGACCGACTCGAGGCGGAACTCGCGCTCGAACTGGGAGGGAAACGGTCGCGGGAGGTATCCCAGCCCCCACGGGTGTTTCGAGCCGCGCAACAGGCCGTGTTCGATGTCCGCGAGGCTCAGCCGGACGCCCGCGATCGGAATACGGTCGCGGGCGTAGAACTTCCAGCGCTCGAGCGAACCGCCCTCGAAAACCGACGGGTCGGCTTCACACCGCAGACGGAGGAACGCGTTGTAGCAATTGAGCCAGAACGCGAGTCGACGGGCTCGCCCGCGGAGCGATCGGCGGAGTTGCGATCGGTCGAACGCGGCGAGGCGGCGTTCGAACGCCTCCGAGTTGCCGTCCGTTTTGACCGCGTACAGCAGATCGGCCGACAACGAGAGCGGATCGAGGTGTGTCGACATTCGAATACAACTTGGCGCACCAGTTTCTTGAAAGACTGTGACAGGTCAGGACGACTATCGCGCCTACAGACAGGTTCGGCCCCCTCGAAACACACGGTCTGCAGGCCGTAGCCAAGGCGGTGTCTGATAGCCGTGCCCGAAACAGCGTCGAATCTCGTCTTCGATTCGACGACGAGGCCAGTTTTATCCGAACGTTCGTTGAGACTCCACTGTGAACCGTCGTAAGGGATACCTCCTCGCCCTGTTGCTCGCCTTCGGCTACCTGTCCTTGCTGTTACTCTTGCCGTTTGCACAGTACGTCCTCGTTTCAATACTGATCGCGTACATCCTCTCTCCCCTCCAGCGCCGCCTCGAGACCGTGACGTCCTCGACGATCGCCGCGTTCTCGCTGGTCATCCTCGCGGTCGTAGCCTTCATCGTCCCGTTTCTCTTCGTCGTCGTCGCCATCGCAGACGACGCAGCCAGAATCGCACAGAACGCCGATCCCGAACAGCTACAGGTAGCGGAAATCGAGGCGGTGCTCGAATCCGAGTTCGGCCTCAGCGTCGACCTCGCGTCGACGGCCGCAGATTCCGGCCAACAGCTCGGGACGATGGTACTCGAGCAGTCGACTGCGTGGGTCAGTACGATCACCCACGCCCTGATCGGACTCGGTCTCGCGGTGTTTCTCATCTACTACCTCCTCAAGGACGGCCATCGGCTCTACGGCTGGGTTCGCGAAATGACGCCGCTTCCGGACGACGTCCAGGACGACCTCTACACGGAACTGGATCAGGTCATGCGCGCTGTCCTCCTCGGACACGTATTTATCGCGATGGTACAGGGGTTCATCGCCGGAATCGGACTGTTCGTCACCGGCATCCCGAACGCCGCGTTCTGGACGGTCGTAATGATCGTCCTGGCGCTCATTCCGCTGGTCGGGGCCTTCCTCGTGTGGGGACCCGCAGCGGTCTACCTCGTCATCACCGGCGATCCGCTGTTGGCCGTCGGACTGTTCGTCTACAGCGCGACCATCGTCGCCGTTTCGGACGATTATCTCCGACCGATCGTCGTCGACCGCTATGCGGACATCAATCCGGCCGTTATTATCGTCGGCGTTCTCGGCGGTGCCTACGCCTTCGGAATCATGGGGCTGTTCTTCGGACCTGTCGTTCTGGGAGCGTTTATCGCCGTCGTCCGCGTTATCGACGAAAACTACGAACGCCTCGAGGGGGCGAACGAAACCCAAATGGAAGCTGATGTCACGGAGGAGTAACCGAAACGGCCGAACGAAACGCCGAATCCGTCGCGCTTTTGGCCGACGAGCGCAGACCTATTCGTACGCGAATGGCCCGATACCACATCGAGACGTACGGCTGTACGTCGAACCGCGGAGAGAGCCGCGAAATCGAGCGGCGGCTCCGCGACGCGGGCCACCACCAGGTCGAAGGCCCCGAACAGGCCGACGTCGCTATCCTCAACACCTGCACGGTCGTCGAGAAAACCGAGCGCAACATGCTCCGTCGGGCGGAAGAACTGGCCGACGAAACCGCCGATCTGTTCATTACGGGCTGTATGGCCCTCGCGCAGGGCGAGGAGTTCGCCGGCGCGGGAATCGACGGCCAGGTGTTACACTGGGACGAGGTTCCCGACGCGGTCACGAACGGCGAGTGTCCGACGACGACGCCGGATGCCGAACCCATCCTCGAGGGCGTGATCGGCATTTTGCCGATCGCTCGCGGCTGTATGTCCGACTGTTCGTACTGCATCACCAAGCAGGCGACCGGGAAAATCGACTCCCCGCCGATCGAGGAAAACGTCGAGAAAGCCCGCGCGCTCGTCCACGCCGGTGCGAAAGAAATCCGCATCACCGGCCAGGACACGGGCGTCTACGGCTGGGACACGGGCGAGCGGACGCTTCACGAACTGCTCGAGCGGATCTGTGCCATCGACGGCGACTTTCGCGTCCGCGTGGGCATGGCGAATCCGAAGGGCGTCCACGGCATCCGCGAGGAACTCGCTGACGTCTTTGCTGAGAACGACAAACTCTACAACTTCCTGCACGCCCCGGTGCAATCGGGTTCGAACGACGTGCTCGGCGACATGCGCCGCCAGCATCAGGTCGGGGAGTACGTGGAGGTCGTCGAAACGTTCGATTCGACACTCGAGTACTGGACGCTCTCGACCGACTTCATCGTCGGCTTCCCGACCGAGACGGAGCGCGACCACGAGCAGTCGATGGCCCTGCTTCGGGAAACCCGCCCCGAAAAGCTCAACGTCACCCGCTTTTCGAAACGACCGGGAACGGACGCAGCCGAGATGAAAGGTCTCGGCGGCACCGTAAAGAAAGAACGCTCGAAAGCGATGAGCGACCTCAAACTCGAAATCGTCGGCGAAGCCTACGAGGAGATGGTCGGCGAGGTTCGAGAGGACGTCCTCGTCGTCGAGGACGGAACCGCCGACTCCGTGAAGTGTCGGGACGGCGCGTACCGCCAGATCATCGTCCAGAACGCCGGCGATCACGGCATCGAAATCGGCGATTTCATCGATCTCGAGATCACAGGGCAAAATACGGTGTATGCGTTCGGAGAACCCCTCTAACCCGACATTCTCAGAATGTGAGACGGAGAGTTGCGGCAATTTTTCCGGTTGCATGTAGCGAAACCGTGGAGTGATGGGACCCCGCGACACCACGTTTTTGCGGGTTCGAGACGAAGAGCGCGTATGATCACGCTCTACCAACTCGAGGGCTGTCCGTACTGTGAGGCCGTCGACGAGAAGCTCACCTCGCTGAACCTCGAGTACGAAACCGTCTGGGTGGATGGGCTGCATTCGAAACGCGACGAGGTCAAACGCCGCTCCGGCCAGCGGCAGGTCCCGCTGCTCGTCGACGACGAGTACGGCGTTACGATGGCCGAATCGGAAAACATCCGCTCGTATCTCGAGCGCACGTACGCCTAAGGCTATCGTGGGACCGTAGGACTCACGCGCAGAGTGGGCCGTAACTCACTCGAAAACGACGGCCCGCCCGTCTCCGGGCACTGTTGCCCCCTCCTGTTCGGCGAACGCCTCGTGCAGGAGGTCGTAGGTTTCGTCCAGGGCTTGCACGATGACGGAGGTATCCCCGATCACCGGCATGAAGTTGGTGTCTCCCTGCCAGCGGGGAACGATATGGGTGTGGAGGTGATCGCCGATCGAGCCGCCGGCACCCTCTCCGAGGTTCAACCCGGCGTTGAAGCCGTCGGGCTCGAGCGCCGTCTCGACGGCCTCGAAGGTCCGCTGTTTGAGCCGTGCGTGATCGAGCAACTGTTCGTCGGTGAGATCGGCGTATTCGCCCGTGTGAACCCGCGGAATTACCATGACGTGGCCCGGACTGTACGGATAATTGTTCAACAGGACGAATGCGTGTTCGCTACGGGCAACGAGGAGGTTGTCCCGATCCGTCTCCTGGTCGGGAAACGCACAGAACACACAGCCCTCGATATCCGAGTTTTTCTCCTGGCGTTTGATCCACTCGATTCGCCACGGTGCGAACACCTGATCCATACATGCGTCCACTCGAGCATCCCCTAAAGCATTTCATACCGGCGGATGCGAACGTGTTTCGTGGTATTCCTAAACACGCGATAGCGTGTCTTAGACGCCGTAATACAATCTTAACCGACTGTCACGTTCGGCTTAATAAGTCATTAAATCCGGTTCTAAACAGTCTCGAGCGTTCTCAGTGAGTCGTTTCCTCCACCCCCGTCACGTCTTGCGATTTTTCCGACTCAACACCCGTAATGGAGCACGGCTTTATGATACCCCTAAGCTAAAGAAGTTTCAATGGCAACAACAGACAACTCATTCAATGGGATGACTGAACGCTGTGACGAATGCGAACTCGACACGCTTCACGAAGTGAACGTGCAGATTCGAACCGAGAGTCTCAAACAGGAAAACGCGCAATTCTCCCGCGAACCGTATCGCGTGGCCGAGTGCCAGCGCTGTGGGACCCGAACGAGCCAGCGGATGAACAACGCCTGACAGGCGTTACGAACGACCGTACCGCACTGTGAAACAGTTGCACTCGAACAGTCGAGAACAATGGGATCGGCTGATGAGTGTTTTTTCGGACGAATAACAGGGAGAATTGCAATGCCGTTTCGATCGGCGAGCCAGCGCTACTGTGTCGTCACTTCACACCCGTCTTCGGTGACGATGATCGTGTGCTCTTTCTGACTCACCAGGAACCCGTCGTCCTCCTTGAGAACGGGATAGCCGTGAACGATGTTGTTACGTTTGAGTCGACGCAGTGCGACCTCCGGCCGATCAGTCTCGAGCCAACGCGTCGCGAACGGGAGGGTTCGAAAGTCACCGGTGATCTGCTCGAGCGCTTCTCGAGCCTGCCGGTTCCGGACCGATCCCTCGCGTTCGAGCGAGAAGATTTCCTCGCTCGAGCCCTCCGTCACTTTCCCGCCGCCGTCGGTCGCGAACGGCTCGATGGCGACGACATCACCGGTCTCGAGTGTCGTCCCCTGTGAGACGGCCCGGTTCGGGATGTTCGGACTGGTGTGTTGTTCCCAGTGTCCCAATCCGTGTCCGGTGAGGTTGACGACGGGATTGAAGCCGTAGCCGTCGATCACGTCCTCGATTTCGGCGCCGATGTCACCGGTGTCTACGCCCGGTTCGATCACGTCGAGTGCGGCCTCGAGCGCCTGTTCGGACGCCTCGGCGAGCTCCGGGTTGCCCGACAGATCGACGGTAATCGCGGTATCTGCCAGCCAGCCGTCGACGTGGACGCCGATATCGAGGTTGACCATCTCCTCGCCGAAGGTCGACTCGTCGTCGATGCTCGGCGTCGCGTGCGCGGCTTCCTCGTCGATCGAAATGTTCACCGGGAACGCCGGTTTTCCGCCCAGTTCCCGGATCCTGTCTTCGGCGTATTCAGCGATCTCGAGGTGACTTACACCGACCTCGACGCGGTCTGCTGTCTCCTCGCGTACCTGCGCGAGGATGTCGCCGGCTTCGCGGTGCTTTTCGTACATCTCCGCCTCGAGGTCGACTTCCGTTTCGCTCATGCACTCGGGTTGTATCGGTCAGCAAAAAGAGGTTCCGCCTGGCGAATCCGTATACCTGGAGTAGATCCGCACTCGAGACGGCGAGAAGATTCCGTAAACCGTATCTCCAAGTGGCGACGCCAACGGAGGAGAACCAGACGGTATTAGTGACCCGTCCATTCGCAGTCAGGACAGGCGGAAAGGCCCTGAACGTTTGATAGCGTCGCTTGACAGAGCGGACATCGCTTTGCCGTATGCTGTGGTGGGCGAAGCATACTCGAGTTGTGTTCATCGACGATAATAAATATGTACTACGACGATCGTCGATTTGGCGGGTAAATGAGAGACCTTTTACCCCCTTCGAAGAACCGTTTAGACGAAATGAGCTACGACAAGATCGAGGTCCCCGAACAGGGGGAGAAGATCACGCTGAAGGACGGTTCTGCGGACGAACTCGAGGTTCCAGACGACCCGATCATCCCCATCATCCATGGTGACGGTGTGGGCAGTGACGTCGGTCCCGCCGCACAGAAGGTGCTCGAGGCCGCCGCAGAGGCAACCGGTCGCGAGATCAACTGGATGCGCGTCTACGCCGGCGAGTCCGCCCGCGAGATGTACGACGAGAATCTCCCGGACGAGACCGTCGAGGCCATCAAGGAACACCGCGTCGCGATCAAAGGTCCGCTTACGACGCCCGTCGGTGCTGGCTTTCGCTCGCTGAACGTCGCGCTGCGCCAGACGCTCGATCTGTACGCCAACGTCCGTCCGACCTACTACCTCGACGGCGTCCCGTCGCCGATGAAGGCTCCCGAGAAGATGGACATGGTCACCTTCCGGGAGAACACAGAGGACGTCTACGCCGGCATCGAGTGGAAAGCCGGCACCGACGAGTCCGAACAGGTTCGGGATTTCGTCGAAGAGGAAATGGACTTCGACGGCATCATGCACGAGGGCGACATCGGTCTCGGTCTGAAGCCGATCTCCGAGAAGGGGAGCAAGCGCCTCGTCCGCGAGGCCATCGACTACGCCATCGAGAACGACCGCGACAAGGTCACGCTCGTCCACAAAGGAAACATCATGAAGTTCACCGAGGGACAGTTCGGCGACTGGGGCATGGAGGTCGCCGAGGAGGAGTACCCCGACGAAGAGGTCTTCGCCGCACCCGACTCGCTGTGGGAGACCCAGGACGAGGTCGACATCCCGGAAGACGCCGTCATGGTCGAGGAACGCCTCGCCGACGCAATGTTGCAGTGGATGCAGCTGCGCACCGATGAGTTCGACATCCTCGCGATGCCGAACCTCAACGGTGACTACCTCTCCGACGCCGCCGGCGCCCAGATCGGCGGTCTCGGCATCGCGCCCGGCGGAAACTTCGGTACGGGGCGCATGCTCGCGGAACCGGTCCACGGCTCCGCGCCCAAGCGCGCCGGCCAGGACATGGCGAACCCGACCGCGATGATCCTCTCCGGCCGTCTCATGTTCGACTACCTCGGTTGGGACGACGCTTCGGACCTGATCCGCGACGCCGTCGAGGAGACCATTTCCTCGGGCAAAGTCACCTACGACTTAGAGCGCCAGCTCGAGGACGCCGAGAAGCTCGCCACGAGCGAATACACAGAAGAAGTCGTCAACAACATCGAAAAGCTGGCGTAAGCCAGCTTTTCGGGCAGTCAGGCCGCGAAGCGGTCTGACGTTCTCGAGAAACTCGCGTAAGCGAGTCTTCCGAACAGTCGGGTTGGGAACCAGTCCAACGCTTTCGGAAGTTGGCGCAAGCGGTTTGTGCCCGATCTGCAATCGACGATACCGAATCTGCTGTTTTTCTTTTGCGCTATCAAGTGAGCGCCTGCGTTCGGACCGTCCCGCTATGGCGAAATTGTACCGGCGCGCAGAAATCACACGTCGCGTCGAAACCACAATGTTCTCGGACTCGAGGCCGTAGGGACGGTCGATGACAGCGGTCCGCATCGCCGACGGCGACCGACTCGAGGACGCCTTCAGCGTCCGCCAAACAGTATTCGTCGAGGAACAGGGCGTCGACGAGGACATCGAGTACGACGAGTACGAGGACGAGGCCGTTCACTTCGTCGCCTACGAGGACGACACCCACAGCGAGAAACCGATCGGTGCCGCTCGACTTCGAGAGCCCGAAGGTGGCGTCGGGAAAGTCGAACGCGTCGCGGTGCTCGAGTCACACCGCGAAAGCGGCGTCGGCCGAGCACTGATGGACGCCTTGGAAGCGAAAGCCGCGTCGGCGGGCCTCGAAACGCTGAAATTACACGCACAAACTCGAGCAGCCGGCTTCTACCGCGGGCTCGGATACGAGCGCTATGGCGAGGCGTTCGAAGAAGCGGGAATCCCCCACGTCGCGATGAAAAAGTCCTTCGAGTGAGGACTGGAGGTTCAGACAGTGGCCCTCGCCGACGATTACCCCAGAACGTTGTCACGCAGATATCGCACACAGATCCCGAGAACCGCGATCGACATCGCGACGGCGAACGCGACGACGAACGCCGAGGCCGGCTCCGTCACCGTCGCGAGTTCGTCGCGAACGAACTCTCCGGCGAGCACGATCGCGACCATAAGCAGGGCGATCCCGCCGACGTTCTCGAGGGGCGAGTTCGTCTCGGGAACCGTATCGGGGTCGTTCAACAGGTAAAGGATCACGACGAGTGCGAACGGCGTCCCGACGAGGCCGAACGCGAGGACCAGAACGAGCAACTGGAAGAACGCGCCGCCGAGGAACGCGCCGATCGCGGAGGCGAGCGCGACGACGACGACCATCGCGCGGAATCGCGGGTCCGTAACCGACTGCTCCCAGCCGAACTTGTCGGCGAGGAGGTACGGCGGAACGATCGTGTTCCCGCCGAGCGTCGAAATCGCGGCACCCCACAGACCGAGCAGGAACAGCCAGACGGCGTGTTCGCCCGCGACGGGGCCGAGCGCCTCCGCGGCCTGAATTTCGGTGATCGTCGACGGATCCAGACCGGATTCGGGCAACACGCTCGCGGCGACGAGAAAGATCGCGAGGCTGAAGACCCCGAACGCGACGAGCATCGAGGTGAGGATGTCAAAGCGCGCGATCGATTCGTCCGCTCGAGTCCAACCGCGGGCTTTCATCGTGTAACTCTGCATCGTCAGGAGCGTGATGTGGACCGCGCCGCCGAGGATCCCCGCCGCGACGAGTGCGCCGTCGACGCCCGCCGGAATCTCGGGTTGGAGTCCGGCGACAGCATTCGCCGGATCGATCGGCACGACGAACGCCGCAACGACGAACGCGAGGACGACGAGCGAAACGATGACTTTCGCACCGAGTTCCGCAAACCGGTAGCCGCCCCCGGCCAGCGTGAGGGCGAGAAAGAGCGCCCAGGCGACGCCCCACAGCCGCGGATCCGAAAGGGCCGCGAACCCGGCACTCCCGGCCATCGTCGCGCTGACGTCGGCGAGCGTCTTCATGATGACCAGTTGTGCGAGCCCCGCGGCGAGCACCGCGTCGGCGAGGAGCACCCACGCCCAGAACTCGCCGAGGTGGTCCTCGACAACGGCGATGATTCCCCGTTCAGTGAGCAAGCCGAGTCGCATCGCGAGGTACTGTCCGATCGTCCCCAGGACGGCGGAGACGATCACGACCCACAGGAGCGCGTAGCCGAAACTCGCGCCCGCGGTGAGGAGACTCGCCATCGTCGCCGGTCCCGCGGCGATCGCACCCGCGAGCCACGTCGGCCCTAATCGGCTGATGAACGTCTCGGTACGACCCGCATGCACCACTTCCGACTCCGTTGCCATCGACCCACCTTGAAGAAGGGGAGATATAACTCCGTGGTATTTATCTGTGGTTCGGTCGGTGGCTCGAGAATTGAACAGGCAAACTGAATCGGTCAAGAGGAGAACGGTTGCATACCAGCCCAGACCCAAGCGCTACTCCTGCCAGCTCGGGTTCTCCCGCGGCGGGCTGAAGATGTCGACGCCGCGAACGGGTTCGTCACCACGGTTCGTCGCAGCGTGTGGCTGTTCGCCCGGAATCGCGTAGGAATCGCCGGGACCGCAGACGACCTCCTCGCCCTCGAGGACGAACGTGAGTTCGCCCTCGTAGATGAAACCGGTCTGTTCGTGCGGATGGCTGTGTTTCTCGATGGTCGCACCGGCGTCGATTTCGAAGTGCTGTACGTTCATCGATTCGGAGCCGGCCAGCAGGGCGAGGGACACGCCGTCGGCGGCTTCCGTTCCTTCGACAGCCGAAAGTGAAACGCGTTCCATACCCGTGGCTCCAACGCGGGACGCCTTTACTGATGCCATTGGAATACCGTCCGAACTCGTATCACTGCCCGAATCGCGATAGTAGCGCTCAGTTCGGACAATCGTTGGCACGCGTTCACTTTCACTCCGGTTGCCGAACGTTAAACTACGACCGGAACCCAGATCCGGGCATGTACGCCGTCGTCGGCTGTAGCGAGTGCTCGCATCTCTGGTTGCTCGAGGGGCGCTCGGAGACGACCCAGTGTCCCCGCTGTGGGTCGCGCCGGGCCTACGAGAAACGAAAGAAGTTCGTCGAAACCGAGGATGCGGATCACGCACGCGACGTTCGCGCGTCGATGCTCGCGAATCGTCAGGGCCAAGGCGAAGCCTTTGCCGAACTCGAGTCCTACGCGGCCCTCGAGACCAGAGTCGATGGCGGCGTTATCGATGAAACGGCGTATCTCGAGTCCTCCGGACTCAATGTTGAAGAAATCGATTCCGCCGGCAAGCGCGATCCTCGCGGACCGAACCGGCGCGGGAGCAAGAAAGACGTCGTCAACCGGGCGCTCGAGGAACTCGATGAGCCGACCGAAGCCGAAATCATCAGGTACGCCGGGAATCGCGGAGTGTCCGCAGAGTACGTCCAGAAAGCGCTTCGAAAGCTCTCACGACAGGGCGAGATCAGCGAACATCGAGGACAGTATCGAACGCTCTGAGAGTCCTATCCGTGAAAACGACACCCTCAATTTAAGCGACAGGCTGGTGAACGACTGCATATGGCTTTGGACGAATTGCTCGCGGGGGATGCGCTTACCGGCCGGCAGGCAGCGATCATCTTCTTTACGTTCCTGAGTCTCATCATCATCGCCGGCATCCTCCTGATTCTGTTCGGCGATATCTTTCAGGAGCTGTTTACCTGATCGGCACGTACCGAACCGTTCGTGACCGACTCGGTCGACCCACCGAACCGCCACGGCTATTTTCACGCGCTCGAAACGAGAGCTATGACAGAGACGATCGAAACGGTCGACGTTCAGGGAACCGCGATCGGCGTCGGAACCGTGATCGCGATGGCCTGTCTGGTGTACGGGACGGTCGTGAGCCGGACGATCGTCGGAATCGAGGCGACGACGATCGCGATGTGGGTGTTCGCCGGAACGTTCCTCGCAGTCGGAACGTTGCACGCGGCCTACGGGTCCGGCTCCCTCGCATGGGGCTATGGCGGCGCAGCGGCCGGCTGGCTGTTCGTCCTCCTTGGAACCTCGAGCGTCCAGATCGGGATCGGCCTCCTCTTGCTCGGTCTCTCGGGCGCGTATATCCTCCTCGTTTCTCGTCGGTTGCGATCCGAGGCGGCCAGTGAAGCGGCCTAGAGCCAGCCGAGTGCAACCGACAGCGAGAGGACGAACGTCGCGACCGAGAGCAATAATTCGATCACCGACAGCCATCGGTGCGCGCGATGCGACTCGAGGAGCGGGCGGCCGCACGTGTCCGGGATCGGCTCCGAATCCGCGTCGGGATCGGACTCCGAGTCCGGATAGGGGCAGTCACAACTCATAGATGATCTGTGGAACGCCCGCCGGTGCTCGCCGAACGGACGCGTCTACACCTACTCGAGCCATCGAAAAGTACCAACGCCAACAGCGCGTGGTGAAAGTGAAAGTGGCAGCGAGATGCCGAGAGTCACGTATTTGTCCCAACGACAGTGAAAAGACGGAAACCAGACTGGACGAACGTTATGAAAGTAAAGACGGTTCGACGGTCGCGGTAGCCAGACTATCTATCGAAATCAGTTTCGGGCGACCACTGACCGGCTGGAGACGATCGAACGAAGACGACCGGTTGGAGACGATCGGTTACCGTCCGAGATCTTCGTGGGCGCTCGCGAGGTGGTTCGAGGCGAGCGCGGCGAGCAAGGAGAGTTCCCCGGCCAGCGCGCCGGCGGCGATCACTTCCGCGAGCGCGTCGGCGTTCGATCCCGCGGGGTCGCCACCGCCGCGGACGCCGACGATATCGAGCGCCTGGGCTTGCGTCGGGAGTTTCGTGCCGCCGCCGACGGTTCCGACCTCGAGGGAGGCGAGCGAGACGCTCGCGTACAGGTCGGTGGTCGCTCCCCGTTCGCGGGCGTCCATCGTCGTGATGGCGTTGGCCGCTTCGACGACCTGGGCTTCGTCCTGTCCGGTCGCGAGGAAGACGGCGGCGACGACGTTCGCCGCGTGGGCATTGAACCCCAGACTGCCGGCTTTGGCGCTGCCAATCAGGTTCTTTCGCGTGTTGGCTTCGACGATCGCCGACGCGGTCGTGTGGAGTCGCTCCTCGAGCAGTTCCCCCGGGATGACGACGTCTGCAGTAACCGAGCGGCCGCGTCCCTCGATCGCGTTGATCGCGGCGGGTTTCTTATCGGAACAGAGGTTTCCCGAGAGCGCGACGAGCGAGGCGGGCGTTTCCTCCTCGACGACGGCGCAGGCGGCTTCGGTCGCGATCGTCGCCATGTTCATCCCCATCGCGTCTTTCGTGTCGTAGGCAAAGCGCAGGAACACCGAGTCGCCGACGACGTAGGGCTCGACGCCGATCACCTCGCCGTGGCTCGTGGTCTCCTCGGCCGCTTCGCGGAGTCGCTCGCCGTTATCCTCGACCCACTCGACCGTCTCGGCCGCCTCGACGACGCCCGACACCCGGAAGACAGGCGCTCGAGTCATCCCGTGTTTGGTCACGCGGGCGTCGACGCCGCCGGCGTCCTCGAGCACCGAGAGGCCGCGGTTGACGGAGGCGAGCAACGCTCCTTCGGTGGTGGCGAGCGGAAGGTAGTACTCCCCCGAGGCCGCGCCGCCGTCGACCGAAACCGGGCCGGCGACTCCCATCGGAATTTGGGCCGCGCCGACCATGTTCTCGATGGCCGACTCGGCCGCCTCCGCGTCGAAGCCGTAGGAGCCGATCGCCTCGAGATCCGCGTCGGTTTCGGCCTCGAGCACCAGCCGTCGCGCCGTGGCGGCGGTGTCGTGATCGACGTGGTCCTCGAGTTCGTGCAGGCGAAGGTCGCCATCGCGGACGCGCCGGGCGAGAGAAGCTGCGTCTGTCATGGCTCACCAGTCACAGCCCTCGGACCTAACAGTTGTTGATTCTCGTCGCAGAACGGGCGCACAACGGACGCAGAATTTCGGTTCGAAACCGCCTCGAGTTCAGTGATCCGCGCGACGTTAGTGATCCGCTTCGGTTAACTCGTCGACGCGGTCGATCAGCGTCGTCATGATCTGTTCCTGTTCATTGGTCGTCTCGACGATCTGCTGGGTCGCCTCCTCCGAGCGATCGGAGCGATCTCTGACCGTCTGGAGCGTTTCGGTGAGCGCTTCGACTGACGTCGCCTGTTCGTCGGTCACGCGGGCGACTTCCGAAATGCCGTGGGCCGCCTCCTCGACGGAGTCGCTGATCTCCTCGAGCGAGCTGTGCATCTGTCCGATCTGGTTGTCAGCGTGCTGGATTCGATCCTGGGAACGCTCGACGGCCGAGGCGGTTTTCTCGGATTGTTTCTGGAGGTCCGAGATACTCCGCGTGATTTCGTCTGCGTGCTGATTGGTCTCGTCGGCGAGTTCTTTGACGTGATCCGCGACGACGGCGAAGCGCTCGCCGCCCTGATCGGAGCCTGCGGCTTCGATGGTGGCGTTGATCGCGAGCAGGTTCGTCTCGTCGGCGATATCCGAGATCACCTCGATCACCTCGTCGATGTCCCTGATCTGCTCTGAGAGCTCCTGGACACTCTCGGAGAGTTCGTTCCCGATTTCGACGACCTCCTCGGTCGCCTCCCGGGTCGTCTCGCCGGCTTCGAGGCCATCCTCTGCGGTCTCGAGCGAGGATTCGGCGGCCGCGCTTACCTCGTTGGCCTCGGCGGCGACCTCCTCGATTTCCGCGGCGAACGACTGGATTTCGGTCGTCGCGTCTTCGATCAGGTTGTTCTGTTGGGAGACGTTCTGGGCGATTTCGGTCGCCGCCTCGTTTGCCTCGTCGGTCGCGTCGTCCATCTGCTCGGCGTGGTCGGTGACCTGCCCGGTGATATCCGCGAGGTTCTGGGCCATCTCGTTTATCGAATCGATCACCTCGACGAGTTCGGGGTCGAGCGAGGAAAACGCCGGTTTTCGCTCGGCTCGAGCCGAGAGATTCCCCCGTTTGATCGAATTCGTCGTCTGCTGGACCTCCGAGATCAACGCCGTCGTCGCGTCGCGTTCGTTGATCGTCTCCGTGCGGTCGATGACGACTTCGACGACGCCGATCAGTTCGCCGCCGTCGTAAAGCGGCGTCGCGGAGAAATCGATGTGGCGTTCGTCCCCGTGTTGGTCGATCATCGTACTCGTGTCGCCGACGCGGTTTGACGACGGATCGCGGAGTTCGACGTCGTGCGCTACGTGTGCCCGTTCGGGCGTCTCGAGGACCTTGTCGGCGAGCGTTTTTGCCCGGCGGCCGTCGGGGTAGAACATCTCCGAGGCCCGATCGTGACCGACCGCCTCCTCGCGGCTCGCACCGGTTAGCTCGGCGAGCGTTCGACTCCACTCGACGATGACGCCGTCGGTGTCGAGGACGAACGTCGGCGTCTCGATTCCGTTGAAAAGTTGTGTATAGCCGGCACGAGCTAACGTTTCGCGATCTGCGTCGGCCGAGTTCGCACCCGGACGAGCGTCACTCCCAACGGTGGATGAATCCCTATCCGACACGCCTGTTTCCCTCGATTCCGGACTCTCCCCCTCGGTGAGTGACGAACGGTTTTCTGTCATATTTGCTACTGTGTCTCGTACAGAGAACGATCAAGCGTCGGCTTATTCTTTGTGGCAGTTGCTGACACAGCCATCGAACCCACTGAAGAGCGGACACAAAATTGCACACGGAAAGAACGGAGCACTCGCTCGAGGAAAACGGTGAAGCGCTCGTTTGCCATCCGCATACTCATCGTCTCGTGGGGCGAGTTAGCCCGTGATGAAGCCACCGGGAGGCCAGTGTTTCAGCGGCTGGCCGCCAGCTGTCGTCGACAGTTCAGTGCCGAAATCGGGCGAGTGACGGATCGTCCGACGAATTTTCGATCCACGTCGTGCGATTCGAGCGGGGAAGGATGATGATTTACTCATACATGAGTAATTTATTGCAGACGCGGATAAGTATTTTCGAGACGATCGATCGTGTTGGTTATCCGATTCGCTACTCGAGGCAGAAAACCGTCCAATCCACCACAAAAACGAGCGGAGAACCACGTTCACGCGGGCCAACGGGACCGACGTTTTTGACCCGCGGTGTGGAAGTACCAGCATGGAGCTCGATCTCATCGTTTCGGAACTCGGCGAAGAAGAGCCGGCCGATCTCGCGAAACGCGCAGAAGCGATCGGCTACGATGGCCTCTGGCTGACGGAACTCTGGGGCGAAAACGCCGCCGTGCAACTCACCGAGATGGCGGCCGCGACAGACGAGATCGGTCTCGGGACGGCGATCGTCAACGTCTACTCGAGATCGCCAGCCTTGCTCGCGATGACCGCCAACTCGCTCGAGCGAGCGTCCGACGGCCGGTTCGTCCTCGGGACGGGCGTCAGCACCAAAAAGGTGGTCGAGGACCTCCACGGCGAGTCGTTCGATCGGCCGGTTCGACGCGCCCACGAGACGATCGAACTCGTCCGGCGGTTCACCGCAGGCGACGGCGAGCGCGTCCGCTACGAGGGAGAACTCCTCGAGGTGGCTGATTTCCCCGCGCTCGAGGTCGACGTACCCATCTATCACGCCGGTCTCGGACCGGCGAATCGTCGCGTCGTCGGCCGGCTGTGTGACGGGTGGATACCGCACAACATCCCGTTTTCCCGACTCGAGGAGGCCTTCGAAACCGTCGTCGACGCCGCGCGCGAGCGAGGGCGGGACCCCGACGAAATTACGGTCGCCCCCTACGTTCCGACGGCGGCGAGCGAGGACCCGGAACTCGCTCGAGAGACGATGCGACGACACGTCGCCTACTACGTCGGCAGCGGTGAGGGGTATCGAAACGCCGTCGCGATGAAGTACGAGCGCGAAGCCGAGCGGATCGCCAACGCCTGGCGAGAGGGCGCTCGAGACGAAGCGACGGGGATGGTAACCGACGAGATGGTCGACGACCTCGGCGTCGCCGGCGATCCCGAGACCGTCCGGAACCGACTTCGCGAGCTGGCAGCGGAGTCGATCGTCGACCGGCCGATCGTCGTCGTCCCCGAACCGGCGACCACAGAGCTTCGAGATAACACGATTCGAGAGGCGGCACCTGAACGGTTCTAGCGCCCGCGATCGGTGTTCGACGCACCCCGGCGGGATGGATCCAACTCGATCCGATGGCCCGTCTCGGCGGATTCGTAGGCGGCCTCGATGACTCGAAGGTCGGCAATTCCGTCCGTTCCGTCGGGTTCCGGTCGCGTTCCCGTCTGCACGCAGTAGCCGAAGTAATCGAACTCCTCGCGGACTTCGTCCACGGGCGGTCCGGTGTGCTCCATACGCATCTCGCCGCTCTCGACGACGATATCCTGTGGAACGACGCCGCCGAACGGCGAGATGACCGAAATCATCCCGTTGGTCCCGACCAGTTGGAGCTGACTGCTCGCGTGCGCGTCGAAACTCGCCGTACAGGCCGCCGTCGCATCCCCCGGGAACTCGAGCTGGACCGAGACGTGCTCGTCGACGCGGTCGAAGGGATCACCGCTCGAGTGCGTCGAGGCGTACACTGAGACGGGATCGGCGTCGAGGAGGTATCGCGTGGTGTTGATGGGATAAATGCCGAGGTCGACGAGCGCGCCCCCGCCCGCCAGCTCCGGATCGAGCCGCCAGGTGTCGGCGCTCGTATACTCGAGGAGCGGGTGGGAAAACCCGCCGTGGACCTGCACGACGTCGCCGATAACGCCGTCGGCGACGAGTTCGCGACACCGCCGAACCGTCGGCTCGAGTTGGAGTCGGTAGGCAGTCATCAGGGCCACCCCCGCCTGCCGACAGGCGTCGGCGATCTCGCGTGCGCGGTCGACGCGCACCTCGAGTGGCTTCTCGCAGATGACGTGTTTCTCGCGTTGGGCGGCCGAAAGTGCGTATCTCGCGTGATATGCGTTCGGCGTCGAAACGTAGACGGCGTCGTACTCGTCGGCGAGTTCGCCGGCTAGATACCCCTCGTAATCGACGACGTGCTCGACGGCGAATTCGTCGGCGACCTCCCGCGTTCGACGCTGTGAACCGGTGACGAGTACGGTCGTTTCGCAGTAAGTGCCCGCTCGTATGGCGGGAAGCGCGCGATTTCGTGCGAAGCCGCCGATTCCGATCACCGCCAGCCGAACCGTCCCATCGACCGAATCGCGTTCCCAGTCTCGACGCCTGAAGTTTTCGAAATACTCCTCGAGGGCCATACAATCACTACGTGCTCGAGCCAAAAGACCCCAGTTCAGCGTAGACAGACTGTTACCGAACGTATCAGTTTTCAGGAGCCACCCTGTTCAGCCGACAGTCGTGCTAGACAACACCAAACAGTCAAATGAGGGGTTTGAAGGAAAAAGTTATTCAATAGTGGCCTGTGGACTAGAATTACCCACTAGTGACCCCTATGGTAACGATGGAAACCGCAGAGCTGGAAACCGATCTAAGTTTGTTCAAATACGACAACCTCGAACAGCTTCCCTCGAGGTATCGAGACCTCGAAGAAGCTGAGCGAACGGCGCGTATCGAGGCCGCACTCGAGGAGTTAGGCGACGACGTGGTGATCCTGGGGCACAACTATCAGCGCCGGGAAATCGTCGAGCACGCCGATTTCGTCGGCGACTCCTATCAGCTTTCGAAAGAAGCTGCGAACGCGGACGCCGAGTACGTGATCTTCGGCGGCGTGACGTTCATGGCCGAGTCGGCGGACATCATCACGGACGACGACCAGACCGTCATCCTGCCGTCGATGGAAGCCTCCTGCCCGATGGCCGGGATGGCAGAAGCGCTGCAGGTCGACGCCGCCTGGGCCGAGATCACCGACGCCGCATCCGACGACGACATCGTTCCGATCACGTACATGAACTCCTACGCGGACCTCAAGGCGTTCTGTGCCAGCCACGGCGGTCTCGTCTGTACCTCCTCGAACGCGCACAAAGCGTTCGAGTACGCCTTCGAGAAAGGGGACAAAGTCCTGTTTCTGCCGGATAAACACCTCGGCGAGAACACCGCCCACAGGCTCGGAATGGCGGACGAAACCGTCGAGTGGGACCCCTGGGACCCTGACGGAAAAGACGCCGAGGAGGTCGTCGACAACGACATCGTCCTCTGGAACGGCTACTGTCAGGTCCACGAACGCTTTCGCACCGACCACGTCAAGGAGGTTCGGGAAACACACCCGGACGCGAAGGTCATCGTCCACCCCGAATGCCGCCGCGAGGTCGTCGAAGCCGCGGACAAAGCGGGTTCGACCGCGACGATCTGTGAAACGGTCGAAAACGCAGATCCCGGCGACACGTGGGCGATCGGCACCGAAATCCACCTCACGAACCACCTCCAGCGCTGGCATCCCGAGGTGAACGTCGTCCCCCTCTGTGGCGACGCTTGTATGGACTGCAACGCGATGCGCCAGATCGATCCCAACTACCTCACCTGGGTCCTCGAGGAACTCTGTGCGGGCCGCGAACGCAACGTCATCGAGGTCGCTCCCGAGGAAAAAGAGATGGCCGGGCTCGCACTCGAGCGCATGCTCGAGATCTGATCATGACCGAGGAATCATCCACCACCGCGGACGAACGACCCAATTCCAGAGACGATCGCTCGCCTTCCGCGGACGACCAAACGCCACCAGAAATCGTGGACACCCTCGTCGTGGGAAGCGGTATCGCCGGCTGTGCGGCGGCTCTCGCCGCCGCTCGAGCGGGGTCGAACGTCCTCGTGCTCACGAAAGCGAGTCGCCCAGACGGGGCGAGCACCGACCGAGCGCAGGGCGGCATCTCGACGACTCGCGGCGATCCGGAGGGCCTCAAAGCGGATATCCTCGCGGCCAGCGACCACACGGCCGATCCGGACGCCATCGACGCGCTGCTCAAGGACGCAGACGAGTTGGTCGAAGACGTTTTGCTTTCGACCCTCGATATTGAATTCGACGAATCTTCGGAAGACGGATCCGAAATTTCGGATGACGAGACGGACTCCGCGATCAGCGAGCGGTTCGATTACACTCGAGAGGCCGCCCACTCCGAACACCGGATCCTCCACGTCGACGCCGCGACGGGAACGCACATCCTTCGGCCGTTTCTCGAGTACCTCGACAATCACGACCGCGTCGAGATCAGCGAGGAGACGGCCGCCCTCGAGTTGCTCACCCACGAGGGCCGAGTCCACGGCGTCGTCAGCGACGAGCGAACGACCGGGAAGCCGATCTACGCGGGTGCGACGATTCTCGCGACCGGCGGAATCGGCGCGCTTTACAGTCGGTCGACCAACCCCGACGGCGCGACCGGAGACGGGATCGCGATGGCGGCGCTGGCGGGTGCCGACGTGGCAGATCTGGAGTACGTCCAGTTCCATCCGACCGCGTACGCCGGGACCGGAGAGGAGAGGGCCAACGGGGCCACAAAACGTGACGGCAACGCTACCGGGGACGACGACCCGTTCTTGCTTTCGGAGGCGCTGCGCGGCGAAGGAGCCGTCCTGCGAAACGGCAACGGCGAGCGGTTTATGACCGAATACCACCCGCAGGGAGACCTCGCACCGCGAGACGTCGTCGCCCGCGCGGTAGCCGACGAGCGCGAGGCGACGGGCGAGGTCGTCCTCGACGTGAGCCCCCTCGAGTTCGAGGCGGAGTACCCGGCACTCGCCGAGAAGTGCCGGCAGCGGGGAATCTCGGGCGAGGAGATTCCCGTCGCGCCGTGCGAACACTTCCTCTGTGGCGGGATCGACGTCGACGAGGACGGACGCACGTCGCTGGATCGCCTGTACGCCGCCGGCGAGTGCGCCCGAACGGGCGTCCACGGCGCGAACCGGTTGGCGAGCACGAGTCTGCTCGAGGGGCTCGTCTGGGGCTATCGCGCGGGTGCCGATGCTGCAGGGGCCGAACCCGAACCGGAAGGGATCGACGCCCCCGAGTTGGTCGACCGAGACCCCGACCTCCCCGAGCGATTCGCCGCCGAGAAGTCGCGTCGACTGCAGCGAACGATGGACGACTACCTCGGCTTGCGACGGAACCCTGAGGAGATCGGGCGCGCGAGTGCGGTGCTCCGCCGACTCAAGGGAGAGGTCGACGCCTACACCCGAACCCGAACCGCTCGAGACCTCTACGAGCTCCGAAACGCGTGCGTGACCGCGCTGTTGATCGCGCGTGCGGCGAGCGAGAATCCGACCTCGAAGGGGTGTCACTACCTCGAGGGCGTCGGCGAACCGAACACAAACACGGCGGCGGACGACTGACTCCATAAGATGATCACAGAGACGCAGATCGAGCGGTGGCTTCGCGAAGACCTCGGCCACCACGACGTGACCAATCAGGTGCCCGGCGAGACGACGGGACGGCTCATCGCGAAAGAATCCGGTACCATCGCGGGTGTCGAAGCTGCCCGTGCGGTCCTCGAATACCTCGGAGTCGACGTCCTCGACTCCGTCGATCCGGGGACGAATGTCGACGCCGGCGAAGTCGTCCTCCGCGTCGAGGGACCCGCACGCGACGTGCTCCGGGGCGAACGCGTGGCCATCAACCTCGCGGGCCACGCCTCGGGAATCGCGACGAAAACGCGGGCGGCGGTCGAGCGGGCTCGAGGCGAATCCGACGCCGTTCGGATCGCGGCGACCAGAAAGACGACGCCCGGCCTGCGGGGCCTCGAGAAGCGGGCCGTCGTCGCGGGCGGCGGCGACACCCACCGGCTCGACCTCTCGCACATGGTCATGGTCAAGGAGAACCACGTCGCCGAGATGGGGCTCGAGCAAGCGGTTTCCGCGTTCCGAGAGCGCGTCTCGTTCGCGACGAAGATCGAAGTCGAGGTGGAGACGGTCGCGGACGCGCCGCGGGCCGCCGCGGCCGAGGCGGATATCGTCCTGCTCGACAACATGGAGCCGTCGGCGGTCGAGACAGCCGTTTCGGAACTCGAGGACTACGACGGCGTCCTCGTCGAAGCCAGCGGCGGGATCACGCTCGAGACGGTCGCCGAGTACGCCGCGACGGGCGTCGACGTGATTTCGATGGGGGCGCTCACCCACTCCGCGCCGTCGCTCGACCTCTCCTTTCGGACGGGCGAGTAGCGATTCGACGCGGTCGACGCGTCCGTCGACGGATTCGACCGCTCCCGTCGTTCATCCTCGGTTTCGGTTGCACCAGCCCGAAACCATTCAACAAAGTATAAATTCTCGCCTCGAACACTGAACGGTATGCCCGGCACGTTCGAACCGGACGACGACGCCTTCGAGGGAACGCCGCTCACACCGACCCGACTCGCCGCATTCGTCGGCGTCGCCGACATCTTCATTTTCTCGCTCGTTGGATATCTGGCCCTCGAGAACCCCGCGTTTGGGCCGATTGCCGGACTCTTCGTCGGCCTCGGCGTCTACCACTTCCTGCCGGTTTTCATGCAACCGGCTGGCCTCGAGGCGGAACACGAACACCGGGACGCGAGCCCGGTCCGAGAATACCACCGACTCGCAGCGGGGTTCGGATTCTCCGCTGCGGGAATCCTCGTCTTTGGCTGGGGGATGACCGAAGGTGACATCGTGGTTGGGATACCGGGCGCGCTCGTCGTCGCCGCCCTGATTTATCTCGTCGCCGGCTTTGCCCTCCCGAACGCGGGCCTCGAGAACTGAGCGGGTTCGAACTCCGACAATGCTGGCGCTGGCGGGCGCTCGAGTCGGTACGTGAGTTGTGGTCGATTGGGAGTTCTCGAGGCGGCCATAGAATTGTTCGCGTACAGATTGTGTTGACCCCGGCGAGCGCGATGTCCAAAGCAACGAGATACCGTCGGAATCAGTTTCGAGGGACAGGTTTTAGAGCAGAACGCATGCGACAAGAAAGTGTAGTCCGATGGCGGACAACCCCAGTCCCGTGAGGCGATGCAGGGTCACGTTCCACTCGGCCGGTTCCACTCTCCCGCTGGGCTTTCGACCGATCGCATCGAGGATTTCATTCCAGCGCGCTAATTTATATGGCCAGATAGCCAGTGGCGGGCCGAAAATCAATCCGACGATCCCAAACGCAACTATCTCTCCAGTACACATATTTTGTCATATTAGTACGTCGTTACAAGTCTTGCCCTCACTTTCTTGATCGGTGCATACGCAGACCGTCATATCGGCAGACTCACCGACGTATGGAGGAAAAGCAATCCTCGAGATGCGTTCTATGAGATCCCTTCTGAATCGGCTGATTCGATCGAGCGACGGCAACTCGAGGGTTGGGATTTGAACTACGCCGAGACGGTCGCCCTCGCTTTGCTCGGGCGCTGCGACTCGTCTACTTCAAATCCCGCGTCTCGCATACACGACTCTCACAGTCGTTCGAGTCGGTATGCGAGGGTTGGGATTTGAACCCAAGGACCCCTACGGGAGCGGGTCTTAAGCCCACCGCCGTTGGCCTGCTTGGCTACCCTCGCTCAAAACGCACTTGCCCGTTGCCACCGCCTTGGGATGTGCGTTTCGGTGTGCACTCGAGAAGAAAATTACCCGCTGTTACCAGTCGACGCTTAGCGTACCGTCACCGTGGGGATCGGGCGCGATCTCCTCGTCGGTCCGCCGATCCACGACGTGGATGCAGCCGTCGTCTTTCTTCGCCGGGCAGATTTCCGCCGCGCGGACGTTGTGCTCGAGGTCCTCCTCGCCGAAGAAGTACTCGTTGGGCTTGGCCATGCCCGACGCGATGGACATCTCCCAGTTGGCGCTGACTTCGGCGCACTTGCCCGCGCCGAAGCACTTGTTGGCCTCGAAGACGATCTTGTAGGGCTTTTCCTCGACCGGTGGCGCGTCGCCCGACCCGACGTCGCTCGGGCGCGTAATCTCGTCGTCGCTCATGTGTACTTGTTCGAGCGAGTCGTCTTTCGCGTTACGATTGGTGCGAACGATGAGCCATTGACTCGCTCGAGGGTGGAGTTGCCGATAGCGGATGTCTCCATAGACGATCGAACAAAGTAAAATTAACACTTCCGTATCCGAACTTCGTTCCAATGGCAACCGGATCACGGAACGGCGACCGAGCGGTGTTCGTCTCGGTTCTCGTCGGCAACCTGCTGCCGCTCGCTGGAATAGCAGTTCTCGGTTGGCAACTGCATGAAGTGCTGTTCGTGTATTGGCTCGAGGTCGGATTCATTGTCGTCCTCTACAGTGGGCTGGTACTTTTTGCGAGTCGAGAACCGAGACCGGATGATCGGGATTTCAACCCGCCGTCACTCCCGATTCCACTTCTGGAAACACGAACCGGTCAGATACAGCCGGTCGGCTGGATGCCTCCTATATACCGTCGGAACGTTCCATACGCCGTCGGACTGTTCATCTGGGGACTCGTTTTCTGGTGGTCTCTCTCGGTGCTTCTAATCATCTTTTCGTATCCCGAACCAGTCGAGACAGGTGCTGAGGGACGGGCTCTTTTCGGCGAAGGGCTAGCCGCCATAGTAGCGACAGCCTCTCCCGTACTTCTCCTCAACGGAATTGTACTGCTCGCCTCACAGCTTCTATTTATTCGTCATTTTTTCGCACAACACGCATACGAAACCCTCTCGGCACCCATGATCGCTGAAATCCCGACACGACAGATCGGGTTTTGGATAGTTGTGGGGGTCGTTGCACAAATCGTGGTCCCCCTACTACTCTGGCCAGTGGCGATCGTGTTCGATGCGAAAAGCGCTATCGAGAGCGGGATCCCCCTGATCACGATTTTTGCGAAGGTCACAATGGAGTGGTCGATCTACGGGGGACGCTGGATTGATCAGTCCGATGGCCTTGCCCGCTGGTTCACCCCCAGTGACCCACAAACGGGCAGTGATGGTCGGTAATCGTTGCACGTGCCGCTCTTTTCGCGCCGCGTCTATCTAGTCGCGGAGATCGGCAGTGATTCCCTGGTGTGGATTCATAAGCCATCATTGATTTCCTCGCGTAATTCATTACTTCTGTCCAGTACAGAGATATTTTTATATTGGATAAAAATTTTTATTATGAGTCGTTAGAAGGTCATTTGTCTATGGAGTATACCCGACGAAAGGCGCTACTGGCCGCAGGTGGATCGCTCGCGACCGCACTCGCAACCGGACAGGTGGCAGGCGAGAGGCGGAGATCGCGTTCGCGGGATGGCGATACAACGGGCTCCGACGAGAGCGTCGATGGATGGCCAACGGACGATTTCGACCGAATCGACACGCCACCGTACGAAATCGAGGCGGAAGACTGTGGATTCGGGTCGGGCGACGGACGCGACCCGCTCTATCTCTGCGACGAGATGCCCGCCGACCCCTCGCTCGAGGTCGAGTACGAGACGACGAGCCGATCGGTATCGATCGATGGCGGCCTCGGGAGCGGCGACGGCGGCGACGGGAATCCGCAGCTGTTTACGGCGCTGCTCACCGACGAGACCGACCTCGAGCGCGTCGACCTCGAAGCAGACACCCCGGCGACGGCGTTGCTCGAACGGACCGACTTCGCGGAGCAGGCGGTTCTGCTCGTCCAGACCGGCTGGGGCTCGAGCGCCGAAACGCCGTACATCAAGCGGATCGAGGAGACCGACGACGGCATCCACGCGTTCGGCTGTTACAGCCGTCCGTGCCTGATGACGACGGACTACACGTACCGAACGGGTGTCGCCCGATTCGAGCGACCCGACGAACTCGAGTCGGGGCTGACCAGTCTAACCGTCGACCCGGAGACGCGGGTCAACGTCGCCGCTAGGGAAGGTATTGTCACGATCACGGATGGTTGGTAGCCATGATTCTGGTGAGAAACGTCGCTCGCGAACGATCAGTCATCGAAAAATGGTGGATCGATGAATGCGGGCAACTCGAGAGTGCAAACCATTACGGAATTGCTAGGCAAGCCCACCCGCGTTCGGTTTGTCTTACTCGTAGTCGACCGAAACCGACTCGAGGACGACGTCTTCTTTCGGCTGGTCGTTCGCGTTCGTGTCGACGTTTCCGAGCTCGTGGACGACGTCCATGCCGTCGGTGACCTTTCCGAAGACCGCGTGGCGGTCGTCGAGGTGGGGCTGTGGAGCGAGGGTGATGAAGAACTGCGACCCGTTGGTGTCGGGGCCGGAGTTGGCCATGCTCAGGATGCCCTCGTCGTCGTGGCGCAGGTCGTCGTGGAACTCGTCGTCGAACTGGTAGCCGGGGCCGCCGCGACCGGTTTCGGTCGGGTCGCCGCCCTGGATCATGAAGTCCTCGATGATCCGGTGGAAGGCCACGTCGTCGTACAGCGGCTCGCCTTCGACCTCCTCGCCCGTTTCGGGGTCTTCCCAGGTCTTTCCGCCTGTTGCGAGCCCGACGAAGTTGTCGACGGTCCGCGGCGCGCGGTCGTCGTACAGTTCGACGTCGATGTCGCCACGGTTCGTGTGCAGCGTCGCAGTAACGTCTCCCATATCCCTCGAGACGGGCGGCCGAGTGAAAACGGTAGTGGTCTCCGCCGGCCGTGACGGCCGCAGCTACATATCGCTGGCCGTGAAACGCCTTCCTATGAGTGACGGCACGCACGTGGCCGAGCAGGTGACACTCGCCCGTCTGCCATCGGGCGTGGAACTGACGACCACGGTCCACACCTATCGCGGCGAGGGGTCGGGACCGACGCTCTACGTGCAGGCGGCCCAACACGGACGCGAGATCAACGGTACGGCGGTCCTGCGGCGCTTTCACGACCGACTCCCGCTCGAGTCGCTTTCGGGAACGGTCGTCGCGGTTCCGGTCGCGAACCCGCTGACGTTCGATCGGGTCTCCTACACGGCACCGCACTCGATCGACAGCGTCAACGACAACATGAATCGCGTCTGGCCCGGCGACGAGAGCGGGAGCCTCCACCAGCGCATGGCCGCCCGCCTCTGGGAGTACATCGAAAACGCGGACGCCGTCGTCGACCTCCACACGGGCAGCCCGGACATGCTCCCCCACGTCGTCTATCTCGAGGCTGACGAGCCGTCCGCCGCACTGGCGCGGGCGTTCGGAACCGATCTCCTGCTCGCCGAGGAAGCCGCGGAGGACGCTCCCGAGGAGTGGCACCGACGGGGGTTCGCCGGAAAGCTTCGGGTCGCGGCCACGCAAGAGGGCATTCCGTCGATAACGCCCGAACTCGCCCACAGCAGGCAGATCATAGAGGACGTGGTCGAATACGGCGTGGAGGGGCTGTTAAGCGTCCTTTCCCACCTCGAGATGCTGCCACAGGAGTACGCCCGCGAACGCGGTCCGGATCGGGACGACGCGCCGGTCATCGCGCGAAACCACCTCGGGCAGGTCACCGCCGACGAGTCGGGGTTGTTTCGACCGAACCCCGACCTCGAACTCGGCCAATCGGTTTCGAAGGGGATCAGTCTCGGGACGATCTACCAGCCGACCACGTACGATGTCCTCGAGCGCCCGGTAACCGACCGCGAGGGAATCCTCTATACGCTCACCAGGGAAGCGACGGTGACCGCGGGGAGCAAACTCGCGAGCGTCGCGATTCGCGACGAGGAACTCGGTCTCGAGTGAGATCGGCACCGGGGAAACCCGAGGGAGCGGGCTGGCCGCTCAACAGGTCGAAAATCCGCCGTCGACGACCAGCCCGTGTCCGCTGACGAACGACGCTTCGTCGCTGGCGAGAAACAGGATCGCGTCCGCCACCTCCTCCGGTTCGGCCAGTCGCTTGAGCGGATACTGGGCTTCCATCTCCTTGCGAGCCTCTTCTGGATCTCCCTGTCCCTCGAGGTACTGCTCGACGAGTTGCGTGTTCGTAAAGCCTGGACAGACCGTGTTCGCTCTAACGCCGTGGGGACCCGCCTCGGCGGCGACCGCTCGGGTGAAGTTCAACACCGCGCCCTTGCTTAGCGAGTAGGCGGCCTGTTTCGGGAGGCCGAGGATGCTCGCGAGCGAGCCCACGTTGACGATGGCTCCGTGACCCTGTTCTTTGAGGTGGGGCAACGCGGCGTGACAGCCGTTCCAGACGCCGTTGACGTTGACGTCCATCACGAAGTCCCGGATCGACTCGTCGGTCTCTTCCATTCGCGATGAGGGATGGCCCGTGCCCGCGTTGTTGACGAGCACGTCGAGGCCGTTCTCCGCGGCGACCGCGTCGATCACCGCGTGGAACTGGTCGCTATCGGTGACGTCGAGTTCGGAAAACGTCGCCTCGCCGCCGGCGTCTTCGATCGTTTCGACGACCGCCTCGCCGCCGCTCGAGTCGATGTCGGTGACGACGACGCGCGCGCCCTCCTCGGCGCAGCGTTCGGCGGTCGCCCGTCCGATTCCCGCGGCCGCACCAGTGACAACAACTGTCTTGTCTTCGAGTCGCATGGTTCTGTATCGAGCGGGCGGAACATAAATTCGTTCATAGTTTTCCGGTTAGAGCCCGATGTCGTTCACCCTTCTTCGAGATATAGTGAACGATGGTAAGAGTCCGCTCGAGAGACGAATCGGATCACCGATGCGAAGCCGCAGGGCTTCAGATGGCTCGATTCGCTGGAGAAGGGAAGGCAGAATACGTGCAGTTCCGAATTCAGAACGACTGGAGGTCCTCGAGCACCGCCTGTGCGCTTCCGTCAGTGATCGCCGCTCGAGCGTCCTCAAGACCCTCCTCGAGCGAATCGACGTCGCCCCGGGCGTAGATTCGGAACGCGCCGTTCAAGGCGATGGCGTCGGCGAAGTGATCGTCGCGCTCGCCGGCGAGCACTTCCTCGGTGATCCGCGCGGAGTCGGCCCGCACGTCTTCGACCGCGAGGTCGTCGCCCTCCATCTCCATGCCGTACTCGGCGGTCTCGATTTCGAAGTCCTCGAACGTGCCCGCGGACTCGTCCCACTCTGCGACCTTCGTGTAGCCGGGGCGGATGTCGTCGTAGCCTTCCATCCCCTGAAACATGATCACGCGCGAGTACTCGAGGTGCTCGCTGCCTTTGATCAGGTCGGTCATCTTCTTCGCGAACGCGAGGTGGTAGAACGAGCCGAGGTGGACGTCCGCGTTGGCCGGATTGGCGACGGTCTCGATCGTATTGACGAACGTCCGGACGCCCATCTGGTCCCGGCGGTCGTACAGCGAGTCGATCGGGGGGTTGAACGCGGGCTGGTAGTAGAAGCCGAAGCCGGTCTCGTCGACCATCTCGGCGCTCTCTTCGGGTTCGAGTTCGGTTCGAACGCCGAGTTCGTCGAGGACGTGTTTGTAGGCCGTCTCCTTCTGGGTCGGCACGCGGTCGCCGGAGTGGACGACGACCGGCGTTCCCGCGGCGGCGGCGACTGCGCCCGCACCGACGCCGAGGATCGCCGAAGTGTGCTTGCCGTCGTAGTTCGCGCCGCAATCGACGGGGTCGCAGTCGGGTTCCGCGCTCACGACGCCCTCCTCTATCATCACGTCGGTGAACGCCGATAGCTCTTCGGCGTTGTTGTGCTTCCACCGGTTTGCGAGCCAGAACGCGCCGAGCGTCGTCGGGTCCGGTTCGCCGGCCAGAATGCGTTCGAACGCCTCGCGGGCCTGCTCGCGAGACATGTCCTCCGCCGATTTCGTGCCGGTGCCGACGACCTCCGTCATCAGCCGCTTCAACGGCCAATCACCGAATTCTCGAGTTGTCTGAGCCATGTCCGTGGTTCGAACGGACGGCGCAAAAGCCTCCCGCTTCCGGCGACCGACTGACACGTACGCTCGAGCGAGGACGTGCTCGAGCACAGTGCGTGGGCCCGAGGACCCGGAGTAGTCACTTCCGAACCGAATGCCGGTGCGGTTTCGGTCTAAAACCGGCTCGAGAACCTTCGAATTCAGCCACTGGGGCCGGAAACGATCCGAAACCACTACCTTTCGCTCGTCCCTAGACAGGTCAATGAGTACCCTCTCGAGGGACTGGCGCGAGGCGGTCGACGACGTGGACGCTGCGATCATCGACGGCTATCAGAGCGGTTTTCCGGTGGCCGAACGGCCGTTTCGGAGCCTCGGCGAGGACCTCGGAATCGACGAATCGGACGCCCTCGAGCGCGTTCGAAGCCTCCACGAGGACGGGATCTTCCGCCGGTTCGGCCCCGTTCTCAACCCGCCGGTGATCGGTTCGTCGACGCTGGCGGCCGTTCGAGCCCCCGAGAATCGATTCGAGGAGATCGCCGACGTGATCAACGGCTACCGGCAGGTCAACCACAACTACGCCCGAGACCACGAGTGGAATATGTGGTTCGTCGTCACCGCCGGCTCTCGAGCGGCCCGCGACGAAATCCTGGCGGACATCGAGGCTCGAACCGGCTGTACGGTCCTGAACCTCCCGATGCTGACCGACTACTACATCGACCTCGAGTTCCCCGTGGTCAACGCGGATCGATTCGCGCGCGAATCGCTCGAGAGCGGAACCGACGCTTCGGCGACCCGGATCAGCGAGGAGGCCGTCGGCGACCTCTCGGCGTTCGAGGCCGACCTCCTGCTCGCGATCCAGAACGGGTTCCCGCTTTCGCGAACGCCCTACCGAGACGTCGCCGCGGAGCTCGAGGCGGACGTCGAGGCGGTCCTGCGCGGGATCGACCGCCTCCTCGAGACGGGCTGTATCAAGCGCATCGGCTGCGTGGTCAACCACGTCGTGACGGGGTTCAACGCCAACTGCATGGTCGTCTGGAACGTGCCCGACGACGAACTCGACGAGCGCGGCGTTCGCGTCGGCGACCGCTCGTACGTCACGCTCTGTTATCACCGGCCGCGACGGGACGCGCTCGAGTGGCCCTACAATCTGTTTACGATGATCCACGGACGCGATCCGGCGGCCGTCGACGAGAAGATCGACGAACTCGCGAGCGAGTACCTGCCTGTAGAGCACGAGCGACTGTACTCGACGAAGACGTTGAAACAGACCGGCGCGCAGTACGAGGAACTGGTGGGGAACTGATCGGTTGTCTCGAGAGGGCTGGGAAATCGCGAAGCCAGGGTTTCGAATGCACCGAAATCGCTTGAGTTCGTCGCGTCGAGAACGGCCCACGAGTCGTTCACTCGGCGACTGCGTTCAGTCCGCCACAGCACCTCGAGCCACCCCAGCCTCGGCGCTTCACTTCGTTCAGCGCCGTCCCTCGCACGAAGTCGGGACGGCATCTCACGGTGTTCGATGCCGCCTCCAGCGCGCGCCGGGGTGAACGGCCGGAGCGCGACTCTACGGAAAATGAGGCTCTTCCAAGCATCATGAACGCGGTGCGGTCACTCAATGTGGAAGGACGGGAGATTACTCGAGCGCGTTCGCGAGCATCTCGATCGGTGTCGGTGGCTCCTCCTCGGCGTCGGGACGGCCCTCGAGTTGGCTCCGACAGGAGGCACCCGGCGCGACGACCCGCTCGCCCTCGCTCGAGTCGACCTGCTCGTAGAGTACGTCGGCGATCGCGTTACTCATCGAGGCGTGTTCGGCTTCGTAGCCGAAACTGCCGGCCATCCCGCAGCAGCCGGAATCGAGCGGATCGACGGCGTAGCCCGCCCGCCGGAGGACGCCGACCGCGTGGTGATCTTTGGCCGTCGCCTTCTGGTGACAGTGACCGTGGTAGGTGAGGTGCTCGAGCGCGCCGCCGTCCGCGGTCGCCCCGTCGGCCGCGGCCTCGTCGCCACCCGGCTCGAGATCGGACGGCGACAGGAACGAAATCGACTCGTCGAGCCGGAAGGTATCGAGGTACTCGCAGACGCCGTAGGTGCGCTCTGCGAGCGCTCGAGCGTCCTCGCCGAGCAGGTCCAGGTAGTCCGACTGCAACATGACGGCGTCGGAGGGCTCGATAAGGACGATATCTCGTCCCTCCTCGAGATGCGGTGAAAGCGACTCGACGTTGTCGCGGGCGGTTTCTCGCGCTTTGTCGAGGAATCCCTTCGAGAACGCGGGCCGCCCCGTATCCCCGACGCCGTTGGGAACCGTGACGTGGACGTCCGCCGCCTCGAGCACCCGAACCGCCGCCTTTCCGGCCTCCGGGTGGTTGTAGTTGGTATACGTATCTGGATAGAGCACGACCTCGCGCTCGGCGTCGACTTCTTCGACGGCTGTGCCGCCCCGGCGTTCGAACCAGTCCGAGAACGTGTCGCTGTGGAACGTCGGCAGCGGCCGATCGGACGCGATGCCGACCGTCTTCTCGAGCAGCCAGCGCGAGCCAGGTATCCTGTGGGCGACGTTCGACAGCGGCGCGAAGCGACTGCCCCAGCGCGAGAGGTTCGCGACGTTGGCGAACAGTCGGTCGCGAAGCGACGCGCCGTTGCGCTGGTGGTACTCGTGGGTGACTTCGGCTTTCAGCTTCGCCATATCGACCTCGCTCGGGCAGTCGATGGCACAGCCCTTGCAACCGATACAGAGGTCCATGACCTCCTCCGTGAACTCGTCGGAGAACTGCTCGCCCCGCGGGAGATCGCCACTCATCGCCTGCCGGAGGGAGTTTGCCCGCCCGCGGGTGCTCGTGATCTCCTCGTGTGAGGCGCGGTAGGTCGGACACATCACCCCGCCGGTCGTCGACTGCTCGCCGCGACAGCCGCCACAGCCGTGACAGAGTTCGACCATCCCCTGCATGCCGTTGTCGTTGTTCCACTCGAGGGTCGGCTCGAACCCGGCGTCGTACTCGTAGTCGGGGTCGAACCTGAGGTTCTCGCGGAGGTCCGTCGGGTTCTCATCGCGGAAGACGACCTGCCCCGGGTTCAGGAGCCAGTCGGGATCGAAGGCGCTCTTGAGATCCCTGAACGTCACCCAGAGGTCCTCGCCGTAGAGTTTGCGATTCCACTGCGTTCGGGCGCGGCCGTCCCCGTGCTCGCCCGAGACGGAGCCCCCGAGTTCGACCACGAGGTCCGTCACGTCGTCGGCGATGCCCCGTAGCTGGTCGATTCCGGTATCGGTCTTCGTGTTGACCAGCGGCCGCACATGGAGCACGCCCGGCCCGGCGTGGGCGTAGAAGGTCGCGTAGGTGTCGTGGGACTCGAGAATCGACTCGAACCGGTCGACGAACTCGGGCAGCCGTTCGGGCGGGATCGCCGTGTCCTCGATGAAGGAGATGTGTTTCTCGTCGGTCGTCCGCGAGAGCAAGATCGGAAGCCCAGATTTTCGGAGCTTCCAGAGCTTCGCCCGCTCAGCGTCCTCGTAGGCCTCGAGCGCGTCGATCGCGACCGGTTGCGCGTCGCCCGAAGCTGTAGTATTCGAATCAGCACCGCTCGAGCCATTGCCGCTCGTGTCGTCGGCACTCGAGTCCACCTTCGAAACGCCGCCGTCGGACGCCCCGGCGGGCGTGACCGACGGGCATCGATCGGCGAGCAGTTCGGCGACCCGCTCTCGGCCCTCCGAATCGTCCTCGGCGTAGAACTCGACGAGCAACGTTGCGTTCGTTCCCTCGGGGAGCATCTCGGTCACGGGAGCGAACTCCGCGGTACCCCGGGCGAGGTCGATCAGCACGTCGTCGAGCACCTCGACGGCGGCGGGGTCGTGCTCTATGATCGGCGCGACGTCCGTCATCGCGTCGCGAAGTTCCGCGTAACAAAGCAGGGCGACGGACTTCGTTTCGGGAACCGGCTCGAGCGAGACGGTCGCCTCGGTCACGATCGCGAGCGTTCCCTCGCTGCCGGCGAGCACCCGCGCGAGGTTGACGGTCCCCGGTTCGCCGGTGTCTTCTCCTCCGGGAAGGTTCTCTCCCCGGGCTTCGGCGACTAATCGATCGAGGTTGTACCCCGAGACGTTTCGCTTGAGGTCTGGGTACGCCTCGGAAATTGCGTCTGCGTCCTCCTCGAGAATGCGCGCGATTTCGGCGTAGATCCGCGCCTCGAGCGGGCCGTCGGGATCGCCTCGCTCGTCGATCTCCTCGAGGGTCACCTCGCCGAATCGGGTGACGGTGCCGTCCGCGAGGACGACCTCGCAGGACTCGACGTAGGCGTCGGTTTTGCCGTACTGCAGGGAGTGTGCCCCGGTCGAGTTGTTCCCGATCGCGCCGCCGATTGCGCTCTTGTCGCCCCAGGCGGGGTCCGGTGCGAACTTGAGGTCGTGGGGCTCGAGCGTCTCGTTGAGCGTCCCCAGGATGGTTCCCGGCTGGACCGTCGCGGTCCGCTCGTCGGGATCTGTCTCTACAATCTCGTTCATGTGCCGAGTGAAATCGAGGACGACGGCGCGGTTGACCGTCTGTCCGGCAAGGCTCGTGCCGCCGCCGCGGGGGAGGACCGGAACTCCGCGTCTCGCGCAGTACTCGACGACGCGAGCGACGTCGGCCGTCGATTCGGGGAAGACGACGCCGACCGGCGTCACCTCGTAGGGGCTGGCGTCGGTGGCGTACAACTGCCGCGAGTACGAGTCGAATCGAACCGAACAGTCGACGAGGTTCTCGAGGTCCCGAACCAACCCCGGCCGGTCGACGTCGGTGCTCGCGTAGTCGTATCCCGCGCGTGCGTCGGCGGCCGGATCGTCACTCGGCTCCGTGGCCATACCACATTCTTACGCGTCGCCAGCATAAAGCGTGGGGCATCGCTCGGATTTCGAACCCGACGATTACCCCTGACCAGATCAGCGGCCTCAGGCCACGTCGACGGCTTCCACGGGACGATCGCCGATCAGCGCCTCCTCGAGAACGGAGCGGACACGCTCGACCTTGAGACGTTCGGTCTCTGCGTGCTGGGTCTCGGCGCGATCGATCGCGAGGGTGTCCGCCTCGAGCGCGTCGGCCTCGACGCGGTCAGCCGATGACGACTCCGACTCGGAACGACGACTCCAATCTGCGATCGCGCCGACGGAGTCGGGATCGAACGGAACCCCGAGCGCCCCGTAGACGCCCTCGAGAACGCGCGCGAGTTCGGCACGGTTCGCGACGACGACGATTCCGGACGCGAGCGCCGCGTCTTGTTGAACCCGCTGGGCGAGGCCGGCGATCTTCCGACGGTCCGGGACCTCACTCGAGCCGGTTCGCTCATTCGGCGCTGGGACCGAAAGCGAGTGTGTACCCGGACAGAACGAATCGGCGGGTTCGCCGCGGACGATATCGACGCCCAGCTTCTCGAACGCTCGCTCGAGATCGGCGGTCAGCCGGTCGTACCGCTCGTCGGTCCCCTGCCGAAAGTCCGCGACCGGTTCGGCGCGGGCGAACGCGAGCGTCGTCTCCCCGTCGTAGGCGACGGCCCGACCGCCGACGCTGCGCTCGACCGGCGAAAAGCCGAAATCGCGCGCAACCGCACGAGCGTCGTCGTACCCCTCGAGTCTGGCGTCCCGCCGGCCGAAGGCGACCTGTCTGTGGGGTCGCCAGACCCGAACCGCGGGCGTTCCGGCCGCGGCGATCTCGAGAAGTCGCTGACTCACCGCTCGATCGGCCTCGGTGGTCTCGGAACGGCCGCGAAGGACACGAACGGACATTCGTCGTCTCGAGACGGCCTACGCGCCGACGCGCCTAAACCTTCGTGGCGCGCAGGGACAGACGAACAGATGGCCGTCACCCTCCCCGAGTCGGTGCTCGCCCGGTACGAGCGGTTCTCGCTGTACAACTCGCCGTACCCAGCCCACGACGGCGGCCGTGCGATCGATCTCTATCCCGGAACGCTCGAGAGCGGCCGGACAACCGACGCGCCGAGTCCCGTTTCGGGGACGGTGCTCGAGACGCGGACGGTTCGCGCGCCGTCGAAGCCTTACGCACCGGAACACGACCACCTCGTCGTCCTCGAGGTCGAGGGCTCGAGCGGAATCACCGACTCGAGTGGAATCGAGAACTCGAGCCGAAGCGACGGAACCGCCGACGCCGGCAGCGTCGATGAGTCCGACGAACTCGTCGCCAGAATTCTTCACGTCGACCCCGCCGTCGAGGCGGGCGATCGTATCGCCGCGGGCGAATCGCTCGGGACGCTGATCCGGTCGGGGTTTTTCGCGCCGTGGGTCGACAACCACCTCCACGTCGGCTTCCGGCGACCCGATCAGAACCCGGTGCGCGCCTCGGGATCGCTTCCCCTCGAGATCGGCGCGGGCGTCGACATCACGCCGCTCGAGTGGGACGGCACGGGAACGGTCGTCGAAACCGGCGAGACGTACGCGATCCTCGATCGTCCGCCCCATCCGAATCCGGGCGCGGCGTTCGCCGGGATTCGCGCCGACGGCGGCGGCGTCCTCGACGGCGGACTCCCGCACTACGACGGCGGCGGGATTCTCGAAGCAGGAGGCGCGGCTCGCGGTCCCTCGAGCGTCGAATCGAGACCCGCCAGTCCGAACGGGTCGACCACCGTCGGCGACGCCACCCGTTTGAACGACGGAGTGGAGGAGATCGTGGCGCTGAACGGGGATCGCCTGGGCGTCGCGAGCGGGCGAACGATTGCGTGGGACGACGTCGCCGTTACGGTCGACGGAGAACGGATCACCGGGATCTCCCTGTTTTGCGCTCGAGACGCCGCCTTCGGCGTCAAACTCGTCTGTCCCGATCGCTCGTTCGCCGTCGGTCAGCGGGTTCGCGTTCGCGTCAGTGCTCGCGACTGATTGACCGGTGCGATGCCCGAAAGTCGAACCGAGCGCGTTGCCTACCCGCGACGACCGAAGTCGAAAAACCGCCAACCCGCCACCGTACCGAGCGAGGCCGCCAGCACGAGAATCGATTTGAAAGCGACGCCGCTCACAACGACGAAGAAAACGGCGAAGACGACGGCCAGCCCGAACGTGGTCGCGGCGGGGTCGTCGGGCCGGCGCGCGGCGAGCGCTCGCACGACGAGCAACAAGAGGAGACCGGCGGCGACGCCGGCGACGACATCGACGAGATAGTGAACGCCGAGTGCGACGCGGGAGAAACAAACCGTTCCGACGAGCGCCGCTGCGCCAGTAAAGCGCCGCCGCCGCGTACTACTCGTGAAAACGGCTGCCAGTCCGACGTAAACGATCGTCGTGCCAACGGCGTGTCCGCTCGGGAACCCGTATCCGGTGGCCAACGCCGTCGCTTCGTAGACGGGTTGGATAACCGAGGGATACAGGGAGGGATCGGCCAACGGCTCGTTCGGTCTCGGGAGGGCGAACACCTCCTTCAGTCCCAGGTACATCCCCGTCCCGGCTATCCACGCGCCGACGACGACCGCGATGGCGTCGCGCCTCGGCGCGTCCAGCCAGTAAAGCACGGCCAGAAGGAGCGTCAAAAACCACACGTCACCCAGCTGCGTGAGCAGGGCGACGACCAGTGCCAGCCACTCGGGGAGCAGCCCCTGAATCGATTCGACTGCGCCGACACCCCGCGACATAGGGGGAGTCGACGGCGGAGGACCAAATAACGATCCATGTCCACCCGGTCCGCCACTCGAATCGAGAGAATCTCATCGAAACACCCGAACCGGTAGAATCCCGAAAGCGCAGGGATCAAGACGACCGCTCGCACACGAGGTGACATGAGCGATGAGACACCGGATTCGATCGGAACTCCGAACGCCGACGAAGCGACCGGCGAACTCGAGGATTTCTTACAGGGACATATCGACGAGTCCCAGGAATTTCTGTCCTGGTTGGGTACCTCGGTCGACCACATCGGCGCGGGAACGATGACGCTCTCGATTCCCTACGACGAGAAGCTCACGAACGTCCGTCCCGACTCGGGATCGGATCGACGCCCCGACATGCACGGCGGCGTCGCCGCGACGCTCATCGATACCGCTGGCGGACTGGCACTTCGAACGGAACTCGAGGACCCGTTCGACGCGAGCATCGCGACGATCAACCTCAACGTCAACTACCTCCGGCCCGCGACGGGCGACCTGAGCGCGACCGCGAACGTGGTCCGAGTCGGCTCGAGCGTCGGCGTGAGCGAAATTACCGTCGAGAGCGCGACCGAAGACGGCGAGACGAAGGCGGTCGCGACCGGACAGGGATCCTACCGCGTCTTCCGGGGAGTAACCGACTGATCGCCGGTCGACGACCGACTTCGCCTGCCGTGACCGCCGGGCTCACTCCTCGGACCGAAACGCCTCGAGCGATTGGTCGGTCGCGTCAGTTCGGTGGCTCGTCGCGAGCCCCGCGAGGTGCGGTGCCTCGGGCACGATGAGTTTCTCGCAGGCGGTTCGGCAGGCGTTCGTGCTTCCGGGGAGGGTGAATACCGGCGTGTCGACCGCGATGCCAGCCGTGGCTCGAGAGGCCATCGCGCGGGTCCCGACCTCGTCCCAGGAGAGCGAGCGGAACAGTTCGCCGAAGCCGGGCAGGTCGCGTTCGAACAGCGAGGCGGTCGCTTCGGGGGAAACGTCGTCCGCGGTGACCCCCGTTCCGCCGGTCGTCACCACGATATCGATATCCCGCATCGCGGCCAGCCGTCGGACCGCGGTTCGGATCGCGGCGTAATCGTCCCGGACCAGAACGCGCTCGCGGACCTCGTGACCGTCGGTCTCGAAACACTCGGCGACCGTATCGCCGCCGGGATCTTCGATCGCGGCCGGATCGTCGGTTTCGGCCGCGGCCGCTCGAGAGGACGACACCGTCACGATGGCGACGTACAGCGGGTCGATGATGTCGTGTCCGTGCTCGTCCGTCGTTCGGCGAGTCTCGTCTGTGGGCATGTACGTGAGTCGTTGCTCGAGGGCGATAATATCTCCCCCGAGGCGTGGCGATCTGTCAGCGGCAGTCGCTCCTGTGAAATGGAACGGTAGTAGTGACCGACAGCAAGAATTAGGCCGATTCGATCCCTCACTCTGAAACGAATGGCTGACTCGTTCTGGTACCCGTCAGTTGAAGATGTCCTCGCAATCCACGACGACGTCGTCTCTGAGTCGACCGAAGAAGATGTCGAGAACAGCACCCAACTCGACGAAGCGATGGAAGACATCCGTCAGGAGTTAGTAAGGCAGGTAGCGGCTGCCGACCGAGACGAAAATCGGGACGTATACGATGCACTCGAAAACGAGTAGGGTTCCAATCACTGGGTGCGTTCTTCGTCGTCGGTTGCCGTTCGGTTCTCGGTTTCTGTACGTCTCACACCATCCGGACTAGCCTCTCGAGCGCCCTCCTGGCCGTCGGACCTCGAGAAGGGAAAGTCGTCGGCTCGAGAGGGGTGGACGTTGTAGCCGCCACCGGCGTAGGGGTCCGTCGACGGATCGTAGTCGAGTTCGCTCCGCTCGAAGAGGTACATGAAAAAGCCGAAGATCGGGATCAGCCCGACGAGCAACAGCCAGCGCCGACGCTCGAGGGCGACCTCGCCGGTATCGTAGTAGACGAATCCCACGAGTCCGGCGTGTATACACAGCGAGACGAAGCCGACCGCGAACAGCAGGAGACTGCTCATAGGAGGTGTTCGCGCTACACGGTTGTAAGTCGCACCGTGGCACGTCGTGCTCGAGCGATCGAGAGGCGACTGTCAGCCCCTCAGTTCACGTCAAACTCGATCGCTGCACCCTGTCGCGACCACCTTTTCTCTCGGCCGACTCGCTTGCTTCGCTCGCTCGCGGCCTCGGAAAATCTGGACCAAAAAGTGAACGACCGGACCCTCAGTTGACCTCGAACTCGATCGCCGCACCCTGTCCGAAGCCGACACACAGCGTCGCCAGTCCGAGACCGCCGCCGCGTTTTTGCAGTTCGTGAATCAGGGTCACCGGCAGGCGAGCGCCCGAGGCTCCGAGCGGGTGACCGATCGCGATCGCGCCGCCGTTGACGTTGAAGATCTCGGGATCGATTCCGAGTTCGTCTCGGGAGTAGAGACTCTGGCTGGCAAAGGCCTCGTTGAGTTCGACCAGATCGTAGTCGTCGATGTCGCGGCCGTTTCGCTCGAGCAGACCCCGCGTCGCCGGTACCGGACCGATTCCCATGATGGTCGGGTCGACGCCCGCCACGTTGTTCATCCCGACCTCCGCGAGGATCTCGAGGTCGTTCTCCTCGGCGAACGCCTCGCTCGTGACGAGCACTGCGGAGGCACCGTCGGAGATCTGCGAGGCGTTTCCGGGGGTGACGCTGCCGTCGGATTTGAAGACCGTCGGCAGTTCGCCGAGTTTCTCGGCGGTCGTGCCCGGCCGGAGGCCTTCGTCTTCCGTGATCGTTCCGTCCTCCGTTTCGATCGGGACGATTTCGTCCTCGAAGCGGCCCTCTTCGGTCGCCTCGACGGCCCGCTGTTGGCTCCGAGCCGCGTACTCGTCTTGGTCCTCTCGAGTGACGCCGAACTCTTCGGCGACCTTCTCTGCGGTCATCCCCATCTGGAGTTCGCCAACGTTGTACTCGGCGGCCATCCGCGGGTGGACTTCCATCGTGTTCTCGCCCATCGGCACGCGGGTCATCGACTCGACGCCGCCGGCGATGATCGCGTCGCGGTTGCCCGCCGCGATGGCGTCCGACGCCGAAATGACCGCCTGCATCGAGGAGGCACACCAGCGGTTGATCGTCGTCGCGGGAACGCCCTCGCCGAGGTCCGAGAGCAACGCGATGATCCGGGCGAGGTTGTTGTCCTGCTCGCCGCGCTGCTGGGCACAGCCCCACATCAGGTCGTCGATGTCCTCGCTCGAGAGGCCGCTCTCGGCCAGAATCTCGTTGATCAGCGGGATAGAGAGGTCTTCACTTCGCAGATCGGCGTACACGCCGTCTTCTTTCCCTTGCGGGGTGCGATACGCGGCTGCGATGACTGGCGTCTGTGACATAGCCTAGGTGACGGTCTTTATCATCTTAAAACACGCAGAACCACTCGAAATGCGCCGAGAGTTTATTGCTCGGGTGCGTTCCGAGAAGCGATCCTCGAGCCGACAGCAGCTTCGATCCGACGGCCTCGAGAACAATCCTTATCTCCGGGCCTTGGGAATGAGGGGCTATGAACGAGGACGGTTCACGGATGGAGTCCGACGACGCGGACTCCGACTCGAGCGAGACCACCACCGTGGAAGCCACCGACGACGACCCAGAGACCGTCGATATCGACGGCACAACTCCTGATCTCGAGACTCCTGCCGGCGAAAGCCGGGATGGCGCCGACGAAGGCCGGGACGCCGCCGACGAAGCTGACGATCCCGCTTCGGTCGAGCAGTCGATGCCGGGCGTGCCGGACCCCGACGAGGCCGACGGGAACGACGTGCCGACGGATGTCCAGAAGTACGCCCGATTCCAGAAGATGGACGGCGCGCAGTACGACCGGGTCAACGAGTTCCTGCGGGATCGAACGTACATCACGGCCCGCGAGTGGGCCATCGCCCGCCTGTGTTCTGACTTCCGAACCGAAACCGGCGTCGAGATGACCAAAATCGGCGAGAACCTCCCCGAACTCGTCCCCTTCATGACCGACACCTACACCCCGCAGGCGGTCAATCAGGCCCGGAGCTCCTTCGAGGACAAGATCCGAACCGCCGGCGCGACCTTCCTCTACGGCGCGATGTGCGACTTCTTTACCGCCGAAGAGCTCGACGACGTGATGTACGAGGCGACCGAGGTCGCGAAGTTCCTCCTCGAGGTCGAAGGCGTCGACCTCTCGGTCGAGGAGGAACTCGAGGCCGAAGAGCGGATTTCGACGGTGATGCGCGACGTTCGCGACGCCAGTCAGGAGTTGCGAGAAGACGAGGCGTAGCGAGTCGAACGAAACGAGAGACCCGAACGACTACTCCTCGAGATCGGCGACTGAATCGACGAACAGCGACGGCTCGTCGTGGGAAAACACGACCCAGCGGTCTTCGTCCGTTTCCGCCGGTTCGTCCGCCGGATCGAGGTAGACGAAGAGGTGCCCGTCGGCGAGTGCGGTCTCGAGCACCGAGGATGCGTCCGGTAGATCGTAGTACAGCGGGAGCAAGACGGCGTGTTCGGTTTCGTCGTCGCGTTCGACGGCGAGGATGAAGGTCGTCTGTCCTTCGGTCTGGTAGTAGACGTCGACCGCGGCGAAGGCGATGTCGTCCCGGCCAACGAGGTCCTCGACGGCGGTGTACTGGTCCTGTGAGACGACCGCTCGAAGACCGACTCGGTCGTCCGTCTCGACCGGCGTGACGGCCTCCGGTTCGACGAACAGCGTCTCCCAACCCGCATCCTGAAACTCGCCCTCGATTGCCGCCGCGTCCTCGAGCAACTCGATCCACGGATCGGCCTCGTCGGGCGTCGACTCCGACGACGTTCCGTTAGTCATTGGCGAACCACCCGACAGAATCGAGGCTATCGTCCATACGTCCTTGACCAACGGTCTGGAGGAAAAGCATTGCCCACGCGGTTCGATCGTTGCGCATCGAAACGTCTACCCCGCGGCCGGTTCGCTCGAATAGCGTTTGGGTCGCTTCCGGCGATGACAGCGATCCACGACAAACTCGTCGAGTCATTCGATTGGATCGTAACGCATCGAAATGACCGGACGATATTAAAAATATCTCTAATTTTAATATTAGTTATTATTATGAGTTCTAGGGAAACTAGAGATTAGTATTAAGTGGTTAAGAAATCCTACTAGCGCGTACGATGAACGACGAACGAATACCGGTGACAGTTCTGAGCGGCAGTCTCGGCGCGGGCAAGACGACCGTTCTCAACCGCGTTCTCTCCGCGGATCACGGGATGGAAGCGGCGGTCGTGGTCAACGATATGGGAGCGGTGAACGTCGACGCCGAAGCCGTCACCCAGCGATCGGATCTGGGCGGCGACGAGGAGGTAGTGGAACTCTCGAACGGCTGTATCTGCTGTCGCCTTCGCGGCGACATGTTAGCGGAGATCGGACGGCTGGCCGAGCAGCGCGAGTTCGATTATTTGCTCGTCGAATCCTCCGGCATTTCCGAACCGATCCCCGTCGCCCAGACATTCTCGATGGGCTTCGAAGATGCGACGTTCGATCCAACCGACACCTACGCGCTCGATACGATGGTCACCGTCGTCAACGCCCACAGCTTCTGGGAGTCGTTCGACTCCGGAACGGCGCTTTCAGGGGGCGAAGGTGACATCGACGCCGAATCGGGACGGGTTCCCGAAGAAGTGTTGCTCGACCAGATCGAGTTCTGCGACGTGCTCGTCCTCAACAAGTGCGACCTCGTTCCCGACGACGCACTCGAGGAGATCGAAGCCGTCCTCGAGACGCTGCAGCCTCGAGCCAAGATCCGTCGGACCAAGTTCGGGAACGTCGAGGCGGCGGCCATCCTCGACACCGGACGGTTCGACTTCGAGGCCGCACAGAACTCGGCGGGCTGGAAGCGCGAACTCCAGCACGAACACCACCACGACCCGCAGGAAGAACACGGCGTCACCTCCGTTTCCTACGAGCGGGATCGACCGTTCCACCCCGAACGGATCGCGGCGCTCTTACCCGAACTCCCAGACCGGATCATCCGCGCGAAGGGATTCTTCTGGAGTGCAGGCCGCGAAGACGTTGCGATGGGGATCGACAAAGCGGGAACCTCCGTCCGCGCCGGCCCGTCGGGCCAGTGGCTCGCGACGCTCCCCGAGGCAGAACGCGAGCAGTACTTCGCCGCCAGACCCGGTCTCGAGGAGGACTGGGACGACGAGTGGGGCGACCGTATGACGCGGCTCGTCCTCATCGGCCGCGAGTTCGACGCCGAGTCGCTCGTCGACCAACTCGATGACTGCTTGCTCACGGAGGAGGAGTACACGAACGACGACTGGGGAGGGTACCCCGATCCGTTCGAACCGGAAGAACGACGTGAACTCGCGCTCGCGGATCAGTAAATGTCCGTTCCGGTTACCATCCTCTGTGGCGGGCTCGGCGCAGGCAAGACGACGCTGCTCTCGCAGTTGCTCGAGGAAGACGACCGCGATATCGCCGTCCTCGTCAACGACGTCGGCGAGGTTAACGTCGACGCCGACCTCGTCGAAGCGCGCACCGACCTCGAGACGGGCGACGAGGTCGTCGCCCTCGAGAACGGCTGTATCTGTTGTAGCCTCGGCGGCGAACTCTCGCGCTCGGTGATCCAACTCTGGAAGGAACACGACTTCGACTCCCTCGTCGTCGAAGCCTCCGGCGTCGGCGAGCCGGAACCGATCGCCCGCCAGTTCGTCCGCGGGCCCGCTGGCGGCCCCTACGATCTGGACGCGGTCGTCACCGTCGCCGACGCTCGCCTGTTTTACGACACGTTCGTCGACGGGGACGAAAAGCCGGTCCGACAGGGTCCCGACGAGAGCGGCTCCCGTCCGATCGCCGACCTCCTGCTCGAGCAGGTCGAGTTCTGTGACCTGCTCGTCCTCAACAAGTGCGACCTGGTTAGCGAGGCCGAACGCGACCGCGTCGTCGCCGTCCTCGAGACGCTCCAGCCGCGAGCCGACATCGTGACCACGGAGTACGGCTCGGTGCGTCCCGACGAACTGCTCGAGAGCGAGCGATTCGACCTCGAGGCCGCACGCGAGTCCGCGGGCTGGAAACGAGCCGTCGAGGCGAGCGCGGACCACGAGGCCGGTGACAGTCTGCACGATCACGGCGACAGCGGTGATGGCGAAAGCGGCGACGAGCACCGCAATCACGGTGACGGCGAGAGCGGTGACGGTGAAAACCACGATCACGGCGACGGCGAGAGCCACGACCACGGCGATGACGACCACACTCACCCGCCCGAGCGATATGGGATCGACGTCACAACGTTCGCGCGAACCCGTCCGTTTCACCCCCGGCGACTCCGCGAGTTCCTCGAGGACGTTCCGGACGGGCTCGTTCGCGCGAAGGGGCTCTGCTGGATCGCGGGCCGCGAACGGGCGGCGATCACGATGAGCTACGCGGGAACCGAGACGACCCTCGAGGTCACCGGGCGGTGGATCGCCAGCTTCTCCGAGCAACGACAGGAAGCCTATCGCCGCGGCCAGCCAGACATGCCGTGGGACGAGGAGTGGGGCGACCGCGAGGTTCGACTCGCGCTCATCGGCCGGAACCTGGATCAGGTCGCCCTCGAGTCGCGACTCGAGGACTGTCTGCTCACCGATAGCGAGATGGCCGAAAATTGGGACGACTACGAGAACGAGACGCCAACGGCGATGGGCGAGTCGACGACGATTTCTTCCGGAAGCGCCGCTGACCGGTCAAACCCGTAAACAAGGGTTGCACCTCCGGCTATAATTAGGTTGAACACGTCCGTTCGGTATGGCATACGGCGTCCGATCGCTGGATCTCGAGCCGCGTCCGATAGCCGAACTCGTGGGCTTCGTCCTGCTGGTCAACGTCGTCGGGAGCGCGCCGGCGCTGGTCACCTCGACGGACACGGCCTGGTTCGAGGGTCTCGAGAAGCCGTGGTTCTACCCGCCGTCGATCGCGTTTTCGATCGTCTGGACCGCGCTGTTTACGCTGCTCGGGATCGCGCTGTGGCGCGTTTGGCGAGCAAATAGCTCCGGACGACGGCTCGCGCTCGGGCTCTTCGCGGTCCAGATGGCGTTCAACGTCGCCTGGACGCCGACGTTTTTCACGCTGCAACAGCCGCTGGTCGCACTCGGCGTCATCGCCGTCTTGTTGGTTCTGGTGCTCGCGACTCTCGTCGCGTTTCGACGCGTCGACCGAACGGCGGCCGCGCTGTTGGTTCCGTACCTGCTGTGGGTCGTGTTCGCGACCGCTCTCACGTTCGAAATCTGGCGACTGAATGCCTGACGAAGATATTTTCTGGAGATTGAACGCCTGACGGAGATCCTTCGAAGGAGACTAACGAATGCACCGTTCGAGTCTTGGCCGTACCCGCGCTCGAGGAGCGGGAGTCCGCATCGGGAAACTGTTATTAGCGAATCACGAAAACGGGGGCACTATGAACGCGACCGTCCTCGCTAGCGAAAACGCCGCTGGCGTACCTGAACAATCGCGTCTCGAGCAGCCGTGATCGGACCCCTTCGACGAATCGCCCTCGTCGCGACCGTCCGTCACCGGGTTGAGGTACGGCGGCGGCTCCGCCACCCGCAGATACTCGTCGCGCTCTCCGTCGGGATCATCGTGGGGGCGATAGCCGTCGTGGGTTCGCTCCCGCTGGGTATCTATGAGCACATCTGGCCACAGCCCGGCGCGTACCACTACGGCACGCTCGCGGGCGAGAACGGCTCGATGGTTCTCGAGCGGGCCCGCGAACTCGGCGCAATCGGCGTCGTCGCTGTTGGCGCACTCACCGCACTCAGTTCGGTCACGAGCGACGCGTGGGAAGAACCCCCACCCGACCTCGTGACATCGCTGTCGGTTCCCGAAGCGATCTGTGGCGTGCTGGGGGACGAACTCCTCGAGCGGAGTTGGTTCGTCGCTCCCGTCCTCGGTTCGGGCGCGCTGGCGTTTACTGTCGGAACGGGCACACCAAGGGCGGCCATCGGCGCTGTCGTGGGTGGGCTCGCCGTCGGGCTTACCGGGCTGTTCCTCGGTTCCAGTGTCGGACTGGGTATTCGCGCCGGTCTCCGTCGGTTCCCGCGACTCGAGGTGGTTCGGTACGTGATCGGACTGCTCGGTCTGTTGGTTCTGTTCGCCGTCCTCTCGCTTACTCGGCAGGTCGGGAGCGGCCTCGCCGCAACGCCGTTTGCCTGGTACGGCGACGTGCTGGTTGCGACAGCGCCCGGTATCTCCGCGAGTCCGCTCCGAGTCGGTGGCGCACTCGCGCTAGGAACTGTCGTCTCCGTCGGTTCGCTTTCGGTTGCCATCGTCGCCGGGCGAAGCCTCTGGTTCAACGAGACGAAACGAAACGACGAAGCAACCGAATTGGACGAGGGGTCGATCGAACCGACGGAGGTCGGACGGCTGGGCCGCTCGCTCGATCGGTTCGTCGGTCGTCCCACAGCGGGGGTCGCGCAGGCCACCTGGCGACGAATGGGCAGATCGCCGCGGGCGATGACCTACGTCCTCCTGCCGATCGGTCTCCTCTGGCCGGCCGTTATCCAGCTTTCGGTGGTGTTCCCCGAACTCGTCCCCGTGCTCGTCGTAACGTACGTGACCGTCGCGGTCGGCCTCGGAACGACGCTCAACCCGATCGGGAACGCGCGGGTCGCCCTTCCGCTGATTCTCACGACGGTGGGCGGCCGCCGATCCGTACTTCGCGGGCACGCGTTCGCGGCGCTCGTTCCGGGGTTCCCACTCGTCGTCATCGTCGCGCTGGTGACCGGCGTTCTCGGCGACTATACGCCGATCGAACTGACGGGGCTGGTACTGATCTCGGGTTTCCTCGTAACCGGGGGTATCGGCGTCTCGCTCGGTGTCGGCGCCTGGCTCCCGAACCTCGAGGGGCCGGCGACGACGGCGACGCTGATGCCGCCCGAACTGTACGCGATGGTCTCGTACCTCTTTGCGATGTCACTGCTCTCCGCACCGGCGATGCTGGGATTTGGTTTCGGTGAGCTTGCGGGTTCCACGGCCGCCGTCACAGCTGCGGTCGTCGCAACCGGGGCCTGTAGCGGTGGGTTCGGCTGGCTCGGCTACCGCTACGCACGCCGTTCGCTCGAGGCCTACGAAGCTGACGGCCGCGAGGGGTGAGTCGTTCGAGGAGACGACAGCGATGGGCGTGTCCCGAACCGCACCGCTCGTGGTTCCGTGAACCAGATGTCGAAGGCGCACCGGAATCAGCTGCCAGCGGACGCATTGCCGATTTGCTCCGCCGGAACGGTTCCATCGTCGTTCCAGCCGCGTTCGCCGTAGTACTCCGTGAGCGCGTCCTGAAAATCCGAGAGGTCGTACGGAAGCGCGTCGTCGTCCCTGTCGAACCCGCGCTGGTTGTTGAAGTGGCGCTCGAGGGTGACGATCCGGCCGCCGGTCTCGAGCAGCGTCTCGTAGTCGGCCTCGAGCAGCGTCTCGAAGCGTTCTTCGGACAGGAAGTCACGGGAGAACTTGCAGATGACGGCGCTGTCTTTGATCGCGTTGATGTTTTCTTTCTCGACGACCTTCGGCGGTTTGCCGTCGAATCCTTCCTTCTCGAATGCTTTCTCGGCGTCGACGAGGGGGTACTCGAGCGGGTAGAACTCGGCGTACATGTGGTCCGCACCGCGGTTAGAGGTCGCAAAGGAGAGGCCCTGTCCGTGGAGCGTTCGGCCGTCGTGGGCGGGAAACTCCATGCCTTTGACGCTCCAGTTCTCGACGCCGAGATCGTCGTGGAACCGATCGACGCCCTCCGCGAGCGTGTCGCCGATCCCCTCTCTATGGGCGATTTTCTCGACGAGGTCGTGGATCAACTCGACGTTGCCGAACTCGTCTTCGCTCTCGAGGTAGGCGGCGACGGCGTCGCCACAGGAGATGGTGTCCAGTCCGAGTTCGTCGCACAGTTTGTTCGATTGCATCACGTCGACGATGTCGTCGACGCCCGAGTTCGAGCCGAAGGCCATGACGGTTTCGTACTCCGGCCCTTCGGTCTCGAGACCGCTTTCCTCGTCTCTGGTCGGCAGTTTGCAGGCGAACGCACACGAAGAGCAGGTCCCCTTCTGGTATTTCTTCTCCGCGACGGCGTCGCCGCTGATCCCCTCGACGCCGTCGAAGGAAAGTTCCGAAAAGTAGTGCGTCGGGAGCGCTTCGACCATGTTCGCGTACTCGGTCACCGAGGTCGTCCCCTGCTCTTTCATGATGTGATCCGACTGGGCGGCCTCGCGGTGGACGTCCATCTGCATCGAGGGAATCTCGACGTCGCGGGTCGACTCGCCGTCGAAGGTGATCGCCTTGACGTTCTTCGCGCCGAGCACCGATCCCAGGCCGCCCCGGCCGAACGCCCGTTCGCGGGAGGTCATAATCGAGGCGAACCGAACGAGATTCTCACCGCCCGGTCCGATCGTAACGGTGTGTTCGGCGTCGAGGCCGTGCTCGTCGGCGATGTACTCGCAGGTTTCGGTGGTTTCTGCTCCCTCGAGTTCGGGAACTTCCTCGAATTCCACGCCGTCGTCGGTTACGTGGACGACGAGGAGTTCGTCGCTCTCGCCGGTTATCTCGACGGCCCCGTACCCGGTCGCGGTGAAGTTCCGCGAGAGAAAGCCGCCCGCGTTCGAGGAGAGCAACCCGTCGGTCAGCGGCGAAACGGCCGTCGCCGACATTCGACCCGTAAAGCTCATCGTCGAGTGTTGCATCGGCCCCGTCGCGAAATACAGGCGGTTTTCCGCGCCGAACGGATCGGCGTCGAAGGGAATCCGATCGTGGGCCAACTTCGTTCCGACGCCGCGACCGCCGATGAACGACTCGAGCACGTCGTCGATCCGTTCGGTATCGACCGTTCGATCGCCGACGTCTATCGAACACAGCGGTCCCCGTGCATTTTTCATGTGAGTTTATGCGACGTGTACTCGCAAAACGATACCGATTTAAACGAATTACGGTGACCCGCTTTTGTGCTCGCCTCGACCGCCGGTCCCGTTCGATAGGTCGGTTTCGTCGATGACCCGAATCTCGACGCGTTCGCCGTCCCGAACGACGATCTCGAGGTTGCCGATAGCGACCGTCGCAGTCCCCGTTCGGGTGCTCGTCTCCGTGTTGGCAAACAGTTGTTCGAGCGCCTCTGGATCGGCGTGATCGTAGAGCGGGCTTACTTCGGTCTGCGTGCTGGCGGGCAGTTTCTCGAGCAATCGAACGATGGCGTCGATCATTCGCTCGTTCGGCTGGATACTCGTTTTGTACGTGACCGTTTCCGCTTCCGGGCGTGGGTCCGTTCCCGATGAATTTGACATGGACATCCCTCCGTTCGGCATCGGTCCGGCGACTCGTTTTTATTACTCGCGGGAGCCCCTTTAGTATCGCCGTTAAGTTGTTGTGGTCCTTATCCGTTGGGCTGGCGTCGGCCCGCTCCACTCGCTAGTCCCTCGCCTGCTCACCGCGCATTACGGTCTGTGAGAGCACCGATGTTAGACCCCGGCGTAGCCGGCCGGTGACTGCCGCCCCGGAGACGCCGAGTTCGTCGCCGATCTCCTCTAGCGTCGCGTCTTTCGGATTCTCGAAGTAGCCCGCTTCGAACGCCGTGACGAGCGTTTCGTACTGCTTGTCGGTGAGATCGTATTTCATGCTCGTCGAAACCTCGAGTTCCGCCCGGAGCCGCTGGAGCTCGAGCGCGATACCGTACTCGCGGACGCGCTCTTGAAACGCTTCGATCCGCTCTTGCTCGCGGAACCTGATCTCGAAGGTCCAGCCGTCGGCGGTACCGATCCCCTCGATCAGGGTTGCTCGCGACTCGAGAAGGGCGTCCGCGAGTATAGGAACTGAATCGGACCACGTCACGTTGTACAGCCGACCGTCGTCGAACTGATCGACTTCCGTTATCGTTTCGACGGCGGGGTCCGACCGAATCACGGGTTCGATTTCGTCGTAGTGGCCGTCGCTCCAGACGAAAATAAACGGCATGAGTCCGTGGTAGGTTGGGACGACACTTTCGAACTCGATGACCAGCCCAGAATACTTCTGCAGGACAGTTCCGAACGAAAATTCTGCGGCGGGGATCGTGAATTCGGCGACGAACGTCATCCAGCGGGGCTACTTCAGGAGTAAGTAAAATCGTTTCGTCGATATCACCGCTCGAGTCGCCCCAAAGCGATTACCATCGAAATGGTCGGACTCTAGTATCAAGCGGCGACCGCAATGTCGTTACTCTTCCGCGTATATCTCGTCGACTCGCTCGTCGAACCGCTCTAAGATGACGCGGCGTTTCTTCTTCATCGTCGGCGTGAGCATATCGTTTTCCTCGGTGAACTCCTGTGGGACCAGTCGGAACTGCTTGATCGTCTCGTGTTTCTCGAAGTTCTCGTTGACGCGATCGACTTCCGCCTGAATATACGCCTGTACCCGTTCGTCGCGACAGATCGCTTCGGGATCGTCCGGGAGGTCGATCCCCTCCTTCTCGGCCCACTCGAGGATGTGCGCCGTGTTCGGAACCAGTAGCGCGCCGACGAACTTCTCCCCGTCGCCGACGACCATACACTGTTCGACGACCTCGCTCGCGGCGAAGGAGTCCTCGATTGGCGCGGGCGCGACGTTCTTTCCGGTCGAGAGCACGAGGATCTGCTTTACGCGTTCGCGGAACTCGATGTAGTCGTCGGGGCGCAGGTGGACGATATCGCCGGTCCGGAACCAGCGCGTGCCGTCCTCGTCTTCGATGAACGCGCGGTCGGTCGCGCCGGGTTTGTTCCAGTAGCCCTGCGTGACGTTCTCCCCGTTGACGAGCAGTTCGCCGCCCTCGCCCGGATCGTCGTCGAAGGTGTCGTCTTCGGCGACGGATTCATCGATCGTAACGTCGACGCCGGGGAGGCTCGGCCCGATCGTTCCGATCTTCGGTTCCTCCATCGGGTTACAGGCGACGACGGGCGACGTTTCGGTCAGACCATATCCTTCGTAGATCGGCAGTCCCATCCCGTGATAGAGCGTCGCCAGATCGGGCGAGAGGCTCCCGCCGCCGCTGATCAGCATCTCGACTTCGCCGCCGAGTGCTTCCCTGACTGTCGAGAAGACCAGTTTGTCCGCGAGCGAGTGCTTGAGCGAGAGCACCGGCCCCGGCGAGTCCGCGTTCTGATACTCTCGACCGACGCCGGTCGCCCAGTTGAAGATCCGCTCTTTGACAGGCGACTCGCTCGCCTGCTCGCGGATCGCGTCGTAGATCTTCTCGTAGACCCGGGGCACGCTCGTCGAACTCTGTGGCTGAACCAGCCCGAAGTCCTCCTGAAGCGTCTCCGTGTTCTCCGCGTAGGCGACGCAGGAACCGCTCGCGAACATCAGGAAGTGACCCGCCGTCCGTTCGAAGACGTGTGCGAGCGGGAGGTAGGAGACGACCGTCGTCTCTTCGTCGATCACCGGAACGTCCTCGCCCTTGTCCGGGCGCGGCCCGTATCGCTTTCGAACCTGGTTCACGTTCGACCGGAAGTTCCGGTGTGTGAGCTGGACGCCCTTCGGTTTCCCGGTCGTTCCGCTGGTGTAAATCAAACTCGCCAGATCGTCCATCGCGGGCTCGTCGACCCAACCCTCGTAGGCCTCGAGGTCGAATGCGTCCTCCCCGCGGTCGTGAACCTCGGCGAGCGTCAGGATGTCCTCGCGGTCGTCGTATCCCTCGAGGCGATCGATCGAGACGATAAACTCGAGATCCAGGTCGTCTTCGACCTCGAGGACGCGCTCGAGGAGCTGTCCGTTTTCGACGACGACGCCCGACGCGTCGGGATCCTCGAGCAGGTAGCGGACCTGGTCGGGCGAGGAACTGGTGTAGACGGTCGTGATGACGCCCCCGGCACCGAGCAGACCGAAGTCGGTCTGAGCCCACTCCATCCGGGTGTTCGAGAAGATGCCGACCCGATCGCCGGTTTCGACGCCGAGGTCCCGAAACCCCGCCGCGAGGTTTCGCACGATATTTCGCATCTCCGTGTACGAAATCGTGCGGAATCGACCGGGGTCGGCAGCGGGGAGGACCGACGGGGTGAGCGAACGGTCGTAGATCCCACCCTTGTACTGCTGAGCCGGCCTGTTGGGGTGGCGCGCTGCGGCGTTCTCGAACATTCGTGCGAGCGTCGTCTCACCGATTACCTCGTCGTCGTGTTCACGTTCGGCGTCGCGCCAGTTCATACGTGTGTGACAGACGGTCCCGAGCGATAAAACATGTTGAAACGAGTCACACATGTTTCGAGGTTTATTCGTTTCGGGTTTCGTACGGGTTACCGAAACGAACCCGAAAAGCCGGCGTTCGACCGGTGGGTCACTCCCGGTGATCGAGGTATCCGAGTGCGCCGCGGGTGTTCATCCGCGCCTCGGCTCGAGCCGCCCGCTCGCCCCAGGCCCCGACCGACGTCGCGTTGTCCCCGAAGTGCTCGACGACCGCCTCGTCGTCCCCGAGTTCGTTGCGTTTGTCCTCGACCTCGTCGACCCACTCGCGCAGAACCGTCGCGTACGTCTCGAGCGCGGCCGTCGCGTCGTCGCCGACCGCTCGCGGCCCGAAGTGGGTGTACAGCAGGACGTCCGGATCGATCGCCTGCAGCGTCTCGACGTCCTCGAGACACTGCTCGAGGTCGAAGTTCGACGGCGGCGAGGTCTCGCGGATCTCCGCGAGTTCGGGCACCCAGATCCCCGCCGCGTCACCGGTGAACACCGCGTCGTTTGCGGGGTCTTCGAAGACGACCTGATGGGGCGCGTGCCCGGGTGCCGCGTGGACGCGCAGTTCGTGATTACCCAAATCTATCTCGTCACCGTCCTCGAGTTCGACGATGCGGTCCTCCGGGATCGGTTCCGGGTCGGCGTAGAACTCCCACCGGTCGCCGACCGCCTGTTTCGTGCCTTCGACCAGCCGCGATGGGTCGACGAGGTGGCTCGCGCCGATCGACGGCACGTAGACGTCCGCGTTCGGACACGCCGCCGCGAGCAGCCCCGCACCACCGGCGTGATCGAGGTGGATGTGCGTGACCGCGATCACCTCGAGGTCCTCGCGAGCGATTCCGACCTCGTCCATCGCCTCGAGGATCCGCTCGTAGTTCGTCCCGACGCCCGTTTCGACGATCGCGGGACGCTCGCTCTCGAGTAGGTAGACCGCGCCGTACTCGTCGGTGCCGAACATGCCAGTATCAACGCAATAAAGGTCCGTACAGTCGCCGGCCGTGACTTCCTGAGCGATGCCTGTTCCCATGTCGGTAGCCCCGTTGTGGGATCGAATAAAAGCTGGTATCCCGGTGGACTCGACTGGTATCGGTGGAATCCTGACGGCGTCTTACGGCGGATGCGTTACGCGGGTTTTGACAGCTATCAAACGTCCTCGGTGGTGGATTTCGGATAGAACGAGATTACCTGTCGGCCCCGAAGCCCCCAGCGCGCTCGAATCGGGAGGGGCGCCGCGCGCCTCACTCCGTTCGACTCACCGTCGCCTACCTCCTCGAGCCCGCCGACCCCTTTCAGTTCCGGCCACAGTTCCTCGTCCCCCCCAGCCGACTCGTTCGCTTCCCGGGCTGCGACTTGTCTGCTCAAATCTCGGAGAGTTTCGTCGACACTAGCCGCTTGCTTCGCTCGCGGATTGGTGTCGACAGAAACGTCCTGACGGAGTCTTACACGAACGAAGTGAGTGTAAGGCACGTCAGGACCGAACCAGAGCGAGGGCTGAGCAATGCGAAGCCCTCGCGATAAGTGAGCGTCCTGACGGAGATTTGAACTCCGGTCCCTGGCTCCGCAAGCCAAGAGGATAGTCCACTACCCTACCAGGACTCAACTCAACGTATCCCCGTGCAAGGTAAAGCCCTTTCGAAAGGAAGCGCTGGAAGCGAGCGCCTCGAGACCGTGTAACTCGATACCAGTACCGATCGACCAGCAACGAGCGATCGAGGCGACGCTCGAGTTTTTATACCAATACGAACGAGAAACGGCTATGAACACAGGATCGAACCCCGGAACAAGCTCTCGGGCCGTCACGGAATCCACCGTTCGCGACGATCCGTCTCCGCCGTCGAGCGGGCGAATGGACAACGCTTATGCGCGGGCTACGCATGGTTCGGAGTAGAATGAGCGACATCGAGGGGGTTTACGAAGACCTCGAGGCGGACGTCTCGCTCGAGGAGTTTCGCGAGGCCGTCGAGGAGAAGGTCGAGCAGATGGGTGGGCTCGCGGACGAGGAGACGGCGGCGATGCTCATCGCTCACGAAGTCGGCGAAAGCGAGGTCGGCGGCGTCGCTGACATCGAGCCCGGCATGGAGGAAGCGAAGTTCGTCGCGAAAGTGACGAGCATCGGCGAACTGCGAACGTTCGAACGCGACGGCGAAGACGAGGACGGCCGCGTCGTCAACGTCGAAGTCGCCGACGAGACCGGGGCCGTCAGAGCCTCGCTGTGGGACGACCACGCCGAGGCCGCGATCGAGCAACTCGAGGAAGGGCAGGTGCTGCGGATCAAAGGTCGACCGAAAGAAGGATTCAGCGGCGTCGAAGTGAGCGTCGACGACCTCGAGCCGGACGACGACACCGAAATCGACGTGCAGGTCTCGGACGTACACACCGTCGAAAGCCTCTCGCTCGGCATTTCGAACGTCAACCTCGTCGGGAAGGTTCTCGACACCGATTCCGTCCGAACGTTCGACCGCGACGACGGTTCGGAGGGGAAGGTTTCGAACCTCACACTGGGCGACGAGACCGGACGCATCCGGGTGACGCTCTGGGACGAACAGGCCGAGCGCGCGACCGAACTCGAGGCAGACGCGACGGTCGAGGTCGTCGACGGCTACGTTCGGGAGCGCGACGGCACCCTCGAGCTCCACGTCGGGAACCGTGGGGCACTCGAGGAGGTCGACGAGGAGGTCGAGTACGTCCCCGAAAGCACGCCGATCGAAGACCTCGAGATTGATCAGGTGGTCGACATCGCGGGCGTGGTCAGATCCGCGGATCCAAAGCGAACCTTCGATCGAGATGACGGCTCCGAGGGACAGGTCCGGAACATCCGCGTACAGGATGCGACGGGCGACATTCGAGTCGCGATGTGGGGCGATAAGGCCGATCTCGATATCGGCCCCGGCGACGAGGTCGCGCTCGCAGACGTCGAGATTCAGGACGGCTGGCAGGACGACCTCGAGGCCTCTGCAGGCTGGCGCTCGACAATCACCGTGCTCGACTCCGAAGAGAGTGGGTCGGAATCGGTCGATTCGTCCGACACCGAATCGGCCGGCCTGTCGTCGTTCGCCGAGAGCGACGATAAGAGCGGGGACGAGGACGAGACGCCGAGCGACACTGCCGCGACCGGCGAATCAGCGGACGACGACCTATCGGACAACGGGTCGGCGACCGACGAGGCAAGTGACGGATCGGAAACGGAGTTTACTGGCGTCGTCGTTCAGGCGGGGAATCCGGTCGTCCTCGACGACGGCGACACGACGATGAGCGTCGAAACCAGCGCTGATGTCGGACTCGGCGAAGAGGTCACTGCCCGAGGTGTGATCCGTGACGGCCGTCTCGAGGCGAACGACGTATTCTGAGCGGCCGAGAGCGTCTCGCGCCGGTAGGAAAAGCGTTAAGGGAGTTAACTTCGGGTATGAAAACATGAACGTCGAACTCCCGTTCGCACCGGTTGACACGATCATCCGGCGGAACGCGGGTGATCTTCGTGTGAGCGCCGACGCGTCGGAGGAACTCGCGCTGCGGATTCAAGAACACGGGAGCGAACTCGCGATCGACGCCGCCGAGCGGGCGATTGCGGATGGACGAAAAACACTCATGGCATCCGATTTCGAGGTTGAGACGGTGATCGACAAGGACGATCTCGAGCTACCGGTCGCGCCGGTCGACCGCATCGCGAGGATCGAGATCGACGACAAATACCGCGTCTCGATGGACGCACGGATCGCGCTCGCCGACATTCTCGAGGATTATGCCGACAACGTCGCGCGCGCAGCGGCGATCCTTGCCCACCACGCTGATCGACGAACGATCATCGAAGACGACATCGAGACGTACTTCTCGCTGTTCGAGTAAACGATGCAGTTTGGCTACAGCGAGGAGTGTCTCGCACACGACCCTGGTTCGCGTCACCCAGAGACACCCGACCGTCTCAGGGCGATTCGAGAGCGGCTAAAGAAAAAACACGGCGTCGAATACGTCGAACCGGATCCGGCGACAATCGACACGATCGCCGCGGTTCACGACCGGGAATACATCGAGTCCGTCGACGAATTCTGTGCGGAGGGAGGCGGGAACTGGGACCCGGATACGACCGCCGTCGAAGAGAGCTGGGACGCGATCCGCCGGAGCGCCGGTTCGGCTTGTTGGGCCGCAGATACCGCACTCGAGGGAGAGGACGGACGAAGTACGCCGTTTTCGATCGGACGACCGCCGGGCCACCACGCGGTCGTCGACGACGCGATGGGGTTTTGTTTCGTCAACAACGTCGCCGTCGCCGCCCAGCACGCGATCGATTCGAACGACGACGTCGAGCGCGTGGCGATCGTCGACTGGGACGTCCACCACGGAAACGGAACGCAGGACATCTTCTACGACGACGGCGATGTCTTCTTCGCGTCGATACACGAGGAGGGACTCTATCCCGGCACTGGAGCGATCGACGAGATCGGGACCGGTGACGGGAACGGAACGACAATGAACGTTCCGATGCCCGCCGGGACGGACGAACTGGGGTATCTGGCGGCGATCGATGGACCGCTCACCGAAGCCCTCGAGTCGTTCGATCCGGATCTCCTGCTCATCAGCGCCGGCTTCGATGCGCACCGTCACGATCCGATTTCGCGGATTCGCCTGCCGACGGAAGCCTACGCGCTCATGACCGATCGGTTCCGAACCATCGCCGACGAAACCGACGCGGCGCTGGCGTTCGTTCTCGAGGGCGGCTACGGCCTCGAGGTGCTCGCCGACAGCGTCGCGCTCGTCCACGAGACGTTCGACGGACGAGAACCGATCGAACCGGACGGAGACGTAAGCGACGACGCGGCGTCGGTGATCGAAGACGTGCGCGAGGCACACGGGCTGATCGACTGACGACTCGAGTTCTACCGGTCGACCCGATAAGTGTTCGAGATCGGATCATTGGTCTCGATAGCGCTCGTTTCAGGGCCGAGGATCGTAGTACCGAGCCAGTTCTCGATCGAACTCAGCGAGCAGTTCGACGATCTCGTCGCCGACGAGGACGTCGTAGTTCTCCTCGAGGGCCGTCTCGACGTGTGCGCCGAGACCCGCCTCAAGCAGTCGCTCGCTCTCGAGAAACGCCGTCGCCGTGGTGAACTCGCGCTCGCGTTCCGTGACGTAGCGGTCGCCGTCGATGAACGGACCGTAGGCGTCCGGATCGTCCACGTAGGCGTCGAAGAAGCCTTCTGCGTGCGTTCGGACGTGGACCGGCGGCCCGTCGTGGCGCTCGAGCGCCGGTCGTTCCGTGACGGCGAGTTCGACGAAGACGACGGCACTTTCGTCGGCGAACGTCGTCGCCCGGAACACGTCGAACCCGCGAGCGTCGAGCTTGCTCGTTATTCCCGACAGGGATTTTCGAAGCTGCGGATAAAGCTGATCTTCGACGAGGTCCGGCGCGTCGAATCTGACAGCGACCGGCGTCGTAGCGCGGTTCGCGAGGTGAGCACGGAGAGCGGCGTCGTCCAACGGCGCGGGTTCGCGGGGTTCGAACAGCGATTCGCGTGGAGACTCGAGGACATCGCGGGCGTAGTGTTGGAACCGGGCGACGTTTTCGGCCGAGCAGACCGCGGCGACGTTTCGTTCGGGATCGGTGGGGTCGATCACGACGAGCGGGTCGTCGAACTGTACGGCGGCGGTATCGCTCCCGTCAGCACTGGATGAATCCAGTCCGCCGCCGTGGCCTTCCGGATCGAGTCGAACCGGCGGAGTCCAGTCGCTTGCGACCTCGAGGAGCGGGCGAAAGCCGCCGTACTCGCAGACGAGCAGTTCGGTGAGGTAGCCGCTGAATCCGCGGGTTCTGAGGTCGCTCCCGTAGACACCGATCCCCTTGCAGAACTGCTTTGTGACCCGAACGTCGGCGGTGATCTCGTCGTCGAGCCGATCGTTCAGGTACTGGGTGTGAAACGGCGTCCGATCGACCGCGGATCGGATGTCGGTCGCCGACTCGAGTCGAAAGCAGGGGACGACGTCGACGTCGAACCCGTCGAACGTCCCCTTCACGTAGGGGTGCTCGGCGAACTCCTCGTGGCCCGAGGGCAGCGTTTCGTGGCCGACTTCGAGTCCGTACTCCTCGAGTGCCTCCCGATCGAGGTCGGACGGAAACCGGACGAAGATATCGATGTCCCGGTCGCCGCTGATCCAGGTATCGCGCGCGGTAGAGCCGACCTGTAGGACGTCCGCGTCGGGACAACGTTCCGTGGCGGCGAGTTCGGCCCTGTCGATGAGCGTCGTGGCGGCTTCGCGCAGTGCCTCTCGTTCCTCGTCGTCGGGAACGACTCGCTCGCGAACCCGCGAAACAACGGCATCGAGGCCCGAGTCGGTGGCCGGATCGGCCGAGCCGGACCCGGACTTGAGGGCATCGGGATCGGCTCCATCCCGGTCTTCGTCCTCAGCTGTCATTACGACTGGGTACTCGACCACCCCGTGAAAGGGTGTCGAACTCGGTGCAGGCAAAACGAAAGCCCTATCAAATGCCCGCCGGTACGTAAGGATGAGCCGAAGTAGCTCAGTTGGTAGAGCACCTCGCTGTTACGGCGATTCAGGTCACCTGTTCGCCGCAGATACGAGGTTGTCCCAGGTTCGAGTCCTGGCTTTGGCGCTTTTCGATTCTCTTACCGGACGACGACTCTCGAGTCCGCCGAAAGCGGCCCGTTCGAACTCGTCGAGCACGTTCGAATGCGGTGATACGACTGTTTCGTCGACACTACTGTTCGAGCCAGCGCTTTCGCTCGAGCAAACAAAACTGGGTGAGAGGAATAAGCCCCCTTCTGTTCATCCCGGCATTCGGCTGAGCGCTCGCGCCGCCCGCTATCGCGGTATGTTCGGGCTACCTGCGGCGCGAACTTGCACCGGTGAGGATTCGCCGTTCCATCGATCCTCGGCCGTCGACAGCCGGTCGCATCGAGCGACCCGCGATTTCGAATCGCATCTGACAGCTGTCTAACCCTCTGCGGGTTCGCTCCCCTTCCTCTCGGTCGGGTTCGCACGCATCATCGGTCGGGCCGAGACGTGTCGTTTCTGTTCCAGAGCCAGCGGTCTCCCGCTCCGGATTTGCATCCGGTCACCCGCCCGAACGGTGGGGGGACTTTCCTCGCGGGCGCGACCGATCCTCGAGGGATAGGTCGCGTTGGACAGCCGATTCGTCGCCGAGTCGGCCGCCGCGGCGGCCAGGCTCTCTCTCCCAGTACACCTACGAGCAGGCGTCGAATAAGTCCCTCGGTCGGCAATACTCACCGGAGTCCCGAATGGAAGCGCTTTAGGGGCTCAACATACATGTACAGTTGTATGTCCCAGCGACAGGGCGTCGACCTTTCCTACGAAGACGGCGCGCGTGCGGCCGAACTCGCACGAGAAGCCGTCGAATCTTTCGTACGTAACGGTCAACGAGAACATCCAGGCAGCATGCGCGAAGCGTTCTACGAGCGCACGGGCGCGTTCGTCCGCCTCGAGTCGACTCGAGGCCGCGGCAGTCTGCGTGGCTGTGCCGGCGGCTACCGATCGGACGATCAGCTCGGACACGTCATCGTCGACGCGGCCATCGAGGCCGCAAGCGGCGACTCGTGTGGCTCCGAGGTGACTCCCTCCGAACTCGACAACCTCACCGTCTCGGTGTGTACCGTCAAGAACGTACTGTTGACCGACGATCCGCTCGCGGATATCGAGCTCGGAAGCCACGGCGTCGCCGTCGACGGCGGCGGCAAAAGCGGCTGGCTCTACCCGACCGTTCCCGTCCAGAACGACTGGAGCGAGCGCGAGTACCTCGACCGGGCCTGTCGGAAAGCCCGGCTCCCCCCGACGGCGTGGCAGGACGACGATATCGTCGTCACGCTCTTCGAAGGACAGGTCTTCCGCGAGCGCGAGGCCGACGGCAGCGTCGAGCAGGTATAATCGGTAACTCGATTTCGTGAGGAAACTCGTCGGTGAGCCTGCGGCTTCGTCCGTTCACGGCACATCGAACCGCGAGAGTGGGAACTACAAAGCCACCAGAAAAACGACCGCAAAGACCGTCGAGAACGACGACGATAGAAACCTGCGCTAGCTCGAAGACTCGCCGAATCCGACCGCCGCGGCGTCCGCGAGACAGCGGTCGCTCGCTTTTTCGAGATCCTGCTCTCGAACGATCTCGCCGTCGCGAACTAGCGGCTCGAACAGCGATTGTGCATCCTCGGGTGCGTCGCCGTTCGCGAGCGCGACGTGGTGGCCGCCGTCTGCGGTTCGGTAGACGTCTTTCACGCCGGAGAGTTTCCCGCGCTTCGAGACGGGTTCATCCTCGAGTTCGACGATGTCAAGGCTGAAATCGAGCGGATCCCTGTTCGTGATGTGGCTGCCGACACCGAACCCGTCGGCGATATCGCGCAAATTTCGAATCGATGTCGGGCCGATCCCGCCGCTACAGAAGATATCGACGTCTTCGAAGCCTCGAGCGTCGAGTTCCCACCGAATCTCCCGAACGATGTGTCTGAAATCGCCGCGTCGAGACCCGGTGGTATCGAGGCGGACGCCGTCGAGGCGGTCGCCGAGCGTTTCCGCGGCGAGCAACGTTTCGCTCTTTTCGTCCCAGAAGGTATCCGTGAGCGCGATTCGGGGCACGTCTTCGGGGACCGCCTCGTCGAACGCCCGCCAGGCGTCGGCCTGATTGCCTTCGCCGAAGGCGAACATGAGCGCGTGGGGCATCGTCCCGCTGGCCTCGCGCTCGAGCAGTTCACCTGCGGCGACGTGCGAGAATCCGTCGAATCCCGCGAGGATGGCGGCGCGTTCGACAGCCGTCGCGGTCGTCGGGAGAACGTGGCGCGCACCGAACGAGAGCAGCGTCGAGTCGGGTGCGGCGAGTCTGGCCTCGAGTGCCGCGGTCGCGAAGCCACTCGGTTGGGAAAGAAAGCCGAGCAGGGCGGTCTCGAGTTCGGCGAACTCGAGGTACGGGCCCTCGATTCGGACGACCGGGCCGCCGTCGAAGAGTTGGCCATCCGGCAAGGCGTCGATATCGACGGCGCGGCCTTCGAACAGCGTCGCGATGTCGGCGATGCCGGTGAGTACCTGAAACTCGCCGGTCGGAAACTGATCTGCGGTCACTTCGGCGACGACGTGAGGATTCTTCCCCGCGTGCTCGAGGGTCGTCCGCGTCCGATCGAAGTAGGCGTCGGTCGCGGTGCCCTCGAGAATCGCCTCCGACGTGACTGTCTCGAACGGGTTCGACATACCCTCGCTTTCCGACGGAGGGCGAAAAAGCTACCCGTCTTCGGGTGCCAGCCGGCGTCGGCACCGCGACCCGGGGCGGGCCGAACCCAATCGGGCGTAACGGGTGCCTCTCCGCACTCGATCATCGGGACAGGCGGGCAGCGAGCGTCGCGACCAGCAACGCGACGACGGCAACGGTGGGGCCGAATCCGGATATCGGCTCGCCGTCGTTCGCATTTGAGTCGTCCGGGCCGGATTCATCGTCAGCTCCCGAATCCGGCGCGTCCGCGTCCAGCTCGAGCGTATCGTCGCCTTCGGGGGCGCTTCCGGCATCGATTTCCGAGACCGCTCCGGCGGAGGGACCGCGAACGATAGTCACGCGCTCGCCGTCGTTCTCAAGGTAGTACGCGCCGGGATAGCCGTCTTCGTCCTCGATCGCGAAGGTGTTCCGGTGACCGTCGACGTCTTCCGCGCCGTGTAAGGAGAGCAACTCGAGGTAGCCCTCGAGGAACTGCTCGGCTTCGGTCGTCGATTCCCACTCGGTCTCCCAGACGTAGCCGCTTTCCTCGATCGACTCGTTCTCGCCGACGTAGGTGACGAGTTCGTCGCCGGCCCAACCGTCAGTCACCTCGTGGTCGTAGTCGATGTTCTCGATCGTTCCGTAGGGGCCGTCGGGGAGCAACTCGTCGGCCTCGATGACCGACTCCTCGCCGGCGAGGCCGTCGGCGGCGAACATCGACACCATCGTCGCCTCGCCGAGCGAATCGTTCGCGACCGCACCGTCGATCTCGTGTTGGGTCCAGTTCTCGCTCGAGCGGTCCTCGACGTCGACGTCTCGCGGTTCGCGGTCCTCGCCGGGACGGATCACCTCGGAAGAGCTCGCCGGCGGGTCGTCGTAGGCGCCGTCGAGGGCGTCCCAGTCTCGCGAGTCACCCTCGCCGAGCACCGCGTCGACGTAGTCGGGACCGTCGTCGTAGGGCTGGAAGATCGTGAGGTAGAGCCCCCAGTTGGGTTCGGGCTGGTCCCCTTGCGAGTTCGTCGACGGGAGGGTACAGGCCCAGTCCTCGCTACAGCGCGTTTCGTACCGGTTTTCGACCCAGACCGCGTCCCCCTCGATCAGGCCGTTCTTGGCGTTGGCCTGATCTTGCGTCTCGCGCTCGTAACTCGTCAGATCGTGGTGTTGATCCTGCAGCGCGTGGACGAGTTCGTGCCCGAGCGTCAGTTCGTCCAGGGCCGGATCGTCCGGGTCCTCCGAGACGACGACGATCTCGTCGGTTTCCGGATCGTAATAGCCGGCAACCGAGCCGTCGTACAGCGATTGTTGTTCGTCGATCGCGCTGGTCTCGCGATCGGCCATGAACAGCGCCTCGAGCCGAAGGTTTGACTGGAGGCGCTGGTCGGCGGTCGGATCCGCGATTGACGTGTCGTTTTGGGTCCGATACTCCTGCCGAGAGATCACGTCGACCGAGACGTCTTCCTCGAAGGTCAGGCCGCGAATGGTCTCGACGCGGGCCATCGATCGGCTAACGACGGCCTCGAGATCGTCCTCGGAGACGGTCGCATCGTCGCTCCGGTCGACCGAGAGTTCATCGTCGTACCAGTAACCGTCGACGTAGCCCACGGTATCTTCGGTCGACGGATCGGCGGGCCGGTCCTGCGTCGGATCGTCGGCGATCGACAGGAGCGGCAGTCCCGGACCGGCGACGAGCACCAGCAGTACGATCGCCGAGGCGAGAACTGCGAGAGCAACAACGCGCGGTCGCGTCCGGTTCATTTCAGCGAGATACACGTCAGTTCGCAAGCGGGTGTGAAAAGAACGACGGTCAGTCCCGCCGAGAAGGAGACGGTACACTTCGGACACCGGTCGACAGATGGCACAACTGCGGCGCTCCTCCATCAAACGCCGCACCACGAACGCGTTTGGCTACGAGCGCACTACGCACCGCGAGCGCTCGAACATCACGAACGCACTCCGACCGCGAACGCTTTTGCGATCGTGCGCGTAGACACGCGCATGGACCTCGAGCCAGAGAGCACCGCGGTCGTCGTGGTCGACATGCAAAACGGCTTCTGTCACCCCGACGGATCGCTGTACGCACCGGGGAGCGAGACGGTGATCGAACCGATTACCGAGCTGGTATCGCGCGCTCGAACGGCGGGGGCGCGGATCGTCTACACGCGCGACGTGCACCCGCCCGAGCAGTTCGCGGACGCCCACTACTACGACGAGTTCGAGCAGTGGGGCGAACACGTTCTCGAGGGATCGTGGGACGCCGAACTCGTCGACGAACTCGCGGTCGAAGCGGACGATCACGTCGTCGAAAAGCACACCTACGATGCGTTCTATCAGACCGAACTCGAGGGGTGGTTAGACGCCCGCGGCATCGATGATCTGGTGCTCTGTGGAACGCTCGCGAACGTCTGCGTTCTTCACACGGGCGGCAGCGCGGGCCTTCGAGACTTCCGGCCGATCATGGTCGAAGACTGCATCGGCGCGATCGAAGCGGATCACCGAGAGTACGCGCTCGAACACGCCGAGTGGCTCTTCGGCGAACTCGTCGAGAGCGACGACCTCGAGTTCGACCGGTAAGCCGTATTTTCTGTGCCGCCGTTTACGTTCCGTTGGCGTGCCACCGATCCGGCTGGTCCTTCCACTCGCCGATCCCCGACGGATCGAGGTGGACGTGGGCGTCGCCGACGTCCTCGAGGCCCCGCAGGTCGTCGACGAGGTCCGACTCGATGTCGTGGGCCTCTCGAAACGGCATGTTGCCGTCGACCTCGACGTGGACTTCGACCTCGAGGACGGTGCCGTCGTAGTAGACGGTCAGGTCGTGGACGCCCTCGACGTCGGGATGTGCGCGCAAAGTGTCCGTAATCTGTGCGCGCTGTGTCGGCGTCGCCGCCGCGCCGACGAGGTAGTCGAGGTTTTCGCGGCCGATGCTGATACCCTGAGAAATGACGAAGACGCTGACGAGGGCGCCAGCGAGCGGATCGAGTATCGGAGCGCCGAAGAAAACGCCGATGACGCCGACGAGGGCGGCGATCGAGGTGTAGATATCGTTGAGACAGTCCACCGCCAGCGCCGACAGCGCCGTCGACCCGATATCGGCGTTGACGTATTCGGTGTACCGGTAGACGAGATACATATCGGCGATCGCGAACGCGAGCGCGCCGAGCAACAGCAAACGCGCTTCCGGGGGATCGGGCTCGAGAAGCCCCTGAACTGATTCGGAGAGCAACAGCAAGCCCAGAAGCGCGATCACCGCGCCGACGAAAACCGCCGTCAACGGCTCGATCCGCTCGTGGCCGTGCGGGTGGCTGTCGTCCGGTCCGTCGAACGCGGTGCGTCCCCAGACGAGGACGACGATACTTGCGACTAAATCGGCGATCGAGTGGGCGGCGTCGGCGATCAACGCGACGCTGCCGAACGCCAGCCCTGCAGCGCCCTCGACGACGATCTTCACAGCGTTGCCGAGGACGTTCGCCCACGAGGCGCGCGCGAATTCGCGTCGATTCGAGTCGCCGTCCATACGAGAATTAGAGCCAGTCTAAACTTGGGTCTTTCCGTTCCGATCGAGCGCGTGGCGCTGTCGACACGCAGTCTGCGATAGACGCTATCCAATGGAAAATCTCGACGGCCGAAATCGGCCGGAGATCATCGCATTCGTACGTCGATGCGCTCTCACAGTGGAGGCAACAAACTCGTACTCGAAAACCAGACATTCATACACTTTTTTTCCGGCGGGGGAGCCTATTAGGCGATACCCACCATAGACGGACCCATGATCGACCTTCGCTTTTCGGAGTCGGAACTGGCGCGACGACGCGAGCACATACAGGCGTTCATCCGCGACACCGTCGACGCCGCTGGAGCAGACGGTGCCGTCCTCGGTCTCTCCGGCGGCATCGACAGCACGACCGTTGCGAACCTCGCCGTCGAGGAACTCGGCGCGGAGAACGTCCACGGACTCGTCCTCCCGGCTCGAGTCAGCAGCGAGGAGAACATGAGCGACGCAGAGCGCGTCGCTGTGGATCTGGACATTCCCTACGACGTGATCGAGGTCGAACCGATCGTCGACGCGCTGCTTTCGGCCTACCCCGAAGCCGAGGGCGACCACCTCGCCGTCGGCAACGCGCGGGCGCGGACGCGAGCGGTACTGAACTATCTCGTTGCCAACCACGAGAATCGGCTCGTGCTCGGTACCGGCAACCGAAGCGAGGCCGCCGTCGGCTACTTCACGAAGTACGGCGACGGGGCCGTCGACTGCCACCCGATCGGGAACCTCTACAAACAACAGGTTCGACAGGTCGCGAGCAGCCTCGGCGTGCCGGAGGGTCTGGTCGAGAAAACGCCCACTGCGGAGCTCTGGGCGGACCAGACCGACGAATCGGAGCTCGGCTTCGGCTACGACACGCTCGATTCGATTTTGGCAACGCACATCGACGGTCCGCTTTCGGTGACGGCGACGAGCCGTTTGCTCGAGATCGACGAGGAGACGATCGAACGAGTCCGGTCGATGTACGAAGCCAGCGAGCACAAGCGGAACGCACCGCCTGCACCGGAACCGCTCGAGTAGCGGATCGCCGTTTGCACGATCCGTTCGGCTCCAGGCGCTTTCTCTCACCGCCCTCTGCTCCGGTACTTTCCTCTCGCCACCGAACGCCGCCCCGCTACTCGAGCAGCGCACGAACGTCCGCCGCGTGGGTCTCGAGCAGGTCGCCGAACGCCTCGGATTCGGCCCGTTCCTGAGCCGCTCGCTCGCGGTCGTCCCGGATCCGGCGCTTGAGGACAGCGAGCGCGTCGGGCGCGTTCGCCGCGAGTTCCTCGGCAACGGTCCGCGGGTCGGCTTCGATTCGGGAAATCAATCCGATTCGGCGGGCCTCCTCGGCGTCGATCACGCGACCCGAGAGCACGAACTCGAGCGCGTCGCCTTCGCCGAGAATGCGGGGGAGTCGGACGGTTCCGCCCCAGGCACCGAACAGGCCGAACGTCACACCGGGTTCGCCGAACGTCGCCGCGGGCGTCCCGACGCGGACGTCACAGGCAAGCGCCAGTTCGAGGCCGCCGCCTCTGGCTGGACCGTCGATTCCAGCGACGACGACGCTGGGAGCGTCCTCGATGGTTCGGGCGACGCGCTGGCCTCGGCGGGCGAACGTCATCGCTTGCTCGCGGTCGAGGTCGCCGACGACCGAGAGATCGGCACCCGCACAGAAGGCAGGGCCTGTTCCCTCGAGGAAAATCACCGGTTCCTCGGCGGCCTCGATCGCCGACTCGAGGTCCTCGAGCGCCTCGAGTGTCAGCGCGTTCCGCGCAGCCGGCCTGTCGAAGGTCACCCGCCGGATCTGTCCGTCGGATTCGGAGCGGATCATGGCTCGAGTCGGCCGTCCGTTTCCAAAGGTCTTTGGCTGCCCCGTCGTAACTCACGGCTAATGGATAGGGCCGACAACTGTCGGCGTGCCGCCCGCGATGCAGTCTCGGACGTCGAGCCACCCCGGTTGTACGATTTCATCGAAGAGACACTCGAAGAGGCGTCGATGCTTCCCGGCGTCTTCACGCTCGAAAGCGCTCACGAACTCGAGCCGGAAAACGACCTCGAGGGGATCGACCGTCACGCTGCCGGCGTCCAGTTGATCTACGAAGGGCTTCGACTGACTCGAGCGCTCGCTCACGAGGATCCGTGGACCGAACGCAGTGACGAAATCGACGGCGACCTCGAGATACTCGCCGCCGACATCCTCGTCGCCCGCGGATTCTACCTGCTGGCGCGCACCGACGCCGCCGGCAAGGCCGTCAGAACCGTCCAGGCGTTCGGTCGAAACGAGACCAGACGGGCCGACGACGGTAACGACAGTACCGACACCGACCTCGAGCGGAACGTCCTCGAACTCGCGACGCTCGCCGGGGCGTCGGCCGTCGGAACGACGCCGACGCCGGCGCTGCTCGAGACCGCAACGGAGCTCGCCGACACCGCGGATCCGGTACTCCCACCCGCCGAAGACGCGTTCCCGACACACAGTCGAGAACCCGCGGAAGCGACCCCCGAGGACGGCCACAGGGCGGATCGAGCGACCTCGGCTACGGATTCGTAATCTCCGACTGAGCGCGTTTTGTCGGCTCGAGTGAACCGTACCCACGCCTTGCGGGGAATCGAAACGCATAAAGACGACTCGGGTCAACCAACACATGCGTGCCTGGGTAGCTTAGCGGTAAAGCGCGTCCTTGGTAAGGACGAGAGCCCGGATTCAAATTCCGGCCTAGGCTCTTTCTGCGACGAACGACGGTGAGGAGTGAAAGGTTCATCCGGTATTTGAAACACGCGAGTCGCATGCTCACGAGCAGTGCGCGGTTCGGAACGAAGTGAGAACCGCGATGTGAGCGGCTTGCCGCGAGCAACGCGAGTGAGACCGTCTCGCCATCGGATTCAAATTCCGGCCTATGCTTTCTATCTATACGATATCCGGTCAGTTAGACGGTCTAGGTGTCGTTCGATTCTTGCTCTTCGATTTCCTCGATACGGTCGTGTAGCTCTTCGACCGCTTCTTCGTCGACGGTCCCCCAGTACGCGACGAGAACGAGGGTGAAAACGAAGACGATTGCCCATCCGAGGGTGGCGTGCTCATCCGGGACGTACAGGTTGAAGATCCCGTCAATGACACCTTCCAACGAGAAGACGACGACGACGGGACCGACAACTTCGCGCGGTAGGTAGTGGTCGATATACGCTTTGAGAACGTCTGGGTCGACATCCATACTGGTAGTTTCTCGGTCGCACAATAATCAGTACCACCCTCAGATCGGGGAGTCCAATCTGTGGTCGAATCGCATGCCGGGATAAACCCGTTTTTCCAATCGGCCACCAAGCATATATCCACCTAACGGAATCCACCCCGTATGACAACTCGAACGAACGGACCGCTCGAGAGCGTGCCGGTGGTACAGGGTGGCATATACGGTGCAATCACGTTCGTCGTCAGCTACCTCGTGTCGATGGTGCTGCTGCAGGCCGACCTCGAGTTCAACTCGGACGGGATCGCCGAACTCGTCTCGGAGAACGCGTTCGAGGCGGCCGGGATGTTGTTCTTCAACAGCCACTTCGTCGACCTCGAGGTGAACGTCATCGGGCTGGATACGACGACAACGATGTTCGCACAGGCCGAAACGGGGATCCCGCAGGCCCTCTATCACGTCGTTCCGGCCCTCCTGCTCGTCGTCGCGGGATATCTCGTCGGGCGGCGCGTACTCGGCGCAGGCGCATCGCTCGAGGACGGGGTGAAAGCCGGCGCGACCGTCGTCGTCGGCTACCTGCCCCTCGCGGCGACGGGTGCGTTCGTCTTCGCCGTCAACGGATCGTTCGGAAGCGCACAGCCGGAAACGGCGACCGCAATCTTGCTCGCGGGGGCGATCTTCCCGCTCGTTTTCGGTTCGATCGGCGGGATCATCGCCTCGAAGTGACAGGAGACAGCGAGCCACCGACTGGCTCGCCAAGAGAGTGAGCCGTTATGTCGAACCCGGGTTCGGTGGTCGAGGTAACTGGCCGAAAAGTGCTGCGTGAATCGGGAACGCTTCTTACTCGAATCGGGAGGACTACGTGGTCACGACCGAAACCATCGCCTCGATGACCTCCGGACGCGTCGTCGCCATCGCCATCGCGGCCGAAAGGGAGCGCCGGTCGAACCCTGCGAACGGGCCGAGGCGGTCGCGGACGCCGGCCTGATCGGCGACCGGTACTTCGACGACGAGGGGACCTTCAGCGACCGCGAGGGCAGCGATCTCACGCTCATCGAATTGGAGGCGCTCGAGGCTGTCGAAGCGGACGAGAACATCTCGATAGAACCGGGCGCACATCGCCGAAACGTGACGACGGCGAACGTCGACCTGAACGACCTCGTCGGCGAGGAATTTCGCGTTGACGACGTCCTCTGCCGGGGCATCGAACGCTGCGAGCCGTGTTCGTACCTCGAAGCGCACCTCGAGAACCAGGGAGTTCGCGAGGCGCTGGTCGACCGCGGCGGGCTGCGAGCGCGAATCCTCGAGGGCGGAACGATCGAAGAAGGAAGCGAAATCGCACTCGAGCCGTGACCGGCGACAGCGTCCACGCCTCGAGTTCGGCTGATACGCTCGAGTGAATCTGTCGGAACAGCCAGTAGTCCCCGCTAAGCTACAGCAACCACATAGATTAATCGAGTTATTAGTGACACTCGAGCAATACAAACGGAGAACGCTTCCAGGAAGAGAAAAATACATGACAATCCGGTCGGTAGAAACGCGGTATGAACGAGTCCGGCGTGGAGGTCCTGATGGATCAGGAGACGATCGCCCGGCGCGTCGAGTCGGGATCCGCCCCGGAGTGGGTCGTCGACCACTTCGAGAGCTTTACCGACGGATTGCTCGGCGAGCGAAACGGGAGCCCGTTCCCCTGTTACTTCGGCGTCGAATCCGTCGAGAAGGGGCAACCGCTGTACACCTGCGTTTCGTCGATGACCGACAACGAGGCGCTGTTCTCGCTCGGCGAAACCCTCCTCGAGTACATCGACGTGTACGAAAACCACAGCGAGCAGGCCTCGCTCGTGACGTTCTTTCGCCCGCCCGAGCGGGCGCTGTCCGAAGCCGAGTACCACGACGCACTCTGGCACGTTTTGCAGGTGCTTCACGCACACGACCCCGAGCCGTGGCCCGCGGATATTCCGACGGAGCCCGACAGCGAGTACTGGGAGTTCTGTTTCGGCGGGGAGCCGATGTTTCCCACCTGTCGTGCGCCCTTCTACGACACGTACAAGAGCCGATACTGCCCGATCGGCCTCGAGATCACGTTCCAGCCCCGAGCGTTGTTCGACGGCATCACGGCAGACACCGAAGCCGGACAGCGGGCGCGCGAGATCATTCAGGCTCGACTCGAGGACTACGACGGCGTCTGTCCCCACGCCGATCTGGGCGACTGGGGCGTCGAAGGCGACCGCGAGTGGCCTCAGTATATGCTCACCGCCGAAGAGTCTCAGTCCCCGGATACCTGTCCGATGAACGTCTCACGACAACATCCGAAAGGGTCGGTCGTCATCGGCGACTGACAACGGGTCGCCGAGAGGACTGGCGAGCCGGTGTTTCTACCGTTGGGCTTTCGGTGATCTGGCACCGAGTACGGACCATGTCACGACTCGTGGAACTCGAGGCGAACGGCCCGCGAAAGCTCGAGGCGGACGACCTCGACGAGGAAAAAGGCGACGTTGCCATCTGCCGGTGCGGGCTCGCCGAGTCGTTCCCGTTCTGCGATGGAAGCCACCGCCAGACCGAAGACGAATCGCCGGACGAACGATATGTCTACGACGAGGACGGCACTCGATCGGTTGTCGACCGGGTCGTTTGTACTGACGAATCGAAGTAGAGCAGCCGAACCAATCGAACCAGCGTGGATGATTCCTCAGCGTCATCGAACGTTCCACCCCACCGCGGAACGCGGCCATAATCGGGGGATATCAGAACACTTTCTCCGCCCAGTGCCAACACTCGGGTGTGAGCCACTCGAGTGGGGAATCGCCCGATGGCCGCCGAAGCTGGCTCGTAGCCTTCAGCGGCGCGCTGGCGATGATATTCACCTTCGGGACGGCCTTCTCCTACGGCGTCTTCATGACGCCGTTCAGCGACGCGTTCGGCGTCGAACCGGTGGCGCTTTCGACCGTGTTCGCGATCATGCTCTTTACGTTCTACATCGGTGCCGGCGTCGTCGGCGTCTTCGGCGCTCGCGTTCCGTCCCGAACCATCTTGCTCGTCTGCGCTGTGATTTCGGGACTGCTCGCCCCGTCGTTGTACGTCGTCAGGGGATACGCCGGGCTACTCGTCGTCTTCGGGTTACTCGGCCTGGCGCTCGGGACGATGTTCGTCGTCCTCGCGTCGATTATACCCAGGTGGTTCGAGTCCTATCGCGGCGCCGCGACGGGGCTCATCTTCGCCGGTAACGGGCTCGGCCTGTTCGTCCTCCCCCCGGCGTGGCAGTACGCCATCGAGTATAGCGGCGTGCGGGAGGGGTTTCTCATCATCATGTCGATCACCACAGTCGCGTTCTTCGCCGCCGGCGTCACCTGTCGACGCCCCGGATGGGCCGAGCGATCGACAGCCTCGTCCGGCGAGATCCTCAAGTGGCTGCGCCAGTTGGCCGGAACCCGGACGTTCCGGCTGCTGTTCGTCGGGGTCGGACTCTCCTTTGCGTGGTACCAGTTGCTCGCGGCCTACGCGATCGATCTGTTTACCGCTCGCGGAATGACCGCGGCCGGCGCGTCGCTCGCGTTCGGGTTCGTCGGCGGCTTTAGCATCATCTCGAGACTCGGGAGCGGATTCGTCGCCGACATCATGGGCTACAGGCGGACGTTTATCGCCTCGCTCGGGAGTGCAGCGATCGGCGGGGCGCTGTTGGTGCCGTCTCACTCGGCGTCGACTGCGCTTTCGGTCTTCTGTCTCGGTATCGGTCTCGGCGGGTCCGCGACGCTGTATATTCCCGTCCTGATGCAGACCTACAGCCGCACGAAAGATACCGCCATCATCGGCGTCTTCAACGTCGCGATCGGAACGTTCTCGCTCGTCGCCCCGCCGGTCGGGACCGCAATCGTCGCGTCGACCGGCTCCTACACGGTAGTTATCCTCCTCACCGTTTTCGCACTTATCGGGGCAATCTGGGCCATCGTCGTTGGATCCTGACTCTATCGCCCTCGGGACCTCCCCCCATCGCCGCCGACGACTGCCGAACGGCGTCCCCTCACCAGGTCTCGATCCGACCCGATCGAACGTCCTCGACACAGCCCTCACAGTCCGGATGCCCGTTCTCGTAACACGCCGGGCGGTACTCCTCGTCGAGTTTCGCCGCCCGCTGTTCGGCGTAGCGCCGACAGACGATTTTCGCCCGGCCCGCCTCGTCGGTCGGCAGCGTGCGCGCGTGTTTGGCCCCCTCGTAGGCCGATCGAGCCTCCTCGAGTTGCTCGTCGGTCGATCGACGCAACCCTTCGTACTGTGCGCCCGCTCGCCGGAGTTTCGCGCGAACGAACCGCTCGAGGCGACGCCTGTCTGGCATGGCTTCGATGACAGTTCGAGAGCCGGCCACATAGGTTCGTCGCCGCACGCGAGAGATCCATCGAGAGCACCGAAGGCGAAACATCGACGTCCTCGACTCGAATTAGCACTTCCAGTCAGAAACGCGAGCAGCCCTGACTGCCGTCTCGCGTCCCTCTCAAAGACCGCTTGGACGCGGCACAACCGCAGTTGATCACTTTCGCTCCGGTGGCGGCAGTTTAAATAGTATTGGGAACGAACACCGGTATGCCTCCCATTGATACACAGGAGGAGGCGAGAAACCATGAGCGACGTACGACAACACGCCGAAGACATACACGACCAGTTTTCAGACCATCTCGACATCACGGTCGACGACGTCGAGGAGCGCCTGACCACCCTCGTCGACGAGTACAAAGTACCGGTCGACGAAGGCCGTCGGAGCGTCACGAACCATTACCTCGAGGAGGCGGGCCTCGAGCGCGAGGACATCGCAAGCGGCGGCAGCGAGGCCGTTAACGTCGAAGATATCGAGGAAGAAGAGCAGTGGGTCGACATCACCGCGAAGGTCATCGAACTCTGGGACCCCCGAAGCGACTCCGTCGCGCAGGTGGGTCTACTCGGTGACCCGACGGGGACGATCAAGTTCACCAAGTGGGCGAAATCCGAGCTTCCATCGCTCGAGGAAGGCGGCGTCTACGAACTCAAAAACGTCGTCACCGACGAGTATCAGGGTCGGTACTCGGTCAAACTCAACAGCACGACCGTCGTCGAGGAACTCGAAGACGACATCGAGGTCGGCGACGACACCTCGGAGATCGAAGGCGCGCTCGTCGACATGCAAAGCGGCAGCGGCCTCATCAAGCGCTGCCCGGAGGAGGACTGCACGCGCGTCCTCCAGAACGGTCGCTGTAACGAACACGGCGAGGTCGAAGGCGAGTTCGACCTCCGCATCAAGGGCGTCGTCGACGACGGAATCGACGCCCACGAGGTCATCTTCGACGCCGAGGCGACCGAATCACTGACCGGCATCAGTCTCGAGGAAGGCAAGGAGATGGCGATGGACGCGCTCGATACGACGGTCGTCGCCGACGAAATCCGCGAGAAGATCATCGGGACCTACTACCGCATCGAGGGGCCGACCTTCGGGCGATACGTCCTCGCGGACGACGTCGAGGAACTCGACGGACCGGTCGATGCTGAACAGTTGCTGATCAAAGCGAGGTCGATGTAACATGTCTCAGGCAGAACTCACCCGCGAAGTCGCACGTCGCGTCTTCGCCTCCGAATTCAACGACTCGACGTACACGTTCAAAGAAAGCGACGACGAGCGCGCGCCGAACTACGCGTTGCTCCCGACGGGCGACCGCGCGAACCGCGCGTTCATCGTCGGCACGCTCACCGAAACCGAAGACGTCGGCGACGAGAGCGAATACTGGCGCGGCCGCGTCGTCGATCCGACGGGGACGTTCTTCGTCTACGCCGGCCAGTACCAGCCCGAAGCCGCCGCGGTCCTGCGAGATACGGAGCCGCCGGCGTACGTTGCTATCGTCGGCAAGCCCCGAACGTACGAGACAGAAGACGGGAGCGTCAACGTCTCCGTTCGACCCGAATCGATTTCGATCGTCGACGACGCGACCCGCAACCGCTGGGTCGTCGAAACCGCCGAACGCACCATCGAGCGGATCGAGGCCTTCGAGGAGTGGGAAGCCGAACAGGAGGCCCCCGAAAGCGCATCGACGGCACCCGGCAACGAGTACGCCCAGATGGCTCGCGAGCGGTACGACTCGCCGGTCGAGAACTACCGCCGCGACGTGATTCAGGCCTTAGAGAGCCTCGAGGATCTCGAGGCCCCGGCCTGAGCGACAGTCGGTAGTCCATCCACCGTATATTTTTACAGATTGCCGCAGATAAGCAGCGTACTGTTCGAATTTCCGTGATACGCAGATCGAGAACGTCTGACAAATCGTTAAGTGAATCGACGACAGTATCGGTACCAATGGGCAACAAGAACAAGACGATCTCGTTCCGGGTGAACGAGGACGCGTTCAAAGCGCTACAGGATATCGCCGAGGAGCGCGACATCTCGTTGTCCGCCGTGTTTCGCGATTACGTCGACCTGCTGGTCGAACACGACGGACAGGTCGAGGTCGTTCCCGAGTCCGAACTCGCCAGCCGGACGAGCGACGACGGCGACGAGCCGACCTATCCGCCGACCGTCGAGGTGCCGAAGAGTTTCGTCCGCGAACACGAACGCCTCGAGCTCGAAGCCGAACACCTCCGCGAGCAACTCGAGGAGCACAAATCGTACGTCTCAGAGCTACGGAGCCGACTCGAAGGGGAAGAAGATGAAGTGTTGTTGCTCGACGACCTCGACGAGGACGACGAGCAGTATCCGCTCCGGTAATCCCGTCGGCTCGGAGCTATCGGTTATCTCGCACTATCGGGCCAAATCGTTCTTGACCTGCCGAATCTCGTCGCGTTTCTCGCCGTGTCCGTCGACTCGAGCCAGCCCTTCTGCGGCCTCGAGCGTTCGGATTCCGCTGTCGAGAAACGAAAGAACGTCGCCGGAGTAAGCGTACACCATGTAGTCGTCGCTCATCACGTCGACGATGGCGTCCGGGCCCAGCCCCTGCGCGCGCAACTCGAGGAGATATTGGATGAACTTCCGTTCCGGACAGCCACAGTAGGGGTTGTTGTCGCAGTTGCAGTCGAGAAAGTCACCCGCAAAATCGAGGACTCGTTCTCTGGTGGCCTCGTCTAACTTCTCGAGACCCTTTCCCTGAAAGAGCAGATCAAGCGTCGCACCCTTGAACGCGCCTTTCGGGATGTTCGTCTCGAGCTGAGAGCTCAACTGCCGGTGATTTTTGACGTAGATTTTGTCGGTGATGGCCACGCGTTGGGCGAGGATACGCGAGCGAGCGCCAAAAACGGCTCGGAAGCGGTTCCTCGAGCGGACCGACACACCGTGACACGGCGTCCTCGAGAGCGTAACGTATTTCAGGTACTCCGCGATTACATAGAAGTACGCGTGTCCGGGTTGGGGTAGTGGACTATCCTTCAGCCTTGTGGAGGCTGAGACGCGGGTTCAATTCTCGCACCTGGACTTTTTCGCGACGACTATACGGAGGAGTGAAAACGCCAATCGAGAATCGAATCAGAGAGTGAAACGACCGTGGTTCAATTCTCGCACCTGGACCTTTTCGCGACGACTATACGGAGGAGCGAACGGACCGTCAATCGTCGGCGGGGACGGCCGTGCTCGAGCTGATCGTCGCCGATCGAGTCCGGTAGAGCGTGGTCGCGAGAACGATACCGGCGAGCCCGAGGGCGAGATAGACGACGAAGCCGGTCGCGTAGCCGGAGGGGCCCTGAGCGTCGACGAAGAGTCCGAGTACTGGTGGAACGATGAACCCACCGAATCCGCCGACACCACTGACGAGTCCCGATGCTCCGCCGACGGCCTCGGGGACGTACTTCGGGAGCAACTGGTAGATCGCCGCGCTGGCGACTCCCATCCCCGCACCGAGCAGCATCGTCGCGGCGATCGCGGTGGATAGATCACGGGTAACGACGAGGACGAGCGTTGCGAGCGTGATCGCACCGAAACTCAGGACGGTAACTCCTTCCCCGCCGAACCGGTCACTGACGACGCCGCCGCCGATTCGACAGAGCGGCGAGAGCAGCGTGAAGCTAAGCGCCGTAACGATTCCGGCAGTCTGTACGTCGAACCCGTGGAGGTTCGTCCAGTAGGAAGGATACCAGACCGTCAACGCGAGGTAGCCGCCGAACGAAGCGAAAAACAGTGCGGTGAGCATCCACGACCGCCACGTGGTAGCTGCCGTGCGCATCGACGCCACCGCATCGCCGTCCGGGAACAGCTCCTGGCCGACAGCTTGTGCGCGCTCTTTTGCCTGGCCCTCGTCGAACCCGCGGCGTCGATATTGAAAGTACGGCGCGTCGACAGCGAAACGCACGAAGACGATCGTCCCGATAACGAGGAAGACGAACCACGCGGCGTACGTCCCCGTCAACCCGAACGCCAGGAGTGCGAGCGGCGAGACGATCGTAAACAGGCCCGGCGACATGGTTCCGAGTCCGGCGAAGAGAGCGAGCACCGTTCCCTGCCGGTTGGCCTGGTACCAGTAGGACGTATCGACGACGCCGACGGAGAACGTCGCGATCCCACAGCCGCTCAACGAACCGAAGACGAACACGAGCGGATAGTGGACCATCGTCAGATCGTCCGGGTACGCCGTCAGGAGAATACCGAGTAATCCGCCCATCCCAACAACGGATAACCCGAGCAGGATGGCGAACGGTTTCTTCGCGCCGACATCTTCGACCCACGCGCCGAAAGGCAGACGAAGCAACGTCCCAGTCAACTGTGGAGCGGCGACGAGCAAACCCAGTAGCACCCCCGAGAGGCCGAGGGCGTCTTCGAACTCCGTCGCGACCGGGCTGTACACGACGAGACCGGCAAATCCGACGAAGTATCCGAACGTCGAAACCGTAATCGCCCGTCGGGGGCTCCCGCGAACGTCCGAGCCACCGACTGACGACGATTGTTTGCGGTTCATTCGTCAACGGGTGTACGGTCGTCGACGGGTGCACGGAGACGAGTGTTTTCGTTGCACTCACACGTCCGTCGAGAGTTTGGTGTGACTCGAGGAGTAAACTGAGAAGATTCAAAATTCACAAAGAACCACCATAATTGTGGTTCTGGACTACACTCGTGTATCCATCCATGTGATTTGACAACAGACACTAACACTAAACGGTGTTCGTTTACATTTCGTAAGGAACCAACCTGTATAGAACGTGTTTTGCCAATCTACAAACGACTGGTAACAATATAAGGTCGGAAAACGGCGGAAAGGTGGATTCGACCAAACGAGCGTTCACGACGATCAGTGAATTTTGGTATCAATATACAAGGGAGCGCCGAACGCATTCCAAAAATCCCGGAACTATGTCGAGCGCGTCGATTCACTCTCGGAAACGGGTTCGAAACACCGTGTTCCGTCTCGAGAGCTTCATTCGAGGGATTGCCGACCCGTCGTCGGGGACGACAATGTATCGCGGCTCGAGCGGGTTTCAATCAGAGAGCTGGGATTGTGAGGAGTGATTTACTTCGCCGCTTTGCTGGACGATGTTCAGCGCGGTCATCATGTCGGTTCTCGAGATCAGTCCGACGAGGTTGCCGGGATCGGACGGCCCGGTACCGCCAGTTTCCTCGAAAACGGGGTCGTCGAACCCGCCGTCGTCGTAGACATCATCGTCCTGAATCGGCGTTTCCGGGCGGGTCATCGAATCGTCTCCATCGACGACGAGAAGGCGTCCGATTCGCTCCGATTGCATTCGTTCGATCGCGGTCATCGCATCGGAGTTCGCCCCGATCGTCTGCAGATCCGTCGTCATCACGTCCGAAACGGTAAACGCGTCACGTTCGACGGGTTTGATCTCCTGTGCATCCGAGAGCGTTACGAGGCCGACGAGATGCCCGTCGTCGAGTACCGGATACCCCGTGTGGCGTTCGGAGAACATTCGCTGGATGAGTTCCTCGACGCTGGTGTCGGGGTCGACGGTGTGAAGGTCTCGAGCGGGCGTCATGATGTCGCTGACCGTAACGTCCTGAAACGCGGCTTTCATCGTCACCTGCTGGGACTCTCCCGAGGCGGCGATGTAGATGAAAAATGCGACGCCGATGAGGATGATGTTGAACGTCACGAGCAACCCGAACAACCCCATCAACAGCGCGAAGAACTTCCCGACGCTCGCGGCCTGTTGGGTCGCCTTTGCGTACGGCTTGTTTCGGGCCAAAAGGGCTCGGAGCACGCGGCCGCCGTCCATCGGGAACGCGGGAAGCATGTTGAACCCCGCGAGCGCGACGTTGAGAACGGCGAGATAGCCGAAGACGAACAGCGCGCCGTCGAAGCTAGCTGGCGTAACGAGAAAGAGGCCGTAGGAGAGAGCGCCGACGAGTACCGACACGATTGGACCGGCGATTGCGATGGCCAGTTCCTGTTTCCAGTCTTCGGGCATCTCCGTGAACGACGCGATCCCGCCGAGCAGCCAGAGCGTAATCGAATCGATCGGGAATCCGTACCGTCGGGCGGTCAACGAGTGGCCGAGTTCGTGGAACACGACGCCGATGAACAACCCGATAGCCGCCGCGAATCCGAGCAACAACGGCATCGGTCCGCTGGAAACCGCTGTCGTATCGATCCCGGCCCCGAGCAGATCGTTGAGCAGCCCCGCGACCTCGTCGATCTGGACGCCGATGAGGTACGCAAAGAAGGGCAAAACGAGCAGGAACGTCAGATCGAGCTTGATAGGGATCCCAAACAACGATCCGATTCGGAAGCTCTTCCACATACCCTCTTATATCGGCGGAAGAACCTTAAATACGCCGCCGGTACGCGGTGTTCGTCCGGATTGGGTCGGCGAATTCGGGGTTCTCCTCGAGAACGATTGACGATAAATTCTGATAACGACTATGTCATGATTTAGCCATATCACCGATGTTCCGCGAAAATGTTCGGCAAATAGAGCGCGGAACGGGACACCATCTCGAGGGGAGTTTTGTATAGTCCGTATGATCTCGTTGACGATTTCCGGAAGCGACAGGACGTGGGGTCGCTTTCGGAGGTAATACCTGGACGGGCGAGAGAGACGCGTTATACACGAGCATAACGGATACCGTTTCGAGAATGTCATCAGGTCGTTTCTTTGTGCCTTCGACCCAATACATATTATCACATTATTATCTATTACCCAGTATATATCCACACTACCATAGACTTATACCGGAGTTCGTGGATGATGTTTCCAGACTGATGAAAGCGCAACTCACCACCGCTCCCATCTCCGAGGAAACCGCGTTGCCGACCGAACTCAACTCACCGCAGGCGAAACTCGTGTACCTGTACCTCGAGGCAGCAGACGGTGCAACGGTAAGCGAGGTGAGCGACGCGTTATCCATGAAGAAAATGACGACGCTAAGCGTCACGAACTCGCTATCGACGCAGGGATTGATCGAAAAGATCGACAACGAATACGTTACCGTTCGGTGATCACGCCGCTTTGACTCGAACACTCACCGGGCCGTCAGCCACGACCGAGTCTCGAGTCGACCGCCCAGTCCCGAGGTTCGAACAGGACCCAGAACGTCATCGGACACGGGTATCCGTCGGTGGGAACGATGCACACGGCGGTGGCGACGGGTTCGAAGCCTTTATCCGCGCGGTAACACTCCGTTTTTGTAAGTAACTACAACCATGTCAGAGAAACCCGCCTCTATGTACCGGAAGATCGATAAACCGGCCTACACCCGCCGGGAGTATATCACAGGCATTCCGGGCTCGAAAATCGCACAGCACAAGATGGGAGACGTCGCGGCCGAACCCGAGGACTATCCGGTCCAGATCAGTCTGGTCACCGAAGAAGAGTGCCAGATCCGTCACGGATCGCTCGAGGCATCTCGACTGTCGGCGAACCGCCACATGCTGAAAAACGCCGGCGAACACCAGTACAAGATGATCCTGCGCAAGTTCCCCCACCATGTTATCCGGGAGAACAAGCAGGCGACCGGTGCCGGTGCGGACCGTGTTTCCGACGGGATGCGCCAGTCGTTCGGAAAGATCGTCGGAACGGCAGCCCGAATCCAGCAGGGCGAACGCATCTTCACGATCTGGTGTGACGTCGAGGACGCCGAGTTCGCGAAGGACGCGCTCCGCCGATCCTACAACAAGATCTCGCCGCCGTGTCGCGTCGTCGTCGAGCGTGGCGAAGAAGAACTAATCGCGTAAGACCCGGGCTGTTTTGGGTTTCGTCTCCACGAGTGAGCACCCGCTGTAGTTTCGTGACCAGTCGATTCACCGGGAGCGACTGGCACGCGAGGCAGGATCACGGAACGAATACTCCACCGTTTTTTGTCTCGGCTCCCCACGCTCGAGTATGATCGATCTCGCGGTCGCAAACGATCAGGAGACGTTTCAGCGGATGCGAGAGCCGCTGGCCGAGCGAGGGATTAGCGTCCAGCACGTCCCCGTTCGCGAGCGCGTGGTTCCGCTGGGTGCGGACGCGCCGTGGTCGCCAGCGGAGTACGACGTCGGGTTCGTCTATCCCGGCCGATTGATGGAAGGCGGAGTCGCCGACGCCCTGCTCGAGGTTCCGTGGCTCAACGACCACGAGACGGTGTTGACCTCGCGAAACAAGGCCGAAGTGCTCGCCCGACTGGAGCGAACGAACCTTCCGGTCCCCGAATCGGTGTACGTCTCGAACGAGGTGAGCGAGTCCGACCTGACCACCGTCTTCGAGCGATTCGAGCCGCCGGTGGTCGTCAAACCCAATTCGACGACGCGCGGGGCCGGCGTCGCGAAAGCCCACGACCTCGATTCGTTCCTCGGAATCTGTGATTACCTCTCGCTGGTACACGATTACCGGGCCACCGGCGACAAATCGTTTCTCGTCCAGGAGTACCTGCCGGAGGCGGTCGACTATCGGGTCATGGTCCTCGAGGGGGAGTACGTCGGGGCGGTCGAACGGACGCTCCCCGAAGCGGCCGCGACGCGGGGCCAGTGGAAGCACAACGTCCACCGGGGTGCCACGGCGACCGGCGTCGACCTTCCGAAACCGCTGCGAGACCTCGCCGAGTCGGTCGCGGGGGAACTCGAGATCCCGTTTCTCGGCGTCGACCTGCTCGTAAGCGGTGACCGCGTCGTCGTCAACGAGACGAACGCCCGGCCGACGATCGACGACGAGACGAAGTACGAACCCGGATTCTACGACCGACTCGCCGAGGCGATACGCTCGAGAGCAGAGTAGTCAATCGAGTCGCGAGAGAGCCTGCAAGAAGAAACCGCTGTTCGACCGGAAATGCGAGCGAGATCGGCGCCGTTACGGAGTTACTCGAGGCTGATGTCTGAAGACTTCTCGGCCGATTCGAAGACGACCTCGAGGATGCCGTTGTTGTACGTCGCCTCGGCGGTGTGTTCGTTGACGCGCTGTGGGAGCGAGACGCGCTCGTCGTACTGTCGGTGTTGGCTCTGGGCGGAGATCGTGAGTGATTTGCCGTCGCACTCGAGATCGATGTTGTTCTTTTCGACACCGGGGAGGTCGGCGATGACCCGGAGTTCATCGTCGGTCTCGTGAATGTCGACGTGGGTATCGGATCCAAAACCGTTCTCAACGGAGCTCGAAGAGTCGAAATCGACATCTGCACCGTTCATCATGTCGTTCATCATTCGCTCGATTTCACGGAAGAGGTCGTCGAAGGGTTCGTCGCGATCATCTCGACGCATGATCCACTCTAGTGGGGCACACGGCAAAAACTTTCTGTCGACACGAATTGTTCTGTCCGCCCGAATTCCCTTTAGAAATCGATTCCTATGTGCTCGTTGGTCGTTTCGATACTCTCAGTGGCGTCTGCGGCGCCGAGTACAGCCCGGATCGCGTCGACGTTTTCGGGGACGACATCCGACTCCTGGTGAATTCCTTGGAAGAGATAACAGTCCCGTCCGACGGTCGAGATGGATTCCTCCCAGATGCAGTTCTCCCAGAGGTCGCCTCGCGGTCGGCCCGCGTCGTGGGCGTACTCCTTTAGTTTGCCGCTACCGTCGATCGACATCGCCTCGGGGATCAAAAACAGGCGCGACTCGTCGGCGAAGCGTTCGCGAATGTCGGCCGCATCGACTGCCGACTCGAGCGTGACGTTCAAACTGTGCATGTGCATCAGGGTGGCGGGCACCTTCATCCCGAGCGTGTCGATGTCGAGATCGGGGAAGATCGTCTCGACGTCGGGGCCGTGGTGGGACGGAATCGTGACCGGATCCGGGAGGATGTCGTTGATCGGACCGCGGGAGGTCTGACCGGGATCGCCGCCGCGTCGAACCAGCGTCGCGCGAACTTTCTCGACGCCGTATGCCTCCTGAAGCGGTGCGATGACGCGAGAGAGACCGGTCGTGTTACAGGAGACGACCCGGACGTGTTGGGCCCCCGTCGCCGCCTCGAAGTTCGAGCGCGCGTTGAAGCTTGCGTCCACCAGATCCGCGTCCTCGCCGCCCTGATAGAGCGCCGGCGTGTCGTACTCCTCGTAGAGCGACTTGTTCTCGGCACCGATCCCCGACGGCGTCGCGTCGACGACGATGTCCGCCCTCTCGACGAGGTCCTCGACCGGACCCGCGATCTCGAGGCCGGCCTCGGCGAACCAGTCGGCGCGTTCTTCGATCGCGGCGTAAAGCGGATACCCCTTCTTGACGGCGGTTTCGGCCTCGAAGTTCGGGCGCGTCTTGGCGACGCCGAGGACCTCCATATCGGGCTGTTCCCGGACGGCGTCTGCGACGCGTTTGCCAATCGTCCCGTAGCCGTTGATCGCGACCTGTATCATACGTCCGAATCCACTACCGAAGCGGATAATCGTTTCGAGCCTTCTCCGCCGGTTTTTACTCGTTTCGGAGTTTGTACTCGAGCCATCATCTTCGGTTCATCCCGTCGGCTCGTCATCGCGGATGGCTTTTTCAATCGATATCTTCGGGTCGTGTTTCCGCACCGTCGAGACGTTTCGAACGCCGAGAGAGCAAGACCTTTCGGCGTACTGCACACACGCACAGGTATGGCAGACCTTCGAACGCCCGCCGAAACAGCGATTCGACAGTGTCTCGACGTCCGATCCGACGAGTCCTGTTCGATCGTCACAGATAGCAATCGTGAATCGATCGCGAACGCCCTCTACGAGGCCGCACTCGAGCGAACCGACGACGTCGCGTTCGTCCGATACCCGCCCGGAGAAACCCACGGCGCGGAACCGCCCGAACCCGTCGCGGCGGCGATGGCCGGAGCCGACGTCGTCCTGGCCCCGACGACGAAGAGTTTGAGTCACACGCGAGCGCGGACCGACGCGAACGACGCCGGCGCTCGAGTCGCGACGCTCCCGGGGATCACCGAGGAAGTATTCGTCGCCGGTCTCGAGGCCGATTATGACACCATCGCCGCCCACTGCGAAGCCGTCCGCGAGCAGGTCGACGGCGCGGACGAGATTCGAGTGACGGCCGCGGCGGGAACCGACATCGCGTTCGAAATCGGCGACCGCGAGTTCCGCTCGGATACCGGCATCGTCCACGAACCCGGCGCGATGTCGAATCTGCCCGCCGGAGAGGTGTTCGTCAGCCCCGAGACGGCCGAGGGAACGTTCGTCGTCGACGGCACGATGATGCCCCACGGGTTGCTCGAGGACGGCCGGACGCTGACCTTCGAGGTCGAAGACGGATTCGTGACGGACATCTCCGACGACGAAATTCGGTCGACGGTCGAGAACGCCGCCGAGGAAGTCGGCGAGGCGGCGTACAACCTCGCGGAACTGGGGATCGGGACGAACGTCGCGGTCACCGAACTGGTCGGCTCCGTGTTGCTCGACGAGAAAGCCGGCGGCACGGTCCACATCGCCATCGGGGACGATGCGGGTATCGGCGGCGACGTCGACGCGCCGATCCACCTGGACGGAATCATCCGCGAGCCGACGGTGTTCGCCGACGGCGACGAAGTCGAACTCCCCGCGGGAGGATCTCGCTGACGGAGAGTTACGGTCAGGTTCACGCACCTTTTAGGGTGCTGGCTCCTACGTCGGTTCATGAGCGATATACCCGATCGGCTCCCGACGACCTGCCCCTCGTGTTCTCCGGAACTCGAGACGGTCCACGAGGTGCTCTCGCCGGGCGGCGGCAGCATCACCGTCCGCTGTAGCGAGTGCAACCACGTCCACAAGATCCAACCGGAACCGGATCGCGAAGTCACCCTCGACGTCGTCGTCTCCCAGGACGGCGAGTCCTTCACCGCGAACGTCACGACGCCCGAAGACGAGACTATCGAGACGGGCGACGAGTTCATCCTCGAGACCGACGAAGTGCTCTCGACGGTTCGCGTGACTAGCATCGAACTCCCCGAGCAACGCCGCCGCGAGGCCGCCGCTGCAGAAGACGTCGAGACCGTCTGGACGCGCGAAGTGGACAACGTCTCGGTCGACGTGACGGTCCACCCTCAGGACGGCTCCCACGACGACAGCAGAAGTATCACCGTCTACGTCCCCGGCGATTACGAGTTCGAGGTCGGGACGGTCGAGACCTTCGGCGACGACGAGTTCGAAATCGACGCCTTCGTCGTCCGGGACGACGCGAGCGGCTACGAGCGCGACCGCAACGAACTCGAGGGCGACATCGTCCTCGCGAAGGACGCACAACGTGTCTACGCCTACGACGAGACGACGACAGCCTGGTCGGCCTGGTAACGACGGAACTGCGAACGCGGATCGCGAAACGAAGTATCGAACGCGGACCACGCAAGCGTTTCGACCCCAAGCTATCGTAACACGATCTCTCGAACGGCGCTGATGCGTTCGAAGCCTCGGAAGAAAGCACCGAACCGACTGCGCGGACGTCTCATAGACCGTCTATCCTTACTGACTCGAGAATGTTCCGTCTCAGAAGTAACCAAACAGCGTCCCGCCCAACAGCAACACCCACATGACCACGCCGACGACGAGGAGGTCGTTCAGCCATGACTCTCGAGTGGCGCGCTTGGCCGCGCCGCCTGCGATCAAGCCCAGCGCGACGACGACGAGGATTCGCTGTCCGACCACGTCGACGGCTAGCGAATCGACGTTCATCAGACCGTAATCGAGCCAGATTGCGAGGATCAGTGCCCCGGAGCCAGTTATCGCAGCGTCGAGTCGGCGGGTGAGTCCGCGCGCGATCAAGTACGTCACGACGGGAATTCCGACGGCGATGACCGGGTAGAGCAACGCCGCGATCATGTGCATCGTCAGCATATCTACGGAGCGCTCGAGGGCGATACCAGTAACCCGAACCCCGAGAAACATCGCGAGGATGCTCAGCGAGAGGACGATGTGACCGGCTTCGATCCGACCGGCCGCGGCCTCTATCCTGCGCCAGTCCGACTCCGTGAGGTACTTGTCGATGCTATCCGGAGTCCGCTCTCGCATCGTTTGTTGACTCGCGAGACCGATTGCAACCGGTGTGAGCGCCATCCCGAGCAAATCCACGACGGTCGCCCACCCGTCGGCATCCGATGGGCCGGAGTTCTCGAGATTGATTCGTTGAACGTCTTCCTGACTATCGACGCTGGGGAGTTCCATAAACTCCGACTCGACCTTCAGTTGGGCCCGTTCGGAACCGTCGACGCGGTGGCGAAGCGTGAACCAGTCGAAGTGTTCGGTGTGGGTCTGCATCGCGACCCAGTCGTCGTCGCTGTCGGGTGCCTCGTAGAGGCGAATGTGCATGCGTTCGCCGTAGTAGTCTCCGTCATCGACCTGCAGCGTTTCTGTCGTCCAGTAGGGTTCGCTCTCCTCGCCGGGGTCGACCCAAGCGTACCGGGTCGCACCCGTGGTTTCGCCCCACTCGGTCCCCGTGGCATACTGTTCATCGTCGTCGAAGAAGGGGTATGTATCGGAGTCCGCCGCCGTCTCGTTCTCGTCCAGTTCTTCCCAGTCGCCCTCGGCCTCTTCGGTCAGCAACTCGACTATTTCTTCACTCTCGCCGCGGACGATGACGTTGATCGGGCTCCGTTTGACGTGGTCCTGGCGCGGACTCAGATACGGCCAGATCCCACTATCAACGTCCTCGAAGGAGTGTATCTGCGGTTCCGGTCGGTCTTCTGACTCGGGAGCGACATCGCCGGTCGAGGACGACAAAAATAGGGAGGGACCGCCAATAAACAGAAACGCGACAGCGAGCAGAACGATCCCGATAACGATCGAACGGCGCATCTATCCAGCGTTTAGCGCCATCGTATATCAATGTACTCGTCGACCGTATCAACATACGATCAGAACAGCCACACGTGACAGACACGCGCCGATCGCCCGGGAAAAGAGCGATCAGGCGTCAGGGCCGATCGTCAAAACCGGGACCGAAGCCGAGCGGACGACGCGCTGGGAGACGCTCCCGACGACGTTGTTCTCGTAGTCGTCGCCGCTGGTCCCCATGACGACGAGATCGATTCCGTGCTCGTCGGCGTACTCGAGAATACATTCGGCTGGATTACCGGTTTGAATGGCCGTCTCGGTCTCGAGGCCGCGTTCGCTCGCACGCGTTGCCCCTCGATCGGTCGCCTCGAGTGCGTTTTCCTCGAGGTCCGCGCGTACGCCCTCGACGCGGTCGTCGTCGAGGACCAGAAAGGCGCGATCATCGACGACCGAGAGCACGTGAAGCGCTGCGTTTCGCGTTTCGGCGATGTCGACGGCGTGCTCGGCGACGGTCGCGCTGTGATCACTTCCGTCAGTTGGAAAGAGGATCGTCTCGTACATTAGCCGAACTTCTGGCGCGAGGGGAAAAAGAACTTCTTACTCCGATCCGGTGTCCGCTTCGCCAATTCTCACGGAAACCGAAACGGTCTATCCGCTTTCAGGTTTCCAGCTCAGTTGAATATCAACCGTCTCTCGCTGTCCGCGGAGCATCGACGATTGTTCGACGACATCGATAGAGACGGAGACATCGTCGGGCGGGTGTAGCGTTACTGTCTTGTTTCCGACGCTCACGGCGACGTCCTGGTCACCTCGTTCGAATTCGTCGGCGAGTTCGACGAGGTACGTCCCAAGCTCCGTTCGCGACATCGTCTGGTCAGCCGTCGTTCGTTGGGCCATGCGCTGGCATTAGATCGATGCCGGAAAAGTATGGACCGCGAACACGACACTAACAACCGATTACGGCCGTATCGAACTGCGAGAGCGGATTCCGTTCGACGATATCTGCCCATCGATACGCCGATCCAGGCCGGGCGACGGCCTACGAGCACACCGCGGAACGAGTGGGTTTTTTGCTACGGGGCGGGTAGCCGGCGACGATGGACGCCGAGGACGAAGTCACGGTCGGGATCGTCGCCCAACGAAACAACGACCGAGCGCAGTCTCTCGCGACACAGCTCGTCGACGCGCTCGAGCGCAACGGCGTGGCGGCCGCCGTCGACGACGAGACCGGAGCGGCGATCGGCGAGCGCTGCGTTTCCGTAGCGGAGATGAACGGGTTCGACCTCGTCGTGAGCATCGGCGGCGACGGAACGTTCCTGTTCGTCGCCCGCGAGGCCGGCGGCGCGCCCATCGTCGGCGTCAACCTCGGCGAAGTCGGATTTCTCAACGCCGTCGCCCCGGAGAACGCGGTCGAGGCGGTCACGGCTCTCGTCGCCGAACGCCACGAGACCGGCGAAATCGGCGGCCGAGCCGTGAAACGACTCCGAGCCAGCGGCGAGGGGTGGACGCTCGAGCCGGCGCTCAACGAGGTGGTGGTCCACGGGCCAAAGCGGGGAAGCGGCGGCGGTGCGACGATCGATATCCGCGTCGACGGCCAACGGTACGCCGAAAGCCACGCCGACGGCGTTCTGGTCGCAACGCCGACCGGATCGACCGCCTACAACCTGAGCGAGGGCGGCCCGCTGGTTCGCCCGTCGGTCGACGCCCTCGTCGTTACCCAGATGGCCGCGGCCGACCCGATGCCGCCGCTGGTCATCGACAATACGAGCGAACTCACGCTCACCGTCCGCGACGCCGAGACGGCCTACGCGATCAGCGACGGCCGCAACAGACAGCGACTCGAGCCACCGGCGTCGGTAACGGTGACCACGGCCGACGATCCGGTGACGCTCGCAGGGCCGCCGGTGAACTTCTTCGGGGCGCTCGAGAAACTCGAGTGAGATTCCGTTCGGGCGGAAATCGGATCCGTCGACGAGCCGCTGGAAACGGAGTTAGGAACCCTCGACGAGCCGCTGGAGGTGATCCGGCGGAAGCGCGCCGCTGGCCGCGTTCCCGTCGGCGACGAACGTCGGAACGCCGGTGATTCGCTGGCGATAGGCTCGATCGAAGCGATCCTCGAGTTCGCGCTGGAGGTCGTCGTCCTCGCTCGCGGTTCGAATTTCCTCCGGGGGAAGGTCGACGCTCGACGCGAGATCCGCGAGAACGTCCGCATCGCCGATGTCGCGCCCGTCTATCCAGAGCGCGTCGAAAATAGCTTGATCGAACGCCTCCCACTGGTCGGGGTATTCGGTCTGGACGTACCACGAGGCCATCTGCGCCGGCAGCGAGTCGATCTCGGTCGCGAGTTCCTGTGCCATTTCGACGTCGTATTCTTCTTGCAGCCGTCTGACGTTCTGTTTCGCCTGTTCGAAATAGGCGTCGTCCTTGCCGTCCTCGGCCGAGTGATCGATCGATCCGTCGGGGTTTCGCTTGTCCCGGCGGAGGTCGAACGGATGCCACTCGAGTTCGAGCGGTTCCTCCCGGCGCTCGCGGTAGCGCTCGAGCGACGCTCTACCGAGATAACAAAACGGGCAGACGTAGTCGGAGTAGACGGTCAATCGGTCCGGTGTCTCGCTCATGGCCGTCCTAACGGCCCGTCACGGAAAAGTCGATAGCTCCCGGAAACCCCGGTCGCGAGTCGCCCTCTGACGAGGGGATCGGAGAGCAGCTACGAACCAGTCGAAACGAGTCGGGGTGATCCGGATGTCAGTTATCGTCGGAGTCGGTCTCGCTCGAACCGGCGGGTTCGCCAGCTCCGCCGGCGTCTGCGGATCCGGTCGAGTCGCTCGAGTCGGTCGCCGTCGTCGCCGGCAGGTTCGGATCTCGCCACGGATTTCGACCGTAGGCCGGGAGTTCGTCCTCGAGTTGCTCCTCGAGGACCCGCCGAAGCCGGTTGAGGCTGGTCGTATCGAGACCGTGTTCCGCCGCCAGTCGCTCGAACGTCGGCTCGTCGGTGATGTCGTGGGCTCGGTACTGACCGAAGAGGTCCTCCATCCGATCGGCAGACAGCGTCGACGCATCGATGTCGTCGAGTCCGAAGTACGCCTGCCGGTCGCGGTCGACGACGTGGCGGATGACGACCAGTGCGACCTTGGGAATAGCCCGCTGGCTGCCAAACGCCGTCAGATCGATCTCGTCCATCACGCCGAGCGCGAGGTCGCGTTGCCACGGCGTCACCTCGAGTGCGTTACACAGCGCCTGGGTCGTCCGAAGGCGATCGAGTCGGTGGGCGCGTTCGGCGTAGCCGGGCGTCGCCCCGTGCTGTTCGTCGTGGAGCCGGCGAACGCGATCCGAAAGCTCCGCTTCGGGGGAGTCCGCGCGGCCGATAACGGTCGCACTCGGCGTCACGACGCCCCACTGGCGCACCGACGCATCGCGCTGGAGCGCCGCCCGAGAAACCGATCCCGCACCGGCGCGGCTCTCGAGGGGCTGTCGCGGGGCGTGCTCTCCGATCCCGGCTCGCTCGAGGCGTGTTCCGGAGTCGCCGTCGTGCATCTCGTTCGTGGCTCACACGTAGAGAGGGAAAAACCCTCGCTCGAATCGGCGAACCTGTTACCAAAAATTCACGTGGTGCTGATAGCTCTGGTGGATCGACGCTGGTTCGGAGAGCGACCGCTCGAGGGTCAACCGTCGCAAAAAGCTCTTCGTATCTTCACCTTGTGACGAGAAGCACTTAAAGGGGTGGCTGTGGGACGAGTCCGACCTCACTGCATCTCACCGACGAGCAGACGGGTGGCGATTTCACTCGAGGATGCATCGAGCGCGAAGAAACGGGTCGAGCACAACAAAACGGGAGGTGACTGCCGTTCGTATCTACACCTTGTGACGAGAAGCACTTAAAGGAATCCGGAATCCGCTCCGGTCTCGAGGCGCGCGAGCAAACGGGTAACTCGAATCGATTCTCAAATCGACCATCGAATCGACCACCGCGTATTTGTTCGACGACCGACTCCATCCGGTATGACGCGAATCGACCCCGTCGACCCCGAGGCCCTTCCGGCCGAGAAACGCTCGCTGCTCGAGACCGCCTCGGACACAGAGGGCGAGGGCGACCACTCGCTATCGGGTGGCCGACTGAACGTCTATCGAACGTTGGGGCGCAACCTCGACCTCCTCGAGGGCTTTCGCGACTACCTTTCGGTCCTCTGGCACCAGAGCGGACTCACGCCACACGAGCGAGAACTCGTCATCCTGACGACCGCAGCACGGACAGAGTCGGCCTACGAGTGGCACCAACACGTCCGGGTCGCCCTCGACGAAGGCGTTCCGCCCGAGGACATCCTCGCCGTGTCACGCGGCCGTTACGACGCGCTCGAGCCGGCCCACAGCGCCCTGGTCGAGTACGTCGAGCAGTTCGTCGAGGGAGACGTCGACGAGACAACGCACGCGCGGGCAACAGCCCACTATCCCGACGAGGTACTCCTCGGGATCGGCGCGCTCGCGGGCAATTACCTCGGGCTCGCGCGAGTGCTCGAGGCCCTCGAAGTCGAACCCGAAGACGCGTTCGTCGGCTGGGACCTCGAGAATCTGTAGCCGGACTGGCATTGGCTGGGTGTGACAGCGCCACGGTCCCAACATAATTTGGCACTACTGCTATGAGCCTCGCGTTACTATCTGGAGATACGGCAGGAAGCCACATCATCATCATCATTGCAGTGCTCGACACGCTTTCCTGCCGGCGTATCCCCATCTTCCGCGTGCTACTCTCCTCGAGCAGCGCGACTCGTGCGTTAGGCAATGCACTGCCACTCGAGGCTTTTCGTGTGGACTCGAGTGTGCTGGTATCACTCACGCTCCATCAGTGATCGCGCGTGTTCCGCACCTCCTGAAGTCTGCAATCAGAGTAAGACGCCGTCTCGATCCCTCGCTACCTGCCGCAAGCCGACAGAAACCCGGAGCGATAGAAACAACGGTAGAAGACTTCCGGTTGTCTGAATATCGATCCTATAGAACGTCACCATATAACAGAGCGATCCGGTATTTTAGCTGCTCGAGTCGCTGCTCACGGTCACCGTTCCAATGGACTTAGTGTCACCTCCCTTTGCGGAAGCGTCGACGGTGATTCTGCCCGCCAGTTCGTACTCACCCGGTTCCTCGAAGGTGTAACTGAACTCGTACTCCGGGCCGCTGGCAGATTGACAGTCTGCACCACTGTCAACCGTTCCGTCGCGAGTTTCTACCGGTTCCCCGTCGACCAGGAGTGCGGCAGTGAATGACGTCTCAGCACCGAACGTTGCAATGCTGAATACCACCGTGACGTCCTCGCCGACTGACACTGTCTCGGGCTCGAACTCAGGCCGCCAAACAGTGAGGGCCGGTGAATCCAGATAGTGAGAAACGGTGAGTTGCTCCGAGGCAAGAATCCCCCCATCCGGGCCACGAATCCGGACACGTTTGTCGCCTGAACTGGGAATCGCCCGTACTTGTCCCGGTCCCTCGCCGAAACCGACCGACCACCTACCGTTATTGGTCTCGAAGGCAACTTCCTCGATCGTTTCGTCCTCGTCGACGATCTCGAGGCTTAGTTCCGTGTTGCAGTCCCCTACTTGTCCCTCTACACTCCCTGACCTGATTTGACCGGTATCACACCCGTATTCCACGGATACAGACGCTCGGGTAATCTCAACGGCATCACAAGCCTGAGATTGTGACGAGTTCGAGAGACAGCCAGCAGAAAGCAGTAGGGCCGAGCCTGTAAACGTCGTGAGGCAAGCACGCCTTTCCATCAAAAAATTAATACATCTAATTCTGCATAAGCTTTTTGCCGATACGGTTCAGGAGCGTCAGCATCCCACGGCGAGCGAGGTGAGTTGCGATTTCACCCGACGCGACCGACGAGAGCGTCGAGGTGTTTCCATGAGTTTTTGCGACCGAGAGATTCCCGTAGCAAGCGAGAACCGCGTTGAAAAGGGATGTCGCCTCCCGGATTGTGAACTACGCCCGAGAACCTGCGTTTCGCGCAGAACCTCGGTCTAGTTCAAACCGGTCGGGTGCAATTTCGTGGCCGACGACTCACTCGCTACGCTCGTTCGTGTTGTCGGCCACAGAAATATGCCGCCTCCCGGATTTGAACCGGGGACAGCTCGATCTTCAGTCGAGTGCTCTCCCAGTCTGAGCTAAGGCGGCGCAACTCACACTCCGTCGATGGTACAAAAAAGGATTTCGAATCCCCGCCGGCGTGTTACGACCCGGCACCCGACGCCATCCAGTGGTAGTCCACCCCGCCAGTAGCCATCGATTGAACGACCTCGAGCCGACGCCAATCGGGTCGCAGTCTGTCGGATTTGTAGATATTCAAGACACCCTTTTCCGGACCGGGTGGTAATATCTTGTTATGGAGGGCCTTACCACGAATCAGGAGGGGAACGACCTGTCTGCAAACACGATACTGGAGCTGTTGGCAAACCGGCGGCGACGGTACCTTCTCTACGCGCTCCGTGGGCACGAGGACCCGATCGAACTCTCCAGACTCGCAGAACAGGTCGCCGGCTGGGAGCACGACCTTCCACCTGACGAAGTAGCGAAAAACCAGTACAAGAGCGTCTACGTCTCCTCGGTTCAGTGCCACGTGCCGAAACTCGACGACGCAGGCGTCGTCGACCACGACGAGAGCAATCATACGGTCGTCCTCGACGACAACTTCGCACAACTCGAGCCGTACCTTCGACTCGTCGTCAAAGACGAACCGGAGAACTCGACGCTTAACACAGCGCTCCAGTCCGAGCCGGGAGATGGGCTCATCACCCAGATTCGAGAGAACGTCGCCAGGCTCAAGCACTGACTACTCGCGCTACGGTCTCACTACAGTTCGGGTTTCCTAACGGTACTCGAGCCCCGTTCTCGACCGCACCCCATTCTGTCATCGAGGCAGTATTCCGTGATCGGTAGTCCCGTCTGCTACTACTGGCACACTCACAGACGGGCTGATCGGCGATCTGGCTGTAGTCCGAGCCTAGCGGTCGGCTCGAGTCTACAGCGCGGGTTTTGGGGATGACAGATGCTCCGGATACGCCTTCTTGGGACTGATGGTAGATTACCGGGCTCGGGCGGGTTCGAACCGTAGCAAGACGTTCGCTCGAGCGCTGCGACTTGCAGGGCTCGAACCGGCCTCAAATCACATTGCTGGCGCTCACGAATTGTTCGCGACAGCAATAGTGGGCTCGGGCGGGTTCGAACCACCGACCTCGGCCTTGTAAAGGCCGCGTCATAACCAGCTAGACCACGAGCCCGTACGTGACCGAAACCGGTCCGTGCGAATAACCTTTACTTTCTCGTTGCGCACCTATCGGTAATGGACACGGACCGTGCGTCGCGACTCTTGTTGGTGGTCGCGCTCGCGCTCGTCGTCGGCTTCGTTCTCGTGCAGGTCGGAATCGTCCCGACTCCGTGGAACGCGGATCAGGCGACAGTCACCATAAACGACGCCAACGGCGAGCCGCGAGCGACCGTCGATGCCGAGGTCGCAGACACCTGGTCGGAACGCTACACCGGACTGAGTGATCACGAGTCGCTCGAGGGCGACGAGGGAATGCTGTTCGTCCACGACGGCGAGGGCGAGCGAACCTACGTGATGCGCGACATGGACTTCGATATCGACATCATCTTCATCGACGGCGACGGCGAGGTGACGGAGATCCGGGAGGCGCGAGCGCCCGAGGCCGACGAAAACGGCAACAATCTCGAGTATTCGGGACGGGCGAAGTGGGTGCTCGAGGTCCCAAGCGGGTACGCCGACGAACACGGGATCGACGCCGGCGACGACGTGAGTATCGAGTACGCGTAGTCGAAAACCGCCGGATATGGACCGTCTCGCAAGCTATTATTTCGATTCGTCGGTAACGCTTATTGGCGACGGACCATTGAGCGAATGCAATGAGCAGCGTCGATTGGGACGAAGACGATCCCTTCGAAGAGCAGCGGGAGAACATCGAGAACCCGATGCGACGCCTCCTCTTCGAGTTTGGCCGGCCGTACTGGTTCTCGGTGACCGTGGGAATCATCTCGAGTATTCTCGCGCGTGCGCTCGACCTCCTTCCTGCACTCTTGCTCGCGGTCGCCATCGACGCTATTTTCGGAAACGCCGCGTTCGCCGAGCAGGTGCCGCTGGTCGTACTGCCCGAGGCGTGGCTCCCGACGACGCCAGCCAGCCAGTTCTGGTTCGTCGCCATCGCCATCGCCGGCTCGTTCGCGCTGGGGTCGATCTTTCACTGGGTCAGAAACTGGGGGTTCAACGCCTTCTCACAGGACATCCAACACGACGTTCGAACCGCGACCTACGACAAGATGCAACGCCTCGATATGGAGTTCTTCTCGGACAAACAGACCGGCGAGATGATGTCTGTCCTCTCGAACGACGTCAACCAGCTCGAGCGCTTTCTCAACGAGGGGCTGAACTCGGCGTTCAGACTCGTCGTGATGGTCGTCGGCATCGGTGCGTTGTTGTTCTGGCTCAATCCGCAACTGGCGCTGATCTCGCTGGCACCCGTGCCGCTGATCGGCGGCTTTACGTACGTCTTCGTCAAGAAGATCCAGCCCAAGTACGCGGCCGTTCGCTCGAGCGTCGGGAAGGTAAACTCGAGACTCGAGAACAACCTCGGCGGCATACAGGTGATCAAGTCCTCGAACACGGAGCGGTTCGAGTCGGGCCGGGTCGAGGACGTCTCGAAGAAGTACTTCGATACGAACTGGGAGGCGATCAACCTCCGAATCAAGTTCTTCCCGGCGCTGCAACTCATCTCCGGGATCGGATTCGTCCTGACGTTCGTCGTCGGCGGCTACTGGGTACTCCAGGGCACCGCACCGGGACCGTTCACTGGAGCCCTCGAGATCGGCGTCTTCGTCGCGTTCATCATGTACACCCAACAGCTCGTCTGGCCGATGGCCCAGTTCGGGCAGGTGATCAACATGTACCAGCGAGCCGAGGCCTCGAGCGAGCGGATCTTCGGCCTCATGGACGAAACGGGGCGAATCGACCGCGAGGAAGGGGCCGACGATCTCGAGGTCCGGACGGGCCGCGTCGAGTACGACTCGGTCTCGTTCAGCTACGAGGGGTACGAATCGCGGGACGGCGCTGAAGCGGGTCGACAGCAAGAGACGGCAGCGGACGATCCAGTCGAAGCGGACCGACCGGACGAGGAGTCTGAACTGATCATCGACGACATCAGTTTCGAGGTCGAGGGCGGGGAGACGCTCGCGCTGGTCGGCCCGACGGGAGCCGGCAAGTCGACCGTCCTCAAGCTTCTGCTTCGACTCTACGACGTCGACGACGGCGAGATCCGGATCGACGGGCAGGACGTAAGCGAGGTGTCCCTTCCGAGTCTGCGCAGATCGCTCGGCTACGTCGGCCAGGAGTCGTACCTCTTCTACGGAACCGTCGAGGAGAACATCACCTACGGGACGTTCGACGCCGACCGCAACGAGATCATCGAGGCCGCGAAAGCCGCGGAGGCCCACGAGTTCATCCAGAACTTACCCGACGGCTACGACACGATGGTCGGGGAACGCGGAGTCAAGCTCTCGGGCGGCCAGCGCCAGCGGGTCGCCATCGCTCGCGCGGTCCTCAAAGATCCCGACATCCTGATTTTAGACGAGGCGACGAGCGACGTCGACACCGAGACGGAGATGCTCATCCAGCGCTCCATCGATGATCTCACCGAAGACCGGACGACGTTCGCCATCGCACACCGGCTCTCGACGATCAAAGACGCCGACACGATCGTCGTCCTCGAGGGTGGACGGATCGTCGAACGCGGTCCCCACGAGGAACTGCTCGAGAACGACGGACTCTACGCCCACCTCTGGGGCGTCCAGGCCGGCGAAATCGACGAGCTACCCCAGGAATTCATCGAACGCGCCCAGCGTCGGACCGCTCGAACGCAGGCGCGAAACACCGACGACTAAAACGACTCCTGTCCTTCCTGATCGTCCTGATCCGGCGCGCCCTCGTCCTGACGGTCCTCGCCCGGCGCGGGCGGCGTTCGATCGCTGTAGTTCTTGCGTCCGATCGCCTCGTCGCCGACCATGTTCATGATCGCCTGCTCTACCTCGTCGGCGGACTCGTACTCGTCCTCGTTGAGCGGCCCGATAACCTCCTCGAGCGTCGCGGTCTCTTCGCCCATATCGAGTTCCGCGTCGCCGTGGTCCGAGAGGAGTTCGTCCTGACTGACGGGATATTCGCGGTTCCGAAGCTGGTCACCGAGATCGCCCAGTTCGACGCCGAGCTCGCGGTTCTCATCGGCCATAGATAGAATCTACGCCACACAGTCGGAAACCGTTTTGGCCTGCCGACGCGGATGTCGGGCGAGCAACGTAAGCACGTGTGCAGTGCATACAAGGGATAGCCGCTCCTCGAGACGAGCATGGAACTACGGTCGGCCACCTGGACGGACCTCGCCGGCTGCGAGACGGACCTCGCGATCATCCCGGTCGGAAGCACGGAGCAACACGGCCCGCACGCGCCGCTCGGAACCGACGTTATCACCGCCGAGTCGGTCGCACGGATGGGTATCGAGCGCTTCGAGGGAGCGGTCGTTCTCGCGCCAGCGATTCCGGTGGGCATCGCGGAAGAACACCGGCAGTTTTCGGGGACGATGTGGGTTTCGCCGGACACGTTCCGGGCCTACGTCCGCGAGTCGGCGACGAGTCTCGCCGCCCACGGATTCGATCGGATCGTCTTCGTCAACGGCCACGGCGGCAACGTCGACGCGCTGCGAGAGGTCGCGGCCGATATTTCGCGTACTGAAGACGCCTACGCCGTCTCGTTCACCTGGTTCGATGCAGTCGGCGAGCACGCGAGCGAGATGGGCCACGGCGGACCGCTCGAGACCGCGCTGTTGTCCCACGTCGCACCCGAACTGGTCCGGGAAGATCGGCTCGAGGAAGCCAGAGACGCCGCCGCCGAATCGTGGGGCGAGTGGGTGAGTCACGCGAATCTCGCCCACGATTCCGCGGAGTTTACCGAAAACGGCGTCGTCGGGGACCCCAGTGCGGGTGATGAGCAACTGGGCGAGGAACTGCTCGAACTCGCGGGAACGAGCCTCGAACGCCTGCTCGAGGCGGTCGAGAAACGGGACGTGGACCGTCCGGAAAACAGACGGACTCCGTCGACGGACTGATCGCTCTCAGTCGTCGGATTCGTCCGTGTCTTCGTCCGCGCTCTCGAGCGCGCTCCGCAGGGCGGGAACCGTCGACGTGAGTTCGCCCACCTGCTCGCTCGCCTCGGAGATGTCCTCGATGGTAGCTTCGAGATCTTCGATCTCTTCTTCGAGGTCGTCGGCGTCGTCGAAAGCGTCGGCGCGTTGGCCCATCGTAAACCACTTTTTGGCGTCGCGAAGGTGGTCTTCGGCGTCGCCGGCGTCGAGGGCAGATTTGAGCCCGTTGAGCGCACCGAGGACGTTGTCGGCGTCGCTCTCCCAGACGTCGTCAGCGTCGGGTAGGGCGCCCCAGGCGTCCGCGAGGGAGGCTTCGACGTCGTCGCGCATTTCGGTCGCGGCTTCGCCGAACAGTTCGTCGTCGTCGAGCGAGGCTTGGCTCATACCACCACGTTTGCGGGCACCGGGGTTAAAAGATAGCCCGAAAGTGAAAGTGAAATCCGGGGAAAGAAATCCGGTACCGTCGAAATAGCGCGGTCGTTTCGAAACGAACGTCGTGGCCCTACTTCGCCAGTCGAAGATTCGATGACAGCAGTCGGTCGGTGGTCCGATAACACGAGTCAGCAGGCGTTGCAGGTCCGGCAGTCGTTGCAGCGTCCCGGAATCAGCGCTCGCGAACCGACTCGAGGGCCATCAGCGGATAGCCGTCTTCCATCTCCATGCGAGTCACGACGGTACAGCCCTCGTAGTCGACGACGATTTCGACCTCGAGAAAGCGCCCGGTCAGTTCGGTGTAGTCCGCAGTCGACTCGGCGAGCGCCGCCTCGAGTACGTCGGTCTGGACCTCGACGGTGACATCCCGACAGTGGGGTTGGTTCTCGATCGATTCCTCCATCGCTTGCGCGAGACTCGGAGCGCTATCGGGCGACACCGGCGTCCCGGCGAACTGGTGGTACAGCGAACCGAACTTGATACCCGCCTCGAAACAGGCGGCTTCGGGGTCACTCGGCGCTCTCGGCTCAGCCCCCGTGTGCGACTTCGTACCCGGACTCGAGTCGGTTTCGTCCTCGGCGGTCATACGGTGTGTCTCGAGGGCCGAGAGGAAGGACGTTCCGATGGGCGCTGACAGTAGACAATCGGCGAGCGGCGACGGTAGTTCGGAGGTTCGGAGGGTGAGACGCTGAAGTCATCTCCGAAAGCAAAATCGCATGGTACTTATCGACGCTGTGTTTCACACCAAACGAATGGCACAGTCCGTCCTGTTAACGGGGGCGTCCGGGCGCGTCGGGCAGGCGGTCCTGGGCGACCTCGCCGACGCGTACGAGTGGCGCTTGCTCGATCGCGACCCACCGACCGAGGACCTTCCAGGGGAGTTCGTCGTCGCCGATATCACCGACGACGAGGCGGTTCGAGAGGCGATGGACGAGATCGACGTCGTCGTCCACCTGGCCGGCGATCCGCGTCCCGAAGCACCCTGGAGCAGCGTGCTGACGAACAACATCGACGGCACGCGGACGGTTTACCAGGCCGCCGTCGAGACCGGCGTCGAAAAGGTCGTCTTTGCCTCCTCGAACCACGCGGTCGGGGCCTACGAAACCGACGAACGAACGCCCGACATGTACCGGCCCCACGACGAATTCTTGCTCGACGGCACGGAACTTCCCCGCCCGACCAACCTCTATGGCGTCTCGAAAGCCGCCGGCGAAACCCTCGGTCGGTATTATCACGACGAACACGACCTGTCCGTTATCTCGGTTCGGATCGGAAACCTCACCGAAGGCCACCCGCCGATCGATTACGAGCGCGGACAGGCGATGTGGCTCTCCTACCGCGACTGTGCACACCTCTTCGACCGGTGTATCCAGGCCGACTACGGCTACGAAATCGTCTACGGAATCTCCGACAACGACCGGAAATACTACTCCTTAGAGCGCGCTCAAGAGGTCCTCGACTACGAGCCACAGGACAACTCCGCGGAGCACGATTAGACCCGCGAGAAACGACATCGCCGCGGTGATCCAGCATTTCAGTGCGCACAATTGACGAATACACCTATGTCTCGAGACCGTGAACCCTCGAGCATGAACGACGACGGCGATGCGACGGACTCGTTCGATCTGTCGAATCCCGGGCGGATCCAGTTCGGCGTCACGCGAGGCGAGTACGACCTCGAGATCGGCGGCCCCCGTGAGTATCCAGATCGCGCCGACGTGGCGGTCCAACCAGCCGAAGACGGCCACCTTCTCGTGACGATCGACGCGATGGCAGGCGACCACGCGACGGGCCACGCGGACGTCGAGCTCACCCTCGAGGACGCCCGGACGCTTCGTGACCTGCTCGCGGAGACGTGTCGATGGATGGAAGACGAGCCAGACGAGTAAGGAAAACGGACCGGATCGTTAGAACAGCCCCTCGACGTCGGATTCCTTCGCTGCCCGGCGTTCGACGTGACCGGAGAGACGCTGGTAGACGATGGCGCGGTTTTCGTCGTCTCGAACGAAATCGTACAGGAGCGAGATGAACCGACTGTCGTCCCGACCGGCCTCGAGATCGGACAGCGCGTACGAACTCGCCCGCTCGAGGGGCGCCTCGTCGTACCCCCACTCCGCAGCGAGGACGGGTGCTGCGACGGCGAGCGCCTCGGGGTCGAGGTCCGCGAGCCGCGCCACTGCTCCCTCGTAAACGAGGTTGGGCGGTGGCCGCCGCTCGATACGTTCCGGATCGGCCGCGAGTGCCGCGAGAAACGTTCGAACTGTCTCGAGGTCGACTCCCCGATATCGCTCTGGAAGCCCCGCTAGATACGCGCCTGCACTCTCTGCCAGTCCGATCGTTCCCTCCCAGTTGCCGTTCTGGGCGTGGTAGACCGCTGCGGTGAACTGGATCAACCCGTGAAGCAACCGCTCGTCGTCGGTTCCGGACTCGAGATCGAGCCAGCGGCTTTCCCAGGCGTCGTGTGCGGCGTGAACCTCGCCATCGTTGTAGACGGCGATCCCGGCACGGAGCGCGTCTCGCATCGAGTTCTATCCGAAAGTTGGATCCAGAACCCGATAACGATAGGGGACACGGAGCGGCCAGACGGAGCAGTGATCGTGCTGGTACTCCGATCGAACGCCGCCATTGGCTGCACTCACGAGTGACTACGAGACGTAATCAACAGGGATGCCGGATACATGCCGCCTCCGGCGGGGCGGGCAGACAACTGTCGAACGCGGGACGAGACATCGACGAGACGGCCGTCCCACCGGTTACTGACCGCCACCGGTCAGGCGGTGTGCGGTGGAAGGTGCGTTTCGGGTATTACTATGAACTCGTTTATTATCAGCGTCCAACAGTTGGCCGCGGTTAAACACCGTTAAGACAGTAATACACGCTGATTTCAGAGGCGCACCGGTAGCCCAGCCAGACGTACCCTCGGACGAACCACGTGGCCGAGTCAGTCCGAAATCGGTCGACACACGAGATCCGTTACTCGGAAAATCCGTTCTCCCAGCGGAACAGTCCGTTTCGCTGGACGACCTCGCCGTCGATCTCGAGCCTGGAATCCTCGCTGACGTCGGTGATCATGTCGACGTGGACCGCCGATTCGTTGCCGGACTCCCCGACCGGAAGGCAGGCGTCGTACGCCCGGCCAACCGCGAGGTGGACCGTATCTCCCATCTTCTCGTCGAAGAGGATGTTGTCCGTATACCGGTCGATACCGCGGTTCATTCCGATCCCGAGTTCGCCCAGTCGACTGGCACCGTCGTCGGTCTCGAGAATCTCGTCGACGACATCCGCCCCCTGTTCGGCGGCGTGATCGACGACTTCGCCGTCCGAAAACTCGAGACGAACATCTCGGACGGTTTCCCCGTTCAACGTCATCGGAACGTCGAATGTGACCGTTCCGTCTGTCGCGTACGGGGCCGTGAACACCTCGCCACTGGGCAGGTTGTGCGAATCGTAGGCGACCGACGCCGCGCTGTTGACCGCCGTTCGATCGTCGATACGCATCGTCAGGTCGGTCCCGCTCGAGACGAGTCGAACTTCCTCGCCTTCGTCGAGAAGCTCTTTCAAATTCCCCATCTCGTCGGCCAGAGACTCCCAATCGCGGGAGATCGCGTCGTAGGCGAACTCCTGATACTCCTCGTAGGACATGTTCGCCTGCTGTGCGAGCGACCGCGTAGGATGAACCGTCGACACCCAGCGGGTATCGAATCGAGCCTCGCGAACGTCCTGGCGTGCCCGTCGCTGTGCCTGTCGCGTCTCGCTCGGGACATCCGCGGTTGCGCTCGTGTTTCGAGCGCCGCCGAGCGAGAGATACACGTCGGCGTTCTCGAACAGTGCCAGTTCGTGGTCCGCGCCGTCGTCGAACTCCTCGTCGTGCGCCCGAAGGTACGCTCGCTCGATCTCGCCGGAGCTGTAGGTCGTACAGAGGTTCGCCCCTCGCTCTCCGAGTTTTTCGGCAACTGCAACGGCTAACTCGTGAGCGTCGGGTCCGACGGAGACGACGACATCGTCGCCCGCTTCGACTCGAGCGCTCCAGTCGACCAGCACCTCGGCGTGTTCGCGTACGCGTTCGTCCATAGCCGTGGATTGACCGGGTATCACTAAACCGTACGGATCGACCCGAATCAGTGAACACGACGACGTCGAAAAGAGCGGCCTACGTCGACGCCGGCTCCTCGAGTTCATCGTCATCGAGAGAGCGTGCAAGTGCGACGATGGCGTACACGAACGGCGTATCGACGATCGCAATCAACAACTTGAGCAGGTATTGTCCGATCATTAGTCCGAGCACGGCCTCGAGCGGGAGCGCGGTCCCGATGCCGAAGACTCGAGGGGCAATGTCGAAGGCAATCGAGACGAAAATAATGGTATCGATCGCCTGGCTGCTCGCGGTCGACCCAATGTTTCGAAGCCAGAGCCGTTCGCCGTCGGTGTACTCTCGGATTCGGTGGAAGACGATTACGTCCCAGTTTTGACTCACGAGATACGCGACCAGACTCCCGGCGACGATGTTCGCTGCGGGGCCGAGAACTGCCGCGAACTCACCTCCTCCGACCGGCGATGTTACCGACGTCGGAGCGGCGATCGTCGACCAGACCAGCAACAGAACGACGAAGTTCATCGCGAACGCGACGTTGACGACGATCTGGGCGGCTTTCCGGCCGTAAAGTTCGGCATAACAGTCACTCGCGAGGAACGTCAGCGCGTACGCAAGCGCCGCACCGGGGAGCAAGAGCTCCGCTCCGGCGATCGGAACGGCGAACGGGAGTTCGAACGCGAGAATCTTCGACGCGGTCAACTGGGCCGTCACCAGCGCGGTGACGAAAAGGCCGATCAAGGCCACGTGCGCGATCGACGGTGTGGCTCGAGTCGCTGTCATGCTCGTTGGCTATCCAGTCGAGAGACGTAAGCGATACTATTCGAGCTGTACCAGTAGAAGCTTTCACGCATATCAGGGTATTCGTTTGCGATGGTCGACGGAGGACAGCGAGATGAACGCAGAGTGAGCAGCGTATTTCTATGCTCGCTGAGAGCAGTACCATCAGCGGAGTAGGACATCTCGAGTTCGAGATTTATGCGCATGTATCCCCGTTTTTCGAGCGCTACGAGCAGTCTATATCCCAGTCTCGAGAGAAAGACTGTAACGCAACTGTTATACGGATGGTGCCGTTTGGTATAGTCGTAATGGCGAAAGGCAACGTTGATTTCTTCAACGACACAGGCGGTTACGGTTTCATCGAGACAGACGACGCGGACGACGACGTGTTCTTCCACATGGAAGACGTTGGCGGCCCGGACCTCGAAGAAGGCACAGATATCGAATTCGACATCGAACAGGCACCGAAAGGTCCCCGCGCGACCAACGTCACCCGTCTATAAACGGTTCTACGTTCAGTAGCTGGCTTTTCAACTTTCAAAAACACCGATATTATCGGTTTCATTTTTCGTGAACTACTAGAAGAGTGACTAGCCTACGAGCAGGCGTTCGATACACCCCACTCAGTTACGGCATTCTTCTCGAGGAAGTACAAAAGTAACCTGACCAAGTAACTACTGACATGCCCACGTATTTGACGGGATATTTAGTCGGAGTTCTCGAGTCAATTCGAATCCTACGAGGTTGTTCACTCTAACGCTGCCTAAATTCTACGGAGATAGTCTCACTGACTCGAGGCCAAATTATACAATCAGATCGGAAAGATTATGTGAACTAGTTAAAATTAGAGAGACATTATGGATGTCCAACAAATGCGGACGCGACGTCGCTGGTTGCTTGCCTGTGCCGGGACGACGGCAGGGATTGCAACGATTGCGGGATGTACGAGTGACAGTGAGAACGGTGACGACGGAAATGAAACAGATGGAGAAACCCCGGACGGATTCGATGAGGGGGATACTGGTGAATACGGAGTCTGGCCGATGGCTCACTACGATGCAGCGAACACCGCGGTTGCACCGAACAGTGGTCCTGATAGCAAGCCTGAGCAGGAGTGGTCAGTGGAACTAGAGAACAGTCCCACAATTCCAGTTGTAGCAAATGGTACTGTCTTTGTTGGTGAGCGTGGGGGCGAATATCGAGGAATAGATATCCAAACTGGTGATGTGCTATGGAACCATCATCCGACTGATTGGGACGATACCCGCGGAGAACCAAATTCAGCCTTTACACCAGCTGTTTCAGATACTGCAGTATACGTCTCCGGTAATGGTGTTGAAGCGTTAGAACATAGCGGAGAAGAACTCTGGGAAAGCGGCCATGATACGTTGTTCAATTTACGTATCCATGATAAGACGATCTATGGTCGAACGGGTGAATATGTATATGGAATTGATGAAGAATCTGGTAAAGAGATTCTGGAAATTGAAGCATCTGCTGAGGTTGAAACTCTATCGATTACCGATGAGAAAATAATTCTTGCAACACGACAGGATGAGGAAGACTTCCAGTTAGAAGGTTACGAAAAAAGAACAGGGGACCAACTATGGACCCAAATGATTCAGGAAATTCGTGGAGGTGCACCAGATATTCGCATTATTGATTCATCGATATATACTGTGAATTATATGAATGTTATTTCAATTGATACGGAAACGGGTGATGTAGAGATACTAAATGATTTTTTGGAAAAGAATACTAGACCTAGTCAACCAACAGTTCATGCGGGAAGGGCATACATTCCTACAGAATTACCAGAAATACCAGTACTAGATATAGATACTGGAGAACAGATTTCGGACTGGGACAAGAATATTTTGAACAGAATGACAGGATGGAGAATGATAATCTCAGATGAGGTTCTATATGTCTGGAGTTCTGGCACTATAAATTCACCAGGGCATATTAATGCAATAGATATTAATACAAATGAGAAGAAATGGGAAATAGAGTCATCATTATCAGGGATACCAGTTGGCCCAATTATCCTTGAAGATGCTATCCTATATGCTGATAACTCAGATAATACAGTTGTGTTTTACGAATAACATGAAATGCTAGTTTTCTGGATGGCATTCTAACTCATTAACACTATCCGAATTATAATCTGGTCCCACAAAGTTCCAAGTTTGGGAACAATGTTCAATTCCATCATTGATAGTTCCACCAATGTCCGCAACAGAAGGCACCCCACCACTTGCCATCACTCCGCCAGGCATCATCACGATAACCTCCGTGGAGCTATCGAAGTCGATCGGTTCGTTCGAACCGACGGTGACATTGCTTCCATCCTCGAGCGTCAGTTCGATCGGTTGGTTTTCACGCACGAACGAAAGTCGGCCGGTACTCGAGGCGTCGCCAACAGTCGCGCTCACTTCGAAGCGGGCGTACTCGCCACGAACGTCGACGTTCCAGCTATTGAGTTGCCCGAGATAGAACGTCGGTGGATACGGGATTAGCGGCACGCCGGGCCACCCGACACGGTTGTCGGTGTGAATCGCCAGCGATGCGTGTTCGGTTTCGCCATCGACATCAGTGATCGTGTCCCCAGCTGGGCGTATCGCTGGATCTCTGTCCTGACTAATGTTCTCGGCGGTGAGATACGTCGGCGATCCGGCGACTTCGAACTGCGCATCCTCGAGCACCGGCGATCCCTCGAGATCGTCTGGATCGTAGTCCACGTCGGCGTTCATCGCGTTCTGCGTGAACGCGAGTACGTCGTCGAGGGCATCCACGCCACTCCCACCGGCATCGTCGACGTAGTCACCCGTCTCGTCTAGCTGTGCTTCGTAGGGCTCTGCGACGAGTTCGAGCCAGTAGTAGATCCGATCGAAGTACGCCTTCCGAACCTGTGCAGTCGCCTCCGCTGCCGGCGTTTCGTACGTCTCTCCCTCGAGATCGTTGTAGACGAAGTCGTCTTCGTGTTCGGCTTGAATGTGGTCGATCGCTCGCTCTGGCGGCGTCGGTGTCTCCATCAGCTCGGTTCGTTCGACCTCGAAGGGCGCCTCGTCGATCGTCTCGAGGAACTCGGAATGGGTCTCCGCCAGGTCGGTTCGAACCTCCTCGAGGAGGTCGTCCCCCGAATCCGGTTTGAGATCGTCGAATTCGACAGTATGTGTCGAATCGCCCGCTACCAGGCCGTCTTCGATGGTATCTTCGAGCGTTTCCGTCGACGAGATCGTCTCGCCCTCGAGCGATTCGATCTCGGCGGCGAAATCGTTACGCACGTCGTCGGATGACTCCGCCGTCGTTAACTCGGTGATCCCCAATTCGAACCCTTCTTCGAAGTTGTCTCGCCAAACATCGTCGTCAGTGTATCCTGACTCGTAATCGCGTTCGAGAGGTCGATCCTCGACCGGGAACTCCTCGCGGTCGTAGTACTCTCCCTGCCGATAGAACTCGTACTCACCGTCGATATCGATATCCGCTGTGAGCGACACTGTTCGGTCGGCACTGATCGTTTTCGTCGCCGGCGTCACGTTTTCGGGATCATCGGACTCCCAGGTCTGGGTCCGCTCGAGTTGGAGGTCGGCCGCGACACTCACTTCGTGAAGCGTTCGATCGCTCGCGTTCCCGTCTTCGAACGTTTCGTGGCCGACAGAGATTTCCGAGACGGTATCGACGACGGTCGTATCGTCTGCTTTGGTGTAATTCTCTCGGTCATCGGGGGAATCGGTTGGAGGCAGTCCCCCGGAGACGTAGATTGAATCAGCGTCGCGCTCGAGGTCGATCTGATAGAGTTCCTCGACGATATCTCGAACGCTCCGATCGTATTCGTCGTCTCCGTCCGGGAGATCGGCGTCGTCGATATCTGTTTCGGCTGCAATATTCCCCGCCGCCATTTCGTCGGTCGTTTGATCTTCCATCCATCCGACAATGTCTTGAGCTTCTTCGGTGGAGTACTCCATGTGTGCTGCTTGTGCGACATCCTCGAGGGGAACTTCCTGCCTGCCATCCATCACGTTCGTCTCTCCGAGCCCGTCGACGAGTAGCTCGGATAGCTCCGGCATTTCGGGGAGTTCGCCCGTGGCGTTGTCCCCAAAGAGCCACTCCTGTACTTCGCCCCCGTCACAAAGTTGGTCTTCGACGCTGTCGATCGACGTTTCGTTTTCGACTTCGTCGGTATCGGTATCGATGTCGACGGCGTCCCGGTCGATTATCGAATCTGATCCGTTGGAACTGCCGCTACTCGCGAGGTCATCTCCGATCTGCGTAGCCATACAGACGTATCCGGGCCGCATCGTTCGATCGGCGTACGGATCCTGTGTTCCGAATACATCGTTCTGAACGTCGAATATCGCGTCGTTGGCGAGCACCTCCGTGTGCTTGACGTCGATCACCTCCTCGAAATCGTGTTGATCGGGGGTTCGAGTCAGCTGCGTGCGATCCCAGCCGGCCTTGAAGTAGGCGAACGGATAGAGGCGCGCACCGAGGTGTTGTCCGAGACCGTCGACGCTCGAGTCTATCGATTCGTCGAAGAAGCCGGCGTTCAACTGGGATTCGTACTCGACCATCCTGTCGTGGAGTTCGAACACCGGAGTCCCGACACTCACTGTGATCGAGCGGGTTTCCTCGAGTTCTTCGACCCCGTCTCGAGTGACGCGAAATTCGACATCGTCGATCGTCGCCGCGAGGGTTCCCATCTCGACATCGTCATCGAAATGCCCGATATCGAGAGCGACCCGATCGATTGCCTCGTCGGGATCGATCGATGCACCGTTTCCAGACGCCGTAACGGAGGGAATCGAGACGGTGGTCTGTGTTTGCGAACCGACGGTACCGCCGGCGTTCGAGAGCGTTTCGGTCGCCTCGAGGTAGACGAGGAGTTTGACGTAGTTCCGGAAGCGCTCTTCCTGATCGTCCGCGTTTGCAATCGCCTCGACCTCGCTTTCGGTATCGGAGATGACCGGTGCCGTTCCGGCCCGATAACTCGCATCGAGGACGGCGGTTCGAAGTTCACCCTGCGTTGCCGCGAGCGTGCGGTCCATCGCCCGATCCGTGTCCCGCTCGATAGTCGGCTCGGATCGTGTTTCGAGCGTCGTAACGATCAGCACGCTCGAGAGCAAGAGCAGTACCGCGATCAGCGAGAAGGGGATCCGACCGCGTTCGTCGAGGTCGATCGAAACTATCGGTCTGTCGTCTCGGTCACCGGTCATGGGTCCCAGGTTTGAACGGTGACATCGACCGTCTCCGGTGAGACGAGTCGTTCGAACGCCTCCTCGAGTCGGTCGACGACGGTGTCAGTCGGCGATTCGTTCCATATTTTGGAGATTTCCTCACCGATCGGGCCGGTTCGCATATCGGCCGCAATCTGCGCACCGAGCCCATCATCGGAATCGATCTCGCCGACGAGCGTTTCGTTGGCCGCGGCCGCGTCCGGCGAACTCCCGGTAACGTGTTCGTCGACATCGACATCCACGGAGTCTGCCATTTGCCTGTAATCGTAGACCGCGACCGATCGCTCGGTGAGCGACGACTCGAGTGCGTACTGGGTGTCCTCGAGCGGGAAGTATCCCTCGACGATCGACTCGGCGAGAACGATGGCAGCCGCGTCGAAGCCGTCAGCCTCGGCATCGTCGACGAACGGCGTTCCGACGTCGCTCGTTTCTTCTCGTTCGAATTCACGCGCCAGTTCCTCGGAGTCGACTGGCGGAACGTTGCTGGTAACCGTCGTACTCACGCTCGAGACGTCCTCGGTAGACGGCGGCCGCTTTCCTGCCGTCGCAGTCCCGCTGAGCGACGATCCCTCGTACGGGTGCCACGTCGCGACTGCGTACACGTTGTCTTCGCTGGCGACGTGTGTCTCTCGAATCGAGTCGTCGACGGCCGCTTCGTAGACATCGCCGTAGGCGAAGCGGTCGTTCCCGTCGAATCCGAGGTTCGCGAGCGCAGCATCCGCCAGAAGCCCGATAGACGATCCGTACGTCGTTACCTCGTAGAGCGAGTCGGATACCGTCGTCTCACGGTTCCCCGGCGGATCGAAGTTCTCGCTTTCTACCGTCGAAACGCCCGCATCGTTCGTATCCGCAATATCGTACAGCACCGTTCCGGTCGTTGCACTCATGCTCTCGAGGGCCTGCTCCGGGCGCTCCTCGTGGCCAGATTCATCCGGGCTGGAAAGCGCAACGCCAATCAGCAACACGCTCGCGCTGACCAGAAGCAAGGCGAGCGTGATGTCCACGACGGTACTCACCCCGCGGTCCGCAGCGGGCCCCATTAGGACCACACCTCGACTCGGAGCGTGCCGGATCGAACGGCTGCGTGGGTTTCGACCGTTACGGGGACGCTCCGCTTTGCCATACGTGCCTCGGCTGGCGGTTCGTCGGCGTCTTCGACCGAGAGGGGACGCCCCATGTCGTCGAACCGCGCCACCGCGATCGTTTCCGGGGTTCCATCGGTGTACACCTCGACGGAAATGCGGCTGTACTTCCCGTTCGGAACGGATACCGGTTCGATTTCGTTCGAAACGTTCCGGGGACTCTCGTGTGCGAGAAAGACGCCGTTATCCTCGAGATCAGCCCATACGCGGTCGATCGTTGTCTCTTCCGGCGTTCGATCGTTCGTTCCGGGCAGCGTGTCGGTGACGTATGCGCCGTAGAGACCGATTCCGACAAGGAACGCCGAAACCGCGACGAGAGCAGCGAGCGGCTCCGTCTGGCCCTTATTCACGCGAGAGAAAGGCATACTCACCCCCCGAGCTGGGTGAGCACCGAAGGGAGACGCTTCGAGCGGCCACTGAACGGCCGTCGAAATCGCCAGCGATGTTCTGGTACATACCGGCGTTGGTCCCGGATTGGTACTTAAATTATAGCGTCGATCGTGGATCGCCGATGACGACGATCTGGCACGGTGATTTGACACTTCAAGCACCGCCACTCGGCTCACTCCGCCGGAAATACGTCGCTCGCGCGAGGACTCTCCCCGCCGTGTGGGGTTTCCCGCGGTCGAATCCGTCCCGCGTGGGTGGTCTCCGTCGCGTCGTCGATCACCACGACGTCGCCGGGAGCGTCGGGCATTCGATTCTCGAGCGTAGTGTTCATGTACGTCGGGCGGGCGCGTTCGAGCGCCTCGAGATCAGCCCGTGAGGTGAGTCGGTGTGAGAGGATTATGTCGGATTGCGAGAGTCCGACCTCGGGAACGGATCCCGGTCGCTGCGTCGCCATGACGAGACTCACACCCGGTGCGCGACCGCGTGTCAGTATCGTCTCGAGCGCGGGGCCGGCCACGCCGTCGAAAAACGTGTGCGCTTCGTCGACCATAAGCCACGGCAGCCGTTCGATCGAATCCGTTACTCGAGCGCCGTACAGCGTTTCGGCAACGCCCCGACAGATCGCGTTCATCGGTGCGGCGTCCATACCGGAAACGTCGATGACGGTTACGTCGGATCCGGAGAGATCCGGCACAGCGACACCGTCACTTTCGAAAACGCCCCACGACGACGCGAGGTTCAGGTGATTGTTCGCCGCGCGCACGTCGGACCGTGGCGCGTCGGCCGAATCGATATGGGCTCGCATGGCCTCGAGCGTCGCAGTTTCCTGTGCGGCCCGCCAGAGTAAGCCGCCGGCCCCGCTTTCGGGGTCGAGACCCACCAACGCACACCACGACCGCGGATCGAGCGTCTCCGGATTGACCGACGGACGCTCGAGCACGGTCACCGAAACGGCGTCGTCGCCTGCCGATTCCTCGAGCGTATCGAATACACCCATCGGATCGATGAGGACGGGAGCGACGCCGGGCGCTCGAGCGAGTGCTTCCGCGATGACGCCGAGCGTGAACGACTTGCCGTAGCCGCGTTTGCCGACGATCGACACTGCATGCGGGCCGTCCAGATCGAGGTGGAACTGCGCACCGGCGCTCCCGTCGAGCGCCCGGTAGTTTCCCAGGTGGCCGACAGCGCCGCTCGTTCGCTCCGCATCTCGACCGATTACGAATGTCACACCGAGCCTTGCCGACGTATCACGTATAAACTGTAGCCCGCCCAATCGCAGCGATCTCTCGAACGCGCTCCGAGTTTAAGTACGAAGCTGCGCCATGGCTCGACGTGAGCGGCTTCGAACATTCCCGAAAGTGACACTGGTGACACTGAAACGACTATGATCAGATACGTTCTCGCGGTGCTACTCACCGTCGGATTGCTCGCACTGTCGATTCCGGCGGTCAATCTCGCTGGCGAGATCCAAACCGAGCGACAGCTCGAGACGGAGGTGACCGACCTCGAGACCGCTGCAGTCTCGCTGTTCGAAACCGAAGAAGTTTCCCACGATGGCGCTCCCGCGCCTCGACGGGCTGTCACGCTCGAGTTTCCGGAATCATCGATGACAACCGTACCCGTCGATTCTTTCGAGGTCGAGCGTATTCACGACGACACGAGCGTCGTTTCCTACGCGGCCGAGGGACGGAACGAACGACAGCAATCGATCGCTGCACCGATCGTCTCAGAAGATCCGACGAGAAACGAGAGCGTCGATCTCGGCAGTGGTAGCGGCGAGCGGACGGTCGTGCTCCGACTCGAGGCTGATTCGGATGGCGATCCCGTCGTTACCGTCGATCAAGCGTGACAGGTGCCGTCATCGATACCTGATCGGTGCCATCGTTCATACCTGATTGATGTCACCGCCCGTGAGTTTAAAACCCAAGCCGAGCGAGAGCGGGCCATGTCGAAAAACGACTCATCGCGTTCGCTCGGATCGCTGTCCGCTCGAACGCTGGCCGAAGCGGTCGGGTTGGCAGACGCGGGCAATCGGTCGAGAACCTCGAGCGCTTGTCAGTGTGACCCGGTGTTCGACGAACGGACGATATACGTCGATGCGGCGAACTGTTCCGGCGATCTCGCCGAATCGAAAGCCTGCAGGCGAGCCGTTATCGAAACGCTCGCGGATCGCGAGGCGGAATCGATCGTCGTTCGGTCGAACGGACTCGAGTACCGGTATTCCAGTCGCGGCGTCGCAGTACTCGCGGCGGCGGGGCGGTTCATCGAACTGCTGGGCGAACGAGACGAGCGATTGACCGAGACCGCAGCCGAAGATCCGCTCGCGGTCGCCGCCGAACTTGACGGACGTATCGGGGAGATAGCGGATATCGGTGTCGAATCCGGGCTTAGTACGGTGTTATCTGGAGTCGAAAGCTACGACGAGATCCTGACACCGCTAGTCGGACTCTCGATTGCACACTCCTTTATCGATCAATCGATCAGCGACGCTGCTCGACTGCGCGACATCCGAACGCTCGAGACGGGGACGACCGCACGGATCTACGAGAGAGACGACAACGTGCCACTCTACGAACTCGAGTTGATCGACCTTTCGCTGGGGGCACAGACGCCGGTTCTCCTCGATGGATACGAAGCGATCGCAGACGGTGCAGTCGATGGAGATCGTGCGCCGTCTCGCGCCGTCGAATCGGTAGCTGACGGGCCGGTCGACCCGCAACTGACGAAGATTCTCGCAAAACATACGAGCGGATACGGCGTTCTCGAGGATCTGTTCGCGGACCCACGGATCACCGATGTCTATGCAACGTCGCCGGTCGCACGGAATCCGGTTCGCGTCGTCGTCGATGGCGAATCGATGGGGACGAACGTCTATCTGACCACCAGCGGTTCGAAGGCGCTCGCCTCCCGCGTGCGCCGAACCAGCGGCCGCCCGTTTTCTCGAGCGACACCGACGGTAGACGCGACGGCCACACTCGAGAACGGAACGGCCGTTCGAATCGCGGGGATCACCGACCCGGTTGCGGACGGAATCGCGTTCGCGTTCCGCGAGCAGGCCGACGAGACGTTTACGCTGCCCGCACTCGTCGCAAACGGGACGATGCCGGCGGCGGCGGCAGCGTTTCTTTCGGTCGCAATCGAGCGAAGCGCGGCAACGCTGATCGCGGGAACCCGCGGCGCGGGAAAGACCACGCTTCTCGGAACGCTACTGTACGAACTGACGCCTGACACGCGAACGGTCGTCATCGAAGATACGCCCGAACTTCCCGTCGACTGCCTCCAGTCTGTCGGCCGCGACGTACAAGCTCTGCGAACCGGTCTCGGAGATGGTCCCGATATATCGCCCACCGAAGCCCTTCGAACGGCCCTTCGTCTCGGTGACGGAGCGCTCGTCGTCGGCGAGATCCGCGGCGAAGAGGCACAGGTCCTCTACGAGGCGATGCGGGTCGGTGCGAACGCCAACGCCGTGCTCGGAACGATACACGGCGACGGCGGCGCCGCTGTCTACGAACGCGTCGTTTCGGATTTGGGAGTTCAACCCTCGTCGTTCGGTGCGACGGATCTCGTCGTAACTGTCCAAACCCACGGATCCGATGGCGGACGAAAGCGGCGTCTCGCCGCGGTCGAGGAGGTGATCGGCCGCGGCGACGACGTTCGATTCGAACCGCTGTACGAACTCGAGGGCGATCAGGCGGCCCCGACGGGCCGAATCGAACGGGGTGAGAGTCGATTCGTCGATCGGTTGGCCGGACCGACGGAGACGTATGCAGACGTTCGAGACGCGATCGAGTCACGAACACGACAACTATCCGGACTTGCCGCGGACGGCCGATCGACTCCACAGGACGTTGCTACGGCCTACGCAGGCCATCGACTCGCATAAACCGATGCGTTCGATTCCCATCCTCCTCGAATCCCTCGCGAAACTGTACCCGTGGGACGTCGATGCGAGCGACGAACTCGAGGACTCGTTGTCGTTTATCGAATCGTCGCTCGAGGCCGAAACGGTTCTCCGGGCAGGGTACGGTGCCGGCGTCAGTTCGGTCGCGCTGGTGCTCCCGCTTTTCATCGTCCCGGTTCCGCTTCCGGTCGTGGCGTTTTTCGGACTCATAACGCCGTTAGCCGCCATTCACGCTGTCCACGCGGGACCGAAACTCGTCGCAGCGTTCCGCCGAACCGAAGCCTTAGGCGATACCCCCAACCTGATCGGACGCGCAGTGCTTCGAATGCAGGTTCAGCCAGCCCTCGAGAGCGCCGTTCGGTTCGCGGCGTCGACGGGCCGAGGACCGTTGGCCGCGAGTCTCGACGGCCACATCGATCGTTCGATGGGGACCCCGCGAACTGGGCTCCTCTCGTTCGCCGACGAGTGGGACGAGCGGTTTCCGGCGCTTCGGCGGTCGGCTCACCTCCTCGCGACCGCACAACAAGCGCCCGAGGCAGAGCGAGCCAGAACGCTCGATAGAGCGCTATCGGCGGTTCTCAACGGGACACGAAATCAGATGGCTGATTTTACAGCCGCGATTCGCGGACCGACGACCGCGCTGTTTGCATTCGGTGTCATGCTTCCGCTCGCAGTCGTCTCGCTCGTCCCATCGGTCCCGATGGTCGGGATTCCGGTCAACATCTGGATGGTCGTCCTGTTCTACAACATCGTCTTACCGGGCGCACTCGTCGCTGCTGGCGTCTGGTTGCTCGTCCGACGACCGGTCGCGTTCCCGCCACCGAAAATCGACCACACGCATCCTGACGTTCCCGATCGCTTGTGGGTCCGATCCCTGTGTGGAATCATCGTCGGTGCTGGAGCCTACCTCGGAACGAACGCGCTCGGGTACGCTGCGCTCTCCCCTGTTGCCGGTCTGGGTCTCGGTATCGGGAGCGGTTTGCTCGCAGTCTACGGACCGATCTTGCGCGTCAGGAACTACGTCCGCGACGTCGAGCGGTACCTCACTGACGCGCTCTACCTCGTCGGTCGACAGGTATCGGAAGGAGAGTCGGTCGAATCGGCTATCGCACTCGCCGGGGAACGCGTGCCCGCCGAAACCGGTGCCGTGTTCGCGCGTGCGGCCGGACTGCAACGACGACTGCACGTCAGCGTCGAAGAAGCGTTTTTCGGCACTTACGGCGCGCTCGAGTCGATTCCGAGCCCGCGAGTCCACGGAACGGCAGCCTTGCTCGCGCTCGCCACCGACGAGGGAAGACCCGCCGGACGCGCGATCGTTTCGATGGCCGACCACCTCGAGGAACTCGAAGAACTCGAGAGCGAAACCAAACGAAACCTCGAGGAAGTGACGGGAACGCTCGACAGCACGGCCGCCTACTTCGGGCCGCTCGTAGCCGGCGCAACCGTTGGATTGGCGACGATGATGGCCGAGATGGATCTGGGAGCTATCGACGGGGCGACGGCGTTTTCCCCGGACTACCTGGCGCTTTCGGTCGGCGTGTTCGTGCTCACGTTGTGTTTCGTGTTGATTCCGCTCTCGCTGGCGCTTCGTCACGGACTCGATCGGGCGCTGATCGGCTATCACGTCGGTCGGGCGCTCACCTCGGCGACGGTTATCTACCTCCTGGCGATCGTGACGATCGATATCGGGTTCTGATAGCGGTCGTCCGGTGGTCACCTCCCGACTGAGAGTTTAAGTGCGATTACCCGGCCAGAGTCCACATGGAACTGGAGGCCCCCGCAGACGCGTGGTACGTCTGGCTGGCGCTCAGTATCGTCAGCATCGCGATCGTCGGGATCGTTCTCGGCCTCCCGACGGGGCCGCCACCGGACGCTAACGAAGCCGCGAATACGATCGAACGGACGGCTGGCAACACATAGGTGAGCTGTCCATCCTAAAGTCATTAAGTGCATATGTGCAAGGGTATGGACAGTCCATCCATACTAAAACGAGGCTAATAATCCTTACAGCAGGCGCGACTATTCTGCTTCAATTCTTGTTCATGGAGAATAGCATTTTCTTCCCTCTGTTGTTGGGTCTCTTGCGACGTGATAAGGTAGATGGTGACCGATGGGCGCTCCTTTCGCGCGTAAGTACTGGTCCTCAAATGGCTGGTCAGAGTACCGAGAGACAACTCGATAACCTTGAGAAGGAAGTTAACAGTGTTGACGGAGATGTTCGGAAAGAAGTGGAAGTCGCTGAATCAGCGGCTACCGTAAAGAGAGAATCACTAGAAGAGATTGCAGTTCTCGCAGAGGAGGACGAGATTGATGTTGTAGGCGTCTCGAAACTTGATCGTCTGACTCGGGCGGATCCCTGGGAGAGCTTCGAATATCTGAAACGGTTGAAGGAAGCCGACGTCATCCTCTACGCTGGCACACACGGCTACTTCGACTGGGATGATCTTTACGACTTTCAGATGTTAGTTCGTCAGGTCGTTTTCTCACGGGAATGGTACCAGCGGATCCGTGACAATGCACGCGACGGCCAGATTGGCAAACTTGAGCAGGGTAAGTGGCCTTTCGGACAGCCACCTTTCGGTTACTACAAAGACGAAGATGATTACGTTTTGTTGACTGAGCAAGGTGAGGCAATCATTCCTGAAATTTTCGAGTTATATCGGCAAGAGCAAAACCGGGCGGAGGTGAAACGGACGATCAATGACCGATATAACCGAACTGTAAGTGACTCTCAACTCAAAACACTCCTTCGGAGCCGTCTGTGTCTGGGCCAACTAACACTCGAAGGCGAGGTTATCAAGGAGAACCCACAGCTTGCAGTCATCGATCTAGAGGTCTTCAACGCAGTCCAAGAAATCCTTGATAGACGGAGTTCAGTTCCGACAGGTACTCGAGCGGTTCCTAGGCCTGTAGAGCGAGCCGCTGAGCAATATGGCGAAGAGTACGTCCTGACTCTGATTGACAGCATCGACACGCAGTGCAGAAAATGCGGCGGTGATCTACAGCATAATGGAGATATTGAGCGCTGGGGAACGAAGTTGAAAAACTACGTCTGCCAAGACTGTGACCACCAGGGTCCCCTTCTCACGCAAGAGGAATTCAACGCATTACACGACACACTCCCATTGCGGTGTCCTTCTTGCCCTGAGACTGAACACTTTGAAATCGATCAGAACAAGGACGGAGACTGGGATTACTCGTATACGTGCTTGAGGTGCGATAATGTGTTTGGGACCGATTTACTTCCAGACAAATATCAGCGTGGCTTTGAACGGCCAGATCTCAAGTTCACGTGGTCAGGAGAGACATCTACCGATCAAGTCCGTGAAGATCAAATTGGCGATGAGGATGATGAATCAGGACTGAATCAGGTACTTCTCACAGACTTCTAATTTCCGGAGATCGTTGACTTTTCGCCAGACCGTTTCTTTAGCTACACCAGCCGCTTTTCCGGCCTCAGATAGTGTTATCTCGTGACCATGAGCGGTAGCAATGAGGTAGAGTGCTCCAACAGCGATACCAGCTGGATTCCCGCTTATATCGACTTCCCTGTCTAGAATGTCCTCAACTTCCCGAACGAGACCGTCCTGAATTCCTAGCTCCTCTCCTAAATATTGAGCGTAGGCCTCTGGTCCGGCAACAGGTACCTCAAGTTCTAACGTCCTAATCAGGTCCCGGTATGAATTACTGATTAGCCCTTGTCTCTCACCGACAACCTTTGCTACAATACTGACGGGCACAGGCTGTTCATTTTCCCGGGATGCCAGGTAAACGCATGCACCTACGAGGGCATCCTGAGTACGGCCGTGTAGAAGACGATTTTCCCACCCAGAGATCACCAGTTCGGCTGCACGGATTCGATTGTTTCTGCTAAACCTCAGCTGCTGAGCTGCCCCGTCAAGAGATAAGAGTAGCTCAACTATATTTTCGTCAGACGAGTCCTTGACACTGACGTCGCTCACCCACGTTACGTTCGGCGATGTGGCTTCTGTTTGTACAGGGATGTCCGATCCATCCGTTTTATTATCCCCGTTTGACTGCTCGGTATTCGTTTCTGGATCGACTAATCCACAATTCTGGCAAATGGAGGTACCAGACTTCGGATTCATTTCTTTTATTTGTCCATCGCATTGTGGGCAGGTTGTTTCGGCCACTATCCGTCACCTCTCTCAACCATTGTCTTGAAGTGGCCCAATATCTTCTCGCTTTTCGATTTCTTTCGCCGTGGATCCATCTCGTTACTCGCACTTTGAAACCGATATCGAGTCTTGACGACTGCTTCGAACAGATATTCGCTTACAATTTGATATTCCTCCACATATTCATTGAAGTCTGCCAGTTCGTACTCCCCGATGTACAACTCGTTACTAAGTACAGTTCTTACCGATTGGCGACACCATCTCTCGCCTTTCTTCGTCGTGAGATCCTTCTCATTCAGTAGATAGGCCACCTGAGGCATGGAGCGCTCCTCGAGGTAAATCCGAAAGATCCACTGGACGAGAGACGCCTCCTCGTCGTTAACCTCCAATCGTCCATCGCTGTTTTTCTCGTAACCGAGTGGTGGGTGGTCGTTCGGCCACTTGTGATCTTTGGCCAGTCCATACATGCCGATTTGGACCCGTTGGCTCGTGAGATCACTTTCCAGTTCTGCAGCCGATGCAAGGTTCCGAAAGTTGAACCTGCCAACTGGAGACGTCGTGTCGATATACTCCGTTACACTCTGTAGCCCAACGTCCCAGGAGCGCAACTTGTCTTCTATTCGAACCAGATCCGCAAGCGACCGGCAAAACCGATCTAACTTCCAGAATATGACGACATCGATCCGACCTCCTTCGGCTTGTTCCAGCATCTTCTGAAACTGTGGCCTGTCTACGTCTCGACCCGATTCTGCTTTATCGAAGAACACATACTCGACTGACCAACCAGCTGCTTCGCACTGTTCCCAGCAACGGTTAATCTGTTCGTCAATGGAGTATTTTGACTTTTGAGACGGGGAAGAGGTTCTTGCATAGATACCAGCGTCGAGTTCTGGCTCGTCTTCAGAGTCTCTTTGATCGATCGATTCCTCTCGTTTCGGAATGTGGGTCCCGTCCATTTCATTCACCCCTTTTCCTCGATGAGAGGATAGAATCCCCACGCAGTGTAGCTGGCACACCGTGATCGCAACAAGAGGGGCAGAGGGGTGGCTCCGAAAGATTTCCATTCCATTCGACTGATTCGTGCGAATGGGTCGCGTCGCAACGTTCACATCGCCAATCATGCACCCCAAATCTGTCCGTTAATTCTGGATACCGCTCTGAGAGAGTCGGTGTGAGCTTTACATTCTCGTGACTCTCCAGATGACGTCGCACCTCCCCTCGAGGGTATTCATGGAACGGCAGAAATCCTACAGGACCTACGTTCTCGTAACTTGCACTCCCTCGACCACACCTCTCCCTAAAGGAACAAAAGCTACACTCCCAGCCGTACTCGGGATTTGCCGGTGGCAACTCCTCGTCGAGTCGGTACGAGGTATGTGTCTCCGCCCAGGATAGGACAGTATTGCGCCAGAACCACGGATCAAATTCGATGTGGAACGCTTTGACATCCAGAGTTTTTCGACTCCCGTACAGGACGACTGCTTCTGTCACTTTCCGGTCGTGTTTCTCACTCAATCCCTTCATATAGGCATGCGCCTGTGCCCGATGATGTTTATTCGACGAGTGAACGTTGTCTACAGATTGTTTGGTTTTGATCTCCGTGAGAAGCAACGGCTTACCATCTGAATCAACGATTACAGGATCTGTTTCTCCCTTGATCTGTATCTTACCAGCGTCCGTTTGGACGGTGAAATCGACCCAGAGCGAGTTCGAGACGTATTCGTGGTCATCAACTATAGATTCCTTAAGGAAATCTAACACAAGGTCTTTCTCAAACTGTGACCCAAACCAAAACATCCCGGCTGGATTCGGTTTTTCTGCTGGCGCGTTGCATTGGCGGTATGTGATTTTTCGGTGGCATTGCAGTATCTGGCTCGGACTATGTTTTCGAGGTGACGGAACCGACGGTGGTCCGTTGAAATACGGCTTTCCGTTTTCGATGTTTTTCCGGAATTCCCGCTCCTGATACCAATCTTGAAACTGCTTTCCAGAGATTTCGTCGGCTAGATTGATCTTGGATGCTCCAGCTCTATTCGTACCACTATCTGTCTCTCCCATGTTGACCCTCTTGGTCGTTGATTCGGTTGTGAATCATACAGGTGTGCTACAGGATGAGAAGCCACTTGATCAACAGGCAGTTGATCGGACCCGCCAATTAAACAAATTCAGTACCTCACAAAGCATCCTCCGCTAGCTGTTTCTGAATCCTGAGCTCTGTGTTGGATCAGTTGTACTGGTGGTCTCGACGAGAGAATCAGGGATGGCTTGATGGAGAGCTGTCGCCACTCCCGCCGAAGGCTGGTCTGGTTGGTGATTACTGGGTAAACAAGTTGTCCGGTGGTCGATTTGCGGGGACGGCCCGACGCACAGCGAGTGCCGTCCCCGCTGCCCGTCGGATCATGTTGATGAACCCTTGAACGACCACTCCCAGAAGCGACGCCCCGCCGAGGCGGGCGTCGCCACATACTCCCAGTGCAAATACTGCCAGATGTTCTGTAACAGCAAACTCACTACAACGTACAACAGCCGTACGACCGGATTTTGCGTCGAGGTTGTCGCAATACTTTGTTCGGAGAGTCGGTAGCTCGCCTCGATACCGAAGCGTTTCGCGTAGTGGTATCGAGCGTCTCGTGGTGAGTTGATGAACGGCGCGTCACGGCTACGCCGCTGACGCGCCACTCCAAGCTCGTCGTACCGTCCCTTCTGGTAGGTACAGTCGATGTAGACGCGAAACTTGACGGTCCAGCTGTGACTGTCGAGTTTCCCTGTCAGACTGTGTTGAATCACACGACTCCAGCCTTCCGAGAGTTCTTGCTTTATCGTCTTTCCCCAGCGGACGATCGGCATGACGTAGGTGTAATTGTGTGCCTGAAGCAGCGTCAAACACTTGCTGTCGTAGAATTCGCGGTCAAGGTAGACAGCCTTGACGCTGAGGTCAAGGCCGTCGAGGATACTAAAGAACTCAGCGAGGACGCTGCTGGCGGTGCGCCGTCTCGAAGACGGCGACACCGCCAGCGTGTAGCGCTTGTTCCTCACACGGGCGTAGAGTGTTGCGTAGGTGTGGAACGCGGGTGTTCCACGCTTCGGAGTGATAGAGACCCTCGATTTCGTCCTCGTCACCGTAGTATGGCCGCAGATAGAGGTCTGCGCAGACCTCCACCTGCTCGGGAAGGACATCGAGAACATCCTTCTGGAGGAGCGTGCTGCCAACCCGTTCGAGCGTTTCGAGATCGAATTTGGTGCGGAGATGGTAGAGAACCGAGTTTTCGTGGGGTGAATCTTCACTTCTCTCACAGAGTGTGGAGACCGAGGTCCTCGTCGGCGCTTGCGCCGACGGGACCTCATAGATGTCTTCAGTGTCAAGTTCGGCGTTTTCAGCGAGAGTGAGAGCATCTTCCTCGTCAATTCCCTTGACGAGGAAGTTAAGAAGCTGGTCCTCGTGAATATCACTGTCTGTTTACTGGGTTTTAGACACACTTCGGCAAGCAGACCTCTCAACTAACCGGCTTTGTGATGTACTGATGATAGTGAACACCGTATCCGAAGGTAATGTGTTCAACTACAGATCGAATCTTCGGCTTGATCTCCATACATCATACTGGTCAAAGATTGATATAAAATAGGCTGGATTTCCATATTGGCAGCACTATTTTCCACCTAGAGACATATGATTTTAGCAAGTATGCTAATTGCCGCTGTGACGTAGAGAAGACGCCGACAAACCATCATCTCAATGCCTCCCGTGAGATCGCCAGAACATATCCAGTGAATCGAAAAGCGACTGTGGCGAAATTATAGTTGCTTCCTCACGCTCACGCTCAGAGAGGTATTCATACGCAGAAGAACGGTTCCTACCAGTGTATCGTTCATCAGCTAAAATCCGCGTACCAACGTCATCTGGTCCCCTAATCACACGGCCAAGTGCCTGCCTCGTTTGACGGACTGCTGGAACTAAGAGTGCATACTCGAACCCATTCCCATTGAAAGCGTGGTCATAGGCTCGTCGTACTGCTCGTGTCCTTAGACCTCCTCTGATAGGTATTCCACAAACAAGGACCGTATTCAATTTCTCACCATCATAATCTACTCCCTCGATGAGCGTTCCATGGGAGCTTGTCACGAGGACTTTACTTCCACCACGGAAAAAGGATTGTTTGAGTTCCTCCGTTTCTTTGTTTGTTGAGGATTGGTCCAGCAACACGTCCTTTGTGACGAGAGAAGACTCGTTAAGGAGGGTACTCGCCCACTCTGCTTCATCGTAACTCGGCATCACGATGAGTATATTTCCGTGAGTTCTTGCAACGACCTCGATAATATCAGCAAACTCCTCTCGTGTGCTAGTCATCTTAGAACGATCCTGTGTCATATTGCCTCGACTGCTTTGAACGAACCAATCCGAGTCAACAACTAACGTAGCCCGGTTCTCGGATGGGTATCCGGGGTCTGAATACCGGGCCTCAACAATAGGCCGATCCCCCTCTAGATCGTCTAACCCAGTCACTTCACGAAAGACATCCATCGGTTCGAGAGTAGCACTCATCACGATTCCTCCCCCAAATTCCGCGAGTTCATCGTGAATACGCTTTTCAGGGACGCAGTTAGCGACGTTGAGTGTTACCCGGTACGCTGCCTGCCATGCCGATTTTTCGTTGTGAGACCACTCTTCTATAGCCTGTTCGCTTCGCAGGTCCCAATCCCAATTCAGTTCAGCGAGTCGGATATGACGAATTGAATCCAACTCATGCCATCCATCTATGAATCGCCCAAGCGTACTAAGTTCAGGCGAGTCAGTATAGTGCCCGTCTTCTTCTACCCATTCTTGATACCGTCCGATGGCTGCACGGCCAAATGGGGTTGCTAAAATATCACCATCACCCGTTGACTGTGAACTCGCAGTATCGAAGGGGTCTGTAAGCGACCCGCCCTCACTGGAATCAACTTGATTAGCATAGGTATCAATTGCGTCTCTCATCGCTTCTGCGACCTGAGCAAGGCAAGAAAATGGATTAAGATCGTCCTCTGATCCTTCCAGCTCCTCAATCTTTTGGCTAATAGAATCTACTTGCTCAATGTTGCTCTCTAAGGGCTGGAGAGCCATCTCTTCAAAGCGAGGCAAATCACATTTCTCTCTAAGAGAATCTGGCTCTTCGATATAATCGAGTCGTTCATCGGAATCACGCAAGGTATTAGCGATTTCCTCATTCCATCCGGTGTATTCCGAATCTAAGTGGCCAGAAATTTCCTGATGTACAGCATCGGTGAACGTGTCTAAGCAATCATATGCACGTTGCAGATGGCGTTTAGTTAATTCTGGAGCGATCTCTTCGTCAAGACTGTACGGTTGGATCAAACCGCTATTGAGGAAGGATTCGAGGTCATTCGTCGCTGACTGGATTGTAGAAAACGCCTTCGTTCGATCAAGGCCAGTTCGTACTCGTGGTTCAAGATTATGTGCTTCGTCAACGATGAGAAGCGTTTTATCGTCGATAAATTCGTCTAGGAGTGCGCGAACCCCATCATTGAATAGATGAGTATAATTTGCAATGAGAACATTTGCTCGCTCTATGAGAGCGTACATTGCCGAATGAGGACAGTAATTTTCGTCCACCGCCGTTCTAACAAGGTCCTCACCGGAGAAAACGTGATTCGGAGCATCAGTAAAACCGAATCGTGGCCGTTTCTCATAGGCGTAATGTTGTGCGTAGAAGGGACAAACCTCTGAGTCATCAGTAGTTGGTAATTCGGACTGTGGGAAATGAGACCAGCTGCCCGCTGTCTCTACACCCGGCCAATAGTCTGCATCGGGGTCAGGACTCGATGCACCAACATACGCGCCATCGACGATCCTACGGGCTTGTTCAGCGACTGGCTCACCGCCGGTAAATGTCTCACGGGTCTCTCTACGAAGGTCTGAGCATCTCCCTTGAACATTTTCTGGTGAGAAATCGACAAGCCCCTCACGAGAATATGGGCAGACCTCTTTCTTTCCGACGAGGGAAAGACCATTCAACTGCTCATATTCGAGGAGATTCTGATTGATCTCTCTCAAATCCTCCACGAATTGCTGTTGTTGCTGCTTGAGAGGCGTGATTACAACGAGCCTTTCTTTCTCACCGTTTACAATTTGGTTGATCGCTGCGGTAAGGGCCATAATGGTTTTTCCGGTCCCACATGCCCCTTCCAGAATTAGATAGCCGTCCTCATCTAAGACAGGGAGAGCAGACTCAATTCCGTCACGTTGTGCTGGTCGAGGATCAAAGGGAAAGATGTCTTTCCATCCTCGATCTGGTTCTTCCGATTCCTCCTCTGCTGCAATTGCTGACTCAGGACCAGAACTTTCTGTTATTTCTGTGTCTGAATCCTCCTCCTGTTCTTCGTCATAGAACCGGCGTATCTCTTCTTCAGGAGGGGTGAGTTCGGGATATTGATCACTGAAATGGATTTTGTTGTGGCAGGATCGGCAAACAACGACAATCTCTTCTGGAAAGTAACTAACGTGGTGCCGAACGATCTCTAACGTATCAACTCGATCTTCGCAAGCCCTACAGAAACGATCTGGTCGCTCTTCTCTTTCACATTCCTCAGAGCAATAGTAGCCAGAATCGCTGAAGTCGCAGCCACAGGACTCACAATAACCATCTGCTGGACCAAAGGGGTTAGAAAGGTGATCTCCGTCACCCGGACTGGACCCGCCGAAAGCAGAGAAATGACGTGCTCCGCTCAGTCGTAAAGGTACGCCGTGATCAGCCAAGCGTTCATTCTCTTCTTTGAGAAGGCGTCGTTTGGCCCAATTTTCCATCTCAATATCGATGTCCCAGTAGAATAGTGGGCGAGTATCCTCAGCAATATCTACGATTGCGGTCCCTCGCATATCCATAAAGAAAGCGATCCTTCCAGACGGACTGTAGTAGAATAGGTTCGGTTTGGTCCGTGACTCGGAATATCCGAGTTTACGAAGTAAATCACCGAAATCAGACAATTTATCAAAGACAGAAGGATGGATTCTGTTCCCGAATTTGTCCACCGGTTTCATTTTCTCTAAATCTATTGTCAATCCTTATCAGTGATTCGGATCACAAATAGAGTTGACATATGATCTGTATAAACCGTGCTTTTGAGAGAAGGAATCCGGTCCGTAGACAAGTATACTTACAAGTTTACTATCCAACTAATTCATATAATGACAACACTTGATCTCAACGATCTTTCTAACCTTTCCGGCGACTACAAAGGAAACATCGGAGAAGCAATTGGATCATCCTATTTTGAAAAATACTTCAGAAACCACCCACACCTTCTTTTCAAAGGGTTAGATGCGGAAGATGCTAAAATATATGTACAGAAACGAACCAACATCCCTTTTGAGTCACGTGAAGTATCCGATACTGGCAAAGTAATCACTAAACGTTGGGAAGCAGACTTCAAATTCACAATCGACATCTATGGACGAGACGATATTGAGAGGCAAACCTATCTGCTGGAAATTAAGACCGGGCCATATGCTGAACCAGAACGCAGTCAACTGGAAGTAATGGAGCGATTGGCACGAAACCCAGAATACAACGTCCTAACCTGCAACATCCAATTCAGCAACGATGGTGCAGAACTAAAATTCAAAGAAGCAGTTGAAAAGCACAGCGAGATCGTTTGGATGCCCCAGTCTTTCGATTAGAATCAAACCGCTATAGAAAATCATAGCGACCGATATACTCGCGGATATGCGTTTTCGGAGTGCCATCCTCTAACAGCTCTTCAACAATTCGTCTTACCTCTTCTTCATTATCCGTTTCAGTGACTTCCTCCTTAGCAGAAATCAGTCGCTCGAATTGGTCAGAGTAGTCAGACTGCAATGGACGGGAACTGAAAACGTCTGGATCGTACTCATCGCGCAACCACTCTAGTTCTCCATCTTCTAGTCGCACTTTCGATTCGTATTCATCTTGATTCGCCATAGGAGAGTCAGAACGACGCCTATACAACAACTCATCCAGTTTAGAGTCAATCACTACGGTCTCACCGGGATACGACCCCATCGAGATAAAGACCTGATCACGGACTAGGTACAACTGATCGGCAAAATGGCCCGTGATCACAATTTTCGCATCAATCTCGAATAACCAAATACGGCGAGAGGATTCTGCATGCGCTAAAATTATATCATACCTTTCGGGGAACTCCTCGCTGAGTTGTCTTGCAGTCCGTAAATAGTGAGTCGATGAATACGGAAGACCCAAAACCCTCAAGCCGTCAAACTCAGCGACTTCATGTGAGATTTCATTCGCATACTCTAAACCATCTATGTGTTCTTCTACTGCTTCATAGTCGGAATATTCGTCGTGATTCCCTTCTATCGTGGCAGAAGGAATTTCCAGTTCCTCCAAGTAGTTCAGTAACTCAACGAACTCAGAAACATGCTCTTCACTGTTCCAGCCGTCATTAATTACGTCTCCTCCAAAGAAAACCAGTGAGGGGGATTCCTCATCAACTTCATTTTTGAGAGTGGTGAGTATGTCTTCGTCCTCGATCTCCCACTGGATATCGCTGATGCAAAGAATTGACATATGGATCATTGGGATTGTTGACAAATAAAGTTACAAGTTTACCAGCAAACGAACCAGCATATGACTGAACAAGACGGTAATGGAGAAGATAAAGAAGACGTAGAAATTGCGGCAATCTACCTTCGACACGGCAGCGAATCATTCATCGAAGAATACCTTCCGCAATGCAAAGAAGCAACTAACGACCCAAATCCAACCATCTATCACGATACTTGACAAGAACCGGAGAACGAAGGATGGGAGTTCGTGAAGAACCACGATTTAACCACCGAATCAACAGACAGTATCGAAGAACAACTCTCCCTGCTGGAAGCCGATCTGAAACTGATGCAGAAAGAAAACGAGGAACTGAAAGTGTTCATCCGAGCCTTCGACAAATACCTCCTCGAAGAAATCCAAATCGATGTATTCGATTACATGGACGGATTCAACCGCGACAATCTCAGTCTTCACGACGAAGACGAGTTCGACTTCAGCAACTAACGGCCTTCCTATTGTGCAGTGACGACCCCCTGACTGAGATTTTAAATACTATCACGCGGCCAACCCTGTGCATGCTCGAAACTGAGCATCCACAAGACGACCCGCTAATCATCGAATCGCTTGTTTCATTCAGTCATTGACTCGTAACATTCGAACCAGAGCGTTCTGAGAGAGCCGCACAACTCGCAACAGACATCGCACACACGCATGGACTGACAGTAACCGACGCGCTTCAACAGATCGAGTCAAACGATGTGATCTAAGTAGAATCGAACGATGAACTGGTTGCCTCAAGAACAAGAATGAAGAATTTGCCGCGACTTGTATGGCCCGAATCGACACAGGGGGATAAGGGCGACCCGTTACAACTTGCGCTCGGCCATTATCAAAACGACATGTGCTTAAATAACTCACCATGCCGTACTGCGCTTTCTTCTGGATTTGGAGAAAGCGGTTGAAGGATGGGCGCTGCAGGCCTTGGTCACGCGGCGTGACAACCCTTCCTTTTGGCGATTTCGGGCGTTGTAGCCGTGGTTCGGAACGGATAGAAACCGGGACTCGTGGGATTCGCTTGACTGGAGAAGACCAACTATGAGTCTCGAACCAATCGACGCAGAATCCGCACTCGAATTGTACCTTGCAGACAAGGAGAACGAACTCTCGGAGGCCTCTCTGAAAGGGCATAAATACCGGCTCGGTCACTTCGTCCGCTGGTGTGATGAGCAGGAGATTGAGAATCTCAACACACTCACCGGTCGCCAGCTCCACCGGTATCGGCTCTGGCGGCGCGAAGACGGCGATCTGAATAAGGTCAGCGAGAAAACGCAGATGGACACGCTCCGTGTGTTCATCCGATGGCTGGAATCCATTGACGGCGTAGAACAAGACCTGAGTCAGAAGGTTCTGTCCCCATCGATCACACCGGACGAGACTTCCGAGACGTGATGCTAGACAGCGACACTGCCTCAAAGGTACTCGCCCATCTGGAGAAGTACGAATACGCGAGAATCCAGCACGTCACAATCGCACTAATGTGGCACACGATGATACGTGTTGGTGGCGTACATGCACTGGACGTCGACGACTATGATCCAGACGACCAGTGTGTGAAGGTTCGTCATCGTCCAGAATCGGGGACGCCGATTAAGAATCAGGGGAAGGGCGAACGGATGGTTGCGCTTTCAGATCAACTCTGCGACGTACTTGACGACTGGCTAGCCGAGAAGCGACCATCAGTCTCCGCCGAGCACGGACGAGAGCCGCTACTTGCGTCGCGTGAGGGCCGTACGAACAAAACAACACTTCGAGCGTACGTCTACCGGTGGGCCCGGCTCTGTATCTACAGCGCCAAATGCCCGCACGACCGTGACTTCGGTGAGTGTTCGGCATTAGAACGCGACACTGCCTACCGATGCCCATCAAGCGTGAGCCCACACGCAATCCGGCGAGGGAGCATTACCCATAGCCTGAACAGCGATATGCCAGACAAGGTAGTCAGCGACCGTGCAAACGTTAGTCGGCGCGTGATCGAATAACAGACGACCGGCGTACGAAGCGTGAGAAGATGGAGCAGCGGAGGGATTATTTGGATAGTCTGTAGTATATTACCGACTCTGCTGGTTCCCGCAGCTCTGGACTACTCCTAACCTCCTTTCGGTTCTCATAGCCAGTTCTCCAGAGGCCACTCCGAGATTGCTTAGATATTGAAATCCTCAAGTCATCACTTATGACTCAGGACACCCCAGCCATGGGCTTCATTTTCATGTGGTTGGAGTAGCCTCCGACTCCAATCTACTCCTTGCTGTACCAAGTTTTTGGATTCTAGTTGACCTTCCGTTTGATTTACAATCCAAACAAGATTTGAGAGAATTAAATGATGTTGGGCATCAATGATTGAACTATCACGCCAGGCCTCCAGTATATGCTGGAGTGCATCATCACCTTCCATTTCAACCAAAAACAGGGCCACTTTCTGAAATTCATTTTCCCTAGCCATCAAGCGACCCATGATATTCCGTTCACTGATCACTCTTTTCGGCAGAGACACAGCCTGCGATTCAAACCCTCGTCTATTCATCTCACGAGCGATTGGGACTACTAACTTTGGTCGATATTTGATGGTATTGGCAACTCTCCTTCCAGTCTCCACTAGATCGTCATCCGATAGATCTTCGAGCATCGTCTGCTCTAATGGTTCTTTCTCTAATATCTCGTCAATATAATCAGTATCTTCTTCCTCTGAATGTGTCCGTAGATTTTGTCCTTCAGAATCTTCATTGATTGAAAGATGGTCGGAAATGTATATCCCATATTCATTGGACACTTCTAATAGACGATCATGGACTTCCTCCTCAAGTTGGACTTGATCCTCGCTCTGAATTATACTGAGGGCACTTTGCGCTTTATCATCCCATCCATTGTCAGCTGCAACAATTGCGCAATGAGCGGTGTGGACAGAGGATTGACTATACCTCAATCCTAGTCTTCCCCTCCCAAAAAGAACGGAATTCAATTGTTGTTCAGTTATCCCATCCGGGTTGTTGATTCTCCAACTGTGAATCTTACGTAATGTTGGTTGTTCTAATACTTCTCCGACTACTTGGTCATACGAAATAATACCTGCGTCCAAGAGTGTACGTAGGAACATACCCTCGAAGTGACGTGTTTCATCACCATCAGTCATATCGTGAAGAAGCCGGGCCCAGTTTATTAACCGGATTGCAACTCCCTGATAATCATTCCAGTTATCCTCTGCAACACAACTCAACGCGTTCCAAACTTCGTTTAGAAAAACATCTTTGTGATTCCCGTATCGGAAAGATCTCGAAAGGGCGTAGCGAGAGCATTTCTCAGCGAAATCATACAATTCTTCATCTGCAGCTTGTATAGTGATGTCCCATAATTCGACTGCTAATTCCTCTTCTGAAGGGTCTGCATTTATGTATCTCTGGAAATCTTCCTTAAGTATCACCTCACGCTCCGAAGGAGTCAAATTATTTTTGATTATTCTTTCAATATTGTTCACCACTATTGTTTGGATGTATGCTTCAGATTCCGTATCCTCTAGTAAATACGGGACTGATCGTGCTGCTGGCGAATCATCAAATAAGAAATCGCTCTCAAGATCGCTGAATGCATTACTAATAAAATCCCTATATTGGATAAGTGGCGAAGACTGGCGGGGAACGTCTATTTCTGTATCCGGCCCAACCCAATCCCCGATTGACTCCATAAGAAACTGGATCCATTCATTAGATCGTGTGGAGTTTTCACTACAGCGATATGCTCCAATGCTGGCTAAGAGTAGATCAAGTTCAACAACTATCGGAGATTGTTCCCTGATAAGCTCTTGGAGTTCATCAGGTTGACCTCCAAGTAAAGAATAGATAGCCCCAATGTAGTAGGACTGGGAGTGTCGGATTTGATCGTTCTCTATAGCATAGGGATTCTTAATTCCAATTTCCCGAATCCGTTCGAATACCTCCTCAATCTGAGTGAGATCCTCGCCGTGAGCTAATGCTATAGAGTATAAAGCAGCCACAGACATCTCATTAAGATCGTAGGAGGTGGACTGAACGGCTTCCTTCCACGATGGTTCAATCTCGGGCCCTAACGATGAACATGCCTCAAGGCCAGTGAGCGGGTCATTGAAAATCCACTCTGGCGGAGAAATATCCAATAACTCTGGATATTCTCGGACAGCGTTAATGACCTCGAATACAAAGTGTCCATCATCCTCACCAACCACCGCACCAGCTCTTCTCCAGAATTCATCAGGATCAAAGGCAGCAGCAACGGCATTGAAGTAGGTATCTGGTCTCCATTCGCCATCTTCAGAGCCAAAGAACTGGTCTTCACATTCTTCTATCCATAAATCAGAGGGAAAATCATCCCAATTATTGGCGACTTTTTCAATTGACTGAAGGGTAGTTTCATTCGTTGGTTCATAATGTATAGATTGTTCAACGATATCTACTGCTTCTTCACGCATCCCCGACGCGACATAGTAGGATAGTCTCTCTTGTTGATGAGGGACACTATTACGGAAGTACGCACCAATTACAGCACAATCAAATGCAGATTCGTAATCACCACAATCAAGTGTGACTTCAAACAGCATCTGAAGCATATCTTGAATAAGTTGAGGATGAGCGCCGTTCTCTAACCATTGGAAGGCGGTTTCAAGATTGATTATAGTAGCCAGATCTTCCTGCCCCGGCCCTTGCTCTGCATGGTATTGGAGACTATCAAGCTCTGCTGGGAAATGGCGGCAATGTTCGAATATCTTGGAATATAATTCGGTATGTAACTGGTAAACTTCATTATCCTCTAATTCTTGCTTCACGTATTCACCGAAACTGTCGTGGAATACCCTATACCAGCCATCCTGAAGTTCTGTAGAAAGATGTGATATGGGCGGTGACTGAAGATCCAGTTCATGATCTATTGATGGCAAACCGAGGGTGTCTTTTATTAAGTCCTCGCCAATTCCCTCTGGACTTATCGATATCAGTGAAATAATATCACTATGGACGGGGGATAGTGGATCCCATATCGTACTGTAGTAATCCGCCAGATCACCCTCTGCAACCGGTGCCTCAGTTACTACGGAAGAAAGGTCTGACTCACGTACTTGAGCTTGTTCTACGAGATGTGAAATAATAACTGGAAGACCATCTGAAACATTTAGAATCGATTCAACTAGTTCTGGAGTATAGTCTTCACCCATCTCACCTAGGAATAGTTCTATCTCTCGGGACTGCCACGGTATCACTTCACGGATATCATCCACATCTAGAAGATCATAACATTCCCCATCAAGTTCTCTGCTTACCAACATCAACCGAAGAGGCGCAGGAAAGGTTAGATGACCAATTTCTTCAATTATTGTCCCATGTGGGTCAATTGATCTATTTGTTTCTCCCGGCTCCCGAAGAACGTGGTCAAGACCGTCAACAATTAATACAGGGCTCTTTCCCTCATTGTCAGCCCAGTTAGCAACACGTTCAATATAGTTTTGAAGCGCGCCTCTATCTGTCCAGACTGGTTGACTATCCCGGTCAAATGCTTCCGGGAATGACTCATACAATTGTGCGGCAAACTGGTGCCTGAACCACTCTTTGTCAATCCGTCGTTTGGCTTCAGAGCGAGAGTCTCCCGGAACAAATAAATGGTATCGAAATACCGGTGGCCCTTCGGATCGAGTACAATACAATTCTACACCGGTCGATTTTCCACTACCGGGTCGTCCTTCTATTAGAACTCTCCTATTACCCTCTCCAATTGTACCAATCAATTCCTGCACCCATCCTGGAATGATATACTCTTCTTCAGTTGGGAATTGTTGATTTAGCGTCCTCTCTCTAGGATCAAGACCAAGACGCTGAGCAATTTCAGCTCTGTCAAGCCATCGGCCAGGACTGTCCCGGGCATCCGATGCCAAGATAACAGCCTTTTTAATAAGCGTATCCACTTCTGGAAGTCGAGGACTAGAATGTGAATCAATAAGGTAATTTACTGACTTTCTAATCTGATTATATAGTTCGGTTTCGTCAATAGGCAATACTCTTCTGCCTTCGGGAGCCTCAGGAATTCCTGGGAGACCTAATCCAAATTCGATTTCTACTTCGTTATTAACAGTCCCTGCTTCTCCCTCAATTCTTGTAATTGGAATCTCGAACTTCTCTAAGAGTTCTATGGTCTTGTCCGTTTGTTCGAGAACCAAGTCACCAGATGCCTCCGAATCATAAGAAGTGAGGACAATAAATCGATCTCCTTGCCCCTTTTCAATTCGGGAATCAGCAGATTCGACCATCTTCTCTACATCTAATCTACCTGAACGGTCATTGAGATCTGTCGGACTTAAGCTATATCCGATTCCGTTTTTAGCCTGAATACAAACGATGTCATTTCCTTCTTTTACTATCAGATCGTCGAACCTGTCGTTATCATCGATTGCCCCCTCAACCATCACTTTGTCTGCGTCTTCAAATAGAACGGAGAGAAGGAAGGCACCTGTAATGGTGTCTTGAAATGAATATCCTCGTGCGAGTCCAGCTTTGCTCTTTGCTTGAGAGGGAAGATCAATTGAGACATTAGTATTTTCCTGACTCATTCTTCACCCATTTTATTAGAAATACAACATTTTGATTTGGCAATCATCTGTATCCTGTTGAACCATGGTATTCCAATATGCCTTCTGTCTCACAGTGGTTAGATTAGTGTACCGGTGATCTCGTCACTGAGATAGATGCATTTACCAAACGTATTGAACGCCTCTTAGTGAAGATCAATATCAAAACAAGCATGGGGGATTTGACCCCTTGATACCGCTACCAACTCCTAAAATCGGCAGACGGCCAGAACTGATAGCTATCAGTGGTTATAGAGAATGCTCAAATCTACCTGCGACGATAAAATGCTGTAATTAAATCACTCGAAGTTGATTGTGTATTTGCGCTGTATATTCAGCATAACTCGCAGAATGTATGTCGAAATTGAAAAACCTCTGACAGTCAATACGCCTCCTGTTGCCCCCATAGCGTTTCGATTCGCTCCTCGATCCGATCGAGGACGAGACGGCTCACGTCGCGATGATCAGCTGGCCACTGCTCGTTTTCCGCGTCGTTGCGACTCGCATCTGACGGCGGATGGAAGTGATCTCTCGAGTTGTGCGCGTTTGGATGCCGATCCCATCGACACTTCCACGCACTATCTTGCCGTTCCTCTTGATAGTGGACATTGAAATCGTCGTTCCGGTACCAACGAATCTCGAGACGAGCGGATACCTCATTCGGGTAGTACTCGTCGGACAGGTCGACACGGAGGTGTAGCTTCTCAGTCATAATGATTTCTGCCGATTGAAACATTTGACTGCCGAGAAATTGGGATCGAAGGCGTTCTAACACCGATCGGCTGATCGGCGCAGGGCTCCGACCGTCATTCACCGGTACCATGTCAGCTGTGCGACGGAGCCGTGGAACTGGCGACCTTTCTCCGGGCACGTTCGTGATGACGACGCTCCTCAATAGCGGTGGCCCAATCACTGAGTTCGACATACACATCGTCGATCCGCGCCGCGTCGAACTCGAGGACGTCGACCTCGGCGGGTGAATCGACGTCGTATTCGTCGCGATACTCCTCAATTCGATCGGTCAGCGCTGAGACACGGGCCTGCAACTCGTCGACGGTATTCTCCCGCGCTAACTCATTTATTCGACGCCACTCGAAGTAGTCATCGTTGCGCTCGTACCTGACTGGTCGCCCTTCATGTCGAATAACGATGCCGAGGTCGGCGTAGAACGACAAGTGGGTCCGTGCCGACTCCGCCGAACAGTCTGCTCGCTCGGCGATTTCAGCGGCCGTCATCGGCTCTCGAGCGTGCAACACCGTTCCGTATACGCGCTGCTTCGTGTCTTCACCCTCGAACGGTCTGTCGAATGGGGGTGGGCCCTCGCGGCGTGTGTTGTCTGTCATACTTCCATCAACGGGGTTAGGATATATATTCCTTTCTTCACCCAAAATATATTCTCTAGTACTCTGCTTACCACGCAAATCTATGTCTGCTGTTTCAGGGAACCACAGATCAAGAGAGGATTTTACGAAGGCATTATAGATTGATTACCTCACTCCTCGAGGTTCCAAAGCGTCTGAAACGCAGTTTGATTAAGATTGCTTAGGAGGAGAGTTATTGTGAGATCTGGGCCTGGAGCAACGGTCTGGCGCTCGGGATCATAGATGATAACATCGGCGTCCGAAAGCGTCGATAGATGCGTTTGGGAGAGCGCGTTGTACACGTTGCGGTACGGTTCACCGGTTGCACAGTGCATTGGGACATCTCGTTCTCGAGCAGCGATTTCTCGAGCAAGGGTACGAACCGAGAGGTCGTTATCGCTCTCTGCAACCAACTCAATCACATAACGGCGTCGTGGCGCTCTGAGGGAGTGATATACCCTCGAGAGGTAGTCATCACCGCAGTTGTTATATCCCATAGCGGATTCGGTGTTTGCCCTCGAGGGAGTGTTCTACCTGTACTTCGAAGGGGATTCTCCAAGTGGTCTCTCGCATGGACGTTTGCAAACCCATCCACCAAATTAGTTCTTTTGAAGGAACTAATGATAGTTAGTTCTCTCAAGAGAATAAATGGCTAACTACGATCTAACCAGGGATTTTCATAATGAGCGATGGCCCTGGTCGGAAACCGATAGTCACTGACGACGACATTCTCGACATCTTTCGTTCGAGTTCTGATCCTGTTTTGACTACGTCTGAAGTAGCCTCAAATTTTAATATCACGCATCGAGGTGTTCGAGATCGGTTGGAGAAACTCGAGCAAGAGGGGATACTTGAATGTAAGAAAGTTGGTGCTCGAGGGATGGTCTGGTGGTATCCTGGTCACATCTCGACCTCAGCACGGTAAGTTTTGAGTTGCGTCCTTGGTAAGGATGAGAGCCCGGGTTCAAATCCCGGCCTAGGCTGCGCCTGCGGTGCAGACTGTAATTCGCAGACAGCGCCCTTTTAGCATAATTTTTCCGGCGATTAGAGACGTCAATGATACCCGTTCTGCGGGTGATATTGTCGCCTGTTCTCCCCAACCAAAGATACCCGCCCGCGCAGTCTCCCGCCAGAGTCTAGTGGTTCCTGAGAATGACTATGTTTGGTTCCTCGGGAAGCCACGCCATGGGTTTAATACATCAATCTTCTCGATATTCCAGCGGTAACGTTGGTCTCCCCAAAAATTTTTCACATTTACAGCTAAGGTAACTGGCAACCGATGGAGAGGGCTAGTGTACTCACTAAAGTCGATTTCGAGATCGCTCTAACTGCTTTGGTTGCTACTACTGTAGCCGCCTTTCCGACAGGGGAAGTTCCAGAGTACTCCGTAATTAGGGTCTTTGCTGTGGGCCTTCTTGCCCTTACGCTAATTCGGAGGTTAGCGGTTATGAACGCATTAAAGAAAGACGGATATGTTTTGGAGATAACAACACAATTGCTCGACCTATTTACTTACATATCCGTTTTGTATCTTCTCTTTAATATCTCTCTCCGAATTGCAGAGAGCCCTCTTGGCTTTCTCTCTCCCCAGACTCTTTTCTTGATTATAACACCGGTTTGTGCGCTTGGCTTACTTCTTGTCCAACAGGTCGCGTTGAACGACGCGCTGAGAGGCTCTGAAAAACTGTTTGCTACTAAATCAGAGGAACACCATGGGGAGTTCCTCGGCCTTGTACTGATGGAGGTCGCTGTTTTCGTCGGGAAGCGTCGGCAGTTGCTTCACAATGAATCGCGTCAAAGCAGGCTTGTTGAGTACTATCCGGATTTTATCATGAAGGATGATGATTCACCCTTACAGAAAGGGATTTTCTACGCGATCTCAGGAACCGTACTCCTTTCGTTCATCCTTCTTCTGGGTGCGGGGAGTATAATACTTGATATCCCACTGTTCGGTGCTGTAGCACTGCTGATTTCTACTATGTTAGTTATTGGGCTTGTTGACCTGTGGTATTCCCTATACGGTGTTATCGGAGCTGGCGACCGTAACGGGAACCTGCACTTTGTTATAACCGCTACCACCTACCTTTTTATTGGAAATATGATTTTCACGATTTGAGCCCAATCTGTACCATTCCCGGAATTTAGTTCAGGCTAATTCACCCTGTCACAGCCGCTACTGGTGAGTTCGGTCACCGTTAAAAAGGATGACCAATAATGAATAACAGGAGTGACCGTGGCTGGGTCACACATGGTAATTGGGATAGATACTGCAAAATCAGTCATTTTATTGAAATATACGTGTGACCGACCACTACAGTACTGTATACAGTATACTGAATGAAGTACGAGTAACCGTACTGTCCAGTACGAGTATTATCGGGAAGGTCCCCGTGTATACAAAACAGTACTAACCAGTGCAGATGACTGTACGAAGGTTAGAGTACTGTGTCCCTGTACGGAAAACGTACGCTCGCACCTGTTTGGGAAAGAGCAGGCAGAAACCAACTATACAGTCGGGGTTATCACCAGAGGCACAAAAAAGCCCATAGAGTGGGTTCTTCACCATACGACCAATCATTCGTATGACATCAGAGACGACCACAGGACGTACTGTGGCTTCTGAGAGTGTCTTGTGCGGAACCCACTGCTCGGGATTGCTACCGCAGCGGCGGTATACTCATGGATGAGGTGGCCAGTTGGTGGTCACTGGGACATCGACATCAAGTGACCGGCCACTACATCAAAAAACAGACAGAATGGATGGACTTTACAGGTCTTCGAGGTACCGGCATCGGGTGCCCATCTGTTCTGCTTTGTTCCGTCGGTCGTAGTGGGCTTCAAGTACCTCACAGCCCACGTTCATCCGCTTGAAGGCGACATCCTTGGGCTTCCCGAGGTTGAGCATGTGGGTTATCGCACCCTTCCGAAACCCGTGAGGCGACATCGGGGATAGACTTGCTCGCCGTAATATACTCGCCCGCCTTGCAGGTGTCCGGTGACCGGTCATGTGGACACTGGGAACCGAAGTGGCACGGTCGGGTGACCGTGTAGATGTTCAACTGGTGCGTGGTTTTCGCCAGCCGGCCTCTTCCCGTTGAAAACAGACATCGATACAGCAATCCTTCTCATGCAAAGGATGGCTATGATTGAACCTAGTCATTAGTATTCATATACACGGATTCCAATTTGTTGGTGAATGAGCAGTAGCATGGAAGAGAATTTAGAACGCATTGAGGAGGTCTTGATACGAGAGACGCAGAAGGCAAGCTCGATAATTACTGACCTGATAGATTTCACCATCAATGAATATGAGCTAGGCCACCTAACAAATGAAGAGTCAGTATACAAGATTCTGGTTCATTCCATAAAATACCAGTTCCCGAGTATACTGGCATCAGAACTTGACGGGGCTGAAAAAGGGGGATTAGTATTCTCAGCTAGGGAATTTTCTCACAGTAAGAAAGGTTCAGAGGAACGTAAAACGGGTGCGGATTTTGCTATCTCTTTAGGCGTAAATATCCCAGATTATCAATCATCAACAGCGGTATATGTGCAATCCAAGGCAGAAACGCGGAATTCTGGTGTTGGAACGGGAGATCTAGGCGATGCATCTCTCCGAATGCTAGAACATACATCAGATTCTTTCATTTTCGTATTTCCGCTTGGAGGAGAACTGGCTATTATTCCAGCTTACAGTACTGCTGGAATCCATGTTGGCGATGGGACAATCACTCAGAATTTCCACAAAACTCTCCCCAGAATGGGTCCTGAAGACTTCATGAGCAAGTTTGCCCAAGGGTTTGTGGGTGACCACAGGATGGTCCCATCTGCTATTCACCCTTTAGCTTGGGAAGAAAGAGAACATGTCGTGCGAGCATTACAGGAATACCCTGTTTCACGACTATTACAAATACAGGTCACTCATAGAGATGTAGAACCCACGTCCAATGATATGGGGAACATCTACTATCCAAATTATTGATGCCTATCTATTTACCAATCTTCAACGACCACGAGGTCAGAGGCTTCAGTTTCGTTGCCGGTTTCAGGGTCTTGGACCTGTTGATCCTGTACTGCATTAATTAGATTTGCCGCGATTAATGAAAGTCCATTGTCGCCCACTACAAGCCGGTCTTCATCGTAGACATGCTTATAGGCGAACATCTCATTTACAGCGTCTCGCTTTGCTTGATCCCAAAGTTCTATCATGTTCATTGCGTTGTTGTGCCTCTCCACCACATCAACAATCTCTCCTGAAGCCATTGAGTCCTTAGCGTCCTCCAGGGAGATGTGTTCTCCATCGTCTATAGCGCCGTTGACCATGAAATACAGAGTCGTTAGGTCTCCGATTGTAATTTCGGCCATGCACCTCAATCCATGGTTCTTGGAAATAAAATCTTCTAAAGAGATTTCTATAGCGACAATCCTAGATGTCTTGAATATACTCTCGCTGTCTTTCTGCCTTCTCAGCAGAAGACCCCTTATCGTAGTGCTTGTCCAACACGATTCCACTCATATTCACTCGTTCTCCGGTCATGTCCTTCGGTTGTCCCGCGTTTCTTGCAGCAGTCACATATCCACGCCGGAGTACATGGGGACTCACTGAGCCCGGACACTTACATCAGGCGTTCCAAGACATAGCCTCGCAAACCTCGGGGTCACGGTCAAAGGGACACTCTCCGCCGTTGTAGTAGCACGGCCGAGTTGCGGTGTAGAATACCGTTGAATCGTCGTCTCAACCACACGCCCGCTCTTGGACGTTAAAAGTGGTTCTCGCCCGTGTTCGTCCGTCACCTCGTTCCGATTCATCTCAACGTAGTTCCGAATAATCACGGCTGTCTCTGATGTAATCAGAACGTCTCTCTCTCACTCTTTTCTTTGTTCTTCAGCGGCGTTCCTGTTGTTGGCCGGTGGCGAAGCTCAAGCGCGGGCCGTCCGTCGTCAAAGTCCCCGAGCTCGAGTGCCCGTAGCCCGCTCATGCGCATACCTGTCTTCCAGAGGATTAGTAGGGTAATGCGACGGTTGCTCGCATACTCGAACTTTTCGAGGAACTCCAGCATTTCAAGGGCTTCATCCCGAGTGAGGAGGTCGTCACATATCTCGTCGTCTTCGTTGACCGAGGGAATCCGGACCATGTCGGCCATGCCCCGAGGGACGGCTTAGATGTGTTCGCAGAACTCGATGAACTGCTTGAGCGTCATCATGTCTTGCCGGGTCGTGATGACCTTCACGTTCGACAGGCGGTGTTCCTTAAATCGCTGGATAACCTCGCTATTGAGGTCGTTAGGTCGGTGATACCCTGTCCGTCCAGCCAGTCACAGAACTGCCGAGTCATCGTGCGGTAGTTCTTGAACGTCTTCTTGGTGACGCCGGGCTTCTTGTCGTTGAGGTAGCGGTTCTTCGCGTCGTGCGGCGGTGTCGGTTTCAGGCTCATGGTCGGTCGGGTACAGCCCGCTAAACTGACAGGCGGTACAACCCGGACGGAGGGCGTGGGACCGTGTGCCCCAATCGCCCGACGTGAGAGCCCGGGTTCAAACCCCGGCCTAGGCTTATAAGAAATACTTCAAACCCCTTCTTCACCTTCTACCTGGGTAGCGGCACCTATCGGTTTTTCAATTCGACTCAGTATAAACCTCTTGAGGGGTTCGATGAACAGGCCGGGGGTGGAGCATGACGCCCCTCGGCGATGAGAGGGGCGGTTCAGGCAGCAGGGAAGGTCTCACATACACCGATCAAGAACCCGTCGCGACTGTCTCCCTCCAGAGGAAACCGCCGTCCAATGTTTGGAATGAGCGCGTGAATTCCGATGGATTCCATGATTCTTTCATCGACGCTGTATTGAATGCGGTCCGTGGTCGGACTTATATTGAATCTCATAGTGCGCTCGAAGAAGCCGGTGTCAATGCCCTCAACGGTTCGTACCGGACGCTGATCCTCCGGACGGCCAAAGGCGACGAAGACGCCATGTGAGACCTCTTACGAGAGACTCGCGGCCTGGGAACCGGGCAATCACCCTTCACCGACGTCATCAGTGCGGCGAAGATATTCGAGATTGCCGTCGAAAACACTCCCGACCGAAACGTTCCGACCATCGCAGTGCAGATGTCCCGAACATTTCGCGAGGTCCGGGCGGATCAGCGACGGGACGTCTGTGAACTCACCGCGACGCTCGCCCGCGGGTGTGACGTTCGGCTGATCGCGAGCGCCCTCATGATCCGGTGGCTCGCGAGTGAACACCGGTCGGACCTACCGGGCGTTAGTAACGCCTGCAGTATACCCTGGAGCCGGTCACCGCCCATCGACGAGCTCGTGAAGACAGCGTGGCGTCAATGGACCCAGATGGCGTGAGGTCGGTCTCCTACGATCATTCGCACAAGAACCGGATGAGACTCTGACATACCACAAACTGTACGCTGATTCCCTCGTGAGTGATCAGCGGGTCCATCAATGCATTCAGACGTTCAGGGAGAACAGCCTGGTCGATTCGTTCGGTCCACAGCGTGATCGTCGGGTTGAGCTCCTCGAGGTGGGACGGATGTTTTTCGAGACGTTAGACCGGGAAATAGGAAGACAGCGCCGGCTTGATGAAAGCGTTAGTCAGACCGGAAAGTCCCGTACGAAGGACCGTGTAACCCCGGCCGCTCACGATACCCCCCTATCGGAGGCCGACCAGACGCGGCCGTTCCAGGTGAGGTACATGGGACGGGCGAACCATGCCGCGGCGGCCGCCTCGGCTGTCGATGGTGGTGTGACACTGCTCGACGACACCCTTGACTCGGGCGAGGATGACCGAACGCACCTCGTTTCCTACGACGAGACCCGAGACGAGGCGGTCGTTTCCGTTCACGGATCAGGGGCCTTCCCTTACGTGGTGAGCACTGCAGTGCGTTAGCGTCGCCCCGTTTCATCGACTGTGTCCTCCCTGTATCCCGACTCAAGAGTCTCAACGAACCGCCCGCCATTCTCCGGGACGCCCGGTGTATCGGGTGGCTGTCTGATGAGGCCCTCGTTGATGTTCAGGTCCTCCGTGACTCTTTCGTCGGCGTCGAACTCCAGAACCTCACCCGTAAGCACCGGAACGGTGAGTTCGATGATCGGAGCGAAATCATGCGATTAGCTCACGGTTTAGTGGGGGCAGTCACTCACCTCCTGGAAGCATTCGGCGTTGACCTCGTACGAGAAATCCGGGTACCGGGCGGTCTTGAGCATGAACGACAGCTTCAGCCGATGGCAGACTCCGTTGCGATCAGTGCGGCTATCCAGGCCCGGTACGGGGCGTTCGCGACATATCGGCAGCTATTCGAGACTCGTAAGAAGAAGCGAGCGTCGGCTCTCACTCCTGAGGTCGACGCAGCTGACCCGTTCGGGACTCTCATCGATTCGTTCGTCATTCGGGGGCTATACCTGCACCGGTTCGAGGAGTACCTACGAGACGCCCGCGAATCGCCGGTTGATGTCCACGAGGACGCGCCGGAGATCTCTATCCGAATCCTCGTCGTTGACACCGACCGCCGGACACCCTACTCCACCGCTGTCCAGCGGATGTGCGAGGCGAAGAACCTCGACCCAACTCGTGAGGCAGTCTCGTTCCTCCAGGCCTTCACCGCCTCACCCTACGCTGTCACCCGGGCGCTCCAGCAGCTCGGTCACGAATCAACGCCCCAAGAGATGCACCTCGACGAGGTCCGATACGCCCTCGCGACGCTCCCGGCTAACCGAATTTTCCCGAATGCGCCACCGACGGTGTCGAAGGCAGTACATGCTCTCCTGGCGACCTCACGGCCGCTGACACAGGCGGAGCTCGCTGAGCAGGCCGGAATCAGCGCCCGATTAGTGAGGAACCACGTCGACCACCTCGAGGCACTGTGGCTGATCGAGGTGACCGTCGACGGATACCGGCTGCCCCTCCCGTTCCGTGAAGAACGGGGGCCGGCCGGTGACGCTCACCTCTCCTGGTACCTCACGCCGAATCATGACCGCGACGACTACCTCGACGCGACCGAGAGGGGAGTCCTTTTCGAGGCGGTGATCGAACGGGAAGGAGTGAGCGACGACGACGTCATACGAGTATTCGACCGGATCAAGACGCTGCAGATCATGCCGGAGGCTCGTCGGGAAATTGAGGCGGTGGGGCCCACGGCCACACCGCTGCTCGAGGCGGTTCGCGTCTTGGCGGCCGAGGAGCCGGACCGTGAGTTCACCGACACGGTGATCGTCGGCGTAGAGCCGGAACAGGCAGCCCTCCCGGCGCGTCTTGCGACCACTAGGCAGACGGGGGGCACAAATGTGTGAAGAGGATGGTCCTCCGAGGGAGAGCCGGTACCGGCGCTGACCGCGGCCGACCGCGAGCTCGTCGAGCGGCTCGAGACGGCAGCTGCCAACCTATGGGGTAAGAAGTACGCGATCAGCATCAGGCGGTGGTCAGACGGGACAGCGCAGGTGTTCGCCGAACACGTCCGGGGCCTCACCCCAGAAGGCCACCGGGTAAAGGAGCGGTTGATGCCCGACGGAGAGGGCAACTTCGGCCACGATGTCGTCGCGGTCACCCGTCAGGAGCAGGTGACCCGTGAAGAGATTGAGTACCCCGTCAACGCTGGCATAGCCGACCAGAGGTAAGAGCTGCAGGTGTGATAAGACCGTTTCATCGTCGTCCGTATCTGTTTTCGTCGTCCAGCATCCCATTCTCATCCATAAACTCCAGTACTTCTTCGCCTTGTTCGGTTATAGAGTATAACCGACCGCGCTTGGTGTCCTCGTCAACGAGCAGGTCGATGAGGTCTCGGTCGCGCAGCTTGTTCGCGGCTTCGGTGATACGGCTATATTCTAAATCAGTATCCTCCCGTATTTGGGCAGGGATTGCCGCACCCTCTGCAAGCCGCTGGAGAATTGTCGTGCGATGTGGGGAACGCACAACGAACGACGCGTCGTCTTCTACCTGACCCATGTTACCCCCGGTTACTCACGGGAGTCCATGATACTACCTACGCTCTACCTAAAGTTACTTACACTCTCGTCTCGTAGCGATAGAGCAGAGAGATTAAGAATCTATGAACGAGTGTACTCAGATAATGGGTTACGACCTGTATCAAGGGAACTCCTTCCAAGTCTTGGAGGAGGAGTTCGACAAGAACTCTATTCACGCAGTAGTGACGGATCCGCCGTACTCCGTCATCGAATTCGAAACCGCCCACGTGGAGAAGATGCGAGATGGCAAGGGCGGCGTATGGAGAATTCCTCCTGAATTGGACGGGAATAAACGGAAACCTCTCCCCCGATTCACCGTACTGACAGAGGACGACAAGGACAAGCTCCGTAACTTCTTCAAGCAGTTCGGTGAAGCTGTCGAACGTGTCCTTCGCCCGGGCGGTCACGTGTTTGTCGCCTGCACACAACTCTTGATGCACGAAGTCTCCCAGCAATTGGATGAAGCAGGGCTGGAACGTCGGGACGTTCTCATTCGTGAGACGAAGACTCTCCGAGGCGGAGACCGTCCGAAGGGTGCGCACGACCATCCTGAGTACAAGATGGTGTCGTCGATGCCCCGAGTCTACTGGGAGCCGTGGCTACTCTACCGAAAGCCGTTCGACAGGCGTCTTGATGAGAATCTTGGGGAGTGGCAGACTGGTGGACTCCGACGCGAATCCGATGAGAGGCCGTTCACCGACCTGCTCGGGAACGGAAAAACGCCGAAGGAAGAGACAGAAATCGTCAAGAACGCACATCCGGGCGGCGAGGAAGAAGTCGAAGCGCATCCGAACCTGAAACCACAGAAACTGATGCGAGAACTCTGCCACGCTGCGCTCCCGCTACGGGAAGGGACGATTCTAGACCCGTTCATGGGTTCAGGCTCCACCATCGCGGCAGCCTACGCGCTCGGATACGATGCTGTAGGTATCGAATTGGACGAAACCTTCTACGAGATGGCTCAGAACGCTATTCCCAATCTCGCTGAAGTACCTACGGAAATCGAAAAGCGGGATGACGTAGAGGAACACCGCACGCAGTCCCGGTCTCTCTCCGACTTCAGTAACTAATCCTCTGTCGGGGCGAACTTCCAGTCTAACGTATCTGGGTCAACGTTGCCGATGATTTGTGTCTCCTGAAGTTCGTCAATATTCAGACGTTCACGGAGATCTCCGGTGATTTGGATTGCTGTGAGTCGCCAGTCCGGTGTCTCGGGGAACTCTGCACCGGAGCCCTCGTAGAGACCGTTGATGCTACGCTCCGCACCGTAGTTACGCTGTTTGTACCGCATCTCCACGGGAAACCGATGAGTATCCGTCATCTTTGATTAGCGCTCAAACTCAGCGACTACTATATCTCGCATCCGAAGTTCATCGTAGTCGTACATCCACGCCGTGACACCGCTGTCCCAGTCATCCCACTCCATATCAGATTCCAACCCGTCGTTTTCGATGGCGTCAACGAACGTGGCTAAATCGATAATACGGAACCACTCAACGTTGCCATCAGGTATCTTCATCCGGGTAGCGTATTTCGGCACAATATCCCACGAATCCGCCTTTCGTAGTTTGTCCAATTCCGACGGAGCTTTTGAGCCCGTTTCTACGCGGATATCGAATCGGGACGCCTTCTTGTTGAAGTGATTCCGATGGTTGACCCCGAAGGCAGGGTCGTTGAACGTGTCTACGAGATAGTCGATGCCAGAATAATCCATAATCTGGCGTATTGCCTTATTCTCGGCAAAGTTGTCGAACGCTTCCTCGCCTTCGACAGCCGTGATGTTCCTCGCCTCAAATGCGTCCTTTAGGACCGAGCGGACGATCTCGTCTGCCTCCTGACCTTGTTTGAACCGTGATTCGTCGAACTGGTCTCCAAACAGTCGCTTATCGTTATCAGACATTAGATTCCTCCAATTTCCGCCTGCCCAGTCACGTATTCTGGGTGTTCGTCCGCATACGCTGGGTCGAACTGGGCGTGGTTTCGCTTATACTCAGTCAACAAGTCGCCTTGGCCTGTGACTGCGTCCTCTAGTTCGATGATAGGATTCTTACGAAGTTCGTGCATCCCGCCCTTGGCCTTCAGGTCGCTCGTGTTAGTGCGGTTCGACCCGGACGCATCGCGGTATGTCCAGTCATCGTGATCCATGCTGGCGCAGAGAACTTGTGTGATCTCGATTGGGGGCACATCATCAGGTGCAGGAGTAGTCTCCGTGAGGGACTCACTACGTGCATTGATGCGATAGTGAACGCCCAAGAGCCATTCTTCGACATTGTGATGAGCGTAAAACGTATTTCCACGTGACGCCTTCACCTCCAATCCCGGGCCTTCTCCCTCTTCATCCTTGACCGAATAGTTGTCTGGCCATTCATAGTCGGTTCCATCGTACAGGAGGTCAGGATACCCGTCATCCATCCGATTAACGAATAACGCAGGGTACTGCTCTGCGAGACGAACCGTGATTCGATGGCTAATGAAGCCGCCGATGGCGTTGTTAGCACGGAACTGCTCGTGATAACGTCCATAGTCATCAGGGTGATTCAGATGCCATTCGTTGACCTCGTACCAGTAGTCGTAGAGGTCTTCTACCGCATCGACGACGTTCTGGACATCAATGCCATACGGGAGGTTGGCATCCCTGTTGATGTGCCGCTCTTCTACTGTCGGACGCTTCATCTACTTACCTGCCTTCCCGAGTTTAGTCTGCTCCGTCACGTACTCCGGATTCTCTTCTGCAAACTTCGGGTTGAACGAAGCGTGACGTTGCTTGTATTCAACGAGTTCCTCACCGCGCCCAGTGATGGCTTCTGGGTCTTCGTAGATTGGGTTACTACGGAGCTTGTACATCCCTGACGAGATGATGGACGACGTTATCGTCCGACGAGAATCCCCACTACGGCCTGAGTGTGACCAATCATCCTCGTTGAGACTGGCTGCGAGAACCTGCACTAGTCGGATAGGCTCCATATCCTGCAAGTCTACTTCAGGGTCGCCGCGCTCGTAGCGGAAGACGACGAACCACGCCTCCTCGTTGTTGTGCGCTTGCCACCCGCCGTTCGACTTGCTGCACTTCGTTTCGATACCGTGGTCGCCGTGGTGGACCTCGTAATTCTGCTCGGCGTAGCCGTCGTGGTCTACAGGCAGGATGTCTGGGAAGCCGTCCTGTTTCTGGTTGATGGTGAGGCTGTCCGACGCCTGCGCCAACTCTTCAGTAGCGACGTTCCCAATGAAATCAGAAAGTGCGTTATTCGCGCGAAGGACGGTTTCGATGCGACCGTGGTCCTCACGCATCAGAAACCGATTTAGGTCATCGTAGAAGTCGTAGAACTCTCTGATGGCGATCTTGACTTCTTCCGGTGTGACTCCATATGGGAGGTTCGCGTTCGGATTGAACCAATCCTCGTCAAATTCCGGTGTTTGCACAGGTCAGTTTGATGGACCGTTGATGTAAGTACTATAATACGATTTACATGGAGATAATAACAGTCTAATTTGATTTACTTACACCCATGGCGACACGGTCATCCAATTAGGGAAGCTGAGACGGCATTTATCATCCTTGAGCAGATGTTGTGAACTTTGTAATAAGATGAAGATTCCCCGTATGGTGGTGATGAGGAGTACGTCGTCCGTCACCCTGACACGGGCGAGTGGATGATAGAGGACAAAATAATCGCTTGGCTGTGTGTCGAAAAAGAAGCACCCGAGACCGACATCAGCGTCGTCATCATTACAGCCGGATGATTACTGGAGCTGTTCAGGGTAGAAACTACTGTTATATCAGGTATACATGATACCACAGCTAGTAATGGCCCGAACCTGACCTATTCAAGAGCGAGCACACACCCGATGTCACTCATCCATACGCATCTGCCAAATTTTATATTCCTGGTGAACACTTGGTGAGAATCATGGACGTTACGCTGCACCGGGAATCTCCCATTCCATCACTCGTCGAAGATGAACCAGATGGTTCAGTCCCCCGTTCTGCCGAATCTCACTCTCGTCTGTGTATCGTTGGTGGTGCACTCAGCCGCGAGCGACTCAAAAAGCGACTCGCACGTGACGGGTACCCACCCTCAAATGTAGCACAGTTCACTACAGTAGACGACATTGCAGAATCCGTTCTCGAGGCCGGCCACGAACCCACGCCGGTGTTACTCCCTGAAAGTTTCACACAGCGCCTAATTCGGGAGACACTGGACCGGGCTCGCGAAGGAGAGTTCTCGGATCCAGTACAGGATTTGGCGAGGCGTTTGCCGAGTGATGAAGACGATGTCGTCGAATCCTTATACGAGGAACTCAACGAGTACTACCGATGTACCGATGCCGGCGACGATCATCAGGAACTTGTGGATCTTGCAACAGACCTCGATAACACCTATGCCTGTGAAAGCAGCCAACGGCGGCTTGAGCAGTTCTCCGCACTGACCGACGTCTTGGAAGAGCTTGCTGCAGAACTGTCTGTAGATCAGTTAGACGATGAGAACGGCGATGATATCGTCCCGTACGTCTCGCGTAGTCATTTTGTGAGCGCGGCTCGAGATTACATCCAACAGCATTTCGCGGACGAGTTTGAAGGAGTATCATGGATTGGAATTACCACGATTAGTGTCTTCGACAATCCAACGCTCCGACTCCTGCTCGAAATCGGGGAACAACACGATAATGCGGATCTCCATTTCTTCTTGGGTGCTGGAAGCTATGACCGGCAACGCCAACGCCTTCAAGAGATCCCTGATGTAGAGATTGGGGAGGCTGTTGAAACCCGTCATTTCGAATCTGAATCGGCAGACTTCTTATTCGATGCGACTGACGGCGATCCAGACACATCGATCCCAGACGAGTTGGAATTTATAGAAGCACCGGAGCGGCGGCGTGAAGTGGAATATCTCGCGCAGGATATTCGGGGAAAGCTAGCCGACGGGTATGACCCTTCAGACATCGTTGTGGTCGCTCGGAATATCGATTCATACACCACACCGATCCAGGATATCTTCGAATCGAATAGCCTGCCATACCATCTCGAAACTAAGACTGCATTAGCTCATGCTCCGAGTTACCGGTTTCTTGTCGCCACTTTCGACCTGATTCAAGCGGCTATCGATGGCGAGGAGATTGGGTACGATACCCTGGTTGATCCACTTCGATTAGGTTTTTGTTTGCCGGCAGAGAGGCGGTATCACTGGCCACTTCGAGATCGAGTATTTCTCTATCTTGAACAGCGGCTACACGATGCTGAACAGAGGAATGGAGAGCGGACGTTCGGTGAGTGGCAGCGCACCGTTGCTAACCTCAGTGGATGGGAGGAACCCCGCGAACGTATGGAGTCGTTTCTTGAGTGGGTTTCCGAACAACAGGGTTCACCACCAGCGACGGGCGAAGAACTGCGAGATTTGGTCCGCAGTCTCGTAAACGATTATATGTACCAGATGGTGTCGGAGCGACGGTCGCGGCCGGATGGCCCAGGGATTGATGCAACCCGTTCGCAGCTAACCGACCAACACACTACGGCTATCGCCGAAAACGTGTATAATAGCGCCGCGCAAGTGGGACGGCATTACGAGTACTTACAGGAAATCTTCGAAAACGAAGATGCTGACAATGAGGACGGTTGGGAACCATCTTGGGAGGAAGCGAGCCAGGCACTATTCGATGTGCTTGGTGGAGGGTCAGTCCGGCAACAGCAGAAGGACGGAAATGCAATTCGCGTTGTAGATGCTGGTGACACGTTCTTCATGGATGCTGAGCATGTGCATCTACTCGGATTGTCGCGGGGAGACTTCCCTGTCGAGCGGGAAGAAGCCACGTTCCTACATGAGAAGCTCCGTACGCGGGTTGCTGCAGAAAGCGCAACTGGAACGGCGCCATTCTTCCGGTTAGCCTCACAAGAGACTCAACACAAGGTTGATGTCGACTATTATGAGCTGGCGCTACAGGTGAGTTCAGACAGTGTTACTGTAAGCCACCAATTTCGGGATACGGAAGGAAATGAAGTCCCGTGGTCAGCGTTCGTAGATCTGATCGAGAAAGACGAGAGCGCAGATTACGTAACGCGAATTCGATCCGATCAGTGGCTGCCAGAACCAGGCACGACGGGATTTGCAGAGTCATGGGAGACGTTGGGACCGAGAATAAGCGAACGGGACCGTCAGCGTCTAATTCAACATCATGCCAACCGCGACTGGCCGGAGCGAACCGCACCTGAGATTTCGGCCGACGATCTAGAGGCGATGTCGACCCTGACTGATCGTTCGACGTATACAGAACAGGTTCGGCCACGGTACGATCGGTACGTCCAGCCCCCTACCCAAATTACTGTGTCACCTGATGAGCCTGCTTTCGATGACATAGATCTTGAAGAAGTGATCGGATCGCCGGTCAGCGTACATGAACTCGACTTGTTCAGCCAGTGCCAGTTAAAGTTCTACTTTTACCAATTCCTGTTCAATTTCAGTGGTGACGATGTGCGACGCCAAGAGATTCCGTTCTACTCCGGGTCGGTGACTAATTACCGATTCGGCGAACTACCTCGAATTATCCGCCACCAGTATACTGGTGACGAAAGTCGGAGCGCATGGCATAAAATTATTGAACAGGAATTGCGGGACCGACAGTCACTGACAGATGAGTTCGACAACCGTGACGAGGTCCGGGCATGGGTACAGGACGAATTCACTCCGTACGTCGATCATATGATCGGGGGGCAACTCGCTGATGAGTACACGTTAGTCGAACAAGAGGAGGCCAGCAATGAACCACATGAGCGACAGTGGACCTGGCAGCAGGAACACCGAGTTGCGGTGGATGATGCTGACGCTGATGTTTGGATGCCAGGACACCGCCGTGACATCCTCCCCCACGATGACGGGTATGTTCTGCCGGTGCATCAGGTTCGGCACAGTTCCTACGCGGAGAAGGCGACCAAGTCCTGTTGGGAGGGATCACAGTATCGGACCGAAGGCTGTGGATCGTTGTGCGAATCTTGTAACAACCTCGACGATTGCGGACACAATACGAAATTCATGCTCGATCACCGAATCCATTTGCTCCCTTACGCAGAGGACGATTGTGCAGGGTATGTTTTCCAAGACCAGTACGAGAGTGGCACTCATACCCGACATGGGCTCATCAAACAGAATCACGCAGCCGCGATTCGTGGCGGTATCGATAATGGCCCTGAAGCAAATCTCGGGCCTGCCAATCAAATCCCCTCGGGGGGCTGGTACAGCAAACAAGGCGAATGGGAAGACGACCTCACAAGCCATTTAGAGGCGTTTCTTCCAACCGACGATGGAAGCGACTATGCCGCCGAGAGAGGGTTTGTCAATCGTGGAGGGTGTGAATCGTGTGTCTATCGCTCGATGTGCGGTATCCCGGATGGAGGTGATTTCTAATGCCATATCTCACGAATCCCGAAGAAGCGCCGTCGGTGTTTGACGACGAACCGCAGAGCCAGGTGTTCGATGAGTATTTCGAAGGGAGTGGTCGCGTCGTTGTCGGGGCTGGCGCCGGAACCGGGAAGACAACGACATTAATCGATATTGTGGCGGAGACCATTCTCCAAAAGTTGGAGACAGAGGATGGGAATCCGATGGATGATCTCTTAGTGACAACGTTCACGAAGGACGCTGCAGGTGAATTAAAGACAGAACTCAAACAACGGCTGCGGCTGCACGAAGAGGAAACTGGCGAAGATCTCGATACCGATATCTGGCGTTGGATTGAAACCGATAGCTATATCGAAACGATCGACTCGTTCACGCAGCGACTCCTCCGGGAAGTTGCGGTCGATGCTGGTGTGTCACCGGATTTCGACATCCGAAATGGTCTCGAAGACGAAGACCTGGTAGACGAGATTATGGCTGATCTTCGGGAGAATCCTGAACATGCAGAACGTTTAGATCGGTTAGAAGACGCGTACCCAAACCAGGATTGGCAGGACTACCCACCGCGTGACGTTCAGACGATGCTGACCGACGCTCATGAAAAAAGCCGTGAGTTCTGCTGGACACCTGAAGAGATGGGCGACCAGCTTCTTGAGACCCATCGAGCATCACATGCAAACATTGAACCGGCATTTACTGCAGAAGATATCCGTGACATCACCCAAGATATTACTGGACAGTACCCTATTGTTCCAGAAAATCTGCCAGAGCATGCGTCACAGGTTCACGAACACAATGAACAGCTGCTTGAAGACTTCAAACAGCTGCTGATCGCTTACGACGAGCTATATGACGAAAAAACTCTCGACTCAGGAGCACTCTCCTATACAGATATCACGGATTTGGTCTGGCGATATCTCAATCAAAATCCAGAGAGCGAATGGGCACAGGGCCTCGGAGAGCGGTTTGACCATATTTTCATCGACGAATTTCAGGACACAAGCTTCGCACAATGTCGGATACTATCTTATTGTTTCCCTGATTCAGACTCTCTTGACGGACCGAATGCTCTGTTTATTGGTGACGTCAAACAGTCAATCTATCAGTGGCGGTCAGCGGATCCGCGAATCTTCTCAGAGATTATTCAGGACGCACAAGCGGGAGAGGCCGATGAGTATCTCGAGGTTGAAGGCTTAGAGTATCGGCCGCTGACGACAAACTTCCGAAGCCATCCGGACCTCGTTGAAGCTGCCAACCATGTGTTTGATCAGGTGTTTGACTATTCCGAGCGTGGTGACATCGGTCCGTTCCCGATCCCGTTTGAAGCGGCGACAGCTGAGCGCGTGTCAACTGAACCCGACTGGGCAGAGACAACCTCAGTGAACGATGAACAAGCCTTGGCACGGCTTCACGTTATGGACCTGGGCAGTCCACAGAATAAGGATGACTGGTGGCAGACAGAAGCCCAGCAAATCGCGATGACAGTGGCCGAAATCACCGACAACGATCAGGTCCCCGTTCTCGATACGGATGCAACCGAATCTCTTGATGACCCACAATACCGACGGGCAGAACCCGGTGATATAACCCTCCTATTTAATCGGAGACGCGCCATGCCTCAATATGCGGACGCACTCCGTCAGTACGGGGTTGAATGTGCAATCGACGTTTCAGCCGGGTTGTTTGATGAACCCGAGGTTCGGCTTCTGGTGGATGTCCTGGACTGGTTCGCGAACCCACATCAGAAGGATTCGCTGATACGGATTCTACGGTCACCTGTCACTGCCCTTGAAGACCGAACTATTCGCTATCTCGCAAGTGAGAACTACTACCTCTCGACAGCGCTTCGCAACTGGCCGGAGGACTTACCTGAGGCCGATCGCGAGCGGCTTGAGGGTCTGCTAGCTCTTCGCAACGACCTACGCTGGGACCGCGAAAAGAACAAGGCTGAGCTTGTTAGTGAACTCATTCAACATACGGCGTTCGACTCAATTGTCCTAGCGGACACAGACGGCAAACAAAAGTTTGCGAACCTCTGGCTGATCACGGAGATCGCGACGGAGTGGGAAGACGAGGAGCTGATGACGTATCGCGAGTTCGTAGTTCGCCTCAAGCGATTGCGAGAGCGAGCACGACGCGGTGAAGAAGAGTATCCAGTAGCGAAGATTTCGGATGAAAATTCCGACACGACAGTTCGGCTGACAACTGTACATCGGTCGAAAGGACTGGAATATCCGGTCGTTATACTTCCTGACCTTCACTTTTCGCCGCCAGGAGGTCTGTTCCCGTGGGACAACCGAATGTTACTAAGTCGTGACGGAGTTGGAATCAGGCCAGACATCGGTAATGAAACTCCGGTTCATTTCGACCAGGGAGGATCTGACTTCTGGCTAACCGACAACTACACTCCATTCGCGCCCGCTACGGATGGGCTTGGTACAACCTGGCTACGTGGGAACCGCAGTATGAATGTCCCCATGGATGATAACCATCCACTTACCGATAACATCTATGCCGAAATCGCTGAATTCTGGCGGACCCTCTATGTAGCTTACACCAGAGCTTCCGACCACCTTATTTTCGGACTCACCGATACGGTTCTCTGGCCGTATGATGAAAACTTTAGCTGGGCACCACTCCTCCGAGAACGTCTGCAACCAAATGGGTTGGATGGCTGGCGGGACGGCGTCTTCGCCCGGGCTATCGACTATAACGAATTAGAGGGGACAGAACAGGTCTGGATCGGTATCGACGATTTGGACACCGGAACCCCGATAGAAGACGAGCCAATCGGGATGGATACTATAGATGAAGCCATTACGGAAGATCAGCGCCACGAACTAGAGCCAATCGATCCGGACTTCTTCCCCGAAGTCGTTCGCCCAAGCACAATTCAGGAGTTGCTCGCGTGCCCGCTTCGGTTCCAATACAGCGAATTAGAGGAGGTTAGTGGTATCCGCGCTAAGATACCGCCAGGGAGTTCACCGCCAGGTAATCTTCAACGCAGTCAGTGGGGTGATCTTGTTCACCTTTTCCTTGAAAACTACCACGAGGACCCAGAAGAGGCCGAGGAGCTTGCTCGAACATATTCATCGGAGATACAGTCCGAACTTCTTGAGGAGGTACAAGAGAACTTCGCGACATCTGATATTGCCAGCCGAATAGAAGCCGACGCAGACGAGGTGCTTCCGGAACATGAAGTACTCACCTACGCTCCAGAGTTGGAGACATATATCCGTGGTCAGATTGATCTCCTCTTTGAAGACAGCGACGGCTGGCACATTGTCGATTATAAGACAGGCCGAGTCGCAGACGAAGAGGAATACTCCGGACAGATGTATCGTCAACAGTTAGCCGCGTATAGATGGCTAGCAGAAACCGCGTACGACATCGAGATCACCTCGACAGAACTACTCTATATTCATCCGGATGTTGAAAGGAGTTCTGTGGAAGTTGAGGCGGAGGAATTCGAGACATTACTCACAACCGCTCGTGATTCATTGGATGTCATCCCGGACCAAGGATTACCAGCGGATCCAAATCCCACCCCTGATGAAACGAATTCGCCTGATGAAACCACACGGTGCGGGTCATGTCCGTATCTGGATATCTGTCCTGAGTGGTCTGATTAGTTAGCTGCATAAGAATAGTGTATGATTTACATCCTCCCAAATTGGGACGAATACAAGGAACGAGTTAGCGACGTTGAGTCCGACTGGCTTGCCGCAGACCCGGACACCCACAGGAACTGTGCCAGCTGTATCCGAAGGACGATTTGGACGCCTACCAAATCTCGATGCAGGTTAACAACTCAGGTAATGACGCCCCTCAGGTCATCGAACCGCTTGACTACGCGCAATCCGGGTTAGGCGAATTTGGCTCTGGGTAGTTGTCGAAGACTGCTTGGGTGGTAGTTGAGTGATCTCTGTACTCAAATCCAGATTTGAAAGGTGTATTCGGAAAGTCCGCCTGCGAATCTGACCCTGGACTTCTATCATCTATCGGTGATGTTGGCAAAGTCGTGCTGAATACAGGGCGTATCTTCAGCAAGGTCTGAAATCACCATCGGAATTGTACTGAGGGGAGAACAGCAAAAGAAAGGAATGGCAAAGCCCGAGACAATGGTGATAAGCTATTTACGGTGGTACACCAGGAATCCACCCTTGATCAGGACTAGTCGCATTCACTGAAGCACGTAGCACTCCCGGCCATTTCTCTAATTGGGACCTGATATCACCTTGAGTGAAATTATCATTCTCTCCGTCAAGGGTGACTTCTAAAATCATTCGACGTTCCATATTTTGGATATTCAGTTCTTCAACTACTCGACTAAGAACAGCATCAATGTCGTCATTGCGATCGACGCTAACGGTAATCTCGTTCCAGGGTCGCGCTGGTACGGAGTATTTTGTTGAATCGACACTCTGCTGTGTGGTTTCGTGGAGAAAAACACTCGGAGAATAATCCCGATATCTTCTATGAATTCGTGCGGGAGTTCCTGAATAGAAAATATCAACTCTACGAGTCGGATAGTGCTTTCTTTTGTGTAGTTCTCCACACAACATTAAATTCACATCGAAGGGCACTGGTTTCAAAAGTTGGAAGGGCCAATAGGCGTCATCTTTCCCTACATAATTGTATTTATGAAGCATCACATGCGTGCAAAGCGCAATGTACGTATCATCGGGGGGAGGGCTGAAAGAGAGATTATTATCCACTAGGTCACTCAAATCCTCATGATGGACTCCATATAATACAAGATCATCACTAATGGAAGTCGGATGGCCTCCTAATCGTTCAGCATGGGTATTCTGTATAAGATGGTCTACACCGGGAGTATTTCGCTTTCCTGGGGGATGGTCATGGTCACCATGAATCAGATAGACCGGAACAAAAGCGCCATCTCTTTTTGAGCCCAAGTCCGAAACTAAGTCAATTGTTGACTCAACAGTATCGTCATTTGGAAATTCATGATCATAGATGTCACCAGTGATGACAAGCGCATCTACCTCTCGACGCAGGCAACCATCAATAATTTGGTGGAACGCATCAAAAAAGTCCATACGTCTTTCCGGGAGCTGATATTGGCTTTTTCCAAGATGAAGATCAGCAGTGTGGACAATTTTAGTCACGTCCAGTAATCGTGTGATATCCGTATTCGACTGGTAAAGTACATTCGGTGAGATTGAGGAAGAGTGTACTTGTGGGCCAAGGCGATAGAACACTTATATACAATTCAGGCAAAATCTGCCCTGTTGAATAGCGATCGAATCGGCTGATATCACGGAGCAGAAGGACGAAGCCAAGGAAACCGATTCTGTCCATGGAAGTCGATCTCCTCGACTTCGTTGAGCAGTGTCGGCACCTAGTCAAACAGGTCATAACGCTCTTATCCGCTCAAAAGGCTACTCTCAGCGCTGGATGGCCGAGACTTCGTATTCGACAACGAAGCGCTCGCTCGGCGATGCCGTGCGAGCGCTGGGCTGGTATCGGCAGTTCCGTGAAATCGTCCTGATGTTCGCTATCTCGAACATAGAACCGCTATAACCGTGACTCACCATCTATTCAACACGGCAGATCAATCACTTATTGATTAAATGATTTCCGAGTATCGACTATCAAAGAAGGCACGACGACAGCGACATGCGTCTAGCAGCTAGATGGACTCCAACCACGGCTTGAGGGGCAATCACTTCCCAAAATCAGAAAATAGGGGATACAAGCGCTGTCTCCTAAGGATCTGTCGGCTCAGAACCGTGCAGTTTCTGGATGGGCCCTGACGGATTCGAACCATCGACCACTCGGTATCCCTCAAACCCGGCACCTACCGGCGTTTGTTATGAGCCGAGCGCTCTAACCAGACTGAGCTAAGGGCCCTCGTCTCACCGATAACAGGGTGTGAAGTTAACCCTTACTCTTGGCTCTCGGGTCGGACCATACTCGAGGGCTCATCGACGGAGTCGCAACAGCGCAACGGCCATGAGCGCGGCGATGGCAGTCAGTATTCCTGGTCCGGGAATCGTTTCGGCGGCAGTGTTGTCATCATCGTTGTTGTCGTCAGTACTGTCGTCGTTCGAACTGTTCTTTGGGCCGGGGTTCGGGTCGGAATTATTTTCCCCGTTCGTATTGCCATCGGCGTCGTCGAGTTGCAACACGACGACGACCTGTCCGTGGGAGCCACCTGGGTAGTACGTCCAGCCACCGCCGGCTTCTTCGTACGATTCGGCATCGTCTATTGGGTCAACGTCGGCATCCCAGGCTTCGTTTTCCTGTTGGATGTAGCCGACGACATCGACGTCATCGGCGTGTTCACCCGTGACGTTCACCTCGCCGTATTCGACCGACCCGTCTTCGGGTAGTCCGTGGATTTCCATGCAGTGGCTGTCGAGGTAGCCGTCACCCTTTATCAGGTCAGGCGAGTCGCCGAACTGGTCGGCATCGAGCGGTCGTTCGTAGTGTTCGGTCAGGGGATACTTGACCGTAAACGGGTTGGCGGAAGTGTGCCAATCGAGCGACTCGCCGGTTGGCACTTTGACGGTCGTATTGGGAATGCTCTGGCCGTCGACGACTTCGCCCGCTTCGTTAACCATCGTGACGCAAATCTTTCCGGAGCCGTCGCCGAGGTACGGACTTCGATACTTGTCACGCGGATTGACGTAACTCACCCAGTCATTTTCTGGATCAGCGGCTTCGAAATACTCGTCGTCCTTCGATGGGACCTCTTTCTCGTAGGCCTCTTCCGAGACGTTGTCTGCCGTCGATGTCGCCGAATCCTGTTGTGCGAGGGCCGTCCCAGAAGCTGCAGTGCCCGCACCTGCGAACGCGACGACTGCAACGATACAACTGGTAACGACCAGCATGCAGGAGACGATCTGTACTGTTCGTTTATCTGGCTTGTCTACATTTATCATGGTCATGCGTAGGGAGATATGGATCTGCCTCGGTAGCGAGGGAATCGTCCATGATGGTTTCGTTCACGATCACCACTGTAGATATGATGTCGTTACCAGCCGGTAGGTGGTGGTTAACGCACTCGAGACGCGGAGAACTGCGGTGTCGCCGAAAACAGCGTTATGGTCGTTCTCTCATCACGAGGCTGTCGGCGTCGAATCTTGTCGCACTCGATTGTGTCAGGATCCGCTGGTCGAGTAGCGACTGGTGTAGAGCCCGTCGTCACGAATCGACCAACGTGACACGATAGTTTCCGGTTTGCTCGTTCAGATCCACCCATTCCAGATCGTCGGTGGTGTCGACGTTCCCGTCCGTTCCGTCGCAGACAGCCACCTTCTCGCCGTGATCGCCGTCCGTAATCGTCTCGCTACAAACGTGCTGTCCGCCGGCTCGAACGTCGACATCGAACGGATAGTGAATCTGGTTATGTGGACTCTCACCAGTGTGCAATGAATACCGGTAGCTCCTCCCGTCCTCGTCGGCTTCCACGAGTTCGGTTTCAGTTTGCGGCTCGTCTTTTCCCCAGAGCGTCCCCGTCGCGCTAATTTCGATCTGTGTCTCCGTGTTTGCCTCGTAGGAGAATCGCATGCTTCGAGTCGTATCTCCCGTCCCCCACTCCTCCGGTTTGACTGAGACGGCAACCGACGGCGATACGACATCTACCGTTCGAGTCCGCATCTCTCCATCCGCCGGGACCCACTCCCCCGAGTTGTTCGCGTTTGCCGCCTCGAGGTCGTCGAAAAACATCTCGGTCGCTGCGGTATCGGGATCGTCGAGTTCGTCGCTGTACTCGGTTTCGAAGGGTGTTCCGGACGTGATGTTCTCGAGTCGCTCGTCGCCCATCACCGGAACGACGGTCCCATACGAGAGCCTCGAGTGCGTGGTTCCGTGCTCGTTCCGGAGCGATATCGTCGGCCCGTCGACTCTGATCTCGTCTGCGTCGTGTTCGTAGGTCGAACTCGCTTCGTATACCTGAGTTGTCCATCTTTCTTTTATATCCTCTATACAGATCTGCCGAAGTTGTGTTTTGTGAGGGCATCCGCACCAACTCTACTGGTGAAACCCCGCCGAATGCCGCGCTGGACACCCCCTTTCCCCTTACGTTTATAAGGGGTTACTTTAGTTAGTGATTATGAACGATAGGATAGCAAGAAGGTTAGAAAAGAAACGAGCAGCACACCTAGGGCCAGAACTAATCGGGCTTGCAAAGAATAGGCCCAGCAGCGATTCAAAATATCTATCCAAGGCGTCGACTGAATACATTCTGTCTGGTGAATCGGGTTCATACGAAGAGGGAAACTTAGAAAATCGGATCAGTAATAGAGTATCAGATATCCCGATTCGGATTCAACGTCTAATAAACGATCTAGCTATTCTTTCGGTTGGTGGATACTTAGATGACACCAGCCGCCAATGGGACAGAATTCTCGATATAAAAGGATATGCTGCTGAACTTTCGGCACAGAAAACGGTCTCAACAGCAGATCATCCGGCGGCGAGATTTGGATATGATTTAGGATTTGGGGTTAAGAAGTTGATATGTGGTGAAAAAGACGATCAGCGTGGTATTGAATTTCTTTGGGGTATAATCTTATCACAATCAGCCACACCAACCGGTGATAAGGAAGAGGAAATGGAGAATATTAATTGTATATTGAACAACTTGAGAATGAAGCTTGAAAATACAGTTGAGAACTCGTGTTCCCATCCTGTGCCAGACATTGACCCAGATGCAGTCTCTGATTTCGAAATGGAGTCGAAGGTCTATGCAGAAGACGAAATAATTGAAAACTTGGAAGACCATGGTATCGAACCCACACCATTTCTTCTTCGAATGTACAGCAATTTAGTCAGACACCATACCTATGAAAACAATATCAATGTCGAAAAAGCGGCTGAGAATGTTGTTGGAGAACAGGTCGGCCCTCATCTTGTGAAATCTGCGAAAGTACGATCAAAGCTGGTTGATGAATGGGACACGATTGATGAAGCATCTGTTCCTGGCGTAGATGTGAAAGATGTCCTCAAGATTGTTTGGGAAAACCGAAAAAGGTCGCTCCGGTCTGCTGATATAGCTAGTGAATTAGGCGGAGAATGGAAGTATAAAAAACAGGTTACTAATTCACTGAATAAGCTATCTGTGGAGGGAAAAAACCCATCAGAAAGTCTCCAGACAACATATGAACACGATGAATTGATCCAGTGGAACAATAGCAGTTGGGAACTGACTAGTTGGGGTGACTTGCTTTGCTTCTTTGTTTTTGAAAGAAGTATGGATACAGAATGGATACAACAGTCTGTATCTCAAATTGATCTTCAAGGCGATTTCCCCGACCGAGACCTATCGGATCCATATGTGATCTTAGAACGCGGTATTAAGAAATCGCCAATCGAATAAATCGAGATCGTGCTCCGGGTTTAAGATTATTATCTCGAGGAATTTGCCTACCTACTATTCTAACCACTTATATACACCTTCTGAAACCCCCCTTTCTGAGGCAGCTACGCATGGGTTATCACCCTTTGCCCTCATATAGATGCCACCTCGGACTCACGGATCTGCTGTCCACGAAAAAGAAGGGTTCAATTCTGTGGTTGAGAGGGACGTAAATTCTTTCGAATCTCTTGACGATGCAATTGAGTCCTATCTAAGTGAATTATCTGGTAGTGTTCCCGATTCTACCTTTTGGTCCCAGCAAACTACAATCACGAGATTTAGAGAAGAGGTTGGCACGTCTCATTCTTCTGAGCCTCGCTTAGAAAATCACCAAATTTGTAATTTCATCAATCAGTCATTGGAGAACACTACCGTGGAGGTCAGCACAATCTGTGGATGGATTAATGATTTGATTAGTCTTCAGTCATATATTTATCATAAAGATCCTACTATTCTCAAGAAAAGACTGCTATCAGAGTTAGAAGGGTCAGAAATATTGGATTGTAGGGAGATTACTGAAGACCTCCTCAAAGATACTCTGGAAAGCGATTTCAAAGAGTATTCTGAACGGATTTCGACATTAGTGGCATACCTCCGTCAGTACCAATTTGGTACCCGAGTTCACGTATATGTAGAACTCATACTCAACACATGTAGCCAACCAGGGTGTGTACGAGATCTCGAGCTTGAGGACATCAACTCGGATAACGGTACAGTCGTAATCTCAATCCCAGAGACGCACCTTGTAAGCAAGGCTGGTCTCGTAACACAGCGGGTTGCAAATATTTCTCAAGAAACTTCTGAAGCTCTTGAAGAGTTCTTAGCCTATGAACGGAAAGAGCCTACAGACATCTCTGATAGCCCACTATTGACAACTTCCCATGGGAGGGTGAGTGAATCGACGCTTCGACGGGAAGTGAAACAAGCCAGTGAAAGCGCAGAAGAATATCCTGGTGTAGCGTCACCTCTCACACGACACCAGACTAGTTGTGTCGTGCCCAGTGAAATCTGGCAGTATTCAATTTTGCAACTCCTGGAGGGACAATGAACGAGAATATTGTCCGTCTGCTGTCGGAGATCGATGATCCTGAGACCATCGAAAAAGTGCTGAAGCAAATGGATGTGAACGATACGTCCCAAGAGACTGCTACTCGAAATGGATTTGCTCGAGCTACCCTCTCCGATCTCTACAAGCGATTTCTCTCGCGCAGGCAGAATCGGAGCCCGTCAACGCGGGCCCAGTACAAGCGAACGATTCCTCGATTCGTTGAATTCGCAGAAGACAACGGCATTACGAACCCAGTAGAAATTTCTTCACCATTGGTTGATGCGTACGTCGACTACTTACAGTCGGAATATGACTCCGACGCAACGATCCTTACGTATACGAAGAATGCACGCACGTGGCTTCGGTGGCTCAGCCAACGGGAACTATGCGACGAATCAATTTACAGAATCCTCGACAAGGAGGAACTCGGTCTGACTCCGAGAGCTCGTGACGAAGCGATTCCAAAATCCGAAGCCACAGGTCTCCTTCATCGACTCCGACGACGTCGACGAGGTTCAGGCATGCATGCTCTCACAGAGCTTCTCTGGAATGGTGGACCACGTATTGGTGGCGTACATTCTCTTGATGTTCCCGATTTTGATCCCGAGGAGAAAGAACTCTGCTTCCGCCATAGACCGGAAACAAGAACGAGGCTAAAGAATGGAAACGAAAACTCGAACACAGCTGGTGACGGCGAACGAAACATCGTGATAAAAGACGAGGTCATAAGCGCAATTCAATTGTATATCGAGACCGAACGGCCTGACGTTACTGACGAGTACGGCCGAGAGCCGTTATTTGCGACAGAATACGGACGGGCGTCTCGGTCGACACTTCGGCGATGGGTATACGAAGCTACGAACTGTCGCTGGAATCGAAAAGACGCGGGTGATTGCTCGTGTGATGGAAGCTGTAATCCTGATTCGAGTGTATGTCCGGTGTCATATTACCCACATGCGATCCGTCGAGGATCGATTGTCAACCATCTCAGCGGTGGCCTCCGGAGAGAACGAGCAAGCGAGCGATTTGACGTCTCTGTTAAGGTAATCAAAAAGCACTACGATCCTCGTACAGAACAAGATCGTCTCAACGATCGGCGCGAAGCAGTCAAGCACTCGTGGAATTAAGTTCGGAGATGTTGTCGAAACAGATGGTGTCAGTCTTATAAACGAATGGCGTGATTGTAATAAACCATTTAAAAATCTGAGTCATCTCATGGCATATGAGCCATCATACGGAAAGCTCAGGGTCATCGTCTATACTGGTGAATTATCATCTCACTCCCAGAGACGTGGCGATATTCAGAAGACCTCGATTTTGGTGTCGAACCAGTGGAGTTTGGAACTTTGTAACCCTCTCGGCTCGAACTCTCCCGTCCATCTAGTGCGGTGAACTCGAAGCGTTCAACATTGGATACACCGAAAGACACAGTATTCTGTGTGCCCATAGGTTCCTGTATGCCCAGTATCACGGTCAACGTGGACAACGACCTCAAAGCGCAAATGGAAAAACATCCAGAGATCAACTGGAGCGAGGTCACGCGACAGGCCATCCAGGAGAAGATCGAGGCGCTCGAAATGATGGACGAACTCACCAGTGAGAGCGAACTCACCGAGCGCGACGTTCGGGAAATCGCGGATAAAATCAACGAACGTGGACGCAAGCGCGTCGAAGAAGAGTCGGCGTAAACGCGACGAATGAAGCTGGTCATCGACGCCAACATCGTCATATCTGCACTCATCGCTGATTCGAAGACGCGGGAGCTCATCGTTACACTCGAACCAAATCTCTTGACGCCTGCGTTTGTCCACGACGAAGTCGAGAACTACGAAGATCTGATCGTGGAAAAGTCGGGAATGGAACCAGATCAAGTGACACAATTCATCGAGCTTCTGTTCCAGTACATTGAGGTCGTTCCTGCGGACGACTTTTATCCGGCTATCGAGAGGGCGGACGAAGCAATCGGAGACACCGACCCCGACGACGTGCTGTACCTCGCGTGTGCGATTGCCAGCGATGGGGCCATCTGGAGCGACGATTCTGACTTCAATGAACAGGATTTGATCAATACGTACTCGACAGGTGACGTGATCACCTCGTTTGATACGTTCTAACTCCGTGGATCCGTCTCTCAGTTTCACGCACGTACACGCAAAGATGACTGAATCACACTATACAAAACAAGTCAGTATAGGCACACGATTCAATCTGTGAAGTTGAATAGATCATCTTACTGTCAAAGAAGCGTACAACATCCAGAGTATGGGTGCGTCAACCGACTTCATTTATTCCAATCGGACTGCGCTGAATCACATGATCAGTAGACCTCCGAACTGACCGCTGGAATTCCTACCAATCAACACATCTTTTCGAAAAGTTGTGATGAACACAGAGCGCATACCCAGCACCAGTTTCTCGACGATACCTGAGAGAGGTTTAGAATTCGTTCAGTTGTCGATGTTCTCTAAGGAAAACTGGATGAGGTTCTGCGTCATCTCTTTCAGGTAGTCGTATTAGATCACTTTCTAACTGTTTGAACTCATAGTAACCATCTCGGTTCGGAGCATCCTTGACAAGAATTTCATGTTCATCAGAGATGGCCAGCCAACCCGTATCGAACGCCCAATGATGGAGTTTGCATAGTGTGAGACCATTTCTTACGTCGTCTGACCCTCCCTCACGTTTTGGATAGATGTGAGCGGCTTCGACTTCTGGATTTCCAGCTGGTGTCTCACGACTACTTCCACAAATTGCGCACGAGTAGTCGTAGGCGTCCTTAACAAGTTCTGCAAAGGCGTGATCACGTGCTCGTCTCCGACTTTCTGTGAACTCTGTGGAATCTTCTGTTAGTTGTGGTTCTGAGTCAAGTGCCTGTTCTAATTCACCTTTCTCCTGCTTTATTTCATCACCCACGTTAATTCGATACGTTCCTTGCTCATCTAGAAACTCTACTTCGTCTTGGTCGCGTAGGCGCTGGAGTTGTTGGCGAATCTTTGCCCTGACGTGATTGTTGTCCGGAAACTGGATCGAAAGGCGGTGTTCGGAAAAGTCATAGAGTTCTCCAAGAGTAGCGACGCTTTCACCTTTCTGCTCTTGAAACCGTTCGAGTTCCAATCGCATCGCATCCAGCCAACTTAGGTCGTCATCTTCTGAAGGATTGTCTCGGTGTTCCATCTTGAATACAATAACTTCTCTCCCACCTTGTTCCTTGAAATTGTAGTCGAGAATGTCAACGAGTCCCTGATACTCCCACTCGCCATCCCCTGACTGTTGGTAGAAGAAATGGACTGGAATATTAGAAGAAATAGCGTCAATGAGAGTTGAGTTACCGGGTGATGATTCACTCTGGTCGCCCTCTAATCCCTCTCCAATATACTCAAAACGACCCTGTGTGACCGAGTCATCGTATGGCCCATCTTCGTTAGCAAATACCAACACGTATCTTTGATTTTGAAGGTCACGTCGAGGATTGATTCCGGAAATTCGATAGCCAAAGCCCGTATCAAACGCTTCTTCGATTTCTTCTTGCGAAAGAAAGCCCCCAATAGAGACCCTCCCTGGAGTTGTACGCATAAATCATACTGGTTAATTCCAGCACTATCAAATCCACTATACCACTACACTTACCCTGTGCTGCATACACCTCTCTGTATCTTGCACGCGTTGTCTATTAAACCCCAGATAGGTTGGACGAGGCGTACGAGATACAGGGCGCATATCGGTCACTCTAGTTGGAGTGTAGGGAATCTTTCCTCAGAATTACTTGAGCAACTCGCTTTTGAGAGACGACTTCTCCACTTCAACTGAACTCAGAGCGTAGGTATCTACGATCTCCTTAACAGTTTCTTCAAACCAACCCGGAGCGTCCGGCGCAACAAAGATCTTGTCTATCAAGATATCTAGATCGACGGATACGTAAAGACCCGGCGGCAGCTCTTCTCTGAGCATACTTGCGTAAGGTTCTATGCGAGGATACTGCTGAACCTCCTTATCGGGGTGTCGGATGTTCAAGCCCTTTTCCCGGGCAACAGACGTCTCTACCTCTAAAATATCCTGAAGGTGTATGATAGCTCGAAGCTCTTTCTCGTGTTCATAGCTTTTCCGCTTGTATAGGAACCGACGCGGCAGGAACGTTTCTCTGACAACCTCTTCTCGGAAATCGGCGTAAACGACTGGGGAGAGAGAAACGTCGTATTCCTTGCAAGCACTTAGAGCGTCCTTGAACCGGTGAACGGTCGAGCGGACTGCTATTCCGCCATCAGCAAGCGAGTATTGGTTCCACATCGCCGCAGATTCGTACTCGTTCATGTGCCAGCAATTGAGGAAGAGATCGTTTTGGAAGTGATCCGGGGTGGATTGAACCATCTTCATAAGCTCCTCTTCCTCAATATCCCACCCCATAGCCAGAGCTTTTTCAACCACCTCCTCAAGATCTGGCATGGTGAAGGAGCCTTCGTAAGGATCTTCGAATCCGTTGGCGGCAGTAAACCAGAGGGATTCATGTTCCAATATCGACATGATTTGTGGGAATTCTAAGTACCGCCAGATAGTCTGGTCGTCGTCCTCTGGTTCCGGGAATTTGTCGTGGGGCTCGTAGGGCATAGGTGTATAGCGTAGCTTGACTTCGGTACAGGTTCTCTCGAAGTTCCTTGACGTAGTCCGGGTTCAAACGACGGCTATTAGTCCTGACTGATGCGGTAGTACTCGACTTCGACCTCTTGCTGGAGGTTCGCCTCGGTCGCGACACGTTCGATGTACTCGTAGGCGTCATCGTACTGCTCGTCGGGTACGACATCAGCAATCGCCCCCGCCGTGTTTCGCACGAACAGACGTTTTTCAACTTCCCCCTCATCGACAAGTTTTTCGAGCGTCTGTTCGACGACCACCTGCTTCTGGATCATCACTCCGTAGTCGATGATTCCATCAGTGTCGCTGAACGTCTCAGGGACGGTTTCGTCGAACAATTCGTCGCGTAGATTGGCGACTTCGAACATTTCATCGTGTGTTGGCGGAGGTACGACAGTATCTCGGCCTTGAGCGACGGCAACGGATGGCCGATATCCCAGATATCTGTTGCGTCCATACCACAATGATTCGGTGGAATGATAAAACAGTTGCTTCAGCGTCTGCTCGGAAGCAACCGGTAGCGCCCCTTGTCTTACCAACCGATTCGGATGGATTATCGATTCCAACAGGTTGGAGATAGACCCTCTATATTCAGCAGATCGTTTCTGACGCCTATCTGAGAGGTGGGGGAACTGCTCCAGTAATGCCTTCGCCTGTACTTGCTGCTCGTTGAGTATTCGTGGAGAGGGGGTGCAATCTGTTCGATGACCTCCTCTTCACCATAGAGTGGGAAATAAGAGTTCCCATGGGTAGTCCCACTTCCCACCTTGAGACGATTATACGATTGACTCCTATCTGAGGAGACCACAGAACGTCTACACGGCTACTGTATAGCGGTCTGCTATAAGAGTGAAAACACGACCGGGGAACTATTTCCACAGCCAACTAACCAACCACTCACCTCAAACTATTCAGTTCGTTCTGTATCTTCTCGACCGACCGGTTCCTGTTCCAATCTGTGATATACTACGTCATCTTGTAGGCACTATCCATCTGGAAGATACTGTCGGCGTTGTTCGAGTTTTTCTCGAGCTGACCGCTGATCGTAATGCCGCTCCAGTACGTCCATCCCAACATCCATGCGATCACTCACTATGCGCTCAGGGGTATCTGACTGGAGATGATGCGTAATGGATCCACGACGAACAGGATGTGGACTCAGTGCTGACGGACACTTGTGGGCATACTCTGTCGGACGTGCTTCGCACTCGGCGATATCCCGGTCATGTGGACACTTGTTCTCGTATATACACGGGCGAGTATACTGATAGGCGATCGTTCGTCCGCGGTTACGACTGAGCCGACTGCGCTTTGTCGCAAATAACGGAGTTCGACCGTGGTCATCAACTACCTCTGGATGGTTGACCTCGAGCCAGTCGTCCAGAACCAGACAGACACGATCGTTCAACGCAACCAATCGCTCGCTTTTCGAGCCGTTCTTGAGAGAGGTTCCCTCGTCTGGTCTGTGTACTAGAGCCAGGTATTGATCGTCGGATCTGTAGTCCTCGACATCGATTCCAGTCGCAGCACCGATGCGAAAGCCAGTGTGCCAGAGTACTTCGAGCAGCGCGTGCTCAAGTCTTGCATAGCGGTATCGCTCGAGATGGTCCAGAATCTTCTGCGCGCGATCCCTGCTGAGTAACTCGTCGCGTGCGTCATCAGCTGTGGTCGTCGGCAGGATGATTTTCTCATCGAGTCCCGCTTGCACTGCATCGATACTCACACAGAACCGGAGGAAGACACGTAAGGTCGCCAGTTGTCCTTTCATGGATGCTGTGGCGAGTTCGTCTTCGTTCCGTCGCTTGACTCGGAACCGGTGGATATCGCGTGCGGAGAAGTCGTTCAGGTTGTCAATCTCCTCGTTTTCACACCATTGTACGAACTGCTTGAGCCGGTAGTCGTGTGATTGTAGAGTTGCATCCGCGAGTTCGTGTCGCCGTTCGTCGAGGTACATCTGCCTGGCCGTCTCCGGGCCAAGTGGTTCGAGTTCGGTTGTCATGTCGTCTCACTCACGAAGGCAGAAGACAGCAATCTCTGAACAAGCGTGTTAGCGCTTGTGTACTCGCTTAACAGCTAGCTGATGGCCCCGAAGATTCTGGATAATCCCCGTCAGGGCCCATCCAGAAACTGCACGGTTCTGAGCCGACGAAGCGAGAAGCGGTTATCGTGTTCTCGATAGGGAGCTTCGACTACCCAGATCTTTAGAAGGAGGGTCGTCGACTATAGCGACAACAGACCGTTTGGGTCCGGGTGACTTCGGCCCACCGTTGACGGGGTCGAAATACAGTCGACACAACCCTTAGAATTTACTTCCCGCCACGAGTAGGGGCGATCATGGAACATCTGAACGAACTGTCCCTCGAGGACCTCCAACAGGCGCTCGAGGAAGTCGACGGAAAAAAACCGACGATGCGGTTGCTCGCAGCGATTGCGTACAAAAACGGGGTGACGCAAACGGAGCTAGCCGAGTGGTACGATGTCGAGCGGCGGACGATCTACAGCTGGCTCAAGCGTCTCGAGTCAGAGTCGCTTGCGCAGGCCGTTACCGATGCGCGTCGATCCGGGCGACCTCGAAAGCTAAACGACGAACAGCGCGAGCGATTCGAACAGGCGCTTCAGGAGCCACCGACAGCGGTTGGATACGACGCGTCAGCGTGGAGCCCCGAACTCGCCCAGCGATACCTCGATGAGACATACAATGTCGACTATTCGATTCCGAGTTGCCGGCGATTGATGAAGGAAGCGGGGCTTCGGTACGAACCGGCACGGAGAACGGCAACCACGTCAAGCGGCGGAGATCAGACGCCAGATGGTCGTTCAGGAGGCAGTGGGAAGTGGACGCCATCGTAACTCCCGCGAGCAGGTCAACAATGGACTCGACGGTAGTCCGAGTAACTAATTCTACAGAGGATCCGTCGACGGACACACCGTCAGGCAGCGTCTGCTTCGACGGCGTAGACGGAGGCGTCCGCTGGAATATCGACCGAAACGGTCTCGCGTCGCTGTTCGTCCGAGTTCATCGTCATTTCGTGTGTCTCGCGACCGACGACGGTCCCCTCATCATCCTCGAACGAAATCGTGATTTCGACCTCACCGCTTCGACCGTTGTTTTCGACGACGAATTCGGCTTCCATCGAACCGGTGAACGAGTCCGACAGCGATTGATCGCCGTCCACGCTTTTGATCGTTGGATCGGGACCGAGCAACTGCGCACAGCCCGCAAGACTAGCTATTCCCCCCACCGCAAACATTCTGTACAAGTACACTCTTCGGTGCATTAGTTTGATCAGCAACTGAAACGGTTTCCATGTTTCGTTGTTGAGTAAGCAATGTCGTGCAGCGCTTTGGCCCGCTCGAGCGGACGTATCAACGATTTCCTCCGAATGGTGAGACGACTAAATCTCGAGTGAGAATAGACGGTCCGAAATGTCATAAGAAAATATATGGCAGTGAAAATAATTGGTCACTGACGGTCAGTGTTCGACTCAGACTCACCGTTCGACTTGGATCCGCCATCTGGCTCGGACTTAGTCATCCACTCGCCCGCCTGCGGTTCCTGCGGGTCGGTTGGAATCTCGAGCAGCGTCGGTTCGTTCGCGGCGACCGCCTCGGCGACAGCCTGTCGAATCTCCGCGGGCGTCCGTGCGCGGCGAGCAGTCATTCCGAGGCTGTTCGCAAGCGATACGAAATCGATCGGCGCGTCGGGCCAGGCGTACGCGCCGTCCTCGAGGTCGTACGACCGGCCGGCTTCCTCGCTGATGAGCGCGTAATCCTCGTTTCTGGAGACGACGACGGTGATCGGCAGGTCCTCGGCAACGGCGGTATGGAGTTCATGAACGCACATCATGAGCCCGCCATCACCGACCAGAACGACGATGTCTTCGGTCGGGTTCGAGAGTTGGGCACCGATCCCGGCGGGAAGGGCCGTCCCCATCGAGGCCCACGATCCGGGGTTTACGTACGTCCGCGGGCTGTAGACGTCGAACGCGTTGAGACCCCAGACACGAAAGCCGCCGGCGTCGGCGGTCACGATAGCGTCCCGCGGAACGGCGTCCCTGACCGCCTCGAGGACGCTCACCGAGGTCAGCGGCGGCGTCGATCCCCGCAGTTCCTCGAGGCGGTCGTCGAGCGCTTCTCTGACCGCTGTCGCGCGCTCGAGTCCGGATCGGGTCGCGGTCGTCGATTCCCCGCTAGAGTCGATGAACGACCCGGATTCCTGACCGTCGAGAAATTCACGCAGTTTCGAGAGCGTCTCCTTCGCGTCGGCGACGATCCCCACCGTCGGCTCGTAGCCGTTTCCGAGGTCGGCGGGGTCGAGCGTGACGTGAACGACGGTCTCCGGGAACTCGATCTGCCACTCGCGAGTCGTCACTGCATCGAGATCCGTCCCGACCGCGAGGGCCGCGTCCGCACTCGCAAGACACTCGAGGAGTTCGGGTGGCGCGCTCGCAGAAAGCGTTCCGGCCGAATACTCCGAGCCCTCGGGAAGGACGCCTTTTCCCTTGTAGCTGGTGACGACCGGCGCGTCGAGGAGTCGGGCAACGCGTTCGAGTTCCTGACTCGCGTCTGCCGCGCGAACGCCGCCGCCGGCGAATATGACCGACGTTTCGCTCGCCGCGAGCGCGTTTGCTGCGGCCTCGAGATCAGATCGGGAGACGCCGTCGAGATGTGTGCGATCGTACTCGCCGGGCGTTGCGACCGGGACATCCTGCGGGAGGAACGGCTTCGGGATGCCGACCCGGACGGGGCCGTAGGGCGGGGTCGTCGCGGTCGCGATGGCCTCCTCGACGACGACCGCCGTACTCTCGGGTCGCTCGACCAGTACGTTCGATTTGACGACGTTGTCGTAGGTGTCCGGCGGCGTCTCGTGGATTGGATCGCCGCCCCTGAGTTCCGGGCTCGTCTCGACCGCGAAGTGTACCAACGGTGTGCAGTCGTTGTACGCGTTTTTCAGCCCGTTCATGGCGTTCATATCCCCTGGGCCGGGGACGACGACGGTTGCGGCGAGGTCGCCGCTCGCCTCGGCGTATCCCCACGCCTGGTGGGTGACTGCGGTCTCGTGTCTGGCCATCACGAAGCGGATATCGTCCCGTTCGTCGATCGTCTCGTTCAACGGGAGCGTTTGCTTGCCCGGAATCCCGAAGACGGTGTCGATCCCGTTTGCGACCAGACGGTCGACGACTGCTCGACTGACATTCATACGCATACCCTCGCAAACGAATCACTTAGCCTCTCTGCCGGGACCGAATCAGCCCAACATTCGAACCCGGAAAGATACTCGCCGGGTCAGTACAGACGCAAGACAGGATCTCTCGGCGCTGAAACCGAAGAAAACTGGTTGATCGTAACGTCTATGGCGCTGTTTAGAGTTATCATATATTCTGGATTTGTTGGCTGGCTTCGCCACCTACGAATAGTCCACACTATCCGTCGTCCGCGGGAGACTATCGGCACCGTGCGCTGACTCGAGTTCGTCGACGAGCGGAAACGTCGCCTGCTGGGCGGCCGAGAGCAGGACGCGATCCTTTTCGTAGCCGTGAGCGATCGATTCGACCATGCCGTCGCCGTCGGTCAGCGGAACGGATCGAACGACCGTTCCGCGCTCGTCGATCTCGAGCACCAGCAGGGAGTGGGGAAACGACGACACCGCGGGCACCGTGAGTTCTCTCACGGCATCAGTCTGCTCGATGGCGGGAAAGTGCAAGTGGCCGGTCACCACGAGTGGAACGTCGTGAGAGGCGAGCAACTCGACCAGCGGCTCGGGATTCGAAAACCCGGGAACCGTTCCACCGACGGGCAGCTCGGCCCGGTAGCGTTCGTAGAGTTCGCCCGTCGCCGGCAGGTTGTGATGAACGGTGACGATCGTCGCATCGACGTCGCTGTCGGCGAGCGTCTCGTCGAGCCACATCAACTGCTCGGCGCTAACCTGTCCGTCCCACGTCTCCGCGGGAGCGTTCGGGCCAGCGGCGTGGCTGTTGAGTCCGATCACTTCGATCCCGTCGAACCGGGTTCGAAACGGTAGCCCACCGGGCGTGTATCGAGTCTCGAACGAGGCGATCGAAGCCGATCCGTGATCGTCGAACGTCGTCGGTAGATCGTGGTTGCCGGGCACCGCGACCATCGGCGGGTCGAACTCGGCGAGTTCGTCGAATCGGTTGAACTGTTCGGGCGTCCCATCGCGCGTGAGATCGCCAGCGACGACCACGCCGTCGATCTCTCGGTCGTTGACCCCCGCGACGGCCGCACGAAGGTGACGCTCCGTTCGGTGAAAGACCTTCCACGTACCGGAGGCGTCCGTCGCGAGGTGGACGTCCGAGAGAACCGCGAGCGTCGTCGGCGACGGCGTGGTCGGCCGCTCGAGGCGCGCAAGGAGTTGGCCGGAGTGCGGTCGGTGCATATCGACACCCCAACGCACGGGTTCGAGGAGGGTAAAGCTCACACCGGGGCTGTCAGAGCGTGGATCGATCAGAAACCGAACCGGTCAGCTACGCGTGGCGGCGTTTTAACCCGTTCGTGATGGACACGCAACTATGAGACGACACCGAGCGACCCGGCGGACGATGCTGCAGCTAATCGGTGGCACGCTCGCGACCGGGGGCGTCGCCAGCCTGAGCGGTGCCGCTCAGGACGACGGCGGGGCCTCGAGTGGCCAAGACGAGGGCGAGGGAACGGCCGATGGAGACGAGACGACAGCGGAGAGTCCGTATACGGCGCTCTACGAACAGACGAGAGACGGTTTAGTGCTGGTTCAAGTTTCAGGAGCCGAGCAGGAGGGCGGCATCGGGTCCGGGTTCGTCTACGAGGACGAGTACGTCGTGACGAACGAACACGTCGTCAGCGCCGCCGACGAACTCGACGTGCAGTTCGTCGAAGAGGACTGGCGTTCGGCGAACGTGGTTGGAACCGACCCCTACAGCGACCTCGCGGTGCTCGAGCCAGACGGGTTGCCGGAGTACGCCGAGACGCTGTCGGTCGCCGACACGGTGCCGGAGATCGGACAGGAAGTCGTCGCGCTGGGCAACCCACTCGGTCTCGACGCCTCGGTTTCTCACGGTATCGTCAGCGGCGTCAACCGCTCGCTTCCGAGTCCCACGGGGGTTACGATCCCTGCAGCGATCCAGACCGATGCACCGGTCAATCCGGGAAATAGCGGCGGCCCGCTCGTAACCCTCGAGGAAGAGGAAGTCGTCGGCGTCGTCTCGGCGGGGGCCGGACCCGGGCTGAACATCGGCTTTGCGATTTCGGCGGCGCTTCTCGAGCGAGTCGTTCCCGCCCTGATCGAGGACGGCACCTACGAACACCCGTATCTGGGGGTCAACGTCGTCCCTCTGTCGCCGCGAATTGCCCAGGCTAACGACATCGACGAGGCGGGCGGCGTCCTCGTCGTCGAAACCGCGCCGAACTCTCCCGCCGAGGGCGTCCTCGAGGCCGCAGACGGAACGACCGTCGTCGACGACCAGGCCGTTCCCGTTGGCGGCGACGTGATCGTCGAACTCGCGGGCGAAGCGGTGCCGAACCAGGACGTCCTCTCCGCACAGTTGGCGCTCGAGACAGCACCCGACGAAACCGTCGATATCACGGTCGTTCGTGACGGCGAGCGAACGGACCTCGAGGTGACGCTCGCCGCTCGAGACGAGGCGTAAGCGACGCCGAACGGCGCGATGACAGCATCGATGATCGTCACACGGACACGAACGGACTGAATTCAACAGTGAACAGGACGATACGACCCTGACAGCAGATTTCGGCGGAGTAGCGCGAGAAGCAGTTTCGTCGAATCGACTCGGCAGGTAAGTGGTATCGAGACAACCTCAGGCGCTTGAACGTCGGTTCAGCGTCCGTTCTCAGTTCCGCAGAATGCGTATACTTACGTGCGCTCTCGACCTCGAATCGAGTATGACACGAGCCACCTCGCTCCCAGCCGACGCGCGGATCGGCCGGGTCGCACTCCTCGCAGCCGATCGGACGGAGCTGGTCGAGTTCTATCGAGACGTCGTCGGGCTCGAGGTGCACTCCCGAGGTGCGGAGACGACGACGCTCGGCGCCGGTGACCGGACGCTGCTCGCGGTCGACGAAGCGCAGGCGGCCAGTCCACGCCATCAGACGGAAACCGGACTCTATCACACCGCGTTCCGGGTCCCATCTCGGGAAGCGCTGGGCGGCGCACTCGAGCGAATCCGAGCGCAGTGGACGCTCGACGGAGCATCCGACCACGACGTCAGCGAAGCACTCTATCTCAGCGATCCGGCCGGAAACGGCGTCGAAATCTACTGCGATCGTCCGCGAGACCAGTGGCAGACGAACGACGGGATGGTGCAGATGGGGACGAGCCCGCTCGACCTCGAGGGGCTCAAAGCGGTGGCAGACGATACCGACTCGATCGACCCCGAGACGACGGTCGGGCACGTCCACCTCGAGGTTTCTGACATCGAGGATGCTCGGAAGTTCTACGAACGGACGATCGGCTTCGACGTTACCGTCGACCTCGAGCCCTCCGCGCTGTTTCTCGCCGCGGGCGGGTACCACCACCACGTCGGTCTCAACACCTGGAACAACCGATCCGCGCCAGCCTCGGGCAGCGGGTTGGCGTGGTTCGAGATTCTGCTTCCGGAAGAAGCAGCGATATCGGCGCTTCGCGAGCGAGTTGAGAGCGCCGACTATTCAGTCACGGATCTCGAGTGTGGGTTCGAGGTCACCGACCCCGACGAAATCGCGATTCGCGTTCGTCTCGAGGGCCGAAATGACGAGTCATGACGGCATTAGGAACTGCCTGAGCTGCCGGAGAACCGGCCCCTCGACCGCGTCGCCGGCACGACAGAGGATCACCGTCTGCTCAGTTTGCCGAACGACCGCTCGCGGAATCGAGCCCACGAGTCGACGGTGAAGCGCACTCTGGCGAGTCGTGCCGAACACGAGGACGTCGTGCTCGTGAGCGCGTTCGACGATCACGTCCGTGGTCTCCGAGCCCTCTTCGATCCGCGATTCGGTACGAACGGTCGAATCGCCGGCGTTCTCGAGGGCGAGTTCCGCCTCGGCGACGTACTCGCGTGCGGACTCCGACCCGCGGTCCACTGGCGCGACCGAGAGGACGGAGATGGTGGCATCATTCGTGGCGGCGATTGCGGTCGCGACTCGCGCCGCCGGTCCGACGTGCGGACCGCCGGCAACCGGCAGGAGGATCGAGTCGACGCCGTCGGCCTCGTGGCCGATCCGTTCGACGTACAGATCACACGGGACGCGCTCTACCAACTGATCGACCGTCGTTCCGAGAACGGCGTTCGTGCGGCCGCGACGCTCTCGCCACCCCACGACGAGTGCGCGCGCCTCGGACTCCCCAACCGCGGTCGTGATCCCGTCGACGACCGACCGAGCGACGAGTACCTCGCTTTCGACCGTTACGTCATCCGGTGCGACCTCGATCGCACGCTCGAGAATCTGCCGGCTATTCCCGGGATACTCTTCGATGATCGTTTCGTCCGTGTACAGTGAAAACGGCGAACTCTGCGGTTTGACGGTGATCGAGACGATTCGGACGACGCCGTCCTCGAGTCGCGCCAGATCGCCGGCCGTTCGAACCAGTTGCTCGGCGTGGGCCGGGTCACCAACCGCAACGAGGACGGGCCTGTTCGCCGGTGGCTGGGACATACTCGAGAGAACGCGGCGAACGACCGAATAGCTTCCCGTCAAATATTAAACTTTTATCGAAGAAGATCGATGAACCTCACGTATTGATTTGCCGCAGATGTGAAACAAATAAATTTAATTTGATATGAATATGCTCTGGACCCCTAAGTATTGGGGATTTTTCATTTTATAGGAGCGTGTGAGGCCGTGTCGAATTGATGACGGGAAGACTATCAATCATTTGCTTAGACTTTCGGAAAAGAAGCCAATATATCAATTGTTCCCCAACTCTTTTCAAAATAATCAGACAACCGTTGCGTCTGATGTGGTTTCAGTAGTGATGGATTTCTGTTGATTTTTGAAAGCAGTCCCAAACATACGAAAGACTGATACTTGGAAGTAGAACTGCACGAATGGGATAAGTAAGATTCCGACGAGAGTTACGACGAGAATCGCCATAATCACCCAGGAAACCATTGCGACAAACAACGGGGCGAGAACTGCCACTAAATAATCCACACTGAGAACGACGGGTTTGATGTCGCTGAAGTTGAAAGCATCTTTGAATTCACCGCTTTGAGCGTAGTTTGTGAGTGCTGCTGGGACGATATAGTAAATCAGGAAAATCAGGGGAAGAAGAAAGATCATCGACATAATACCAATTCCCGCAAGTACTCCCCCGCCATCGCCACCGATTGCACCACCAGCGCCAAGAAAGACAAACACAACAAATAGATATCCGACTACAGGGACAATTGAATACACGAGACTGATGACGGAGGCTACAACTCCTTTAATCAGCAGATCACCCCATCCTGTGAATTCAGGTGGCTCATCTTCGCCATGGACTGTTTTCTCAAGCGTTCGTACGAAATACCCCATGAGAACGAAGAGCGGGAGAAAGAGCCACCCAAAGAACCCTAAGACTGCACCGATGATCATTCGCCCAATCCAATCTCCCCGTGCGGGATATGACAATCCGTCTTCTAGCATTGCAATACTATAACTAAATGGACTACTTATAATTCTAACCTCATTCCAATGCCTACCCAGAGTTCGCCCTGTGAACCTGACCGATAACTTGAATGAGCGTGTCATGAGCCCGACAGACGATATCTGTTGTCCAGATCTTGAACAAACCCGCGACTGACGAGATTCACAGACGACAGTGGAAACCGCTACATAAGGGTTTAGTAACACTTATTTTCTCAATGGCCTCCCGGATTTGAACCACGTTCGAGAACTACACGTTGCGCAGAACCTCGGTCTACCGCAAATCCGACCGCTCGGTACGCATTCATCGCTCGCGGATTTTGCTCGCAACAGAAGTAAGTGGGATCGCCCGGATTTGAACCGGGGTCACGGGCACCCAAGGCCCGAAGTATACCAAGCTAACCCACGATCCCGTACACACATTCTCGGGCAGATGGGTTAAAGGGTTTCGTTCCGTGATCGAACGATTTACCCTGCTGGTAACGAATTACAAACTATGGTCACTGGACTCGAGATTCTCCTTCTCGCACTGGTACTCGCGGCCATCGTCGGCGCGTCGCGTGTCATCCAGGCCGTGCGGCCGTTTATCGTCAATGCGATCGTCGGACTGGTCGTTCTCTTTCTCGCCCAGGCCGTGTTCGATATTTCGGTCGCCATCACCCCGATCGCGCTCCTGATCGTGGCCATCGGCGGTCTCCCCGGGTCGATACTCGTGATCTTGCTATCGATCCTCGAGATCGCGTTCGTGTAGGAGGTAGTGGCAGATCAGAGACTGTGTGGGAGACAGTCGATCAGTGCGGCGTTGACAGTATCGACTCGAGAGCACACGCCATTTACCACCACGAAAACCGAACGGGCAGTTCGAAAGCAGTCTGCGATCTGTTGGTTATAGCTCCGTATCGCGGAGTTCGATTTCCGCGATCAGTTCGTAGGGATGGGCGTCTTTCCTGACCCCGTCGAGGATCGAGAACGCCTGTCCCGGATCGAGGAAGTGCTCGGTGATGACGCGACCGAGCGGCGTCGGCTCGAAGCCGTCGATAAAGTCGTACTCGAGGAGTTTCCCGAGGGCGTGTTTGGTCGGCACTTCGCCGAGCATCCGGTCGTTGAGTCGCTTTGCCGCGCGACCGCCGACCGTGACGTTGGCCAGCGTCTCCTCGATGGCCGCGGCCTCGTCGTAGTGGGTCATCACGGACTCCATCTCATCTTTCAGGAGTTTGAACGCGACTTCGTCCTCGGTCATCTCCATGGAGTTGTGGTACACACAGTCCGGTTCGACGAGGACGTACACCGTCCCCGAATCGTGGTAGTCCGGCCGGCCCGCCCGCCCGAGCATCTGGTGGAATTCCTGAACCGAAAGCCACTCGATGCCCATCGCAAGCGAGTCGAAGACGACCTGCGAGGCGGGGAAGTCGACGCCGGCTGCGAGTGCCGCAGTCGTGACGACCGCGGCGAGGTCCTGATTGGCGAACTGCCGTTCGACGCTCTTGCGCCGGCCGTAGTCCAGTCCCGCGTGGTAGGGTGCCGCCGAGTACTCGAGCTTCCGGGAAATCTCGTGACAGCGCCGTCGGGAGTTGGTGAAGATGATCGTCTGGCCGCGATACCCCTTCGAGGATTCGGTATCGAACTCGCGTTTGACCAGCTTGTTCTCGACGGTTACCTTCTCCTGGCCGTCGGCGAAGGTGACGTGGCGTTCGATGGGAATCGGCCGCTCTTCGAACTCGATGAGTTTCGACTCGAGCGTCTCTGCGAGCTGTTCGGGGTTGCCGACCGTCGCGGAGAGGTACACCCACTGGGCACCGCCGTATGATTCGCGATCCGCCGCACGCTGTTCGCAGGTGTACTTGAGCCGGGAGATGAGCCCGTCGAGTCGGTGCCCTCGTCCCTCCTCTTTGAGCGTGTGAACCTCGTCGATGACGACGGTTCCGATGTTGCCCATATCCTTGCCAGTCCGCAGGGCGTGGTCGATTCCCTCGTAGGTGCCGACGATGACGTCCGCGTTCGGATCGAACTGGTTGCCCGAGTCGGCCACCCGACTCGCGCCGACGCGGATGCTCACGTCGACGAGGTCGCCGTACTCGTCTTTGAAGTCTTCGTACTTCTGGTTTGCAAGCGCGACGAGCGGCACCAGAAATAGCATTTTGCCCTTGCCCTCGAGAACGCGGTCGATCCCCGTCATCTCGCCGACGAGCGTCTTTCCGGTCGCCGTCGCCGAAACGACGAGTTGGTCGTCTCCAGAGAGCAGGCCGTGGTCGACCGAGAGGCTCTGGACCGGCAACAGCGTCTCGAATCGACTCTCGAGCAGGCCCTGAAGGTCCGGGTGGAGGGAAAGCGAATCGACGCGGACGGGATCGACCTCGTCGGTGGTCGAGGAGATCGTATCGAACTTCGTCAGGTCGGGGTCGAGTCGCCCTTTGAGCAAGTTAACGATGCGCTCTAAGTCCTGTACCTCGTGCATGAGCTCCTCGAGGCGGTCTTTGGCCGCGCCCGTCACGTTTCCGACGTGGGAGAGTTGACGCTCGAGTTCCTGACTGGCACAGTCCGTGCAGATCCAGTCCCGATCGTCCTTGATCGCCGTCTCGGTCGTGATGGGGGAGTATCGGCCGGCCGAGGCGCAGTACCGGCAGGTGCGGACGACTTTCGCGTCCAGTTGATAGCCGTCGAGCATTTCCTGGAGTTCCGCTCGGCCCGCCGGAGAGGTCTGTTCGGAGATGCGGATCCGTTCGGCTCGCCGGGCGAGTTCGACGAACTCGTCGGGTTGGCGGGGCTCTTCGGTCGAGCCGCGTTTGAGCCTGAATTTGGCGGGTCGCGGTCCCGCGTTCGTTTCCGAGAGGCCCAGTTTTGCGCGGAATAACCGCTTTCCGTCCCGGCTGACCACGACGAGATAGTCCGATCCCACCTCGTGGCAAAATATCGTCTCGACGTCCTGGACCTGCTTCGACACGACCGCTGATAGGACGGTGACATACTTGAGCGATTCGGACTCGCGTTCCCACCGGGGTTCACCCGCCCCAGCAGCGACTCCGCGGAGCCGACACGAGCTATGAGAGCCCGACCAGCGGAACGATGGCGAACCAGCTAATGTAGGAAAGGGCAGCAGCCATCACCGCGTTAATTTGTCCCGGTATCGACTGTGTTTGCGTTCCCTTCCACACTCGATCCCAGAGCAGCGAGCCCAACACGGCGGCGTGGAGAACGCTCCCGTAGATTATCGGGCTGTACGCGCCGGGAACCACGCCAAGTAGCTGCCAGAGGACGCCAGTCGCCGCAGCCGCCAGCGTCGTTGCCGCCGCGACGACCACGGCGCCGTCGATTCCGAACCGGACGGCAATCGTCCGTTTGTCGGCGGCCCGATCGGCCTCGTAATCGGGGACGCCCGCCAGCGTGATCGAGGGGATAATAGACAGCAAGAACGGCACCGCGAGGGCCCACGGGAGCGGGTCGTGCCACGAACCGCCCAGCGCGACGAACCCGAGCAACAGGACGCCGAGACTGTGGGTCACCGCCACGTCCAACTCCCCGAGCGTCCGATAGGCCAGTTTCAGCGGTGGCATCGTGTATCCGAGGGCCAACGTTGCAAGCACCGCCATCACAGCCGCGACTGTGGGAGCCGATCCGACCCCGGTCGTCGCGAGCCCGAGTCCAAGCCCGAAAACTGCCGTAAGCACTCCCGTAACGGCGATCCCGCGCCGTATCTGTCCGAACGATAGTTCGTCGTCGACCAGCACGCGAGACCCGCCGGTGAACGGACCGGCGAACGAATTCTCCCGATCGGTATCGTAATCGACGTACTCGTTGCTCAACACGGTAGTCGCCTCGAGGAAAAACAGGAACCCGAAGCCGATCCAGTACACGCCGGTCGCAAAGACATCGCTCGAGCCGGCAGCGGCCAGTGCGCCGATCGAGTACGCGACCCACGCCATCGGGTAGAACTGCAGTCGAAGGGCTTTCAGCCACGTTTTCACCGTTCGCTTCGCTCGCGTCGACCGCGACTCCGGACCCGTAGCCAGGCTCCGACCGAGTTCCCGCACGTCCTCGAGCCACGCCTCTCGCTGCTCGGGTGTGGAATCATCGACTGGACCGAGGTTCGTCACCCGCGTGGTTCGAATCCCGGCGAATCCCAGCGTCGCGCGTTTGACAGCGTTGGTTCCAGGCCGGCGGTAGATCCAGCGGTAGACCCACGCGGGCATGTCCATCGTGACGATCAGTTCGGCCGTCGTCCCGTCCAACAGCGGTTCGTGGCCAGCCCCTTCTCCCTCGTCGTAGAACGAGAACGCGAACCCGGACGTGAATACCCGGTCGAAGAAGCCTTTGAGCCGCGCTGGCATCGTACCCCACCAGTTCGGGTAGACGAGGACGAGGTGGTCCGCCCACTCGATCTGGCGCTGGGCGTCGGCCAGATCCGCCTCGAGCGGTTGGTCGCTCGGAGACTCGGCGTGGACGTCCGGATCGAACTCCAAATCGGCGATGGCGATTGTCCGCAGATCGACGCCCGCGTCGCTCGCACCGCTGCGATACGCTCGAGCCAACGCGCCGCAGAAGCTGTCAGTCCGGGGGTGGCCCAGAACGAGCAAGACGTTCACGTCTCGGGATCGAGGTTGAACGGGCCGAAATAAATAACCGGGCGGTCACCGACGAAGCCGAAACTCGCCGGTTCGCCACCGCGTGGTATCTGTGCGAGGGTGAGGCACAAACTCCGCTGGCGGCGCTCGTCGGTGTGTGAAATACTATTTTGAAATGCCGATACCTCAGCGAATTCGCCTTACAGGCGCTCGACGTTCGTCGCGCGTGGGCCTTTTGGGGCCTGCTCGATGTCGAACTCGAGGTCCTGTCCTTCTTCGAGATCCGGGCCGCCGATGTCTTCCATGTGGAAGAACACGTCGTCGTCCGCGTCCTCAGTTTCGATGAATCCGTAACCGCCTGTGTCGTTGAAGAAATCAACCGTTCCTTTCGCCATTGCTTTTGAACAGAGGGGACAAACACTGATAACCTTTCCGGAATACTCGTTTTGGCGAATATCGGGCCTCAGAAGGCCGTGTTCTGGAGAATTTCGTGATCCAGCCCTCACACGTCCTCGAGATCCTCGAGTCGGTGGATCGCGATCGAGACGAAAAAGACGAGCATGAAAAATCCGAACCCGACGAGGAGTCCGAACAGCCCTTGACTGCCCAGCTCGATCGAATTGAGCGTGGTGACGGCGATAACCGCGAGCACGAAGACGGCGAGAGTGAGTACTCCGACCGCGTAGTAGAACCTCGTGTCGGACTCGAGTACGCTCCGCATAGGTAGGAGTTTCGAGGCAGGCCGCAAAACGTTATCGACGTCCGCTATGGTCCAGCCTCGAGCGACGCAGTATCCGCCCCGTGGCAACTTCGTGGCCCGCGGTCAGTACAGGATACTCCGTGTCGCGGATTCGAACTCGGCCGGAATCTTCGCGGCGATCCGACCCGGTTCCGTCTCGCCGTTATGGTTGACGAGATAGGTGCGACCCGCCTGTTCGCCGTAGATACCCTGAAAGTCGTAGACGAAGCCGTAGATGGCGACTTCGTCGGGGATTTCCGCTGCGTTCTGGAGGAACTGCACCTGCGAGTCGACGTTGTACTCGACGAGTTGATTGATCACGGACTCGTCCGCTTGGTCCGTCTCGACGAGGTCGCTTTCGAGACCCTCCTCGACGATCGGGACGAGCTGTGAAACCCACTTGTCGACGCCGTCCGGCCCCGGCAGGTCGCCCCCCGTCGCAACGTTGTAGGCGGCTGTGACGGCCCCACAGCCGGTGTGACCGACGACGGCAACCGCCTCGGTTCCGGCGTGGTGAATCGGGTACAGGAGGCCGCCGTCGACGATTCGGTCACCGTCGTGTTCGTCCTGCGCCTGATTCCCGATGTTGCTCGGCGTGAACACGTCCCCCGGCGCGTCGACGTTCCACATGCGCTCCTGGGGAACCCGAGAGTCGGAACAACAGATCGAAACCACGTCCGGCCGCTGGCCGTCCTGAACCGACGCGAAGTAATCGTCAGGAAGCCCGTCGACGTGAGCGGCGTTTCCCTCGAGTAGTTCGATCAGAAGGTCATCGTTGGAATCGCTCATGCGACTATATCGACGGATCACCCACAAAACGATTTCTTCTTTCCCGAAATTTTACCGGGCCGTCACTCGATCGCGAGTTCCCAGTCGCCGGTCGCTTCGATATTGAACCACGTCGCGTCCCCGACGGCGTACGATCTCGAGCCCTCGAACTGACCGGTTTTGTTGACGACCTGTTCTCTGCTCCCGCTCGAGTCGAAGCCGTCGATGAGGAAGGCCCCGTCCCCGTCGTGGGACACCTCGAGACTGATGTCGTCTTCGCTCTCGAGCGGGCCGATGAACGACGAGCCGGTGCCGGATTCGGAGACCGGCAACGACGTGAGGTCCGAATTCGTGACTTCGGGCTGATCGAGTTCGATCGACCACTCGCCGTCGGCCTCGACCTCAAGCTGGTAGGTCCCCTCGTCGGCGAACGTGAACGACTTGCCCGGTCCGGAGCCGGTCGTGTCGACGAGGAGGTCGTTCGCGAGGTCGCCATCGATCGCCGTCGCTTCGACGACGAAGTCCCCGCTACCCTCGTGTGAGAAGCTACACTCCACACCGCTGCTCGCGAGGTCGAACTCGTCGGTCTGGGATCCGCCGTTACCGGAGAACGTGTGTGCCTTTCCGGCCTCGAGAATCGGGCCGTCGCCGTCGCCCTCGGAGCCGCCCTCCTCGTCGCTCTCCATCGATCCGTCGACCAGATCGGAGGGCGTGATCACGTCGACCCCGCGGTGTTCGAGGTGGTCGAGCAGGTGTTCGAAATCCTCAAGGGGCATGTTGTTCGCGTTCACGTCGGCTTCGTCCTCGACGATATCCGGAATCCTGAGGACGGTGAGCTGGTTGTACTGATCCGAGAGGTTGATCGCACGGCGGACGCCCCCGTGGAGGTCGGGGCCCCAGATGAGCGAGGTCATGTGGGGACCGGTCGGCGACGTGGAATTTGGGCTGGCACCGAACAAAAAGCCAGATTCGTGGTGCTCGCGAACGATTTCGTGAGTCGTCTCGTCCATGCTGTCGCCCGGCGCGAAGAAGTGCCGAGCGCCGTCTTCGAACTCGTAGGATTCCAGCGCCGATATCGACTGCTGGATGCGTTCGCGCTGGCGCTCTTCCGACTGTTCCGGAAGCGGTCCATCACTCTCGGGGTACGAACACACGTCCCAGCCCTGGTCGCTGAGTTGCTGGAGTTGGCTGATGTTCATCCGTCCTGCCCCACCGATACGGTCGGGGTCGACCGGCACCGCGCCGGCCCAGCCGCGTTCCTCGAGCATGTCCGCCGCGATATCGAAGTGCGAAGGAAGCCCGTCGTAGAAGGCGAGAATCGCCTTACCGCTGCTGACTGCCGCCTCCGTCCGTCGGAGGTCGTCGACGACGACGCGCGTCGGACCGCCCTCGGGGCCGGACGCGACAATATTGAACTGTGTGACGTTCGAGAGGTCGGGTTCGCCGCGTTTCATGATGTACCCGAAGTCGACGCGAAGCCACCCTTCGTACGCGTCCGGAATCTGCCTGATACTCGTCAGGTGATTCTCACGACCGCTTGCGAGAACCTCGAGTCGGATGTCGGTGGCCGACTCCACTTTGACCGCCATCGAGGCGTCCCAATCCTCGAGGTCGACCCCGTCGGGAACCGCGAGCCCGGCGCTGGCGATCGCCTTGTCGCTTTCGATGACCATCGCCTGATCGCCGGTGACCGCCTCGTCTGGCGCAGATTTGATTTCGCCGTGTCGGGAGACCCAGTTGTCGTCCTCGCCGAAGTCGGAGATGAGCTCGCCCGAGTTGGACGCGGGCCAGGCCGCACCGTCTCCGTTCCCACCATTGCCACTCCCATCGCCGTCGCCGTCACCGTCGCCACCGCCATCCGAAAGGAAGTCGAGACAACCCGCGAGGGAGGCTGATCCGACGCCAACTGCAGCTAACATTCGTCGCCGAGATGATTCGATATCCATACCCGACTGTCCTCATCCGGAGTACTTTCTAATGGAGCTGTTAACTCGGATTCGAACGGTTCAACCGAACGGAATCTGGGGACTGAAGACGGGTCCAAAGCCGCCTGATTTCCCTCGAGAGGGCATTATCCGGTTGTTAAACGGCCCGAAAAGTAGCTCGGCCTCCGTTCGAGTCGACATCACCGCTTACGGGGAGTAAATGAGGTATGTTACACCCTCGTTGGCTGCTCGTGACCGTCCCCCTTTCCGGGAGCCAAATGTTGACCTTTCGTCGGATCGACTCTCAAATATGGCAACGACCAGACAGTGGCATCTCGCGAACCGTCCAGTTGGTGAACCGACCCACGACGCCTTCGAGTTGGTCACCGTAGACCGCCCGGAACCCGAGCAGGGAGAGGTCCTCGTCGAGACGCGCTACCAGTCTGTCGATCCGTACATGCGCGGCCGGATGCGCGACGCCGAATCCTACGCCGAGCCGTGGGACGTCGGCGAACCGATGAAAGCCGGCGTCGTCGGCGAAGTCCTCGAGTCCAACTACGAGGGGCTCGAGGCCGGCGATATCGTCACCGGCGACCTGCTGTGGGCCGAACATGCGGTCGCTCACGGCGACGAACTACGGCAAGTCAACCCGGATCTGGCACCCGTCTCGACCGCCCTCGGCGTGCTCGGAATGCCCGGCGTGACTGCGTACTTCGGCCTGCTCGACGTGGGCGAGCCGAAACCGGGCGACACCGTCGTCGTCTCCGCGGCAGCCGGCGCTGTCGGCTCCGTTGTCGGTCAACTCGCACGGATCGCGGGCGCACGGGTCGTCGGGACCGCGGGCAGCGACGAAAAAATCGACTGGCTCACCGACGACCTCGGCTTCGACGCGGCGATCAACTACCGGGAGACGGACGACCTCGGGGCCGCGCTCGATGAAACCTGTCCGGACGGAATCGACGTCTACTTCGACAATGTCGGCGGCCCGATCACCGACGCCGTCTGGCCCCGACTCAACCTCCGCGCTCGAGTCGCCGTCTGCGGACAGATCGCGCTGTACAACGAAACCGACGTGCCGACCGGGCCGCGAAAACTCGCGACGCTCATCGAAAAACGGGCGCGCGTCGAAGGCCTGCTAGTCGGCGATTACGAGGGGCGCTGGGGCGAAGCGCTCGAGCGACTCGCGGGGTTCATCGACTCGGGTGAGCTCGAGTACCGCGAGGAAGTGGTCGACGGATTCGAAAACGCACCCGACGCGTTCCTCGGGCTGTTCGAGGGCGAGAACATCGGCAAGCAACTCGTGAAAGTGTCCGATTGAGACGAGGGCGTCAAATAAGGGCTCTCACAGCTACCACCTGAGCGCTTTGATTCGGTAAGTACAGGGCGGAGACGGTATCGCTGCGATCGCGTCGCAAGCTTGCACCCGCGAGCGACCTGTTTAGCGTAGATTTTTGGAGGGGCCGGGAGCGAGCAACGCGATCGAACTCGACGAGAAAAGGTACTTCTACAGCACATATTCAGCAGTCGACGATCGGTGATCGTGAGAGACGTACTCGATCTCGACAAAACAGCGTCGATATCTGGGATTTCGTGCAGTTGCCCGAGTACGGATTATGCGGAGCAGTCTTTCCGGTCCCAAATGGGCCGTAGAGAAAGGCCTACTGGATGCAACGCCATCGGACAGCGGCTCTAGCGCCGCGCTCAGGTGATCGATCTCATCGTCGCGATGGACGATCACCTCTCAGCCTTCTGTAGAGTGTAGCATCGGAGGAAAATCCGCTCACCCACTGCCGATAAATAAACGCCATCACAGGACAATAATACAGACTGGAGGAACTCTAAAAGCATGAGTACACTATTTCCGGAGCGATTCGAAACGGAACGATTAGAACTCGAGTATATTAGTCACGAGACTGTTGACCTATTCGAATTATATAATATTAGAGGTGACACAGAGGAGATGGGGCCAGTCACGGAGTATCTTCCGTGGAATGCACATCAAAGTCCGAAGGAAACAGCAGATTTGATCGATCGAGCTGAAAAAGAGTGGAGAGACGGAACTACCGCCCGGTACGTCATCCGGCTCGATCCTTCTGAATCCAAGAGTGGGTCACTTATTGGATACACAAAATTAGCAGTTGATTGGGAACGATCGACAGCGACCCTCGGAATCTGGCTGAGAAACCAATACTGGGGCGAGGGATATGCCACAGAGCGTGCTCACGCATTGATTGAGATAGCGTTTGATCGGTTATCACTAGACCTCGTTGCGATAACCCACCACGTTGACAACGAGCGGTCGCGGCGAGCCGTGGAGAAATATGTCAGTCGTTTTGGTGGCACCCACGAGGGATGTTTACGGAACTGGCAGGTGACTAACGATGGTCCGGTAGATGTCGAGCGGTACACGATTTCGGCCGATGAGTATGAACGAGCATGTTCTGACTGAACTGGTTGCTTGCGGTATGGCGCTACGATTGCGTAGATCGTCGTTGGAATGTTCACTACATCTTCTTATCCACCGGTTCATCAGAGAAGTTTGTGTGACCAACACGGTGGGAAGACTTCCATAACGCCCTCATCGAAACTCCTACCGTTCGTGCAGCCGCCCGGCTACGTCGCACATTCGCCGAATTCGCAGTCTAAGATTTACAGGCGGTAGGAGTCGAATGCCACCGAGATCGACCCCAAGGTTCACCGAAAAGACGGCTCAGTCAGAGATTCCGTAGCCGCGCTTGAACAGGAACAGATCGATCGCGAGTACGACCACGGCTGCCCCGGAGAGCACGAGCAACGACGTGTTCGGGTTGATCTCCGTCACGCCGATCATCCCGTAGCGGACGCCGTTTACCATGTAGACCATCGGGTTGAGCAGCGACGCGGTGTAGGCCAGCCCCTCGAGTTGGTCTAACGAGTAGAACACCCCGCCGAAAAACACCAGCGGCCGGAGCAGAAACTGGTTCATGACCGTCAAGTGGTCGAAGTCTTCCGCCCAGAGGCCACCGATTATCCCGAGGCCGGCGAAGAGGGTGGTCGTCACGACGCCGAAGCTAAGCAGGTACAGCGGATGTGCGAACGGGACTGTCGTGAACAGGAAGCCGACCGCGACGATCAGCCCGCCGATGATGATGCCTCGAAGCGCACTCGAGATCACGTAGCCGCCGACCGTTTGGGTATGGGAAAGCGGCGAGGTGATAACCTCGTGAATGTACTCGTTCCACCGGCCGTGGAAAATGCTGAACGAGGCGTTCTCGAAGGCGTTGGACATGGCCCCGAGCACGACGAGACCGGGCAGCACGAACTGGATGTAGGTCACGTCGCCGACCGATCCGATTCGACTACCGAGGATGACCCCGAAGACGGAGAAGTACAGGACGTTCGTGATAAGCGGCGGGAGGAAGGTGTTGTACGGGCGTCGCACGAACCGGAGCACTTCCCGTCGGATCAGCGTCTTCAACTGTGTGTTGGCGATGCTCATAGGTGATCACCCGTGGCGAGACCGCGGGTGCAGTGTCGTCGGCAGTCCTGTCGTCGGCTGTCTTCGTTCCAACGAGCGCGGCCGCTCGAGAACGCCTCGTTCTCGAACGTGCGCGAAATCGTCCCATAGACCGCCCCGAGGGCGGCTAGACCCGGGAAAAGCGTCCGCAGGTAGACCGACCGCATCAGACGGCACCTCCCTGCTCAAGGAAGTCTCGCTCGCGCTCGGGCCCCGTCTGTTCGTCGTCTCCGTCGCCGCCCGTCGATCCGTCGCCGCCGTCCGCCTCCCCGTCTCCGGAGCGCGTCACGGATCGGTCCTCACGGTCGGTGAGGTCGACGAACACCTCCTCGAGCGAGGTCCGGGTGATCTCGAGGTCGACGATGTCGTATCCCGCCGCCTCGAGGTCGTTGAGCAACTGCGGGGCGGTCGACCCGCCGTCGTCGACCCGAACCTCGAGCGCGTCGCCGCTGAGCCACGCGTCGTGAGCGTAGGCACCCAACGATGGCGGTGTCGCCGGCGGGTTCTCGAGGGTGACCGAAATCGTGTCCGTTCCGCGTTCTTTGAGTTCGTCCGGCGTCGCGACGGTCACCTTCCGCCCCTCGTTGAGGATCGCGACCCGATCGCAGAGGCGTTCGGCCTCCTCGATGTAGTGGGTCGTCAGGAGCACGGTCGTCCCCTCCTCGTTGAGTTCGGTGACGAGCTCCCAGAGGTCGTGGCGCAACTGGACGTCGACGCCCGCCGTCGGCTCGTCGAGGATCAACAGATCCGGATCGGTGACGAGCGCTCGAGCGAGCAGGAGTCGGCGTTTCATGCCGCCCGAGAGCCAGTCGAAGCGCTCGTTGCGCTTGTCGTAGATCCCGACGCGTTTGAGCACCTCGTCGGCTCGCTTCTCCGCTTCCGAGTCGGGTATCCCGTGGTAGCCGGCCTTGTGCATCAACACCTCCCGAATGGGGAAGAATCGATCCACGTTGAACTCCTGTGGCGCGAGTCCGATCGCGTCTCGAGCCTGCTGGTACTCCGTTTCGACGTCGTGGCCGAAGACGCGGACGTCCCCGCCGCTCTTGCGGACGAGGCCGACGAGCGTGTTGATGAACGTCGTCTTCCCCGCGCCGTTCGGGCCGAGCAGTCCGAAGAACTCCCCCTCCTCGATGGTCAGCGACAGGCCCTGTAACGCCCGTAGCTCACCGTATTCCTTGATGAGATCCTGCGTCTCGATCGCCGGTGGCATCACTCGAGCGGAGGCCATGCCGCCGGTTAAGGGTGTTGTCCTCGGCAGTCCAAAATCGTGTTGGCAATCCGCTTACAGCGGCGCGCCGACGAGCACGAGCTTCGCGGCGTCGTCGCTCTCGTTGTGGATCTGTCGCTCCACTTCAGTGTCGATTCGAAGCGCCTCGTCCGTCTCGAGGGTCACCGACTCGTCGTCGAGATCGACCGTTACCGTCCCGTCGACGACGTAGTACACCTCCTCCTGACCGGTGTGGGTTTCGTCGTGGGCCTTCCCGCTAACGCCGGGTTCTAGCTCGAGGATCGAAATGCCGAGTTCCTGGGTCTCGAGGGCCTCCTTGAGAAACCACATGCCGCCGCTTTCTTCCGGAAGGATCGATTCGGGATCGGTTTTGTGAGCCGTATCGTAGGACATGCTGACGGGTTCATCGCACACTCATATAGATCGGATGAAAGCGGAAGATCACGAATCGATCGCCACGCGGTCGGGACAATTGCGCTGGCTTCGATCTCGGAGAGGCCATTCAGACCGCTTATTCAGGGGACGGCAGCGGCTCATCGCAGTACGTACAGGAACTCCGCTCGGCTGGATTCGGCGACCCACAGTCGGGACAGTTGATCGGTGACTCGCGCTGACCGGCGGTCGCCTCATCCTCGAGGTACTGGTGATCGTACAGAACACCACATTCATTACAGCGAGCCATGTTTCGGCCGTCCCACGTGCTTCCGACCACCTGCGTGAGATCGGTCTCTTTGGCGACCCGGACGTTGATACTCTTTCTCGCTGAACTCCCACAGACAGGACACTCAATGGATATCTGATACGTCTCGTCCTGCGTCCTTATCTATACCGCTACTCGAGCCGGAAACGGGCAGTTTGACGGAGAGAGATCTCACGGGAAAGCGGAAGCTGTAACCCAAAGAGACCCACAAAATACACCGGACGGAACTCGAGGACTGCCGTTCGTATCTACACCTTGTGACGAGAAGCACTTAAAGGATCCAGCGAATCGCCACAGCTTCGAAGCGTTCGCTCGAGCCACCGATTCCCCCTCGAATCGATGCGCCTTCCGAAAGGTTGAATCGCGCGCTGTCCCGAATACGGGTAATGAGTAAGCAGCTTCCCGACGTGCAGGCGACGGCCCCCGACGTCACCGTCGGCCTGAACCAGGTCGGCGTCACCGGCGTCGAAAAACTCGTCAAGATCGCGCGCACCGGCAAACGCCCGCTCGTGCTCACCGCGGAGTTCGAGGTCTTCGTCGACCTCCCCTCCTGGCGGAAGGGCGCGGACATGAGCCGCAACATGGAGGTCATCGACGAAATCCTAGAGGAGGCGACCCGCGAGGAGGCCTACCGCGTCGAGGATGTCTGCGGCGACGCCGCCGAGCGCCTGCTCGAACGCCACGACTACACGTCCAAAGCCGAGGTGTCGATGGAAGCGGAGTTCATGCGCCGCGAGCAGACGCCCGCCTCGGATCGGGAAACCCAACACACCGTCGACATCATCGCCTCGGCGACCGCGACCGAAGACGGCACCCGCGAAGAGATCGGTGCCCACGTCGTCGGCATGACGGTCTGTCCCTGCTCGCAGGGCATGTCCGTGGCGCGAGCGAAACAGAAACTCGAGGACCTCGACGTCCCGGAGGAAACGATCACGGAGTTCCTCGATGCGGTCCCACAGCCGGGCCACTCCCAGCGCGGGCATGCGACAGTCACGGTCGAAGCCGACGGCGATCCGGAGGTCGACCTCAACGAGATCATCGACATCGCTCGCGATTCGATGAGCGCGAAGATCTACAACCTCGCCAAGCGCCCCGACGAGGATCACATGACCTACGAGGCCCACTCGGACGCCAAGTTCGTCGAGGACTGCGTTCGAGCGATGGCCGAAGGCGTGGTTTCGGAGTTAGACCACCTCGCCGACGACGCCGTGATCACGATGATCCAGTCCAACGACGAGTCGATCCACCAGCACAACGCCCACGCCGAACGCGTCGTCGAAATGAAGACGCTCCGCGAGGAAGTAAACGGCGACCTCGAGCACTAAATCGACGAGGACAGAGCGGGCGGGCTCGAAGGTTTTTCGGTTTTGAAGCGTTCACGACGGAAAACAGCACACTGCAGTCAACTCTCCTCGTGATTTCGAAGCACGTACAACGGCCGCCTCCTCCCCAACCGATTCACTCGATCACTTCGTTCTCTCGTTCATCCCTCACGCGGTATCGAACCGCACCGCTTGCGTCGCGCGCGGTGCGGCCCAGCGCGTGCCAGTGGGGGATGTCGATGGGCGACCGTCTCGAGTTCAAAACTCGAGCGGCGTCGCCCGTTCCCAGCTCGGATAAAACTCCTCGTGGACGTCGGCGGCGAACTCGGGGTCTTTCAGGTCGATCATGCCGAAGACCTCCTGGGAGGCGAGCGGGTTCGGCACCTGAATGCAGACCTCGACGCCGTCGATGATGTTGAACGAGCCGGTCACGTCGTCGCTGATCCGGACGTCGAAATCGTCGCGCTGCTGGAGCGTCTCTTGATATCGCCGGCCGACGTTTTCGGACAGCGACGCGACCAGTTCGCGCGTCATCAGCACGTCCACGGAGACGCCCCGGTCGAGCGCGTCCTCGAGGTGGGCCAGCACTTCGTCGCCGACGGTTCGAATGTCCACTCGCGGGGCGGGATCCGCAGCCACCATCACGATGTCCCGATCCGCCGCGGTGAGCCGTTCCAAGAGGAGGTCGATGGTCTCCTCGGGGCCGACGGAGGCGGTCCAGAACTGCTCTTCGACGGGTTCGGCCGCGTCGAGTTCCTCGGAGAGGTCGTCGACGATCGACTCGTACTGTTCGGCCTTTTCGTCGAGTTCGCGCTTTTTGTCGTCGAGCAGTCGATCGAGCGCGGTCGCGGGCTCGACGGCGACGTACTTTTTCGGACGGCTCGCGGTCTGACTGCGGACGAGGTTGTACTGTTCGATACTGTTGAGAACGTCGTAAATCCGGCCCATCGGCACGTCGCTGGCCCGGGAGAGTTCCTTGGCCGTCGTCGGGCCGATGTTCAACAGCGATCGATACGCTCGAGCCTCGTACTCCGAAAGCCCGAGATCCCGTAGACTGGCCATATGAATACGCAACCGACTCGAAGGGCATAAACGCTACGGTAGTTTTGCCGATATCAGATTCGGCGTCGTTAGTCCGTGCTATTACTCGAGTATGGCACGCACTTGTTCGCTCAACTTTGCTGGAGTTTCAGCGACCCCGGAAATCCGGTCGCCTTGTTCGACGCGAGCGGTTCCTCGCTCGAGTTCGTTCGTCGCGTTCGGAACGACGACCTTTTCGTGGTCTGCTACCCGTAGCCCGGCGCGGTGGAGGTCGGTTCCCGCGTGCGTTCCGACGCGAACGACGAGCGGGTCATCGACCAGCCGAGCGGCCGCAGATCCGTATCGTGCCATCTGGACGCCGAACCGATCGCTCGCACCGGCGAAATCCTCGAGCGTCTCCCGTGCGACCGTCCGGTATCGCTCCTGTCCGGTCAGGATCGCGAGGTCGACGAGCGCGTCGGCGAACGCGACGTTCGCGTCGAGCGGGCGGAGGGTCCGCTCGAGCAGTCCCGCGCCGCGGGCCGGGGCGTCGACGAACGAATCGCCGTCCCGAAGCGTCTCGATCGTGCTGTCGGCGATGGCGCGTGCGTCCTCGAGCGTCCCGGCACCGAGAACGCTCGCCCCCGCGAGCACGGCCCGCAGTCCGCGAGCCTGCGTCAACAACAGTGGCGCTCGCTCGATCGAGTCGGCGTCCTCGTCGGGCAGGCGATGGGCAACGACACCGTCTTCCAGAAGGGCGGTTTGGAGCGTCTCGAGTGCGCGTTCGGCGTAGCGACGGGCGCGCTCGTCGTCCGTGTACGCAACGTAGGTGAGCAGGGCTTCGATCGCCAGCCCGTTCGGTCCGGCGAAGACGCCCGCGTCGACGGGCGGGTCGTCGACGGCCGCTCGATCGCTGGCCTCGAGGGTGTAGGACCCGTCTTCGCCGGGGGCCTGACTGTTCGCGAAGGCCTCCGCGTCGTCGTTCCACAGCGTCGTCGTGAGGTACTCGATCGTCCGCGACGCCGGCTCCTGGTACTCCTCACGCCCCGTATAGAGGTAGGCGTTCGAAAACGCACGAACGAGCGCGGCGTTCGAATCGAGCAGCTTCTCGTGTTGGATCTCGCCCCAGTCGGCCTGCGCGCCGAACCGGTAGAAGCCGCCCTCGTACTCGTCGAACAGATTCGCGCTGACCGCCTCGAACGAACGACGCGCCATCTCGCGGTCGCGCTTGAGCGCGAACTCGAGGGCGTCCGGGAGCGGGAACTTCGGTTCGACTCCCCAACCGCCGGCGGTTTCGTCGTAGTTCTCCTCGAGCTGGCCGAGCATCGATCCCTCGATGTCGCTCGAAAGCTGGCCGGCAGGAGGCTCGTCCTCCCGAAGCGGCCGCGGGATCCGACTCGCCTCCTCGCCTTTGGTCTCCCACATCGTCCCGACGCTGTCTAACACCTGACGCATCCCGTCGGGGCCGAGATAGCCCGCCCCGGTCAACAGCGCGCCGTCGGGTGCGAGAAAGACCGTCGAGGGGAAGCCGCCCATGTTGTACCGGTCGCGCACTCGAGGCCGCCGGTCGGCGTCGACGCGCACCGGCACGAACCGATCGTTGATATTCGCCGCAATCTGTGGCTCGGCATAGGTCTGCTCGTCCATCTCGTGGCAGTGATCACACCACGTCGCGGTGAGCGAAAGCAACACGGGAACGTCAGCCGATTCGGCCTCGTCGAACGCCGCCTGTCCCCACTCTCGCCACTCGACCCGCGTAACGTCGTCCATGTTAGCGTGGACGTGCGTCGCGTGCCTAAGGCCTTCGTTCGAGTACGATTCGGAATTCGACGCCGGCACGCCTCGAGAACTGAGAGTAAAGGGTTTTGACCCTCCGCGGCCTAGAGGGCGGTATGCTCCGGTGGCTCTCCGCACTGTTGCTCATCCCGTTTCTGGACGCGGTACTCCTCGCGCTGGTCTTCAGCCGTACCGAGTTCGGCTGGGTCGCGATGGTGTTGCTTGTCGTTCTGACTGGACTGATCGGCCTGTTGCTCGTTCGCGCCGAAGGCCGGCGAACGCTCGGGAAGATGCAACGCTCGCTCGCGAACGGAGAGCCACCGACGAACGAACTGCTCGACGGCGGCCTGTTGATCGCCGCCGGAGCCTTCCTGCTCACGCCGGGGCTGGTCACCGATCTGATCGGCTTCCTGCTCGTCGTTCCGATCACCAGAATCCCGATCCGAGCGGCGCTCAAGCGGTTCGTGATCGTTCCCTACGCGGACAAGAAGACTGGTGGATTCATCAGCGGCGGCGTCTACACGTTCGGGTTCCCGAACGGCGAAGACATGGGCGGTCAGGGCCCCGGACCGACGGGAACGAACACGACGGCGGGCTCGAGCGAATCCAGTGACGGAACCTACAATCTCGACGACGATTCCTATACCGTCGAATCCGATACGGGAGACGACGAGTACACCATCGAGTTCGGCGACGAGGAGTCTCGAGACGACGAGACGGGCAGCGACCCCAACGCTCGGTAGCGGTTCGCACGGGTATAAGAGAAAGAAACGCTTAAACGTACCTGCCCGCAACTCACTGATGCGAAGCGGGCCAATAGCTCAATTAGGTCGAGCGCCACTCTGATAAGGTGGAGGTTCTCGGTTCAAATCCGAGTTGGCCCATATTTTGCGGCGAGCAACTCCGCGAGCCGCAACTATCGAATCCGAGTTGGCCCACTTCTCGTGACGAACAACCTCGTGAGTCGCGAGTGCAGAAGTCGATAATTCTTGAGGAACACCAGATGAGCCGCTGACAGGAGCAGCTACGGATCAGGACGTTTCGTCCGGCTCGTAGCTACAGACGAAGTGACGATTCCGATTGTCGGCGATGTATTCGTAGATTCGTTCGCCGACCAGCCTGACCGGCGGGAAGGCCATCAACAGCGTGATCGGGAGAAAGATCCGGAACTGCTTGAACAGGTGACGGAACGCGTCGTAGCCGCCGTGGGCCTCCCCATCGCGAAAGAGGTACATCTCCTTCTCGAGGTCGACCTCGTCGCGGTCGACCAGTTCGGACGGGGCGTCCGACTGGGTGTAAAACTGGACCGAATCGTTGATGTCGAGGTGTTTGAAGAGATAGAGGCTCCGCGCACAGAAGTAACAGCGTTCGTCGTAGACCAGTTGGACCGCGTTCGTTTGATCCGCGGCGAGTTTCCGGTAGACGACGTCCCACGCGCCAAACAGCGAGAGAACGACGATCATGTCGATGAAGTACAGTCCCAGGGTGAGTATCACTGCGACGTGAAAGCCGATCAAGCCGATGACGAACGGCGTTACCGTCACGCCCAGAACGACTGCGACGATAAACAGCGACTGGACCAACGCGGTCCCGACGAATCCGAGCCAGGCCAGAACCTCGTGTTGAACGACGAACTCGCCAATCGGTCGGGTCACGCCGGTCGCGACTTGGCTGTAGAGGATATCGCGCTGCAACTGAGCGCCGGAGAGATAGATATCAAACGACCCGTTGAGTAACTTCCCCCACGCGGCGCCGAGATACATGAGGCCGACGATGACGAGCGCCCACTTGAACGGCCGCATTCGGTAGGACTGGTTCGACCCCTCCTTGAGGAACCTGTTCAGTTGGTCGAGCGATTTCTCTTTCGTCCGGAGTACGGCGTCCGCCGACATCGCATCATCGTCGTGGAAGAACGCGAAGAGGAGGACGAAATACGAACAGACGAACAGCGACTCGACGGTTCCCGACAGGTAAACCGTCGCCTTGACCGACAGCATCTCCAACAAGAGGAGACTCGCGAGTCCGCCCGACCACTTGATCTTGTACCCAACGATAAAGGACACGAGCAATCCGGCGACGAGCCATCGCTGGTAGGGCAACAACGCTAGGAGCACGTCTCGATGAAGGAAGTCGATGCCGATATTGAGGGCTCGAGGCCACTCCTGGTAGAACCCCCAGTCGAGAAAGACGACGCGCCAGAGGAGGTATGTCCCCAGCACGACGCGAGCGACGGCGAGGTTGATCGGTGACGAGCGAGAATCGTCGGCAAAGTAGTTGATGAACGCGCTCATGAGTGTTCGTGTTCAGTGATCGACTGGTCGTCCACGTCGACCGTAAGTAGTAGTCGTTCGTCGTGCGATTCGAGTTCCGTATTATCCTCGTTTACTGTTAGCGTTCGTTCGTAGATTCGAATGGACTCGAACTCCTTGTACTCCTCGAGGGTCGAAGCGGTCCACTGCTCGTCGTCGACGTACCGCGGCGGATCGATTAGGTCCGTCGGCGGTGGATACGCTCCGGATTCGATGTCAGATCGGTACTCCTTGGCATTGGAGAGATAGAACTCCGCGGTTTCCATCCGCTCTTGATCGGAGTAGTCGTCGACCATGCGCCAGGCGACCGTCGACGAGCGGCTGTCGGTCGTCGGGGGCGTCGCACGGTAGTCATAGAACAGTTCGTTTCCGTCTTCATCGACGACAACGAACTCGTAGGCCGTGTTTTGTTCCTCGCTGGGCTGTGAGAATTTGTGCATCTCGACGACGGGTATGAGCGTCGATCCGAGCACGGTTACCGCAACGAGGACGAGAATAAATCCCCCAACCCAGGCCTTCCTCGCGAGTTCTCGATCCGAAAGCGCGAGCAGGACGAGCGTCCCGACGAAGAACCCGACGAAGAATACGGGGAAGATTATGTTCCGAAAGTCTGACAATAGCTCTAGCATTCTACCATCTCCATATCAACCACAGCCGAAATGTCACATAGTAGTTCCGTACGTTCATTACGTTCATCGCAACCGGTCGTTCGCCTATCAGGTTGTTAAAACGGTTTCAGTGAGACGACGAGCCGGTAGAATAGAACGTCTGTGGGTACTATAGGACCGTTAAACGGCCCGCCGTGACCACCATGTGAGAGCGCATCGATACCGGCAAAACTGAGTCGGCCGTCGTCACGACCAAACGAGATTGGATCGAGAGGCACACCAACCGAGAGGATAGCACAGTCACCGGTAGACCGAGTTCACAGAGGATCAGTTTCACCGTGGTTTGCAACCATTTATACGCGATGGCGACCCAACAACAGGTCAATGGCGCAAGCGGGAAACTCCGAACTCGTCGACGCATTCGAGCAGTTCTTCCGGAACTACTGCGACAACGAGGTGAAACAGCTTGCCCAGCAGTATCCAAACGAGCAGCGCTCGCTGTTTATCGACTGGCAAGATCTCTACCGATACGATCCCGACCTGGCGGACGACTATCTCAATCAGCCCGAACAACTCCAGCGCTACGCCGAGGAAGCGCTTCGGCTGTACGATCTCCCCATCGACGTCAGCCTCGGGCAGGCCCACGTCCGCATTCGAAACCTACCCGACACCGAGTCCCCCGATATTCGGGACATCCGCGCCCAGAACATGAACAAACTCGTGCAGGTTCGGGGAATCGTTCGCAAGGCGACCGACGTCCGCCCGAAGATCGAAGAGGCGGCCTTCGAGTGTCAGCTCTGTGGGACCCTCAACCGAATCCCACAGTCGACCGGCGATTTTCAGGAACCCCACGAGTGCCAGGGCTGTGAACGGCAGGGACCGTTTCAGGTGAACTTCGACCAGTCGGAGTTCGTCGACGCCCAAAAGCTCAGGGTTCAAGAAAGTCCAGAGGGGTTACGCGGCGGCGAGACGCCTCAGGCGCTCGACATCCACGTCGAAGACGACATCACGGGAGAAGTGACCCCTGGCGACCACGTTTCCGCCGTCGGCGTCCTCCGCCTCGAGCAACAGGGCAACCAGCAGGAGAAATCTCCCATCTTCGATTTCTACATGGAAGGGATCTCCGTCGATATCGACGAAGAGCAGTTCGAGGACATGGACATCACCGAGGAGGACAAAAAGGAAATCGTCCGTCTCTCCACCGAAGACGACATCTACGAGAAGATGGTCGCCTCGATCGCGCCGTCGATCTACGGCTACGATCAGGAGAAACTCGCGATGATGCTCCAGCTCTTTTCGGGCGTCACCAAGCAGTTACCCGACGGCTCGAGGATTCGCGGCGACCTGCATATGCTGCTGATAGGAGATCCCGGAACCGGTAAATCTCAGATGCTCGGGTATATCAGAAATATTGCACCACGCTCCGTCTATACCTCCGGAAAGGGTTCGTCCTCGGCGGGTCTGACTGCCGCAGCCGTTCGCGACGATTTCGGTGACGGACAGCAGTGGACGCTCGAGGCCGGCGCACTGGTTCTCGCCGATCAGGGAATCGCGGCAGTTGACGAGCTAGATAAAATGCGTTCGGAGGACCGCAGTGCCATGCACGAAGCCCTCGAGCAGCAGCAGATTTCGGTCTCGAAGGCGGGGATCAACGCGACGCTCAAATCGCGGTGCTCGCTGCTTGGCGCGGCAAACCCGAAGTACGGGCGCTTCGACCAGTACGAGCCGATCGCCGAACAGATTGACCTCGAGCCGGCGCTCATCTCGCGGTTCGATCTGATCTTTACGGTCACAGACAATCCCGACGAGGAGAAAGACCGAAACCTCGCAGAGCACATTTTGACGACGAACTACGCCGGGGAGTTGACGACCCAACAGGAGGAGATGACCTCCCTCGATGTGACCACCGACGAGATCGAAGAGATGACCGAGCAGGTCGATCCCGAGATCGACGCGGAACTCCTGCGCAAGTACATCGCGTACGCAAAGCAGAACTGCCATCCGCGGATGACCGAAGCGGCACGGGAAACGATCCGCGATTTCTACGTTGACCTCCGACTGAAGGGGACCGACGAAGACGCGCCCATTCCCGTCACCGCGCGAAAGCTCGAGGCGCTGGTTCGCCTCGCCGAAGCGAGCGCGCGAATTCGACTCTCGGATACGGTCGAGGCCGGTGACGCCGAACGGGTCGTCGAAATCGTGCGCTCGACGCTGCAGGATATCGGCGTCGACCCCGAAACAGGCGAGTTCGACGCGGATATCGTCGAGGCTGGGACCACGAAGTCCCAGCGCGACCGGATCAAGAACATCAAACAGCTAATCACCGACATCGAAGCGGAGTACGACGACGGCGCGCCGATGGATATCGTCCTCGAGCGGGCCGACGAGATCGGGATGGACCAGTCGAAAGCCGAACACGAGATCGACAAACTCAAGCAAAAAGGCGAGGTCTACGAGCCGAGTACGGACAATCTCCGGACGACATAGTCCGAAGACGGGTCATACGACCAGGTACGCAGGCGGTAGCGGGCGAACGAAGCGTATTCTGGAGATGAACAAAATCGGGCCGCGAGTTTAAGTGCGGTAACGGGACCAATAGCGGCATGGTCGACATCTCGACGAGTACCGAGCGGCGCGACGACGTGACGTTCGTCAGCGCCACCGTAACGAACGATCGGACGACGCCACAGTACGTTCGCCTCGAGAGTACACTCACGCCGGTCTGGCCGCCGCGACGAAACGGCGTCGTCGTCCCGGAGTGGGACGGTTCACGCTGGCGAGGGCGTCTCGAACCCGACAGTCGGCGCGGGATCGGGTTTGCGAGCCCGGCGACGGCGACGGACGATCCGATCAGAATAATCGATGCGAGACGGGACGATGGCCGAGCGGATATCGACGCTCGAACGGTTCGCTCGAGACTCGAGCGATGGACGCCATCAAAGCGAACCGGGACAGGACTGTGATCGTGGCCGTAAGCGGTGGCAAAGGCGGCGTCGGAAAGTCGACGATGGCGTTGAACCTCGGCGCGGAACTCGATGCAGTCGTCGTCGACGGCGACCTCGCGATGGCGGATATCCCGCACGGACGGGGGCCGGACCTTCACGATGTCCTTACAGGACGAGCGGATCCGATCGAAGCAGTACGGACTATCGAGGGTACCCGAGTGCTCCCCTGTGGGCGGTCGTTAGCCGGCGCTCGAGCAGCAGATCTGGGACGGTTCGAGGACATCATCGACACCGTCGAGCGGGAGTTCGGACGCGTGGTTATCGACTGTCCTGCGGGGCTCGCGAGCGACGTCGGCGTGCAGCTACACGTCTCGGATCTGGTCGTGCTCGTCACGACCGATACGGACGAAGCGATCACCGACGCGCTCAGAACGAAACGACTCGCGCTCGAGGTGGAGGCACCGATCGGAGCGGTCGTCCTGAATCGAGCGACCGTCGGTGTCGACCGGAAGCGTGCAATCGAACGCGCACTCGGTGCACCCGTAACCGTCGTCCCGAGTGCACAAGTGGTCCACGAAGCACGAGCGAACGGGTTACCCGTCCGAGAAACGGATTCCGGGTCTATAGCGACCGAGCGCATTCAGCGGCTCGCAGAAACAGTCTCACGTTGTGAGCCGAAGTGAACGACGGCTAGCCAAACGCTCGCTCCACAGGAACGGGCTCAACGTCCGCACCGTCAGTAACACTCCTCGAGTTGATGAATCGTTGATCTGATCGTGACCGGGTTGACGTCGGCGACAGCACCAGCGGATGCCTGCGTAATTCCCTCACAATCTGGACAATCGTTCGCCGCGACGTACAGACACGCTGCTGCAACGCCACTTGGATTTCGACCACCGATCGCACAGTTCTCGAGGAGGGTTTCGACGTGCTCTCGAGCACATTGTTCGATGGTTGTATCGAGGTCGAGTTTCGATGCGTATCGAGGGAGGTACTGCGTCGGATCGATCGGTCCCGTCGAAAGACCGAGTTCTCGGTTGAGAGCGTCGTACGCCGCTTTGAGTTCGGATTCGTCGGCTCGAGAGATGGCGACGATTTCGGAGAGCGTTCGGGCCATCGACAGCGTTCGACAGACCGCATACACCGCGGCGGCCGCGAAACCCTCAAGCGATCGACCGCGGAGAAGGTCTTCGGACTGAGCGGATTTGAAGAGCGCACAGGCCTGTTCTCGAGCGGCGTCCGGGAGCGATAGCTCGGTGATTAACCGTTTGATCCTAGTGAATCCGTACACCTGATTTCGCTCTGCCTTCGTGGAGATCCGGGCCCGATTGTGTTCCCTGCGCATCCGAGCGAGCTGGCGGCGTTTCCGTCCCGTTAACCGCGATCCGGATCCGGATCCGTATCCGATTTCAGTGGAAAGTCCTCTATCGTGACGGGAGCGAGTCAACGGTGCGCCGGTTCGACGTCGGTCGCTGTTGTCGTCCTCGAACGAGCGCCATTCGGGACCGTGATCGATCGCGTTCTCCTCGGAAACGAGACCGCACTCTTCACAGACCGTCTCAGTGCCGTCGGTTCGGAGCTGTCCATCGCATTCTATACATATCGGGTTCGTATTGCCGTCGTCCATTCGCTATTTCCTCTCGTGATAATATACTAATACCAATAGTATTTAAAATATACTAATTGGTTGGAGTTCCAACATAGTGGTGGCCAACATATTATTCGAGCAAGGGGACGAAAACGTGCCCAAATCGAGGGCAAAGAGCAACGGAGAAAGGCCCACACGTAAGCGAGGGAATAAGGAAATTAGTCCAGAAGACGATGAAGACGCCATAGTAGCCCGCGTTCGTCCGCCGTCGATTCCTCCGACTCGGAGTCTCGTTGCTGGAGGACGAGCTCGTACTGATCGATAAGGTTCTGTCGCTCAGTCTCCCTGGCCTCGAGTTCTCGTTCGAGTGCGGCGACCCGAACTCGGAGACGGGTTCGTTCGATCCTGGACGGAAGCGGTTCTCGAGTTCGAGTGTCGTGTTCGATAGTTTGTCCAGTTTCGCTATCGGCGCTGTTGGGAGCGGTTCGCTGTACGCACGCTCGGGGGGTCTTGGTGGGTCGGTGCTCGACGGACATGGAATCCATATAGGTTTTCTGGCCGCAAAAGGTTCAGTCAGTCGGCCGTCAGACGCGTCAGACAGAACGCATGCGGATGAAAGACGACCCGGGAAAAGTGAACGGATCGAGTGATTCGGATGCTCGTCGTAGCGTTACTCGTGAAGGTGCTCGAGAACGCCCTCGGTATCGTTCGGAACCGGTTGCGGATCGCTCCCGGCGGCGGCTGCCGCGTCGGGGTCTTTGAGCAGGTGTCCAGTCGTGAGACAGGCGACGCGTTCGTCGTCGGTAACGACGCCGTCCGCGCGAAGTTTTCGAAGCCCCGCGATCGAAGCCGCGGAGGCGGGTTCGACGCCGATACCTTCCTCGGCGAGATCCCGCTGTGCGTCCGTGATTTCTTCGTCGGAGACGGCGACGGCGGTGCCGTCGGTCTCTCTGATCCCGGGCAGCGCCTTCGGTGCGTTGACCGGGTTTCCGATTCGAATCGCCGTCGCTCGCGTTTCGACGTCGTCCCAGCGGCGAACCTCGTCGGCGTCGTTCTCGATCGCCTCGACCATCGGCGCAGCACCCGCCGCCTGAACGCCGGTGAGCTTTGGTACGTCCTCGAGGGGCAGGTCCCCGACCTGCACCAGTTCCCTGAACGCCTTGTACAGCGCCGAGGTGTTGCCGGCGTTTCCGACCGGAAGGACGATTCGATCCGGGAACGCGCCGTAATCGTCGCGGAAGGCCTCGAGAATCTCGAGGCCGATCGTCTTCTGACCCTCGAGTCGAAACGGGTTCAGCGAGTTCAGGAGGTAGGCTTCGCCGCGGGCGGCCAGTTCCTGAACGATGTCGAGACAGGAGTCGAAGTTCCCGTCGACTTCGAGGATCCGCGCGCCGTGGAGGCTCGCCTGGGCGATCTTTCCGGCCGCGACTTTCCCGGCGGGGAGGAGAACGAGTGTCTCCATCCCACCGCGCGAGCCGTAGGCCGCGAGCGCCGCGCTCGTGTTTCCGGTCGAGGCGCAGGCGAGTCGGTCGACGCCGAGTTCCTTCGCGACGGCGACGCCGACGGTCATGCCCCGATCCTTGAACGAGCCGGTCGGGTTCATTCCCTCGTGTTTGATTCGCAGGGCCTCGACCCCGACGTCGTTCTCGAGGCGCGGCACCTCGTACAGCGGTGTGGCACCCTCCTGGGTCGTCACGCCCGAGTCGAGCGGGAGCGCGTCGGCGTATCGCCAGACGCCCCGCCCCTCGAAATCATCGAGGGAGGGGAGGTCAACGTAGCGAACCTCGAGCAATCCGTCGCACTCGTCGCAGGTGTAGCGAATGTCCGCGAACGGCGCGAACGTTTCGCCACACTCGATGCACTCGAGCCAGGCACCGTCTTCGGCGTCTACGGGCGGTGCCGGCTGTTCCGCGGCAAGACTCAGACTCATTATCGGCGAGAGGAGCGGGACGGGCAAAAAGTGAGTGGGTTTGGCCGCTCGGTGACGCGCTCCGATCGGACGACGCGGCTACTCGAGGAGCCAACTCAGCAACGCCTTCTGTGCGTGCAATCGGTTCTCCGCCTGATCGAAGACGATCGAGCGGTCGCCCTCGATCACGCCGTCGGAGATTTCCTCGCCGCGGTGGGCGGGCAAACAGTGCATCACCGACGCGTTTGGCGCGTGCTCGAGTAAGTCCGCGTTGACCTGAAAGCCCTCGAAGTTGTCCATGCGAACGTCGCGTTCGTCCTCCTGTCCCATGCTGATCCAGACGTCGGTGTAGACGACGTCGGTATCAGCGACAGCTTCGACGGGGTCGGTCGTGGTCGTGAGGTGGCCACCCAGATCGGCCACTCGGTCGACGACTTCGTCGTCGATCCCGTAGCCGGCGGGTGTAGCGACGGTCAGGTCGATTCCCGCGAGCGCGGCACCGATCGCGAACGACTGGGCGACGTTGTTACCGTCGCCGACCCAGGCCGCCGACACACCGTCGAACGCGTCGCTCGACGAGCCGCCTTGTTGTTCGCGGATCGTCAGCAGATCGGCGAGCGTCTGGCAGGGGTGGGCGTCGTCGGTGAGTCCGTTGACGATCGGCACCGACGAGTACTCCGCGAGGACTTCGATGTTCTCGTGTTTGAAGACTCGAGCCATGACCGCGTCGACGTACCGCGAAAGCGTTCTCGCGGTGTCTTTGAGCGGTTCGCCTCGGCCGAGTTGAATGTCGTCCGCGCCGAGGAACACGGCGTGTCCGCCGAGTTGGGTCATCCCCGTTTCGAAAGAGACGCGCGTACGCGTACTCGGCTTCTGAAAGATCATTCCGAGCGTCTGGCCCGGAAGGTCTTCGTGACTCTCGCCCTGGTGCTGTGCTCGTTTGTATCGCTCCGCGCGCTCGAGGATCGTCTCGAGTTCCGAAGCGGAGAGATCATCGATATCGAGTAAGTGTCGTGTCGTCATTGGGTATCACCGCGAAGGTCTGCTGCGACGGACTCGAGGACGGAAATGGAACGATCGAACTCGGACAGCGAAAGGCGTTCGTTCGGCGCGTGATCGAGATCCGAGTTTCCGGGGCCGTAGGTCGCCATCGGACAGTCCCAACTGCCGGCGTAGATGTTCATATCGCTGGTTCCGGTCTTTCGGAGCAACCGTGGATCGGCGTCCTGCTCGCGGATCGCCGCGCGAAACGCCCGCGCGACTTCGGTCCGCGGGCTCTCCATGACCGGCGGGATCGGCTCCGCCCAGGAGACGGTGCCGATCTCGAGTTCGGCTTCGGCGGTCTCGCGAACCGCTTCGGCGGTGAGCGTCGGCGGGATGCGCAATTGCACGTCCAGGGTCGTCTCGACCGACAGGCCGTCCTCGCTCGAACCGCCGTCGACGTCGACGGGTTTGGCCGTCACGCGTTCGAAAACGGGATGGTACTCGTCGTCCGCGAAGGCGTCCTCGACGGCCGTCCACCAGTCGATCGCGTGTTGAATCGCGTTCGGTTCCGGCCGGGAGGTGTGGCCGGACTCGCTGGTCGCAACGTAGGTCCCCGCGAGAAAACCGCGATAGCCGAGGGTGATCCCGGTCGCGCCGCTGGGTTCGCCGTTGACGACGGCGTCGGGTTCCTCGCGGTCGACGGCCAGGTGACGCGCGCCGCGGGAGTTGGTCTCCTCGCCGACGACGCCGACGAAGGAGACGCCCGTTCGTACGGCGGCGACGGCCATCGCTGCGAGCGGACCGGTGGCGTCGACGCTGCCCCGCCCCCAGAGGACGTCTTCACCCTCCTCGCTGGCGACCTCGGACTCGAGGTCGTCCGCGTCGGCTGGGCGAACCTCGACCGGAATCTCGCCGGGAACGGTGTCGACGTGGGAGGTCAGCAAAACCGCGTCGTCGGCCGGCGCGCGAACGTTGCCGACCTCGTCGATCCAGGCCTCGCGGCCGTTCGCCGTGAAGAACTCGACGAGGCGTTCGGCCGCCTTGCGTTCCTCGCCGCTGGGGGAGGAAATCGAGACGAGATCGATCAACAGGTTCCGTGCGTTCTCGGGCGAGACATCGGTCGGTTCGGGTTTGCTCGCAGTCATAGTTACGTTAGGACTCGGAGACGACGACTTCGGCCAGCGCGCCCACGAGCTGATCCGCGTCGGCCTCGTCGATCACCAGCGGCGGCAGCAGGCGCAGAACGGTCCGACCCGCCGGGAGCGCCAGGATTTGGTGGTTCATTGCTAGGTCCCGTGCGGCCCGGTTTGCGCCGCGTTTCAACTCGATACCGATGAGCAGCCCCTCGCCGCGGACCTCCCGCACCTCGTCGCCGAGGGCGGCCTCGAGTTCCGCCGTGAGATACTCGCCCATCTCGGCGGCGTGAGCGGGCCACTCCTCCTCGACCAGCGTCGAGATGGTCGCGTGGACCGCCGCGGTGACGACGGGACCGCCGCTGAAGGTTGCGTTGTGGGAAGCCGCGCCGTCAGCGATCCAGTCGCGGACCGCGACCGCGCCGACGGGCAGGCCGTTGCCAAGCCCCTTGGCCGTCGTCAGGATGTCTGGTGTGACGCCCGCGTTCTGACAGGCCCACATCGAACCCGTCCGACCCATGCCGGTCTGAACCTCGTCGAAGACGAGCGCCGCGCCGGCGTCGTCGGTGACCTCGCGTGCCGTCTCGAGGTAGCCCGCCGGCGGAACGTTGATCCCGCCCTCGCCCTGGATCGGCTCCAAGATGACCGCCGCAGTCTCGTCGTCGACGGCGGCCGCGAGTTCCTCGCTGTCGCCGTACGGAACGAACTCCACGTCACCTGCAAGCGGTTCGTAGGGTTTCTTGTACTTGTCCTTCCAGGTGGCCGCGAGCGCTCCCATCGTCCGGCCGTGGAACGAGCGGGTCGCGGCGACGATCTTCGACTCGCCGGTCGCCGAGCGGGCGAATTTTAGCGCAGCTTCATTTGCCTCGGTCCCGGAGTTACAGAACCAGGCCTGATCCAGTCCGTCGGGCGTCGACGCGACGAACGAAGCGTAGGCGTCCTCGCGCGACTGAACGGGATAGGAGGAGTCGATGAATATCAGGTTTTCGACTTGTTCGCAGACTGCGTCGACAACCGCCGGGTGACTGTGCCCGAGCGGCGTGCAGGCGAAGCTTGCACCCGCGTCGATGTACGCCGTCTCGTCGGCCGTGTAGAGGTACGGTCCCTCGCCGCGCTCGATGCCGATCGGCTTGCCGCCGGAAACGAAATCGTGGTCGCTCATTCTGTGGCCTCCGTTTTCGCGTTCTCGTCATCCTCGAGCACATCGGGCAGCAGGGTCGTCCCGTCGCCATGGAGTGCGCTCGTGATCGGGTCGTCCGCGTTCGCGTCCGCGACGACGACCGAGGCGGCTCCGCCCTCGAGGGACTCCTCGGCCGCCATCACCTTCTTCGTCATGAATCCTTCCGCGGCGTCTTTGACGGTCTCGAACTCCGCGGGCGTCGAGGCCCCGTCGATCTTGGTCGACTCGTCGTCGGGATCCTCGTAGATCCCCGACACGTCTGTCAGGAGGACGAGATCCGCCTCGAGCGCGCCCGCGACCGCGGCAGCCGCGCGGTCCGCGTCGGCGTTGACGGCGGTGTAGCCGCCGTCTTTCTCCCTCCCGAGTACCGGAACGGAGACGACGGGCGTGTACGAACTCGAGAGCAGCGTCTCGAGCAGGTCCGCGTTGACCGACTCGATCGTTCCCGAGTGGTCGCCGCGTTTGATCTTCTTCTTGCCGTCCTCTTTGACCCTAACTGCGGATTTTCGCTTGCCCGAGAGCAGCTTTCCGTCGGTGCCGGTGAGCCCAACTGCGTCGACGCCCTCGTTCTGGAGGGCCTCGACGAGGTCCGTGTTGAGCTTCCCCGGCATCACCATCTTGAAGACGTCCATCGTCCGTTCGTCGGTGAATCGGCCGACGACGCCGCCGGGCGTTTCGACGTAGGTCGGCTCCTCGCCGAGTTCCTCGAGCGTCTCGTCGACGGCGGTCGAACCGCCGTGGGTGAGGACGACATCCTCGCCGTCCTCGACGAGCGAGGCGACGTCAGCGAGCGCACCCTCGGGGTCGACGGCGCGTGCGCCGCCGATTTTGACGACGGTTACCATCTACGGTGCCCCCACGGGGTGTAGTCCCGTAAACTCGAGTCCGGCGGTCTCCTCGAGACCGAGCGCGATGTTCGCCGCGTGGACGGCCTGTCCGGCCGACCCCTTCATCATGTTGTCGATGGCCGAAAAGACCACGACCCGCTTGTTCGACGGATCGAGTTCGAAGCCGACTTCGGCCATGTTCGTTCCTGCAATGGCCTTCGGTTCGGGGTAGCGATAGACGCCCGAGCCGCCGGCGGCCATCCGGACGAACGGCTCGTCCTCGTACTCGCCGCGGTAGGCCTGCCAGAGGTCGCCCTTCGAGACCGGTCCCGAGGGGAAGACGTGACTGGTCGCGCTCGCGCCGCGGATCATATCCACGGCGTGGCAGGTAAAGGAGACCGAGGTGCCGAGGAACTGCTCGATTTCGGCCTCGTGTCGGTGGCCCGTCGGCGCGTACGGGCGGACGACGCCCGAGCGCTCGGGGTGGCTCGAAGCCTCGCCGCCGCCGGCCCCGCCTTCCGAGGAGCCGACCTTGACGTCGACGACGATCTGTTCGTCGCCGTCGAGGATATCGTGTTCGAACAGCGGGTACAGCCCGAGGATCGTCGCCGTGGCGTTACAGCCGCCACCAGCGATCAGGTCCGCACCCTCGAGGTTCTCGCGGTTGATCTCGGGAAGCGCGTATTCGGATTTCTCGAGGTACTCCGGCGCGTCGTGGCCGTCGTACCACTCGTCGTACTGGGCCTCGCGCTCGAGTCGAAAGTCCGCCGAGAGGTCGACGACGGTGTCTGCAACGTCGAAAAATTCGTCGATCTGCCCCATCGACACGCCGTGTGGCGTCGCCGCGAAAAGCACGTCGACGCTCTCGAGATCGGCAGGTTCGGTAAAGCGCAGGTCCGTCCCGCGAAGCGGCGGGTGGACCGAGCCGACGCTCTTGCCGGCTTTCGACCGGCTGGTCACCTCGACGAGTTCGATGGAGGGGTGGCTCGCGAGCAGACGCAGGAGTTCCCCGCCCGTGAAGCCGCTCCCGCCGATGATGCTGGCGGTAACCGTTTCGGCGTCCGTGCCGACATCGTCCAGCGAGTTGACCCCCATCAGGCGCTCACCTCGAGTTCGGCGTCGGACGCCTCGACGGCTTTCCGTTCGATCCAGTCGACGACGGTTCCGGCGACGTCGGTTTCGACGGCCGAATCGAGCGCCTTGAACTCGACGGTGTGGTTGACCTCGTGGACGGTGTAACTGTCACCGGTCTCCATGAGGTCGACGCCGAGCAGCCCACCGCCGACGGCGTCACTCGCGTCCTGAACGAGGGTTTTCGCTTCCTCGTCGAGTTCGAAAACGTCGGTCTCGGCCCCTTTGGCGGCGTTCGTGAGCCAGTGGTCCGAAGAGCGAGCCATCGCGGCGACCGGCTCGCCGTCGATAGCCAGCACGCGAATATCGCGACCCGGCTTCTCGACGAACTCCTGAACGTAGAACACCTTGTGCTCGTAGTGGCCGAGCGTCGCCTTGTGCTCGAGGATCGCTTCCGCGGCGTCTCGAGAGTCGATCTTGGCCATCAGGCGACCCCACGAACCGACGACCGGCTTGAGGACGCAGGGGTAGCCGAACTCCTCGATGGCCTCGAGCGCGCTGTCTTTGGTGAACGCGACGGTCGTCTCGGGCGTCGGCACGCCCGCGGCCTCGAGCGCGAGGCTGTTTTTGACCTTGTCGGCGCAGATATCGGCCGTTTCGTTCGAGTTGATGATCGGGATGTCGTATGCCTCGAAGAACTTCGTCGCGTACAGGCTTCGGCTCGTCGCGAGACAGCGATCGATCACGATGTCGAGACCGGCGAACGAGTCGGGCGCTCCCGAGATGTCGAACGTCTGCTTGCGGACGTCGATCTTTTCGACCTCGTGGTCGCGGTCGCGAAGCTCCGAGAGGAGCAGCTTCTCGTCCTTGCGGATTCGTGAGTAGAGGAGTCCTACTTGCAAGGTTACTCACCCCAGTCCTCTTCGAGCTCGGGGGCCCGTTCGAGGACTGGCGGCGCGGTGTCGACGACTTCTAGCTCTGCTCCACAGGTCGTACAGTCAACGATCTCTCCAACTTCCAGATCGTCGTGAAGGGCGACGTCCGCCCCACACTCGACGCATTCGGTCATTGTACTCCCAACTGGGAGGTGATTACCCTTAAACCTGTCGAACCTAACAGCACAATTACAATACTGCACGCCGCACTAACGGAGTCTACGTATGTTTTTCAGGAATATTTGTGCCGATATATCAGAGTTTAGGTGTATGTTGGCCCCGCGGGGGCCGCCGGGGTAACGGGGTCGTGAGCCCGGTTGGGACCCGACCGGCCGCGGTGCGTGTCGAAATCGCGTCACACATACTCACCCACCTCCTGGCGGAGCGACGCGTGTGCACTCGAGAGTCGGTCCTCGAGCGCGTCGCGGTCCGTGCGGTCGACCTTGAGCGCCTGCCGACCGGACTCGAGCTGGTCTCGGACGGCCGACGGGGCGGGTCCACCCTGCGAGTCGCGACTGGCGACGCTCTCGGCCGGATCGAGCGCCGCTTCGACCGCGGCCGGATCGACGTAGCTCTCGAGCGGTTCGCCGAGAACCTCGGCGGCCGCGGCCTCGATCGCCTCGAACTCGTCGTCGGTGTCCACTTCGGCCGCGCGTGCGACCACCTCGTGGGCGGTCCGGAACGGCAACCCGTTTTCCGCCAGCAGATCCGCGACGCCGGTCGCGGTCGAGAAGCCGGCACCCGCTTCATCGGCGAGTTCGGCTTCGTTCCAGTCGGCCGTCGAGACCGCCCCGGCCGCGACTTCCGTCGCTTCGCGAACGGCGTCGACCGCCTCCCAGGCGTGGGGCGTGGCGCGCTGTAAATCGCGGTTGTACGCGCGCGGGAGTCCTTTCAACGTCGTCGTCAACCCCTGTACTTCGCCGGCCGCGTCGCCGGCGACCGCGCGAACGAGTTCGAGCGTGTCGGGGTTTTTCTTCTGGGGCATGATCGACGACGTCGAGGAGTAGTCGTCCGAGAGGTCGACGAACCCGCGGTTCGCGAAGATTATCACGTCCTCGGCGAGTCCCGACAGCGTCGTCGCGAGCGTCGAGAGCGCCTGGGTCGTCTCGAGCAGGAAATCCCGGCTCGAGGAGGCGTCCATCGAATTCTCGAGGACGGAGTCGAAGCCGAGCAGGTCGGCCGTCCGCTCGCGGTCGATATCGAACGTCGTCCCGGCGAAGGCCGCCCCGCCGAGGGGCGACTGGTTGATTCGACCGTACGCGTCTAACAATCGCGCCGTATCGCGACGGACGGCGTTCTCGTAGGACAACGCCCAGTGGCCCACCGTGATCGGCTGGGCCGGCTGGAGGTGCGTGTAGCCGGGCATGGTGGTTTCGGCGTGTTCGTCGGCGACCTCGAGTAACGCCTCGCGGAGCGCGAGCGTCGTCTCGATCGCCGAGAGGACATCCTCGCGGAGGCGATAGCGGATGCAGGTCGCCACCTCGTCGTTGCGCGAGCGGGCGGTGTGCATCTTCCCGCCGTCGGGACCGATCTGTTCGATGACGGCAGTTTCGATCGCCTCGTGTACGTCCTCGCCGTCGGGCAGATTCTCGTGGCCTTCGACTTCGATCGCGTCGAGCGCCGTGAGGATCTTCCCGGCAACGTCCGACTCGACGATTTCGCACTCGGCGAGCATCACGACGTGTGCGCGGTCGACCTCGAGGTCCGCCTCGAAGATGCGCGCGTCCGCCTCGAGCGAGGAGAGAAAGCTCCGTGCGGGCCCGCCGCTGAACCGGTCCCGGCGGACGACACCCTCGCTGGTTCCATCGGCGTTCCCGCCGTCAGCGTTCTCTCCTGTCATGCTTATTCCTCGCTCGAGTCGTCGCCGCCGTCGGTCGCGACCGAAACGGCGTCGCCGTCGATGTCCTCGATCGCGGCGTTTGCGAGACGGCGCTGGAAGCCGTGGTACTTCGCGACGCCCGTCGCGTCCTCCTGTTTGATCTTACCGACCGTTTCGGTGTCGAAGGAGGCGTGGGCCGCCGAGTACGCCGCGTACTCGCTGTCGCGGGCAACCGGGCGGGCCTGTCCGCCCTCGAATCTGATGGTAACCGTTCCGGTGACGCGCTTTTGAGTCTCGGCGATGAATCCCTCGAGCGCGTCGACAAGCGGCGCGTCGATCAGCCCCTCGTAGCCCTTCTGGGACCACTGCTGGTCGATCTGCTGTTTGAACTGGCGCTCTTCTTGGGTGAGCACGAGGCCCTCGAGCGCCTCGTGGGCGTTGAGCAGCGTCGTCGCCGCCGGGTGCTCGTAGTTCTCGCGAACCTTGAGACCGAGCATGCGGTCTTCCATCGAGTCAGTGCGACCGACGCCGTAGGAGCCGGCGAGCTCGTTGAGCGTCTCGATCAGGTCGATCGAGTCGTACTCCTCCCCATCGATGCCGACGGGGTAGCCCTGTTCGAACGAGATCTCGATTTCTTCGATATCGCCGGTCGGCTCGTCGGTCCACTCGTAGATATCAGTCGGCGGAACGTAGCTCGGGTCCTCGAGCTTGTCGCCCTCGACCGAACGGCTCCAGAGATTGGTGTCGATCGACCAGTCGCCGCCGCTGCCGCCCTCGACGGGCAGGTTCTTCTCGTCGGCGTACTCCTGTTCCCACTCGCGCGTGAGCCCGAGTTCGCGAACCGGTGCGATGACCTCGAGGTCGGAGTCGCGCCAGATCGCTTCGAAGCGGAGCTGATCGTTTCCTTTGCCCGTACAGCCGTGTGCGATACCGGTACAGTCGTTTTCTTCTGCAACCTCGAGAATCGCCTCGGCGATCACCGGGCGTGCGAGGGCGGTTCCAAGCGGGTAGCCCTGATAGGTCGCGTTCGCGCGAACGCTCTCGAGACAGAGCTGTGCAAACTCCTCCTTGGCGTCGACGACGTAGTGTTCGAGGCCGAGCGCTTCGGCCGTCTCTTCGGCCTCGTCGAATTCGGAGGCCGGCTGACCGACGTCGACGGTGACGCCGATAACGTCGTCGTATCCGTACTCTTCCTCGAGCAGCGGGACACAGACGGTCGTGTCCAGTCCGCCCGAAAACGCAAGTGCCACACGTGTCATATCGTACTCGAGTGAAACGGAAGGGGAGACTTAAGTTCATTGGTTTAAGTCTCGTAAAAATACGATAGAGCGCCTGCTAACTACAAATAGAGAGTTCGAAGTGTGGAAATCATCGGCGTTGTGGGAAGGAAATAGTGCGGGCTCAAAAGGCCCGCCGCGGCCGCCGCCGAGGGGTGAACCTGTCGGTCACGGAATCGCGAACCGAAGCACCGATCAGGTTGCTCATTGTGCTGAGTATGATACTCGAATCACTTAAAGGCTCCTTTGTGAGGCGATCGCTACGCGATTCGGGGATTGATCAGAGACGGCCTCCAAAAGAGGATGTACAGAGGCGGGAATAGTGCGGAGACCAGCAGTAGACGGGAAAGTGACGATAGTGCGATGTTTTCTCGACAGCGCCGAGCCTATTCGTCGGAGCGGTCGTCAGCTTCCTCCTCGGCTACCGTCAAGACGTTCTCGCGACCGATTCTGAAGACATCGATTTCGTCATCCTCGCGCAATCCGCTGACGACCTGACTGGTTTTCGCTTCGGTCCAGTCGAGTTCCGAGACGACCTGCTGTTGTTTGAGACGGCCGCCCCGCTTCTCGAGTAACTGTAATACGCGCTCTTCGTTGCTCAGCAGTTCGGGGGGCGGCATCGTTGCCTGACCGGCATCGGTGGCAACCGACTCCGCCGATTCAGCGCCGTTTTCGGGGGCCGTTACCGGCTCGTCACCGTCGCGTCTGAACAACCACCCCGCAACGACGGCGGTCGTCGTGACGACGACGAGAACGGCCGCGGCGGCGAGCGTATCGGCCGGCATCGACCGCGGTCCGCCATCTTCGGGCGACGATTCGTTCGCCGAATCGCTTTCTTCGATCAGTTCGACCTTCGGGGGTTGTGCGTCGGATCCAGCGTCGTCACCGTCCCACGTCGCCCAGTTGTCCTCGGATGTGGTGGGCTCCGGATCGACCGCGGTAACGTTGTAGGTGTCGGGCCAACCGATCTGCAATTCCGTATCGTCGTCGAGCATGAATCCTGTTAGTGCATCACCCGCTTCGATCCGGTTTAATTCGACGTAGGCGAACGATTCCCAATCGAAGGTAAACTGGACGTGGCCGTACTCTCGGGGCGTCGTGCTTTCGTTCGTTTCGACGGTGAATCCGGAGACGTTCATATCGCGGCCGGTTTCGTTCTCGCCTTCCTCGAGGGTCTCCTGCCAACTGGACGCCTCCTCGTCGATGTACGTCTGATCGTTCGAATTGACGTCTTGCTCCAGTTCGTCCCACTGTTCGGCCGTCTCGGAGTCGTTGCCGATATGGTATCGGTAGTCGACGGAGACGGTCGCGTTGCCGTCGGACTGGAGTTCCACTTCGGTCAAGATGGTATCGGCATCATCGAGCGTCAGTTCGTCCCCGGAGCCTTGCTGTATCGCGGCGGGGGACGTCGATCCGACGTCAGCCGTCGCACCCGCTGGCGAGCCCACCACGAGCAACATACTTGTTACCACGAGCACACAAACCAGGGCTCGAAGCCCCTTCCCGACCATTGTACGGTGATGGTATGGCCGCCTAAATAGGTCTTTCCGACTCCGACGACACAGTGCTTATGTGACAGTCACGCAAAGCAGAACGTATGATCGATACCAGCGGGTCCATCGAAGTCGAAACGCTGTTGAAGGTCGTGCTCGCGCTGCTTGCCGTCTGGCTCGTCCTCTCGATCGTTGGCAGGGTCGTTAACTGGCTCCAGGCGTTGCTCCCGATTTTGCTGTTGGGGACGATCATCCTGATCGTCCTCTGGCTGCTCGACATCGTCTAACCCCGGCCGTCGTGCCAGCGGTCGCTCGAACCGAACACTGATACGATACCAGACGAATCGAAAGCGTACGTGTACAGCGTCAACGTCCCCGTTCCCGGGCAGGCCCGACAGCTCGCAACGGAACTCTATCCGTCGCTCCGGGCCTTCGAGACGATTCGCGAGAACCACTCGATGGTCCTCAAACGACTCGGCGACCAAGCGCACATCTCGCAGTTACAACACCGGGTCAATCGCGCGCTCGAGGGAACGGCCCCCGTCGAGGCCCGAATCGTGGGGATCGAATACTTTTCCGATCCGCCGTTGGGGACCGCTCCCGTCGTCTATCTGGCGGTCGAAAGTCCCGGTCTCGAGTCGATCCACCGCGAGTTGCTCGACGCGTTCGATCCCGTCGACGGACTCGAGGGACCGGAGTACGTCCCCCATATCACGCTGGCTCGAGGTGGCTCTCTCGAGGATGCAACGCAACTCGCATCGCGAGATCTCGAACCGATCGAGTGGACGGTCGACGGTCTCGAGTTCTGGAACGGAACGGAAAAGGTGCCGGTGAGCCGCGTTCCATTGTCAATGTGAGTTCCCCTCCTGTGTGACAATTCAAACAGATGATTGGTCAGTAACACAGCCAGAAATTATTACACGTCGGTGTCAGAACCAACCGGTATGCACAGACGAGCGTTTCTGGCGATTGCGGCGATCACTCCGCTTGCCGGCTGCGGAGGAGTTCTGGGCGGTAGCGGCGTCGATGCCACGTTAGACGACGAGACGCGAGCCGAGTTCGAGGCCGAGGAGGGGACCGAACTGACCGCGACCGTCGAGGTACAGGAAATCGCAGAGACCGGCGAGGATTCGGACGAAGACCCGGACGTCGAACGGGATTCGATCGGGTTTCAGATCCAACACGAGGACGAAGGCCCCATCGAAACGTGGAGCGTCGAAGACGAAGAGACGTTCGACGTGACCGTCGAGAACGGCGGGACGCACTATGCGGTCGTCATGAGCGGGACCGCCGACGTGGCTATCGAGTGGTAGTTCACTCCGTTCTGCAGGAACTCCACTACCAGTGGGTTACGGCTCGGGCGGGTCACCGTCGTACCGATCGTGATCCGCGTAGAAGTTCAACATCGCGAACTTGAGTTTCTCGGGATCGATATCGATCAGTTCCTCGCGTTCCTCTATCGGAAACGTACTGTTGACGCTGTACTTGCCGAGATCCGACTTCGCTCGAGAGGAGTACCGGCGGTCGAGGACGGCCCGGACGCCGACGTCTTCGGGCGAGCGAATCACCCGACCGAGCGCCTGTCTGGTCTTTCTGACGGTCGGGATTTCGACGGCGTAGCGCCAGCCCGTGTCGGTGCCGTCGAAGGCCGCGTCGTAGGCCTCCTGTACCGCCTCGGCGCGGTCGTCGAGGTGCGGGTACGGCACGCCGACGACGAGGACCGTCGTGGCGTCGTCGCCGTCGAAGCTCACGCCTTCCGCGAGCGTTCCCCACAGCGAGGTACAGAGCACAGCGTCGTCGTCCGCGACGAACTTCCGGCGCAGGTCTTCGACGGATACGCCCGGTTCGTCGCTGTAGACCGACGCGGCGGGGGACCGCCTCTCGAGTCGGTCGGCGTACCGCGTCGCCTCGGCGTAGTTGGGGAAGAACGCGAGCGTGTTTCCGGGGGTGAGCCGAACCGCGTCGGCGATCGCGTCGGTGACGGCCGTCTGAACCTCGAGATCGTCTCGGTCCGACGAGAACAGCGGCGGCGTTTCGACGGCGTACGTTCGGCGATTCTCCGCGGGGAACTGGAGGCCGTAGGCCATGGTCACCGGTTCGGCGAGACCGAGGACGTTCTCCGTGACATCGAAGGGCTGGAGCGTCGCGCTCATCAACACCGTCGAGTGGACCTCCTCGAACAGTTCGCCCGTCACTTCTCGCGGGAGACAGCTGTACAGTTCGGCGCGGCCGTAGACCTCGCCGGTTCCCGCATCCCGACGGACCGAGACGACCGGGTACAGTCCCTGGTTCGTCCCCTCGTCCATCCACGCGCTGACGAACGATGCGGCCTGTAACGTCTGACACTCCGTTCTGGTCGCCGTCTCGCCCTCCCGATACTCCTCCTCGTACTGCTCGTCGAGTCGTTTGCCGAGTTTCAACGCGGCCTCGAGATCCGTGTCGATGCCCTGGCCGGAGTATCGCTGCAGGAAGGCGATCGCTAGATCGTCTCGGCCCTCGTCGTTGCTGATCGGCACGTCCTCCCAGTTCTCGCCGATCTGCTCGCGTCGACCGAATCCGAACGAGTCCTCGTAGGTGTCGACGAGGGCGGTTGCGAACGCGCTGATGACGTTCCGTGCGGGTTCTGCCAGCGGATCGTCGGTATCCGCGAGTTCGTCGAGCGCGGATTCGAAAGTCCGTTCCGTGCAGGTTCGCGTCGCGTGCTCGCGGGCGGCGTCCTCGACGTTGTGCGCCTCGTCGAAAACGGCGATCACGTCCGACGGATCGCGTCCGAGCCACCGGAAGAACTGCTCTCGAATGCCCGAATCCAGCAGGTGGTGATAGTTACAGACGACCAGATCGACGCCCTCGATCCCCTCTTTGAGGAGTTCGTACCCGCAGAGGTTCCGCTCGTCGGCGTACTCGTAGATCTGATCGGGCGTCCGCACGTCCTCGAAGAGCCAGCCGAAGAACTCGTCGGTGTTCTGGGTGAGGTTGTTGTGGTAGTACTCACAGACGTTCTGCTCGTCGAGGTCTTCGAGATCCTCCTCGAGTTCCTCGAGTTCGTCCATCACCGCGCTTCGGGCCTCCGCTGCGCTCGAGTCGCCCTCCCGGCTCTCTGCTAAGAGTTCGCGCTGGCGTTGCTCGAGTTGGTCGTGGTCGCGTTCGGTTTCGACGAGCGAGCGGGTGTTGTCACGCAACGCCTGGCACTCTTCGTAGCCGACGTCGATGTGACACATCGAGGCTTTGCCTTTGAAAACGATCGTCCGAATCGACTCCTCGGCGGCGATCGCTCGCGCCTCGGCGACGAACTGGCGCATCTGCTGGTGGACGTTCGTCGTGATGACGACCGTCTTGTCCTGCTCGCGGGCGACCTCGAGGGCCGGCACGAGCGACGACAGCGTCTTTCCCGTTCCGCAGGCTCCCTCGAAGAGCACGTTCTGGCCGCGAACCAGCGAGTTGTACATCCGCTCCATCGCTTCCCGCTGGTTTTCGTACGGCTCTTCGTAGGGGAAAAAGCGCATGTACCCGTCAGTCTCGGCCACGATGAGTGATACGTTCCTCCCGCGATAAAAGGATTCGTCTCGACCCGGCGTACGCACGCACCAACCATACTACCTCCCCACGCTGAGGGAAATCGATGGCAATCCCCGGATACGATCCGACCGACGTGCACGAGATCACGCTCGAGTATCAGGACGAATCCTCGCGCGTGCTCGCCTCGAACACACGCGAGGACGAAACCGACGAAGGGGACCGCAGAGAACGAGACGAAGGTGCGATTCGAAAGCGCGCACACGCTGCGATCGTCGCCGATCGGATTCCCGATTCGGTTCACGTGAGCGAGAGCGATCGGACGGCACCCGACGATGCACTCACCAAGCCGGTCGAACTCGTCGGATTCGAGGGAATCGAGGGACTCGAGGCGATTCAACTCACGCTCGCGTACGATCCCGCGGCGCTTCCGCCGGGAGCGAGCCCGACGGACGTCGCGGTCGGCGTCCAGACACAGACGGGATACGAGCAGGTCCCCTCGGCGGTCGACCTCGAGCGGACGACCGTCACCGCAATCCTGACGGAACCGCCGGTGAGCGAAACGGTCGTCGCGCTCCACGCAGCAGACGACGAAGAGTTGATCGGTCAAATCGAGTGAGAAGACGCGAGCCTGCTGCCGGACAAACGAAAAGTTCGTCGGGCCCGACGCGGTAGCGACCCCATGATCGCGATTTGCTCCGATACGCACAGCACCGGCGGCCACCAACTCGAGGGCGCACCGCTCGAGGCGGTTCGAGACGCGTCGGCGGTCCTCCACGTCGGCGATTTTACGAGTACAACGGCGCTCGAGGCGTTCCAGTCCGAGTGCGATCGGCTCTACGCGGTTCACGGCAACGCCGATTCGGTCGCGGTCCGGGATCGGCTTCCGACGGCACGAACCGTCGAGCACGACGGCCTCCGCATCGCCATGACCCACCGGCGGGACGGTGGCGAAACGGGGCTGGCGATGTTCGGTCGATCGCGAGACGCGGAGATCGTCGTCTCAGGACACACCCACCAGCCGACTGTCGTCGAGACGGACGACGTACTGCTGCTCAATCCCGGCAGCCACGCCGATCCGCGCGGAAACACGCCCGGCTTTGCGACGATAGAAGTCGAGTCCGACGCGTTCGAGGGACGGCTACTCGCGACCGACGGCACCGTCCTCGAGACCTTCGGCGGCCAGTTGTAACCAAGCAACAAGGGATCGGCTGCTATTGGGGTACTATCGACAAATCGACTGCGCCAGCGGGGACCACTGCGCGGACGAGAGGAGCGGGTAGACGGCAGTTGGACAGGCACCGCGGTGGGACAGGTCAGCAAGCCCGAGCGGACTCGAGCCTGCCTGACGAATGGTGTGAGCCGGTCGTGGACCGGCTGAGGGCGGGACCAGCGGGCAGCGCCCCGGTCTCGGGAATGTCAGTAGGCGATGGAGGGCGGGAGACCGGGACATCACTGGCTACACCCCCCACAGAGAAATACCCGCGGTTAGCTAAAATCCGAGTTTTAGCTAGCAAAACCGCCTTCGAGAGGGGAATCGCTTCTCAAGCTGATCGGGAAATCGGTCACTACAGTGATGGGTCGCTTGAGGTCGAAACGATTTTGCGCCGGCAGAGTGTATGGCTCGCCAATGCTGGACCTGCTCCCCGACGACCCGGTCATCATCGTGGTGGTCGTGATACTGCTGTCGCTGATCTTCTTCTCGTACATGCTGGTTCGTCGGACCATCCTCGAGTTCCGAGAGGGGATGGACGGCGATCGGTAACCGCCGGTCACGGACTCGACCCCGCGACAGACGATCGGTCGACCGCTGTCTTCTCTCTCGGCCGAACGCAGTTCCGTCGCTCGGCCAAACTCGGCTTCGTTACTCGGTCTGGCCCGGCCGGCACCCGCGAATATCGGTGAGGTTATTTCACCGACAGATTCATTTCGGTGTCACGTCTGCGAGAGACTGAATGGTCCCCACTCCAACCGAACCGGACGAATACGCGACCGATCCCGACGAGAGCCCGAGCGGGTTCTGGTGGCACGTCGGCCGAATCACGGACCGACTGGACGACCTGGCGGTGTTTGCACTGGTTCCACTCCTGACGGCGCTTTTGAACGTTTCTAACGTTCGACGGACGCTCGCGCCGAACCGGGGATTTTCTATCAATCTCGAGTTCGCCCTCCCGTCGACTTTGCTCGATCTCTGGTCGCTTGCCACCCCGCCGGAACCCGCCCCTGCGAGCACGGGCGGCGTGTATGGATCGCCCGCGACGGACCCGACGAGTCCAACCGGTGGGACGCCGCCGAGTGGGTTCGACGGCGGCGGACCGACACCGGGCGGTACCGATCTGACCGTCGACACGCCGTTCGACATCGTCGTTGGCTTGCTCGAGTCGATCGGACTCGCTATCCTTCCGCTCATCGTCATCGGGGCGATCGTCTCCGTCGTCGTGATCGCCGTGCTCGAGGCGATCTACGTCGGCGGACTCGACAGGCGACTCGAGCACGAACGGATCGAACCCGTCGCCTGCGTTCTGCGGTACGCGCCGCGACTCGTCCTCTATAACCTCCTCATCATCGGTGTGTTCGCGGTACTGGCCCCGGTTCTGCTCGTCGCACCGCCTCTGGTACTCCTGGCGTTCCCCGTAATGATCGTGCTCGCGTATCTCTTCTACGCCGTCCCGTTCCTGTTCGTCGTCGACGACGCCCGCTTTCTCGAGGCATTCCGCCGATCCCACAGGATGGCGGTCGATGGCGGCGCGTACTTCTGGTTCGCAGTCTGGCACGCCGTGACCGCCGCCGTCGCCTCGCTCGTCCTTTCGATCCTGGTGAGTATCGGCGGGCCGGTCGGATTACTGCTCGCGCTCGGTCTCGCAACGTCGCTCGGACTCGTGTTGACCGCGGCGACGGTGTCCTTCCTGCGAGAACTGGTCGAACTCGAGGGACAGCGATGGACGATGTAGCGGATCGAGTGGGGTGATCCGCCGCGGTGGGTTTGCGAGCGGCGAGACCGTCGTTAGTGGTCGCTTCCGAAACCAACCGGATCACAAACCGTTTTTCACGGCCGGGTCCGACTACCCGGGTATGGACCCACGCATTCGCGAACACGCCGAAATCATCGCCAACCACTCCGTCGACATGGAGGCGGGCGACAACGTCGTCATCGACGCTCATCCCGTCGCCGAAGACCTCGTCGTCGCCCTGCACGAGGTGATCGGCGACATCGGCGCGAACCCCGTCGCGACGAGCCAACGAACCGGCACCCGAAACCGTCGCGCGTATCTGAAAGCCGCGGGAGCCGACCTCGCAGACGACGAGTTCGAAACCCCCGAACACGAACGGGCGCTCATCGAGAACACGGACGTCTACATCGCGATCCGAGCCAGCGACAACGTTACGCAGACGAGCGACGTCGATCCGGAGGTCAGCGCCGCCTACCGGCAGGCCCAGCGCCCGATCCTCGAGGAGCGACTCTCGAAGCGCTGGTGTCTCACCCAGTATCCCGCGCCCGCGAACGCCCAACTCGCAGAGATGAGCACCGAAGCCTACGAGAACTACGTCTGGGACGCCGTCAACAAGGATTGGGAGGGAGTTCGCGAACACCAACAACAGATGGTCGAAATCCTCGACCCCGCCGACGAGGTTCGTATCGTAAGCGGCGACACCACCGATGTGACCATGTCGGTCGAGGATAATCCGACGATCAACGACTACGGCGAGAACAACCTACCCGGCGGCGAAGTCTTCACCGCGCCCGTCCCCGACAGCGTCGAGGGAGAGGTGCTGTTCGACATGCCGCTGTACCACCAGGGCCGAGAGATCACGGACGCGTATCTCGAGTTCGAGGACGGCGAGGTCGTCTCCCACTCGGCCGAAAAGAACGAAGAGACGCTGACCGAAGTGCTCGAGACCGACGACGGCGCTCGACGCCTCGGCGAACTGGGCATTGGGATGAACCGCGATATCGACCAGTTCACCTACAACATGCTATTCGACGAGAAGATGGGCGACACCGTCCACATGGCGGTCGGCCGAGCCTACGACGACACCGTCGGCGAGGACAACGAACAGAACGATTCCGCGGTCCACGTCGATATGATCGTGGATATGAGCGAGGATTCGTTCATCGAAGTCGACGGCGAGGTCGTCCAGCGCAACGGGACGTTTCGCTTTGAGGACGGGTTCGAGGAGAGCGAGGTCTGAGCCTGCGAAGACCTCGGATCGGAACGGCGAGCATGCGAGCCGTGGAGACGGGTTCGAAGCGTAAATTTCGAAACGAACGGCAGTCAATTGCGCCCTCTTCATCGAAGGTTTGGGTCGATCGATTTCGAGCAAATCGCTCGAGTTACTGCGTGTTCGTCATCCCGCCATCGACGATCAGTGACTCGCCGGTGACGTAATCCGACAGGTCGCTCGCGAGGTACAACGCGGCGTCGGCGACGTCTTCGGGCTGGCCCGCACGCCTCGAGGGAATCGCCTGAACGAATCCCTCCTCGGCGTCGGTCCCCATGATCTCGACGTCCTCCGTCGTCATCGTCGTCTCGATCAGTCCGGGATGAATCGCGTTCACGCGGATGCCGTCCGGGCCGAGATTCGACGCCATCGCGTAGGTCAACAGTCGAATCGCCCCCTTGGTCCCACAGTAGGTGATGTAATCGGCCGACCCCTCGAGTCCCGCGACCGACGAGAGGTTGATGATCGAGCCGCCGTCGGCGTCGACCATCCGTTTGGCCGCGGCCTGCGCCCCGAAGAAGGTCCCCTTGACGTTGATGTCCATCATCCGATCGTAGGTTTCCTCGTCGACCTCGAGGAACTCGTCCTCGTGGAAAATCCCTGCGTTGTTCACCATCACATCCACCCCGCCGTACTCCTCGGCGGCGTCGACGGCGTCCTCGAGTTCCGATCGACTCGTGACATCGCACTCGACGTAGGTCGCACTGGCGTCCGTTTCGGAGTCGATCAGTTCGTGGGTGGGTTCGCCGCCCTCCCGCGGTTCTTCCTGAATATCGGCGATTACGATATCGGCCCCCTCGGTCGCGAACCGCCGGGCCATCGCTCGCCCGTTTCCACTCGAGGCGCCGGTGATTACCGCAACGCGGTCTGTGAGCATTGATGACATTGCACTGGATCTGGCTACGAGTATCCTAATAAAATCGAGTGGAGAGCATCACCTCGAGCAACCTACCCGTAGCTGACCGTCGGCTCGGGGTGTTCGTTCGAGATCCGCGCCAGTCAGTCTGTCCCGCTATATTCGAACCGATCCAGGATCGTGCTCCGGTCGTTGGCGTTCCAGACGACCTGAATCTCGCCGCCGTCCGCATCGAGACCACCGTCCGAATCCTCGGCGAGCGTAATCGAATCGCCGGTCGAGGTCGAATTATCCCACGAATTGCTCTCGATGCCGCCGCTGTCGTCGTCCGCCGTCGCGGACAGTTCCTCGGTCATCCCGCTGCCGGTGATCGTCACCCCCGCGGCATCGAAGTCGTCACCACCACCGTGGGCGATTGTCACCGTCTCGTTGTGTTCTTGAAACTCGAGGTTAACCGTCGGCTGTGACGTCTGGTCGGGGATCATGCCCATGACGAGTCCCCCGATAATAGCAGCCATGATCACGGTGATCCCGACCATGAGGACGATGCCGATGACGGGACTTACTGCGCGATCGTTCGACGATTCCGCTCGCTCGAGTGAAAGTGCGTTCAGATCCATTGTGGAACAGCCTGCGAACGGACGGCAGTGCGACGCCGGGTGCAATTGGCGATCTCGAAACCGCTCGAGACCGACGTTCGATGCTGGTTCGCGAATCCGTCCGGTTCGACCAGTACTGTGGAAGCCTCCTTCGTTTTCTATTAAAAACTCTCGCGTGCGCTCACCGTCGGGCAGGGAGTCTCGAGTGCGTTCGCTTCCACAATAGGAACAGAGTCGTTCGATTCGGAGCGCTGTGGAGAGCGATGGAAAACGATAGCAGACGGAGGGGACGGTACGTAGCGTGAGGAATTCTGATTTTCTGAATGGAACCGAAACGAATATCTCTCGAATATATACGATTTCCAACTCGATGCTTACGGATAGGTAGAACTCCGAGCGATTAATTTCTAGAAGGCACGATGGGATTCGAACCACGGTCGCAGCAAGCTGCTCCCTGATTCGAACCCATCGTGGTCCGTTCGACGTGCCTCGCCGTTCTCGGCACGTTCTCACGGGCACGATGGGATTCGAACCCACGACCGTCGGATTAGAAGTCCGACGCTCTATCCAGACTGAGCTACGTGCCCTCGAGTACGGTTCGCCCCCCAAAGGCCATAAGCAGTTGGGATTTCCCTCAGCCGTGGAAGCGATACAACGAGGTGACGAACGGCAGTCGGTTAACCAGCCAGACTGCGACCGGTAAGCCGATAATGGTAATCGCGAAGATGACAGCGAGGTTCGCCCAGAGGAAGCTCAGCCACCAGCCCACGAAGACGAAGTACAGCGCTCGAGCGAGCAGCGAGTGCTGACCCCGGGCGAGATCCGGTTCGGTGAACGAACGCGACTCCTGTAGCGTCAACACGGTCGGGACGAGATTGGTGAGTTTGATTCCGATCGGTGCAAGGATGACGGTCACGTTGAGCGCCCAGGCCAGATTGACCACGATCGGCGTGAGCCACCAACCGATGCAGACGAACCAGAGCGCCCGGACGAAAAACGAGTGCTGAGACACGGGAGACAGAAGCTCTTCGCGCGGGATAATCCCGTCGGTTGGTTCGTTCCTCCGCCTGGTATCGTCGGGTAGCAGTTACTCGAGCGGGTTATCGGGCGGTAACTCGAGACAGGTCCAATCGAGTTCCGCCGGGCCGCGAACGAGACACAGCCCTTATGCAGCCCTCGCCTGTATCTCTCCCCGATGCACGTCATCGGAACGGTGGGGTTGCCCGGCAGCGGCAAGGGCGAGGCAGCCACCGTCGCACGCGAAGAGGGAATTCCTGTCGTGACGATGGGCGACGTCGTCCGTCAGGAGACCGCCGACCGCGGACTCGACCCCGCGAAAGACCACGGCACCGTCGCGCAAGCGCTTCGCGAGGAAAACGGCCCAGCGGCGATTGCCGAGCGGTCGCTGCCGATGATCGAGGACCGCCTCGAGCGCCACGACGCCGTCCTCGTCGACGGCATCCGGTCGGGCGTCGAAGTCGACGCGTTCGAAGAACGATTCGGGTCGGACTTCACGCTCGTCAGTATCGAAGCGCCGTTCGACCTCCGCGAAGAGCGAATCGACGCGCGCGGTCGGGACGCAAGCGAGGACGACGGCGGCGAAGGCCTCGCGGCGCGCGACGAGCGCGAGCGCGGCTTCGGCATGGACGACGCGATGGAACGAGCGGACGTCGTCGTCGACAACACCGAGACGCTCGAGGCGTTTCACGACCGGATCCGAACCATCATTCGAGACGGCGAACAACGGGTACACAATTCATGAGCGCAGCGCAAACCGACATCTACCGCGTCGACATCGAGATCACGGCACCGGTGTACGACACCGAGGTCACCGCTCGAGTCGCCGACGCCGTGACGAACGTCTTTCCGAACGCCGACTTAGCGGAGAGCCTCGGCGAGATCAGGGGAGAAGCACACTCGATGGAGCAGTTTTCGGAGTTGCTTCATCGCCAGGAAATCCTCGACACCGCCCGCGGCGAGTTCTTCTCGAGCCGGGAGGGACAGACCTTCAGCTTCGCGCTGAAAAAACAGGCGGCGTTCGAAAACCGGGTGAACTTCTCCGTCGGCGAACCCGACGAACTCGGCGAAATCGCGGTCCGGGTTCGCGTCGACGAACCGACGCTCGAGGAGTACGTCGATCACGTCGCGCCGCCGACCGAGGACGGACGGCCGGTTGACGCCTGATTGTAGCAGTTTTCTATCGATTCGTCAACGTTAGCAGTTTTCGGCCGCCTCGAGGGCGTCTTCTCCTTCGCTTCGCGATCGTTGTGCATCGACGATGTCACCGTCGTCAGCAGCGGTTGCAGCGTCAGCGAACGCCGCCCCGGCCGTCTCGAGGTGACCGCTCTGACATCGACCGTTCTCGAAGTACTCCGCGAGACCCGACGGAGCGTCCGATTCGCCGTCGGCAAACGTCTCCGTCGCGTCACCGAACGAATCGGCCGCGCTCTCGAAGGCCGTCGCCGCGCGTTCGTACTCGCCCGCATCGAATCGTTTCTCGCCCTCCTCGAGCGATTCGTGGCCGGCGAGCATCGAGTCGTAGCCCGAGAGCAGCGACTCGACGGATCCAAGCACGTCCCCGAGCGTTTCGACTCCCGACTCGACGCGGTCGAGGTCGACGATCGAGTGTTCCTCGAGACGGCCCCGGTCGAGACCGTCGAGGGTTTCCATCGCTCCATCGTAGCTCCTGCGAGCCTCGGCTGTCTCCTCACGACGGGTCTCGAGCGTGTCGTCGGCATCCGACGTGTCTCCGCCGTCAATTTCCGCTGAGACGGCCTCGACGTCCGCCGCGAGCGAGTCGTCCGTGAGCGTTTTGAGGACACCGATCATGGCCTCGAGAACGTCCGCATAACTGTCCAGTTCCTGGGCGATATCCGAGTCCTCGACCGACTCGAGTTCGCTTCGCGCGGTATCGATGAACGCCTGTGGCTCGTCCGGTGAAAAGTCGGCTTCGCTCGGATTCTCGAGGCCGCTTTCGGCACCCTCGATGGAAACTGCGGCCTTGTTTAGCTTGCCAACCGCGCGGTTGATAGCACGTTCTTCGTCGCGGTGGTCGTCCGGAAGCTGTTCTCCTTCGTCGGAGCCCAAGACGCCGCCCAGACAGCCGGCGAGAGAAGAGACGACGGCGAGACCGCCCGCGGTCGAGAGATACTGACGACGATTCATACTGACGCACGCGTCTACGGCGGCATGAAGGTGATGGCCGAAGTGACCACGGACGGACAACTCGAGCGCTACATCCTCGATTCGCTCGACGCTCGAGGTCAACACGCGGTTATCCGAACGGCCCCATCCCGCCCATGCCGCCGCCTCCGCCGCCACCGCCCTGTTGCATCTGTTGCATCATCCGCTGCATCTCCTTTTCTGAACCCATGCCCTGGAACTGCTTGATCGTCCGCTCCATCATCTTGAACTGCTCTAAGAGCTCTCGGACCTGCTGTTCGTCCGTGCCCGAGCCGCGGGCGATCCGCTTTACCTGATTCGCACCGATGGCCTTCGGGTACTCCTTTTCGGCGTCGGTCATCGAATCCATGATGACTTCGAAGGTCCGCATCCGCTCTTGGGTGACGTCCATCGCGTCGTCGGGGAGCTGGTCTTTGATCCCGCCGCCGAAGCCGGGGATCATGTCCATAACCTGATCTAGCGGCCCCATGTTGTTCATCGCCTGCATCTGCTTTTGCATGTCGTTCAGGGTGAACGAGCCCTGCAGCATGTCTTCTGGATCCCAGTCTTCCTCTTCGTCTTCGGTCTGGGCCATCGCGCGCTCGACGCGTTCGGCGAGCTGGCCGAGGTCGCCCATTCCGAGCAGTCGCGAGATGAAGCCGTCGGGTTCGAACCGTTCGACGTCCTGTACCTCCTCGCCGGTTCCGAGGAACGCGATCGAGGAATCGGTCTGATCGACCGCCGTCAGCGCCCCGCCACCCTTCGCCGTCCCGTCGAGTTTCGTGATGACGACGCCGTCGATGCCGATCGACTCGTCGAACTGCTGGGCCTGATCTTTCGCGCCCTGACCGATCGCCGCGTCGAGGACGAGCAGGGACCGATCCGGCTCGACGACGCCTTCGATCTGCTCGATTTCGGCGATCAGGTCGTCCTCGAGCGCGTGGCGACCCGCCGTGTCCACGATATGGACATCCGCGTCACTGGTCGCCTCGAGCCCCTCGCGGGCGATCTGGACGGGGTCCTCGCCGTCGGGGTCGCCGTAGAACTCGACCTCCGCGCGCTCGCTCATCTGCTCGGCCTGTTCGAACGCGCCGGGCCGGAAGGTGTCCGTCTGGATGACGGCCGGGCGGAGTCCCTTCGTCGAGAACCACCACGCCATCTTCGCCGCGGAGGTCGTTTTCCCCGACCCCTGCAGTCCCGCGAGCAGGATCGTCTGCTCCTCGAGCGGGAGGTCGGTCGACTCGCCGATGAGGTCGACCAGTTCTTCGTAGACGATGCGGAGGACGAAATCGCGCGCCGGCGTTCCGGCGGGCGGCTCTTCCTCGAGCGCCCGCCGTTCGATGTTGTCCGACAGCTCCATGACGAGCGAGACGTCGACGTCGGCAGAGAGCAGCGATCGCTGGATCTCCTTGACGATCTCCTCGACGTCCTCTTCGCTGATCCGTGACTTCCCGCGGAGTTTATCGAGGGTGCCCCGAAGGGAACTCCCGAGATCGTCGAGTACCATTTGCTCGGTGTACGAGACGGCGGCGTTAAAGCCTTTTTCTGTGGTGGCCGAAAGCGACCCGGTCGATTACGACGCCAGTACGATCACAACCCCAGTAACGCGTCCAGTACAATCTGTCCGGGGATGGCGCCGACGAAGACACAGAGGACGAGCGCGGTAACCGTCTTTTGGATTCGTTTTTCGTACTCGTCGAGCTCGTTACTATCGTCGCTCGCGAGTTGGAGGGCGCGAATAGGACGCTCGTAAAACGGCGTCTCGCGATAGCCCGAGGGCTGATTCTGTAGGTACCGTTCCCGCAATCGCCGCTGTTTCCAGAACGACCACGCGGTGTACCCAATCGTCGAAACCGCAGTTCCGGTGAGCGATAGCAGCCAGATCCACCCGCTGATCGGATCCTCAAGGTGGGGTTGATCGACGAACGGCTCGTCGGACTCGATGAGCAAGACCGCGACCAGCGCGAACATGGAGAGTATCGTCAGCAGAAGGAACACGAACGCGAGCCGAGCGAACAGCCCGCCCAGATCGGGCGGGATCACGATCGCACGGATCCACGACCGGTCATCGCCCTCGCCGTCTTCACCCCCACCATCTTCCCGTCTCGCGTTTTCGGTGTCGGTTTCCGACCAGCCGCGTTCGTCGTCGTCATCGTCGTCGCCCGATCCGATCCGAATTCGCATGACCATGAGTAGTCGTTATTCAATCGTGGCGACTATTGAATGATTCCGACTGTACATATCTATTATAGGATCTATGTGCGTGTGGACCGAGCCGCTGAGTCGTTCGCCCGGCTCGAGGACGTTCCGAGTGATCGCGACATCGGACGTTCCCAGCGGGTCAGCTAACGCGCGCCGGTCCGAGCGGCAGTCGTCGTACGGAGGAGGGCCGACCTCGTCGATAGAAACGCGCTCCATACTCGAGACAGTGACACGAATTAGCAAACAACTGTGGCGCAAACCGGACGTGATTTCGTACAGCTTGGACCAATCCACACTCGAGCGCAAGCCCGTTGTCAGCAGATATTTGACGCCACCGACGATAGCATCGCGTATGACCAGTGACGCGCGCGACGCGGGCGACCTCGCGGACGACGAGTCGATCACCGTGACCGTCGAGAACGAACTCTACATCGCAGAAGACACAGAAACTGGCGTCTCGAGCCAGGGGCAGACCGAAGAAGCCGCCCTCGAGAATCTCGCGGCCACGCTCGAGACCTACCACGAGGGCTCGCAGGACGACGACGGCGGCGACTGGCTCTAAGCCCAGTAAACTCCACTCGAAGCCGTACACAGACCCCGGTTATTTGGCCATCGTCGTGGTCGAGAGCCGCGCATGGAAGACTACGACATCGTCGTCCTCGGGGGCGGATCCGGCTCGCAGGTCGCGACGGCAGCGGCCGAGAAGGGACTCGAGGCGGCCGTCCTCGAACCCGGCCCGCTCGGCGGGGCCTGCATCACCCGCGGCTGCGTACCTTCGAAGGGGCTCATCCACCGCGCGGACGTCATCACGGAGATCCGCCGCGCGGATCGGCTCGGGATCGACGCCGACGTGACCGACGTCGCATACGGTGAGATAACCGACGCGATCCACGAGACGGTTTTCGAAAAGGCGGGTAACCAGCGCGAGAGCCTCGAGGCGAACGATCGGATCACGCTCTACGACGCGGCGGGTCGGTTCGTCGACGAGCGAACGGTCGAACTCGTCGATCCCGAAAGCGAGGACGGCGGTGCCGACGCCGACGGACGGCGGATCCGGGGCGAGGACGTGATCGTCGCCGTCGGTTCGAGACCGACGGAGCCGCCGATCGACGGCCTCGTGGACCTCGAGTACCTGACCAGCGACGACGCGCTGTACCTCGAGGAACGGCCCGATCGGCTCGTGATCGTCGGCGGCGGTTACATCGGAGCCGAACTCGGCTACTTCTTCGGCGCGCTCGGCACCGAGGTATCGATCGTCGGGCGAAGCGATCAGCTCGTCCCGCGGGAAGACGACGACGTGAGCGCGGTCGTCACGGACTCGCTCGAGCGCTACTGCGATCTTTATACGGGCTTCGAGGCGACGGCCGTCTCGAGTCGAAACGGGGGCGTCTCCGTAACCGTCGAGCCGACGGAAAATAGGGATAACGGGGACACAACGGAAGAACTCGAGGCCGACGGCCTCCTCGTCGCGGCCGGGAGACGACCGAACGCGGACACGCTCGACCTCGAGGAGACGGGCCTCGAGACGGCCGACGACGGCTCGGTTCCAGTCGACGAGACCCTCGAGACCGACGTGGATGGAATCTGGGCGCTCGGCGACGTCACCGGTCAGTTCCCGTTCAAACACATCGCGGACTACGAGGCGGAGATCGTCTCGGCGAACGTGCTGGACGACCAGCAACGGGCGGTCGAGTACACCGGCGTTCCCCACGCGATTTTTACGTCACCGCAGGTCGCGAGCATGGGACACACGGAGTCCGAACTCGCGGCGGCGGATCGGGAGTACGACGCGGCGACGGTCCCCTACGGTACCGCACCGATGGGGATGGTCCTCGAGGCCGACGACGGGTTCGTCAAGGTGCTGGCGGCCCCCGACGGGGAGATACTGGGCTGTCACATCGTCGGTCCGCAGGCCTCGACGCTGATCCACGAGGTCGCCGTCGCCGTCCAGCGCGGCGACGGAACGGTGGCCGATATCGCCGAGACGGTCCACGTCCACCCGGCGTTGAACGAGGTCGTACTCGCGGCGTTCGACGAGGTCGCCTCGAGGCCCTACTCGACGACGCCGGACTGGCGGGACGTGAGCGGGCTCTAGCGGTGGTCCTGATCGCGCGGTTTCGATTTCCCAGCGTTCGCTGGGGTGGTCGTCGACATCCCCGAGAACCTGTTCTCTCACTGCGATGAATCGGCAGAAAACGACAGCAACCGCATCGTCCGTTCTGACGAATGCGGCCGGTGATGCGTGTCTCAGCACTTAGCGGAATCGGCGAGACGCACGGAGCAGGATCGAAGCCGCCGTTCCGATCCCCGGAACGCGCGAGGAGAGGGCGGCAGCACCGAGCAGTAGGAGGCCGCCGGCCCGCCGTCCCTTCGCGAATTCGACCAGCGCGTCGATCACTGTCGTGACGGTGCTCGCTTTCTTGAGCGTCTCCGCTCGAGTATCGGTGGTAGACATCGGTTCGGGTAACCCAAAGCGTCTCCCAGAAAAACGCCCTTGGCCTGCCCACGCAAGGTTCCTCGACGATCACGGTGCTCCGGTTTTGCTGACCAGCGCTCTCGGACACGACTGAGAGTAGCGGCGCTTGGCTCCAGTATCCGGCCCGCAAACGCTACTCGCTGCCGGTCTCGAGCACGCCGTCCGCCGCGATCCACTCCGAGAGGCTCCCCTCGTAGAACGCGATGTTCTCGTAGCCGAGCGCCCGGAGGACGACGTAGGTGTGGCTGATCCGCCGCGCCGTGTTACAGTAGAGGACGATTTCGCGGTCGGGCGTGACTCCGTGCTCGGCGAGCAGTTCCTCGAGTTCGGATTCGGGTTTGAGTCGGCGCGTCTCGTCGTCGACGACCTCGCGCCAGTCGAACCGAACCGCGCCGGGCAGGCGGGCTTCTTCGTACTCGTCTCGCTCGCGGGTGTCGACGAAGATCGCGTCGCGCTCGAGCGCGGCTTCGACCCCTTCGAGATCGATCAGCGGGCTCTCCTCGGCGGACAGCGGATCCGGCTCGTAGCTCGAGGACTCGAGTTCGGGCTCGTCGGTCGTCGTCTCGCGCTCGCGATTCCACGCGCTGAAATCGCCGTCGAGGAGCCGAACGTCTTCGTGGCCGTAGACGCGCGCGGTCAGGACGAACCGCGCGGCGAACACGCCGTGCATGTCGTCGTAGGCGACGATGGTGTCGTCGGGTTCGATTCCAACGCCCTCGAGCAGGTCGGCGAACGCCGACGCGTCCGGAAGCGTTCCCGGTTCGTCGCTCGTCTCGTCGCGATAGCTGTCGAACGGGACGTTGACCGCACCCGGAATGTGTCCGATGGCGTCGAACTCCCAGGCGTCTCTAACGTCGACGAGACGAATCGACGGATCCTCGAGGTGCGCTGCGGTCCACTCCGGCGAAACGACGTAGGCGTCGTCCATTGGGGAGACCATCTCGACGCAGCCTCGAGAGGGCACCGGTTCCGGCACCGCTCTCGTCGGTGCCGAGGTTGTGGCAAAAATATCCGGCACTCCGTGCGGACGAACGACCGTTGAATGGGTAACATTCGAAAAACAGGCTGAAACTGCAATAAACGCCGGGTTCAGCCACCATCGTTTGGTCAGCGCGTTTCGATGAGGCAATATTATCCGATAAAATGAAGCGGTGACGGCATTATCCGGTTAGAAGGGGAACTATGTGTGTCAGGTTCCTACGGGTAGGTATGGCAACAGACTACGCCAACGACGTACTCGTAACGGCTGATTGGGTCGAAGACCGACTCGACCAGTTCGAAAGTGACGATTCCGACCTCCGATTGGTCGAAGTCGACGTTGACACGGAGGCCTACGACGAGGCCCACGCACCGGGCGCAATCGGATTCAACTGGGAAACCCAGCTTCAGGATCAGACGCGACGAGACATCCTCGAGAAGGAAGACTTCGAAGACCTTCTGGGCAGCCACGGCATCTCCGAGGACTCGACCGTCGTCCTCTACGGTGACAACTCCAACTGGTTCGCCGCCTACACCTACTGGCAGTTCAAGTACTACGGCCACGACGAGGTCTATCTGCTCGACGGCGGCCGCGAATATTGGCTCGAGAACGACTATCCGACGACCGACGAGGAGCCGGACTTCCCGGCCGTCGAGTACGACGCGGCAGGACCGCGCGAGAGCATCCGCGCCTACCGCGAAGACGTCGAGAACGCGATCGAACGCGGCGTTCCGCTCGTCGACGTTCGTTCCCCGGAGGAGTTCCGCGGGGACATCCTCGCGCCGCCAGGACTCCAGGAGACGGCCCAGCGCGGCGGTCACGTCCCCGGTGCCCAGAACATTTCCTGGGCGGCGGTCACGGACGACGACGGCCTGTTCAAGAGCCAGGAGGAACTCGAGGAACTCTACGCCGAGAAGGGCATCGACGGCGACGAGACGACCGTCGCTTACTGCCGAATCGGCGAGCGATCGTCCGTTGCCTGGTTCGCACTGCACGAGCTACTCGGCTACGAGGACGCCGTCAACTACGACGGATCCTGGACCGAGTGGGGTAATCTCGTCAATGCGCCGGTAGAGACAGGCGAAGCCGACAACTGAGCGAAGCGAAGAGTCGGCTTCGGAAAAGCGAGCGGGGAAAAAGTGACCCGCGGAACAGTGAAGCTTAAAACACGTACTTTTCTTCGACGTCGCTCGGGAGAACAACCTCGAGGTCGCCATCCGACGCCATCTCGCTGAGCGTTGCCATCGTCTCCTCGAGGGAGTCGAGACGGTCATCGTCGAGTTCGTTGTAGTAAATCGTCGTGAGGCCGTTCATCTCGGCGGTTCGCTCGAGCAACTGCGCTGCGTCGTCTGCATCCGGATTGCCGACGCGCGGGCAGAGTTGCGGGTTCGCGATCTCGCCGCCGACGCCGTACCCGTTCGCGAATCCGAGGTCGTGGTGGCTTTCGACGGCATCGACAGCGGCTTCGTCGAACCGGCCGAGCGGGTACGCGAAGTAGCCGGCACCGTCCTCGAAGCCGTTGTCCTCGAGCCACTCGACGCCGGCCTCGATCTGAGCGGCCGGATCGTCGGACTCGGTCAGGTCGGCGGTCGTCGCCGACTGACTGGCGATCGTCCAGCCGTCGTCGTGCAGTTCCTCGAGCTGTTCGAGGTCCATGCGGGAGTCGCTCCCGACGTAGTTGGTGTTGACGAACGCCGTCGCCGGAATGTCGTACTCCTCGAGGACCGGGTAGGCCTCGGTGTAGGTCGTCTCATGCCCGTAGTCGAACTGCACCATCACCGTCCCCGTCTCGAGGCGTGGAACGAAGAAGAGGTCGTCACACCAGAACGTTCGCTCCTTCTCGGTGCCCGTCCAGGTCGTGATCTGAATGGAGGTGATCTCGGAGACGTTCGGATCGCCGACGATCTTGCTGACGCCGAAGTTGTATCGCATCAACGGCAGGTCGGGGTCGACCCGACCGCGATACTCGATCCGGTCACCGCTGTCGTCCGAAAGCTGGATGATCGGATTCAAAATGATGTCCGAAGCGACCGCCATTCCGGGAACCTGATCGGAGAAGTCCTGTGGGGAGTCGAACGTGCGCGAGATCATCACGCGCTCGTCGGACATGGCTGACTCGAGTTTGACCGATTGAGAACCGACTAACGATCGGTCTTCGTCGGCGGACATGGACCCTTCCTTGGTGAACCAGTAATCGAGGTCCTCGAAGTCGTCGAAGGTCCCAGTCTCGTCGTCGGGGCCGTCGCCACCGTGGTCTTCTGGCGTATCGTCGTTCGGATCGTCTTCGTCTTCTTCGTCCGGGTCTCCACCCGAACCCGCACAGCCTGCAAGCGCGACCGCACCGGCCGCCGTCACGAGATAGGTTCGTCGTTTCATTGTGCATCCGAGAACAGTTCGGATGAGGTGATTGTTATCGCGTCGTTACTGTCCTCGGAGCCAACGGAAGGGACCGCGTACCGAGCGGTAGGGACCGCAAAACTACGGCGACGCTCACGTGGCCTGCGTGAGATCGACACGACACACCTAACTCGAAGCCGGTCGAAACGGAGTCCATGACGGATGCCGAGACTGTCCTCGACCGCGTTCGCGAGAGCAACCAGACCGCCCTGTCCCGACTGGGGTCCTCGAAGTCACTGTACGCGAGCACGGACGGCGACATCGACACCGAGCCCGTGCTCGAGGCGACCGCCGACGCCGAATACGCCGCGTGGCAAACCTTCGACGAATGGGCGGGAGACGAGTCGAACGAACAGGCTCGCGAGGCGTTCGAAACGACGGCCGATGAGGAACGAAGCCACTACGAAACCGTCTCCGAGCGACTCGACGAGTACGAACCCGACGATGTCCCCGCGCTCCACGAGTACCTTCGCGGACTCGAGTCGACGGTTCCCCGCGTCGGCGCGTTCGCCGGCCGCATCCTCGCGAGCAAGCGCTCGAAAGAGCAGGTAGTCGGCTTTTTCGTCGGTAACGCGGACCCACAGAGCGCCCAGCTGTTTCGCGATTTCGGCGACGATTTAGACGACCAACTCGAGCGCGTAAGCGACCTGCTCGAGGCAGTGTGTGACAGTGACGACGAGTGGGAACGGGCAGAAGAAGCCGCGACCGAAGCCATCGAGGCTGCCTACGGCGAGTACGTCGAGAGCCTCGAGGCGATGGGCGCGAACCCGAAGCCCGTCTGTTGATTCGAAACGGTCCGAACGGGGTTTGTCCGCTCAGACGCCTTCGAGCGTTTCCCGGAACTCGTGGATCGACTCGAGGGCGTCCTCGACGCGATCCGCCACCGCACCGCCTTGCTCATCGGCGATTTCGTTGAGAATGTGTTCGTGGCGAGCGAGTCGGCCGTGATCGGGGCCGCGACCGGCCGTCGCGAGCTCTTCGAGTTTGGTCGATTGCGTTTCGAGTCGGTCACTAGCCTCGTCACTGTCTGCTGCTTCCGCCGCTTCCGACAGTGACTGGGCCGCGTCTTCGAGCGCAGTTCGTGTCATAGGTTCAGATTGGCGTTCACGCTCGAGGGACATAGCTGTTGGAGACTTCGATCGGTCGAAACCGGTTTTGGATCGACGAAACGAGTCTTCGGTCGGTCGACGAGAATTGCTCGAGCCAAGTTGCTCGAGGCGGGTCATTCGGGCGCGTCAGTCGTTTCGCTCGGGTTAGGTTACGCGAACCAGCTCACTCGAGGCGGGTCACTCGCCCCTCGAGGTCCACCTCACCGGCGACCTCGAGGGAGAACCCAGCGACGGAGTCGAGGAAGTTCGTCCGATAACTCGCGGGGCCGTTGTATGGCAAGTCGGTCGCGCGTTCACCGGCGAGCCCGAACGCGAGCGTCCCGTAAACAGCTCCAGTGCGGGCGTCCTCGAGTGCGCCACAGAACGCGGCGAGGGTCGCACCGAGCATACAGCCGGTGCCGACGACTTCGCCCATCATCTCGTGGCCGGCCGAGACGGAGACCGCGCCATCGGCGTCCGCGACGATATCTTCGACGCCGGAGGCGACGACGATCGAACCGGTCGAGTCAGCGAGCGAACGAGCCGTCTCGTCGATCTCGTCGTAGTCGCCGATCGATTCGACGCCCTTGACGTCAGCCTCGACGCCCGAAAGCGCGCTGATCTCGCCGTAATTACCCTTTATGACGGCGAAATCGACCTCCGATAACAGGCTCTCGGCGACGGCCTTTCGGGACGGAGTCGAGCCGACGCCAACTGGATCGAGGACGACCGGGATCCCCCGATCGTTGGCCATCCGCCCGGCCTCGTGCATCGCCTCGACGTTGTCGTCTGCGATCTGTCCGGTATTGATGAGAATCGCCCCCGCGATTTCGGCCATCTCGCCGGCGTCGCCGAACGAATCCGCCATCACCGGGAGCCCGCCCCAGTGGAGGATGAGGTTCGCCACGTCGTTCATCGTCACCTGATTCGTCAGCGCCTGAACGAGCGGTTCTTCCCCACGAAGCTGCTCGAGCGCCGTCTCGAATTCTCGGGTAGATACAGCGTCGAAGTCGATCATTCGAGTACACCTCCGTCGTCGACGGCCTTCCCGGTTTCCCCGGTCGTCACGCGTCGACCGTTCGTACCGCGAGCGTCCTCGAGGACGGATTCGACGGCCTCGACCAGTGATTCCGTCGCCTCGAAGGGATCGTCGGCGGCCGTAATCGCGCTGATGACAGCGACGCCCGTCGCGCCCGACTGGACGACCGGTCCCGCGTTCTCGACGGTTATCCCGCCGATACCGACGACAGGAATCGACACGGAGTCGACGATCTCTCGAATCCGCTCGGGACCGATCCCGTCTTTCGACTCCTCGACGTCTTTCGAAGACGTGCCGTACACCGCCCCGACGCCGAGGTAATCCGCGCCGTCGGCTTCGGCTCGCGTCGCCTCGGCCACCGTCGAAGTCGAACAGCCGATGATCGCGTCGGGCCCGAGCAAGTCTCGAGCGACCGCGACCGGGAGATCCGACTGGCCGAGGTGGACGCCGTCGGCGTCGATCGCCCGCGCGAGATCGACCCGATCGTTGACGATCAGATCGACGCCCGCAGCGTCGGTGAGTTCCTTGCACTCGAGGCCGATCTCGTATCGGTCCCGTGCCTCGAGGCCCTTGTCTCGGAGCTGGACGGCGTCGATCCCGCCGTCGATCGCCGCCCGAACGATCTCGGGGGTCGACCGGTCGCCGGATAGTGACGACTGGGTGACGAGGTAGGTTCGCCACGTCGATGGATTCATGGGAGATACCAGGAGGTGGTCGAGTAAATCGCTTTGGACTGATCGGGTCGAAAGCGTTCGAGAGCGTCCGAACTGCGTCGCCTACGACGACTCGAGGTGGGGTTCGCCCGTCGCGACCAGTTCGTTCCAGTCGGGCGAGTCGCGAACGACGGGGAACGGATCGGGACGCGACGGGTTCTCGGGCTTCGTCGCGATTTCCCGTCGCCACCAGCGCACGTCGTGCCACTCGCCCTGCGTGTAGCCGACCCGCGGAAAGTCGGCGAATCGCTCGAATCCGAGTCGTTCGTGAAACCGGACCGTCTCCGGGTTCGGCAGCGTCGTCACGGAGTAGGCGTCACAGACGCCCTGTCGCTCGAGAATCGCGAACAGCGACGCGTACAGCCCACGGCCGATCCCACCTTGTCGGGCGTCTTCGGCGACGTAGACGGAGAGTTCGACGACCCACTCGTAGGCCCGGCGCGGGCGCAACGCGCTCGCGTAGGCGTAGCCGACGACTTCGCCGTCGCGTTCGCAGACGAGCCACGGGTAGGTCTCGAGAGTCGCCTCGACGCGCTCTGCCATCTCGGCTTCGGTGGGGACCGATTCCTCGAACGTCACCGCCGAGTCCTCGCAAAACGGGGCGTAAATGTCTCGAATCTCGGCGGCGTCCGCCGGCGTCGCGACTCGGATTTCGGACTTCATAGTCGCAGTTCCGGCCGTTCATCAATAAGTCCGCGGAAAAATGGTACTGCCGTTTGACCGTCGGTCTCGAGCCGGCAGCGCAATGCCAGTGCTCGTGGACCGAGGCGACAGCGTGTGCTCACGGGTCGATAGTCGTGACACGATCGAATCGAACGGCGTGCACCGAAAATCGCGAAAGCGGAGCGTCGACAGGATCGCCAGCGGCCGTCGCGTGAATCAGTGGCCCTCGTCGTGGGGATTCAGCGTCGTGCCGTAGTTCTCGGCGTGGTCCGTGTAGTCGATGAATCGAGGTGCATCGGGATCGAACGGTCGTTCGAGGCTTTCGAAGGCCTTCTTCTTGTCCCAGCCCTGGAGTTTGCCGACCGCGGACTTGTCCTCTAGGTCGTGGTAGTCCAGGTCGGGTTCGGTGATATCCCAGGCTTTCATGCCCTGCTCGGTTCGGACGATGACGCTCGAGTACTCGTCGGAGGAACCGACCGAGCCGACGGTGAGGTCGGCACAGAAGCCGGTGAAGTCCGCACACTCGTCACAGCCTTTGAGCGCGGCGTCGTGGAAGTTCTCGATGTCCTCGTCGAGAATCATCTCTCCGTCGTTGTCGTAGACCATGAGCTTCCCGTGGAGGACGTCCATTTTGCCGACCTCGTCGAGCGAGATGCCTCGCTGGTCCTCTAGCTGCTCGCCCATGAGGCTGTAGTAGTTGAAGTTCTTCGTACACATCAACGCGATCGTGTAGTCGATCGCGCGAACGCCCTCGTTCTGGGCCTGGTAGTCCCACTCGAAGTCCTGCAGGGCGCGAATGCCCTCGATTTCACACGGCGTTCCGACGAGCGCGAGACTGATGTCGTCGAACGGTTTGTCGGGGAGCTTGTGCTCCCACTGGTCGAGATTCAGGTTGCCGAGCGCCATCGTCTGGTTGTAGATGGTTCCGGCGTTCTCGATCAGGTCCTCGTGACTGGTCGCGAGATAGCTCTCGGCCTTCCACGGTTCCTCCTCGCTTTCGGTCGCGACGAGCGCGCCGTCGATCTCGCCCGCCTCGAGGAGGTGCGAGAGGACCGTCGTGACGACGCCGCCGTCCTGGGCGTCTTTCGTCCAGTCCTCGTCGACCCGCGCGGAGAACTCCGTGATCGGGTCGCCGGCGCCTTTGACGTTGTCGTCGCCGCCGGTGATCTTCCACTGGCGCTCGTAGCGCAGTCCGCCGCGCGGGCAGAAGTCCCAACAGAGCGAACAGCCGGTACACATCTTGACGAGTTCCGGCTTGCCGTCGTCGCCGATTCCGATGGAGTCGGACGGACAGGCGGCGACACAGGTCCCACACTGGATACAGCGGCCGTCGTCGATGACGGCCTCGTCCAGTTCCATGAACCAGGTCTTGTCGTCCGGCGTGTCGATGTTGTTCATCTCCGACCGGATCGAGTACTCGGGGGTCTCGAGGTCGACGCCGTCAGGAACCCCGACCCGTTCGTCGGGTGCGCCGTTATCGACATCCTGGCTGATACCCTCCGCGGGTTCGGTGAACTCAAGGTCGCCGAGTTCGCCCATCTCGTCGACGTTCGCGACACCTGCTCCATCCGTCGCGACGGTCTTTTCCTGTGTCTTCTCGCCGCAGGTACAGGTACTGGGTGAACAGCTGTCGCCGGCGGTGGCGTCACCGTTCGAATCGGTACTGGCGGGCTGAATCGCTCCCTCTCGGGCGTTGTCGGTATCGGCTCGCGACCGCGGCGCGTGGCCGCTGGTCTCGGGGACGATAACGTCGTCATCGTCGTCGCCGCTAGATTCGGGAACGGTCGGGAACGTTCGCTCGTCCTCGCCATCAATCCCCATGGGCAACACCTCCTGCAACGGGTGCATCGGCCTGTTGCATGATCGAGCGAAGCCGCTCGTTGTCGACGCGGCGACACCAGGCGTAGAACTGCTCGTCGTCGTACTTTTCGTCGGCGTAGGCGTCGAACAGTCGCTCGAGCGCCGGAATCACCGCGTCGGCCGGCACCGCGTGTTCGATCCAATCGAGGAACTCGTTGTCCTCACCGAGCGAACCGCCGAGGCCGAAGTCCATGCCTTCGACGAGGTTGTCCCCTTCCTCGTTCGGGCTGTTTTCGTCCTCGAGTTTGACGGTCTCGCCGCGGAAGCCGATGTCCGCGATCTGTGGCTGTGCACACGAAGCCGAGCAGCCGGACATGTGCATCCGGACGACATCGAGGTCGTCGGGCGTGTTGATACGGTCGTCGAGTTCTCGAGCCCAGCGTTTGGTGCGCTTTTTGGTCTCGATGATCGCGTAGTTACAGAACTCGTTGCCCGTACAGCCGACCGCGCCCCGGGAGAACGGGCCGGGATCCGGCTGGTAGTCCTCGGCGAACGGTTCTGCGAGCAGGTCATCGACGTTCTCCTCGGGGATGTGCGTGATGAGGAAGTTCTGGTCGGTCGCGAGGCGGACGGAGGCCTCGTCGGTACCGTACTTTTTCGCGGCGCGGGCGGCTTCGGCGAACTCGTCGCCGCCCATGCGGCCGGCGATCACGTTGAAGCCGACGTACTGCAGACCGTCCTGTTTCTGGTCGTGGACGCCGACGTGGTCGCCCTTGTAGCCGACGGTCAGGTTCTCGCCGGCGTCGGGCAGGTCGATCGTACAGCGGTCGCGGATGGCTTCCTCGAACTTCTCTGGGCCGAGTTGCTGGACCAGATACCGCATGCGGCAGACGCCGCGGTTGTTGCGGTCGCCGATCTCCTTGAACGTCTGGGCGACGGCGCGACAGAACTCGACGGCGTCTTCGGGTCGGATGAAGGCGTCGAGTTCCGAACCCATTCGCGGGCCGTCGGAGAGGCCGCCGCCGACGCGGGCGTGGAAGCCGTAGAGGTACTCGCCGTCTATCTCCTTTTTCGCGGGGACGAGTCCGATGTCGTTGATCTGGGACTGCGCGCAGTCGTGTGCACAGCCGGTGATCGTCATCTTGAACTTCCGCGGCAGGTTGGCGTACTCGCGGTTCCCGGTGAAGTAGTCCGAGACCGCGTCGATGACCGGCTGCGCGTTAAAGCATTCGTGATCGTCGAGTCCGGCCGCGGGGCAGCCGAGTACGTTTCGAGCGCCGTCGCCACAGCCCTGAACCGTCGTCAGGCCGACCTCGTCGTACCGGTCCCACATCTCCGGGACGTCCTCGATGCGGATCCAGTGTTTCTGGATGTCCTGTCGGGTCGTGATGTCGAGGTAGGCGTCGCCCCAGAGTTCGTTCTGCTCTTCGCCGCCGTACTCTTCGGGGGCGACCGCGAGGTCGTCGGTGACCTCGCCGATGACCTCGGCCTGCTCCGGCGTGAGTTTCCCGCCGGGGACCTTCGTCCGGATCATGAAGTAGCCCTCCTGTTTCTGGGCGTACATGCCGGCCCACTTCAGGCGCTCCCACTCGCCGCCGCCCGCTCGCTCTTCGATCTCCTCGAAGGTGAGCTCGTCCTCGGCGTACTCGTAGACGTCGTCGATGACGTCGAGGGGGTGTTTGTTCTGTTTGTACTGTTCGGTTGTGTTCACGCAAACCACCGCCGTGTCAAAAGACGAGTAGCCGCTACCGTACTCGAGATAACTGTCGCGCTCATCGGTTACTGGATTCTAGCACCCTATCCCTATACCCTTCCGTAATCAGGCGAACCATGACGGGGCTAGGGTAATCAGGAAATTTTTGCCACATCCGGTTGCTGGGTGACCAAATCGAATCCTCGAGATGTCCGCAACGAGTTTAGTCGTGACAGCCGGTACCCTGAACGAAGAGCGAGTGTCGGCACAAATTTCCGGTAAATGCTACGATCGGAGGTGTCGGCTCGAGAGACGGTCCGTCCGGAGAACACGTCCGTCAACGTACGTAGCGGTCACTCGGCCCACTCGCGTTCGAGGTAGGTCTCGAGGCGATTGAACGGGACGTCGAACTCTGCCCGGAGGTCGTCGATCGGCGACTCATAGCCCGCCTCGTTGAACCACTCGAACATCACGGCGTACTCCTCGCCCTGACTCTCCTCGACGTCGTCGATCGAGAGGTGCTGGGCGCGAACGGGCCGCTCGAGGGCGTCGGCGAATCGAACCGCCATCGCGCGAAGCGGGAGTTCGTCGCTCGCGAGTTCGTAGGACTCATCCTCGTGTTCTTCTGGATCGGAAAACACCTGCGCGACGAACGCGCCCAGATCCTCGATATCGAGGACTTGCAGCGGGTTCGAGGGCTCGAGGCCCATCGCGAGCGTTCCCTCCTCGATCGAGTCGTGAAAGCCCTCGAGGTTCTGCGCAAAGAAGACGGGGCGGACGACCGTTGCTGAAATACCGTGGTCGTCGATCAACCCCTCGATCTCCCACTTCGAATCGAAATGTGAGATTCCGGTGTCGCGGTCGGCCCCGCCGACCGAGGAGAAGACGAGGTGCTCGACGCCCACCTCGTCGATTAACTCGACCGCATTTCGCCCCTGGGCGACCTCGTCGTCGTAGCCGTGCTCCCAATAGTTGGTCATCAAAAAGACGCCGTCAGCCTCCTCGACCAGCGGCTCGATGGTGTTTTTCTCCGCGAGCGTCCCCTCGACGAGTTCGGCCCCCCGCTCGGCGAGGTGGTGTGACTCGTGTTTGTCCTTGTCTCGAGTCAGCGCGAGGACCTCGAAATCCTGCTCGAGGAGATGCCGAGCGACGGCACCGCCTTGCGTTCCCGTCGCTCCCACGACGAGGACTGTGTCGATAGCCATGACGGGCGGGTTACACCACTCGAGCGGAAGAAACTACGCCGAGCGCTTGCAACCACGGCCTCGAGCGAAAGGAGGACCATCGAACTGCATAGAGAGTTCTTGTGGCCCAATAGATCGGGCAGGGCACGGAGTTGCTGCCATTCACTATCTCGGCGAAGCCACGTGCGGTGGCGCGCGCTCGAGAGCGGGTCGCGATAGCGATCCGCGAGAGAAAGCCGTGCGAGGGATGAGTGAGCGGAGCGCGACGCGGAGCGTCGCGGAACAGCGAACGGCGACGCCGTGAGCCTGCGAGCGAGCGAATCGGTTGGGGAGGGTGTGGCAATCAGTGTTGCCAGCGATAGTGGTGTTCAAGACTATAGCAGCGATCCGTGTCGGAGAACTCGAGCATCGAAGCCACAAGACGACATTATTCCCACCCAGAAACAGTAGTTATATGACACTACAGAACGTGATACCAAATGGAAGCCAAAACTCCACGGAGGGGGCACTCGTATTGAAATGCCCCGGGTGGTAGTGACACCCGAGACGTGGCTTCCAACCCCTTAGAGGATCGGTTGCCATGATTGGATATCTTCTCCGCGGGCTTAAACATCCCGTCCGACAGACGAATCGAACGCAACGATCGACAGCTACGATAAACGCACTCGAGGGTGCCCACAGACCATGACAGCAACGACCGATAGTCTGGTCGTGGACATCGTCCGCACCCTCGAGAAGGAGGGCATCCCTCGAGAGTCCTACCAGCTCGGCAGGGAGTTCGATCCTGAGGCGCTCGCCCGGCTACTCGAGACGGGCGGCGACGCGGTCGAGGTTCGCCTCGAGATCCACGACGTCTCGCTCGTCGTGACGAAACAGGGCGTGTGGGTGACCGACGAAGACCCGCCAGCCCGCCCCGAGTGTCCCCACTGTGAACTCCCGGTTAGCGCGGTCGTCCAACTCGTTCCAGAGTGTCACAATGCGTACCCCTGTGGGTGTCGGGTTAGTGGTGATCTGCTCGAGTAGTCGGCGTCGGAGGTATGCCGGTTGTCGCCGCAGTAAGTACAGGCGATGAACTGAACAGCTATGCGAGAGTAGCAAGGAAGAATGGCTTCACTCCGTCGTCGGTGGTTGGATCCGGTACGTCCCATACTTCTCGTATCTCGAAACCACAGGCCTGCAGGTCATTCCGTGTAGCTTCGGGACCTGCCATTGACCAGCGCATCTCGGTCCCACTGTCGAGCCAATCGGGGTTTGATCCAGTCCACTCAACACCGCCTTCGGTGACCAGCAACGTCCCGCCGGGCTGGAGTACGCGTGCGAACTCTGCGAGGGCGGTTCGGTGGTCGTCCACCGGAACGTGGATCAGCGAGTACATTGCGCAGACGGCATCGAATGAATCGCTGGCGAAAGGAAGTGCAGTCATATCGCCTTGCACGAGTCTTGCCGTAACCCTCTCCTTGGCCAGTGATAACTGCTCACGGGAAATATCGAGGCCGACACTGCTCTCCCCGGACATCCGTAATGTCGATCTGCCCGGTCCACAACCGGCGTCCAATAGTTCGTCTTCGGGTCCGAGTTCATTCTGAAAGCGCTTCACTGGTTTGGATAGTTCCGACGATGACTCAGAAGTCACTACGTCTGTGTAGTATTCTGCCATCTCGTCATAGGCTTCCTTCACGCTCCGACGTTCATCCATGCATAAGTTGACATCTGACGGTCACTTCAGTGTTCCCACGACCGTTCTGTATGCATCCGTAGTTGCCGGCAGAGGGATCTATTCGAAAACTACCTTCGAAGAACGACCTGTTCGGTCGAGACCGATTACTCGTCCTCGAGCAGCCGATCCGCCATCTCCTCGGGATCGAACGGCTCTAGGTCGTCGTACTCCTGACCGACGCCGAGGAAGAGAATCGGCTTCCCGGTGACGTGAGCGACCGAAATCGCCGCCCCGCCGTTGGAGTCGGCGTCGGCCTTCGTCAAGATTGCACCGTCGATTTCGGCGGCCTCGTTGAACTCTCGAGCGCGGTTGACCGCGTCCTGTCCGGCGACGGCCTCGTCGACGAACAGCGTCATGTCGGGGCCGACGACTCGATTGATCTTCTCGAGTTGGTCCATCAACCCTTCGTCGGTGTGGAGCCGACCCGCCGTGTCGCCGAGGACGACGTCGATATCGTGTGCTTCGGCGTACTCGACCGCGTCGTACAACACCGCGGCGGGGTCGCCGCCCTGATCGTGGGCGATCAGTTTGGTATCTCGCGCCTCGGCGTGTTCGCGGATCTGCTCGTTGGCACCCGCACGGTACGTATCCCCGTTGGCCATCACGCTCGAGTAGCCGCGCTCCTCGAGATATCGGTCGAGTTTCGCGATCGACGTCGTCTTGCCGACGCCGTTGACGCCGGTGAAGATGATGACGAGCGGTTTGTCCTCGACGGCGATGCGCTCGTCGAAATCGAACTGGCCGACGCTGATGACGTCGTAGATCGCATCGCGTAAGGCTTCTTCGACGACGTCACCCGTCGAGGTCGTAAACGTCCGCGTCTCGCCGATCAGTTCGTCGCGGATGTTATCGAGGATCTCCTCCGCGACGCCCATCTCGACGTCGCTCGAGAGGAGTGCCAGTTCGAGTTCCTGAAGCGGCGCCTCGAGGTCGTCCTCCTCGATGACGAACTTCCCGCGGACGAGCGATTTGGCCTTGCGGCCGAAGCCGGTCGATCCGTTGTCGTCGTCCGCATCCGACTCCTCGTCGTCCGAAGATTCCTCGGGCGCTGTCGCATCCGGCTCCGCCGTCACCGGTTCGTCGGCGGCCGTTCCCGCCGTCACCCCGGCCGTTCCGGACGGAGACGAGCGATCTGCTGGCGTCGACTCCTCGTGGAGCGACGCGGCGTCGTCGGATACAGCGGAGCCACCTGCAGCCTCTGATTGCAGATCCGCTTCGGTCGCTGAGTCCGCCGGAGCACCGTCTCCACTCGCGTCAGCAATATCGGCGGGTGGATCGGTCGCCTCCAGATCTGCAGCCGCGTCGACGCCCTCGGTACCCTCGTCTGCCTCGAGCGACTGCGACGCGTCGTCGGGCTCATCGACTGCATCGTCTGATTCCTCAACCACGTCATCCGAGTCCTCGACGGCTTCGGCGTTCTCCTCGGCGGCCGCTTCGGCGTCTTTCCGGAAGCTCCCGAGTTTCTCCTTCAGGTTATCGAACATGGGTGGAAAGGGGCTTACTCGTCAGGACCCTGTCCCTGCATCTGCTGCATCTGCTGTTGCATCGCCTGCTGTTGGAGCTGCTGAGCCTGCTGTTCGAGCTGCGTACTCTCGGCTTCGAGCTCGGAGATCTGGGCGTTGACCTCGTCGATCTCGTCGTCGAGGTTCTCCTTTTTGTTCTCGAGTGTCTCGGTCGCACCGTCCTGCTCGAACTCCGCCGCGTAATCCGCGCCGAGTTCGACGATCACTTCGTCGATGTCTTCGACGGTTGCACGGACGTACGCGCCGCCGCCGAGCGGAACCTGCACGACCGAGTCCGTCTCGAGCGTTTCGACGGCTTCGATGGCCTCGTCGACCTCCGTCTTCTCTTGCTGGATCGACTCGACGTTCGCCTCGAGCGCTTCGATCTGTTCCTCGAGTTCCTGAAGCTGCTGGGAGAGCTGCTGGAGTTCCTGTTGACTACTCATCGCTGGGTAACCTCCTCAAGTTCGATACCCGTCCGTTTGACGCCGTGTCGGCTCCCGATCTGGGAGAGTACGTGCTCGCGAGCGACGTTCTCGTTTTCGGCGTCGACCGTCGTCTCGAACGACGCGTAGCCATCTCGGTTCTTGAATTGACCGCTGACGCTGAATTCACTCATGCACGTTCATCCGTCGGGGAGTCGGAAGAACCTTGCCTTCCATTCGCCGATTCGATCGAGTGAGAAGCAGTCAGTTCGAATGGGATCGGTGCGCTGGTCCTCGAATCCCAAACCGAACGGCAAAAGGCCACCCGTCATCTGTGCCGGAGCATGGAGGTCGTCGCTCGGCTGCTGGGGCTGCTCGCGTTGTTGCTGGTCGGAACCGGATTGCGAGCGAGCGGCGTGCTCGATACGAACAGGACTGCACGGCTGAACGCCGTCGCCTACTACGTCGCGTTACCGGCGCTCATCTTCATCTCGACGTACGATCGGGCGATCGGCGACCTGCTCTCGCCGACGCTACTTTTCGGCTTGCTGTTCGTCCTGTTCTCGACGGTGGGACTCGCCTGGCTCGTCCACCGGAATCGGGTCTCGAGGCCGCGCCAGAGCGTCGCGGTCGTCCAGTCTTACCATTCGAATCTGGGATATCTCGGACTGCCGCTCGTGGACGCGACGTTCAACGGCGACGTAACCGCCGTCGCCAGCGTCGTATTGGGCGTCATCTCGCTGACGCAGGTGCCGCTTACGGTCCTTGTCCTCGCGGTAGTCAACGAGTCGGAAACACGGATCCGCCGGGAATTCGTCGGGCTTCTCAAGAACCCCGTTCTTCTGGCGTTGATCGCGGGACTCGCCGTGGGATCATCGTCGACTACTGTCCCCGCACTCGCTGTGAACGGTCTCGACATCGTCGGCGCGTTCGCCCTGCCCCTCGCGTTGCTGTGTGTCGGCGCATCGCTCCAGGTCGACCTGTCCGCGATCGATTTCGGTGCATCCGGCGCGGTCGTCGCCCTCAAGATCGTCTGCATGCCGCTGCTCGCGTGGGTAGTCTTCTCGATGCTGGCCGTCGACGACGCGACGTTCACCGCGACGGTCGTCATGTTCGGGACGCCGACGGCTGTCTCGACGTTCGTCTTCGCGAACGAACTCGGCGGCGACGAGCAGTTCGCCTCGTTGAACGTGTTCGTGACGACGCTCGTCTCCATCGCGAGCCTGTTCGTTCTCATCACGCTGGTCGGCTAGGACCGCTCGCAGATACGGACTCCGTCGGCTAGACAGAATCCGTTGGCCAGACAGAATCCGTTTGGCCGTACAGTTTTCCTGCTGGCGAGCGAACACGAGCTATGAGCGAAATCGATCCCGACGAACTCCTGCCGAGCGAACGAATGCGCGAACAGGTCCTCGAGGGGGACATCACGCAGATCCACCGCGGGCAGCAGTACGCCGACGCCGGCGATACGTTCACCATCGACGGGACGACGTTCGAAGTCGCCGAGATTACCGACCGAACGCTCGACGACCTGACCGACGAGGACGCACGATCCGAGGGGTTCGAGAATCTCGAGGCCTACAGATCGATGCTCGAGCGAGCCCACGAACACTTCGAGTGGGACGAGGAGAGCGACGTTGTCCGGCACGAATTCGAAAAGCGGTGAATTCTCACCAGTATCGGATCAGCAAACAAAATTTACCTACCGAACGGTCAGCACGTCGACGACGCCAGCGCTGATGCAGATACTCAGTCGATGTAGCCGAGCGCGTCTTCGATTCGACCGAGCTCGGGACCCGTCGTGTCCTCGCCGACGGCGTAGCCCGACTCGTTGGCGAGCAGCCCGGAACCGACCAGCGGCGCGCCGTAGTTGATCGTCCCGACATCGGCTCGGACATCGAGTGCCTCCTCGAGCAAGTCGAGTTCCGCGTCCGTCGCCTTCGGGTGACAAAGCACGCCCGTGTTGTTGGCGACGCCGGCGGTCCCAACCGTCCGAACGCCCGCGAGGTCGCCGCGTTCGACCGGCACCTCGAGGGTGTCTTTGACGACCTGAATCGCGTCTCGCGGCAGGTCGGGGTGGACGTACGCACCGTAATCGTTCGCCAGGACGACGTTGCCGGCAGCGTTGATACTCCCCGGAAGCTCCTCGACGGGAACCTCGACAGCGTCCTCGAGTGCCTCGCGTTCGTACTCGAGGATGCGCGTGCTGACGAGCAGGCCGTTTTCGTTGCCCGTCGCGAGCGCTCCAACCGTCGAGGAGCCGCCGACGGTCGTCCGTACCGGATCGACCTCGAGTTCGGCTGCCAGCCCGTCGACGGTGTCGTCGTCGGCATCGGGCCGAACGAGCAGACACGAGTCGGTCGCGCGGGCGAAGACGCCGATATAGGAGGACCCGGTGAAGGAGGCGCGTAGCAAGTTACTCGGCGACCTCGGCTTCGACGATGACCTCGCCCTCTTCGTCGAATCGCGCGGCGCGAACGCGAAGCTTTCGCGGCGGGTTCGCCCGGCCTTCGGACCAGACGGCCTCGTTGATCGAGGGGTCGAGTCGGACGACGTCTTCGTCGACCGCGAAGTGTTTCGCGAGGTGCTCGCGGACGATCGTCATCGCACGACCGGCGGCTTCGTGGTTCGCACCTTTCTTGACATCACGCAGTGGAACGGTAACAACACGTTCTTCGAAATCAGTTGCACTCATAGATATCCTTACTCGTCGGTGTCGCTACGCCGCCAGTTGCGCCGCTTCGGATTTCGCTGGACGTTCATGTCGGTCTTGAGCATAACCCAGGACGGAACACGACTGTTCTGGTTCTCGAGTTTGGCGAGACGTTTTTTCTTGCCCTTCGATTTTTTACCCATAGTGGGCTGGTGTAGCCCGCGGTGGCTTAAAATCTTGTCCATCCGTCCCCACGCAGCGCCGTCAGGAACGCCCAGTCCTCGTCGATCGCTTGAGGACTGTCCGGCGAGATGCCTTCTCGTTAGGTTTAACAGGATACTGCGTGACTCCGAACTATGAGTGTCCGCGGTGACGTCTGGTCGATCTACCGCGAAGCGATCCCCGTGTTGTTCGTCGCCCTCGGCGGCGGCCTCTTCGCCGGACTCGTTCTCGATAGCATGGTCGAGCAGGCCGAGCGCTTTCCGGGGTTGCTCGTGATGGTTCCCGTCTTTCTGGCCACGAGGGGCAACGTCTACGGCGCACTCGGCGGCCGCATCTCGAGCGGACTCCATCAAGGGCTGATCGAACCGCACTTCGAGAAGAACGATCGGCTGATAAACGCGATCATCGCGTCGTTTATCAACGGAGTCAGTATCTCGGTCGTAATCGGCGTCATCACGTGGCTCGCGCTGTTGGTCCTCGACTGGGACTCTGCGACGCTCGCCGAGTTCGTCGGGATCATGCTCATCTCGGGCGTGTTAACCTCTATTCTCATGATCTTTGGGCTGCTGGCGCTGATCTTCGTCGGCTACACGTACGGCTACGACCCCGACAACCTCGTCGGACCGATCGTCACCACGCTCGGAGACGTCTTCGGTATGCTGTTCTTGCTGTTCTCGATCGCCATCGTCGAGGTGATCGCCTGATGAGCGTTCCGCTCGGCCCGGAGGTGAGCGTCTGATGAGCGTCCCGTCAGGTTCGGTCGGGACGTGGGACATCCACCGCATCGTCAGGAACATGTTTCCGCTATTGGTGCTGCTCAGCGCAATCGTGCTAATCGCGGGTATCACGCTCGAGGACGCCCAGGAACTGCTCGGCGAGTACGGCCTGCTCGCCGTGATGGTGCCGACGATGGTCGGCATGGGTGGCAATCTCGGCGCGATCTTGAGTTCGCGCCTCTCCACGCGGCTTCACCTGGGAACGACGGAGTTCGACCCGCGGGATCGGGAACTGTGGGCCAACGTCCTCGCGATCCTCGCACTCGGCGCGACGGTATTTACCGCACTCGCGATCGGCGCGTGGCTCATCGGGCAGATCATCGGAGCTACCCTTCCGCTCTGGGTGTTGTTGACCATCTCGCTTTCCAGTGGCATGTCAGTAGCAGTTGTTGCGATCGTCTGTAGCTTCGCCGCGACGTACGCCTCGTTTCGCCTCGGAATCGACCCCGACGACACGACGATTCCGATCGTGACGAACATCGTCGACGTCTTCGGCATGATCATCTTCATCGGAATCTCGACGGCAGTGCTCTCGCTGTGACCGCGCTCACCTGATTGCTATCGCAAAAAGCAGTGTCGCCTCGAGTTAGGCCTGTGCCAGTTCTTCGAACGCGCTCGCCGCCGTTCGCGTCCCCTTCGAGATCAGGACGTCCCCGCCGCGCAGTTCAGCGCCGGCCTCTCCGACGAGCAACCAGCCTTCTCCGGGACGACGAATCGCGATTATCGACATCGTCGCGTCGACGTCGGGAACGCCCGCGGTGACGGACGTGCCGTCCAGATCGCTCCCGTCATCGAGTTCCACCCGGGTGAGAATCTCGTCGCTCTCCTGGACCGCCAGGTGAACGACCGGGTGAACGTCGATATCCCTGAGAACGCCTTCACTGATGTCGACCGCGGCGTCGCTGATGACCTCCGTGGCGCTGCCGAGGTGGATCAAGCCTCGCAGCGCGACGGGGTCGTCGGCGTCGGCGGCCGCCCGAAGCGTCCAGGCTTCGAAGCGCGACTCCATGGCGTCGACCTCGACCTCAAGGTTGCGGACCTCCTCGGCGAGTTCCTCGCTGTCGAAGAGAATAGAGCTGTAGGCCAGATCGACCGCTAGTTCCGAGAGGTTCTTCATGTGGACGATGGTGTCGACGGCGCGCTCGAGATCATCGATCATCGGCGCGTCGGTAACCGGTGGGTCGTAGGATTTGCCCGTCATCCGGCCAAACACGTCGCCGATCGACGACTCGGGCCCGCGAAGAAACGCGACGTCGTCGACCTCGATCCGCGTGTCGGGACCGGGGTTGAGAAGCCACTCGTCACCGCGCCGGAGCGCGATGACCCGCACGCCGGTCTCCGACTCGAGGTCGATATCCGCGAGCGTTCGTCCCTCGTAGGCCGACTCGGCGTCGACGACGCCGCGGACCAGCATCTCGACGGCTTCGGGGAGCGCCGCGCGCATCGCCTCCGGAAGGCGGATATCCTCGAGGACGATCTTCGCGATATCGCCGGCGGCGTCGCTTATCTGTCCTGCCGCGGTAACGATTCCGAGCACCGGGGCGAGCTTTTCCGCCTCGTCGGGGCTTCGAACGGCCATCATCAGGCTCATCCGCGCCCGAAGCTCGAGAACGTCCATCCGCTCTTCTAGCCTGAGCACTTCCGTCGCGAGCGCTTCGTTGCGGTGTAACACCGCCGAGTACGAGAGATCGATCAACAGCTCCGCGGTGTCTTTCATCTCGACTAAGACGTCTTTGACGCTCACGGGCTCGTACTCGACGGGCCGCGACGACGCCTCGCCCTCGAACGGATCCATAGCGGAGAAGCGCGCTCCCGGCAAAAAAGGGTTTCCCGCAACCACCCGCTGTTCGGGGCGGTCGCTGTGACGGACCGAGGCGGCCTTCCGACACGGTTTTGCCGAGCGACGAAGAATCACCGGTCAATGCTCGATCGGACCTATCTACGAGAGAATCCCGACGCGGTACGCGACGCCCTCGAGAACCGGGGGGCCGACGTCGACTTCGACGAGATCCTCGATATCGACGAACGCTGGCGCGAGCTCAAAGCCCGCGGCGACGAACTTCGCCACGAGCGAAACGAGATCAGCTCCCAAATCGGCGAACTCAAACAGGAGGGCAAAGACGAGAAAGCCCAGGAGGCCATCGAGCGCTCCCAGTCGCTCAAAGACGACATCGAGGACGTCGAAGCGGAGGCGTCCAACCTCGAGGACGAACTCGAGCAACGGCTGCTCGAGATCCCGCAGATTCCCGACGAGAGCGTCCCCGTCGGCGAGGACGAAGCCGACAACGTCGAACGACGGCGCTGGGGGTTCGACGACCGCCGCGAGCTTCCGGACGAGGTCGTCCCCCACTACGACCTCGGCGAAGAGCTGGACATCATCGACGAGGCTCGCGGCGCGAAGACGACCGGATCGGGCTTTTACTTCCTGAAAGGCGACGGCGCTCGCCTCGAGCACGCGCTGATCCAGTTCATGCTCGACGTCCACCGCGAACAAGGCTACATCGACATCTTCCCGCCGGTTCCGGTCAACAGCCGATCGATGCGCGGAACCGGACAGCTTCCCAAGTTCGCCGAGGATGCCTACCGACTCGGCGACGACAACGGGGACGAACACGACGATGACGACCTCTGGCTCTGCCCGACTGCGGAGGTTTCGGTCACCAACATGTACGCAGACGAGATCCTGCTAAACGACGACCTCCCGCTCAAACACCAGGCCTACTCGCCGAACTTCCGGCGCGAGGCCGGCGAACACGGCACCGAAACGCGGGGTATCGTCCGCGTCCACCAGTTCAACAAGGTCGAACTGGTCAACTTCGTCGACCCCGAAACCAGCGACGAGCGCCTCGAGGACCTCCTGGGAGAAGCAGAAGAAGTCCTTCGGAAACTCGAGCTTCCCTACCGGATCCTCGAACTCTGCACCGGCGACCTCACCTTCGCCTCGGCCAAGACCTACGACATCGAGGTCTGGGCACCTGGCGACGACATGGACGACGGACCCGCGGAAGGTGGGCGCTGGCTCGAGGTCTCCTCCGCCTCGAACTTCAAGGAGTTTCAGGCCCGCCGGGCCGGGCTTCGCTACCGGCCAGAGCGCCACGAATCGGCCGAATACCTCCACACCCTGAACGCCTCCGGGCTCGCGCTCCCGCGGGTGATGGTCGCGGTCCTCGAGTACCACCAGAACGACGACGGGACCGTGACGATTCCCGAAGCGCTACGGCCCTACATGGGCGGACAGGAGGTCATCGAGGGCCACGAGAAAGTCGGCGAAGCGGCGCTCGGTGCGGGCAAGCGCGAGTAGCGCTCGAGCGTTGATCGTGCGGCCAGAATAGTTTTCGTGAGCGTTCGTGTGGACGAACGATTGTTCGCGCGCCCAGTACTGTTTACTCGGTACGATGGGCGCGATAAAGTGCCCATCTGAAATCGTAACGTACCCTTCAGCCAGCTAATCGAATTGAAGACCAACCCAACCGCTGGAACGGAGCAACGCGGTCGTGAGAAGAAAAAAGTCAGCCGAACGGTGCCGCTTAGATATACTCGATCGCCGGCGGCAGCTCGAGTTTCATGCCCTTGCGCTCGCGGATCTCCATAACCTTCTCCCGCTGGAGCGAGTCGGACATAACCTCGAAGCCTGCGTTCTCGGTGTTCCAGGAGGCACGTCCCTCGGTCGCAGAGCGGATGTCGGAGGCGAAGCCGATCATCTCGTCGACGGGCGCGATACCCTCGACGACCATGAGGTCACCTTCCTGGTACATGTCGTCGACGCGGCCACGACGACCCTGGATCTCGCCGGAGGCGGCACCCATGTGATCGTTCGGTACGTCGATACGGACGTCCTGCATCGGCTCGAGCATTTTGATCTGGCCGTCGATCAGCGCCTTGTGGACGGCGTTTCGCGTTGCTGGGATGACCTGTGCCGGACCACGGTGGATCGTGTCCTCGTGGAGTCGCGCGTCGTGCAGGCGGATGAGCGTCCCCTGGACGGGCTCGTTGGCGAGCGGACCGTTGTCCAGCGCGTCCTCGAGCCCCTCGATGAACAGCTCCATCGTCTCGTTCAAGTGCTGGATACCCTTCGTGGCATCGAGCAGGATGTTCGAGCCGTGGATGTGTTCGACGATCTGGGAGTCGTCCTTGTCCATGCCGGCTTCCTGCAGCGCTTCGCGGCGCTCTTGCTCAGGCATGTCCATCGACGCCTCGCCCATCTTGATCGTGTCGACGAGATCCTCCGTGAGCGGCTCGACGGAGATGTAAAAGCGGTTGTGGCGGTTCGGCGAGATACCCTCGACCTGATCGCTCGGCTGCTGAATCGCCTCGCGGTAGACGACGATCGGCTCACCGGTGTTGACCGGAATGCCCTGGTTCTTCTCGATACGCTGGGTGATGACCTCGAGGTGGAGCTCGCCCTGTCCGGAGATCAGGTGCTCGCCCGTGTCCTCGTTGATCGTGATCTGGATCGTCGGATCCTCCTTGGAGACCTGTCGCAGCGTCTCGATCAGCTTCGGCAGGTCGTCCATCGTCTGGGCCTCGACGCTCTTCGTGATGACCGGCTCGGAGATGTGTTCGATCGATTCGAACGGCGTCATCTCGACGCTCGAGACGGTCGAGCCGGCGATGGCGTCTCGCAGGCCGGTGACGGCCGCGATGTTCCCCGCCGGAACGGAGTCCACTTCCTCGCGTTCACCACCCATGTAGATACCGACCGACTGCACGCGGTTCTTGCCCGCAGTACCGGAGACGTAGAGTTCCTGGCCCTTCTCGAGCGTTCCCGAGAAGACACGACCGCTGGCGACTTCGCCGGCGTGTGGATCCATCGAGATGTCGGTAACCATCAGTACGACTTCGCCGGACTCGTCGACGAGGCGCATCTGCTCTGCGAGTTCGGATTCGGCGTCGCCACGCCAGACGCGCGGGATACGACGAGGCTGTGCGTCGACGGGGTTCGGGAAGTGCTCACAGACCATATCGAGCACGACGTCCGACAGGGGCGTCTTCTCGTGGAGTTTCTGTCGTTTGTCGTTTTGCTCGAGCTCCATGATCTCGGCGAAGTCCATCCCGGTTCGCTGCATCGAGGGCATGGAGACGCCCCACTTGTACAGCGCAGAGCCGAAGCCGACGGTACCGTCTTCGACGGAAACCGTCCAATCTTCGATGTCGTCCATGTCCTGGGTCATCCCGCGGATGAGTTCGTTGACGTCGTTGATGACCGAGACGAGACGCTGTTGCATCTCCTCGGGACCTTCCTGCAGTTCCGAAATGAGGCGGTCGACCTTGTTGATAAAGAGCGTCGGTTTGACGCCTTCACGGAGCGCCTGCCGGAGGACCGTTTCGGTCTGGGGCATGGCACCCTCGACGGCGTCGACGACGACGAGCGCACCGTCGACGGCGCGCATCGCACGGGTTACGTCGCCACCGAAGTCGACGTGGCCTGGGGTGTCGATGAGGTTGATCAGGTGGTTGGTATCCTCGTACTCGTGGGTCATCGAGACGTTCGCCGCGTCGATGGTGATCCCACGTTCCTGCTCGTCCTCTTCGGTGTCCATCGCGAGCTGTTCACCGGCTGTATCGTCGGAGATCATGCCGGCACCGGCCAGCAGGTTGTCCGAGAGCGTCGTTTTTCCGTGATCGACGTGAGCGGCGATGGCGATGTTCCGGATGTTCTCCGGGTTATCCATCAGCCGTTCACACTCCTGTACGATCTTCTTGCGTCGGCCCATATATCCACCTTTACCGGCAGCGGGGTCAAAAGGGTAGTGTTTCGCTGGCGTCGGAAATCGAGACAGTAACCCGCTGGATAGCGTGAATCCCTCATTTTAGTGAGTGAATGTCATGCACGAACAGTTTTGTGATTCTACTTCGGATCCCACCCCGGTCGAATCGAACGGTAGCCATTGGTACCGAACGGGCGAAACAGACATACACGGCCAGCCCTTGCTATTGGTACCCATGGATATCCGCGTTCACGGATCGGGCCCTGCCGCTCCCTTTCTCAGCGCCCAAGACCGCTTCGAAACCGAACACGACCTCTCGCTGCCAGTCACCGTTCGCCTCAAGGACGACCCCGACGAACGCACCTGGGCCGCCCACTACGACGACTACCACGTGTTGAACATCTCGAGACAGGCCGCCTCGAGCGCGATGGCCAGCGAACTCGCCCTCCACGAGTTCGCCCACATGGCCCGCCACGAGCAAGCCCACCCCTCACACACCCAGTCGATCGATGAGGTACTCTATCTTGCACTCGGAGGCAAACGTGTCGAGCGACGACAACTCGCTCACTGCTACCAGATTGCAAATCACATGAAAGACATCTACGCCGACGATATCACCCTCTCTGTGGGTCCCGGAAAGAAGCTGCTGGCCTTCCTCGAGTCCTCGCTCGCGACGGCGGTCGCGGATCGGCCGAACCCACCCTCGAGACCCGGCCTCGAGAGAATCTCGCCGAGTGCGGACCCCGAAATCACGGCCGTGAACGCGGCCTTTGCGCTGGCACTTGGTGAGCGCCACGACCTCCTCGAGGCCGATCACCGACTGTACGACCTCGCCCACGCCGCCGCGATGGACGCGCCGGGAGTCGATTTCGAGGGATTCAGACAGCGCTTTCGCGAACTCGCCGAGGAACCCGACTCGAGTACATACAAGCAGGTTTTGGTGGACGCGACTCGATCCTACGTCGGCGACGAGCGGATGGCAGCAGAGTAATTCGACGTCTGCACAACCGATCCGCGGAGACGACTTGCTCGCGAAGATCGATCGGAGCTAACTCGAGAGCGCCAGCTATGTGACGTGAAAAATCGAAAAGATCGATCCGAGCGTTAGCGGGCGGCGGCCGCGACGCGCTCTTTTTCTTCTTTCTGACTGATCGCGTACGTCTGGACGTCGTAGTCTGCAGCGCCGATGAGTTGGCTCGCGATCGCCTCCTCAGCGGGCGTCGGCGTCTTGAAGGAGTTGCTCTGAACGCCGTCTGCGATGAACTTCAGCGCCTGGTCGACACGGCGCTGCGGTGCGACATCGACCGCCTTCGGAACGGAGATGCCACCGTATTTCAGGCGGACGGTCTCCTCTCGAGGCGCGGCGTTTTCGACGGCCGAGACGAGCACTTGCACCGGATTCTCCTCGGTGCGCTCGTGGACGATATCGAAGGCGTCACGAACGAGATTCAGCGTCTGCTGTTTCTTGCCCGTGTTCTCCTCGGTCTGCATCAACCGATTGATGAAGCGCTCGACGATCGAGATCTGGGACTTCTGGAACTGTTTGCTCGCGTGACGGCCCGCGGTGTGAGCGACCGGGGTCGCGTTGATGTATCGTTCCGTCGAGGGGTCGCCGTACTCGATCTCGGTAACGTCCCACTTGCCGAACAGTTGCGCCGAGACATCGGTACCGCCGGCGGGGGCGTCCGGATCTGGTTGGTCTTCTGCGGCCATGATTATCGCACCGGTTTCTCCGCGTTTCCGCGAACGAGTTCCTTCATGGCGACGCCGTTGACCTTGTCGACCTTGTAGTTGACACCCGAGAGGTCACCCATCGCACGACCCTTCGCGCCACCGATACCGGCGATGGTCACTTCGTCGTGCTCATCGATGAAGCTGATTGCACCGTCACCGGGACAGAACGCGGTGACCTGCTTGCCGTTCTTGATGAGTTGGACCCGGACGCACTTTCGGATCGCCGAGTTGGGCTGTTTCGCCTCGATACCAACCTTCTCGAGGACGATCCCGCGAGCCTGCGGGGCACCCTCGAGCGGGTCGGACTTCTCTCGAAGTCCACGTGCGCGGCGCGCGTAGTCAGAGTCGGACCACCGCTGATTCTGGCGGTCCTTCTTGAGCTTGCGCGCGGCATATTTGCCGTTTGCCATGCACGTCGCTATCCGACGGAGGCACTTAAGCATCCCCCTTTGGAGTCGGCGTTACGCCGCGAGAACGCTCGACGTACCCCCCTCGAGGATTCTGAGCGCGTTTCGGGGTTCGAACTGTACGGAGAGCACGCGGTCTGTAAGTACAGGCGGTCCCCTCTCGAGCGATTCAGTGCGATCACGAGTTGCGATCGGATCGTCGATCAATTGGCAACGAGTGTGTGTAGCGGTCGCTCAGTGGGAAAGTGCACAACCGCTCGCGAAAAATCGCGGATATCGTCACAGTAGTTGTACGTCATCGAACCCGAAGTGACGAGCCGCCAACGTCCGCGCCCGTTCGATTGTTTCGCCGTTCGACCCGATCGCGACGCCGCGGTCTTGGTCTGCAACCTCGACGTAGGCGACGAGGTCGTCGTTTTGGCTGATGGTCACGTTGTACACCGACGCGGGCGCCAGCGCGTTCGCGACGAAGGCCTCGGGATCGTCTGCGTCCTCGACGAGTCGAACGGATTTGTCGACCCGCTCTTCGAACTGCGTAACGTTCTGTCCGCCGGGGCCGATCGCCTCGCCCATCTCGCCGCTTTCGACGACGATCAGCAGTTTGTCATCGTTGACGAGACAATCCTGCCCCGTCGTCCCCGTCACGTCTTCGAAGACCGCGAGGTACCGACGTGCCTCGTCCTCGAGGGTAACGCCCATCAGTCGGCCTGGCTACTCGGCCCGGTCGATCCCATCCGCAGGTCGACGTCTCCGGTGCCGAGCTTGATCGGTTTGCCGACGATGACGTTCTCCGTGACGCCGTCAAGTTTGTCGATCTCGCCGTGAATCGCCGCGTTCAGGAGGTGGTTGACCGTAACCTCGAACGCCGCTCGAGCGAGGACGGAATCTTTCGATCCGGAGATGCCGTGCCGACCGATCGACTCGATCGTTCCCTCGTTGGTCATCATGTCGGCGACGAGCATTAGGTGGCGAACGTTCACGTCGTCGAGACCCTGCTCGGCCAGGGTGTTGTTCGTCTCCTCGATGATCGTCTCACGAGCGGCCTCGATGCCGAGGTTTCGGTGAATCTCGTGAATATTGTTACACTTCGTCCGCGATGCGTCGACGCCCTCGATCGCGAGCGCGTCGCCGAAGGCCGATCCCTCGGTGTAGAGGATGAACTCCTCGCTGCCGTCGTCGAGTTCTTCGCGGCGGATGACGACGCGGGAAACCTCTTCGATGCCTTTGAACGTAATGTCTCGAAGCTCTTCGACGAGCTGCAAGAGGTCGCGGTAAGAGGGCTCTTCGGGACCGAATTCGATCGTCGTTCCCTGCTGAACCGTCTTCACGCCGAGGTTATCCTCGATGATCTCTGCGACCTCTTCGGCCGTGATCATCCGCTCTTCGAGGGTATCCTTGTTCAGCGAGATCTGGACGCGCATATCCGCGACGTTCGTCGATACGTCACCGAGCGCGAGGATCTTCGTCGCCTCGAGCTTCCAGACGACCTCGTGGGCCTTCTCTCGCTCCGTGGCGTACTCGTCCTCGAGGTACACCGTCATCATCGGCGTATCCGGCGTCTTCCGGGCGTCGACCAGTTCGATGAGCCGTGGCAGGCCCTGGGTCACGTCGATCTCTGCGACACCGGCGTAGTGGAACGTGTTCATCGTTAGCTGCGTTCCGGGTTCGCCGATCGATTGTGCGGAGACCGTACCGACGGGGTCGAGCGGATCGACTCGCGTATCGACGTACTTGTTCTCGACTGCTGTGACGATGTCGTTGATCTGCTCGTTCGTGAGCGCGTCTCGAGCCTCGATCGTCTCGTAGACGTTGTCTTTGAGCCGTCGCGGTAGGTCCGAATCCTCGACGAGCACGATCGTATCCTCGCTCACGTCGTAGGTGATCTCAGTCATCGGAGCTCACCTCCGCGCCGTCGGGCAGTCGACGACTGTCCGCGTGCTCGGAGAGGTTCGTCGTCTCCTGCTTCGGCCCGATGAACGCCGCCTTCTCGGCGTCGTCCTCGAACTCGGCTTCAACGATGCGATCGGCGATCCCTTCGACGTCCACAACGTGTTCCTCGTCGGAGCCGACCTTGACCGGCGAAGTGCCGTCCTCGCCGAACTCGAACTGGACGATCGTATCGCTCGTGTCGCGAACGGTTCCGTCGTACTGGGTCTCGAGTTCCGAGAGGGCGTTGATCAATCGGCGCTGGAGGTATCCGGACTTCGAGGTCCGGACTGCCGTATCGACCAGCCCCTCGCGGCCACCCATCGCGTGGAAGAAGAACTCCCGCGGAGTCAGTCCGCTCGTGTAAGAGTTTTCGACGAACCCGTGGGCCTCCGCGGAGAGGTCGTTCGGTTCGTAGTGCGAGAGGGTCCGGTCTTCGTAGCCGCGGTTGATACGCTCTCCCCGAACTGCCTGCTGACCGACACAGCCGGCCATCTGGGTCAGGTTAAGCATCGAGCCACGCGCTCCGGATTCGGCCATGACGACCGCGGGGTTATCCTCGTTAAAGTGTTCCTCCGCGATGTTACCCGCGTTGTCACGCGCCCGCGAGAGCGTCTGCATGATCTTCATCTCGAGGGTCTCGTCGATCGTCCGGCCGGGCAGGCTCTCGAGTTCGCCCGCGTCGTAAGCGTCGATGAGTTCCTCGACGCGGTCGTTCGCATCGAGAATCGTCTCGTCAATGCGGTCTTGAGCCTCCGAGGGGATGGTCTCGTCGTCGATCCCGATCGAGAACCCGAAGTGCATGATCGCACGCATCGCCAGCGTCGAAATTTCGTTGATGAAGACGCGAGAGCGGGTGTTTCCGTACTGCTTCGTGATCGTATCGACGATCTCGCCGCCGAACTCGCCGACCTCGTCTTCGGCGATGGTGCCCTCAACGAGCTGTCCGTCCTCGATGATCACGTCCTCGCCGATCGTTCCGATGAACTCGAGATCGAGATCGTCCGGGAGCAGTTCGGAGAAGACGTCGCGTCCGGTCCAGAACGGCTCTCCCTCGTCGTCGATGCCGCTGGGTTCGGGCAGTTCGTCGATCCGCGTCGCACGGAGCAAGTCGAGCGCCTGCGTCTCGTTGAACCGTGGATTGTCGTGGGTGAGCAGGTACGTTCCCGAGATGTGGTCCTGGATCGCGCCGATGATGTTCTCACCGAAGCGCGGCGAGAGGATCTGTTCTTGCACGCGCATGAGGACCCGGGCCTCCGCTCGAGCCTCCTCGTTTTGCAGCGCGTGCATGTTCATCTCGTCGCCGTCGAAGTCGGCGTTGTACGGCGGACAGACGACGGTGTTGAGACGGAACGTCTTGTACGGCATGACCACGACCTCGTGGGCCATGATCGACATCCGGTGCAGCGACGGCTGCCGGTTGAAGATGATGATGTCGCCGTCGATGAGGTGCCGGTTGACCTCCCAGCCCGGGCCGACCGTCTGGATGCCTTCCGCATCGGACTCTTCGGTCATTCCAGCGAGTGCCTCACAGTTTTTCTCCGTGACCTTGAGGCGGCGACCGTCGGGGCGACGAACGTAGTTCGCACCGGGGTGCGTGTTCGGTCCGTTCGCGACGTACCGTCTGGCCTCTTCGACGTTTCGCTCGGTGACGAGCATCGTCTGGGTCATCTCCGAGGCAACCCGATCCGGAACGCCGACCTCGTTGAGCGAGAGGGTCGGGTCGGGCGAGATAACGGTTCGGGCGGAGAAGTTCACGCGCTTGCCCGAGAGCGAGCCGCGGAATCGACCCTCCTTGCCTTTCAGCCGCTGGCTGAGTGTCTTGAGCGGGCGACCCGATCGGTGACGAGCCGGCGGCGTTCCCGAAATCTCGTTGTCCATGAACGTCGTGACGTGGTACTGGAGCAGTTCCCAGAGGTCCTCGATGATCAGCTGTGGCGCGCCGGCCTCGCGATTCTCCATGAATCGCTGGTTGATCCGGATGATGTCCACGAGCTTGTGCGTGAGGTCGTCCTCGCTCCGCTGACCGTTATCCAGCGTAATCGACGGTCGCGCCGTCACGGGCGGAACCGGCAACACGGTGAGGATCATCCACTCCGGTCGGGAGCGGTCGGCGTCGATTCCTAGTACCTGAATATCCTCGTCGGGAATGTTCTCGAACCAGTCCCGGATGTCGCTCGGCATCAGTTTGTTCGTATCCTCCTCGGTGAGGTCAATGTCCAGGGCCTTCTCGATGGCCTTGCGCTGGCTCTCGCGCGGGCGGAACGACCCCGAAAGGATTTCGTTGACTCGAGTGATTTCGATGTCGGTCTTCTCGGCGAGTTCGTCGGGCGTCGTTCGCTCGATGCCTTCCTCTTCGTCGCCCTGCATCGCTCCCGCGATCCGCTGGGAGAACTCGCTGGTGAGAACCTGCTGGACCTCGTAGTAGGTCGTCGGCTTCTCGTGGTCGATGTCGTACTGGATTTCGCCACAGTGGGGACAGCGATCCTTCTTTCGCGCCTGACGAATCGCTGCCTTGGTGACGTCGTTTAAGTCCCGTCCGAGTTTTCGCGACTCCGTGATATCGTCGCGGAACTCGTCGCGTTCGTCCTCGGTCAACAGGAGCTTCGAACACTCCCGACAGGTCCCGCGAAGGAGCCGTCGAATGAGTTTGGTAAAGCCGACGTGGATGACCGGCGCTGCCAGTTCGATATGTCCGAAGTGGCCGTTACACGATCCGGAGTGTTTCCCGCAGGTCTTGCACTCGAGACCGGGGTCGATGACGCCCAGTCGCGGGTCCATCAGCCCCATGTCGATGGGGAACCCGTCGTCGTCGTACGTGTCGGCGGTGATGATCTTCGTCGCGCTCATCTCCCGATACTCCTCGGGCTCCATGAGCCCGAAGTTTATCGATCCGATGTCTTTTGGTGTGCTGTTTTGCATGGGTTAGACGGCGTCTACTAGTTCCAGTCGTGGTGCGATACCCAGCGCCTTCATCTCGTCTAAGAGGAGCTTGAACGCGTAGCTCATCTCGATTTCGTGGATGTCGGTCTCCTCGTCGCAGTTCGGGCAATAGACCCGACGCTGCTCGACGTTCTCGACTGCGCTCATTCCACACTGTCCGCAGACGTTGATGAACTCGCGGTCGGACTCGTCGAGGAGCCGCTCTTTGAGCGTCATGGCCGCGCCGTGGCCGATGAAAACGTCCCGCTCCATCTCTCCAATACGGAGTCCGCCTTCGCGGGCGCGACCCTCGGTCGGCTGGCGGGTGAGAACCTGCACCGGCCCGCGAGAGCGAGCGTGCAGCTTGTTCGAGACCATGTGGTAGAGCTTCTGGTAGAAGATGATTCCGACGAAAATCTCGGCCTCGATTTTCTCTCCCGTGACGCCCGAATACATCGTCTCCTTGCCCGACGATTCGAAGCCGGACTCTTCGAGACCGCCCCGAAGTTCGTCTTCGTCCTCGCCGAGGAACGGCGTCCCGTCGACGCGACGCCCTTCCATCGCGCCGAGTTTGCCGCCGATCATCTCGAGGATGTGCCCGACGGTCATCCGCGAGGGCAGTGCGTGCGGATTAATCACGAGGTCGGGAACGACGCCCGCCTCGGTAAAGGGCATGTCCTCCTGCGGTGCGAGGTGGCCGACGACACCCTTCTGGCCGTGTCGGCTGGCGAACTTGTCCCCGAGTTCGGGGATCCGCTCGTCGCGCACGGAGACCTTCGAGAGCTTCGAACCGTCCTCGCCTTCCATCAGCGTGACCGTGTCGACGACGCCGCTCTCTCCCGAGCGCATCGTAACACTGGTCTCACGGCGTTTCTGTGGCGAGAGACCGCCCATGTCGTCCGGCTCCTCGAGGAAGCGCGGCGGACTCGTCTTCCCGAGCAGGACGCTGTTTTCGTCGACGTCCGTTTCGGGGTTGACCAGTCCGTCCTCGTCTAAGTGCGTGTAGGCTTCCTCGCCGCGAGCACCGCGGACATCCTGGGAAGGAATCTCGAATCGATCCTCCTGTCCGCCGGGATAGCGTCGTTCCTCGCCCTCGTAGGTCCGGAAGAAATGCGAGCGAGCGAGCGCGCGCTCGACGCTGGCTTTGTTCATGACCAGCGCGTCCTCGATGTTGAACCCCTCGTAACTCATCACGGCGACGACGAAGTTCTGTGCGGCGGGTCGGTCGTCGAAGCCGATCTGCTCGGTCGTCTGGGTCTTGACCATCGAAAGCTGCGGGTAGTGCAGCAGGTGCTGGCGCGTGTCCGGGCGAATTCGGTAGTTCGCCGACGGCAGCCCCAGCGACTGCTTGACCATCCCCGCACCCATCGTAATACGCGGAGAGGCGTTGTGTTCCGGGTACGGAATCATCCCTGCACCGATCCCGAAGATCAGTTGCGGGTCGATCTCGAGGTGCGTGTGGCGTTCGTTGAGATCGTCCTCGTCGACCGCAACGTAGATGTCCTCTTCCTCCTCGGCGTCGATGAACTCGATGTAGCCGTGGGCGACGAGGTCCTCGAACTCGAGTTCGTCGTTGCGGAGCGCTTCGATCTCCTCGTCGGTGATTCGCGGTTCACCGTCCTCGACGACCAGCAGCGGTCGTCGCGCTCGTCCGGCGTCGGCGTTGATGATTACTTCGCGCGTGCGATCTTTGACGGAGACGTTGACCATCTCCGAGACGTCGCCGAGACGTCGTGCTTCGCGGATCTGTTCGGCAAGTTCGTGCGGATCGTCGTGGGTCCCCACCAGCGATCCGTTCACGTACACCTTGGCTTCTCGTTGTTGGCTACTCATTAGTGATTAGTCGTCTGCCGGCGATGTCGTTCGTTCGATACCTTCGATGCCAGGAATGCCCTCTACCCCCATCGACGCCAGTTCGCGTTTGAGTTCCTGCTCGTCGTCGACGTTCTGGGAGAGTTCCATCGCCTGTGCGAAGTTCTTTACGAGCCCGCAGTTCGGTCCCTCGGGCGTCTCCGAGGGGCAGATGCGACCCCACTGGGTCGCGTGTAAGTCCCGCGCCTCGAAGTGTGGCTGTGAGCGAGAGAGCGGCGAACGCAGGCGGCGAAGGTGGGAAAGAACTCCCATGAAGTCGGTCCGATCGACTAGCTGAGAGACGCCCGACCGGCCGCCGACCCAGTTACCCGTCGCGATCGGGTGCTCGAGTCGTTCCGTAAGCACGTCCGATCGAACGACGGTGTTGACCGACAGCTGACGATTTCGCATGTTAGCTCGCTCGAGCTGGTACTTCACGTCCCGGGCCAGCTTGTTGAGTGCCGTCCGGAACAGGTCTTTCATCAGGTCGCCGCTGACCTTCAGGCGCTTGTTCGCGTAGTGGTCCTTGTCGTCGGATTCGCGTCGGTCGAGCGCGAGTTCGAAACACGCCTCGGCCATCCGACAGAGGTAGTGTGCCTTGTTGATTCGCACGTCCTCCTCCTCGACGCCGTCCTCGTGGAGGTGCGGGAGCAGGTATCGGTCGATGACGTAGTTGGCCCGTTTGAGCTGGTAGTTCTTGCCCTGGCCGGAGGCGACGCGTTTTCCGAGTTCTTCGATCGCCTGCTCTTCGGTCTGGACCTCCGCTTCCTCCAGGTTCTCGAGCATGTACTTGACGACCTCGGGGTCGTTCGAGACCTTGTGGACGATCTCTTCGTCTGACTCGAGTCCGAGCGCGCGAACGAGCGTGACGAAGTTGATCGAGCCCGAAACGGACGGGAACGAGACCTCGAGCAAGCCGTCTCGAGTGCGTTCACACAGCACGAGCGCGCGGTAGCCACGGCGCTGGGAGAACGTCTTGGCGACCTGAATCTCGTCGCCGTACTTGGTGTCGTACTCCGCGAGGATCTTGTTCGGTGCGAGGTCCTCGCTGGTCATGAGCACGCGCTCGGAACCGTTGACGATGAAGTAGCCGCCAGGGTCGGCGGGGTCTTCACCGATGTCGATCAGTTCCTGGTCCGAAAAGCCCGCGATGTTACACTTATCGGAGCCGACCATGACCGGCATTCGACCGATCTTCGTCTCCGTGGAGTCGACGACCCGCTGGTCGCCCTCTTCGCCCTTGACGATGGACATCTCCATGAAGACCGGTGCGGAGTAGGTGATGTTCCGGAGTCGAGCCTCCTGCGGGTACAACAGCTCCTCGGAACCGTCTGCTTCTCGAACGCGTGGCGTGACGACGCGGACATCACCGAGTTCGACGTGAACCGGTTCTTCGCCTTCCTTGTCGCCGATGTCCGTATCGATCGTCTCCTTCTCGTCGACGACGCGTTGCATCCCCCGGTTGAGAAAGGAGTTGAACGAACGGTAGTGGTGTTCTGCGAGCCGTTCCTTCGAAAAATATTCGCGCGAAATGTCCCGTCGTTTGGATCTGTTAAGTTCTGTTGCCATTTATTCCACCACGAGTCGGTAAATTACCGCCTGGTCGGTCGTCCGAGAGTCCCGAACGATCTTGATTACGTCTCCGATCTCGGCCTCGTCGGGCAGTGCAGGATCGTTGCGTTTGATTTTCGGTAAGTCTGTGCGGTCGATGTCGTACTCGTCGAGCACCTCGTCGAGGACCTCATCCTCGAGGACGGTGTGCTCTGGAACGAGTTCGTGTTGGCTTACGTCTACCATGGGTTGTGCTGGGCTATGGGGAGAGAAGCTGCTGTCACGAGATACTACAGTAACGTATCGGCGGGAGGAAGTTAAGCGTTTCTAAGTCGGACGCAAGCGTAGCGCTATCCGGCCGGCCCAACCTGACCGGAGCATCCGTTCACATTGTAAAATACCCCGTTATCAGTTAAATCCCTTATGGGAAGTGTAATACACGAGTTATGTTTAGCCGGCGAGAGCTTTCCCCGGTGAGAAGTACCACACGACGCTCGAGTGAGAATCCTTAAGAGTGCCACCACGAAATGGATGGATGCAGGGTGCCCGGGTGGTGTAGTGGCCCATCATACAACCCTGTCACGGTTGTGACGCGGGTTCAAATCCCGCCTCGGGCGTTTTCCGCCGTTCAATTTCTGAGCGAGGAGCGGTTGCGACGAGCGAAGACTGAACGGCGGAAAACCCAAACAGGGATTTGAATCAGGGAGTGAAGCGAACAGAGTGAGCGAAGCGACCGTGGTTCAAATCCCGCCTCGGGCGCTTTCTACTGACGCTACGTCACGAGTTCGGGTATACATCCCGACTCGAGGAAGTTCCCGAGAATCGAACGACCCACGTGCACGAAGTCTACAACGAGTTCGAGACACAATCGATCCAAGACAGCCCGTACACAATTCGAACATAGCGGCGATCGATGGCCGTCGCAAAATCCTGCTATCCGCTCGAGTGGTCTCCCCGGTTCGGGTTCCCACGCAGCCATCGATTGGAAAGCCTTAATACCGTCACCGGGAAACGAACTGATGCAGGGTGCCCGGGTGGTGTAGTGGCCCATCATACAACCCTGTCACGGTTGTGACGCGGGTTCAAATCCCGCCTCGGGCGCTTTCTCACAATTCAAACTCGTGAGCAACCAGCTTGCTGTGTTGCGAACACCTACATTGTGAAAAGCGGCATGAAGGGTTTGAACCAGTGAGCGAAACGACTGTGGTTCAAATCCCGCCTCGGGCGCTTTTCACAATTTAACCCCGTGAGTAGCTATTTTGCTCTCTCGAGCGGTCTACATTTTGGAAACCGATAGGAAGCGGGCCGATCGAACGAGCGTTACGAGCAACGGGATAACCCGAATACGGATTTCGGACGGGAGTTTATATACGAGGGGTCGGCCAAACGCCGTATGCGAACTCCCGGAGGATTTCACGAGGACGAGCGAGCGATCGAAGGACTCCCGATTCGACTCGTCATCGCGCTCGTCGTCGGCGTCGCCTGCCTCGGAATTATGATGAACATGCTCAGCGGCATCGGAACGCTCTCACAGACCGAAGTCGACGTCGAGATAGAGCCGACGACGGTTCCCGCCGAAACCCAAGAAGAGGTCAACATCACCGTGGTCGGCGACGACGGAAACGAGGTCGAAGACGCAACCGTCATCGTCTCGAGCGGGAGCGCATCGATAACCGAAACCGAAGACGCGGAAACGGATAGCGACGGGATCGCTTCGGTCGATCTCGAGCCCGAAATCAGACAGGGACAGGGAACGGGAACGCTCGAGATCGACGTCCACCCGCCGACGAGCACCGACTACGTGGACGAACAGGGCAACAACGAGATTATCGTGACCGAGAGCTGATCGTTCCCTCCCATTCGATCCACTCCTGTTCCCAGCCCCGCCGTGACTGTGCGTGCCGGACCGCATGCTCGCGGTCCTCTCGAGCGGTCCGGTTTCGTTCGACGGCCCCGGACTGTTCACCCTCGACTAACAGCGGATCGAACGAGACGACACCGCGTTCGACCGCGGTCGCGGTGCCGTCCGGCGCAACTGCCGTCAGTCGCTGTGGATGGCCGCCTCGCGGGTACACCAATCGACCGCCGTCGGCCAACTGGCGGACGAGCGCCTCCGGCGGCGCTATCGCGGTCGCTTCGAGGAGGATGCGATCGAACGGGGCGTACTCCGGCAGTCCGGACGCGCCGTCGGCGCAGTCGACGAGAATGCCGTCGTATCCGGCGTTCTCGAGGTTCGCTCGCGCTTCGTAGACGATCGGTCTAGCGATATCGATGGCGTGGACGTTCGCCTCGCCGACGAGTTCGGCGGCGACGGCCGCCGTGTAGCCCACGCCGGCACCGACGATCAAAACGTCGTCGTCGGCGGTCGGCGAAAGGAACTGCAACAAGCGAGCGGCCACGCTGGGTGCGAGGACGCGCGTTCCGAGGCAGTCGGTATCCCGGTCGGCGTAGGCCAATCGCTCGTCGTCGAAGAACTCGTGGCGAGAGACGTCACGCATCGCGACGCCGATATCCTCGTCGGTGAGGATTCCTTTGGCCGGGGACTCGAGTCCGTCGACCATATCCTCTCGTAAGACCGCCGGATCCATACGCGACCTAAACTGGCGACGGTAATCAAAGACGCGCTTGCGCTCCCGCACACGTTCGAAAGACGATCACCGACGAGACGGGTCGAGTTCGCGAGCTAAACGGGTTCGGACGAACAGATCGGTTACCGCAGCGGTATTCGTCGCACCGTCGAATACACGGGACCATCAGTCTCGAGCGTGCTCTCGGTCAAGCGAACCGACTCGACGCGCGTTTCTCCAACGGTCGGATCGCGATTGCTGACAACGCGCTGAACGAGGTCCTTTCCGCCGGCGTGTTCCATCCGGGCGAGGGTGACGTGTGGCGTGAAGTCGTGTTCCGCTGCCTCGAAGCCCATCGCCGTCGTTTTGGCTTCGATCGCCTCGTGTAACTGTCGAAGTTGCTCCCCGCCGGTTTCGACGCCGAGCCAGACGACGGTGATGTACTCGAGGTCCGGAAAGACGCCGAGCCCGCCGAATCGGGCGGGAAACGGGTCGAGATCCGCATCCGCGACGGCAGCTTCGAGTTCGGACTCGAGTGCCGGCACTCGAGCCTCGGCGACGTCGCCGAGGAATGTGAGCGTGATGTGGGCCTGCGTGGGATCGACGAGTTTCAATCCGCTTGCGTCCTCGAGCGTCGCCTGGAGGTCTGCGATCGGTTCTGCGAGGTCCTCGGGGAGGTCGACGCTGACGAACAGTCGCATGGGCGGTGATTCGAGCGCGACGGTATTCAACGGACGGGAGAACCAAGCCGCTCGAGAGACAGCGGACTACCAACGGGAACAGCGGAGGCCGAAGTGCGGGGAGCCACCGATCGAAGAGCGAGACAACGGACCACGGAAGGCAGGCAGCAAACCACCGACTCTAGTCGGTCGCAGGTCTTAACAGTCCTCGCCGCCAAAAAATACTAATGACCGAACGAGAGGACGAGCGAGAGGACGAACACCAGTTCTCCGAGGGGGAGGGGATCGATCAGTCGTACGAGGAGTTCGATCTCGATCCGCCGGAACTCGGCGTCGATCCGACGAAGGTCGACCCGGTCGACTCCCGCGCCGTTACGGATCTGCTGGACGAGCGAAATATCGGGAGCGACGAGGTCGACGCAGAAGAACTGCTCGAGGTAGGGCTAAGCTACATGCGGATCAATCGCCACGAGCAGGCGACCGAAGCCTTCGAACGGGCGGCCAACTTCGCCGAGGACGACCTCGTCGAGCAGGAGGCGTGGGTGAACAAGGGCGTGGCCCACGCCGAACTCGAGGAGTACGATCAGGCGATCGGCGCACACCAGGAGGCCCTTCGCATCGACGACTCGAGCGAACACGCCGCGAGCGCGGAGACGAACCTCGCGTACGCGCTCTGGGAGTTCGGCGAGACCGCACAGGCGCTCGAGCACGCCGAACGCGCCGTCGAGATCGACGAGCGGTTCGCCCAGGCCTGGTTCAATCGGGCGTTTTTCCTCGCGGAACGCGGCCTCGCCGAGGAGGCACACAATTGCATCGACAACGCGATTCGACTCGGACTCCGAAACGCGCAAGTTCTAGAGGAAAAAGCGCGGATTCTCGAGGAGCTCGGCGAGTACGACGAGGCCGAGGAGATCGCCGAGGAGGCCAACGAAATGCGCGAGAACGCCGAAGAGCGACTCGTCGAAGAGCGCCAGCAGCTACAGGAGTAGCGTGAGTAGCGATGACATCTGAGAGGGACATGATCGTCGCGGAACGCGAAACGCCGGAGGGGTTGCTCGTCGCCGTCTGCGACCGCGAGGTCCTCGGGGAGACGTTCGAGAGCGGCGAGTTCTCGCTGACGGTCACCGAGGAGTTTTACGGCGGGGACGACGCCGGCGAGCAGGAGGTCACGAACAGTCTCGCTCGAGCGACCGTCGCCAACATCGTCGGCGAAAAGGCAGTCGACCTCGCGGTCGACGAGGGTATCGTCGACGAGGCGAACGTGCTCGAGGTCGGCGAGACGGTTCACGCGCAGTTATTGCGGATGTAGGACAGGAGCCTGCGGAATGTCGCAGGGTTACAACTCCGCTCGCTGGAAACGATAGTACCCGATAGCGACGGGGACGACGAGCCAGAAGACGAGGACGACGAGCCCAAACCACTCCTGGAGGAAGAACGGGGCGTCGCCGGATCCGGCGTAGCGTTCGGCCGGCGTCAGCTGGTAGGCTTCGATCGACTCGAGGCCGTACTGGAACTGGAAGGGAAAGATGTTACCTTCGACGACGGAACTCGCCAGGTTCGTGTACGCGAAGATCGGATTGAACTGATCGAGTAGCAGATACCAGGTTTCCGGTTCGAGCGGCGGCCCTTCGTCGTAGAGGAGGTAGTACGAGCCGGCGGTAAGGAGTTCCCAGAGGGCGACGAACACCATGTAGATTCCAACGACGATAGCCATCGAACGACCCCGCGACGAAACGCTCGCGGAGACGCCGACCGCCATCCCGACGAAGGTAATTCCGAACAGCACGGTCAGCGCCCCGAAGGCGAGCCAGTCGACGAGCGGGACGGTGCCGAAAAGCGCCAGACTGAGGACGAGGGCGACGAGGAACGCGAGCGCGACCGCAACGACGACGACGGCGGTTCGACCCAGTAACTTCCCGAAGACGACGTCGGACCGGTTCGGTGGCAGGCCGAGCAAGAGTTTGATGCTTCCCGACCGTCGTTCGCCGACGACGGCCATGTAGCCGACGATGAGCGCGGCGACCGGGAGGACTACCTGTAACGGAAACCCGAGAAATCCCAGCACCTCGGCGCCGGCGACGTCCTCGACGGTCGCCCAGATAGCCACGTAGCCCACACCGGCGATGACGACGAGCAGCCCGATCAGGATCCAGAGGAGTTTCGATCGGCCGGCATCGGCGAAGTCCTTTCGCGCGACGGTCCCGATATGAGAGGTCATTCTGCCACCCCACTGTCAGGGCTCTCCAACGTGGGACCGGCGGGGGTTTCCGGGTTCCGTCCGGGGTTCTCCCGTCCTCCATCGGCGTTCGTCAACGTCGTAAACAGCGACTCGAGCGAGACTTCCTCGATCCGAACGTCGCGAATCGTCGCGCCCGCTCGTTCGAGTTCGACGATGACCGTCGCCTTCGCCGCCGGATCGACGACGGAACACTCGAGCGTCTGGCCGGAGACGGACACCGAAGTCACCCCCTCGGTCGACCCAACGACCTCCCGGGCGCGCTCGTCGGGTGCTGCGAGCGTCAGGCGCATCGTCGCGTCGCCGCCGATCGACTCGCGCAGTCCCTCGATCGTGTCGACGGCGACGAGAGTGCCGTCGTTCAACACCCCGATGCGGTCACAGACCGCCTCGACGTGTTCTAAGATGTGACTCGAGAAGAAGACGGTCGTCCCGGAATCGGCCTCGTTCCGGACGAGGTCTTGCATCTCGCGGATGCCGTGTGGATCGAGCCCCGAGGATGGTTCGTCCATGATCAACAGGTCCGGATCGCCGACGAGCGCCATCGCCGTCGCGAGCCGCTGGCGCATTCCCGTCGAATACTCCCCCGCTCGCCGGCTTCGGTCCTCGGGATCCAACCCGACGCGCGCTAAGAGTTCGTCGGGATCGTCCGCGGCGTCTTTCGTCTCGATCGCGAACTCGACGTGACGCCGGCCGGTCAGTCGCGGGTAGCAATCGAATCCCTCCGGAAGGACGCCGACGCGGGGACTGATCTCGTCGGCGTCCTCGTGTGAATCGTAGCCGAGCACCGTCGCCGACCCCGCGGTCGGTCGCGTGAAATCCAACAGCGTGTTGATCGTCGTCGACTTGCCGGCGCCGTTCGGCCCCAAAAAGCCGAACACCTCCCCCTCTCTGACCTCGAGATCGAGGTCGTCGACTGCGGTCAGATCACCATACTGCTTCGTCAAACCGGACGTACGTATCGCAGCCATCGTGGACTATCTACCACATTGTCTTTTATAGTTCGACAGCCGGGGTTTCAGTAGCAGAGACAGTTAGACGGTGGGGTTAGTCCGCGCGATCGCAGAAAGGGACCGTTTCGTGGGAAATCGATACCTCGGTCACGGCTCGAGCCACGCACCGTTCCGTTGGGAAAGCCTGCAGAAACGGGTGGGACCGAAGGAGTGTTTTGTCTTCGGTCCCTCCAATCCACTAATGAGCCAACAAAACGTCGGCACGCTCGATATCGAGCGTATTCGGTCGGACTTTCCGATCCTCGAGCGGGAGTTCGACGACCAGCAGGTGGTCTACCTCGATAACGCCGCGACAACCCAGACGCCCGACCCGGTTATCGACGCGATGAGCGACTACTACCGGCAGACGAACTCGAACGTCCACCGAGGCATCCACCACCTCAGTCAGGAGGCCTCCGAGGCCTACGAACGAGCCCACGATCGCGTCGCCGACTTCATCGGCGCGAGCGGCCGCGAGGAGGTCATCTTCACGAAAAACACGACCGAAAGCGAGAACCTCGTCGCCTACTCGTGGGGCCTGTCCGAACTCGGCCCCGGCGACGAAGTCGTGCTCACCGAGATGGAACACCACGCCTCGCTGGTCACCTGGCAGCAGATCGCCCACGAGACGGGCGCGGACGTGAAATACATCCGGATCGACGAGGACGGCCGTCTCGACATGGATCACGCACGCGAGTGCATCACCGACGACACCGCCATCCTCAGCGCGGTCCACGTCTCGAACACGCTCGGCACCGTCAACCCCGTCACCGAACTGACCGAACTCGCCCACGAACACGACGCGCTCTCCTTTATCGACGGCGCGCAGGCCGTTCCGAACCGTCCCGTCGACGTCGAGGCTATCGACGCCGACTTCTACGCGTTCTCCGGGCACAAGATGGCCGGGCCGACCGGTATCGGCGTCCTCTACGGGAAACAACACCTGCTCGAGGAGATGGACCCGTACCTCTACGGCGGCGGCATGATCCGCAAGGTCACCTTCGAGGATTCGACCTGGGCGGACCTCCCCTGGAAGTTCGAACCCGGTACGCCGCCGATCGCCGAAGCCGTCGGCCTCGAGGCTGCGATCGACTACCTCGAGGAGATCGGAATGGAACGCATCCAGGCCCACGAAGAGGAGTTAGCCGAGTACGCCTACGAACGGCTCGAGGCCGAAGGCGACATCGAAATCTACGGCCCCGAGCCGGGACCGGATCGAAGCGGGCTCGTCGGGTTCAACCTCGAGTCGGTCCACGCCCACGACCTCGCCTCGATCATGAACGACCACACGGTCGCGATCCGGGCCGGCGATCACTGTACCCAGCCGCTGCACGACAAACTGGGCGTCGCGGCCTCCGCTCGAGCGTCCTTCTACGTCTACAACACGCGCGAGGAGGTCGACAAGTTGATTGCGGCAATCGACGACGCGCGCCAGTTGTTCGCGTAAGCGAACAGCGGCGTGCGAGGAGATTCATCGACGGAGGTGTCACGAGTGAGCGAGGCGAACGAGTGACACTCAGCGAGACGCAGTGCGTCTCGCCAGACCGCCAGTTGTTCACGTAAGCGAAGCGAATGACTGGAAAGAAGCCCACAAATAGTCTCGCCGAACAGTCTTTCCGTGTGTGGTTCTCCCCCACACTGGATTTTTCACTTTCAGTCACCTACTCGGTATCGCCGAGGTGAGAACAATGTACGAGACACCACGAGACGTTCCCGAACGGGATCCGTTCGAGACCCTGGTCGACGTTCTCACCGCGGCGACCCGATACGACTTCGCACTCGGGATCGTCCTGGGTGCGTTCGCGGTTGCGCTGGTCGCCGCGTCCGTACTGGGAATTCCGGTACAGTACGCACTGCTGCCCGCTGCAATCGTCGGCGCAATGGTCGTCGCCGACGTCTGCTACCTGAACCCGCCGGTCGATCCCGACCAGGGTTCGAACACAGCATAGACCATCAACCGTTTTTCGCCGCGAACTCGAGCGTCACCACCAGCTACGAACGGCGCTCGAGTGCCGGCGCTTCGTACCGGAAACGAATTCGCGATCGGCAGGCGTCGAACGTAGCCCCGGAATCCTTTTACAGCGCACAGCCGTACTCGGATCCAATTATGGGAATGGGCTCGGATATGTATCGACAGCAGATCCTCGATCACTACAAGAGTCCCCGAAACTACGGGGAACTCGAGGATCCGACCTTCACGCACGTCGGGGAGAACCCGATGTGCGGCGACGAGATTCGCATGGACGTCAAACTCGACGACGAGGGGACGATCGAACGCGTCGCCTTTTCCGGCGACGGCTGTGCGATCAGTCAGGCCTCCGCGAGCATGCTCTCCGGAAAGCTCACCGGGAAAACCGTCGACGAACTGCTCGAGATGAATCGCGACGACATCATCGACATGCTCGGCGTCGACATTTCCCCGATGCGGGTTAAGTGCGCCGTCCTCGCCGAAAAGGTCGCACAGGACGGGGCGAAAATCTATCGCGGCGAACTGGACAAATCGAAGACCTCGACTGAAGATTGATTTCAGCCCGTAGCGGCTCTCGAGACCGGTACTGAGTACCGACGATTACTCGGTTCTACTCGCGCTCGAGCGACGGTGATTCGTTGCTCGCCTGAGAGTCGCCGGATCGACCGTCGAATATGGAATCCGATCCGGTCGCTTCTCGAGGTGCAACCCGGCCACTTACCCTCGAGACGACCGTTCGTCCGCTATGGTCGAAACGGCCGTCGGGTTCGTCCTCGGTGCAGTCATCGGTGCGATAGCCACAGCAGCCGGCTCGTACCTGCTCTACTGGAAGCGCGAACGCGACGCGACGAGGCGGCTCCGACAGGCGTTCAGACAGGAGCTTCGGGCCTACGAACACGTCGACGAAATCGTCGACGACGGGGGCTACGAGCGGGTGACGACCAGCGTCGAAACGCCCGTTATCTACGAGTCCGCCGCGGGTGATCTCGGCCTCCTCACTGAATCCGAGATCGGCAAACTGGTGGCATTTTACAGTTCGTTGTACTGGCTGCGAGGACTCGAGGATCCCGAAGACAAGAAAGAACGGATCGAATCGGTAGTCGAAAAACGCCGGGCGGCCCTCGAGGCGCTCGATGGGGCGAACGGCACCTATCAGTAGACGACCGTCTCGATCTCCTCGAGGGCTTCGAAGTCGGAATCTCCCGTATGAATCACGTCACACTCGGTGATGATCGCCGTCGAAATATGCAGCGCGTCGGCGTACGACAGTTCGCGCTCCCGGCGCTGGTAATATTTGCTTCGGATATTCGAGGCGTGAAGTGCTATTTCGCTCGAGACGGGAACGACTCGAACTGAATCGTCGTCCTCGATCGAGCTCGTGACGTAATCTGCCGTCTCGGTATCGAGATCGCGTCGGAGAATGTAATCGATTTCCGTGAGCGCGATCGTGGAGGTGAGACCATCATCTTCGCGAGCGTTCTCGAGGGCAGTTTCCGCCTCCGCGTCGGCGTCACCGCCGAAGACGTACTCGAGCCAGACCCACGAATCGAGATAGTGCACTCACGACCACCGTTGGCGTTCTCGCTCTAGGGCCGCCGTCGCATCGATGTCGGCTGTCGAACCTCGGTTTCGAGCGGCCTCGAGTCGTGCTTGCGGATCGGATGGAACGCGAACCATTCGAACGCCGCCGTCGTCATCGAGTCGGAAAAGCACCGTCTCTCCCGCCTCGAGACCCATCCGCTCTCGAATCGCTTTCGGAATTGTCACTTGTCCCTTTGACGTAACGGTCGATTCGTGCGACATAGTTCGCACTACTCGATACGCAGTAAGTGAATAAAAGAATTCTCCTTACAATAGTAGTATTTTTCCGATTTTTACTCCGGCTTCAGTCCCTCATCCTGGACACGCATCACGCCCTCGCCGTCGGCGAGGTTCGGCGCATCGACCAGTCGGACGATCCGCTTGTCGGCTTTGGATTTGCGGAGGTAGATGCGGAAGGTGGACTTGTGGCCGAGGATGTTGCCACCGATCGGCTGGGTCGGGTCGCCGAAGAACGAATCGGGGTTCGAGGCGACCTGGTTGGTGACGATGACCGCGGCGTTGTAGAGGTTGCCGACCTTGTCGATGTCGTGGAGGTGCTTGTTGAGTTTCTGCTGTCGGTCGGCGAGGTTGCCACGACCGACGTACTCCGCACGGAAGTGGGCGGTCAGCGAGTCGATACAGAGCAGTCGAACCGGATACTCGGAATCTTCCTGCTCGCTCGCGAGTTCCTTCGCCTTCTCGGCCAGCAGCATCTGGTGGTTCGAGTTGAACGCCTTCGCGACGTGGATCTTCTCGAGGACGTCCTCGACGAGGGCCTCGAGGGCTGTTTCGTCGTCGGCCGAGCCTTCGATTTCGCGGTCCTCGAGGGCGGCTTCGATCGCCTCGTCCGGGAGGCCACGAACCATGTCGTCGATCCGTTCCGGACGGAACGTGTCCTCGGAGTCCACGAAGATGACGCTCCCGTGGAGGCCGCCGACCTCCTTCGGCAGTTGCACGTTGACGGCCATCTGGTGGGTTACCTGGGACTTCCCGGCACCGAACTCGCCGTACACTTCGGTGATCGACTGGGTCTCGATTCCGCCGCCGAGCAATTCGTCGACCTCGTCGATGTGCCAGCTGAGTTTCCCGATCTCGTTCCGTCGCTCGAGGACGGTCGATCCGGTTTCGAAGCCGCCGATATCGGCTTCGTCGCGGGCCGCGCGAACGATATCGCTCGCGGTGGATTCGCCGACGTCGGCCGTGTTCGAGAGTTCGGAAGGAGAGGCGACGGCCAGACTCTGGAAGGAATCAAAGCCTGCGTCGTAGAGTTTGTCTGCGGTTGCCGGTCCGACGCCAGGGAGCGTTTCGAGGTTTACGTCTGCCATAGTCAGTCGTTGTGCCGGTACCCGTATAAAGCCTCGTTAACAGGAGAGTGAAAGTGAAAGTACGGGACGACGCTGGGGTGGACGATCACGAGTCCGAGAGTATATCCGTGAAGAGAGAATCAGCGAGCGTGAGTCAATCGTCGGAAAGGGCAGCGTCAATCCCAACTGCTCGTCTCGTCCCGCCAGGAGAGACAGTGGAGTCGGGTATCGTCCGTGACGACGTAGAGCGAGCCGTCCGACATCGCAGGACCGCTCGAGACGCCACTCTCGAGCGGGTAGTGCCACCCGAAGTCCGGATCGTCGGCGTCGATCCCGTAGAGGGAGCCACTCGAATCGCCGAGACAGAGCGTGTCACCGACGATGGCTGGCTCCGTGCGTGCGGTTCCGTCGAGATTGACGCCCTTCTTCGAGAAGAGCCAGCCGCGGAGTTTCCGATTGCCGAACATCGTGTCGGTGACGTGGAGGTAGCCGTCCCCGGCGCCGACGAAGACGCTGTCGTCGGTAACCGTTGGCGCGGTCGTGAACGGATCGTCGATCCGGTAGGTGAACCACGACTGTCCAGTTCGGGCGTTCAACGCCAGCAGGAGTCCGCCGTCGTCGGCGACGTAGACGCGGTCGCCCTCGCCCGCGTCGATGTCGCCCTCGACTGCGAGGGGCTCCTGGTGGCTTTCGTCGGGTTCGAGATCGGTTCCGCCCAGCTCGAGGCCTGATTCGGCCGACGAGTCGGTTTTCGAGCTGTCATTCTTCGGATCGTCACTCGAGCGGAGAGCGGATGGAACGCGATCGGTGACGCCGATTCGGTCGTCGCCAGTCCCCGCTGTCCCAGCATCTCTTGGGGTCTCGGTGCCGGGAACGACCGTCGGTCCGCCGACGACCGAACCCTTGATCGGGGTCGTCCAGACTTCCTCGCCCGTCTCCGCCTCGAGCGCGCCGACTCGGTTCTGGGACGTGCCGACGTAGACGTACTTGAAGTCGGTCCTGGACAGTGTGGCGGGCGCACCGACGACACCGGCCTCCGTTTCGTGAACCCACAGCGGGTCGCCGGTGGAAGCCTCGAGCGCCGAGACGCCATCTGCGTGACCGATGAACAGAACGCCCCGCGAAAGCGTCGGTGGCGCTTCGACGTGACCGGAAACCGTCTCCTGCCACCGGAGTGCGCCGGTTTCCGGTTCGAGTGCGAATACGGTGCCGTCGGTCGCGACGGCGAACAGGGAGTCGTCGGTGACGACGAGCGACGACCCGATCGTCAACTGGGTTTCGAAGACCCACCGCCGCCGACCGCCGTATCTGTCGAACGCGTACACGGTACCCGCGCTCGAGCCGACGTAGACGGTATCGCGGTCGAGCACGGGCGGTGCATCGATCGATCCGTCGACCGCGACGTCCCAGGTCGGCTCGGGACGCTCCAGCTCCTCGACGGTCGACTCAGTCCGGCGGCCCGAGTTCTCCCGATCGTGCCTGAACTGGTTCCAATCGCTCACTGGGCCAGCATAGCCGCTCGCAGGACATAATAGGTGCGACACGTATCGACCGAATTGGTCGATTCGGCGGACGAGCAACCTGCGACCGCCTACTCCCAGGGATGCGTTCCGGACGAACTCGGCCAGAGCGGGTACCAGTACTCCTTCTCGTCTTCGATTTCGAGTTCGCCGTCGAGCACCGACTCGAGTTTGAACTCGGCGCTCGAGTCGCGTTCGCGGCCGGATCGGGGGGCGAACGGGTAGAATCGCCCTCGTCGGAACGAATAGATCCAGTAGACGGGGCCACCACTGTCGCTAGCAGCGGTTCCCTCGTAGGCGAAGACGGCGGCGAGCAGTCGCGAGCCGTAGCCGTGCTCGATGAACGTGTCCGCCGCGAAGTGCATGCTCGTGATGAGGTCTTCGGGGTCGTCCTCTTCGAGGATGACCCACCTGTAGCCGTGGTCGTCCTCGGCGACCTCGAACTCGGTTCCCGTCTCCTCGCGGCCCGCCTCGAGGATCGCCTCGACCTCCGAGACGGCCTCGCGGAAGGTGCTCGAGTCGACGCCGGAAAAACAGAGCGCGCCGACGCCCGCCGAGTCGTAGCCCAGTTCGGCCTCCATGGTGAAGTAGGCCGTGCTCATCCCGAAGAGGTCGTCGGGGTCGGCGTCTCGCTTGGCGTCGGACTCGGCGCGCATTCCGAGTACGGACCGAAGTCCATCCAGCAGTCCCATACCAGTATTGTCGTGGGAACTACCTTAGAAGTCATCCATTTGTGTCGGGCTCGAACGAAGACGGTTGTGCCCGTGCGATAATTCCCCGTAAATCACGCCGTTGCCGTTTCGCGCTCGAGGTCCCGAAGCTGTTCGATCCGCCGTTCCGTCGAGGGGTGGGTGCTGAACAGTCGGCCGACGATGCCGGACTTCAGGGGGATGATGAAGAAGGCGTTCATCTCGGCTTCCTCGCGGAGGTCCTCGTCGGGAACCTTGTCGACCTCGCCCGAGATTTTCATGAGCGCAGCGGCGAGCGCGCCGGGGTTGCCGGTGATGGCGGCCGCGCCGCGGTCGGCGGCGAACTCGCGGTAGCGCGAGAGCGCGCGGATGAGGAGGTAGCTGATGATCCAGACGAGCAGCGAGATCAGGATGGCGACGAGAAGTCCCGCCGCGCCCTTTGCGTTGTCGCCCCCGTGGCTCCGCCCGCCGCCGGTAAAGAGCATCATCTGACCGCCGAAACGGACGATGAGGAATGCGATGGTCGAGAGAAAGGAGGCGATGGTCATCACGGCGACGTCGCGGTTTTTGACGTGTGCGAGTTCGTGGGCGAGGACGCCGTCGAGTTCCTCCTGATTCAGCGTTCCGAGGAGTCCGGTGGTCACCGCGACGACGGCGTTGCTCGGCGAGCGGCCGGTCGCGAAGGCGTTCGGAACCTTCGAGTCGACGACGGCCACCTTCGGTTTCGGCAGGTCGGCCTGCTGGGAGAGTCGGTCGACCGCGGCGTGTAACTGCGGGTACTCCTCGTACTCGACCTCCGTGGCACCCATGCTCCACAGCGTGAGTTTGTCGCTGTAGAAAAACTGAATCAGCGAAAAGCTCCCGAATAGCAGTGCCACGAGGAGGAGACTCAAAGCCCCACCGCCGAACGCGGTCGTGAGTGCGGCGATGAAGATCAGATACACCGCAAAGAGAAGGAACATCGTCAGTCCCATTCGCGCGCGAAGCCCCCAATCCGGTTGCCAGTCCATGCGGCTCTCTATGGTTCGAAGGGAGATAAGTTCCCTCAAACCGGCGGCCACGCAAGGGTATCTGGAACCCCCTCGTTTCGTATCGAGAACCGCCGACGCGAGTCCGTCTGACGCGGCGAGCCGGCGGCTGTCAGACGGCTGGCAGACGGGACATGTGAGAGTTCCACTGGCGATCGAGGTGAACTGAGGGAAAATCAGCATCGGTCACTCGGGTTAACCGGTGACTCGAGGCCCCCATTTCGTGTGGAACCGACTGACGCACGGATCGGTTCTCGCGAGGATAACCCCCTTATTTCGTGTGGAGTTCTCACAGACTGAGTCGAAGGGCCGTGTTTTTGGCCCCAACTGCGAGAACGCGCCGTTTAACTCGCTCAACCCCAAAGAGGGGCCAATGGCAGACTCGCGTGCGTTCTGTCCCCGCTGTGGGGATCCGATTGCGGACCGATCCGGGAGCGACGCGACCGAATCCACGGAATCGAACGGGGGTGTGGGTACACAGGAGATCCGCGAGCCGGCCACAGGCGAGACCGACCTCTGTCGAGCGTGTTACTTCGACGACTTCGAGTTCGTCGACGCGCCACAGCAGGTCGACGTTCGTGTCTGTGCCCGGTGTGGAGCGGTCCACCGCGGCCAGCGCTGGGTCGACGTCGGCGCGGACGACTACACCGACGTCGCAATCGAAGAGGTAAGCGACGCGCTCGGCGTCCACGTCGACGCCGAAGACGTCGCCTGGCAGGTCGAACCCGAACAGGTCGACGAGAACACGATCCGGATGCACTGTTATTTCACGGGCGTCGTCCGCGGAGAACCCGTCGAGGAGCAGGTCACCGTACCCGTCAGGATCGCCCGACAGACCTGCACTCGCTGCGGCCGGATCGCCGGCGACTACTACGCGAGCATCGTCCAGATCCGCGCCGAGGGCCGAACGCCGGTCACCGAGGAGGTCGACCGGGCTAAAGCAATCGCGAACGACATCGTCGCCGAGATGGAAGCGACGGGCGACCGCAACGCCTTCATTACCGAGGTGAGCGAGACGCCCGACGGGCTGAACATGAAGGTCTCGACCAACAAGATCGGCAAGAAAATCTCGAACAAGATGGTCGAGGAGTTCGGCGGGACCGTCAACGACGCCGAGACGCTCGTCACGGAGGACGAAGACGGCAACGAGGTCTACCGCGTGACGTTCGCCGTCCGCCTCCCGCCGTACCGGACGGGCGACATCATCGAACTCGAGGGCGACCAGGACGACGACGGACCGGTCCTCGTCCGGAGCGCTCGAGGGAACCTCAAGGGAACGCGCGTTACGACGGGCGAACACTACGAGGCGGACTACGAGGAGGGAAACTCCCCCGACGCTCGAAAGCTCGGCGAACTCGAGGATGGCGTGGAGACGACTGTCGTCACCGTCGAAGACGAGAACGCGGTGCAGGTGCTCGATCCCGAAACGTATCAGGCCAAGACGGTCGCCCGGCCGGACTACTTCGACCCCGACGCCGAGACGGTTCCCGTCCTGAAGAGCCGCGCCGGATTGCACATTCTTCCAGAAGAGGGCGATGACTGAACAGTCGGACGACACGGGTTCGAATCCCGATGCGGAAGCGTTCGTCTCTGCGGAAGCAAGTCCGAGCCTCGAGCCGGGAACCGAATCGCCGCTGGCGGTCGTCGTCGAAAAGCCGCGTGCGGAGGCGGCGATCGAATCCCTGCGGGCCGAAGGCGTCTACGACGATGAGCGACAGGTTCGCGAGTACGACGCCGAGACGGTCGCCCTGCCGATTTCTGCTCACCCCGCCGAGACGGCGGTGCTCGAGGTGATCCGACAGCTCGATCCCGACTACCGGAGTCCAGACCTCGAGCGGCGACTCGCCGAACGGGGCTGGAGTGAGGCAGACCTCGAGGCCGTACCGGGATCGTGGGCCGTCGTCGGCTCGGTTATCCTCGTGACGGTTCCCGAGAACTGCCCCGACGAGACGGCGCTGGCGGAGGAACTGCTCGAGATCCACGGCGAGGCAGACAGCGTGCTCGCCGACGAGGGCATCTCGAACGACGGAGCGGCGGGAACCTATCGGGAGCCGCGTACGCGACTGCTCGCGGGCCACCGCGATACCGAAACGGTACACACCGAAGACGGAACGCGGTACGGACTCGATCCGACCGAGGTGATGTTCTCTCCGGGGAATCAGGCCGAGCGAGTTCGAATGGGCGATGTCGTTAGCCCGGATGAGTGCGTCTTCGACATGTTCGCCGGTATCGGCTACTTCACGCTGCCGATGGCTCGAGCCGGCGCGCGGGTGACCGCGACCGAACTCAACCCGACCGCGTTTCGCTACCTGCTCGAGAACGCGATGTTGAACGACGTCCAGCGCGACCTCGAGGCCTACATGACCGACTGCCGCGAGTTGGCGGCCGATCTCGAGGTCGACCGCGTCGTGATGGGCTACTACGGCGTTTCCGAATCGGGCGCTGCCGACGAAGAAACGGCTCGAAGCGACGAAGCCCACGAGTTTCTGCCCGCCGCGCTCGAGGCGGTCGTCCCCGGCGGAACGGTCCACTACCACGAGGCGACGCCGGAGTCGCTACTGTGGGATCGACCCGTCCGTCGGCTCGAGGCGGCCGTTGACGACGCGGGTCGAACGCTCGAGGACCTCGAGTGCCGCCGGGTCAAGAGCCACAGCGCGGGCGTCGAACACGTCGTCGTCGACGCCGTGGTGGAGTGACGGAGCGCCATCGCTCGAGCGACGGTGAGAGAGGAGCAGGCGCTCGGCAACGTACGCGGCTGTGCCAAACGTAGCCGTGACATTCATGCCGGTCGGGCCTGAATCGACGTATCATGACCAGAAACCAGATCATCGCGCTCGTGTTCGCGGTGTTGATGGGAACGTCGATGATCGCGATGCCGGCGATGTACCTGTTTAGCTAATAGCAGTCATCTGTCACGCGTCACGTTCGTTCCGAGCGGGTTACGCCGGTCTATCGCCCTCGAGACGAGTCTTCCTCGAAGAAAATACAGATCGACCCGTCAGCCGTCAGTATCCCAGACGTCCGCCAGCGGGCTCGAGCGCGATGAGTCGCGCGCGGACGACCGGTTGCGATCGCTCGAGGAGCGGCCACCGGACCCGGATTGGGACCGCGAACCGGTCTCCGAACCAGTGGCCGAGTTAGGGGTCGAACGGCCGGACGACGAGTGGTTCACGCCGCCGGTTCCGGCGACCGCGGCCTGCGGGTCGAAGGCCGGGAGCGAGGGCGCGTCCATCCGGTCGACCTGCGCTTCGAACCAGTCGGGCATGTCCGCCTGCGCACGGTCGAAGAGATCCAGCAGGCTCGAATCAACCAGGTACGTCGCGCCGTAGTCGTCGGGCGCGCGGACGACCCGGCCACAACCCTGGATGATAGTCCGCAGCGCCGTGCGGTAGTACCAGGCCCACTGTCCCTCTTCGAGTCGGTGGGCGACCCGCGAATCGCCGGTGTTGAGAAACGGCGCTTTACAGAGAACCTGAAAGCGACAGAGGTCGCCCTTGAGGTCGAGCGCTTCCTCCATCTTGACCGAGAGGAACACGTCCGGGTCGTCGCTCGCCTTCCACTCCTCGAGGTCGACGTCCCGGCTCTCTCTCGTATGCGTTCGAACCCGCCCGCCGACGCCGAAATCCCGGAGGAGGTCGGCCAGTCGCTCCTGAATCGCGTAGGAGTGTGCGTGGACTAACCCCTTCTCGTCGGGGTGTTGCTGCATGATCCGGACGATGATTCGGGCGATTTTGGGGAGGGTTTCGTCGCGCTCGTCGTAGGTCATCTTCCCCTGTGTCACGTCGTACAGTGGGCGGTTTTCGACCGGGAATGTGTGCTCGACGTCGACGAGGGCGACGTTCTCCGGCTTCAGCCCGACCTGCCGGCAGAACGCGTCCTTGTTGAGAATCGTGGCCGAGAGGAGCGCAAACTTGTTGCCCCGATCCCAGACGGTGTGTCTGAGGTACCGCTCGGGGTTCATCGGCTTGATCGTCAGCGGGCCGCCGAGTTCGGCGTTCTCGCCGTCGCCCCCGTCGGTTTTACTGGCCGGTTCCTGATCGACGAGCCAGGTCGTCGGACTCTCCGGGTCACGGTAGTCGGAGACGAACCACTCGAGTTCGCCGATGAGTTCCTGAAGTCGATCCCGCTCGCGGACATCCGCAGGCGTGAGCGTCTCCTGGGCGAGCAACTCGTCTTTCCTGCGAGTGCACGTCTGGGCGAGGTTTTCGGCGTATCGCGCGGCGCGGTCGACCCCGCCGATGTCGGGAACGCGAAGGTCCTCCCAGATGGGTATCGAGCGGGGGCCGAGTCGGATCGTCGCGTACATTTCGGCCCACTCGGCCAGTCCGTGGGCTTCGTCGACGACGACCACGTCGCGGGTTCGAAAGACCTCGCTCCCCGCAGTTTGCATGAAATACGCGAGCGTCATCGCCGCGATTTCGCGGTTCGATGCGATCGCCCGGTCCGAAAAGTACGGACAGCGATGTTTGACCGAGCAGTCGTACCCGCGTTCGCGGACACACGGGGCCTGATTCACCGGCGTGTCGCGCTCGTGGGGAAGAATGCAGTTGTAGTTCGACTTCCCGCGGATGACGTTCAGATCCGAGAGCAGGTCGTCGGCCGCGACGTCGTCGAGCTGAGACACCTGCGGCGTCGTGTAGTAGGCCCCCGACGGCTCGCTCGGATCTGCCTCCTCGATCGTCTGTGCACAGCCGGCGATCGCTCGAGCCAGCAGGGACTTCCCGCTTCCCGTCGGCGCGCGCACGAGTACCACGTCGTTGCCGGCCTCGAACGCGTCGCGAATATCGCGGAGGGCCGCCTCCTGGGCTCCGCGGTAGCTCGGCGCGGGAAACTCCTCGAAGATCCGCTCGGTGTTCACCGTTCGAGTCACGGAGGGGCTCGGTCCTAAAAGCTCCGGACCGTCGCCGTCGGTGAATATCGGGACGGGTATCGAGCGAACAGCGGTCCTCGAGCGGCCGTCGAAATCGCCGCCTACCGAGCGGTAAGCGATCGATTACAAATACGAAATACCCCATCGTACCTGAACGTGGAAGGGTCGCTCAGCGGAAGAGCACCGTGGGCACCCTGCCCGCGGAGGCCCTCTGGCCTCGTGGCGTTCGAATCCCACCCCTTCCGTTCTCGCAGAACCGCTTTACGTTCTCGCAGGTGCCGATCAGTCGAGAGTGTCTCGAGGCGACGGAACCGATCCGTATCGACATTCAGCGATCGGAACGGACAGAGCCGACAACAGAGCCGTCGTCGCTTCGCTCCAAATTCTCGATGTCCTCGACCGTCGGGTTCTCGGGCAACGCCTCGAGACACGGGTAACAAAGCAGGTGACTCGAGCCGTCCATGAGCTCGAGGGTCATCGCCGTGCCGTCGCTGCCGTCGTTTTCGCCGAACGTCCAGATGTTAGCGACGCCGCCCGCGACCGAGATCGGTCGGCCACAGCCATCACACGAATCAGTACCCATAGCGATCAGCATTCATAGCGAACATTCGGTACGGAACTGGCAAAGTCGTTCCCCCGTTTCGGCTCGACAGTCCTGCCGGTACGGCGGTAGATTGCGGCGGAAAAGGGGGTGATCGCCACTAGTCCGATTTGATCTCCTCGAACTTGTTCAGGAGTTCCTCGGCTGAATCGCCGGAGTCGTACTCGACCGTTCCGTGGTGAATCGTGCGCTCGTCGTCGAAGTCGGTGTCGACTTTGGAGGCTTGTTTTTCACGTCGCTCGTGCTCGTCTTCGTCATAGGCACCCATTGACATGGTAACTACACACATGTAGGTAGTTCTCTCATATCAAGGTAACGGTTAAATCGGGCGGAGACGCATCGGAAACGCAGTATTTCACGAAAAGTGGTAGGAGAGCCAGAAGGGAAGACGTATGCGAGACCAGCACCTACTGTGACGCGTGGCACGGCCGCTCCGCTTCCGTTATTCGCCCGCTCATTGGAGCGAGCAACGGGTCCGTCAGAAGATTTTGCAACCGCTTCGAAACAACATCGGCGCTCGAGCCGTCAACCCGCGATTCGATATCAACGGTGGGTGGGACACCCACCGATTCGAGATGGCAAACGGCGATATCGCACTGTTCGCCCGGAACGACGAGGAGGCCTACTGGATGGGCAACACCGAGACGCCGTCGGCGCTGTGGCGAACCGACAAGTTCGGCTGGGGCGAGGTCCCCTATCATGTCTCGCGGTGGACACAGCGGGAACTGCTCGAGACGCTGTACGAGGAGGATCCGTGGCTCGAGGCGTACCCCCACCTCTCGTGGTTTTTCCTCCCCGTGTTCATGTCCAAGGACGGACGGGAGTCCACGCGAGCGTTCTTCCGCGAGCACGCCGGTGGCTTTCCCGACGCCGGCCGACGGGACGCGATGGGGTTTTTCGAGGAGTTTTTCACCACCGGCACGCTCGACGAGTACCGACACGTCATGGCGGGGAAACTCGGTACCAGCGATCACGTCGACCGCGTTCGCATGAGCGCGTCGATGGGCGAGTTCATCGCCGCGAAAATCCTCGTCGACGCGGGCTACGAGGTGGTTCCCGAAATCGAAGTGACGACGGGACACTCGCTCGACTACCGCGCGAAGGACGCGTCGACGAACATCCTCGTCGAGGTCACCCGCCCGCAGCCGCCCGGAAACAGGGCCGCCTCGGGACCGGTCGCCGCGGTTCGAGATACCGCAGAAACCAAGACGAACGGCCAGCTCGCCGAACACGGCGGCGGCGCGGTATTGTTCGTCGACTGCTCGAGCTTCCGCGACGATAGCTGGAACGCGGTTCGGGGCGAGCAACCCGACGTTCGCCACCGACCCGCGGTCGTCTACCGCGCCCGACCGGACGGCCACGTCGAGGGCTACCAAAAGGGATCGGTGCCGCTCGAGCTAGGTGACGCGCTCGAGTTTCTGGACTGAGCATGCTCTCGAGGAGTCCAGTTTGAAGAAATTTCGACACGTGCTGTCGCTGAAATTGGAGAGTGTATGCTGGCAACGATTGCGCCGGACAATTGCAGCAGAACTTCGAGGTTCCAGTCAGTCATCACACGAAAAGAGTGACCCGCTACGGTTCTGCCAGCCACAAATCTCAATAGTATAAGTGACTACCCGACAACAAACAAGACAGAAACCGCGCTTCAATCAGCCGCCAGGGGCATGCGCTGAAATGCCCCGGGTGATGCACCACCCGAGGCGCGGTTTCTAACCCGCGAGGGTTCGAAACCATGTTTGCGTTGATTCTACCGAGATATAAACGTCTCGCACGACAGCCGTACCGCTATCAACTAGCCGGCGCTCCCCGAAAGCTGCACTCGAGGGGCCGATGAGCGACCAGTCACCAACTGAAGACGAGCGCGAAGCGTCGTCGCTGCCACGCTGTCCGCGGTGTGACACGCCGGTTGCGCTGGTTACGAGCCGCGGGCCGACAGAGCACATCTGCTCGCCGTGTGGGTGTCAGGTCGGCTCGCCCGATCTCTGAGGAGGCTGCTCGAGGGCTTCGATCACTGGTCTCGAATTCCAGTGAAAAATCATTCTTTGGCTGTGTATGGACAGGAGACACACCTTCAGTACAGATGCGAACTTCCCATTAGTCTATACTGTATTCTTCGTCAAGATACGGGTTATATCTTCGACCGCAATTATCACACTCATAGAACTGTATTCGCCATCCCGGTGTCGTATGTCGGGCTGAGTACGTCTCCCGTTCGCCACAACGGGGACAGATAGTTGGCGGGGAGGATTCCATACCTGTAGATGATCGAACGAATCGTGATAAGTACGTCCCCAAAGTGAGTATTCGACCTAACCGGCTTATTACCAGTTCCGTGTCCTATCCAGGAGTATGGAAGGCGAGTCTTCATCCGAGATTGGTTGTCGGCAGAGTCTCCGCACGATAACAGCGGTTGCAACCGCCGGAGTTGCAGTTATTGAAATTAGGAGTATTGTTGAAAGCGTACTCTTCAGACGGCAGTCACAGTGGAACGGCTCACTACAGGGACACACCAAACATAAGCAATAGGCCCGTTATGAGGAAGTACAGAAGAGAACCCCCGACCAATAATGCCACTGTTATCAGTAAGACCGACTGGAGAACTGAGTGTCCAGAATCCGTAGAATCTCCATCCCTCCGACCCATTCCAGTTCCATTATCTATGTATCCCATCGACTGGAGGGTTGAAGTCCCGGAATCTCCGTCTGCGTTCTCCATTCTAGCTTCCATATCTCCATTTACATCACCTCCTATATCACCATGCAGCCCCATTCCGCCACCACCATCTCCGTCCATAGTCATTCAAACACGCCGACACTAATAAGCGTTCTCCAGCGTTTATCGACGATTTCTCGAGTGATCAGTAGAAACGCTCTGAATCCAATACTCTGTATCTTGCACGACGTTTGTGATGACTACTGTAGAGATCGGCAACCAGTCGAGTCACTCTATCATCTAGAGTCACGGCGCTACGCTGAACGACGAAACCGAAGCGTCGAACCGCAAAAAGTGCAGATCGCTCGTCTCAGAACGACAATTGTTCTGGCGCGTACGGGCTTCCGAGCGGCGTCGGGTCGCGGTCGCTGTAGCCGACGCGGCCGATCGCCTTCTGGCTCACGGCGGAGTAGACCGCAAAGCGGACCTCCTCGGCGGACTCGAACGTTTCCGAATCGAGGCGCGCGAGTACCTCCTCGACGGACTCGGAGCCGTTCGGGAGCTCGAGCGTGCGGTCCCCGTAGGCCTCGATCATTTCTTCGGTCGTCGCGGGATACTCGTGTGCGTCGATCATCTCGCCGGTGCCATTGAGCAGCATTACGCGCTAATCTGTGTGAACGATAATTATAAACATTGTCCATAAACGTTCTTTAGGAGGGCGATAGAGATTATATGCCTAAGACATCCTAGAACACGACCGAGGCATGGCTCGAGCCCGCCGTGAGAAACGGCTTTAGGACCGGGCCGACTCGAGACGAGTATGCCATACGCCGACCTCCACGTCCACACGACTCGCTCGGACGGGGGACTAGAACTCGAGGCGGTGCCCGAAGCCGCCCGCCGTAACGACGTCGAGGTCGTCGCGGTCACCGACCACGATCGACGCCAGCCCTTCGAGGAGTCGGTAATCGAACGCGACGGCGTGACGATCGTCCACGGGATCGAACTCCGCGTCGAGACGGCAGACGGCCTGCGTGTCGACCTGTTGGGGTACGGACTCGAGCCCACGCCGGCACTCGAGTCGACGCTCGAGGCGATCCAGACGAACCGCCGCGAGCGCGGGCAGGCGATCGTCGACCGCGTGGAGGACCGACTCGGCGTCGACCTCGGCGTCACCGTCGACGACGGCTTCGGCCGACCGCACGTCGCCCGCGCGGTCGCGGACCACCCTGACACCGAGTACGATTACGAGGCGACGTTCAACCAACTGATCGGCGGCGACGGACCGTGTTTCGTTCCGCGGGAGATCCCCTCGTTCGAGCGCGGTCAACAACTCCTCTCGGAGGCTGCGACGATCGTTTCACTGGCCCACCCGCTTCGCTACCCGGATTCGGAGCGAGCCCTCGAGCTGACCGCAGATCTCGACGCCGTCGAGTTGCATTATCCCTACGGCGCTCCCGTGGATATAGGGCCCGTCGAGCGGGCGATATCGACCAACGATCTTCGTATCACCGGCGGGACCGATGCCCACGACGACCGGTTGGGCGTCGCCGGCCTCACTGCCGAGGAGTATCACGAGCTCGAAATCTCACGTTGAAACGGGATTTGCAGCCGGGAGCGGAGGCTTCAATGTCGCTCGGCCCAAACGATGGACTATGAATTGCCACTACTGCGACCGCGAAGCCGCATTCGCGGCCGAGTCCGACGGACTCAAGGTGGGCCTCTGTGAGGAACACTTCCGCGAGCGGTTGCAGGAGCTCGCCGAGGCCGACGGCCTCGAGACGCTCAGAGAACGCGTCGACGTCGATCGTGCCGAGTGAGGACAGGCGAAAAGAGACCGAGTCAGGCCGTTCGACCGGCATCGACGTCGATCGCGTCGACCGGACAGACGTCGACACAGAGCATACAATCGATACACTGGGCCTCCTTGGTCGGCTCTGCCTTCTTGTCGCTCTCGGGGTGTCCCGGCGTGTCGGTCCACGTGAAGACGTCGACGGGACAGTCCTCGAGACAGGCCCCGTCGGCGATGCAGAGGTCGTAATCGACGGCGACGTGCGTACCCCGAATCCCGAGCTCTTCGGGTTCGTCGACCGGTCCCCAGACGGCGACGCCGTTTTCCTCACCCTCTTTCTCGCGGTTCTCGTTGAACTGTGGATCAATGGCCATTGCTAACGAATGTAAATGCGAGACGCGAACTTAAATGTATGTTCCTATACACGCGCGTGAATCGTCAGAAGAGAACGCATTCGCTGGCGTGCGTCGGCGATGGTTCCTCCGGACAAACGACGAGGAACGGGTACCAGACGGGAGAAACACACTGTCGAACGAGTGCGCTCGAGCGGCCGTCGGTGCTCAACGCTTTTGGTAATTCGAGTCCGATGTCCCGTATGACCGCGCCAGAATCGGCCCCGCCGCGGCTGGTCTTCGACGACGACTGTGGCTTTTGTACCTGGTGTGCCGAGTTCGCCGCCGAACGCGGCGAGTTCGAACTCGTCGGCTTTCAGGATCTTACGCCCGATCAACTGGCCCGCCTCCCCGAGGACTACGAGGACTGCGCTCACCTCCTTACCCAGAACGGCGTCTACTCCTGCGGCGAGGCCATCGAGGAGATAGGGACGCGACTCGAGACCTCCTCTCGACACCTCGCGATGGCGTTCAGACAGCTTCCCGGTACCGAAAGGGCCCGAGAACCGCTCTACCGACGGGTAGCGGACAACAGGGATCTGTTCGGACGGATCGTGAGTCGAACGCCGCCCGGGCGCGAAGAGTAACCGCCACGTGAGGCCGATGTGTGGCGTGAGACCAGCGGCTCCAGTCGCGGTGTGGAACCTCCGGACTGCGGCGAGCGCATCCCTTTTGCGCGACCCGACGAATGGTGAGATATGGAGCTTACTCATCGTCCGCGGCGGCTTCGCCAGGATCGAATTCGACCGCTGGTGAGCGAGACGAGTCTCGAGCCGTCGGATTTCATCGCCCCCGTCTTCGTCGATGCGACGACCGAGGAGCGCGTTCCGATCGAATCGATGCCGGGCCACGAGCGCGTCCCGATCGACGAGGCGGTCGCTCGCGTCGAGGAGGTCCTCGAGACCGGCGTCGAGGCCGTCATGCTGTTCGGCATTCCGCGGTCGAAAGACCCCGACGGAACCCGCGCCTGGGCCGAGGACGGCGTCGTTCAGGAGGCGACCCGACGGATTACGAGCGAGACCGACGCGTACGTCATCACCGACGTCTGTCTCTGCGAATACACCAGCCACGGCCACTGTGGCCCGCTCGAGGAGGAACTTCGTGACGAGGAGGGCGGCGTAGACGAACCGATCCACGGGCACGACGCCACCACGACGGTCGACAACGACGCGACCCTCGAGAGCCTCGAGAATATCGCGACCTCTCACGCCGAGGCCGGAGCGGACATGATCGCGCCGAGCGGGATGATGGACGGTATGGTCGGGGCGATCCGCGGTGCGCTCGACAGTTCGGGGTTCGACCACGTCCCGATCATGAGCTACGCCGCGAAGTACGAGAGCGCCTTTTACGGGCCGTTCCGCGACGCGGCGGACGGCGCGCCCTCCTTCGGGAACCGCCGTCACTATCAGATGGATCCCGCGAACGCGCGCGAGGCGATCCGGGAGGTCGAACTCGACGTCGAGCAGGGCGCGGACGTGCTGATGGTCAAACCAGCGCTCCCGTACCTCGACATCGTCGCCGATCTGCGCCGGGAGTTCGATCACCCCGTCGCCGCGTACAACGTCTCGGGCGAGTACGCTATGCTCCACGCCGCCGCCGAAAAGGGATGGCTGGACCTCGAGGAAGTCGCCCTCGAGTCGCTGCTATCGATCAAACGCGCGGGTGCCGATCTGATTCTGACCTACTTCGCCGAGGACGTCGCCACCCGCCTTCAGGGGTGACGGGTTAAGTCGGTCGCTCTCGAGCGACCGACGTTTTGCATTCGGAATCACAACTTTTGGGGAATACCACCGATATCAATACGTACGGTAATTTCTTCCGTCGGTTTAATCGAATTCAGGGTCTAACGTAGCCACGAGGAAGTCGGAACGACGGTTTCGAACCGACCAATTTTGACGGATAGTCACGGATAGATTCGATCGCACACGTCGTGGCAATACCTGCCGCGCGCGGGCGGCAAAACCGGGTTTCTAGCCCGCATCGGCGTCGTCATCGCTGTCGGCCGGCTCGAAATCCGGTTGACGAATGGTCACTGTATAACCACTAGCCGAAAAATCTGGCCGCTTCAATACCCTTATACAGATTAAATCACCTCTAGATTCGGACGGATGGAACTATTACACTTCATTAATGGACGCTCGTAAACGCTAACCCTTATATTATACAGGAGCCTGCACCTCAAACGTGATTTGGAGGATAATCATGAGTGAAAATCGATTCGATGTGGACGAACGTATGGGGAGTAGCGAGATAGTGACCAACACGGGGGAGCTAGCATGATCGAAGCCGCACCACTGCAAGCTGATCCGGAAGTCGTCGCCGAGGGGATCAACCTCGTGTGGGTGTTGATGGCTACCTTCCTGATCTTCTTCATGCACGCCGGTTTCGCCATGCTCGAGGCGGGACAGGTACGCTCGAAGAACGTCGCGAACCAGCTGACGAAGAACCTGCTGACCTGGAGCGTCGGCGTGACGGTGTTTTTCCTCATCGGTGCGGGCGTCGAGTCGATGGCCGGCGGCGAGGGATTCGCCTTCGCGTTCGATACCGCCGATCCCAACGCGTGGGTTGACTGGCTGTTCGGTGCCGTGTTCGCGATGACTGCCGCGACCATCGTGTCGGGAGCCGTCGCGGGTCGCGCGAAACTCCGCGCGTACGTCGCGTACACTTTCCTGCTGGCCGCGGTCATCTACCCGGTCGTTTCGGGCATCTCCTGGTTCGACGGGGGGTTGCTCATCGAGGGAGCCGTCGGTTCGGCCGTCGGCGCGCCCTTCGATGACTTCGCGGGCGGCACGGTCGTCCACGCGATGGGCGGCATCGCCGGACTGACCGCGGCGTGGATCCTCGGACCCCGCATCGGTCGGTTCAACGACGACGGCTCGGCGAACGTCATCCCCGGTCACTCGATGACCTTCGCGGTGCTGGGGACGCTCGTCCTCGCGTTCGGCTGGTACGGCTTCAACGTCGGAACCGCCGCCGACGTGCTCGTCGTAAACGAGGAGGGAATCCTCGAGCTCGGTGACTTCGCCTACGTCGGTCGCGTCGCCATGGCGACGACGATCGCGATGGGCAGCGGTGCGATCGGCGCTGCGCTCGTCGCCTGGGCCAAAACCGGAAAAGTCGACACGCTGTACGTCGCGAACGGCCTGCTCGCCGGGCTCGTCGGTATCACTGCGATTCCCCACGCAGCCACCTGGTGGGGCGCGTTCCTCGTCGGTGGCCTCGCCGGCGCCCAGCTCCCTATCGTCTTCAGTTTCGTCGAAAACTACCTGAAGATCGACGACGTCTGTGCGGTCTTCCCGGTCCACGGCTCGGCGGGTGTCCTCGGAACGCTCATGCTTCCGGTCGTCGCTGCGCCGGAGTACGTAGCGGGTCTCGAGTACGGTCGGGTCGAAATGTTCTTCGGCCAGCTCGCTGGCGTCGTCGTCATCGCCGTCTGGACGGTTCTGACCACCGCGATCATCTGGGGGGCGATCAAGGCGGTCGGTCAGGCACGCGTCACGCCCGAACACGAGCGCGACGGCCTCGACGTCTCCGAACACGGCGTCGACACCTACCCCGAGTTCGGCAAGCCGGACGTCGACGTCGCGACCGACGGCGGACGCCGCCAGATCCGCACCGACGGCGGTGAGCGATTCGATGAATCGCGATCCTCGTCGGAACTCCGTTCCGACGGCGGGGCTCCGAACGACGGCGAAATCAAGATGGTCACCGCGATCGTTCGACCCGACCGCCTCGGCGCGGTGAAGAAAGCGCTGGCGGAAGCCGGCGCCCCCTCTCTCACCGTCACGAACGTCTCCGGACGCGGCTCCCAGCCCGCCAAGAAGGGACAGTGGCGCGGCGAGGAGTACACGGTCGACCTCCACCAGAAGGTCAAAATCGAGTGCGTCGTCGCAGACGTCCCCGCAGAAGACGTCGTCGACGCGATTCGCGAGGGGGCCAACACCGGCGAACCCGGCGACGGCAAGATCTTCGTTCTCCCCGTCGAAAGCGCGACGCAGGTCCGGACCGGCGAGACCGGAACGGACGCGGTCTGATTGCGACGCGCTGAAATCGACCTCGAGTTCGGCGTACTGGTTCATCGCGCCGATCTCGAGTTCTCCGCTGTGCATCCTCCGTTTCAGGGGGTGCTGTGGTCAAGCGACACCGGTCACTTCTGTGGTGCTTTTTTCACTCCCAGCCGGCCGTCGTCGATCGACCTCGGTACTACTTTGACGACCGACACGTAACGGCCGTACATGAACGACGAGCACTCGCGTGCGCTCTACGACAGAGCGCTGTCGGTGATGCCCGGCGGCGTGAATTCGACAGTTCGTGCGGCGATCGAACCGTATCCGTTCTTCGTCCAGAAAGGCGACGGCGGTCACGTCATCGACGCGGACGGCAACCGCTACGTCGACTGGGTGCTGGGACTCGGCCCGCTCCTGCTCGGCCACGACCTCCCCGAACAGGTCCGCGCCGAAGTCCAGCGGACCGCGAGCGAGGGCCCGATGTACGGCGCGCCGACCGAAATCGAGGTCGACCACGCCGAGTTCGTCGTCCGACACGTCCCCAGCGTCGAGAAGATCAGGTTCGTCAACTCCGGCACGGAGGCGACGACCTCGGCGGTTCGACTGGCTCGAGGGCACACCGGCCGAAACAAGATCGTCGTCATGCAGGGCGGCTATCACGGGGCCCAGGAGACGACGCTGGTCGAAGGCGACGCGGATAATCCACGGCCGAGTTCCGCCGGGATTCCACAGTCGTTTTCCGAACACACGATCCCGGTGCCGTTCAACGACGAGGACGCCATGCGCGAGGCGTTCGCGAAACACGGCGACGACATCGCGGCCGTCCTCACCGAACCGATCCTCTGTAACTACGGCATCGTCTACCCCGAGGAGGGGTATCACGAGTTCCTGCGAGAGATCACCGACGAGCACGGTTCGCTTTTGATCTTCGACGAAGTGATCACCGGCTTCCGCGTCGGCGGGCTGGGCTGTGCCCAGAGCGAGTTCGACATTACGCCCGACCTGACGACGTTCGGGAAGATCATCGGCGGCGGCTTCCCGGTCGGCGCGATCGGCGGCAAAGCGGAGATCATGGAAGGGTTTACGCCCGCCGGCGACGTCTTCCAGGCCGGTACCTTCTCTGGGCATCCGGTGACGATGGCCGCCGGCCTCGAGACCCTGAAGTTCGCCGCGGAAAACGACGTCTACGACCACGTCAACGACCTCGGAGACCGACTCCGGAGAGGGCTGACCGACATCGTCGCCGACCAGGCACCGAATTACACCGTCACCGGCACCGACAGCATGTTCAAGGTGATCTTCACGCGGGACGGGCCGGCCCCGAGTTCGCTCGAGGAGCAGTGTCCCGCCGGCTGTCGGCAGGACCCGACCTGTCCGCGGTATGACTACTCACCGAAAAACGCCGCGGACGTGAAAAACGCCGAAACCGACCGCTGGCGGCGGATCTTCTGGGGACAAATGAAAGAACAGGGCGTCTTCCTCAGCCAGAACCAGTTCGAATGCCAGTTCGTCAGTTACGGCCACACCGACGCAGACGTCGAGGAAACGCTCGAGGCGTACAAACAAGCGCTCTAGGCGCAATCTCGAAAAGTCGACTCGAGATTAGTTGACTTTCTCAGAACCTGCAGCGAACCCATATCTACAAGTCGTCGGCTCCCACACGAAAGAGTGGAAGGGGAGCTCCCCCGAAGGAATACAGGGAATCCGGCGTTTTTTTGCGGTACAAGACGACTACCACCTCGAGCGTCGGTTAGCGCACGCCGGTTTTGTCACGGACGGAATATCAGTAGTGCCTATCACCGAGCACCGCCGACGGCGAGCGGTCGGAACGCCGTAATTGACGAGGAGGATGTCAAAAACCGGACTGCGTTGTGCACCCAAGAAACCGATGGGAAACGGGTCACATGGTGCTGCGAAGCGAGAGCGGAGCTATCGACTCAGTCCGCGGCCGTGACGATCGCACCCTGATAGCTCGCGATTTCCTCGAGGACCGCCTCGCGTTCGTCCTCGTCGACATCGAACGTCCGAAGCGCATCGTCGAGATGGGTCGCAATCGCCTGAAACTCCGAGGGGGAGATTCCCATGTCCGCGTGGACCGCCGCCATCTCACCGCCGGAATAGTCGACCGGGCCGCCGGTGACCGAACTGATAAACTGAGCCTGGTGTGCGCGCTGTTTCTGCATGTCGACGCCGTCGAAGTAGCCCGCAACCAGTTCGTCTTCCATGACGCGGTCGTAGAACTCGTCAACGACGGCCGTAATCGCGTCTTCGCCACCGAGTCGTTCGTAGAGGGTTCGTTCGGGCATCGGCTCATCGTTTCAGTTCCGTGGACAAAAACGTCCTGTCGAACATCTTCGTCGTGTGAACGACTGGCAACATTCTCGAGAACGAGCGGGGACAGAGCGTGCGCTTTTCATACTCGAGGCCCGGATCAATGGCTATGAGAACACGCGGGAGATTACGGCTGGCGACACGGGGGTCCGCGCTCGCTCGGCGGCAGGCGGCCCTCGTCGCGGAGCAACTCGAGGACCGCGGCTACGAGGTCGAGCTCGTCACCGTCGAGACGACGGGCGATCAGATTCGAGACGAGTTGATCCATCGGTTGGGAAAGACCGGGGCGTTCGTCCGCGAACTCGACGAGCGAGTGCTCGAGGGCGACCTCGACGGCGCGATCCACTCGATGAAAGACATGCCCACCGAGCAACCCTCGGAACTGGTTACGGCAGCGATTCCGGAGCGAGGAGCGCCGGGTGATGCCCTCGTGACGCCGGACGGAACGTCGCTCGAGGGGCTTCCCGACGGGGCCACCGTCGGCACCTCGAGTCTCCGCCGGCGCGCGCAACTCCTCTCGGAACGACCGGATCTCGAAATCGAGCCGCTTCGCGGAAACGTCGACACCCGACTCGAGAAACTCCTCGCGCCCGCGCTACAGGAAGAACACGCAGAGCGGAGCGAGGCCGACAAGGAGCGGAAGGGCGACACCGGCGGCTACAAGCCGGATTACGAGGAGAAGGATACCGACGAAGACGACGACGCAGCCGATGGCCGAACCGTCGACGAGTGGTTCGACGACCTCTCGGAGATCGAAAAGCAGGCGCTCGGCCGAGAAATTGAGACCGAGTACGACGCCATCGTACTCGCGGAAGCCGGCCTCGAGCGCAGCGGGCTGGCCCATCACGTCGAGTACGAACGACTCTCGAGGAAGACGTTCGTCCCCGCGCCAGGACAGGGTGCGCTCGCGGTAACTGCGACCGACGGCGAGACGGCCAGGAAGATCCAGACGGCGATCGATCACCCGCGGAGTCGCGTCGAGACGACCGTCGAACGGACGCTCCTCGCAGAACTGGGTGGCGGCTGTATCGCGCCGATCGGCGTGTACGCGGTTGTACAGGGCGAGTACGTACAGGCCAGAGTCTCCGTCTTCGACCGCGACGGCGAGGAATCCGTGCTCGCGAACCGAGATCTTCCCGTCGAGACACACGCTACTGCCGCCGCCGAGTTCGCACGGGACCTCGAAGACCGCGGCGCGGCGAGATTGATCGCGGAGGCGGAAGACGACGATGCCGATGCGGACGAGAGCGACGCCAAAGTCGACGATATCCGTCCGGATCGAGAGGACCAACCGGAGGGGAAGTGAGGTGACGTCCAACGCGAACGCGCCGGACGGAGAACCGGACTTGGACGACGCACCGAGTTCGGAAGGAACGGCCACCGGAACCGTCTCGCTGGTCGGCAGCGGCCCCGGCGATCCCGAACTGCTGACGGTCAAAGCCAAACGGCTCCTCGAGGACGCCGACATCGTCCTCCACGACAAGCTTCCGGGACCGAAGATTATCGAGACGCTTCCCGAGGATCGTCGCGAGGACGTCGGCAAGCGCGCGGGCGGCGAGCGAACGCCACAGTCGGAGATCAACGAACGGCTCGTCGAACTCGCCCGCGAGGGAAAGGACGTGGTTCGACTCAAGGGCGGCGACTCGTTCGTGTTCGGCCGTGGCGGCGAAGAAGCCGAGTACCTCGCCGCCCACGAGGTTCCGTTCGAGGTCGTCCCCGGCGTCACCTCGGCGATCGCCGCGCCTGCTGTGGCGGGGGTCCCCGTCACCCACCGCGATCACGCCTCCTCCGTGAGCTTCGTGACGGGTCACGAAGACCCCACGAAAGACGATTCGGCGGTCGACTGGGCCGCGCTGGCCGCGACGGGCGGTACCATCGTCGTCCTGATGGGCGTCGGTCGACTCCCGGACTACACGACGGCGCTGCTCGAGGCAGGCATGGCTCCCGAGACGCCCGTCGCGCTGATCGAGCGCGGCACCTGGCCGGGCCAGCAGGTCGCGACCGGAACCCTCGAGACCATCGTCGACACTCGCGACGGGGAAGGGATCTCCCCACCCGCGGTAACGGTGATCGGCGACGTGGCCTCGACGCGCGAGGCCGTCGTCGAGTTCGTCCAAAACGACTACGAGACGCCGGCCGAGAACGCCACGGAGGAGTGATCCATGTCGACAGAGAATCCGACGGTGGCCGTCTTCCGCCCCGACGACGACCGGATCGACGCCGCCGTTTCGTTGCTCGAGGAACTCGGCGTCGACCCCGCGCCGGATCCGATGCTCGCCGTCGAGCCGACCGCCGCCGTTCCGCGGACCGACGCCGAGTACGTCGTGTTGACGAGCAAGACCGGCGCTGAACTCGTCGCCGAGGCCGGCTGGAAACCGGGCGACGCGAGCGTCTGTGCGATCGGTCCGGCAACCGCCGACGCGCTCCGAAACGTCGGGTACGATGTGGATATCGTTCCCGACGAGTACACCTCGAGCGGGCTCGTCTCGCGGCTCGCAGACGAGGTCGACGGCGCGCGCGTCGAAGTCGCCCGCAGCGACCACGGAAGCGACGTGTTGCTCTCTGGTCTCGAGGCAGCCGGCGCGTACTGCCACGAAACGATCCTCTACCGGCTCGTTCGCCCCGACGGGGGCGGTACCACCGCCGATCTGGCAGCCGAAGGCGACCTCGACGCGGCCTGTTTCACCTCGTCGCTGACCGTCGAACACTTCCTCGAGGCCGCGCGGGCGCGAGGAGACGGTACCGCGGCGCTCGAGGGCTTAAACGGGGCCGTCGTCGGCGTCATCGGCGAGCCGACCGCAGAAACTGCAGCCGACCTCGGCGTCGACGTCGATGTCGTCTCGAGCGAAGCGACCTTCGAGACGTTAGCGAGAGAAACCGTCGCCGAACTCGAGTAACCGACGATCGTTTTGCAGCTCCGAGAACGCGGCGTCGAAGAGCCGCGACGCGGCAAACGACGCGCTCGCCGGACCGCAGCTTTATCCCGGAAGCCGACCCACAACCGACCGAGACGAATGTCAGGCCCCGTTCCCGAACTCGAAGACCGTGCCCGCGAGTGTGCTAGCCGTCTGTGCGAGGCCGACGAAGTGCTGCTGGCGTCCCACATCGACGCCGACGGCCTCACCAGCGCGGCGATAGCCGCGAGCGCGCTCGAGCGCGCGAACGTTCCCTTCGAGACGGTATTCGAGAAACAACTCGACGAGCGAGCGATCGCCGCCATTGCCGCGAGGGAGTACGAGACGGTCCTGTTCACGGACTTCGGAAGCGGTCAACTCGACGTGATCGGCGAGCACGAGGACGCGGGCGCGTTCACGCCCGTCATCGCCGACCACCACCAGCCCGCAGACAGAGAGACCGAGTACCACCTCAACCCGCTCCTGTTCGGGATCAACGGCGCGTCGGAGCTCTCGGGTGCGGGAGCGAGTTACGTTCTCGCGCGGGCGCTCGCGGAAACGGCCGAGCACAGCGGATCGTCGGACGGAGCGGTGGCGACCGACGGCGGAGCCGAGGCCGAATCCAGCGGGGCCACCGAAAGCGGCCACACCGCGGCGAACGGGCCGCCGGCCGGCGGGACGACGTTCAGGTCGGACAACCGCGACCTCGCCGCGCTCGCCGTCGTCGGGGCCGTCGGCGACATGCAAGCGTCTGGCGGCGAACTCCACGGCGCGAACGAGGGGATAGTCGAAGAGGGCGTCGACGCCGGCGTCCTCGAGACCGCGACCGATCTCGCGATCTACGGCAAGCAGACCCGGCCGCTGCCGAAGTTACTCGAGTACGCTACCGACGTCTACATTCCCGGTATTTCGAACGATTCGAACGGCGCGCTGCGATTTCTCGACGGTCTCGACCTCGAGTTGAAACGCGACGGCGAGTGGCGGCGGTGGTCGGGTCTGACCGGCGAGGAAAAACAGACGGTCGCGAGCGCGCTCGTCCAGCGGGCTGTCTCGAGGGGCGTTCCGGCGTCGAAAATCGACGGGCTCGTGGGCACTTCCTACGTGCTGAGCGGCGAACCGGTCGGGACGGAACTGCGAGATGCCAGCGAGTTCTCCACGCTCTTAAACGCTACAGCGCGATACGAAAGAGCCGACGTCGGCCTGGGGGTCTGTCTCGGAAACCGCGAGGGAGCGCTCGAGCGCGCCCGGACGCTACTGAGAAATCACCGGAAAAACCTCTCGAAGGGGATCGACTTGGTCACACAGGAGGGCGTGACGACTGAAGAACACATCCAATGGTTCGACGCGGGCGACCGGATTCGAGAAACCATCGTGGGCATCGTCGCGGGAATGGCGATGGGCAACGACGGCATCGCCACCGACAAGCCGATCTTCGCGTTCGCCGAAAAAACGGGGAGCGAAGGCGACGACGGCGAAATCAAGGTTTCCGCTCGAGGGACCCACAGCCTCGTCAGAAGGGGACTCGACCTCTCGGTCGTGATGAGCGAAGCGGCAGGAGCCGTGGGCGGCGACGGCGGAGGTCACGATGTCGCCGCGGGGGCGACGGTTCCCGCCGGAAAACCGTCGACGTTCATCGAGCGCGCCGACGAGATCGTGGGCGAGCAACTCGAGTGAGACTTACGTTCGGTCCATCGACGCCGGAAAAGTCGGAATTAGCGGCGCTCGCTTGGTGAGCATGTACGTCGACTTCCGTACGGCGCCTTTCGCGTACTGAACCGAACTCTTTCGGATCGGCGTTCGTTTTCCCCGGATCTGCGTGTGGCCTGCGAGGATCGCGTCGACGAGTTCGTCGCCGTCGATATCGGCTTTCGTCTCCGCAGCGGCCTCCGGTTCGACGAGGATTTCGGTGTACGCTTTCCCGACGTTCGGGAGGTAGTGTGCGTCGCTCGCCCCGATCAGGGGGTACTCCCGCCGCGTCGCAAACGTGCGCGCACGCCGGTTTCGGTACCCGGTGAAGACCATCGAGTTGTACACCTCGATCGCGTCGGCGTCCCTGAGATAGCGTTTGCGGACGCCGTGGCGCGAGCGCTGGAACGGGTGGGGAACGATCGCAATGCCACCGAGCTCACGAACGCGCCGAACGGTTTCCATAAACGGTAAGCCGGGGTCCGGGCGTTCGTGGACGCCAATCGCCAGCAGATGACCGTGGCAGGTCGACACTTCCACGCCTGGGATCCCGATCAATCCGTACTCCGGAGCGAGAGAGGCTGCACGCAGCGATTCCTCGATTTCGTCGTGGTCCGTGATCACGACGCCGTCGAGGCCGATGTCCGCGGCGTGTTCTAAGATGAGTTCGACCGGCTCGTGTCCGTCGTAGGAATCGTCGGAGTGGACGTGGAAATCAACCGCAAATGGGAGGTATGAGTTCATAGGGCCGACTGTCGCTATATGCGATAAGACTGTCAGACCCATAAGCGCTCCGTCTACACGGATTCTCGTGTCGCGACCATTACACGATGCGACACGCAAGGCCGCCGTTGACACCCCACTTGGAGACAGTCTGCGTGTTCGTGTGGTCGATCGGCAGAACGGAACCGCTGAACGAATTCGATATAGCGCTATACAATTTACTGTAGTGGTGAGAGGCGGTTTTCGGACTGGATCGAGAACGGGGTTCGATTTTTGTCCGTCCGCCACGAGTCACACACGAGCCATGACAGAAGAATACACGGGCGCAGATCTGTTCGCCGACGCCCTCGAGTCCTACGGCGTCTCGCACGTCTTCGGGAACCCCGGAACGACCGAACTGCCGGTGTTGAACGCACTCGCCGAAAGCGATCTCGAGTACGTACTCGGTCTCCACGAAGACATCGCAGTGGGGATGGCTTCAGGCTACGCGAGCACGCGACGCTACCACGCAGACGGCGATCCGTCGATCAACCCCGCGGGCGTCGTAAACCTCCACATCGCCCCCGGACTCGCACACGGACTGGGGAACCTCTACGCCGCGAAGATGGCGGGAACGCCGCTCGTGGTCACGGCGGGAAACCACGAACGGGATTTTCGCCACGAGGAGCCGATCCTCTCTGGAGACCTACTCGAGTTGACCCAGCAGTTCTGCAAGTGGTCCGAGGAAGTTCTCGACGTAAACGCGCTCCCGACCATGATTCGCCGGGCGTTTCGCGTCGCGCTGACGCCCCCGACCGGTCCCGTCTTTCTCGGGCTTCCACTGGACGTCATGCATGCAGAAACCAGCCCGGAGGCGATCGAACCACTCGGGCCGATACCGACCGCAGGCGGCGGCGATCCCGACCAGATCGAGCACGCAGCGGCTCTGTTCGCGGATGCGGACGACCCCGTGTTGATCGTCGGCGACCACGTCGCTCGAGCGGGCGAGCACGCCGTCGAGGCGGCCGTCGACCTCGCGGAGGCGGCGGGCGCGCGAGTCCACGGCGAGATCCAGGCCAGCGAGGTCAACTTCCCGACCGATCACGACCAGTGGATCTCGTTCGTTCCGCCCGACGAAGGGGCCGCGTCGATGCTACTGGAGACGGATACGATCGTCCTCGCCGGGGTATCGACGAACACGACGCTGCTGGCTCACGACGAACCGCTGATCGACGCCGACACGACCTGTATCCACCTGAGCGACGCCCCTTGGGAAGTCGGGAAGAACCAGCGCGCCGACGCGGCCATACTCGGCGATCCCGGGGCCGTCATGGCCGAACTGGCGGAGCGCGTTGCCGATCGGCTTTCCGATGACGAACGCGAAACGCGCCTCGAGCACGTCCGCGCGGTACGCGAATCGATGGACGGACTCATTCAAGCGATGGGTGTCGACGAGAAGCCTGACGGCGAAACCAGGGCGGGAAAACACGAACTCGTCGACGCGCTCGAGGCGGTCGCGCCGGACGCGTTCATCGTCGACGAAGGAATCACGTCGAAGTACCCGCTTTTGACCCGATTCTCGCTCTCTCCGCAGCAGCTAATTTCGAACAAGGGTGGCGGACTGGGCTACGGACTCCCCGCGTCCGTCGGCGCGGCCTTGGCCGAGTCGATGCGCGAGGAACCGCGAGACGTAATCGGGTACATCGGGGACGGCTCGTACCTGTACTACCCGAACAGCATCTACACGGCGTCCCGATACGACCTCGATCTAACCGTCGTCGTCGCTGACAACCGCAACTACCGAATTCTCAAGGACAACATGCAGAAACTCTACGGCGGCACTGACGAGGACTTCGAGTACGTCGGCATGGACTTCGAACCTGCTGTCGACCTCGTCGGAAACGCAGCGAGCCACGGCGCACGTGGACAACTCGTAGAGACGCCCGACGAGATCGAACCGGCCATAGAGCGGGCTATAGAGCGCGACGGACCCGACGTACTGGACGTGCTCGTCCACGATTAGGGAGATCGTAACCCACTCGACTACTGATATTGCTCATAACAGGCCGTTCGAGCCCGAGAAGCGCTTTTAGAAGGAGAAAGGGGGAGTGCTCGATCGGACGAACGGAAGGCCAAGATAAATCACACTACGATATATAAAATTCTGGAACGGATCCGGACTACGAAACCGTCGAAGGTTCATCAGGAACCGACGCTGGCAGCGACACGGATCCCAGTACGGTGCAGAGATCGAGCGGGCTATCGGGCGATTCGACCGTGTCGTGAACGCGAATCATGCACTCGAGAAGTCCCTCGAGCGCGGCGTCATAGGTCGTGACCCGACCGAGCACCTCCGTCGTCGTGCACTCGCCGATCGAGTACCGGTATCGAATCTCCCAATAGCGGCTCAAGCCGAGCGACGGGTGGGATCGATCGGCAGAGACACACACCGCAATCAGCGTCAGCGGGGGGCTGCTGTGCCGATACGCGATCCGATCGTCGCTGTGCTCGAGTGGCCCCCAGTTGGGCGGAAGTTCCTCCCGTGGAAGGGACCGCTGCATGAGTGACATAGCACATCGAATGTGATTGCGCGGGGTGCGCGTTCGGCCTGCGAGTTCATCCCACCTATGTAGGCACCCGATACCCTATCAGTGAACGAGACGGTTTCTTCAGGCCTTGGGAAAAACAGCCGGCACCTGCAACCCCGGGCGGGCGGTCTCCGAGCCGACCGATCGCCCCACTTTTGGTCACGCTGTGCCTTCTCACCGATATGGCTGATTTCGATCCCGAGAAGTTCGAGGACAAGTACGCGAACTACTTTCCCGAACTCCAGCAGGCGTACAAGAACGCGTTCAACCGGATGAACGACCAGTACGATTCCGAACTCGTTCACGCCATCGACCAGCAGGTGTTAAACGAGAGCGAGCCGTTCTACACGGGCGACGGAGAGTTTCGCGTAGAACTGCCGGACGATCCCTACGACCGGCTGGCGGGCGTCGTCGTCGAACGGGAGCGCTTCGAGCGGGTACTCGAGGAGCACGTCGCCGAAATCGAATCCCAGCTCGAGCGGATCTTCGGCGTCTAACCGCCGTTCCGACCGGCCACATCGGCGGAACCTGGCAGTCTGGACCGAAAAAGGATTGAAACTGCGGAAGGTCTAAGGACGTTCGCTCCCAACACGTAATACATGAGCACGGAAACCCAGAACGACGGAGACGACCTCGAAGACAGCGTGACGAACTTCCTGCGCCGGAACTTCCCGCAGATTCAGATGCACGGCGGTAACGCGGCAATCAGAGATATCGACCGCGAAACCGGCGAAGTCACCATCGCACTCGGCGGTGCCTGCAGCGGCTGTGGCATCTCCCCGATGACGATTCAGGCGATCAAGAGCCGAATGGTCAAAGAGATCCCCGAAATCGAGAAGGTCAACGCCCACACCGGCGCTGGCGGCGACGAAATGGGCGGCGCGACGCCGTCGTTCCCCGGCGAAACTGTCGACGACGACGTCGGCGAGTCCGACGAAGGCCCCGCCGCTCCGTTCTAAGCACGCGAGAAGCACACTATTCGGTTCGGCACGTTGGTTCGGTCCAGGCACATCGTTTTTCGGTCAGTATACGACGGCACGCGGGCGTAGCGTGCGCCGAACGTCCACTCCAACTGATCGTGCGAGCGTGACGATTACGAGTGCAGTTTTCACGTGGACGGGTACCGTTACCGACCGTTGCCCTGCCCTCGCTCCTGCGTGCGAACGAGGGACGTGAGAAGCCGATTCGTCGGTACGTCGAGCCCTCGTTCTGTCGCCCGGTCGACCACGTACCCGGAGATCGAATCGATTTCCGTCCGTCGCTCGGCGAGCAGGTCCTGTGCCATCGAGGAAGTGTTCTTTCGCGTAGCTGTGGCCACCGTTTCCATCGCCTCGAGGGCCTCCCTGTTCGAGAGCGATACGCCAGTTGCGCGCGCGGTCCGGGCAGCTTCGCGCGTTGCGGCCCGGGCGACGGCGTTCGCCGGCGGCTCGAGCACCGCGCCGTTTTCGGTCGCCGTCAGCGCGGTTATCGGGTTGATGCCGGCGTTGACCGCGAGTTTCTTCCAGCGCTGAACCGGCATGTCGTCGGCGACGGTCGTCTCGAGGCCTGCTCGTTCGAACGCCTCGCCGACCGCTGTTGCGAGCGGAGAGCGGCCGCCGCCGTGCGGACCGAGGGTGATCTCACCGAGTCCCGTACACTCGACGATGCCCGGATCCCGGAGGATGGCTCCGTAGGTCACAGTTCCCGCGAGAACCGGCGTCTCGAGGTGCTCGGCGAGTATCGCTTCGTTTCCCATTCCGTTCTGGACCGACAGCACCGCCTCGAAGCGCCCCGTCGCCAGCGTTTTCGCCGCCGGTTCGGTGTCGAAGGCTTTGACAGCCACCACGGCGAGGTCGGCTTCGAGACCCGCACCGTCGGTCGCCGCCTCGGGGTTGACGATGCCCTCGAGTTCCCCCTCGAGTCGAAGGCCGTTCTCGCGGACAGCGTCGGCGTGAGCCTCGCGCGCGACGAGCGTGACCTCGTGTTCGCGCGCGAGCACGCCACCCAGAAGGCTGCCGAGGCTTCCGGCCCCGAAGACGACGATTTGCATGGCTCGAGGTGGAACGAGCGCGGTGAAACCGTTTTCGTCTCCGCTCGAGGGAGACCAAAAGTGGATGGCAGCGACTGGCGAGTACTGCAGAGCGCGGCGCCGGTCAGTCTTCGGTCCAGTAGTAGATATCCTCCTTGCTGGTGCCACACGATGGACAGGTATCGGGGATGTCCTGGTCGAGTTTGCCCATCTCGCCGCACACCTGACAGCGCCACATGAGTTCCGCTTCTCCGAACTCCTTGCCCGAACGGACGTGTTCGACGCTCATTCCCTCGATACCTTCCCGGAGCGTGACGTAGAACCCGTTCTCATCGAATCCGCGGATCCGTCCGACCTTGGTCCCGTCCTCGGCGTACACGTTCGTTCCGAATCCGAGGCGTGTCGTGTCGTCGGCCATGGACTAGGTGACCACACGAGCCTGCATAAAGGGACAGCAGTGTGCGACCGTCGACCACTTATTACTTGAATTGGTATACGCTATATCGAATTTCGGGTGTCGAGGCTGCGACCACCCTCGGGCGACCGCAGCAAGAACTGACGACAAGAACTGTCCGCTCGCTTCGCTCGGAACCATTTGGCGCAAAACCGACGGGTTACATGAAGTCCTCAATGCCGGACTGCTTGTTCTTATCGTTCTCGAAGACGCTCTCGAGCGATTTCTCGAGCACCTCCAGGCGCTGTTTCGTGTATGGCCGGCAGTCGTACTCCTCGGCGACTTCGATCGCGGTTTGCATGTACTTGTTCACCGATCCCTGGTGGACGGTGAGGTTGACGCGGCCGCCACACTCCCGGCAGGTTTCGGTCAGGGGCATCCGGCGGAACTTCTCGCCGCAGTCGAGACACCGGGTCTCCTGTCGAGAGAACGCCCGGAGGTTGCCGATCAGGTCCGGCAGGAAGTGATACTCGATGACCCGTTCGGCGACGTCCGTCTCGTCGACCGCCTTGAGCTTCCGCGAGAGCTCGAGCTGGGCGTCCATCTTGTCCATCATCGACCCCAGCGTCTTGTACGCCGAGAGGTCGGGCCCCATCGCGATGTCGCTTGTATCGTGGGTGTGCTCGAAGCCGGTGTACTCCTCGTCCGTCCCGAGCGTTTCCTCGGCAATCTGCACGTCGACCTCACCGGGGTCTGCCATCTCGAGGGTCGCCTCGTAGAACTCGCGGGGGTACCGCGAGACGATGTCGATGTTGTGTGCCTCGTCGTCGATCTCGGAGGGATCGATTCTCGAGGACATGACGAGCGGCGCGTCCATCTTCCCCCCGCGTTGATCTGGCAGAAAACTCATACTAAAGTTCAACAGACCGTCCATGAGGAGCATTACACAATCTTCGTCACCGTCGCAATTCCGGCGTTTCGCGGCGTGGAAGTACGGATGAGCGTATCCGACTGCAGCGCTCGTAAAACCAATCACTCGCCCGACAGTTGCCGCGCTCGTGTGCGGAGCCATCCCGAAGACGAGTTCGCCGACCAGCTCCTCGCGTTCCCCGAGTTCGTAGAAGGGTTCGAGACCGTAGTACTGCTCGAGTAAGTCGTCGATGAAGTCGGCCGTCTTGAGCATGTGCTCGGCTGCGCCGTCGGAAAGGACGATGTCCTGGACCTTGAGTTCGACCAGTTGGTCCTCGTGGACGAGCGGTTCGCCGTGGATGTCCTCCTCGTAGCCGAGCGCCTGCAGTTGGCCGACATCGATGTCGAGTTCGCTCGCCCGAACCGACGTGACCGGAAGGTCGGTCATGTCGTAGCGGACGGTGCCGTCCTTGAACGAGGAAACGTCGTGTTTCGCCCGGAGAATCCCCTTCTCCATCGGTTCCGGGATTTTGTCAGCGGAGGTCAGCCCCTTGACCCCCTTCAGAATGTCGAAGGCGTTCTCGCGTTCGCCGACCGTCTCGAGAGCGTCTCGGTACTCCTTGTTGAGATCGATCTCGCGGGATTCGACGCAGGTCGCCTCGGTGTCACACCGGTCGCACTCGACGCGGCCGGCTTCGTCCGGTTCGATCGCCGAGTCACACGACGGACAGCGATAATCGGGTTCGGTTCGAGCGCCACAGTCCGGACAGCGGTTCTTGAACGTCTCGGTATCGCACTCCCCACAGCGGTGACGGCCGATCTGAATCTCGACGACGCCGGGCGTATCGGACATCGTGTCGGCGTGTTTGCCGGCCTTGGCGATGTCGCGCTGTGCGCCGCCGGCCTCGCCGATGGGAAAGAGCGTGTGAACCGCGGGGCTGAGGTCGCGGCTTTCGGACTTCTCGGGTCGACCCATGCGGTTGCCGATTCGAGTTGGAGCGCGCTCGCGGACGGTAAACGGCGCGACCTCGTTGACCGCCTTGATGGCGTTTGCGCCGCCGCTCGAGTTTCGCTTATCGTCGCCGGAGTCCGCCCCATCGGAGTCGCCCCACGTGCGCGCTCGCTCAGAGAGGTCGTCGTCGGTCCATGTCCGGGTCAACTCCCCGTCTTCGTCGCGGACGACCCCGAGCGTCCGGGCGAGCGGAACCCAGTCGTCGACCTCGAGTCGGCCCTCCCGCTGGCGGTGTTCGACGATGATCGTCTCGAGAGCGTCTCGAACCGTCTCCGAGCGCTCGAGGACGAGCGTCTCGCCGCCGTTCTCGATATGGGCGTTCGCGACCGCGTCGGCCAGCGCACAGAAATCGTCGACGGCCAAATCGTGCCAGAGGTAGGTGTAGTCGGGGTGCAACGGCGCATCGTACTCGCGGGCCCACTCGAGGGCGTCCTCGGCGGGCGGGTGCTCCGCGTCGATCCGCGGGTCGTCGAGCAGCGCCTGGGCGTCCGCGCCGGCCTCGTCCATGTCCTGGATCCACCACTCGAAGACGTAGGAGGCGGGAGCCAGCGGATGGTTGTTTTCGACGAACTCGCCGTAGTTGATCAGGTACTCGCCCGTATCGAGGATTTCCTCGACGCCGTTTCTGATCTCGAGGGCCTCCTCGGGGTCGTCGATCCGTCGAACGTCGCCGTTGGCGAGTTTGACGGTTGGTCCCTCGATGGAGTCGACGGGGACGACGCCGTGGGCTTTCCCCGGCCGTTCGGTCTTGATCTGCGTCCCGGTCGCGAGGAAGTCGTCGACCAGGTGCATCGTCGCCGGGTGGACGCCACCGGTCGCGAAGCCGTGGTTACGCGAGCGGCCGTATCGCAGTCGAAAACCGCCTTTCGCGCTGGGATGGGAGAAGACGGGGCGACCGGCGATCAGATCCCGAAGGAACTTCTTCGAAGGGGCAGGTCGAACAGGCCCCGTTTCTTCGGGCGGTGCGTCGTCTTCCTCGGCGGCGGCTTCGGCATCCGCCTCGTCGTCGTCGTCGCCGTCGTCGGCCGCTTTCGACTCGTCCGCGGCCGCTTCGTCGTCATTCTCGTAGTAGTTCCCGTCGATGAGGTCCTGCAGCCAGGGCCAATCGATTTCCTCGAGTTGGGAGGTGTACCGTTGGATCTTCGGCGCTTTCAGCGCGATCCCTTCCGCGAGCACCAGACACATCCCACCGCGCGCGGAGTTGGTGTCGACTCGCTCTAGGTCCCGAAAGCCGGACACTTCCTCGTCACCGGTCGCCTCGCCGTCTAACATGATCGGGAGGTGTTTCGCGATGAACTTCGTCTCCGGATCCTTCGGGGAGTACTGGAGACCGGTCTCCTTGTCGTAGAGCGAGATCTCCTCGGCGTAGCGTTCGATTTCCTCCGAACGCGCGTTGTACTGGTCGATGCCGACGAGCGCGCGCGTATAGTCGCCGACCAGCACCGACAGCGCCTGTGCGGTGCCGCCCGCAGAGCGGATCGGACCGGCGTAATAGACGTTTACGAACTCCGTGCCGTCGTCGTTCGAGAGGAGTTCGACCTTGTCGATGCCCTCGATGGGGGCGGCGACGACGCCTTCGGTCAACAGTGCGACCGCCGTTCGGACCGCGCCTTCGATCTTGCCCGCTTTCGTCTCGTAGTCGCCGACGTTTCCCTCGGCGAAGTCCTCCGCGAGCGCCAGGGCCGCCTCCTCGCGGCTCATCTGGCCCTCGAGTTCGCGGACGCGTTCGGCGACGCCATCGATGCCGAGGATGTTTTCGACGCGGTCAGCCATGTCTTTCGCGACTGGGATCTCGACTTCGGGTTCGGGATCAGCGCCGCGTTCTTTGGCGGTTTCAGCGACGTCGAACGCCTCGTCGAGCTGGGATTCCAGCCGAGAGAAATACCGCTGGTCTACCTCGCGCATCTCAGAGCCAGAGATCGAGAGCGGTCGTCTCGTCGTATTCGCGCTCTAAGTCGTCCTCGAAGACGCGCATGTACACTTCCCCGGCCCAGACCGTCGCCGAGTTCAGGTGCCCGGAGATCGTCTCGCCGTCGGCGTCCGAGAGCACGACGTGGGTGTGTGCGAACCGCTCGTCGTTCAGCCAGGCGACGTTGCCGACGCAGCTTGCGACCTCGAGCGGTTCGTCGGCGTCGATCGTGTAGTACTCGAGGTCGTCCTGATCGTAGAAGGCCAGTTCGGCGTCCTGGACGGCACCCAGCGCGGTAAACCACGCCGCGCCGGCGTCGACGTCGGCCGCCAGCGACTCGATCTCCGCGCGCCAATCCGCGCCCGTCTCGAGGCGGGCGACGTACTCGGATTCGGTTTCGACTTCCCTGTAGTTCATACCAACCAACTGTGTCCCGCGATAGAAAAAGACCAACGGTCATGGACAAACTGTGGTACCAGTGAACAGGAAATGTGTTCATTCTGGCTAGTACTGCACGAATTATCGGACGGTAAAGTCGGGTTTGGTGTCTGTATCCTGCTGATACCAAAATAGGGGTAGTCGGATTATGAGGTGAGATGACACGAATTCAGCCAACCGCCACGCGGCGGCGAATTCTCGCGGCAGGTGCAGGGGCCAGTACGGCGATGGTGGCTGGCTGCATCGGGGGGAACGGGGGTGCCGAGGAGGGACAGCTCCTGTACACGCAGGAGGTGACTCCCGAGGGGGATTTCGACCCCATCGTCTCGAACGACGCCTACAGCGTCCAGATCATCAATCTCGTCTACGACGGATTGTACGAGTACGACTTCGAGTTCGAGCTCCAGCCGAAACTCGCCGCCGGCGAGCCCGAGGAGGAACGCGACGGCGAGCGCTACATCGTCGAACTCGTCGACGACGCCGAGTTCCAGAACGGCGATGCCGTCACCGCCACCGACGTCGTACACTCGTTCACCGCACCGATCGAAGAGGAGACCGAGAATCGGCCGGAGTACGACTTCATCGACGTCGAAGGAACCGAAGCGGTCGACGAACAAACGGTCCAGTTCGACCTCGACCACCCCTACGGGGCGTTTACGACGCTCACCGTGGCGACGTACGTCGTCAACGAGTCTGTCCGGACCAACGATCCCGAAAGCTACAACACCGATCCCGTCGGATCCGGACCGTTTACCTTCGAGGACTGGAGCTCCGACGAGTTCGTCGAACTCGCGGGCTGGGACGACTACTGGGGAGAGCCCCAACCGGAACTCGAGACGGTCAGGTTCGAGTCGGCCGAAGACGACGCGGGGCGGGTCTCTCAGATCCTCGCGGGCGATACCGACGCCATCGGGACCGTCCCGCCGACCGACTGGGATCAGATCGAAGCCGAGGACGGGATCGACGTCTATCGAACCGAGAGCCCCTCCTACCAGTACGTCGCCTTCAACTGCAACGAAGGCGAGACGACGAACGCCGACGTCCGCCGGGGGATCGCCCACGCGTTCTCGATGAGCGAGTTCGTCGATTCGAACCTCGGCCAGAGCGCGATTCCCATGAACTCGCCGATCCCGCCGATCGTCAACGAACTCGGGTGGGACTTCCCGGTCGACGAGTGGGAATCGGAGGCGCCGGGATACGACCGGGAGGAGGCCGAACGGCTCCTCGAGGAGGGGCTCGAGGAACCCGACGACTGGAACCCGACGATCATCGTCCCGCCTGACGACGTACGGATCGCCCTGGGCGAACTGATCGCCTCACGGCTGGACGAACTCGGCTACAACGCCGAGGTCCAGAGCCTCGATTTCGCGACGCTGACGGACACCTACATCTCCGGCGAGGCCAGCGACTACGAACTGTACATCCTCGGCTGGACCGGCGGCCCGGATCCCGACGTCTACCTGTACAACCTCTTTCACGAGGAGAACGCCGGCGTCACGCAGGGGCACTTCTACGAGGGTAGCGACAGCTTTCACGACGACATCCTCGAGGCGCGAGAGACGGCCGGGCAGGACGAGCGCCGCGAGCTCTACGTCGGCGTCATCGACGAAATCGTCTCGGAAGTGCCAGTTATGCCCGCCTACTCCGAGCACAACACGATGGCGGCCCAGAGCTACGTCAACGGACTGGAACCGCACCCGAACGTCGCGTACAACCCACAGCTCGTCTCCGGGGAAACTAATGTCTCAATCGAGGAGTGAGACGGCGGCCCGACGCTCGAGTCTGTCGCGACGCCGAGTGGCGGTGACGAGCGTAGAGCGAGCGACGACCGTGAGCGACGAACCCGAACAGCACTAACACACCTCTCGAGATCCATGGGACTGCTCCGATACACGATTTATCGATTGTTGCAGGCGATTCCCGTCCTGCTCGGGATTTCCATTATCACTTTCGTGCTGGTGAACCTCGCGCCCGGCGATCCGGTTAGTCTCATGTTACAGGGCCAGCAGGCGGACGAGCAACTCATTCGGTCGATCGAACAACGCTACGGCCTCGATCAGCCGATGCACGTCCGCTACTGGAACTACATGACCGGGCTGGTACAGGGCGATCTCGGCTACAGCATTCACCGCGATCGACCGGTCTCGGCGCTTCTGGGAGAGCGCGTCGGCCCGACCTTACTTTTGGTCCTCTCGGGATACTTGTTCGCGATCGGGACCGCGATTCCGCTCGGCGTCCTGGCCGCAAAGCGTCGGAACAAACCGGCGGATCACGTCTCGCGGATCGTCGCGCTCGTCGGCGTCTCGACGCCCTCGTTCTGGATCGGCATCATGCTCATCATCGTGTTCGCGGTCAACCTCGGCGTGTTACCCTCCGCGGGGTTGGTCTACCCGTGGCGGCCGCCGTCGGCCGCCGGCCACAGCGGTCACATCGAGCACTACTACCAGACGATCAGACACCTGCTGTTGCCGATGATCGCGCTGGGAACCCTGCAGATGGCGACGCTGATGCGCGTCGAGCGCACGCAGATGATCGAATCGCTCCAGGAGGAGTACGTCAGGCTGGCGCGGGCCTACGGCGTCCCCGAGCGGACGATCCTCCGCAAACACGCGTTCCGATCAGCCCAGTTGCCGATCATCACGATCATCGGACTCAACCTCTCGACGGCGCTGGGGGGTGCGGTCCTCATCGAGACCGTCTTCGCGATCAACGGCATCGGCCGACTGTTCATCGAGTCGATCCAGCAACTCGATTACCAGCTCGTGATGGGGATCACGCTCGTGCTCGGGTTCATGTTCGTGATCGGCGTGATCATCACCGACATCTCCTACGCCTACATCGACCCGCGAGTGACCTACGGGGAGCGTGACTGACGATGTGCGCGGACGACCACCCACGCGAACAACGACCAACCCACCGCTCACACGGACGACCACTCCACGATGGCAACGACTGAATCACAACTCGAGGACGGCTCCGCCGGCAGCACCGTCGAGGCGCGAGTGGGGTGGCGACACACCCTCAAACGAATCCACGCCGACGCGACGGCCCGGTTCGGACTCTACGTCGTCGCGATCGTCCTGTTCGCTGCGGCGTTCGCGGCGGTCGATAGCAACCTCTCGAGTCTCACCTTCGGCACCGCGTCGAACTACACGTTCGCCGAGGCGCTACCGATCTTCGACCACCCGACGCGGATACCGCCGCCCGGCGAGGCTAACCCGAACCAACCGCCCGCGTTTCTCGCCGAGGGATCGCTGGCGAACCCTCTCGGAACGGATCCGCAGGGCCGTGACTACTTCACGCGGGTGTTTTACGGCTCGCAGGTCTCCGTCAGCGTCGGGTTGGCCTCGACCGCCATCGGGCTCGGTGGCGGCACGATAATCGGCGCGGTGTCGGGGTTCTACGGCGGGAAGATCGACGACGTGCTGATGCGAAGCGTCGAGACGCTGTACGCGATTCCGCCGCTCGTGCTCATCATCGTCTTCATCGTGTTCCTCAGCGGGGGAAGCCCGGACATCCGCTACGCCGTCGTCGGCGTCGGCCTGACGTTCGTCCCGGTGTTCGCCCGGATCATCCGCAGCGAGGTGTTATCGGTCCGGGAGATGGACTACATCGAGGCGGCGCGTGCGGCCGGCGTCAAAGACCGCCACATCATCCGCAGACACGTCATCCCGAACAGCTTCGCGCCCGTGATGGTGTACGCGACGCTCCAGATCGGCGTCACGATCCTGATCGTGGCCGGGCTCTCCTTTCTGGGCTACGGCGCACAGCCGCCGACGCCGGACTGGGGCGAGATGCTTCGAATCGCCCACGGGCGATACATGCACTCGAACATCTGGCTCTCGATCTGGCCGGGGCTGGCTATCCTCGTCACGATCATGGGGTTCAACCTGTTCGGCGACGGCCTGCAGGACGCGCTGGATCCGCGACTCGAGGACTGAGACGACCACAACATACCAATGAGTACCGAACCACTCCTTTGCGTCGAAAACCTGCAAACACAGTTTCACACGAAAAGCGGTATCGTCCGCGCCGTCGACGGCATCTCCTTTACGGTCCACGAGGGCGAAATCGTCGGCCTCGTCGGCGAGAGCGGTGCCGGAAAATCCGTCGCTTCGATGAGCTTGCTCCGACTCATCGAGAGTCCCGGCGAAATCGTCGGCGGCGAAATCACCTACAAGGGCGAGACGATTTTCAGCCTCGAGGACGACACCGATGGCGGCCGCCGCGAGCGCGAGGCGATGCTCGCGAACGACGAAATACGCCGGCGGATTCGCGGCAACGAGATCGCGATGATCTTTCAGGATCCGATGAAGTCGCTGAACCCCGTCTTTACCGTCGGCGGCCAGCTTCGGGAGTTCATCGAGCTGAATCGCGATCTGTCCGGAAGCGAGGCCGAGACCGAAGCGATCCGGATGCTTCGGGAGGTCGGCATCCCCGACCCCGAACAGCGCTACGGTGAGTATCCACACCAGTTTTCCGGCGGGATGCGCCAGCGCGTGTTGATCGCCATGGCGCTTGCGTGCGAGCCGAGTCTGATCATCGCCGACGAACCGACGACCGCGCTCGACGTTACCGTCGAGGGCCAGATCATCGACCTCGTCGACGACCTGCAGGATCGGTACGGCACCAGCTTCCTGTGGGTCACCCACGACATGGGCGTCGTCGCCGAAATCTGCGACCGCGTCAACGTGATGTACCTGGGGGAAATAGTCGAACAGGCTCCCGTCGACGACCTGTTCTACGACACAAGCCACCCCTACACCGCCGCCTTACTCGAGTCGATGCCCCGACCCGACCGCGCGACCGAACTCGAGCCAATCGAGGGCGTGATGCCCGAGGCGATCGACCCGCCCTCAGGCTGTCGGTTTCATCCCCGCTGTCCCGACGCTCGAGAAGTCTGTACGCGCGTTCACCCGGAGACGAAGACCGTCGCCGAAACCGAAGACGGTCCGCATCGAGCCGCGTGCGTGAAACACGACGTGTTCGACGTCGGCTACGACGAGAGCGTGCCGCTCGAGTCGGGCGAGAAAGCGACCGTCGAGTCGGCGGAATCGAGCCCGAACCAGCCCTCGACCGACGGGGGTGGGGCTCATGAGTGACGCCGAGGATCCCGCCGTGGGCGGTGACGGATCGTCGAGTACGGGTCTCGAGGGGACCGAGAACACCCACGGAGAGCCCCTGATCGAGGTCGACGGGCTCCGGACGTACTTCAGCGCGGATTCGGGGCTGCTCGCGGGGCTCAGTTTCGAGCCGGATCGGTTTCCGCCGGTGAGTCTGGGAACCGACGACGTGAAAGCCGTCGACGATGTCTCCTTCGAGATCAGAGCGGGCGAGACGCTCGGGCTCGTCGGCGAGAGCGGGTGCGGAAAGAGTACGCTCGGCCGAACGATCCTTCGACTGATCGACCCGACGGCGGGGACGATCAGGTTCCGGGGCGACGATCTGGCGGCGCTGAGCGGCGAGCAACTCCGACAGAAGCGCTCGGAGATCCAGATGATCTTCCAGGATCCCCAGTCCTCGCTCGACCCGCGGATGAAAGTCGGACAGATCATCGAGGAGCCGATGCGAGCCCACGACATGTTCGACGAGGAGGGCCGGCGGACTCGAGCGAAAGCGCTCCTCGAGAAGGTGGGGCTCGATCCGCGCCACTACAACAGACACCCCCACGCCTTTTCCGGCGGCCAGCGCCAGCGAATTAATCTGGCTCGAGCGCTGTCGGTCGATCCCGACTTCATCGTCTGTGACGAACCCGTCTCGTCGCTCGACGTTTCGATCCAGGCCCAGGTGCTGAACACGATGGCGGAACTCCAAGAGGAGTTCGGCCTGACCTACCTCTTTATCGCCCACGACCTCTCTGTGATCCGGCACATCTCCGACCGCGTGGCGGTGATGTACCTCGGCCACATCGTCGAACTCGCCGAGAAGACGGAGCTGTTCGAGAATCCCCAACACCCCTACACGAAGGCGCTGCTCGAGTCGATCCCTGTCCCCGATCCGCGGGAGACCGGCGCTCGAGGGGTGCTCGAGGGCGAGGTTCCGAGCCCGGTCGATCCCCCATCCGGTTGTCGATTCCGGACGCGGTGTCCGAAGCTGATCGCCCCCGAGACGGACGCGTTTTCGGTTCAGGAGTGGGAGGCGACGCGAGCGTTCATGCGCGCGGTCAAGCGCCGGACGTTCGAGCCCTCGAGCGAGTCCGCGATTCGGGCCCGGTTTTTCGAGGAGGCTACACCGCAGGGTGAAGCGGGCAAAATCGTCGACGAGGCGATCCGACTCGTCGCGACGGATCGAGACGGCCCCGACGAGGGCGATCCGGACGGGACGCGAACCGGATGGGACGAGGCGACCGACCTCCTGCTCGAGAACTTCGCCGAGCGGAGCATCTGCGCCCGCGAGCGCCCGCGCTACGAATTCGAGGCAGAACACGGCGACGAAACGCATTTTGCAGCCTGTCACCTCCATCGGTGAGGGTGCGATCCGCTGCTGGCTGGCCGTTCGAGGACGTCCGAATCGGCCGAACTGGCCGAATTTGGCTGTCTTCGCCTCGAGCGGCGAACGCACCAGCCGACGCCGAATTGGGGTGACGGTGATACTGCTCGGAGGCGAGCCGACCGGCGGCGACGGCATTCGAGTCCTGTACCGATCGGCGGCTACAGCGTTCGACGGTAGCCACACGACGGGCAGTGTAACATGCCGTCCGTGATGAGAAGGTGGCTCCGACCGCAGTGCCCGCACGGACCGTCCACCGAAACGTCGGCCTCGCGAGCGACGGCTCGGATCGTGTTCTGGAGCAACCTGAGCTGTCGTTCGGTCGTATCGAGGCGCGCCGTTACCTGTTCGAGTTCGGCACCGAGTGCGCGTTCGCGCTGGCGGGCGCGTTTCCTGTCGGGGAGTTGGGTTTCTCGAGGCGTCATCGGATCATCGCGCCCTGTACGCGGCCAGCGAAGAAAAACCATGCTGCGTACGTTCACGGCAACGAACCGGTCGGCTGCGTGACTCGAGGCAGTTGAATCGATGTTCGAAACGACCGGATCAAGCGTCGAGATGACCGGATAACTTACATCGGCTACTCGAGTCGAGCCCGAGAGATCCATGCAGGAGGTAGTTTTTGCCAGTTTCGGACACAACGGAAGGGTTTACCCTGTCGACGCAATTGACTCGCGCATGAAGGTTCTGGTTACGGATCCTATCGCTGACGCAGGGCTCGCGGTACTCAGGGACGCTGGCTACGAGGTCGAAACGGCATACGAACTCGAGGGCGAGGCGCTCCTCGAGGCCGTCTCGGACGCCAACGGACTCATCGTCCGCTCGGGAACGGAGGTCACCGAGACGGTCCTCGAAGCCGCCGAAGAACTGGCGATCGTCGGCCGAGCGGGCATCGGCGTCGACAACATCGACATCGACGCCGCGACCGACGAGGGCGTCATCGTCGCGAACGCGCCGGAAGGCAACGTTCGGGCGGCCGCCGAACACACCGTCGCGATGACGTTCGCGGCCGCGCGCTCGATCCCGCAGGCACACGTCCGGCTGAAAGACGGCGAGTGGGCCAAAAGCGACTACCTCGGGACCGAACTCGACGACAAGACCCTCGGCGTCGTCGGCCTCGGCCGCGTCGGCCAGGAGGTCGCCAAGAAGCTCGACTCGATGGGGATGGACATCGTCGCCTACGACCCGTACATCTCCGAGGACCGCGCGGATCGCATCGGCGCTGAGCTCGTCGAGTTCGAAGACTGTCTCGAGAAAGCGGACTTCGTGACCGTCCACACGCCGCTGACCCCCGAAACGGAGGGGCTCATCAGCGACGAGGAACTCGAACTGCTCGAGGGCGGCTACCTGATCAACTGCGCCCGCGGCGGCGTCGTCGACGAGGACGCGCTCGCGGCGAAAGTCGAAGACGGCACCCTCGAGGGGGCCGCACTCGACGTCTTCGCCGAGGAGCCGCTTCCCGAGGACTCGCCGCTGCTTTTCGTCGACGACGTGATCGTGACGCCACACCTCGGCGCGTCGACGGAGGCCGCCCAGGAGAACGTCGCGACCCAGACCGCAGAGCAGGTCGTCGCCGCCATCGAAGCCGAACCGGTCGCGAACGCGCTCAACGCACCCTCGATCGACGAGAGCGCGTTCCCGCGCGTCGAGCCGTACATCGACCTCGCCGAGACCGCGGGCAAGGTCGCCGCCCAGTTGCTCGACGGCCGCATCGAGAGCGTCGAGGTCGCCTACGAGGGCGACATCGCAGACGAGGACATCGAGTTCGTCACCGCGAGCGCGCTCAAAGGCGTCTTCGAACCGCTCGAGTGGCAGGTCAACGCCGTCAACGCGCCACAGATCGCGGAGGATCGCGGCGTCGACGTCACCGAATCGAAGACCCACCAGGCCGCCGACTTCCAGAGCCTGGTCTCGGTCACCGTCACTAACGGCGACTCGGAGCTTTCGGTCGACGGAACGCTCTTCGCCGGGAACGACCCGCGCATCGTCCGCATCGACGGCTACCGCGTGGATGCGATTCCCCACGGCCGGATGGTCATCACGCGAAACACCGACGAACCGGGCGTCATCGGCCTCATCGGCTCGATTATGGGCAAACACGGTGTCAACATCGCCGGGATGTTCAACGCCCGTGAGACCATCGGCGGCGAAGCGCTCACCGTCTACAACGTCGACAGTAGCGTTCCGGACGCGGCTCGAGAGGAACTCGAGGCCGACGAGCGGATCATCGATGTCGCAGACATCATCCTGAACGGCCAGGACTGAGCGGGCCGCTCGCTCGAGGGCGTTAGTCGAGAGAGTTCCGCCATCGACACGTTCTTCGTTCTGATCCCCCGATAGTCAGTATGGACGACCCACAATCGGCTCCGCCGAGCGCTTCCGAGCAGTCCCCTCCAACCGATCCCCCGTCGCGGTCGGCCCTGATCGCGATTTTGGGTTCGATCGGGTACATTCTCGGCGCGTTCATCTTTACGTTCGCCGTCTTCTTCGTTCTGATGCTCGGGGCCATGATCTACCTCGCTGTGACCACCGGCGACATCGAGCAGTTCGACGCGTTCATCGAGGGCGAGGGCTTTGTACTCCTCGCCGGGATGGAGTCAGGGCTACTGGGACTCGGCGCGCTCGGACTCGCCGCGCTGTCGGTCGTCCGCGGCTGGATTCCGAAAGCCGAGTTCGGGCTCTCAAGGCCGACGCGTCGCCAGATCGGCGTGAGCCTCCTCGCCATCGTCGGACTCGTCGTGCTTCAGGCCGCGCTCTCGCTGGCCAGTTCCGCGCTCGGGATCCCCGCCTCGGAGCACTCGCTGATCGGCGGCGACGTCTCGCCGTACTACTACGTCGCACTCGCCGTGATCTCGATTCTCGTGATCGGCCCCGCCGAGGAGTTGCTGTTCCGGGGCCTGATCCAGAACTACATGCGCCCGGCGTTCGGCTCCACCGGGGCGATCGTCGGAACCTCGATCCTGTTCTCGAGCATCCACCTCCCAGCGTACTTCACGACGACGCTTTCGGCCGCCATCGTCTCGCTCGGCGTCATTTTCGTCCTCTCGGTGGCCTTCGGCTGGCTCTACGAGCGGTACAACAACCTCTATCTGGTGATGTGGATCCACGGCGGCTACAACGCGACGCTGTTCTTGCTACAAGCGACTCTTTAATCGGTTTAGAACGGAGTTTGTGGATGGTTTCGAGACCGCCGAGTTGGCTGCGTTCTCGAGAAAGACCACGCCGAAGGCACTCATACGTCTCCCTAGTTTTTGAGACGATAGAGTGTGAACCGTCCTATCCCAACGGTGAGTGAACGTTTGCTCGAGTCGAGATTTCGGTCCGTGAACTGGGCTCGAGGTTCAGGTTCCGATAAACGAATTTGGCTTCGATTTCAGGGGAGAGCCGCTCGAGTCGTCCGAGAGAGACGTTGAACCGATCCCCATTGAATTAGGGTGAGCGAATGAGAGCAGGAATAGCGTTATGCGTATGTACGTCTAAACGTACACATAGACCGATGGCCACGAAGAGTTTGACCGTTACTGAAGAAGCGTACGAACATCTGAAAGCCTACAAACGAGAGGACGAGAGCTTCACCGACACGATTCTCCGACTTACTGATGCGGACCGCGATGTCATGAAAGGATTCGGCGCATTCGAAAACGACGAAGGGTTCCGCAACGCGGCCGAAACGGCTCGAGCGGGCCTAAACGAAGACATAGCGGAGCGACGGGAACGACACCGCGACCGTCGAGACCGGGACAGTGAACGATGATCGCACTGGATACGACCTTTCTCATCGACTACCTCGATGGCGTTACTGCGACCGCGAAATTTCTCGAGCGACAGAGCGCACCGATCTATTACGCGCCCGCACTCGTCCTCTACGAGGTGTACGAAGGTGCAGCGCTGTACGACGGTGATTCGATCGAAAAAGCGCAGACGAGTCTGGACTGGATCGAGCCGCTCGAGTTCGATCACGGCGTCAGTCGGGAAGCAGCCCAGATCAACGCCGAATTGCTCGAGGCTGGTCAGCCGATCAACCACGGGGATGTGCTGATAGCCGGCACCTGTCGCCATCACGGCGCAGCGCTCGTGACTCGAGACGAGCATTTCGAAGCGATCGACGGACTCGAAACGGTCTCATACTGAAACGCACGAACCCCGAAACGCTCAAGCAGCCTGCTCGCACGGACAGCGACGAGCGGGTTCTAGAGCAGGGGCGGGCAATAGGGAAAGTTAGATACTACGTCTCATCCGGCAAATCGGCTGAAATACGCGGATGTCGCCTCGAGACGAGTCCCACCGTTCCCAGAATCTCGAGTGCAGCAAAAGACCTATCGCCCCCGACGGACTTTCCTCCGAGTATGGACGACGGTATCGAAGTCGATTTCGGCGACGACGGGCTGGTTCCCGCCGTGGCACAGGACGCCGAATCGGGCGACGTGTTGATGCTCGCGTACGTCTCTCCGGAAGCGCTCGAGCGGACCCGAGAGACCGGCAGAGCCCACTACTACTCGCGGAGTCGCGATGAGTTGTGGGAGAAAGGAAAGACCAGCGGCCACACCCAGCAGGTGGCGGAGGTTCGGGTCGACTGCGACGCCGACACGCTGCTCTATCTCGTCGAGCAGGAAGGCGGTGCCTGCCACACGGGCCGCCGGTCGTGTTTCTACCGAACTATCGACGGCGAGAACGTCGGCGAGAAGGTGTTCGACCCCGACGCCGTCTACGAGTAATAGCGAATTACATCGAACCGCCCAACGGGGAACTCCCACATCGACACTCGAGACAGCAAAACCCCACACCGACACTCCAAACACAATGAGCGAATCCGTTCATCGCGCGGACTCCGAGGCGCTCGCAGAGCTCCGAGACGCCCGTGAGCGACTCGAGACGGCACAGCAACGAATCGAACGGCAGGGCGGTGGCGACGAGGCGGCGGTCGAAGAAGCCGCGACGGCCTACCGGAACGCGACCGAACTCCTCGAATCGTACGTCGATCGGGCGACCGGCACGGGTCGGGAGAACTTCCAGGCCTACATCGAACTCGAGGGGAAGTTCGACGCGCTCGTGGAGGGCCTCAACGACGACCTGCAGGGGCGAGAGGCCTTCGAGGCGGCGCTGGACGCGATCGACAAGCGTCGGCTCAGCGAGTCCGATTTCGAGCGCGCGGAAGCCGAACTCGAGCCGGCAAAGCAGTACGCGGACTTACTCGACGAACGCGAAGCCGCGCGGGAGGCGCTGGGGGCGGCCCGGACGAACGCCGGCCAGCGCCTCGGGGAGATCGACGACGAACTCGCGGAGGCAGAACGATTGCTCGAGCTCTCCCACGCCGATTTCGACGCACCGGTCGAGAGGCTTCGAGAACCGATCGAAGCCTACGACGAGGGGGTTCGCGAGGCGTTCGAGGAATATCGTAGCAACGCCTCGGCGCGGGAGGTGTTCGCGTTCCTCGATCGGACGCGCTGGTATCCGTTCGTCGACTACGAACTGCCGCCCGCCGACCTCGAGTCATACGTCGAGACGAATCCCGCCGGCGAGTACACGATCGACGAACTGCTCGAGTACGCCGAGTACTCCCGCTCGAAGCTCTCACACTACGTCGACGACGCGGACGAACTCAAGCGCCAGGTGGCCACCCAGCAGACCTACCTCGACGGAATCGACGCCGAGCCGTTGACCGTCGGCTGGCCGCCCGAACCCGCGGGCGTCCTTCGGCGGCGAACGCGAGAGTATCGGCCGTTCGTCGATCGGATCGCCGACGACGAGACGGTGGCCCTGCTGCGGGAGGTTCGGCTGTTCGCCCGCGATCCGGACTACGACCGGCTACAGACGGCGGCCCAGGCGGCCGATCAGCTCACATCCGAGGAACGCAAACGGCTAGCCGACGGGCGGGTGGCCGACGAACTCGAGGCGCTTCGAAACGAACGAGAACAGTTAGCGGCGGCGCTCGAGGTCGACGATCCGGTCTAGTGACTCTCCTCTTCGGCCAACTGCCGAGCAATGTCCAAGTTCGCGCGTGGTGGCTCACTACGTTTGGCTCCAAGCTATACCGAGAGCCAGACCGAGAACCATACCGATCGTAAGACCCATCCCGATATTGTCCATTGCGACCCCAAGAACAAATCCTATTGGCGGTCCGATCGCAATCCCCATGGTCATCTTGGTCGAATCTATCTGGTCGTTTCCTTCGGTAGACACGGTGCTCTCCTTCGACTTCCGGTGAGATAAGCCCATGGAACGAATAAAATCAGTTGAGCGATACGAACCAACATACGGCAGAGTACTTTCCACGGATGCGGACGAACAACCGCCCATGAGCCACAACCTCCTCGTTCCGATGGACGACTCCGACCCCGCACGGGCGGCTCTCGAGTACGCGCTCGAGCACTTTCCGGACGCCGAGATTACGGTTCTCCACGCAATCGACGACCTCGAGGCGGGGTACGCCGACCAGCCGTCCGCAGCGCAGACCGACGCGGAACCGGACGTTTTCGCGGACGCCAAGCGACTCGCCGGAGAGCACGACACCACGATCGAGGCCCAAGTCGTCGACGGGACGGCCGCCGAGGCCATCCTCGAGTACGCACAGGAGAACGGGATCGACGGCATCGTCATGGGGAGCAAGGGACGCTCGGGCGTCTCGAGGGTGTTACTTGGGAGCATCGCCGAGCAGGTAACCCGGCAGGCGGACGTGCCGGTGACGGTCGTCCCCTGAGCGGTCATCCGATACCACGATCGGTGGTCGTCAGTTCACGAGTATGACCTGGAATCGGACGCTCGAGCGATCCAAACCCTTCGACGTTTGTATCTCGAGTTCGAACGCGCGAGTAGGATGGACGACAAGGTCGGCAGCGCGCTCCACACGGGGCTCTTGATCACGACGACAGCCGTGTTGGCGTGGCTCTCGGGGCTCTCGATGCTGTTCCCGAGTCTCGGCCCCACGGCGTTCGTGCTGGCGCTTTTCGAACGGGGCGACGCGACCTCGCCCCGGCGGGTGGTCGGCGGACATATTATCGGCGTTCTGGCCGGACTGGTGGCCTATCACCTGCTCGCGAGCGGGATCGCGATGACTGCCGCGATGGAGGCAGGATCGGTCGAGGGCCTTCGGCTCGCGGCAAGCGGCGTGCTGGCGACGACGCTCACCGCGGGCGGAATGCTGGCGACTGACACCCGCCATCCGCCGGCCTGTGCGACCACGCTAATCGTCTCGCTCGGGTTGTTGACGACGGTGCTCGAGGGAGCGTTGATCGTGCTCGCCGTAATCATCCTCGTCGGTTCCCATCGGCTGTTGCTCGCGACGGAACGGTGGGGAGCGCGACGCGTGTGAACGATGCAAAAAGGGGTAGGGGCGGTTCAGGCGTCGTTTTTCGCCTCGGCCAGCGCCCGGTACATATCGCCTGCGAGTTCCTCGGCGCGACTCGAGTCGCGCGCCTCCGCGTAGATCCGGACGAGCGGCTCGGTGCCCGAGGGCCGGGCGAGCACCCAGGCGTCGCCGTGATCGAGTCTGTAGCCGTCGCGCGTGTTGAGTTCTGCGTCGGAGGTTTTTGCCTGGTTCGCTGCGGCGTCGATCATCGCGTCGCGTTCGGCCGTCGAGTCGTACTCGATATTGCGCCGAACGTTGGCGTAGCCGCCGTAGGGTTCGACGAGGTTGCTCACCGACTGATCGGCGACGAGTTCGAGGAACCGAGCGGCGGTAAAGGCCCCGTCCCGCGAGAGGCGGAATCCGGGGAAGAAGATGCCGCCGTTCCCTTCGCCGGCGACCGGAACGCGTCGGCCGTTGACTTCGAGTTCCTCGATTCGCGTGATGATGTTCGTCGAGCCGATCGGCGTGAGTTCGATGGACGCGCCGATATCGTTGACCACGTCGACTAACCGCTGGGAGACGTTGACCGCGGAGACGGTCGTATCGCCGGGCTCGAGTTCGGCCGCGGCGAGCGCCGCGAGCGTCGCGTCGCCCTCGACGTACTCGCCGGTTTCGTCGAAGAAGATGGCCCGGTCGGCGTCGCCGTCGTGAGCGATTCCGACGTCGGCGTCGGTCGCGCGGACGAGTCGACCGAGGTCCTCGAGGTTGTCGGGGACGGGTTCGGGGTCTCGGCCGGGAAAGTGGCCGTCGGCCTGCCCGTTGACGGTGATGACGCGACAGCCGAGTTCGCGGAAGAATTCGGGGCTGACGAGCGAGCCTGCGCCGTGGCCCGGATCGAGGGCGACGGTCAGGTCGCCCTCGGCGATTCGCTCGCGGTCGACGGCCGAGCACAGTTCATCGATGTAGTCCCGTCGCACGCCGTCGACGTCGCGGTTTCTTCCGGTTTCGTCCCACGGAGCGACCTCGAACGACTCGGCGAGCAGCGCCTCTTCGATCCGCTCGAGATCGTCGATCGCCAGTTCGACGCCGTCGCTGCCGACGAGTTTGACGCCGTTGTACTGCGGCGGGTTGTGCGAAGCCGTGATGACGATCGTCGGAACGCCCTCGCGCTCGGCGTAAAACTGCGCGCCCGGCGTCGGCAAAACCCCGAGTCGATCGACGTCGGTTCCCGTGCTAACGATTCCGCTGGCCGCCGCATCGGCGAGCATCCGGCCGGTGTGGCGCGTGTCTCGAGCGATCGCGATCCGGTCGACGTCCCAGGCTGTTCCCGCGGCTTTGGCCACGCGCAGGACGAACTCCGGCGTCAGTTCCTCGTTGGCGACGCCCCGAGTCCCACTCGATCCGAACACTTTCATCGACAAACACTCTGTACGGACACCTCAAAGGGGTTCCGGACGATCGTCCGCACAACAGCCTCCTTCGGGGGACAGTCACCCCCACTGAGACCGTCGAAACGACCGATTGCACACACGGCGTCGTCGCCAAGCAGAATGCTTTCGACGCTCCCGTCCGAGAGCACGAGTATGAGCACGATCGACGAAAAACGCGTCTACGGCGAGAGCGGGGGCGCACTCGACGCCTACGTCGGCAGTTCGATGGGACTCGTCCACGTGAGAGTTTCTGACAGTGCAGTCGGCGAGTTTTCGCTCTGTCACCGACGTGAGACGCGGGATCTCGCCGCCGGACCGGGTTCGATCTCCATCGCGACCGACGAGGACGTGCTGGTGGCCGATCCGACCGATCCTGACTCGTTCGCAGAGACGGAATTCGGCCCCGCGACGGCCGTGAGCTACGACGGAGAAACGCTCCTCGCCGCGGGCCCCGACGGCCGCGTCGCACGCCGGGACGGAGACGACGGGCGGGACGCTGACGACTGGGAGACGCTCGCCGACTCCCTCGAGGCCGACGTGCGAGCGATGGACGGCGACCTGCTCGGAACCGAACGCGGCGTCTACCGCGTCCACGACGGCGCGCTCGATCACGCGGGCCTGAGCGACGTTCACGACGTGTCAGCCGCCGGCGTCCCGCTCGCGGCGACCGAATCGGGGCTGTACAAACTCGGCAACGGCTGGATGGAAATTCGATCCGATCCCACAGAAACCGTCGCGACCGACCCGGCCAGCGAGCCAGGCCACCTCGAGCGGGCGCACGCGGTTTCCAGCGGCGCTGTCTACGAGTATGCGGCCGGCGGGGACGAAGCGGGAGAATGGGTTCGGGACGAGGAGTTGGCGATCGCCGGCGGATCGGACGACAGCGGCGGGCCCGCGGCCTCGAGCGATCCGATCGTCGGATTCGGTTACGGCGAAACCGTCTACGCGGTCTCGAGCGACGGGACGGTTTTCGCGGCCGATGGCGACGGCTGGCGACCTCACGTGCTCGGCGTCACGGGCGTGACGGGGATCGCAGTTCCGGCGACTGGCTCTCCCGACGGCGCATGACGGTCGTCTGACGAAGGCTTACTGTGACGGAATTCGCAGGGACGGGCAATGGGAGAACTAACACGACGGCGCGTGCTCGCCGTCGCGGGTGCAACGACGATGGGTTCGGTCGCCGGGTGCATGGGATCGGGTGACGACGGCCCCGACGGAGACGCGGAAGACGGTGGGAACGAAAGCGACGGAGGGGGTGACGGCGAAAGCGACGGAGGCGACAGTACCGGAACCGATGACGGAGCGGACGACGCCGAATCGGCCGACCGAACGGGCACCGTACTCGGAGACATCACCGTCGAGAACCTTGACGACGCGAGCCACACGATCGATGTCCTCGTGGAGTTCGACGGCGAGATCGAGGCCTGGAGCACCGAGGTCCTCGAAACGAACGGCGACAGCACCACGCTCGAGCGAAACTGGCCCAGCGATCCCGGTTCGTTCAGAGTCATCGCCCGCGTCGACGGCGAGGAACTGCGCGAAGCGACGCCTGCGGACTGGAACGATCCGGACTGTTTCAACCTCTTTATCAGCGTCAGAGGCGACGACAGCGTGACGATCGCCAGCGGAACGTCTGGCGGCCCCTGCGGATCCGGTGAGGCCGACGCCGACGACACAACGGCGGCGGACTAATCCCGATCCCGGATTGGGTGTTCCAGAACTGGGTGTCCTCGAGCGGAGTATTCCAGAGCAGAGTGTGTCCGAGTTGCGTGATTCGGAACGGAGAACGAAAACGGGTTTAGCCCGCGGGCAGACTCTGCGAGTATGATCGTCAGCGGATCCGCCTCGCAGTCGCTCGCCGCCTCGCTCGCCCGCGTTCTCGACGAACCGCTCACAACCCCCACCTACGATCGGTTTCCGGACGGCGAAACCCTCGCCGCGGTGCCGGAGTTCGAGGGCGGGCGGGCGACCGTCGTCGCATCGACCGTTTCGAACGACGCGCACATCGAACTCCTGCAACTGCAAGACGCCGTTCGCGAAGCGGGGGCCGAGGAAGTCGTTACGGTGATTCCCTACATGGGGTACGGCCGCCAGGACGACGCCTTCGAGGCCGGTCATCCGATCTCCGCTCGAGCGGTCGCCCGCGCCATCTCGACGGGGGCGGATCGCGTGCTGACCGTCAATCCCCACGAGCGCGACGTCTGCGAGTTTTTCGAGCCGACGGCGACCGCGGTCGACGCCGCCGGACGCCTCGCGGAACCGTTGCCCGACGCGCTCGAGGATCCCGTCTTCCTCTCACCGGACGCCGGGGCGACACACCTCGCCGAGACGGTTCGAGACGCCTACGGAGCAGGGGAAACAGACTACTTCGAGAAAACGCGCCGATCCGGAACCGAGGTCGAAATTTCGCCGAGCGACGTCGACGTTGCCGGCCGTGACGTCGTCGTCACGGACGATATCATCGCGACGGGGTCGACGATGAGCGAGGCCGTCGCGGTCCTCTCCGAGCGCGGCGTCGACCGCGTCTTTATCACCTGCGTTCACCCGCTGCTGGTCCGTAACGCCTACACGAAGCTCTCGCGTGCGGGCGTCGAAGCGATCTACGGAACCGACACGGTCGAGCGACCGGTGAGTTCGGTCTCGGTCGCGCCGGCTATCGCCGACGAACTGTAACCCCTTCTACCCTCGAGACGAGCAGTTTCTCTCCGAGAAAATCCGATCGTATACTTATATGATAGTCGCGTCTTGTGTCGAGTAATGCTATCGAAACGGTCGCTGCTCCGTCACGCTCTCACGGTCGCTGGCGTCGGAGCCATCGCCAGCGGGACAGCCGGTGCCGCACCGAACGCACGGTCGACGGCCGAGATAGGCGGCGAGTACGGATACGACGCCACGGCAGTCGCCGACGCCGGAACGACGGTAACCGCCAGCGTGGATCGGTCGATCTTAGACATCACCGGCGTTCCGGAGGGTGTCAGAGCCCCGTTTAACGACCTGCGCCAGCAGTACTCGTCCGTCTCGCTCGAGGACATCGGGCGGGTAAGCGCGAGTGCGACACTCGACGGCGAGACGATCACCGGCGGCTGTGCCGTCGCGACCGGTTCGTTCGACAGACGCGCGATCAGAACGGAAGCCAGAGAGTACGGCCTGCGCGAGGTCGACTCGAGCGGGAGCGAACACCGGATGGAGACGGATGCCAACCAGCGACGAGTAACGGGCACGGGCTCGAGCACTACCACGACGCCCACGACCGACGCTCCCGCGGCGACGGTCGACCGGCTCGTCGCCGACGACGTGCCCTACGCTATCGGCGTCGACGACTCCACGCTCTACGTCGGGTACGGTCGCGGAGAGACCGACGCGCGGACACACGTCGATGCGGCGCTCGAGACGACCGGCAGCGGCCAGTCGCGCTCGAGCGAGACGAACGCGGCCGCGAGTGCAGACTACGGCTCGCTCCCATCGTTGCTGTCCGGACACGCCGTGGCCTGTGCGTCGCTGGATTCGGCGACTCGAGAAGCCCTCTGTGATCGGTTGACTGACGCGCCGGACTCGTTCAGATCGGCCATTGAGGCCGCCAGAGCAACCGGCATCGCACTTCAGGCTGGCTCGACGCAAAGCCGGCTTCGGTACGGCATCGTCGCCGACCCGAACCGACTCTCTGTCGACACCGTCATGGACATCGTCGCCGAGGCGACGTCCGGATCGGGGTCGCTCGAGAACGACGGCGTCTACCGCGACGGCTGGACGTTCGTCCTCGACGCGACGGTCGAGACCGAGGAGCTGTGGGCGGCCCACGAGCAGTTCCTCGGAAGCAAGTCCGTCGACGAGCGCTAACGGAACCGGCCTGAACCGATCCGCCGAGAAATCGGCTGTCGAATCGACTATCAACCAAATTCCTCTCATCCCTTCGAACGGTCGAGCGACGGCTCTTCAGGCGAGAAGACAGACTCGAGACGGAGTCTCGACCTCGATTCGGCCGCGAAGAAAACCCGCCGGCGATCAGCCTGAGGCTTCGGCGACCGACAGCGGATCGATCGCGATTTCCATCGTGACACCTTCGACGTCCCACTCCTTTCGGTAGCCGTCCTCGAGTGCGCCGAGTTCGTCGGCGCGAACTTCCTCCCGGACCAGTTCCTCGCGGTCGGCCACGAGTTCGGCGACGCGGTCGTCTTCGATCTCGAGGTCGAGCGCGATGCGTTCCTCGACGTCGAGGTCGAGTTCCTTGCGCATCTCCTGAACCCGACGAACGACCTCTCGAGCGTAACCTTCGCTCTCGATGTCTTCGGTGAGCGAGGCGTCGACGTAGACGACGCCGCGGTCATCGCCGTCGGTGCCGAAGGCCGTCCCCGCGATATCGTCGGGGGTTTCGGTGACGAACGAGACCATCGATTCGGCGAGTTCCTCACCATCCTCGAGTACGTCGTCGACCGCCGCCTCGAGGGCCTCGAGCGTCGGCTCCTCGACGCGGGCTTCGTTGAGCGCGTTCATGACCTCGCCGGCGCGTCCGCCGAAGGCGGGGCCGAGTTCGCTCATATCGGCCTCGGCGCTGTAGGCGAGTTCGCCCCACTGCTGGCCCGGTTCGACGACCTGCACCTCGCGGGTGTTGAGCCGATCCGCGAGCAGGTCGGTGTGGCGGGAGACGGCCTCGACAACGCGGTCGTCGTCCGCGGCGACCACGACTCGCGCGATCGGCCAGCGGAGTTTGCGGCCGGCCTGCTGGCGCGCGTTCGCACCCGCCTCTTCGATACCGCGCAGGAGTGCGACATCGGTCTCGAGTTCCGGGTCCTCCCAGGATTCCTCGACTGCGGGCCAGTCGCACATGTGAACCGTATCGTGCTCATCGTCGCCGGTGAGCGTGCCGTAGATCTCCTCGGAGATGAACGGGGCGTAGGGCGCGAGCAGGGCGACCGTCTCTCGAAGGACCCGATAGATCGTCGCGTAGGCGGCCTCCTTCGACGCGCTGTCGTCTTCCTCCCACATCCGCTCGCGGACCGCCTGGATGTAAAACCGGGAGACGTCCTCGACGACGAACTCGAGGAGCGCATCGAGCGCGCGGTCCTGTCGGAACTCCTCGAAGGCCGCGGTCATCTCGGCTTTGGTCGACTGCAGACGCGCGAGGACCCACTCGTCGACCAGTTCGAGGTCGTCCGCGAGCGACTCGAGGTCGCTCTCGGCGGGGTCGAACTCGTCTAAGCGCATGTACGGCAGCGGGAACCGGAACACGTTCCAGAGGGTTCGAAGCTGGTTCTCCAGGGTCGCCATCTCGTCCCACGAAAAGCGCATGTCCTCGCCCTGCGGGTTCGCCGAGAGCAAGAATAGCCGCATTGCGTCCGAACCGTGGCGGTCGATGGCCTCGTCGGGTTCGACGACGTTACCGACCGACTTGGACATCTTCCGGCCGTCCTCGTCGAGCGCGTGCCCGTGCATGAGGACCTCGTCGTAGGGAACCTCGCCCATCGCTGCCGTGCCCATCCCCAGCTGGGACCAGAACCAGCCCCGCGTCTGGTCGTGGGCCTCGAGGATGAAGTCGGCGGGCCAGAGCTCGTTGAATCGCTCCTCCTCGCCGGGGTAGTTCAGGGTGCCCCACGAGGCGACCGAGGAGTCGAGCCAGACATCGAAGACGTCCGGAACGCGAGTGTAGGTGGTTCCGTCCTCGGTGATCGTCAGGTCGTCGACGGTGTCCTTGTGAAGGTCGACCGTCTCGGCGTCGAGATCCTGATCGACGCGTTCTGCAAGTTCCTCGCGCGTTGAGACGACGATCATTTCCTCGTCGTCGTCTCTCCCCTCGGGCGTCCAGACCGGAAGCGGAATTCCCCAGTAACGCTGGCGGGAGACGTTCCAGTCCGGGGCCTCCTCGACGAAGTCGCGGAACCGGTTGTCCCGCGCCCAGTCGGGGTGCCACTCGCTGTCCTCGATGTTCTCGAGGAGTTCGTCCTTGACGTCGGTGATCGTGATGAACCACTGGTCGGTGACGATCTGGAGGATACCCGTGTCACACCGCCAGCAGTGGCCGTAGCTGTGGTGGGTGTGACCGGCGGCCAGCATCGCGCCCTCGTCCTCGAGGTCGGCGATGATCTCCTCGTCTGCGTCCTTGACGAACCGACCCTCGTACGTTCCGGCTTCGTCGGTATAGACGCCATCGCCGCCGACGGGACAGAAGATCGGCAGACCGAGTTCCGTCCCGCGTTCGAAGTCCTCCTCACCGTGGCCCGGCGCGGAGTGGACGAGTCCGGTGCCGTCGCCGTGGGTGTCGACGTAGTCGCCGGCGTAGACCTCGAGTGCGCCCTCGACGTCGACGTGGTCGGGGACCTCCTCGGCGAGCGGGTGCTCGTAGGACCAGCCGAGCAGGTCCTCGCCGGTCAGTTCCTCGACGACCTCGTAGTCCTCGTAGCGTCCCTCTTTGAGTACTTCCTCGTGTTTGGCCTCGGCGAGATAGAGGAGTTCCTCCTTGCCGTCTTTCTCCGCTCGAACCCCGACGTAGTCGCCCTCCTCGTCGACGGCGACGAAGGTGTTCGCGGGGATGGTCCACGGGGTTGTCGTCCAGATGACGATCGACCCGTCTCGGTTCTCGAGGTCGAACTTGACGTAGATCGAGGGGTCCTCGACGTCCTCGTACTCGACTTCGTTGTTCGCGATGGCGGTTTCACAGCGCGGACACTGCGAGATCGAGCGGTGGCCCTTCTCGACGAGTCCGCGATCCGCGGCTTTCGAAAAGCCCCACCACGCGGCTTCCATGTACTCCGGAGAGAGGGTCTTGTAGGGATCGTCCCAGTCCATCCAGACGCCGAAGGACTTGAAGTCCTTCTGGAGTCCCTCGAGTTGCTCTTCTGCGTACTCCTTGCAGGCGTCGATGAAGTTCTCCTCGCCGAACTCCTCGATGTCCTTTTTGTTCTCGAACCCGAGGTTTTCCTCGACCTGGGTTTCGATCGGGAGGCCGTGCATGTCGTAGCCCGGCCGGTCCGTGACATCGTAGCCGCACATGCGAAGATAGCGGATGTAAACGTCTTTCAGGGACTTGTTCCAGGTCGTTCCCATGTGGGCGGACCCGGAGGTGTACGGCGGCCCGTCGACGAAGAAAAACGACTCGCCGTCCGCGCGATGCTCGACCGTTTGCTCGTAGGCGTCGACTTCGTCCCAGTACTCGAAGACCCGTTGCTCGACCGCCTCGGGGTCGTACTGGTCGTCGACCTCGCCGAACCTGCTCATGGCTGTGCTAATTCGCTGGGGAAGTAAAGAGGAATCGATATCGCAGGTGGGTCAGACGATCGGATCGACCGATCGAACGACGCGAGAATCGGTGTGGAATCGACGAAATCAGTTCCGAACCAAATTCGCGAGGGTCACGAGCGATTTCTGGTAACCGAGCCCGTAGACGCCCGCATAGAGCATGACACAGCCAAGTGCGGCGAGCCACAGCGCAACCGTTGCATCGCCCGCACCCATGTGTTGAAAGCTCGCGTACTCGACGGCGACGCCGCCCACGGTGAGAACGCCGGCACCGATCGTATAGAGCGCCAGTGAGATGAGTTCGACCGCCAGTTCTGCGTTCATAGGGTTGTCTAACCCACTCCTCGACTGTAAACTTGTCTATCGTCGATTCTGGAGCGGAGGCCTCGAGAATCGAGCGAAGGCGTCAAATCCGAGCGCCGCCTCGTCTCGAGCGTGCCCGATTCGAGTTCCAGAACGGATCCCGAGTTTCCGGAGACGCGAAACGTGCTCGAGGCCGAGTGCTTGCGCTGTCCGGCGCTGGTCGACTCCCGCGAGTGTATCTCGTGGGGAACCGGTGACCTCGAGGCGGACATCGTCGTGGTCGGCGAGGCACCCGGCTTCGGAACCCCCGACGCAGATCGCTGGCGGGGCGGCAACTGGACGGGAAAGGCCTACACCTCGAGACACTCAGGACGGCGGATTCGGTCGATGCTCGAGCGGATCGGTTACGCCGAGGATGCCTACTACACGAACGCCGTCAAGTGCTTTCCCGCGGATCTGGACGATCCGACGACCAACCGGGAGCCGACCGACGAGGAACGAGAGACCTGTCGCACCCACCTGCTGACCGAACTCGAGACGATCGATCCCGACGTGGTCCTCGCGACCGGAAAACACGCGACAGCGACGGTGCTGGAAGCAGAAGGGGAGACGCTCGAGGGATTCCTCGAGACCGTTCTCGAGCCGACTCGCTGTGACGGACTCGGCGTCTGGCTGGTGCCGATACTGCATCCGTCGTACCAGGACGTCTGGATCGGTCGACTCGGCTACGAGCCTGCGGACTACCTCGAGGCGATTCGGGAGACGCTCGCGGGCGTGCTCGAGTGAGGATGCGGACAAACCACTCGTGTATATTCTGGCTGACCGCGGCACCAGCAACCGCGATGTGCCACCAGCGAAAGCCGCCGACGGATCGACGATTCGATTCCTGCTGGCCGACCGCAAGGAGGAGTCGGCGTGTATATCGAAAACAGGGAAAGAAGCGCCAAAAACAATCCTCGAAACTGCGCTACGATCCACCAATAATCTACGCCACAAGGGCGAAAGAAATAATAGCCAGTGCCCAAATGTCATCGTATCTATGCTATTGCCACCTTCACACCTGCTTTCCCTTCCCCTCCTCAATGTCGGGTTGCTTCCCCTCTTCGTTCTCCCATTGCTCGTCGAACTTGCGGTACTTGCTCGAGGGATATACACCCGTGAACCCACTGACATCGTACTCGCTACCTTCGCGGTGCCCTGCCTCTTCGTCTCGATGTGGGCCGCCGTGGAGGGTCTGAACTCGTCCGGTGGCGTCCACTGGGGCGGCTTTTTCGGCCTTTTCTCCGCGGCCGTCGCTGGGCTTCTGGCGTTCCTCGTCGTGATGGATGCGGTCGTGGGGGCCGCTGTCCGGGCACGCGCGACGGAGTGACGAGTTTGCGTCGGCGCGGTACGCGAGTTTCATAGTCGCCGAAAACCGCCAGCAAAATGTCAAACTATTATATGAGTATGGTCATTCATCAGTTAGCATGCAACCCTCTACGACTCGTCGAGAACACCTCATAGCAAGCGGAACAGCCTCGACTATCGCGCTCGCTGGGTGTACAGACGTATTTTCAAAAAACTCGCACATGAAGTGCGAGTTTATAATAGGGAAGATTTGGCGCATACGTTTTCTGTAACAGTTACAAACGACAGGGAAAACGTGCTCTATCAACGGGAATTTAACTTAGAAGGTGAACAGTCTGAAGAAGCCACTGAACCATTTACTGGAAGTCCGACAATACTCTCCGTGGCAATAGACGATGGAAATTCAACAGAGTATACCTGGCTGACGACGTACTGCGAGGAGCAAGCCACAAGATCGGCTGGCGGTGTTAGTATATATCAGACACATGAAGGCGAATTACTTTTTGAGCCCACATGCAATACGGTTTATGCAGAATAGCGACTCGAGAGAGACAGCCTGTGTTTTCGAGGGAAGAACGTTATACAGAAGGCAAATCTGAGTTGTTTCTGCCCGTCGAAATTCCAATAGTATAAGTGACTACCCGACAACAATCAAGATAGAAACCGCGCTTCAATCAGCCGCCAGGGGCATGCGCTGAAATGCCCCGGGTGTCACAGCACCCGAGGCGCGGTTTCTAACCCGGATAGGGTTGAAACCATGTTTGCGTTGATTCTACCGAGATATAAACGTCTCGCACGACAGCCGTACCGCTATCAACTAGCCGGCGCTCCCCGAAAACTGCACTCGAGGGACCGATGAGCGACCAGTCACCAACTGAAGACGAGCGCGAAGCGTCGTCGCTGCCACGCTGTCCGCGGTGTGACACGCCGGTTACTCGAGTCACGAGCCGCGGGCCGACAGAGCACATCTGCTCGCCGTGTGGGTGTCTGGTCGGCTCGCCTGACCTCTGAGGGGGTTGCTCGAGCACCAGACCACCGGAAGCGGAGTCTGCCACTAATATCCTATTTTTTGCTTGGGTTGATGTGAGAGATACGCATACTACAAATGCGAACTTATCGAAGCGGTGCTTTTGTATAATGTCAATTTAAAAACCAATGTATGAATAGGACGGATTGGTTTCTCGCTCTCATCACATTTTTGCTGGCTGTAATTGCTTTCGAAACCGTGTCTGGAGCTACAAACGAACTCTTTCGTGATATTGGCGGCGGCGTATCTATGCTAATAATCTATATTCTGCCGTTCTATCTTCTGCTCCAGATTGTCTTTGAATGGTCCAGTAACTGAACTTTCTGTACTAACCGGTAACTACGTTTGCGAATGTATCGGCGTCTGTCGGGCAGCGTCTTGTGCTGGAGAAAAAGATATGCCAATAGGAACGGATGTTATGGATATGATTGAATTACGGCTCTATTATGCATCATTAGCCATCTGTGGTGCTATTCTTGGAGCGATGGGGCTCTCCAGTATCGTATCTGAAGGTCTCGCTCTTGTCCCAGTACTTCTTTCAATTGGCGGAATTGGAATGATTGCGGGAGTGGTCTACGAAGCATTCATCTCGTCACCCTCCATCGATACTCTACCAGATGAAAGATTAGTGTGGTTTACAGTAGCTATGGCCGCAGTCGGTGGTATAGGTGGGATTTGGTCGCTGGTTGGATAGTACCACGGGAAACTGCTCACCCTGTACTTACCGGGGAAACCTCAAGCACCCAGCCAAACCAACGAACTGGACCGGGTAACCTTCTTAGGACAAGCCGACACACACTGGCGTATGGCAACCATCTTCAGCCAGATTATTGACGGCGACATTCCGGCACGGATCGTCTACGAGGACGAGACGACAGTGGCCTTCCTCGACGCGAATCCGCTCTCGCCCGGACACACCCTCGTGATCCCCAAGGAGGAGTACGAACGGCTCAACGACGTTCCCGACGACATCGCGTCGGATCTCTACGCGACGATCCACGAGTTGGTCCCGGTCGTCGAGGACAGCGTCGACGCCGACGCGAGCACGGTCGCGTTCAACAACGGCGAGGCGGCCGGGCAGGAGGTCCCGCACGTCCACTGTCACATCGTTCCCCGGTTCGAGGGCGACGGCGGCGGCCCGATCCACGCCGTCGCGGGCGACGCGCCCGACCTCGCGGACAGAGAATTAGACGATATCGCCGCGGAAATCGAATCTCGAGTCTAACCGGGCCTCAAGTCTGAACGACTTAGCTCTGACAACGCCTCGAGTCTGAACAGCTCGTAGTCTACGCAAGCCGATATTTGAACTGAGAGTGTCTCGAGCGCGAACTGCTCGCTCGAGCGATGCATTCTTCGGCGGAGTTTATCACCTGTCGAATGTAAACAATAGCCATGGGAACGATCGATGTCGGTGGGCTGACGAAAGACTACGGTGAAGTCCTCGGGGTCGACGACCTCACGTTTACCGTCGAAGCGGGCGAGATCTTCGGCTTTCTCGGCCCGAACGGAGCCGGCAAGACCACGACGATCCGGCTCTTGCTCGGGCTACTCGAGCCGACGGCGGGGACCGCTCGCGTGCTCGATGCGGATATTCGCAACGAGCGGGCGCTCATCGAGGCAAAACGCCGAATCGGCTACCTCCCGGCCGATCTGGGATTCGAGGAGAAGGCGACCGGCGAGCGGGTCCTCGAGTACTTCGGCTCGATTCAGGGCGACAGCCGCCGCGAGGAACTCCTCGAGTTGTTCACCCCGCCGCTCGACCGGGAGATCCGGGAGTACTCGAGCGGCAACAGGCAGATGCTCGGACTCGTCCAGACGTTCATGCACGATCCGGACCTCGTCATCATGGACGAGCCGACCTCCGGGCTCGACCCGCTGAAACAGGAGCGACTGCTCGAGTTCCTCCGGGACGAACGCGACCGCGGGACGACGATATTCTTCTCCTCGCACGTCCTGAGCGAAGTCCGGCGGGTCTGTGACCGCGTCGGGATCCTCCGGGAGGGGCGACTCGTCGCCCTCGAGGACGTCGAAAGCTTGCTCGAGCGCGGCGGGAAACGGGTGCGGCTTCGACTCGCCGACTCCGAAAGCGGGTTCGAGCCGATCGACGGCGCGGCCGAGGTCGAGACGGCGGGCCGATCGATCAGCTTCACCTACACGGGCGAGTACAACGCGTTGCTCTCGCACCTGGCGGACTACGACGTGGTCGACGTCGAAATCGACGAGCCATCGCTCGAGACGATATTCATGCACTACTACGGGGCGACGGACGACGGCGGCGAAGCGGGGGTCGCCGAGGGGGGCGTCGCGGGCGGTGGACCGAACGACGAGATCGACGACGCGGGAAATCGCCCCATGTCGGAGGAGACTGATGCTTGAAATCGCCCGATACGAAGCCGAGCGTCGGCTTCGCGGGACGATCGCGCTCGCCGTCGGGATCGGGGTGCTTTCGCTCGTGTTTCTCGGGTTTTTCCCCTCGTTCGGAGACGCGGATCTCGAGGGGCTCGTCGAGGCCTATCCGCCGGCGTTTCAGGAGGCGTTCGGGATACAGGCCATCGGCACCATCGAGGGCTTTCTCGCCATCGAAGTCTACCAGTTCGTCTGGTTGCTCCTGCTCGGCCTCTACGTCGCCTACGCCGCGGCGAGTTCGATCGCGGGCGACGTCGAGCGCGATCGAATGGACCTCGTCCTCTCGCTGCCGGTCTCGCGAGGCCGCGTCGTCGGAGAGACGTTCGCCGCGCTCGCCCTTCCGGTGCTCGTGCTCAACGTGATCGTTCCGATCGCCGTCTACGGCGGCGTCCTCGCGATCGGCGAGTCGATTTCGGTCGCGGATCTGGCGATGGTGCACCTCCTCTCGATTCCGTACCTGCTTACGTGTACGGCGATCGGGCTCCTGTTGTCGGTGATGATAACGCGCGCGAGCGTCGCGAGTCGACTCGCCATCGCCGCCGTCTTCGTCCTCTTCCTGCTCGAGTCGATCACCGTCAGCACGGACGGCTACGAGTGGATCGGCTCCGTCAGCCCGACTCACTACTACGACCCGACCGCGATTCTCGTCGATGGCACCTACGATCTGCAGGGTGCTGTCATCCTGCTGGCCGCGACGGCAGCGCTCGTCCTCATCGCCAGAGCGCTGTTCGCTCGAGGAGACATCGGATCGTGAGATTCGAGGGGGCGACCACGTGTCGATCCGGCGAACCCAAACTGCCGTGAGCGTTTTGCACCTCGAGCGTGAGCCTCGAGTATGAGTCCGGCACGCGGATTTACCAGGTTGGCTGCGTTGGCGCGGAATCACCCCGTTGCGGCGGCGCTCGAGGTGGCGACGCTTGTGGGTTGTCTGCTGTTGATCGGCGGAATCGCTCTCGCGATCACGCGAGGGCCGCCGACCGGCACTGGAGAGTTGTGGCTCGGGATCATCGCCGGCGGCGCGGCCATCGTCGTGCTGTGGACGGTGCTGGTGCCGCTTTACGAACGCACGCGGTGAACCGTCTGAGGGCCCGAGATCGAACGCTCGGCCGGTTGGACTCAGCGAACAGCCGAGCCATGCAGGAAACGACGGGACAACAGATGTACGATAGCGGGAGTGCAGCGGGTGGTTTTCGGGACGAAGGACCGAATCGTGGGTTTTTGCGAGCGGATGTAGTGGCCGTCGAGCTGCCGGGTTTCCGGCCGAACAGTCGGTTCTAAACGAACAGGCCAAACAACAGGTCGCCGTAGACCAGCGCGATAACCAGCCCGATGAAGACCGGCACCAAAAACGGCGTTCCCGGCGAGATCCAGACCGTTTCTTCTTCCGTCAGGGTCTCGAGCCCCGATCGGAGCGAGTCGGCCGAAGTTCCGTAGGCGGTGTGATCGATATCCTCGAGGAACGCGTCGGCCCCCCACGGATCGTCGAGCGCCAGATCGGATTCATCCACGGACGGTTCGTCCACGAACGACAATTTTTCATCTTCTGTCGCCTGTTCCGCCTCGACAGATTCCTGCGGCGCTGGCTCGCTCGAGTCAGACTGCGTCGCCTCGTCGGTCGTCGGCTCGAGGGATTCACCGCCGTCGGTTCGAACCGCCGCGTCGACGGCCCCGTCGGTCGGCGGGTTCGGGTCGTCGGGCAGCGACTCGGGATGGCGGTACTGCTCGGGATCGTTCCGAACGTCCTCGAGCGAACAGCCCCGCCATCGGAGGTACATGCGAAGCGCGTCCAGGTCGAGGCCGCCGCGGCCGAACACGCTCGGCGACTCGAGGAGGGTACCGTGGGTTTCGGTCGTCCGATCCCACGAGATCGGCCAGCCGATGAACATCACCGGGGCGATGCGACCGGCCAGCGCGTTCCGGACGGCGAGTGCGAGCGGAATCGCGACGCCGACCAACACGGCGTTCGTGAGGATCGTAAAGGAAAACGCTCCGACGACCGTCGTCGATCCCGGAAACGCGACGGAACCGAACACGTACCGCGGGAACGTCGGAAAGAGCAGTGCAATCGTCATCAGGGCCTTGGCGTCCGCGCCGCCGAAGCCGCCGAACCACCAGAACAGGTACGCGAGCGGGACGACGACGCCGAGGCTCACCGCCACCGGGAGGAGGAAATCCTGAAACCAGACGGTCGAATCGGACGCGGTCCAGGCGATCCATCCGTCCCAGACGAGCAACGCCGCACCGAGCGTCGATAAGGGAATCCAGACGTCACTCGAGACGCGCCGCGTTTTGAAATCTCGATACGCGACCCACGCGAAAACCGGGACGGCGAGCAACCGGAGGAGATCGGGGGCCATCGCCGACGAAGCCGAAAGTGTCACACGACTCCCTCTCGAGCGAGAGAGCGTTATAGTTTCGGCCGTCTCGACGGGGAAAACGCATGCGAGGAAACCGACGGCGAAGAAATCGATTCGGCTGACGTATCGAGAAATACCCCAATATGGTATAATACTAAAGTATACTATAATATCAGTAGTAAGCTGGCGATCTCCCCGATTCGGAGACTGGATGAAAAGGAACTGCATAGTGAGCCGATAACAGCCGAGATAAGGCAGTAAAGCTATTGTAACGTGGAAAATGATATGTCGAGACGGATAGGGTCTATCAAATATGAAGGCAGAATAAAGCTCGAGGTCACGCCCAGATAGAGCATAAACAACCAATTTTCGAGTATAACGCAGATACCGGGAACAGGGTAGGAAACCCTACAGTATATTAGAATCTATTCTGGTAGAAAAGAGAGTATAATAGAATTAGGATATGAAATGATTTCCGACTGAATCAGCTCGAGAAACGGTTCTGTGAGTTCGCAGACGACCGGTGATCGCTGCCAGTTAGTTTCCCAGACGATCACGATCCACCGACGTTCGGAGAACATCCACGGCCCGCTGCCGCTCCAATCACTGGCCGTATCGGTACTTGATCCGGATCGTATCGGCCGATTCCTCGGCCTCTCGAAGGAGCGTGCGCTGGTAGGACTCGTTTTTCAGTCGGCCGGTCGGCACGGCGATACCGAGACAGGCTTTCAGAGATCCCTCGACGACGATCGGAACAGCGAGCAACCCCATTCCGTTGACCTGCTGATCCCAGTCGACCGCGTACCCCTGTTCTCGGATCTCCTCGAGTTCGGCGAGCAACGTCTCCCTGTCAGTGATCGTGTGGTCGGTCACCTGCGGGAGTCCGTGGGTCTCGAGGACTTCTTCGAGGCGCTCGTCGGACATGTGGGCTAAGATCGTCTTTCCGGGCGCGTGCGAGTGCGAGGGCAGCGTCATTCCCGGGTAGATACCTAACTCGAGGGACTGATCCTCGAACTCCTCGTGGAGGATCACGGACTGGCCCGCCTCTTCGATCACGAGCGTCACCAGTTCGCCGGTGGCTTCGGTGAGTCGCTTGAGTTCTAACTTCGAGACCTGATAGATCCTGCTCCGGTACTTGATTCGCGACCCCGTCGAGAGAAACTGGTAGCTGAGCGAGTACTCGCCGCCCTGATTGACCACGTAGCCGGTCGACTCGAGGGTCCGGAGATAGACGTGTGCGGTGCTTTTCGGGATCTCCATCCGCGAGGCGACCTCCGACGGGCCCGCACCGTTCGTCTCCCAGAGTAACTGAATAACGTCGAACGCTCGTTGGACCGACGTGAGCGAGGGTGTGGAACTCGTCATGATATCACGGAGCACGTTCGGGCTGTTAAGTGGTTCGATTATATTAGACGCAGAGACCGCAATCGACGAAACGAGGGAAATAGACGGTGCCGAGTCCGATATGTCGGCACATCAATTATATATCGTTCAACCAAGTTGGACGAGTTTTCCGGCGATAAGAACCCACCATTACAGGCGTAAGACTGTAATGAAGTTCCGGCACGGCGTTTATTGCATTATCAATCCTGTAGAATTACCCCCGTCGCAAGCCCTGCCTATCTTTCTGAATATATTAGACGGGAGCCAGCCGAATTACAGTGGGCGATCCGAGTTGTCATCCTCGAGTCGGTCGGGATCGGGTGTCGCGGTAGAAAGTAGATCGTGGACGACGGGAATGTCAGCGACGCTGCTGTGGGTTCCAAAGATATATGGGAGCGAAACGCGCAGATTTACGTGATGACGATTGACACAGTGAGACGAGTCGCGGTTCTCGGCGCAGGAAGCATGGGTCACGGTATCGCGGAGGTCGCCGCGATCGGTGGCTACGAGGTTACGATGCGCGATCTCGAGGACGACCTCGTACAAGACGGCTACGAGAACATCGAATGGAGCGTCGAAAAGCTCGCGGAGAAGGGCCAAATCGACGAGTCCAGTGAGGCCGTTCTCGAGCGGATCGACACCACCACCGATCTGGCCGACGCGGTTTCGGATGCGGACCTCGTGATCGAGGCGGTTCCCGAGCAGATGGAGATCAAGCGGGACACTTTCTCGACGGTCGATGAGCACGCGCCCGATCACGCGATTCTGGCGTCGAACACCTCGAGCCTCTCGATTTCGGAGATCGCGATGGCGACCGACCGGCCCGAGCAGGTCGTCGGACTGCACTTTTTCAACCCGCCGGTGAAGATGGACCTCGTCGAGGTCATCCGCGGCGAAGCGACGAGCGAGGAGTACGCCGAGCGCGCCTACGAGTGGGCCGAATCGATCGACAAGACGCCGATCCACGTCCGCAAGGACGTCCACGGCTTCGTCGTCAACACCGTCCTCGTCCCGTTCATGGAGGAGGCGGCCTGGATGCTCTCGAACGACGAGACCGATATTCGGACGGCCGACGCGACGATGGTCTACGAGCGGGGCTACCCGATGGGGCCGTTCGAACTGAACGACTTCGGCGGCATCGACATCGGCTATCACTTCCGGGACGCCTCCGACCAGCCGGTTCCGCCGGCCGTCGCCGAGAAGGTCGAAAACGAGCACCTCGGAAAGAAAACCGGCAAGGGCTTCTACGACTATGACGACGGCGACGGCGTCGACTACGGCCCGACGGACGCCGGCGACTTCGACACCCTCCGAACCGAAGCGGTGATGATCAACAACGCGGCGTGGCTCATCGGCAACGACGTGGCGACGCCCGAAGCGATCGACATCGGCCTCAGACTCGGCGGCAGCTTCCCCGAGGGGATGTGCCGGCGCGGCGACCGCGTCGGCCTCGATGCCGTCCTCGAGAAGTTAGAAGAGTTGGGCGAAACGAGCGACGCCGACCGGTACGAACCGGCCGACTACCTCGTCGAACTCGTCGAGGAAGGCCACACGGGCGAGGACGCCGGGAAAGGGTTCTACGACTACCGAACCGATCCGCCGTACCACTACCTCGACTGGGAACTCACCGACGAGGGCGTGCTCGATATTACCCTCGACCGCGAGGAGCGGCTGAACTCGATGTCCGAGGACATGTTCGCCGAGATCGACCGCCTGCTGACCGACGTCGACGTCGACGAGGTGAGCTGCGTCGTCTTCTCCGGCGCTGGCGATCGGGCGTTCAGTTCGGGCGCGGACATCACCGGCTTCACCGCCGGCGAGCCGGTCGACATCATGGACCCCGACGACGTGTTCACGACCGTCTACGAGTTCGATCGGCCGACAGTTGCGAAGATCGACGGCTTCTGTCTCGGCGCGGGCATCGAACTCGCGCTGGCCTGTGACATCCGAATCGGCAAGGAGGGCTCGACCATCGGCACGCCCGAGACGGACCTCGGCCTGATCCCCGGCGGCGGCGCGACCCAGCGGCTCGTCAGGCTCGTCGGCGAGAACCGGGCCAAGGAGATGGTCTTCCGCGGCCTCAAGATCGGTGCCGAGGAAGCCGAGGAGTGGGGCATTCTGAACCACGCCGTCTCCGAGGAGGAGTTCGAAGACGTCGTCGACGACGTGGTTTCGGATCTCGTCTCCGGGCCGCCGGTCGCGCTCAAGGCCGCGAAGCAGGTCATCAACGACGGACAGGAGGCCAGCCTCGACGCCGCGCTCGAGATGGAAAAGCAGTCGTTCGCCCTGCTGACGACAACCGACGACATGCTCGAGGGCGTCACGGCGTTCAGGGAGAACCGCGAGCCGGAGTTTACGGGTGAGTGAGATGACCCGCAACGTCGCGATCGTCGGCGGCGGGCAAACGTCGTGGGGCGACCGCGACGCGAGCTGGAAGGATCTCGCCCAGGAGGGCGGGAAGGCGACCTTCGACGCCGTCCCCGATATCGGTCCCGAGGACATCGAGGGGCTGTTCGTCGGCGCGGTCCAGCCCGAACGGTTCGCGTTCCAATCGCACGTCGCGCCGCTGGTCGCCGAACTGCTCGGCATCGACGTGACGGAGATGATCGCACGCACGGAGCTGGCCTGCGCGAGCGGGCAGGCCGCGCTTCGCTATGCGTGGCTCGCAATTGCGGCCGGGCAACTCGACACCGCACTCGTCCTCGGCGTCGAGAAGATGAACCTCGGGAAAGCGCAGATGCCCGAGATGCAGGCCTCGATGTCGAACGTTCTCGACCGGGAGTTCGACGGCGTCAACGGACTCTCCGCGCCGCCGTTTTTCGCCTGGTACGCCCAGCGACACATGCACGAGCACGGCACGACTCGAGAACAGCTCTCGCAGGTCGCGGCCAAGAACAAGTCGAACGCCGCGAAGACGGACTTCGCGCAGTTCCAGCGCGAGATCGAGCCCGAGGACGTCGAGGAGTCCCCCGAAATTGCACCGCCACTGCATCTCTACGACTGCAGCGGCATTACGGACGGTGCCTCGGGCGTGATCGTGATGAGCGAGGAGAAGGCTCGCGAAGTCACCGACACCCCCGCCTGGATCACCGGCAGCGGCCAGTCCTCGATGGCAGGCAACTCGATCAATAACCTGCCCTCGTTCGACGGCTGGCCACAGGCCCGCGAGGCCTCCCAGAACGCCTACGAGCAGGCGGGAATCGAGGACCCGCTCGAGGAGATCGACGTCGCCGAGGTCCACGACTGCTTCTCGATCAGCGAGATCATCGAATACGAGGAACTCGGCTTCTGCGAGCGCGGCGAAGGCGGCCAGTTCATCGAGGACGGACGAAGCCACATCGACGGCGATATTGCGGTCAACCCGCGCGGCGGCCTGCTCGGCTGTGGCCACCCGCTCGGGGCGACCGGCGTCTCGCAGGCCCTCGAGATCACCCAGCAGTTCCAGGGAACCGTCTCGAGCGACCGGCAGGTCGAGGACGCCACGACCGGGCTCATCCACAACTTGAGCGGCAGCGCGTCAGTTCACAGCGTCATGACGCTGGGGCGTGATCCACAATGACAGACCAGCAAGACACCACCGATTCGACCGATCCGTCCGGCTCGAGCGACGCGAGCGGATCGGTCCCCAGAGACACCGTATCGATCCCCGCCGAAATCGAGCTTCCCGACCTGCTCGATTTCTACGAGCGCCAGACGCCGGAGCACACGCAGATCCACGAGTTCTACGAGAACCTCGACGACGGCAGGCTCACGACGACCCGCTGTCGCGACTGCGGGGAGACGCACTATCCCCCGCGGATCGTCTGTCCGGAGTGTACCGGCGACGACCTCGAGTACGTCGACTTGCCTCACGAGGGCGAGCTGTTCGCGTTCAGCGAGTCCCGCGGCGGCACGCCGCTCGGCTATCACGACACGTCGCCGTTCGTCGTCGCCATTGTCGATCTGGGCGCGGTCAAGCTCTCGGCGCGGATCGACGACGCCCGGTACGACGATCTCGAGATCGGCGATCCGGTCTCGCTGAAGATCGTCGACATCGACGACGGGACCGGCAGGGAGCGGGTCTTTTATCGGTTCGTCCCGCGAGGTGAAACCCAATGAAAGACTACGAACTCACGCTGCAGGTCATGCTCGATCGGGCGGTCTCCCAGTTCGGTCACAAGGAGATCGTCTCGGAGGAAGCGGACGGAACGACTCATCGATACACCTACGACGAGGCGGCGGATCGAATGGCTCAGCTCGCGAACGCGCTCGACGAACTCGGCCTCGAGATGGGCAGTCGGGCGTCGGTGATGGCGATCAACCACCACCGCCACTACGAACTCTACTTCGGCCTGTCCTGTAGCGGTCGGAGCATCCACATGACGAACCACATGCTCCCCGACGAGCACATCGTCGAGATCGTCAACGAGGCCGAAGACGAGGTCGTCTTCGTCGATCCGGCGTTCGTAGAGACCGTCGAGAACGTCGCTGATCAGTTCGAGACCGTCGAGCACTACGTCGTCCTCGACGACGAGGTGCCGGAGACGGACCTCGAGCCGATACAGTCCTACGAAGACCTCCTCTCCGGCCACGAGACCGACTACGAGTGGCCGGATATCGACGAGGAACGGGAGGCGGGCATCTGTTATACCTCCGGGACGACCGGGCTCCCGAAGGGCGTCGCTTACACCCACCGGAACATCTACCTGCACACGCTGACCCACAGTCACATCGACGTGTTCAAAATCAGCGAAAACGATGTCGTCATGCCCGTCGTGCCGATGTACCACGTCAATGGCTGGGGGCTCCCCTACACCGCGACGCTGTGTGGCTCGAAGCTCGTGTTGCCCGGACCGAAGACCGACTCCGAGCAGATCGCCGAACTGATCGATCGGGAGGGCGTCACCATCACCGCCGCCGTCCCGACGGTCTGGCGCGAGATGGCCAGTTTCTACGACGAGCGCGACGACATCGAACTCGAGAGCCTCGACCGGGTCCTGACCGGCGGCAGTTCGCCACCCGAGTGGCTCATGGAGAAATTCGACAAGGAGATCGGCGCGCCGATCTACCAGGGCTACGGGATGACCGAGGCCGCCCCGAACCTCGTGAACACCATGACGACCACCGAGGTCAAGGAGGAACTCGACGAGAGCGGCCGGTACCAACAGCAGATGAAACCCGGCATCCCCGCCCCCGGCGTCCAGATCCGCCTGCGCGATCAAAGCGGCGAGGAGGTCCCCCACGACGGGGAATCCTCCGGCGAGATCCAGGCCCGCGCACCCTGGCTCATCGACGAGTACTACAAACGCCCTGAAGCTACGGCCGAATCGTTCACCGACGACGGCTGGTTCAAAAGCGGCGACGTCGGCACGATCGACGAGTACGGCTACCTCGAGGTCGTCGACCGACTCGACGACATCATCAAGAGCGGCGGGGAGTGGATCTCCTCGATCGAACTCGAGAACGAACTGATGGCCCACGACGCGGTCGAGGAGGCGACGGTCATCAGCGTCGAACACGAGAAGTGGGACGAACGGCCGGTCGCCTACGTCGTTCCGTCCACGGACGACGTGACCGCCGACGAACTGCGGACCCACCTCCGCGAGCGCTATCCCAAGTGGTGGATGCCGGATAAGATCGTCTTCGTAGAGCAGATTCCGAAGACGACGACCGGGAAATTCAACAAGAAAGCGCTCCGCGACGACTTCGACGAGGAGTACGACGGACTGCCCCTCGAGGAGTAAGCGACGACCTGTCGCCGTCGGCGCATCTAATTCAGTTCTCCCGTTCGACGAACCGCGACCGATTACAGATCCGACTCGAGGTCGCGGACCTCGTCTCTGACTTCGCGAACCTTCGCGGCCTGCCGGTCGTTCGTTTCCGCGAGCGTCTCGATTTCGTCGGCGACGGCTTCGATCTGCTCGAGCGAGTTGCCGAGCATCGTCGTTACCTCCTGTGCGGTCGCGGCCTGGTCGTCGGTCGCATCGGCGATCTGATCGATTCCTGTGGTCGCTTCCTCGACCGCGGCTCTGATCTCCGACTGTTTGTCGTCGACCGTCCGGGCCCGCTCGATGGCGTCGTCGACGCGGTCGATCGTCGTCCCGACGTTATCGATCGTTTCGGTCGTATTCCGGCTGACCTCCTCGACGATGTCCTCGATCGTTTCGACCTCGCCTTTGGACTGGTCGGCGAGCGCTTTGACTTCGTCTGCGACGACGGCGAATCCCGCAGCGCCGGAGTCGACCTGTGCGGCCTGAATGTTTGCGTTGACCGCCAGTAGATTCGTTTCGTCGGCGATCCGATCGATCACGTCGACCACTTTGTCGATCTCTTTCATCCGCTGTTCTAAGGTCTGGGTCGTCGCAGAAAGCGTATCTGTCGCGTCGCGAACGTCGTCGATGATCGAGACGATATCGGCGGTCGCGTCCTTCGATTCGTCGGCCAGTTCGGCGGCGGTCTGGCTCTGGCTGCTGACCTCTTCGGCGCTGGCGGAGATCTCCTCGACGGTCGCCGACAGCGACTCCATCTCGTTGCGTACCTCCGCGAGGTTCCGGACCTGCGTTGCGGCCAGATCGTCGACGTCGTCGGTCGTCCCCGCGTTCGTCTCTGCGGCACTGAGTAGCTCGTCGACAGCGCCGTCGACGATGTCGCTAATGGCCGTCTGGACGGCCTCGAGTTCGTCGCGTTGTTCGACCAGCTCCGTCACGATCGTGATGTACTCGAACGCGCCGATCGAATCGCCCTCGGGCGTCCGGAGCGGGACCCCGGCCGTGCGGATGTGCCACTGATCGTCCGGCGGGCCGCCGGATCGGATCTCCGACTCCTGAATCGCCTCGCCCGTCCGGGCGATCTCCTCGGCCAACGTTTCCTCGACGCCGTCCGTTCCGATCACGTCAAGCGCCTGCTCGCCGAGTGCGTTCTCGTGGGCAACGCCGGTTAGCTCTGCGCTCTCGTCGTTCCAGTGGGTAATGGCACCGTCGTCGTTGACGACGAGGATCGGCTCCGGAAACTCCTCGACCAGTCCCTCGAAGAGCGTTTGCCAGAAATCACGTTCCGCTCGCACGGCGTCGATCGATTCATCGCCCGCTTCGTCGCGGGAGTCGAGGTGGTCCGGGAGCAACAGACGTCTGCCAGTCATTGTCGAACGTGTTCACAGAGGGCGAAAATATAGCTACTGGCCGGGTGGAGGAAAAGGTGACTCGCACAATACCAGCGTGCTCGAGGGTACTCGTTAAAATGGTCACGAACGAGGCAGTCGATCGGCTCGAGAACAGATCGGGAAAACCGACGGTTCAGGTGGGAAGTTCCCGACCGTACAGGCCAGTCGGCTTGTAGAGCAACACGAGGATGATCAGAATCAGCGCCGTCATGCCGCTCAGCCGCGGCGAAATGGCGGACGTGGTGAACACCTCGAGAAAACCGATGATGTACGCGGCGAGGATGCTGCCGCGGATGGAACCGATGCCGCCGAGGATGACGATGGCGAACGCAAGCACCAGCGGCGTCATCCCCATGTCGTAGGAGGCGGCGCGAAAGGTCCCGTAGAGAACGCCGGCCGATCCCGCGAGGATACCCGCGAGCGCCCAGACCATGAGCGTGATCTTGTCGGTGTCGATACCGACCAGTGCCGCCCCCTTCTCGTTCATTCCCGTCGCGATGATCGCCTGGCCGACCTTCGTGTGATTGATGAACACGAACAGCCCGATGATGAACAGCCACGAGACGACGAAGATCAACAGGTTGTTATAGAGAAACGAGACGCCGCCGATGGACGTACTCCCCTCGAGCATGGACGGGACCGATCGCGGACTGGTCCCGACCATTGCCCGGAAAGAGTACTCGATGATCAGCCAGGACAGCAGCGTGATGATCAGGACGTTGACCGGGTCCTCCGTGTGCTTGACCAACAAACTATGCAGAACGATGTGAAAGAGCGCACCGGTGACGGTTGCTGCGAGCAACCCGATCCAGACGCTGTATCCCAGTCCGGAAACGTACCAGGCGGTGAACGCACCGATCGTAATGGTTCCGCCGTGGGCGAGGTTCGCCTGTCCCGCGACGCCGAACACCAGCGTGAACCCGATCGCGATGAGCGCGTACAGCGAACCGAGGATGAGCGTGTTCGCTGCGATACCGACGAAGTCTACCATGCGTCAGAACCACTCTGGCTCCTGGTAGTCGGACGTTGCCAGGTCATCGGGGTAAATTACTTCCTGAACGCCCTCGCCATCGTCGTCGACCTGCCACTGGAAGTTGACTCGGCGGAGGCGGTCTTCTCCGAACACGGCGTCGTGGGGGAACTCGCTGTCCTCGCCGTTGAACTCGATCGTTCCGCGCGTTCCCTCGTAGGTATGTGAGGCGAGCGCGGGGACGATCGTCTCGGAATCGGTCGTCTCCTCCTGTGCGACGACTTCCGCCCACATCTTGATCCCGTCGTAGGTGGCATAGGCGAAGGCATCGTTCGGATAGACGCCGTACTCGTCGTAGTAGTCCTCCGCGAACGACGTCGTCTGGTCGGAGAGTTCCGCCTTGTGGACGCCGGGCGTGTTACTCATCGCGAACTCGGTCGCCCCGTCGAAGGCTTCGTGTGCGCCCGGATCGTTGATCTGCGAGATCAGCCCCGCGATGGCGAAGTCGCGTTCCTCGTCGCGCCACTGAATCTGTGCGGGCCCGGCGGTGTGGGCCATACTCATCAACACGGCGTCGACGCCTTCGGACTCGAGGCTGTCGAAAAGCGGCGTGAAGTTATCCGTATCACCGGGATAGCGCTCGTTGTACGGGACATCGATTCCCTGGTCTTCGAGCAATCCGGGGAGATCGTCCGAGAACGGCTGCGTCCACTCGAACTCCTCGTTGAGGATGCCGACCGTGTCCCATCCCTCCTCTTCGTGCATGTAACCGGCAAACTCCGCGACCGACTCCACCCAGATGACCGCGTTTCCGTAGGGGCGAAAGTGGTACTTGTACTGGTCGTAATCGTCGGCGAGGAATTGCGAGACCTCTGGCGAAGTGTTTCCACCGCTGATGTGAACGACCTGGTGTTCGGCGATGTTGTCCATGAGATCGAGCATCACCTCCGTCCGGAACACGCCGGCGGTCATGTCGACGCCGTCCTCGACGACGAACTCGAGGTAGCGATTCTCTGCGGTCGTCGTGTCCCCCTGATAGTTCGCGACGTGAAGTTGGATGTCCTCGCCGAGTAACCCGCCGTCGTCGTTGAGTTCGTCGACTGCCATCTGGGCGGCCTGTTTCTGTGCGGTTCCCTGCGGGGCGCTCCCGGGTTCGAACGCGAGGAGACCGATCTGGACACCGTCGCTTCCGCCGCTGCTATCTGTCCCACCAAGACAGCCAGCGACGGACATCGTTGCACCTGCACCGACCATTCCGACAAACCGACGTCTGTCGATACCCTGTGTTGCGTTATCACGCATAATAGCTGAGATACGCATCATCCTAAATAAGTGTGTTGGTAACACACCCGCAGAGGTGGGGGAGTTGGGTGGATGATAAAGTATAAATACTATGTCGAAAGTTCTCTAACGAGAGGGTAAGTGATGACATGACACGTTTAGATTTCGAACCACGGCACGTAGTGGGTATCATCTGTCTGGGAGGGTTGGCGTTTGCACCGTTTTTACTCGACGTGCTCACGCTACGACAGCTCACGGGAGCGTTGTTTCTCGGCATGTTCGCGATGAGTTGGGACTACGTCTCGGGGTACACCGGGCAGTTGAGTTTCGGACACAGCATGTTCTTCGCGGCAGGGGGATACACGGCGGCGATCGCAAATCTGCAACACGGCGTCACTCCCGCGCTCGCGATCGGTATGGGGACTGCGGTGGCGGCGCTGTTCGGAATCGTCGTCGGTTTCCCGGCGCTTCGGCTTCGGGGGCCGTATCTCGCGCTCATCACGCTGATTATTCCGCTTATACTCGTGCAAATCACCAACATCTTTCCGGACGTTCTCGGAGGCGAAGCGGGCCTTCGAAGCCCTGAAAACCTGATTTCCGTCGGCGATACGGCCGCATCGATCCTCACGATGATCGGGTTCAGAAGGCCGTTCGATCAGGAAGTGTTTGTATACTTCTATATCAGCCTCATGCTGTTCCTGGGGATTTACGCGCTTTTTTACGTGTTCACTCGATCCTACGTCGGCGACATCTTCACCGCGATTCGAGAGGACGAAGACGCGGTTCTGGCCTCCGGAATCAACCCGGCGAAATTCAAAGTGTTCGCCTTCACGATGAGCGGTGCGGTCGGTGGATTCGCCGGGGCGGCATTCGTCCACACCCCGGTCGGAAGTCCGTCGCCCGGCTCCCTGTTACTGGTCGTCGTCAGCATCGAAGTCGTGCTGATCAGCATCCTCGGCGGCATGGGAACGATCACCGGCCCCGCAGCGGTCGGTATCGTCTACTACTTCGTTCGAGATATCCTGCAAACGACGTTCAGTCACGTCTCGATGGTGCTGTTCTTCACGCTCGCGTTACTCGTCCTGTTCTTCCTGCCGAAAGGGATAATTCCGGGACTGTCCGACCTGAGTCGCAAGATCCTCGAGTTGCGGGATCGACGCGCGAACCCAACCACCTAACACGGAGCCACCAATGAGTTCACACGCTACGCAATCGGTCGATGGCACAGCACGCACGGACGACGTTCTCCGCCTCGAGAACGTGACCAAGCGCTTCGGCGGCGTCGTCGCCGTCGACGATCTTTCGTTTTCGGTCCACGACGGGGAGATCCTGGGGTTTATCGGCCCGAACGGGGCCGGCAAATCGACGACCTTCAACTGCGTGTCGGGAGCGTTTCCGCCCACCGACGGCACGGTCTACTATCAGGGCGAAGATATTACCGGAGTTCCCCAGTACGCGCTCGTCGAGAGGGGACTGGCCCGAACGTACCAGACCTTCCGACCGCTCGAGGATCGAACCGTTCTCGAGAACGTCTCGCTGTCGATGGTTCCGAACAAGCTGTTTTCGTTCAGCGAGTTCCGGACCGACGTGGAAGATCGAGCCAGGGAGATCTGCCAACAGGTCGGTCTGACCGAATACATGCATCAGATGCCGGACGAACTCCCGCACGCCGGATTGTTGCGACTCGAGGTCGGCCGGGCGCTCGGAACGGAACCCGATCTCCTGTTGGTCGACGAACCGTTCGCCGGGCTCACGCCCGAAGAGGTCGATCGGACGGCGACGCTGTTTCGATCGCTTCGCGAGGACGGAATGACGTTGATCGTTATCGACCACAACATGCACGGACTCCTGGATCTGGTGGACAGAGTCGTCGTGATCTCGTTCGGCGAAAAGATCGCCGAAGGGACCCCCGACGAGATTCGAAACGATCCGACCGTCCAGGAAGCCTACCTCGGGGGCGAGCTATGAGCGCGCCGGAGCTGCAAGCCGATACCGTTCTCTCGGTCGAGGACCTCTCGGTCTCGTACGGGAAGGTACAGGCGCTCGAGGACGTGGATATCGACGTCCGAAGCGGTGAGACCGTCGCGGTGATCGGGCCAAACGGCGCGGGGAAATCGACGCTGGTCGACACGATCGGCGGATTTCACGAGTACGACGGCTCGGTGCGGTTCAACGGGACGGAAGTCGCCGATACGTCGACGCCGGAACTGATAGAAAACGGACTGTTCTACTGTACCGAGCGTCGGGACCTGTTCGACTTCATGAGCGTCGAGCAGAACCTTCGACTCGGCTCGTACCTGAACGGTGAGGGCGAAGAAAAACGACTCGAGGAGGTCTTCGATCTCTTCCCGCGACTCGAGGAGCGACGATCACAGGAAACCCAGTCGCTGAGCGGCGGCGAGAAGCAGATGCTCTCGCTCGGACGGGGGCTGATGAGCGATCCCGAGTTTCTCATCCTCGACGAGCCGTCGATCGGACTCGCGCCGGTCATCCTGCAGGACATCAGCGAGGCGCTCGAGTCCATTCAGGAACTGTCCGTCGAGATCCTCATCTGCGAACAGAACATCACGTTCGCGCTCGAACACGCCGATCGGCTCTACCTCCTCGAGAACGGTTCCGTCCGGCGCTCTGGAACGCCGGATAGCCTCGAGTCGGACAAATTCGTCGAGACCTATATCGGCGGCTAGGCGCCGACCAAGAGTTGTGCCAATATGGCAAATTCCAATATATCTACCTAGCTTGTCTATTTTCCATTCTTAGCAAGTAGAGATGTTCGTTAGTCAATTTTCGCATTCCCAGAATAGTGTGAATATAGTCGAATAATTAGAAAATACCCCACATAATGAGTATATAACTGTATATTTACCATATGCCAAGGATGATGTGAAAACAATGCCAAGGGAGTCAAGTTCATAGAATATCTCCCAGATAACCACTAGAGAAAAACCATACAGATACATAATACCCATAATCTGAGTTTGTCGCTTTTGAGTGAGTACTGCGACGCCTTAATAGCAAATAAAATATATCTTTCCTAAGCTACCAAATTATTATAATATATCAGGGCACGGTGAACGAGGGGTCGATCGAGAGGCCAACATCGGACGAAACAGACGATCGTAGCTGCTCTCGAGAGTCACCGACGGGCAAGCGTAGAAAACCGTTTGC